>CAWBGM010000001.1:0-17553 GCA_963788335.1 Terriglobia bacterium
GGTCCTTCTTCCCTGCAAAGGATTAAACTTGATGCAGGAATCTTCGCTGGGAGGTCCCATGAATGCGCTCCTGGTTGGACATGAATTTTTCCGTCATCAAACATTGGCAATCCATCTGCGCCGATGCGGTGTCCGGTGCGATTTTGCCGGCAACCTGAAAGATGCTCGCCGGATGTTGGCCGTGAACCCGTTCGATCTGGTCTTGAGCGACTCTATTTTGCCCGACGGGACGGGGCTGGGATTGGCAAGGAAACTGGCTGGCCAGCCCGTCAGCGTCTTCGTCAAACTGGAACTGGGTGATTCGGAGCTTTGGATGCCCGCCATCGACCATGGGAGAGATTGCCTGGGGCGGGCGTCGTTCTCGGCGGATGACTTCTCACGAATACTGGAAGAATTTGCGGACACGCTGCGGATTTACTCCTCACACGAAATGCCGCCCGCTGAAACGCACGAATCCGATCTTCCACGGAATAGGAATAAGCGAACAAAGCATGGAAGGCGCGGAAGAGGGAATCCCTGGTGCATGCCTGAACGGCCCGGCATCGCGTTTGAAAGTTACGCGGGGGCCTTCCGACAATTCGGGCGGGACATCTGCATTTGCGCTGCAGGAAGGCTGCATCGCGGATTCTGGAGGCGGCCATTTAAACCTGAAGTGGATAAGGGTTTAAGCCGGGGCCGGATTACTTCGAACGATTTCGTACTCTTCGATCGAAACGGCCACTCCAATTTTCCTGAAATTGTCCACCGAGAAATCGTCGACCCGCACGATCTTCCCTGTGACATTGACAAGAACGTCGGTTCCGCGAGTCATCCCGGTGGGAAGCGTCATCGTCAGACTTACGGCGTTCCCGGACTTAATATCGGCCTCTATAAGGAAATAAACTCCGCGTGTCGAGATGTCGCGCGTCCTGCCCGTTTGTTGCGGCGAGTCTTCAAGGGTGGGAGCGTGGACTGTCACAGGCAGGGACAACCCATATCGATGTGCTTTGCGCAATTCGACTCTTTGCATATTCCGTCATTTCCGGATGCGAACTTCGGCATTAGATTTTTTAACTGCGTATATATATCCCGGCAGCGCGGTATTCGCAAGTCCACGACGATTATTTGTGAGTACTAGCACTATTCATTTTACTTGTTATGAAAGCTTCACATTCCTGGAGAAGACGTTGTCGATCTTTTTTTCCAATTGCTCGATTCGATGGATTTGAGCCGGCGGCCCCGATAAAAATCGGAATTTTGCGAAGTAATTCGCCAAAACTGCGTGCTGCACGTGGTTACCGGTAAAGAAAGCGGATTGCCCCGGGACACATGACTCCACTCGACGCCATACTTTCGCTTTCCATCCCTAAAAAGTCGCCAGTGGATTCAGCGGCGAACCGGTGCCGCCCTCGACCACGAGAGGGGCAATCGTAATCATGAATTCGTAGCGCTTCAGCCGCCGCGCCGTCTCCACGGCTTTTTCCAGGTCCAGACTTTCGATGATGCTCACGCCCATCCAGTTCAAGACCGCCTGGTGAACAGGGTTGACGGGAATCCCCTGCTCGGCGCCCCAGCCCGGGCGCGGATTCCAGTCGATATTGAAATCGTGGCCGATGAAGGCCAGATCGCGCTCCTTGATAAAAGGGACCACATCCGGATGATACCCAGCGACGTGCCCCGCAATGGGGCCTTCTTTCGCCCTTCTTTTCCAGCGCCCGACATACAGCAGGAGCACGTCGCCAGGCCCCGCTTTGATTTTCGCCATTTTCTCCCAGGCCTCGAGGTCCGCGCGCGTAATCGGTGTGCCCGGTTCGATGGAGTCCACGCCTTTCAGTTGCGGCATGTCATACAGAACGGCGCGCGTGACAACGCCATCCTTCCAGGCCATGATCGAGTCTTTCCTGCATCCGGTTTCCGGTGAAATATTGTCGGCCACGGGATAACCGTTATACATTTTGCCGTCAAAGAAAAAATGGCAGAACGCATCCATATGAGACACGGTATTGCCGTGATAGCTCACAGAATACGTATCGGTGGTGTTCGTCGCGGAAATTCCGTTGGTCGTGCGGTGAAACACTCCGGCGGGCGCAACTTCCGCGTCGGACTGTTGCGGCACGGGATGGGCCAGCGAAATCACGAGGCCGAGTTTCACCAGCTTCAGGGCGCTCAATGTCTTTGCGGGAGTGATCAGATTTGACGTGCCGCGCTCATCGTCGGCGCCCCATCTGCCCCAGTTCTTCATCTCATTGCGCCACTTCAGATAATCCGCGGGGGTGGCGGCTGAGGGGCTCTGGTTCTGAGCCTGTACATGCCCGAACGAAATTCCAAATGCCGCGAGATAACCACCGCGGCCGCTACCAATTTCAGGCGACGATTCATCGTGCCCTCCATTCCTAATTTGAGTTTGGATAACGCTACCAGCTCAGTTGAACCAGTGACAAGGCCTGCCTGGGAAGCCGGATTTCCAGCTTCGTTTCCTTGTCGTTGTTCATCCAGCGCGGCGATTCAAATTCCTGCAATTGGCCAGCGGCTTCCAGCGACGCGAATTGTTCCGTCGTGGGTTGCTGCGGCGATCCCATATTCTTCCAGGCCGTAAAAGCGTTGCTGTGCGTATCGTCGATGCGATAGTGACGGACCAGGACGCGCTTCACCGTGGCGGGAATTCCCGCGACCTGAATCTGCACCCCGGCGTCGGGGGCCGCAGGGACGTTTTCGTCATGATAGTTCCAGGCAAGGACGGAAATTTCATGATCGGAGCGGACGGCAAGGGCATCGACATCCGAATTTCCGTGGACGCTTTCGGCCGTCATCGTCGCCAGCGGCACGTGGCCGCTGCTTTCGACGGCCACGCGGTTGCCTCGCATCATGCCCGTCATGCGGTACAAATTGAGAATCGGTTTATCCACGCCATTTGTGGACAGGGTGCGAAAGCCTTCGAAAAAGGGCTGGTTTTCGAATTCGAACGCCCACGTCACCATGCCCGTGATGTTTGTCTTCTCACGGTCCGCCAGTTCGAACATGCTTTTCATCATCACGGCCTCGTAGGAGGCGTAGTGGGAGCCATTGCGGTAATCGTTTTGCGGATAGTACCGGACGGCGCACGCCGCGCATCCTTCCGGGTCCGATTCACTGATCACGATCGGCAGGCTGCGGAATTTTGGGAACGAACTCACGATTTGAAATCCCTGCAAGGCGTCCTTCATGTTTTTCGCGACGCCCATGCGCGCCTGTCCATTCACCACGGAGGTCTGTCCCTTGGCGTGGTAGGTGATGAAATCGAGCGGCGCACCCTTCTTTCCCGTCGCCGAGTTTTTACCGTTCGCGCAGTGATCGAGAAACTGCTTTAGAAATACCGATCCGTGATCCACGCTCGGCCCGGTGGTCGCCGGGCCGCCGATTCGGGCGGTGGGAAGCGCGCGCTTCAGGCCATCCGCAGCGTAGTCGTACAACGTGTCATACTCTTCCGGCGTACCGTGCCAGTAACGAATGTCCGGCTCATTCCAGACTTCCCAATACCAGGACTCGACTTCCGCGCGGCCATATTTCGCAACCGCGTGTTTCACCCACTGATTCACGAGCTCGCCCCACTTCGCAAAATCTTTTGGAGGATAAGACCAGCCCAGAAAGTACGTACCCGTATCGCCTCCCGGCTTCCACACGGAATTGTAGGGATCGGGGTGGGAAGAGAGGGCCTGCGGCATGAAGCCGATTTCGACAAAGGGTTTCGCGCCGGCCTCGATGTAGGTATCGACGATCCGGTCGGTAATCGTCCAGTCATACACCGGTTTTCCGGATGCGTCTTCGGTATAGGCGTTGGTGATGCCGAATTTCAAGCCCGGCGTTCCGTCGCCGCTGGCCAGCATGAAATGCGTGCGGATATAAACAGGAGAATTGCCCAGGCGGGCCAGTTCGCCGATCAGCTTGCGGCCGTTGCCGGTGTATGTGTAATTGGGTTCATCGTAGCCGAAATATCCGGTGATTGGCTTGAACGGGCCGACTGATTGTGTGGCGTCGACGCGAATCACGATGCCGTCCTGCGCGAAAGCGCATGTGGCGGCAAACAGCAGGCAGGCAAGCAGGCGCGTGAAATGAGTCATGATATGGCGTATCGTACACCAGTTTTCGCAGCCAGTTTTCGCAGATTGATCTTATTTGTGGATCAGGCGGAATCTCGTTCCGCAATCCTGATTTTCTTCTTCTTGATCGCAGACTTGAATCGGGCGAAGTCCGCTTCCGTCTGATCCGCATAATGAGAGGCGAAGTCGCGAATGGCGTTTGCAATTTTTACCCCGCCGCCGCAGTAACCATGAATTGCCGCCATGTCCCCGGTGCGAGCGTGCCCGCGCGCCAGCAGCTCGCCCGCCACCACGGCTAATTCTTCCAGCCCTCGACCCCGAAGCGTCTTCAGATCGATGCTGCCTTTGTGATCGTGAAGTTGCCGCACCAGATATTCGTGGCCGCCGAATTTCGTCCAGCCCAGAAGCAAATCGTGAGCGGGTTGAATCGCTTTCTGGCCTTCCGCGGCGCGCCTCCCCTGATGGTCGTATTGGCTGGCGGGTAGATCGGACGCGTACGCTGACTTCACTTCCTGCTTAATCTGCAGGAAGAGCGGATCTTTCGCGCCGTTGCCTTCCAGCAGGACGACGTAATCGCGCAATCCCACACTTCCCGTTCCCACGACCTTGAATCCGACATCGACGGGCCGGAAAAAATCAAAGAGATACTTTCTCTCGGGGGAGAGAGTTTCGCGGTACGTCTTGAGTGACGCGAGGACTTCCCGAGCTACTTTCCCGGTCACCCTCCAGCAAATCGGTCGAAGGTCGCGGAAGCGGGGCGGCCGGCGTTCTCCCGAGGCGACCAATTTTTTGAACAAGTCCACCGGCTTGATCCGCTGCGATTCCAGCAGCGCGTCATGGATCGGGCGCACACCCTTTTCCCGATTAATAATATGCCGTGCCACCTGCAAAATTGGCTGATGAGAGAACTGGCTCATCGAGCGGCAGTAACTGTCGACGAAAGCCTCAGCGGCGGCGCGGCGTGCAGGACGTTTCTGTCCAGCCTCGCGGCCAGCCAGGATAATGCTGGCCGCCATCCGTTTTACGTCCCATTCCCAAGGGCCGCGAATGGTCTCGTCAAAGTCATTGATATCGAAGATCAAGCGCCCATCCGGCGCGGCAAACGAACCCATGTTCTGGACGTGCGCGTCTCCACAAAGTTGCACGTTGAGCCCGCAGTGCGGCAGTCGGGCCAGATCCGCCGCCATGATCGACACCGCTCCGCGAAAAAAGGCGAAGGGCGATGCCGACATCCGAAGATACTTCAGGGGAAGCAGCTTCGGAACGCGTCCCGCCTCCGAAGTCAGCAGAATCTCAATCGGATCGAACCGACGGTCGCGCGCGGGAAATTCACCCTGGGCCGTCCGGCCCACGACGCCGCGCTGATTTTTTCCGAACTCCTGCCGTTCCTTCCAGGATTTCATTTATTCGAGCGACGCTCCTGCCAATCCCCCTCCCGGAAATCAAGGGTTCAATCGTGCGGGAAGGCAACGCCAATCTTATCGATTGACCCGCGTTATCGAAAGTGAAGTTTGCTTGAATATTTGGAAAACGGGG
Source organism: Terriglobia bacterium (assembly GCA_963788335.1). Taxonomy (GTDB): domain Bacteria; phylum Acidobacteriota; class Terriglobia; order Acidiferrales; family UBA7541; genus Palsa-360. The sequence continues at coordinate 5,592 of CAWBGM010000001.1, forward strand.
AAAATCCCGGTCTGATTCCCGGGCCGGCATCCAACTCCGCGCCGAAAATCAGATATTTCAAATTTGCACTGGTACTAGGTCTGCTATCAGTTCCACCGGAAGAATGTAACTTGACGTACAGGACTAACGCAAAGATTATGGCCGCGCTTGCTATCCCGTAACTCCCAGGCGGATTTGAACCTCAGGGATTCGGTTCGCATCGGAACGATTTGATCGGACGACGCCACCGAAAGGATTCAGGTCCAAGAGTTCGACGGGATTGAAGCATCGCGATTGGAAGCAACACCGTTCCCCACGTCGCTCGGCCCAAGGCGAACACTAAATGGCTCGCTACACGTGTGCCTTCATCCGCGGATGGGATGAGTGCAGGCCTTGCATTCTTAAAAACCGGAGTAAACTCATGAGACTGGCCTTGATGATCCTGCTTTCCCTTTGTTTTTCTCCCTTGCTGTGTGCGCAGGAAATCCAGCTACAGCACCGCGATGCGCTGAAGACAAACGACCTCGTACTTCCCGAGAAACCCGCGCCGCTCATTGCGGACCAGATTTTTGCGGATACAGCCATCCCTTCCGGAATGGTCTGGGCCCCCGTGCGTTCTTCGAATGGAGGGAAATGGATCGCCCGAGAGGAGGGGAGTTGCAAGTGGTGCGCTCGCCCAATGACGTTCAAACAAGCGGCGCTCGATAAAAAAGCCCTTGCCTGGTGGTTGCCCCGTGCGGGCCTGATGGTCGCCGACATCGAAGTCACACATCACCTGGCGTGCTTTCAGGCAAGAACTTGCAGCGAAGCGAATCCGCTGTTGGGACAAACGCGAGCCCAGGGCTATGCTGTGGCGGCCGGGCTGACGGCAGTGAGTTGGTTGGGCACGGCATATCTTCGGAAGGGCGACCGCGCACACCATGTGGGCGGCTTGCGGTCCTGGTGGATCGTTCCTCTGATCGGAGACGCGGCCTCGGCGGTTGGGATCGCCGCGAACCTGGCGCGAAGATAGCCGGAAATATGGGGGACGCAGGGCGAACCGGTTCCCGATTCGGCCCCGGTTTTTGCGGCGTGAAACTTACTTTCGCACCGGCTCATATTTTTCCAGCTGCGGATGCGAAACCACGCATCCGTAGACGTTTCCGTCGAGATCGACGCCGACGCCTTCCGGCTCGGTTCCGGAAATGAAGTAGTTCACCATACCGGTCCGCGCGCTCCCAATGCGAATGCCGCGCGGCCAGCCGGGATGATTCTGCGCGTTGGACTCGGAATCGCTCACATAAATCGTGTCCGTTTTTTTATCGATGAAAATTCCGCTGGGCCGGCTGAACTGTCTCCAGATGTCGATGAAGTTTCCGTCCTGATCGAAAATCTCGATCCGGTTATTCGACCGGTCGGCAACAAACAGCCGCCCCTGCGAATCGATCTGGATGTTGTGAGGCTGCCACACCTGCCCTGGACCCGAGCCCCGATTCACGATGTCCTTGATAAATTTTCCGTCCCTGGAAAATTTCGCCACTCGATCGCCATAATGATCGATCGCAGTACGGTGCCCGTCGGTCACAAAAATATCTCCATTCGCCGCAACGGCTACATCCGTTGGACACACAAAGCTATCCGGTCCGGCCATTGCGGTTCCTGCCTTGCCAATCGTCATCAGAACTTTCCCGTCCCGATCGAACTTGAAGAGCTGATAACCTTTTCCCGCCTTCAAAGCAGCCTGATCGACACCCGGCCCGCCCGGGCAATCCGTCACATAAACGTAGCCGTCCGCATCAAGCGTAAAGCCATGCGGCCCGGCAAGCATTCCTGCGCCAAAACCGGCCAGCACCTTTCCGGACTTGTGATCGAGTTCGAGGATGGGCGGCGTGCCCCGTTGAAGTACCCACAAATTCCCATGCGCGTCCGGCTCCGCTTGAATCACCTCCGCCCACTTCACACCCGGATCGGGCGGAGGCCAGTTCGGCACCAGATGGTAAGGAGCCGGCAAGTAAGGATTGATCGCGTTCGGATCGGGCGCGCTTTGCGCTCGAACGCCGGTTCCCGCCGAAGCATTCAACAATGCCACTGCCGTTACAAAAATAATTTTTATTCGCATGAATCGTGACATGGTTCGACTCCCTGGCGGAAAATGACGATTTGAATTTATTGACAGAAACTCGCCGCGCATTCACCCTGAAATCCCGCGGGCCTGTCCCCGCGGAGAAAACCAACAATAACTCTTGTTGTGTAGAATAAACAAATGGAACGTGAACTTCATCTGCCGCCGGGGACGCCTGGATCCCCGCATGCCTCCGTGGAGACATCGAAGGGCATAGCCGCGCTGCGCGATCTGAGCGCGGAAGATATTGAACCCATCGTTCGCTACTGGTTCAACAGCAGCGACGAATTCCTCGATTTAATGGGAATTGACCGCCGGCGTTTGGGTAGTGCGCAAGACACACAGCAGCGATTCCTCCGTGCCCTCCGGACGGGCGATCCGAATCAAAAATCATTTGCGTTGGGAATTCTTCTCGACGGCGAATTGGTTGGCTATACGCTGCTCAACCGCTACACGCCGGAGACGAACTATTCACACTGGCACATTATCGTTCCGGACCTGCGCGGAGCCGGTATCTCGACCGCTTTATATCCGGACCGGATCAAAACATATTTCAATCTTGTTCCCATCGAACGCCTGATTCATCAGACCCGCACACGGAATACGGCTGTGAATCGAGTGTTGGACAGGTACGTACGCGTTGCCGAAACTTCCCACGTCGAACAACCCGATGGAGTCGCAGTGTCCGGTGAATTTCACATTCGCTACGTCCTGCGGGCTGATATCCCAAGGCTGTTTGTGAGAGCTGCCGAACTTCGAGGGGAGTAATTTCACGGAGCGAATTCTTATTTTAATTTCCCGCTTGGATTTTCCAGAAAGGCGATCGCAACGCCCGATGTCCCGTCCGCTAACCGATCGAGGCGGCTCACCAGAGCCTTATACTCAAGGTTGATGGCTCCGGGATCCGTCCAATATGGATAGGTAACTTTCAAAGCCTGGTCGGCCAGGTATTTCACTTTCGTTACGATGTAGAGGCCGCCGCGCGAGATGTTATGCGTGGACGTAATTTCATCGAGTTGCCAATTTCCGCCCACTCCGCAGATACGGACGGGGAACTGCAGACGGTTGCGGAAATAGATGCGGCGTTCACCCGTCCTCTCTTCCGTGACAACCTCCACCGCGCCGGAATCGCAATCCCCGGGCGCCGCCACCACGTAATTGACCGGCGGCGGCCCGACCTGCTTGAACGCTGCCTGAAGCGCTTCACGAAGGACTTCATCCACGTCCGAAAAAATATCCTTGTCCCATCGCTCGACTTCAATCGCTGCCTCCCGGCAAATCCGCAGCAGCTCTTCGATGTCGGACGAAGCGAATCCCTGCTCAGCCGCTTTGTCCGCCTGGCGCCGGATCCATTGATCGATGCCGGCATAATTACCGCGCAACATCGCCAGAGCGCAGGCGTCATACCATTCGGCGACAATTCGCGCGAGTTCCGCGGCGGGCAGCAGTGAATATTGGCAATTTTCAGTGGAACGAACACGCTCGGCCGCGATAGGCGCGAATTTCTCGCACCGCAGCTGTTGCAACTGGTGTGCCGCTGTCATTTCAAAGTCTTCGATGGGCATTCGGACCTCGGTTACGAACGAGCATAGCGGTTTGGCAAGGAGGGTCAAACATTCGTGTCCTGCCGCGTGTCGTCTTATATACGTTTCGTCTGCAGCGGGAGATCCACCATTCTGCGCGCACAATCGTCGGGAGGATTCAGAAAAAAGTCACTCTTCTGAATCGTAACGAACGCGTCATTATTCCCGGCGGACGATCACTTTTGAGGAGGGCACTTCGAGACGCATCAGGTGGTGATTGGCGTCCAGATAGAGCAGGATTTCCAGATCCGGCGAACTGACCCGCAGCGCTTCATATTTTTCATTCCCAGACTGCTGCGCGCCAAGAGATTCCACGTCTATGCTGCCGGGCGTCAGGTCCTGGGGAATCACAACGGGGAATGCCTGTTTGCCGCCGGCTTTCCAGTCATATATCTGCGCGAGCAACGCGTACTGGTAGTAAAGATTATTGTCGAGCACGGCGATACGCTGGGAATCGAACTTAAAATCTTTCATTAACGGCGATGCCAGCCCCAGATCGGCCGAGCATTTCGCGGTGCCGTTCACAAATTCGACGGTCCCGGTCGCTTTTTTTTGGCCCTGCGCGGACCAATCGTAATGGATCGGGGTGCCGTCCGCTGAAAGTTTGAGCTGGCCCGACGATTTGATTTCCGTGCCGCCGGCGTGGGCAGTGGTCGATCCGTGCGCGGTCCAGGTTCCCGCGGACCCCGAAGGAGAAATTTCAAATTCCTCATCGCCCACGGTTTGCCCGTCGAGCATAATCCGGAATTTTCCCCTGTCCGCCGTAAGCACGGGCGCAGCGGAGCCTTTCGCGGCGTTTGCGGATTGCGGCATCGTTCGCGCCCGAGGATTCCCCGCGGCCACCGTTGCCAGGCAAAAAATCACGATCGCGATTCGAGTGCGCATTCGGTTGAGGTCTTTCACTTGCACAGACATTCTTGCCTGTGCGGGCTTTGCGATCCACGAGGCCCAGTTGCTAAAACCGTACCGGCCACAGTGCCCGTGCTACTGCGCGCGAACTCCAAAAATTCCCAGACCCAGGATTTGTTCCACCACGCGAATCGCTTCGCCGCCGCTCTCCACGCGATAGTCCGCCTGTCGATAATACGGCAGACGCTCCATGTAGAGTTTACGAAAACTGGCTTCGTCGCGAAACAGTGGCCGGCCGCCCATGAGCACACACCGCTGCAGCAGGTCATCGATGGGACAATCCAGCCAGATCATCACGGCGCCGGAGCCGCGCGGGGGCGAACCAAATTCGCGAAGCAGGGCGGCGTTGCGCGGTTGCGCGAACGTCCCGCCTCCCAGCGACAGAACGGTCCGCGTTTCGCGCTCGCAAGCCGATCCCAGAATTCGCACCAGGCATTCGTGCTCGATGTCCCGAAATACGGCTTCCCCCTGCCTTTCGAAAATTTGAGGAATGGGAAGGCCTGCATGGCGTTCAATTTCGACGTCGAGATCCACAAAATGCCAGGCGAGTTGTGCCGCCAGCAGACGGCCGACAGTGCTTTTGCCCGAACCCATAAAACCGGTCAGGCAGATCAGGCGGCATTCCGGGACAGGCCCCGACGCGTTCATCATCGGGGGCTCGTTCGATGGAGAGGATTCCTGCAAGAGATTCAGGGCACGTTATTCATGCTTCAGAATTTTGATTGTACCACTAAAGGAAGAGAGTTCGACCTTGGCGTGCCCTTCGTTCATCGTGCCGAAAAGGCTCTGGCCGTATTTCGAGGCGGGGTGCGGGCTTCCATGCATGTCCGGCTTGAATGAAGCCTGGTTGATCACGTCGCCCTTCAGCGAGGCTGCGTTGAGATCGAAGGAATCGGCCGGATTGAAATGAACTTCGATCGTGCCGCTGAAATTTTTCATAATGTAGATTCCGCGGCTCAGAAAACTGCCGTCGAACAGGATGTTGCCGGAAGAAGTTTGCACACGCAGGCTGTCGAGCGTAGGCTGAATCATCTGCATGTTGCCGCTGATGGAATTTGCTTCCAGCTTTCCGGAGCACCGGGTGCACACCAGCGAACCGTCGATGGTCTTCACCATCAGGTATCCATCCACATCGGTGAGTTGAAGATTCGCGCCAACGGTGTCAAACGTCATATCGCCATGCACGCTCTCGACGGTGACATTGCCGGAGTCGGTTCGTACGTTCAATTCGCTCTCGACCGGAACCGTGATCTCAAAATCGGTTTTCAGTTCGTTCGCCGAAGCGGGTCCCTCGGGCGGGCGGGTGGAAATCTCCACTCGATTTCCGGCCTCCTCGGTTTCGACGACGGTTTTCCCGCTCGCATTCGTCCACACGACCTGCACTTCGTTTTTGGCCCAAGCCTTCACCTGAATCCTTCCGGTCGAATTCCGGACGGTGATCTTGGGCTTGCTCTGAACGACAAAATGTTTCTCAATGCGGTCGGCATGCGCGGGAGAAGCGGCGAGAATAAATCCGGCCAGGACGGCGCCGAAGACACCGGCTTTTACAACACTGCTGGATGCGTTCACTGCAATCCTCCCGTCACGCTGTGATTCATGGCCGTGGCCAGCAATTCCGCTTTCTGTTGATAGGCCCCGTAGAGATATTCCCGGGCCATCTGGTTGTCGGGCTGTTCGCGCACGCTTTTTTCACACACGGCAATAAAATTATCAACGATGCCAAGGTTGCGCCGTAGGGAGTCGGTCACCGCCGCGTCCTGCTCCGGCAACCCGGGAATCCGATCGCTTCCCACGGTCTGCGACTCTTCCTGAAAGGCATTGTCGGACGAGAAATCCGAAGTCGCTTCCTGGGTTAAATTGAATTGCGGGTGAAACGCCAGGGCCGAATTTGCTCCTCGATAGCTGACCGCCCCTGCGGCAATCAGAATCACCGCCAGAAACGCTCCGGCAAATGCCGGGCGCTGAAGAACCGTCCACCACCCGAAGCGAATCGCGATGGGCGCGGGATGAGTATCGTGAATCAGGCGTTCCGCCTCAAGCTGATTGCGCAGAGAAACCCAGATGCGCTCGGGAGGAGCAACCCCTTCCGCGCCGATCTCCAGGCCCAGATCGTGAATCGCGTTAAGGTCCGCCGTAAGGGTTCGGCAAGCCTCGCAATCGTCGATATGGGCAAGGGCCAGGCGCGGCAGCGGGCCGTCGTCCTGTTCCATCAAAATATTTTCAAATTCTTCGCACTGCATGTTCGCCTTCCTCTTCTGTTCCTGAACTTACCTGGTTCCCGGAAATCCGCAATGCCGCCCAGCGCGGCCTGGAGCGATTTCGGCCCGAACTATCCGGCGCCGCCGGATTCCGTCTTGGCGGCCTGGCGCTCGTGACGGGCCTGGTCTCTCAACGTTTCCTGCAACAATTCCCGCAGCCGCATCCGCGCTTTGTGCAACTGCGATTTTGAATTACCGATTGAGCACTTCATTAAATCTGCTATCTCGTTGTGCTCAAATCCCTGAATGTCGTGCAGCACAAACACCTGCTTGTAACCCGGGGGCAATTGCTCGATCGCCCGTTCCAGGTGTACCCGGTCGATCGATCCGGTGAGCAATAAATCCGGAGCGCCGGGTTCTCTCCGCGGCCCGCTGGATTCATCTTCGGGATCGTTGGTCTCCTCCAGAGACGTCTCCGGCAACGACTTCTTCCGCAATTTCATCAAGACGACGTTGACCGACAGCCGGTGCAGCCACGTGGAAAACGCGGACTCCCCGCGGAACGTCGAAATCTTGCGATACAGCTGCAAGAAAGCGTCCTGGGTAAGGTCCTCGGCCTCCGCCGTATTTCCGACCATTCGCAGGCACAACGCGTAAACGCGCCGGCTATGCAGCCGGTAAATGAGTTCAAACGCGCCAGCGTCGCCCTGTTGGGCGAGGCGTATGGCCTCGGCCTCGGTCATCTCGCTGGATTCTGTGTGTCTCGTGCGGGTCACCGTACCCGTCGGGACGCATCCGAGTTCTGGGATGCCTCCCCGGCTCCTCGAGTTGCATAGTTTTGATGTCGATCGTGCTGGGTTGATGCGAGTATGACGTTGACTCTTACGGTGCATTCCACCCTGGAAGACGTCAGACAAGCATGCCAAACGGGCGTCCTGAATCAATCAGGCCCCCCGTCTTGCCGGCAACCAACCGGCAGGTCCCTATTCTGTATCGAAAGGTTCGGTCCGTCCAGAGGCGTCTGGACGAATTGCTGGGACCATCGAGACAAGCCTGGTTCGAAATATTTCCAGCTCTTCGGCGGGCAAAACACAAAAAAAGGATTTCAGGATCACGATCGTCTCGCTCATACAGGTATGCAGATCATAGCCAAGGACTTCCAGCTCCCGCCAGGCACGATCTGGAAAAATATGAGCCCCATCGGTTACATCTGTCACAATCGCATGGACTTGCTTCTGCAAATCCTCAATGATTTCGCCCACGGATTGCAGTTTGTGAAAATACCGCGACCGGCCGCGAAAAACCACTCTGGCAAGCAACGCGTTCATCCAGGAGATTCGCTGCGCCGAAATCCCGCGGAAATTTGCGGGGGCGAGAGAATCGACGTTCGGCAGAGTTCCAAAGTGAGAACCGTGTTCCTTGACCGCCTGAATCACCATCGAAAGGCGAATTGACAGGCGGTCAAACAAGTCCGCAAAGACACTCGCAGTTTCTCGAGCGCGCTCGAACTGGCCCCGTTCGCAAAAGGTGAGGGCTTCATCTAAAGAAATACTCAAAATATTGTTGGAAGATTCCAGTTCATTGCGGGCGGCGTCAAAAAGCTGGTCCATCTCGTGCGGAAGCCAGGCGAACCAATCCTCCTGCACGGTACGAGAACGTTGGCCTGCGCGTTTGCCGCGCGTAACTCCCAAGGGCCCCCCTCTGAGTAAATAAAGTATATCACATCCCTGGAAGGTCAGTTCCTTGCCAGTCGCGGGTACAGCCGCTATACTTTTGCTCGACTTTCGAGGAGCGCAACCCCTGTATCCTTTCGAACCAGCGGACCAGTATCTCCAGCGACAGAAGAAACTTGCCGAGATCGAAGCTCGCGGACACAGGGCTTACCCCCACAAATTTGACTGGACGGCTACCCCGGCGGAGCTCGTCGAAAAATACGCAGGCGCCGATGCCCCAGCCCTGGAAGCGGCCAAGCCTCCCGTCCGCGTTGCGGGACGCATCCTTACGATTCGCCTCCACGGCAAGGCGGGCTTTGCCCACATCTCCGGGTCCGGCCAGCGGCTACAGATTTATATAAAACTTGATATCGTCGGCGCGCAGGCATTCGAACTGTTTCAGCATATGGACCTGGGCGACATCGTCGGCGTGGCGGGGCACCTGTTCAGGACAAAAACCGGTGAACTCACGGTCTGGGTAAATGAACTGACCCTGTTGAGCAAAGCCCTGCTTCCACTCCCGGAAAAGTGGCACGGCTTGGCGGACGTGGAAATCCGATACCGGCAACGCTATCGGACCTGATTTCCAACGACCGCGCCCGCGAAATCTTTATGAAGCGCGCTCAGATTGTCCGGGAACTGCGCCGATTTTTCGACGCGCGGAGCTACATCGAAGTCGAAACACCGATGATGCAGCCGATCGCGGGTGGCGCGGCGGCGCGGCCGTTTACCACGCACCACAACACGCTCGACATCGATCTGTACCTGCGCATCGCGCCCGAACTGTATCTGAAACGGCTGATTGTCGGCGGCCTGGATCGTGTGTACGAGATCAATCGCAATTTCCGCAACGAAGGCATCTCGACGTCGCATAATCCGGAATTCACGATGAGTTCTATCAGGCTTACAGCGATTATCATGACCTGATGGCGCTGACCGAGGAGCTGTTCGCGCATCTGGCAAAGGAAGTGACCGGGTCCACGAAGGTAAAGTTTGGCGAGCATGAACTGGATTTTGCTAATTTTCAGCGTCTCTCGATGCGCGAAGCGATTGGCCGCTTTTGGCCCGATGGCGCTGCGCCGGCGCCAACGGCCGCGGAGCTTGCCGGTCCGGGCGGGCCCCGCGCGGCTGCCGAGCGATACAGCGCGTGGTCGCAATCCCGGGGACACGAGCCGCTGATGGGTCTTCAAGCCCAAAATGACGGCGAAATCACCGGGCTTTTGTTGAAATTGTGGCCGAACCAAAATTGATCCAACCCACGATCCTGTACGATTTTCCGACCGACATTTCACCCCTGTCAAAACGCCGCGCGGACGATCCCACTCTCGTCGAGCGGTTCGAGATTTACGTCGCGGGCATGGAACTGGGCAACGCATTCTCCAATCAACGACCCGGCCGAGCAGGAGCGGCGCTTCTCAGCAGGTCGAGGGCGGCGGCGAAGAAGTCCCGCGCGAGGTCGATATCGATTACGTTCGCGCCCTGGCCCACGGCATGCCTCCGACGGCGGGAGAAGGGATCGGCATCGACCGGCTCACCATGTTGCTCACCGATTCGCATTCGATTCGCGAAGTGATTTTATTTCCTCTATTGCGGCCGGAAGTGCAGGTTGATCCCGCAGCGGTTGAGGGAATACCATCCGATTCATCCCCACAGAGCGATCCGAATCAAGACAAGAAAGTCGAAAACAAATGAAATTTGCGTGGCTGGTTGCGCGGCGGTATCTGCGGTCGCCGTATAAACCAGCGGTGCTCCGGCTGGTGACGATGTTTTCCATTGTAGGCATCGCGGCAGGCGTGGCGACGCTCGTCATCGCTCTCTCCATGAACACGGGATTTCGCCGCACAATTCAGGACCGCCTGCTCGGAGTTTCCGCCCACGTCAACCTAGCCGCCCAGGTGCGGAAGGGATCGAGGACTATCGCGCGCTCGGTGAAAGGCTGAGTCATATTGACGGCGTCCGCAGCGTGGCACCCGCTGTTTACTTAACGGTTTTGCTTTCCGGCGCAGGCCATGCGCGCGGCGTTGTAATTAAGGGAATCGATCCCGAACTTGAAAGCAAATTTGACGACGCGCTGCGGCGAATCGTTTCCGGCGCAGCCGATTTTGCGCCGGACGCCGACGGATTTGACTCGATCGTCGTCGGGCATCTGATGGCGGACGAACTCAACATCCACGCAGGGGATTACGTCACCCTCACAAGTCCCGAAGGCCGGCTGACCCCCTACGGCATGGTGCCGCGCTCCGCCGTTTTCGCGTGGCCGCGTGTTCGACTCCGGTTTTTACGATTACGACGCCAACTGGGCGTTTGCCACGCTGGCCTCCGCGCAAAATCTGGCGGGAGTGGGCGATGTGGCAAGCGTCCTCGAATTCCGCATCCGCGATGTGGACCGCGCGCTCGACGTCGCGCGGGCCATCGGCACTGCCGCCGGACAAGGATTCACGACCACGACGTGGGAAGATGAAAATCGCGCACTGTTCCGCGCGTTGCATCTGGAAAAACTCGTCACCGCTTTATTCATAGGACTGATTACATTCGTCGCCGGACTGAATATTCTGGTCGTGCTGGCGATGACGGTCACCGATCGCGCGCGCGACATCGCGGTCTTGATGTCGCTCGGCGCATTTCGCCCGCAAATTCGCAATATTTTTATGCTACAAGGCCTGACGGTCGGTGTCGTCGGGACAGTGACAGGCCTGATCGTTGGCTATACGACCTCCTGGGCCGCGGGCGCCTACCATCTGATTCCGCTCGATCCGGAAGTGTATTCGGTGCCCTACGTGCCATTTCAATCAAGCGCCTCCGACGGCGTGTGGATCGCCGCCGCCGCGATCGCCATCAGCGTTGTCGCGACGCTGATTCCGGCGCGCGCCGCGTCGCGGATTTTGCCGGTCGATATCCTTCGGTACGAGTAACTGAAAGTTTGAAGCAATTTCCAATCCTGGTGGACTACCAGGACTATCACTGAAGGAGCAGATCATGATTTTCAACCCAGCACATCCCGGAGAAGTGTTGAAGGATTACATTGGCGAGATGACTGTCAAAGAAGCCGCGGCGCGGCTTCGCGTCACGCGGGCAACGCTGTCGCGCATTCTGAATGGACACGCGGGGATCACGGCGGGAATGTCGCTGCGATTGTCGGCGGCGCTGGGTACTTCGCCGGAGTTCTGGTTGAAGATGCAGTTGCAGCATGACCTGTGGCACGCGAGAAAGAAAACTCCGAAGGTAAAGCGTTTCCCTCACGTAGCGAATCGCGAAGCGCCAGAACCGGGTTCACTGCACACGTAGTCCAGGGTCTTCGCGTCGCGACTCATGCTCTGTTTCTCTTGCTCCTCCAGATCAACATCTCCGCCATGTCTTACAACCGATTTTCCCATTCCCACACACCCGTATCGAAATGCACAGACGCCAATTTTCTTATGCTTGGAATCGTGAATTTGGAGTACAGGTTGCACCTATACATGGTGTAATCTTTGCCGGAGC
>CAWBGM010000002.1:0-18332 GCA_963788335.1 Terriglobia bacterium
CGCGCAGCCAATCCATAGTGACCATTCGTGCTCGCGTAAATTCGGACCGCCGCGGGCCCTCCCTGGCCAAAATTGACGAGCAAGGCGTAGGCGGCGGGGGTCCCGCCCAGTTTTAGGAGCCGGTAATTCTCTCCGATGGGTGGCGTGTGAGAAACAAGTCCCGCCAGACGTTGATTTATCGCGTCCAGGTCCGGCGACGAAGAGCTATTCAGCGTGGAAGCTGCAATGGAATCGAGATATGCCAGCGCCTTTTCCTGCTGCGATTCGATTTCCGTGCCTCCGCCAAGCCGGGCCGCCGACAGTTCCGAAGCCAGGCGCTTGAATTCCGCGCTTGGATCCGCGGAATTCTGGGCCAGTAACCCCGGGGTGATTGGCAATAATGCAATCAAAAGAAGCCTGGCAAAAATTTCCACGGGGAAAGCACGCGCCTGCTTCGGCCGCCCACCTCTGAATGCCCAAATAATTTTCGAGTTCATATCGGCCTAGACTCTATTACACTCTTTGCTCCTGTGGCAAATCAGCGGGGGGCGCCCGCAGCGGAATAAAACAATTCCCAGATCAACTTATGCTCCCACCGGAATTACTTTCGGCATAAGGGGTTTCCGCACTATAGTCGTTCTGGAAGCGTAACAGAAAGGGAACTCTAAAATGGCGATACGAAGCTTTAGTCCGGCACACGAATTCCCAAAACCAGATATGCAGCCGGGCACCCGGCTTCGCAGGGCGCGTGAGCGCCTGGGTCTTACCTACCGGGACGTGGAACGCGCCAGCTACGAACTCGCTTGCCAGCGAGGTCGGCCGGACTTCATTGTCCATTTGAGCCGACTTGCGGACATCGAGAATAGGGATGTAACTCCAAGTCTATACAAGCTTTATGCTCTCGCGGCGATCTACCACCTGGACCCCAAAGAGGTTTGCCAGTGGTATGAAGTTCCCTTTGAAGGCCACTTTTCCGATGGGATTCACCTGGCAGCGCCCAAGACGCACCTGGCGGCCGGCCCCGCCAAACTGCGCCTCCCGATCCGCTTTGATCCTGCTTTTGACCCGAGCCGAACGGAGTTCCTTACGCGAATGGTCGAACGCTGGGGAGACTTGGAAGGCACCCTATTCGATCAGCCATCGAAATACCTTTACGGGTATGTGGGCCTGGATGACCAACGGATGCAACCACTTCTGCGCCCTGGAACCTTGGTGCTCGTCGATCCGACCCTGCAACAAGTTCAAAACACGGGCTGGACCAACGAATATGAGAGGCCCATCTACTTCATTGAGCTTCGCGAGGGCTTTCGCTGCTGCTGGTGCCGGTGCGAGGCTGGAAAACTGATGCTGGCTCCCCATCCTCTATCCTCATGTGCGCCGGAGGTTTATGACTTTCCAGGCGAGGCGGAAATTGTGGGTCAGGTGGTGGGAGTGGCGATGAGGATCGGCCCTAGTTAGTCTGAGTCGACGAAAAAATCTCCAGCATCGCCCTCATGTTGGAGCAAAACAACTGATTGAGATAATCCGGCAACCCTTGCGGGCACAATAACTTATAATACTGGCCCTCGCGCCAGCCTTCAACTACACCAGAGAACTGATCTCCAGCCGTTTCGAGGCACTTGCGTAAATCGCGGGCCTGATCACTCAATGGTGTTTCCAGGATACGGGAAAAAAGTTCATCATGGCACTGAGCTAGTCCTGCTTGTACAGAATTAATCGGATACAATTGAGAAAGGCCCTCATGGACATATTGCCCCGTGGTGTCGTCCATCAAGGAACTGACGTAATACAGCCTGCCGAAGTCGTTTGGAATGAATGCCAGAGTGCGTGACGTGAAGTCCTCAAATACTGAGCGGTTCAAATGGAAGTGCTCGAAAGATTCCATGGATTCACCCGTTCCGTTTTCTGAACCTTTTACCCTTCACTTAAGAAACCCGGACCACTTCGATGTATCAAGGTGGCGATCCTGGAGGGGTCATCCACCATGAAGAACAAAATTATTGCTGTATCGTGCCTCACCGTACTGGCACTTACGATGCTACTCCCGGTTGCACGCCAAGTCAACAATGCCTTGGTTAATCATACGCTTTCAGCTCAGGGTTTCCCACCCCCACCGCCCCCGGGCGGCGGCGGCGGCCACTAGATCTCCCGTTCGGGCCGGATGGGCACGATAGCCAACGTTAACGTACCCGTGACGTAGTGTTGTGCTACAATAAACCATTCGGCCCGAACGATGAACCACACCGAACTGTTATTCCAGTGTCTGTCGATTGCTTCCACAACAGCTCTCTGTGGATTTGTGCTCATCAGACGAACCCATAAGATACTTCCCTATTTTTCGTCCTACGCTGTCGTGCTTCTTCTGTCCGGCATTGCCACTGGATACGTTTATTGTCATTTCGGTTTTCGATCCACGACCTCCTACGACGTATACTGGACCTCGAGCTTGCTCAATGTAATTGTGCGAAGTTTTGCCATTGCAGAATTGTGCCGATATGGTCTTAGCGCATATCGGGGGATTTGGGCGCTGATTTGTGGCGTCTTAACGTTTTTGGCGCTGGCGTTTCTCGCACATGCTGCCTGGGACGCGTGGGGCCAGCCCAATCGACTCGCAATCTATGGATTGACACTCCAGCGCGATCTTGATCTCGCCTCAGTCACAATCTTAGCTGTTTTGTTGCTGCTACGGCATTACTACGGAATTGAACTCGATTCCCTACAGAGAGCGATTGCGGTCGGGATCTTTTTTTTCTGCACCGTAGACCTGGTAAATAATTCAATCCTTCGAAATCTCTATGCGGGATATCTGTTCTTCTGGTTCTCAACGTACTACAAGTCGTTCTGGCCCGCATTGAAGCCTCAAATCGACAGCTTGAATGACGTCTATGGCACGATCAGCATTTTCAGCTCGATGATCGCGATAGGCATCTGGTGCTTTGCGCTTCGAAAACCGTTGCCTGAACCGTCAAAAGCACCTGTCTTGTTGCCTGTTGAGGTGTACCAGGAACTATCGCCGATGCTAAATTTGCGCCTTCGCTCGTTCAACGATCGCCTTGTGGAGATGTTGAGACCATGACCGAGGTCACTGCTTACATTTTGGTCGCTGTGGGATTCTCCGTTGTACTGTTGTGGCTGATGCGGCCGCGCCCCAATCCCCCGAAGCGGGAGCGTTTGCCTCTGGATCAATCGTTTGAAAATTTCATCCCGCGCCACTACCGTTTCTTTCCTCAAGTCCGCCAGGCGCTTTCTGCCGGAGATCACGAATATCTTTGTGAATCCGCGCCGCCTCACGTCGTAAAACGCGTAATGCAGGAACGGCGCGAAGTCGCGCGGCGCTATCTGGCGGGGTTGCGTGAGGATTTTTCGAAACTGGAGCGCCTGGGGCGAGTGGTCGCGGCTCTCTCACCTGTGATCAGCCGCGAGCAGGAAACCGAACGCCTGCTTTTGAGTTTGAAATTTCGCGTACTGTACTCGCTGGTGTTTCTCCGGATTGCCGCCGGTCCCGTGCCCATCGATCAGATCGACCTTTTGACCGGGTTGGTCGGGCGCCTTGCGGTACGGATGGAGCAGGCCATCGCTCAGATCAATGCGCTATCCGAACAACGCCTTCCCACCGGGCTCAACGCTTAATTTTAGAAGTTTCCTTTGAACGGAGCGCGTGGCGTACAACGTTCAGAAATTCCTCGACGCGGAACGGCTTCCGAAGAAATTGGCCTGTCGCTGGAATTTCCGGCAAAGACTCATCCACGGAGGTCGTTCCCGCCATCGTAAAAATCAGGCGATTTTCCAGATCGGGCTGGCGCCGGCAGATCCATTCGTACAGATCGCGACCGCCGAATCGTCCGTCGTCCTTCCATTCGGCAACCACGGCGTCGAAATGCTCGGCCTCCAGTAAATGCAGGGCCTCCATGGTGTTTCGCACGGCATAGACGCTCCGGAAGTGCGGCTTCAGGATTTCGCGCTCCAACTCCAGGACTGTCTCTTCCTGGTCGATCAGCAGGATTCGACCCTGGGCTTGAAAATCGCTCTCGTCCGAACGGTCGCTCACTTCCTCCTCCGACAGGGCCGATAGCGGGAGCAGGATGGTAAAGCATGCGCCGCGCGGAGGAACATTTCGAACCAGGATTTCGCCGCCGTGCTCGGTCACAATCCCGTAGCAGATGCTTAATCCCAGGCCGGTTCCCTTTCCAACCGGCTTGGTGGTGTAAAAGGGATCGAAGACGCGCGGGAGTTCATTCACACCCGGCCCGTTGTCGATAAACTCGACGAGCAAGCGGTTGGCGTCGGCGTCAAAATCCGTATGTACCCACAACTCGCCGCGGTGAGACAGATCCAGAACCGCGTCAACCGCGTTGTTCAAGATGTTCAAAAACACTTGCTGAAGTTGGTGAGCGTCGGCGGAGAGTTGCGGCAGGTCCGGCGCAAATTCGCGGTGCACGGCGATGTCGTTGGCGCGAAGGTCGTATTCGCGCAATGCCAGAGTGTCTTCCAGGATTTGATTCAGGTCCACCGGCAGACGCTCGGGCTTGTGCTGGCGAGCGAAGCTCAGCAGATTTTGCACAATGCGATGCGTGCGCAGAGCCTGCTTGTGCAGTTTTTCCACATACTGGGCGCCTTGCGGGCTGACAAAATTGTCCGAAGCCAACAATTGACCGTAGCCGAGGATCGCGGTCAGGGGATTGTTCAGCTCATGAGCCACTCCGGAAATCAACTGCCCGACGGCCGCCATTTTTTCGCTTTGCAGCAACTGCTCCTGCGTCCGCCTCAAATTCTCATAGGCCGCTCGAGTCTCTTCATAGAGCTGCACCTTTTCAACGGCCACGGCGATCTGGCTGCCCACGGTCGCAAGCAGATTCAGTTCAGCGGGCCCAAATTCCTTGAGCGATCGATAACCCAGGAAGAGCAATCCGACCGGCTTGCTCCCGGACCAGAGAACCAGCATTTGAGAGGACTGAATTCCCTCGGCCAGTTGAATCTCGCGAAACACGCCCGGAACGGGCATCCCCGACGCGGACAACACCGTGGCTCGCACCGCGCCGATGTGTTCCAGCAAGTCGGACGGAAACGCCGTTGGCGGAAAATGACGCGCGTATTCCGAACGCATGCCAAACGCGGCCGCGCGCGTCACCTCGTGAGTGTCGCGATCGAGCAGGTAAACCGCGCCCTGATCGCCGCCAAATAATTCCACCAATTGCCGCAGGCTGCGGTCCAGCATTTTCCCCAGCTCGAATGGCTGATTCAGCGTTTGCCCAATCGCATTCAATACCAGTAGTTCGCGGTTTCTCCTGCGAATTTCCTGCTCCGCCTGCTTGCGCTCGGTAATGTCCAGTACGAATCCCTGATATGCCGAGACGCGGCCCGAGCCCTCACGCGTGACAAAGCTCGATTCCAGCACGGTGCGGATTTCGCCGTCCTTGCGGCGAATCTGAAATTCAAAATTGCTGACCGACCCTTGTTCGTGAAGCAGTTTCATCAAACGATCGCGGTCGGCGGGATTGGCATAGAGGGTGTTGCCGATATCCTCCACTTTCAGCAAATCTTCGCGACTGTCGTAACCCATCATTTCCAGGAAGGCCCGATTGAAATCCACAAAACGATTATCCGACGTGGCCATGAATACGCCTTCGCGGATATTTTCGAACAGAATCTGGTAGCGCTGTTCGGCTCGGCGCCGCTCGGTCACATCCTGGAGAACATGAATAATTCCCAACGGGCGGCCGTCCGCATCATGGAACTGGGAATTCGAGGCCAGGATGAAACCGCCCAGCCCGGCGTCGAGGTCGTTGCCTTTCCCGGCCGCGCCCTCGCAATACGGACAGCGATCCCATCGAGCTTCACCCCGCCAGAGGACATCGCTGATCGAACGCCCTTCCACTCGCTCAAACGGCATTCCCGCACGGTTCTGGAACGCCTGATTGACGCGAATGATTTTGCCCTGGGGATCGTGGACAAGAATCGGGTCGTCAATCGAATCGAACGTGTTGGCCCACTGGCGCTGAACGGTGGCAACCCTCTCAAACAAGCGCAGGCTCTGCACCGTCAATGCCAGCAAGTTCGCCACATTGATCACGAACGTGATTTCTTCGCGGTGAAATTTCCTTTTTGTTTTGGAACCCACCAGCATCCATCCCAGTGGGGCATCCGGCCCCGGCAGGCGAACCAGCAACGCGGAAGAGACCTGGTCCTGTTCGGCCCTTCCCAGGCTTTTCAGAACGTTGTGGCCATCGAGATCGACGTAAGGCTGCTCTTGCTCCAGGGCCTTTCGGGCCCAGGGCAATTGCGTGGAGATTCTTTCATGCTCCAACATGTAGGCATCGCTGTACCCGATGGCGGAGCTGACGACCAGTTCTGCCTCCGCCCCAGTGCCCACGATCAGTCGTACCACGCCATGGCTGACGTTCAAGCTCTCCACCAGATGATGAAGCACAACGCCGAGCATCTGATCGACGTTCAGCGATTGGGTGCTGGCGGCGGTAATCAAAGAAAGGCGGCGAAGTTTTTCATTTAGGTCCTCCATGCGCATATGCGTCGCCTCGATGACCAGCAACGCCATGGCAATCCCCATCGCCACGTTAAAAAAATCCTGGAAAGCGATGCGAAGCAGGTAAAACGGCTGGGCGGTCCAGAACATCAGGTCGGCGCCGTGCAGTCCCGCCAGTATCATGGTAGCGCCCAGCAGACCTCCGCCGTATCCCGGCCTGGTGCGAGAGTATTTCCACAAGATCCATCCCGCGACCACGAGTAAAAAAGTCTGGAAGATTGCCGTGAACCATCGAATTTCCGACGAAGGTACTGCAGACTGGCGTTCCACCACTGCCAATATAGTTGCTCCCAGCGCCAGCGCCGGTCCAAGAATCGTCAGCCGAGCGTTATGCCCCGTGTATTCCCAGACGGCCGCCAAAAGCAAAGCAATGCCGGACAGGTGCGCTTCCACGGAAATGATATGGAGTGTATTGCCCGGCATCAGCAGCGCCAGCATGACGGCGCCGGCCCATACCGTATGCGCGACCCACCCGGCAATCCAGAACCGGAAAAATCGGGCCGGTCGATCGCGATCCACGAAGAAATAGAGGACCAGGAGAATGGAAAAGGCGATGGCTTCAAAAAAAGTAATGGCCATCAGCCCTTGATTTTGCATGGACAACAAAAAACCTCCCCGCGAGAAGACTCAAGAAGACAGGCTCCGCACGGTTTCGAGGGAAGCAGATCGTGCTGGGAGGAAACCGTTGTCAAACTTAGCACGCCGTTCTCCAAAGCAACAACTACAGGTTCGGGATTCTGTGTCCTGCCGTATAATGATTTGAATCGAGGATTTCGTGCCAAAGGCTAAAATTCTGATCGTCGATGACGAAGAGGCCATCCGGGAAGTCGTTTCGACCCTTTTGGAAGCGCAAGGCCACCAGTGCTATACGGTCGCCAATGGCCGGCTGGCTCAGGATTTTCTGAAGAAAAATACGGTGGACCTGGTGTTAAGCGACATGGTGATGCCGGAAATGGACGGCCTGAGTTTGGTGGAATGGCTGCGCCAGACCGATTCGGATCTGCCCATCATCATGGTCACGGCGATGCATGATATCTCGACCGCGCTAGAAGCCATCCGCCGCGGCGCCTACGATTACATACTGAAGCCGTTCGAAAAAGATCAGCTGTATCTGGGCGTGCGCCGCGCCCTCGAACGCCGCCGACTAATCCTGGAAAACCGGAACTACCAGCGCAATCTCGAAGAACTCGTCGAGGAGCGCACCGCGCAGTTGAAAGGCACGTTGGAACAGCTCGAGCAGTCCTACGACGATACCCTGGAGGCCTTGGGCGGCGCGCTCGACTTGAAGGATGCGGAAACAGAAGGCCACTGCAAGCGCGTGACGGCCTTTACCATCGCCATCGCCAAGGCGATGAAGGTGGACCCTTCGCACCTGCCACATATTGCGCGCGCCGCGTTTCTTCACGACATCGGGAAAATGGCGATTCCGGACGCGATCCTTCGAAAACCAGGACCGCTTACGCCCGAGGAACGCGAAGTCATGCGCACCCACTGCGAAATTGGATTTAAAATGGTGAAGCGCATTCCCTTTCTGAGCGAAGCTTCCGACATCGTTCATTCGCACCAGGAATTTTTCGACGGCAGCGGCTATCCGCGCGGCCTGCAGGGAGACGAGATTCCACTGGGAGCGCGGATTTTCGCTGTCGCCGATACGCTCGATGCTATGATCTCCGACCGGCCCTATCGCAGGGCGTTGTCCATTGAAACGGCTCGCGAGGAAATTAAGCGTTGCTCCGGCACCCAATTCGATCCCGAGGTTGTCGGGGTGTTCCTGGGAATGCCGGATACGCTTTGGAATGAGCTGCGTGAAAACATCGGAAAACCTTATCGATTGTCCCAACTGAAAGCGGTTTGATTTTAGTAGCACAGCCACTCCTGGCTGTGTGCTTTTTGTATTTGCGGGCATAGCGAAAACCACACAGCCGAGAGTGGCTGTGCTACGTTTCAGTGCCACGTTCAGTGCTACGTTTCTTGACACCCCGCGAAGCCGCATGTTAGTTTCGATTTTGCTCTTTGATTCCTGAGAAATCCGAGTGACGTCTCCAACCACGACACAACTTCGCAGGACTGCCCTGAACGCCGTCCATCGCGGCTTGAAAGCCAAGATGGTCAATTTCGGCGGATGGGATATGCCCGTCGAGTATTCGGGCATCACCGCCGAACATGTGGCGACGCGCACCGCCGCGGGCCTGTTTGACGTCAGCCACATGGGCGAAATTGAAGTCTTTGGCGATCAAGCGCTGGCCCTCGTCCAGCACGTCACTTGCAACGACGCCTCGAAGCTGGCGATCGGGCAGGCCCAGTATTCCGGGCTGATGACCGCGCAGGGTACCTTTGTCGACGATCTGCTGGTTCACAAAATTTCCGAGAAACATTATTTTCTATGCGTCAATGCTGGCAATCAGGACCAGGATTTCGCGCACATCAAGGCGAACAATCCGATGGGCGCGGAAATTGAAAATGCGGGCGCGCGGTATTCGCAACTGGCCGTGCAAGGGCCGAAAGCGCTGGGCATTTTGCAACGCCTCAGCGACGTGCCGCTCGATCCAATTCCTTATTATCACTTCACGTTCGGCGATGTAAGCGGCATCGATTGCCTGATCGCGCGGACGGGCTATACGGGCGAAGACGGATTTGAAATTTATTTTGCGCCCGAGCATTCCGAACGAATCTGGAGCGAACTGATGGAAGCGGGCTCAGAGGATGGGATGATTCCCTGCGGCCTGGGCGCGCGGAACACTCTGCGGCTGGAGGCTTCGATGTGCCTCTACGGCCATGAGATTGACGAAACAACAACGCCGTGGGAAGCGGGTCTCGGTTGGATCTGCAAGACGGGCAAGGGAGAATTCCTGGGTCGCGAAGCGCTAATCCAGCAGAAAGAAAAAGGCCTGGAACGGGCGCTGGTCGGTTTTGAGATG
Source organism: Terriglobia bacterium (assembly GCA_963788335.1). Taxonomy (GTDB): domain Bacteria; phylum Acidobacteriota; class Terriglobia; order Acidiferrales; family UBA7541; genus Palsa-360. The sequence continues at coordinate 9,439 of CAWBGM010000002.1, forward strand.
CAGGACCGGCTGATTGCGCGCGATGGCTGTTCCATTTCCATCGGCGGCGCGCCGTCCGGACGAGTAACGAGTGGATCGCCCGCGCCGTTCCTGAAGAAAAATATCGGCATGGCGTACGTTCCGCCTTCCGCAAAAGCGACGGGAACTGAAATCGCCGTGGAAATTCGGGCCAATCAGGCGCCGGCGCGGATTGTACCGATGCCTTTTTACAAACGCGCGAAGTAGATTTGCTGAACCACAGGCTTCAGCCTGTGGGGATTCGATTTGCTCTGAACCAAAAGCACACAGGCTGAAGCCTGTGCTACTTGACCTCGATTCAAGGAGCGGGCATGTACCCAGGCGACTATCGCTACACCAGGGAACACGAATGGATCAAAGTGTCGGGCGACACGGGCACGATCGGGATCACCGATTACGCGCAGCATGAACTGGGCGACGTCGTCTTCGCGGAATTGCCCGCCGTCGGGACGAAAATCACGACCGGACAGACGTTCGGCACGATCGAATCCGTCAAAGCCGTCAGCGAAATTTACGCCCCCGTTTCCGGCGAAGTCGTCGAAGCGAATGCCGCGTTGTCGAGCACTCCCGAAATTATCAACTCGGACCCGCACGGCGCCGCCTGGCTGATCAAAATCAAGCTCGCCGATCCCGCCGAGGTTGCCGGACTGATGGACGCCGCCGCGTACCAGGCCTTCGTCTCCGAAAAGGAAAATCCGGCCTGATGCGCTATCTCCCGAAAAGCACGGCCGAGCGCCGCGAAATGCTGGACACGATCGGCGCGGAAAAAATCGAAACTCTCTTCGCGTCGATTCCCGAAGCGTTCCGGCTGAAGGAGGCGTTGCATCTTCCCGGCCCGATGTCCGAGCAGGAAATCATCGAATATTTTCGGGCGCGCGCCGCTGAAAACTCTTCCGGCTACACGAGTTTTCTGGGAGCGGGCGTATACAACCACCTGCGTTCGGTGGTCACCGACTCGCTGATCCAGCGCGGCGAATTTCTGACGTCGTACACTCCCTATCAAGCGGAAATCAGCCAGGGGACGCTGCAAGCCATCTTCGAATTTCAATCGCTGATGTGCGAGCTGACGGGCATGGAAGTCGCCAACGCCTCGATGTGGGACGGTTCAACGGCGACGACTGAGGCTGTGTTGATGGCCGAGCGGCTGACCGGGCGGCATCGCGTGGTCGTCGCTCGTTCGCTGCATCCCGAATACCGCCAGGTGCTGGACACGTATACGCGCAATGTGGGCGTGGTGATCGACGAAATCGGATTTACCTCTTCGGGCCAGGTGGATATCGTCCGGCTGGAAGCAGCGGTGACAAATGAAACCGCCGCCGTCGTCGTGCAATCGCCGAACTTTTTGGGCGTGCTCGAACAGGTGCCGCAACTTGCCGCGCTTGCGCACGCAAAAGGCGCGCTGCTCGTTGTCAGCATCGCCGAAGGCGTATCGCTCGGCGCCGTGCGCCCTCCCGCCGACGCGGACATCGTGGCGATGGAAGCGCAGAGCTTCGGACTCGCGCCCAGCTATGGCGGACCCTACGCCGGAGTGATCGCCACGCGAGAAAAATTTGTGCGCCAGATGCCGGGCCGCCTCGCCGGCGCGACCGTGGACACTGCGGGACGTCGGGGCTACGTGCTTACGTTGGCTACACGGGAACAACATATTCGCCGCGAGAAGGCCACTTCCAATATCTGCACGAATCAGGCGCTGTGCGCGCTAGCAGTATCAATTCACCTGTGCCTGCTGGGCAAAGAGGGTTTGAAGGAACTCGCGGCCCAGAATTTGGCGAAGGCGCGCTTTGCTCTCGAACTGCTGGAATCAATTCCCGGCGTTAAACGCGCGTTTTCCGGCCCGTTTTTCAACGAGTTTGTCGTCCAGTTTCCGCGGTCGGTAAAACTGGTGAATGCGGAGTTGCTGCGCGAAAAAATTATCGGCCCGCTGCCCGTTGGCAGTTTTTTCCCTGACCTGACCAAGCGCGCTTTGTATTGCGTCACTGAAACGACTTCGCGCGCCGAGATTGAACGCATGGCTGCCGCGGTGCGTGAGATTTTGTCGAAGCCGGTTTAACGAGTTGCGACTGGGTAGCACAGCCACTCCTGGATGTGTGGTTTTTGCTCATCGCGCAACCGGTGAAAACCGCACAGCCAGCAATGGATGCGCTACTTGAAGCCCGAAAAGGAACAATGGCATTGACCGATCGAATCAAAAAAGCGGGACGCCACGTCAGCCAGAATGAAGGACTGATCTTCGACCAATCCGCGCCGGGCAAGCGCGGCGTCGAGTTCCCTCCCCTGGATGTTCCCGCCGTGGACGCGAAAGCCGCGTTGGGCGCGGAATATGCCCGCGACGGTGTCGAAGGCTTTCCCGAGGTCAGCGAAATCGAAGTGATACGCCATTTCACCCGGCTCTCGACGTGGAACTACGCGATCGATCTGGGAATGTATCCGCTTGGCTCCTGCACGATGAAATACAATCCGCGTGTGAATGAATTTGTCGCCCGCCTCGATGGCATTGCCACCGAACATCCCTATCAGCCGCAGGAGCTTTCGCAGGGTTGCCTGAAAATTCTCAAGCTACTGCTCGATTGCCTCGCGGAAATCACGGGCATGGATACGGGTACGCTCGAACCCGCGGCCGGTGCGCAGGGAGAACTTACCGGCCTGCTGCTGATTCGATCCTACCTGACCGACACGCAAGGAAATCCGCGCAAAAAAGTTCTGATTCCGGACTCCGCGCATGGAACGAATCCAGCCACCGCGGTAATCGCCGGATACGAAGTCGAAAATGTGCCGTCGGACGCGCGCGGCCAGATCGACATCGCGCGCTTGAAAGAAATTGCAAACGGCGATGTGGCCGCCATGATGGTCACGAATCCCTCGACGCTCGGCGTGTTCGAGCAAAATATCGCCGAGGCCGCCGAAGTATTACATTCGCATGGCGCTCTGCTCTACATGGACGGCGCGAACATGAACGCGCTGGCCGGCGTCGCCCGCCCGGGCGATTTTGGCGTGGACGTGATGCATCTGAACCTGCACAAAACGTTTTCAACGCCGCACGGCGGGGGCGGTCCCGGCGCCGGCCCCGTGATGGTCAAGAAAATTCTTGAGCCGTATCTGCCCATTCCAGTTGTGGTTGAGAAAAACGGAAAACTGGCGCTCGATGTGCTGCGTCCCAGAACGATTGGCCGGGTACGCGCCTTCGGCGGCAATTTCGGCGTGCTGGTGCGCGCGCTCGCCTACACGCTCGCCTACGGGCCGGGCATCCGCCAAGCCACCGAAGACGCCGTGCTCAATGCGAATTACATCCGCAAGAGACTCGAGGACGTATTCGACCTGCCGTTTAACTCTCCATCCATGCATGAAGTGGTTTTCAGCGACGCGCGCCAGAAAAAGAACGGCGTGAACACGATGGACATCGCCAAGCGCCTGATCGATTACGGCTTCCATCCGTACACGACAGCGTTTCCGCTGATCGTGCCCGGCGCGATGATGATCGAACCGACCGAATCGGAATCGAAGCAGGAATGCGATTTATTTGTGGATGCGATGCGATCGATTGCCGAAGAATCCGCGACCGATCCCGAACTGGTCAAGACCGCCCCACACTCGACCCGTGTCGGCCGCCTCGATGAAGTTACCGCCGCGCGCAAGCCGGTATTACGTTGGAAGCCAAAGACTTAAGTCGGACAGGGCTGCCCGGCGAAGGAGGGATTCAGCCCGCCTTTTTTTAACTTCCGAGGCAATTTCAGAAACTTTCGCCAATTTTACAAAATTCAAAACCCGGAACTACCTTGATATCATCGGGTCCAATTCACGCGAGGCGACCTTTTCCTCGTTTTCTACCGCGCTGCGACCCGCGATGCGCACGGCGACCGGACGAACTGCCCGGCGCGCAGGCATCGGAATCACCGCTCCCTGCCCTTCCCTTTGAAACCAGAGACCACAGTCATCTTTGTCCCAATCGACGACGAGCATATCGCCGAAGCGGATCTGCTCGGTCGCCAGCAGGTTGGCCAGCGGATATACCACATATTTCTCGATCGCGCGCTTCAGATGACGCGCCCCGTACTTCAGATCCGTTCCCTCTTGCAGCAGGAATCTCCTCGCCGCTTGCGTCACTCGGAACAAAAACTGCCCGCGTCCCGTATCCAGCACCCGCTGCTGCACCATTCCCAATTCGATCTCCAATATCTGTTCCAACTGCTCTTCCCGTAGCGGATGGAACACCACCACCTTGTCCAGCCGGTTCATGAATTCCGGCGAGAATTTCTTCTTCGCCGCTTCCTGCGCCGTCCGTTCCACCTTCACGTCCAGTTTGTCTTCCGCCTTATCCCGCGGCTGCACGAACCCCATCCCCCCGGTCATCAGTTCGGTGATTTCTCCCCCTCCCAGATTCGAGGTCAGAAAGATCATCGTCTGTGACAGGTCCACGCGCCGGTTGTCTCCCAGCGTCAGCGTCGCCTTGTCCAGGATCCCCAGCAGCAATTGCCACAAGGCATCGGAAGCCTTCTCGATTTCGTCAAACAGCAGGAAGCTTAGCTTCAGTTTCTCGGTGTGATATTGCGCGAGCGCTTCCTGCGTAATCAGCGGATGCGTTTCCCGGTGCCCCAGATATCCTGGCGGCGAGCCAATCAGCTTGGCTATTTCGTGCGAGTGCTGGAACTCCGCGCAGTCCACCTTGATCACCGCGCGCGGGTCGCCAAAGAGAATCTCAGCAGCCGCCTCCACGATTCGCGTCTTCCCCGATCCGGTTGGGCCCAGAAACAGCAGGTTGCCCACCGGCCGTCCAGTCGAGCTCATCCCCGCGCAGTAGACCTGGTACAGGTCCGCCAGCGCACGGACTCCCTCTTCCTGCCCCACAATGCGGCGGCGCAGAGCACCTTCAAATTCCTGCGATTCGTGGCTATGCCGGTTTGGATCGAGCTTGGATTTCTCTGGTCTCATGATTCCCCCAACGTTCTGCCTACGCTTTTGATTCTTTCATTGCGCGGGACGCAAATAACAAGGCAAACAAAATGCCAAACACGAGGGGGGCTTTTAATAAACTCTAAGCCACTATTTTTACAGATACTTACAAAATATCGTCGTTAGCATTACAGGCGTGGCATCCAGTCCGCAGCTTAAAAATGTTTCGCGACGGGACACCGGGGCTCATTCCGAGACAGGAACGGCCTGCCACGGTTCAATCGGCCATCATAAAAAAGGGCAGCCCGTGAATAGGACTGCCCTGAACATCGACTTCGCTTTCACGTGGCCTATTGCGGATCGATCTTGCGACGGCCGGAGGCCACGGGTGGAGGAGCGCCGGAAGGCAACGCCGCCGGCGCTTTCGCTTCGCGGACGATGACCGGCGATGGCGCTTCAATCACCTTTCCTCCTGTCGCCCTTGCGACGCTCGCGGCCGCGGTGCGGGCCGATTTCGATGCAGCGGGAACCACCGCGCCCTCACCTTCCTTCTGAAACGAAAGATGAACGGAAAGGCTGTCCCAATCGACGACGAGCATATCGCCGAAGCGGATCTGCTCGGTCGCCAGCAGGTTGGCCAGCGGATATACCACATATTTCTCGATCGCGCGCTTCAGATGACGCGCGCCGTACTTCAGATCCGTTCCCTCTTGCAGCAGGAATCTCCTCGCCGCTTGCGTCACTCGGAACAAAAACTGCCCGCGTCCCGTATCCAGCACCCGCTGCTGCACCATTCCCAATTCGATCTCCAATATCTGTTCCAACTGCTCTTCCCGCAGCGGATGGAACACCACCACCTTGTCCAGCCGGTTCATGAATTCCGGCGAGAATTTCTTCTTCGCCGCTTCCTGCGCCGTCCGTTCCACCTTCACGTCCAGTTTGTCTTCCGCCTTATCCCGCGGCTGCACGAACCCCATCCCCCCGGTCATCAGTTCGGTGATTTCTCCCCCTCCCAGATTCGAGGTCAGAAAGATCATCGTCTGTGACAGGTCCACGCGCCGGTTGTCTCCCAGCGTCAGCGTCGCCTTGTCCAGGATCCCCAGCAGCAATTGCCACAAGGCATCGGAAGCCTTCTCGATTTCGTCAAACAGCAGGAAGCTTAGCTTCAGTTTCTCGGTGTGATATTGCGCGAGCGCTTCCTGCGTAATCAGCGGATGCGTTTCCCGGTGCCCCAGATATCCTGGCGGCGAGCCGATCAGCTTGGCTATTTCGTGCGAGTGCTGGAACTCCGCGCAGTCCACCTTGATCACCGCGCGCGGGTCGCCAAAGAGAATCTCAGCAGCCGCCTCCACGATTCGCGTCTTCCCCGATCCGGTTGGGCCCAGAAACAGCAGGTTGCCCACCGGCCGTCCAGTCGAGCTCATCCCCGCGCAGTAGACCTGGTACAGGTCCACCAGTGCGCGGACTCCCTCTTCCTGGCCGACGACCTTGTTCTTAAGGGCCGCCTGGAATTCCTGCGACTCCACGCTGCGAAGAGTGGGGTCCAGGTGCTGTTGTGTTGCTCTGTTGCTGGTCATGGACTTTCTCCTACCGGAACTTCCGGTCCGCAAACACGCCCCGATGGGGAGCGCGATCAAATTGATCGAGTTTGACGCCAACGGTGGAATGCAACAGCCGCAGTTGCGTCACGATTTCCTGCCCCGCCTCCGGCGATTGCGAAACATCCAGCAACGGAGGAAACAGATCGGCAAGATCCAGATTCAATGTGCGAAGAGTGGAGACAAGTTTCTGAACTTGATTGGATTTGGGATCGAACAGCTCCACGCGATTGTTGACTTGCTCGCGCAGGTCGCGCCAATTCACTTCCAGGAAAGGATAATCGCGCGTGACCTGTCGAACGATGTCGTCGGTGATTCGGGGGCGTTCGCCGAGCTTGGCCAGGTGCAACTGCTTGACGCGGCCGCCCTCGCGGACGTTATGAACCAGGTAGAAAGTGTTGCCCTTGCGCCGTAAAAAAGCCACGTTTCGCTCCAGTCCCCGGTATCGAGTATGTAGTGTATGAGTGGTCCACTACACCTGTCAATTTGGATGTTCATTCGAAACAAAAGTTGCACCGAATGAGTTACTATCCTTCCGGCGTCCTGGCCGGCTCTCAACGTTAAAGTCTGAGAATGCCGCACGTCCCCCCGCCAAATCTCCCAATTTCGATCCCTGTGCTCCGAGCTCCTCTATTAAGTTAGATGCGGTCCTGTTGCCTGCGAGAGTGAATTTGCGCTTTCGAATGGCGGACGTATATAGCTCAAAAGTTGCAAGATGCTGGCCCCGGCGAGCTAGTACCGGCAAAATGAAGTATTATTCGAATGAATCCAATGAATTGGAGACGCGTATATACGTTGGTGAAAACAATACCTCGCGGGCGTGTCGCCAGCTACGGCCAGATTGCCAGGGTACTAAAGTTATCGGGAGGCGCGCGGACCGTCGGGCGCGCGATGGCTGCTTGCCCTTCGCAGGAAGGGATTCCCTGGCACAGAGTCGTGGGGGCAGGCGGAAGGTTGCTGCTGCGAGAACCCGGAGTCTTGCTTCAGCGCAAACTTCTGGAGAGTGAGGGGCTGCGCGTCGCCGAGAAGCGCATCCTGGATTTTTCAAAACATCAGTGGAGCCGCGGTATCACTCCGCCGGGACGCCGTCGGCGATAAACAGGCGGGTCTTGGCCGAGGCAAACCGGATCGGTTTGATCTTGTTGTATTCCGGGGAGTTGTACCAATCCTGTGCTTTCTTCAAGCTTTCGAACTCGATAATCACGGCGCGTTTTGGCGCTTCGCCTTCCTCCGGGATCACCTGGCCATTCCGCGCCAGGTAATGGCCGCCGTACAGGGCGAGCGTGCCCGGGACACTGGCTGCATATTTCTGAAATGTAGCGGGGTCGGTGACATCCGGCTCCGCGAGAACATAGGCCCTGGGCGGCTTGACTTGGCGAGCGCGAGCGACAGTGTTGCCCGAAACGCCAATCGCGACGCCCACCAAAACGGCCAACGCTGCTTTAAAGTTGCTGTTCATGATTTCGTCTCCTTGATTTGAAGTCGATTGAAGGGCCGAGTCGCAACTGCAATTACCTACGAAATCGCCTCATCCACCCGCTCAGCGATATGCAATGACCAGACGATGAAGACCAATCCCCGGAGGGGCCATCTCGACTCGAGTAAAACCCGCATCCTTCGAAATCGATTCCAACTCCGCGAACGTGTACGCGTCGCCGGAGGGCGTCGTGACCAACATCATCAAACTGAAAGCAGCCGCCATGGGTGGCGAAACACGGTCGGGATTGGGAACGAACTCGCCAATCGCCGCGCGGCCGCCCGGCTTCAGCGCGGCGTGTACCTTGCGCAAAAAAGTGGTGCAGGTGGGTACATCAAAATGGTGCAGAAAATTCATGACCAGCGCCAGATCGTAGCCGCTCCCGAAATCGGTTTCGAAGGCGCTGCCTGGAATCAGGTGGTGCCGGCCGGCAACCCCCATTGCCTGGGCGTTTTTCGCGGCAACTTCGAGCACATTTTTCCAATCGGCGGCGTAGATGTGCGCGGAGGGATTGTGTTTCGCAACGGCAATCCCATAGATGCCGTGCCCTGCCGCGATATCCAGGACTTTGCCGACCTCGCCGCCGCTGCGGAGTTGGGCGGCAATCGACTCGGCGGGCATATGCATCAGCGGCATCATGGCTTCCGCAAATTTCACCCAGTCCGTATTTTCGCGCTCCAGCGTCCCCTCGCCCAGTGCCGTGCCGCCCCGGCGTACAGCTTCCGCCAGATGCACATGAGATTCGCGGATACGCGGGAGGAGTAGAAACTCAATTATTCCTCCGAGATACGCCGGCGAATGCCGATCAAGAAATAGCGCGGAATCCGGAGCGAGGCCGTATTCGCTTACATCCTTGGTCAGGAAACCGTGAATGGTCAGGAAGTCGCACAGAATTCGCACGCCGCGTTCGGCCG
>CAWBGM010000003.1:0-42648 GCA_963788335.1 Terriglobia bacterium
GCATCGGATGCCCAACAACGTTGGTTCGGGAGTGTTTATCGAGTGAAATCCAGCGCGACGCCGGCGTTGGTTTTTGCTTGACCCACTCATGCAACCGAATTAAGTTTCCGGTGGTTCAAACGCACCCAATCTGGTAGCCGCTGGGGGAAGCAGATCATGAAGCGCCATTTCGTGGTCCCTGTCTCACTTGTCGCATTGGTCGCTTCCTGCCTGTTAATGGCCCAGGGCAAGTCGTTCCTCGGAACTTGGAAGGTTAATGTCGCATTGTCGCAATACGATCCCGGCCCTCCTCCGATGAGCCAGATTCGAACCTGCAGCTATCCGGGAAAGTCACCGTCCAGGGGATTGACGGAAGGGAAATTCCCGGACTTACGGGTATACGATCAAACCTGACGGCAAGGACTGTCCAATGTTGCAGGCGGCGTACGTGGCGCGAAAGTGTCGCAGGCAAACGCATTGACGCGAATATAATGAAAGCGACGTTCAAAAAAAGCGGGAAACCAATTGAATCGGCTATTTTGTCGGTTTCTGAAAATGGGATGCGCTTGACGATCGTATCGAGAAATTCCGCGACGAACGAAAAATCCTTTCACAATGTCCAAGTATGGGACAAGCAGTAACGATACACGCCGGGCACTTGCTTCAGCCCGCTTTTTGTTCCAGTTCATCCAGCCAGGATTCCAGCGTAGCGCGCCCCAGCGGCCATCTTCCCAAACAGCACGCCCATGCCGAATCCGGAATGCGAATAAATCACTTTGCCCGGGACTATGCAAGTGCTGCAGCCATAGCGAATTTTGAAGCGCAACTCTTCCCCCAGGGAAAATGGATTGATGGTATCGATGTAACAGCCGCGCGAACTCAATTCGCTGACGCGCGCCGTTACGCACCCCTGATTCGATTCTCCCAGCACCTCAGCCTCAGCGACAAAGGAGAAACGTGGATTTGTCCGGGCTACCGAGAATTCAGTTTCTGGCATGGGGATCACCTCGTTCCCAACGATTGTCCTGGGCCCGTGTCTGTCTCAATTGTACGCGGGGGCGTGACAACCGGCGGGAATGCCTTGTCCGCATGGCGAAAGAGATAGCTGGCATTCGGTACAGGTCAGGCGGAGGTTCAGGCAGGAATCACGTCATCCTTGACAAGATGCAAACGGTTTACACTGGGCCTGTCTTTCTCCTCGAAGTGGCACCGCACCGCGTCTTGCACTTTCTTCTTGAGTTTATAGAGCGTTACTCCGTCTCGGCTGGTTTCCCAGGCCCGGTGGGCGCAAAGGGTCTTCCCACATTCAATTGGTTCGCCCGAAAAAAAACTATCGCATATACCTGTGCATTTCACGATGGGGTGGGGATTGGACCGAACATGTTGAAGCGAATTGCCAAGCATACGGGTCTCAAATCCGAAGATTTGCGATGGAGCGCCGTTCTGCCGTATCGCTCCCGCAAAAGGGCTAATTCGCATTGGAGAACGAAATGCTTAACATGAAGAGCCTACAATCCACATCAAAATCCCTCAGTACGGAAGCGAACCGAAGCCTATCGTCGTGTACGAACTGCTGTATGTCGAAGCGATGGTCGTTCCGCCGCTGGAGGCTGCAAGGGCGTTGTCGAAGTGAAGTTTCGTGCCGCCGCTGTCGTTGATCGTGGCGGCGACAACGCGCCAAAAATATCCGATCCGTTGTTCAGGGTGACCGCCGCCTTGGGGACGTTCAACACCATGTAAGCAGTCGAGCCACCGGCAACATTCACCTCCCCCGTTCCAGCGTAGTTAAAGGTCAGGTTGGCCGCGATGCCCGATGAATTAGAGGCTGTGCCATTGGATATGTCGATCACAGAATTCCCCGAGCAGGAGTTCCCAGTCACATTGATGATGACCTGTTTCGTCACCGGGCTCATTTTCAGGGTGGAACCGCCGCCGATCACAAAACAATTGAAATTAAACGTGCCGGGCGCCGTGAGTGTGAGCGTGCTCCCGCTGTACACGGCCAGGTTTCGATACGAGCCTGGCGCCAGTGATTGGCTTGTATTCACAGTGAGGTCGGATGACCCCGCGGCGGAATCGTCGGCAGGGCTGGAGTGTAGGAACTGATTTTGGCTATGCTGCCGTAGGCTCCGCCATTGCTGGTATAGACATCGCTTACAGTGCTTCCCCCGCAGACCCCATTAACTCCTGTACTCGTTACATAGATTGCGCCTCCCACAGTCGACCCAATCATGCTAACGCTTCCGTTCGAACCGATATTTCCCAGGCTGTTGGATTTTGTCCCGCTGTAAGTGCCTCCGCTCGAGCTGTCATAACCGTCCACTGTCACACCATTAGCCATTGTGAACGGCGCAGTTCCGCCATTGGGCGAACATGTGGAAGCACCGGCGAAAAATCCATCGGGAGAGCTGAAGCCGCCCGGTATTACAGTGATGAGCGGAGGCGGAATGGCCACTTCCATTCGGGCCATCTGGCGCGATCCGTTCGAGGTAATGGCCATCGCCGTGATCGCGTACACGGGCGTATCCGCCGTGGAGGGAGTCCCATACTGCATCTGCCCGCAAGTCGTATCGCCTGCCGAAAGCAAAACCTCGGAAGAACCATTCCAGCAAACGGCCGTGGAGGAGGATGCTGTGGAATTGACGGAATAGAAACTAGTCGCGGGGTTGGAGGGGCCACCGCTCAAGTACTGATTTGAAGAATTCACTTTCCATGTGATTCTCACCCATTCATAGGGAATCGAGGCCGAGGTGCCGCTCCACGGATAATTACTGCTCACCGTTGTATACCAGGAACTGCCGGATGGCACGGTCGTGCATGGAATACCCGGTGATGCCGCCGTCATTCCGGTAATCGCGTAGCCCTCGTGGCAAAGCTCGTTGTCAAAGTATTTGTTCGCCGTGTTCCACGGCTGGACCGTCAGCGAGCTGCCCGCGTTGATCAGGTAAAGCACACCACCGGTTGCCGAGGGAAGCACTGTCGGAACCTGTGCGGAGATACTGCTCGCATTGGACTGCTGCATCCGGTCGATCGCCTCATAGACGCCCGCCTTGGCGGCGAAAAATGCGATTTCTTCGGTTCGATAATTGTAATTGACCGACGTTTCCGTGCTGGATAGCATAATCAGAGACGCGGTGAGAGCGGTCAGAATCACCAACGCGAGCAACGTAAACAGCAACGCGATGCCCCGTTCGGAATTTTGCCTGGGACGTAAGATGGTCGATTTTTTCGCCATTGAAAATTCATAATGCGCAGAGATTCCGTGCCTTGAACATCCGGTACTAATTATTGATCCTCACTTCCGATACCATCGTTGTTGTCGGATAGGTGGCGACCGACTGGGTCACTTCCGGCGTCGAGCTTTGAACGTAAAGCGTGATGCCGATATTCTTAATGAGCGAAATAGAGTCCGTGCCCGCGTTATACGCCGTCCCGTCATATTTGTAAGCCGTGAAAATGTTCTGGCCCATTACATTGTCCAGCTCCGTGTAATACGCCGGCGTTCCACCGGCTGATTTCAAAACCGTTCCGCGCTGCACCGTGCACGGGCAGCTCCCGCTCGCCGGAAGCACGGCCTGAATATAGACCTCGCTCACGCCGGTTCCGTCCACGTCTCCCTCAAATTGAATGGCTGTGGATGAAAAACTAATCAAGCCTTGCGCCACATAGTTGGAGCTGTTCGTTGCGCCGGCAGTGGGGTCGAACATCGCAAGGCTCGGAAATCCGCTTTGCCGCAAGTCTCTCAGGATCTGATCCATGAATTGCCGCGATTCCTGAGCCGCGCCAATTTTGTTTACATCGCTCGCGCTTTTCTTCTGAATCTGCATGATGCCGTTCACCACGATCCCCATGATGATCGTGAGGATGGCAAGAACCAGCACAAGTTCCAGCAGGCTAAACCCATGCTGGCCGCTCGGGCGTCGATTCTTCATTTCTCCTGGAATCATATTTTTTCCTGCTTTCCAGTTAAGGCCCAGCCACCGAGCGGAGGTTGACCGGCAGCGCATATTGTTTTCCGCCGAGTGCGTTCGCATTCAGGGGACGCGCGGACGCCGTGACCAGCCGCGTGTAACTCGCATTAATCGTCATGATGTTCCATCGAACGTCATACGTCGTCGAGACGCCCGTATTGCCCGTGCCGCCGCAATCCACATACTGCATCCCGTAGTTGGCGGGAACGTTGGCGGACGATTGCGTTTGATCGAGTCCTCCATACCCAAACGTGCTGGAAGCAGTGATCAGCGTTGCTCCGAACCCATTTGGAGAGGCGCCCGCCGTCGTGGCAATTGTCCAGGCGTTCCCGGCGCAATCGGTAATTGAAATCGCCGAGTTGGAGTTCGGATGCTGCGCGCTGATTTGCTCGATCACCATCTGCGCCAGCAGCGTCGCTGAAGTGTCCTTGCTGTTCTTGTTGTCGGTGGCCACGGCAATGACCAGCAAATTCGTGATTCCGCCCAGCCCGACCGCCAGAATCACCATCGCGATCATCAGTTCAATTAGCGTCATCCCGCGCTGCGAACATGGCCTCGCGAGCGCCGAATCGGCGTGTCTGAATTCCATGACCTGCGGCCTCACAACTTGCTCCATGCCGACCCCGTGTAATACCAGTTTTCGATTCGTCCCGCGGGCGTAATTGTCACCGCCTGCCATGTGTTCGCCCGCGTGTTCTCCAAAAATGTCCAGTAGGCGGTGGGTCCTCCCGAACTGCTGCACACCGAGCCGCCCGTCAGCGCCAGCGGCGTGCAGGGAGTGCCCAGCGGACCGAACGTGGCCGCCGTTACACTTGTATCGGTAGGCGTCACCGGTGAACCTGCGGGAAGCAACTGGCTTTGCAAGTTGCTTGCGTTCGGTGCGCTACCCCGCGATTGCTGGACGATTTCCGTCGACATCACAACCTCCGGATCGCCAGAAACGATGGATGCCCCGCCGTTTCCTGAGGCTCCCGTGTTGCTTTTCGGAAACATATCCACATACGCTTCCGGAGTTTGGTCCGTTCCGGACGCCGCCAGGATATAGGTCGAGTAATAGCGATTGTCACGAATGGCATATATCCTTGCCAGTTGCAGCAATCCCCCGTAGTCCGTCGCCGCGCCGCGCAGATGCGCGCTTTGGATGGAGGTGACAATTTTCGGAATTGCTACCCCCGCAACAATTAGAATAATCAGCACCACAAACATCAGTTCAACCAGCGAAAAGCCATTCAATCGCCTGACGCTGCCTGGTTCGCCCGGCTCACCGTGATCGAAATTCCTATTCCGCTGGCTGCTAACGGGCATATCCTCCGTAGGATAAGCAAACCGATTGCCATTCCTCGCGTGGATTCTCGATAAGGACCAACTGTGCTTTCAAGCTCCAGAGGAAAGGCAGGCCTTCACGCCAGATTAGTGAATGCCATGACCGAGCCATATGGGATTCAAGCGGGGCTTATCGGAAAATACGGCATGTTGAGCGGGGTCCGAAACGATTGTAAACAGGGCGCTCCCATCCTCAGAACATTTGCGCAAACCATTTCAATTGGGATTGGTCGGTCCAGTCCGTGCCTGTTCGGGGACACCCGATGCTTGAGTGTCCCCCTTGCGGATTCTAATGGGTGGATTGAAAAACCTTTTTTCCCGTTTTGAATTATTGCTACCGAATTGAAATTTCGCCCGCTTCCATGAACAAACTACCTCTACCCCCTATAATAACCTCGGGGGTCGAGAAATCTCCGCCCGTCAGAACTCGACCGGTGGAATCTTAGAATACGCGCGACTGAAATGTCGTTCCCGTCGCTCGTTCTGTGTTCATTTCAGAGGTCCTTGTCCAGTCCACTTCCTCCACGTCGGCCGAACCAACAGTTCCGCCGGAGAGGACATAGTTAAGCCGCCCGCTATCGATCCGGTAACTTGCGACTCCGAGTACCTCATTTGTTTTCAGAGCGATGAGAGTCACTCGCGACGTTCTCGTAGAAACCAGTGCATCGGTCGCTACCGGAGCGCTGACGGTGGTGACCGACGTTTCGGTTGAATCGTATGACGGCCCGCCATTTTGGATGAACGCAGCGCGAGGAGAGAGAACGAAGAGGGTAAGTCCCAGAATGAGGTGCGCCGCCGTGACCTACCCGGATAACCGCTAGAGTGTACTCTTCCTCAAAGTATCGACGCAACGGCAAAAGAACGCCAAATCCGTCTTGAAACTGCACGAAATGATGTTTTTTTCAATGGCCGGCGACGACATCCGTGTCCGAGACGTTGCGAAAGGCTTGGGCCTTGCTGCAAACTCGAATTGGGAGCCCCCAGAACTGGCGTGAACGGGACAGGCCTGAACGGAACTGGCCAGAGGAAGCCAGTCGCAGAGGCAGCGTGGCGTTCTGCAATGGTATTTATTCCTTCGCTGTGAGGGGAGAGCCGCCACCAGGCAAAATCTTTTCCAGCAGTTCATGAGGATTCGGAATAACATGGGAGGAGACAAGTTCGCCCACGCGGCGCGCCGCAGCAGCCCCGGCCTCGGTGGCGATTTTCACCGCGCCCACCTCGCCACGAACCATCACGGTCACGTACCCCGAACCGACGTTTTCTCTACCCAGCAGGACGACATTGGCCGCCTTCAACATAGCGTCCGCGGCTTCAATTGAGCCGACCAAACCCTTGGTTTCAATCATCCCCAGCGCTTCATTCGCCATTCGATCCTCGCCCCAAATCTTTCCGGCACGCGCTCTGAAGACTCCAATCGCGCAAAGAGATTCACCGAGCGTAGCATGCCGGCCGTGACGAACCTAGGTAATACGGAAATACGGCCGCGATTCCGTTTTCACGAATCCGGGTCGAAAACAAAAAATGATGTGGATGGCGCAGGCGTGACCGGAACCGTCCGCCGAATGCGGGCCGGAGGGCTGAATTCAAATCCCCACAAAATCAGGTGCGTATTTCCGAGTGAATGCAATGAAGGTAAAACTAAATACCGGCAGGTAATGCGCCGATTTTCGCGGCAGCCACGCCGTTGCGCGTAGTGTTCTTGACCAGGTACATGGCTTCATCGGCGAGATGCAGCAACTCGACTTTGCTTTTCGCGTCCGTCGGATAGGAGGCGACGCCCAGGCTCGCGGTAAAGTGAATATTCAATCCCTCCAACGCAAGCCATTTGGTTTCACCGATCATCTTGTGCAGGCGGCGGGCGACGACAAATGCATTTTCCTTGGGCGTCTGCGGCAAAACAATTACAAATTCGTCTCCGCCGTAACGAAACGCGAAATCGATTCTGCGGCACGCCGACTTCACCATCTGTCCGACTTCGGCAAGCAGCTTCGATCCGATCAGATGTCCGTGCGTATCGTTGACGCCCTTGAAGTGATCGAGATCGATAAAGACGAGCGAAAATTCGTAGCCATAACGCTGCGAACGGTAGATTTCCGTCTCCAGGATAAAATCCATGTGCCGCGCGTTGTACAAGCTCGTGCAATCGTCGGTGATCGTCAGCTCATGGATGCGCTTGACGTGCCGCGCGTTCTCCAGGGCGATGGCCGCGAAATCCGCCAGCGCCTCCAGCAGCGCCAGATCGCGCTGTTGAAATCCATCGCTCCCCACGCAATTGATCAGTTCGATCACGCCAAGGCAATGATCCCGGTAACGCACCGGTACGGCCACGATCGACCGCGTTTCCATTTTTGTTTTTTCGTCGACCTTCGAGAAGAATCTCGTGTCCTGGCTGACGTCCGGAATAATGACCGCTTCATCGTGCTGCGCCACCCACCCGGCGATTCCCTGCCCCAGCTTGATGCGCACATCCTTCAGCGCCTGCGCGTTTTTTCCCACGGCCAACTCGAAATAAAGTTCCAGCTTGGCTTCATCCACCAGCAACAGCGACCAGGTATCGGGACGCAAAAGCTCGTCGATTTTTTCCATAATCGTGTGCAGGACCTGGTCGAGCTGAAGGGATGACGTGAGGGCCTTGCCGAGTTCGTGGAACACCGCAATTTCGCCGGCTTCGCGCTGTTCTCCGCGTGCCGCCATATTCCTGCGGCGGTCGACCCCGCTAAAATTCTCAGTTGTGCTCACTGGATGCCTTCGTGCCTGTTTCAATTTGCGGGTCGCACGCCAACCGAAGCGTGCATCGGGGCACCACGGATTATAGTCAACTCTACTCCCGCTGCGCAACGCCGAGTTGTTTCTCCTGTTTCGAAAAAGGAGACGGGTCTGCACCACCGGGCCTGTGCCAACCCCGCGCCAACCCCTTACCAACATTGACACCCCAGCGCCGCCCGCCTATATTCGCTAAGGCCGGGGAATTACGGTAATTGCTTTCAGGTTTTACATTGGGGATTTTGGTTGTTGTTTTTTGTTTCGATTTTAAATTTGAAATTTTAACTTCTAATGACCAAGGGTACTTTTGGCGACAATTTGAAGCGCGAGCGCGAAATGCGCGGCGTGTCACTGGATGAAATCTCAGCCGCCACTCGCATCGCTACGCGGTTTCTCCAGGCCATCGAGAACGAACAGTGGGATCAGCTTCCCGGTGGAGTTTTCAATCGAGGATTCGTTCGCGCGGTGGCGCATTACCTGGGGCTCGACGAGGAAAATATTGTCGCCGAATATGCCCTCGCGGTGAATGACAATCCAACTGTGCCCGTGTGGACGGGAAGGCCTCCCGCTGTCGCCGCGCCGCAGCCCTGGATCCCCTGGATATTGGCCGCCGTTGTCGTGATTGTCCTTCTCGGGGGAGGCTGGTTGGGGACGCGTCGTGTGCTCGCCTGGCGCGCGGGAAGGCGCGCGGCGCGCGATGCGGCCATGAGCGCACAGGCAGCTCCTGTGCCGCCACCGGTGACGTCGGCCGATTCCACTCCCGCCCCTGCCCCAGCCCCAACGGATGCCGCGCCGGCGGTCACCGCCGCACCCGATGGTTCGCCGGCTCCCGCGGACGCCGCGCCGCCTGCCGATGCCCCGATGGAACTGAAAGTGGAGGCCGTCAAGAAGACAAAAGTGAAAATCGATGCCGACGGCGATCGGGTGTTCGATGAAACCCTCAAGGCCGGGGAGAACCATACGTTCGAGGCCAAGGATCAATTTCAGGTGGACGCGCGCGACGCGGGCGCGCTGCTGCTCGAACTGAATGGAAAAACTCTTGCTCCCATTGGGCCGCCGGGCCATTCCGGCAAAATCACTCTCACCAGAGAGGCTCTGAAGGGAGCCGCGGGAGGCGGAAATTAGCACTGCGCTTTGCGAAGAAGTTCGTTTGGACGTCACACCGCGGGAGCGAAAGCTCGCCATTTGCTCCGGCGCCGCCTCACTCCCCCCCGAAGACCGCATTGAACTTCTCTGCATCCTTGCCGCGGACCGCGAAGAAATCGTTCGTGAGATCGCCGCTGGTTTGCTGCTGACGCAGCCGCTGCCCTACGTTTTATCGGCGCTTGCCAAACCCAACGCCGCGCCGGAGATGTTCGCCTATTGCGCCGCCGAATTTCCCCGCCGCCCGGGCGTGGCCGATGCGCTGGGAAAAAATCTTACCTGCCCGATCGAAGTTCTGCGCCCCGTGGTCCGCTACCTTTCCGTCTCCGCCGTTCAGGATTTGTTCGAAGATCTCGACAGGCTCAGCACTTCTCCCGCGCTGGTCGAAGCAATGATCGCTTCCAACATCATCAATGCGGACCAGCGTGCGCAACTTCTCGAGTTGCAACGTGAAGAGCTGGAACCGGAAGAGGTGTTCGCGGAAGCCGCGGAGGAGGCGGAGCCCGACAAGGCCAAACGCGTGACGCTGTTGCAAAAACTTTCGCGGCTTCGCGTCGTAGAGCGCGTGCAACTCGCCTTAAAAGGAGGACGCGACGAACGCATGCTGCTGATCCGCGATTCCTGTAAGGTCGTGCAACGCGCGGTGCTGCAATCCCCGCAACTCACCGAACGCGAGGTCGAGTCCTTCGCCGGAATGACCAGCCTAGGCGAGGAAGCCCTCCGCCTGATCGCCACCAACCGCAAATACCGGAAAAACTACAATATCCCCCGAGCCTTAATGTTCAATCCGAAAACTCCGATCGATGTCAGTCTGCATATCCTTCCCACCATCAATGCGCAAGACCTGAAGCTGCTGACCACGAGCAAGAATATCCCCGACGCCCTTCGCACCGGCGCCACGCGCCTGCACCGCCAGCGCTCGGCCGCGCGCGAGCAGTCGTGATTCGTGAATCGTGGTTCGTGGGTTGTGAATCGTGAGTCGCAATGCCCTAAAATCCTGCACATTGCCTCGGAAGGTCATGGGTTTCTCATTCCCGTCTTTTTGAAACGGCTTCGAGAACATACCGGGTTGCCCGTCCGCCGGAGCCTCACCCTCCCAATACGATTCACGAATCACGAGAAAAAACTATCGTCAAACGGTTTCGGGAACAGAACCGACATCCGGTATTGCTCCCACTTGCCCCCCAAGTTCGCGAGAATCACTTCCGCATCGCCGCAGAATTCCCAGATGATCTGGCGGCAGGCGCCGCAGGGCGGCGTGAGCGTATCGGTGTCCGTCACGACGGCGACGGCGTCGAATCCGCGCTCGCCCTCCGAAATCGCTTTAAAAATCGCGACGCGCTCGGCGCACAAGGTCAATCCATAGGTCGAATTTTCCACGTTGCAGCCGCTGAAAATTCGCCCGGATTTCGCGCGCACCGCCGCGCCCACGCGAAAATTGGAAAAAGGCGCATGCGCGTGCTCGCGCGCGGACCGCGCCGCCGCTATCAGCGATTCGTACTTACACATGCCTGGTTCTCAATCCGTTAGCCCTCATCGTTCCCGCCGCCCAATTTCTTCACGGAAGATCCTCGCTCATGCGCGGAATCACGGCGCGCAGCAGCGCCACAAAATCCGCCTTCACACGCTCACCCGTCTCGATCACCTCTTCGGTGGTGATCGGCTGATCCAGTATCCCCGCCGCCATATTCGTCACGCAGGAAATTCCCAACACGCGAATTCCCAGATGCGCCGCCGCAATCGCTTCCGGCGCGGTGGACATCCCCGCAAGGTCCGCGCCGATCGCCCGAAGATAACGAATCTCCGCCGGCGTTTCGTAACTCGGTCCCGTCAGCGCCGCGTACACCCCATGCGTCATTTCAATTTTCAGCCGCTTCCCTTCCTCCATCGCCGCGTCCCGGTACGCCTTCCAGTACACCTTCGTCATGTCCGGAAATCGCAGCCCGAATCGATCTTCGTTCGGCCCGATCAGAGGATTTGTCCCCTGCAAATTAATGTGATCGCTCAACACAACCAGGCAGCCCTGCTTGAAGTCGCGGTTGATTCCGCCCGCCGCATTTGTCACCACGGCCGCCCGTATCCCCATCCGGGCCATCACGCGCATCGGAAAAATCACCTGCTGCTGCGTGTAGCCTTCATAATAATGCACGCGCCCCTGCATCACCGCCACGGGCACGTCCGAAACTTTTCCGATCACCATGCGTCCCGCGTGCCCAATCGCGGTCGATCGGGGAAAGTTCGGAATTTTCTTGTAGTCGATGCGCGTCGCTCCGGCCAGTTCGTCCCCGAATGCGCCCAGCCCGCTTCCCAGCACCAGGCCGATGCGCGGGCGCAGCCTTGTTTTCGTGAGAATAAATTTCGCGGCGCGTTCGGCCCGCAGAAATTCCCGGCTTGGCTTCCTCTTCAATTTTGCCGATGCGCCCATTTCACCCTTTTATCGAAGAAACATTCCCACGATCGAAGCCGACATCAAATTCGCCATCGTCCCGGCCAGCATGGCGCGAATTCCGAATCTCGCCAGCTGCGCTTTCTGATTCGGCGCCAATGCCCCGATCCCGCCAATCTGCATTCCGATCGACGAAAAATTTGCAAATCCGCACAACGCAAATGTCGCAATCGTAAACGACCGCGGATCGAGCGTGCCTTTCATCGGCCCGAGGAACGAAAACGCCACCAGCTCGTTCAATACCATTCGCGTCCCCAGCAGATTTCCAATCGCGGTACAGTCATGCCACGGAATTCCGATAATCCACGCCACCGGAGCAAACATCCAGCCGAATATCTGTTCCAGGCTCGAGGGAAACCAGTGTATCCCGTGCACGCCCAACCAGCTATGCATCCCGCCCATGATTCCGTTCGTCAACGCGATCACCGCCAGAAACGCGATCAACATCGCTCCCACGTTCAGCGCCATGCCTAACCCTTCGCCCGTCCCCCGCGCCAGCGCTCCAATAAAATTCTGATCGCGCTCGACGCCCTCCATGTGCACCACGCCCATGGTTTTCGGCACTTCGGTTTCCGGCACCAGCATTTTCGAAATCAACAAAGTCCCCGGGGCCGTCATGATCACCGCCGTCAGTAAATGCCGCGCCTCCACTCCAAACGCGATGTACGCCGCCATGATTCCACCCGAAACATGCGCCATCCCGCTCGTCATGATCGTCATCAATTCCGATTGCGTCAGGTCCGGCAAAAACGGACGGATCGTCAGCGGCGCTTCCGTCTGCCCCATGAAAATGCTCGCCGCCACGTTCAGCGACTCCGCCCCGCTCGCGCCCATGACTCGCTGCATCACCCACGCCGCCGCTCGAATCACCACCTGCATCACCCCCAGGTAGTAAAGCAGCGCAAATAGCGACGCGATAAAAATAATCGTCGGCAACACCTGAAACGCAAAAATAAATCCGATCGAGGAGTTCTGCTTCCCCAACTCCCCAAATACAAATCCCGACCCGACAAACGCGTACGACAAAACCTTCGTGACCGCGTTCCCCATCCGCAAAAACAGCCGCTGCCCGCCCGTCCACCGGATCACAAGAAACGCGAGCGATATTTGCAACCCGAGGCCCCAGATAACGATCTTTGGCTTGATGGCGCGCCGGTTGGTCGAAAACAAATACGCCAGCCCCAGCATGGTCAGCAGCCCCAGCACTCCGGTAAAGCGTCCCATCCGCCCTCACCTCGATCCCGGGATTCTCCCGGAAATGACCGTCACATTAGCACGCCATGGCTCGCCATGGGCCGTGGATTTTGTGATGTGCAGGATTTAAAGAGACCGTCGATCCTTTGATCGATCTTGAAATCCCGACGGTGATCAATATGGAACAGTATTTGAATCCCCTGTATGGGATGATCAATCCGGCACTCCTTTGATTCGATGAAAGGCACATCCCGCATGAAGACCCGAGTAGGCTACGAATTCATCTACAGCTTTCCCCAACCGACGCCCATGATTCTGACGGTCAACATCCATTATTCGCGCGCCTCGGACATCATCATTCCCGATCTATTAACCACGGACCCGTCCGTGCCTGTTGCGGCCTATCACGACAGCTTCGGGAACTGGTGTAGCAGGATCACCGCGCCTTCCGGCCGGATTCGAATCACGAGTACGGGAATGGTAAGAGATTCCGGCCAGCCCGACCCTGTTGTTCCATATGCTCAGCAGCTTGCCGTGCAGGAGCTCCCCGAAGAAGCCCTCGTGTTCCTTCTCGGGAGCCGCTACTGTGAGACGGATCTACTCTCCCCGATCGCCTGGAAGATGTTCGGACATTCGCCGCGCGGGTGGCCGCTCGTTCAAACGATCTGCAATTTCGTCAACAACCACATCACGTTCGATTATCAAAACGCGCGCCCCACGCGTAGCGCATGGGAGGCTTATCAGGAGCGCAAGGGAGTCTGCCGCGACTTCGCCCATCTCGCCGTCGCGCTTTGCCGCTGCATGAATATTCCCGCGCGCTATTGCACCGGCTATCTGGGCGATGTGGGAACCGCGCCCCCGTACGGCGTTCCGGATTTCGCCGCGTGGATGGAAGTCTATCTCGGCGGCCAGTGGTACATTTTCGATCCGCGTAACAACGTGTCTCGAATTGGCCGCGTCTTAATCGCCCGGGGACGTGACGCCGCCGACGTCGCCATCGCCACCACATTCGGCCCGAACACTCTGGAAAGTTTCAAAGTCTGGACCGATGAAGTGATGGAGGCCGGCGCATTCAACCCCGCGCCGCAATCCGAAATGAGGATCTGATGTGCCTCGGCTGACCGTCAGACACATCACCACCTATCGCTACTCTGAACCGGTTAAACTCGGCGAGCACCGCATGATGTTCCGCCCCCGGGAGAGTCATGACCTGAAGCTGCTGAAAACCTCCCTGGTCATCGAGCCCACTCCCGTCCGCCTTCGCTGGCTCCACGATGTGTTCGACAATTCCATTGCGATTGCCGATTTCGAGGGCGCCACGTCCGAACTTCGTTTCGACAGCACGGTGACTCTGCAACACACCGAAATCACTTTGCCCGACTACCCTTTGGAAGATTACGCAATCCATTATCCGTTCAGCTATTCCAGTGAAGACATTCCCAACCTCGCTCTGGCACTGGCGCATCGCAACCCGGCTGAACATGTAAAACTATGGGCGCGCCAGTTTTTGGAGCAGACGGACCCCGCGGAGACAATGACGTTGCTGCGCTCCATGACCCTTGGCATCCGTAAACAATTCCTTTACGTCCGTCGCAGCACAAAAGGCGTCCAAACCCCGGACCAAACCCTGCAAACCCGCCGCGGAAGCTGCCGCGATTTCGCCGTCCTGATGATGGAAGCCACTCGCTCGCTCGGCCTCGCCGCGAGATTCGTCAGCGGATATATTTTCGTCCCCGGTACAGATTCGAGCATCGCAGGCGGCGGGTCGACGCACGCCTGGATGCAGGCCTACCTCCCCGGCGCCGGCTGGATCGATTTCGATCCCACCAACAACATCATCGGCAACCGTAATCTGATCCGCGTCGCCGTGGCATGGTCCCCCGATCAGGTCCTCCCGTTATGGGGCACCTTCAAGGGCTTCCGCAGTTCCTTCCAGAGCATGGAAGTAGCCGTGACCGTTACCGAAGAAACCGCCGGGCAGGATGTCGCTTCGCTGGTGATAATGGATTGATATACTTTTTGAGTGATTATTTATTTTTTATTAATATAATCATTAATGTGTGGATGGCGCGACGATTTAAGAGAGTGTCGTGGTCAAAGTGCAGTAGGTATGACAGATCGTAACCCACCGCTTCAGTGGGAGCGATAGTAAAAAATTGACAGCAAGCCCCCGAGGGGCGACACACGAGCTTCGCAAGATACGGCGCCCCCACGCATGGTGGATGCCATGTGCAGCCCCTACCGGGCTTCCCAATCGCGACCAACATGCCTACCCACCGTTAAAGCGGTGGGCTACATTTTGCCGTCCCTCAGGGACCTCCCTCAACAAAAAACAAATCACAAGCGCACGCCCGGATGCGCCAATCCAAAAATAGATTTAAGATATTGGAGGTCCGGGACAGCGAGCGTGTAATGTCCAATCCCCCACCTGTGAGCCGCGAATGACAAAGTACCGCCACTTCGACCGCAACTGGGACACCGGCGAACCCCATCGCGAGCAGCCGAAAACCTGCCCCGTCAGCGGCAAAAGAATGTACCCCACCGAACGCGCCGCAAGCGCCACCGCGAGTCACAG
Organism: Terriglobia bacterium; assembly: GCA_963788335.1. GTDB lineage: Bacteria > Acidobacteriota > Terriglobia > Acidiferrales > UBA7541 > Palsa-360. Next base: position 15,395 of record CAWBGM010000003.1, read on the forward strand.
AATGTCCGACCGGCAATCCGCCCCAGCCAAACTCAGAACCTACAAATGCCTTCACTGCGGCGCCTGGCACCTGACGAGCAAGGAAGCTTGACGACGGGCGTGCCGCGCGAATCGATTCAAACACTTTGGAATCGAGTCGGACAGGTCCCGCACGATTTTATATTTGATCCTGCGGATTTGCTTCCAATCTACATCCTCACACGCTATTTTTGCGCTCAAAGAACTTATCCCTATGCCCCAATCACCCGATGAATCAGCGGTGGAACCGCCTTCGCCTTCTCCCCTTCAATCAAATAAGCCGTCTCCACCATCCGCCGCGCCTCCGCCAGCCGCGCCTCCGAATTGTAATGCAGCGTGCAAAGCGGTTCCCCGCGCTCCACCGCATCCCCAATGCGCTTATGAAATTCGAGCCCCACGGCCGGATCGATCGTGTCATCCTTCTTCTCGCGTCCGCCGCCGAGAACGACGCATGCCACGCCAAGCTGCTCGCACTGCACAGAAGATACGTATCCGGACGAAGCGCTGACAACATCAAGCGTCTGACGGGCGCGCGCCAGCCGCCGAGGATCGTCCACCACGCCCACATCGCCCCCTTGCAGGCCCACAATTTCGCGGAATTTATCGCGCGCCTGGCCCGACGCAATCATGTCCGCGGCGACGCGTTTCCCCTCATCGAGCGTCTTCACGCGTTCGCCCAGCAGAAACATCCACGCCGCCAGCTCGAGGCACAGCTCGCGCAGGTCCGCCGGACCGTTGCCGTTCAGGATGTCGATGGACTCGACGACCTCCATCGCGTTGCCGGCCTTGCGGCCAAGCGGCTGGTTCATGTCGGTGATCAGCGCGACCACGTTTTTTCCCATGCGCTTGCCGGTTTCGACCAGCAACTCCGCCAGGTTCGCCGCGTCCTCGATCTTTTTCATGAACGCGCCCGAGCCGGTCTTCACGTCCAGCACCAGCGCGTCGATTCCCTCGGCCAGTTTCTTGCTCATGATCGATGCGCAAATCAGCGCGGAACTTTCCACCGTCCCGGTCACATCGCGCAGGGCATAGATTTTTTTATCGGCGGGAGCGATTTCGGCCGTCTGCCCGATCAGCGAGCAGCCGCACGTCTCCAGCACACGGCGGAAATCGGCCAGTGAAAGATTCACATTAAATCCGGGGATCGATTCGAGTTTGTCGAGCGTGCCGCCGCTGTGTCCCAGGCCGCGCCCGCTAATCATGGGCACCTTCAGGCCGCCGGCCGCGACGATCGGAGCAATCACCAGCGAAGTCTTGTCGCCCACGCCGCCGGTCGAGTGCTTGTCCACCTTGCGCCCCGCCAGATCGGAAAAGTCGAGCACCCGCCCGGAATGCAGCATCGCCTCGGTCAACGCGGCAATCTCGGGACGCGTCATCCCGCGCAGCACCACGGCCATCAGCCACGCGGACATCTGGTAATCGGGGATTTCTCCAGCCGTGTACGCAGCAATGAATTGTTCGATTTCTTCCCGGGTGAGTTCGCCTGAATCTCGTTTTCGGCGGATGAGGTCAACGGCGCGCATGCGGCAAAAGGTTAGTCCGCGGCGACGCGGATATCCCCGGCGGGGACGCTCTGTAGAATTTCAAACGAGGAAATTTCAGCAGGGCATCGCAGCCGCCAAGGCAACACAATCGTCCCAATCCCCCGGCTCACGTAAATCTGCGTCGCGCCCAACCGGTCCCATCCGATTTTGAAGCGCAGCCGCTCCGGCGATCGCCCATAAATAGTCCCCAGAATCGGGATGTTCACCTGCCCGCCATGCGTGTGACCCGACAAAACCAGGCTGACGCCCTTGCTCGAGGCAAGCCGGATAATGCGCGGATTATGAGCGAGCAAAACCGAAACAGCCTCGCGCGGGATTCCTTTCATTGCCCGCCGCACATCGGCGCCATAGCCGTAATCGTCCACGCCGGCCAGATACAGCGAGTCCCCGCCAAACCCCAATGAAATGTGCCGGTTACGGAGCACTTCTATCCGCTGCCGCTGCAATGCCGCCGTAATCGCATCGGCGTCAACGCGAAAATCGTGGTTCCCCAGCACGGCATATACCCCAAGACGCGCCCGCAAACGGCCCAGAATTTCCGCTGCAGGCTCGATATTCCTCCGGGAATACGTCACGAAATCCCCGGTCAGTGCGATGATGTCTGGATTCAGGTGGTTCGCCTGCCGCACGGCCTCGTCGAGCCATTCCTTCGGCAAGAACAAGCCATGATGAATGTCGGAGATTTGAACGATGCGCAGGCCGTCGAATCTGCCGGGAAGCCGGTCCAGCCAGATGCGTTCCCGATCCACGATAAAGCGCTGGCGCGTGCGTCGTCGATCGAGCGCGTGGAAGGTAGCGGGCGAGGAGTAATTTTCAATCCCGCCCGTACGCCAACGGTCGGCCCAACGCGAAAGCTTATCGCCCAGGCCTGCGGAGCCTGGAGCAGGAAAAGTAAAAGTGTTGCCCATCATCCCTCAGTACAGCGGTTAGCCAGTAAACAACTAACCTTGCCGAGACTAACACCCGCAGGAAAGCGCGTCAATCCAGCGCTTTAGCGGGTCTTGCACAAAGCGTTATAGCTGAAACCTAAACTCACGGCCTTTGGGCAGCACAGGCTTCAGCCTGTCTTCTGTTGATCCCCGTGGCATCCCTGCAAAATTCAAAACAAAACAGGCTGAAGCCTGTCCTACGAAAGGGGCGGCTGCGACGCTACACGCGCCGCGATGCTCGCCGCGACCTCCTGCATCTCCGGGTGAACCCGGCCGTTTGACGCCAGGCATTCGCGATCTCCCAACCGGTAAGGGCGCCCATCGAACGATGTCACCATCCCGCCGGCCTCGCGCACCAGCAAAACTCCCGCCGCCGTATCCCACGAGTACAGGCCGAACTCCCAGAAGCCCTCAAACCTGCCGCAAGCCACCGCCGCCAGATCCAGCGCAGCCGAGCCATCGCGACGCACGCCATGCGACCTCATCGTAAAATCCCAATAGTAGTGAATGTTCGGACTCTTCATGCGCTTATTGCTTGGAAAACCCGTCGCCAAAAGGCTCGTCGCCAGCTTTTCAATCGGCGAGACCTGAATTTTCTTCCCGTTCAGCCAGGCTCCTTCGCCCTTCGCCGCGGTGAAAAGTTCTCCGCTTACGGGTTGGTAAATCACGCCGGCAATCAGCTCTCCCGCTTCTTCCAGGCCAATCGACACCGCAAAACAAGGGTACCCATGAGCAAAATTCGTAGTCCCATCCAGCGGATCGACATGCCAACGGAATGGCGACGCGCTTTCCGTCCCGCCGCCCTCCTCGGCCACGATTGCATGATCCGGGAAATTTTTTCGAAGCCGCATGACGACGGCCTGCTCGGAGCGCTTGTCGGCCTGCGTGACGATATCGACTTCACCCTTGTAGCTGATTTTCACGGGGCGGGCGAATTCCTCAAGCAGGATGTTCCCCGCCTCACGCGCCGTTTCTATGGCCACTTCCAGATAGGAATTCATGCCGTTGGTTTGTCCTTAAATTACAGTCATAAAATTAAATCATGCCAGAATCGGCAACCGTTAAATAGGCTTGATTGAAGGAAGTGAAATGAATGATTGACAAATAGAAAATGCGGCGATGCGGTCAAATTGGAACGATTCACCAGTCACCAGTCACCAGTCACCAGTCACCAGTCACCAGTCACCAGTCACCAGTCACCAGTCACCAGTCACCAGTCACCAGTCACTCTACTCTCCCCACTCACTCCAGCCGCCCACCTGAAAAATACGCCTTCCGGCTGCGCACCTTGCAGTCGCAATTCACGCGAACTTCGATGTTGCGATACGTCCCGGCGGGCGGCCTCGGATTGGGATAGTAGCCGATCCTATATTGCGTGCGCAGTTCACGGTCGATCCGATCGAACATCGCGCCGAGATCGCCGATGTCGTTCGGAAAGTAGGTCGCGCCCCCGGTGGAATCCGCGATCGTGATCAGCGCATGTTCTCCGGCCGTATTACGCCCGTTTTCCGATTTCACCGCGCGGATCACAATGGTATAGAGCAGCACATCGGCGCGCAGCGCGGCCCGCCGGGCCGTCTCAAAATCAGCACGGCTGGTGGTCTCCCCTGCGTCGGTGACAAGAACAATCGCTCTGCGCCGGCCGGCCGGATTGCGTCCCAGGGCCTCCGCTCCCAGGTACACCGCGTCATAGAGCGCCGTGCCGTCTCCCGGAACAATCCGCTTGAGCGCCGATTGCAGCATGGGCACGTTCGAACTAAAGGGAGCGATCTGCGTCACCGCATCGGCAAATTCATAGAGCGCCATGCGGTCGCCGGGCCGCACCAGTTTCTGGATGAAGCGCGAGGCGGCATCCTCTTCAAATTCAAGTTCCTTCACTTCGCTCAGGCTCGAATCGATCATCAACGTCACGTCCAACGGCTGCTGCGTTTCCGCCTCGAGCACTTCAATTTTTTGTTTTACGCCTTCCTCGTACAGCTCGAATTGATCCTGGGAGAGGTCGAGGACGGGCCGGTTGTCTTTGTCCAGGACGCTGGATAGCACATTCACCAGGCTGACCTCGACGCGTATTCTCCCGCGCTGGTCCTGATCGCCATTTTGTCCGGCCGCCGCCGGAATCAGCCCGGCGCAAATCAGCAACGCCGCAGCCGAGGCCCAGGACAATTTCACGATCGGCCCAGGAAAACGGTGAATCGAAAATTTCTTCGAAATCGGTTGGTTGGGAATACGGCTGTGGAAAGGGTTCATCGGCAGCAGAGTTAGATTCGTGCCGGCCCGAAAAGGATAGCTTATGCGGAAGGGATTTCTCCCTCGGCCCACACGGCGGCGTCGCGGAAAAATTCCTTCTTCCAGATAGGCACGTTGCGCTTGACTGTATCGATGCCATAGCGGCAGGCATCGAACGCCGCGGCACGATGCGCCGAGCAGACTGCGACGAGCACCGCCGTTTCGCCGATTTCCAACCGCCCGAGACGGTGAATCATCGCGTAGCGGCGAATCGAAAATTTCTCCCGCATCTGCGCGCCGATTTCCCGCATCTGGACGATGGCCATCGCCTCATACGCCTCGTATTCCAGATACAACGTGGTCCGATTGCCGGAATGATTCCGAACGATCCCCTCGAACACAACGACCGCGCCATCGGAAGGCGCCTTGAGCTGCGCTACAATTTCCGAAGTCTCAATCGGCTTGCGAACCAGCGCGCAAAGATTTTCCTCGATTGCCGACCCGGCGGAAATCGATCCTCCGCTCACGGGCGGAAGAAAAGCCACCTCATCGCCCGCCGCCAGCGGCGCGCGCCATTCGGCAAATTCCCGATTCACCGATGCCGCAATCGAGGGACGGAAACGCGCCAACTCAGGAAAACTGCGGCCATACCGCGCGAATAAGTCCTCGACGCGCGCGCCGTCGGATAGCTCCGCATCCTCTTCCGACTTGCCGACGATATCTTTCAATCGTCCGAAAAATAAGACGCGCACACGCATCCGGGTATTCTATCCGCGAGCACGGGAAAGTTCCACTGGGTGCCCAGTGGGACAAGCCAGTAGCACAGGCGTCAGCCTGTGGATTTTGAATTCTGCCAACCTCAATGAAAGTCCAACCCCACAGGGTGAAACCTATGCCACTAGAACCACACCAAACCCTCGCCAAATCGAACTGGATAGGTTTTGTAGCCGCAGGCCGATTTCAGGGCGACCGGTTGCGCATTCGCCGCCTAGCCACAATAAGTCAATCTCACTGTGACAATCGACCGCTTCCGAAATTCAGTTGACCGCAAGGGACAGCCGCCGTAGCGTGATAGCAGGGACAGGAGACCTCAGCCCATGCGCATCCTCATTTCCGGTTCCACCGGATTCCTCGGAACATCGCTGATCGAAACGCTGACGCGCGAAGGACACACGATCGCGAGGCTCGTGCGGCCCGAATCTGAAAAACGGAACTCCTCCGGCGGAGACGCCCAGGCCGTGCGCTGGGATCCCGTCGCCGGACAATTTGACGCGGCCGCCGCCGAAGGCGCGGACGCGCTGGTGCATCTGGCGGGCGCGTCCATCGCCGATGGACGATGGACTGACGCCCGAAAAAATCTGCTGCGCTCGAGCCGCATTGACGCCACGCGGCATCTGATCGAGGCGCTGTCAAAATTGCGGAAGCCGCCGCGCGCGATCGTCGCCGCTTCGGCGATCGGTTACTACGGCAGCCGTGGCGACGAAACGCTCACCGAGACCAGCGCTCCGGGAAACGACTTTCTTGCAACCACGTGCAGGGAGTGGGAAGCGGAAACCGCGCGCGGCACGCAGTTCGGAGCGCGCGTCGTGAGCTTGCGGTCCGGGATCATCCTGGCGGCGCATGGAGGCGCGCTTCCCCGGATGGCTTTGCCGTTCAAGCTGGGCGCGGGCGGAAAGCTCGGCTCGGGCCGCCAGTGGATGTCCTGGCTGACGCTGGGAGAAGCCGTCCACATCATTCAATTTGCACTGGCAAATGAGAGCCTCGCGGGACCGGTGAACGCGGTGACTCCAAATCCTGTCCGGAACGGCGAATTCACACGCGTCCTCGCAAAAACGCTGCACCGGCCCGCGATTTTTCCCGCTCCCGCTTTTGCGCTGCGCCTGGCGCTGGGAGAAATGGCCGACGCCCTGCTGCTCTCGAGCCAAAGAGTCCTGCCATCCCGGCTGTCGGATTCCGGCTACCTTTTTTTACAGCCCGACCTGGCAAACGCCCTTGCCGATGTCTTTCGAAAGCCTGCCTGATGGCAAAACGATTTCGAACGGATTTCCGCAGGATTCCGTAATTCGAACGCACATTTTTCCGAATCGGAATTGACTCCGGGGCCGCGCCTGCTAAAATTTGAATCGGAAGATTTTATCTTCGCCCGTCTCATCCCGCCGATTTCTACAGATCCAGTTGAGAGAGCAGTGCGTCGAGGTTGGAGCCATCCACACTAAGGGCGGGCGTTTTCGCGGCAAGGCCTTCGATTTCATCGAACGCCTGGAACAATCGCATCTTGGCGACGGCGTATTCCTCGGTCCCGGTCAACTGCTGCCCGGTGCGCTCCGACCATTTTTCCAGCGCATCCTTCACAACGAATATTTTCACCGGGAAAACGTGCTGCCGGTCCACCGACACCATGTAAACGTACTCAGTCCCGGCCGATTTCCCGCGGACCGTTTTTTCCACTTCGTAAAAATAATACTGGTACACGTACCCGGTCGCAGCGGAGTAACTCTTCACCCGGCGCGCGGCTTCAGGACGAGGCATGCAGGGATTATTCAAGTCCGGCGTTGCGCTGTCAACTCCCGACGGATTGTGGCACGGATTGCAGGATTGACACGGTTCGGCTGACCGTAGGATAAGCGCCCCCTCCCTGCCATTCCTGCGCGGTTTCCGTGGCACAGGCTTCAGCCCGTAGGGTTTCACTTTCATTGGGGATGGCAGAATTCATAAACCCACAGACTGAAACCTGTGCCACTGGAGGTCCATATTTTGATTTTGCCCTCGTTAAACGGAGACGAGGAAACGATTTGAGTTTCTTTAGCGCGCCAGAAAATTCCCACTCGGGCCACACTGAAACACGCGATGCGGAAAACCTTCCCAACTTGATACTCAAAAAAATAGCAATGCAGAATGCCTGGCATTGACCGCAGGGATCACTCGCAATCCAACACCGAAAAGAAAATTCCAGCAACTCGATGAATAAGTGAGTCTTGCGGCTCGCGAGAACATTGGCAATCCCACTTCACATCACAGGCACGGAATGCAAAACCGCAAATGCACCGCATTGGAACACCGCGTGCAATCCACGTTGCAATGGAACGAAGCACGAAATTTCGCGGACGCAGCTATCTGACTCGCATGGCGTTTCATTGGCCTCCTGTGATGATTCTCGTCGCCTCAATCCTGGGCTGTGGCGGACTGGTAGGTTCCGGCCCGTCACAGCTCCCTCCCCCAAGCGTCGGCGTCAACATTGCGCCGGTCAGGGCTTCCCTGCTGCTCGGGGTCGCTCAAACATTTGTAGCGACAGTGAGTAATTCCACCAATACGGCTGTGACCTGGACCGTGAATGGGATTCCCGGTGGAAACGCGGCGCTCGGCACAATCACCGCAGCCGGCGTTTACACCGCTCCCGCCGACCTGCCTGCTTCCGGCACGATTACCGTGCAAGCCACGAGCGCGGCCGACACTTCCGAAAGCGCGGCAGCGCCGGTAAACATCGTGAGCGACATTTCCGTGTCGGTCTCCCCGCAGGCAATGCCGGTGGAACTGGGCGCCGCGCATTCCTTTACTGCAACCGTGAATTCGGCGGGCAGTCCCGACCGGACCGTGACCTGGGTTGTTTCTGGAAACGGGTGCGCCGGAACGGCGTGCGGGTCCGTGGACGGCTCGGGAAACTATACGGCGCCTCAAGTTCTCACCGCCCCACCGAGCGTTTCCCTTACGGCCATCAGTTTCGCGGACCCGTCCAAATCCGCCGTCGGCACGATTTCCATTACCAGTTCATTCTCGCTGAGCGTCGCCGGACCCGCTTCGGTCAATGCAAGCGCGGCGGCAAACTACACGGCAACTTTAATTCCGGCGGCCAACTCGAATCCAAACCGCACGGTTACTTGGAGCGTTTCCGGCGCAGGCTGCGCAGGCGCGAGCTGCGGCACGGTTTCTTCCACGGGAGTTTATACGGCGCCGTCGCTTCCGCCTTCTCCGCCGACTGTGCAAATTACGGCGACGCCTCTCGCCGATTCAACGAAAGCGGCTTCGGTCCCCGTAACCATCGTCTCAAACGTTTCTGTTTCCATCTCACCCACATCGGCGACCTTGTTCCTGAGCGGCACGCAGACATTTCAGGCCACCGTCACAGGTGCGCTGGACAACACCGTGACGTGGGACGTAAACGGCGTCGTGGGCGGAAATGCTACCGTCGGAACCATTCTAAATCCGCAAGTCAATCCCAACAGCACGACATACACGGCGCCGCAAAATCTTCCGGCGGGCGGCTCGGTGACCATCCACGCGCGCAGCAACGCCAATCCAACTATTTCCACGAGCGCCACCATTACATTGACGGCCTCCATCGGCGTAACGCTCACGCCATCCAGCCAATCTCGCGCCGTCGGGAACCGGCTGACGTTTTCCGTTCAAGTCAACAACACCTCCAATCAAACCGTCTCATGGACCGTCAACGGCGTGGCCGCAGGGAATTTAACGACCGGGCAAATCTGCGTGGCGGGATCGAATCCCTGCCAGGGGGTTTCCTTAAGCGCCAGCGCCAGTGTGGACTATCTCGCTCCGTCCGGCCTGCCTTCTCCCAACCCCGTGACCGTGACCGCCACCAGCCAGGCCGATTCCACAAAAAGTAGTTCCTCGAGTGTGACGATCCTGCCCCATATCCTTGTGAGTGTCTTGCCCGGAAGCGCCACAATGGCCAACGGCGGCCAATTGCGGTTCGCCGCCGGCGTCACAGGCACGGACAACCAACTGGTGATATGGACGATCTCCGGCGCGGCGTGCGGCCTTGCGGGCGCCTGCGGAGGCATCGATGCCACAGGCCTGTACACCGCTCCGCTCGCGGCGCCTTCGCCCGATCTGATCACCATTACGGCCACCAGTTCCGAAAATTCCAGCCAATCCGGCTCGGCAACCGTGACGATTTCGGGAGGGCCAAGCATCTCGACTCTCGCACCCTCCAGCGCTTATGCAGGCTCTCCGGGAGGTTTTACATTGTTGCTTTCCGGAAGCAATTTCAGTGCGTCAAGTCCCGGCCCCGGCTCGACCATCCTGATCGCGGGCTCGGCCCGGACGACGATGTGCACCTCAAACGTGCAGTGCACAACTTCTCTCTCGCAATCCGATCTGCAATCCGCCGGAAATCTTTCCGTGCAGTTGCAGAATCCCGACGGGAGCCTGTCGAACACCTCCACATTCGTTGTGCTGGCTCCGGGTTCGAGTGCGGCGGTCATTCCACTGTCGCCGGGCGCGCCGACTTCCGCTGGAAATGACATCGTGGTCGTCGAGCTGAGCACCAACGGCGGTTCGGGTGCCGCCGGAAATGTGAGCCTGAACATCGCCGCGATCGGCGTCTACACCGTTGCGACGTCGTCGTGCACTCTGGGCGGCAGCACTGTCGTTGTGGCGCGGCCGGCGAACGGCGCCTCCACCGCGGACTTGTGCATGTTTTCGGTGAGCGGCCTCGATCCCTCTTTCAATTACACGATCAGCGGTCCCGCCGTTCCGGACATCGTCATTACAGGTCGCGAACCGCTGGGGCTGGGAATTGTCCACCTGTCGCTGCAAGTGCCGGCGGCTGCCGTGCCGGGGCCGCGAACTTTGTTTGTCCAAAATCCCAATCAAGACAAGGCCGCCGGAACCGGCGTGATCGAGGTGCGTTGATGACAACGAGAGGGCGTGTAAAACTTCCGGCCGTCGCACAAACGGTCCACAGGCTAAGGCGTGCGCCACCTGCAGCGAACATCCAAATCCTGTTCGCGCTCGCAATATTTTTTGCACAGCCTTTTATTCCCACAGCGGAGGTTCACGCGACAACGCTGGCGCGGCTCAGTCTCGATCAGCTCACCGCCGGGGCCGATGCCGTCGCGCGCGTGCGCTGCGTCGACGCCCAAGCGCGTTGGAAAAACGGCGCTATCTGGACCGTGACGACGTTCGATGTCATTGAGACGATGAAGGGAAATTTACCACCGCAGATTGCGGTTCGCCTGCCGGGCGGGCGCGTGGGACATCTCACCGCCGTCGTGGATGGCACGCCAAAATTCAATCCCGGCGACGATGCCGTCATATTTCTCGAGCGGTCGTCCGCAGGCGGCTTTTCGGTTGCGGGATGGGTCGAAGGAACGTTCCGCATCGCGCTCGATTTAAGAACACACGCTGAAACCGTGACTCAGGATTCCAGCGCGTTCGCCGTTTTCGATCCGGCCACGCGCACCTTTCGCGTCGAGGGCGTCCGCCGAATGCCCGTCGCACAATTTCGCGCGCGCCTCGCCGCTGCACTCGCGCGAGCCGGGGAGAAAACACGATGAACGCTCCAGCAATCGGCAGACAAGCCATCCAATCGTTGTTTCTAGGCGCGCTGCGGCCCCAGCAATCCCCCCGCACGATAAATTTGAACCGCGGAGGGGATTCCCGGCCAGTGAAGCGGACTCGGTTCGCAGGAAACTTTCTCCGTGAATGGAATAACGAACAAAAGAACGAACGAAAAAACTTTTCCTGCAAGTGGGCCCGCCGCGACGGCCGCAACGCCCTGACCATCGCCGTCGCCTGCCTTTTCCTCATTCAAATCACTGCCGCCACCACCGGGGCCTACTCGCTGGGCTCAGTAGTGGGAGATATGCGTGAGCCGACCTCAATTTCCGGCGGAACTTCCTGCCCGCGGCCCACGCGCTTCGACCTTTCGAGCCCTGGCTCCATCAATCGCCAGTGGAGCACATCGTTAGGCACGAGTCCCGTTACGATTCTTACGGCGGATCAGACTCCAGCCGGGCAGCTCAACGAAATCGAAACCGTGATCCAGCAGTCGCTCGCCGCTTGGACGGGCGTCACCGGCACTTCGCTGAAACCCGCTTCGCTCGGCACACTTCAGCGCACGGCCTCGATGCTCGCGTGTTCGCCCACCGACGGAATCAATTCGATTTGCCTGAATCAAAATGATGGAGGCTTCGCCCTCGGCGTTCTGGCCTTCACGCGCGTCGTGTCCGCGGACATTGTCGGTGAGCAAATCGCTTCCAACTCGCCTCCTTCCACATTCGTCGGAGAGATTCTCGATGCCGACGTCTTTGTGCGTCCAGGAGACGCGAACACAACCTTTGCGACTCCCGCCGCGCTCGCCGCCAATCCAAACGCCTACGATCTTGAATCGATCATGACGCATGAACTCGGCCACTCGTTCGGCTTTAACCACTCCGGCGTGTGGCGCGCGATGATGTTTCCTTTCGCCCCTGCGCCGGGGCAATTCACCGGCCTGCGGCCTACAACACAGGCGCCCGACGCAGCGCTTTCCGACGATGACCGCACGGGTTTGCGCGTCCTGTATCCCGATCTCACTGACAACACGCATGTCGGAACAATCGTGGGGCGCGTCCTGCCCGCAAATCCGCTCGTGCTCCCGGTATCTCCCGCCGGGGTCACCGGCATCTTCCCCGCGCAAGTGGTCGCAGTGGACAACTCGACGGGCACCGTCACGGCAGCCGTCATGGCCGGATGGAGCTGCGGCGATCCCGGCCCGGCTTTATTCGATGGGACGTTTTCATTGCAACGCCTGACGGTAGGGGCGGCGCAAAATTATCAGATTTACGCGGAGCCGCTCGACGGCCCCGTGACGCTGGGCAACGTCATTTATAATCTGACAGCGATTTGCCGGAATCCCTCGACCGATCCGGAATGGCCTTCGCAATATGGGTGTACGGTCCCGGCATCGGCGGCGCCTTTTTCCGCGCGAATCCGTCCCGGGCCGTAGCCGGGATTGAAAAACGAAATACCGTCACTCCGAACCCGCCCCCGCGCGTTCGGAATGATGAGACGATCGCCGGGTCGAAAGCTGTAACTGGCGACGGTAAGCCAGAATGCAAAACCCGGCCCACGGGGGGCCGGGTTTTGCATTCTGAACCGAGCGCTGGCCGAATTACTGCGCGGTGGTGTTCACCCACGAGATTCGGTTTGCGGTGACTTGTGGAACCGGAGAAGTGCTGGTCGCCGTCACCGTGGTGGACGGGAACCAGGGCGGCGCAAATCCGCCCTGGGCGTACCGGCGATCGAACCAAACGTTACGCGTGGTCGTGTTGATGTTTTGAATCGTGTTCTGAATACGGCCGCCGACGATGGTCAGCGTGTTGATGGCGTTGCCGGTATTCACCAGGCCTCCGCTGCCGCCGCTGGAAATCGTCGCAATGGAGCCGTCGATTTCGAGATTGCCGTTGGACTGAGAATTGGCCAGGTTGATGTTTCCGTTCGCCGTAAAAATTCCGAGCGTCTGCCCGTGGTTATTGGCGGGGATCAAAGTGTCCGCGGGCGTGGACCCGTTCTGGACAAGGGTGACCGGCTCATCCTTGTAGAGGATATCGCCCGTGATGGTGACGCTGCCATTGGCCACGACGTTGAGCGCGGTCACATCCTGGATCGTCCCCACTCCCTGCCCACCGCCGGTCAGGGCTGTGATATTGCCGTCGTCGTAAAGCAGCGTGGCATTGCGGACAAAGTTGCCGCCGGAATCTTTTTGGGTGGGGACGCCCGTAATGTTGACCGTGTGCGATCCACTGGTAATCACGGTTGAGTTCGCAGCGGTGTCAATTGTAACCGTGGTGGTCGTCCCGCTTTGCACGATGGTATAGACCTGGGCGGTTGCTCCACTGGCCGCTACGGTGACGGCTGCGTTTCCTTCGATGTAGATTCCGCCGCCGGTGAACGTGCATGGGCAGACGTTCCCTGTCGACGTGGTGTACGGGAGATACACTCCGCTCGAAGCGCCGGAGGTAGGGTAAGCCGTCATGCTGGCATTTTTGAGCGCCGCGTTCATTTGCGCGTTCGTCGGGTTGACGTCCAAAAGACCCTCGCCGTCAATGATGGCCTCCTTCTGGTTGAAAGAGTCCGTCGGCAGGGGAACGCTTGACTGGCCAAGGGCCACGCCCGACTGAAAATTCGGGCTGATCGTCTGCGATCCGGATGTGTAGGTCGAATTCGGAGACTGGTAACAGCTGCCAAACTGATAGCCCAGGTTCGAGGAGACGCTGCCGACCGGATCGGTAAATATATAGGAGCCGGATGTGCCGAACGTCCAGGCGCCGTTGGTGAAGACAGGACCGGTGATCGTTCCGGCGACCAGGTAAGAGCCGTTGCAGACGGAATTCTGGTCGATAAACATTCCCCAGCCGGCAAAGGATTGGCTGGATGTGGTGCTGATGGATACGGTGAGATAAATCGTGCCCTGCTCGACGATGGTATTGGTTTCGCTCCCGCGCGACTGGCCAAGCACCGTGATCTTGTAGGGATAGGACAACTGATACCAGGTCGCCGAACCGTTTCCGGCGTTGTAGCAGGTCGGGATAGTGCCCGAACTGCTCGAGTAGTGAATCGTGCAGGCCGCTGGAAGCGTCATGTACGTAGGGCAACTCGTTCCGCCGGTCGTCGCGCACGACGACGTGTAGGACACCTCGAAACTCCCGGGCCAGGAGGACTGTGACCCCAGAACCGTTTGATAGCCTCCGAAACCGGTGGACGAATTTCCAATTGCCGTCATGATCGCTTGTTCCTGAGTCGACGTAATGGGCGTGCTGTAAGTTGTGAAAGGACTGGGCACGTCGGCGCTCAACTGGTTGATCATGTACTGGCGCACGGTATTGACGCCGGAATCGGCCGCGTAGAAAGATCCGCGGGCATTTTCGTAATAGCCGTCGATCAAAAGGTCCGAAGTGGTCGCGATCACCATCGACAGCGTCAACACGGTGAACAGGCTGAGTAACAAAAGTGAAGTGATCAGCGCGACGCCGCGGTTTCCATTTCTCCGATTTTTTAGATTTCTATGGTTCGCCATGGTTGATCCTCAATCCGTCATGCTCATATTTCGAGGGTTAATGACAGCGGAAACGCCTTGAATCTGGTAACTCCCGCTGTCGAACGAATTCCGGTACACGTAGGTGGGATCCACGCTGGGATTGGTTCGTCCGATCAGAGACACCATCATCGAACGCACCAAAGTGTAGTTGTAAGCCCAGGCGCCGTTCGTGCCGGAAGTGACTCCGGGACAGTTCGGATCGTAGGACTGGGCGTTGAAGCAATACGTGGTGGTATCGGTATCCGTCGTGGCGTTAAACAGCGAGACGCCCACTTTGAATCCAATCACCTGTGTGGCCAGAGTTTTCTGAGCCAGCGTCTGGGTGGTTCCGGCAACCGTGCGAATCAGCGTCGGAACACTTGTCGAGGTATCCACGGAATAGGTAATGGGAATGAGTCGAAGCAGGTAATCCGTGGAGCAAAATGTCGCGCCCAGCATCGAGTTCGTGTTGGTGGACATATTGTACGGGTCGGTGGTGGTGGTGTTTAGTCCAGCGGCCGTCGTGGTGGTGTGCCCGGTCAAAGCCACATATAAATTGGTGTTTGGGGCGGTGGAGCCCGTGCCGGTTGACCCGGCAGCGGTGAGCTGGATCGTGGTGTACTGCGAACCATCGCTCTTGACCAGCAGGAGCTGATCGCCGCTCTTGTAGTTTGCGGCCGCCGCCGTCGCCAGCGCTGCCGTGGTATAACCGGTTGAAACCCCGGAAGGAGCCAGATATATGGTGGAGGAACTGCTTGTAACCGCGCAACCGGTATTCACGGGATTGGTGGGCGGAGTGGAGGAATCGGCGGTAATGATATTGAAGCTGTCAAAACAATTGGCGCCATAAACCAGAGGCGTTCCCGAGCGGCAATCTCCACCGGCCGCAACCACGTTGTTCGTTACGGTGACACCCACGGGATAGTTGGGAATGTTATTTCCAGCATAATAGTTTGCGCCGGCATTGGCGATATCCAGCTGCATCTGCGCGACCGCGTTTCGCAAGGCGATATTCACCTCAGCGAGGTTTTGCTGCTGGCTGAACACCGGCTGGTGCGACGCAAACAGGGAAAAAGCCGCGGCGGATATGATCAGGAAAATAGCCATTGCGACCATCAGTTCGATCATCGTGAAAGCGGCTTCATGTGCTCGGCGCGGCGCCCGTTCCAATTTACGATTCTTCATGGATTTCCTCATGGACGGATCACACTCATCTGAAAGGTGACCGGATTCAGCGTGTTGTTGGTTGCGAGCGAAACGTACACGGTGACGCGGCGGCATCCTGTCAGGGTGATTCCGTTTACAACCGGGTTGCTTTCGATCAGCCACCGGCGATGGAAATCAACGATGCCTCCGCCGGTGGGCGCGGCCGTATTGGTATTGGTATCGACTTCCCCGGTGGATTTGTGGGTGATTGTTGAGTATCCGCTTGTAATCGCGGTCGTTTCGGAAATTTGCCCGGTGGTTGCCGACAAATCGATATCGTCGTAATAATTCAACGTGCCGACAGTGGTATCGGTCGTGAGGCTTCCGCCCGCCGCTACGTGTGGGTCCACGGCCCTCCACCGGTTCAAGTCCTCGAGCTTTTCCGAGGTCAGCGTGGTGGCCAGCGCCATGTACCGGGCCGAGTCGGTTCCGCTCAGGCTCTGCGCCACAAGCGCGGCCATGGCCGATAGGCCGACAGCCAGAACCGTGACCGCGATCAGCACCTCCAGAATCGAGAAACCGGATTCCGGCTTTGGCCGATTAGCAAACCAAATTTGCGGGACTGCACGAAACTGTGACGTTTCCATAGTTTGACACCGTGATCGTTGCTGTCGTTCCCTGATAAACCAGCGTAAAAGTATTTGATCCAACCGTTTCTGTAACCGCGCCGTTGGGCTTGAAATTGATGGTGGTGTCCTGATTGATTGTGATGGAAGCACTCGTCACCGGCACAGACGAGCCTACGTTTTGATAGGTCGATCCGCTTGGCAGATCCTGAATTTGGTAGGTGTTGGCGGAGGAACTGATGGCGACCTGGAAGGGATACCCCTTCTGCAAGGCCTGAAATCGGGTGGATTGAATTGCCCACTTGACCATTGCCACCGCGCTGTTCAGCCGGTAGAGATACAAACCGGATTGAACCTTTGGAATTGCCATCGCCGTCAGGACTGACCCGACCAACAGGACCATAACAATCTCAAGGAGCGAGAATCCTCGGATTCCGCTCCGGGATATTCCTAGCCTCGCGGATTCCTTCGTCTGTAACTCGGCTTTCATCATCATTGAGCAACCTCAAATCTCGTCTCAAATCGCCCTGGAAAGTCCAGAGCTCAGAGCGATTACCTTTGATATAGCAACTGCCCGGCCACGCGACGACTACGCGACAAGATCATGATAATAAGGCGCTTATTAGCACTTACTCGACCCGGGAAATACCCTCGCCAGAGGCCGATGAGTAGAATCTGCACAAAACCAGTCCGCTGTGTCGACTGAATCAGGCAGGTCAGCTTCAGCCGCTTTTGGAATCCCATTGTGGGCTGACAAGTTGCCACCCGCTTTATTTTCAATTGGATAGCGCTTTTCTGGGCTTATCAGAGCAAGAACTTTGCCGACGTGCGCCACTAATTAAGCTGTTTTATTCCATGAACTTACAAAATCATTCGCGCGGCAATCAAGACCCAAAAGCGAAGAAATCGGCTCGATTTGGAATCCCCGTGGCGAAAAGCACTCAGCCGGCCGAATTTCGCGGTTTTAAAATTGGGCAGCGTCTCAGTTTGGCTGCAGGTCTTCGTGGCACGGGCATCAGCCTGTGGATTTTTGATTTTTGCCGGCACCTATAGGCCAAACCTTTTGGGTTGCGGTTCCAATTGGGCTTGTAGTTTTCAGAATTCAAAACCCACAGGCCGACGCCTGTGCCACTGCAATCCAAATCAAGTTTTTGCCCAAATTGTTCGGAAACTCAGACACTTCATAAAATTGAAGACGATTAAATGGTGCGCCCTCACCGCAACCTTAGCCTTTCAAGCTTGACTTCCGAAGCCACCAATCGCAGACTTCCGACTCGATGGTCAACTCGCCGGCGAGCATTCAGCGCGCGATCGGACAAGACGAGTTCAATGGTGGCGGACGATGAAAATAAATTATCCGGCAGCGATGGTTTCCGCATTGGCTTATTGGATTCTTGGGGCGCTGTGGTATGGCGTGTTCTTCGGCGCACGGTGGATGGCTCTTGAAAATATCGCGCCACGGCAGACCCAAGGCGCGAATGCCGCTGTCCCCTACCTGGTCAGCCTGGTACTGGATGTGCTAATTGCTTATGTGCTGGCGCTATTATGCCGTTGGCGGGGAGCGAACACTGCTGGTAGCGGAGCGGCGGTCGGATTGCTTCTGTGGATCGGCATCGTGGGGCCGATTACCTACACCACTTCTATGTATGCGATGCGATCCAGGGAACTGTTCGCGATCAACGAGTTTTATCCGCTCGCCGGACTGTGCCTGATGGGCGCGATTTCAGGCGCGTGGACGAAGAAGGTAGCTTGAACGGGAAGATTTTTGGTAGCGCTAGCGGGAATCGAACCCGCATTTTGGCCTTGAAAGGGCCACGTGCTAACCGTTGCACCATAGCGCCACAGACGTGAAATGTGGAACAACTAGAGTAGAGGAAAGCGGAAAAATAGTCGAGTGGGAACACAGAAAAAACGAAAGTAAAAAGCTGACAGTCGAAAGTTCGGAGGCAAGAGCCGGTACACTCCCTGGGCGGCGGCTCTCAGGAGTTACAAATCACGAATCGCAAATCACGCGTTTCGATCTTTGTATTCCTCAAGCCAGGCCATCTGGACCGCTTCGAGCTTGGCCTCATTTGACGATTTCGGATCTCCCGTAAAACCATCCAGGGCCGCAATCCATTTGAGCAGGTCCGTAAAGCGCACCGATAACGGATCGGTATCCGGAAATTTTTCGGAAAGCTGGATGCCGATTTCTTCGATGTTGTTCCAGTCAAACGTGGCGGGCATGCATTTCCCTTCGGCGCGGTGGCGCATTGTCAAAATTCGATCCTGCAAGCAGCCTAAGCGGGCCACGGATTTACAGGCTGCGAAAAAAAACTTAAAAATCATCGCCATTCCAAACGAAGCGAGCAATGCCTCTTTCATTGCATTGCCTCGAATCGCGCCAAGGAAGAATTCGCCGGTCGGCACGGCAACCTCGGAACGACGAGATTAAAGACTTTTCCCTCGGCCTTTTTGGCCGTTACGTCCATGAACCCAAGGAAGGGGCTTAAGCCCCTGCCGACTAATGATCCGCTTCTTTCGCGAAATTTTTATTCCACTCTGGAATTTCAATCACCAGATCGCGCGTGCCGTCGGGGACGCACTGGCATCCGAGGCGCGATTTTGCCGTGAGACCGGGGGCTTCGTCGAGCTGGTCGAGTTCGGCGTCGGTCGGCTCGTTGCACGATTCGAGGCCTTCGTGGACGATCACGTGGCACGTCGAGCATGCGCACACTCCGCCGCACGCGTGGTCGAGTCCCATGTGAAATCCCGTGGCGATATCCAGGATGCTCCCCGGCAGACCCTCCCTGGCGTAGGGAACTTTTTCCGGATCGACCTCGACCGTCTGGCCTTCGCGGACAAACGTCACCTTGAATTTTTTCGTCGCGGGCGTGTATTGAGCTTTTTCGATATAGGGATTACTGCCGCCCATGTGTTTCTCCTTCCAGAACTTCCGGCTCTGTGTGGCACAGGATTTTTACCCTAAACTTCATGAAGGGCGGCCTGTGCATTTTTCTCACAGAACAAAAACAAAAAAACCACAGGCTGAAGCCCGTGCTCCTTACACCTCGCCGAGATTTTTGCCTTCCAGCGCGGTGCCGATTGCGCGATTCATCATGCGCTCGGCAAGCGGCGTGGTCGCCTGATTCAACACGTCCACAAAAGCGCGAATGCGTTTGTAATCCGTGCCGGCGAGCGATTCACGCAGCGCTGTCACGGCGCCGTCTATCGCGCGGTACTCCTCGGCGGAAAGTTCCCCTGGCGCTTCGGCTTGCTCGCGCGCCAGTGCTTTGTGCGTGGCGGTGAGAACGCTTTCGGCCTCGTTGCGCGCTTCAATCAGCTGCCGCTCGGAAAAATCCTGCTCGGCAAATTCGATGGACTCCTCGAGCATGCGCTCGACTTCAGCGTCGTCCAGACCGTAGCTCGGCTGGACTTCGACCGAATGTTCTTCGCCGGTGCGCACGTCGCGCGCGGCGACCTGCAAGATGCCGCTTGCGTCGATCAGAAATTTGACTTCGATGCGCGCGAGGCCCGCCGGCCCTGGCGGAACTTTCAATTGAAATCGCGCGAGCGAGCGGCAGTCCTTGGCCATTTCGCGTTCGCCCTGCAGGACGTGAATATCGATGCCCGTCTGATTCTCGACGCCGGTCGTGAACATTTCCGCCGCGCCGGCGGGAACCGTCGAGTTGCGGGGAATAATTTTCGCCACCACCCCGCCCATCGTCTCGATGCCCAGCGACAGCGGCGTGACGTCGAGCAGCAGCATATCGGCAACGCCGCCTTCCAGAATGTCAGCCTGGACGGCTGCGCCGAGCGCGACGACTTCGTCGGGATTGAGTTCGGTGTGCGGCGCTCTGCCGAAATATCGCTCGACCGTGGCGCGAACCAAGGGCACGCGTGTGGACCCGCCCACCAGAACCACTTCCTCGATTTCCGCCGGGGTAAGTTTCGCGTCAGCCAGCGCCTGCCTCACGGGAACCATCGTGCGGTCCACAATCGGATGAATCAAGCGATCGTATTCGACGCGCGCGATCTCGCGAAAATAAACGCTTCCGCCGGGCAAAGGAAATTTCACCGTCGTCCGCGATTCGCTGGAGAGTTCGTGTTTGGCGGCAATCAGCGCCTTGCGCAATTCCTGCAGGGCGTCGGGATGCGCGGAAAGATCCACGCCCTGGCTTCGAATTTCCTCGCGCGCCACCGCTTGCAGTGCGTTGTCGATGTCGTCTCCGCCGAGGTGCGTGTCGCCGTTGGTGGAGAGGACCTGGTAAATGTCGCCATCGGTCGTCGAGATTAATTTGAGAATCGAAATGTCGAATGTGCCGCCGCCGAAATCGTACACGGCCACGCGACCGCGTTTTTTCTCGTGCAGGCCGTAGGCCAGCGCCGCGGCGGTCGGCTCATTCACCAGGCGCAGGACTTCCAGCCCAGCCAGGCGTCCGGCATCGCGCGTGGCCTGGCGCTGTGCGTCGTTAAAATACGCGGGCACGGTGATGACGGCGCGGGTCACGGCATCCTGAAAATATTCATCGGCCCAGCTTTTCAGCTCACGCAAAATAAAAGCGGAAATTTCGGGCGGCGTGAACACGCGGTCGCCGAGGCGCACGCGAATTACATTCTTGCTTGCCGGATCGATGCGGAACGGAAAAATTTTCAGTTCGTCCTGCACATCCGCCGGTCCCCGGCCCATCAGGCGCTTCACCGAATAAATCGTGCGCTCAGATTGCGTGAGCAGCCGACGTCGCGCCGCTTCGCCGACGACGATCGAGCCGTCCGCATCCACGCTGACCACGGAGGGGCACAGAGGGGTGCCGTAGGGACCCGGGATACACTTCGGCCGGCCTTCGCGCTTGTCCTGATAACGCGATCAGGCTGTAGGTGGTGCCTAGGTCGATGCCGACGGTGCGGGGCATGTTTTTGTGTGTTCCCCCCTGCGTGATGAAAAGTGACTGGTGACCGGTGACTGGTGACTCGTGAAACCCAAAGGTGATTTGTGATTCGTGAAAACCTACCGACATCGCTCGATGGTTCCTGACGAATCACGAGTCACGAGTCTCGAATTGCGAATCACGAGTCTCGAGTCACTAACTCCTGCCGCACATCGTTTACTAAATTCCTCACATACGAGCGGCGATTCAGAATTTCGTTCATGCGTTCCATGAGTTTTTTTCTGGCCGTTTCGTCGGCGCCGGAATCGAGGGCGGCATCCCATTCGGACCCGACGCGCGCGAGTTCCTTGTCCACATCGGAAAGCAACAACTCAAACTTGTGCTGCGCGGCCTCAAGTTTCGCGCGCAGGCTTGACATCTGGGCACCGGTTCCGCCAGACAGCCGCGCCTCGCGCAGTTCCTCCAGGGATTCGTTGAGCTCAAAAACTTCTTCGAGCAGTTCAGGCGGCGCCTGCTGCTTTTTCTGGCCTTCCCGGCGCATCCCGGCAAGGCCGAGCAGGTACTCGACGCGCGCCACCGGATCGCGCAGCGTTCGGTACGCGTCGTTCAGTTGCGACGAGCGGTCCAGCGAGAGCTGGCGTTCCTCCTGGGCGGCCCGGGCGAAATGATCGGGATGCAGCTTCCAGGAGAGGGAGTGGAACCGCTGCTCGAGCGCCTCGAGATCGATCGTCAACTTTTGCGCCAGTCCGAAAAATGCGAAGTAATCGGTGTCGGGCGGCAGCGGTTGAATTTTCCCGCAACCGGCGCAAAAGTGCGCTCCGCTGGTTGGCGCTGAGCATTTCCAGCAGTGCGTGGTTGCCGCTACGGTTGTGATTGGCGCGTTCATACTCTCTTGTTGAGAAATCTCAATTTATGTACGATGCAAAAAAAATGGCTGGCGGGTTTTCGTTCCCGGCCAACCACGCATATCGATCGTTCCGGCGCTTTGAGCAGCACAGGCTTCAGCCTGTGGGTTTTGATTTCAATTAGAACGAAAACCCCACAGACTGAAGTCTGTGCTGCTAAAACCCTACACCGTGAAAGAAGTGCCACACCCGCAACTCCGCGATGCCTGGGGGTTCTGGAACACGAAGCCGCGGCGCATCAGGTCTTCCTGGTAATCCAGCGTGGTTTCATTCAAATACAGGAAGCTCTTCGGGTCCACGAACAAACGCGCGCCGTGTTCCTCGACCACCTTGTCGCGATCGCGCGCCTGCGTCTCAAGGCGCATCGCGTACGTCAGCCCGGAACAGCCGCCACCCTGCACGCCCACGCGCAGTCCACCGGTTTCCGCCGCCACGCCTTCCTTGACGAGGAGTTCCTGAATTTTCGTTGCCGCTTTTTCCGTAACGTGAATCATTTTGCCAGACCAATCCTTTTGAATTCCGTGATTCGTGATTTGTAATTCGTGATTCGTGAAAACCGCCGATCAGCCAGGTCGCGGTTCGCAAATCAGCCGAATCACGCTCTTCAATCGCCTACGCTTGCGCTGGCCGCCGTCTTCTCGACAGCCTTCTTGCTCTTCCAATCCTCGATCGCCGCCTTGATAGCGTCTTCGGCCAGCACCGAGCAATGAATCTTCACAGGAGGAAGGCTCAGTTCCCGGACAATGTCCGTATTCGAGATGGCCATGGCTTCCTCGACCGTCTTGCCTTTGACCCATTCAGTGGCCAGCGAAGAACTGGCAATGGCCGAGCCGCAACCGAACGTCTTGAACTTGGCTTCTTCGATGATCTGCGTCTCGGGATTAATCTTCATCTGCAAGCGCATCACATCGCCGCATTCGGGCGCGCCCACCAGCCCGGTACCCACATTCGGATCGTCCTTGGGCAGTGTGCCGACGTTTCGCGGATGCTCGTAGTGATCGACTACCTTATCGGAATACGCCATTTCGTTCCCCCTTCAATATTCAGACGAATAAATTCTTTCACCGGCGGGTTCACGGCGAACCCGCAGCGGATATTAGTGCTCTGCGGACGCCTTCCAGTTCATCTTGCTCAGGTCGATGCCTTCCTTGGCCATTTCATAGAGCGGCGACAGTTCGCGCAAACGCTGCACGACTTCGATTACGCGATTGGCGACGTAGTCCACTTCTTCCTGAGTGTTGAAGCGGCCCAGGCCGAAACGGATGGACGTATGCGCAAGGTCTTCGCCGACTCCCAGCGCCTTTAGAACGTAACTCGGTTCGAGCGTCGCCGATGTGCAGGCCGAGCCGCTCGAAACGGCAACGTCATTGATCCCCATCAGCAGCGATTCGCCTTCGACAAACGCGAAACTGATGTTGATATTGTGCGGCAGCCGATGCGTCATCGAGCCGTTGATGTACACCTCATCGAGCTTGGCGAACAGGCTATCCTTCAGGCGGTCGCGCATGCCGCGCAGACGGACGCTTTCTTCCGCCATTTCGTTCTGGCAAATCTCAGCCGCCTTGCCGAAGCCGACGATGCCCGGGACGTTCAGCGTGCCCGAACGCATGCCGCGTTCGTGTCCGCCGCCATCGATTTGCGCGGAGAGTTGCACGCGCGGGTTGCGGCGCCGCACATACAGAGCGCCGACGCCCTTGGGGCCGTAAAGCTTATGCGCGGTCAGGGAAATCATGTCGATGTTGTCGCGCTGCACGTCCACGGAAATTTTGCCGAGGGCCTGCACGCCGTCCGTGTGGAACAGGATGCCCTTTTCCTTGGCGATCTTGCCGATTTCCTGGATGGGCTGAATGACGCCGATTTCGTTGTTGGCGTACATGATCGAAATCAGGATGGTCTTCGGCGTGATCGCGCGCTGCAGGTCGTCAAGATCGATGCGGCCATCCTTGCCGACGGGCAGGTAGGTCACTTCGTAACCGTACTTTTCCAGGCGCTTGCAGGTATCGAGGACGGCTTTGTGCTCGATCACCTGCGTGATGATGTGATTGCCCTTCTCGCGGTACATTTCCGCGGCGCCCTTGATGGCCAGGTTGTTCGATTCGGTCGCGCCGCTGGTGAAGATAATCTCCTTGGGCGTCGCGTTGATCAGGCGGGCAATCTGTGCGCGCGCGTTTTCCACCGCTTCCTCGGCCGCCCAGCCGAAGGAATGGTTGCGGCTGGCGGCGTTGCCGAACTTCTCGTGGAAGTAGGGCATCATCGCTTCGACCACGCGCGGGTCCACCGGAGTGGTGGCGTGATTGTCCATGTAAATCGGCAGCTTGATAGCCATGCTTTTGTCTCCCGTTACGCTCTGCAGTCCACTGAAAAAACCAATTTGGGCTACCAGTAGCACAGGCTTCAGACTGTGTACTTTAACCCTGTTGGCTTTCCCAGATGAAACTTAAACCCCACAGGTTGAAGCCTGTGCTACTTAAACACTGAAAAACTAAGTCGACAGACCTACCAGCTCGACTTCGGGCGAATCTTCGCTCATTTGCGAGATCGAAACCGAACGCAATACCTGCGCAATGCTTTCATTTACCCGGCGCAGCGGTTCGCGAACGGTGCATGTGGAACTCTGATCGCAGTTTCCGTGACTCGTCACACAGGACGTAATCATAACTGGCCCGTCGACGGCGTTGATAACTTCCAGCGCGGAAATGTCCTTCGGGTGCCGGGCAAGTTGGTACCCTCCACTCGATCCGTGGCGCGCTGTGACCAAACCATGCTTGGCTAGCCGCTGGAGAACCTTTGCCAGAAGCGTGGCGGAGATACCGTAGACTTCGGCGATGTCGGAAGCACTCTGGGAACGGGCATCACCCTGGGTCGCCAAGTGCCTGACGGCGATCAATCCGTAGTCCGCTTTCTTTGAGAGCTTCAACATGTTCCGTATGCGACTGAATCAGTCGAATTGAATATTATGCCTGCACCGAAGGTTTGTCAAGTCTGATGCAGGAGCCAACTCCTTGTTTCCCCAGCGGCTTACATTGCGACCGATTTCGTCGGGTTAAGCCACGACGGAAATGGGTTGAGGCTCACTCGAATGCCCGGAGATGGAAATAAAAGCTTTTCCTTGAACATTCAAAAGGATGTCTTTCCAACGACGCTGATCGTCGTCCGTCGTTTTCGCGACTTCAGAACTGCGAGGGACGCTCCTGGGGAATATCCACGCGGCCTACGCGCTTCATGCGCTTCTTGCCTTCTTCTGTTTCTCGAGCAGCTTGCGTTTGCGCGAATATCGCCGCCATAGCATTTGGCGATGACGTTCTTACGGATGGCCGCGACAGTTTCGCGCGCAATCACCCGGCTGCCGATGGCGGCCTCGATCGGGACTTCAAACAGTTGTCGCGGGATAAGTTTGCGCAGGCGCGAGACCAGATCCCGTCCGCGGTCATAGGCAAATTGCCGGTCGCAGACAATCGCTGGCGCGTCCACGGGTTCGCCGCCACCCGGCACGTCCATCTTCACCAGATCGGCTTCCACATATCCCGCCAGGTGATGATAGACGAGAAGCATAACCACGCAAGGCGCTTCTTCAGCCCCGGTCGTAAAATCGCGGACGATTTCGTTCAGCGGGAGCTCGTACGTCAGCATGACGCGCTGCGGCGAGAGGTACCTCGAAATTTTGCTATGCTGCACATTTCCTCGCAGAGCTGCAAGATCGGCCCACCGAATGCTCGAGCAGTAATAATCATGGCTATGATGACTGACTTCTGTCCTCAATTATCGCCATTTCATCGGCGAAAGAAATGTCGTGGGGCTGTCCACCTTCCCATGACGACCCCGGCGGTCGTCAGTGATGCAGTCACCGAGCGCTCGGCGCGGTCGTAATAGAGTTGATAGCGAATAAAGCGCTCAGAGCCGCTCCTTGCGCAATTTCCATGTGCGGCGGCCAAGAGAAAGCCGCAGCGGAATCCGAAGCCCAGCGCCACGGAATTTTCAGGCTCGTAAAAAGATGCCGCGTCATTGAGCTGGAGCTTGCCTGGAGCATCGCGCAAATTTTCGTAGATCGCTGGCGGGGGCGGGAACAGCCCCGCAAACACCATCGGCTTGATCGCTTCAAATCCGGGCAATACGGGGGGGGGCAGTACCGGCTGGGTGACGGTGCCGCCCATGCGAGCATCGGCGACGCGCTTGATGTTGGCGACGACGAAGCCGACATCGCCGGCCACGAGTTCTTCAAGGGCCACGGGCTTTGGCGTGGGCGCCGCCCAGAGCCTCCACTTCATAGATTTCATTGCTGAAGCAGAGACGATTTCATGAAGCACGTGATCCGTGCGTTCATCACGCGCGCGAGACCACCGCGCCGCGGAAAGGATCGACCAGGAATCGAAAATGACGCTTGCAGCGGCGCTTCGGAGTTGCCGGTCGGCGGAGGAACGCGAGCCGCCACCGGCTTCCAGCACGGATTCGACGCCGATGCCGCTGCTCGGCGCTCATCAGCGGCGCGTCGGAGGCGGGATGCGCCAGAACATTTTCGATTTTGCTCTTTCGCATTTTCCGGTACGCAGCGGGTTAATCGATTTTGTTGATGACGAAATGATCGAGAGGTTTGTGCTGAAACACGAGAGACGTGTTGGCGACGGTCTGCGCCTCCACTCCCTGGCTCGCATCCACCACGAGCAGCGCCGCCCTCGCACGCCGAAAGCGCGCGCGAGACTTCGTGGGAGAAATCGACGTGGCCGGGTGTGTCGATCAGGTTGAGCTGATACTCGTTGCCGTCTTTCGCTTTGTAGTGAAGGCCGATGCTCTTGGCCTTGATCGTGATGCCGCGCTCGCGCTCAAGGTGCCAATGAAGTCGAGCACCTGCGCGCTCATTTCGCGCTGGGTGGAGCGCACCGTCAGTTCCAGCAGCCGGTCTAGAGCCAGCGCGTTGGACTTGCCGTGGTCAATGTCTGCGATGATGCAAAAATTCAGACGAAACATCGGTCCGTCGGTTAGCCGGCCGGCGCTTCGCAAACTGCGCGGGACAATTTCTCCTGTCGTGAGCGGTTCATTAGACAGGCCGATGGCGTTGCCGCCCTGCCGCGTTTTGTGTCTCCGCTCCGGAACTATTCATGTGCCACAAATATTCGCAGGCAGGCCGGAAATGTTCCGGCTGGGTCGGGTAGACGGTTTCGATTTCCCGTCGAACTCGGACGCGAGAATCGGATGGCT
>CAWBGM010000004.1:0-292803 GCA_963788335.1 Terriglobia bacterium
ATGTCCATAAATCGGCGGAACGCCCAACCAAGCAGGACCGAGAGCTGAGACGAGAACAAACGATCAAGCTTCCGAGCGATGCGGCACAATTGGAAGAGGCAAATCTCCCGCGAGACCTTGCAACTGCGCTTGCCGGAAAAGAGCAACCTGTCGCACTTCTTTGGGAGGAGGCACCGCACATTCGACGTGCAGAACCCTGGGATACAGAATATCTGATTGATCCTGAGGGGAAGTGCTGGAGCGAGCATTATCCTCTGCAAGTCTTTTTCAGGGACGATTGCGGAAAGGTTTGGCGATTGCCACGACACTGGGTCGGTGGCCCTTTTGATTGGTTACAGCCGCCGACTCCACAACCGGATTCAGATTATCGGGTCGCAGGCCAACACGTTCTGGAGGAGTCCCTCCACCTGCCTTCTTTTTGGGATTTGCTTGAAATCAACATCCCTCGCGAATTGGCCATGGCAGCAGCAGGGAAGCCAACAAAAGTCCAAGTCCGTCTGAGTCCAGGAAGCCCTGTTCGGGTCACGTGGAGTGCAGCCACGGCGATCCAGTATGTCATTCCGCATACCTGGCGCCGTCGCCGGGTTCAACTCCCGGAGCGTGGCAGGTTGACCGAGGGGGGCGTCCCAGATGAAACGGCCGCAATCTATGCTGGCCGCGTAGTGAGCGTGAATTATCATCCAGGCTCGCTGTGCTGTCTGCTGGAACAATATCGGTTCCGAGATGAGCAGGGGAATCGCTGGCCTGTCAAAATCCAGGATTGCTTCCTGGTTGGGTACGGCGACGCTGACGAACATTCGGCTTAGTTTGGAGGGCTGATCCCGAAAGCACGGGTCGGCGTACGGAGAGCGGTGCACCAACCGCTGCCGGTAATCACTTGCAGACAATGAGACGAGGCCGTTTCAAGTGATTACTTTTCATGGTCGAGTTGGCCGCAATAAGGAAGGGTGGCACTTATGAGTGTTCCGGTTGTCAGCATAACGAGACGAGACGGCAGATTGGCGTTCGTTTTCAAGCGCGATGGCATTCTGGATGGGTGGGTCTATCTCGATGAAGTAAGCGAAGAACAGCGCGCCACATTTTTACGCATGCTAGAAACTCAGGAAATGAGCGACCTCAGAAAGATTGATGTCAACAACACTACAGGCCCAGCAAGTCAAGAGGAGAAGACGAAACTGAAGGATGATCGTCCGGACCATTCTGCTGCAGACGAAGAAAAGGACAAAGGAATTTTTAAATTGTTATTCGATGCGCTCGAAAAACGTCAGGCCGTGCATGGGAGCCGGGAGGAATTGGACGCTATGATGGCTGCGGTTTTTGCAGAAATAAAAGCCCGCAAGGAACGCGGCGAAATCAAGACCCGCGAGCAAGAAACCCAAGAAATGGGCAAGTACATAGGAGCCATTTTCGCATTTCGGGAATATGAGAGGAGAAGAGGAATGGCTGCCATGCACGAGCAACCGGGGCCCGAAGCGACGTACAAGATGGGTGACATTATTGGCGGCAAGTACGAGGTGGGCGCCATGCTGGGCAGCGGTGGCTTTGGGGAAGTGTATTTGGTCTACGACCGTCGAACGCTCGGGTTGGGTGCGCTCAAGACCTTCGCCAGAAGTTTCTTGCGGATGCCAAAGTGAGGGAAAACTTCAAGCGCGAAGCACTTCTATGGGTGAACCTCGAAGAGCACCCATTCATTCTGGCGGCGCGTTGTGTGGAGGAGTTGTCCGGCCGACTCTTTATCGGGATGGACTACATCGCTCCTGACGACCGAGGGCGAGTGACCTTGACCGACCATTTGGCGACTGCCCGGGGGCCGTTGGAGACCGATCAAGCACTCCTGTGGGCGAGTATGTTTTGCTATGGCATGGAGCACGCCAACCAGCGCGGCATCAAGTCCCACCGGGACATCAAGCCGACCAACATCCTCATCCGGCAGGACGGCACGCTCCTCATCAGCGATTTCGGTCTGGCGGCAGCAGCGGAAGCGGCGTGGAAGGGTCAGGGAGGCTCGTGGGAGAGCGCCGGAGAGCAAGGTTTCGTCGGCTTGAGCCTATTCCAGACGGAGGGCAAACGGGTCTGTGGCACACCGGGGTACCTTGCGCCGGAGGTATTCCGTGGGGAAGGGGCAGACGTGCGCAGTGACATCTACAGCTTCGGCCTAGTGTTGTGGCAGATGGCGGCAGGCAGCCAAGTGCCACCATTTGCAATGGGCGTGGTGCCGCCGCGTAGTCCTCGGGACACCGAACGCTATGCACTCGAGATTTATGAGCAGCAGATGAGGAAGCGTGCGCCAGCCGTGGGTGAGCCGCTGGGGGCGGTGATCGAATGTTGTCTCGCCCCTGAGCCCTCAAAACGCTTCGCCAGTTTCACGCAGTTGCGGGCTGAACTTGAACCGGTCCTCCATCGCCGCACCGGCCAGACTGTGAAATTGCCGCCCGTTGGCGAGCTATCTGCGGTTTTCTGGGCCAAAAAGGGTCTTTCACTTTTTTCTCTCGGACGGCTTGAAGAAGCCGTGGCCTGTTTCCGCAAGAGTCTGGGAATCAATCCGGACGACGCCGCCGCGCACACCAACCTCGGCCTCGCGCTCAGGGCCAAGGGTGATCTGGACGGGGCCATCGCCGAATACCGCACCGCGCTTCGCCTCCAACCGGACGCAGCCCAACCGCACAACAACCTCGGCACCGCGCTCCGTGACAAGGGTGATTTGGACGGGGCCATCGCCGAATACCGCACCGCGCTTCGCCTTCAGCCGGACGACAGCGCCGCGCACAACAACCTCGGCCTTGCGCTGAGCGACAAGGGTGATCTGGACGGGGCCATCGCCGAATACCGCGCCGCGCTTCGTCTCCAACCGGACGCAGCCCAACCGCACATCAGCCTCGGCAAAGCGCTCGCGGAAAAGGGCGATCGAGACGGGGCCATCGCCGAATGGCGCACGGCGGTTCGCCTCCAGCCGGACGACGCCGCCGCGCACAACAACCTCGGCCTTGCGCTGAGCGACAAGGGTGATCTTGACGGGGCCATCGCCGAATGGCGCACGGTCGTTCGCCTTAAGCCGAACGATGCCATGGCGCATACGAACCTCGGCATCGAGCTCCAGGCTAAAGGCGATCTTGACGGAGCCATCGCGGAATACCACGCGGCCGTTCGCCTCCAGCCGGACCTTGTCATAGCGCACACTAACCTCGGCAGCACGCTGTATGCCAAGGGCGAACTTGACGAGGCCATCGGCGAATGGCGCACGGCGGTTCGCCTCCAGCCGGACGCCATAGCGCACCACAACCTCGGCAAAGTGCTCAGCGACAAGGGAGATCTGGACGGGGCCATCGGCGAATGGCGCATGGTTGTTCGCCTCCAGCCGGACGACGCCATGGCGCACACGAACCTCGGCACCGCGCTCTGGACGAAGGGTGATCGTGAAGCAGCTTTGGAGGAATTCCACAGAGCCTGCAGGCTCGTTGGTTTTAATCAGCCTGCAGAACAATTGATCTCGAAGAGGCAGTGGGTTGCGGCCAGATCTTTGCTTGAGAGGGTGATCCGACAAATGCCGAGGGATTGGAAGCCCGTCCAGAATGATTCGGTTACCTTGCACGCACGCATTTGTGCATGCTGGGATAAGGAAGAATTCTTGGCCTATGTCGGAGCCAAAAGGGCAGAGGGGAATCTCGATAATAAGTGGATTGCCGAATCTTATTCGAAAGCTTGGCTTCAATTGGCAGTGATTGCAGTGGAGGAAGGAAATCTTAAGAATGCCTTAAGTTATATTGAGTCAGGATTGGCCCTCGAACCAGATCACCCTTTGCTGTGGATCGAAAAAGGCTTTATCTTGGCCCGCGAGGGACAGTATGCAGATGCGTTGCGGAGTTACGAGCGCGCTGCAACGGTTCGTGATTGGGCTCTGCCGAATCAAATTGCGCGAGCCTTGCGGGGGAAGGGCGCTACGTTGGTGGAACTGAAGCGCATAGACGAAGCGGAAGAGGCCATCAAGCAATCACTGGTCCTTGATCCCCAAAGCAAAATCGGCAGGAATGAACTCGAATACATCATCCAACTTCGAAAACGCACTGATACAACCTGATGCGGTACGCTTTCGACCCAGGCCCCCTCAATGTCTATAAGGATCGGGCGCATTTCGCGTATCTTGGAAAAGCTGAGTGATGACGTGCTGCGGGTGTGACCTGCCCAGGGAGCAATAGGAATAGGCTATGAAGCAACTGAAGTTGATCCTGGCATGCTGAGCCCGGATTTCTTTTCAGACGGCGTGCTCATTGTCCCGGAGATGAATCGATGACTAAACGAGATGAGCAACTGGGACTTGAGGATTTCCTTGTAACCACGTTGGCGAAAAGAATCGCCTAAGAATCCGCAAGGTAATCGAGGAAAACACTCCCGAGCTAGAAGGAACGCCGAACAAGGAGTGGAAGCTACAGTTTTCTCGTCCGTGCTAGCTGCACTCAATGAAGACTTCCAGGCTTCGACAGGCACTGAACAGAATAAAGAGTTGTCCTCATCGCCAGAAACATCTGAAGAATTCTCTTCTCCAGGCAACCCTGAGAAGGAATCTAGAGTTGCATCCGACCATGTGCAAATAGAGGGCGATGTCGGACCTCAGCTCTTGGCCTTCATTTATGAGCAAATGAAGATCGATCCAGAGTGGAGCGTTCGTGAAGACCGCTGTCTGACTTGGTGGGGACACCGACTGGCACAGCGCATATGGGCTGAACCTGTCATCCTAGAGGACGGCGATGAAATTGTCCGAGTTCACGCAGAAACTGATGTCCTCCGAAATGTGGACACTGAGGCGCACGCAACTCAATCGCTGAGTATTCTTAATCGCAACGCCAGCCTTAGCGCCTATGTCTGGAATCCAGAGACGAAAAAGATCAGCCTTCGTTCCTCAGCCTATTTTCATTCTCAGAATTTTCCTTGGCTTAGTGTGTTTTTTCTTAGCTCGGTCTCACTTCAAGCTGCTGAAGCCCACCTCCAGCCCGATGCCCTTGCAAAACTCATTGGAGGGGATGTGGATGAATCTGCTCACCCAACGAATGGTTTTAGAAAACAAAAGGATGAGATGCTTGATGTAGTTCCACTTTTGTATGCGCCGTGGGGCAAAAATCCATCACGATTCACAACAGAAGACTTTCACGCAGCGATGGAACCAAACCCCAAACCGTGGTTGATGGCAAACGAAGGGGAGCATGGTCTAACCGCTGAATTTCCATTCCCCGGTTGCATGCCTCCAACAGCACTCCTTACATTAGACAACGAGATAAGACATCCGCTATTGGGTAGCGGACTTTTCAGTTTACTGCGGCTACCACTGAATTTGCGCGGAGCAAATGTCGACTCACTAGCGTCCCAATTAAACTTGGCCGAACCGAGGAATCCAACCCGGACTCATTTCTTGGGATCCTGGTGCGTGGACAGCGATAGAAATGTGAAACTGTTGCAAAGTGGATTGCTCTTAACCGGAGAGTCTTTGCCAGTCGGCGTCATGGAGCAACAAGGCAAAGAAATTCTCTCATTCTGTTCGTTCATTCCGTCTGTCTGCTATAGACCAGGGTTATTGGAGAACGTCATTTATTCGATGGGGCTGCGAGCCATGTGGTCGAACCAATATCTGGCTTCACAAGATGGAGTTCCTGAAGAATTTGGTCCTCGCGATTCAGGAGCATTTCAAGAACAGAGTAATCAACATTTATCACTAATCCAGGAAGTATTTAATCGCGCTCGTCGGCAGATAAAAAAGAAGCCCAACTAGTCTAGCGCTGCTGTCAAAGCAAAGAACAAACATGGTGTAAATATAAACTCATCTTTTTTTGAAATCCGTGCAAGTGGCCGTATGATCGTGTCGTCTTCAGCGCTTAGGTTGCTACGAGGCTGTGGACCAGTTGTATTCGATTTGTGTAAGTTGCTCGCCGCTGGCGACGACGCCAATAGTGACGAGATGCTACGGGCCAGGGTTAGGTCGATAACGGCTCAGGCCGAAACAGGGCGGCTTGCCGTGCAGACTGATGCGGACTCGGCTGGCTGGCTTCAACTGGGCCAAGAGAATACTGAAGCGCGAGGCACAGCATGGATAGTGAATGCTTGATTGAATTGCTCCCTGAGCGGTTGGCCTCGTCGTTCGAGGCAATAGTAGAGTGTGCCCGTCTAGATGTCTTTTTCGCACTCGGCATCGTGAATCCTGTAGGCCCCACATTTAGCTTCGTTGCAGCTGTTGGAGATTGGGAAGAGGGTAAAGTACTGCCAGTCGTGTACGTGATGCTGAATCCTTTCTCGCAGTTCGCGGAGGAAGTGGCGCGCATTACTGTGGGTGCCACGTGGGACCCGGTGAACGATTTAGAACCGCTCATAAAATTGGGATTTGGCAGTTGTCCAACCCTGGTGCTACTCAGCGCGAGAATCCCTGAGGCATTAAGGTTATCCTTCACCACCAAGGTCCTTGAAGCCTTTGGTCAAAAAGTAGTCGATTATCACGAACTTGTCAGTTCCCATTTTGGAGATCCATTTTCAAGAGTCTCAACGATGATGAAGGGCGCCAGCCAGCGAACGACAAGTCCCCTCACACAGGCAGAGGCCAGTAGAAAACTGGCTGAATTGGTTCTTCAACCAAAGCACATATGCCCCGAATTACATGCGTTCTTATTTGCGTGGAACGGTTCGATTCACGAAAGCGGGATTCCGGAGCAAATGGCCGCTGAAGCGTTCCCCAAGGAGCGCTTCCAGAAGTTCCTGCTGGAACGCGTCTGTCCCACCCTTTGGTTGCCGCCAGAACCCGACCGGCAGCCTCCTGCACATCCAGAATCAAAAAGTATTTTGAGGCAATTCATAGCTCGGGTGAGATCTTTGGTTGCCGTCAGATAACTGCGCGATAGCTCCTTCGAGGTGCGACTTATTTTTTCTGGGCGGCAATTGCCGCCCAGACCTCGCGCACAACTGTCTTAGCAACCAGTTCGCGCAACGCTTCTAACAGCTTGGCGAGTGCGAGCGTGGGGTGTAGATGTTCTTCAGTTGTGTGACTGTCATTCCTGCATATTTGACACCTGTATTGGGCGGCTTGCTTCTGGTCCCGTTCGATCAAAGCGCTTGGTGGCGCGCCAACTGCGCATGAGGTGTGCTCCGAAACCATCCAGAATCGGGGTTCGAGGCCTTTTTGCAAAGTCGATTGCGCAAGACCCTACGCTGCCTCGAATCGAGACGGCGCAGAGCCGACGTTCAGTCATCATCTCCGATTCTCGGGATCCATCTCCCTCAGAAAAGTGTTCAACTGCAGCAAAAATAAGCTTTCCATTTCACGGTGCTATATGTATAGTATGCTCTAGAAATGGAGGTGCCGACCATGTTGGATAGCTCGGCGAACCAAATGTGGTCTTTCGGAGGCGGTGCCGTGAAGCGCACGCATGCTGGAACTGGCGACTTCGAATGTGCCAGTCCGCGCGCAAAAAACCATAGGAGCCGCGAAGAAAGAGCCAGCCACTTTCTAACTTATAACTGCAAGGCATTTTAGGGGTCATGCCATGAATCAATCTCAAATCTCAGCGGATTTCTCGAACATCGCAGTCGCGGAAATGGAACACCCTCTAACAGTGAAGGATGCTGCCAAATTTCTTGGCGTCAGTCCGCAAACTGTGTATCTTTGGGTTGAGCGAAAGCAGATTCCCCATCTCCGCGTGATGGGTCGAAACATCCGGTTTCTCAAATCGGATCTCGAACCCTTCCGCGCATCTTTCAAACAGGAGATGGAGAATGCCTAAATCACGCAAATACGAAGGCGTTGTGTTTCGAAGAAAGGAGTCAAATATCTGGTGGATTCGCTATCGCGACCGTAATGGAAATCGGCGCAGGGAATCCACTCTCAGTGAAGATTGGAACGAGGCCCAGAAAAAACTGCGGGAACGACTAGATGCCAGAGACAACAACGTCCTAGATGTTGTACGCAAAGGAGAGAGCTTGAGCTTGAACCAATGGGCGGATTTTTTCTTGGAGAATTATTCCAAGCCGCCTTTACGCATGGAAAAGACGCACGAGGTGAACTTGCGTGCCGCTAAACACCTTAAGTCTGCTCTTGGTACGAGCAAACTTATAGACATCACTGCGGACCACATTGAGTTATATCTCCGTGACCGTCTTCGCCAGCGGGTTCGAATCCGGACCTCTCTCGGAATCAAAGAAGGAGGAGTCCTAAAACCTGCCACAGTGCACCAGGAGTTGAGAGTTCTCCGGCGCATGCTGAACGTGGCAGTCCGAAAGAGGGTCCTGCACGCCAATCCGTGTTCGGGTGTCGAGTTTCCAGTTGCCGTGAAGGGGCTGTTTCGACCACATTACGTTACTTGGTCCGAACAGCAGCACATCGAAGCACATGCTCCGAACTATTTGCAGAACATTATTCGGATCATTACGGAGACTGGTCTAAGAGTCTACAAGGAACTGCTTCCGATGAAAAAGGACCAAGTAGACCTGGAGAACGCCGTCGTTTGGATACCGGACTCCAAGACACCTAACGGAATCGGAGAGGTTCCTCTAACTGCTATTGCCGTTGATACATTTAGAACACAGATGGCGATTGCTGGTGAGGGACAATTCCTTTTTCCAAGCGAGCTGAATGCCACAGGTCATTTGAAAACACTCAAATGCGTGTGGCAAAAAACTCTTCACCGTGCCAAAGTCTCCTACTTTCGGATTTACGATCTGCGGTCCGCGTACGCCACCCGCTTAAGTGCAGGCGGCGTCGCTGACGAGTGGGTGACACAGCT
The DNA here is from genome assembly GCA_963788335.1 of Terriglobia bacterium. Lineage (GTDB taxonomy): Bacteria > Acidobacteriota > Terriglobia > Acidiferrales > UBA7541 > Palsa-360. The sequence goes on from CAWBGM010000004.1 coordinate 8,754, forward strand.
ACTTCGCCAGGGTGACTCTCAAGTCTTCAAGAAATATTCACAGATGAAGTTACAGATGAAGAGAGAAGCGCTGCAAAAACTGGAACGGCAAGCGAACGAGATGAAAACGCCATTTGGCACAGTATCTGGCCCATTGGCACAGTCGTCGAGGATCAATTGAAGTTTATTTGGCACACTTTTGGCACACTCTGGCACAGTTTGGATGGTTTCTAGTGGCGCGAGAAATCGCAACTGGTTTAGAATGAAAAGGAACATCGGTTTGGGCGTGTAGCTCAGCTGGGAGAGCACCTGCTTTGCAAGCAGGGGGTCGCAGGTTCGAACCCTGTCACGTCCACCAAATTTTAACCCCACACGTTTTTTGTCTCCCGAAAAGTCGGTACCCGAGTTTCCGCGTTCGGTGTACTATCTGCGCAATTCGCACGGGGAGGAATCATGAAGACAGCGATTTCCAATTTGGTCAGCCGCTATGAAGGCGGTTCATTGAGCCGGCGGGAACTAATTCAAGGCTTAACGCTGCTTGCTGCGAGCGTGGCGGGCACGGCGCAGGAAGCTTCTGCCGCCGCGCCATTTCAGGTAACCAGCTTCGCCCATGCGTCGCTGCAGGTAAAGGATCTGGACGCTTCCGTGAAGTTTTATCGGGATGTGCTCGGGCTTGTCGCCGAAGACAAGATTGTGAATCCGCCGGGCGAGTTCCGTTTCAAGGTGGGCGCCGGGACGCTGGTTCTGCGACACGTGGAGCCCTACGGAGTTGTGGATCACGTGGCCTATGTGGCACAGCACTTCGATAGACCAGCCATGATCGAAACGCTCAAACAGCAGGGGATCGAGGCTTTCGATACACATGGACCCTTTGCTTTTTATTTCAGGGACCCGGACGGATATCCGGTGCAGATTGTCTCGCCACAAACTCCTGCATAGGGGATACGAAAAAGCTCCATTTGAAAAGGCGTACGGTCTAGCTGCCGCGGACGGACCTGGCGCCTTTTCGCTCTATCCTCTGCCAGGCGGATTCGCCAGCGAAAGCGAAGCGAGGCTCGGCGAATTTATTCTTCACGATAGTTTCCGGATGCGGGAAGCTTCAATGCATTCCGCCGTTTTTCAATTTTTCGGCAAGCGGAACGCAATATACTGGCCGGAAAATTTTCCTTCGGAAAGTCCCGCGCTCGTTGCAAGAACGATGTACTGCCTGCCGTCGAGCATGTAGGTCATCGGCGAGCCTGTTTGCGGCGCGGGGAGGTAGACGGCTCCGACCTCCTTGCCGGTAGCCTTGTCATAGGCGTGAAGCATCGCGCCGGGGCCGTGCCCGGGAATCTTTGTGGCGAGTGGATCGCCGGAAATCACCAGGGATTTCGTGATGAGCGTGCCGGCGTGCAGCGGCTGTCCGGTGCGGGGGATGTTCATGCCTTTGAGCAACGGGCTATCGCGCACTTCGTCGAGCGTCGAGCCGTGCGCGATCTGCCAGATGAAATTGCCCGTATCCATATTGATCGCCGTGATCGTTCCGTAAGGCGGCTTGATCAGGGGCATGCCCTGGATATTCATTTCCTTATCAAAAATTTTCCAGATGTAGTTCAGGTCCGAATCTTCCGGCTTGGGTTTGAACAGACTCACGCCCAGCAGGCAGGCGTTACAGGCCTCCACATAAAAAATGTGCGTTTCCGGATCGTAGGAGCCTCCCGGCCAATTCGTGCCGCCGCCGCCGGTTCCCAGCGTGAGCAATCCGAGTTGAGTATCGGTGCGTACGACCGGCGGCGTGTACCGCGGCCCGATCTTATATTGTTCGATTTCCTGCAAAGCCTCGCTGCGAAGCGCGGGCGTGAAATCGATCAGGTCATCGACGCTGACGCCGGTGCGCGCGTAAGCTTTGGGCTTGGTCGGTATGGGTTGCGTGGGGGAATACCATTCTCCGGGAACGTCTCCTTTTGCCACCGGCTGCTCCTCGATCGGCCAGACCGGTTTCCCCGTCACACGGTCGAACACATACAGCGTGGCTTGTTTCGTCGGCTGAGCGACCGCTTTGATCGCGCGTCCATCCACCTTGATATCGGTGAGGATCGGCGCCGAAGAAATATCCATGTCCCACATTTCGTGATGTACTAACTGGTAATGCCATTTGCGCTGGCCGGTTTTCAGGTCCACCGCAACCAGGGAGTTTCCGAACAATCCATTTCCGGGACGATGACCGCCATACATATCCGATGTGGCCGCCTCCACGGGCAGGTAGGCGATGCCGAGATCTTCATCCACCGAAATCTGCGTCCAAACGCCGGCGTTGCCGTTGGTGGCCCAGGAGCCGTCAAGCCAGGTGTCGTTGCCGAATTCGCCGGGCTTTGGAATCGTGCGGAATGTCCAGATCAGCTTGCCGGTGCGCACATCGAAGGCGCGAACCAGGCCTTTGGAATTGTTGTGAGATTTTGGTATGTTCCCTCGAAACGACGATCCAACCAGAACCATATCTTTCGCGACCAGCGGCGTCGCGTTGAGGCCTGCGTCGCCTTTCACCAGATCGATTTGCTGGCCTGTGCCGATTTCGACGCCAACTTTGAGGTCCACAATTCCGTTCTTGCCGAAATTCGTGTCCGGAATGCCGGTCTTTGCATCGAGAGAAACCAATTGGTAGCCGATGGTTACATAGAGGATGCGCGCTTCGCCGCCAGCTCTCCAGTATGCGAGACCCCGCCCCGAGATTCGCCGCGGGGACAATTCACCGCGCTCTCCCTCGTTTAGGCTGTGCATCCAGATCAACTCGCCGGTGGCCGCGTCCAGCGCGATGACGGCGCGGCGCGTTCCACCGGTCGTGTAAATCACGCCGCCAACCATCAACGGAGTTCCCTCGAGATTGCGTTCCGGCCGCGGACCAAGGTTGTCGGTTTTGAATGTCCAGGCGACTTCCAGCTTGTTGAAGTTGGTGGCGTCGATTTGATCGAATGGTTTGTAGCGCGTGTTCGCGAGGTCGGCGCCGTAGGTGGCCCATTCATTACTGGTGATTCCCGATTGGGCCTCGATTTTCATGGCTGGCATCGCGAGGACGAACAAGAAGAAAAGCGCCTTGATCGCTCCACGGGCCAGCGTTGTGCCAGTCACAGTCCAGGAATTTTTTCTCTCGAATCTGAGCCGTTGGCGTGGTTTGGTTGCAATCATTTGATCCTCATTTTTTTCATCGCAGCGGGAAGATTCAAAATTGGCCGGTCGGCCCCGTCTTGCATGATCCGGATCACCCGCACGATATGTCCGTGGTTTGTTCGCGTCAAGAGGCACTTCATTAGGCATAGGAGTCTGGCGCTGCGGGAATGCTTAATTCGATTGAGCGGCACAGGCTTCAACCGATGGGTTTTGACTTTTGTAGTTCAAATCCAAATCTCGCTCTGAAAATAGCATTCAAAAAATCCACAGGCCGAAGCCTGTGCTACTTAGATCACCATGTAAATCCCCGCTAGGCAAACGCCCTTTGCGGTACTAAAATCCCCCCACCATGGACAAACTCACTGCACGACGCGAATTTCTGAAATTTATGGCTGCCAGTCCTTACGTCGCTTCGCTTGGCGGGGTGTCTTCCTTCTTACAGCAGAGCGCGGGTGACCCGCCCGGGCGGTCCGATCTGGCCACCCCGGCCGAAGCGCTCAATGTGTTCGACTTCGAAGCGATCGCGCACCGCAAGGTGCCTCCGGGGCACTGGGCGTTCATGTCGAGCGGCGTGGATGACGACGCCACGATCACGGCCAACCGGGAAGGATTCAAGCATATCGAGTTGCGGCCGCGACGGTTGCACGACGCGTCTAAAGTGGACATGACAGTCAATCTGTTCGGGACCACTTACTCCAGCCCGATTTTCCTGTGCCCGACCGGCGGGCAAAAAGGATTCCATGCCGACGGCGAAACGGGCGTTGCGCGGGCGGCAAAAGCGCGCGGTGCATTGCAGTTCCTTTCGACAGCGACCGGCACGCCCATCGAAGAGGTGAATGCCGCGGGCGCTCACCCGGTCTGGTATCAGGTGTATGCCCTGCGGACGTGGGAAGGAAACGAGAAACTTCTGAGGCGCGTCGAAGCTGCAGGCAGCACGGTGATCGCGCTCACGGTGGATACGGCCGCCGGAAGTGTTGCTGAAAGCTACCTGAAAAATCGTCCGAAAGATTTGAGCACCTGCGCCAACTGTCACGATGTGAAGGGCGACATGATTACGGTCCGGGAGCGTCCGATGCGAGAGGGCATGGACCCGGCAAACGCTCTGCCCGTGCCGCTGGACTGGGCGCTTGTGGATCGCATGCGAAAACTATGGAAGGGAAAATTCCTGCTCAAGGGAATTCTGGCGCGCGAAGATGCGCGCATGGCGATCGAGCATGGAATTGACGGCGTTCTCGTTTCCGATCACGGTGGCCGCGTCCTCGAAACCCTGCAACCGACGATCGAGGTGCTGCCCGAAATTGTGGACGAAGTGAACGGCCGAATTCCTGTGTTCGTCGATAGCGGCTTCCGGCGCGGCACGGATGTGTTCAAGGGCCTCGCGATGGGCGCCACGGCAGTGGGAATCGGGCGTCCCCAATTGTGGGGATTGGGCGCATTCGGACAGGCGGGAGTCGAGCGCGTTCTGGAAATTCTTCAGGGCGAATTGAAACTGGTCATGGGAAATTGCGGCACGCAGACTGTTCATGACATCACCCGCGCCCATGTCCGCGCGATGGGCATAAAGAGCTAGAGGATTGTGATTTCGGGCATCAAACATTTGCCCAGGTGAATCGGGAACGGGCATTTTTCTTTGTACTACGGGCGTCTCGCCTGCGGCTTTTGCGATTCTACATGGGCAAGAACCGCGAGCGAGACGCCCGCCCTACTCACTCTTCCTGAAACTTGAGTTTGATTGAAAATGAATCGATACCGGGAATTCGTAAAGGCTGAAATGGAGATGCCATGAGGCTGGAAAATAAATTCTTCTCGTTCGCAAGTTTGGTGCTGTTGTTTTGCTCCGTATGCAACGGGGCAACCATCACCGGCACCGTGAAGGGCACGGACGGCGCGCCGTACCGGGGCGCGTTCGTCGAAGCGCAGAACACGAAATCCAAGATCAACACGATGGTGCTTTCGGACAGCCAGGGGAAATACAGGATCGAAAAATTGCCCGCAGGTGACTACCGCATTCAGGTTCGCGCGGTGGGGTTCAAGGCCGATCCGAAAACCGGCGTGAGCCTCACATCGGACCAGCAGGCCTCTTATGATTTCGCATTGCAACAAGGAATGGTGCACTGGAATGACCTTAATTTTTATCAGGCAAAGCAGCTCTGGCCCGCGGGAAGAGGGAAAGAACTGATTGTAGCGCGGTGCGGAAGCTGCCACCTGTTTCAAACGCGCATGGCTTCGGTGACGCGCGATGCGGATGGCTGGAAAGATCGCGTCCAATTCATGCGGACGGTGATTCATATCAACATGCCCGATCAGGATGCGGACGATATTGCGTCCTACCTCACCACGCTTTTCGGTCCCGACTCTGTGCTTCCAAAATCGCCGGTGGACATGCCGGGATATAAGGACACCGTGCGGTCCACGAAGAACGATGGCCAGAACATTGTATTTGTCGAGTACGACATGCCGGGGCCGGACCGGATGCCGTTCAGCGCGGCGCCGGATAAAGACGGCAACATCTGGATTCCGAATTTTGGCGTGGCGAACAAAATTACGCGTCTCGACCCTGCGACGGGCATGATGACGGACTTCACGGTTCCGAATCTGGATCCCGCGATGATTCACTCGGCCGTGCCGGGACCGGATGGTTCCGTCTGGCTGGCTGAAGCCGATCCGAATCGTGTTGGGCAGTGGGATCCCAAAACGCAGAAAATCGTCGAATATCAGGATGCGTTTCGCCCCGGTAAGGAACCCGGCATTGCGAGCGGGGGAAAACATACGGTACGCGAATGGACCCCAGCGGGAATGTGTGGGGCAGCGGCTCTCCGCTTACGAAATTCGATCCGGAAACCAAGAAATTCACGCGCTTTGAGGAAGTGCCGAATGTTTACGATGTGAAACCGGACAAGAACGGAGATGTCTGGTTCACGACCGGCTCGAATGCGAACAAGATCGGCAGGGTCGACGGAAAAACGATGAAGATTACGCAATGGTCCATGCCGAATCCCAAGAGCTTTCCGCGACGCATGGAAATCGGCCCGGACGGAATGATCTGGGTGGGGGAATTCAGCGGCGGGAAGATGGCGCGATTCGATCCTGTGACGGAAACGTTTAAGGAATTCCCGCTGCCGGGCCAGGATCCCAGCCCGTACAGCATGGGCTTCGATGCCGATGGTTATCTCTGGTATAACTCGCATCACATGGACTATCTGGGACGGTTCGATACCAAGACGGGAAATGTGACCGTGTATCCGGTGCCGCATTCTGAAATTGCGATGCGGGAATTTTTCCGCGATACGCAGGGGCGAATGTGGTACGGCACGAATCCGAATAACAAAGTTGGATATTTCTACGTGACGAAGTAAGCGTGTGGATGGCTGAACGGTGGCGCTGGAAGTGTCGTCGCTTTTTAGCCCGGCATTCGTGCGAATACGTCGTCATCCCGGGGTAGCGAAGCGGCGAGGGATCGCTCTTTTTCGTTCTCCTGGACGCAGGACAGCATGGAGGGATTCCTCGCCGCTTCGCCCCGGAAATGACGACGCGTTTTTTTAAGCGTCACGAAAAGGAATCATGACCCGAAAAAATATTTTCAATCGCGCGAAAGCGGCGTTTCTTGTGCTGCTTCTCAGCGTCTTTGCCGCGTCCCTTTCCGCGCAAACAAAATCGAAACGCTCGACGCTGGACATTTACGTTATCGACGTGGAGGGTGGCAACGCCGTTCTGTTCGTGACTCCGTCGAATGAATCGGTATTGATCGACAGCGGGCGCGCCGCGCAAAGTCCTGAGCGCATTCTGGCCGCGGCGAAGGATGCGGGGCTCACGCAGATCGATCATGCGATCACAACGCATTACGACGGCGACCACTATGAAGGATTGGCGGGCGTCGCCGCGCAAATCCCAATCAAGGAATATATCGACCACGGGCCAAGCGCTCAGCCCAATCCGCGAGCCGAGCAGTTCTTGACCGAGCAATACCCCGCCTTGTATTCCAAAGCTAAACACACCATCGTAAAGGCCGGCGATCGCATCCCGGTGAAGGATGTGGATTGGCGCGTTGTTTCGTCGGCCGGAGAAACGATCAAAGAGCCGCTCGCCGGCGCCGGGAAACCGAACCCCTATTGCGCAGGCTACGCGCCGTCGGAAAGCGCATCGTTCAGCACGATCGAAGATCCGATGTCTGTCGCTTCGATCGTCAGTTTCGGAAAATTTCGCACGGCGCATCTGGGCGATTTAACGCAGCCGGCGGAATTCAAGCTGATGTGCCCGAACAATCCGATTGGCACGGTGGACGTTCTTCTTGGATTGCACCACGGGCAATCGAGCTCAAATTCCATTGTCGCCGTGCACGCGCTGCATCCGCGCGTGGCAATCATGAACGACGGGACAATGAAGGGCGGCGAACCGGAAGTGATGAAGACGATCCATACGTCGCCGGGCCTTGAAGATCTCTGGCAGATACATTTTTCAGTTCTCAGCGGGCAGGAATACACCGTTCCCGGCAGATTTATCGCCAATGGTTTGGACGACCAACCGGCCGACATGCCCATTGCACCGAAACCAGCTCCGCCGCGGGGAGCCGCCAGGCCTCCGGATCCGCAACACATCGGAACCGCGTATTGGATCGAGGTTTCGGCGCAGCGCGACGGGACATTTACAGTGACCAACTCCCGCAACGGTTTCAGCAAAACGTATCAGAGCGGAAAGTAAAAGCGCGCCCGGAATTTGGATGGCCGCCAGAGCGGCCGGTTCCGCGAATCGGTGAGCAGGGAGGGATGAAATATGTTGAGTGGACGAAAAAAAATCCCGCGGTCCGCGCAATTTCTTATCGGTTTCTCGCTCGGGTTCTCGCTCTGGCTCGTCATTCTCGCGAATGCATCCTCAGTTTCAGCTCAATATCCCGCACAATCTCAAATTGCGAAGGACGGGACATCGGTTCTCATTGAGGATTATGCCAGCCTGCCGCTTTCCAACGCGACGCGCGGCGGGCTGGACTGGGCGGCTGTGGATTTCACAAAACAACTGGGCCGGGTCACTTCCGTTCGCTCGGAACCTGCCAATGCACCGCTCTCCGCTTCTCGATTTTTCGTGATCGATCAGAGCCATACGATCTACATTCTCGACAAGGCGACAAAAAAATTCACGACATATATTAATTTCGCCGAGGTGTTTCCGAAATTTCAGTCGGATTCCGGAATCACCGCGGGCGTTGTGTCCATCGCCTTCGATCCCGGCTACGCGAAAAACGGAAAATTCTATACCGTGCACACGGAAGATCCCCGATTGCCTGGAACTGCGGATCCTATTAACAAGAATTTGCCAGGACTGAATCTGAAGGGTTTTTCGACCTCTCCCGTCGTGCAGCCGCCCGCGGGCGAAACCCTGCTTGAATCCGTCCTCACCGAATGGACGGACACGAATATCCGCAACGCCACGTTCGAAGGAACTTCGCGTGAATTGTTGCGGCTTGCCTACGTTCGCAGCCATCCAATGGACGATTTGCTCTTTAACCCGCTAGTCAGGCCGGGCCAGCCGGATTACGGAAATCTGTACGTTTCCGTAGGCGATGGCGCGTCTGGAGAAACCCCGGGGCCTCAGCATTCGCTGCCGCAGCAGCTGAACAACTTTATGGGCAAAATCATTCGGATTACGCCCGATCTCACTTTGCATCCGCAAGACCAGCTCAGCGCAAACGGGCGCTATCGAATTCCTTCGACCGGAACCGATCCCAATCCATTCATTTCTGTCGCCATCGCCCGGCCTGAAGTATTTGCGTACGGGTTGCGCCACCCGCACCGGATGGATTGGGACCCGGTTTCGAAAGCCCTGCTGGTCAACGATATTGGCGACCATTATTGGGAAGAGATTAATATCGTCACCAAGGGCGCGAATTTCGGCTATGCCGAGCGCGAAGGCAACGAACAATTTTTCGTGGATAGTCAGGGAAAAACCACCAGCCTGATGAATCCTCCTGTCGCGTTTCCTGAGAGGGACCTGATCCATGTGGAGGGCCTCGACGAACCCGTCAACCCGGTGTATCCGGCCGCTGTATATAGTCACAAAGACGGCGATTCCATCGGGAGCGGTTTTGTGTATCGAGGCAAGCTGATGCCGCAGCTTCGCGGAAAATACATTTTCAACGACATGCCGTCGGGCCGGGTTTTCTACGTCGATCTGGCGGAGATGATCGCCACGCATGGACAACGCAATCGCCAGGCGCCGATTCACGAAATTCAGCTGTATCACAGGAGTTCCGCCAACGATTCCGCGAAGAACGGGGAAAAAATTCGCATGTACACTCTGGTTGCGGAGACCTTTTCTCAGAAGGGCGGGAAGCCGCTAGCCGACCGCGTGTTGCCCGCGGGCGGGGCCTTTACAACCGGGTTTAAGGATGCGGACCATCATCAGCCAAAAACCGATCCCGAAGGCGTCCCCTATGGGGGCGGAAGAGCGGACATTCGCGTGGTGATGGGTGGCGATGGCGAACTGTATCTGCTCAGCAAATCGGACGGGATGATTCGAAAGTTCACCAGCGTCGTCACGCCGCCTCCTTCCACAAAATAATCTCGCGGGTTTCCAACAGGCGGACCAAGTTTGAACGGCGGGCCCCGATTCCCGCCCCTTCCACTCCCAATCATTGAAGACTGAAAAAAACCGTTAGAACCATCCCGCCCGACGCGTGACCCGGCTCACTTTCGGTTGTGACACCGATCACATCCTTCCGGAAGCCCCGAGGCGCATTCTGAAACTGCACCAGGAGGTGGTTTATGAGCGCGACCGCCACAAGAACGAGAATTTCACTTCACAATATTTTATATGCGACCGATTTTTCGCCGGCAGCGGAGGCCGCTCTACCGTATGTTCTGGGATTTGCCAGGCAGCACGGCGCGACCGTCCATTGTGTCCATGTCCGGCTTCCGGCCACTTATCCGATCGTTGGCCCCGAAGCCATGCCATACATCATTGAGGCAGCGGAGGAACAGGCGAAACAGGAAGCGCAGCAGATGCACGAAATGCTGGGCGACGTTCCACACGATGTCGCGGTCTTCGAAGGCGATCTGTGGCCGATTATCGAAGGCACGATTCGGGACAAGAAGATTGATTTGATCGTGCTGGGAACTCACGGGCGGACCGGGTTTGGCCGGGTTGTACTCGGTTCCGTAGCCGAAGAGATTTTCCGGAAGGCCCCGTGCGCGGTTTTGACAGTTGGCCCACATATATCCAAAGATTTAGACCGCCGGTTGGCGATGAAGCAAATACTCTTTGCGACAGATTTTTCCACCGAATCGCTCGAAGCGCTGCCGTTCGCAATCTCGTTTGCGCAGGAGCACCAGGCGCAGTTGACCGTGCTGCATGTGGTCGAGCCGGCGAAGACCGGGGAACTGGTGCATCCGGAGATGTACACGGAATCGAATATGCGGCAGCTGCGAAAGCTGGTGCCGGTCGAGGCGGATCGCTGGTGCGAGCCGCACTTTAAAATCGAATGCGGGCATGCGCCGGAGAAGATTATCGAAACCGCCATTGCGATCGGCGCGGACCTGATCGTTTTGGGGATACGCGGCGCGGAAGGGCATATGGGAGCATCAACCCATATCCTGCGCCGGACGGCGCATGAAGTCGTTACCCAAGCGGAGTGCCCGGTCCTTACCGTTCGCGGTTGAGAGGATCGAGGCCCGCGTGATACCTGCGTCAAGTGCGGCGGCAACGCCCGGGGTTGAGGCTCCTTCAAAGACATCTGAACCGATGTCAGGTGAACTGCTGTCAAACCCTCAACCCCGGGAGCCTGTGGTGGATCTCGTCGCTCCCCAATCCGTACAGGATTTACTTACCGCGATCTTGGCGATTGTCGGCATTGGCGCGCATTTGGCGCTTCGATATGTTTTCACCAGCTCACCGCTTTCACAGAATATTCCTCTGTATGTGACGTTGTTCCTGGGCGGCTTGCCTCTTCTCGTGCGCTTGGTTCGGAAAATCCTGATTCGCGAATTCGGCTCCGATCTACTTGCGGGTTTGTCGATTGTTGTGTCCGCGCTTATGGGGCAATACCTGGTGGGCGCGATTGTGGTTCTGATGCTTTCCGGGGGCTCCGCCCTGGAAATATTCGCGACACGTCGCGCCTCTTCGGTATTGGAAGCGTTGTCCCGGAGGATGCCGAGCGCCGCCCACCGCAAGACGGAAAATGGAGTCGCGGATATCAAAATCGGAGAAATAAAAGTCGGCGATATCCTGCTGGTTTTCCCTCATGAAATTTGCCCTGCGGACGGCGAGGTGGTGGAGGGTCAGGGCAGGATGAATGAGGCGTATCTGACGGGCGAGCCGTTTCAGATGTCCAAGACTCCGGGATCGGAAGTGCTTTCCGGAGCGGTCAACGGAGAGACTGCCCTCGCGATTCGAATATCGAGACTTCCCATCGATTCGCGCTATGCAAAAATCATGCAGGTCATGCAGGACACGCAGCAGCGCCGTCCGCGCCTGCGTCGATTGGGTGACATGCTGGGGGCGTGGTACACGCCGTTTGCCGTTGCGATCGCTCTTTTCGCTTGGGCGGTCAGCGGGCAGTCGCAACGATTTCTCGCCGTCCTTGTGATTGCTACGCCCTGCCCGCTATTGCTCGCGATTCCCGTGGCCGTCATCGGGGCGATTTCGCTTTCCGCGCGGCGAGGCATCATCATCAAGAATCCAGCTGTGCTGGAACAGATCGGCCAGTGCAAGACGTTGATCTTCGACAAGACGGGAACGCTGACCTACGGACGGCCCATGCTCACGCAGGTTTTCTGCGCTCCCGGATTATCTTCGAAGGAGGTCCTCCGTATTGCCGCGAGCTTGGAGCGTTATTCGAAACATCCCCTTTCGAGCCCGATTGTCGAAGCCGCCCGGCGCGAAAATCTCACCCTCGAGGCTGTAACGGAAGTCAGTGAAAAACAGGGAGACGGTCTGCGAGGCACGGTCGGCGGCCGAACCGTGCTGATTACGGGGCGGGGAAAAATAACAGATCGGCAGGTCGAGCTCCCCGCGATTGCACCAGGACTCGAATGCCTGGTCTTCGTGGACGGCAAATACGCCGCAACGTTTCGATTTCACGACATTCCTCGAGCCGATGGCCGGAATTTCGTAAGCCATCTCACCCCGCGGCACCACGTCAGTCATGTTCTCCTCGTTTCGGGCGACCGCGACTCCGAGGTTTGTTATCTCGCCCGGCTGGTCGGTATCAAGGAAATCCACGCCTCGCAGAGTCCCGAGCAGAAAGTTGCAATTGTCCGGCATGAAACGGAAACCGCGAAAACATTGTTCGTCGGGGATGGGATTAACGATGCGCCCGCCATGCAGGCGGCGACGGTGGGCGTGGCGTTTGGAATGAACAGCGATATTACTGCGGAGGCTGCCGACGCGGTGATCCTGGACGCATCACTTGCCAAAGTCGATGAGCTGATGCACATTGGCAGGAGAATGCGTTCGATTGCATTGCTCAGCGCGCTGGGTGGCATGGCGCTCAGCCTGGTTGGAATGATTGGCGCGTCATTTGGACTGCTGACGCCGATTGAAGGCGCCATCGCGCAGGAAGTGATCGACCTGGCCGCCGTGCTCAACGCACTCCGCGTCGCATTTCCATTCGAACGCCTGACAGATTTCTGAGCGTGCATGTTTGCGGCGCCTCTCGTATGATTGTTTTCGAAATAGAGCGAATTCAGCGGCAAAGTCCAGCGCGGGGGCGAACGCCTCAATGAGCGACCCGGAACCCAGGAGCCCGAAAAATCAATCCGCGCTCGACGGGCAAGCCGGTTCGAAAGAAAAAGGAATACCCCGGAAACTCCCGCTGAAGTTTGCCAGCCCTCCGTATCCCTCGCAATACGTCTCGCACTGGAAAATGAAAAATGGAATGGAAGTGCTGCTTCGCCCGATCCGTCCGGAGGACGAGTCGGCGATGGTGAAGTTTCATGAAATGCTTTCCGACCGAAGCGTATATCTCCGTTTTTTCAATATGCAAAAACTCAGCGCGCGCGTGGCGCACGAACGGCTCATTCGCCGGTGCGTCATCGACTACGATCGGGAAATGGCGATTCGTCGCCGAGTGCGCCAATCCTGCGAACGGTGAAGCCGAAATCATCGCAGTTGGCCGGCTGATCCGCGAGAATGGCAACGGTGAGGCCGAAGTTGCAATTCTGATTGCGGATCAGTTCCATCATCAGGGGCTTGGAGCGGAGCTCATGGCCCGGCTCATCCAGGTGGGCCGCGATAAAAAGCTTGCGCGCATTGTCGCCGCGATTCTCCCGGAAAATATGGCCATGCGCGCCCTCGCCGCGCGATTCGGATTTACGGTTCAGAAGAGCGACGACATGAGCGTTGTCCAAACCGTACTCACACTCTAATCCCTCAATCCTCCCCTCTTCTTCAGGAATGAATTTCCCTGGTTCAGGTGGCCACCGCTTCTCAAGTGCTCACTATTGAACAGACGAGAACGGGGAATGACCATATTCTTGCTCCATTGAGATTTCAGACCGGGGTTTCAACGGAACACCGCCGGCTGTTCGATAACCCAATGCACAAATTCCGGTCCAGGGAGAACAAATGGATACCGAAAACGGAAAGAAATGCGCTCATCCGGTTTGCAGTTGCACGTCGAAATCCGGCGCCTATTGCAGTGCGCACTGTGAAGCGATGGAAAAAACTCCGGACATTGACTGCCGCTGCGGCCATCCAGGCTGTAAGGGCAAAGCGCACTAGAAATTCCGGGGAGGAATAAATTGAAGAACGCAGAGAATCGCCGAAAAGGCTCAAGCAGTCTGGTTTTCGTACTCGTTGTGCTCATCCTCGTCGTCGCGGCGGCTTATTTCTTTTCCGCGAGAAACCCCTCAGTTCAGGCGGCGCTCCGTCACTTTCAGGAATCGGCGCAAGATACGGCAACCACTTCGAGAGTGCGTACAGCACTGCTTCTTTCCAAAAATGTGTCCCCTTATGAGGTAAGAGTCGAGACCACTCAGGGTGAAGTCACGCTGAGTGGCCAGGTTCCATCCGAACAAGTCAAGGCCGTGGCCGGCGCAATTGTGCAGGACACGTCCGGCGTCAAGGAAGTGCACAACAACCTGACCGTCAACGCCGCGACCACGCGCAATGCGGAATCCGAACATCTTGGCGACAGAATTGCCGATCTGGAGATCAAGACTCTGCTCAGCGAGAGTCTTTTGCAAAACGCGGACCTTACCGGAAAGCACATTCAAGCCGACGTGAAAAGCAAGATCGTGACTTTAAGCGGAACGGTGGACACCGCACCACAAAAATATGCGGCCGAGCAAATCGCCTGGCAGACAACCGGCGTGCAGGGCGTGGTCAATAATCTGAGCGCCGCCGATGGGCAGACTATACCGGAGAGCGCGGACGCGAAACTTGCCCACCGTGTCGAGTTTGAAATGTACTCCACCAAGGCCATCTCATTGAAAACCGTTCAGGTCCATGCCGACAACGGAATCATCACTCTTACCGGCAACGTTTCTTCACGCGCGGAAAAATTACTCGCGGAAAAAATCGCGCAATCCACCGAAGGCGTCCGCAAAGTCGTGAACAGTCTCGACGCGCCGGACGAAAGTCAGTCCTGACATCGCCTGTATTTCAATCAGCAGCCCTTACGGCCAGGGCGATAAAAAATACCTCGCAGCGAATGAATGCGTTAATCTGCTTATAGCCCAGAGAAAGAGATGACTGCTTCGCCGGAAAATGTTTCATCGCATTCTGATCGCGGCCGCTGCTCCCTCGCTAGCCCGAAGCGCAAGGCGCTGGGTCTACCATCTCGGCGGTCTGGGCTTTATTCCCCTCGGCCTGCTTGACGCGTCCATCATTCCCGTTCCGGGCAGCATGGATGTGCTCGCCATTGTGTTGTCCGCGCGCAGGTCCCAACTGTGGCTTTACTATGCGTTGATGGCGACCGCAGGCTCAGTGCTGGGCGGTTTTGCCACCTATCGGCTTGCCCGCAAGGGAGGCAAGGAAATGCTCGAGCGCCGGTTTTCGGCGCGAAGACTGGCGAAAGTTTTTGCAATCTTCCAGCGATGGGGCTTTGGCGCGATTGCCATTCCCGCCTTGTTGCCGCCTCCTTTTCCGATGGTGCCATTCCTGCTTGCGGCGGGCGCCTTGCAGTATTCGGTTCGCAAGTTCCTCGTCGCAATTACCCTGGGAAGAACGATCAGATTTGTGCTTCTGGCGTTTCTGGCAGCTCGTTACGGACGAGGGATGCTGAATTTCATTTCGAGTCACGGGCACGCCGGCCTGGTCACGGTTCTTGTCTTGGTTGCCGCCGCTGCAGCAACTGTTTTCATCTTCATTGCAGGGAAACGGCAACCTCGCATTTCCGCGTAACGATTGCCGGCCAACGCCACGGGAGTGATCTTGCTCACGGCCCTTTGTGACGGACATCACTTCCGCGTTTCAACGATCATGACAAATTGAACGTGGCTGTTAAGGAGTCCAACATGCCTTCCGTCATCTCTCAAACCCTCTTAAATGAAAATCGATCTTCCACTACCATGCGAGCCCTGGTATTTCACGGGCCCAATGAAATCTCGGTTGAATCCGTGCGAATTCCCCGGCCGGGGCCGAACGAAGCGGTTATCCGCGTCACGCTGACGACGATCTGCGGAACCGATATCCACATCCTGAAGGGCGAATACAAGGTCCGTCCGGGGCTGGTGATCGGCCATGAGCCCGTCGGTGTTATCCACGAACTCGGAGAAGGCGTTACAGGCTACCGCGTCGGCGAGCGTGTTCTGGTAGGAGCGATCACTCCATGCGGGCAATGCAGCGATTGCCTGAGTGGCCACTGGTCGCAGTGCGGCGGTCCGATCGGCGGCTGGAGATTCGGCAATACGATTCACGGCGCGCAGGCGGAATACTTACTAGTCCCTTTCGCGCAGGCAAATCTCGCAAAAATTCCCGATGAACTGAAAGATGAGCAGGTGGTTCTGCTCGCGGATATCGCATCCACAGGCATCTCCGCGGCGGAAAGTGCCGACTTGCAAATCGGAGACACCGCTGCCGTGTTCGCTCAGGGACCGATTGGGCTTTGTGCAACCGCGGGCGCGCGATTGAAAGGCGCAAGCTTCATCATCGGCGTCGAATCGGATCCAGTTCGCGCGGCCATGGCAAAGCGGATGGGCGCGGACGTCGTGCTCAATTATAAGGAATGTGACGTGGTCGCCGAGATTCGCCGCCTGACAGGCGGGCGGGGCGTCGACGTAGCCATCGAAGCATTGGGCACCCAGAACACGTTCGAAAGCGCTTTGCGAGCGCTGAAATCCGGAGGAACGCTCAGCAGCCTTGGCGTTTATTCGGGCAAACTCACCATCCCCGTCGAGCCGTTCGCCGCCGGGCTGGCCGACCAGCGCATCGTCACTACGCTCTGCCCTGGCGGAAAAGAGAGGATGAGACGGCTGATGGACATGGTTCTGCACCAGCGGTTGGACCTCACCCCTTTGCTCACGCATCGATTCAAACTCGAGGACATCAAGGATGCCTACAGCCTGTTCGCCGAACATCGCGAGGGCGTGCTTAAAGTTGCCATCGAGCCATGAACAGTAGGGAATTGTTTGGATTTGTGGTTACATTGCTTTCCGCAAAATTGACACTGTTGTTATTCCGAACAGAGCGGGGGATCTCTTTTCGAGCAAGAGGGGGATTCCCTGCTTCACTCTGAATGACAGGTTCGGTTCTCATCGCATACCAGATAGGTTTCCATTTTCCCCAGTGCTATAGTCACCGGGACCGCAATGTTTTTCAGGTGGTGGCATGAACTCTGTGTCTTCCGTGTCTCCTGGCGAACCACTTTCACCGCCGTCCACTTTGAGGGGGCTGACTTCAAAAGAGGCGCAGGAGCGGTTTGCGCAATATGGACCGAACGAGCCTGCGCCCATCAAGCGCGGCGCCGCCCTCGTTGAGCTTCTTTTCCTGTTTCTGAATCCGCTTGTCCTCATCCTTCTCGTCGCGACCGGAATTTCCTATATCCTGGGCGATCCTGCCGACGCATCCATCATTCTCCTGATCGTGCTGTTCAGCGTGGCCATCAATTTTGTGCAGACCTATCGATCTCGGCAGGCGATTCGGAAATTGCGCGAGCAAGTCACGCCGACCGCAACAGTTCAGCGCGACGGCCAATGGCACGAGATCAAGCGGACAGAAATAGTTCCCGGCGATCTGGTCCGGCTCTCGGCCGGAGATTTAATCCCCGCGGACGGCAGGCTTGTGGAAGCGCGCGATCTGTTCGTTCAACAGGCTGCTCTGACCGGCGAATCCCTGCCCGTTGAAAAAAGCGCGGGGCTGAACAGCGGCGAAAAAGAGGGCACGCCCGAAGCCCACGCTTCCGTGTTCCTCGGCACGTCGGTCGTGAGCGGGTCGGCCACGGCGCGAGTTACCGCGACAGGGATAAAAACATTTTTCGGAGCCATCGCTGTAAAACTCTCGGAGCGGCCCGAGGAAACTGAGTTTGAGCGCAGCATGAAGCATTTCGGTTTTCTGATCCTGCGCGCCGTTTTTTTTCTGGTCCTTTTCATTCTGGTTGTGCGCGTGGCCATGCATAAGAACGCATTTGAGTCTTTCGTATTCGCCGTCGCGCTCGCCGTAGGATTGACTCCCGAATTTCTGCCCATGATTACGTCCGTCACGCTAGCCAGCGGTGCATCGCGCATGGCTCGGCAAGGTGTAGTGGTCAAGCATCTGTCCGCAATTCAGAACTTCGGCACCATCGACGTATTTTGCAGCGACAAAACCGGCACGCTCACAACCGGAGAGATGAAACTGGGCTTGCACGTCGATCCAATTGGAACCCCCTCCGGCCGGACCTTCGCGCTGGCCTATTTGAACAGCATGTTTGAGACAGGCATCCGCAGTCCGCTCGATGCCGCCGTTATTCTGCTTCCCAAGCCACCGGGCACGGATGATTTTATGAAGTGCGATGAGATTCCCTTCGATTTCGAGCGCCGTCGCGTTTCCATCGCTGTCGAAGGGAAAAACCGGCCGGGCAGCGACTGCCTGCTGATAACAAAAGGCGCGCCCGAGGGAATTGTTGAGCTGTCGAATTCAATTGAAATTGATGGGAAAGTCGCCGCTCTTGACCGGGCATCCCGTGACCGCTGCATGAAAGTGTTTCACGATCTCTGCGCACAGGGATTCCGCGTCCTGGCTGTCGCCTATCGCAATGTCGCGCAACACACCGGTTTCAAAGTTACGGACGAGAGTTCGATGACGCTGGCCGGGTTCCTCGCATTTGCCGACCCCCCCAGTCTCGACGCCGCGCGATCGGTCGCCGCGATGAGGCGCGATGGCGTGACCGTAAAAATACTGACCGGAGACAACGAACTTGTCGCGCGTCACGTCTGCGATCTTGTGGGACTGGATGGCACCTCCATCATCACCGGGGAGGAACTCGAGCGGATCACCGATACGGCGCTGACCCAACTCGCCGAGACGACGACGATCTTCGCGCGCGTCTCGCCCATGCAGAAACTCCGCATCCTACACGCCCTGAAGCGCCGCGGCCATGTCGTCGGCTACATGGGCGACGGCATTAACGATGCACCCTCGCTGCACGCAGCCGATGTGGGCATCTCGGTTTCCACTGCCGTGGATGTGGCCCGGGACGCGGCCGATATCATTCTTCTTAGGCCCGGCTTGCAGATACTCCACGACGGAATCATCGAAGGCCGCCGCGCTTCCGCCAACGTTTTGAAATACATTCTGATGGGCACCAGCTCGAATTTCGGAAATATGTTCAGCATGGCTGCGGCGTCCGTCTTTCTCCCGTTCCTTCCCATGCTACCCACGCAAATTCTTTTGAATAATTTTATGTATGACGCCGCGCAAATTACGATTCCGTCGGATAACGTGGACACGGCATACATCGGCGCGCCGCACCGCTGGGATATGAAGTTGATCCGTAACTTCATGATCCTCATCGGGCCCATCAGCTCCCTTTATGATTTTCTCACCTTCTACGTCCTGCTCCATTACCTCCATGCCGGGCAGGCCGAATTTCATACCGGTTGGTTCGTTGAATCGCTGGCCACGCAGACCCTCGTCTTGTTCGTGATTCGGACCATGGGAAATCCGTTGAAGAGCCGCCCAAGTCTTCCGCTGGCCGTCACCACATTTGCCATCGTCATCGCCGGAGTTCTGCTCCCATTTTCGCCATTTGCATATGTTCTTGGTTTTACGGCGCTTCCAGCGTCTTATTTCCTCTTTCTCGCGATTTCCACAGTCACCTACCTCCTGCTTGTCGAAATCGCCAAGCGCCTTCTGTTTGCCAAAGCGTTCAGCTGAAATCTTCTGCCGGAGAGGTTTGCGGCCAGGACGAAGATGCGATCCTTTAAACCTTGCGTTATTGAACACAATGTCGCCCTGTACTATTGCTCAGGTTGCCACTTATTGCTGATATAGCAGAATGAGTTCTTCTGGCGCCGAGGGAACCTGCTTCCTTTCCGAGGAACTGTCCATCTGGGTTCGCATCCGCGAGGCGGAGAGACGGCAATGGTGGCTGTGGGCTTGCGCGTTTGTCGTCACATTATTGTTGACTGCCGGAATGGCCTCGTTCACGTACGTATTCGAGAAAGCGGATCCTCAGTTTTCATTCACGCTTCGGGATTCCGTGCGCGGCCTCGTTGCCCTGGTTTTCTTGTTTGACCTTTATACGATTTACCAGCAGGTCCAGATTCACCGCATCCGCCGCCGATTGAATGCCGATGAAGAAATGTTTCGCGTGATCACCGACAACGCCGACGATTTGATTACAGTGATCACCCGCGATGGCCGGCGCTTGTATGCCAGCCCTTCGTACTCGAAGACGCTGGGTTATTCGCTGGCGGAATTGCGTGTCGAACCCGTCGCCGATCAGATTCATCCGGACGATCGAGCCGCGATTGTCGCCGCCCGCCGCGAAATCTTCGAGCGGGGCGCAACGCCTCCCGTGATTTATCGCTTCCGGCGCAAGGACGGGGAATGGCGCATCCTGGAATCCAACGGCAGCCCGGTGCGAAACCGCCGCGGTGAAATCGAAAAGGCGGTTGTCGTCAGCCGCGATATCACGGAGCGCAAACGGGCCGAAGAACTCCTGCGACAGCGCGAAGAACAGCTCCGTCAGGCTCAAAAGATGGAGGCCGTGGGCCGCCTGTCCGGAGGCATCGCTCACGATTTCAACAATCTTCTTGGCGTCATCATCGGCTACAGCGAGTCCATCGAATATCGCCTCTCCGCGGAAGACCCGCTGCGCAAGAGTGTCGTGGAAATCCGAAAAGCCGGGGAGCGCGCTGCCGCGCTAACCCATCAATTGCTGGCGTTCAGCCGCCAGCACGCACTTCAGGCAAAAAATGTGGATTTGAATGCGGTAGTTACGGACATGGGCCGGATGCTGCGCCGGCTCATCGGTGAGGATATCGAACTTACGACCAAACTTGCATCCCAGCTCGGACTGGTAAATGCCGATCAGAGCCAACTCGAACAGATTATCGTCAATCTTGTCGTCAACGCGCGCGATGCAATGCCCGAAGGCGGAAAACTCCTCATCGAAACTTCCAACGTCAATGTCGATCAAGCCCTCGCCCGCACGTTGCCCTTTCTTCATCCCGGCCCCCATATTCTGCTGACCGTGACAGACACAGGTGCGGGAATGAATGCGGAAATCTTGCGCCACATTTTTGAGCCATTCTTCACCACCAAGGAGCCAGGAAAAGGGACGGGCCTTGGACTTGCCACGGTATACGGAGTCGTCAAACAAAGTGGCGGCGTTGTCGGTGTGGAGTCGGAGCCCGGTAAAGGCTCAACGTTCCGGATCTACTTGCCTTTGGCGCCGGGATCCGCTCTCGTCGCAGCTTCGGAGAAAGCGTCCGCCCGGCGTTCCGCAGGGTCCGCCACGATTTTGCTGGTGGAAGACGAAGAATCGCTTCTGAACCTGACCGCCAGCGTGCTGACCGCAGGCGGATATACGGTCTTGTCCGCCCGTGATGGAGTCCAGGCGCTCGAAATTGCCCGATCGTTCAAAAAGCCGATTCAACTCCTGCTGACCGACGTGACGATGCCCCGAATTGGGCGGACCTGCTTTGGCGCGAATGCTGTCTCAACTGAGGCCGGAAACTCGAGTCCTTTTCATGACAGGTCACGCGGAACGCAACTTCTCCTCGCCCGGGAACAACTTGCCGCCAGGTGTCGAACCGCTTCAAAAACCTTTTAGCCATGATGCCCTGATGAGCCAGGTTCAACGGGCGCTGGATGCAGTCTCGGAACAAGTCACGGTCTGATATATCGTCTCCGAAGGCATGCTATTCGAGCGGAATTTCTTACCAATGATTATCGATCTTGCGTTTCAGGGAGTGTCCGTCGAGGAGTCGACTCATGCAACGCGCGATCAATCGAACGCTTTTCTTCAGCGGTCAGTTCGCGGAATTCCCCTTTGGCGAGCTGTTTCAGTTGCAGCGGTCCGACCGCGATCCGGATTAACCGCAGAACGTCAATCTCGAGGGCGTCAAACATCCTCCTGATTTGACGATTTTTTCCTTCGACCAGCACGATCTCAAGCCACGAATTGTGTTCGCCTAATCGGAGTATGTTCGCTCGCTTGGCCCGAAATGACTCTCCTACTCCCACCTGTACGCCCCGAACAAGCGCGGTTACGAGCGTTTCATTGGCCAAAACTCCAACTTGAACATGGTAGATTTTTTCCAGCTGCGTATTCGGATCGGATATGCTCGCCGCCCATTCGGTATCATTCGTTAGTAATAGGAGTCCTTCGCTCGCTTTATCGAGACGGCCTACAGGCCCCACCCACGGCAGGGTGGCGTCGAGGCAGGAATAAACCGTCTCTCGATTGTTTTCATCGGAGGCCGTTGTGACCACGCCGCGCGGTTTGTTCAACATTAAGTAGATTTTCGTTGCTGCACGCACATTTTGACGATCCACCTCAATCCGGTCGCCCCCCAAATGTACCGGCATCTCCGGATCGGTGCGCACGGTCCCGTTGAGGCGAACGCGTCCCTCGCGGATCAGTTCCGCAGCCTTTGAGCGTGAGCAATACCCCAGCTTGGACAGTGCTCGCGCGAGCCCAACTTGCCGTAAGTTTTCCGCAGGTCGCATTTCTGGCTGGTTCGCACCCTCAACGGATCTGAATTTTGCCACGAGGCACGGGCTTCGTCACTTGAAACTGCGATTTCGCGCCCAGCGTGAAGCATTTATCGCCGGGACCCAGGATTATGGTTTCGCTCTGGCTCCAGGGGCCCCGAGACCCTGCTTGGTTTTGTCCCCGCTTGCTTCACCGTCGAAATCGTGTTCCTATTTCCCGTTGTGAGCCTTGTCGCAATCCCTTGGGACTTCGTTCTAATCCTTGCCGTACTCGGCGTCGTCATTCCGTGGCGCGGGGTCGTTCGCGTTCGCCGGCTTCCGTCCACTCCGGATATTCGTTCGGCTGACCGGCTGGCTCTTTATGGCACGACCATTGGCTTCCAGTGGGTTCTGATTGCTTTCGTTGCATGGAGAGCGCTGGCTCGGGGCCTGGGACCAGCGGAATTGGCCATCACAACGTCCTTGCTATTGCGAACAGCGCTGTGGACAGCAGCCATAACCCTGGGGCTTTGCGGCAGCCAATTTGCCAGCCTGTCCAGAGTCGTTCGCTTGCCGCCTGAAGGGCGTGGTGCCCTGTTTCACATTACGGAAAAAATCATGCCGCGGACGTCGGTTGAGATTTTTGTGTATGCTGCTCTTTCCTGCACTGCCGGCCTTTCCGAGGAGTTCCTTTACCGTGGATTTGCTTTCGCTGTATTTGCGAGGCTGTTCGCAAATCTTGATTCACCGGTTTGGGCGGCAGCCATAGCATCTTCTGCGTGGTTTGCGGTAGCCCATTTGTATCAAGGCAGACGAGGAATAATAACTACATTCATAGTAGGAATGGTCTTTGCTGTTGCGCGAATCTTCAGCGCTAGTCTCATTCCTTCGATTATCGCGCATGCGGCGGTCGATTTGATAGCTGGAATGTATATTTCAAACTATATGGGAAAGGTCCGAGCGAATGTCTAGGACCGTGAATCCGGAAATCGGCGATGACCAGCTTATGATTGCGCTGTCCCCCTTCGGCATCCGGCCGTCAACCGAACAGATCCATCTCATTCGAGAATACATCTCTATCTTATTGAAATGGAACAAATTAATAAGTCTTACAACGGTGACTTCGCCGATTGAGATTGCAGGCCGCCATTTTGGAGAATCCATGTTTGTGTCGGATCTACTACCTGTGGAAAACTGTCGGCTGGCCGACGTTGGTACTGGTGCCGGTTTTCCAGGGTTGGCGCTGAAGATACTGCATCCGTCTCTGCATGTGACGCTCATTGAATCGAACAAGAAAAAATGCGCTTTCCTCGCAGAAGTCGTAAGGTCATTAAATCTATCGGGGATAGAAATCATATCTGAAAGATTCGAAGAGATTCGCAAGGACCCTGCCATGTTTGATTTAGTGACAGCGCGCGCACTGGGCGGCTTCTCCGAATTACTTGAATGGGCGAAACAGGCACTGGCCCCGCGTGGCCACTTGGTGCTGTGGGTTGGGGGTGAAGACGCAACGCGGCTGTCTTCAGAGACTGGCTGGATATGGCGTCCGGCGGTACAGATACCAGAATCGCAACGGAGATTTATTCTCATCGGCCGATCTTCTATTTAATATTTAAGGATTCAAGGCGTCTGAATCGATTCCTATCATCATCGCGTGAAATTGTTCCACGTGGAACATTTTCCAGGGCGATGGCTACTCTGCTCCCAAAATGTTCCACGTGAAACAATTTGCACGCGTTGCGTCCATTGTGATAAGTTCCACTGCCTGGGGAGTCAAAATTGGGCCGCGTTATCGCCATTGCCAATCAAAAAGGCGGCGTCGGGAAGACCACGACTGCCATAAACCTTGCCGCTTCGCTGGCAATCTCCGAGCAGCGAACTCTTTTGATTGACTGCGATCCCCAAGGAAACACAACAGCCGGGATTGGGTTTCCAAAGGACCTAACCCGAAGGACTCTGTATCAAGCACTCATCCTCGGCGAATCTCTAGAAGAAATCATCCAAAAGACTCAAGTTGACGGTCTTGACCTTATACCTGCGGATAAGAATCTCGTCGGTGCCGCTATTGAGCTGGTCCCGCTGGAGAACAGGGAATTCCAGCTTAAGAAATTGATCGGGCTGGTCAGGGATAATTATACCTACATCATCATCGATTGCCCGCCTTCGCTCGATCTGCTTACGTTGAACGCTCTGACGGCTGCGGACTCGGTTCTTGTTCCCATCCAGTGTGAGTATCTTGCACTGGAAGGCGTTTCAGAGCTCCTCGATACGCTGACTCACATTCGGAAGACTTTGAACCCTAAACTGGCGATTGAGGGTATTGTTTTAACGATGTACGACGACAGAACCTCGCTGGCTCGCCAAGTTGCTTCCGACCTGCGCAGTTATTTTGGTCAACAGGTTTTTGAATCCGTCATACCCAGGAATGTGCGTCTGGCAGAGGCGCCAAGTCACGGGAAACCGATACACTTCTACGATATCCACAGCAAAGGTGCCGAAGCCTACATCAACCTATCAAGGGAGGTAATCTCCAATGGCCAGAAACGCATTGGGAAGGGGGCTGGGAGCTCTGATACGTGATTCTGACGTTTCGGCGGCTCAACAGCCCCAAGCGGAAACATCCGTAATGGCTCAACCGCCCGCACCAGCGATGGCACCCGTCATGGCCGGGGGGCCCTTGCAGGTCGACATCGATCTGATTGATCCAAGTCCCTTTCAGCCACGCACCCGCTTTATCGAAACTGCCTTGGAAGAATTGGCACAATCAATCCGGTCCAGCGGAATAATACAACCGCTCGTCGTACGGAAGATTGGCGGACGATTTGAGTTAATTGCGGGGGAACGTCGCTGGCGTGCAGCGCAGCGCGCCCAACTCCTCCGCGTTCCCGTTGTCATTCGCGACGTCAGCGATGAACAGGCGCTTGAGCTAACTCTTGTTGAGAACATTCAACGCGAAGATCTCAACCCGATTGAGGCAGCACGTGCGTTTGAACGCCTGATGGACCAGTTTCACTTGACGCAAGATGAGGTGGCTACAAGAACCGGCAAGGACCGCGCAACAGTTGCGAATTCGTTGCGTTTGCTCTCGCTGGATCAGACGCTCCTGGAATGGATTGAAGAAGGCAAGATAACGGCCAGCCACGGTCGCGCCCTCCTCGCAATCGCAGATCCCACGCTGCGCTCGGACCTAGCGCAAAAAGCCTCGAAAGGAAGACTGACTGTCCGACAACTCGAGCGCCTGGGTGCACGCCGCGGTCGTCGCGCCGCAACGGCGGACATTGAAGTTGCCGATCCCAACCGCGCGGCAGCCCTTGACGAGCTACAAAAGCACATTGGGACGCGAGTCACACTCCATATGCCGGCAAACGGCCGCGCTGGCCAACTCATCATCGATTTCTATGATGAAGAACAGCTCAATGGGCTGTACGAACGGTTAATAGCATAACACTATAATTGTAGTAATTCAGCGTACCCGTGAAGCAGAGGCGTGCCTGTAGTCTTTTCCCATTTTCATCTGTCCGCATTCCACAATTCATTTGCGCAAACATGATGTAGAATCTCTGATGTCCAGTTCAAAGTTATTCCAACAGTTGCGGGAGCATTCCAATGCAATGGCGATCGAAGGGACGCGGCAAAGACACCGAAAGCCGTGAATTTACGGGCTTCCTCGACAAGGGCGTCAAATTTGAAGGCACTCTGGAAGCTTCGGGCGTATTTCGCGTCGATGCGCAAATGAAGGGCAATCTGTTGTCCAGCCATAGTCTTATTCTGGGCGAGGGCGCGCGCGTCGAAGGCCAGATTGAGGGCAACCACGTCGTTATCTCCGGGAAATTTGACGGAGTGATCTTCGCGAAGGGCAGGGTGGAAATTCACGCAAAGGGCGTTGTGACCGGGGAAATTCATTCGCCTTGTTTAATCATTGAGGCGGGAGGAATTTTTGACGGGCATTGCCACATGCTGGCCGCGTCGGAATCTACAAAGCCGCTGACGATTCCGATACGCGCATCGCAGCAAGGTTCGTAGTTGTCAGGTGCGAATCGCGGAGAAGTCACGCCGTAAACTCGATGTCGGGGGCAGCGCCTCCTTCACATATACCGTGCGCCATCGGTTGAATCCGACTCACATGCGGTGAATTTATATTCGTCCAATCCCGTCGTTCTTAGCACTCCTCTTTCATGGACACGATTACTCACGGAATCATTGGCGCCTTGGCTGGAAAAGCCCTATTCGCCGGCGACGATAAGCCCGCCGGTTCACTTGCAATAACCGGAGTCACAGCGACCGGTTCTCCCACTGATCGAGCCGCGATCGTGGCGTGTACGATCGGATCCATTTTTCCTGACATTGATATCTTTGCGGGTCGCCTGGCTCACAACCCTCTCGCGATTATGGAATGGCACAGGAACATAACCCATTCGATTGTCCTGTTGCCGACGTGGGCGCTGTTCCTCGCAGTCATTTCGTTGCCGCTCGCGCGCTGGCTGCGATGGCCACTGCCATCGTTTCCCGCTCTGGTTGGAATCTATGCGGCGGGGCTCGCGAGCCATGTGTTTCTGGATCTGATTACCGATTTTGGAACGATGGTCTGGAGTCCGCTAAGCTATTCGCGGCTGGCTTGGGATTGGCTGTTCATCCTCGATTTGTCGCTAACTTCGTTCGCGCTTGTTCCTCAAATCGCGGCCTGGTGTTATCGCGCACCGGGAAAATGGATGTTGCGTGCATGGATTTCCTGGGCGGGGCTCACGGCAGGCGGTTTCGGAGCATACGAGCTCGCGAGCACGGCGGGATATCCGTTTCCGTTTTGGATTGTGGGGGCGGTCAGTATGATTTTCGCTGCTACACTGTTCGCTCCGAAAATAAGCGGCGTGGGTTTTCAGTGGAGCAGGGCGGGCTGGTGCCGCGCCGGCTTGATGCTGGTGTGCATCTATGTGGGATGCGCCGGTTTTCTGCACGGCAAAGCGGTTGAAAACGTGAACCGGTTCATCGCAGCGAACCACATCCCAACCGAAAACAGTGCGGCATTTCCCTTACCGCCGACTCTGACGCACTGGTCCGGAATGATCGCCACGCCCGAGGGCGTTTTAAAGACCACATTTCACCTTCCCGGCGGCGTGATCGACCGTGCGCAACTTTATGCCAGCACACCGACCGATCCTCACGTGGAGGAAGCGAAAAAACTGCGCGACGTTCAGGTCTATCTTTGGTTCGCGCGATTTCCGATCTGGCATGTGGAACAACGCGGCGACCGGACCGTGGTTGATCTTTCGGATGTCCGATTTTTTAGGGACGATCGCGTCGACATAAATCCCGGCCCGCTGCAGCCGAAACGGGTTGCCGGGATTCCGGCCAATTCATCGGGATTCATTTTCGAGATTATCTTTGACGCCGCGGGGCAAGTGGTCTCGCATGAATTCAAGAGGGCCCGGCCGTAACGGGCGGGCAAAATTATTCGGCGGGATAGACGACGACTTGACGATCTTCTCCGGCGCCTTCGCTTACTGTGCGAACGCCGGCTTGTTCCTTCAATACGAGGTGCACAATGCGCCGTTCGCGCGCGGACATGGCATTGAATCGGAACGGGACGTTTGTTTCGCGCACCCGCTCGGCGGCAACGCGCGCCGAAAGTTTCAATTCCTCGATGCGCAACGCGCGGTAACCTCCGGCGTCGAAACGGACGCGTCCCCAGAACTGCGGATCGAGATTGAGCCAGCGGAGAGCGATGTGTTCGAGAGCTTTCAAAAGCTCCGCGTTGCGTTCAAGCAGAAGGTCCTGATCGCGGCCCTGGAACACGACGAGGATTTCGGGATTTTCAAATTCCGAAGCCGCCGCCGGTCCCATCGTCTTGATTTCAAAGGAAACCTCGAAGCGGCCCTTGCGCAACAGGGTTTCGAGGCAGCGGCGAAGCTCCGTTGTGGTCGCCGAATGGTCCAGCTTTCCATCAACGATCAGGTTCGGACGAGCGACGGGTGTCAACGAAAGTCCTCCTGGCGCATTATTTCTTTTTTCCGGGTCCGCGGGACGGCTTCGCCGGCGGAGGCGCCGTCCGGTAAAGATACCATTGCTGTAAAATGCCCACCATATTACTGGTTAATATATATAACGCCAGGCCGCTGGGGGAAAGAGCGAACATTCCGCCGAAGATCAGCGGCGTCATGGCCATCATTTTTGCCTGGGCGGGATCCATCCCGGGCGTCGGCGTCATCTTCTGCATGAAGTACATCGAGACGGCCATAATCACCGGCAAAATGTAATACGGATCATGGGCCGAAAGATCGTGGATCCAGCCGATCCACGGCGTGTGGCGCAACTCGATGGTATTCGCGAGCATCCGGTACAGCCCAAACCAGATCGGCATCTGGATGAGCGTGGGCCAGCAACTACCCAACGGATTGATGCCCTCTCGAGAATACACGGCCATGACTTCCTTGTTCATTTCGGCCTTGCGCGGATCGCGCATCGAGTATTTCTTGTAGCGCTCCTGGATCGTCTTGATTTCCGGCGCGACCTTCTGCATTTTTTGCATCGCGCGCATGCTCTTCACTTTCAGCGGGAACATCACCATGTTGATCAGAATGGTGATCAACACGATGGCCCAGCCGTAATTGCTCACATACTGATGCAGCCAACGCAGGGAATAGAACAGCGGCTCGGCAACGAATCCCCACCAGCCGAATTGCACCAGGCTATTCAGCGGAGGGCGAACGGCTTTCAGACCGTCGATGCTCTTCGGGCCCACGTACATGCGCAAATTTTGCGGTCCGGGCGCAGCGACCCCCGCGGCCATCTCGGGAACCGCCTCCGTTTCCGTTTTTCCGTCGGCGGAAGTCGTGGTGTGCTGGAACGCCCAGCCGGTTAGGGTTAGCGGTGTTTCCGCTACGTCACCATGCGGCGTTAGTGGAGGCATGAATGCCGCTGCGAAATACAGATCTTCGATTCCTACAAAATCGAAAGTTCCGGGGACGTTGGCAGGGACTGATGTCTGGCCGGATTTTCCCAGGTTTTTCGCCGAGAGTGTATTCAATTTCCCCGCGGAGTTGTTGAAGACTTGCATCTGCAAGGCCGCGCGATACGCGGTGGCGTCGCCAAACCCGCCAGCCCAGGCGATGCTGTTTCGCAGCGGAACTCCGTCCATCGTGACGGACGTTTGCACGTCGACTATATAGCTGGCGCTGAATTTCAGATGCTTGGTGACGTCGAGATGGCCATCGCTCCACTCCATTGTAATTTCAGCGGGGGCGTGGAGCACCGTTCCGGCGTCCGGTACTTTTCCAGCGGAGACGATTTCAAACAACGCATTATTGACGGTCGTTTCGCGATCGGGATCGTCCATTGCTAGAGACAACGGCCAGGAATCGGCCTGTTGCGCGACATCCCCATGGACCAGATCGAGCGGGCGCGGCGGTTTGTTGTCGTCCGTAAATAATTTGAGCTGCCAGCTTCGCACCACGGCGCCGCGATTGGAAATTTCCACGCGATAAAGGTCGCTATCGATCACGACGGATCGCTCTTCGCCGGAAGCGTGTATTGTCGCGGGCGCCGCGGGAGTGGGAGTCCCTCCTCCTTTTGCGCCTGCCGGCAAGACCGTTCCAATCGGAGGCGGCACATGAACGGCCGGAGAAGGCGTGGGATTGGGCGGAGGAGGTTGCGGCGGCTTGTAGATCAATGACCAGGCCGCAATCACAATCAGGCAAAGAACAGCCGCCAGCAGCGAGCGGGTTTCATTCGACATTTCCTTGCGCTCGCTCACAAACAGACCTCGTCCCCTGAATTTTTCAGAGTGGTGTTTTTTTTCTCGTGCCTATCGATTGAAAATTCGGCGGCGTCCGGCACCAGGTCCACTCCGCCCCGCGTAAATGGATGGCAGCGCGAGACGCGCCGCAACGCGAGCCATGTACCCCGCCGTGCGCCGTGAATTTGCAAAGCATCGGCCGCGTAATGCGAACAGGAAGGATAAAACTTGCAGGCGCTTGGCATTAGAGCGGAAAAAAACGCCTGATACACGCGCAGGCCCAGAAGCAAAAATCGCGCCGCGCGGCTCATGCCTTCGGCCGAAGGCCCTGCAGCAAGCGCACCAATTCCACTTCCAGAGGCGCGAAGGGCGCCTCCGCTACCGTGCGTCGGGGATGAATCACGATATCCCATCCTGAAGGAATCTCCGTCCTGTTGCGCCGCAGAATTTCGCGGATGCGCCGGCGAATGCGATTCCGAACCACCGCGCCTCCCAGTGCCTTCTTCACGCTGATGCCGAAGCGGCTGATGCGATCCGGTCCCCCCGCGAGATCGGAGGGATTGGCCGCCAGGCAGGCGGCCCTCGCAGTCTTGCCTCCGAGAGCTTCGCGCGGATTTGCTGACTGCGAGCGGAAAAACACTGCGAACTGAGGGCTCGAGCGGCGTTGTCCCGCGCCGTACACAGCTTCATATTCAGCGCGTTTCAACAAGCGCACGGCACGAGGAAAACCCTGCCGCGGAGCATCCGTATCTTCAGATAGGCGTGAGACGATGACGTCCCTTTTTGCGGCGAGCCGCCAACACTTTGCGGCCTCCCGCCGTCTTCATTCGCGTGCGAAAGCCGTGCGTTTTGTGGCGACGGCGCACTTTTGGTTGAAACGTGCGTTTCGGCAAAGAATTCTCCCCCTAAGCCCTGATAAATTGCCCGTATCGAAACAAACAGTGTAGTCGAGGGCGCAAGGACGGTCAAGAGATGACGGGTAGAAATGAGGGTAGAAGAGCGGTAGATGAGGGGCAGTAACTCAGTGTGGCTAATTGCTGAATAAACGTCCGTCCGCGTTCCCTACGAGGTTTCAGTAGCATAGGCTCTTCAGCCTGTGGATTTTTGATTTCCACCAACTTTAAGGAAAGTCAAAAACCGCAGGCTGAAGTCTGTGCCACTGGAGCCTCACAAAACACCGGCTTGACATGAATGATGACACGGGAGTACCGTCCATCCAGCGTGGAACTGGAAGCTTCCCTCGACTGGCTTTCGCTGTCGCTGACGCCGGGTCTCGGCTCGCGGCTTACCGGGAAACTTCTGCGTCAATTCGGATCCCCCGAGAAAATATTTCGAGCGTCGCTAACCGAATTGGAATCCTGTCATCTGCCGGCGGCTCCAGCGCAGGCGATTCACGCGAAGCGCGCGCACAAGGACGCGGAAACCGAACTTGCGCAGATTCGCAAGCTTGGATGCCGCCTGCTCAATTGGGATGAGCCGGAATATCCGCTGCGGCTGCTGGAGATTTACGATCCTCCTCCGCTGCTCTACGTGCGAGGAGATGCGGGCGTGCTGAACCGGCATTCGATCTCGATGGTGGGCACGCGGCGGCCCACGCCGTACGGCAATCAGGTGGCTGAGCGCTTGGCGCGCGACCTGGCCGAGCGCGGCCTGACGATCGTCAGCGGGATGGCGCGCGGCGTGGACAGTTCGGCGCACCAGGGTGCGTGCAAGGCCTTGCATGGCGCGACCGTCGGGGTCCTGGGCACTGGAATCGATGTCGTCTATCCGAAGGAAAATAAGAAATTATTTGCTGAAGTCGAAAAGCGCGGGGCGTTGATCAGCGAATTTCCGCTGGGCACGCATCCCGCGCCTGAAAATTTTCCCGTCCGCAACCGCATTGTCGCCGGGATGTCGCTCGGCACGGTGGTGATTCAGGGAGCGCAATACTCGGGTTCCCTGATCACTGCGCGCCTGGCAATGGAATTTGGACGCGAGGTTTACGGCGTACCGGGAAATATCACCACCGACGTCAGCTTCGCACCGAATCAGTTCATCAAGCAGGGCGCTAAGGTGGTGACCTCCTGGGAAGACGTCATCGAAGAGTTGCCCACCGAAATTCGCGCCGAGCTATTCCCGGTCGAGGAAACAACCGGCGAGGAACGCGTGTCCTTATTTATTGCGGCCCTTTCGCCGATCGAGAAAAAAGTGTTCGCGTTGTTGGCGGTTGACGATTCGATTCATGTGGATGAGGTGGTCGAGCGGTCGGAATTGACTTCGTCTGAAGTGCTGGCTGCGCTTTGTGAAATGGAGATGAAAGGCATGGTGAGGCAAATGCCCGGCAAGCAATTCGTGAAAGTCCTCCTGTAGCCGATCTGCGACGGCGGCGAAAGGTTATTGAGTCCTGGGCCGTTTCTCAGTTTCCGTCGAACTTGGGCAAATCCTGAAAATGCCTCCCAGTGGCACAGGTTTCTGGGGTTTTTTTTAATTCTGCAACTCCCAAGAAAATCAAAATCGCACATTCTGAGACACATAGCGTGAAAACAGTCGATCTCCAAGTCAGGGCAATATTGAAAACTCGTAGCGCTTTCTGCACGGAATCACCTGAAAATACGGCCTTTTCCAGCTTCCGAAACCCTCTTCTGGAATCTAAAACGACACAACCCGCATCTATCAATCGTTGACAAACCGGGCGGATGAGGCCCACGCTTAGGAAACAGAAAGGAAACAACGCTTCCCTGGGGAGGCGTTTGGGTTTACAAGAGCAGAGATGGGAAAATCATTAGTCATCGTTGAATCGCCCGCGAAGGCAAAGACGATCAACAAATACCTTGGCCGCAACTACACCGTCAAGGCGTCCTACGGCCACGTCATGGACCTGCCCAAAAAAGAATTGGGCATCGACATTGCCCACGGGTTTGAGCCGACGTACGAAGTCAGCTCCAGCAAGGAAGATGTTGTAACCGCCCTGCAGAAAGCCGCCGCCACTGCCGACGCCGTGTATCTGGCGGGCGATCCGGACCGCGAGGGCGAGGCGATCTGCGCTCACCTGGCATCTGTGTTGAGCGGCCCGAAACTCGAATTCCTCACCGAAGAAGAAATCGAAAAAGAGAAGGCCCAGGCGAAGGCGGAAGCGAAAGCCAGCGGCAAGAAGGGCAAGAAGAAGGTTAAAAAACCGATAAGGACCGTGATTGCAAAGGGCAAGCCGGTCATCGCCCGTAAAAATATTTTTCGTGTGATGTTCAATGAGATCACGCCAAAGGCAATCAAGGCGGCATTCGAGCATCCGGGCGCGATCAACGAAAACCTGGTGGACGCGCAGCAGGCGCGCCGCGTGCTGGACCGCCTGGTCGGCTATAAAATTTCTCCGTTGCTGTGGGACAAAGTACGGCGTGGACTTTCCGCCGGGCGCGTGCAGACGGTCGCGCTGCGCCTGATCGTGGACCGCGAAGTTCAAATCCGCGCGTTCGTCCCGGTCGAGTATTGGACGATCCATGCTCTGCTGGCCGCGGGCGAACCGCCGATCTTTGAAGCCAGGCTCACGAAATTTAAAGGCGAAGATATCGAGATACACAATCAGGCCGAAGCCGATGCAATCGTCGCCGCGACCAATAGCGCCCAATGGAAAGTGGCGAGCGTTACGCAAAAGGAAAAGCGTCGTTTTGCGCCTCCTCCGTTTACCACATCGAAGTTGCAGCAGGCTGCCTACAATCGCCTGCGTTACACGGCGAAGCGGACGATGGGTCTCGCGCAGCGTCTATATGAAGGCGTCGAGTTGGGAGAAGAAGGCTCGGTCGCGCTCATTACTTATATGCGTACCGATTCGGTGCGCGTCTCGGCCGATGCGCTCGACCAGGTGCGCGGATTGATCGGCTCAAAATTCGGGCCACCCTACCTGCCGGAGAAGCCGAATTTCTACAAGTCCAAGAAAGACGCGCAGGAAGCGCACGAGGCCGTTCGGCCGACCGATGCTTCGCGCACGCCCGATGATGTAAAGCCGTTCCTCAGCGAAGATATGTTCAAGCTGTACCAGCTGATCTGGCAGCGATTCGTTGCCTCGCAGATGGTTCCGGCTGTGTTTGACCAGACGACGGTCGATGTCGCTGTGGGCGACTACACGTTTCGCGCCAGCGGCTCGGTGTTGAAATTTGACGGCTACCTCGCCGTGTATCAGGTCTCCGCCAACGATGATGAAGAAGGCGAGGCCGATGCAGCGAAGGCTCTTCTGCCGCCGGTCGCGGAAGGCATGGTGCTGCGCCTTGAAAATGTGCGCCCCGAACAGCATTTTACCGAGCCGCCGCCACGCTATAACGACGCGACTCTCGTGAAAGAGCTGGAAGAAAAAGGGATCGGCCGCCCTTCCACATACGCCTCGATTATTTCCACTCTGGTCGACCGCGAATATGTCACCAAGGATCAGGGGCGGTTTTCTCCGACCATGCTTGGTGAAAAAGTCAGCGTCCTGCTGGTGAAAAGTTTTGAAGATATTTTCGACGTGGGTTTCACGGCGCGCATGGAAGAGGAACTCGACGAAATCGAAGACGGAAAACTTCCCTGGAAAAAATCCGTCAAGGAATTTTACAGCCGCTTCGTGAAGGATCTCGACGTGGCCAAGGACGAAATGGATTCCTACAAGGCGGGAATCCCCACCGGGCAAAAATGCGAGAAGTGCGGCGAGGGCGAGCTTCTGGAACGCATCAGCCGGCACGGTTTTTTCCTGGGCTGCTCGCGCTATCCGGATTGCGATTTCATCCGCGATCTTTCTCCCGAACTGCCCCCCGAGGGGGCCGACGGCGAAGTGAAGGTGGAAATCTGCGACAACTGCGGGCGCGAAATGATTATCAAGCGCGGCCGCTGGGGCACATTCCTGGCTTGCACGGGTTACCCCGATTGCAAAACGACGCGCCGCCTGAAAGCCGGCACGCGCCGCGCGCTCCAGCCTGACGAATTGCTGGACGAAAAATGCCCGCTGTGCGAATCGCAACTGGTGAAGAAGCACGGGCAGTACGGCGAATTCATCGGTTGCACGGCATATCCGAAGTGCAAGTTCATCCGCTCAAAGACGCTGGGCATCAAATGCCCGAAGTGCGAAACCGGCGAGCTGACCGAACGCGTGGCAAAAAAGGGACGGCGGCGCGTTTTTTACGGCTGCAACAAATATCCCGAGTGCGATTTCACCACGCCATATCTGCCGATCGAAGAGCCCTGCCCGAAATGCGGGGCGCATTTCATCGTGGAGAAGCGCAGCAAATACGGTACGGTGCGCGCGTGCATAAAGGAAGGCTGCGATTGGGAAGCGTCCGTGATTGCGGAACCCCCCGTTGTAGGTGTGCCTGAACCGGTGGGATCGATAAAAGGATAAGGTGGCCCGATTGGATCTGCGTCAGGCGAATTTGATTGGGGGAGAATTCAGGGCCCGATAGGAAGAGATGAAGGCTGCGGTCAATCAATACTTGAAATATCTGCGTTCGGTTCGAAATGCATCGCCGCACACGCTGCGTAACTACGAAAGCGATTTAAGCCAGTTCCTTGTGTTTTTGAGCCCGGCGGGGGTCGATCCGCCCGCCCTGCCCGAAGTCACGCACCTGATAATCCGCGAGTTTGTGGCGCACCTCCACGATCAGCGCCTGGAAAAATCGTCGATCGGCCGCAAGCTGGCGGCGTTGCGCTCGTTCTTCAAATTTGCCGTGCGCGAAGGCATGATTCTGAAAAACCCCGCGCGCATGATCGCCACCCCCAAACTGCCCAGAAGAATACCGTCCGTTTTAAGCGCCGAGGATCTGAACACATTCCTGAACGGAATTGCCGACCCTTCCGGTGAAGAGGCCACGCGTCCCAATCGCGCGGGCGAAAGTAACGAGACGCGGTTGCTGGTCAAGCGCGACCGAGCGATTCTAGAATTGCTTTATGCTTCCGGCCTGCGCGTCAGTGAATTGACAGGGTTGAACCTCGCCGATATGGACCGCAAAGAATTAATGTTACGCGTGCGCGGCAAGGGCAACAAGGAGCGCATCGTTCCCTACGGCGGTAAGGCGCAGCAGGCGCTGGAAGCCTATGAACCGCTGCGGGACGACATTCTGCGGAAAGCGGGACAACGGGGAAACGCGGAAGCGGTTTTTCTCAATCACCTGGGCACTCGCTTGACGCCGCGTTCCGTGGCGCGCATTGTGAAAAAATACGGCCGCCTGATTAATATCAACTGGGACCTGCACCCGCACTCGCTGCGGCACGCCTTTGCCACGCACCTGCTTTCGGACGGAGCCGACCTTCGAGCGATTCAGGAGTTGCTGGGACACTCCTCGCTTTCCACCACGCAGCGCTACACCCATTCCTCGATCCGCCAGCTTCTCGAAGTTTTCGATAGATCCCATCCTCGCGCATAGCCGATCGGTCATTGTAGCGCCGGCATCTTGCCGGCGGGTTCCCCTTTCCCTGGGGTGATTCAAAATCCGCAGGCGAAACGCTGGCGTCACCAAAGCAACCCTCTTGATAGGATTGCGGAACGGATGGATTGAATCGCAACCGTCATGCTCGTGGGCTGTTTGATTTTTGCTTATTGAGCAGCGACGATTTCGGAGGCTTTGACCCGCTTGGGACGGAAGAAAAAACCCAAATGCCGGGCGCTGCACTGCCGGCAGCGAAACGGCCGCAACATCAAAAGGAGAAACAACGTCCACTCCCGCAGGCCGCGCCGCTTGGAACGCAGCACGTCCTTGCATCCGCACAGAGGGCACTTCCTGGCGCCCACCCAGAACGAAATGGCGTTTACCCGTGGCATGAACTCCAAGCACCCCGCTCGGCGATCATACCGCCACGCCCAGCGATACGAATGAAAATCGCCGCGGATTGTCGCCGATTGGTTATTTTCGGGCGGGCCGATCGATTTAATTCAGATCGCGAGAGAGCATAAGCTTCAGAGTGATCTTGTCCGCCCCGGCCGTTACGCCAAATCCCACGCCCGCTTCGATGCTGAGAACCCTGCTGGAGCGATCCATCACGGCCCAGACTTCATGGAACTGCTGGTTTCCCGGGAGGAAGTGCCGCAGCGGCCCGCAATCGGCATATTCCTCGATCGCGCCCGCCCATTTGTCATTCACGTTGTAAGCGATTCGCGTTGCCGGAACGAATTCGAGGTTTCCAAACCCGCCCGTATAATCGGTATCTACAATCGGATTAAAGACAATGTCCACCGGATGCAGATGCAATCCGATGATGGGGCGGATCTCGGAGCTGATCCGCTTGGCCTCCCAATACTTGGCATTCACGCTGAACTCGAAATTGACGCCGTAGAAAAATGTCTGCTCGTGAGCGTGCGGCTTCACGAAGAGTTCGCGAATCTTGAAGCCGTTCAGCGTCGCGCCCCGGCCATCCGAGTAGAGCGAGTAGACCGGCATGTACAATCCCTGCTCGAACCAGCTATTGACGCCGTACGCCCATTCCGCCGTTCCGTTGATCGAGTGGTTCGGGATGATTCCACCGGGGAAATCGGCGGTTTTCCGCCCGATCGGAGTGAAGTTCGAATGGACCATGAGATTAAATTTTCCCTGGTCTTCAATTTCGGCGTCATAGACCTGGATTTCGTCGGTTTGCGCGAAGGCCGTTTTCGGGGCTATTACTAGAATGAACGAGACGACTGCGCACATATAAATAAGGACTTTTTGAAGGGCATTCATGATTTGTTTTTGAGAAAATCCTGAGCCTGTCCTGGACTCCCGCCTTCTTGAATCGTACGGAGTATATCAACGGTCGAGTTTGTCGCAAAGAATTTTGGCCAAAAGTGCTAACCTTCCGGAGTTCGAATCCGATATCGTTCCAGAGGAAACTCCACCTTTTTCAGGGGGGAACACGAATGGCAATCATGCACCCCATTGAATATGCCGATGCAAGCCCGGAAGTTCGCGCTGTTTATGAGGACATACGGGCCACGCGCAAGACAGACTGGATCAATAATTTCTGGAAAGCCCTCGCAAACGATCCCGCAACGCTCAAAAGAACATGGGAATCGATCAAGCAGATCATGGCTCCCGGTGCGATCGATTCCCTCACGAAGGAATTGGTCTACATCGCCGTGAGTGTCACCAATCAATGCCCCTACTGCATCGCTTCGCACACGGTTTCCGCCCGCAATAAAGGCATGACCGACGCCATGTTTCACGAATTGATTGCCGTGGTGGGCATGGCCAACGAGACCAACCGCCTGGTTGCGGGCTACCGGGTTGAAATCGATGAGGAATTCAAGAAGCTCTAATTGACGCGGAAGCATGGCCGACGTAAGGTCGTTTGTAGCAGGGCCGATCCTGGCTGTGTGCCTTTTGCGCTGCCAACCGCTGCAAAAACCGCACAGCCAGGAGTCGCTGTGCTGCGAAGACAATGAAAGATTTCCTCAAGCGCTACGCCAAACTGGCTTTCGGCCAACCGTTCTCACCCGCGGTGCTGAACATCCTGGTGACTTCGGTGTGCGACATGCGCTGCACGCATTGTTTTTTCACCGAACAGCTCGATGACGCCCCGCGCAAGAAACGGCAAATGACCACGCGCGAAATTGAAATGATTTCCGAAACCCTCGGTGGAAATCTGGGCGTTCTGATTCTCGCCGGCGGCGAACCTTTTACGAGAAAAGATTTGCCGGAAATTGCGCGGGCTTTTTACAAAAATAACAATCTCGAATCGATCTACATCACCTCCAACGGCCAGATTCAGAAACGAATCTTTCCCGATGTCGTCCGAATGCTCCAGGAATGTCCGAAATTAAATGTCACGATGGCGCTGGGCATCGATGGATTGAAAGCAGAACACGATAGGATTCGTCAGAAGCCCGGTTCGTGGGACATGGTCATCGACACCGCGCGCCGGCTGCAGGCCATGAAGGAAGAATTTCCGCGCCTCGACATACAGTCTTGCACCTGCTTCATGAACTCGAATCAGGATTCGATTTTCGAGTGGTACGATTTTCTGAAGCACGAATTGAAACCCGACAAAGTGAATTTCAATTACATCCGTCCTCCCTCGGCGCACTCAAAAGAGCTGGAAATAGATCGCGCGCGTTACGAGAAGCTCGCCTCCATGATCGATGAAGACTCGCGCAGCGGCGCGCTCAAGAATCACTACGCAGGCAAAAACGGCTTTTTCAAAGCCGCTCTCGACGTATACATGCACGGCCTGATCGCAAAAACCCAGGAAACGCAACAAGCGCAATTGACGTGCTATGCCGGAACCGCCGGCGGTGTGATCTATGACGAGGGAACCGTCTCATCCTGCGAAAATCTCGATCCCGTCGGAAATCTTCGAGATTTTAATTGGAATTTCAGGAACCTGTGGCTTTCTCCCGCCATGCGGGCCCGTCGAAAAAAAGCCGCTGACGGTTGCTTCTGCACGCATGAATCGAACTGCTACTACCCGTCGCTGCCGTTTAATCCGAAACATCTCATTCAGATCAAGAAACTGGAATTTGAGATGAAAAATGCCTGGAAACATACGGGTTCGCATGTTGTCGCCCCTGTTGACCGATGCTACGATTAAACTTTCCATGGCACAAACAGAAAACCCTCGTCCCCGGATCGGTGTCCCCTGGCGCATGGCCGCCGAAGAAACGGCGAACGAACGCCGGAAAATCGATAAGTATCTTCACGCGGTCGAACGGGCGGGCGGAGAGGCCATTCTGCTTTCGCTGGTCTCCGATCCAGCGGAACTGAAACGCCGGGCTGAGAGCCTGGATGCGATCGTCCTAAGCGGCAGCCCCGCCGATCTGGACCCGGCACATTTTCACGCGAAGCGCCATCCCGCGACAGCCGATGCCGACTTCGCTCGCGAGCGCACCGATTTCACGCTGATCGAGCATGGGTTGTCCGCGCACAAACCGATTCTGGCGATCTGCTACGGAATTCAGTCGCTCAACGTGTATCTCGGAGGAAGCCTAGTTCAGGATATCCCGACCGAGCTTGGGTCGAAAATTTGCCATAGTCCCGAAGAAGACGAATTTCCGAATGGCGAGGAATGTCCCGACGCGATGCACGAAGCGTGTTTCGACCCCGGCCGTGTCCAGACTCTTTCCGGCGCAAATCAGGCGGAGGTCAACTCGTGGCATCACCAATCCATTCTGGAGCCGGGCCGCGACCTGCGCGTCACCGCGCGGGCGCCGGACGACGTCATCGAGGCGGTCGAGTGGACCGGAGATTCCAATTGGGTTCTCGGCGTACAATGGCATCCGGAACGAATGAACGAAGACCCGCTGGCTCAGGCGTTGTTTCACGATTTGATCGCCGCCGCGCGCCAGAGGCAGGCCGTCCGGTAGAGCGGTATTAAGGTCTGGCAACCTTTACCGCCTTTGTAGTCCTCAATGTATTTGGAGGAATAGTCCAGTGCGGTTTAACTTAAGCGCGGCGGCGTCTATCCTGCTGCTGATTCTGGGGGCGGCCTTCGCAACTTCAGGGACGGCGCAGCCCTCACAGGAATTGCTCCCCGAGGAGAGCGCGACAAAGGCAAAACATCTCCTGCAACAGGTGATTGGAGCATTGGGCGGCCAGGCGTACCTGGATGTTCGCGAAACTGATTGCGAAGGCCGAGTCGCGCAATTTGGCAACAACGGCGACCTGATGGGTTTCACTCTATTCCACGATCTGTGGCTGCTCCCCGACAAAAATCGGACCGAATACATCTCCAAAGGCGAGAGCGCCCTAATGGGATATTTGATCGGCGAAGGCCCTTTTTTCACGCATGGGGGCACCATGATTACGCTTTTCTCGGGCGATGAAGGCTGGATGCTGGACAAGGGAGGGGTGACAAGCCAGCCGGAAGATATGGTGAAAACATTCGTCGAGCAAGTGCAAACCAACATGAATAACGTGCTGAGGTCGCGCGTGAACGAACCCGGCTCCGAAGTCCTCTATGGAGGGACAGATCTGATTGATTTGAAAGAAGCAGAGTGGATTGAGTTCACCGACCGCGATCATCGCGAAATGCGTCTGGCGGTCGATAAGAGCACGCACCTGCCGTTGCGCTGGGTAGTCGAGACGCGAGATCCCGAGACGCGCGAACGAACAGAAAACATGACCACCTACGCGCAGTATCAACTGATGGATGGTGTGCGGACACCGCTCAACCTGATCCGCTCCCACAATGACCGCAAACTATCGCAAACATTTCTGACCAGCTGTAAATATAATACCAATCTTGCGCCGCAATTGTTCACACGAGCCGCGCTCGATCAGAAGGCGCCGGAAATCGTCAAGAAGGGCTATAAGGAAAAGAAGGACTCGAAGTAAGCAGCCAGCCCCGGATTCAATTCGCCTAAGCTCCATGTCCCCTTCCACCCTCCGTTTTGGACAATCGGATTTGCGCAGTATTCTGCACATAGTCGGTGACGGGCTTCCCGATTTTGACTCCTATCCCGATCCCCAGCTCAACCACGACTGTGGGTCGTCCACGGGAAGTGTTTGTTTGCCATCCATTTGCCGACCGGCCTGGTTATGGCCTCACTTTGGATATTCGATTGCCCAAAGTTTTAATAGTTCAGTCCGTTCTGTGGTTCGATGGTCCAGGGGGACCAGACTTGAATATGGCTTCCGCAGTCGGCACGACAACACGATTTTCGCAGCGTGACGGGCGCAACCACCGGGGTTGGCCAAGGCAACGAATTGATTCGCTGGTTTATGCTGCTTTCGGCCCTGACAATGGCGGCTTTCCGATCAACGTGAGTGAGGATGGAATGGCCTTCCAGGGAATCCTGCCCCTTCAGAAAGACCAGGTCATCCAAACCAGGTTTAAATTGCCCGGATTGAAAGACCCTGTGGAAGCCACCGGACTTGTCGTTTGGCTAAACGGGCTGGGAAAAGGTGGTGGGCTGCGGTTTGTTGAGTTGGCTGAGCCGTCCCGAGATCTGATACGAAACTGGGTTTCTTTGGCCAACCCCGGCCAAAGGATGAACCTTTCGGAGCGCCCTCCCGCACTACAGAGTGCCCGTGTGCAAACGTTGAATCCAATTTTTAGCTATGGTTTATCACCTGCATCGGACGGAGCAGCGATTGCGCCATCGATTTCCGTCCCATTCGGCGTGTCAGGCGCAATCCCACTGTCCGACAGCCAGGCGGTCCAGGAGAGTTCCGGCCGGAAACA
Organism: Terriglobia bacterium; assembly: GCA_963788335.1. GTDB lineage: Bacteria > Acidobacteriota > Terriglobia > Acidiferrales > UBA7541 > Palsa-360. The sequence continues at coordinate 50,746 of CAWBGM010000004.1, forward strand.
TTCTCGAACTCCATTTTTGGCCTTTGGAGCGATCTTTTCTTTAGCAACTGTGGCGCTGATCGGGTCGGCATCCTTGAGGCTTAGCCCCGGCTCCGCGCAAAAGGTAACGAGGATAACGGCGAGTCGGCAGAAAAGCAGTTCAGTGACCGTTGGGCCTTCAGCGATTCCAATAGGCACAACAGGAGCGGACGCACCCTTTAGCAAGCCCGAAATCGCGCTTTCGATGGCCCTCCCTTCGCCGGGCGATTCGGGGAAAATGGCAATTCCGTTCGACCAAAGCGCGCCAGTACATCCGGTTGCCGTGCGACCGGCTGCCATTGCAACTGAGCAAGCGAGCCACGCCAAAGCGAAAATTTCTCGCGCCTCGCTAATTGCGCTTGCAAAAAATGTGATTCCCAGGCCGAACTCGCCATCACGAACCAACGACGTGCCCCCTCCCGCCTTCCTTCCGCAGCTTCCGTCGGATCAGTCTCCGCGACTTTCCGTGGACCTTTCAACGGAACGGGTCCCCGCGTTTCCCGTCGCGCCCGAACCAGCCAATGCAATGGATAAGGTGGTCGCGGCGAAACTTATTTCGCGAATCGAACCGGTTTACCCATCGGTTGCGAAAGCCTCTCGCATTTCCGGGGCTGTCGAATTGCATTTCACAATCAAGGCGGATGGGGGCGTTCGCAATGTAACCGTGACAAAGGGCAATACGATGTTGGGACACGCCGCGCTCGAGGCCGTTCAGGCATGGCGTTTTAATCCCGCAAGACGAAACGGCGAGCCGGTCGAAGAGGAATCCAGCACGGTCGTTCATTTTAATCTGCGCTGAATGAATCGGTCACTCCGCATCGCCGTCGTTACATTCTGAATTCCATTTTTCACTCTTAATTCCGAAATGCCGCATCGCCTCAGAATTTTGAGGCCCATAACAGGCTGAAAATGATTTAGAATAACTGGAAGTCGTCTGTCCGGATTCATTACAAATCGAAACGGAGATCCCATGCGGTTACAACCGAAATTCTTCGCGCTTGCCGGCTTGGCCATATTTGTCAGCTCTGTGAGTTTCGGAGCGACGATCACGGGAACCGTCAAGGCGCCGGACAGCTCTCCGTTTCAAGGCGCATTCGTCGAGGCCCACAATGCGAAAACCAGGATGACGTTCATTGTCCTTTCGGATAGCCGCGGGCGCTACACCATCGAAAAGCTCCCTGCCGGCGATTACCAGGTTCAGATCCGCGCCACAGGTTTCCGCGCAAATCCCAAAACCGGCCTGAGCCTTACCGCCGATCAAAAAGCCTCGTCGGACTTCGCGTTGCAGACGGCCCCGGTCCGCTGGAATGAAATCCATTTTTACCAGGCCAAGGAACTCTGGCCCGAAGGGCGAGGAAAAGATTTAATCTTTGAACATTGCTCGATCTGCCATCAGTTTCAGAGCCGCATGGCTTCGGTCACGCGCGACGCCGATGGCTGGCGCGACCGCGTCGAATACATGCGAACGGCGGAGCATTATGCGCTGGCCATGGTGAAGGATCAGGATGCGGACGACATCGCCACGTATCTGACCAAGCTGTTCGGCCCGGATTCGGTGCTGCCGAAATCTCCAACGGACATGCCTCAATACAAAGCGACATTGCAACAGCCATTCAGCAGCGACGCCATGAATATCGTGTATGTGGAATACGAGATGCCGGGACCGAGTCGCATGCCCTTCAGCGCTACGCCCGACAAGGACGGCTATTTTTGGATCCCCAACTCCGGCTCCGCCAATAAAGTCACGCGGCTCGATGCCAACACCGGCGAAATGGAAGACTTCACCGCGCCCTATATCGGCACCGCCGGCATCCATTCGGCGATTCCGGGCCCAGACGGCGCCGTCTGGCTTGCCGAGCAGGGTCCAAACATCCTGGGCAAGTACGATCCCAAGACGCAGAAGATCGTCCAGTATCAGGACCCATTCAAAACCGGAGACGACGGCGTGAAGGGTAGAGGATCGAAGCACACGTTGCGCCTGGATCCGGCAGGCAACGTGTGGTCCAGCGGTGTGCCGCTGACAAAATTCGATCCCGAAACCGAAAAATTTACGCATTACCCGGAAGTGCCCGGCCTTTACGATGTGAAGCCGGATAAAAATGGAGACGTCTGGTTCGCAGCTCCGGTCTTCAATAAAATCGGCAAACTCGACGGAAAAACAATGAAGGTGACGCAGTGGACCGCGCCTACGGCCGATTCGTATCCGCGGCGCCTCGAAATCGGCAACGACGGCAAAGTCTATTCCGGTGAATTCAACGCTGGGAAACTGCTCGAACTCGATCCCAAGACCCAGACCCTGAAGGAATATCAGCTTCCCGGCCCCGATCCGAGCCCCTACGGAATGGGCGTGGACGCCGATGGCAACATCTGGTACGACTCGCACAATATGGATGAGTTGGGTCGCTTCGATCCCAAGACGGGCAAAGTGACCGAATATCCGTTCCCGCATTACGAAAACTGCGCCCGGGAATTTTTCAAGGATGCGCAGGGCCGGATGTGGTACGGCTCGTCCCCGAATAATGTGGTGGGCTACTTTTACCTGACAAAGAAGGACACGCCCGCCAAATCGGCTGCAAAATAATTCCAGTTCCGGATGTAGCTCCCGGCGGGATGCCGGCGGTCCCTCCGCGACATCTGCAACAGCGTGCGCGCAGGCGAGCCCTTGTGCTGATCGACCACGGTGAAACGACCGCCGCGCTGACCTACGACGTTCGCAAACACGTGCTGGGTTTTAGTTCAGGGCAAATTCGAGAGGATAATTTCAGTTGACGGCTGCCCCGCCGAATTGAGACATTACCCGTACTTAATTCATTAAACGCGTGTAAATTGGAGAATCGAATGTTCACGAATGTATTGCGCCCACGCATCATGCAATCCGCCCGGCTGGCGCTCTCTTTGTTCCTGATCGCGTCGTTCGCGCACGCACAGTCGGAAATTAATCTGAAAGGCGCGATCGATTTCCGCGTGCACAGCTCTCCCGACAGCATCAATCGCTCGATCGACGCCGATGACACCGCGCAACTCGCCAAGGACGCGGGCATGCGCGCCATCGTTCTGAAGAATCACTGGGAAACCACCGCCACGCTCGCCTATGAAGTCCGCAAGCATGTCCCCGGCCTGGAGGTTTTCGGCGGCGTGGTGCTGAACCGCTCCATGGGCGGAATCAATCTCGAAGCCGTGCAGCATATGGCCGCGTTGAAGGGCGGCTACGGAAAAGTCGTGTGGATGCCCACGATGGATTCCGAAAATTTTGTCAACAAGCTGAAACTGAAACAGGGCACCGTTCCCATCGTGAAAGACGGCAAACTTCTCCCCGAAGTCGTCGAAGTTATCGATTTTATCTCGAAACATCCCGACCTGGTGCTCGAGACCGGACACATCTCAGGCGCGGAAGGCGTGATGATCCTTGATGAGGGCCACAAGCTCGGGGTGAAGCACATGGTCGCCACCAACCCGACGGGAATTTTCCCCGATATGACCCCGGCACAGCTAAAGCAATGTGTCGCCGACGGCGCTTATATGGAGTTCGTTTACAACAGCTTGATCGGCGAGCACCCGCAACGCACCCCCTCCGAATATGCCGCGAGTATTCGGCTGGTCGGCCCCGAGCATGTTCTCCTGGGCACCGATTTCGGCGGCGCCGGGCCAAAAGCTCCCAAGTACTATCACGCCGAAGCTTTGCTCAAGTTCATGAACGTTCTGCACGATCAAGGATTCACGGTCGCCGAAATCAATATGATGGCGAAAACGAATCCAGCAATCGTATTGGGATTGAAGCCCTAGGCAGGTTTGGGAGCGCGTCCGTCTGGATTTTGTAGCACAGCCACTCCCGGCTGTGTGGTTTTTGCGACCACTGAAGGGGAAAAATGTACACAGCCACGAGTGGCTGTGATCCATCAACTTCTCGATGCTGGCACAAATGGCAGAAAGTTAGGTAAAGTAGCAGTACGCGCCCGTAGCTCAGCTGGATAGAGCATCTGACTTCGAATCAGAGGGTCGGGAGTTCGAATCTCTCCGGGCGCACACCATATATCTCAAATCTCTTTAATTATTATTCCTTCGAATCGGAACGTCAACAGTTCTCCGCCGCGGCGAATTTCCGGGCGCGCCATTTATTTCCCTCGAACCAGCACGAACTTCTGGATCCGTTTCCCGGTTTCCACTTCGCCCGTGTACAAATTTCCCGCCGAATCCGACACCAGGGAATGGATTGCGTGGAACTGGCCCGCGTTTCGCCCGCCGTGGCCCGTCGAGTCGAGCACGGCGCCATCGCTGCGTCGCAGAGTCCAGATCACGTTGTCCGTGTTATCCGCCACCAGCAGATATTGCTGGCCGGGGTCCCTCGAGAAGGCGATGTCGCAGACGGTTCCGGGTTCTCGAGTAGTGGTATGCAGAAAAAATTCCTTCAGGAATTTGCCCTGCTTGGTAAAAATCTGAACTCTGTCGTTCAGGCGATCGCACACGTACACAAGACCGTCATTGGAAATGTGCACGCAATGGACGGGCGATCGGAACTGCCGATCGGGGGTCGGCGTAGGCTTGTAAGGACCGGGATCGGTATCGTCGGGCACATTTCCATAAGCGCCCCACATGCGTTTGAACGCCAGCGTTTCGGAATCGAGAACAACGACACGCTTATTCAAATAGCCGTCCGAGATGTACACCTCGTGCGCGGCTTCATCGACTTCAAGCCCGGCGGGCCGCCCGAGTTCGGTCGTGTCCGCGCTATTCGCCAGGGCTTTCGACGGATGGCCAAACTGTTTCATGAATTTTCCGTCGTTCGTAAATTTGAGGAGCTGGTGGCTCGTCGTTCCATTCCCGCCGATCCAGACATTGTCCTGGCGATCGACAAAGATTCCGTGTTCCTGATCTGGCCAGTCGTATCCTGTGCCGGGTCCGCCCCAGGATTTCAGCAGATTCCCGGCAGTGTCGAAGACGAGCACAGGCGGCGCGGACAAACAGCACATGGCTCCGCGCGGCGAACTTGGGTCCGCGCTGATTTCATCCAGCGTGTTGCTGCCGGGACGTTGCAACACCCAGATATGATTGTGGCTATCGACAGCCATGCCGCCGATCTGTCCCAAGATCCATTGATTGGGCAGTTCTTTGGGCCAGAACGGATCGACCTTGTAATGCGGCTGCGGCGCGGTTTGAGCCGACGCCAGCCGGCAACAAGCAAGCAGTAAAAACACGACCAGTGAAAACACAACAGACCGGCCCAGCTTTTCACTTCCCCCATTCAGCATCAACGTCTCCTTGTCTGTAAACCGCGCGTGAGGCAACTTTTGCTACTGGACCGGCAGCCCCAGCAATTTCGCCGGATTGTCTTTGAACATCATGTCGAGTTCTTTATTCGTGAAACCGCGGGCGCGCATCGCTTCCGCAAATGCACCGATGCCGTCCAGCCCGCCGTATTCTCGCGGCGGTCCTGCGTTTGTCCAAAATTCGGATATCAGGCAATGTTCGGGGCCTATCTTTCGGATTGCGTCGGCACGGCGGCCGCCTTCATCCAGTGTGTTTCTGAAATCGAATTCGATGATGGCTCCAATTTTCGCGGCCTCCATCATCTGATCCAAAGTCATTTTCCCCGCCAGGTCCATCGCGTGCGTGGCAATCATCCGCTGCACGCCCTGACTGTGTCCCTCGCGAAACACCATCAACGCCTCTTCCGGAGAGATATGACCCGACGCCAATATTAAATGATACTTCGCGATCAAGGAGATCACTTCCTTCGTTTCCGGAAGAAGTTGGCCATTTTTTGAAACCGCCACAAACGGTTTTTTCGGATACGGCGGATTGGATTCAATCTCAGAATCGTACGCCGGCATCCAAACCACCATTCCCGGCGCCCCCATGATACGACTCGCCATGTACTCCACAGCCGCCGGATTCATACCTCCGTTGGTCCGGTTCATCACAATGCCGCCGAACAAATCGAAGTTGGGAATCTCCAGGCGAAGCTGGTAAGCCAGCGTTGCCGTGGGCTCGTAATGATTTTTCAACACCAGGGCCCGCACCCCGAGAGCATGTGCAAGCCTGATCGTGGAGATCGTGGCCTGAGCGCCGGATCCGTCTGGAACCGGAGCATCCACGTGGAAGTGCATGTCAATGGCGCCGTTCAGCAACCGCGCCCCGTCACTCTCGCGGCTTGTTTGCGCAGCGGCATGAAATGGGAGGAAGCCGAAAACGCAGAGCAGCAAGAAAACCGCGCGGCTAAAAACATGCGCCTTCCGAATGATGCTCATCGCGATCACCCCTTTTCCTGGAGTTCCTGAATCGACGGCGTCAAGCCACGCCGCGCTTAAACACTGGACCAGCCCCGCCCATTCCGCGCATCGTGACCGGAAGTCGCGTCGCTCTGATGTTGAGGTTATCTCACGGATGAAAATATCTTGCTACTGTTGACTGCGAGGGGAGAAGAGCGCGGTGTGTAGCGGGACACGGCTCAGTCTCTCTGCCATCGGAATTCAGCAATGGAAAGCAAACCTGCGAGAGACCGATTCAACGCAACCCCAAGGGACGGCAAACCGTTTTGAAGGAATCGGACCTGGCGCCCGACGATGATTTTGTTGCCGCGCCGGCCCCACTGTCTTCTACCGCTTCGCAAATTGCTAACCTAAAGGGGCAGGACTCACACGGATGGTTTGACTTTCCAATACCTTCTTGGCCTCGGCGATTCCCTTGTCGATCGTGGCCTGCCAGTCGGCATGAGGCAGCGGCGATGCCTGCGCAGCTTCGTAATGTTGCAGCGCTTCGGTTGGGCGATTGAGGCGCTTCAGGTAAATACGGCCAGCGGCCATTTGCGCCAGCAGGCTTTGTTTTTCAGTGGGACATGCCTTGGCCAGCTCGTTATATTCTTCGGCGGCGCGTGTGACATCCGGCTGTGTTTCCAGTTGCCGGCAGACATCGAGCCACAGAGAAGCTGGAATCGGCTTGCCGCCGGCATTCTTGATGTCCTGGAAGGTCAGTAGCGCGCTTTCCATATCGTTCGCCTTGATTTCCAGCGCCAGGATTTTTTCCAGCGTGTCGCGATGGGCGGCCATATCGCTCTTCTGCCAGTAGATATTCTGAAGCATTCGGTAGGCTTCGATGGAATCCGGTTTTTGCAGCAGCACTTTTTGCAGATTCGCCGCCGCCATGTCGATCTGCTTCTTCTCCATCTGTTCATTTGCTTCGGCGAGCAACGGATGGCTGACCCAGGAAATTTTGTCCTGAATTCCCTGCTCGGCAATCTGCTCCAAACCGGACTTCCTTACCACCACCGCGATCAAGGCTCCGAAAAGAAATCCCCCGATATGCGCCCAGTGCGCTACGCCGGACGACTGGCCGGAGAGCGATCCGTAAAAAATTTCCATCAGCAGCCAAAGCGGGAGCAGCCAGTAGGCTTCCATCTTAAACTTGTAGAACCGAAACATCAGCAACCAGCCCATCTCGATCTTTACTTTCGGAAACCGCACGAGAAACGCGCCCATCAATCCGGCAATCGCTCCCGAAGCGCCGATCGTCGGTGTGAGGCTTCCGGCGTTCGCCATGGCGTGAACCTGCAAGGCCAGGATTCCGGCAATCATGTAAAACGACGGGAAGATCGCACGCCCCCAGGTGTCTTCCAGAATCGCCCCCGCGAGCCACAAGAACCACATGTTCCCGATCAGATGCAGCCAGCCGCCGTGCAGAAAATTCGCGGTGATCATGCTCAGCAAGGTCGGGTGTGCCGGAATGAAGGCGTACTTGCCGACCAGGGACTGAGAGTCCAGCTCCGCAAAGCGGTTACCCAGCGAATCCATCTCGTCCTGCAGCTTATCTTCGTTGTCTTCCAGGCGGATGCGAGCGTCCCAGGCGTCATGCAGATCGCGCCTGGGGTCTTGCGCCTGCTTCCAAAGAGCCGGACTCTTGGTTTGGACGGTGTTTATGAAATCCTGGGCTTTGTCCGGAATTTTTAATTCCGGATGCATAGCCGCTAGCAACACGAGATGCACCTTGGCCTCGCCCAATTCCGGCGCCTGCCGTTCCATCGTCCAATGGGTTCCGAGGAAAACGATGACGTTGAGGGCGATTATCCCGATCGTGATGACGGGCCACCTGCGTCCCTGCATGTTTTCGTGGCGCAGCGGGATCAGCATGTGCGGTCCTCCCAAATTTGGGCAAAATCTTATGTCCTGGCGCAGAGTATTAGCCCATTAAGTTTAGAAGGCGGGAGCAATCCTGAGGACTCAGATATGGCAGCCGGAATGGGAATCAGTTACAGCTTACGATTTAGACACTCAATTCGAAGAGAAAAGGGCGAAGCAGAAGGTTTGGCAATGCCTGGCAAGTCACACATTATAAGATAGTTGTGTTTTCCTGGCAGGGAAATGACAGTCAGGCTTTCCGCCGGCGCGCATGGTTTAACATCGCGTCGCGCAGGGCGGCTAACGGTGCAAACTCCTTCGCCTGCTTCTTAGACACTTTCTCCATTGGCATATTCGGCCCCTCCGGTCTGGTTTCCATTGAGCAATCCTGCTAGAATGATGGTCGATGGGCTGTATCCCGCATTCAGGGAGCGGCACCGGAGGCAGTTATGAGCGTTATTCCTTCTGCCGGCAACGGTAAAGTCACCGTGCCGAGCATCCTCGAACGCAAGTCGGTTGTTTCCACTGGAAATTCTTCACCGGCAAAGATCACATGTCTTACGGCGTATGATTATCCGACGGCGCGTCTTTTGGACGAAGCCGGAGTCGATATCTTGCTGGTGGGCGATTCGCTCGGCATGGTGGTGCTCGGATACGAGAGCACTCTGCCGGTAACGCTGGAAGAAATGCTGCATCACACGCGAGCGGTGCGGCGCGGCACGCGTAGGGCGCTATTGGTGGCGGACATGCCGTACGGCTCCTATCATGTGGAGCCGAAGGAAGCCGTTCGCCACGCAATCCGTTTCGTGAAGGAAGCGGGAACGGAAGCCATCAAGATCGAAGGCGGCGAACGGCGCATGGACCTAATTGCTCGCCTGGTGGATGCGGAAATTCCTGTAATGGGACATGTCGGCCTGACGCCGCAATCGGTCAATGCACTCGGCGGATTTCGTGTCCAGGGCAAGACCGAGGAAGCGGCGGATCAGCTTCTGCGCGATGCGCGCAGCGTGGAAGCCGCTGGCGCGTTTGCCATCGTCCTTGAATCGATCCCGCGGGAACTCGCAGCGCGCATTACATCCGAGTTGCGAATCCCCACCATTGGCATCGGGGCGGGACCGGATTGTGACGGGCAAATCCTGGTGATTCACGACCTGTTGGGACTGAGTTTCGGACACAAGCCGAAATTCGCGCGGCGATACGCCCAGCTAGGAGAGATCATTTCGCACGCGGCGGCGGAATATTGCCGCGACGTTCAGCACGGAACGTATCCGGCTGACGACGAATCGTATCACCTGAACGTCGAACAGCCCGCTGCGCAAACCGCGCCCCGGCGGTAGGCTCCAGGTCGAAAGCACTTTTGGCAATCCGATATATGTTTGTGAGATGTGATTTTTTGTTTTGCAGAACAATTTAAATTCATCTTCATTCCGAGCGGAGCGAGAAATCTCTCCTTCACGCGAGTAAAGCGAGACTGGATCCCCGGCTCCGCTCGGAATGACAGTGCCGTTGCTGTTCGGTGACACCGAAATGCGGGAACAACGAACGACTGCCGCAAAATGGTTTCGTGAGCTTATCGTCGGAGGAATACCGTCGTGACGCCTGAACTCATTCTCTTCCTGTTTCAATATAACCAGTGGGCCAACCGCCGCACGCTCGACGCCTGCTCCGCTCTGACCACGGAACAATTCACGCGCAACCTCGGATCGAGCTTCGGTTCCGTCCGCGACACGATCGCTCATATTTACGGCGCTGAATGGGTGTGGAACGAGCGGTTCCTGGGCCGGTCGCCTTCCGGGCTTCCCGGGCCGTCCGCGTATCCAGATCTATCGGCAATGAGCGAAAAGCTGGACGAAATGGATACTTATTACGTCGATTTTATTTCCAGACTAGCCGCAGCGGATCTGGAACGCGTGATTCGTTACAAGAATCTGGCGGGCGACGAACTTGCCAATCCCCTGTGGCAAAGTCTGCATCAGGTTTCCAACCACGGCACCTATCACCGCGGACAGATCACAACATTACTTCGGCAACTCGGCGTAAAAGCAATTTCGACCGATTTGATCGCCTTCTATCGGGAAAAAGCCGCCGCCGGCGCCTGACGCATCCGACCCCGCGAACAAAAAAGTGGAAACAATTCACACTGTCGAATGGATGAAACAGGTGGCGCGGCTGGCGCGCGCCGAAGGCCGATTGACGGGTCTGGTGCCCACAATGGGCGCGCTGCATCAAGGCCACATGTCGCTGGTTGCTTCAGCGGTCGCGGAATGCCGGCCCGTGATTACTTCCATTTTCGTGAATCCCTCGCAATTTGGACCCCACGAAGATTTTCAGAAATATCCCCGAACGATGGGAACTGACAGCCGGAAGCTGGAGGACGCCGGCGTCGATTATCTCTTTGCTCCAGCCGCGGAAGAAATGTATCCGCGAAATTTCCGCACCTGGGTGAATGTCGAGGGCCTGTCCGAACGCCTGGAAGGCCGCGTGCGGCCCGGACATTTTCGCGGCGTCACGACGGTCGTACTGAAGCTTCTGGAAATTGTGCAGCCCCAGAAGGCGTATTTCGGCCGCAAGGATGCGCAGCAGGCGCGACTGATCCAGCAGATGGCGCGCGATCTGCAACTCGACTCTGAAATTGTCGTCTGTCCGATTGTGCGCGAGCCGGACGGTTTGGCGATGTCGTCGCGCAACGCATACTTGAGTCCCAAAGAGCGGCGCGCGGGCGTCGTGCTCTATCGCGCGCTGGACGGAGCGCGGGTTTCCATCGCGCGCGGCGAGCGCGATGCCTTGCGCCTTGTGGCCGCGATCCGCGAAGCGATCGGGACCGAACCGCTTGCCGAGCTGGACTACGCTGAAATTGTCGATGCGGAAAATCTAGAGCCCATGACGATGTTGCGCGGAATGTGTTTTGCCTTGCTGGCGGTAAGGATTGGCGGGACACGCCTGATCGATAATCTCCTGATCGAAGAGCGCGATGGCATGATCTCGGCTGCGCTTTGACAGTGGAACATGCTTCAGCCTTTCTGCTTTTGACTTCCCCGGCGATTCCACAAAATTCAAAACCGGACAGGCTGGAGCCACTGCTGCGAAAACCTATTGCAGTCCCTTCAGCGCTTCCACCACTTCCGCGGCATGGCCCTTGGACTTCGCCGTTGACCATATCTTCTCGACTTTTCCATCGGGGCCAATCAACACGGTGCTGCGAACGATGCCCAGATACGATTTGCCTAGAAAACTTTTCATGCGCCGCGCATTGTACGCCTCGATCACCTCAAAATCCGGATCGCTGAGCAGCGGAAAATTCAGTTTCTGTTTCGCCTTGAACTTCGCGAGCGCGGCCACCGAATCCGCACTACAACCGAGCACGATGGCGTTCTGCTTGTCGAAATCCGATTTCAATTCGCGAAATTCAATGGCTTCGGTGGTGCAGCCCGGCGTGCTGGCCTTGGGATAAAAATAAAGCGCAACATGTTTTCCGCGTAGTCCGGCGAGCGAAATTTCATGTCCGTCGTCGGACAGAAGTTTAAAGGGCGGAGCGATGTCGCCTTCGTTCAACATGAAAGTGCTCCTTTTCGAGCGATCGAATTCAATTACGAAGCGGTTTGTGGGTCACGGCTTCAGCCGTAACAGTAAGTCAGGACATTGTTGAGGCTTTCGGCGCTGGCCGCGCACTGCGAGGAAGGCCTCCGCGAGTTGCCGTCAAGAAAGCAAGCGCTTCAGCGTGTCGTTCACCGTCTGCGGATTCGCCTGGCCGCGCGAAGCGCGCATCACTTGACCGACAAAGAATTTGAAGACGCCTTCATTACCGGCGCGATATTTTGCCAGGTTATCCGGATTCTTCTCAATCACTTCGCGGCACCACCGTTCGATTTCTCCGGTGTCGCTGACCTGGCTGAATCCCTCGACGGCAATAATTTCAGCAGCCGGCTTGCCTGTTTCAAACATCCGCGCGAAAACTTTTTTCCCTGACGCCGCGTTGATCTCTCCGCTCTCGACTTTCGCAATCAGTCCCGCGAGTTCCGCGGGCGGAACGGGGCTTTCGGAGATTTCTTTTCCAGCGTCCTTCAATTGCCGCAACAACTCCACTTGAATCCAATTTGCCGCGGGCTTGGCCGGAGCGCCCGCCCCAGCCACGGCTTCGAAATAATCCGCAAGCGCGCGTGTGCTGGTGAGCACCTCGGCGTCATAGGGTGTGATGCCGAAATCGCGTACGAATCTCCGCCGCTTGGCCTCCGGGAGTTCCGGCATTGCGCCGGCGATGGCATCTCGCCATGCGGCGCTGACGCGCAAGGGAAGCAGATCCGGCTCCGGAAAATAGCGATAGTCGTGCGCGAATTCCTTCGAGCGCATCGATTCCGTGCGGCCCTCGGACACGTTCCACAGGCGCGTCTCCTGCGAGATTGTTCCGCCGGATTCGAGCACGCCGATTTGCCGCTCGATTTCGTACTCGAGTGCTTTCTGCAAATAGCGGAACGAATTGAGATTTTTCACTTCGGCCTTGGTGCCGAACTTCGGAGCGCCGCGTTTCCGCACGCTGATGTTCGCATCGCAACGCAGCGAGCCTTCCTCCATGTTGCAGTCGCTCACTTCGGTAAACAGCATGACCTGCTTCAGCGCCGTCAGGTAGGCATGAGCTTCGGTGGGCGTCCGCAGATCGGGCTCGGAGACAATTTCCGCCAGCGGCGTGCCGCCACGATTGTAGTCCACATAACTTTTTTCCGTGGAATCCGGAAAACCTTCGTGCAGATTTTTTGCCGCGTCATCCTCCAGATGCAGGCGCGTGATGCCGATGCGCTTGATCTGGCTGTCGTGCTCGATGTCCAGCCAGCCCGCCGTCGCCAGAGGCAGCTCAAACATCGAAATCTGATAACCCTTCGGTAAATCGGGATAAAAATAATTTTTGCGAGCGAACCGCGAGAACTCCTGCACATTCAAATTCAGGGCAAGCGCGGCGCGAATTCCCAATTCGACCGCGTGCTTATTCAACACCGGCAGCGCACCGGGAAGTCCAAGGCACACCGGGCACGTATTGGAATTTGGCGGATCGCCGAATTTGGTCGAGCACGCGCAGAAGGCCTTCGTCGCCGTCTTGAGTTGTACGTGGACTTCCAGGCCGATGACCGGCTCATATTCCGCCATCACTTCGGGCGAGACGCTCGTTGCATCCTGTGTCTGCTTCGCCATATAAGCCCCATAGTATACCATCGGCCGCGCCAACCGGAATGGCCTCGCGAGTCTGAGCGCCGAGTGGAACTCGGTGCTGATTTGAATGAAGTTACACGGAAGAAAACAGGTTCCGTTTCCAATCAGGACACACTTCGGAACTGGAGTAGCGACATTTTGCCGCGTCGCGTGTTGAATCAGATAGGCACAGTTGGGCTAGGGCAAAGACCAGCCGCCTGATCGAGACATTTGAAGTAAATTGCGCGAGGCAATTTAGAGTTCTAATCGGGTCAAATATTCTCACGGAGGCGCTGTCATGCGTACGTCGAAAACCATTCGAAATATTGTACTGTTTTCATTCCTGATTCTTTTCCTGATCCCCGCTGCATCGTTCGCACAGGTAGCCATTGGCGTGTCGATTCGACTTGGGCCGCCGGCATTGCCGATATACACCCCGCCGCCTTGCCCCACCGAGGGATATCTCTGGACGCCCGGCTACTGGGCCTATGGACCCGCTGGTTACTATTGGGTTCCGGGCGTGTGGGTGGCGCCGCCTCGACCAGGTCTTCTCTGGACGCCGGGGTATTGGGGCTTCGCTGGCGGATTCTATGGCTGGCACGCGGGTTACTGGGGGCCGCACGTCGGCTTCTATGGCGGTATTAACTACGGCTTTGGCTATGGTGGCGTAGGATTTATAGGCGGGCGCTGGGCCGGTGGAGTCTTCCAGTACAACACCGCCGTCGTACAAGTGAACAACACGGTGGTCCGGAACGTGTATGTCGATCGAACGGTTATCAACAACACGACTGTGGTGAATAACCATACCAGCTTCAATGGCCCGGGCGGCGTAACAGCCCAGCCGACGCAGTCCGAACAGATGGCTGCGCGCGAAAATCACGTTCAACCTACGGCGAATCAGATGACGCACGAGCAAGCCGCTCGCGCGGACCGCAATCAACTGGCGTCGGTGAACAACGGACGTCCCGCGACGGCGGCGATGGATTCGGTGAACGGGCGGCGGTTCAATCAGCAGGGACGCATCGCCAACGGCATCTCCTCGGGGCAACTCACCCCCGGAGAAACCAAGAACCTCGAAGGCCGTGAAGCGCACCTGAACGGCGAGATTCACAACGACCGAGTGGCAAACGGTGGTACGCTGACTCCGCAGGAACGCCAGCAGGTCAACGGGCAGCAGAATAATTTGAGCAAATCGATCTACAACGACAAGCACAACCCCGCGACCGATGCTTATGGAAACAATCAGGTCGGAACGCGCCGCGAAAATCAGCAACAGCGAATCGCGAACGGCATCCGCAGCGGTCAAATGGCTCCCTCGGAAGCCGCAAAGGCCGAGGGCCACGAACAGAACATCAACAAGCACATCGCGGCAGACCGCGCGGCCAATGGCGGAAAACTCACATCCCAGGAAAAGAAAAACATTAACCAGCGGCAGAACAACGCCAGCAAGCAGATTTATAACGAGAAGCACAACGAGAAAACCGCACCCAGGTAACGGCGTCCGGGATTTCCGCTGTGACGTGCGCGGCTCTGCTATCCCGGGGCCGCGCATGTGCTTTCACTCACTCCGGCAATAGATCGCAAAACCAAAAGTTATCGCGCAGGACTTTCTCTCCGGACCGGAACCGGACCGGCACCTTGAATATGGGACCCTCGAAAACGAATGTGTGGAATTCCCCGTTTTCCCCGCACGGGTCAACATCAGGCGGCAAATCCGAGAGGAAGGAAGTGTCAATCTCGCGGCCAACGAAGGAATCGTCGAGCACGCGTGGATCGACACAAACCGCGATTGCGCGGAATCCTTTGCGTATAAAATCCGCGGCAAGCGACCGCGTATCGCGTTTCCATACCGGGAATAACGCGCTCATCCCGACCTGCGCCAGGTTCCTCTCGCGGTAAACACGCAGGTCTTCCAGAAAAATATCGCCAAAGGCAACGTGACGGACGCCTTGCGCGAAATACTGTGCAAGCGCTTCCTTCATGCGTAATTCATACATCGCATTGCTGCACTCCGGCGGGATTGTGACCGGAGTGAGCGGCAGGCCGATGGATTTGGCCTGCCGCTCCAGCAGTACCCGTCGCACACCGTGCATGCTGATGCGGTCGTACTGCTCGGTGATGGTTGTGAGTAGAGCCGCGACGCTGTATTTGCGTTCCGATTGCAACGCGTGCAGCGCCACCGCGCTGTCCTTTCCGCCGCTCCAGCAGAATAGGACGTCTTCGGCTGCGCGATTGTCACTCATGGCGCGTTGTGTATTTCACTCCTATGCGGAACTCGCGCCCCAGCGCCGGGTAACCGTATGCATCCTGATATTGTTTGTTGGCCAGATTCGCGATGCGTCCGTACACGCTGACGCCGAACTTGAGATTGTACGATCCGGCAAGGTCGATTCGCGCGTACCCCGGATTGATGATCTGACCGGGATAATTGTAGTCGGCCCGCTTCCCCGTGAAATATCCGCTGAGATTCCAGTTCATCTTCAGGAACTTCGCATTCAGCATCGCATTTCCGGAATTAACCGGGCGGCGGAGCAGGCGGCTTCCGGGCAGATAATTGGGATCGAGATCGGCGGGATCGGTGGGAGCGGAAAGCGTGCGCGTGGAATCGTAGGTGTAGTTGGCGCTCGCATTCATCCAGTGCGTGACGCGCGCTTCGCCGGTGAATGTTGCGCCACGCGCGCGCGCCAGATTTGTGTTGAAGAAAGTGCCCGTACCATATGGGCACAGGGCCGTTCCCGGTTCGTTGATGAAGCTGATGATGTTATGAAATCGGCTGTCGAAATAATCGGCGGTGACGCGTACGCGGTCCGAAGCAAGCTTTTGCTCGACGCCAGCGTGAACCGTTCTGCTTTCTTCCGCGGAAAGATTGGGATTGCCGGGAAAACATGGATCGTCACCGTATGTTTGATCGAATCGAGGCTCGACAATGCCTTGACCGTACGTGGCGTGCAATCGCGTGTCGCCAAACACCCCCTGAGCCATTCGGAGAACATACGAGGCGCCCGTGCGGGGCACAACGCGCGTTCCGAACGTGGCATTGTCCTCGGCGCGTGCCCCCGCGTTCAACGTGAGCCGGGAGAACGGTTGCCAGCGCCCATCGAGAAAGCCCGCCTGATTATTGCGCCGCGCATGGAGGCCGACGTAGCTGATGTATCCGTTTTCAATTTCGTACTCGTATCCCGCGGTCAGGCCGAAGCCCTGATTGACATACGTCGACTGTCCAGCGCCGCTGGTGCGGTTGAATTGATACACCGTGGTGAACAAGGGATCGAAATTGAATTCGCGGAAGTAAAGCTCCGTCCCATTCAATTGATGACGCCAGTGGCTGCCGGTATTAAATTCGGCATGCAGATTCGCGCTGAAATTGTGAAGCGCAATCGTATCGGTGAGATCGACCGGCATCAAAAGCGTCTGCCCGGGCGTGCCTGCCTTGCTGCCGTCGTCACGAAGGGACAGGCGCACATGCGCGGTATCGGAAAATCGCCATCCGAAATTTCCCGATAACGTTCGATCGCGGAAGGCGTCATTCGGCCCCTGGCCCTGCGTCTCGAGATCCGAAAAGCCCGCGTCATAATCAAATTGCCCGGCGAGGCCGGAAAGGTCCGCGCCGCCGCGCCCTGTACCGAAACTTCCTCCATCGGCGAACGCGTTGAATTCCGGAACACGCGTGCTTCCCCGATGTGTAAAAATCTGGATCACGCCATCCATTGCGTCCGAGCCATAGAGCGCGCTTTCCGCTCCGTGCACGACCTCAATTTTGTCGATGTTGTCGAGCGTGAAATTCGAAAAATCAATCAAGCCGCCGGGCTGATTGACCGGAGCGCCGTCCACCAACACTTTTGTGTAATTGGAATTCCCGCCGTCGAGGAAGAGCGACGCCGTTCCGCCTGCCGGACCGGTGCGCCCAAGGCTGAAACCCGGCAGGGTCGCAAGCAGGTCGGGCAACGAAGTCGCGACGCGCTGATCGATCTGTTCGCGCGTGACGATTGAGAGTGGCGCCGGAGAGGATTCCGCCTCCAATGGCAGTGCCTGCGCCGTGACCACAACCTTGGAGGAAAGGGGTTCCAGCGCCAAATGAATTAGCAACTCGCGCGTTTGACCGGCGACGATCGAAATGGCCTCTACTTCTGTGGCGAAGGAATCGTGCGAAATCGTAACGCGATAGTTTCCTGGAGCAAGCGCCAGCGCAACGCGGCCCTCCCCGGTTGAGATACCCTGAACGGACATTCCGTTGGGCGGATCCGGTTCGGCTGCGATTCGCGCGCCGGAAATAACAGAACCGAACGGATCGGCGATCGTGACATGGAGAGTGGCTGAATTGGATTGCGCGGCGCAGGGAGCGACGGAAAACACATTCAGAAAAACTGCAATCCAAAGAAAAAACAAGACACGAACGGAGAAACGCATAGGGAAATCCTCCTCTCCCGTCTCGCGCGGGAGGATAAGGTTTCCGCGTGTCCGGGATCGTTTCCGGCTTTCGCGGTTGCGGACTCTGTCGGTCTCCTGGCTCGGCGGAACTGCGCCGCGCGGCCTTCCCATCCCGGAATCGGGACAGTGGCTCGCGCGGGAAAATTCCCGCCTTACAGTCGCGCGGCGGCGACGGGGTTGCACCGTCTTCCCGGCACAGAGTCTGCGGTATATGTGGCGGAGTTGCGGCGGTCCAGGTTGACTTTACCGCCGTATTGCTCCGGGTGAATCAACGCGCGGAGCGCCAAAAGTCGCGCGCGCCGCGTCATTCAAACGGACCAGAAAAAATGGCTCTAGCCTCTGACACGAGTCCAGAGTGATCCGCTACGTAATATCCTCGCTGCGGTGCACGCGCAAATTCACGCGCGGCCGCCCGGCGGGACCCAACTCGACATCGAGCGGCGTTTCAAACACCTGCTCGAGCAATTCCCTCTGGTACACGGCGGCCGGAGCACCCACGCGCAGGCATCGCCCGTGCTGCAAGAGAACCACCTGATCGGCAAATTCGGCGGCCAGCGCCAGTTCGTGTGTCACGACAATCACGGCGTAGTCTTTTTCCTGCGCCAGTTGTCGCATGCGTTCCAGTAATTCCACCTGCGCGCCAATGTCCAAATGCAAAGTCGGCTCGTCAAGCAGAATAAGGCGCGGCTGCTGCGCCAGCGCCCGCGCCAGAATCACGCGCTGCTTTTCGCCGCCGGAGAGTTCCCCGATTGTGCGGTTGGCGAGATGGTCGCCGCCCACTTGGGCAAGCGCGTTGTGCGCGATTTCAATGTCTTCCTTGCTTGCAAAACGCAGCGCGCGGCCATACGGATAGCGTCCCTGCAAGACAAAATCTCCGGCCAGTGCCGGATACACGACGGGGCTTTCCTGATGGACCACGGCGATCCGTTGCGCGCGCGTTTTTGTGTCGAGACGGCTGGTCTCTTCGCCGTCCAATTCCACGCGCCCGGAAAGGGGCGCAATCGTTCCGGAAATCAAACGCAGCAGCGTCGATTTGCCGCTGGCATTCGGGCCGAGTATGGCGACGAGTTCTCGCGCGTGCGCCTGAAAACTGGTGGCGCCCAGTGTAAATGTCGGAGCCGATTGTGCGCTCGCCGAATATGCGTAGCTGGCCTGCTCGACGTTCAGCCGAAGCGTGCGGCCATCCGGCGGGGCCGGATCTCCGCCAAAAGCACGCGCCGATATATCCGACATGCTCATCGCAGCCCTCGCCGGAGCAGGTAAATAAAGACCGGCGCGCCAACGATTGCGGTCATTGCGCCAACCGGCAATTCCGTCGGGGCCAACACGGTGCGCGCGAGCGTATCGGCCAGAACGATTGCGATCGCGCCGCCGAGCGCCGACGCCGGGATCAGCAGACGATAGTCCGACCCGAAAATTAATCTCACCGCATGCGGGACAAGCAAACCCACATAGCCGATTGCTCCGCTGGCGGAAACGGCGAGCGCCGTCAGCAGTGAGGCGGAAACGTACACGACGAGTTTCACGCGCGTCACATCGACGCCCAGGTGGATCGCCTCGCGTTCTCCGGTCAGCATCAGATTCAAATCCGCGGCCGTCGTGTAGATTGCGCCGATTCCGGCGAGCAGCCCAACGGCGAAAATCCAGCGCAAGCCGGCGGGAACCGGCGTTGAAAGGTCGCCCATAAGCCAGAACACAATGCCGCGCAAGTCGCGGCCGGCCAGTGTCGTCACAAGAAACATGATCATCGCCGAAAGAAACGATGCGGAAATAATCCCGCCGAGCAAAAGCGTCGTGCTGTCCAGCTGTCCATCGCGGCGGCCCAAGAAGTAAACCGCGGCAATCGTCGCCATGGCCCCCAGAAACGCGCCGAGCGGAGTGACCAACGCGTATTGCGGGGCAAGAGTAAGCGCGAGCAGCGAACCGAGCGCCGCGCCGCTGGAAACACCTAGAACAAATGGATCGGCAAGAGGATTTCGCAGCAGCGCCTGAAAACTTGCGCCGGAGACGGAGAGCGCCGCCCCCACCAGAATGCCGAGCAGGATGCGCGGAAGCCTCAAATCGAAAACAATCAGCCGGTATTCCGTGGGAAGCTGGTCGCTTTGTCCGACCGCCACGCGCCCAAGATTCACAATTAAGTCCGTGACGGAGATCGGCACCGCTCCCAGTTTCAAAGCGAGCACAACGCATCCCACCAGCACGGCAGCGAGTCCTCCGCACGTCCACATCACGCGGCGGGCCGTCAGCGGTTGCATGCGCAGGCCTCCTCGAAAACGGAACCCGGGAATGAAGATCCGCGACCGTCCGCCGAAAATAATTCAGAATGAAACGCGCGAGCCATTTGTTCAACGGCGTCCACCATGCGCGGTGCGGGACGGTTAATGGCGTCGCTGACGACCACAATATTGTTGTGGCGGATTGCGTCCAGATCGCGCCATCCCGGACGCGCGCGCAACCGGTCAATTTCTTGCTGCGTTGCCTCGGCGTGCGCTCCAGCGAAGACAAGGAATTCAGGCTGCAGACGTATGATTTCCTCGAAGCTGATGCGCGGCCATTCGGCCGCGGTATCCACCACGGAACGCGCTCCCGCGCGGTGCAGCGCGTCCGCTATGAACGTGTCGCGTCCGATCGAAATCAGCGGGTCCGTCCAGACAATAAAGAGCGTTGTTCGCGGCGCCGCGCCCGCCAGACGGCGGTCAAGATCGGCAATTCGTGCGCGAAGATTTTCGACCAGCGCCGTCGTGGACTTTTCCGCGCCCAGAATACCGCCGAGATGCTCGACCGACAGAATCATGTCATCGACGGAATGAGGATCGGTCACATACACCGGCAAACCCAGCCGGTCGAGCGCGTCCACGGTTTCGCGGCGGTTGATCGATTTTGACGCAAGGATCAGATCCGGCTTGAGCGCCACGATCTCTTCCAGATTCGGATCGATCACTCCGCCCACATGCGGCTTCTTCATAGCCGCCTCAGGGTAATCGCAAAAATCCGTGTCGCCTGCCAGAATGTCGCTCTTGCCGAGCGCATAGACAATTTCTGTAAGATTCGGCGCGAGGGAAACGACACGCTTTACATCCGACGGAACCTGCATGCGCCGGCCGATTTCATCGGTGACACGTGCGTGATTGAGCAAACATGGGCCCGCGCAAAATAGCAGCATGGCCACGCAGAAATGCAGCATAGGCATCCGCCGTGTCGGCGGACCCATAATTCGTCTTTCTTCGATACCTTCGCCCTTGATTTCAATTTCATCCGATTCCAATTTTCGCCAATAAAAAAGCCCCACGAGAGAAAATGGGGCGCAACGCCACGCTCTTTCTCGCGAAGAGTGTCAGCGACGACGGTTTGAGAGGGTGTCCTGACTTGCGGCGTTTCGCCGCTCACAGTGGCGGGACCGTGGCCGATTTTCACGGCCTTCCCCACTTCCCAAACCTGAAAGTATTGTCGGAACAAAGTCTAAGTCGCGCTGGAGAACCTGTCAACAACCGTCATCGTCACATTGGTTGAAACATTCTTTTAATTTTCTGCGTGAACAAAATCAGGTTCGCCGGCCACACGGGAGTGCGACCGGCGAACCTGATTAGCCAGTTTTCGTCGATGCATTCGGAACGCTTAGATAGCGATCCCGAACGCTCTCCGGTGATTGGTCCTAGTGCCTGCCATCGTGATCATGATCGTGATCGAAATGGAACAGGTCGAACAGATCTCCGATTGCTGGGCTGTTCAAGCGGCACATACGGGATTGTCGTCATCGACTTTAGGATTGGGGAAATTATCCCGGCTGCGCGCGGTCAGCGATTCCAGGTCCCAATTCTTTTCGATGAATTTCAAAATCGACACGTGATCCGCATACGTGTGGCTGACGTGGCCCCCTGTGGTGTAGGGCGACACAATGATGCACGGAATGCGCGGCCCATCGCCGAAGAAGTCGAGCGGCTGGATGTAGCCGGAGTCGTAGTAACCGCCGCCTTCATCCATTGTGACGATCAACGCGGTGCTGGCAAACAGGTCGGGGTTCGCTTTGAGAGAATCCACGATCTTTTTCGTCATCGCCTCGAACAGGTCTTCCTTGGAACTGGCCGGGTGTCCATCGAGCAGACCGTCCGGCTTCACAAACGAAACCGCCGGCAGGGTGCTGTTGGCAATCGCGGCAAAAAAGTCCGTCGCATCCTTGATATGCGCGGCCCGCTGAGTCGCGTCGCCCATGATCGCGTTCGAGTAGGATTCGAAATTGCAGATGTTGCAGTAGGCTGCGCCGACCGCGACAGCGGGATTCGTGCTGGTCGGATCGTGCTGTAGCGCCACCGCGGCGGCATACGCGCCGCCGTAGTAGGCCCAGGAGACGCCCTTATCGTTCAGCGCTTCGCCGATGGTTCGCACATTGGTCGGCGGGACGGAACCTCCGCCGGCAATTCCCTTTGTATCGACTGTGCCATCGGGCAAAAATCCCGGGCTGTCGTTGTTCACCATATAGTAGTGATCTTTCTCGCAGTTCGGTTTGGGATCGTACGGCAGTGACTCGAGGTAATCGCGGACCTGATCGACTCCTGGCTGTTTTGGGTTTGCGCATTCGGTGAAATTGCCGTCGAACCCGACATCCACTTTATATACGTCGTCCGTGCCCGTTTGAGGGTCCGGATTGGCGATGTGAGAGGGCGGGACCGTAGGATTGCCCATGCCGTCGCTCCAGAAGATTGCGTCGCCGGTGCCCATCATCACGTGATTCGCGCCCGTGCCGCCCATCACGGCCTGGTGATAGTTGTCGCTCATCGAGTATTGGTCAGCCAGACTCTTCAGGTACGGAACATCTCCTGTCTGCATGTTGTAAAAAGCCATCGAGTTGCCGCCGCCGTTGTCGTCGATCGCAGGAGGGTTATCGAATGCCGTGTCCAGAACATTCGTGTAGTTGGCAATTACAAAGGGATACAGATCGTTCAAGCAGCCGGAAGGATTGCGCCGCGTGGCGTTGCGGACATTGCAATCGGATTGCTGCCACATTTCATACAGGCGGTGCGTTGTGTCGCCGGTGTAGGAATCGTACGGGAGCAGGGTTCCCTTCAGCGGAAACGGGCCATTCGGCAGCGCATTGTAATTCGCGATGCGCGAATCGTAGTCCGGGAGAACCGAGGGCTTGGAAGGAACCGACAGAAAATACGTCTGCGGAAATGCGCTGGCCGTGCCGGTGAACAGGAGACCCAGATCGGCTGGCTCCAGCGACGGCTCAGCTGCTTCAAGAACCGGCAGGTAAAGCGGGTTTGAGAGAATCACCGGAACGTAGGGCGAGGTCGGCGAATAATTCAGTGTCGGAAACGGCAGGGTTGTGTACGGCGTCTTCTCATTGTCCTTCAGGCTCAAAAAAAACTTTGTCCGGTACGGCATTGTCGCCTGGTATTGTGCCGCTTTCGAGAAATGCTTGCCAGGGGTGCCGTCGGCCTTGATGATGCCTTCAGAAAGCAGGTTGTGGACGTACTCGCCGCTCGGCGAAACGTAAGTGGCGAAAAGGTGGTCGAATGTGCGGTTTTCGCCGATGAGGACGATGACATGCTTGATCGGCGTTCTGGTGGAGGAATCGTCTTTATCGTGAGCTTGCAGCGATGGGGCCATGGGCCCGCCGAGGCTGAACTGGAAAATCATGAGCGCAACGAAAGTCATGCGCACGGATTGGAAACACTTCGAAGCAGCTTTCTTGAACGACATTCACACGCCTCCAGAATGAGAATTTGACCGGAATTGGGGACGGGTGTGAAAGTGACTCAGTCAGGTTAAGGAAAGATTATGCGGGCGTGAATTACAAACAATGGTGGATGAACTTTTATTGACAAAAATATCGCGCGGAAGTTTAAATAAGTTTTAATCGAATCGTAATCACAAACCAAGGGAGTTTCCTAAATGCGGGTAAAATCGCTTTCGCGCCCTTCTTCCGTCCAGTGTACATCGTCTATCCACCATCGCCCACCCGCGCGGACCAGCGTGAAGCGCGCGCGATAATCAATCTCGTCGGCGCCTTGGAGGTAAATCTCCAGTGTCACGCCCGGGCCTGCCTGCATGGGCGAACCGGAACGCAGCACTTCCGCGTGAAACATCCGCCAGTGCGAGACAATGAGCCGATGCCAGTCGTCAAAGGAAACCTGCCCGCGGTACCGCGCTGAAAACATGTCATACGCCGGGCGAAGATCCCCGCGATCCAGGGCGCGGAGCTGTGCGCGAACAATTTCCTGAGGTCCGGAAGAAAACAGGCCAAACGGCGCATTGACTCGGACCAGGATCCACGCCGTTAGCGTGAATGCCGCGAGGGATAGCCCAAAGAGAAGAAAAAGATTGTGCCGGAAAGCGCGGCGACCGGCGGCGCCATTTTCGAGAGGAACATTCGGGATCGTTTTTCCCCATGTTGGTTCGCCGGCGGAGTATGACTCTGCAATTTGCCCGTGGGTGATGGATCCTGCCTGCGTGTTCTCGGCAGGCCCGTTCGGCGTGTTGTCAGACTCTCGGCCGTGCTCGAAAGGCGGCACTTCCGGAGTGTTCAGAGGATCGTCCATACACTGCTTTCGCGCGGCGGGGTGGCGCCTTAGGCCGTCTTACCGATTCTTCCACTCCGGCTTGCGCTTTTCAAGCAGCGCGCGCAGGCCTTCCTGAGAATCCTCGAGGCGGTAGAGTTCGTTCAGAAAAATGTTCATCGAATTCCGCAAGGCCTCGCGAAGCGATAATCCCATCCCGCCCAGCACCGCCTTTTTGGCCATGCCTAGCACGGCTCCCGACTGCGCTGTAATTTTACCGATGAGCTCGTTCACCGCCGTCTGAAGCTGCGCTTCGGGAACCAGCCGGTTTACCAGTCCCAGATCGCGCGCGCGTTCGGCCGTGATGGCTTCGCCGGTCAGCACCAGTTCCAGAGCGCGTTTCGGGCCGATGATGTGTGGAAACATCGTTGAAGCAAGGGGCGGAAACATCCCTATCGTAATTTCCGGCAGAGCGAATTTCGCTCGCGGCGTCGCAATCACCAGATCGCCGTACGCGATCAACTCGGCGCCTCCTCCAATCGCCGGACCATCCACGATCACCAACACCGGTTGAGTGGCTTCCACCATCGCGATGCATGCGGAATGAAACGCGTCCAGCATGGAAAACGCCCGCTCCGCTGTGTATTCGCCGATGTCCACGCCCCCGGAAAATACTTTTCCAGCGGCGTCGAGAACAATCAGCTTCACCGAAGCAGTTTCCGTGACCGTCTCGATGCTCTGCGCCAGTTCGCGCAGCAGCGCTTCGTTCAGCAAATTGTGTTCTGGATGATGGATCGTGAGCCGCGCTACAGGTCCATCCACGCGGAAACGGATAAACTCAAACTGGTCCGTGTTCCGGCGGACATGCCTGGTAAATGCAGCTTCCGTCTTGATTTCGATTGGCATATTTAGCTCTTTCAAATGCTAGCACAACTAAAATCGGTTGAAGGCGGAAGATGGAACCGCCGATGCACACAGATAAACAGGGATAAAAACCAAGAATTAAAACTTGGGAGTGTGGGGGTTAAGACAAGATTCAGCGATTCTCAATAATTTTCAATTTTCATCTTTCTTTGCTTTCATCCGTGTCCATCTGTGTGCATCCGTGCTTCCGATTTGACTTTGGGCTTTCCACGCGCAACTTCTCATGTATTCTATTCCCCATGCATGATCTTGGATATTTTCGGGAACACCTCGACGAATTCCGGCAGATGGCCGCCAATCGCGGCGTCACGATCGATTTTGCAGCCTTCAGCGCGCTGGATCAGGAGCGCCGCGAACGCATCACCGCTGCCGAGCGCATGAAAGCCGAGCGGAATAAAGCCGGGGAGGAAATCGCGCGCCGCAAGAAAGCCGGCGAGGACGCTTCCGCATTGCTCACCGAAATGAAGCGGGTCTCCGATGAAATCAAGCTCGCTGACGAGCGCACCACTGTGCTCGACGCGCAACTTGCCGCTTTCATGCTGACCATTCCCAATCGCCCGCACAACTCCGTGCCGGTAGGCAATGACGCCGCCGCCAACATCGAAGTCCGCCGTTGGGGCGCGCCTCCGAAATTCGATTTCAAGCCGCTGCCCCACTGGGAAATCGCGGAGGCCGCCGGCATCCTCGACTTCCAGCGCGCCGCAAAAATGTCAGGTGCACGATTTGCTCTCTACCGGGGACTGGGCGCGCGGATGGAACGCGGCTTGGCTAACTTTTTTCTCGATACTCACGCGGCCAATGGATACACGGAAATTCTTCCGCCTTTCATCGTGAATACCGACGCGCTCACTGGTGTCGGCCAGTTGCCGAAATTTGCCGCAGATATGTTTCATCTGGAGGGCACGGATTTATATCTGACGCCGACAGCCGAAGTCGAACTCACCAGCATGTACCGGGAAGAGACACTCGACGCCGATATGCTGCCGGTCAAAGTCTGCGCCTGGACTTCCTGCTTCAGGTCCGAGGCAGGAGCCGCCGGAAAAGACACGCGCGGCCTAAAGCGCCAGCACCAGTTTCAGAAAGTGGAAATGTTCAAATTTACTCGGCCTGAACACAGCTACGACGAACTGGAAACTCTGGTTGCCGACGCCGAGCGCGTCCTGCAAAAGCTCGGCCTACACTACCGCGTCATGCTGTTGTGCACCGGCGACATGGGTTTTGCATCCTCCAAAACCTACGACATCGAAGTGTGGCTGCCGTCCTCCAACGAATTCATGGAAATTTCTTCCTGCTCCAATACCGAAGCGTTTCAGGCGCGCCGCTCCGGAATCCGCTTTAAACCAAAAGGCGGCAAGAGCGAATTCGTGCACACGCTCAACGGCTCGGGTTTGGCCGTGGGACGCACATGGCTTGCCCTCGTCGAGAATTATCAGCAGGCCGACGGCTCAGTGGTTATTCCCGAGGCTCTCAAGCCCTATGTGGGTGCCGATTCCATACCCGCTCATTCCTGAAGCATTAGGAAATCGTTATACGTCCACGACGTACGGACACTCCGGTAAGTCCTTTATTATTAAATATATAGTTGTATTTCACTTCGGCTTTGAACTCCCGAATGTCTTTTCAGGGCATCCCGGCCTAAAATAGCGCCGTTCTTTGGTTGACACCGCTTTTCCCGGTTGACTACACTCGGGTTACTGTACAGGCAATAAATGATCTCTGGACAGTCGATCATACGGGTGGTTGCGGCTGGCTTGGTTTCCGGATGCGATGGCGGACCGGGAACACGTGCGGCAGGCCGGGCCACAATGAGCCGCTGGAAAGTGTCGGGCGGGTGAGTGTACAAGACCGAATTGATCAATGGCTAAGCCGTGCAATGAGCCGCAGTCTGGCTTGGCTGATGCGCACGCTGCTGGCCCGGGCAACGGGGAAATCAGGAGCAGCGCCCCGGCCTCGTCCAGAGCCTTCCCGGTCGGCGATTCCCCTGCACCGCGATCCGTGGTGCGGCACGTATGTCTCGCCTGAGATTTCGTTTCCGTTGGAGCAACCGGGCCAGGTTTTGCATTTCTGTTCGGCCGAATGCCGCTCGCAATATCAATCGTCTTCCCGACATTCGGCGAGTGCGTAGTCGTCGTTTCAATCAGGGTCGCGACACTCAAGGAGAGAAACGTCCATGGCCACTGTGGTGAAAACAGTCCCACAACCCGTCCTTCCGCGGATGGCTCCGCGCGAAGAACTGAACCCGTTTCGCATCGCTCAAATCCAGTTCGATATGGCGGCGGAATACCTGAAGCTCGATCCGGGCCTGCGTCAGATTCTGCGCACTCCAAAACGCGTCATGGAAGTCGCGATTCCGGTAAAGATGGATAATGGCCAGACAAAAGTTTTCACCGGCTTCCGCGTCCAACACAATGTGGCGCGCGGTCCGGCGAAGGGCGGTTTGCGTTATCACCCAAATGTTACCCTCGACGAAATCAAGGCGCTGGCTGCGTGGATGACATGGAAGACCGCGACAGTGAATCTGCCCTACGGCGGCGCCAAGGGCGGGGTCATCTGCGATCCCAAGCGCATGTCCAAAGGCGAGCTCGAGCGCATGACGCGCCGATACGCCGCTGAAATTGCTCCCATCATCGGGCCCGAAGTCGATATTCCCGCGCCGGACGTATACACCGACGCGCAAACGATGGCGTGGATCATGGACACCTATGACATGACCGTGGGACATGCTTCACCCGGCGTCGTGACCGGCAAGCCGGTATCGATCGGCGGCTCCGAAGGACGCAGCGAAGCCACCGGTCGCGGCGTGCTTGAACGTGGTCGAGGAAGCCTGCAAGGTCAAAAAGATTTCGTTGCGCGGCGCGAGCATCGCGATTCAGGGCTTTGGAAATGTTGGCTCAGCCGTGGCGCGGCTGTTCGCCGAGAAAAAAGCCAAGATCGTCGCGATCAGCGATTCCCGCGGCGGCGTGCATAATCCGCGCGGCATCGATCCGTTGCGCGCTATGCGCTATAAGGAGCGTTCCGGCACCGTCGTCGGCATGCCGGGAGCGGGACGCATCTCGAACGACGAACTTCTCGCGCTCAAGTGCGACATCCTGATTCCCGCGGCGTTGGAAAATGTGATCACGCTGCACAACGCCGATCAAATCAAGGCCAAAATCGTCGCCGAAGCCTCGAACGGCCCCACAACGCCCCACGCCGATGAAATTCTCACGCGTAAAGGCGTATTCGTGATTCCCGATATTCTTGCCAACGCCGGCGGCGTGACCGTCAGCTATTTCGAATGGGCGCAGGATCTTCAGGGATTTTTCTGGCAGGCGGCGGAAGTCAATTCCAAACTCGAATTCGTGATGAAGCGCGCGTTCAACGACGTGTACGAATCCATGCGCAAAAACCATGTCCCGCCCCGCGCCGCCGCGTACATCCTTGCCGTCGGCCGCGTCGCCGAGGCCACTCAGGTCCGCGGTTTGTTTCCGTGATACCGGATTTGCCGATCCCCGGTTTTATCGCTCGCTGAAATGTTCTTTGCTTGCAACTCACCCGTGAAAAATTGTATTGCGTGGGGACGGTCGCGCGCGTACATTTCGACTTGCCGTCTCGCGCGGTTTTTCGGCGCAGCCGGTTGAGTTTTTTGCAGGCGTGTTCCGGCGCGGAGGGCGCGAAGAATTGTCCAATCATGTGAATGCTGCTCCGCCGATCGTTCTGACGATCGCGGGTTTCGATCCTTCCGCCGGCGCGGGTATTGCCGCGGACCTGAAAACTTTTTCCGCTCAAAATTGTTACGGGATAGCCGCCATCACCGCCATCACCGTGCAATCCACGCAGGGCGTGAAATCCGTTCATGACACCCCGGCCGCCGAACTGCGCGCGCAACTCGACATGTTGCTCGATGACATTAAGATTTCCGCCATCAAAATCGGAATGCTGGGACATCGCGGAAACGCCGTGGTGGTCGGCGAATTCCTGGACCGCGCCGGTGTTGCAAACGTGGTTCTCGATCCGGTGATGAAATCCACGGCCGGCGACAAGGATTTGATCGACGCAGGCGGAATAAAATATATCGCGGAAGAATTAATGAAGCGCGCGACCGTCGTCACCCCGAATATTGCTGAAGCGGAGATTCTATCCGGAATCCCGATCAAGGATCCGCTCGCGATGGAAGCGGCAGCACGCAAGATCGTCGAACGCGGCGCGCGCGCCGTTGTCGTCAAGGGCGGCCATATGGATAAGGCAATCGATGTCCTCTACGATGGCACGCAAATGCTCACTCTCGGCGGCGACCACTTGAAAAGTGAAAACACCCACGGATCGGGTTGCACCTTCGCGTCGGCGATTGCCGCGCAACTTGCCTGCGGGCGCCCGTTGCAGGAAGCTGTCCTGCTGGCGAAAGCCTATGTCACCAAGGCGATCGAAAAAGGATTCTCGATCGGTAAAGGCCCCGGCCCGCTCGATCATTTTTACCGCGTCCACCAGGAACCCCCCGCCCGTGGCGTCCACGAAGTCCCTCAACACGGCATGCACCCCGCCGCCGAACCCGGCGCGCACTAAACCCGATCCGCCACAGAGGCACAGAGTCACAGAGAAAACCACGGAGCCTGGAACCACGGATTCACACAGATAAACAGGGATAAAAGAAAACGGCGGGAAATTGCGATTTTAGCGGCGGCAACCAGGTTTATCGGTCTTGGTTCGTTTCAAATCTTAATTTCAATCCTCAGATTTCAAACCATTTTCGCTTTTATCCGTGCTCGTCTGTTTGAATCCGTAGATTCATTCCTCTTCTTTGCTGTTCCCTATGTCTCTGTGCCTCTGTGGCTGATTCATCTCTGGTAAACGATGCGTCCGGCCACGACTGTGGCTATCGGGGCGCCGCGAAAGGCGCGGCCATCGAACGGGGAATTTTTTGATTTGCTGGCGGAATCTTCCGCGCGGAATATCCATTGGTGTTCCATGGAAAAAATCGTCAGGTCGCCCGGCTCATTTTCGGCGACGCGACGTTGCTTGCCGATGATATGCGCCGGTCCCGAAGTGAATAATTCCACCATGCGCATCAGCGAAATCTGGCCGGAGTGCACGAGTTCAAGGGCCAGGCCGATCGCGGTTTCAAATCCCGTCACGCCAAACGGCGCTTTGTCGAATTCCACATTTTTCAGAGCGGCTTCGTGCGGGGCGTGATCGGTGGCGATGGCGTCCACGGTTCCGTCGGCCAGTCCGGCGATCAGCGCGTCGCGATCTTCGCGCGAAGCGAGCGGCGGATTCATTTTGAAGCGTGTGTCGTATTGAACGTCTTCATCGGTGAGCGTGAAATGATGCGGCGTCACTTCGCACGTCACGGGCAAGCCGTTGGCCTTCGCGCGACGCACAAGTTCAAGCGATGCGCGCGCGGAAAGATGCGCGATGTGCAGCCGGCAATTGGTCAATTCGCCCACCTGCACGTCGCGCGCGACGCACAGCGATTCCGTCGCCGCGGGCATCCCGCGCAGGCCGAGCCGCACGGACTGTTTTCCCTCGCGCATCACAGCTCCGGCAAATAGAGAACTGTCCTCGCAATGATCGATCACCGGCAAATTCAGTTCGCGGCAATATTCCATCACCTGCCGCAATAATTTCGCGCTGGCGATGGGACGCCCGTCGTCGGAGACGGCGACAATCCCCGCCTGTTTCATGGCCGCGATTTCGGAAATCGCTTCGCCCTTGCTTCCCACCGACGCTGCGCCGATCGGCCACACGCGCACAGGAGAAACCGCGGCGGCGCGTTCCACAATCGAGCGGGTCAGCGATGCGTTGTCGTTCACCGGTCGCGTGTTCGGCATCGGGCATACGGCCGTGAAGCCGCCGATGCGCCGCGGCCCGCGTGCCGGTCTCAATCGTTTCCGAGGATTCGCCGCCCGGCTCGCGCAGGTGGCAATGCAAATCGATGAACCCGGGAGCGACAATCAAATTTGTCGCATCGAAAATGGCGGCGTCTTTCGCGCGCGCGCCCAGTTGCCCCTGTGACGCGACCGCGGCGATGCGATCGCCCTCGAGCAAAATGTCTCGCGGCGCGTCGACGCCGCTCGCGGGATCGATCAACCGTCCGTTGCTAATCAGCAGCATGTGAAGAGTCCTTTTCCGAAGGTGCGTCCGCGTGGGCGCCGATCATCAGAAACAGCAGCGCCATGCGCACCGCGAGTCCGTTGGTCACCTGATCGAGCACGCACGATTGCGGCCCGTCGGCCACCGCGGGATCGATTTCCAGGCCGCGAATCATCGGCCCGGGATGCAGAACCAGCGCGCCGGGTTTTGCGAGGCGCAAACGCTCCGGCGTAAGTTGATACTGCAAAATATATTCGTCAAGTGCGAGCGCGGGTTCGTAGAGGCGCTCCTGTTGAACGCGGAGAGTTAACACAGCGTCCGCGCCCTCCAGCGCTTCCTCGATTTTTGCAACGCGGCGGATCGAAGCCCCCGGCGGTCCAATGCAATCGATCTCGCGCGGCACCCACATGGGCGGGCCGCAGAGCGTGAAGCGGCAGCCGAATTTTGTAAGCAGGTGAATATTCGAGCGCGCCACGCGGCTGTGCAGGATATCGCCGAGAATCGTGATATTGAGATTTTCCAGCGTCCCGCGCCGGTCGCGAATCGTCAGCGCATCGAGTAACGCCTGCGTCGGGTGCTCGTGTGTGCCGTCTCCCGCGTTGATTACGGGAAGCGGTAAATGCCGCGTGACAAATTCGGGCGCGCCCGAGGAACTATGTCGTATTACGATACAATCAGGCTTCATCGCGTCCAGCGTGCGGATCGTATCCAGCAGGGACTCGCCCTTTTTCAGGCTCGACGATTCCGCCTGCAGGTTCATCTGGTCCGCGCCCAGGCGGGAGGCGGCCGTCGCAAAACTGATTCGCGTCCGCGTGGAAGGCTCAAAAAACGCCAGAGCCACGGTTTTTCCGCGCAACGTGGCGAGTTTCTTTAGCGGATGTTTCTGGATTTCCTGAAAAGGTTTCGACTGGTCCAGGAGAAATACAATTTCGTCGGCGCTTAGCGGTTCGATCCCGAGCATGTGGCCGAATCGAAATGACACAACGGTCCTCAGAATTCTTTCAGGAGCCAAAACCGAATGCTCCGGGTCAGGGAACGCGCTCAACGAGCACGACGCGCTCTTCCCGATCGATTTCGTTCAAGCGGACTTCAATGATTTCCGCGTCGCTGGTCTGTACCGTGCGCCCGATGAAGGTCGCCTCGACCGGCAGTTCGCGGTGCCCGCGATCGATGAGCACGCACAGCCGCACGCGCTTGGGACGCCCAAGATCGAAGAGCCCATTCATTGCCGCGCGAATGGTGCGCCCTGTGTAGAGTACATCGTCGACGACGACGAGGTCCTTGTCGTCCACCGAAAATGGAATGTCGCTCGATTGCAAAACCGGATGGGCAGCTACTTTGGAAAGATCGTCGCGGTACAGCGTGATGTCCAGGGTCCCCACGGGCACGTCCACGCCGTCAATCCCGCGCATCGCCTGTGCGATCCTCGCTGCCAGCGGGACACCGCGACGACGGATTCCAATCAGAGCGAGGTTTGCCGTCCCACCGCTTTTTTCGACAATCTCGTGGGCCAACCGCTGCACCGTGCGGTCAATTTCGGTAGCCGTCATCAATTGGGATTTTTCAACGATGTGCATCGGTCGAATATGCTAGCACAGAGGGAGCCTGTCTCGAAGCCGGATATGGGACCCGATATAGGGCATCACGTGGCGCCGGGGTATCGACCGCGGCTTTGCGCTCAGGCATTCGAAACCCGTCGAGGAGACACGCGGGCCTCCTGTGCAAGTTTTCCTCAATTGCGGCAACGCCGGCGGATCGCAGCCGTGATAAAATCTCCCGAGTGACTGTGCCCGGCACAGACCTCTCCGTCGAAATCGGCGCGTTGCGCCTCTCCAATCCTATTTTGGCCGCGAGCGGAACTTTTGGCTATGGTGTCGAGTTTGCGCACCTTTTGGATTTGAATTGCCTCGGCGGCATTGTCGTGAAAGGACTCTCCCTCGAACCGATCGCCGGCGCACCCGCTCCCCGGCTCTGCGAAACTCCTTCGGGAATGCTCAACGCCGTGGGCCTGCAAAATATCGGCGCGCGCGCGTTTGTCGCTGAAAAGTTGCCGGCGCTGCGCGTGTATCGAACAGCGGTCATCGCGAATGTTTTCGGCTACGCCGTGGAAGAATATGCTGGCGTCATCGAAATTCTTGAAGATGGAGAAGGCCTCGCGGCCTATGAACTCAATATTTCCTGCCCCAACACAGCCCACGGCGGGATCCAGTTCGGCAGCGATCCTCGAATGGTTGCTCAAGTTGTCGGTACAGCACGGAAACTCTCCCGCAGGCCCTTGTGGGTAAAGCTGTCGCCCAACGTTACGGACATCACTATCATCGCCAAGGCTGCGGAAGAGGCGGGAGCCGACGCCCTGACCGTCGCCAATACCTACCAGGCCATGAGCGTTGATTTGCAAACCCGCCATTCAAAGATCGGTAGGGTAACCGGGGGACTGTCAGGCCCGGCCATCAAGCCCATCACTCTCCGCCTTGTTTATGAGGCCAGCCGAGCGGTCAAGATTCCGGTGATCGGCCTGGGCGGAATCGAGACAGCCGAAGATGTCCTTGAGTACATGGTAGTAGGAGCGCGAGCGGTGCAGATCGGCACAGCCAATTTTTCACGGCCGGATACTTGCGAGAGACTGCCTGGCGAGCTGGAAAAGGCTTGTGCAAAGTATAAGATTAATACAATCAGTAGTTTAGTGGGTTCTCTAAAGGTCGATTGTCCTTGAATCAGCCCTTGCCGCATGGTACCATTTTCATGTGCTTGTAGCTCAGGGGGAAAATATTGCGTAGGCGACTTTTTATGATTTGGGCCGCTCTCCGCTGGTTGCCCTTGATGTTCCTGGTAACCCAAGGCTTGGAAGCTCCTCTCGTAGCCCATACGAGCCAGCCGGTTAAGCCGATTCGAGTCTGGTCTGCCAAGGCCAGCTGGTACGGTGCGAAATTTAACGGGCGCAAGACCGCCAGCGGCGAAAAATACGACATGTACGGCTCCACCGGAGCCAGCCCAGACCTTCCATTTGGCTCCCTGATTCGCGTATCCAATCCCAAGACTCACGTTGCCCAGTTGGTCCGCATTAATGACAGAGGGCCGTTCGTCGACGACCGGGAACTGGATGTCTCGTATCTGGTCGCCTGCCGGCTGGGCATTCAGGAAAGGGGCATCTCCAGGCTGAAGATCGAGCTACTCGAGGTGCCGAAACGTCCCTGACCGACCGAGCTCGCCAGAAACTTATTCTCGCACTCGATTTCCCTTCTCTTGAGCCTGCTCTCGAATTAGCACAAACTCTGGCCCCAGTTGTTGGCATGTTTAAGATAAATATACACTTATTTACTGCCGCCGGACCATCGTCCGTGGAAAAGCTCCGCCAATTAGGCCCGGAAATTTTCCTCGACCTAAAATTTCACGATATTCCGAATACGGTCTCGGGTGCTGTATCGAGCGCTCTCTCCCTTCCGGGGGTGCGCCTCATGAATGTCCATACCCTCGGCGGCATAGCCATGATGCAGGCTGCTGCCAAAGCCAGGGACGAATCGAGGCTTCCAAAGGCGTTGCTTCCCAGGCTGATTGGGGTAACGGTTCTTACAAGCATGGACAACGCGGCCCTCCGGGAAGTCGGCATTGCCGGTCCAGCTTCAAAACGTGTGGTGAAATTGGCGCGGCTGGCCCAGAAGGCCGGCCTGGACGGCGTCGTGGCATCGCCACACGAGGTACGGGCAATCCGCCGCGCCTGTGGGAAAAATTTCCTCACGGTCGTCCCCGGCGTGCGGCCGGAATTTGCCGGTCCGGCGGGAAGAGCGGCAAGACGGAAAGCCGACGATCAGGCGCGCGTGGCGACTCCGGCGGAAGCGATTCGAGCCGGAGCCGATTATCTGGTGATCGGGAGACCCATTACCGGGGCGCCCGATCCGGAAGCGGCGGCACGCGCGATTTTGGATGAAATCAGTTCTGCTTTGTCCGCGTCCTCGCGTTGACAACCCTGCCCGGCACGGGCACAATGTTTTTGCCTGGTCTCACCAACATGCAAGCCCGAATGGCGGAATTGGCAGACGCGCTAGCTTCAGGAGCTAGTTCTCGCAAGGGAGTGGAGGTTCGAGTCCTCTTTCGGGCACCAAGTTTCATTGCGACTGGTGACTTGTGACTTTGGTGACCAGGGACTAGTGACTGGTGAAAACCATTCAACCTGCATCCGTCGCACGGAATTACTCGCTCTTCACCAGTCAACCTTGAATTTTTCGCGCGGCGCGATGAATTTAAGTTTGCCTGGGATGGATGATCTTCAGCCCGGCCGTTGCGAATGGCTACAAATTCGGCTTTACAGGCTGCGGAAGCTCCATTCGGTTGCGATGCTGCCGCGGTGTGTTCTCTGTGAACCTCTGATTTCTCCCTGTTAATCTTTTTCTTCTTCCCACGATTGATGCTACTTTCTAACGTGTTGTAACGTTTCTCCCAGGAATTCCATGGCCGAGCGTTTTGTCTTCAGCGATCTGCGCGAAGTGTTGGCCAAGGCCAACGAGCAAAAATCCGGCGATCAATTAGCCGGCATCGCCGCGCGCTCGGAGCGCGAACGTGTTGCCGCGAAGCGCAGACTTGCTGGCTTCACCCTTGCTGAAATCGTCGAAAATCCGCTTATCGGTCCAACCGAAGATGAAGTGAGCCGCCTGATTCTGGAATCCCACGACCAGGAAAGTTTTCAACCGATCAGGAGCATGACCGTCGGCGAATTCCGTGAATTCATTCTTGACGACGGGACCACCGAACAACAATTGAAGCAATTGAAATGGGCGATCATTCCCGAAATCGCCGCAGCGGCCGCTAAGATCATGAGCAACAAAGATTTGGTTCTCGCCGCAGCGAAAATCAGGAACGTGACGCGCTGCCGCAACACGATGGGCGAGCGCGGCGTGCTGGGAATTCGCGTCCAGCCGAACCACCCGGTCGATGACATTGGCGGCATTCTGATGGCCGCGTTCGAGGGACTCCTTTACGGCTGCGGCGACGCCGTGATCGGAGTGAATCCGGCGTCGGATTCCCCGGAAACCGTCGGCGCAATTCTGCACGCCCTGGCCCGGCTGATCGACGCGTATGAAGTGCCGACGCAATCCTGCTGCCTCGCGCATATCACCACGCAGCTCGAAGCGATGAAGCACGGCGCGCCGGTGGATTTGCTTTTCCAATCCATCGCGGGCACGGAAGCGGCGAACCGCAGTTTCGGAATCACGCTGGAAATGCTGCGCGAGGGCCGCGAAAGGGTTCTGGAACATCATGCGCGGCGCGACGTTCGATGGAAGGGCGACAACGCGATGTATTTTGAAACGGGCCAAGGAAGCGCGCTTTCCGCGCAGGCTCACCACGGCGTCGATCAGCTCACGCTTGAGGCGCGCGCGTACGGAGTTGCGCGCGTGTTCCATCCGTTCCTGGTGAATACCGTTGTGGGATTTATCGGCCCGGAATATCTTTACGATGAGAGGCAAATTATCCGCGCCGGCCTCGAAGATCATTTCATGGGCAAGCTGCTCGGTCTTCCGATGGGCTGCGATGTCTGCTACACCAATCACGCCGAAGCCGATCAGAATTCCGCCGACAATCTTCTTCTCCTGCTCACGGCGGCCGGCTGCAATTATTTTATGGGCGTTCCCTGTTCGGACGACGTGATGCTCAATTATCAATCCACCAGCTACCACGATGCGCTCGCCGCAAGAAAGATTTTCCACCTGCGGCCCGCGCCGGAATTTCTCGATTGGCTGCGAAACAGGAGAATCTTTCAGGGCGAGACGCCTGCGCTGCTCGATTCCTCTGCGCGGCGCCGGCTCATGCAGGGACTCGAGTCTTCCCTGGGAGAGATGGTCTAAATGGCGAAAGACGCGGATTCCCCTCTGGCGCCGGATTTTCCGGAGGCGTTGCGGAAAATCAGGGAGCGCACGCCGGCGCGCATTTTCGCAGGCCGTGCGGGAAGCGCGTATCGCACAGAGACGCAGCTGGATTTGCGCGAAGCCCACGCCGCGGCGCGAGACGCCGTCCGCGCTGAGCTCGACATGGAATCCGCCTTCGGCGCGGCGTTCATCCAGCAGTGGAATCTGTTCGAGTTGCGCACGAAAGCTCGTTCCAAGGAAGAGTATTTGTTGCATCCAGACCTGGGGCGCTGCTTCCCCGAGGAATCGAAACGGATCATTGCTAAGCAATGCCCGCGCGCTAGCGACATTCAAATTGCAATCGGCGACGGCCTGTCGGTCACAGCGGTCGCGTCGCAAGTTCCCGCGATGTTGCCTTTACTACACGAAGGAGTGTGCGCGCGCGGATGGTCCGTCGGCCACACCTTCGTGATTCGCCACTGCCGTGTGGGAATCCTGAATGCAATCGGCGAGCTGCTGGCCCCACGTGTCGCCATTCTGCTGATCGGCGAACGCCCCGGGCTCGCCACCGCGGAAAGCCTTTCCGCCTACATGGGTTACGGGCCGCGTACAGGTCACACTGACGCGAACCGGAATCTCATCTCGAATATCCACGCGCGCGGACTATCGCCACGGGCCGCCGTCGACCGAATTTTGAATTTAGCGGAGGAAATGATGACGCGGCGTATGAGCGGAGTCAGTGTCCGCGAGCAATTACCGCCGAATCTTCCTTAGTGTGCAGGACAGGCTTCTGACTGCCCGGCCTTGAATGCCAATGGAGCCGCCAGGATTCACCAACCCTGCGAAAAGCAAAACGCCCCAGTTTTCGCCGGGGCGTTTTGCTTTAAAAGCTGTGCCGTGAAAGGCCTTCTGAATCGTCCTAAGCTTTGGCCGCAACCGGCTTCGGCACGCTGTTGATCGTCTGCAGAACGCGGGAAACGATCTGGTAGGGATCGCCTTCCGAGTTCGGGCGGCGGTCTTCGAGGTAGCCCTTGTAGCCGTCCTTAATGAAGTTGATCGGCATGCGGATGGAAGCGCCGCGGTCGGAGAGGCCGTAGCTGAATTTGTCGATGGCTTGCGTTTCGTGCAGGCCGGTCAGGCGCAGGTGGTTGTCCGGGCCGTACACTGCAATGTGTTCGGGGATATATTTCTCGAAGGCTTTCATCAGCGCCTCGAAATATTCCTTGCCGCCGATTTCACGCATGTATTTTGTCGAGAAGTTCGTGTGCATGCCGGAGCCGTTCCAGTCGCCCTTGATCGGTTTACAGTGGAGGACAAGGTCCACTTCATATTTCTCGCAGAGGCGCGCCATCAGGTAGCGTGCGGTCCAGGTATCGTCCGCGGCCTTGGCGGAACCTTTGGCGAAAATCTGGAATTCCCACTGTCCTTTGGCGACTTCCGCGTTGATGCCTTCGTGATTGATCCCCGCGAAATGGCAAAGCTCCAAGTGTTCCTCGACGATGGTGCGCGCGATGGATCCCATATACTTATATCCAACGCCGCAGTAGTACGGGCCCTGCGGAATGCTGGGATGCCCGTGTTCCGGGAAACCCAGAGGACGGCCATCCTTGTAGAGGAAATATTCCTGTTCAAGGCCGATCCAAAGGTCCGGATCGTTCTCGATGGTCGCGCGCATGTTGGTGGAATGCGGGGTGCCGTCGGCGTGCATGACTTCGCTCAGGACGATAAAGCCGTCCTTGCGAGCGCCGTCGGGATATAAGGCGACAGGTTTCAAGACGCAATCGGAACTTTTGCCCTCGGCCTGCATCGTCGAGCTGCCGTCAAATCCCCATTTGGGCATATCCGCAAGCGTGGGCGTCTTGTCGAAACTCTTGATAAGCGTCTTGCCGCGCAATTCAGGAACCGGCTTTCTGCCGTCTAGCCAGATGTATTCAAGTTTATACTTTGTCATGGTATTGGAAGGATCTCCTTTTAAGAACCGTAAAATTGAATCCCAGGGACGGGCCGAGCGGACCCGATTTAGCTCAGCGAACTGGCAATGTACAGCGAGTGGCCAAATCCGTCAAATCGAAGATATCTCTCGATTGGTTCTCATTTTGTGATCGTCATAAATGAATCATAAGGATTTCGTATGGAGCGCATAAGTGCCCGAAATCGCCGCTCCCGGAGCCTCTTGCAGTTGCCTTCCACCCACGCTTCATTGGCCTACCTGGAGATCGCGATGGTATCTTGAAATCGGCTGCAACAAATACAGTCCCGGCGAATCGCTTTTCCTCCGCCGGATCAGGGTTTGAATTCAACGTTCAGGATGCTCAAATCCCGGTCGCCGATATTCGTCAGAATTTGTCGAGGCTTCCCGCGCGAAATCCAAACGGGCTCCCCGCTCTCCAGTGTCCGCGTCGTAAGTTTCCCCGGCGCGGTCGAAATCTCCGCTCGCTCCGTGGTGACAACCAATACATCGCGGCCTGTTTCGCCCAGCGTCGCTTGACGGAGCGGGCGGATTCGGATCAGCGTAACTCGAGTCTGATCGGTTTCAAATTGCGCGATGCCAACCTGCTTTGCAGGCCCACTGGCGGGAAATGGCTTCGGGCAGTTGAGAGGCAGGCCCGCAATGGCTGGGGCGCAGAGATTGCGTGGATTGGTTTGCGGCTGGAGCAGCTCGACAGCAACAGTGCGGTACGGAGCCGGACTCTCGTTGCGCGTGGAATGGACATAGCCGGTGCGCTGCAATCGAATCTGCCCATTCGCATTTTTCTGGTGCACCTCCGGTTTTCCGGGAATACCGATGGTGACTTCCTGATCCCCAATCGCGAGGGCAATCGTGTCATCCTGATGTCGGTGCATCGCGATGGTATCTCCGGGAAGGACTTCCACTTTAAAGACATTGATGTAGTTGTTATGAAGAACAAGATGATGGTGAGGTTCCTCGTTCATGCTAATGATGCCAGGCAATGCCTCGGACGATTCTTGTGCCGGCAGAACCGATGGCAGGAAGGAAAGAATTAACAGCCATGCGAACGGGCATCTCATAAATGACTTTCCGCTTTCCCGGGTCAATTTATGCCCGAATTCACGCTTCGTCAACAAAAGACTATGTTATTTATTTGTAACAGCTTAAGCGGCGTATTCAGAAGCGGAACGAGTCTTGTGTACACGCCAACCTGAGTTTGTAACATAGAATTAACACTCCTCTCACCCCACGGTAAGCCCGTCCCTTTAGTTTCATCGGACCCATCGATGCCAGTGTCGGATTTTTTGATGTGGTTGTGGGAAAAACAAAAATCCCTGAGTTGGGGTAATCGGCGTCAAGCCTCGGGGATGAGGCGTAGAAAGACTGCATTCATGGGGAACAGGTCAACGAACTTGGGAGACCTGGAGTTGCCAGGGGAGCCAATCTCGCGGTTCATATGGCAATTGCGTGGATCAATAAATACAAGTCTTAGGACTTCTTTGAGGAGGAAAGGAATGCGAGTACTTGCAGCAATGCTGTTAAGCATGAGTCTTGCGGCAGCTCCGTTGCTGGCGAACGATGCCAAGGAGACCGGCAAGGAGGAAACGACAGCGGCGGTAACCACCGCGGCGGCTGTTCCCGATCAGCCTGTCGCAACGGTCAAACCGGCGAGCTCGGTCATCGAAAACGAAGTGCAGGACCTTCGCAGCCTGGTCGAGGAACAAAGAGCCGAACTCGAATCGCAACGCGCGGCTTTGAAGGCACAGCAACTCAAAATGGAAGAACTGTATGGCAAGCTGGGCATGGCAGCTTCAGAGCCCGCAACCGCACCGGCAGAGACTCCTGTTGCAGTTTCTTCAGAGCCAGCACCGGTCGCGGCGATTGGCTCGGCTTCGCGCACTCTCGGCACATCCTCCGCTGCACTGGCGGGCCAGGGTACGGAAAAAGAATCGCCGCTTTATTTTAAGATCGGCGGAGCGGAATTCTATCCCCTCGGTTTCATGGATATGACGAACATCTACCGCTCGACGAACATGACGACTCAGGGCGGCGGCAGCATCGGAACCAGCTTCAATGCAATTCCGTTCAACAACACGCTCCTGGGCCGCGTCAGTGAGGATAAGTTTTCAGCACAAAACTCGCGCCTCGGCTTGAGAACGCACGCGAAATTCGGCGAAGCCGATGTCACCGGTTACCTCGAGGCTGACTTTTTGGGGTATCTGGCTCCGAGCGGCAACGTGACCAGCAACAGCGATTCGCTTCGCCTGCGCCTCTACTGGGTGGATTACAGGCGCGGTATGTGGGAAGTCCTCGGCGGCCAATCCTGGAGCTTGTTGACTCCCAACCGCAATGGCCTTTCGGCATTGCCCAGTGACCTCTTTTACGGACAGGAAATGGACACGAATTACTATTTGGGCCTCACTTACACACGTGCAGCCGGGATTCGCGCGATCGTGCACCCAACGAAAGAATGGGCGTTCGGTGTTTCGTTCGAAAACCCTCAGCAACTTCTTGCCAGCACCGTTACCATCCCTGTAACCGTTCCGAGCAGCGGTCTATTGAACGGCCAGGGAAACAACTACGGCGGCCAGTTTGACTCCAATAGCGGAAATACCAGCAGCGCGCTCGGCGTTAACAACACCAGCATCCCTAACCTGTTTCCTGACGTGATTGCAAAGACGTCCTACGATGCAACCCCCTGGGGTCATCACTTCCACGTCGATCTCGCAGGATTGCTGCGGACCTTCAAAGCCGTGAACCTGGTCTCCTCGACCCCGTCATCAACCTTTGGCTTTCTTCCTTCAAACACGAATTTCACAACGATTCACGGGGGCGGCGTCGCAGCCACTCTGAACGTCGAATTGATCAAGAACCTCCGGTTCATTTCCACGGCGTACTACAGCTCTGGGGGCG
Source organism: Terriglobia bacterium (assembly GCA_963788335.1). Lineage (GTDB taxonomy): Bacteria > Acidobacteriota > Terriglobia > Acidiferrales > UBA7541 > Palsa-360. The sequence continues at coordinate 92,669 of CAWBGM010000004.1, forward strand.
GCCGGTACATTGGCAACACAGGCGCACCTGACCTTATCGTCAAGGCAGACGGCACACTGTCAGGCGTTAAGTCCGGATCGGGACTCGCTGGCGTGGAATGGCAGTTCACTCCGAAGTGGATGTTCTATGGGTATTACAGCGGCGTATATTTCGGCAAGGACACGACATACGCCACGCCTACCGGGGGCGCTTTGACTTGTTATGGCTACGGCTGCCCGGGTTCCAGCAGCTCGGCGAACCGTTACCTCTATGAACCCGAGGTCGGGTTTATCAACACGATGTGGCGGAATCCGAACTACGGCGATCTCAAGGTAATCACGCAATTTTCTTACCTTTCGCGAACACCGTGGAATGTTGCAGTCAACACTCCTGCGACTGCCCATAACTTCATGATGTACATCGACCTCCGCTACGATCTCCCCTAGCGCGGGCCGATTCACCTGAAATCGAAAAACCCTCCAAGTCCGTCGCCGGAAAACCCGGCGCGGGCTTGGAGGGCTTGTTTTAGTAGCACATGCTTCAGCCTGTCTGTTTTTGAATTTTGTGGAGGTGGTTCAGAAGTCAAAAAAACAGGGTGAAGCCTGTGCTACTCGGCGTCCGGATCGTAATTCAAGTTCGGCGCAAGCCACCGCTCAACCGTGCGCAGATCGAGCCCTTTGCGGCGGCTGTAATCCTCGACCTGGTCGCGCGCGATTTTTCCAACGGCAAAATATTTCGATTCCGGATGCGAAAAATAGAAGCCGCTGACCGACGCGGCCGGATACATCGCGAAATTTTCCGTCAGTGTGATTCCCGCATTTTTTTCCGCGCACAGCAAATCGAACAACGGGCGTTTTTCCGTATGATCCGGCAGCGCGGGATAGCCCGGCGCGGGGCGTATGCCGCGATACTTTTCGTGGATCAACTGGTCAAAGGTGAGATTTTCGCCGGCGCCGTAGCCCCATTCGATTCGCGCGCGCTTGTGCATCAGTTCGGCGAGGCCTTCCGCGAGGCGATCGGCGAGGGCCTTTGACATCAGCGCGTTGTAATCGTCGTTGTCCTTTTCAAATTTCTCGACCAGCGGCTCGATGCGCAGGCCCGCTGTGACGGCGAACGCGCCGATGTAATCCAACCGGCCGCTCTCGCGCGGCGCTACGAAATCCCCAACCGCGTAGCTTGGCTCCTTGTTGTCTCTCACGGTCTGCTGGCGCAGCGTGTGAAACGTGGTAAGCAAATGGCGCGATTCATCGGTGTACACTTCGATGTCTTCGCCGACGCTGTTCGCGGGGAAGAATCCGATTACGGCGCCGGCTTCGAGCAGTTTCTCGCGCACGATGCGGCCGAGAAGTTTCTGGCCGTCATCGAACAGTTCCTTTGCCTTCGGACCGACATTTTCCTGATCGAAAATCTTCGGATAAATTCCCCGCAGTTCCCAGGCGTGAAAAAACGGCGTCCAATCGATGTAGGGAACGATTTCCTCGAGGGCCACCGGATTGTAAACGCGCGTGGCCAGAAATGACGGGCGCGGGGGCGTGTACGAGGCCCAATCGTAAACGGGCCGTTTACTTCGCGCTTCCGCCAGAGTCAAAAGCGGCTGCGCCTTGCGAGACGCGTGTTTCTCCCGCGCGCCCTCTTGTTCGCGCCGGTTTTCTTCCACGAAATTATTTTTCAGGTCCGCGCTCACCAGGCTGCCCATCACGCCGACCGCGCGCGACGCATCCTGCACGTGCACGACGGCGTTACGATACGCGGGAGCGATTTTTACGGCCGTATGCGTGCGGCTCGTCGTCGCGCCGCCGATCAGCAGAGGCACGGAGAAGCCTGCGCGCTCCATTTCCTTCGCGACGTGAACCATTTCCTCGAGCGAAGGCGTGATCAGGCCGCTCAGTCCGATCAGATCGGCGTTGGTTTCGCGCGCGGTCTTCAGAATCTTTTCGGTGGGCACCATCACGCCCAGGTCAATCACTTCGTAATTGTTGCAGCCGAGGACCACGCCCACGATATTTTTGCCGATGTCGTGCACGTCGCCCTTGACGGTAGCCATCACGATCCGGCCTTTTACGAACGCGCCGCCGCCCGCCGCCTGTTTTTCCGCTTCGAGGTACGGTTGCAGATGCGCCACGGCTTTTTTCATCACGCGGGCGCTCTTCACGACTTGCGGAAGAAACATGCGTCCCGACCCGAACAGGTCGCCGACCACATTCATCGCGTCCATCAACGGGCCTTCGATGACAAGCAACGGTCTGCCGTATTTCAGGCGAGCTTCTTCGGTGTCGAGTTCGATGTAATCCGCAATGCCCTTGACCAGCGCGTGCGTCAGACGCTCTTCGAGGGTCCCCTTGCGCCAGGCGTCCTCTTCCACCTGCACCTTATCTTTCGCTTTGATCGTTTCCGTAAACGCGAGCAGGCGCTCAGTGGCGTCGGGACGCCGGTTTAACAAGACGTCTTCGACCAGTTGAAGAAGGTCCTTCGGAATTTCCTCGTAGATCGCGAGCTGGCCTGCATTCACGATGGCCATGTCGAGCCCGGCCTGGATCCCGCGGTACAGAAACGCGGAGTGCATTGCTTCGCGGACGGCATTCTGGCCGCGGAAGGAAAATGAAATATTGCTCACGCCGCCGCTCACCTTCGCGCCGGGGAGCGTGGCCTTGATCTGGCGCGTGGCTTCGATGAAATCGACCGCGTAATTGTTGTGCTCTTCGATGCCGGTCGCTACGGTCAAAATATTCGGATCGAAAATAATATCCTCGGCAGCCACCCCGGCTTCTTCGGTCAGAATTGTGTACTCTCTTGTGCAAACTTCCATTTTGCGAACGAGTGAATCCGCCTGGCCCTTTTCGTCGAATGCCATCACGACCATTGCCGCGCCGTACCGCCGGATCATCCGCGCGCGTTCGCGGAATGCTTCCTGGCCTTCCTTCAGGCTGATGGAATTGACGATGCCCTTGCCCTGCACGCACTTCAGGCCGGCTTCGATGATTTTCCAGTTCGAGCTGTCGATCATGATCGGCACGCGGGCAATGTCCGGCTCCGCCGCGATGTGATGCAGGAACGTAGTCATGGCCCGTTCGGAATCGAGCATGCCTTCGTCCATATTGATGTCGATGATCTGCGCGCCGTTTTCGACTTGCTGGCGCGCGACGGCCAGCGCCGCTTCATACTCGCCGGCGAGAATTAATTTTGAGAATTTCGGGGAGCCGGTAACGTTCGTCCGCTCGCCGATATTGACGAATCGGGAATCGGGCCTCAGGACCAGCGGTTCCAGACCGCTGAACCGCGTGTACTTTTCTGGTTTCGACAGAACATGCGGCGCATAACCGCGCACAGCCTCGGCGATCGCTTTGATGTGCGCGGGCGTTGTTCCGCAGCAGCCGCCCGCGATGTTCAGCCATCCGTTCGACGCAAAATCGCGCAGATCGGCGGACATCGTTTCCGGCGTTTCATCGAAGCCGCCGAACGCGTTGGGAAGCCCAGCGTTCGGGTGGCAGCTGATATGAACCGGCGCGAGGCGCGAAAGTTCTTCAATGTAAGGACGCATCTGCTTCGCGCCGAGCGCGCAGTTGATGCCCACGCTCAGCAGGTCCATGTGCGAAACGGAAATCCAGAACGCTTCAACCGTCTGTCCGGAGAGTGTGCGTCCGCTGAGGTCGGTAATAGTGACGGAAACCATGACCGGGAGGCGAATTCCCGAGGCTTCAAAATATTCTTCGATGGCAAACAGCGCTGCTTTGGCATTCAGCGTGTCGAAAATCGTCTCGACGAGCAGAATATCCACGCCGCCCTCGACGAGGCCTCCCACCTGTTCGTAGTAAATCTCGCGCAATTTATCGAACGTCACGCCGCGCGACGCGGGGCTGTTCACGTCCTGCGACATCGACGCCGTACGATTCGTCGGGCCCATCGAGCCGGCGACGTATCGCGGCCTCGTGGGATCGGCAGCTTCGAATTCATCGGCGACTTCGCGCGCGCTTTTCGCCCCGGCCACATTGAGTTCGTGAACAATTGTTTCGAGCCCGTAATCCAATGCGGAGATCGCGTTCGAATTGAATGTGTTCGTCTTGATGATTTCCGCGCCCGCTTCGAGGTAGGCGCGCTGAACGCCCTGCACAATGTGCGGGGCCGTGAGGTTCAGCACATCGAAGTTGCCGCGCAGGTCTTTCGGATGATTCAAGAATCGCGAGCCGCGAAACGTCGGTTCCTCAATCCGCAGCGCCTGAAGCATCGTGCCCATCGCGCCGTCCAAAATGACGATCCTCTCCTTCAGGATATTTTTCAGCGCCGCGATGCGACTTTCTCTTTGACCCAACGGAAGTCTCCCTGTGCTTTGCCCTGCTCAGCGACGATTCGCCCCATGCGACTCATGGTCATTCCGAGCGGAACGGGCGGCACAACACTGAATCGTTACAAAAATAAATCCAGAATTTCCTCATACCGCTTGAACGGAGGAATCAAATACGCTCCCGCGATGCCGGAATTCCGCGCGCCCCGTGCCCAGTCGAGCAGCGTGCGCGCCAGGGCGAATCCATGGTCGCGGGCCGAAGCTCCCGCCGATTCGAGTTGCTTCAGCAATGGCTCGGGAATCACGATTCCGGGCACTTCGTTGTGCAGTCGCAACGCCTGCTTGTAACTGCTGAGCGGCCAGAGGCCCACCAGAATCGGGATCGGAGATTTTCCGCCCATGCGTTTCAGAAACTGCTCCCAGTGGTCGGGATCAAAAATCGGCTGCGTCATGGCGAAGTGCGCCCCGGCTTCGATCTTGACGTAGAAGCGACGCAATTCTTCGTCAAGATCCTCGGCCAGCGGATTTACAGCCACACCGATGGTGAAGTTGGTGGCGCCTCCAAGATTTTTGCCGGCCCAGTCCGTGCCCTGATTCAGGCGGGCCATTACTTTTACCAGGCCGATCGAATCCACTTCGTAGACGCCGTAGGATTCCGGATTGCTTCCGACCGAAGGCGGATCGCCGGTAACGGCGAGAACATTGCGAACGCCGCCGACAGTCCACGCGCCCAGAAGCATGGCCTGGAGTCCGATCAAGTTCGCATCGCGCGTGGTGAGGTGCGGGATGGTTTCGATGCCGCGCGCTTCAAGCGCTCCGGAAAGCGAAAGCGCATCCATTCCCACGCGCGCGAGAGGTCCGCTGTTGACGTCAATGGCGTCCACTTGCTTCGAGGCCATCACGTTTTTCACTTGCTCGAGGACGCGGTCGATCGATGTGCCTTTGGGCGGATCGATTTCCACGGAAATCACGAATTGTTGGGCCTGAATTTTTCGCCAGAGACCGCTCTCCGGCTCGCGTACCGCGATCGGATGCGCTTCGGGCGCCGTTTCCACCGTGGCGATCGCCCGTCCGGCCTGTGCGGGATGCTTGCCTTGCACCGCGCGAACCATTGCGCGAATATGCTCAGGCGTCGTTCCGCAACAACCGCCCAGAATCCGCGCGCCGAGACCGATGGCTTCGCGTGCGAACATTTCGAAATACTCGGGCGAAGATTTCGGATAGATCACACGGTCGCCGGCGCGCTGCGGAAATCCCACGTTGGGCATCGAGCTGATGGGGAACGATCCTGAAACCGCGCTGAGTTCCTGCAGAATGCGCAAATGATCCTGGGGGCCGACCGAGCAATTCGCTCCAATGACCTGAACGCCCCGTTCGCTCAAAATCTTCCACGCATCCCGCGGACGCGCTCCGCTGAAGGTCGTTCCTTCCTCGGAATAACTCAGTTCGGCGACGATCGGAAGTTGCGAGAATGAACGGATCGCGTCAATCGCGGAAACGAGTTCCGAGGAATCGCCAAATGTTTCGAGAAGGAAAAAATCCACGCCGCGCTCTTCGAGCGCTTCCGCCTGCTCGCGAAAAAATTCACGAATCTGTTCGGCGGGAATTTCGCGCACCTGGCGAACGACGCCGAGCGGACCAATCGATCCGGCGATCAGGACATCGTGTTTCGCCGCCTCCCGCGCCTCGCGCGCAATCTTCACGCCACGATGATTGAGCTCGACAACGCGCTCCTCCAGACCAAACGCAGCGAGCTTATTTCGGTTCGCGCCAAACGTATTGGTTTCAATTACGTGCGCGCCCGCTTCGAGATAGGCCATGTGAACGCGGAAGACTTCTTCCGCGCGCGTGGCATTCAATTCATCCACGCAGCGCTGCGGCCCCAATGTCTCATAGAGCAGCGACCCCATCGCCCCGTCGGCAATGAGCACGGATTCGCGCAGTCTCTGATCGAACTCTTCGATTTTCATGGATTGTTACACACTCCGGGACTCATCCCCAGAAACGAAGTTCTCAGTATACAAGGTCGATGACCGGGTTCGCATCTCGGGAGGGGCGCATCTGATAACCCGTCGCGGCAAATCCAAGCCGGCAGGACACAAGTCCACCTTTGGATGATTCGTCCGCCCCGAAGGATTCAGAGATAGCGGCTACTTCTGGCGGGCAATGTACAGCATGAAACCGAATACAATCACGGGGATGAGGGCCATCGCGACATAAAAAAGGATGCGTCGCAGAAGCGGAGATTTTTTCACTCTCCAGTTCGTTAACTCCGGGCGGTCGGCCACGCCCACTTTTTCCGGATGCTCCAGGTCCAGCGCAAATTCGTGGCAGTTCGGATAACGCTTGGAGGGATCGCGTTCCAGCGCGCGATAAATAATTTCCTGCAACTCGGGGGAAATTTCGGGATTCGCTTCACGCGGCGGAATCGGGTTGTTGAGCAGCCGTTCATTCATGATGACGAACGGGTTCGGTCCGGTGAAGGGAACTTTGCCGGTCAGCATTTCGTAGAACATGATGCCCAGCGAATAGACATCGCTTCTCTGGTCGCCGCGCTTTCCCTTCACCTGCTCCGGGGAAATATAATCCGGCGTGCCCATCGCCTGCGTGAGTTTGGCAAAGGTGAGGCGGCGCGATCCTGCGTTGGCGGCGATGCCAAAGTCGATCAGTGTGATCTTGTCGTTCTCATCGACCATGATGTTTTCAGGTTTCAGGTCGCGATGCACAACGCCCTGGCTGTGAACGTAATCGAGCGCTTTGCACAGACCGAGCGTGATGCGGATGGCGCGGTCCTGGGGCAGCTTTCTTTGCTCGTTCATGATTTGGCGCAACAACCGGCCGTTGACCCACTCCAGAACCATGTAGTGGCGGCTGCGATCGTCATTCTTCAACACCTTTACTACGCCCGGATGATCGAGTTTCTGGCCGATTTCTTCTTCCCGCTTGAAGCGGTCGAAAAAAATCGGGTCCGCTTCCATTTCTTCGTGGGGAACTTTGATCGCGACTTCGCGGTTATCGCGCAGATCGACGCCGCGAAATATGGAAGCCATGCCGCTTCGGGCGGCTACGCTGTCGATGCGGTAGTGATCGAGTTTATCGCCGGGTTGGAGTCCACGCATGGTGAAAAAAGGCCAGCTATCTTGCCGGATTGTGGGGCAAACCCGCGTCAGTATAGTTTGTAGGGCCGACCGCGATACATACCCATGCGTTCGACGTCCCGGACGCGGATCAATTGAACGCTGATATTATCGCCGCCGCCCCGGTCGTTGGCAAGTCCGACCAGTTTTTCGGCGGCGGTGTGCAGATCCCCGCCGTGGCTGCAGAGCGCGGCCATTTCCGAAGCTTCGACGTTGCCGTGCAAGCCATCGGAGCACAACAGAAGAACGTCCCCGGAAAATATCTGGTGGTCGTTGGTTTCCACGTTCACGACCAGTTCGGTTCCAAGCGAACGGCTGAGAATATGTTTTGTCTCGCCTTCGCCGGCTTCTTCGGCGGTCACCAATCCCATGCGCACCTGCTCACTGGCAAAGGTATGGTCCCGCGTTATCTGTACCGCGCGGCCCCCTCGGATCAGATAACAGCGGGAATCCCCTGCGTGGGCGACCGTCACGCGGTCAAATCGCAGCGCGCAGGCGACAATCGTTGTGGCCATGCCAGCGGCGGCTCGGCCGCCTGCAACTGCCGCTTCAAAAACGTGTGTATTTGCCTGCTGAACGAGCCGTGGCAGGAGATTGGAGTGCGATTCGCCGTCCTTGGCCTGACGAAATCCCGCGATCATGCTTTCAACGGCAGTGCGCGACGCCACTTCGCCCTGTTCGTGTCCGCCCACTCCATCCGCGCAAACAAACAACCATCCGCGCGCCCGGGCCTGGGCGGGATCGTCCGGCGTGGCATGGCCGAGAAAATCTTCGTTATGATCGCGGACCCGGCCGACGTCGGTTCGTTCCACGAATTCCAGATCGAGCATAGCGCTGAGGGCAGAAAGTCGCGCGGAGCTGGCCCCGGAAGAGTCGCTCCGGTAAGCGTTTCTCCCGGATTCCTCGAGAATTAAATTTACGTCTGAGACGGAAATTCGGGCAGGCTGAACAGCCTGCCCGAATTTCTTGACTAATTGTGCTAGCGTCATATTACACCATTACGTGCGGCTGGTGACCAGTGTGGTTCTTCCTGTCGCCTTGCTGGCTTTGAGGAAGTAGATTCCCCCGTAAATAGCCCAGACCAATGCGATGCCTAAGGCGAGCAGTGGCTCTTTCGCCGTGCCGTACCCCATGAACGGTCCTATCAAGTAGAACGCCATGCAGGCTAAATTGGCCAATAATCCGAAGAGGGGAATCAGTAAGTGTTTCACCATGCTGAAGTTGGGGTGATTGTGATATGCGACCATGCAAATGACGCAGCTCAGCATGTACAGCAGGAACGTGCCGAAGTTGGAAGCCAAGGTTACGGTGAGCAAGGTGTTGGGCATCGCCGCCATCTTGTCATGCGTTGTGTATCCCACGCTGGACCAGATGCTGTGCGGCAGCGCCTGAATGGCTGCATCCGTTGGTGCTCCGGAGTCGCCGAAGGCCATCGTCACACCAACGCAACCGATAACCGCCGAAATGATCGCCAAAGCCCAAATGGCGCGGTGCGGGCTCAGGTTCTTCGCGTGGAGCATGCCGAAGTGTTCCGGCACTTCGTTGTCCTTGCCCATGGCGTAGGTGACGCGCGCCCCGGTGTTGATGCAGGAGAGCGTCGTGCCGATGAGCGCGAGGAACACGGTGACGGCTTCGACAAGCATGAAGGTTCGCCCGTGGCCCATGCCGAATACCGCATCGCCGACCATAATCATCATGTCGCCGATGGGCGCCGCAGAGCCTGCCGCGCTCTGCATGGTGTAACCGCTATTTAAGAAGTAAGCGGCACAGAAATACTCAATCAGGTAGCAGAACGCCCCCTGAATCAGCAGCGAGAGGATGACCGCGATCGGAATGTCCCGCTTCGCGTTTTTTGCTTCACCGCCCATCGCCGTGACCGATTCAAATCCAACGAGAATCAGGATGGCGACAGTCGCTTGAACAAAGACAAATCCCCATTTGTGAGGAGCGATTACGGATTTTGCGTCGGGGTGAGTCAAAAAGCCGCCGGCGTTATCGTAATACGGGTAATCAACGTGGTACGGCATCGGTTTTCCGCTCGCATCGAGCTTCGGCTGGGGCACCATGTTGGCATCGCGCGTAATGACGTCCGTGGCGGTGCCATTTACCATTTGGCTGGTGGTGGCGAATTCATAGTTATACGCTTCGCCGGAAGTCGAATCGAACTGGAAGGCAACGCTTCCCGGCGGATGGTTCATGCGATAGCCGAGCGCCATGATCGAGAAGACCAGCAACGCGGAAATCTGAATGATGTTGATCGCGATGCTGACGCCGGTCGAGCCGTTCACGCCGCGGTGCGCGATGTAGGCCACACCGAAGGAAAACAGGACTGCGACCAATCCCATGAAGATCGGGCCGGGGTTGGACGCGCTCATCGTGTTGGGCCAGAGGGTTCCGACAACGTAGCCAACGAAGATTCCCGTGACACCCACCATCACCCCGGGGTAGATCCAATAGTAAAGATGCGAACCCCAGCCGACGATAAACTTCGAGAGCCGTGCGTACTTCCAGGCTTTTTCGTGGTTCAGGAACGACTGCTCCGCAAAATAATAAGAGCTGCCGGTCCCGGGATACAGCTTTGCCAGTTCCGCATAACAAACTGCTGTTGCCAGACAAAGCAGCAGTGCGACTACGATCCCCAGCCACATCGCCGGCCCTGTCGCTCCGGTTGTTGCCTGAATGTAAAACGTAAGCCAAAGGAAAGCGCCGGGGGCGATGAGCGCCATCGCGTTCATCGTCAACCCGGTCAATCCTAAGGTCGGTGTCATTTTTACTTCGCCGGTATTTTCCGCCATGGAATCTCCTTTATTTATTCTTTACTTCCGTTCGCAAGCCGTTCGTACAGAGCCGATTAATGCCGAGGCCCGAGATACTAGTGGGGTGTCTGCGAGTAGTAAAATGCAACGTTTCGATGTCCCAAATCACCGAACCGGATGGCTGTTACACCTGTGTGAAAGAGCTGGAATGGAGGTTCTCAAGTTCGAAAGAAAGGGCGGATACGAAGAACGCAGGCAGCTTAGTAAACTTAATATATTCATTATAAAAGGCTTATATGTAAATGAAAGATTGCTCTCCATGCGCATTGTTCATTTGCCAAGCGAAGCAGCAAAAAGGCAGTGGTGTGCCATTCGTCCGTTCTATCTGATGTATAGAAATGTATAAACCCCAAGTGTGTTCGCCCAGAGCAGGAGCACAGGATTTAGGGCGTGGTCACTATAGTTAGCTCTGAAATGCGCAGCGGATGTTTCGCGCGCTTCGCCCCGATGGAATTGTTTTGTTGGGAACGGTGCGATGACTCTAGCTTCGATTGTGATATTTTAACGGACGACTTGGCGAATGGATCAGGTGAAGGTGGGAGATTTCGGAATGAAGTTTTTGGGTTTCATACTGTTAGTTGCCGGCTGGCTTCTGGTTCTGGCAGCCATTGTGATTCTTGCAGCACCGGTCCCGCGAGCGGTGTTCGTCTGTGTTGGCTTGGCGATTGAGATTTTAGGATTGGTCTTCGTGTTTCGATCTCATTCCATCCCCCGCGAGGAAAAAGGATAGTTCTCATGCCCACGTCGGGACTTTCGGAAACAGGAATGGTGACCTGCATTTTCATGATCCTTCTCGCTCCGCTGGCGGGAACGGGGCTTTCCCTCATCAACGCTGGATTGGGAAGGTCGCGCAGTGCCGCACACATTATGATGGCCTCGCTTTCCGTCCTGGGAATTGCCGCCCTGATCTATTTTGCGTTCGGCTTCGGTTGGGAAGGATTTATCGGAAGCCCGGCGCACATTTTGAATTTGTCAGGCAAAGGATGGAATTGGATCGCGGCGGAACCGTTTTTCTTTTCCAAGCTGGCGCTGGATGGTTCTCCTTCCGGTCTGGCAGCGCTGCTTCAGATTTTCTGCGTAGGACTGGCGGCACTGATTCCACTGGGAAGCGGAGCGGAGCGTTGGAACCTTCGAGCCACTTGTCTTTCAACGGTTGTTCTGGCCGCCTGGACGTACCCTCTTTTCGCTCACTGGGTGTGGGGCGGAGGTTGGCTCGCGCAGCTCGGCGCAAATTATGGCCTCGGCAACGGATTCCTGGATGTTGGAGGAGCCAGCTCCATCCATGTCCTGGGCGGCCTTACAGCATTTGTCGTCACGTGGATTCTCGGGCCCGAGGCGCGGGAAAATATTCCGCCGATGGCATGGCCCCGGCGATTCCCGGCCACAATGCCGTGTTGATTTTGTTCGGTTGTTCGCTGGCTCTAGTGGGATGGTCTCGGATTAATTCCGCCGGTGCGATCCTGTTCAATAGCGGCCAGCCATCGGGCTCCGTGCTCATCGCGATGAATACCATTCTTTCCGCCGCGGCAGCTTCACTCACGGCTGCGTTCATTACAAAAGTTCGTTTCGGCAAACCGGACGCTTCGCTCACTGCAAATGGTTGGATTGGCGGATTGGTTGCCAGCAGCGCTGTCTGCGCGTTCGTTATTCCCGCGGAAGCGGTTGTGATCGGCTCGATCGCCGGCGCAGTGGTCACGTTCTCGATTGAATGGTTTGAGCTGCGGCTTGAAGTGGACGATCCAGGCGGCGCAATTTCCGTTCACGCCGTGGGCGGAATCTGGGGAATTCTCGCGCTGGGCATTTTCGCGCGTTTTCACGGGCCCGTTGCCAATCTCGCAGGCGGCTCGGTGGCAGTGACGGACGGAAGCACCTCCGGCCAATGCCTTGCTCAACTGATCGGTGTCGCGACACTGCTTGGCTTTATTTTGCCCATGACCTACGGCATCAATTGGGTTCTCAACCGTTTCTATCCCTTCCGCGTTTCCGCTGAAGGCGAACGCCAGGGCATGGATCTGCATGAGTTGGGCGCCGGAGCCTATCCGGAATTCATTACCCATAGCGAAGACTTTATTCCCCGCTGAAGGTATTTTCCGAAACCCAGCCCCCTTTCCTTCCCGTGCTTTCCGCGCGAAAGCAATCAACTTCTCTGATCGAACACATCCGGTCTTTGAGTTTGCTCCGAGGCCTTCCCTGCTGCAATCTGAAATTGGAAGGCATAAAGATTATATAAAGGAGCAATTAGTGGCCTTGGGGAATATTGCTTTGTCGACGCCAGAGAGGAATCCATGGTCGCGGATGCGGGCGGTCAACGCGACTCAGAGTTTTGGCAGTGCTTTCGTTTGCGTTGCCGCGGCGCTTGGACTGAGTTTGGCGCTCCAGCGATTGTTTCCCTATCCGTTTTTATTCCTTTTTTTTGCCGCGGTTATGGTGAGTGCATGGTTTGGAGGAACCGCGCCCGGGCTGTTTGCGGTTTTTCTATCCACCCTTGCTGTGGACTATTTCTTTGTTCCGCCGTTTCACTCCTTTGAGGTGAACGCAACGGATGTCGCGTATTTTGCGGCGTTCGTGGTCAGCGCGTGCTTGCCAGTTGGGTGAGTTCATCGAAACGGATAAAGCGAGGAAGCACTGCGGGAGGCGCGAGACCATCTGGAGGCCCGCGTGGCGAGCGCACCGCGGAACTTGAGAAAACGATCGCCGAATTGCGTGAAAACGAACGCCAGAAAGAGCAATTGGAGAGCGAAAAATCCGCGCTGTCCGGCCAATTGGAGAGCCGCAAGCTGGTGGAGCGCGCGAAAGGGATTCTTCAGCGGGAGATGAAGATCAACGAGGAAGACGCGTATCGCTCGATGCAGAAGCAAAGCCAGCAGATGCGCAAGTCCATGAAAGAAATCGCGGAGTCCATTATCCTGAACGATGAGATAAAGCGCAGAACCGCTTGAACCGTGGGGATTGCGAATTCCTGGAATTGAAAGTTTGAATTTGACGAACTAGGCAACAAGGCCGCACACTGGGCCCGAAATTGAAAAGGGTTGTCGCGCCGCATTTCACGTTTTGTTTCGCCGACGAAATGAAACACCTCGCGGTGTCCGGCAACCTGCAAAGTACGTCTCGGACACGACGCCGTGTCCAAACAATCGAAACATAACGCTCGACGACGAGCCGAAGAATAAGCCCTGAACGGCGCTTGACCGGATTTGTGCATTCCGGCAGCTGATGATTTCCCGTTCATTTCCATGGGCTTGTGTCTTCCTTTGCTCTGAAAACGCTTTCGGAGGAGAGCAAATGCGGCTTTGTCGATTTGCCGGGCGCCGTTTCGGCTATTGCGAATTGCACGTTTCGGGAATCCGAAGAATGCGAGTGGAGCATTTGAGAAGGAGGCGCCGTGACAACGGGCAAATGGCTGCTACTGGCTACGAGCAGAAAGCACAGACAGGGCTCACGTTTTCTCGGGCGCCGGCTGGTTCAATCCGAACTCTCCCGGTGGAGGCGGGCGCAGTTTCACGTTCTTTCGCTCGGCGGCAATTTTTATCTGCAATGGACCGGTCTTTATGGCGGGTCATTTCGATGCAAGTGATTTAGATCATTCTTTATTTTAAAAGGAGAGACGAAATGTCAGACACTCATCGATGTGCGACACGAAGAATATCCTTATCTGAAAAGGTTCAGCGGCTCCGCGTCCGCCTCCGGAACCCGGAATGGCGGCGTTACGGCAAAATCTTATTTGCCGGAAAAGCGTTGGGTATCGCGATGGTACTCATCGTCATTGGCCTCGTCTCCGTTTTCGCCGGAGGACACACGTTCGCGGCGGATCCGGAACTCAAGGGCAACGACATCGTCAACCCTATCAACACGGTGTGGACGCTCGTTGCCGCATTTCTCGTGTTCGGTATGCAAGTCGGGTTCACAATGTTGGAGGCCGGATTCTGCCGCTCGCGCGAAACTGTAAACGTGCTGATGGAGTGCGTGATTGACACGTGTCTCTGCGGCATTCTCTTTTACGCGATCGGCTTCGCTTTCATGTTCAGCCATGGCAATGGCTTCATTGGCTACCACTGGTTCTTCCTGCAAAATGCGCCGGCAACGTATGAAACCACGGGCGTTGCGTTTCTGGCCGTTTGGATCTTCCAGTTCGCTTTCGCGGACACCTGCTCAACGATCACTTCCGGCGCAATGATTGGCCGCACCGGTTTCGTCGGAGACCTTCTGTACAGCGTTGGGGTTTCCGGCTTCATCTATCCGATTATCGGTCACTGGGCCTGGGGCCCGGATGGATGGCTCGCCAACATGGGCAGCGACGGTCATTTCTGGCCTGGACTTGGAATGAGCTTCCATGATTTTGCCGGCTCCACCGTCGTGCACACGATCGGCGGCTTCGTCGCCCTGGCCGGATCCATTGTTCTCGGTCCGCGGCTCGGGCGCACCTTCAAACGCGATGGCGGCGCTCCCATGCTGCCGCACGATTTGACGATCGCTGTATCCGGCGGCTTGATTCTCTGGTTTGGCTGGTACGGATTCAATCCTGGCAGCACCCTTTCCGCCATGGATTTTGACGGCATTGGTCGAATTGCCGCCAACACCACTCTCGCCGCCTGCGCCGCGGGCATCACCGCCATGTTCGCTGCTTACTCGTACACCAAAAAATGGGACGCCGGCTTCACAACAAACGGCTTTCTCGCCGGACTTGTTGCCATCACTTGCCCCTGCTATTGGGTGAGCCCGACGGGCGCAGTTCTCCTCGGCGGCATCGCAGGCGTCATCGTCGTTGCAGGCGTCGAACTTCTGGAATACCTCCGCATTGACGATCCAATCGGCGCTGTACCTGTCCACGGCATTTGCGGAATCTGGGGGACGCTCTCCCTCGGCTTATTTGCCGTCGGCAAATACGGATCCACCGGACCGATTGCCGCCGATAATTCCGCTCCGCTCAAGGGGCTGTTTTACGGCGGCGGCACACAGGTGCTGATCGCTCAAGCCATCGGCAGCGCCTCCATCACCCTGGCGACGTTCGCCATTTCGATGGTGGTAATGCTCGCCGTCAACGCCACCGGATTGCTCCGTGTCTCGCAAGAGGGCGAACTCTACGGCCTCGACTTGCATGAGCACGGCATCTCGGCCTATCCCGAATACGTTATCACTGCCCTGGGCGCGCCCAGCGGCTTGGTTGCCCAAAATCATCCGGCCACTTCCACGGTGAAGCAGACCGCGCCGGCGCACGGCGATTAAATGCGATTGGGCGCTCTGGAACCGTCCATGGTTTCGAGGGCGCCCAACCCTTCTCGCTTGGAAGGAACGCGAACATGGCTAAAGAGAAATGCGGCATCGAAGGGACGCACGATCTGAATAGCTAAGGAAATTGGAGGATACGAAAAATGATGACAAAACTAGAAGCGATTATTCAGCCCTCCCGATTTGAAGCTGTCAAGGAAGTTCTGACCGAGCTCGGCATCGGCGGCATGACCATCACCGATGTGCGCGGCCACGGCAGGCAGAAAGGACACACCGAGACGTACCGCGGCCGGGAATACACCGTCGATCTGCTTCCGAAAGTGAAGCTCGAGATGGTGCTTCCCGACAATCTGGTCGATTCGGCTGTCGATGCGATTTTGAAAACCGCCTCAAGCGGCAAAATCGGCGACGGAAAAATCTTCCTCTCGAAAGTGGAGGAGACGATCCGAATCCGCAATCAGGAACGCGGCGCGGTCGCTCTCTAATCGGGTTTCGCGCGGGGCCGAGTCTCGCTTTGACCGCCATCAGGGCGAGACCCGCGTGGGTCATTTGGCCGCGGCACTTGTGAAAAGCCAGCCGGTCTTTTTGCGGGCGCCGCGGCATCTTGACCGAAATCGGTCCACTGAAATTAAATTTCAGTTTTTAGAGTGTGAATTTCAGAAGGTCTCCATTTCGCCCATGAAAACAAAAAAAACTGCGCGTCACAAGCGCCTTCCATCGTCGCAGCAGCAAGGAATCAACGGAGCCAGGACACGGAAAGGCGTAGCGAAAAGGCCGGCCCAGCCCGCTGTTTCCACGTGGCTTCGGATAACGCAGTAGTTTTTCGCAGGGATCGCGCGAGGCGCCTGGCGGAAGTGAAAATGTTTTTGCCAGTGGGATCCGCGCACCGAACGACTGTCTGAATCCTGCTCGACAGTCAACGCTGCGACACCCGGTTTTGATATAGTCTCCGGATGAATTCAAATTCCAAAGAGCCCCGCCCCCTGGCCCCGATTTGGAGGGCGCTCATTGAAGTTGGGTTCATCGTCTTCTTGTTCTATTCCAATCTCCTGATGGGAGAATTTGAGAAGGGCAACAGCCGCGGGAAGGGATTGATTGCCGGAATTTACGATATTTTCACGCTCAGAGATTTTGCGATCGCCATCGCCTCGGGACTGATTGGCTATATTGTTGTGGAATATCTCCGCAAAAAAGTTTAGGCCCAGGTTACCAGTTAAGATTCGTCTCCGTCGGCTGGTCGTAATTCACGCCGTCCACTTCAAATCCGAACAACCCTCGAAATTCGCGCTGGAATCCGGCGAAGTTTGTCACCGCGCGAAGATTTTCCGATGTGACCTGCGGCCAGATCGCGGCGACATCCGCTTGCACATCGCTGCGCATTTCGCGATCGTCCAGGCGCAGGCGCCGCGCTTCATCGAGTTTCATCGGATTGCTTGCGCAAAGGAAATCCGTGAACATCCGCCGCATCTGTTCCAGCGGCCCTTCCTCCAGGTCTTTTTTCCTCATGACCATGGGCAGCAGGCTCAAATACAGCGGTACGACGGGAATCGCCGCCGAAGCCTGCGTGACCACTGCCTTGTTCACCGAGACCCAGGCGTTGCCGCCGAGTTTATTTGCCAGCGCAGCGTCCAGATCGCCGGCCGCGCGCTCCAGATCTTTTTTCGCCTGGCCGATTGTGCCGTCGCGATATATCGGCCACGTGATTTGCGGGCCGATATAAGAATACGCCAGCGTGCGCGCGCCCGGCGCAAGCAGATTTTCTTCCAACAGCATCCCGATCCACCGGCGCCAGTCTTCTCCGCCCATGACGGCCACCGTGTCCGAGATTTCGGTCGGATTCGCCGGTTGCAGGGTGACGTTCACTACTTTTTCCGAATCCAGTTCAATCGTTTGGCTGGTGAAGGGTTGCCCAACCGGCTTCAAAGCGGAATTGTAGGACTGCCCCGTGCGCGAATCGGTGCGCTTCGGGGAGGCCAGAGAATAAATCACCAGGTCCACTGGCCCCATCCGGCTGCGCAGCGCGGCGGCTGTAGCGCGCTTGATGTCGTCGGAAAACGCGTCGCCATTGATGCTTGCCGCGAACAGCTCGTCTTTCTTGGCCAGCGCATGCAACGCCACCGTATTGTAATGGCCCGCCGATGCGACCTTGTCGCCGTCGGGCGGCCGCTCGAAAAACACGCCGAGCGTTTTCGCTCCGTATCCCCAAGCCGCGGCGATGCGCGACGCAAGTCCGTAGCCGGTGGACGCGCCAATGACCAGCACATTTTTCGGTCCAGCCTGCCCGGCGGGAATTTGCCCGCGGATGCCGGACACCCAGCGTTCCACATTTTTCAGGCACCCTTCCGGGTGCGCATTCACACAGATGAAGCCGCGCGAGCGGCGCTTGATCGTTTGGAGTGGCATAGTCGAAGGTCAATACGTTAGCGAAAGCCGCCGCCGTTGTCTACCGGCTTGGCCCACCCATTCTCCAAATTCGACTTGCAGGGTTTTAGCCGTACTGGCCTCAGCCTGTGTGCTTTTGACTTTCGCCGGAATTTGCAGAATTCAAAACCACACGGGCTTCAGTGAAGCCTGTGCCACGGGATGCCCATCCTGATTTTGAATCGAGCGCGCGCCGATAGGGAGGCTTGGCTCGATCAAGTCAGAGAGTGAGACATAGCCGGAAAAATCGAAAGCCAATCTTTATGCGCGAGGAATATCGGGAAAATATTTTGTTTTCAAAATACGGCGGTGATGCAGCTCATGTCCGGCCACGATGAAAGCAATCGCACGAACCGTCGTGGGCTGATTATTTGCGACGCCGCTCCGCAGCCACGCTTCCTCATTCAGCGATGTGAAGAGCGCCAGGCTGGCCATTCGCACGTCCGCAAATTCGTCCACCATATCTCCGAGCGTGCGCTGGTTGAAGTCGCCCGCCCGGACATAATCGTCCTGGTCGAAGCCGGAAAGCGGCGTCCGGTCCCCGCGAGCAATGCGCAGAGCGCGATAGGCGAAGACCCTCTCGGCGTCGGAAACGTGACCGACCACTTGCTTCACGGTCCACTTGTCGGGCGCGTAGCGAAAATCCCCGTCGCGCTCGCTGCGCCCTGAAAATAGCGCCGCAAATTGCTGGAGCTGCGTGCGGAGTGTTTCGAGAATATTTGTGCCGGTAATCAGGGAAACATATCCCTGCGCGTAGGCTGGATATTCGTCCGGTCCGGGTCTTGTTTTCGTCATGATCTTTCCTGCCTGCCCGAAAAGTATACAGCCGCGCCACGCGAAGTTGGGAAGCGAATCCTCCATGCGGTATGATTTTTGGCATGGAAATCATTTTGAGTGAAGTCGAAGCGCGTGTGCTCGGCTCGTTGATTGAAAAAGACCTGACAACCCCCGAATACTATCCACTCTCATTGAACGCCCTCGTCAATGCGTGCAACCAGAAATCCAATCGCGATCCCTTCATGAATCTGGAGGAAGACGCCGTGCGCGAAGCGCTGCGCTCCCTCGATAAAAACGGCCTCGCGGGTCCCGCCGATAATATGGTCAGCCGTGTAACCAAATACGAGCACCGTTTGCAGGAGGTGTACAACTTCACCAGGCACGAAGTTGCAGTCATGGCCGAACTTTTATTGCGGGGACCGCAGACTGCTGGAGAGTTGCGCAGCCGCGCCGACCGGATGCACAAATTCGAGGACCTGGGCATCGTGCAATCCACGCTGCAGCGCCTGATGAAGCGCGAGCCGTCGCTCGTGAAATTGCTCCCCAGGCAGCCGGGCATGAAGGAAGCGCGATACGCGCACCTGCTTTCCGGCGACGTAGAGGTGCGGAAGCCCGAATCCGGATCGCCTCCGGCAGCGGTTTCCACCGGCGGGGACAGGATCGCCCGCCTGGAAAACCACATCGCGGAAATTCAAAAGGAAATTGAAGATTTGAAGCAGCAGTTTTCATCGTTCCGAAAACAGTTTGAGTAGGGATCGCCCGGGGAAATCGTTTTGGCGTTGCAGCATCACGCGCCGGTAGAAATTAGACGCCATCATTCCGAGGCCGCCGCGGCGAGAGCAATCCCTACTTTCTGCGCGTTCCCCGGACTTGGGCCGAAGCGGAATTCCCTCTTTCACCGGGAATGCGGGATGTGCCGCATAAAATACCGATTAATCCGCGGGCCCGGTCGTGAACGCCAGCGTCACCAGCGTCCTCTGCTCCAGCTCATGCGCTTTCGCGGAGCCCGTCGCCGGACTCGCGCTGGCTGAACGCTTTACAGAGCGCACGGGAATGTCCTTGATGTAATGCTTGATGCGCGGCAACACGTAGGAAAGCGCGCCCATGTTCGCCGGCTCTTCCTGCACCCAGACAAGTTCACGCGCGTCCGGATGGCGCGCCACTTCCGCGCGCAATTCATTTTTCGGAAATGGGTAGAGCTGATCGAGAAACAGGATCGCCGTTTCCGTGTCGCCGCGCTTTTTCCGTTCGTTGCGCAACTCGTGGCCGATTTTCCCGCTGCAAATCAGGATGCGCTGCGCGGAGGAAACTTCGCGGTCGGGAACAACCCATTCAAAACGCGGCCGCATGAAATCCTCGATCGGCGAAGACGCATCGGGGTGGCGCAGCATGCTCTTCGGCGTAAAAACGATCAGCGGTTTGCGCCACTGCCGCAGCGCCTGACGCCGCAGAAGTTGAAAATATTGCGCCGCATTCGACGGCTGGCACACCTGTATATTATCCTCGGCGGCCAATTGCAGATAGCGCTCGATTCGAGCGCTGGAATGCTCCGGGCC
This sequence comes from Terriglobia bacterium, assembly GCA_963788335.1. Lineage (GTDB taxonomy): Bacteria > Acidobacteriota > Terriglobia > Acidiferrales > UBA7541 > Palsa-360. Next base: position 112,860 of record CAWBGM010000004.1, read on the forward strand.
TTGCCCTTCATATCCGTGCGGCAATAGCATTACGACGCCCGATGGAAGATCCCACTTGTCCTCGGCCGCGCTGATAAACTGGTCGATGATAATTTGCGCGCCGTTGGCAAAATCGCCGAACTGCGCTTCCCACAAGACGAGCGCTTCCGGAAAATCGCGGCTGAAACCGTATTCAAATCCGAGGACGCCCGCTTCGGAAAGCGTGGAATTGAAAATCTCGCAGCGCGCCTGGTTGGCGGAGAGATGTTCGAATGGCACGTATTGCGCCTCGGTCAGCGTATCCACCAGCGCCGCGTGGCGCTGATTAAACGTGCCGCGCCGCACGTCCTGCCCGGTAAACCGCACGGGGGTTCCCGAAAGCAGCAACGTGCCGAACGCCAGCGCTTCGGCCATCCCGTAATCCACGGGCCGCTTTCCGTGCCCCATTTCGGAGCGCTGCTCGAGCAGCTTTTTCAGCTTCGGGTGAATTGCAAAATCTGACGGGTAATTCGTCAGCTTGTCGGCTACCTCGCCGAGCGATTCCACGCCCACGCCGGTGTCCACTTCATAGGCATTGTCGAAACGGCCGCGCTTGTAGGGCGACCAGTAAGAGGGCAGCTTGCGCAGGCGCGGCTTTTTCTGCATTCCGCTGGCCGCTTTGTGCGCGGCTTCCAGTTCATTGCGAATTGTCTCGACGGCCGGCGCGGGGTCCATCCCAATCTGCTTCGCGTAAATCTGCCAGAGTTGCGGATGGTCTTTAATTTTTGCATAGAGCAACGGCTGTGTAATCGTCGGATCGTCCACTTCGCTGTGGCCATGGCGCCGGTAGCCGATCAGGTCAACCACGACGTCGCTGCCGAACTTGTTCCGATAATCGAGCGCCATTTGTCCCACGCGCACGACGGCGTCCGGGTCTTCCCCATTCACGTGGAAAATCGGGACGGCCTGCCGTTTGGCGATCGACGACGCAAAACGGGAGGAATGCAGTTGCGACGGCTCGGTGGTGAAGCCCAGTAAATTATTGACGATCACGTGAATCGTCCCGCCCACGGTGTAGGCCGAAAGATCGGCAAAATTCAGTGTTTCGGCCCAGACGCCCTGTCCGGCAAATGCCGCGTCGCCATGCAGAACGATGGGGAGAATTTTCGCGGGACCGGTTGCTCCGGCAATGCGCGCCTGCTTGGCGCGCGCCCGTCCGATCACGACGGGATCGACCGCTTCGAGGTGGCTCGGGTTCGAGGCCAGATGAACGCTGAGTTTGCGGCCGCTGCGCGTGCGGTACTCGCCCGTCGCGCCGACGTGATACTTCACATCACCGCTGCCCAGAACGCTGCGCGGGTCCACGTCCTCGAAGCCCGCGAAAATATCCGCCGCGCGCTGCCCGGCGATGTGCGCCATCACGTTGAGCCGTCCGCGGTGGCTCATGCCCAGCACGATTTGTTCGGCGCCCGACTGCGCGGCCGCATCGAGAACGCGGTCCAGCAGCGGAATCAGCGCTGTCACTCCCTCGAGCGAAAATCGCTTGCTGCCCAGATAGCGCGCCTGAAGCACCTGCTCAAACAGATCGGACCGAATCAGCCGGTCCAGGATGTAGGCGCGATCCGTTTGCCGCGTGTCGGATTCGAGCCGGTCGGCAATCCAGCGACGGCGCTCGGTATCGTCGATGTGAACGAATTCGGCTCCTATGGTGCCGCAGTAAAATTCGCGCGCCTTGGCCGCCGCGGCGCCGTCCGTGATCAACTCCGGATGTGTCTCCCGCGTCAGAAAGCCAAGCGGATCCAGGTCCGCCGAAAGATATCCCCAGCGCCGGTAGCCTTCAAAAATAAGTTCGGTATCGACGCTGATCTGGCCCATGGCTTCCTGCATTTTCGTTGCTTCTCCTGTCGCTCGAATTGGATGCGACGCACAATTTCAGCAGCTAATATTCTATCAAAATCAGGTTCTGGTGCAGGCTGCGCAGTCGGCCGAACACTAAAAAACGCCGGCATTCCGAGCGGAGCGAGGAATCCATTCTTCTTTGCGCTCTGTGCCCACAAACCAAAGAAGGATTTCTTGCTCCGCTCGAAATGCCGGCAGTCTTGAGAACTGCAAAAAAAATCAACCGCCGTAAATCGCCTGAATCTTCTCCGCCAAATCGAAATCATTTCTCGTAATGCCGCCGGCGCTGTGCGTGCTCAGGTCCACAGTGACTTTGTTCCAGGAATTGGACCAATCCGGATGATGGTCCATTTTTTCGGCTGCCAGCGCGACGCGCGTCATGAAGCCGAACGCGTGCGTGAAATCCTTGAACTCGAATATGCGATGAAGGTTTCCGTTTACGATGCTCCAGCCGGCGAGCTTGTGCAGCGCCGTTGCGATCTCTTGCTCTGAAAGTTTTGCCGCCATGAACGCCTCCGCCTATGTTTCGTGTCTGATGCATTATCCGCCTGCAACCCACGGCGGACAAGCATGGAAGCCTGCGTCACTAAAACCTCCAGCCAAGCTGTCCCGATGCCGAATCCTGACGCCGAATCCGGTTGAACGCGCCGCGAGATTGCTTTATGTTGTTTCCTCCATATTCGGATCTGAACGACCCGCCGCCCCCGACGCCGGCGATTCCGCGAAACAGCGCGGCGGAGCTCATCGTGAAAAAGAAAATTCGAGCGGTGCAATACGGCGTCGGCCCCATCGGGGCGGCGATTGTCCGGCTGATGAGGCAAAAGCAATCCATCGAAATCATCGGTGCGATCGATTCCGATCCTGAAAAAGCGGGCCGCGATTTGGGCGACATTGTGGGCGGAGCCGATGCGCCGTGGGGTGTTCCGATTGTCGCCGATGCCTCGGAAATGCTCGAAGAATCTCCCGACGTCGTGATCCATTCGACGTCGTCGTATCTCCCCAGCGTTATGGATCAATTGCTGGAGTGCCTGGCCGCCGAAGCCTGCATTGTCTCAACCTGCGAGGAGCTGTCTTACCCTTTCCGAAAACATCCTGAGCTCGCGGCGCGGCTCGACGCCGAAGCAAAAACCTGGGGCGTCGCCCTCATCGGCACGGGCATCAATCCCGGCTTCGTGATGGACAAGCTCGTGATCACGCTCAGCGCCGCGTCGCAGGAAATTGAATCGGCGCGCGCGGTCCGCATTGTGGACGCGTCGCAACGCCGCCTGCCGCTGCAGAAAAAAGTGGGCGCGGGAATGACGGTCGAGGAATTTCGCGCGCAGGTGGCGGCCGGAGCGATCAAGCATCACGGCCTGCCGGAATCGGTCGCTATGGTTTCCGATGCGCTTGGCCTCGCCGTGGATGAAATCCAGGAAACGATCGATCCGGTCGTGGCGCGCGAAATCGTGAAAACGCAATTTCTGGAAGTCGCCGCAGGGCAGGTTGCCGGAGTTCACCAGATTGCGCGCGGTTATTCGGGAAAAAAGGAAACAATCTACATGGAATTGCAGATGTACGTCGGCGCGGCCGATCCCGCCGACACCATCGTCATCAAAGGAAATCCCAATCTCACGCTCACCATCCCCGGCGGCACGCACGGCGATATCGCCACCGCGTCGGTCGTCGTGAATTGCATCCCCGGCATCCTGGATGCATCCGCGGGCCTGCGAACGTCGCGCGACTTGCCGATGTGCTTCCTCGCGCCCGCCGCGAAACCCTAAAGAGAATTTAAAAAGGGAGTTTTGGGCAAACAGATAGATCGGCTTCGCCTAAATAAAAATAATCTCGATTTCCGATTCAACCTTGGCGAAATCCCGATCAGAAGTTATGAGTGTGGCTTTTCGAACCCTGGCCAAAGCTGCGGCAAAACAGTCCGCAAATGGCAACTTGTGATTCGCATGCAACTCAGCCGCGGTCTTCGTCAAATCCATATCGGTATTGACGATCTCAATGGGCAACTGGGCAATCTCAGCCGCCGCAGCGGCCGCCGCTTGACGCCCGCTGACTCTCCAGCGCGCGTAATACACTTCGCCCCAATTCACTACACACATGAAAAGTTCAACTCTGCCGGAAAAGCTCTGGGCAATTAATTCTTCCACTTCCTCCGCGCCCGAGCGCTCTCCGAAAAAACACATGATAGCGCTGGCATCGAGCGCCGCCCGCTTCATAACTCTCGGTCCCGCTTTCGCTCTTCCAGCAGGATTTTGAGAGCCACGTCGGCATCCTTCCATGACCCACGTAAACCACGTATGAATTCGCGAGTGATTGGCTGCAGGACGATCCGGTTTCCTTCCTCGATCATGGCCACGCGAGTTCCCTTCCGGATTCCATATTTTCGACGAAGATTCGCGGGAATGACCAACTGTCCTTTCGTTGTTACCGTGGAAAAGTTGGGTTTCATGGTTACTCCGTGAGCGTGCGTGGCAAGAAATGTGTCATTTCCGGGAATGTAAGTCAATCCGAAGATTGACTTACATTCCCATGACAACTTACTTCTTCTGCCAGAAACTGGCCAGCGCCGCGAAATCCACATCCTCGGTCATCGCGCCCTTCACGGCGCTCATCACTTCCCGTCCAGCAGCCCCAGCCGGCAGCGGCACGCCCAACTGATTGGCCAGCTCGAGCGCCAGGCCAAAATCCTTGTGCATCAGCCGCAGCGGGAAACTGGGCTTGTACTCGCCCTTCAGCATCATCGCGCCCTTCACGTCGAGAACGCCCGAGCGGCCCATGCTCGATTGCATCACTTCCATCAGCTTCTCTCCCGCCACTCCCGCCTTGGTGACCAGCGCCAGCGCTTCCGCAAACGCTTCCACTTCCAGGCCGAGGAGCAGATTCATCGCCAGCTTCACCGTTTGCCCGGCGCCCACAGGGCCCAGGTGAAACCATTTCTTGGCCACGACGCCCAATACCTGCTCGACGCGCTTGAGCGTGCTCTCTTCTCCGCCAACCATGTACACCAGTTCGCCCTTTTCCGCGCCCCACGTTCCGCCGGTCACCGGCCCTTCCAGGAATTCGCAGCCCACTTCCGCAGCGGAGGCCGCGGCGCGCTTTTCGAGTCCCGGGCTCACCGTGCTCGATTCGATCAATACGCTCCCGCGCTTCATCCCCGCGAAAACGCCGTCCTTGCCCCACAGCACCGACTCGAGCGCCGGGGGATCGCTTACGATCGTAAAGATGACTTCAGAAGCGGCCGCAAGATCGCGCGGCGTCGCTGCAAGTTTCGCTCCTTGGGATACAAGATGGTCGGCGACAGACGCCGTGCGGTTCCATACGGTCAGTTCGTGCCCGGCCTTCAATAAGTTTGCCGCCATCGGGCGGCCCATCAAACCCAGTCCAATAAATCCAACAGACGGCTTCATGATTAAATCCTCCAGGAACAAGTTTTCAAACACTGCAAAGGGAAAAAGTCTACCTGAGTTTCGGGAAAAAGCGGATGAAATTTGATGGGGAAGGAGGAAAACTAAGCCGGGCGGTTTTTCAGTTCCAGCACGCCGGGATTTTGACCGGATTCGGCAACACCTTCACGCGGCGTATTGATTGAGGCAGAAGGCCTGGGCATTTCAGGGCATACGTTCAAGTTCACGATACAGTGATACGGGATCTCCCACCGGAACGTCTTGATATTGTTTTTCTGTTGATAACTTTCCTCGAGAAAAATCGATTTTCCCGAGTCCGCGGCGAGGTTGCCGGTCGCGGGCAGAATGATATCTCCCGCCCGATAGGTGACCTCGATGCGTTGTCCAAGCAGAGCTGAGTACCTTGCCATGAAGCGAGTATGGCGGCGCAGGAAGGGACGAACAATAGTACGTTGGAATCAACCGAATTAGTACTTTTTATCCTGAGCGACTGTAAATAAAGAAGATAGATGTGCAAGGGCACGGATAAGCTGAAACCTAATCAGCCAAAATTTAGTGGTGCCCCCCGTGCCCGCCGGAACTGGGAGCATGGACCGGCTCGGGAACTGGAATCGCCGGAGCGTTCTGCAAATTCGCAGAAAGCATCAGCACAAGGGCAGAAACGATTCCAAACGCGAGGAATGCGTAAAGTGTGGGCAAGACTCCGGCCAGGTCTCCTGGGGAGCCAATTGAGAGCCGCCAGGCAATTGTTCCGGCGGCCAGGCCACACAGGGAGGAAATCGTACGCGTGGGCATCGCGACCTCAAGCCGCATCTGGCATTTCGGGCACCCGACATCATTCGAACGCGCCGCAACCTCCGATGCAGAAATTCCGGCCTTGCAGTGCGGGCAAATGCGAACGGCCATGGATCACCTCCCGGTTCGAATGGGCTACAATAATCGAAATCGCTCCTAAATGCCAAGAAAAGCATCGCAGGGCGCACAAGAGGCCCGTCGATATCCGATAATCGCTGATATCATTCATAAACGCGCCCATTGAATGTGGCTGGGCGCCGGTGGATTTGGCCAAAAATTAATATCGTTTGCCGGCGATTTGATGTAACAGAGAGTGGAAAGGAATGTTGGTTTCGATTTCGACCGCGGCGTTAAACAATTATCCCGAGTCCCGTGAAACTCCAAAGGAGAAAGACATGGCAAACCCTTTCGTGCACGTCGAACTGAACTCCACCGATGTAAGCAAATCGAAAACATTTTACGGCCAGCTCTTCGATTGGAAGCTGGAAGATATCCCGATGCCGGGCGGCGCCTACACGATGGTCGGCGTCGGCGAAGGCACCGGCGGCGGGATCATGAAGCATCCCGTCCCTGGGATGCCTTCGGCATGGTTGGCCTACGTGTTGGTAGATGACATCAAAGCCTCGACGGCGAAAGCCAAATCGCTCGGCGCCACAGTTATGAAGGATGTGACCGAAGTGATGGACATGGGCTGGCTGAGCATCATTCTGGATCCCACCGGCGCGGTCCTCGGACTGTGGCAGGCGAAACCGCGGAAGTCCTAAACATTGATTCTCTTGCAGTTGACATTCTCCAGGGCCGGTCGTGAATTTGGGCACGGTCGGCCCTGATTTTTTCATTCGATCTGGTCGCCGTTGCAAGAGCCGTCCCGCGATTTACAGATGTATGCGAATCGCGGGTTACGCTTGCGACAATTCCTGCCGGCGGCGTCATTCTTCCAAAGCCATCGGAAGATAGAATGAACCCGTTCCAGTGGAAATCGGGCGCCTGAATAAAAATCCTGGTCATCCACGCGTGGGCTCCGCTCGGTGCCAATTCATTTCGAAGCGGCGCCCGCCAGAAAAGAGAGCAATCCATGAAAGTGAAGATCATGAGTCTGTTCGCCGTTTCAGCCCTTGCCTTTGCACTTTTCCTTTCGGCCGCAACTCCAGCAGCGCCCAAAACAACTGCCGCTGCAGCCGTGGCCGCAACTCCCCAGCCCGCAGCAGAACCGGCAGCCACGCCCGAACCGCATCCCGAAATCCGCGAAGCCATCGCCTCCCTTCGCCGGGCCAAGGATCACCTGGAACACGCCGCCCACGATTTCGGCGGACACCGCGTGGAAGCGATTAAAGCAACCGATGAAGCCATCCACCAGTTGCAGGATTGCTTGAAATATGATAGGGACTAACCGGACGAATTAAGAATCGCGAATGTGGCGGCCTGCGGTAAAATCAGGCGGGCCGCGATTCGCGAGATATAAAATTTCTTCTTTACTGGATTCGAAGTTGAGATTTTCCTGGCACAGGCTTCAGCCTGTGCCACTGGGGACTCACGGCAAAGGCGAGAATTCCACACGCCTTCGAATCGGATCGATACGCTCGGCGCGGACGCGAATGCGGTCGCCCAGTTTCCAGACGTGTCCGCCGCGCGGCGTTCCCCGGCCGGATTTTTTCTTTTGATTTTTTTCCCCGCCCGCGCCGTGCGTCGCGACCGGCCGATGCCCGCTGCCGCTCACGATGGCGTGATCCTGCTCGCGATAAAAAACGTGCTCGCCGGTAATTTCCTCAATGCGGTCGATGGGAACCATGCCTTCGACAAAGATTTCCGTCAGCTCGACGAAGAAGCCGAATTTCTGCACGGAAATAATCAGCGCGTCATACTCCTCGCCCAGACGTTGCTCCATGAACTGCGCGGTCTTCCAGGCCATCAGTTCGCGTTCGGCGGTTTCGGCGCGGCGTTCGGTCTCTGAGGTTTCGGTCGCGATTGCTTCAAGTTCCGCGCGGCGATAGGGGCCAAACGTCGCCTCCTCTTTTTTTATGGCCACTCCGGGCGGCTCGCTTCCGCGTATTGTCTCGCGCGCCACGCCTTGCGTCACAGCCAATGCAGGGGCAACGGGCATGACGGGCTTGGTTTCGGGATGATCGAGCGCCCATTTCAGCACGCGGTGAACAATCAAATCCGGATAGCGGCGAATCGGAGATGTGAAGTGGGTGTATTGATCGAAGGCCAGCGCGAAGTGTCCGAGCGCGTCGGCGGCGTAGCGCGCCTGCTTGAGCGAGCGCAGCATCAGGTAGGAGACGATGCGCTCCTCGGGCTTTCCCGCGATTTTTTCGGCAAGTCGCTTGTAATGTTCCGGCCGGACCGCGATCTCCATTGCGCCCGGCAACGAAACCGTCATGGGCCTTTCGCGGCCGCCGCCGGATCGGGCATGGCGCCTGCCGCGATCGAACTTCCGTGGCTCCGAACCGCCATGTTTTACGGCCACGCGGCGCTCGGCGAGATTTTCGACGCCCAGCGAATAGCCGAACGTCTGCGCCAGCGCCTCGAATTCCAGAATTTTTCGCGGATCGGGTTTTTCGTGGACGCGGTGCAGCGAACCAAGGCCGCGACGGTCGAGATATCGCGCGACGGCCTGGTTCGCCGTCAGCATGAATTCCTCGATCATGCGGTGCGCGATGTTCCGCTCGCTGCGGACGATGCCCGTCATCAACCCCGCTTCGTCAAATTGAATCACCTGCTCAGGCAAATCGAAATCGATGGAACCGAGCCGGGCGCGACGCGCGTTCAGGATCACCGCCAGATCGCGCATGACGCGAAAATGATCGGCGAGGCGAGCGTATTGCGCAGTCGCGGCTGCCTCATTCTGCAGCACGGCGTTCACCGCGGTATAGGTCATTCGTTCGGCTGAGCGGATCACGCCGCGCGCAAATTCGGAATCGACAATCTCGCCGTTGGGGTCCAGTTCCATGATCGCGCTCATTACCAGACGGTCTTCGTGGGGATTCAGCGAGCAAATTCCATTGGAAAGTTCCTCGGGCAGCATGGGCACGGCGCGATTCGGAAAATAGACGGAAGTTCCGCGCAATCGCGCCTCGCGATCCAGCGCCGATCCTCGCCGCACATAATGCGACACGTCTGCAATGTGCACCTGCAATTGCCAGTTGCCGTTTTCGAGCAGTTTCACGTACACGGCGTCGTCAAAGTCGCGCGCCGTTTCGCCGTCAATCGTAACAATCGGCAAGTCGCGGAAATCGGTCCGCCCGACGCGTTCCGCGTCTCCCACCGGGTGCGCCGCTGCCGCAGCCTCGGCCAGAACTTCCGCGGAAAATTCATGCGGCAAATGATGTTTGCGAATCATGATCTCGACGTCCACGCCGAATTCGCCCGGGCGCCCGAGTATTTCGATCACGCGGCCCGCCGGCGCAACCCCGCCGCGCGGAAAACGCGTCAGCTCGACGTTGACGACCGAGCCGTCGAGTTCCGGCAAACGCACGCCGCGCCTGGGCAGATGAGCGCCGAGTTTGCCCTGTAACTCCGGCGTCAGCTCATCGCCCGGCGGAATAATAATTTCCTGCTGCATCCGCGCTTCATATGGCGCGACAGTATTGCCCCGCGTTCCGTACCGAAATAGTCCGACAATTGTCGCGTGAGCGCGATTGATCACTCGAAGGATGCGCCCTTCGGCGCGGCCCGCGCCTTCGCCAAACCGTTTGCGATGCTCGATGCTGGCGAGCACATGATCGCCGTGCATGGCGTCGCCGATCGCGTCGCGCCCGATGAATAAGTCGCCTTCCAGATCTTTTCTCGGCGTATCCGGAACGACAAAGCCGTAGCCGTCGCGATGCGCGACCAGTCTCCCGGTGAGCTGATTCACTTCCGGCCGCGCAGCAGGGCGCGATTCCGGGCGAGAACGGGAGTCATGCCGCTGCGATACGCTTTTTTGCGGCGGCTGCGTGTACTCCACACCTTGCTTTTCCTTCGGGAGCCCCACTCTGCCGTTGGGGTATTCGTGAATTTCCCCGCGCTTCTTCATCTTCCTCGCCAACTTCACCAGCGCCCGGCGGCCGGAATGGCGCAAGTCCAGCGCTGCGGCGATTTCGCGCAGGCTCTGAGGACGGCGGGAACGCGAAAGATGCGCCAGGACATCGGCTTCGGTGACAGGGGAGCGAGATTCGTCAGGGCGAGACATTGAAGCGGCCATTGTAAGCGCTCTGGCGAAAAAATGCGAAGCGAAGGGAGTTTGAGCCGCCATTCCTGCGAGGTTTAAGTAGCACAGGCGTCAGCCTGTGGATTTTTTTCAGACCCTGCAAAATTCAAACCCCACAGGCTGAAGTCTTTGCCGCTGATGTAACTTATTCATTCAATTATCGTTATTAAGTTAGAAGGCCGTCGACGTGACCATGAAGCAAGTCTATCGTGTTACGATAAATAATTGTTCCAAAATATTGCAACTTTTTCTTGTAACCAGTGTTATATTTTTTACATCAAGGCTACATGGTCCGGCTTACCTCCGACAGGCCGGGCTAAAGTGGAGGGGCGAATTGACCTGGATCGCCCCTTCATAATTCCCGCGCAAAATCGAGGGCTTGTCGCAAGCAATCAGGGGGAATTCGTACGTCCTGTCCCATGCCGGGACGTTGCACTTGCCGCCTGAATGTAATTTGACTCTGGCAATCTCTCCCGGTGATTCACCAGGGGGAAGCGAGCTTGGCCGTATACGATGGGCGCCTTTGATTTTCCGAGGGCGCAGATTCTTCCTTGGATGCTAAATCATTCGTGGCACACGCCGATAGAAAATCCATAGGATGCAACCACCTATTTCACCGTAGAATCTGATGGTGGAGTATTTGTGGGACGAGGCCGCGAGGAAATGGTTTACAAAAGGCAGATTGTCGCGACTACGATGCTGTTGCTTGGCCTGATTCTCTGGTCTGCCGGGGCACCGGCTGCGGCGTGGGCCGGGGACCAGGGTACAACCGTTTCATCCAACCCCGGACCCAGTCCCGACCAACTCAACGCCCTGATCGCGCGCTGCGTCGAGAACCAGCACAATAGCGACCGCGCGATGGAAGAGTTTGAACGCGTTGAACGCAAGATTACGCGAAAAGGCGAAGGGCCCGAAGTTGTTTCTGACTTCACTCAGCGCCTGGTGCCCTCCGGGAATGGCGTCATCAAACTTCCCATGGCGCAAAACGGCATGCCTGTCAGTCCGGACGCCTACCGTGCCGAGCTTCAGTACGCGATCCGGGCGCTGGAAATCGCCATCCACCCCAGCGACCGTTACAAACAGGACCTTTTGAAATTTGAAAAGCGCCGTCATGACCGTAATGATTTCGTGGACACATCGGCGAAGGCGTTTCGAATCACCTGGGCGGGCCGCGAAAGCCGCGGGTCGACCACGCTGACAAAACTGTTGCTCGAGCCAGACCCCAATTACAGACCCAATTCGCACCTCGCAATCACGTTCCAGCACGTGCATGCCGTCCTGTGGGTAGACGAAGCCCAGGGGCAGTTCGCGCGGATCGAGGGCAATATCACCAGCGACGTCACTTTCGTCGGCGGTATCGCGGGAAAGATCTATCAGGGTGGCCACTTTATGATGGAGCAGTCGGAAGTCACCCCGGGAGTGTGGCTGCCCACTGTGTACACCTATGACGTGGAGGGGCGCAAATTCCTGTTTGGATTCGGCGTCCACGAACGAACGGAAATCACGCGTTATCGCCACGTCGGCCCGCCCGCTCAGGCCATCGAAGTCATTCGCGGTGAGCTGAATAACCTGACCGCGGAGACGCCCTTCCGGTAACATCATATTCCGTAGCTCTTTCGTGGCACGGCTTCAGAGCCTGTGTTCTTTTGAATTCTTCAAGTGCCGTAAAATCCAAACCCACAGGCTGAAGCCTGTGCCACGTTCCCAGAAGCTTAATCGAATCCATTGCGGATAAATGATTCGCGGGTACCTGGCAACCCCCCGTATCGTTCATGCTTCCTTCCCATTTTCCTGCCGCCCCGTGCGAATTCACCCGGGGTAAACTATTAGCGATTCCCCCGGAGGCATCGGGTAATGCGGCGGTCGTGGCGAAACATTGCATTCTTGACAGGCATCGCTGCGTTTGCGCCCGCTGGATTGACGGCACAACTGCCCAAGACCGCCCCACAAAAACCAGGAAGCTTAACCGGCGAAGTGGTGACCGCGAAAGGGTCGCCTGTGTCGGGCGCGCAGATTTTGTGGCAGACAGCCGATGGAGGGATTCCGCACGTGCTGCACACGGATGCTCATGGGCGCTTTCATCTGGAGTCGCTTCGCGCCGGACTGTACGACGTGCGCGCTTCCGCTGACGGATCATGGTCGGAGTGGGAGCACAACGTCACCATTCGGCCCGGCAGCGAAGCGAACGTGAAATTGCGGCTAGCGTTCAAGGCCCCCGCCCCTGCGAAGGCCGTGGCGTTGCGGGGCACGATTCATACGTGGGACCTTCCCGTGCTCGGTGCGGGGGCGTCCGGCCCCGCGGTCGATCCCAAAGGCAATATTTGGCTCACCCTGGCGGAAACCGGGCACCTTGCTCGTTTCAATCCCGACAAGCACGAATGGAAGCTTTTCAAAGTGCCCACGTCAAAATCCGGACCACAAGGTTTGGCTTCCGACGCGGGAGGAAACATCTGGTTCACCGAGAATGCCGTGGGTAAAATCGGGCGCGTGGACGCCGCGACAGGCTTGATCGCTGAATACTCGATTCCCAGTTCGAAGGATCCACAAACGCTTGCCTTTGGGTCCGACGGGGCGCTCTGGTTCACGTCACAGAATTCGAACCTCATCGGGCGGATGGACATTGCCACCGGAAAATTTATTGAATTCAGCGTCCCCACGCAGAATTCGAAACCGTCTGGAATCGTCGCGGCGGGCGATGGCGGCCTTTGGTTTTGCGAATTCGCCGGAAAAAAACTGGGGCGAGTCGATCCGGTCACGGAGGCGATTACCGAATATGTCCCGGAAGAGGTAAACGTCCAGCCACGACGTCTGGCTGCGGTTCCCGGCGCCATCTATTTTACGGATGGAAAGGGCGGGCGTCTTGGACGTCTCACGCTTGCCGACATGAAATTCAAATTTTGGGATAGTCCTTCGGGAGAGAATTCGGAACCGGACGGCATTGCCGCGGACACCGCCGGTATGATCTGGTACGTGGAAAGCGCGCCGACAGCGAATAAGCTGGTGCGTTTCAATCCCGATGTCGAAGTTCTGAATACGTTCCCAATGCCCGCGCCCGATTCCGCTGTCCCCAATATCGCCAGGGACGCCCGAGGCCGCCTGTGGATGCCGCTTGCCACCGCCAATCAAATTATGTCGGTCGAATAGCGATGTTGTGAGCGGGTCATTTGCCGTTTATTCCTCGCGTGGTGGGCGATCCAATTGGGAGTATCTCTAAATCATTCAGAATCAGCTAGATAAAGCTACGAAACTCAGTACTATGACCCCGGTACTCGCAAATATGACTCCGATAGCCCATTGAGTTCGCGGGCCCCCGCTGCGACTATCGTTCCCACAGTGGGTTGGGAGCAACGCTGCGGGGACGACGGGTCCGAGAAATCGGGTTCGTAAGCGAGCTACCCAACCCGCCAAAATTTTCGTGCCGGTACTTTCAGCTTTCCCCTTCTTGCCGGCACGGGAAAAATAAAAATCCTTCACAATTAGAGTTTGGGAATTTGCATCCGCTCGCGTGAACGTAAACGACGGAGTCGGTCCGGTAATGCCTCGCGCGCCGTCTCGTGCGCGGATCGCTTCGGCACACGTTGCTATTTTAGATCGACGCGCACGCTCCGCTGAACTCGCCGCCGGCCTCTTCGGGATTTTTACAATCTTTTCATAATGTTTCGTGATTCAATCGTGGTCTAATTTTAATCTTTTGCGACGATTCGACAGCGAACCTTTGCCACAGATTGAATACGGAGACTCGATGATACGCGCAGGACTGGGGACCTTGAGTCTTTGCTTCCTGGCAGGCTTTCTGCTTGCAGGCTGTGGCAGTGCGCCAACCGATCCGAATGCAGGCGCTCCGCCACCCCTAAAAGTGGAGCGGGTAGACGATCCGAATGTTTTTCCAGTCGATCGCCCGGAACAATTTCCGCTAACCCCCGCGGTGGAACACACCTCCACATCTCAACTGAAAGTGACCGGAACGGTGAGTCCCGACATTTCCCGGAACGTCCCCGTGATTTCATTGGCGAGCGGCCGCGTTGTCGAGATAAACGCTCGCCTGGGAGACGCCGTGCAGAAAGGCCAGGTGTTGCTGCGTGTGCAGAGCGCGGATATTTCCGCCGCGTATTCGGACTACCAGAAGGCCGTCGCGGACGAACAACTCACGCGCACGCAGGCAGAGCGGGCCGATCAACTCTATGCGCACAAAGTGATTTCGTTGAACGATTTACAGGTGGCGCAAAATTCGGACGCCAAGGCGAAAGTAGATGTGAAGACGACCGCCGCGAAGCTTCAACTGCTCGGCAATACGAATCTGGATCAGCCGTCCGATATTGTCGATATTCGCGCACCCATTTCGGGTGTAATTACGGACCAGCAGGTGACCGGAGCGTCTGGTGTTCAGAGCCTTGGAACCAATCCGTTCACCATTTCGGACCTGACACATCTCTGGATTCTGTGCGACGTCTATGAGAACGACCTGGCCAGCGTACATCTCGGTGAAAAAGCCGACATTCGCCTGAATGCGTATCCCACCGAAGCGTTCACCGGAATAATCACAAATATCGGACCGGTGCTGGACCCAAATCTGCGAACGGCAAAAGTGCGGATGGAGGTGCGCAATCCGGGGCTGATGCGGATTGGCATGTTCGTGACAGCGACCTTCCACGGCCAAAAGAAGGAAGCGCATGCAGCTGTTCCCGCTACGGCCGTCTTGCATCTCCATGACCGGGATTGGATTTATGTCCCCATGCCGGACAGGAAATTCCGGCGCGTGCCGGTAACTGCCGGAGACATGCTTCCAGGGAACCTGCAGGAGGTGGTGACGGGCCTCGTGCCCGGCCAGCAAGTCGTGACCAACGCGCTTGAATTCACGAATACGGCGGAGCAGTAATGATCCGTTCGATCGTCGATATAGCCCTTAACAACCGGTTCATCGTGCTCAGCATCGCGTTGCTTCTGTTCGGGTGGGGCGCGATTTCGTTTAAGCAACTTCCGGTGGAGGCTTACCCGGATGTCGCGAACGTTTGGGTTCAGGTGATCACGCAATGGCCCGGGCGCGCGGCCGAGGAAATCGAGCAGCAGGTCACCATCCCCGTGGAAATCCAGATGAACGGAATTCCGCACCTGCAACATGTGCGGTCGTCTTCGCTGGCCGGGCTGTCGGTGGTCAATCTGATTTTCGATGACGACTCCGACAACGACAAGGACCGGCAGAAAGTTCTGGAGCGCCTCGCGCAGGTTTCGCTCCCACCCAATGTTTCCGCGCAGATTGGCCCCGATTTCAGTCCGATCGGATCGATTTACTGGTACACGTTGAAGAGCAACAATCCCGCATATGACGTGATGGAGCTGAAGTCCATTCAGGACTGGGTGATCAGCAAATACATGAAGGCCGTGCCGGACGTGGTGGACGATTCGTCGTTCGGAGGCATAACCCGGGAATACCAGATTCGCATCGATCCGGACAAATTAATCGCGTATGGATTGAGTCTCGCGCAGGTCGAGCAACAGTTGACCAACTCCAACGCGAATGCGGGCGGCAGTTTTATCGAACAAGGGGCGCAGCAGATCAATGTCCGTGCGGTCGGTCTGGTCAGGAATGTCAGCGATATCGAAAAGACGGTTCTGAAAACGCAGAACGGCACGGCGTTGCGCGTGAAAGATATTGCCGTTGTCGAGCAGGGACCGAAAATCCGCCTGGGCCAGATCGGGAAAGCGATTCACCGGACGGACGGCGTGGTCGCCGATGACAACGATGTGGTTGAAGGCATCGTGTTCATGCGCAAGGGAGCCGACACGGCCACGACACTCGAGGGAATTCACGCCACGGTGCGGCAACTGAACGAACATATTCTGCCGCCGGGAGTGAAGATCGTTTCGTACCTCGATCGTGACGATCTGGTGCACTTCACGACGCATACGGTGCTGCACAATCTCACCGAGGGAATGATTCTGGTCGTGATCATTCTTCTTAATTTTCCTGGGCGATGTGCGGGGCGCGTTGATCGTCTCCTTAACGATTCCATTTGCGTTGCTGTTCGCGTCTATTTGCCTCGACCTGCGGCATATTTCCGCGAACCTTCTTTCTCTGGGAGCGCTGGATTTTGGCATGGTCGTGGATGGCGCCGTGGTGATGGTCGAAAATATTGTTCGCCATTTGCATCGTCCGGCATCGGATAACGAAACTCCGCTGGATCAAATCCGCGAGGCCGCCCATGAAGTGCAGCGGCCCGTTTTCTACGCCATCGCCATCATCATCACAGCGTATTTGCCGATCTTCACCCTGGAACGCGTCGAAGGAAAATTGTTCAAACCGATGGCGTGGACGGTGGCTTTCGCGTTGCTTGGCGCGTTGCTGTTTTCCATGCTCGTCATTCCCGCCCTGGCAAGCTTTCTGTTTCGGTCCGGCATTCAGGAATGGGAAAACCCCATGATGAAATTCCTGACCGTGCGCTACAGGACGGCAGTGCGGTGGGCGGTACGCAACCGCGCCATCACAGTGGGACTTGCGGGCATTGCATTCCTGTTGGCAATTTATCTGGCGTTTGGAGGAGTAATCGGCTCGGAATTCCTTCCTCACCTTGATGAAGGTGCGATCTGGGTGCGCGGCACTTTGGCTCCCAGCACGGGACCCACCGAAGGCGCGCGCGTTGCGGATCGGGCTCGCGAAGTGCTTTGCTCCTTTCCCGAAGTTCCACAGGTCGTCAGTCAGGTTGGCCGTCCGGACGATGGCACGGACACGACGGGCTTTTTCGATACGGAGTACTTCGTTGACCTGATGCCCAAGGAAAAGTGGAGGCCGGTTTTTCATCAAGAGAAGGAAAAGTTGATCGCGTCCATGAATCACGAACTGGAAAAAATTCCGGGTGTCTCCTGGAATTTCTCTCAGCCGATTTCCGACAACCTCGAAGAAGCGGTGAGCGGCGTCAAGGGCGCGCTGGCCGTGAAGATTTATGGAGACGACCTGAAGACGCTGGAAGAGACGGGCGACCGGATTGTCGGCATCATGCGCGGAATTCGCGGCGTCCAGGACCTCGGGATGTTCCGTGTTCTCGGGCAGCCGAATCTGGATTTCGCGGTGGACCGCGACCAGGCCTCACGGTTTGGAATCAATGTTTCCGACGTGCAGGACGCGATTCAAACGGCGGTCGGAGGGAACGCGCTGACGCAGGTGCTCGTGGGAGAGCAAAGATACGATCTGGTGTTGCGTTATCTGCCGCAATATCGTGACACGAAGGAAGCGATCGAGAAGGTCCGGCTGCTCTCCTCCACAGGAGAACGCGTTTCGCTCGCGCAGTTGACGAAAGTCAGCGTCACCGACGGCGGTTCACAAATTTATCGCGAAGCGAATTCGCGTTATATCGCCGTGAAATACAGCGTGCGCGACAGGGATCTGGGCAGCACCGTGGAAGAGGCCATTCGGAAGGTCAATGCGGGAGTGAAACTGCCGGCGGGCTACACTCTCGACTGGGCCGGCGAATATGAAAGCCAGAAGCGCTCTGAATCGCGGCTGTTGACCGTGTTGCCGATCACAATCCTGGTGATTTTTGTGATCCTCTACACGATGTTCAAGTCGATGAAATGGGCGTTGCTGATCCTCACGAACGTGGCGATGGCGCGACTGGGAGGCTTGCTGGCGTTGCTGCTCACGCACACAAACTTCAGCGTCTCCTCGGGCGTGGGCTTTCTCGCGTTGTTTGGCGTGTCGGTCCAGACAGGCGTCATCATGGTGGAATACATCAATCAGCTTCGCGCCACCGGTTATTCGATTGAAGATTCCGCCGTCGAAGGCGCTGTCCTGCGGCTTCGGCCGATTATGATGACCATGCTGGTCGCGACGCTGGGGCTTCTCCCCGCCGCGCTTTCTCACGGAATCGGCTCGGATTCGCAGAGGCCGTTTGCTATTGTGATTGTCGGCGGTCTGATTTCCGATCTGATTATGAGTATATTTCTACTGCCGACTCTGTATGTCTGGTTCGCCCGGCGCGGCGATCATTTGCCGGAGACCGTCCGCGAGGGAGCTGTTTAGCGCCTCGGAAATCTCTCCCGCGGGCGAGCAAGGGAAACAAACAAATGGACAAGAAAGAAGTCTGCGCCCTGATCGAGAAAGTCGGCATCATTCCGGCGATCCGCTCCTCATCGGCGGAGGACGCGCACTTCGCCGCGGAACAAGTCATGCTCGGCGGAATCCCGATTGTTGAAATCACCATGACGGTGCCGGGGGCGATCGACGTAATTTCCCACCTCGTGCGTTACCATCCGAAGATGGTCGTGGGCGCGGGTACCGTCCGGAATGTGGATACGGCGCGACTGTGCCTCGGCGCGGGCGCCAGCTTTTTGTCCGCCCCCACGTTCAAGCTGGAGATTGTGGAATTTGCGAAAAAGGAAAATATTGCGGTCCTGCCCGGCGCGCTGACGCCAACGGAGATTGTCTCAGCGTGGGAAGCGGGCTCCGACCTGGTGAAAGTGTTTCCCTGCTCACAGGTCGGCGGAGACAATTACATCAAGGCGATAAAAACCGTTTGTCCCGAAATTCCGCTCATCGCCGCGGGAGGGGTCAATCAGCAGACGGCCGCGGATTTCATTCTGTCGGGCGCCTGTGCGATCGGCGTGGGATCGGAATTGATTCCGCCGGAAGCGATGGAGTTGCGGCAATCCGGGCGAATTCACGAACTGGCGCTGCGCTTTGTGGAATTTGTGAAACAAGCGCGCGATCGGATTGCAGCGGGGAAGAAACGAGCGGCCCGCCGCAAGCGGACCGATATCGAACAATGCGAGGCGCAGTAATGGCGCATTTCTGCTGCGAGCTTCAGACAGCTCCGTTCCTTCTTTGCGGCCTCCCTGGCCGCTGTTATGATTTACTTGCGTGAAGGGACTCGTTTCGAAAAAATCGTTCATCACCGGAAAAATGTTTCCTGCCGCTGTCAAATTCTGGTCGGCTCTTTGCGTTGTTGGGATTGTCTCCGTTCTCCTCGCCCCTTCCGCTCGGTGCCAGAGTGCGCCAACGGACGAGCCTCGTTCACAGTCCGCTCCCGCCAATGACCCGAAAACCGATGACCCGAAGACCAATGACCCGAAATCGAATGACCCGCAAGCGGATGAATCGCCAACATTGTTGCCACATTTCAAGTCCGACCGCGTCTGGCTTTCGGGTCAGGCGAATTTCATTTCGCAGTGGCACCCGGCATTTCAGTCTCCATACATCGGGCTGAATAGCCTTTCGCCCGAGGCGCAGGATGCAAGTTCACGCGTACTGACCTTTTTCACAGGCATACGGCTCACGAATAGCACGGAATTTCTGTGCGATGTTCAGGAAACCGGCGGCCACGGCATCGGCGAGGCGCTGGGCCTGGCGGGATTCACGAATCTGGATGTGGTTCGCAATCCGTTGCTCAGCAAGGCGCCTTATGTGGCCCGCCTCATGTGGCATCAGATCGTTCCTCTCGGCGAAGAGCGTGTGGATTCCGGCCGGACTCCACTATCCCTTTTTTCCAAGCTGCCCGAGCGCAGGCTGGAAATTCGTTTCGGCAAAATGAGCCTGACCGATTTTTTCGATTTGAATACGTACGGCACAGACAGCAATTTTCAGTTCCTGAACTGGACGCTGGACAACAACGGCGCGTACGACTACGCCGCGGACACACGTGGCTTCACTTTTGCCGCGATGATCGAGTACGACGACCGCCACTGGGCCGTGCGATTTGCAGAAGGGCTGATGCCAAAGGTGGCGAACGAAATTCACCTGGATGCCGACCTGGGCCGAGCGCGAGCGGAAAATATCGAGTTCGAATTGCGCCGCTCCGTGCTGCCGCATCGCGAAGGCGTGATTCGATTTCTCACATACGTGAACCACGCCAATATGGGCATCTATAGCGTGGCAGTGAAGAACTTTCTTGAAGGCCGCACGACTGCCCCTGAAATTACGGCTCACCCGCTGCAAACCACGATCAAGTACGGATTCGGCGTTAACTTCGAACAGCCGCTGACGGATTGGATGGGCCTGTTCGGGCGGTGGGGCTGGAACGAAGGCCAGCACGAATCCTACGCGTACACGGAAGTGGATGAAACCGTGCAATTTGGTTTGGGAGGAAGCGGCAAGCGCTGGGGCAGAAAATTCGATCGCGAAGGAATCGCATTTATTTCCAACGGAATTTCGCGGGATCACCAGCAATACCTCGCGCTCGGCGGATTAGGATTTCTGCTCGGGGATGGGGCGCTGTCTTACGGTCGCGAAAATATCGAAGAAGCCTATTACACTGCGCAGGTGTGGAGCGGCGTGTTTGCTTCGTTCGATCTCCAGCATATCGACAATCCCGGATATAACCGCGTCCGCGGGCCGGTGATTGTGCCGGGATTGCGGCTCCATCTTGAATTCTAGTTCATGTCAAACCCGATCGAGGCCGGGTCGTGTGGCGCAGGAATCTTGCTTTCGGGTTTTCATACGCCAGGCAATATTGAAAACAGTACTAGGGACCCCCGCGCTAACAAAATCGATTCGTCCATAAGACTCGGATGATGGAAATTGCAGACTCGAATTAGTCACTGTGCGCGGAATGCCCGACAAATGAGACAATAGCACCTGTATTTCCGAAGCCGAGCGGGGAGACCACGAATGAGCACCGTACCACCAGCAGCACAATCCACACTGGCTGACAAGCGTCCCGCCGCGGCGCTTTCCGATGCCCTTGTATTTTTCGGCGCCACGGGCGACCTCGCCCACAAACAGATTTTTCCGTCGCTTCAGCAGATGATCAAGCGCGGGAATCTGAATGTGCCCGTGATCGGCGTAGCGAAGGCGGGATGGGGCATCGAACAGTTGCGCGCTCGGGCGCGCGATAGCCTCATCAAGCATGGAGGTGTGGATGAGGCGGCGTTTTCGAAATTGATGGAGTTGTTGAAATACATCGACGGCGATTACGCGGATTTGGGGACATTTACGCAACTGCGGCAGATGCTGGGCAATTCGCAGTGCCCCGTGCATTATCTGGCGATTCCGCCAAGCATGTTCGCCACCGTGGTCGGTGGGCTGGACAAATCCGGATGCGCGAAGAACGCTCGTGTGGTGGTGGAAAAACCGTTTGGGCGCGACCTGGCTTCGGCGGCGGCGCTCGACGTGACGCTGCATTCCGCATTTCCTGAATCCGCGATTTTCCGGATCGATCATTATCTGGGAAAAGAGGCGGTCGAAAATCTTTTGTTCTTCCGGTTTGCGAACACATTTCTGGAGCCGATCTGGAATCGCAATTACGTCGATAGCGTACAGATCACGATGGCGGAGTCGTTCGGCGTGGCCGGGCGCGGCAAGTTTTACGACGAAGCCGGAGCGATTCGCGATGTTGTTCAGAACCACCTGCTGCAGGTGGTGGCGTTTCTTGCCATGGAGCCTCCCACGAGCATGTATGCGGATTCGCTGCGCGATGAGCAGGTGAAAGTGTTTCGCGCGATTCCTCCCATCTCGGTTTCCAACGTCGTCCGCGGCCAGTTTGCCGGGTATCTCAAAGAGCCGGGCGTCGCGCCGGACTCTAAAATGGAGACGTTCGCAGCGCTTCGTCTGGATATCGATTCGTGGCGCTGGGCCGAGGTGCCGTTCTTGCTGCGCACTGGAAAGTGCCTGCCGGTCACCGCGACCGAGGTGCTTGTAAAACTCAAGAGCCCGCCGCTACGCAGGCATGCCCACGAAAATAATTATTTTCGATTCCGGCTGGGCCCCGATCTTTCCATCAGCGTGGGCGCGCGCATCAAGAAGCCGGGACCGGAGTTAGTCTCCATGCAGACGGAACTCTCCATCGTAAAGGTAGATCGTGGGAATTCGCTGGACGCCTACGAACGATTGCTCACTGACGCGATGCGCGGCGATCCCTTGCTCTTCGTCCGCCAGGACGCGGTGGAAGCGGCCTGGGCCATTGTGAATCCGATCCTCGGCGAACAAACAACTGCCCTCCACGAATATCAGCCCGGAACCTGGGGGCCTGCCGAAGCGGAACAGATTGCGGCCGATAGCGGCGGCTGGCACAACCCGAAGCCGTTCGAGGAGGCAGTTTCCAGCGTCGAGTGATGCCGCTCCGCTTGCGGGATCAATCTCTCGGTGCGTTCCGCTCGTCCGTGATATTGTCGGAAAAAGGAATTCGCCATGCGAATTGTGAAGGCTTGGTGGCTGCTCGGCTGCTCGCTTCTTCTTGTCGGGGTGGCTTATGCGTACCAGGCACCCTTCAAGGAATATCCCTCCATCGAACACGGCGTGATGCCGTTGCCTCCAGACTACAAAGAGAAGGCGGAATTTGCCTTCGCGCGACTAATGTATCCCCCGGGCTGGAACAACGGTTACGCAGGCCGCGATCTGGATTGGCATCTCGGCGAATCTCTATGGACGCAGGATTATCCCCCGGCGGACCGTTCATTTTCCCAGGCCGTCCGGCGATTGACGCGCATTCACACGCGCTCGGTCGAGCAGATCGTGAACCTGGACGACGGCGACGAGGTCTACAACTGGCCGTTTCTTTACGCCGTGCAAGTGGGAGAGTGGGGACTGACCGACCGGCAGGCGCTCAAGCTGCGCGATTACCTGCTGCGCGGCGGATTTTTCATGGCCGACGATTTTCACGGCACGCTCGAGTGGCAGGTGTTTGCCGAACGCATGCAGAAAGTTTTTCCCGACCGCCCGATCGTGGAAATTCCGGACAGCGATCCGATCTTCCACACGATGTTCGATCTCGACGATCGTTTCCGGATTACCGGAGCGGAGCATCTCGCGGTCGGCTACAAGGCCGACGGCAAGGATGCGCACTGGCGGGGGATTTACGACGACCATGGCCGCGTAATGGTGGCGATTTCGTTCAATTCCGATATCGGCGATTCGTGGGAGTGGTCGAACGATCCGCGGTATCCGGCGAAATTTTCGGACCTGGGCATGAGGATCGGCGTGAATTACGTCATTTACGATATGACGCACTGAGGGTCGTCTTCTTAATTCCACATGGCGGCGGGTTTTAGTAGGACAGGCTTCAGCCTGTGGGTTTTGAATTGTGCCGGCGATACGAAACTCTAAACTGCATAGGCTGAAGCCTGTGCCACCGCTTCAATGAACCGTAATGTTGATCGTAGGGGTGGACCGGCCAAAAGCGTTGTTGGCGTAAATCGTGTACGTCGTGGATTGCGTGGGAGAAACTGTTGCGCTCGTGCCACGCACCGCGCCGAAGTCCGGGGAAACGATCGCATAAGATGCGCCGGATACATTCCAGCTCAGCGTGATAGGTGTGCCGGCGCTGCTGCCCGGCGCGGTATACCCGCCGGAAGAATTGATGCTGCGGGTCGATCCGCTGCTGCCGCTGCCTTGACCGTCTTCCAAACCATCTGATAGCGTAGAACATTCCTATGGATACCATTCACATCACAATGCCGGACGGCGCAATCCGCGAAGTGCCGCTCGGCACAACGGCGGCGGAGATTGCGCGGCAGATTTCGCCGAGGCTGGCGAAGGAAGCGCTGGTGGCGCGAGTGACCCCTGTGGGCGCGCTGGGCGGTGGGTCTGCGGGCTCCTCGACGGCCGACTCTCCGGACGCCGCTCCCGAAGCGCAGATGGGCGCGGCTGCGAACGATGACGGGTTTCTCGTCGATTTGCGCGCGCCGATCGATCAGGACGTGAAGCTTTCGATTTTGACGCCGAAAGACCCCGAGGCGATTCAGGTGCTGCGCCATTCGGCGGCGCATTTGCTTGCCGCGGCGGTGCTGGAACTTTATCCCGACGTGAAGCTGGGCATCGGCCCGCCGATCGATACCGGTTTTTTTTACGATTTTGTGCGTGAAGAACCCTTTACGCCGGAGGACCTTGCGCGAATCGAAAAGAAAATGCGCGAGTTGGCCCAGCAAGACATTCCGAACGAACGCAAAATGATGCCGAAGCCGGAAGCGGTCGAGCTTTATCGCAAGTGGGACCAGGGCTTTAAATGCGAACTCGTCGAGGAGCGCGCGATCGAGCCGATGGTTTCGTTTTACACCACCGGAAAATTCATCGATTTCTGCCGCGGCCCGCATATCCCTTCGACCGGTCGCATTCGGGCATTTAAATTGATGAGCGTCGCGGGCGCCTACTGGAAAGGCCAGGAAGGCAATCCGCAGATGCAGCGCATCTACGGCGCATGCTTCTACACGCAGCAGGAGCTGGACGACCATTTGCACAGGCTCGAAGAAGCCAAGCGGCGCGATCACCGGAAACTCGGTCAGGAGCTGGACCTGTTTTCGGTCCAGGAAGAGGCCGGGCCGGGGCTGATTTTCTGGCATCCCAAGGGCGGGCTGATCCGCAAGCTAATGGAAGACTGGCTGCGCGAGGAACTACTCAAGCGCGGTTACGATCTGGTGGTCACGCCGCACATCATGCGCCTCGATTTGTGGAAGACCAGCGGGCACGCCGGTTTTTACAAGGAAAACATGTTCGGCCCCGTGGAAGTCGAGAAAACCGACTACCAGCTCAAGCCGATGAATTGCCCCGGACACATCCTGATTTACAAATCGCGCCTGCGCAGTTATCGCGAATTGCCGGTGCGCCTGGCCGAACTGGGCACAGTGTACCGTTATGAGCGCTCGGGCGTGCTCCACGGCCTGCTGCGGGTGCGCGGCTTCACGCAGGACGACGCGCATATTTTCTGCATGCCGGAACAGATCGAAGGCGAAATCGAAGGGTGCATCGATTTTGCGTACAGCGTGATGAAGACATTCGGATTCGACAAATATGTCGTAGAGCTTTCCGATTGGGACGCGAAGCACCCGGAAAATTATGCCGGCTCGCCCGAAGACTGGGGCCGCGCGACGGGCGCTCTGCAAAACACGCTGGCCAAGTTGGGCGTCCCGTTCAAAAAAATTGAAGGCGAAGCGGCGTTTTACGGCCCGAAGATCGACGTGAAATTAATCGACGCGATCGGCCGTCCGTGGCAGCTCACCACCGTGCAATTTGATTTCAATTTACCGGGTCGTTTTGGCCTGGAATATGTCGGCGAAGACGGCAATCGTCACCAGCCGCTCATGGTGCATCGCGCATTGTGGGGATCGGTCGAGCGCTTCTTCGGCATTCTGATCGAGCACTACGCCGGTGCGTTCCCCGTGTGGCTCGCCCCGGTGCAGGCGGAAGTGTTGCCGCTCAGCGAAAAATTCTCCGTCTATGCGAACAACGTTGTCACGGAACTGAAAGCCGCCGGGGTCCGCGTGCATCTCGACGACCGCAATGAAAAATTGCAGGCGAAAATCCGCGACGCGCAGATGCAGAAAGTTCCCTACATGTTGATTGTCGGCGGCAAGGAAGCCGAGGCGGGCACGGTTTCCGTCCGCCACCAGAGCAAAGGCGATCTGGGACCGCGCCCAGTGGCGGAATTTATTGCAGATTTGCGCCAACAAGTCGAATCGCATGGCTAGGTTTGGGCGGTTATTGTTAAGACGTGCTTCAGCGTGGCTTTTTTTGACTTTCGTTAACGTTACCGGAATTCAAAAGAAAACAGGCTGAAGCCTGTCCTACTAAAATCCACCCCGAAATTACCGCGCACGCCAGCAGCACACCCGCCAAAGTATAAATCGCGCCGCTCGAAACCCCCGCCTTGGAAAGAAAAATCCACCACTTATCAAAACCCCGGCCAATCGGCGCTGCTTCGGACGCGGCGTAATGCAACAGCAGATGAACGTGCATCGGTATCGCCGAAAAACTCATCCGGTAATTGTATTGTGCGTCGTAGTAGCCCCCGGCCACATCGGCTTCCAGAAAACTCATCGTTGTGCCCAATCCCTGCACCAGAAATCCGGCAATGAATACGCCGATGGCAAGCCGTCGAATCGGTTGTGATCCTGTTTCCAGCGCAGGGCCGATCGCCAGACAGAGCAGGGCAAGCGCCGGGACCATATACCGCGGGCCATACGAATATCCGCCTTCCCACTGCGTATACGTCGCGAAGAACAGCATGTAAATGATTGGCGTTGCCGCCGCTACCACGGCAAATCCGCGATCTCGCCGCCACAGGCGCGGCAATCCCGGCAGAGCCAGGAGAACGGGAGGGCAAAACAATAAAATAGATTTTCCGGGCGAAAGCAGAAATCCAAGCAAGCCCGTCATCACTGGCGTCTCAAACGTGTTTAGCGCTTTTCCGCCCTCGGCGGCGGCGGGATAGCCGAATTCAAATGCGTTGCCATAAAGATGCGCGTTTCGCCACAATAGCAGGGCGACGCCAATTCCCGCGGCTGCTGCGAGCACGGCCGCCGCCGGCCATTGCCTTTCTTTTGACCTGATTAATACGGCGGCGAGAAAGATCGGCACGACGATGACATGCGTCGGCCTCACCCAAACGGTCATGCCCAAAAGCATCCCGCAGCAGAGGGCCCCCCATAGCGGGATCGGTATTTCCTGCGCTTTGGCAAAAAGCACAGCGGCCGCGCCCAGCAGCAGTGCTGCGGCGAGCGGTTCGGAAAACAGCCATCCGGAATAGGCCGCCAGCGGCGTGGCAAACGCAAGGATTGCAGCGGCCGCGAGCGAGTTCTTCGTGGAAATTCCGAGTTGCAAAAAAACAGCGAGCGCCAAGGTCACGGTGAGCGCGGCGAAAAACGCGCTTTCTCCGGTCAGGAAATAATCGCTCACCACGTCGCGGGCGCCGCTCGCGACTCCCGGAAGATGCGCGGCGACAAATTGCCCAGCGGCGTACCAGGGCAAAAGGGCTGCGGCCTGTCCCGGCGGATAAGGAGATTGGGGGCGGCCAAAGCGATCGATCGTCCCATAAAATAATTTCGCTTCGACGGCTTGCGGGATGGCTGTCGTCCCGTGCTTGGCAAGGCTTTCTACCTGAAATGCGGCGGAGACTTCGTCCATCGTGCGGACGCGGCCGGTGGAAACGAGGAAATAAAAACAATTGAGAAACAAAAGTGACGAAACGATCAGCGCTGCGGGCCGATTGCGCGTATCGCGAGATGCCCGAGAAACATGCTCCAACGTTGTTGTGCGGGTGGACATGGCGCGAGAAAGTGACGAAGAAAATTAGAACATGGATGGAACCCGCCGAGGAGAATCAGTTGGGCCCAGGTTCGTGTCCAACAACTTGTTTGGTAAATTGAGGAGAGTCCGCAACCGATCCTGCTAATGATTTTGTATCTCATCCGCGACGCGCGCGACCTGCTTTATTTCCGCCACATCGTGAACCCGTACGATGTGCGCACCCCCAAGGATCGATGCCGTCACAGCCACCGCAGTGCCAAGTAGTCGCCCGCCAACAAGGACGGGCGGCCCGCCTTTGCCCGCCATCGACTTGCCGAGGAACGATTTCCGCGATGCTCCGACCAGAATCGGACAACCGAGTCGGGCGAGTTCGGGAAGCCGGCTCAGGATTTCATAATTCTGTTCGTGTTTTTTTCCGAATCCGATCCCGGGATCCAGAATCAATTGTGACTTCGAGAGCCCCCCGCGCCGCGCCCGCGCGATGGCTGCGCGCAAGCCGGTGATGACATCTCGAATTACGTCGCGAGCGAAGGGACCCTCCTGCATCGTTTTTGGCGTGCCCCGCATGTGCATGAGAATCAACGGCACGTGAGCGCGATGCGCGATTTCAGCCAGGCGCGGGTCCCCACGCAATGCGGAAATGTCATTCAGGATTTCGGCCCCGGCATCCAGCGCCGCTTCGGCTACTTCGGCCTTCCGCGTGTCGATTGAAATCGGGATTCGGAGTTTTCCTCGCAAAACTTCGATCACGGGCACAACGCGGCGAATTTCTTCCTCCGCGGAAATGGGAGACGAGCCGGGACGAGTCGACTCACCGCCGACATCGAGGATGTCCGCGCCCTCCCGCTCGACTTCCAGTGCGCGCGCGACGGCCGCTCCCGCATCCAGGTAGGCGCCTCCATCGGAAAAACTGTCAGGTGTGATATTTAAGACGCCCATGACCAGCGTGCGCTCGCCGAGAATCAGCGTGCGCGAGGGCAACTTCAGACGGAATTGTTTCCGGTGAAACACGGCTCACCATCATACAGAAGACGAACACGGCGGAAACCATTAATGTTGTTTTGCGGCTGGGCGCCGTAAGAGGGGACCTGGCGTTTTGTGCGGCAGGAAAGAAGGCGTCGCCATCCCGAGCGAAACGAGAAATCCCTCTTTTCCCGGGCGTGCAACGCATTTGAGGGATTCCATGCTCGGCTCGGAAGGTTCACCCGCTGAGCGACTACAAACCGTCGCAAATTTCGCAACCCTGGAAGAACGCAGGACATCTGAATGTGTGTGGTACGATTGTTTTACGATTTCGCGCCGCGCCGGGGTGATGCGCGGACTGCAATCAAAGCACGTGAGTGAACAAGGGGAAGCGTCTTAAATGAGGGTGTCAGGAATCGTCCGAAGGATCGTAGCGGTACTGTGCGCGATGGCGGCTTGCGCGCTCGCGTTGGCCGCCGGAGTCCCCGTTTCCCAGCAAACCGGCTGGACTCTTGAAAATGTCCTGAAGCAAATGGACGCGCAGGCAGCGGACTTTCACAGTCTCACCGCCGATCTGGAGCGGACCAAAGTAACCGTGGTAGTGAACGACAAGTCCACCGAGTCCGGCAAGATTTTTGTCCGTACCGACGAAAAAATGCGCATCGAGTTGTCGCAGCCCGACGCCCGTACGATTTTGCGCGACGGCGACAATTTTTACGTCTATAACCCGAAAATTCACCGCGTCGAGGAATATAACCTGGGGAAAAGAAAATCGGTCGTGGACCAGTTCCTGCTGCTCGGATTCGGGACGTCCGGGAAATCGCTAAAGGAAAGCTATACCATCGCGCTGCAGGGTGAGGCGGTCATAGATAACCAAAAGGTAATTCTCCTCGAGCTGCTCCCGAAAACGGATGAAGTCAAGCACGAGCTTTCGAAAATCCTGATGTGGCTCGACGAAACCACCTGGCTTCCCGTACAACAGCAGTTTTTCGAGACCGGATCGGGCGACTACTCGATCAGCCGCTACAAAAATGTCGCGCGCAACGTGCGAATTAACGATTCGGAATTCAAACCGCACTGGCCGCACGGCACCACGCGTGTTCAGCCCCAGGGGTAATTCGTTCGCGAACCGCTTTTGCCGGATCCGGTCCGGCATGCAGCGGCAACGGCACTCTTGCCCGTGGGGTTTTCTCCGCGTGAACAATCGCAAAAAGCGCGCACAAATGGACCTGTCCCGCGCTCCCCGCGGAGTGTTTTTGTTATCATGACCGCTTCCGCGGCTATTCGGAGAACTTACGTGCATCGGGTTCACGAAACTTCGCAAATCAACCCCGCTTATCTTGAAGATGCCTCCGGCTTTCGCGGCCGCGCCGAACTTCTCTTTCTCCCCCAGGACGAAAATGGCATCGCCGAAGTCTTGCTGCGCGCGACGCGAGAACGGATTCCGATCACCGTTGCGGGCGCCGGCACCGGGCTTTCCGGTGGGCGCGTGCCGCAGGGGGGCTGGGTGATGTCTCTGGAAAAATTATCCCGGCTCGAAATCAATCGCGGGACGGCTTTCGCGGGAGCGGGCATTCTTTTGCGAGACCTGCAAGCGCGCGCCTCTGCTTCAAAGCAATTTTATCCGCCCGATCCCACGGAAACCTCGGCGTGCGTCGGCGGAACGATCGGCACGAATGCCAGCGGTTCGCGCAGTTTCAAGTATGGCGCGACGCGGCGGCATGTTTTGAGCTTGCGCGTCGTTCTTGCGAATGGCGACATTCGAGAATTTCGCCGGGGAGAGACAATCGATTTTCCCGTTCCGGCGATTTCAATTCCGCGCAGCACAAAACACGCCGCCGGATATGTTCTGCGTCCCGGCATGGATTGGATCGACCTGTTCGCAGGCTCGGAAGGCACGCTCGGAGCGATAACCGGGGCCGAAGTGAAATTGTTGCCGGAGCCGGCAGCGGTTTTAGGCGGCGTCGTTTTCTTTCGCGAAGACATCGATGCACTCGATGCCGTTGATGACTGGCTTGCGACGGCGACTCCCCGCATGCTTGAATATTTCGACAAGCCGTCGCTCGACCTGTTGCTCGCGCGGTTTCCGGAAATTCCAGCCGGCGCCGGCGCGGCGCTGTTGATCGAACAGGAATTGAAAGGCGAGGACGATCCCGAATTCGGCCGCTGGCTGGAGCGAATCGAGCGCGCGAACGCTCTCGTGGACGACTCCTGGTTCGGCGCCTCAACGGCGGATCGTGAACGGTTCCGCATATTTCGCCATAGCCTGCCGGAACTTGTGAACGACACGCTGCGCCGCACCGGCTGCCTGAAAATGGCCTCGGATTGCGCGGTACCCGTCGAACACAATCGCGAGATGTTGAATTTTTACCGCGCCCTCCTGAACGAACATTTTCCCGGGCGATACGTCATCTTCGGGCATATTGGCGACGCGCATTTGCACGTGAATATTCTACCGGCTCCGGAGGAATCGGCGCGAGCCACGGAAATCCTCCTGGAATTCGCTCGCAAGGCCGTCGCTCTGGGCGGGACGGTGTCCGCCGAACACGGCTTGGGAAAGCGCAAGGCTCATTTGTTGGAGATTCAGTGTTCGCCCGCGGAAATTGAAGCGATGCGAGATGTCAAGCGCCGCCTGGATCCCGCATGGATTCTGGGGCGTGGAACACTTTTTAACGAATCGAAGAGCTAACCGGGGGCCGCTGTTTTCCTTTTTTTTTCAGAATCGTTTCACCGTTCAACCTGCGGCGTTCCCGATCCAGCAATTCTTTCTTGCGCTGCAATCCCCAACGATAACCGCCCGGCGATCCGTCCTTGCGCACGACGCGATGGCACGGGACCACAATGGCCGTGGGGTTGGTGGCGCACGCACGCGCCACGGAACGGGTCGCGTTAGGCTGGCCCAGCATACGCGCCACTTCGGAGTACGTGCGTGTGGCTCCGGCCGGAATGCCCCGCAACGCCTGCCAGACGCGCCGCTGAAACGCTGTGGCGATAACATCGGTGGACAAATCAAGTTGTGGATTCCGGCCGGCGAGGTTCCTCACTATGGCGCTCACCCATTTCGCATGCCTGCCCGTATCGCGATAAAACTCCGCCCGTGGATACTCTTTGCGGAGCGCTGCTAACAGTTCCGCGTCGTCCCTTCCCAAACTTACGGCGGATATTCCGCGGTCCGTTGCAGCCACAAGCACGCGGCCCAGCTCACTGTTTGCGATCGTATAGCCAATCCGCATCCCGTCCCCACCGCGACGATACGTTCCGGGAGTCATGCCAAGTTGCGCGTCCGACTGTTCATAAAGGCGGCTCGCGGAGCCATACCCGGCCTCGTGCAGTGCGGTTGTCACGTCGGTTTCCTCTCCCAGATTCGCTTTCAAACGTGCGACGCGAAGCGCGTCGGCATATTGCCGGGGCGAAATTCCCATCGCATTGCGAAATGTTCGTTGCAGATGACTTGAACTTACTCCCACTGCAGTCGCCAGGGAATGAAGACTCCGGCCCCTCTCGTCGCCACTTTTAATTTCCTGGCACACGCGCCGGATCAGTTCGGTTTGTGGCCGGCGCTCTGTTTCCTGTGGCCGGCATCGGCGGCACGCGCGGAACCCGCCCTGCTCCGCCGCCTCCGATGTAGCGAAGAGTTGTACCTGCTTCGGATGCGGCCGACGCGCCGGGCAGGATGGCCGGCAAAAAATTCCGGTCGAGCGCACGGCATACACAAACGCGCCATCCAGACGCGCGTCACGCGCCGCTACGGCGGCGAGAAATCTGCGCCGGAATCGGACGAAAAGTGGAGTCGATGGGTTGGATAATTTCGTCATTGGGTCTCCGGTCCTTTGCCTGTTCACCAGCACGATATCGGAAATAGATCTCGACGCGCTATCCGAATCTTGCAATCAAACTAAGTGTCCTTTGACTCAAGCGACGGGGCCCTTCTCGCACGCCATCAGTGAACTCGCCCTGCTTCGCCGCCAAATTCGGTGGCAGGGAGGCAGCCGCGGAGCCGTCCTGGGAGGTGTGCCTTAGGACAATTCCAGGAGAATACGAATTGACGCAGGGATTTACCCGGTAGATAGTGCTCGCGAGCAGTGCCAGAAGCGTACACATAAGGGAGACCTATGCGCACTGCTCGACATGAAAAGACAATGGACCGACCCAGCCCCAGCCGTGGTGATTCCGCGGCCATCGAAGAATTATCGGCGCGCCCTGCCACTTCCATGGTTGAAGCGCCGTCATGGACCACGAGGGCCAAACCGAAAGGCATTTCGCGCGTTCCCACGCACGCCGTGCGCCCCGTCGAGGAGCGCCGCGCCTATACGCGCGCCAAGCTTAGCCTGCCGATACGAGTCAAACGCATTGCGGGACAGCGGGAACTAAAGCAACAGGTATTGCGGACGACCAATATTAGTTCCAGCGGCGTCCTGTTTCTATTCCCCCAACATGTTGAGCCCGGAACGCCGCTCGAACTCGAGGTTTGCCTGGTGGACCGCCCGCTGGGCCGTGGCACGGTGAAAATGTTGACCGAAGCGCACGTGGTGCGAGCCGAACCCGCCGCGCGCTCCGGCTGGCATACCCTTGCCGTCAGTTTCGACGACATCACCTTCCAACGCGAGGAGCCTCTCCCTTCGCGCTTCCATCGGCAGTAGCTCCAGAATCGTCGGCCACTCTTGTGAGATAACGGAAGCGCTGCGCCCGTTTTCGGCTCGGTGCTTCAGGCTTTTTCATGTCCCGGGCCGCCCTCCGTGGGAGGTTTTGATAGCATAGGCTTCAGCCCGGGGCCTTTGTCTTCCCTTGGAACCGGTGGAATTCAAAAATGCGCAGGCAGAAGCCCATGCGGTTGTTTTGGATTCCGGTTTTACCGCGCTATGCTGTTTTGCTTCCGATGGTTTTTGCGGCTAGCCAGCGAAACGGGAGAGGGTCCATGGGAATTCAAGCAACGCAATCTCTCCAATGTGTGATTTTCGACTGGGACGGCACGCTGCTGAACTCCTTCGAAGCCGACGCGCAGGCCTACTCACGCATGTTCGATGCGTTGGGAATGAAGTGGAGCGTCGAGGAATTAATCCGGCATTACTCGCCAAACTGGCATCGCGTGTACCGCGCGGCGCGACTGCCGCGCGCCAAATGGATCGAGGCGGACCGCCTCTGGATGCGGTTCTACAAAAAGCACCGGCCGGAAATGCAGCCGGGAGCGCGCCGCGTATTGACGACGCTCGAGCGGCGTTTCATGCTTGCCCTGGTTTCGAGCGGCAACCGGACACGCGTGCTCCGGCAATTGCGCGAGCACGAAGTGGCCTCGTTGTTCCGCGAAAAAGTCTGTAGCGAGGATGCCCCGCGCCGCAAGCCGCATCCTGCTCCACTGCGCATGGCGCTCGGCCGGTTGCGCATCGCTCCTGAGCTGTGCGTATATGTCGGCGACGCGCCGGAAGATATCGAAATGGCGCATCGCGCGCGCGTCCGCGCCATCGGAGTGCTGGGCGGATCGCCCGTGCCGGAGCGACTGCGCGCCGCTTCTCCGGACGCAATGATTGAAACGATCTGCGAGTTGCCGGCATTGTTGAAGACGTTTTGATTCAGTAATAAAAAAACCGCGCCGTCATCCCAAGATCGCAGGATTGCCTTCCGCGACCGATTCCATCCTGTTGACCGGCAATTAAATTTCACAAATATCGTTCTTCGAGTGCAGCCGCGTTAGCCCGCGCCCCATCGCCCGGAGGCCTTCCTCGCCCAGCGCGATTTCAATTCGAGGAAACAGTTCATTCTCTTCGAGCCGCACATGATCGTGGAGAAGCTTCGCCACGCGTACCATCTCGCCGGCCTCAATCGGTGTCTTTGTCGCAAACAATCGCTCAAAATCCTGCACCGCGGCGCGAATCTCCGCATGATCGGCGAGCATTCGCATGACTCCGGGTTCGTGGTCGAGCCGCGTGTGCCGCGCGTACGCGGGCAGCAGCACTTCCTCCTCTTCGCGAAAATGAACGTGCCCGGTTTTTTGCCAGAAGCGGATAAATTGTCCGGCCTGTCGCTCAATCGCCGCCGCACGCTTTTCTTCCGGCGCTTCAGCAGCGCGCCGCATCTCCAGCGCCTGAATCAATGCAAAGTGATGGTGCTGGCTAAGCGGATGCAAACTTGAATGGCGCTTCATAGGTCTATCCAGTAGATCACAAGTTGCGGGAACTATTCCAAAGCAGGCCAGCCATGGGGGAGTTGTAGAACGGCGGCGACAAGTTTGAAGCAATATCCATTTTCGAAAGGCTCGCCCAAACTAATCGTGAAGTACACACGGCTTTCGTCCAGGACTCCAAGCTGTTGCGAAGAATATTCGCCCAGTTCCATATCTTTCAACATGTCATCGTAAGGGATGCCATCTGCCGTTTTTTTCGTAAAACCGATGGAATAGACTTCCACGGTTCATCCTCGACTTTCTGGAAAAGCGACAATTGATTTCTATCCGGATCGGTCTCGGCGGCGACTTCTTCCTCCGTCTGAACTCTTCCATCGCCGCGAACATGGTCCACTCGAAAACCGCGATCGAGCAGGACGCGGCCGATCAGCAATCGCCGGTGGCACTCCGCGGGATTTTCCTCGGCGCACAACATGGCCACATTGTATTCGCGGATACCGCGCTCAAGACGCGACAGACCTTCCCGAAAACGTGGCGATGCCGCAACTCGATCGTAGAGGACGTGACCCTCGTCATCATAAAACTCATCGCCTTCGGGGCGCCCGCCCAATTCCCTGCCCAGAAACAGATACCGAATGCCTGCGGCGGTGAGCGCCGCCTTCAAGTCTTCCTGGTCGAACTGGGTGGTGTATTTCGAATAAGGTTGCGACCGCGTATCCACCACGACCTGAATACCTTGCGACTTCAGCAGGCCGAGAAAGTGATCCACAGTATGGTTGGAATGCCCGATGGAGAGGACACGGGGCCGCGCGGGTGAGTTATTTTCCATTTCCAGAAACCTGCTCGCGAGCGACAGTTTACCACAGGGGCAGCCATTTCATTTTGTTTCGAAAAGGTACGAGCGGCCTCGAAATCCTGTCCACACGCAAAGCGCGGATCTTCGCACATGAGTTAAAATGTTTTCGATGCGGAGCCGGCAAAGTATCGTTCCTCTTCTGATCGCTGTCGCGATTGTAATTGTCGTCGTCTGGTTTGTTCGCACGCAGACGACGCCGAACAATTCGCAGCAAACCAGTACATCGAAGACGGTTCGCATTGGCCCATCCGATATTTATCCCGATCCTGAGCGCACTCCGGGCGCCGTCAATCCGGACATCTCCCAGGACAATATCCGGGAAACCATCTGCAATCCGCGTTGGAGCACCCGATTCATCCGCCCCGAAGCCGGCTACACGAATCGCCTGAAAGTCGAGCAGATTGCCGAATATGGCTACTCGGATTCCAGAGTGAGGGATTACGAAGAGGATCATTTTATTCCGCTCGAACTGGGCGGCAATCCCACCGATCCAAAAAATCTCTGGCCCGAGCCGTTCGATACCTCTGTCGCGGATGGCGGCGCGCACGCCAAGGACAGAGTCGAAAATTATCTGCACGCGGAAGTCTGCTCCGGCAGCCTCACCCTCGAACAGGCGCAACACGAAATTACGGAAGACTGGTATCGCGTCTATTCCGAATCGGTCCCGCACTAGATTGGTTTAAACGGGCCCTAAACAAAACAAGTCCCCGTCAATCCGAGGAAAGTTTTCAGAATCGGGTAGAGCCATGTGATTTACAAATCGAGACTGGGAAGCGGGGATTCCTGCCGCGCAATCATCAGTTCTCCGGAAAACGCCGCCGGGCCGCTTCGCCGGGCGAGCGCTTCTTCGGCAAAGATACGCGCGGTGTGCGGATTATTATTTGTCTCGGAGAGATGCGCGAGCACCACGAAGCGCGCGCGCGCGTCAAACCCATCGGCGTCGGCGAGAAATTCGCTGGTCGTGTGATTGGAAAGATGTCCCGTGCGGCTCATCACGCGCTGCTTGATGTGCCACGGGTACGGCCCCACCTTCAGCATGTCGAGATCGTGATTGGATTCCAGCATCAGGAAATCGCAGTCGCGCAAATGAACTTTTACCAACTCCGGCAGGTAGCCCAGGTCCGTTACGATCGCGACTTTGTTGCCGTTCGCGCGAAAAGTGAATCCCAGCGGGTCGACGGCGTCGTGCGGAATCGAAATCGGAGAAACTTCAATATCACCCACAATGAATCGCTGCCCGGCGCGAATATGTTCCACCCGGTCCAGCCGCTTGTGCGAGGATTCCGGCAAAATTCGCATTACTTCGGTGTGCGTGGATTCGTTCATGTACACCGTCGTGCGCCACTGTCCCAGCACCTGCGCGAGCGATCCGATGTGGTCGCTGTGTTCGTGGGAAATAACGATGCCGTCGAGGCGGTCCACCTGGCGGCCCACTTCCGCGAGGCGCCGAAGGGTTTCCTTCTTGCCGATTCCGGCATCCACCAACAGCCGGGTGTGCTCGGTTTCGAGCAATGTGCAATTGCCCGAGCTTCCCGATGCGAGAACCGTGACGCGCAAGCTGATAGCTTCCCCCAAAGAACCGGCCCGCTGAACTCAAGGGCCCAACGAATCATGACAAAGTGCGGGGGCGGCGTCAATAACGGTGAATCGAATTCTCATAATAGGAGGCAACTGGCGCAGGCGATAGGCTGGTTCTTTTGGCGCCACGGTTTTGCCGGCGCTTTTTCGGCCACACAATCCTTCGCGAAAACCGGCGGTGCATCGGCTGGGCTCATCCGGGTAAAATCTTATTTAGGGCCCGAAGTAGCACTGAAGCCTGTGCTACCAGAACCGTTCGTTGTTTACGCCGGTGCTAGACTGAAACCGGGCCCTCACCTCCATTCCGTGTTTCTTGACTTTCGTGCGAGCCGCTGCCTAGACTAAAACTTCCCGCATAAACCATGAGCCAGGCGGAAAACAAAACGATTGTTGTGGGTGTCACCGGAGCCTCAGGCGCCTTGCTGGCGCAGGCGGCTCTGCGGTTGCTGGAGGCCGATGCTCGCGTGGCGCGGATTCATCTCGTCGTCACGGATACAGGCGCGCGTCTGCTTGCGCATGAATTAAACATTTCCACGAGCGACACGAAACAACTGCCATCGCTGCTCGTCGGCGCGCGAGCGGAAAAAACTGAGGTTCTGCCGAATCGTGACGTGGGCGCTTCGATTGCTTCGGGAAGCTATCCCGTCGATGCGATGGCCGTGATCCCTTGCTCGATGGGAACGCTTGCAACCATTGCAGCGGGAACCAGCGATGATTTGATCGCGCGCGCTTCCGACGTTTGCCTGAAGGAGGGCCGCCGCCTCGTGCTGTGTGTCCGCGACACGCCGTTCAGCCGGATTCATCTGGAAAACATGCTGCGCGCGCAACAGGCCGGCGCGGTGATCATGCCGGCGATTCCGTCTTTTTATCACCAGCCGAAAACGATTGACGATCTGGTTGCGCAATACGTCTTTCGCGTCCTGGCCCAAATGGGCCTGCCGCAGGAGCAGATGTATCGCTGGGAAGGGCAGGCGAAGGGCAAAGGCCATGAGGCGTGAAATGATGTTTCACCATAGCCATTCCGCACGGAGTTTTTAGTAGCACAGGCTTCAGCCTGTGGGGTTAACTTTTTGCACCTGCGAAATCTAAACCACACAAGCCGAAGCCTGTGCAACTGAAAATCGAACCATACGCTCTGAACGATTTGGGAGTTTTGCATTGAGCACGAACCGCATCCGCACGATCTTGGAAATGATCAAGTTCGAGCACTCGGTGTTTGCGCTGCCGTTTGCGCTGACTGGAGCATTGCTTGCCGCGCGCTACGCGCCCATTACGGGAGCCTCATCAAACTGGCCATCGTTGCGGCAGATCGCGTGGATCGTCGTCGCAATGGTGGGAGCGCGCTCCGCGGCGATGACAATGAACCGGATCGTCGATCTGCGTTACGACCGCGAAAATCCGCGCACCCGCACGCGAGCGCTGGCGACCGGCGCGCTGTCGGTCGGTTTTGCCTGGGCGTTTACATTCGTGGCCGCCGCCGTGCTGGTGATTGCCGCGTGGCAACTGAATCGTCTCGCGCTGGAGCTTTCTCCGGTCGCTCTCGCCGTTTTATTTTTCTATTCGTACACGAAGCGTTTTACATCCTGGTCGCACCTGGTGCTGGGATTTTGCCTGGGAATGTCGCCCGCAGCGGCGTGGATTGCCGTCGCCGGTTCGCTCGATGCGCGGATGCTGATCCTGTGCGCGGCCGTGACGCTGTGGGTGGGCGGATTCGACGTGCTGTATGCGTGCCAGGACATCGAGTACGACAAAACGGTCGAGCTGTTTTCCGTGCCCAAGCGTTTTGGAGTCGCGCGCTCTCTCGCGATTGCCCGCGCCATGCACGTCGTGATGATCGCGCTGCTGTCCTGGCTGGCGTGGAGTTTTCATTTGCCGTGGCCGGCGTGGGCCGGCATCGTTGTCGTGGCCGGATTGCTTGCGTATGAGCACTCGCTGGTCTCGCCGGACGACCTTAGCCGGATGAATGCTGCGTTTTTTACGGTGAACGGTTATATTAGTTTCTTGTTCCTGTTGTTCTGGGGCGCTGCCGTTGCGGTGGCGCACAGGTAGTAGCACAGGCTTCCGCCTGTGGAGTTTTATTTCCTGGATGCGAATAAAGAACACAGGCTGAAGCCTGTGCTGCTGGGACCATGGCCGAACTTTACATCAACGACGTTACACTCAAACCCATCGCCGACAAGGTGCTCGCGGGCGAACGCCTGAGCGCCGAAGAAGGCATCGCGTTGTACCGCTCGCCGGACCTGCTCGCGATCGGATGGCTCGCCAACTCCGTGCGCGAAAAGCGTTACGGCGATACGTGTTTCTTCAACGTGAACCGCCACATCAATCCCACTAACGTCTGCGTGGCGCACTGCAAGCTGTGCGCGTTTGGGCGCGATCCTAATGCTCCGGGCGCGTACACGTTCGCGCTCGACGAAATTTACGCGCGCGCCGAACAAGGCATGCGCGAAGGCGCCACCGAATTTCACATGGTCGGCGGCCTGCATCCCGATCTGCCGTTTGAATACTTTCTCGACTTGATGCGGGGCCTGAAAAAACGCTGCCCCAGCGTGCACCTGAAAGCGTTTACGATGGTCGAGGTGGGATATTTTTCGCGCATATCGAAAAAATCGATCCGCGAAGTGCTGGTCGCGTTGAAAGAAGCGGGCGTCGATTCGCTGCCCGGCGGCGGCGCTGAAATTTTTCATCCGCGCGTGCGAAAAATCATCTGCGATCACAAAGTCAGCGGCCAGCAGTGGCTGAACATTGCGCGCATGGCGCACGAAATCGGCCTGCGCTCGAATGCGACGATGTTGTACGGCCACGTCGAAACCGAAGAAGAACGCGTCGATCATTTACTGGCGCTGCGAGGATTGCAGGATGAGACGCACGGCTTTTCGGCGTTTATCCCGCTCGCGTTTCATCCAGCCAATACGGGTCTCGCGCACCTGCCGCCCACGACGGGCTATCACGATTTGAAATCCATTGCGATTTCCCGCCTGCTGCTCGACAATTTCGATCATATCAAGGCGTATTGGGTGATGCTGACGCCGAGCATCGCTCAGATCGCGTTGCGTTTCGGTGCGGACGACATCGACGGCACGGTCGTCGAAGAAAAAATCTATCACGACGCCGGCGCCAAAACTGCCGAGTTCACCCCGCGCGTCGAACTCGAACGCCTGATTCGCGAAGCCGGCCGCGTCCCCGTCGAACGCGACACGCTCTACCGCCCCGTGGACCGCTCGAAGATGCCTCCGCCGTCCGGGCAGCGGCCTGACGTCACGCTTTCCATTAACCTGTAGTAGAGGCAGCCGCGTGAGGAAACGGCGCTAGTCTAATTTGTCCGCCTCAACCTTCTTGTGTAGAAACTCCCAGCCCAGCATCGCATAAAACGGCCCGTAGCAAAGCCACTGAAAAAAATGATCGAAGTGCCAATCCCCGTACGCCCGATAATTAAGGAAAATCTTGTACGAAAGAAATTGTAAAATCGTCAGCAGCAGCCACGCCGGGCTCGGAAAAAAGCACAGCAGCGGCACAATCCACGTGAAATACCAGGAATAGCCGTTCGGCGCGAATAGCAGCACCGTTCCGATCATCAGGAACGCGGCGCGTTTGGGCTCCATGCGGCGCATGGCCAGCCAGATGGCCAATCCGATAACGACGCCTTCGCCAATCCCCGCCGCGACTTCTTCCGATCTTGAAAAGTGCAGCAGCGCCGGGTAGATGCTGGAATGGTAGTTTTGCCAGATGCGCTGGTAGTACTTGAGCATCAGCCGAAATTCCGGCCAGGCATGGCGGTAAGGCCAGGCGCACACCGCTGTCAGAACCACGCATCCGGCCGCAGCCAGCCATCCGCGCAGCTTTCCCGGCCAACCTGCACGAAACAAAGCCATTGGAAGCAGCGTGGCGGGGAACGCTTTGGCCAGCGCACCGGCCGTCAGCGTGAGCGTTGACATTGCCGGAAAGCGCCTTATAATCAGTAACGTAGCGACAACTGCAGCGATCGCAAGAGCGTCGTTGTGGCCGCTCGAGGCGAATTCGACCACGACCAGCGGGTTCCAGGCATAGATCGCCACCTGGTAGTTCCGTCCCCCGGTCGAGCGGATCCATCCGGCGAGCATCGCCAGGACGGCAAGGTCGGCGAGCAGGAATGGCAGCTTGAAACCGACCGAGTCCGGCAGGATGCGCCATGTTGCGCGGAAGATCAGCTCCGATAGAGGCGGGTACATCGTGGGAATTTCAGGCGCGGGCATGATGTCCACGCTATGATTGCGCATCGAAGCAAGGCGCGGATCGAGCGGCGCCACCGCATACGGGTTCCAGCCCGCGCTCTGAACGCGGCCGTCCCAGCTGTAACGGTAGGTATCGGTCGAAAGTGACGGCGGGTAGGGAAACAGCGTCAGACGAAACACCAGCGCGCCGAGCAGAATGAGCCACCAGACGATGCGATTGTCTCGCGTGTGTTCCAGGGCATACAGTGCGATAAAATACAGGACGCCCGCGCCCAGCGCCAGCGTCATGAATTCGGGGATATGAATCGATAGATCCCCCAAACGCGCCATCGCGGTAAACACGGCTCCCAGCGCGGCGATGGAGATGAGCGCAACCGGGATTTGAGGATCGAAGCGGCGCAAGGAAGAGTTCAACTTTTGCGCTCTCGTTGGTCGGATTTCCGCGGGCTGAGCTTTTTCAAGGGGGACTGTCCGTTTTGAATTTTGCGCGACACATTCCGGGATTGCTGGCGATGGCGGTGCAAAGCCCGTTTTCCAATTACTGGTCCAAGCTTACCGACCCGACTCGGAATCCCTTCCGCGGTCTCTACCAATTAAATTCGTTCGATCTCGCCATCATGATCCCATACTTCATCGTGCTGGTGATTCTGGCTGCGTATGGCATGCATCGCTATTACCTGGTGTACTGCTATTTCAAGAATCGCGACAACGTTCCCGGCCCGCCCCCGCCAATGGCCGAGTGGCCCAAGGTTACCATACAGCTTCCGATCTATAACGAGCGGTACGTGATCGAGCGCCTCGTGGATGCCGTCGCGCGCTTCGACTACCCGCACGAACTGCTTGACATTCAGGTACTAGACGATTCCACCGACGAAACGGTGGAAGTGGCGCGGACGTGCGTCGAGCGGTATCAGGCGCTGGGCCTGCCGATTCATTACCTGCATCGCAACGACCGCACGGGATACAAAGCGGGCGCGCTGGCCGCCGGCCTCGAAACCGCAAAAGGCGAATTCGTCGCCATTTTTGACGCCGATTTTCTCCCCGCGGCGGATTTCCTGCGCCGCACGATACCGTATTTTTTCGATCCCAAGACCGCCATGGTCCAGACGCGCTGGACGTATCTGAACCGGCACTACTCGTTTCTTACCGAAGTGGAAACGATTCTGCTCGACGGCCATTTTGTGATGGAGCATGGCGCGCGTTCGCGCAGCGGCGATTTCTTTAATTTTAACGGCACGGCCGGCGTGTGGCGGCGCTGCGTGATCGACGACGCAGGGGGCTGGCAGCACGACACGCTCACCGAGGACACCGATCTTTCCTACCGCGCGCAGCTTCGCGGCTGGAAATTTCTCTACCTCCCGGATATTGAGTGCGCGTCCGAACTGCCCGTGGAAATGAATGCGTTCAAATCGCAGCAGGCGCGCTGGGCCAAGGGCCTGATGCAGACGGCGAAAAAGATTTTGCCGCGCGTGCTGCGCTCGAGCGAGCCTACGCACGTGAAAGCCGAAGCCGTGTTTCACCTCACGGCTAACATCAGCTATCCCTTCATGGTAATTCTCTCGACGCTATTGCTGCCCGCGATGATTGTGCGTTTCTATCAGGGCTGGTTTCAGATGCTGTTCATTGACCTGCCGCTGTTCATCGCCTCGAGTTGCTCGATTTCCGGATTTTATCTCGCCTCGCAGCGCGCGCTTTACCCAAACACATGGAAGCGCTCGATCGTGTATATGCCGTTCGTGATGGCCGTAGGCATCGGACTCTCGGTGCGCAACGCCAAGGCTGTCCTCGAAGCGATTTTCGGCGTGAAATCGGAATTCGCGCGCACGCCGAAATTCAATATCGACGGCCAGTCCGGCACATGGAAGAAAAAACTTTATCGCAATCGCGCCGGATGGATGCCGTACCTCGAAATCGCCCTCGGTCTATATTTCGCGGGGACAATCGTGTACGCCATTCAGAATGAAAATTATGCCACCACGCCGTTCCTGTTCCTCTTCGTCTGGGGCTTCCTCTATACCGGCGTGATGTCGGTCGCGCAGGGCTGGATCGAGCGGCTGCGATTTGGCGCGCGATCGGCGACGGCGTCGGAAGTTCGACCCGCGGCTTCGGGGGCGCCTGGGTTTTAGGTGGCAGGGTTCAGGCTGCGGGTCATAGCAAAGTCGAGAAGTATGTTAAAGCGAAACTCAATCCTGCGTCACGGCATCTTCTTTTTAGTTCTCGTGTGCCTCGCCCCCATGGTGCCGCAAGCCCTCGCCTGGGAGCGCGAACCCAACGCTGTATTCGCCGCGCGCCGCACGAAATTGATCGCTGCGGTCGATGCACCCGTGGTGCTATTCGGCTACACGGGGCACGAAGAGGCGAATCCGTCCTATGTCTTTATGCAGGAAGAAAATTTCTACTACCTCACCGGGCACAACGAAGAGGGCGCGGCGCTGCTGCTGGTGCCGGAATCGGCGGCGCAGCATGGCTGGACCGGGCCGCGCGAAATCCTGTATTTGCCGCCGCGCGATCCGGCCGAGGAAAAATGGAATGGGCCGCGCATCGGGCCGGACGATCCCGGCATCAAGGAAAAAACAGGATTCGCCGATGTCCAGACGTTCGCGAAGCTGCACGATGCGGTCGCTACCCTGGCGAAAGATTTTCCGGATATTTATACAGAATTGCCCGGCCCGCATGACGAGGGCTACCCGCACGCGGCGAACTGGTCCAAATGGGTGAAGGATGCCGCGCCGCAGGCGACGCTCAAGGATGCGTCCTCCGCAGTGGGAACGCTGCGCTCGATCAAATCTCCGGGCGAACTCGCGCTGCTGCAAAAGGCGATCGATGCCTCGATTGACGCGCACTTTGCGGCCATGAGGCTGATGCATTCGGGCCTCTACGAATATCAGGTGGCGGCGAAGATGGTGGAGATTCACTCCTATGCAGGGTGCGAGACCGAAGCGTACGCGCCGATCGTCGGCACGGGGCTCAACTCGACGGTGCTGCATTACAACAAGCTCGACCGGCTGATTGACGGCGGCGACGTGGTTTTGCTCGACGTGGCCGGACAATACTCGGGCTATGCAGCGGACATCACGCGCACCCTTCCCGC
This sequence comes from Terriglobia bacterium, assembly GCA_963788335.1. GTDB lineage: Bacteria > Acidobacteriota > Terriglobia > Acidiferrales > UBA7541 > Palsa-360. Next base: position 156,858 of record CAWBGM010000004.1, read on the forward strand.
CGACGGAAAATTCACGCCGCGGCAGCGCGAAATCTACGAGATCGTGTTGGGCGCACAGAACGCCGCGATGGCCGCAATCAAGCCGGGTATGACGCTGGGCGGGCCGGCATCCACCAGCCTGCAGAAAAATCGCGGCGGATTACATTAATTCGCACGGGAAAGACAAGGAAGGCCACTCGCTCGGAAAATACTTCACTCACGGGCTGAGCCATCACCTTGGCCTTGACGTGCATGACCCCAGCGGCCCCTACCGGCCGCTCGAAGCGGGGATGGTGATTACCGTCGAGCCGGGGATTTATATTCCCGAGGAAAATATCGGCGTGCGCGTCGAAGACGATGTGTTGGTCACGCCGAACGGATACAAGCTGCTCACCGAGCGGTTGCCGCGCTCGGTCGATGAAATCGAGAAAATCATGGCGGCGGGAAAGTAGCACAGGCTTCAGCCTGTTTGGTTCTGCCTTCTATGAACTCCATAAAGGTCAAAACAATACAAGCCGAAGCCTGCACTACTAAAGTCTACTTCTCTTTCAGCTTCAGTTTGCTCTTGTTCTCTTCGAGGAAGTCGCGCAGCTTTTGCGACGCATCCAGCAGCTTGTTCCACTGCTCGTAATACAATGTGACCGGAAAACGGCCGAGGCCGTAAACGCTCACTCCGCCTTTTTCGCCGATCTTGAATGTCATTTCGCCGGGGCGCGTCGTTTTGGTTTCCAGCTCGGCGACTCGGGCTTTCAGTTCCTCGTATGTGGGTTCCGCCATTTCTCCTCCTTGTCTGAGCGATGAGTCCAGAAAGATTGTACTCCAACATGATCCGAATCGAGTGTGACTCCGATTTGTCCGTCATTCGATAAAACACTCCACGGGACAAAGGGTTCGGTAGCACCGGCGGGATGCCGGCGCTACCGGATCCGCCTGCGGAACCAACGCGCTTCGACAAACCAACGCGCAACGCGCATCGATTGACCGTGCTCCGCTCCAGCGTCTATAATTGCGGGCCGGGAACCACACAGTCGAGCCTTCAGGGAGTCAGCCCAAGTATTTCACGTCTTTCAGCGCCGCTGGTAAAGCAGCGACGCACGAAGACAGTCGACGGAAACGATTTGGAACTGCCTGCCGCAGGATCCCGTAGGCATCAGGAGCGAATGGAATGCGAGCGACACAATTGCGTCCGGGAATGGTCATTCGTCACGACGGCGAACTGTATTCGGTACACGCCGTGGAGCACCGCACGCCGGGCAACAAGCGCGCCGCCATGGCGACGAAAATGAGAAACCTGCGCAGCGGGTCGATCATCGATTACCGGTTCCGCGCGGAAGACGACATCGAGCGCGCGATCTTCGAGGAAATCGAGCACGAGTATTTGTATTCGGACAATGAGGGCTATCATTTCATGAATTCGGAGTCCTACGAACAATTCCACCTGAATGGCGACGTGCTCGGCGAATCGGTGTACTACCTGATCCCGAACACCACGGTAACGCTGGAATTTTACGAAGGCAAGGCGATCGGCGTAATGCTGCCCGACACGATGGACTTGAAGGTGATCGACACCGAGCCCACCGTGCAGAAGGCCACCGCCAGCGCCGTGATGAAGGCTGCAAAACTGGAGACAGGATTGACGATTCAAGTTCCGCCGTTCGTGAACACGGGCGACACGGTGCGCGTGGATACATCGGAAGCGCGCTACGTCCAGCGCGTGTAAGGATTTTCCGGATTAGCCGACGCTTGTGGCAAAGGCCAGCGGCGCTTCCTGCAGCAATCCCTCGAGCGCGTCCACCAATTGAGCATCCCACCATCCGCGGCGCGTTTCCTCCCACATGATGGAGAGAGTCTTTTCCTGAGAGAGCGCCTGGCGATACGGACGGTCCGTGGTGAGCGAGTCGTAGATGTCCACGGTCTGGAGGATTCGCGCAGTGAGCGGAATATCGCTTCCCCGCAGGCCGTCGGGATAACCGCTGCCATCCTGTTTCTCATGGTGGGAACGGATAATCGGGAGCACGTGCCGGAAGGATTTCAGCGGCTCGCAGATGCGTTCCCCTGCCAGGGTGTGCTGCTGCATGATTAATCTTTCACCGGCGTCGAGCGGGCCGGGCTTCAGCAAAATGGACTCCGGCACCGCGACCTTGCCGATGTCGTGCACGACTCCGCCGCGGCGCAAAGCGACAAGTTGCTCCTCGGTGAGGCCGATCCTCTCGCCGAGCGAAACCGAAAAGCGCGATAGCCGGTCGCAATGGCCCTCGGTGTAGGGATCTTTCGCTTCAATGCTGCGCGCAAGAGTGCACACAACGGACTCCGCGCTTTCCAGTTCATCCGTATATCGTTTCAATCGAACCAACGAACGCACCCGTGCCAGCAATTCTTCTTTCTTTATAGGTTTGTTCAGGAAATCATCCGCGCCCGCTTCGATTCCCCGGATGCGGTCTTCGGCGCTGCCCAGTCCGGTAATCAGCACCACGGGAATCAATCGTGTCTCCGGCCTCGCTTTCACGGCGCGGCAAATCGCAAATCCCGTGTGCCCCGGCATCATTACGTCGAGCAGGGCCAGGTCCACGGGCTGTGCGCAAAGTTCCAGCAGAGCCTGTTCACCGTCCCGAACCTCGATTACCCGATAGCAGTGCTTGCGCAGCATTTCGACGAGCGGTTCCCGAATGTCATCGGAGTCGTCTGCAACCAAAATCGTTCCTTGAAGAGTTCCAATGGAAGACACGTATCCTCCTGTCGTCGGCGCGGCGGTATTCGACTGGGGAAAAACAGGCCGTGGCGATTCTTTGGTTTACTGAAGGGGAGAGTAGTTTCCGGGAATGTCATGGCCCCGTCAAGCGGTTGCGCGCCATCGTGCATAGGCGCGATTCAAAATGGGACATGCCGAAAAAAAGCATTGAAACATGATGTTTTCACTGGTAAATCGATCGAAAGAAAGTGTCAGCTAAAGTCCTGATTGGAAAGGATTAGAAATCAGGAGGGCAGGGCTTCAGCTCGGCCGGACAGATTGCCTGGGGCCAGGGGTTCCAGCACTTGGAGCTTCACTTGTTAAAACTCTTAAGCGACCAACCTGGATCGTCGGGATTGCAGTTCCGCCCCCTGATAAATCCTGTGCCCGCAGTCCTATTCTCCAGATGCATGCGCGGGGAGATTGGGCAACCATCAGACAAAGACACGCCTAAAGATGGCATCCACATGGCGAAGCTGGCGATTCAGGTCAAAAGTATTCTCAAGCGCTTCACGATCTAAAAAAACCTTAATGCGCGAATCGGAAACCACTCGCTGGCGAAAATTGGTTTCCGTTTCCCACGCGGCCATGGCGTGTTCCTGCACCCATTTGTAAGCGTCTTCGCGCGCGGCCCCCGCCTCGACCAGGTCTTGCAGCAACTGCCCCGAGAAAACGAGGCCGCCTGTGGCGTCGAGGTTGCGGCGCATGCGTTCGGGAAAAACACGCATCCCCGAGACAATATCGGTCATGCGGGAGAGCAGATAATCGGAAAGAATCGTCGAATCCGGGAGGATGACGCGCTCGACCGAGCTGTGCGAAATGTCGCGCTCGTGCCAGAGAGCGATGTTTTCGAAGGCAGCGCCGGCGTTGGCGCGAACGATGCGCGCCAAACCGCACACCTGTTCGCTGGAAACGGGATTGCGCTTGTGCGGCATCGCGGAGCTTCCGCGCTGTTCGCCGCCGAAGGGCTCTTCGGCCTCGCGGACTTCGGTGCGTTGCAAGTGACGAATTTCGAGAGCGATTTTCTCGAGCGTCGCCGTCATAATCGCCAGCGCCGAAAGATATTGCGCGTGCCGGTCGCGTTGAATCACCTGCGAAGCCACCGGAGCGACGTCCAGTCCAAGACGAGCGCAGATCGCCGCCTCGACTTCCGTCCCCAGATGCGAAGCGTTGCCGACCGCGCCGGAAATCTTTCCCACGGCCATCTGCCGCGCCGCGCTGCCAAAGCGTTCAAGGTTGCGGCGATTTTCGGCAAACCAGTTGGCGATCTTCAGGCCGAACGTGATCGGCTCGGCGTGCACGCCATGCGTGCGGCCGATTTGCGGCGTGCGCTGAAACTCGCGCGCCCGTCGTTCCAGCACTTCCCCGAAACGGATCATGCCGTGCTCGATCAGTCGCGACGCCTCGCGAAGTTGCAACGCCTGCGCCGTGTCCACCACGTCGTTCGAGGTCATGCCGTAGTGCAGCCAGCGCGCGGCGTCGGGATCGCCGATGGTTTCCCCGATCGCGATCGTGAACGCGATCACATCGTGCTTCACCTTCGCTTCAAGTTCCGCGATTCGTTTTACCACGCCGGCATCCACGCGCGCCTTCTCGCGAATCTTCGCCGCCGCGACCGCCGGCACAACGCCGCTCTCCGCCAGCGTCTCAGTAGCGGCCAGTTCCACGGCCAGCCAGCGTTTAAACTTTCCTTCGTCGCTCCAGAGATGACCCATCTCTTCGCGCGTGTATCGTGAAATCAATCGATGCTCCTCGGGACGCACGCAACCCAAAATCAGGCGCGGCGAAACAAATTAAATTGGCAGGATGAATTCAGAATCCCCAAAAACCAAAAGCCAAAACCCAACAACGATGATACCCGAATTTGCGCCCGGGTGTCTTGGGTGTGTGGGCAATTTACAGTTGCGGCCCGTTATCCGCCGGTTCGGCCAATCGGTTGCCGAAGAGCGGCGCGGTCGAGATTTTCTCGCAGGTTCATCAGAGTGAGAAACGTATTGAGGATACGGGCTTTCATCTCATCGGCAAGCGTCAATCCGCTGGTGGACGCTCGAGCAAGCATTTCCCCTTGCTCCGCGATGAAACGTATAATTTCAGCTTGTCGGGCGTGAGGCGTTTTGCCGTACACGGTTTCACGGCGCATCTGTGCGGCCTCTTTTTCGATTTGCAATGTAAAATGCAAAACGCAAAGATGAACCGATTCCAGTGCGCTGGGCACTTGTCCCTTGCATCCATGTTCGCTGCACGCAGTCATCGTGGGCATGCCAGGGGCTTTTCCCAAGTGATTGATTGTAATCACTCTTGGCAAGGAAAATCTACACCGGGGAAGCAGAATGCGCCGAATCAGCCATCTGGGCAGCCACCCGGCGGACCGGGCATTGTTGCGTGAAATGCAGTTGATTGCAATAATCAAGTTCGGAAAAGTTTAAGAGGGGATTATGAGCAGATTTGAGGAATCCAGGCGCAAGTTCCTAAAGGCTGCAGGCTTGAGCGTGGGAGCGACGCTCTTTTCGCCTCAACGCGGTTTTGGGCAACACGAAACGGGAGGCCCCAAGCCCACAAGCGGTGCCGCCGGGGCAGCCGATTACACCCTGCGAATCAAGACGGCCGCCGTGGAAATCGCTCCCAGCAGGATTGTCTCCCTGACCACCTATAACGGCCAGTTCCCTGGCCCTCTTCTGCGGCTGAAGGAGGGACAACCGGTTACAGTCGACGTCTTCAATGAGACGGATACGCCTGAGCAACTGCATTGGCACGGCCAAACCGTCCCATCCGAAGTGGATGGTGCGGCCGAGGAAGGCACACCCTTTATTCCCGCACAAGGGATGCAGCGTATTGCATTTACGCCCAGACCCGCGGGCTTGCGGTTCTACCACACGCACGTCCGCGCCGGGGCGAATCTATCGGCCGGGATGTATAACGGCCTGGTTGGGGCTGTATACATCGAGCCAAAGAATGAGCCGGGGCGATATGACCGCGAAGTTTTTCTGGTGCTGAAGGAGTTCGAACCAACGTTCAGCCGTGGCGGCGATATGGACATGAACTTTTTATATCCGCCCGCGCGAGTAAAAGCCCTTGAGAGTCAGGGTGAAACCGCGATGAAGGCTTCGCTGGCCAAGGGCATGCCGCATGGGTTTGAAGTCGGCTACGGCTCATTTACGATCAATGGGCGGATGCGAGGCCACGGTGAACCCATCCGCGTAAAGCAAGGGGAGCGCGTGCTGTTTCACGTGCTGAATTGCAGCGCGACGGAGATACGCAGCCTGGCTCTGCCGGGCCATACGTTTCGCGTGGTGGCGCTGGACGGGAATCCGGTGCCCAATCCTTCACCGGTTCCGGTCCTGTGGCTCGGTACGGCGGAGCGTATTTCCGCCATCGTCGAAATGAATCATCCAGGCGTATGGACGATGGGCGACCTGGCCGATGACGATCGCCAGCACGGCATGGGGATCGTGGTCGAGTACGCGGGCAGTACAGGTAAACCTCAATGGGTTGCGCCGCCCCCTTTCCATTGGAATTACGCACACTTTGCGAAGCCCGGAGCAGTGGCTTCGGCTCCCGACGAAACCATCGATATGCTGATTGAAAAGAAAAACGCGGCGGAAGAGGGGTTTAATCGGTGGTCCATCAATGGAGTGTCTTTCCCGAACACGCAAATGGCCCCGCCCTCCTATCGTCTGAAGCAGGGGAAGCGGTATCGCATCCGCATGCAAAACGCCAGTGACGACATTCACCCGGTTCATCTGCACCGGCACAGTTTTGAAATCGCGAGCATTGGGGGGAAGCCTTCGGCCGGGATCATGAAAGACGTCCTGATGCTGGGCGGATATCAGGAAGCGGAAATCGATTTTGTTGCCGACAATCCCGGGCCGACGCTGTTTCATTGCCACCAGCAACTGCATATGGATTTTGGATTCATGACGTTGTTCGATTATGTGTAGAGGGAAATGCAGGACGATCCACGACGCGCCCCTTGCGATACGATTCCGAGCCGAGCGAGGAATCCCTCCGGGATCGCCGCCAATGGAACAAAACGAAAGAGAGACTCCTCGCTCCTCTCGGAATGACATTGTTTTGGTTTTTTTCGCAAATTGTGGAGCCAACGGAGCGGACGAAAACTAGAAATCGCGCAGTGAACCCCGCATCAGAGAGCAAACACGATGTCTAACGATTGGCGAATAACAATGCGTTTATCGAGCTTGATACTCGCTCTTACGCTTATTTTTCAATGTTCAACACACGCACAGACGCCCGGTTCCGGAGCGATCCGCGTGGACGTGAATCTGGTCATGGTGGACACCACCGTGAAGACGAAGGACGGCCAGATCATGGCCGACCTGAAAAAAGAAAACTTCGAGGTGCGCGACGACGGCGCCGTCCAGAAGCTCGAAGTATTCAGCCGCGACGAATTGCCGCTCCATGTCGCGCTCGTTCTGGATTTGAGCGATTCGATCGGTCCTTTTCTCGGCCCGTTGCGCGACGCGGCGAACACGGCTCTGGCGGCGCTGAAACCCAGCGATGAAGTGGCGCTGTTTACCTTCGCCACCGAAGCCGAACTGCGCGTGCCGTTCACACGAGACAAGGCCCAGATCGGTCAAACGATCAACACGTTTCAGGCCGGAGGCGCGACCAACATCAACGACGGGATTTTTGTTCCCTCCGAATATTTCGTCGCGGAACGCCCGAATGGACGTCGCGTGATTATTTTGATCAGCGACGACGTGGGCACCGACGCGGGCGGCCAAGGGACGCACGACATCGTCACCGAAGCCATCGCCGCGGATGTAGTGCTCTATAATTTAAAGATTCCGGGATACAACCCGGCGTCGACGATCATGGCCGCCAGCATGATTCCCGGTCTTGTAAATATTCGCAAGGTGATGGACCAGACCGGCGGAGAAATTTTCAATGTGCAGGACGTGGCGCATTTGGACGAGGTGTTCCGGGCCCTGATCGAACGGATTAAGACGCGTTATACGCTCGGGTATTACACAACCGCCAACGGGGCCGAGGGAAAACCGCATAAACTCGATGTTCGATTGACGCCTTCTTTCGGAAAAAAGGGACGCGATTACACGCTTCTGGCCAAGACCGGCTACTACATCCCGTGACCTCCCCGATCGAGGGGGTACCATTGACAGCGGCGTCGAACAGGTTTATCGTCAATTCGATAGACAAAAAAACAAAAATACCCCACACCACCCCGGGGCCGAATGCACACCCACTTTCGGCCCCAATTTTTTTCCAGTAGCACAGCCACTCTTGGCTGTGCGGGTTTTGCCGCGGCATCCACTGAGAAAATCACATAGCCACGAGTGGCTGTGCTACTTTGGCCGAACGGCATGTCGGGTTAAACTGGCAAGTGGCTTAAACAAAGTTGACCAAAATTGACCTGCCAATTCGGGAGACACAGCCTCATCATGGCAACCACAATCGAGAGCACGAACCAGGTCCGATGGGACCTCAGCATCCTGTATACCGACATTAATGATCCGCGCCTCGATTCCGATCTAGGCGCTCTTACGGCCATGGCCAAGGATTTTGCCGCCAACTACAAGGGGAAATTGGCGGAGCTGCTGGGCGGCGCGATCAAGGACTATACGGAAATCGAGATGCTCGCCGGCAAGATCGGCTCGTACCTGTTTCTGCGCGAGAGCACGGACCTGACGAACGCGGCGATTAAAGCCAAGCATGCCGCCATTCAGCGCGAAATGAGCTTGGTGCGCGGGGAGCACCTGACCTTCCTCGAACTTGAACTGGTTCAACTCAGCGAGGACACGCTTGCCAAATGGTATGCGGTCGATCCTGTTGTCGCCAAGCATCGCCCGTGGCTCGAACATCTGCGCGTTTTCAAGCGCCATTACCTGACCGAACCCGTTGAATCCGCGCTGACCAAACGCTCCCCGTTTGACGCCAGTTCCTGGGGCGATTTCTTTGACGAGGTGGAAGCCGATCTCACATTTCAATTTCGCGGCGAACCCAAAAACCTTACCGAGCTGTTGCACCTGATCACGGAATCCAAAGATGCCGAGGAACGCGCCGAAGCCTTGAAGTGTGCGAATGACGGTTTTGCCGGGCCCTTCGCGAAATATTCCGCGCAGACGCTCTACATGGTCGCCGGATTAAAAGCCGTGGAAGATAAAGAACGCGGCTACTCCCACCCGATGGATTTTCGCAACAAGGCCAATCGCATTCCCGATTCGGTGGTCGATGTCTTGCACAACGCCGTCACCACGCTGGGCGGCTCGCTCACGCGCCGTTATTACAAATTGAAGGCGCGCCACCTCGGGCTCCCTCTCCTTCGCTGGAGCGACCGCAACGCTCCAATGCCGTTCGCCGACATGACGGAAATTTCATTCGGCGAAGCCGCGGAAATTGTCGCCGCATCCTACGAAAGCTTCAGCCCCACGCTGACGGCGCTGGTGAAAACATTTTTTGCCGATCGCCGCATCGATGCGCCCGTCGTGAAAGAAAAGCGCAGCGGGGCTTTCAATTCTTCGCACGTGTTGCCCGGTGGAAAAGCGGTCTCCTTCACACTGATGAATTATCTCGGCTCGAACCGGGACGTGATGACGCTCGCTCATGAACTCGGCCACGGCGTCCACGGCATCCTCGCGGGAGAAGCCCAGGGCCCCCTGATGTATCACGCCCCGATTGCATACTGCGAAACGGCGTCGGTGTTCGGCGAGATGACCACGTTCACGTTGCTGAAGGATCGCCTCATCCGCTCGGGCGAAAAGAAATCGCTGCTGGCGCTGATCATGTCCAAGATCGACAGCACCATCAATACGGTGGTCCGCCAGATCGGATTTTCCAATTTCGAGCGCCGTCTGCACGGGATGGATGAAACCTACTCGAAGTGGACCGAGCCGTCAAAGCGATCGGTGGAAGAACTAGACGCCATCTGGCTGAAAACCGCGCAGGAACTCTACGGTGCCGAGGGCGAAATTTTTTCTTATGAAAACTCCGAGCACTTGTGGTCCTACATCCCCCACTTCCACAGCCCGTTTTATGTCTACGGCTACGCCTTCGGCGAATTGCTCACGCAAAGCCTCTTCGCGCAGCGCGAACGACTCGGGGCAAACTTCGAACCGCTCTATCTCGACCTGCTGCGTTCCGGGGCAACCAAGGATGTCGTGGAGCTGCTTGCGCCGTTCGGCCTCGATGCGCGAAACGAAGACTTCTGGAACGATGGCATCACGGTCAGCCTGGGGGCTTTGATCGAAGAGGCGGAGCAATTGTCCCGGGAATTGGGCGTAATTTAAGAAAAGACGCTACGAATTCATGGGAGACGAATCCAACGTCGAACTTCCGCTGGTGATGTTCCGATTCCCCTTTCCCTATGCTAAACTGTCCCGGCAATAAGCGGGATTCGTCCCCCAACTTGTTTCCTAAGAGGCGATTTCATGTCTGGGCACTCTAAATGGGCAACAATCAAGCACAAGAAGGCGGCGACCGACGCCAAGCGCGGGCGCGCCTTCACGAAAATCATCCGTGAAATTTCGATTGCCACGCGAGTTGGCGGCGCCGATCCGAACTCGAACCCGCGGCTGCGCACCGCGATCCTTGCCGCGAAGAATGAAAATATGCCTAGCGACAACATCGATCGCGCGATCGCTCGCGGCGCCGGGACGCTCGAAGGCGAGACCTATGAAGAAGTGAGCTTCGAGGGCTACGGCCCCGGCGGCGTAGGCATGATCGTTCAGGTGGTCACCACGAACCGCAACCGCATCGTCAGCGAACTCCGCCACATCATGAACAAGAACGGCGGCAACATGGCCGAAACCGGCGCGGTGGGCTGGATGTTCCAACGCAAAGGCGATCTGGTCGTGGCCAAGGAGCAGGCCGACGAAGACAAGATGCTTTCCATCGTGCTCGATGCCGGCGCGGAAGACTTGCGCGACGATGGCGAAGCCTGGGAAGTTCTGACTCCGCCCGAAGCGTTCGAGCCGGTACGTGAAGCCCTCGCCAAAGCAGGCATCACGCCCGCATCCGCCGAAGTCGGCTGGGTCCCGCAGAATTACGTGAAGCTCACCGGTACGCAGGCGGGCCAGATGGTGCGCATGATCGAAGCGCTTGAAGAGCATGACGACGTTCAGAAGGTTTCCGCCAACTTCGATATCGACGAAAAGGAAATGCAAGCCGTGATGGCGGAGGAATAGATTTAAGTTGGGCAGGCTTCAGCCTCTCTGCTTTTGAATTTGGCTGCGCTTCCACGAAAATCAAAATCAGACAGGCTGAAGCCTGTGTTAGTGGAACCCTCTCCGAAAAAATGGTGGCCGTGCGCGGTGCGCCGCCGTACACTCATTCCGTGCCGTCATCCTCTCCCAGACAAAGCAATTTTTTGCGCGTCCTAGGCGTCGACCCTGCCGCCGCGGGTGCGACCGGCTATGGTGTGATTGAAAGCAACGGGCGCAATTGTCGCATGCTGCGCTTCGGCGCGCTACGCGCCACGCGCAAGGGGCCCGAACACTTTCCCGAGCGTCTTCGCGAGATTCACGCCCTGCTCAGCGAACTCATCGAGGAGTTTCAGCCGCACGGCGTCGCCGTCGAATCCGTGTTCACCGCGCTCAACGTGAGAACCGCGCTCAAGCTGGCCGAAGTACGCGGCGTGGTTTTGCTTGCCGCCGCGCAGCGTGACATCCCCGTATGCAGTTATTCGCCGCGCGAAGTGAAAGCGTCCGTCGCCGGATACGGCCATGCGGACAAGCAGCAGATGCAGTTAATGGTTCGCGCCCTTCTAAGCATGACCGAAACACCCGAACCGCCCGATGCCGCCGACGCGCTGGCCGTCGCGCTGTGCCACGTGCAGGCTGCTCAATTTCGCGAACGACTCGCCGCTGGATCCTCTCGTGAAGCCTGCCTTGATTCCAGCAGGGCATCCGACAATGCGGATTTCTCAACCTCTCCGCGCGGGGCAAACAGCCGTGGCGCGGTGTCCCGCATCCAAGGTTTACGAGGTTTACGAACGCCCGTTCTCCGATGACGCGTCGCCATTTCCAATTCAATTCCATTCTTCTCTTCGCGACATTGCTTTTCTTTTCCGCGATGCAGGACAAACCCGTGGGCGCGGATTCCGGCGCGGCCACAATTACCTATCGCCGCGTGTTCAAAGGGAGCACGCCGGAATTCATCGAGATCAGAATCACCCAACCTGGTCCCGCGACCTTCGATATCCGCCAACTGGATGAAGACGCCGACCCATCTCCATTTGAAGTCGGCGGCCCCGTGCGACAGAAGATTATCGAGCTGACCGCGGATTTGAAAAATTTCGCGATCGCGGACCTGGAGATTGAAAAGAAAATCGCCAACCTCGGTCAGAAGACGTTCCGGTACGAACGCGACGGCGAAGTTCACGAAGCGACTTTTAACTACACGCTCAACGCCTCGGCCAACCAGCTCATGCAAATATTCGAAGGCTTGGCCCGGCAGCAGGGCGATCTCATTCAGTTGCAACGCTCCGCGAAATACGATCGCCTCGGCGTTAACGACGCCCTGCGCCAGTTTGAATCGGACATGGATCACCGTCTGCTGCCCGAGCCCGAGCGCCTGTTGCCTGTGCTCGACCAGATCGCCGAGGATTCTCACTACGTGGAAATCGCCCGCGCCCGTGCTCGGGCTCTTGCGGAGCGTATTCGCGCATCGCACGAACCTTGAGACAGGTAGTTTCTGAATTTTGGCGGCGCAGGCTGAAGCCTGTGCTACTTGAGGGAGTACGATCGGTACAGCGTATCGCGTTGCGCGGGAATGTATCCGGCATCCTGAATGATGCGGCGAAGCTCGCCTTCGTTGGTGCGGTTGGTCACGCCCGCGGCGAATACCACATTTTCCTCAATCAAAATGCTGCCCACATCGTCCGCGCCGAATTGCAATCCTACCTGGCAGACCTTGATTCCCGGCGTGAGCCAGCTCGACTGGATGTGATCGATGTTGTCCAGATAGAGGCGGCTGATCGCCAGCGTCTTCAGATAATCGACGGCGGTGGCTTCCGGCGTTTTCTTTCCAAGCGGCGTGTTGTCCGGCGCGAACATCCATGGGATAAACGCGGTGAATCCGCCGGTATCTTCCTGAATGTGACGCAGGCGCTCGAGGTGATTGACGCGGTGCTTGTACTCCTCGCCGCAGCCGAACATCATTGTGGCGGTGGTGCGCATGCCGAGCGAGTGCGCCACGCGGTGCATGTCCTCCCACTCATCGGAAGTGCACTTCAATCGTGAGATGCGCGCGCGAATTTCATCGTCCAGAATTTCCGCGCCGCCGCCGGGAATCGAGTCGAGCCCCGCGGCCATCAGGCGCGCGATCGTTTCGCGCACGCTCAGGCCGGACACTTCCGCGATGCAGCCGATTTCCGGCGCTGAGAAACAGTGCAGGTGAACTTGCGGAAAACGCTGTTTGAGCGAGCGCAGCAGATTTTCGTAATACTCGATGCGCAGGTCCGGATGCAGCCCGCCCTGCAGCAGGATTCCGGTCCCCCCCAGCTCCAGCATTTCCTCGATCTTTTTATAGATCGTCTCGAACGAGAGCAAATACCCTTCCTTCGAGCCGAGCGGCCGGTAGAAGGCGCAGAACGAACAATACTCCGTGCAAAAATTCGTATAGTTGATGTTGCGGTCAATCTGGTAGGTCGCGATGCGCGGATCGGTTTTTTTGCGGCGCACTTCCATCGCCGCCATGCCGATGCCGATCAGATCGTCGGATTGAAACAGGTCGAGCGCTTCTCGCGGAGTCAGTCCCATGATTTCTTCAGCCTCAAATCGGTAGTGTCGCAACAGCGTTGCGATCGTGTCGCAAACGTGTCGCGATGATTCAAAGTCCGTCAATCCCAGCGAACCGGGAAATGCCATCATTCGGGGACGGCATCCAGGAACACGCCGAATATCCGAACATCGGTTTAGCGCGTCACCGCTGTTGCACCGACAAACTCTATTTCCCGCGCGCGCGGAATCAACCCGGCTTTAGCGCACTCCTCATAATACAACCGCAGGCCCGCCAGATTTTCGTTATCGAGCGAAAAATCGATGTTCTCATTCAGGTAGCGTTCCAGCTCGCGAGGCGGCAGATCGAGCTTTAACGCCGCGCCCTCCGCGATATCTCCGATGTGCGAGAGGCCATATTCGCGTGAGGCCTGAAAATCCGCAAGAATTTCCGGCGTGACCACGCCGCGCCGCGCCACCCAGATTGCCAGCACGCTCGGCAGGCCCGTCAATTCGCGCCACTGTTGCGCGATGTCGTAGACGAACAGCATCTGAACACCTTTTACCGGTTGCTCGTCTTCGCCGCCGCAGCTGCAGCATCCCTCCGCTTGCGGAACTTTCGCTTCCAGAGCGTCCACCTCCAGTCGCAATCGCAACGCGGGATCACCGATAATAAGCGCAGCGTCCGCGCGTGCCAGCATTTTGTCCGGGTCGGGTGGCGAGTCGATGAACTCAGGGGCGATGTTCCATTGCCGCCGGCAGAGAATCTTCGCAAGGCCCACTGAACTGCGCGAATTCGTGTCCAGCGCAAAACTGGTTGCCGCTTCAATCGGGACTTTTGAAATGACGAGGAGGCTCCGCACTTCGTTTTTCGAGGCCACCGCCATTCCCGGCAACGCCACCACATTTTCCATGCGCTGGTATTCGATCGAAGGAATAATCCCCACATCGGCGCGCCCTGCACGCAGATCTTCCGCGCATTGGGACGGCACGGCAAATGAAAGATCGTACTTTTCCGCCAGGGGGCCCTCCGTAAAGCCCCAGACCAGCGGCGCCGTATTCAGGAATTCAACAATAGAAATGCGCAGTTTGCCCATTTTTCCTTGCACAAGGGGACAATTAAATATAGCACAGGCCGGCGCGAGGTTCAGGCGGGCGAAATAGAAATGGGCCAGACAATGCTCGCGATCGAGGAAGGGCGATAACGGTTCTCAGTTCTTAATTTCGAGGTCTAAGCAGGGTTGAGCCGCTTACGAAAACAGCTTTCGGACTAAATCCTTTCCCTCTTTTTCGGTCAGAACTTTCTTTTGCATCAGCACCAGGATCAATTCGGTCAGGACCGTGTCGCTCAACGTATGCGATTTCTCCGTGGGAGGTTGTTGTGTTGCTGCCTCCAAAGGGGATTCCTTTGAAGGAGTTTCTTCCAGGGGGATTTGCCCCGAAACGGGCTGACCGCCGATTTCCAGCAGCCACCTCTGGAAAACACTGAATTGTTTTGGCTGCGCGGATAAGAAAGCCAGGCCCATGCCCATTCCTATGGTGGAATAAACGACCTTGACCTGTGCCTCGAACGTCTCATTTTCCCGGATGATGCGAAGGCTGGCTTCCGTACCGATCGGGAATGTGCTGATCGTGTCCACGTAACAGCCGCCCAGGCTCAGATCGCTGGTGCGTCCTGAAATTTTTGTCTGGGAATTTGTCTCGATCACTTCCACGGAGGCGGAAAACGGAAATCGAAGATTGCGCCGGCGCTCAGCGGATGTTGTAGCCATGTTCTTGTCAGACTCAGCCGGATTGGTGGAAGACACGATTCGAGGCCTTTACGAATATGCCCATCTTTGGTACGGGACGCGTCAGCGGCCCGACTTTTTTGAAGGTACCCCGAAAGTATGACTCGGAAGTTGCAGAAGGGCCACCACTTGCAACAGGCGGGTTGCCCGGTAGGTAACCGGTGCGCAGTTTGCTCCCGCGAAGGATTCAATTTCGCCCTGTTGGCGGCGTCCCGATGGATAGCTGGACTATAACTCAACAGGCTTGGGGTTGCCCGAAACTGCACACGATTTGCGCTCCCAAGGCCGCCGCTGAAACATCAGCGTATAATTTTGACATGAGAGTCTTCGGCTTCATCGCCACCCTGGTCGCTGCGCTGATCAGCGTGTTTTTGTACATGCATTTCCTGAAGGCGGCTTCGCCGGGTCCGGGCATGGTTGCGACGCAAGCCATCAGCCTGACGGGGGTTCAAACCGACCTGATGGCCATCGCGCAGGCCGAGCGAATGTATTATGCGCAGAATGGATCCTACGCCGACCTGCCAACGCTGGAATCGAATGGCACAATGAACATCGCGCGCACGAGTCGCGATGGTTACGCATATTCCGTGGAAGCCTCGGGGAACGGCTTTACGGCGACTGCGCGTTACACGGCGCCGCCTTTGGACATGCCTCAGGGAACCGTGCCGCCGCATTTCCCTACAATCACGATTGACCAGACGATGGAGATTCATCAGAGCGATTAAATCGCGGGGCGGTTGTGCGCCTTTACCGGCCCGAAAAAAAACGCCGTCATTTTGATCCGAGCGGCGAATCCCATTTCAATTTCAGCGCGTACAGTGCGGGAATCCTGGTCACACTCGAAATGACGGCGGAGATTCTGTCATGCACAGCACCTCGCATCCGCCCCGGCTTGCAACTCGCAAACTCGTCCACCGCTAAGAGGCTGGTTTCCGATCCGAAATCAGACCTCCGCTCACCGCAAAATTCGTGCGCGGAACCTCAATGAAAACAATGTGAGTGCTTTCCGGCTTGGCACCCGCTTCTTCGACCATTACCTGCGTAATGCGCTCGGCGAGTTTGCGCTTTTGATCGAGGGATCGTCCTTCGAGCATCGTAATGTGCACATCCGGCATTTCGTTATCCTCCTGAGAACTCCTGGCGCGGCAAGGACAAGGGCGCCGCTTCCGTCCGTTCCAAGAGTCTAGCGCGAAAATTCTCCAGGGCAAACCGCGCCCCGGATGAAATCCGGCCGGCACGCCCCGCCTGTGCTAAAATAGCCAGCAGATGCATCCCCACCTCAAGTATCTGATTGAACTGCAAGCCGTCGACTTTCGGCTGATTGAAATACGCGAACGCCTGGGCCGGTTTCCGAAACAGTTGGCGGAGGTTGAGGCGCGCGTCGCAACAGCGAAGCAGCAAATCACGACTGCCAAGGACGCGCTCACCTCCAGCCTCAAGGACCGAAAGACCTACGAAATGGACGTCGAGCAGTGGAAAGAGCGCGCAAAAAAATACCGCAATCAGACCGGCGAAGTGAAGTCCAACGAAGCCTATAAGGCTCTCCTGCATGAAATTGCGAATGCCGAGGATGAAATCGGCAAAGCCGAAGATCGCCTGCTTGACCGTATGGTTGCGGGCGAAGAGTACGAACGCCAGGTGAAGGCCGCTGAAATTGCAGTGAAAGAGATTGAAGCGGTCGCCAATAAGGATCGCCAATCGATTCAGGCCGAGTACAATGCCGCGCAAAAGCAACTTGCCTCGGCGGAGGCCGCGCGCGCCGCAGCTGTTGCCGCGGTGCCTGAGGACCTGGTCGATCACTATGAGCGGATCGCAAAACGCCACGGCGGAATTGCGCTGGCTGAGATCAAGGGAGAAGGTTGCGGGCAGTGCGGAGTTCATATTCGCCCGCACGTAATTCAACTGCTGACACGGGATGGGAACGAAGAATTCTATCACTGCGAGACATGCACTCGAATCCTGTACTACGCCGCTGCGTCGGCGGCTCCCACTTCCGCCGGAGCATCCGCTTCCGATTCCAACGTTGTACCAACCCAAGAACAGCCAACCCAAGAACATTAGACCCATGACGCCATTTTGGTTTATGGTGTCATGACGCCGGCACGATAATCTTCCGTGGGCAATATATTTCATTCAGAGAGAGATTGAATCGATGATCAAACGCCCGCACAAAACTTCCGGAGATTTATTCGGAGGGGAAGAACCTGCGGCGCCCAAACACGAAGGGGCATACATTGCCAATATTGACGGCGCGGCGCGCGGTAATCCCGGCCCGGCGTCGTATGGCGTCGTCGTGCGAAAGCCTGACGGCAGGCCCCACGAATCGCTGGGAAAATATATCGGCCGCCATACCAACAACGTTGCCGAATACTATGCGCTGATTGCGGCGCTGGACTATGCGGCAGCCAGCGGAATCAAGCGGCTTCGCGTATATAGCGATTCGCAGCTGATCGTGAATCAGATGAAGGGCCTCTACAAAGTGAAGCACCCGGACCTGCGTCCGTTGCACGAACGCGCAAAAAAACAGGCGGCGGGACTGGAAGCCTTTACCATCGCGTATATTCCGCGCGAGGAAAATCGCGCCGCCGATGCCGCCGCCAACGCCGCGCTCGACAATACAGGGGGAGTGAAACATGCGTACAGTGCCGAGCCTCGGATTAATGTCGCTCCTGAGCCGTTGAAACCGGCCACCCCCGATGCACCCAATCCGATTGCTCCCGTCGCAGCGCTATACCTGGAAGACTTGCGCGTCGGCCAACGATTTACCTCCGGATCCTATCGCATGGATGCGGCGCGGATGAAATCGTTCGCACTGGAATTCGATCCGCAGCCCTTTCACATCGACGAGGAGGCAGCCGGTCGCAGCATTTTCCATGGGCTCGCCGCGAGCGGATGGCATACGGCGGCTGCCACAATGCGATTGCTGGTCACCGGCGGCCTGCCCTTCGGTGGAGGAATGGTCGGGCTGGGCGGTGAAATCTCATGGCCCCGGCCGACGCGTCCCGGCGATACGCTCGAGGTTGAAAGCGAAATTCTGGAAATCGTGCCGTCGCGGTCGAAGCCTAATCAGGGGATTGTCAAAGTGCGCAGCGTGACGTTCAATCAAAACGATGAGGAAGTTCAGATTTTGAAGACGAGCATTCTGGTGTTCAAACGCCAATAAAGTTCAGATGATATTCCATGAGAGACGATTTTCGTAGCACAGTCTGTGCTACCGAACCGTACATTCGTTCCGTCTGAAAATTCCACCGATTGAGTCGATCGATTTCCCGGTGCTACACTTTTCGCGTGACTCCCGCACAGGACGCTGCCGACATGCTGGCCGTTGCGATCGAGCAAGCCCGAATTGGACTCGCCGAGGGA
The DNA here is from genome assembly GCA_963788335.1 of Terriglobia bacterium. Lineage (GTDB taxonomy): Bacteria > Acidobacteriota > Terriglobia > Acidiferrales > UBA7541 > Palsa-360. Next base: position 175,409 of record CAWBGM010000004.1, read on the forward strand.
GGCATCCCCGTGGGCGGGGCGATCTTCAACTCCAGCGGAGTTTTATTGGGCGCTGGACGCAACCGCCTGGTGCAGAACGGCGACCCTTCGATGCACGGAGAGACCGACGCCTTTCGCGCCGCCGGACGCCAGCCTACATTCCGCGATTTGATTCTGGTGACGACGCTCGCCCCATGCTGGTACTGCACGGGATTGATCTACCAGTTCCGGTTCAAACAGGTGATCGTCGGCGATAGCGTGAACGCCCAGGGCGGTGTCGCATGGCTGCGCGAAAAGGGTTTTGATATCGTCGATCTCGCTTCGCGGGAATGCATTGAAATGATGGGTAGCTTCAAGCAGTCGCATCCGCACCTGTGGAACGAGTGCATCGGCGAAGGTTGAGATTCGGGCGCGGCTTTGAAAGCCAAGCGATGAAAATCTGCAATTGGTCCGCGAGGATTGCGGATTTGCGGCAGAATTGTTCCACTATGTATCCTGGCACTTTCAATGTTCCGCTCGAAGCAGCACTTTCATCACGCCCGGCACTTGCGCATAGTGAATCGCTTCCGCCGCATCCTTCAACGGAAATACGCGAGAAATCAGAGGACACGGGTCCACACGCCCAGAGCGCAACAGCGCGAGCGCGGGACGGAACGGGCCGCAGCGCGAGCCGACGACGGTGATTTCTTTCACCACGATCGGCCAAGTCTCAACATCAGCAGCGCCATGAAATGTGGATTTGAGCACGAGTGTGCCTCGCGGCGCCGTGATCCGTTGCGCGAGGGCGAGGCCGGAAGGCGAGCCCGTCGCTTCGACGACGAGAGTAAAGGCGTCAGCCCGGCATGCGTTTCTGGACGTGGATTTCTCCGTCGAGATGCCGGCCAGCAGCGCCAGCCGCAGTTTGCTCGCATGCTTCCCAATCATCGTCACCGGCAAACCCGCAGCGGATAAAACTCGCCCGATCATCTGGGCCAGCTTGCCGTCGCCGATCAACGCCGCTGCGCGGTGCGCGCGGATGTCCACCTGCTCCAGAATCTCGCAGGTCGCGGCAAGCGGTTCTGTGAATACAGCCGCGTCATCGGGAACATTCGCCGGCACTCGATGCAGATTCACGACGGGCAGCGCAAGGTACTCGGCAAACGCGCCGTCGTGGCCGACGATCCCAAGCACGCGCCGCCGCTCGCAATGCGTTGGAATTCCGCGGAGGCAGTAACCGCACAGCTTACGGAACCCGAGCCCGGCACAGGCCAGATTAATTTCTCCTACGACGCGCCGGCCGATCCATCCGCGATCCTTCGGATTTGCGACCCGCTCGACGATGCCAACAAATTCGTGACCCAGCGTCCCTTGAAAATTGTGGTACCCGCGCAGGATTTCAACGTCGGTATTGCAGATGCCTGCCAGGCACACTTGAACCAGCGCCCATCCGGCGCGCAGGGAGGGCAGTTGTTTTTGAATGACGGCAACGCGATTCCGGCGGGTGATCGCAGCAAGCATCGAAACAGCATTGGAGCACAGGGTGTCGGCTTCCGGCAACTCGCGGGCGCACGGCCAAAGACGCGGAAACATTACTTGTTCCGTAACACCAGCCGCGGCCCGCGTTGACCCATCCACCTTCGCCGTTTTAGGATCGGTGTGCCAACTTGAAACCCTATGGCAAAGACAATCGACGAAGATCTCGGACAGCTGGAAAGAGATATTCGCCAGCTGAAGATCGAGTACGAACAGTATTTCGGAGGGGGAAAACAGCGTCCACCCTCGGATATTGAATGGCGCATCGATACGTTGCTAAAGCGCTACAGCGACCGCAACGCGGAAATGAATTACAACCAGCGGTTCCGTTACGGAAATCTCACTCAGATGTATTCGAAGTACCGCGAAATGTTCCGTAAGCGCGCGAAACAGAAGGAAGAAGGCACCGTACAGCGCCACTTCGGCGCCGCCGCCCGCGAAATTGAAAAGGAGCGCGCCAAAAAGCGAAGCGCGGAAACAGACACCAGCTCCCCGGTTGAATACCCGTTTTCCATTTCCTGCAAGGATCCCGAACAGGAGAAGAGTAAAGTCGAGCTGCTCTTCGCTGCTTTCCGCAATGCCAAAGAACGGGCGGGGGAGTCCACCGAAAAGCTCACCGCCGAAGTGTTTCTTCGATTTGTCCGGCAGAAGACGGATCAGCTAAAGAAGCAGCAGAATGTGGATGAAGTGGAGTACGTCGTGACTCTCGATGGCAATCAGGCGCAATTGAAGGCGCGCGTGAAATCTTGACGAACCTTTTCATGCACGATTCTGGAGAACGTTTCTCTTCATCGTTTTAAATACGCGGCTTCGGAATCGATTCTTTAGGCTTCGATGTACCACGGCACATTGATCAGCACAATATTCCGGCTGCCCTTCACCAGCAGCAGCGCTTTCAAAAGCTCCGCGCGTTGGTTGTGCAGCGGGTAGTGATACCAGTGCCGCTCGACCAGTTCCGGCACAATCACGGCGATCTGCCGGCCGGGATTCCTGGTCTCCACCACGAAGACATAGTCCAAAATTGGTTTGAGGACCAGCCGGTACGGCGAATCCAGATGCACCAGATCCGGCGGCGTGCCGCCCGCACGCCTCACCGGCTCAACAATCAGGCGATTCCAGTTGTCCTGCAGTTCGTTGGTTTCCTCTTCGGTGGCCACGTGCAGCGCATGAACTTCCGGCGAAAGCGTCAGCGCGAACTGCATGGCGCGTTGGGAGATGAGCGACCACGACTGAATCGGCACAATGACAATGGGCGGACCGACGCTTGCGATATCCAACGGCGAGCCCAGATGGGTCTCCTTGCCGACTTCTTCGTAGTGCCGCCTTACCCACATCATCGCGGACATGATCAAGCCGATCAGAAGCGCGCTGACCCACGCGCCCGATGTGAATTTCGCGACCAGCACCACCACCAGAGTAATCCCCGTGGTTACGGCGCCCAGCCCGTTGACGAGCATGCTGCGAATGGAGCCCGGCCCGCGCACGCGCCTCCAATGCGCGACCATTCCAGCCTGTGACAGCGTGAAGGCGAGGAACGCTCCGATCGCAAACAGGGGAATCAGGCGGTCGGTGACGCCGCCGAACATGATCAGCAAAACCGCTGTAAGCACCGCGAGAACATAGATTCCCTGCGAGAAAACCAGCCTACGTCCCCGGAAGCCGAACGAGTGCGGCAGGAATCCATCGTGCGCGACGGCCTTGCACAGACGCGGAAAATCCGCAAATGCAGTGTTGGCGGAGAGAGACAGAATCACCAGAACCGAAATCACCGTGAAGTAATAAAAAACTCCCCGGCCCGCAACAGCCGCAACAAGCATGGAAATCACGCTCTGGTAGCCGGGACGCCCCGGGTCGGTCGCCTGTATGCCGTAGGCGCGAACCAAATACGCGATGCCCGCGAGCAGGATTGCCAGCAGACCAATGATGACGGTTAATGTGCGCTGCGCATTCGGGACGGTTGGTTCTCGAAAGGCCTTTACGCCGTTGCTCACAGCCTCGACGCCCGTCATGGCCGTGCAGCCGTTTGAAAATACCTGAAGAAGCAGCCAGAAGCTCATCGTGGTTGCCAACGGAAGCACAGAATTCGTGGTGGGCGCAACAACGGCGACAGGATGGCCTGACGCGAGAACGGTTTTTGTGATGCCGATCAGGATGGCGATCGTCAACGACCCGAGAAACGCGTACGTCGGGATCATGAAGAATACGCCCGCCTCCCGGACGCCGCGCAAATTCACAATGGTAACCAGCAGCAGGATCGCCAGGCAGACCGCCAGAGTATGCGGCTGAAGTTGCGGCACGGCCGAGACCAGCGCTCCCACGCCCGCGGAAATCCCTACCGCGGCGACCAGTATGTAATCGATCATCAACGCAGCTGCGGCGAGCAAACCCGGATAGGTGCCCAGATTTTCCGAAGCCACTGTGTAGGAACCACCTCCGCCGGGATACGCCGCAATCGTCTGCCGGTAGGAAAAATACACAATGACCAGCAGGCCGATAATGCTGAAGCTGACCGGCACGATATATGCAACGCCTGCCGCTCCCAGCGGAATCAACAGCGTAAGCGCGGCTTCCGGTCCGTACGCGGCCGAACTGAGCGCATCGAGTCCGAAAATTGGGATTCCCGCGGACGGTCCAATCTGTTCCGCGCGCTCGTCGGATGTCGCCAGGGCTTTGCCGAGAAGTACATCAATGACGGACATGAACCCTCCATGGATGAATGCTGAGTGTAATGGGGGAGATACGGAATTGGAATGGGCGAGAAATTCGATCGTGGAAGCGCTTTCCGATGGGAAGCCGCCTTTGAGCGGTACTACGGCACAGTGAATGGGGGTGGGTCAGCTGGAAATATCTGACCCCCTTCCTGCTGATTCTCTGGGGTATCGCACCCTTGCGGTTTTACAAGAGGGGCGGGTTTTCTTCAAAGTTAAGCTCCATGGAAGATTGACTTTCAACCCGCACCCTGGTGAACCCGCAAGTGTACTTATACTTGTTTTTTAAAAACGACTTCCCGCTTTTCGATTTCGCGCGCCGCGCTTACAATAGTCATTTTCCCATCAACTTATGGAGGAATCTGTGCCCGTTCAGCGCGCCCTGGTAAGTGTCTTTGACAAAAGTGGTCTCGCCGAGTTTGTCCAGCAACTGGCCGCGTGCGGGATCGAGATCGTTTCCACCGGAGGCACCGCCAAGCTGCTGCGCGAAGCCGGGATTACTGTCCGCGACGTGTCCGACCTGACGGGCTGGCCGGAGATGCTGGGCGGGCGCGTGAAGACTCTGCATCCGAAAGTGCATGGCGGGATTCTGTTTCGCCGGGGAGATGCGGGAGATCGCGAGCAGACGGCCGAACATAAAATCTCCCCCATTGATCTGATTGTCGTGAATCTGTATCCCTTTGAAGCAACCGCCGCCAAGCCGGGACTGACGCCGGAGGAATTAATTGAAAATATCGACATCGGAGGGCCGACCATGGTCCGCTCGGCGGCGAAAAATTTCGAGAGCGTCGCCATCGTTACGGATCCGGCCGACTACGCAGCCGTCGCCGCTGAAATTAAATCTCACGGTGAGGTGAGCCTTCCGACGCGGCTGGAATTGGCGCGCAAGGCGTTTGCGCTTACCGCACGATACGACGGCAAAATCGCGACGGAACTCGAACGGCTATCGGCGAGTACTGGCTCGATCGAGTTGAGCGACCTTCCGTTGCTCCCGGAGCGGTTGCACTTCGCTTACACGCGCCGCCAGGAATTACGTTACGGTGAAAACCCGCACCAGCGCGCAGCGCTGTATGTTCCTGCGGGAAGCAATCCGACAGGACTCGCCTCGGCGCGTCAGCTTCAGGGCAAGGAGCTTTCCTACAACAATCTGGTGGACCTCGAAGCCGCCCTGGGGCTCGCAGTGGAATTCCGCCGACCCGCTGCCGTCATCGTGAAGCACAACAATCCATGCGGCGCGGCCGAGCAGGACGCACTGGCGCACGCCTACCTGAAGGCACTGGCATGCGATCCAATTTCCGCGTACGGCGGAGTGATGGCATTCAATCGCGCGATCGATGCGGCGACAGCCGAGGAAATCGCCAAGCTTTTTGTGGAATGTATTGTCGCTCCGGATTACGAACCGCCGGCGCTGGATAAATTAGCGTCCAGGAAAAATCTGCGGCTGTTGCAGCTTCCCGCGATCGAACCCTCCGCGCGAAACGCCGAATGTGAGTTGAAGCGTATTTCCGGCGGCATCCTGGTGCAGGAGCAAGACCGGCATGAACTGGCCGAGCGCGATCTGAAAGTTGTCACCCGGCGCGCGCCCACACGCGAGGAAATCGACGGCTTGCTCTTCGGCTGGAAAGTGTGCAAGCACGTGAAATCCAACGCGATCGTTTTTGCGCGCCCCGGTCAAACGGTCGGCATAGGAGCGGGCCAGATGAGCCGCGTCGATTCCGTGAAAATTGCGGTGATGAAAGCGCAACTCCCGCTGGCGGGCGCTGTTGTAGCCTCCGATGCATTTTTTCCGTTCCCGGACGGGCTCGAGGAAGCCGGCAAGGCGGGAGCCACCGCCGTCATTCAGCCGGGCGGCTCCTTGCGAGACCCGGAAGTGATTGCCGCGGCCGACCGGCTGGGCATGGCCATGGTGTTCTGCGGCGTGCGGCATTTTCGTCACTAAGAGTCGGTTCTTTACGACTCTTGGCCTGCATGAAAGCGCGCCCGCGCCCCGCGATTTCGAGACGGTGCCAACCTCTCCAGTCGCTACCCGCACTCGCATCGCTCGGAATTGCGATATTTTTTCTTTAGTTTAAAGGCCATGCGGATTGCAACCGAGCCAGGCATCCCGCGCACGAAAAAGAGTACAATGGGAACGCCGGGTGCGTTCCGTGCGTCAAAGATGAAGCGGGCTTGGGAATTGAAGGGTGCTTGTTTTTCGCAGCGCGACGCCCTGCAAGCCCGGGAACAATGTTCGGAAAGCGTTTTGAAGCGCCAAGAACGGTGATGGATCATTGCTTGCGGTGACTCTATGAAGTCGAGCCGACATTTTGCTTTCCTGTTTATCCTGCTGACGGCGGGACACACTACCCTGGCACAGCAGTCGCAAACGACTTCCCCTACTCTCTCCGCGGCATCCGGTTCGCCCATCGACGAGGCGAAGCGCGCCGACGCATATTATGATTTTTCAATGGGCCACTATTACGCCCAGGAATATGGAATCTCAAGTCGCGCCGACGACGCCAACAAAGCGATCGATTTTTACAAAAAAGCGTACGCCATCGATTCTTCCAGCCAGCAAATCGGCGATGAACTCGCGGAAATTTATTTTCAATCGCAGCACATTCGCGACGCCGTCAATGAAGCTCAATCCATCCTTGCCAAGGACCCCGATAATCTGGGCGCGCGGCGCCTGCTGGCGCGCATCTACGTTCGCACCCTTGGCGATATGAGTGACACTTCCGGCCAGCATGACACGCTGATTCGCGCGACGGAGCAATATCGCGAAATCCTGCGCCTGGATCCCATCGATACCGATGCGGCGCTCTGGCTTGCGCGGCTCTACCGCCTGCAAAATGAAAACGAAAAAGCGGAGGCCGTTCTGCGCACGTTGCTCGCGCGCGAACCCGAGAATGAAAGCGGAGTCGAGCAACTGACGCAGCTCCTGGTGGATCAAGGCAAGCCGCAGGAAGCGATTTCTCTGCTGCAAGGGATTCTGCAGCGCGCGCCCACGGCGCGTCTCTACGATCTGCTCGGCGAGGCCTACACCCAGACCCACGACCTTCCAAATGCGGAGGACGCCTATCGCAAAGCCACAGCCGCGCAGCCTGACGACATCAACCACACGCGCGGCTTTGCCCAAACTCTTTTGAGCGAAGAAAAATATCCCGAAGCCCTGGAGCAATATCAGCGCCTGACGCAAATGGACGCGGACGATCCGGACAACTATTTGCGCCTGGCGGAAATTTACCGGCAGATGATGCGGCTCGACAAGGCCGAGGAAAATATTCTTCTCGCCAAGCAGCGCGCTCCGGGAAATCTGGAAGTGATTTATTACGAATCGACGATTTACGAAGCCGAGGGCCGCACTGACGATTCGATTCGCGTGCTTTCGGATGCGGTCGCCGGGGTCAAATCGCAGTCGGAGTTCACCCCGTCGCGCCGCCGCACGCTTGCGATCCTGTACCAGCAACTCGGTCAGCTGTACCGGGAAACCAGCAATTACACCGCTGCCGTGAACACGTTCGAAGAAATGCTGCGGCTGGGGCCGGAGGAAGACCGCCGCGCCCGCGTCATGATCGTCGAAACCTACCGGGATGCCAAGCAGATGCAGAACGCGCTTGATGCCGCGAAGAAAGCGGTCGATGCCTATCCCAAAGACCGGCCCATCCGCGTGACGCAGGCCTTGCTGTATGGCGAAAATGCGCAGACCGATCTCGCGGCGTCGCAGCTTCGCGCGCTTCTGGACGGCTCGCCCGCCGATTATGAAATTCAGCTCGATCTCGCGCAGGCCTATGAGCAGGGCAAGAAGTGGTCTGAAGCCGAAGAGGCCATTCACGCGGCGGATAAAATCGCTCCCGCTCCATCCGACAAGGAAATGACCGGCTTCATGCTCGGCGCGATTTTTGAACGCCAGAAAAAATTCGACCAGGCCGAGGAACAATTCCGCAAGGTCATCGCGACGAACCCGCGTAATCCCGCGACGCTCAATTATTACGGTTATATGCTGGCCGATCGCGGCATCCGCCTCGAGGAGGCCACGGGGTACATCAAGCGCGCCCTGGCCGAGGATCCGAATAACGCCGCCTATGAGGACAGTCTGGGTTGGGCGTACTACAAGCAAAACAAATTGCCCGAGGCCGAAGAGCAGCTCCGCAAAGCGACCGTGCGCGAAGGCCACGATCCCACGATCCTGAGCCATCTGGGCGATGTCTACGCGAAAATGGGGAAGGATAATCTCGCGGAAGCGCAGTGGGAAAAATCGGTCGACGAATGGCGCCATGCGTTACCGGGAGATTTTGAGCCCGCGAAACTTGCCGAGGTTGAACAAAAAATCTCCGCTCTCAAGCGCCGGCTCGCTCAGCAGAAAACACCGGCCGATGCCAAGCCGTAGTAGCATGTCTCCCGTGAAATCCGTCCGCATCCCGGCATACGCAAAGGTCAACTTGCGCCTCGAAATTCTGGGGCGCCGCATGGACGGCTATCACGAACTGCGCACGATTTTTCAGTGCATCTCGCTGCATGACACGCTGGCGCTGGAAGCCACGCGCGAACCCGGCATCGACCTGCGCATCGTCGGCAACACGCAACTCGCCGGTGAACCGGGAAAAGACAACCTGGTTTATCGCGCCCTTCACCAGCTGAGTAGCGAATTAAAATTTCGGCGTGGCGTGCGCGCCGTGCTCACCAAGCGAATTCCCGTCGGCCGCGGCCTCGGCGGTGGTTCAAGCGACGCGGCCTCGGCGCTGATCGGGTTTCTAAAATTGGCGGGAAAGCGCGTCGCCGCGGCACGGCTTGCGGAAATCGCGTCCAGCCTGGGCGCGGACGTTCCGTTTTTTCTGCGCGGCGGCCGTGCGCTTGGCATCGGCCGGGGCGATGAAATTTATCCGCTTCCGGACATCGCACGACGCAGCGTACTGGTGATTTCGCCTCACGATATCGCTGTGCCCACCAAGGATGCTTATCGATGGATCGCGGAAAACCTGGAGCAAAGATTGACAAATCAGCCCGCGGCCACTAGACTGTTGCAGTTCTGTGCTCTGTGCTGGAGCCCGCAGGGAGGCGCCCTCACGAACGACTTTGAGGCTGCTGTTTTTCCCCGGTATTCCCGATTGGGTGAAATCAAACGGGAACTGCTTCGGCAAGGAGCCGCAGATGCCTCGCTGGCGGGTAGCGGTTCGGCGGTGTTTGGAATATTCCAAAACCCAGCGATGGCGCGCCGAGCTGCTCGGGCGTTTCCGAAGGACCAGGTTTTTGCCTGCTCGACTTTCTCGAGGGCAGAGTACCGCCGAAAAATGGGCGGGCCGGATCTTGCCTGAACAGTTCCTCGCACAGGGGATCGTCTACCGTGGACCCATTCATTGAGGGTCGGTTGAGGGATTGTCAATTTTGATCGACGATAAGTTCAAAATTTTCAGTGGGAGCGCGAATCCGCGTCTGGCCGCCGATATCTGCCGCGATCTGGGCGTGAAACTCGGCGAAGCCAAGCTGGGTAAATTCAGCGACGGCGAAGTGTATTTTCAAATTTTGGAGAACGTCCGTGGCGCGGATGTTTTTGTTGTGCAGCCGGGAACGAATCCCGCCGATTTTCACCTGATGGAACTGTTGATGATGATCGATGCGTTCAAGCGCGCCTCGGCATGGAGAATCACCGCCGTGATGCCGTATTACTGCTACGCACGGCAGGATCGCAAGGACAAGCCGCGCGTTCCAATTTCCGCGAAGCTGGTCGCCGATCTGCTGGAAACGGCCGGAGCGAATCGCGCGCTGACGCTGGATCTGCACGCGCCGCAGATTCAGGGATATTTCAACGTTCCCGTGGATCACTTGTACGCTTCGCCTGTGCTGATTGAATATTTCAAGAAAAAAAGCATGAAAAATCTCACGGTGGTTTCCCCCGATGCGGGAGGCGTGGAACGCGCGCGCGCCTTCGCCAAGAAACTGGATTCGCCGCTGGCCATTGTGGATAAGCGCCGCGTGGATATCGATGTCAGCGAAGTGATGCACCTGATTGGCGACGTGCGCGGACGCTCCACGCTGATTATTGACGACATTATTGACACAGCCGGAACGCTGGTGAAAACAGCGGAAGCTTTGCTGAAGGAAGGTGCGACGAAAGTGTACGCCGCCTGCACGCATCCGGTGCTATCGGGTCCTGCTGTCGACCGCATCTGCGCGTCGCGCATCGAGGAAGTGATCGTGACCGATTCGGTGCCGCTCTCCGAGGCGGCCAAAAAAGTTTCGAAGATCAAGGTGTTGAGCGTTGCGCCGCTGCTTGCCCGCGGGATCAGCTCGATTCATGAAGAGTCTTCGATCAGCGAATTGTTTTTTTAAATTAGTTTTCTAGCTTTTGGATTTCTGAATTTTGGCGTAAAAAAGGGAAGGACTTATGGATCAGATCATTGTGGAAGCAGCGTCCCGCGACACACGGGGCAAAAACGCGGCGCGGCGTCTTCGCACCGCCGGACACGTCCCCGCAACCCTCTACGGCGGCAAGGGTGGAGCGCAATCCCTCCAGGTGAACACCAAGCAGGTGTCCGCGATCCTCCGCTCGGCTACGGGACACAACACGATTTTCAAAGTGAAGACCCAGTCCGACGAGCAGCCCGCGATTGTGAAGGACTGGCAAGTCGATCCCGTGACAGGGAATCTACTGCACGTGGACCTGCTGCGCATCGCGATGGACGTGCGTATGCGCGTTAAGGTGCCCGTTCACGTGTTCGGCGAACCGCAGGGCGTCAAGTTGCAGGGCGGCGTCTTCGAAATGGTGATCCGCGAAGTCGAAGTCGAATGTTTGCCCGCCGATATCCCGACGGAATTCAGCATGGATATTTCCGGCTTGATGATGGGCATGCAGATTCGCGCCTCGGACGTGCAAGCGAAAGTGGACCCGGCAAAAATCAAGGTCCTGACCGATCCGACTCGCGTGCTCGCGCACGTCGTCGCTCTGCGCGTCGAGGAAGAAAAGACCCCCGAAGCCGCAGCCGCCGAAGCCGCAACACCGGCCGAGCCCGAAGTCATCAAGAAGGGCAAGAAGGACGAAGAGGGCGAGGAAGGCGAAGCCGCTCCAGCCGAGAAGGAAAAGAAAAAGTAGTTTACTTCACGGCGGCTCAGGCTTTAGCCTGTGCGCTTTTTGGTTCACCATGGCACAACGCAGCCGGGGACTCAGATGCGCGTGATCGTTGGCCTCGGCAATCCCGGCGTCGAATACGCTTGGACGCCGCATAACATGGGTTTTCTGGTCGTGGACAAGCTGGCCGAACAGGCCAATATTCGAGTGACGCGGCCCGAGTCGAAGTCGCTGGTGGGCGTGGGCAAGATCGCCGGTCAGGAAGTCGTACTCGCAAAGCCGCACACGATGATGAATCTCAGCGGCCTCGCCGTCGGCGAACTGATCAGGCGCGCCGCCTGCGAGCCCTCGGACGTGATCGTCCTGTGTGACGATATTGCGCTGCCCTGGGGAATGATTCGCGTCCGCGAACGCGGGTCGGCGGGCGGCCACAACGGACTGAAGTCAGTGATCGGCTCTCTGGGAACGATGGAGTTTTTGCGCGTGCGGCTGGGCGTGCAGCCCGCTGAGATGCGAGGCGATCTGAGGGAATACGTCCTTCGCCAGATTCGTCGCGACGAAGAGGATCTGGTCACCGAGGAAATTGAACTGGGCGCCGAGGCCGTCAAAGTAATTTTGGCCGAGGGAGTCCCAAGTGCGATGAACCGCTTTAATCGTCGCGTGCAGTCGGACGGGGAAGAATCCGGGAACTAGAAACAATTTCGAGAACGAGAAAGCTTGAGAAACGGAGTCATTCAAAATGGAAGAACGCGTATACGACCTGATCTTCATCTTGCGCCCGGCCACGCCGGAGGACGAGATCAACAAAATTATCACCACCCTCGAAACTTCGACCGCTGAACACGGCGGCAAGATCGAGAAGACCGAACGGTGGGGCACGCGCCGTCTGGCGTATCGCGTGGCAAAGCACCGCGAGGGATTTTTTGTTTACATGCTGATTCACAGCACGCAGGGCGACATCATCAAGGAACTCGAACGGCGCTTAAAAGTGAACGACGCCGTCATCAAGTACCAGACGATTCGCCTCGACGAGGAGTTGAAACGCCAGAAGAAACTCCAGGGACACCGGGAACGCCGCGCCAGCCGCCGCCCGCGCAAACAGACCGCTCCGCCGGCTCCCGCAGCGCCTCAGCAACCGTTTCCGCCGGCCGAGCAGCCCGCAGCCAGTTAACAAGCGCCGCCGTCGCGTCGGGCGCGCATTGAAATTTGCCACAGACGTGAAGTTTTATGCATTTTTAGAAGAGCTGATAGAGAGGAAACACGATGTCCGATCAACCGGTACCAGCATCATCTGAAACACCCAGCGCTGCTCCCGCGCCCGTTGCAGCACCAGCGCCCAGCGCGCCGCGCCATGAAGGTCACTCCGGAGGCCATCGCTCGGAAGGACATTCCGGCGGCGGAGCTCCGCGACGCGAAGGATTTTCCGGTGGCGGAGGGGGAGGGCAGCGCCGTGAAGGCGGAGGTCCCGGAGGCTCCGGTGGAGGCCCAGGGGGCCCGCGTCGCGGCGGCAAGCGCCAGTATTTCCGCAAGAAGAAGGTGTGCCGCTTCTGCGTCGAGCGCGTTGATTTCATCGACTACAAAAAGGCCGACATGCTCCAGCCCTTCGTGCAGGAACGCGGAAAGATTCTGCCCCGCCGCATGACCGGCACTTGCTCGCGCCACCAGCGCTGGCTCGGCGAAGCCATCAAGCGGGCTCGCAACATCGCCCTGTTGCCGTTCGCAACGGAGCTGTAAAGGCTCGGTAGCTCTGGATTCGAAGTACCTGTATCACCCTTCCGTGGCCAGGTTCCGGAGGGACGCAAGATCGTAGCCACTACGGAAGTGGGGGGCGTTTCCTGCAATCGATAGGAGGCTACGTCCGGGGCGACACTCCCTCAGGGGAGACAGTTGGATGGAAGGCTCGTCGAAAAGTTTTGCAGCTTGCCACTCGCAATGCCGCGATCGAAAAAAGATTCTAAAGTAATAGAGAAGAAGAGGAAGCCATGCAAATCATTCTGCAGGAAGACGTCGAAAAACTCGGAACACGCGGCGAAGTCGTGGAAGTTGCCGCCGGCTATGCGCGCAACTATCTGCTGCCGCACAAGCTCGCTCTTGAGGCCACTGCCAACAATATCAAGCGCCTCGAAAAAATCCGCATCACGCTCGCCAAGCGCACCGCCACCGAAAAGGACGCTGCGCACCAACAGGCCGCTCTCCTGAATCAGGTGACGCTGAAATTCGCGCGCAAGGCCGGCGAGACCGATCAGCTGTTCGGTTCCGTCACTTCCGCCGACTTGGCCGATGCGCTCAAGCTGCAGGGGTTTGAGATCGACAAGCGCCGCATCGCGCTCGACGAACCAATTAAAACCATCGGTGAGACGATGGTTGCCGTGAAGTTGGTCCACGGCGTCACCGCCGAACTAAAAGTAGTCGTCGAAAAAGAAGCCTAGTCGCGATTTGGCAGATTCCATTTTGAGCCGCTGAGCAAGTTACGTTCCAGCGCGGCGGCTCTTTTAATTTCTCGCACAGCTTTTCCTCGCATTTTCCACAGGCCCCGCTGCGCCCATCTTTCGAAAAATTATTCACAGGTTCACACGAATTCCACAGGGCGGATTTATTCTTTCAGGGCTAGACTTGACGCGTCAGGCAATCCAGGTCTCGGCTCCGCCCCACGATGTGCCGCGCCAAGCGACCACCAGAGATTTCTGGGAATCCTCAATCCAGCGGAGGATGATATGACCAACGACTTGAACAGTCCCGTGGCGATTCTCGACAAGGAAATTGCCAAGTACCCTCTCTATACGATCGAAACCTTCGAACTCTGCGACTGCTGCGGCGCCCGCTTTGGCATCGGTTACCACCAGGCCTGCGAGGCCCACGCAAGTTCCTCGGGGGAGACGAACCGGCTGCCCAACAAGCTCCGCGAGATGCTTGCCGAGGATCATGGCCATGACCGCAAGCACAAGCACTTCACCGAAATCTGGTTCATCCCCAGCTGGGACTCTTCTTCGGATTGAGTGTTGTCGGCTTTGCTTTACGGCGTTTTCTACTGTTCTCAAACACCATCGTAGAATTATCGGATGCATGGTGCGAGAGATCCAGGCGCTCAGCGTTGCAGTCTCTCTCGCCTTCGTAAAATCACTCTTTCGAAAACTTTTCCGCTGAATCCACAGGATAATTTTTTTTCAACAGGCCGCCAGTGTCCTTTTCATTTTGCATTCCGGCGAGGATCGGCGAAGATTCATATTCCAACCGCGCGATGCATTGTCGCAAAAGATTGCGACCTGGACGAATCGTCTTGCACGGAGCGGCGTGTGCGTGAGCAGCGTCTGCGGAAGCAGTTGACCCGACCCCTCGAACAAGCGAAAATAAGGCGAACATTAAATGGCCACGGCAAGCACATCCCTTGAACGTCCGATGCCCCAGAACATGGAGGCGGAGCGCAGCATCCTGGGCGCGATTCTGCTCGATAACAACGCGCTCAATCCCGCTCTGGAAAAACTCAAGCCCGAGGATTTTTTCCACGATCATCACCGGCGCATTTACCAGCAGATGGTGGACCTCGGGGAGGCCCAGCAGCCGATTGATCTGGTGACGCTCACCGACCAACTGCAGCGCCGGGGTGAACTGGAATCCTCGGGCGGCGCCGCTTACGTCTCGCAGTTGATGGACGGCGTGCCGCACGTGACCAACGTCGAGCACTACGCGCAGATCGTGAAGGAAAAATCGATGCTGCGCGCCCTGATCCACGCGACGCATTCAATCCAGCAGCAGGCGCTCGAAGGGGAAGAGGACGCTGACGCGATTCTGGACCGCGCCGAGTCCGATATTTTCCGCCTTGCCGAAGACCGCACGCGTTTGGGCCTGGTGGGCGTGCGCGATGTGGTGCGCGAAAACTTCGAACGCATCTCGCAGATTTTTACCGAAGGCAAGCGCATCACCGGGCTCTCGACCGGATACCACCAGCTCGATAACCTTACGTCCGGTTTTCAGCCCTCGGAATTGCTGATTCTCGCCGCGCGGCCTTCCATGGGGAAAACGGCGTTTGCGCTGAATATTGCGGAAAATGTGGCCATGCGCGGGAACAAGCCCGTCGCGATTTTCAGCCTGGAAATGTCGAAGGAATCGCTCCTGCTGCGCATGCTTTCCTCCGACGCGCAGATAGACTCGCACAAATTCCGCACCGGCCATCTGAGCCGCGAAGACGGCGGAAAAATCCCCGTCTCGTTGTCTCGCATCGCCGAGGCGCCTCTCTGGATCGACGACGGCGGCTCCTCGACGGTGGTGGAAATGGGTGCGAAGCTGCGCCGCATGAAGCGCGACAAGGGCCTCTCGCTGGTCGTCGTGGATTATCTCCAGCTGATTTCCGCCCGGGGACGTTTCGGCAGCCGCAACGAAGAAGTTTCCAGCATCACGCGCGGCCTCAAGATGATGGCTAAGGAATTACACGTTCCCGTGTTGTGCCTCTCGCAGCTCACACGCGCTCCGGAACGCGAAGACCGCCGCCCGCAGCTCTCCGACCTGCGCGAATCGGGCGCCATCGAGCAGGACGCCGACGTGGTAATGTTCATCAACCGCCCAAACGCCTTCAAACCGGATGAAGCCCCCGAAGAGCGCGCCAAGACGGAGATCCTGATCGCCAAACAGCGCAACGGCCCCACCGACCGCATTCACTTCATCTTCCGCAATGCCTACACGCGTTTTGAGGAAGCCGCGCCGGATTCCTGGACCGAACAAGAGTAAGTGTATTCGCCGGGACACGGGTGTGTCAGGCGCGAGGCTGTTTCGAGCGTTCTACTCCGTGCCTATCCTTTCTTTGACTTGATAAGTTGCTTCCATTCACGCACATAGCACCTCCACATGGAGTTTTGTTACCTCTGCGACTGCGGCCATGCGATTGCTCTCTGCATAGCTGGCAGCGTATCTCAGTCGTGGGGCTTTAGTGGCATAGGCTTCAGCCTGTGCGGGGTACATTTCACAGGGACAGAACTTTAAACCCCACAGGCTGAAGCCCGTGCCACTGAAGCAGCTAGTTACTAAACGGCGCGACTATTCTCGCTGGCGATTTTTCTTCTGCGCCGGGATCGGCTATTCTGTGAAGATTCCAATGACACGAGCCGTAAAATTTGATGGACGCCCCATCTGGGCGGAAGTAAGTCTGGGAGCGCTGACGCACAATCTGCGCGCGATCCGCAGCCATGTAAATTCAGAATTCCCGCGCGGCCCGAAACGAAAAATTCTCGCCGTCATCAAGAGCAACGCGTACGGCCACGGCATCGTTCCCGTCGCTCGCGCGCTGTCTCGCGTCAAGGCCGACTGGTTCGGCGTCACCTGCTCGGCCGAAGGCGCCGAGTTGCGCGAGAGCGGCATCCGAGAGCCGATCCTGATTCTCACCGGCTTTTGGGCTGGCGAAGAGGAGCGGATTCTCAAAAATAAATTGACGCCGGCAATCATGCGTCCCGAGCAGTTGAGGCTGCTGGAGAAAGCTGCCGCTCTTTCGGACAAAAAACGCGGGGCGCGCAAAACGAAAAAGGGTTCCGTCGATTTTCATTTGAAAATCGATTCCGGCATGAACCGCCTTGGGATTCAGCCGTCGGAAATTCCGGCGTTCGCGCGCGTTCTGAGCGAGTGCCCGTACCTGCGCCTTGCAGGCACGTTCACGCACATTGCTTCCTCGGAAGTGTTCACCACCGAACAGACCAATGAACAGGAAAAAGCGTTCGACGCGGCGCTGGCCTGCATGAAATCGATCGGCCTCGACCCCGGCATCGTGCACATGGCCAACAGCGCCGCGATCGTCAGCCGCCCGTCGACCTGGCGCGACATGGTGCGCCCCGGCGCAATCCTGTACGGCTACCACCAGTTTTTTGAACCGTCGTCGCTCAATCCGGAAATGGAAGCGAAGCTTTCCGTAAAGCCCGTCCTCTCTTTCCGAGCGCGCATTATTTCGATCAAGGATCTCGCCCCGGGCGCCCGCGTGGGATATAACGCGCGCTGGACAGCCGAACGTCCGTCGCGAGTCGCCGTGCTCGCCGCGGGCTACGCCGATGGCTTGTCGCGCGCTCTCTCGAATAAAGGCCGCGTGATCGTTCGCGGCGAGTTCGCTCCGATCATCGGCACGGTTTCGATGGACCTCACCGCCGCCGACGTCACCGGCATCAATTCGGCGCGCGTCGGCGACATCGCCACCATCTACGGCGCCGACGGCGACACAACGCAGTCCGTCCCCGACGTCGCGAAAATCGCCAATACCGCCAGTGCGGAACTGCTCTGCGCCCTCGGCAAACGTGTGCCGAGATTTTATTTGCCATAAAGCCGCACCAGCGGATGGGCCTGCCTGGAGGCACGCAGGGTTTACCCCTATTGCAGGAAAGCAACCCCCGCCGGTTGACTCCGCGAACACCACGCGAAATTTCTGTACAGATCCAAATATCTCCCCTGAAATTGTCCCTCGGATAGACCCTCAAGCGTGCGCCAGTTTTATAAAAGCTTGACTCCAATAGACGAAATGAGATATCTGAAGGTAGAAATCGGGCTGGTTTCTTTCCTATCGTCCCAGGTCAGCCCGGCGTCGGTGTTGATTTAATACTACATAATTAATTCTGATGTACTTTTCTGTCTTCTCATCATAGAAGTGAGGCCTCATGACCCGTCCTTATGTTCGGCCCGGCAATACGGAACCGCCTGCAGCATCCACGCCGTTTCCCTTGCGACCCGCGATGCCTGCGAACACTTCCCATGAATTCGGCGGCTGGTGGGATCACATGCTGGTGCGCTTTATTTTTTCCGCCGCGTGCGTGGCCGCCGGGTATCACTTTCACCCGTTTGGCCTGTCGAATTACGCGGCTGCGGGAATGGGTTTTGCGTTCTCGATTTCCGTCTTCTTGTTCGAGATTCGGTTACAACGCGCCAGCATGCGCCGGCTGATCGGGGCGGCGGCAGGGTCGACCCTCGGGATTCTGGGCGCGTATTTGATGGGGTTGGTGCTGGCGCGCACTTCGATCCCGGAAGGGTCGCGGTCGTTTCTGGACGTTGGACTGCTGCTGGTGATGACTTATATCGGCCTTGTGGTGGGCGCGAACAAGGGCGACATGCTGAATTTGCAGGCGCTCGGCGGCTTGTTCGGAAGCGAACGCAGCACGCGGCGCATGCCCAAGGTGCTCGATACGAGCGTGATTATTGATGGACGCATCGCCGACATTTGCGAGGCGCATTTTCTCGACGGCGTGATCCTGATTCCTCAATTCGTATTGCGCGAACTGCAACTGGTGGCCGATTCGGCCGACTCGATGAAGCGGCAGCGCGGGCGGCGGGGCCTCGAAGTGTTGCAGCGCATTCAGAAGATGGCGCACCTCGAAGTGGAAATCGCGGACGACGATTTTGCGAATGTCGCCGATGTGGATTTAAAGCTCATCGAGCTGGCCAAGCGTTACGACGGAAAAATCATCACTAACGATTACAACTTAAATAAAGTCGCCTCGCTGCAGGGCATCGAAATCCTGAACGTCAATCAGCTGGCCAACGCGCTGAAGCCCGTGGTGCTGCCCGGCGAGATCATGCGCGTGTTCATTCTGCGCGAGGGCAAGGAATACAATCAGGGCGTTGCGTATCTGGACGATGGCACGATGGTTGTGGTCGACGGCGCGCGGCGCATGATCAACAAGACCGTGGACATCACCGTAACCTCCGTGCACCAGACCACCGCGGGTAAGATGATCTTCGGGCGGATTGACGAACGCACCGAATCGCATTCCACGCGCGCGCCTCAGACTCATTCCATCAATGAGCTGCCGCGTCAGGTCGAGCACGCGCCGCGCCATGGCGAAGCCGTCGCCGAACGCGTTCCACGCCCCACGGTTCCCGATCCTTCCCAGGAACAGGAATAAGCGCACGCACCCTCTGCTTTTCACATTTTGCGCATTCCAATGAAATCGACGAAAACCCGCGACTTCTGTTTATAAGTGTCTCCAATTGGTGTAAGCTTTTTTGCTCTTACCTCGAGGCACTGATGAACCATGTAACCGCTATTTTGCCCGCGGCCGGGCTTGGCACTCGAATGGGCGCCGATACGCCGAAGCAGTTTCTTTCGCTCGACGGCGTGCCGCTGTTGCTGTTCACGCTGCGGCGGCTCGCAGCCTGTGCGGCCATCGCCGATTTCGTAATTGCAACGCGCAATGAAGAAGTCGATTCCGTTGCTGCCGGGGTCGCCATGGAAAATCTCGGCAGGCCAGTGCGTGTGGTTCGCGGGGGGGCTACGCGGCAGGATTCGGTTGCCAACGCATTGACGGAGATTTCCACGAATACCGATTTGATTCTGGTCCACGATGCGGTCCGCCCACTGGTCACGGTCGAACAAATCGAGCGCGTCATCGCCGAGGCGAACGCGTGCGATGCTGCAATTCTGGGCATTCCCGCGATGGATACGGTGAAGGAAGTGAAGCGGGCAAGCTTGCCCGCCGATGTCGCGCTGGTGACGGCTACGATTCCTCGCGAACGTGTCGTTCTCGCGCAGACACCGCAAGTGTTTCGCGCTTCTCTCTTGCTGGAGGCGTTCGGGCGCGCAAAGCAGGATGGAGTTTCGGCTTCGGACGAAGCGGGGCTTGTGGAACGCATTGGCCGTGACGTTCACGTGGTGGCAGGATCGGAGCGCAATTTAAAAATCACTCGCCCCGGCGACATGGAACTTGCGGAATTTTACCTTCGCCAGGAACGCGCGGCGCGATGACAGGAAAAATATGACGCGCGCCGGAATCGGTTACGATCTTCACCGCCTTGCCGAAGGGCGCAAATTGATACTCGGCGGCATCGAGATTGCATTTCACAAAGGTCCGGTCGGCCACTCCGACGGCGACGCCCTGGCTCACGCTTTGTGCGATGCGCTGCTGGGCGCCGCCGGCTTGGGCGATATCGGCACGCATTTCCCTGACACCGATTCGAAGTGGAAAGACGTATCGAGCTTGCGATTTCTGGAGCACGTGGGGAAATTGCTCGCCGAGCAAAATTTTCGCATCGGGCATATCGACGCGATTGTAATCACCGAGAAACCGAAACTCGGCCCGCACTTTCCCGCGATGCGCGAGGCACTGGCGAAATCGCTCGGAATTTTACCCTCGGCAATCAATCTGAAAGCCAAGACCAATGAAGGCATGGACGCGATCGGCCGCGGCGAAGCAATCGCCGCGCAGGCCATCGTCACGCTGGAACGCTGAACAAAATGATCCCACCCGTTATCAACCGTCTCACCGGCATTCACGCTGTCCGCGAAGCACTGGAGGCCAATCGCCCGCTCGACTCCATGATGGTGGCCAAAGGCAGCCACGGCAGCCGCATCGAAGACCTGGTCCGCCTCGCACGACAGAATAATGTGCCTGTTCGCTTCGAGGAGCGCATCCAACTCGATCGCACAGCCGGGACGCGCGAGCACCAGGGCGTGGTAGCGTTCGTGGCAGCCGCGCCCGTTTCAAGTTTTGAGGATTTGCTGAAGCCGCGCGATTCGAACGGCCGTCCGGGCCTGGTGGTCCTTCTCGATGGAGTGGAAGATCCGCAGAATCTGGGCGCCATTGTTCGAACGTCACTGGCCGCCGGTGCGCATGGTGTTGTCATCCCGGAGCGCCGCGCCGCTGGGCTTACCGATACCGTTGCCCGCGCATCGGCGGGAGCTCTTGCGCATATGCCCGTGGCGCGCGTCAAGAATCTGGCGCGCGCGATGGAAGAAATGAAGGAAGCGGGCTTCTGGCTTGTGGGGCTCGATGAACGGGCCGAACAGAGTTACACGGAAGTGGATCTCAAAGTTCCAATTGGACTCGTTCTCGGTGGTGAAGGCAAAGGACTGCACGCCTTGACGCGCGAGCGCTGCGATTTTCTGGTTTCGATCCCGACGACCGGCCCGGTCCGCGCCCTGAATGTTTCCGTTGCCGCCGGCGTGGTTTTATTTGAAGTTGTTCGCCAGCGCGGTCTTGCGCCGGCGTCCGCGACACCCGCGCCGGATAAGAATTAGTTCGCCTACTTGTCGTACTGCATCATCGAAAACACGTCGATCCCCGGCAATTTCCTGCGGCCGTTCAGGAACGTCAGCTCCACGGCAAACGATGCGCCGACCACTTCGCCTCCCAGTTTGCGGATCAATTCCACGGTCGCCGCAGCCGTGCCGCCAGTGGCGAGCAAATCGTCGCTGATCAACACGGTGGATCCGGGTTTGATCGCGTCCTGATGAATTTCCAGCGTGTCTGTGCCGTACTCGAGTTGATACGTCACAGAGGTCGTCTTCCAGGGCAGCTTGTTCGGTTTGCGGACGGGGACGAAGCCTGCGCCAAGGCGAAACGCCAGCGCTGGCGCCAAAATAAATCCGCGCGCCTCGATTCCCACAACGGTGTCTACTTTTTTCCCTGCGTAGTGATCGCAAAGCGCGTCCACCAGGGCGTGAAATCCCGCCGGATTTTGCAATAAGGTCGTCAGATCGTAAAAAAGAATTCCCGGTTTCGGATAATCCGGCACTTCCCGGATCAGTTCCTTCAGATGATTCATTCCGTTCGCTCCGCTTTTCCGTATTGGGATCGGACCGTCTCAGTCGTCCCTTTCGATTGTGAAACCGTTCGCATATTGCGGGGAAATCGCCGCTTCGTTCTCGTCCACGCGATCGACGCGAGACATGCGCGGGCCGCGCTCGATTTCATTCTTCAGCGTATTGAGCTGCGTCACGCTGCCAATGGCGTAAACTTCCACGCGCCCATCGAACAGATTCCGGACGTATCCGCAAATGTCCATGCGCGCCGCAACCCGCTCGACAAAAAATCGGAACCCAACGCCCTGCACGGTTCCGGATACGTAAAATCGCCTGGCAAGAAGTTGTGCGGCCATACGCCATGACCTGGTTTCCAAGTTGCAGCCGCGAGATTGTAGCAGAGGTTCAGCGCTTCGCGGGATGGAAAAGTCCGGCGCGACGTGAACCGCCGCAGGCCTTCGCAAACATCGAAATGTCGGCCCGGGTCATGTAACATCCATGGTCGATGTCCGGGGCCAACCACCACGCGCCAGAACGTTACTGTTGTCGCTTATGGCGTCGTTTCATTCAGGCAATGGCGTGCGTGATGATTTCGATCTCCGCATTTGCCCAGAACGATGCGCCGCAAAAGGCTGTACCCCCGCCGGTCGGCGTCCAGATGATTGTAAACGGCGGCGAGCGTGAATTGCGCATCGATGGCGTCCCCTACTTTGTTCATGCCGCGCAATTCGACTATTTCCGAATTCCGCCCGACCTTTGGCGGCGGTCGCTGGAACACTACCGCGATCTGGGGATCAACACGATCGACCTCCGTATCCCATGGAACTGGCACGAACCGTCGGATGGGCAATTCGATTTCGACGGCCACACCAATCCCCGGCGCAATCTTCGCGGCCTGCTGCAACAAATAGCTCAGACGCGCATGAAATTGATTGTCCGGCCAGGCCCTTTGATTGGCGACAACTGGCGCAACAGTGGCTATCCTCCGTGGCTGCTTTCTTATTCGGATTACAAAATGTCCTCCGCGAAAATTCAGCAGGGAATGCCGCCTCCGGAAGCGCAACTGGCAACACGAGACGCCAATGCAGCCGCGCACGCCTGGCTGGCCAATGAAATCCATATGTCATACGCACGGCGTTGGCTCACTACGATTGCCAGGGAACTCGCGCCTTATAGCTCAAACAAATTGATTTCAATCAAAGAACCAGGCAATCGCGAAGGAGAAGTTCTCGATAAGCGGATCTCGGGCCCGATTCTTTTCGTGGCCCTGGATGACGCCTCGGCATTGCGGCCGGGCGAGGAAGCTCCCGATCTGGCGCGCTACGTGGCTGAATTATGCCGCGCACTGCTGCGGGGCGGGCTGGATACAATCTCGTTCCTTAACACATCGAATGCCGCGGATTCCGTAGTGACATCTGTCGCAACGCCCCATGCCAATGACTCTTCGCCGGCCCTTGCCTTCGCGGGCCAGTGGATTCTGCGATTGCCGGCGTCGCGCGCGACGAACGGACCTTCGGTCTTGAAAGCGGCTTCCGGCGCTCCCGGCTTTTTACTTTCAACGTCGGACGCATGGCCCCTGATCCTTCTGTCTCACTCATTGGGAACCCAGGAGAGTTTTCCGCCATTCCTGTCATCCTTCACGGCAACCACATTTGCGCCCGCCAACGATTCGCAAGCGGCGCAATCTGCGCCGGAGAATATGCTGCTTGCCTCGCGCCTTTTTCTGGCCAACGGTATTCGCGCCCTATCGTATTCTCCGCTGCAGGATACGCTCACGCCAGCCGGCTGGGAGACACCCTCGACAGCGCGCTATTTGCGCGCGGATGCGCCCCTGGACCTCGCCGCCAATCGCGGCGTTCGGGCAAACGGCATTTTGCGCAACGGGCAGTTCATTTCGTTGTGGGGGGCGATGCTGGCCGGATCGCACCGGCGCGCGGATTTCGGGATTTTGGATTTGCGCGCATCCAGCGCCGAAACCACGGAAGCCGCCAATGCGCGACAAGCGCGAATGATGGAGCAATTATTTCGAGCCGCGAGCCTCGCGGGATATGCGCCGGAACTTGTGAATCCCGCCGCGCAATCCGTCGAACAACTTTTGCGCGACCGCGTGATCGTATTGTCCGTTCCAGAAGATGGACCGAATCCCTTCCGTCTTTCGGACCGGGCGCAAGCCGCGCTCCTGGATTTTGTAAAACGCGGCGGGACGCTGGCGTATTTTCCTCGTCGGCCCCAGGGCGCATTGCTGGAACCCTTGTTTAATTTGTCCAGCGCCGCGCCGGAATCCTCACATCCCGAAGACAAGTTTATCACGCGGCCGTATGAGCAGGGGCACGTCACGGCGGGGACGATTGACCACTATTCATGGGGAGCGCTGGACGGGAATGCCGACGAAAATCCGCCGACGGAGCAAATATCCTCTGCAGCCGTGTTTTTAAGCGCGCTTCTGGATGGCGTCGGGGCGCATCGCAGCCTGATCCGATCAGACGGCCGTGAACCCAACAAGAATCTTTTTACCTCCCAACTCGTAGTCAATGAATCCATGAATTCGTCCAATCAGGCTCAGAGATGCGTGGAGGGGCAGCTCTGCGCCGCAGCCCTGCTCGGTTTGACCAATCTGAGCCCCGATCAGGCGGCGATCGAATCGTTCGAATTTTTTGAGCCTCATGCATCGACCGGAAACCCTGGGCCGCAAATAATATCGTTCGATATCACCGTACCTGCGCGCGAATCGCTTATGCTGCCCGTTCATGCCCCGCTTTGCTCCGCCGTGTCTCCAGGAGAGCGCTGTTCGGATGAAGTGGTGATTGCCGGGGCCGAACTTCTAGGCGCGGAGCGCGACGGCAAGACGCTGGAATTGACATTTTACGCGCCGTCGCGCGCCGTCGTGCGACTGCACCTGGAAGGCGAGCCGTCGAAGGTCGAGTTGGACGAAAATGTCCGCCTCGACGCGGATTGGAAACAGGAATCCGGCGAGCTTCAATTGCACATGCTGCGCGGCGCCGCCCCCTTTTACCGCAGAGTTCTTCGGATTCACCTGCGCTATATGCCGCACGTGGTGGAAAAAGTCGATCCGGAAAAAAAACTCCCCCGCAATAGCGATTATGAAGTATTCGACGGAATCCGCTTTCCGCTCGGAGCGGGTGTCACGATCCCTTCCGGTCCGCCGCTCATTGCCGCCGATGCAAATTCGGGCGGGCACATGACAATTGTTTCCCTCAACCACTCGGATAATATGCGCCTCGCCGATTTTACTCTCGACGGCGCGTTTCATAGCTCAACCACGGCAAGAATGGAAGGCGAGGAAGAATTGTTCACGCGCCTTCGCTTTCAGCCTTTCCGAAATCAGTCTGCTGCGGAGGATTCCGCCGTCACCCCGGCCTATGGCCTGCTTCATGGAACACTCTCAATCAAATCCGGCCGGGAACACGGAACATTTCCCGTGGCCTATGTGACCGCGGACGATGCTGGAAATTCGCACTACGAGTACGATTTCGACCGCGACGGTTCACCGGAATGGACTCTGGAAAGCAGCCGCTTGCGTCTGATCGTTTCTCCCGCCGATCACGGCCGCGCACTCGCGTTGGTGGATAAGTTGACGAACGACGATCTCATCACACTCGGAGGGGCTTTGCAGGATTTTCTCCTTCCCGCGGAGTCCGCTCCTCAAGGCGCCACGACCACGGGCGATTTCGCTTTTAATCGCGCCTATCATGCCGAATGGATCGAAGACAAACAGGACACGCGCCTGAGGTTGACTTACCAGGAATATGAAAAATCCCCGGCCGGGATTCACGTTGAAAAGACTGTCCATTTTGCCTCTCCGGAAACCATCGAGACGGCTTACCGGATTTCACTCGTGGCGCCTGTTCTGGAGCGGGCCGCGGCACATTCCGAATCGAAACAAACATTTATCTCCATGCTTTCGGTTCCCATCCCTGCCGCGGAAGAGGGGAATGCGCGATTCTGCTGGTCCACAGCGGATTCTTCGACGCTGGAGCCGGCCCATTTGCCGGCAAAGTCGGCTTCACCCTCCCATTGCGAAGAACTTGTTTCCGCTGGCTTGCCAATTTCCGTCCCGGAGGGCGTCGCCCGAATGGAGATCGATTCACCGGGCCGGCATTCGCTGATTGTGGAATGGACGCAGGGACGCGCCGTGATTGTTCCGCAAACTTTTTCCGCCCAGGTGAATTTTCTCGTCCCACTTCCTTCATCTCTGGAAGCGCCGGGAGAGTTCACGCTGCGGTACACTGTGGGAAGCGGGCAGTAAATGTTCCGTGGCCGGAAAATCGGAAGCTACAAACTGCCTGGGGATTGCATCCTAAATGGTGGAAGAACTCGCATGAATTCCCGCTTGGGCCATCTCGTTGCGCTTCGCACATTTGCGATGGGTCTTCTGCTTGTGCCAATTTTCGCGCGAGCGCAGGATGCCGGCCCCATGGCGCCTCCCGAATCCGCAAGGTTCCCGGCGCCTCCGAAGGCCTCCAAGCCCGAGCCTCCGCCGATTCCGCCCGAAGAAATTATCCGTCGATTTGCGGTGAAAGAGGACGAGATGCTTCACGCGCTCCTTGGCTACAGTTTTCAGAGAAGCGTGCGCCTCGAAGAATTGGGAGAGGACAACAAGCCCACGGGCCAGCTTGAAATCGTTACGCAGGAAATGTTCGCTCCCGATGGCAGACTGACGGAAAAAGAAGTTCGCCGTCCGCCCTCGACGCTGCACGCTCTGGACATCCAGCGCGGCGATTCCGATCTCGTCGCTCCCGCTCCCCTGTTTCCCCTTACCACATCGCAATTATCGAAATACGAAATCAGCTTTGGCGGGAAGCAGCCGCTCGACGAGCTGAGCGCCTACTTTTTCACGGTCAAGCCGAAGGCACTGGACCGCGCGCACGCCTATTTTTCCGGTGTCGTCTGGGTGGATGAGCAGGACCTTGTGATTGTGAAAAGTATCGGCAAATGGGTGACGGAAACGGGAGACGTAACAGCGGACATGCTGCCGTTCACGGTTTTCGAGACATACCGCCAGCAGGTGGGCAAGAGTTTCTGGTTCCCGGCCTACTCGCGATCGGATGAAACTTTCGAGTTTGGGAAAACTCGTGTGCCCATCCGCATGATTATCCGCTGGAGCGATTACACGCCGCTCATCGGCCCGCCCGCATCGGACACACCTGCATCGGCGCGGCCCCCCAGTACTAAATAAATGCCTAATTTGGATTCACGGATTTTCGCCGCAGCGTCGGCGCATCCGGCTCACGCGGTGTTGCATCCTTCGGCGCCGGCGGAGGCGCTTCGGGCGGCTGCACGACCCACTGAAATCCTTTGTCGAAATCGACAAGCGCCATCGAGAGTTTTGCGTTCCGTCCAATGACAGCCGGGAGAGCGGATTTCAGAAATGTCACGTCGCTTGCCGCCACCGATTTCTGGCTTTCTCCATCGAGAATCGACGCCATGGATTTTGTGAAGGCTTTGTCGCCCTCGAGGCTTTTCGTCAGGCGCGGATCGTTTTGCCGCAGCAGGTCGAGCAATTCCGGATCGCCCTTCGCGCGATCCTCTGGCGGGTAACGTGTCTCGACGAGTGTGCGCGGCTGGCCTTTCTCGGGAGGATACAACTGGTTATAACTGGGGCGGAGTACGCGCGTGCGATAGTAATCATTGCCCAGCGGATCCTGCCTGATGTGGTAGTCAATCGTCCACGCTTCAGGGCCGTAATTCAAAACATAGCCCACGATCACGATGCGAATCAACGGCTCGTCCTCGCGGAGATTGATCCTGTTATGCAACTGTTCGGCGAGTTGGCGAATCCGTTCCAGCATGGAAACGCCGAGCGCTTCCAGATCGCTCGCGGAATTGGAATCGACGACCCGCCCGGAGGTGTTGAGCGCCGCGCTTACCAGACGCGGGAATTCGCTGTCGAGCCGCACCGGTTTGTCCTTGGATTCCGGCTGCACCCACTCGACCGCGCCCAGAATTACGCCCGCGCGAAGCGCCGAGAGCATCGTCACCACGGGCGGGCGTGATCCCGCCTCCGAGTGGGAGTCCGTTGTGGCGACGACGATCCCATCCCGGGCAGCGCAAATCACCACGCGCCCTTCCGCAAGATTCACGGCGATTTCTTGCGTGGCGTCAGTTTGCGCGAATGCATGGGAAAGCGGGAACCACGGATAAACACAAAGGAATACGGGCAGAACCACAAGAAGTGGAAATGAACATATTCCGCGAAAGCGATTTCCTTTTCCCATTTTCATAAATATGAACGATTTCATTCCTTGCTCTTATCCGTGCGTCCAGCGGCGGCGGATCGTTGCGAACATTTGTCCTGTCTGGCCATCGCCTGCAGCGCCGTAATGGCCACGACGTTCACAATGTCTTCGGCGCAGCACCCGCGCGAGAGGTCGTTCGCAGGCCGCGCCAGGCCTTGCAGGATGGGGCCCAGTGCCTGCGCGCCACCCAGCCGTTCCACCAGCTTGTACGAGATATTGCCGGACCCAAGATCCGGGAAGATCAGAACGTTTGCGTGGCCGGCGACAGGCGATCCCGGCGCTTTTGAACGCGCGACTTGCGCAATCAGTGCAGCGTCGGCCTGGAGTTCGCCGTCGGCGGCAAGTTCCGGCGCGCGTTCTTTCAGCAGACGCAGGGCCTCGCGAACTTTCTCCACATTGGGGTGGCTGGCCGAACCTTTGGTTGAAAACGAAAGAAGCGCGACGCGCGGTTCCGCATCGAGCAGGGCGCTCGAATTTTCCGCTGTGGACCGGGCGATTTCGGCGAGTTCCTCGGAATTTGGCGCGGGAATAACCGCGCAATCGGCGAACAGCAGCGCTCCCGAAGACCCCAAATCCAAATCCGGGCGCGGCGGAACGATCATAATGAAAAAGCTGGAGACGAGTTTTGCTTCCGGCGCGAGGCCGATGCAGTGCAGCGCCGCCCGCACGGTTTCGCCCGTCGTGTTGGCCGCGCCGCCCACGGTTCCGTCGGCATCCCCGGCCGCCACGGCCAAAGCGGCAAAGTACAATGGCCGTCGCGCAATTTCTCTCGATTCTTCAAGAGACGCGCCTTTCGCCCGGCGGCGCTCATAGTAAATCCTCGCGTACGTTTCGATCTGCGGACTCGCCGCCGGATCGGCGATGGCAACGCCTTGCAGCGACACGCCCGAGCCCGCCGCTAGAGATTCGACGATTTGTTTCCGTCCGAGGAGAGTGATTGTGGCGAGGCCTTCCCGAGTGATTGCGGCGGCTGCCGTGATCGCGCGCTTGTCTTCACCCTCAGGCAGCACGATGCGCTGTGGGCGCAAGCGCGCTCGATCCTTGAGTTTCTCGATTAGTGTCATACCAGGCCAAAGTTATCACAGGTTCGGGCGTCGGAGTACCGTAGGGCGTCTGTTGCGTGTGGCTCGATTTCCGTCAAACTCGAATATGAACGCGGGATGGTTTGCGTAGCGCCGGCGTCTCGCCGGCGGATTTTCTGCCGTCATGATCGGACCACCCGCCGGCGGGACGCAGGCGCTACTAAAACTACTCGTTCGTTACAGTTAAACATCAGGCAAATTGAGCCACCACACATCCGCCGCGGCGGGAACAGTCCCGAATCCGCCATTCATGATCGGGAAACTTAGGAAACGGCTCTTAGGCCCACTTCTTTCCAATCGCGTCCAGGCCCGCGCGTCCCATATCTTCCGGTGTCATGGCGATCCGAAATTCGACTTCGGCATTGAATGTGAGGAACAACGGCTCGGCCAGCGACGGAATATCGGACGCGCTGTTGACGTTCACCACGAAAGTTCCACCGCGGTGGCCGCTCTGCTCGGTAAAATAGGCCGCTTCGGGCTTAATGGCCTCAAGAATTTTGTGGATTTTCGCTCCGGTGCTTCCGTCTCGTACGGCGCTGTTGAAGGGTTCTGCTGGGAATTTAAAGTGCATCAACATTCGCATGATCTTCTCCTTGAGTGGCGATTCAATTCCGAGTCCTGTTCCTCAATCGGCGACAGAGGGTATCACAGTTCTGAGCCACCACACATCATTTCCCCGTTGAGGCAACTTCCCTCGTTATGCCACTCACCGCTTGCTCGTCCGATTGCTTTCTGTAGAATAGAAGCCTACACCAAACTATTTCGGAGCAAGGCAATGGGGCTATTCTGGCCGTTGTCAGGCAAAGCGATCGGATCGGGAAAGGCGACGAACATTCGACACAACGGCAAGAAACTGAGCGACATACTGGAAGCGCACGCGAAATTCCATAAGGGACATCCGGGCGGCGAGCGCGCCAATCTTTCCGGCGCCAATCTTTCCAAGCAGGATCTGCGGAAGCGCGATTTGACCGGCGCGGTTCTGGTGGGCTGCAATCTTCAGAAGGCCGACCTGCGCGGCAGCAAGCTGAGCTTCGCGGATCTGAGCAAATCGGACCTGCGAAAGGCCGACCTGCGCAACTGCGATTTTACGGAAACAAAACTGGAAGGCGCGGACCTGAGCGAAGCCGACTTGAGCGGCACTGAACTGTTTCGCGGGGACCTGCGCTCGGCGAAACTGCACAAGACGATTTTGCGCGGGACCGTGTTGCGTCAGGCGAATCTGCGCGGCGCGGATTTTTCGGGATCGGATCTGGCGCTGGCCAGCTTCCGCGAAATCGATCTGACCGACGTCAAGCTGGATGGGGCCGATTTAAAGGACGCCGTCGTTCGGGATAATCGGAAGTCCTGATCGACGAACAGGTCAGGGTGAAAGTAAAGTCGTCGTCATTTCAAGAGACGCGAGGAATGACGGCGGCGGTTTTTTACCGGGCCTTTTGCCGGGCCCGGGAAGCATCCGCTCTCAAAGACTTACAATCGGATAGGTTGTAATTACTTTCCCGTGGCGGGCAGGGCCGATTCATCGACGTTCGCGCGGGCCAGGCCACGGCGACGGACGTCGATCCCAAGGCGTTTGATCTTCTGATTGAGCGTCGATAGCGGAACCTGAAACTGCTCCGCTGCTTCCGTTTGATTCCACTCGGTGAGCTCGAGCATATCGCAAATCACGCGGCGCTCAATCTCGTCCATGATCTGAAATAGCGAGGACCTTGCGCTGTCGGCGCCGGTGCGCGCACCATCTTCACCCGGAAGCGGCGGAACAAATTCGGAGAGACGCACGCGAACGCCGCCGACCAGTTCCTTGGTGAGAACGCTTTCGGGAAGCAGATCGACATCCAGCGATTGCTGCGAGGAAAGAACCACGGCGCGCTCGACCACGTTTTCCAGTTCTCGCACGTTTCCCGGCCAATCGTAATCCATCAGCAGCTTGAGCGCTGCGGGAGTGAATCGCCCCAGCGGACGACTATTCTCCTCGGCGAACTTTTTCAGAAAATGATCGAGCAACAGCGGAACGTCTTCCCGGCGGTCGCGAAGCGGCGGCAGCGGTACCGCGATGACATTCAGCCGATGATAAAGGTCTTCGCGGAAGCGGCCTTCACGCACCAGGTTGAGCAACTGCACATTGCAGGCGGCGATGATGCGGACGTCCACCTTGATTGTCTCCGTGCCGCCCAGGCGCATGAATTCGCGCTCCTGAATCACGCGAAGCAGCTTCGCCTGCGTTTCCGGGCCGATCGTGGAAATTTCATCGAAAAAAATCGTGCCCTGATCGGCGACTTCGAAGAGTCCTTTTTTCGACGCAACCGCACTGGTAAACGCGCCCTTCACGTGTCCGAACAGTTGAGATTCGAGCAGATCGACCGGAATCGATCCCGTATTGATCGGCACAAACGCTTTGTCGGCGCGCGTGGATGCGGAGTGAATCGCCTTGGCGATGAGTTCCTTGCCCGTTCCGCTTTCGCCGTGAATCAGCACCGTGGAACGCGAGGGCGCCACTTGGCTGACCAGATCGAATACGGCGAGCATTTTGTCGCTCTTGCCGACGATGTTGGGAAAATTGTATCGCTGCTTCAGTGCGCGTTTCAGTTGCACGTTTTCTTCGCGCAACCTGCGACCTTCGACGGCCTGCGCGACCTGCACGAGCAATTCATCGTTTGACCACGGCTTGGTGATGTAGTCCTGCGCGCCGCTTTTGAACGCGGCCCGCGCCATGTCAATCGAGCCGTAGGCCGTGATCAGCACGACGGCGAGATTCGGGTCGCGCCGGCGGATTTCGCGCAGCAAATCGAGACCATTCCGGTCCGGAAGGCTGACGTCGAGCAGAAGAAGATCGAATGGCTTTTGGTCGAGCTGAGCGAGGCCGGCCGCGCCGGTTTCGGCGCTCGATGTCGAGTAGCCTTCCGTATTCAGGAGAAGTTCGAGGCCCTCGCGAATTTCGGATTCGTCATCCACAACGAGTATGCAGCCCTTAGACATGAACCGCTTTCCGCGCCGCGGGGAATTCGAGCCTAAAAGTTGTGCCCTTGCCTTGCGCTGAGCGCACGTCCACTTTCCCGGCGTGTTCCTTTATGATTCCATAACTTACCGAAAGCCCCAAGCCGGTGCCGCGCCCCGAAGATTTTGTGGTGAAGAACGGATCGAAAATCCGGTTCAGATTTTCGTGAGGGATACCCGAGCCGTTATCGGTGATTTCAATTTCCACCGAACCGTTGTGCGACGCCGTGCGAATCTCAACCATTCCGCCCGCCGGCATGGCGTCTCTCGCATTCATGAACAGGTTGAGAAACACCTGCTGCAGCTTGTTGTTGGAGCCGAGAACCGGTGGCAATTCCTGCTGCAGGTTGCGGGTCACCTGCACCTGCGCCGTCCGGAACGGGTGCGCGACGAGCGACAGCGTTTCCTCAACCACGGCGTTGAGATTCACTTCGGTAAATTCCGCGGCGCCGGTGCGCGAGAAATTCAGAAGATTGTTTACGATTTCACTGGCGCGAAATGTCTGTTTGACCACTTTTTCGATGAGCTGCTGCCGCGGGTCGCTGCTGGGAATCTGCTTCGCCAGCATTTGGATGTAATTGGAAATCACCGCGAGCGGCGTATTCACTTCATGAGCGACGCCGGCGGCGAGCAGCCCGAGAGAGGTGAGCTTCTCGGTCTGCACGATCTGTTCCTCGAGGCGGATTCGCTGCGTGATGTCGTCCACCAGGATCAGCCGCCCGATGCGCTCGCCGGACTTTCCGACCAGCGGCGCAATCGAAATATTCACGACCAGATTTTGTCCGGCGGCATTCCGCATCTGGAATTTGTACAGGCTGGAGATGCGCTCATCGCTCGCTCGCGCCGCGATTTCCGCCATCAGGTCTGCGGGAAGCACTTGCTCCAGCTTGCGTCCGACGGCGTGCTGGCGAGGGACGCCAATCAGCCGTTCGAGCTGCGTGTTCCACGATTCCACCGCGCCGTTCAGATCGACCGCGAGAACGCCGACGTTCAGCGATTCAACGATATTTTCCGAAAAATCCTTCAGCCGTTCGATTTGTTCGGCCTTTTGTTCGAGCGAGCTGTACAGCTGAGCGTTGTCGAGCGCAATGGCCAGGTAGCCCGCGATCGTAAAGAGCAGCTCGACGTCCTCGCTCGACAGAAAATCGCCGTCCACGGTCTTGCCCACGCCCAGCACGGCAACGGCATGGTCGCGAATCTGGCACGGGATAAAATAATTCAAATCGAGCTGTTCAAGCGTCTGGCGGACGGATGGAGCGGATTCGCGCGCCGCGCGCGCCGATTCATAGAACAGCACGCGGTGGTCAAACGGTTTTTTCTCCGCATCCAGAAAACTCAAGTCGAGAGGTCCCGTATAGCGCACGCCCACGGAGCGCGTCAGCCGGTACGTCCCCGGATGCGTTTCATCTTCAATAAAAACGGCAAGCCGGTCCACCAGAAGCGCCTGAGAGATGCGATCCATCACGGAGGCCAGCATCGGATCCAGTCGCACTTCCGAGGTGAGCGTGCGTCCAAATTCGATAAGCGTGCGGCGGTAATCGAGCCGGTCGCGGTAAAAAAAACGATCGAGGCGCGCCTGAATCCAGTCGCGAAACGGCTGAAACAGAAACGCGGCCACGACGATCGCAATGACGCCGCCCATCATTCCCGACGGTTGTGCCGTGTGGAACAACGCGCCGATCAACGCCACGAGCGCGATATACACGGCCACCACGCCGCCGCTCGCCGCCGTATAGGCCAGACCGCGCTTGAAGATAATGTCTACGTCCATCAGCCGGTACCGGATGATGGCGTAACCGAAACACAGAGGAATCAGAACCAGCGAGATCGTCGAGAAGTTCATCCAGGGCCGTGGAACAATGCCGAGGAAGTACGGCACCACATACAGCAGCAGAAACGGAAGAATCCCCGCCACGGCTCCGCCCGTCACCCACTTCAGTTGCTGACGCAGAATTCCCGATGCCGCCCGGCGATAACTGTTCACAAAAACGACAGCAGCGAGCAGGAAGTAGATGCCCAGGTAGGCAAGGTCAAACTGATCGAGAAGAATTCTCGCGCTGACCGACGGCATGAAGCCAAGCTCGCGCAGTCCGACCATGACGCGCACCGCCAACAGCACGCCGGGAATCCCGTAAATTGCCGCCAGCTTCGCGCCCTGCCACTTCGATACGGGGCGGCGCTCCGGGAAGACCAACGCGAAGTGCAGGAGCAGTGCGGGCTGCAGCAGCCTGGCTGCAACGGCTGCCCAGTAAATTTCCCAGTCAAACGTGCTGAATTTTCCGGTGTATTGAAAGGAATACAGGACGAACGAAACCAGGCAAAAAATATAAAAGTGCACCGCGCGTGTTGCGTTCCACCGCCGCGCAAAAATAAAAAGCCCGATGAACAAGTACAGCAGGCCCACCACGCGCAGGTAATTTTCAATCGAGGCTGGACGCTCGGCTGGCTGAATGACAAGTTGAGCCTCGAACTGCTTGCCGCCGCGCTCGATCGTGTAATGCGCCTGCGTCCACAGGCCAATTCGCCACAGGCGCTTGGTAACATCGATCGAGCTGTGGACAGGAGCGTCATTGATCGCAAGGATGGTGTCGCCGACGCGAATCCCAGCGTTCGAGGCGGGAGAGTTCGGGGAGATGTGCCAGGCGGTGATTCCCGAGGGCCCTTCGATCCAGGAAATGCCGTCGTCGGGAGTTGAAAAGATGGCGCGCTGCTGGAAGTTGATGATGCCAAACACAATGGCGGCAAGAGTTGCAATTGCCAATACGGCCGCTCCCAGCCGGATTCTAAGGCTGTCGTTGATTGGTGCGCTCACCGGGTTCCTCTGCGACACTTCCACGTCAATAAATCACGCAACTTGACTTCCATATTCTATAAGTATTGTGAATCCGATAACTATATAAAAATAAACTGGTTGCAAGAGAGGCGGCGCGAGGCGAGGGGGGCAAATCTTCCCGCCATCCCATATTCGGGATGGCATTCCTGATTTTAATAGCCCCACAATACTAAAACTGGAAGCTTACCCCACCCCGAAACGACCTCAATACCGGAACAAATACGATTCGCGGATCCTGTCCGCTCGCCGACACATAGCCTTGCGCCAGCAGATTGCTGAAATCGGCCAGTGCTTCCCAGCGCCCGTTACAGCCGGGCAGAGGCTGGCGGATTGAAAGATGCAAGTTGGAATCGATCTGGTTCGCTGCTTCGCCATAAGCATCCATTCGAGAAAGGGTGGTGCCGGATATCCACTTATAGCTTGCCGAAAACTGTGTTTGGGCCTTGGGAAGCTTTCCGGAGATTCGCGCCGCAATGCTGTGATGGTTGCGTGTCGCGATGCTCTCGCGCAAGTCCGGCGAGGAAGCATCCAGTTCACCCGTCGGAGAAAGCGCCCCCGCCCAGGCATACAAAGCGGCGAAATCTATATTGTTGGACAACTTCTGGCGATAGGCGACACGCGTCCCCCAGGAACTGCTGCTGCCGCCGTCATAGAGGAACGCGCTCGAGAATGCATCCTGCACGAAATCGGTGCTTGCGGCGGGGCCCGATCCGAAAATCGCATGGTGCCGCATGCCGTCATGAAACGCGGCGACCTCAATCTTTGAATTTTCCGTGAGTTTGTGTTTCACGGCAAATTCCTCGTGCCAGCCGCCTTCCAGAACGGGGTTGCCACCGTGGAAAAGTACGTTCGGGAGGCTGTCCAGCTGCCCGATTGCGGACTCCAGAGCTCCAGTTTGCCCGTATTGGTTTGAGGGCGGATCGGAGGAAACCCCTAAAGTGGCCGTCCAGCCCGGAGCCAGGGTCGCGTCCATTTGAGCGTGAGGGCGTACAGTGGAAACGGAAGAAACAATTCCCGCGCGCAAAAATTCTCCACCTGCGCGTAATGACAAACGATCGCCAAGCGCCAGTTGCTCGGTGTGATCGAAGCGCATTTCCTGAAACTCCACCCCGCCGACGCCGAACCGGGACTGATGCAGGACAAAAACAGTTTCGGGTCCTTGCCCGGCGATTCCGGAGGGTATCCAAACACTGGCCACGGTGCCTGAAGCTCCATGGTCATAGCTCATCTGCCCGGCCAGCAACATGTGGCCCATGCTTCCGAGTCCCTGGTCGTAGGAAACCGCTGTGGCCGGCGCGTCAGGCAGGTTCGATGGGGAGCCGAGCCGTGCCGACCCATTGGTCACCTGAACCAGACCGCGCGGCCGCTGCGCAGGTGGAAGGTCAGACCCAGCTCCGTTCAAGGAAATGTCGGCATCGGAGCCGCGCCATTGCAAAACCGTGCGGGTGGCGGTGGAGGAGCGCAGTACCCATTTCCAATCGTCGGGTTCCTCCTGCGTGTCGGACTTGCGGCGCAACGTGTCGAGCGAAGCAAACACGGAATCTACATGCATCCTCAACACGGTCGTCAGGTTGGCAACTACCGCGATGTGATGTTCCATTGCGGGCAAAAATCCGGCCAGGGAAACGCGCACGGAATAGTTGCCGGGTTTCAGGCGGTCGTTTAAAAATTCGCCGTGCTGGTTGGAGAGAAATTGCGAAACGGTCCGTCCACCGCCGTCTTCGGCGATCAGCCAGACAGTGGCGCCCATCTGCGGCGTGCCGGAGGGGTCCAGGACTACGCCGGAGAGAGTTCCGTACCCTTGCTTTGCCGGCGCCGCCACGGCGAAAGCAAAAACTAAAACCATCGCGCTACACAGGGTCCTGCAGATCGCCTTCATAGGGACGCGTTACCTCCCTGGGGCTCCGTTTACAGCCACCTTGTTATTGTTCGATGGGGGAGTCACCGTAAAATCGGCCGAACGGGAAACGGTTGTGTTGGCCAGCAGATCGTTCGCCTGAATTTCCAGTTTATATTTGCCGGGCGCGAGCGTTCTCGGTGCCACCACTTTTTCCAGAGTGATCTGTTCGCCATTTTGCTTCAGATCCTCGCCGGTCTGTACGATATGTGAAACCGTGGTCTGCCCCTGACTGATTCTGATATCCAGAGACAAATTATTCTTGTGGGTTTTTTCGTCCACTTTCAAATTATAAAGCTGGAGATAGAATCCCAACGACTGATCGGCCATGAATTCGGCGTTCAACTTGGGGCGGACTTTGGTCGAGCCAAGCACGAACTGCCCGACCCCGACATCTTTCGAGGAAACCGGCTCCATCTGGTCCGCAAGGATCAGCGAACTGGCTTCCAGCTTGTCGTCGGGGATGGCTGAAACCGCCAGACGCGCATTCACAACGCCGACGTTGCCGCTGTTCACGTCCTTAATCACCAGGTCCAATTTGTACAATCCGGGACGCAGCGGCACAGCCTTCTGATACACGGAAAAACTCCTGAGCGAAGGCTCCAGCAGCGAATCCGGGAAGTCGCGCTGGATCACGTCTTCAAACGTCTGCACGACGCGCCCGGTGAGCGAGCTGACTCTTCCGAACAGGTTGAGCGTCGCGGAATTCACGCCGTCGCGATTCTTGAATGTCATCTGCTTGTTCTGAATCTGAACCGTGATCGGGACAAGAATCGTGTCGCCGGTAATGCGCAGGAAATCGTAACGGTAGTCGAACAAGATCTGGTTGCGCAGGATGCGCGAGCTGACGACTTCCTCGAGGTCCTTGAATTTCACCGGAGGAGGAGCCTGCACCTTGGCGAACTGCTCGATGCGCGTGAATTCGTCGTCGCTTTCGTTGCTGGCCGCGCCGAACGTATTCGCCACGCTCAATGGCGCGGTCGAGCCATCCACGCGGCTGAAGCGCGCCGCCTTGCTCGAGAGCCCCATCGCTTCCAGGTCGCTGAGCCCCGCTCCGGGAACCATGGCCAGAGCGTCTTTTTCGCCTGGGTCCAGTGTCATGTGATATTCGCCGGTGCTGGTGGGGTCCACGAACTCGATCGTGATGTTGCTTCCGATCCCCTCCATGTAGCGATAGCGCCAGTCCTCCCACGGATACGTCGTCGTGGAGCCGCCGCCTTCGCTTTCCGGGCGATTGTAATTTCCGCCGGTCGGATGGGCGTCGATTTCATCCGGCTTCCCCCAGATGATGTAAATGCGGCCGCGGTCGGTCTTCCATCCCGGGATTCCGGAGGCAAATTTCTCGTTGGCGTAGGCGATGCGGCGGTAGTGCTCTTCCTTGAATTCGTTCTCAACCGTGTCGGGAGTGGGATCGCGGCGTTGCCAGAAGGCTTCGATAAATTGCTCGCGCTCTTCGTTTGTCGTCAGTTGCAGAAACGCGGCGCGCTCTTCGTCGCTGATGATGTAGGGAACTTCTTCTTCCAGCCACTTTTTGTAGGGTGTGGCGAGTTCCTTCTCGAGCTTCTTCAGATTCTTCTTGGCTACTTTTTTATTGGTTCCGGTTACGGGCTGATTGTCGGCGGAAGGAGATTGCTGTTCTTTGTCTGGAGAGCCTTTATCCGGAGAACTCTGGGCCTGGGCGCGCGCCCCCAACGGCAGGAACAATGCCCCGCCCAGCAGTATCAAAAACGGCATACGGCCCATGCGCATCATAACGTTACCTCACCCCTGATTCGGAAGCTCGATTCTATGCCTCTGTTTTACGCCAGTCAATCAAGGAATGCTCGCAATCTGCCTTTCTTGTTGGGGTTGCAGGGTCCTTGCGCCCGTGGGATGAGACGCTGCCGCCCCTCCTGATTCCGGTGAATACTAAGAACGAGAATGGGGCTGGCGGGTTGCCCGTGAGGTTGGGGATTTGTGTCCCCCTCGTGAGGGAGGTTGCCCATTTGAATTAGAGACCATTGTTTGTGATGAGAGGGGACCAACCTCGGGCTCCTCTCGCCTGACGTAGCCAAACATTTCCCCGACGATCGTGCCGTCAATTCGGCTTTCCGCAGATTGATTCGAGTCGCGAAGAGGCCTGTGCGCCGCACTCGCTAAATTGCTGGGCTGGCCGGCCCTTCCGCATTTTCCTGTTGACGATTCTTCACGGGTGGATTGCACCGCTTCAGTACGTCACGACTGAATGATCGTTTTGCACTTCCGGGTGGCCGGCATTTTCGAGCTTTGAGACGTGCGGGGGCCATGTGTTTTTTCTGTTTTTCCGTTATCGATCGGATCACGCCACGAGTAGAGCCTTGGGGTCCTTCCTGGCAATGGTGAGCAATTTCAATGCGGCTTGCCTGGGCCTCCGCGTGCCTTGCTCCCAGCTGCGTACGGCGTTGGTGCTCACATTCAGGTACGCGGCGAAAAGCGGCTGGCTGGCCTTTAGTGCCAGGCGGATCCGACGAATCTCGCGAGGAGAAATGCTCTTGGGCCGTGACGGAATGCGCGTCACACGCAGATTCACCGCTTCACCGCGTTCGTAAGCGGCCGCGTCGCCGAGCGCCTCCCTCATATCGTCGAAAATACTCACTTTCGTCTTCTTCGCCATGCTCATCCTTTCGCTTCATTTTTGATCTGTGCAACCCACGCCCGCATCTGCTTCCGCTGCTCTTCGCTGGCGTCTTCCTGCTCGTTTTTATCGAGCAAAAGCAGCAGGTGAATGTGCTGCCTTGTCTCAAGGTACAGATATAGATAGCGGTAGCCGCCGCGCTTTCCCTTGCCCCGGCCTGGATTCGCGATGCGCGCCTTTCGCACACCTCCAAGCCCTGGAACCATCGCGCCCCGGTCCGGCTGCTCGATCAGTTCCCGGTGAATTGCGCGGAGCAATTCGTCGGAAGAATCGTCTGCGAGCCGATGAAGCCGCCTTGTGAATGCCGCGGACTCGATGAACTCCACAATGTGATAGTATCACAATGTGGTATGACGTGGTAAGTGGTTGATGGTTGTTGCTGAGAGTTGACCATCCGCCGTTGATAAATGGCGGGCGCAAAGCCTTTCGGATTTTTCTGTCAAAAACCCACTCGAATGCGTCACCGGCCAAAATGTCAGTGGGGACGGCCGATCCGCCCTCCAGTGCTTGAGAATGGAAGCCTCTATACCCGGAAAATCCAGTTCCAGGGCAGCGCCACCCGCCCAGCCGCCTCACTCCCAAATTCATTTGACGCGCCGATTCAGTTCCTCAAACCAGTTCGGGATGATTTCCACCTGAACGTCCGGCGAACGGAAAACCATCAGAAAATGTTTTCCGTCCGGCATTAACTCAAAGTTGCGTCGAATCAGAGTCTGGTTGAATCCGGCGATCGGCAACTCGACTGGCTCGCCAAACGCCGGGTCCGCGCCGGTTTGAAAGCTGGCGGAAAATAGTCGGCCCTCGGATTCATAAATAATTTCCCGCGAATCGATGGACCACACCGGAAACCGCCCGCCGTGTTTTGTAACCCTGTATTTCATGCCGGTGACCGGATACGGCTGCACATAAACTTCCCAGTCGCCCGATTCGTTGGACATGTAGGCGAACCAGTGGCCGTCCGGCGAAAATTGACTGCTCAATTCTCCGCTCTTAGGCGCAACGGCCAAGGGCATGATCGCTTTGTCCTTCACCGAATATGTCCAAAGGTCGTAATCCACGCTATTTCCTTTGAACGTGATGAATGAAAATCCCAAATCGCCCGCGCCCCAATGTTCCGGCGCCCTGGCTGGTTTTACGACCATCTCCGGTTGACCCAATCCTTCAGCCCGCTGCACGTAGATCGCCTCACCGCCATCGCGCAGGGATTCAAACGCGATCTGTTGTCCATCGGGGCTGTAAACGGGGAAGTAGCCGCCGGTGACGACGCGGCGCGGCTTGGCGAGGCTTGAAAGTTCCGCCGTATAAATATCCTTGCCAGCCATGAATATGACATGCTGGCCGTCGGGCGATATTCGCGGAGCCCACGCGCCGGCAGGCAACGGGCCAAGCATCTGGCGAGTCCCGTCAAAACCCACCAACCCGAGCTGCAGCGGAACAACGTTGGGATCGTAGCGTTTCGAAATGTAAGCAAGAACCCCGCTGGTCGAGACGCTGAATTGCGCTGTCCCGGTCGCGCCCGCGTTCGCCATTAGTACATCGTCAATTACTTGCACCGGCTGCCCAGTGGTTGCCAATGTTTTTGGATCAAACCGAATGGCCATGACGTGCCCGTTCAGCGCGTATACAAGATGGCCGCTGGGCAGAAAGCGTGCATCGTGCCCGGCGGCAATGATGGTCTTGCGTTTCCCGGACTGAATATTCTGGACGACAATGCGTGCGCGGTCCCAACGTGCCGCGGCCGGAAAGCGATCGTCCGCCTGAGTGAAAATCACCGCTTCCGCTCCGGGCAGCACCTGCGGTCCGTGAGCAATTTCGTGAGCTTGCATCTTCACAATATTTTCCGGCGTTCCACCTCGTGTAGGCACACGCCAGATCCCTTTTGCGCCCTGGCCATAGGCGAGAAAACGGTCCGGCGTCCAGCTGATGCCGAACGGGGCGTCGGCCTTGCAGATCGTCGTCGTGGCGCCGCCACCCACCGGAATCCGTTCCAGAACCGATCCATCCATCGACCAGTAGGCCAACGAATGGCCGTCGGGCGAAAACGACGGATTCGCCTTCCGGAATCCTGCGAGAAGGCCGGGAATCCGCACCGGCTTGTCGGCCTCACCCAAGCCGCGAATGTACAGCGTGCCTTGTGAGAGATAGACGATATGCGTGCCGTCCGGTGAAACGGCAATCACCTGCCGTTCTGAATTGGTCAGCTCGCTGCCTTCGGGCAGCGTCACGTGAGACGCCTGGGCATGAGCCTTTGCCGCGAACAAAGCGATCAAAGCAACAGCCGCAAGTGCCGTGCTCCGCCTGGTACGCGAAGCGGAGCCATCTGTTTTCGCCTCGTCTCGTTCGGAAAGATTCGCAAGATACTTGAGCCTTCGATGCACGGGTTCCCCCTGAATGCCCGCGAAAGTAACGCATGCGGACGCCATTTTCAATATGCCCGTGGCGAATCGCCCGCCCGTTTCCAGTCGAAACTTCGCTCGATCTTCATGTATGGACCAGCGCACTTGACCCACGCTGTATCATTGTTCGGATTGAATCACACAATGACCTGCGAAATTCGTTCATCAAAACACGGCGTCGGCGTCTTCTCCCCAAAAGCAATCCGGAAGGGCGAAGAGATCTTCCTCTGGAAAAAGGGAGACTGGAAACTTCGGAATCCCAAAAATTTCGAGGATCTTAAATGGTGCAACAAGTGGTGCATCTACGCCTGGGACAAACTCTGGGGCCCGGCCAGCAAGAATTCCATGTCCATGGCCTGGTACGTGAATCACTCCAAAAATCCCAACATGAAATCGCATTTCTCAAAAAAAGGAAACTGGCGATTCTGGGCCACACGCAACATCAAGCCGGACGAAGAACTCACCGTCGATTATCGCGAACTCGATTACATGGATTGATTGCTCGCGTCCGTTTGTGATTGCAAATTTTGCTGAGAGGACCTGACGTGCGTGCGACGGCGCACGTCCCCGGTCAGCGAATCCGTATGCGGCCCGCGCCGGCATCCGTCGTGGATAGGCTCGATTCCTGTGGGGAGGCATTCGCGAGCAGTTTCTCCAGCATTTCGCCATCGACCGGCCGCGAGTAGAAGTAACCTTGGCCGTAGTCGCAGCCGAACTGCCCCAGGTAATCGCGCTGGCCGGGCGTCTCAATTCCTTCGGCAATCACTTTGAGATCCAGATGATGGGCCAGGGTGACAATGAGCCGCGCGATTTCACGGCTACCGGAATCATGCTCGATGTTACGAACGAAGGAGCGATCGATCTTCAACACATCGACGGGAAAGCTGCGCAGCCGGCTGAGCGAGGAATGCCCCGTGCCGAAGTCGTCGATGCTGAGCCGGACGCCGATATCTTTCAACTGAGAAAAAATCCGAGTCGTCGTTCTGGAATCGTTCATTGCCATTGTTTCGGTAATTTCCAGTTGCAGAGTTCCGGGGTCCACTTCGGTTTCGTCCAGAGCGGATTTGACTTCAGCGATGAGATTGCTCTGCGCGAACTGGCGCGGCGAAATGTTGATCGTGGTCGTTAGCGGGGGATCCGTCGGAAACAGTCCATGCCACGCGCGGGCTTGCCGGCACGCTTCCTTGAAGACCCACCTGCCGATTGGAACAATCAGCCCGGTTTCTTCCGCCACTTCGATGAATTCCCCGGGGCCCACGATTTCCGATTCATTGCGCCACCAGCGAACCAGTGCCTCGACGCCGGCAATGTGCCCGGAAGAAAGCCTGACAATCGGTTGGTAAAACACGCGTAGATCGCCGTGTTCGATGGCTTTGCGAAGCTCCGTTTCCACCTTCAGACGCTGCACCACCAGAGCGTGCATGTGACTGTCGAACACTTCGCACCCGGATGTTCCGTTGGCTGTGGCGCGACACATGGCGATATCCGCATCGCGCATAATCTCAGCGTGTCCGTTGTACAATGGGGAACTCATCGCGATGCCGATGCTGGCGGACATGAAGGCATCCACGTCGTTGGCGGTAAAGGGCATGTTCAAACTTTCCTGCAGGCGAAGCGCGACGCGCATCGGATCGCTCGACGATTTCAGGTCTTCGAGGAGCAACGTAAAACGCTCCCCATCCATGCGCGCCAGGGTCTCATCTCCGGCGACCCCGTCGGAATGGCCCATGGGACTGGTCCGAGACACCGTGTCGTTATGGCGCAGCCGCGACTTGAGCCGGTTGCTGATGTCAATGATGAGCTGGTCGACGACAGCCAGGCCCATCGTTTCATTGAAAATTTTCAGCCCCTGAATATTGATAAACAGTACGGCAAACTTAAAATCCGGGAATCGCTTGGAATGGTCCATCGCGCGTTGCAGGCGGTCCAGGAATAGGCTGCGATTGGGCAGGCCCGTCAGCGCGTCGTGAAACGCCTCATGTTCCAGTTTTTCCTCGATGCGCTTGCGCTCGGTAATGTCGCGATTGACGATGACCAGCTGGGTTACCTGGCCCCTCCGGTTTCGTATCGCGTTCGCAGTGGACTCCAGCACGCGCCAGCTCCCGTCCTTGTGGCGCATGCGGTATTCCAGCCGCGTGCCGATTCCGGTCAGGCGCGCCTGCTTGCCCGCTTCCATCACGCGTTCGCGGTCGTCCGGGTGGATCTGATCGAGAGAGCCGGTTGCCGCTAATTCCTTGGCCGAGAAACCGAGAATTTTCTCATAAGCAGGACTGTTATAAAGCCTTTTCCCTGTGACTTCCACCAGGGCAATCATGTCCGCGGCGTTTTCGCTGACCAGGCGGAACAGTTCAGCCTCTCGGCGATGGCGCAGCACCGCGTATAGGATGTAGAAATAGGGCGTCAGAATTAGTAAGGTCAGTTCGGGCGCGGAGAGCTGAAATAGCCAGAGCGGGAGATGGAGTGACATCAGAGCTTCCTTGCCCTTGGGGCATCGTCCGCCAATGGAGAAATACCTGCCAAATTGGCTGCCGTCCAATCAGGTACTCGTACCAGTGTCTTTGGAAAAACGGGTTGCGTCAACGGCAGGCGTGCTCAAATGGATATTCCGACATTGTTTAGGTGGCGACGCGGGTGGTACGGTACGTTTTGGTGAACGAAGATTCAAAGCTCCGCGCCCGCGCCGGAGCGCGCCACTTGAACTTCGAGGCTGATCAGCCGCCGTCGCAAGAGC
This sequence comes from Terriglobia bacterium, assembly GCA_963788335.1. Classification (GTDB taxonomy): domain Bacteria; phylum Acidobacteriota; class Terriglobia; order Acidiferrales; family UBA7541; genus Palsa-360. The sequence continues at coordinate 219,973 of CAWBGM010000004.1, forward strand.
GATGCGATGGCGGTCATCGAACTTTCCTTGCTTACATTGAACTCATGAAATATCGCAACCAATTCCGCTACACGAACGGGCTTTTCCATTCGCAATAGCACTTCACGTTCCAGCACGTCCAGATGGTGCTCCACGGGTAACGCCTGTCCCAGCAGCGTCGCCTTCGTATTGGCGCGGATTTCGCGGCCCAGGACTTGTGCATCCAGCAATGCGATCGGCCCGGCGCGCCGCAACCTTCCGTGTTCAAGAATTTCGCGCAGGCCGGGTTTGTGCGCCCGGCGCTCCGCCGCCAACATTGCCTCGATCTCCATCCCAGCGGCGCGTTGCGGAAGCTGTGTTTCCTCCACACGCTCCCAAGGCGGCCCGCAGGCCGCGTCGCTCCACTGAAAAGTAATCAGTACAGCAACCACTCGCACATACCCCTGGTTGCGCAAATTGCCCGCCCAGGATTGAATCGAATCCAGAAACGCGCCGTATTCGTCCCCCTTGGCGTGGCCGATCGCGTACTTCGCCGCGGTGTATTCCCGCACCCGAAGCACATGAATATCTATCGGAGCGCCGCCAAGCCATTCGCGCAACCGGCCGGCAAGCGGTTCCCCGTCGCGCTCTCCGAGTTCGGTGATCATCTGCGCCGTCCCGCCCGGCGATAGATGTTGCGGCAAGCCTGAGACGATCCGGCTTTGTATCTCCTCTCCGGAACGCCCTCCGTCCCTGAATCGAAGCGTATCGAGAGGCGAAGGAACAAATGGGGGATTCGCCGTAATCAGGTCGAACTGTTCTCCCCGGACAGGTCCAAAGAGATCTCCCGTAATTACGTCAAGATTTTGCGCCCCGGAGACCTGCGCATTGAAACGCGTGCAAAGCGCCGCCCGCGGATTGATGTCCACGGCGAGGACACGCTGCGAATGAGCCGAGGCGAGCACCGCCTGGATGCCTGAGCCAGTACACAAGTCGAGAGCGGATCGAACCGGCTGCCGCAATGTGCATCGCGCAAGTGCGCGGCTGTCCGCGCCGACAAACATGACTTGCTCATAAGGAACTGTGGCATACCCCGGATGAGGAAGCTGGGGCCACGCGTGGTCCGAAAAAATCAGCCGATTACCTACCGGAAACAAAGACGCGCGCGAACGCCCGCTCCCTGTTCCGTCAATCTCAAGTAATCCGGCCCGCTTCAGAATTTCACGGTCGGCCCCAACGAACAATCGATCCATCTCGTCCACCGGCAGCGTTCCCTGCAACAAAAACAGATCGATCGCCAGTGCCAGGCGATCGCGCGCGGCCAGTCCCTCATCGCGATACATCGGTACGCTACGCCATTCGAGATCGCCGAGATCGAGCAGTCCCAGGCGGTCACGAACTCCGTCTTCCGTGTATCCCGTCCGGACAAGGTTGGCAATGATTTCGCGGAGAGCCGGCAGGTCAACCTCATTCACGGCGTAGCTTGCGGGTTCGCTCATAATGTCGAATCATTGTATGCCCAATCGGAGCCGGAAGCCGCAGATCCTGAAGTCCTCGGGGCGTTTGGACTTCAGATCGCTCCGGGACCAGCGCAGAACCGGTATAAACAGTTCGCTGTTTTCCCCCGAACGCCGGGGGGCGCCCGTCTTTCGTGTATGATTTCCAAATGGGCTCACGCAAGACCAAAAATCCACGCCTTCTTTTACTGATTGGAGCATTCAAACTCTTCAAGGGATTGGTGCTGATCGCCGTCGGCATCGGCGCGCTCCGGTTGCTCAACAAAAATACGGCCGCCGAAGTTCATCATTGGGTTAACGCCTTCCGCGTGGATCCCGCTCACCATTATATTCATCGCCTCTTCGAGCGGCTCCCGATGATCAATGAAAAAATGCTCCGGCAATTAAGCGTTGGTACTTTCTTTTTTGCTGCGCTCTTCCTTGTCGAAGGAGCCGGCTTGCTGCTGCGCAAACGCTGGGCCGAGTACTTCACGATTATCGAGACTTCGATCTTCATTCCTCTGGAAATCTACGAATTGTTCCGGCGGGCAAGCTTCGCAAAAGGCATTGTCCTGTTGCTGAATGTGGCGGTGGTCGCCTATCTGGCCATGAATCTCCGCCGCGGCCGTTCGTGAGGAAGTTGCGATCGGGCGCTGGTTAAAAGCAAGGAGGGATTCCTCGCTCCACTCGGAATTACAGTGTTTTCATGTGGGCGGTCACAAAAAACAAAAAGGGCCCCTTTCGGGGCCCTCTTCGCACAACACTTCACAGGTCGGTGATTGGCGGGCTAGTTCGTGGTCGTTGCCTTCGCGGAAGTTGCTGCAGCCTTGGGTACGCTCAAGTAGCCGGAGATCTTTTTGTCGCTCACCTGGTTCACGACCAGTTCGAGCGGTTGTCGCGAGCCGCCTGCGTAGAAGTAGATCGGCTCGTTGACGGACTTGTTCTTTTTCTCGAGGCGCATGTCATCCACGTACAGAGCGACGGTGTACTGGTGCTTTTTGCCGCTCGCCCCGCGCAGTTCAATCTGAGTTGAGCCGACATGTTCCTTCTGGCCCTTGGATGTGAGCGAGAACTCGTAGAAATCGCGTTCGCCCTGGCGCTTCAGTTGTTCCAGTTCCTCGTGGTTGCGCGCGATCAGTTCGCCGTGCTCGCCGCGAAGCTGCTGCAGATTGCCCTTGGTGGCGTCGAGATCGGTCTTCACGCCTGTAACGTCCGTGCCCAATGCCTTTACATCGTCGGCGCTGGCCTTGGTCGCCAGTGTGCTTTCCACGGCCGTCAGCTTCTTGGTGTAATCGGCGCGCGTCTGCTTCACTTGCGTGCGCGCAGCTGTGAGCTGTTCCTGCGTCAAATTCAGTTTATCTGTCACCAGATTCAACTCACCCTGCATCTGGGAGTTCGCCTGCTCGGCTTGCGTCACGCGCTGCGTGATGCCGTCCTGGCTGGTTTGAAATGTCTTGGATTGCGCGGCCAAAGCTTCCTCCGCGCTGCGTGCGTGGCTCGTTGCGTTCCATGCCATCCCCACGCCAACGAGTGAGAGGACCGCCAGCGCGACAACCGCCAGCCCCATCCACCTCGGTGCACCTTCCGTCGTCGCTTGGTAATTCTCCCGTTCTTCGCTCATTGTTCAATCTCCTTTTGCGTTTTCCCTTGCCGGATGTATAAAAGCACGCGCCGAGCCAAAGCGGGTGGTCCATGCCCGATTCACTGTATGTCCCACTAAAATAAGGCGTTGTTTGCTGGTACGAATCGCCTGAGTGGCCGAGGGAGCGTCGTTAGGGCGTGTAATTTTTACCAGCGCAGGAAGATTATCTTGGTAACTCATTCAATACAAATGATTTGACGAATTTACACACCAACTCGCCCGAATATACACAGAGCCAATCAACTCATCTCATTCCATGGAGGCGGATTAGGCAACTCGCGAATGCTGGGGACTCGCTGGCTCAACTTCACGGTCAAAGTAGACTTCGAGGGTCAACGCGGCGGCGTCAAACACGGTGCGGCAGTTATTACAGCTCCCCAGATGGCGCTGAACTTCGCTTGCCACCTCGGGTGTCAACCGGCCTTCCAGGTATTCACAGATCAATCGGATTGTAGCCTTGCACGTCATGCTCATTGCGGCTCCCCCCGGAGCTGGGACAACGTCAACGTCCAATTGAGCACGCGCAGAACCAAAGTGGATCGAAATCCCCGCAAGATGTAACGTTCAGAACCCATTCAACTTAATCTGTTTCCCGGTATCGGGTCGAGGACTGGAGTGTGCACAAAAAGTGGGAAAAAATTCTTTGTATGAATCTTTATTACCGCCCGCCACGTCAACCGGCCCGGCCAACCGCCCCTTCAAGCCCCGGAGGGAACTCCGCGGGCGGTCATCATGGGTTTAAATATAATATTGATGGATACTTACTTCGTTACAGTCATATTGCGCAGCACTGCAATGCGTTCCGAGAGCGGGGGATGTGTGCTGAATAATCCGGTAAATACCTGCCTGGCGCTCAGTGGCGCAACGATGAATAGCGAGGCGGTTGCCGGGGATACATCCATCGGGATTCTCTGGTTATAAGCTCCAAGCTTTTCGAGCGCGCTGATTAGTCCGTATGGGTGCCCGACCATGCGCGCGCCGGATGCGTCCGCCCCAAATTCGCGCTGGCGTGAAATTCCGAGCTGGATCAGCAGCGCGGCGAACGGTGCCACAATGATCATCAGCAGCGCCGCAAGTCCTCCGCCACCCCGGTCGTTGTCGCGCGAACCGCCGAAGCCGCCGAAGATCATCGCCCAACGTCCCATGGAAGCGATCCACGTAATTGCGCCCGCCAGGGTTGCGGCGATCGAGGTGATTAGGATGTCGTAATTGCGAACGTGCGAAAGTTCGTGCGCGATTACGCCTTCGAGCTCGTCATCGTTCATCAACTCCATCAAGCCGGCTGTCACGGCAACCGAAGCGTGCGATGGATTGCGCCCCGTCGCAAACGCGTTCGGCGCGGGTTGCGGAATCACATATAGCTTTGGCATGGGTAACCCGGCCTTGGTCGCGAGCCGCTCCATCACTTCATACAGGCGCGGAAGCTCTTCGCGTGAAACGGGCTGCGCTCCGCTCGACCGCAGCGCAATCTTGTCGGAAAAGAAGTATGAAATGCCGTTCATCGCCACGGCCATGATCAGGCCAATGGTCATGCCTTGCCGCCCCGCGACCGCGCCCCCGCCCACAACCAGCAAAAGTGTTAATGCAGTCAACAGAAAAAGTGTCTTGATCGCTCTCATGATTTCACCTGTGAATCCCAAAACCTCAGTCTAGCAGCATTCAATGGAACAGGCTTTTTTACACCGAACGAAATGAAGGGCAGCCTGTCGCTCTTGATTTCCCCAGGATTGACTCCAATTCAAACCCGGACAGTTTAAACTCGGCCCCACTACTCCGGTTCCACCACCCCGGTTCCACTATCCCGGTTCCACTATCCTTAGTTCCATTATCCCGGTCCACATGATTAGATGCGCAACGCATGCTGCGGCTCACTTGCCTTGGGCGGATTTTCCCTTGGCCGCGGTTCCTGCCGCTTCGGCAGGAGGAGCCTGCGCCTCTTTTCCCTCCGTGCGGACGAAACGCATCGCATCCGTCTCCGGATCGATGTCCACGCTCACCAGATCACCCGGCAAGACGCTGCCGTCAAGGATGCGCATCGCCAGAGGATCCTGCACCAGCCTTTGCACGGTCCGCCGCAAAGGCCGCGCGCCGTATGCGGGGTCGTAACCCTCCTGCACCAGACGGTCGCGCGCCGCAGCCGTCAGTTCGATCCGGACATTGCGTTCGGCGAGCATGCCCACCACCTTGGCCAGTTCCAGATCGATGATCTTGTTGAGCTGCTCCTTCGACAGCGGATTGAACAGCACGATGTCGTCAATCCGGTTAATGAACTCCGGGCGAAACGCCTGCCGCAGCGCTTCGAGCGCTTCCTTGCGCGCGCGCTCCGGATCGCTTCCGGCCAGATCGAACAGCGCACTCGATCCGACGTTGGACGTCATCACCATGACCGCGTTGCGGAAATCCACGGTGCGGCCCTTGCCGTCGGTCAGGCGCCCGTCTTCGAGGATTTGCAACAGCACATTGAACACATCGGGATGCGCCTTTTCGATTTCATCGAACAGCACCACCGAATACGGATGTCGCCGCACTTTTTCGGTGAGCTGGCCGCCCTCTTCATAACCCACATATCCGGGAGGCGCGCCGATCATGCGCGACACCGAATGTTTTTCCATGTATTCGGACATGTCCAGGCGAATCATCGAACGCTCATCGTCGAACAAAAATTCGGAGAGCGCGCGCGCCAGTTCCGTTTTTCCTACGCCGGTCGGCCCGAGGAAAATAAACGACCCGATCGGCCGGTTGGGATCGGAAAGCCCGGCGCGGTTGCGGCGAATGGAATTCGCGACGCGCTCGAGAGCGGAATCCTGCCCAATCACGCGCTGCTTCAGGCGCGATTCCATCGTCACCAGCTTTTGCGCTTCGCCTTCGAGCAAACGCCCGACGGGAATTCCCGTCCACTTGGCGACCAGCTTGGCGATGTCCTCTTCGCCCACTTCTTCCTTGAGCATGCCGCCCTCTTTTTGCAGTTCGGCAAAATGCTTCTTCGCGGCCGCGAGTTCGCGTTCGGCGGTGCCCAGCGTGCCGTAGCGAATTTCCGCAACACGCGCGAGGTCGCCGTTGCGTTCCAGGCGTTGTTCCTCAGCTTTCAATTGTTCGATCTGTTCCTTCAGTTTGCCGATCTTCGCAACGGCCTCCTTTTCAAGCTGCCATTTGGCTTTCTGCCTGTCGGACTCTTCGCGCAGCCCCGCCAGTTCGATTTCCAGTTCCTTCAACCGCTCTTTAGAGTGCGCGTCCGATTCGCGCAATAATGCCTGCCGCTCGATTTCCATGTGCAGGATACGCCGCTCGATTTCGTCGATCTCCACGGGCAGGGAATCGAGCTGCATGCGCAGGCTGGCGCCGGATTCATCGATCAGGTCGATTGCCTTGTCCGGCAAAAACCGGTCGGTGATATACCGGTGGGACAGCGTGGCCGCCGCCAGAATCGCGGCGTCCTGAATGCGCACGCCGTGATGCAGTTCGTATCGTTCCTTCAAGCCGCGCAGAATCGCGATCGTGTTATCGACCGACGGCTCGGCGATCATGACCGGCTGGAAACGCCGCTCCAGCGCCGGATCCTTCTCAATATATTTTCTGTATTCGTTGAGCGTCGTCGCGCCAATCGCGCGCAATTCACCTCGAGCCAGCGCGGGCTTCAGCATGTTGGAAGCGTCCATCGCTCCCTCGGCCGCGCCCGCGCCCACCAGCGTGTGCAATTCGTCGATGAACAGAATGATCTGCCCGTCGGATTCGGTGATTTCCTTCAGCACCGCTTTCAGGCGGTCTTCAAATTCCCCGCGGTACTTCGCGCCGGCGACAAGCGCAGCAAGATCGAGAGAGATAACGCGCTTCGGACGCAGTACCTCCGGGACATCCCCGGCCACAATGCGCTGCGCGAGGCCTTCGACAACGGCTGTTTTTCCGACGCCTGGTTCTCCGATCAACACGGGATTATTTTTGGTGCGCCGCGCCAGAATCTGCATCACGCGGCGGATTTCATCGTCGCGCCCGATCACAGGATCGAGCTTCCCGCGCCTCGCCAGCTCGATTAAATCGCGGCCGTATTGTTCGAGCGCGCGAAACGTGGATTCGGGATTCTGCGATGTCACGCGGTGGCTGCCCCGCACCGAGGTCAGAGCCTGCAGAATTGCTTCGCGCGATGCGCCCTGCTTGGCCAGGAGTTCAGCCGCCTCATCCTTGCGAATCGTAGCGATCGCCAGCAGGATGTGCTCGGCTGAGACGTACTCGTCCTTGAATTGCTCCGCTTCGACAAACGCGCCTTCCAGAACTTTGTTCGAAGCCGCGCTCAATTGCTGCTGCGCGACGCCGGTTACTTTCGGCAGGCGCCCCAGACGCACCTCAATTTCGCTGGCAAGCGCTTCCGGACGAATCCCCAGACGCGAAAGCAGCGGCGGCACAACCCCGTCATGCTGCGCGACAAGTGCGGCCAACAGGTGCAGCGGTTCGACCTGCTGATTGTCGTGACGCGCCGCAATGTCCTGCGCCGATTGAACGGCTTCCTGCGCTTTCAGTGTGAGCTTGTCGAAGCGGATCATTGTCTGCTTACCTCGTTTCGTGCTTTCCTCTTCAAGAAAAACAGGGGGCCAGTTTACTACCGGCCCCCTGCCGTTTCAGTCCAAATGTTTTCCCGGGCGGTTAATTGCTGTTTGGAGACGTCACGTTCACCTTCACCTGGCGCGGTTTGGATTCCTCGCGCTTGGGAAGGTTCACGGTAAGGACGCCATTCTTGTATTCCGCGCGGATGGCTTCGGCGTTCACCGTGTTCGGCAGTGAAAAGCTGCGGCTGAACGCGCCATAGGTTCTCTCAACGCGCAGATAGTTCTCCTCCGATACGGACTTCTCAAACTTACGCTCCCCGCGAATCGTGAGCAAGTTGTTCTCGACGCGCACGTCGATTTCCTTCTCGTTCACTTCGGGAAGATCGGCCTTCACGACCAATTCATTCGGCGTCTCGTAGATGTCTACGGATGGCGCCCAGGTCGTAAGCGCGGTTTCTTCGCCTTGTGTCTGTGCCGTCTCGTTAAAAATTCGATTGACCTGATCCTGCAATGTAGCAAAGCCTCGATAGGGCCGGAATCGAGTAATCGTGGTCATGGCTAAGTTCTCCTTACGTTTCGTCTTATAAATTAACTGCATGCGAAGCATATAATATGCGTGTCTAGCTGTCAAGTATTTTCTGAGTTCCAGCATTTCTATCGCATTATACTCTCAAACTATTGTATATAAGCGTCTTACATTATTCAGAAGAATGTTGCTTTTTACTTTTTTAATTGAATGTTCTATAGTGCCTGCACTCAACTATGCTTCTATCTGACTTCAAGTTCGATTTGCCCTTGGAACGCATTGCCCAGCGGCCCCTTGATGAGCGTGACGCCTCTCGCATGCTCCTTCTCGACCGGGAGAAGCAAACCTGGCAGGATTTTTCCTTTTCTTCTTTCCCTGACCTGCTGCGGGGAGACGAATTGATCGTGGTGAACAACGCGCGGGTGATTCCCGCGCGCCTGTTTGGCCGGCGCCTGGGTGTTCGCGCCGAACCGCCCGGACGAAACCGCCGCGCCAAACAGGAATTTCTCTCTTCCGAAATTGAAGTCCTTCTGACGCGCCAAATTTCTCCCGACGAATGGGAAGCACTGGTGCGCCCGGGCAGGAAGATGCATGTGGGAGAGCGAGTCGAGTTCGGCGGCGGCCAACTTTTCGCTGAAGTAATTGCGCGCGGCGAGTATGGCGAGCGACGGATTCTCCTGTCCGCCGAAGGAGACGTGAGTCAGGCCCTCGAGCGCCTCGGCCACATCCCGCTTCCTCCCTATATTGCGCGCGGCGACGATCTGGCGGACCGCGAGCGCTACCAGACAATTTTCGCGGACCGTCCGGGAGCGGTGGCCGCCCCCACGGCAGGCCTTCATTTTTCTCCCGCCATTCTTGAAAAGTTGCGCGAGCGTAAAATCGAAATCGCAGCCGTCACACTCGACGTGGGCCTCGGCACGTTTCAGCCGATTCACGAAGAAGAAATCGAACGGCACAACATTCACACCGAGCGCTACGAAATCTCCGAAGCGACGGCAACCGCGATCTGCAACGCGCGACGCGACGCGCGGCCCATCCTCGCCATAGGAACCACGGTCGTGCGCGCTCTCGAAGACGCCGCGACAAAATCCGCCCTGAAAACCGGCGACAGCAATCGCGGGAATCCTCGACTCGTTGAATCAGGGCAGGCCCAAGCGGATATTTTCATCAAGCCCGGATATAAATTCCGCGCGGTCGATCAACTGCTGACCAATTTCCATTTACCCGAATCCACGCTGCTCGTTCTGGTCAGCGCGTTTGCGGACCGTGAATTCATCCTGCGCGCGTATCGCCACGCCGTCGAAGCGGAATACCGCTTTTACAGCTATGGCGATTGCATGTGGATTCGCGGATAGCAGTTTGGCGAGGTTTTCGTAGCGCAGGCTTCAGCCTGTGGCTTTTTTCCCGGACCATGCAAAATTCAAAAACCCACGGGCTGAAGCCTGTGCCACTGGAGGCTTGTCGCCGATTTCGACTATACTGATTCGCGGGCGGCGGGCATACTTCACTGATGCGATTTCTGATCCTAAGCGACATTCATGCCAATTCCACTGCGCTCGAAGCGGCGCTGGCCGCGGTCGAGGGCGGTTGGGAGCGCGTCGTTTGCCTGGGCGACGTGGTGGATTACGGCCCGGACCCCAACGAAGTCACCCAACGCGTGAAAGCGCTCGCCCCAATCATCATTCGCGGCAATCATGACAAGGCCGTCGCCGGGTTGACGGGCCTGGAAGATTTCAATCCCGTGGCGCAGATCGCCGCGGCATGGACGCGCGAAAATCTTCGGCCCGAGCACATGGAGTACATCGCGCAATTGGCGCCGGGCCCCGCTTCGTTGGAAAATCTGACGCTGGTTCACGGTTCGTATCACGACGAGGACGAATACGTTTTCGTGCCGGGGCAGGCGATGGGCGGCTTGCTGGACTCTCCGACGGACGTGACGTTTTTTGGGCACACGCATTATCAAGGCGGATTTTCCTATCGCGAAGAACAAATCGGCGTGATTCAACTTCGCCCCGAGGCAGGTCCCAAGTTCGCGGCACTGCGCATCGAGCCCGGGACTCGCTACCTGCTCAATCCCGGCTCGATCGGGCAGCCCCGCGACGGCGATCCGCGCGCCGCATTTGCCATCGCCGACCTGGATCATCAGGTGATTGAATTCTGGCGCGTGCCCTATGATGTTGCCGCAGTGCAATTCCGAATGCGGCGGGCCGGACTGCCTGTTCCCTTGATCGATCGGATTGCGGCGGGTCGCTAAAGAGCCGGGCGAATGCGAAGAAATGCAATCGGGAGGACGGAACACTTGATCCCTCAGGAAGAACGCAGCGGGCTGCCCTTCGCTTTCCTAATCGGCATCGTCATTGTAGCCCTGCTCGTTACCGGCGCCGTGATGTACAGCCGCTATGCCACCACCGCCGAAACGGATGAAGACAAGCCATTGCCGATGGGTCCGGCTGAGCTGGCGTATGCTTCGCAAATTCATTTTCTCGATCCCAAGATGAGCCGTGCGGCAAATTTTCTGAATCAGGAAGTGACGTTTGTGTTTGGCACGGTGGAAAACGGCGGCGATCGCAAGATCAAGCAGATTGAAATCACCCTCGAATTTCACGATCCCTTCAATCAGGTCGTTCAGCGCGACAAGCAGCGATTATTTCTACCGAATGCCGCGCCCATGACGACCGGCCAGCAACGCGATTTTCAGGTCGGCTACGAACACATCTCCGCGCAGTGGAATAATGCATATCCGTCGATTCGTGTGACGGGGCTTTCGTTCAAGTAACGCCTTTAGGGGCACAGGCTGAAGCCTGCGCCACTGAAATTCGCCCACCTGAAACCACGTGGCACTAAACATGACTTCTCGCTTGCCTCGCTCCGCCCCGTTGCGCATATAATCCGCAGCGATGGAACTGGCCGATGAACTTCGACGGGCCCTGGACGTTGTGTACGCAACGGGTGCACCGGAGGTCCGCGAAAATGGGGAATGGCTGGCCGCGCTCGACGGCGTCAGCTATGAAGTGCGGCCCCAGGGCGACGCTGCGGTGCTCCACCTTTGGAGCGCGCAGCAAAGCCTGGTCCGCCGCGTTCTGCGCCTTGCAGAGCAGGCGAGCGATCGAGTGGTCGTGGAAGTCGCACGCTTCGGAAATGCGCGGCCTGTGCAGCTCGAATTTGTCGCCAATGGAAACCGACGCGAACCGCGCCGCGTGGACCGCGGACAGTTCTGCGACCGCTTGCGACGGGTTCTGACCGACCATTTTCCCGATGAAACCGTGGACTCGCTGACGACTACGGCGGATTTGCACCGTTCCCTCTCAGGTTCATACACGCGCGGGATCGTTCATCGAGGCTCGGAAGCGGTTGCCGTGCTGGGCGCTTCGCCAAACGAAGACGGCGCCACCATCGACGGCATGCTGACGTTTGGCCTGATCTGGCTTCATCAGGCCAGGGAACGCGCGAAGCGCCATTCGGTGATCGGCCTGCGCCTGTTCCTGCCTCGCGAGACTTCTACAATTACCGCGCATCGAATGAGGGCGCTCGCCTCTCCCTGCGCAGTTGAGCTGTACGAATACGATCCTCTGCACTGGCGCGTGCGGCGAATCGCCGTTTCCGATGCCGGGAACCTCGCGACATGGATCACCGCGCGCCGCGAAATCGAGCAGGCAATTGCCGCCGCGATGCCGGAGGCGGAGCGAATCCAGCGCCTGGTTCCCGAGGCAATCCGGATCGGCGTCGCCCCGGCATCACAGGAAGTGACATTGCGCTTTCGCGGTCTCGAGTTTGCGCGCTGGCGGCTGGGCGCCATGTGGTTCGGCCTGGGAGACCGTCAAGAGGTCTTGACGCCGGGGAAATGGCCCGCACTGGAAGCATTAGTGAGGCAATTGGAAATCCACCGCCATCCGCTTGCCTCCGATACCAAGCACCGCCTCTATCGTGCGCAGCCGGAGCGGTGGCTGGAAACAATGGTCGCCGCCGACCCGTCGCGGATCGACGCGCGCCTCGATGCGCGGCAGATGTACACACAAGTTCCCGCATTCTCTTCCGGCGACCGAGGGATGATCGATCTGCTGGCAACGACGCGCGACGGCAGGCTCGCGGTGATCGAACTGAAAGCATCCGAGGACATTCAGTTGGTGATGCAGGCGGTGGATTACTGGCTTCGTGTGCGTTGGCATCACGAGGAGGACGATTTTCGCAGATACGGCTACTTTTCCGAGGTGCCATTGAATGCCAAGCCGCCCCTTCTGTTTCTGGTCGCCCCTGGATTTCGATTCCATCCCGCCAATGATATCGTAATACGATACTTATCAGCGGAAATCGAAGTCGTGCGCATCGCCCTCGGGGAAAACTGGCGCAGGACATTGAAGGTGATGTTCAGGCAATAGGACGGATGTATTCGGGAAGTCGAAAAATACCGCGAAAAACAGGTCTAAAATAAGAGAAGCAGCCTTGGCATAACCAACGCTGCTTCCCGGGGTGTGTCCTTGTAGTGGTTTAATTAATTAGACGCTGGAAACAGAAAAAGGTTGTTCAAATTAGAGAAATTTTAGAAAAAAACGGGCGAGATTCCGTGCGAGCGCGCAAATATCAGTAAAACAAATACTTACGCCACTTTTCATCTTTGTTGCCAATCAGCCGCATCAATTGTCGGGATGTGTGTAGCGTAAAGGGACGCGGCCGACGTGCTAGAGCGAACCCGGCTTCCTCCGGGGTGCGGTCACCCTTGCTGTTATTGCATTTATAACAGCAAGCCACCAGATTCTCCCACGATGATCGCCCGCCACGGGACCGGGGCACTACATGGTCCAGGGTCAATTCAGAGGCAGGAAGCGTGCGGCTGCAGAACTGGCAGGTGTTGCGGTCGCGCAACAGTATATTTTTCCGCGAGAGCGCCCGAGTCTGCTGCGGGATGTGCCGGTAGGCGAGCAGGCGAATCACCGAGGGCACGGGAAGTGCCCGGGACGCCGAGTGCACATGCGTATGGTTGATTTCCTCGGCTTGGGCCACACCCTTGATCATCAGGACCATTGCGCGACGAACGGCAGTAACATTAATTGGCTCAAAGGTGGCGTTCAGGACGAGGACAGGTTCCTGCATGATGGTGGGCTTTCGGGCAGCGGGGGGTACAGCGCCCGGTGGACGCTTCTCCGCTCGGGCATCCGGCAGGGGTTTCAGCCGGGGCGGTCTAGCGATGTGGCCCGGTGGTTTCATTCCCCAAGGTCCTGGTAAGTCATTGCCGCCTCCGGGTTTAGGAATTGAGGCAGAGCTCTTGCAACCGTCAGACCCACCACCCGGACAGCGCCAGCCAGCCTTAAGGCCTTGGAGCAGGCATCTAGCGTAGCCCCGGTAGTAAATACATCATCTACCAGCATTGCGCGCATTTTGTCAACCTGAGCCCTCTTATGCGTTGCATAAGCGCCGCGAACGGTCTCCCAGCGCTCGCGTCTGGTTAGACGCAACTGGGGGGGCCTCGGTCGCGTCCGAACCAGCAAATAAGTTCGAAATGGGAGACGCAACATCCGAGCCAGCGGCCGGGCAATGAGTTCCGCCTGGTTGTAGCCCCGCTCCTGCATCCTTCCCGCATCAAGCGGCACAGGGATTACTGCATCGACTTCCGATAGAGAGGGATCGGCTCTCACGACCTGGGCGAGGAGGGCGGCAAACCATTCCCCCAGCGGTGTGACGTCGCTGTACTTGAGCATCAGGACCGCGCGGGCCATCTTTGGGGAGTAAGCGCCGAAGCTCCTCGCCAGGTCGAAATCATAGGCGCCGCGGCGGCACATGTGGCATCGAGGCGCCGAGCCGGCTTCCCCCACAGCCGACGAAACAATGGGCCGTCCGCATTGCGCGCACTGTGGCATGGGAAGTGTCTGCGAGAGTTGGGTGCAACAGGAGTGGCAGAACGGGATGCGTGTGCCGGTGTCCAGCATTCGGCCGCAGATCCGGCACGGAGCCGGGAATACCAGCGATGCAAGGGCGTCGCGCATGCCACGCCATTGGGCCTGTACGGAAGCGGCAAGCCGGACCAAGATGCGTCAAGCCTACGCCAGTCCTTTCCCGGGGGAAAGCCCTAAATTGTTAAAAAGACATGAATAATGACAGGTGTGGGAAAATGAAAAACGGGCGTCTCAACCGAATCGAGACGCCCGCTTCAGAAGAATTTTATCGCCGGGCTAGAGCAGTCCCTGCTCGTGTTTCTCGGCGCACTTCACGCAATACTTCGCCCAGGGCACAGCTTCGAGGCGTTTTTGCTGGAGTTCCTCTTCGCACTCGATACACGTGCCGTACGTACCCCTCTTGATCCGCAGCAGCGCTTCATCAATCAGATTCAGCATGGACCGGTCGGTATTGGTCATGCCGAACAGAAATTCCTTGGTGTAGGAATTGGCGGCCTTGTCGGCAAGATCCACGGTCGGATCGTCGTCCGCTGTCCGGCCTTCTTCCTCGGTCCGGGCAATCGATTTCAGCAATTCCTCGCGGCGGGTCTGCAATTTCTTCTTATAGTATTCGAGACGCTTCTTATCCATAGTCACAGGCCCCACGTTCCCTCAATCAACGCAATTACAAACGGGTGATTGTAGGCCTGCTCTTTGCAACTGTCAAGGAAGGTACGATCGGTTCCTAAATTTCCGAATCTATGGACGCGACGAATTCGATTCTGTCGCGGCGCTCTGTTTGGAAAGGTCCGGCCCTTCCATGGCGACCGCCATAAATGTCGCATCGGCTCGATTGGCATACTCAATTACCTGCTTCCACTTGGCGATGAAATCCTTCACTCGGGGATCGTCGGGCGGGAGTGCTTTTCCACCCGCGGAATCTTGCAGGAACTTCGCGGTGGAGAGCAGTTGTCTGGACCGGTCGATGACTTCCAATCCTTGTCGGACATAGGTCTGCTTGGAGGCGCACAATTTTTCTTCCCAGGCATGGCGTGCCGGGAAAGGCGTGTCCTGCCCTTTCAGAATGGTTTTGACGAGCGCTGCGCAATCGGTCGAGTCAAGCTGTCTTACCTTTGCTTCCATTTTGTCGAGTTCCGATTGTTCCGATTCGATGGTCCCGGGTTTGCCGGGAATCGGCGCGCCTAAGCCGATCGGTCCACTCTGCGAACTCGGCCCAATGTCATCGTTGGTGATCACTTTGGCCGAGGAAGAATTGGTCTTGTCTTTGCGAAGTTGTCTGGCCAAGTCGCCCAGCGAGGGCGAATCCTGGGACCACGCGGATGTACACAAACCTGCGAGCATCAGCAACCCGGCAAGGAGAGTCAATCTGCGCGGCATGGCGCCTCCGATAACCCCGCCTTAGGAGCGCAAGGCCGGGTATCCTTAATGCTCTCATCTGAAATTGGAAACCGCTCATAGGCCATTGGTACTATCCCCCCTCAGAAGTAAACGGACACGGACAATGAGAGCAGTCAATAAAAATAGGTCAATTGGACGCCGGGCCTTGCACTAAAACAAGGCGGGTACCGGAATCATTCGGACACCGGTCAATTGGGACAGACAGCGATCTTCCGACGAAAAATACTGATTCGGCGGGAAGCGGCCAGGGTGTATAACGGTCCTTAACGGGAGATTGTGACGGAATTTTCCGATCCATCTGAGAACCGACGTACTGTGTTCCGTTTCCCCGATCCTTTAACGAATTTTGGATTTTCTAAATTTCATGTTTGGCCGCAAAAGTGGGCGGTGCATTTTCATCTACGCAGGGAAAGGAATAATGCGATGCGAACCAATTGGATGAGGCGATCCGCAATGTTCTGCCTCGTGATTTCAGGCTTGCTGGGCTCGATCATGACCAGGACCGAAGCACGTCCGCGAAGCACGGCCTCAGCACAGGCTGGATCCAACGGCCCTTCCACGGAAGCCGACGTGATCAGCGGCATGGTTACGAGCGCGAAGGGGCCCGAAGCCGGCGTCTGGGTGATCGCGGAAACTGACGCTCTGCCCACCAAGTTTCGCAAAATAGTGGTGACGGACGATAAGGGCCGGTACCTTCTCCCTCAGCTGCCGAAGACCACTTACAAAATTTGGGTGAGAGGTTATGGCCTGGTGGATTCGCAGCCCGTGCAGGCCGCCCCGGGAAGCACGCTCGCGTTAACCGCGGTTCTCGCTCCGGACGCGAAGGCCGCCGCGCAGTATTATCCAGCCGACTACTGGTTCTCGCTGTTGAAGCTCCCGCCGAAAGACGCCTTTCCCATGAAGGTTGGCGACTCGGCGCCGATGAGCGAGGACGACTGGATTTATGCCTTCAAACGAGGCTGCGCAGCCTGCCACCAGTTTGGCGACAAGGCCACGCGCGAGATCCCCGCGCAACTCGGACATTTCGATTCCGGCGTCAAGGCCTGGCAGCGGCGAATTCAGTCCGGCCAGATCGGATTTTCAATGGTGTCCAGTGTCTCGCATTTGGGGTACGACCGAACGATCGCCATGTTCGCCGATTGGACCGACCGCGTCGCGGCGGGCGAATTGCCCCCGGCGCCGGCAAGGCCCCAGGGACTGGAACGCAATATCGTGGCGACTCTGTGGGACGTGGGTACGCCCAAGTCGTTCGTACACGATGCGATCAGCGTGAACAAGCACACGCCGACCACGAATCCGTACGGTCCGGTGTATGCGACGGAATGGTCTTCCGGCATGTTGGAAGGCATCGATCCGGTCGAGAATACAAAATTCGCGATTCCTGTTCCCATCCCGGAAGTTGCCGCGGAGTTCCGGCGTACGCATCCGCAAACATTCATGAAGCCGTCCCCCTATTGGGATCTTGAAACTGTTTTCGATGACACGCTCGAAGAAGAGTCGGCAATGCGTGACAGCAAGGGCCGCACGTGGTTCATCCTCGAAGATCACCGGGAATCGATTCCGGCCTTTTGCAACGGCGTTTCGAATAATCCGTTCGGAAAGAATTTCCCGCTGAAGGCCAACGGCAGGCAGATCGCCTACTACGATTCCAAGGCCGGGAAATTTGGATTGATTGATACCTGCTTCGGCGGGTCGCACGCGATCATCGACAATGACAAAGACGAAACCTTGTATGTCACCGCCGGCGATAACGGCGGACCGACTTCGCGTTTTGGAATCGGCTGGGTGAAGACACGAGTCTGGGACCAGACGCAGGACGCGGAGAAATCGCAAGGCTGGTGCCCTGCCGTGATCGATTACAACGGCGACGGCAAGACCGGCGCGTTCACAAAAGAGAATGAGCCGCCCGATCCGAAACTCGACCGCCAGGTTCCCACCGGCGGCTATGGTATTAGCGTCAGTCCGGTGGACCATGCCGTCTGGTACGCCACGCAGAACCCCGTGCCCGGCAGAATCGTCCGCATCACGCTGGGTGCGAATCCTCCGGCCACGTGCCTGACCGAAGCCTACGAGCCTCCATACAATAATCCCAAACTGCCCGGCGCAATGTCCTATTCTCCGGAGGGAATTGACGTGGATTCGAATGGAATCGTTTGGACCGCCCTCGCGGGAACAAACGAACTCGCCAGCTTTGACCGGCGCAAGTGCAAAGTGTTTAAAGGGCCAGAAGCTTCAGGCCAGCATTGCCCAGAGGGATGGACGATCTATCCGGTGCCCGGCCCGAAATTCAAGGGCAGCAATGTGCCATCGGATTTCTTCTATTACAACTGGGTAGACCGGTTCAACACCTTCGGTCTGGGCGAAAACGTCCCAGTGATCGCGGGCACGGATTCGGACGCGCTGATTGTGTTTGATCCGAAGACCAAAAAATTCATCACCCTGCGCGTGCCGTATCCGCTCGGATTCTACATGCGCTACATGGATGGCCGCATCGACGACCCCAAAGCCGGATGGAAAGGCAGAGGCCTGTGGTCATCCAACGATACGCGGGTGAGTTCACACAACGAAGGCGGCAAAGGGGCGACGAGCTTTATTGTGCACTTCCAGTTGCGGCCGGATCCACTGGCAAAGTAAACCGAAGGCTTATTTAACGGTTGGACGATCCGTCAAAGGTTCGCACGCTCAATCGGCGGCGTTCCTGGTAACGTCAGAAGTTTGCCGGCCGCGATTCTCTCAGGTCGGACAATACGGCGGCGGGTTCGCGCCGGATAAAGGCATGATAGCCGGCTCGCTCGAGCTTGCCGCACTCCGCCAGCGCTGGCGTCTTGTCGGCATACGGCCCTAACACGACTCGATACAGGGAATCGGCGGGAAGCATCCGAACCGAAGCCGGGAAATTTTTGCCACGCAGGGCCTCGACCAGATCGTGTGCTTCAGACTGTTTCGTAAGCGCCGCCACTTGCACCAGTAGTTCTGTACCGGATGTCTTGACCTTGTTGACCTTTTCGATTTTGTCGATCCTGTTGATTTTCGGAAGCCCCGCATTCGGCGCGGGAACGCGCGGTGCGCGTAGAGCGGGCGAATGATCCACTGGAGCGGACGCCGCCAAGTCACTCATGGGCTGGGGCGCAGGATTTGCCGGCGTCATCTCGATCGGTGGTCGGTGGACGGAGCGATCTTCAACTTGCGGAATGGCTGAAGCCATCGCCGGAGGGGGCGCGACGACGGGGATTTGCCCCGAAATTCTCATTCCCATCCAGATGAGCGAATCGCCTGCCTGGCGGCGATGGGTGTAGGACAAGGTCAATAAAACGATACCGAGAAACACTCCGCCGGCCAACTTCAAAATCCTCGGTCGGCTCATTTGGAAATGGGGTCCTGAACGGATCGGCGCCCGCAATTCCGCCAGAGCGCGGTGCATCATAGGCCCGAGGGTCGCGTCTATTTTCGTTGCGAAGGAGTTAAGCCCATGCCCGGCCTGCCGGGAACAGGTTTCCAGAAATGCGCGGGCGGCGCGCCAATCATACCAGCGGTAACGGGGCGGCTCCGGAGCGTAGACGTGCAGAGCAAAGTCTTCACCAATGCTTGGCCTCAAGGTTGGATCGGCCGGCCATTTGCGGATTTGGTCGCGGGCTTTCTGCGGCAGATTCGTGAATCGCAGGCCGCCGATTTTTGCTGCTTCGTCGAGCCACACAATTTCCGCTTCACCCTCGATCCGATTGGAATGGGCCTTGAACCAGAAAGGAAACGACCCGGATGGTTCCAAAGGAGTGGTGGCACGAAAGCGCAGGCCACCCTCGGAGACATCCAGAACAATTCCTCCATTGTCGGACGGCAGATGGATGTAAGGAAGCGGGTTCAGCGACTTCCTTGCACAAGCGCGACGTTCCGCCTGAATCGTTGACGTGCTCACGCCATAAACCTTTCCCTGGGCACTGGCCGGATCGCATATCGTTCGAGAACTGTGCGTGCCATCCGGCGCAGAGGAATCGCCACAACTGTAGTCTTACCGCCTTGGAGAAGAAAAGACTGCATCCGCGATAGGTTGTTCTTTTCAATAACACGATGCGCAGGCAAGGGACATGGCGGAATGAAGGCCACGCATAAAAATCGGATTGCAACCCGGTGCGGACACGGCGATCATGAACGGCGAAGGCGCGGAAGGTGAACAATGGATCCCAACTCGGCTGAGTTCAGGAAAACGATCCTGGAACTTCGTGCGCGCGCACTTGCCGGGAATTCCAATCTCGACATTCAATTGAACAACGCTCTCGACCCGCGCTACTGGCGGAAGTTGAACCCCGCCATGTCAATCTGCGGGAAAGAGCCGGTTGCTATTTTCGAAAATTCCGCTGTGGATGCTTCCATTCTGGAGTCTGCGCTGCAAACATTTTCCGCATCCGGCTATTTCCAAGTGCCCGCGGTTCTTTGTAAATCCGCCGTTGAACAAATGAGTACATGCTTCGACGTGACCCGGAACGCGGGTTGGCACCCTACTTTTGTTTTTGTCTATGACGAATTCTGGCGGGCATTTCGAGGACCGGTCTTCGCCCGGTTCCTGAGAAGAGTTCTCGGGGAAGACTATCGCCAGCTCTCTTATATCTGGGGACATTACGTTCCTGCCGGCTCCAGCGGGTGGCGACCCCACGTGGATGGGGCAACCGATTCGAATAAGCTGACGTTGTGGTTGGCCTTGAGTGAAGCCACTCTGGAAAACGGTTGCATGTACGTGGTGCGGCGCAATGCGGAAACAGATGCTGCGGCGGTTCGCTTCGAGCAGGCCGGGGCATTCTCATTCGCGGACGTGCGAAACCTTCTGCAAAATGCAAAAGCATTGCCGGCCACGGCCGGTTCCTTTCTCGGTTGGGGTTCGGACGTGGTCCACTGGGGATCGATCTCCAGCCCGCTGGCGCCACCTCGACTCAGCGTTTCCGTTGAGTTTGCGACCCTGGGCTCGAATCCGCCGGAAGAATTCCCACCGATGGAAGCGGGGTCCGCTTCACCTCTTCCCAGTTTTGAGAAACGCCTGCACTTCATCGGATCGGCCATTAAGAACTATGAACTCCTCGAAGCCGGCCTGCTTCCCTACATGGCGCTCGCGAAACAACTGGTCCGTGTTACAAGCGTCGAGAACGCCTGTCCACCGGCTTGAGGACCTGCAAAACGGTTGGAACTTCATGCGGTGGAAACTTCAGCGCGTTTTCCGTTCTATCGCTGTGGGAGGAGTGGTTTTTGTCCCGGCAACAGGTGCTGGTCAAACGCATCCATTTCCAGCGCAGTGGCGTTATAGATGGCCATCAGATTGGTCAAATCCACAACGCCGCGGGGACCGAACAAGCGCAGCGCGTGGGCGAACGTTTCCGAGGAAACTTTCTGCCTGCCGAAAAGTTCGCGTCCGAAATTGATGATGACGGTTTCCTTTTCGCCGAGCCCGACGACGGGCTTGTTGTACTTGATGATGTCGATGATTTCGGGTTCCACATGAAAACTGCCGTCCATCCGCCCGTGGATTTCCCATTGTGTATATTCAAACTGGTGGTTGATCATGCGCGCCGTCGTTAAAACGGCGATCTCCGTCAAGCGATCTCCCAATCCGGATTCAAATTTGAGGTAATGGTGTGCGTCGGCCATGGATTTCGCAAGCCTCGGGCTGTAGAGACGGATGGCGGCCCGGCCTCCGCTCCACGATTGCGATGCGGGCCCGTTTTGTTCGTCAAAAACTTTTTTGCCGAAATCGTCCATCTCTTCGCGCTTGATCAGCGGGAGACGATTGAGTGAATCGGGATAGACGTCCTTGGGGAGCGGACCCGCAGATGTATCCGCCGCGCGCACGGGCTTTGCCGCCTGGATGCGTTCCCCGAGCAGCAGGCCCGTGACGGCAGCCACGGCGATGAGCAAAATCACTCCGACGCTTTTCAATGTGCCCATGTCGATCTCCTTCGTGAAATGCGTTCCCCGGGAATTTCCACTCTGGCCTTCCGATGAGCAGACTTATACACCCACAAGTCTTGCGAGCGCACTCGAT
Source organism: Terriglobia bacterium (assembly GCA_963788335.1). Classification (GTDB taxonomy): domain Bacteria; phylum Acidobacteriota; class Terriglobia; order Acidiferrales; family UBA7541; genus Palsa-360. The sequence continues at coordinate 241,444 of CAWBGM010000004.1, forward strand.
TATTTTTCGCATTGAGTGGCACAGGCTTTCGCCTGTGGGTTTTGAATTCCGAAAATTGCAAGCTCGTTTGAAACTGCAATCCAACATCTTTGGCGGGTAGTGGCCTGACAGAACTCAAAACTCCACAGGCGGAAGCCTGTGCTACTGGAGCATTGCCCACCGCCCCAACGTGTTGCGAGGCATCCGGCCCGCTGATAGAATTACGGCGCGGAACTTTTGCGCATGCCATTCATCTAATGTGGGGCAGGCCGCGCGACAAGGCGGACGCCGGCTGTACTTCCACCAAATCTTTGCATTGCAAGCGGCGCTTCTGCCTGCCGCGGAGGAAACTTGGCCAAATACGATCTAGCCATCATCGGCAGCGGTCCGGGCGGTTACAACACCGCGATCCGGGCTTCGCAGTGGGGTTTGAAAACCCTGGTGATTGAAAAGGACGGTTTTCTGGGCGGCACGTGCCTGCACGTGGGCTGTATTCCCACGAAAGTCCTGCTGCACCATGCCGAAATTTTCGACAATATCAAGAATGCCAAGGAATTTGGCATCGACGTGAAGGAATTTTCGCTGAACTGGCCGGCCACGCTGGCGCGCAAGGAAAAAATCGTCAACAAGCACGCCAAAGGCATCGAGTTCCTGTTCCGCAAGAACAAAGTGGAAGGCATGAGGGGTTGGGGGCGCTGGGCGGGGCCGGGCCGCGTGAGCGTCGAGGCGGACGGCAAGACCACGGAAGTCGAGGCAACGCACATCCTGTTCGCCACGGGCTCGGCGGCACGTTCGCTGCCCGGGATCGAGATCGACGGGAAAACGGTGCTGAGCAATATTGAAATGTTGCAAGTTCCGGCGGTGCCGAAGACGCTGGTGATCGTGGGCGCGGGAGCGGTGGGCGTCGAATTTGCCTCCATTTTCAATACATTCGGGACGCAGGTCACGATTCTGGAAATGCTGCCGCGCGTTACGCCCGTGGAAGACGACGAAATATCCGCCGAACTCGAAAAAGCGCTGAAGAAAAAAGGCATTCAAATTTTCACCGAGGCCAAAGTCGAATCGGTGACCAAGGATGCCAACGGCGCAATCGTTTCCTTCAAGGACAAGGCTGGAAAAGTGCAGACGACTGCCGCCGAAAAAGTCCTGATGGCCGTGGGGCGCGTGCCGAAAACCGAAAATCTCGGCCTCGAAAAATCGAAGGCGAAGATCGAGCGCGGATTTATTCATGTCGGCCCGTACATGGAGACGTCGGAACCCCGCCTGTACGCGATCGGCGACATCGTCGCCGGGATGCCGCAACTCGCGCACGCCGCGTCCATGGAGGGGATTTCCTGCGTCGCGCACATTGCAGGCAAGAACATGCCGCCGATTGAAAAACTTCGGATCCCCAACGCGACGTATTCCGAGCCGCAGGTCGCCTCGATCGGATTGACCGAGCGGGCGGCGCGTGAAGCGGGCTACGCCGTGAAGACCGGGAAATTTCCATTTGTCGGAAACAGCAAAGCCACGATCCTGGGCCATCATGAGGGTTTTATTAAAGTCGTCACCGATGAAAAATACGGCGAGATTCTTGGCGTCCATATCATCGGTCCCTTCGCGACCGAAATTATCGCCGAGGCCGTGGCGGCGATGCAGCTGGAAGCAACCGTGGACGATCTGATGTCCACCGTGCACGCGCATCCGACGGTATGGGAAGCGATGTCGGACGCCGTGGCGGCGGTGCGCGGCTTGTCGATCAACGCGTAGGACAAAAATTGAAGGCGCGATTGCGATGATAAAGTGTCTGGCTGTCGATCTCGGAAGGGTCGAATACGCCGCCGCCTGGGACCTGCAGCGGCGGATGGTAGCGGCCCGCAAAGCGGGCGCCATTCCCGATGTCCTGCTGCTGTGCGAGCACCCGCATGTCATCACGCTGGGCCGCAGCGGCAAGCTGGCCCATCTTCTCGCCTCCGGCCAAGTGCTTCGACAGATGGGCGTTTCATTTATTGAAACCAATCGCGGCGGCGACATCACTTACCACGGGCCGGGACAACTGGTCGGCTATCCGATCCTCAATCTTGGCGAGATTCGCCGCGACGTGGCCTGGTATGTGCGCGGTCTCGAAGAGGCCATGATTCGGACGACCGCTGATTTCGGCATCGCATCGATGCGCGTGGCGGGACGAACCGGCGTCTGGGTTGAGAAGGAAGTTGAGGACGGTGAGGAAGCAAAGGAAGTTCAGGATGAGGAGAAAATCGGCGCGATCGGCGTGCATTTGAGCCGCTGGGTTACCTCGCATGGATTCGCCTACAACGTCTCGACAGACCTTCGCTATTTCGATCTGATCGTGCCCTGCGGGATTTCGGGGAAGCGCGCGACGTCTCTGGAAAAATTGCTTGGCCGCCGCGTGGAAATCAAGGAAGTCGCGCCGCGGATCGCCACGCACTGTGCAGAGATGTTCGGACTGAATTTGCGCGCATGCGATCGCAATGAACTGGACGAATTACTTCGACCTTTTCAGGAAAGCGCGGCGTTGGCTGCCGTTTAGGTTTCAAGAGTTTTCGCCGTCTTAAAAGGTTGGTTCAATTCGGCTTTTCGTAGCACAGCCACTCCTGGCTGTGTGGTTTTTTAAGCGTGCCGACACGGTAAAAAGCGCACAGCCAGGAGTGGCTGCGCTGCGAAAGGCCCGGCCGAACCGTTCTTTTTCGAAGTCGAAACTTGAAAACGGATTTGCGCCCGGGCAACTTCGGAAATGACAACCCCTCCTCTAACCCGCGAACAGTGCCTCGACCTCTACTACTTCATGCGGCTCAACCGCGAGCTGGAAGAACAGATGGGTCGGCTGTTCCGGCAAAATAAAATTCTCGGCGGGCTCTATTCCAGTCTCGGTCAGGAGGCGATTTCTGTGGGCACGGCGTACGCGCTCGGCACTGGCGACTGGATCGCGCCGATGATCCGAAATATTGGCGCGCTGCTGGTGCGCGGATTCAAACCGCGCGAGGTCCTGACGCAGCACATGGCGAAGTTCACGTCGCCCACGCAGGGCAGGGACGGGACAAGCCATGTCGCGGACCTCAAAACGCGCCATGTGGTTGCGCCGTCTTCCATGCTCGGCGATCTGATTCCCATCATGACCGGTGTCGCGATGGCGGGGCGCTACCTGGGCCAGAACATTGTGGCGATGACGTGGATCGGCGACGGCGGCACTTCGACCGGGGTGTTTCACGAAGGATTGAATCTGGCGGCGGTGCAGAAAGCGCCGCTTGTCCTGATCGTGGAAAATAATCAGTTTGCCTATGCCACTCCGGTCGAGCGACAGGTTCCGTTGAAAAATCTTGCCGACCGCGCCAGGGCCTTTGGGATGGAAAGCGCAATTGTCGATGGGAACGATGTGATCGCCGTCGAGCGCGCAGCTCGTCAGGCCGTTGCGCACGCGCGAGCGGGAAACGGTCCGGTGTTGATCGAAGCCAAGACGATGCGGATGCGCGGCCACGCGCAGCACGACGCCGCCGAATATGTGCCCCAGGAACTTCTTGACCGGTGGAAACAGCGCGATCCTCTTGCCCGGCACGAAAAGTTTCTGACCGAAAATAAATTGTGGGACGCAGATCAAAAGAAGGAAATCGACGAGCGCATCGCCCGTGAAATCCACTCCGATGTCGAATTCGCGGAAAGCTCGCCGTTTCCCCCGCCCGAGTCCGCTGCGCAGGGCGTGTATTGTGACGGCTGCCATACGGTGGAAGCGCTTTGGCGACGATCGAAGGAAGAAGCGATGCCGCCGCGTTCGAGCGAAAAACCGGTCGGGAGGGAAATGCTTCTGCCGCGCGCAGGTGGTTCGAGCCCGGAATCGCCGTCGAAACCGGCGAAGAAATGGCCAAAGAAATCTCCTAAGAAATCCGGGCGGAAAAAAATTCCCGCCAAGGCGGGGCGTTAAAAAATGGCGGAGACCACCTATCTCGATGCCATCCGCCAGGCGCTGTTTGAGGAAATGGAGCGCGACCCGGCTGTCGTCCTGATGGGCGAGGATGTCGGCTCGTACGGCGGCGCATTCAAGGTTTCCGAAGGTTTGATGGAGCGCTTCGGCCGGGAGCGCGTGATCGATACGCCGATCAGCGAATCGGCGATTGTGGGCGCGGCGATCGGCATGGGTTACGCGGGGCTGCGTCCGGTGGCGGAGATGCAATTCATCGATTTCATCGCCTGCTGCTTCAATATAATTACCAATTATGCGGCGAAGTCGCACTACCTGTGGGGCGCGCCGGTGCCGCTCGTGTTGCGCGGGCCATGCGGCGGCGGCGTGCATGGCGGACCGTTTCACTCGGCGAATCCGGAGATGTATTTCGCGCATACGCCCGGGCTGAAGATCGTGTGCCCGGCGACGGCCCATGACGCGAAGGGCCTTCTGAAATCGGCGATCCGCGACAACAATCCGGTGTTGTTTTTCGAGCACAAATTTCTGTACCGCCGGGTCAAGGAAGAGTTGCCTGCGGCCGATTACACGGTACCGATTGGAAAAGCCGTGGTCCGGCGGGAGGGGCGCGACCTCACCATTTTGAGTTATGCTGCAATGCTGCATGTTTCGCTCGATGCCGCGGCGGAACTGGCGAAGGAAGGGATTGACGCAGAGGTCGTGGATTTGCGCACGCTGCTGCCGCTGGACCGGGAAACGATCCTGGCTTCGGTGCGCAAAACGAACAAGCTGCTCGTCGTCCACGAAGACACGCGCACCGGCGGAATTGCCGGAGAGATTGCCGCGGTCGTCACCGAAAGCGCGTTCGAGGATCTCGATGGGCCCATTCGCCGCGTGACTTCGATCGACACGCCGGTGCCGTATTCGCCGCCGCTCGAGGATTTTTTCAGGCCCAACGCCGCAAAGGTTGTCGCGGCGGCCCGGGAACTGGCACACTACTAGCTGTGACTGGTAGCCGGTAACTGCTGACTGGTGAGCCGTAATTCGTGATTCGTGAGTTTTGATTCGCGGGGAGTCGAAAGTTTAAAGTCGGTCATTTGACGGGCAACTGCTGCGTGAAGATGCCGGCTTTAACTTTTGATTTTCGATTGTTCCCCCTGGCGCCTGGAAGACGCGCAAGCTCGAATACGAATCACCAGTCACGAGTCAACACTCTCGAGTCACTAGTCACGAGTCACTAGTCACCGAAACGAGGACACACATGGCCGTAGACGTCATCATGCCCCAAATGGGGGAAAGCATTTTTGAAGGAACGATTACCAAGTGGCTCAAGAAGCCGGGCGACCGGATCGAGCGCGATGAGCCGCTCTTCGAAATTTCAACCGACAAAGTCGATGCGGAGATTCCCGCTCCCTCTGCCGGCGTATTGAAGGAAATCAAGGTCACCGAGGGGCAGACGGTGCCGATCCAGACGGTTGTCGCCGTGATCGACGCCGCCGGCGCGCCCGCGGCTACTTCCGCTCCTGCGCCCGCGCCCGCTCCCGAGAAGGCCGCACCCAAGGCCGCAACGGCGCCTCCTCCTGCCTCAGCCGTTCCAGCCGCGCCGGTTCCACAGGCGGCCAGCGCGCCCGCTGCAGCGCCTCCCGCAAGGGGCAATGGCGACAAGATTCGCAGCTCCCCGCTGGTGCGAAAAATCGCCAAAGAAAACAACATGGACCTCGCCGAAATCGAAGGCAGCGGAGCGGGCGGGCGCGTCAGCAAGAAGGACATTCTGGAAGCGCTCGAATCCGGGGTTTCGAAACCGGTTCCCGCGTCTGCTCCGGCACAGGCAGCGCCATCGGCGCGTCCCGCGGCAACCCCGGCGCCGCCGCCGGCGACCGGCGGAGCGACCGCGCATCCCTCCTTGGAAAACGCCGTGTCCCGCGAACGGATTTATTTCGGCAATTACGAAGCGCAGCCCATGAGTAACATGCGCCAGCGCATTGCCGAGCACATGGTGGCTTCCAAGCGCGTATCTCCGCACGTCTATTCCATTGACGAAGCCGACATGACGAAAATTGCGAAGATTCGCGAAAAATCCAAATCCGCGTTTGAAGCCAAGTACGGCACCAAGCTGACCTACATGCCGTTTTTCGTGCGCGCTTGCGTCGAGGGACTGCGCGCCTTCCCGACCGTCAACGCGTCGGCCGACGGCGCGACGATGGTTCTGCACCGCGAGATCAACGTAGGCATCGCGGTGGCGCTCGACTGGGGATTGATCGTGCCCGTGCTCAAGAATGCCGAGGAGAAAAATTTCCTGGGCCTGGCGCGCGGCATCAACGACCTGGCCGAACGCGCCCGCGCGAAAAAGCTCAAGCCCGAGGAAGTGCAGGAAGGAACGTTTTCCATCACCAACCCGGGAATCTACGGCGGCCTGATGGGCCTTCCTGTCATCAACCAGCCGAACGTCGCGATTCTCGGCATCGGCGCGATCCAAAAGCGGCCGATGGTCATCGAAGATGCCATTGCTGTCCGATCGATGGTCTATCTGACGCTGTCCTACGATCATCGCGTTGTGGACGGCGCCATCGCGCACCAATTCGTCGGGAAGATTAAGTCGTATCTCGAGGGGTGGAACGAGGATATTTTGTAGGGGCATGAACCGTGATTTGTGAATCGCGATTCGTGTCCTGGGCCCGGGAATCCGGCGGGGCAAGCGGCATTCGTAAATGAAAGTTAAAAGTCGAATGTTCAAGCCGTACTTCATCTCTTCGATGAGGTTGGCATGAACTTTCGACTTTTTCATTTCAACCGGCGATTCTCCACGATTCACGAAACACAATTCACCAAACACGAATCACGAATTACAAATCACGCCCCGTTCGCACGCAACACCGGCGCCACATCCTTCGCCCACTTGCGCAGCTCGGCGAGCGGAACCACGCGGATATTGCTCTCGACGAGGACTCCGGTGACAAATCCATCGCGCACATTGCCGCGAATCGGCTCGCGTTCGGTGATGGCGAGAAATTCCGAGTGCGCGGTGCGCTCGCGAATCGCTTGCGCGGTAAACGCCAGTAGTTTGGCTTGTCCCGGGTCCCGGCCGAGCGCCACGGCGTGAACGAATCCGCGCGTTCCATTCCGCCGGTAGGAAAAATCGATGCGCATCGGGTCGCCGGGCACGGTGTATTCCTCGACGCGCACGCCCCGCTGCATCAGCCGGAGAATTTTTTCCGTTCGGAAATAATCGGCGGCCTGGGCGCGCACGTCGTTGCGCGTCCGGATTTCCACCACACCGCGCCTCACTTCCCTCAGGGGTTCGACCTGGTCGTGAAACAGGCGGTCCAGCTCGGCGTCGGCGTCCGCCGTCAGCAGCCCCTTGCGGGGAGCGAGTTGCACGGCGTTGGAAAGCGTCTGATCGAATTTATCGAGGATGGCTTCGGCGTCCATTGCGCGTCCGGCAAACTGGCGGTCGAACTCCGCGGGGAGCCTCAGCAGAAGCTCTTCGTCCGCCGCGGGGTGCAGGCGTCGCAGCCGGGCAAAGTCGGCGGGCTCATCGAGCCACCGCTGGCGAACGCGTCCCGTAGAAGGGTCGAGCAGCAGCACTCCGATATTGACCCACTCATCGCGGATCAGGTTGGGCTGGTAGCGCACCACATGGTACGCGCAGGGTTGCAATGTCTGGTCAGGCATGAAGGCCTCCCGTCTGTGACTTCCAATTGGGAAACGGATCCCGCCCGGAATTCCGGGCCGATAGAATCAAATCGCGCACGCGCTTGCGCCGTGCGTAAAGCCGCTCGATCAATTGTTCCAGCGCCGTCCAGTCGTCGGCGTACCATTCCGGAGGAATGTGGCCGGCCTCCTCGCCCAGAGCGGCCTCCGTCATATGTTTGTCGAGGCGTTCGAGCCAGGGCTCAAACGCGTCCATCCCCGCGACGCCCTGATACACGCTGTGCCGCGCATACAGACCGCGCAGCGGAGCGTCCGGAAAATCCCATTCGCCCGCATTGAAGCAGAATCCATGATCGATCATCATTGCGGTATAGGGGCATGTTGCGTAAGTGGGTGAAACCTGGACCGCGTTCTCAGGCGTTCCTGGACCGGCTACGGCGATGCGCGCCGCGCCTTCTTCCGGTTCTCGAAAAAAAATCGCCTGGCGGCCGTTCGTATTGCACGTCCACTTGTCAAAGACAAAAATCCCCAGAAAATCGGAAAGATTCCGCACCGCGCACAGTTGCTCATCCGGCAAAAAATCATACACGGCCATGCGAGCGGGGTGGCCGGGAAACTGCGATCCAAACTGCTTTCCAGCCGCGCACGGTTTTCTCCCGAGGCCCAGCTGCATGACCAGATCCGCCGTGTACGCGATCAATTCCGGGCGGACTTCCACCACCTCCACCTGCGGCACGCACAGCCCCAGCCGCGCCGCCAGGCGTGTTGCAAGCATTTCGTTTGCCAGAATTCTCAAATGCTGGGGATTGTTCTGAAATTTGACGATGTAATACCCGCCGTCATCGCACCGCATCAGGTGGGCCTGCGCGCCGCCTCTCATTCGCCGAATGTGCTCGATGGCAAGCCTCATGGCCGCCCATGCTATTCACCGAAAGCCTCAGCCGCAAGGTATTTGTTCCGCTTCGGGAAGTTTGAACGGCCCACAGGGAAATTTCATAGCGCCGGAATGAAACATTTTCTCGCGCCCCGCCTGAAAAAAACAAAAGCCCGGAGAAACTCCCCCGGGCCTCTGGTCCGTTTTTTTCGGTCGTTCTGATAGGAGTCGCCCGCGCTACCTGCGGCGCTTGGCGGATTTTTTCGCGGCCTTTTTCTTGGCTTTTTTGGGGGCCGGTCTGGCCTTCTTTTTCGGCTTGGACTTTTTTGTCGCGGCTTTCTTCGCTATCTTGGCCGGCGCTTTTTTCGCCGCCTTCTTTTTTACCGCCTTCTTTTTCGCCGGTGACGGCGGCGGTGTTGCCGCAACACCGGGGCGCTCGGAGATGACCAACTCCTCTTCGCCTTCCTCTTCGATCACTTCTTCCGGATCGCCTCCGAGTTCTTCCTCTTCCTCAAAATGAACGAACTCGGTTTCTTCGCCTTGATCTTCTTTTTCGTAGGTCATCCCAGTTCTCCCTTTTCTTGATCGTCCTTTGAGGAATCCCGCGGCACCAGCAGCCAACGCGGCTTATAGTCGGAATCCGGCATGTTTGTCAAGCACAAGAGCAATTTTCCGCCGTCTTCCGGGCATTTTTGAGAGCCGCGGCGCTCCGCTTCGCGGCCGTGAACGTGCGCAGCTCATATTAGGGAAAAGATGGAAGAAAAAGCAAGAACGTCGATCGGGAAGATTTAGTGAGTGGGAAGGATTGTGAGAGTATCGCCCACCTGCAACGGACGGCTGAACAAGTACTTGTTTCCGGACTGAATCGCTTCCACGGTCGTCCGGTAGGCCCGCGCAATGGACCACAGCGTCTCCCCCGGCATCACGTGGTGAACAACCGTGCTCGAACGCGCTTCCATGACGGGGAGTTCTTTCGAGGCGTTCCGCCGGGCGATCACAGGTTCCTGAACCGGAGCGGGTTCAGCCGGCTTGGCCTTTGCCGTCTGCACCGGGGGGGGTGTCATGCCGCCGGGATAAATCCGCAGCGCCATCCCGCGCACAACGTGGTCGGACTTCAGGTGGTTCCACTTGCGCAACTCCGTACTGGTCACATCGAACTCGTCCGCAATGGACCCCAGTGTGTCCGTTCGGCGCACGCGGTAACGAATCAGCTTGCCGGTCGCCGTCTCGGACCTCGCGGACGCCGGGATAATCAGCTTTTCCCCCTGCTCCAGAGAAGCGCCAACGGACAGGTCATTCGCGTCGGCGATTTCCGCGGGGGCTACCCGGTATTGCTTGGCAATGCTCGACAGCGTCTCGCCGTTCTCCACCTTGTGCCGGCGCCAGCTCACCCACTTTTCGGGAGGAATTGCGGCAATTTCGGCAAAAAATCGCTCGGCGGATCCTTCCGGCAGGCGCATGACATAGTTCGGATCGGCCGGAGTGACCAGCCTCAGTAATTCAGGGTTCAGGGCGCGAAGGGTTTCAAGATCCGTATCGATCGTCTCCGCTACCAGGCGCAAATCAATCGGCTTTCCCGGCTTCACCGCATCTGCCTTCATCGGCGGCTCGGGCTGGAATTCGATTCCATACCGGGCGGGGTCCTTCGAGATCAACGTCAGCGCAAGAATGATGGGAACATAATTTTTGGTTTCCTGGGGAAGAACGTTACGGCGATACAGTTCCCAGAAATCGGCATAGCCGGTCCGCTCGATGGCGTGCTGGACGGTTCCCGCCCCGGAATTGTAAGCAGCCATGGCCAGATACCAGTCGCCAAATGTGTCATACAAGTCGCGCAAATCGCGCGCGGCGGCGCGTGTTGCCTTTTCCGGGTCCTGACGCTCGTCCACCCACCAGCTCTTCTGCAAACCATATTTCCGCCCGGCAAAGGACATGAACTGCCACATCCCGCGGGCGCCCGCCTTTGAAACTGCCTGCGGCAGGAACGCGCTTTCCGCCTGCGCCAGATAGATCAGGTCCTGCGGCATCCCCTCTTCCTGCAGGACGCGCTGCACCATGGCCCTGTATCGTCCGGCTCGACGCAGACCGGTTTCAACGATCGCGCTGCCTCGCGGGGTCTTGAAATAATTGAGGTACGTCAGGACGGGATCGTTCACCGTGAGCGGCAGGTCGTGAGAGATGGCTCCGACTTCCCCCTCCGCGCGGCCGCGCAGGTTGGGATCGAAATTTTCCGGCTGGGGAACGGACTCTGCCGCGATTTCATCGATCGGCGCCGGCGTCGCTTTCTGCTCGCGGAATCCGTCGCCATCGCGGAATGCAGCCAGTTCATCCTGGCTGACGGTATCCAATATATGGTGATACAGATCGTTCAATCTCGGGTCCGCTTCTATGTCAAAACCGCTCGACAGCAACATGTCCAGGGACTCGTCAAACTCTTCCCGGGCTTTTCCAAGCCGTCCGGCGCGGAAATCAAGTTCGCCGGCGTTAAACGCGGCAAGGCTCTCACCTGCGAGATACTGAGGACCGTTCGGTTTGATTACAACGAGGGGCCGGTTCGGCCGGTTGCCCGCATTGAGTGGCAACTGGGGAATGGGCTCCTGCTGAACAGGCGGCGCAATTTGAATCGGATGAACCTGGACCGGATTCTTAATGGAATCTTCGCATCCCATCAGGACGGAGAGAATGCTCGCCGCCATCAAAAAATAAAAAGCCGATTTTTGAACGCGAAATACCATAAAAGACATTTTAGAATTGCTGTTTCGTCCTCCGGTATAATAGAGCAGAACGGATGCCAACTCAGGATATAACTGTCCGCAGGCAAGAAGCCTGCAACCACGAGTCTACCCCAAAAGCACCCTGAGGGGTCAAGAACGAATGTTAAGGTCCGTTCATTTTCCGTTAACCCGATGAAACATCAGCTTGTTAGCAAGGCCCTCCCGGTCTTTGGACCGGCAAATCCATATTTGCCGCGACCCAAAGCAGGCTCACATTTTCTCTTTTTCAAAATCGCGCGCGCGGAAGCGCACGGAGGTCATTCGGGAATGGCATGTGCGAGTACGGAGCAGATTATCCGATTCCGCACAGGTTGCGATATCGTCAGATGGAAAATTTTATCCGCCTTCCGACCTTCCGATGCCGGAATCCTGCCTCCGCTTCGATCAATTAAAAAGTAGCAAGCCACATGCGAGCGCCATTTCAGCAGCTCCCCATCCCTTGCCTCTCGCCCCTTGCCTCCCGGCCGCTGCCACCCGCCCTGGAACCAGCACTCAGACCTCTTCTTCCTCCATCACCGTGCCGCGCGCTGACCTTGCCGCCGCAATCACCTTTTCAGCGATTTCACTCGGAACGTAGTCGTAGTGCGAAAACTCCATCGTGTAGCTGGCCCGGCCCTGCGTCATCGACGTCAGGCCCGTCGCGTAGCTCACCATTTCCGCGAACGGCGCCTGCGCCCTGATAACCACGTTCGCCCCGCGCGCCTCACTGCCGGTGATCCTCCCCCGCCGCGAGCTGAGGTCACCCATGATGTCGCCCGAATACTGCTCCGGGGCAGAGACTTCCACGTTCATCACGGGCTCGAGCAAGGCGGGTTTCGCCAGTTTCATTGCCTCCTTGAACGCCAGCGATCCGGCAATCTTGAACGCCATGTCGGAGCTATCCACGTCGTGATACTTGCCGTCATAGAGCGTGGCCCGGAAATCCACCACGGGGAAGCCCGCCAGGAATCCGCGTTCCGCCGAAGCGCGGATTCCTTTCTCGACCGAGGGAATCCAGTTCTTCGGAATCGCCCCGCCGAAAATATCGTCGACGAACTCAACGCCCGCGCCGCGCGCCGCGGGTTCCAAACGGACGCGGCAGACCCCGAACTGCCCGTGGCCGCCGGTCTGCTTCTTGTGCTTACCTTCAGCGTCGGCCTTGCCGCGAATCGTCTCCCGATAGGGCACTTTGGGCGGGTGCAGCGTCAGGTCCACGTGATAGCGGTTGTGCAGCTTCGCAACGACCACCTCGATGTGCTGCTGCCCCGACCCCGCCAATAAGAATTCCTTGGTCTGCGGGTCGCGCGAGAAATGAAGGGACGGGTCTTCCTCGAGGATTCTGTGAATCGCAGGACCGATACGGTCCTCGTCGCCTCTCGTCTTGGGTTCCACGGCAAACGTGATGGAAGGCTCGGGCAGGTGCGGCAGCGGATAATGAATCGGCGAAGCCTTGTCGCCCAGCGTGTCGCCTGTAAGCGTGTCCTTCAGTTTTGAGATCGATCCTAATTCGCCGGCGTGCAGACAGGGAACTTCCGTGGCGGTCTTGCCCTGCATCGCATGGATGTGCTGCATGCGTTCGCTCGAGCCGCGCGTGAAATTCTGCACGGTCGCGTCGTTTTTCAGAACGCCGGACATGACCTTGAAATACGTGACGCGCCCGGCGAAGGAATCGGCCAGCGTCTTGTAAACAAAAATGGAGAGCGGCTCGGCGTCGCCGATTTTTCTGTGCATCTCGTTTCCCTTGCCGCCCGCCTCGCTGTGCCCAACGGCGACCCCGCGCTGGGCCGGGTCGGGAAACACTTCCACGAACAAGTCGAGCAGCGTGGCGCTGCCGATATTGTGCAGCGCCGACGTCAGCACCACGGGATACATGCGCTTGGCCTGAAACGCGTCGCGCAGTCCCTTCCTCAGGTCCTCGATGGGCAGCGTGCCTTTCTCAAAAAATTCCTCCATCAGGGCGTCGTCACCTTCGGCCACCTTTTCCACGAGCGTTTCATGCGCGGTAATGGCGTCCTCCGCCAGCTCAAACGGGATCTCCTCGATCCTCGGATTGCCGTCGCCGTCCGGCGTATACACGTGCGCCTTCATCGTGATCAGATCGACCACGCCGCGAAACGATTTCTCGGCGCCGATCGGCAATTGAAGCGGCACCACATTGCGCCCGAACACGCGCGCGATCGATTCCATCGCGTTGTCGTAATTCGCCAGCTCGCGGTCCATCCAGTTGATCGCGAACGCGCGCGGCAGGTCGTATTCCACGGCAAAATCCCACACTTTTTCCGTGCCCACCTGCACGCCCGCCAGCCCGTCCACCAGGATCAGCGCCGCATCCGCCGCCACCAGCGACGCGCGCGTGTCGTTCAGAAACGTGGTGTACCCCGGCGTGTCCAGTAAATTGATTTTTGTCTTTAATGGCTGCCCCAGTGAAAGGGTCCCGCCCGCCATGCCAGGCCTTTCCCCCATGGCGGACTGCCCCTTCGACTGGCCAGTTACGCCGGGAGACCATTCGGCATACGCCAACCCCGTCGTGATGGTGATCTTCCGGGCGATCTCTTCTTCATCCCAGTCGGTGACGGTATTCCCCTCGGCGACCTTTCCCAGCCGGGAGGTCATCCCCGAAGTAAACAGCAGCGACGACACCAGTTGGGTTTTCCCCGTGCCGCCGTGGCCGGCAATGCCCACATTGCGTATGGACTGCGTTGCATAGGCTTGCATCATTGACGTACCCCCTGATCGCCACGGCCGAATCGAGGAAGGGGTCGCGGCGTAGTTTTTCCCTGCGGAAGGTCGGAGGCGTGCGGTCAGTAGGGCCTGAGCGCGCCCCCTATGAGGCGGATGCTAGCACGAAAATCTCACACCAAACAGGTCTGTCTTCCGCTTTTTTATTTGGGCCCGAAAAGTGTGTGGCATCGCCGGTAAGATAGCCTCCAACCTGTCTGCTTTCGAATTTGTAGCGACGCCAAAAATGTAAAAAAAAGAAGAAGGCGGGCTGAAGCCCGTCCTACCATCCGGCTGCATCTTTGAGCAGTCACGCCCTTCGATGCTGGAGGCAAGTTCTGCCAATCTGTGCACGATGGTTTCCCCGCCTGCAAATTTTACTTCGGAGGAAACCATCTGATCGAGAATTTGATGGATTTTTCGTTTCAGCGATTTGTGAGGCCGCGCATTCTGAAAATGATCCACAGCGTGCAACTGCGGGCCGGCCTGGCAGCCGCTGTGGGGCTTGTCTTTAGCGGATTTCATGCACGCGCGGCCAACGGCCTGCCGGCGCTGATCATTGGGTTCGCGACGGTGCTGTTGTGGTTCGTCGATTGCCGGATTGTCGTGGAGCCGCTGGCCGGAATCTTTCCCGCGATTCAGGTGATTACGAATTCGCGGCGTGGAGGGCGTATTTCGTGGATCGTAAATTGTGATTCGTGAAAGACAACTCTCAGGTTCAATCCGGAGATGTTCAGGTGAGAGGGATTCTTACACGTCTTCGTGGATCGTTTTCAACCGCACAACTTCAAATTCCTTGACGCCCGCCGGCGTCTGCACTTTTACTTCGTCGCCGACGTTCCGGCCGAGCAGCGCTTTGCCGATGGGCGAAGTTGTCGAAATCAATCCCGCCGGGGCGTCGGCCTCTTCGGACGTGACCAGCTTGTATTCGATCTCGATTGATTTTTTAATGTCCAGCAGCCAGACACGTGAGCCATAACCGGCGCGATCGGTGGGAATGTTGTTCAGGTTCAACATGCCGAGGTCGCCGAGGCGCTTCTTTAATTGGCCGAGGCGCGCGGAGACGTAGCCCTGGCGTTCCTTGGCGTATTTGTACTCCGCGTTTTCGGAGAGGTCGCCGTGGGCGCGGGCCTTCATGAGTTCCTTGGGCAGGTCCACGTTCATCTCGTGCTCGAGCACCGTGATTTCGTCCTGCAATTTCTTTTTTACTTTTGTAAGCGCGTCCGTCATAGTCCGTTCTTCACCTTCAGTATTCCTTAAAATTCTTTACCATTGGCAATGGGTTCATTGCAACCAGATGGCGTCTTGCGGAGCCGAGCGCCCTGCGGCGCAAGGCAAAAAGGGGAACGAGTCCCTGACCCAACTCGACCCTGGATCGTGCGCCTGTCCCGCGACCAGCGCAATACGCATCATACTCCGTACGGATTTGCTCCACAATGGCAGCGGGACGACGGGGAAACGATGGCACGGACACGAACGCACTTTCAGAAGGACGACTGAAGCGACTTCGAGTTGGCAGGTTCCCGGTTCAATTTAAATAATCCCGTTAATCAATCAGGGAAATTGCCCACCAAAACGAGCAGGGAAGAATCATCGATGACGCAACTTCAGAATCAGCAGGGTCAGCGAAAACGCGAGAGTCACGACATTCGCAAAAAAAATGGGAACGTTGTTCAGGAGTAGACCGTAAACAGCCCACAAGCCGACTCCGAGCGTGAACACACTCTGCGTAATGAGGGAAATACCCTCCGTCCGTTTCTCGCGGACGATTTTCACCGCCTGCGGCGCCCAGCAGAGCGTGGTGCAAGTCGCGGCAACGCTTCCGATACTCTCAAACCAGAGGGCCATGATTTTATCCGATCAAGCAGCGTTCGAAGTTTCTGTCCCGGCCGAAGGCGCGGGCCGGTGGCGAGCGCACAAATTGTCATACAGATCGAAGAAGCGAGACGTGGCCGGCCCCCATGCAAACTGGCGGGCGGTTTCCATGGCCAGGTCGACCGTGGACTGCCGCGCGGATTCGTTTGCGAAAACGCGGCGCACGGCGCGGGCAAAGCTTTCGCCATCGGGTTCGGCCAGCCACGCGTTGTGGCCGTTCGCATAGGACAGCACGCCTCCCGAAACCGGCGCCACGACGGGCAGACCTGAGGCCATTGCCTCGAGCGGCGCGATTCCAAACGGTTCGCGGGGGTTGGGATGTATCATTGCGTCACAATTCGCGAAAATTTCCGCGAGGCGGCCTCGATCCCCAACATGTCCAAGCAGATGCACGCGGCCCGGCGCTCTTAGCTCCGATTCTTTTTCAAACCAATCAGCCAGTTTACCCGCTCCGGCAACGATCAACCTGTAGTCGAACCTTGTGTCGATTGCCAGCCGCCCCATCATCTCAAACAGCAGTGAGACATTTTTTTCGGGTGAGATTCGTCCGGCATAGAGAAGCAGTTTCGTGTGCGCCCCAATGCCATCGGCGCCACGAAACGCAGCCAGCAAAGCGTCACGCTTCGCGCGATCGCGGTAATGCGGGCCGAAGTTCTCGCAGTCCGTGCCCATGGCGCACACATGAACGGGCAGGTCCGGCCTTCCCGCAAGTGCTTCGGTCAATTCCCCGGCCGTATAGTGGGAGTTGGAAATGTGACAGTCGAAGCGCGGCCCGTAGATCGTTCGCATGTACCAGTTCGAGAAACGGCGGCCCAGAGAACCAGTCGTGAAAAAAGCGGAGACGTTGTCGTCCATCCGTTCGCAGCTCAGGCCCACGAAGACCGCCTGCGGAGCGCTTTCGATCCACCCGCTTCGCACCACGCTGGGCAGGTAGCAGAGCGTGTATTTGTCGCAGATTTCCACCAGGTCCGGCCGTTCCTCTTCCAGAATGCGGCGAAGCGCCGAGCGGTAAGGCAAAGCGTAAAGGTGCGGGAGCAGAAGGCGATATTTGGAGTCGACAAACGGCGAAGCCGGAGCGCGGATCGTGTAGATTCGCCCGAATTCGCCGACCTCTTCGATGGAGTCTTCCGCGCCGGGAACCACCAACCGGATTTCGCGGCGGTGAAGATTGGCCGAATCAAGCATCGCCCGGTAAAACGTCCGGATTCCGCCGGAGGATGCGTGATAACAGTTGGTCATGTGAAGCGTCTTGATGAGTGGTCGTCTTGTCGTCGTGTCTTGTTGAATGCCGAGTGGGCTCATTGCGCGGAAGACGCCTCATTCACGCGCCGCACGATTTCGCGCGGTCCAGCCAGCACAAAAGAAAGCAGAAGCGGCGGAACCTGGCTGAGATCGTGCAGCAGCGAGTGGTTCTTGCCCTTCGTAACCAGCACGCCGCGACGCATGGCGTACAAGTTGAACGCAGTCGAAAATGCGGTAAAAATCACGGAAGTCCCGATGCTGAGCCCCAACTTCGGCGTGCCCCTGAGCCAATGCACCAGAAACTCCAGCGAATGCGCCATGCAGGGAAGCGCGACCATGGCGGCGAGGGTCGCGGCCCATGCCGGGCGCGCCTCGGAAAACGATTCCGTGATGGCTCCGTAGAATCCGGAAGTGCAGCCGCGGAAGATCAATTCCGCTAGAAACGCGCCGAGCGCGGCATGCAGGCCGGAAATCAGATTCGTAAAGAAGAAGATCGTCGCGCGCAGCAGGGAGCTAAGCAACGCGGACTTCCAGTTCCAGCGTCTAATCAGATGCTCCACCGGATGCCGCACCAGGCCGGTGAACACTTCGCCGACGGTCGGAGCGGCCGGAACGATGACAGCCGCTGTTTCATTCAGGAACGGTGAAGGGGACGGGGACGTTGATTCCTTTGCCGGCGGTTCGTGACTGGCCAAGGTTTCCAGCTCATGTACGCTCATCTGTTGTCATTGAGCCATGCGTATGAATCACAAATATAAAGCCTGTGTAAAACTTTATTCATGTTGCTCTGGTATGCACCTATATGCAGCAACGCGCGGCGAGGAGGATCAACTGAAAAGAAGGACAACGCAACGAAATGTTCTCGATTTCCGGATCGCAGCATGGCTTTTGATTCTGCTTGCCTGCGTACCCTCATTCGCGCAAAACCCCGCCACCGAAGACGTTCGGGATTCACTTCGAAAAACCAAGGAATTGATGCAGGTCCCCGTACACGTGGGCAAGCGGTACGACTACATCATGACAGGGCGCGTGCGGTTGCTCTTATTCTGGGTGGGGAAAGACGATGTGGGCGGCGGCTATATTCGACGCGGCACTCTGCCGCAGGATCCTTCATCGGATGTGATCGAGCTCCTGATCGGTTCCGATCCGGCCAAGGCGCCGCGCGCCATCAATCGCTGGGGAGCGGCTTCCGAGATTTTTCGTAAATCCCCGTGCTGTGCCCGCAGCGGTGATTCGAGCGTGTTCTTCGGGTTCATGAAAGTTTCCAGCGGCACGTCCGCGGCAGAAATGGAAAAGGAACTGGCGCAAGAGAAGCAGGGCGGGGCATTTCTGTTTTCCGCCATCATTAATCAGGGAGACCGCAGCGCCGACTTTGCAAAGGTTGTGCCGATCTCGAGCGACACCGATTTTACAATCAATCAGTTCGATCTGGCGCGGTCCATGGTGTTCGATCGACTGCTGGGTTCTCAGGGGCGCGTGAAGGAAATCGTTCAAAGTCAGATTCAGGGCTGCGGACGTCCCGAGGGTTTTCTGGAAACCGTGGCCGAGTTGATCGATGACGCCGTCCGGCGGAGTGATTCGCGAACTTCCCTTTGCTATTTTTATAATGGCGACCAGCACCGGATTTCCCTGACGCAGGTCGCATGGGTGCCCAGAGAAACGGTGAAGCTCTCCCTGCGCGATGAGCCTCATGCCTATGTTCGATCGTACAGCGGCCTTGTTCAGGCCCGTTTTGAGGATATCAACCTGACGAACAATGGGGAGTCCCAGTTCGAATTGCTGCTGGGAACCACGGGGGCTCTTAAAGGCGTGCCGGTCCAGATCCGGTACCAGCCCAACTGGTGGTTCCAGGCGATTCTGAATCTGAAAACGCCGGAGCCTTCCAAGGAAGCTCAAAACCGCTAGACTCGGTTCTTAGCTGGCCGCTCGCTCCTGCGCAATCGACTCCGCCGAGGGCCAGTTCAAGCTGGCACGATATGCTTCGAGCAGGTCGTCCAGAATGGCGTTCCACGATCTGCCGCCGGCCCAGACGCGGCAAGCTTCGCGGAAGCGCCAATGCTGTTCCGGATTGGTCATGAGCCATTTGACCTTTGCGCAAAAATCACGGTTGCCGGCGGCGACAAATCCGGTGACTCCATTCTGTATTTGATATTTCGGGCCGCCTTTTGAACTCACGATCGCCGGAGTGCCCGAGGCCATCGCTTCGCTGACCACGTTGCCATAGGTGTCTGTTTCCGATGGAAAAACAAAAAGATCCATATTGGCGTAAGCGCGCGCAAGGAGTTCCCCGTGCAACTCACCGGTGAAATCGGCGTGCGGAAGATTGCGTTCCAACCAGGCGCGTTCGCTGCCGTCTCCCACGATCAGGAAGCGGTAATTGTTAAATCCGTGTTCGGCCAGGTCGCGTTCGAGGTCGACCAGGAAACGCACATTTTTTTCCGGGCAGATTCTTCCGACAAAACCCAGGCGGAATGTGAGGTCGTTAACGTCGCGCTTCGTGGGAGAAAAAAGTATTGTGTCGATTCCCCGGCGCATCGGGAAGACCGGCTTCTTGGTCCGGTGGCGCAGAAGGTCCATCTGCTCCGTATTGGGCGCCAACAGGACAGTTGCGATCCGGTAGAAACGGAGGCAGATTCGCAACACTTGCTCCTCGGTGAGGGCGGTCAGCGCGCGGCGTTGCGGCTCGGGCAGGGCCGCTGCCATTTTCCAGAGGCGCCGCCCGGCAAATTCATGCAGGTTCGTGTGCCAGGACGCGACCAGGGGGACACGCAGGGCGTGAGCAACTCGCGCTCCGGTGATTCCCACGTCGCTGGGCCCGGTGATGTGCACCACGTCGGGGCGGAATTCGCGAACCGTTTCCAGCGCCTGCTTATAATGCCGGGTGAACAACAGATCGAATTTCAGGTGCTTGTCAATTCGAAGCGATAGCAGGCTCTGATTCAGTTCGAGGATTTCGAGCCGTTCTTCCCGCGATTTTAGATTTTTCTCTCCTGCATGGACGGCCAGAAACGGCAACTTGTTCTTGTGCGCCGCTTTCACAATGTTGCGGCACGTGGTCGCCACGCCATCCACGCCGTGGTAGGAGTCGGAAAAGAACGCCACCCGGGGCCAGTGGTTCAAAGCGCCGTACTCCCGGCCGCTGGAACCGCCATGCGCGCCGCCGCTCGAATTTGAGGACTTGCGAGAATGCCAATGACATTCAGGCACGGGTCAATCCAGGAGGGCGCTCCCCCTTTCCAAACTTCGGAAAGCGGACGCTCGATTCCATCCGGGCAAGTGACAAACACCCGGGCGACCCAGCGTTCCCGCTCGACCGAC
This sequence comes from Terriglobia bacterium, assembly GCA_963788335.1. Lineage (GTDB taxonomy): Bacteria > Acidobacteriota > Terriglobia > Acidiferrales > UBA7541 > Palsa-360. The sequence continues at coordinate 261,746 of CAWBGM010000004.1, forward strand.
TGCGGGTGCTCGCGCACCGCGTCCCACGCCGTCAGCAGGTGACGCAGCGCCAGAGGTTCTCGGTACTGCGGTTGAATCGCCATGTTGCTCACCTGCTCGATGCGAATTTCCTCGGCGAATTCCTTGAATGTGGCGGCGCTTGTGAGGTTGATCATGGCGTTCGGCTCGAGTCCGTGTCGGTCTCCTCCGGATACCACCGGATGTCCGGACTCCCGGGCGAGGCTGACGGCGGCCATGTTTTCTTGCCAGGTGCGCAGCCCGTTGATTTCCAGCGCGTGAATGCGCGACCCGTACCTGCGCAGGAACCGCTGCACGAAATCGAGCACTTTTTCCGAACCGATCCCCTTCATGTCCCACAGTGGATGATTCAGAACCGTGAGCACCCCGGAGTCCGCGTCCAGCATTTCCAGTATTTGTCCAAGCGGGCAGGAGTGAGGCTCCCGCGTATAGTTGGCGAACAATTCCATGAATGTTTCGGCCTGTGCTGGGGCGATGTTATGGATGCCCATGTGAAAATAAGTCTGCTCGAACGGCACCGTCCACTCCAGCGAGACCGGAATTTCCCCCGCCGGACGTCCTGTTTGCAGCAGCATCCCCGCATCCAGATTGTCATGATCGGTCAGCGAAACCATCGCGTGCAGGCACATGCTTTCGATCTGCCGCCGTTCCAGGTCATACGCCGCCTGCGCCGAAAGCGGGCCGCGCCAATAGGCGCGCGCGAAATCGAGCGTACGCCCGGTCCGGGCAAGGTAGCGCTTCCGCTCCCACTGCAAAAATTGCGAAACAACAGGCATCCGCTCCAGATAACGGGGCAAATCGGCCAGTTTTTCTTTGGAATGCTCGGTATGGCTGTGGAGGGAAACGCCCGTGGTGAAAGATTCGGTAATGGACTGGTCCGCGGGGAGAAAAAACAACTGGGTCCGGCACTGTTTCACGCATGCCCCCTTTTGGTGCAAACTCCGGCGGCACCAAATTACGCGAGGGATATTACAGAATGGTAAGTGGGAAGTGAAAGTCGATGCGGAGGATTGCAGATTGGGCACAATCATTCCATGCGCAAATGGAACAGGGAACCGGATCTCTGAACGATTGGCCATCATGAGGCGCTGTTGCGGCCATCGAAAATTCTGACTTTACTTTTGTTTTTGTGAACACTGTTGTTGCGAACACCGTGAAATGGCGGAGAGGCGGGGATTCGAACCCCGGTCACCCTTTTGAGGTGAAACTGATTAGCAGTCAGCCCTGTTCGGCCACTCCAGCACCTCTCCGCAGGGGAAAAAATGAAGCCGAAATTTTGTTTCGTCGGCGGGCCTGACGTTGGGAAGTATATCACCGAGCGTCTTGCGGAAACTACCGGAACCGCCTGCGTGTATTGTCCTAGTTCGAAATGCGTCGTCGTAGCGCGATTTTCCTGGAGGTCGGGACTTTAGTCGCGACGAAATGAGTGGTCTCATCATGGGTTTTAACCCCTGAAATTTCAGGGGCTGAAGCCCGCGATCAAAATGCAGGTTCGTCGGCCGAACTGAAGTTCGCCCTCCTAAAAGCAAAATATAGGACCGGGCCCGGAAGAAATGTTTCGCAGCAGTTCCTAGTAGGGAGAATCCTGCGCCGTGGCGGGGCGGTTCTCGACCGTGGCTCGGACGATGCCGCTGTCGTCGGTGAAAAAGTTGCGGAAGCCGTAATTTCCGGCGCGGGCTTGCAACGAGTAGGTGCGGATTCTGCCGTCGGATTCAACAGGGCCGGCGGTGTATTGAATCTGGTAGCCGGCGCTCTGCGCGAGCTGGGCGGCAGCGCGGCCATGTTCGCCGAGGGCTTCGAAGAGTTGGGGATATGCGCCGGCTTGCGACGAGGCGTACTCGGTGAGTGCGGACCTTACGTCCCGCAACGATTGCACGGCGCGGCTCTCGGCTTGCGCCGTCGGATTCCCTTGCCTCTCAGGGACGATGAACCACAGGAAGCTCCAGATCGCGCCCAGCAAAACGCCAAGGAGGATGCCCCAGCGGAGGAGATTTTTTTTCAGGCTGGGCTTTGCCGGGAGCGCAACGGCGCCGGGAGCGGGGAGCGTGAGATCGGCGCCGCAATGAGGACAAATTTCCGTGGCCTGATTGATTTCATTCTCGCATTCGCGGCAAGTATACATTGGGAGGAGCCGAGGTTGCTTCTTTCCTGCGCGCCTTGCGGAAGGTGTGAACGGCGCGGTGAGCTTCATCGTAGCGAACTGCGTGCCCTCGCGTCAATTCGCGCGCAACCGCCCTGAATCGCCTTGGTTCAAATGAGGAATGCGTGGACCGTACACCACCCGCGAAGTTTAATTTTCGATGCGGCGCCCAAAAGCAAAAAGAGAGGAAGCCTTGAAGGCTTCCTCTCTCTTCTCGATCGCCTTGAGGGGCAATAACCGAGTGACTAGCTGAGTGGCGTGCTGGCAGAGGTTGCCGCGCCGGCGGTGTTCGCGCGAATCACACCGCTCTGGTCGGTGTAGAAGTAGCGCTGACCGGTCGTATTCTGCGCGGTCGGGCTGGCGGTAATGCTGTAGGACTGAAACGGTGTGGCAGAGGTATACGTAAAGGTGTATCCGCTCTTGGTGCCGGTGGCCAGAACGGCATCAATCAAGTCCGCTGTTGCGGAGCTGGCATTTCCGCCACTGGCAGGACCAAGGCTCGCCAGGTTCTGCGGATAGTTGCCATAGGTGGTGGAATACGCCACCGAAGAGGTATTGATGGTGCGGAGCGAGCCGACTGCGGAAGCTTCATTGGCCGCCATCTTGGAGCGCAGCAGGTTGGGGATAGCGATTGCCGCGATGATCAGGATGATTGCGACCACGATCAACAATTCGATTAACGAGAAACCTTTCTGTTGTTTCTTCTTCAGATTCATATTTCCTCCGGCGATCGATTGGTGAAACTCAAAATCTTGGCTGCCGTTTCTTCAGGTCAGCGAATAGAGAGGGTGCAACCGGAGGCCCAAATCCCGGTTGCTCGTGATTTCAACATGGAAAATCCTCGTAAGCGATGAGGGCTATGGACTTATGGGAGTGGAAAAGGTTCGTACCGCGCAGTTGACTGCATTCCTGCTCTCGGAAGAGATGGGAGAAGTGACATATTGTGGCGCGATTCCGAAGAGAAGGGGCCGAATTATGGCTTGTAAGCGAAGTGGCCGCCGGAGGGTTATGGTGCAGATGAGAGCCTGGAGCGGGTTCTGGTGGTTTAGCAGGACCACAAAAGCAAAAAGAGAGGAAGCCTTGAGGGCTTCCTCTCTCTTCTCGATCGCCTTGAGGGGCAATAACCGAGTAACTAGCTGAGTGGCGTGCTGGCAGAGGTTGCCGCGCCGGCGGTGTTCGCGCGAATCACACCGCTCTGGTCGGTGTAGAAGTAGCGCTGACCGGTCGTATTCTGCGCGGTCGGGCTGGCGGTAATGCTGTAGGACTGAAACGGTGTGGCAGAGGTATACGTAAAGGTGTATCCGCTCTTGGTGCCGGTGGCCAGAACGGCATCGATCAAGTCCGCTGTTGCGGAGCTGGCATTTCCGCCACTGGCAGGACCAAGGCTCGCCAGGTTCTGCGGATAGTTGCCATAGGTGGTGGAATACGCCACCGAAGAGGTATTGATGGTGCGGAGCGAGCCGACTGCGGAAGCTTCATTGGCCGCCATCTTGGAGCGCAGCAGGTTGGGGATAGCGATTGCCGCGATGATCAGGATGATTGCGACCACGATCAACAATTCGATTAACGAGAAACCCTTCTGTTGCTTCTTCATCTAAATCCTCCGGCGTGATTGAAGTTAATTAAATTCTCGCTCAGCATGCTGAGCTGCCCACTTATGGGCAATTTGTTTTCCAATCTGCGATGTGGGGCCCGAGACTGTTGCTTCAACTGCATATCGTTGCAAGTAAGCGAGTTAATTTGCGATCGTGGTGTTGGGAGCGCGGGTGTAGGTAGGTCGGCCCTTCGATTTTGGCGGGGGATACGACAATTTCCGTCAATTCCCGAAAAGGGACTCGACATTTTTCGACTACAGGGGGCTAAGTCGGATCGGGGGCCGCCAAATTCGAAACGGCCCGCCTCAAATCATACACGTTTTGCAATCCGGAGATTTACTGAATGGGAGGGCTGGAGGAATCCGCCGTGCCGCTGGTTGTGGCTCGGATGGTTCCGCTCTGATCGGTGAAAAAAGATCGCTGGCCGGTTGTGCCCGGCACCAGAGGAGTCGCACTGATCGTGTAACTAAGAACATTGCCAGCGGGATCGGATGAAACGACGGCAAAATTGAAGCGGTAACCGCTCTTGACTCCCGTGGCCATAACCGAATCGATCAGGTCGGCGGAAGCCGAGGATGGATTGGGGCTGCCGGAAGTTGGGCCGAGATTGGAAAGGGCATGAGGAAAACCGCCGTAAGTCATGGAATACATCACGGCGGTGGAGTTCAAGGTACGAAGCGACTCGACCGCGGCGGCTTCGTTGGCGGTCATTTTCGAGTGCATCAGGTTGGGGATGGCGATCGCCGCGATGATCAAAATAATCGTGACCACGATCAACAGCTCGATGAGGGAGAAACCCCTACGATTGTTCCGGCGCGTGTTCATGATTTCTCCTGTTCCTTCTCGCAAGGTGTCGCCTGAAAATCCGTGCAACACAGATGGCAACTCTCCGAATGAAACGACATTCTACACCGAACAGTCAATATTTGGGGTGACCAGAACGTACCGATTTTGGTTGTACCCGGGGACTGGTGGTCCTGAGAGGACTATGATGGGGCAGGTCACCCCAACTCGCGGTTTTTCGCCATGGCACAAGAACCCAAGCCTTCATCTCGTGAATCTTTCCTGGCGCAGCACGCTTCATTCATAGAAGCGCTGTGCGTGGAAGCCCAGTGTGCGCGCTGGGAATTGCCCCACGAAAAATTTGCCGAGGCGCTCCACCGGAGTATGGAGTCGCGTTTCCATGGGGCTGCGGGGAGCGTTGCTGAAATCCAGACCTATTTGAAATCGCTGCGCGTGCAGGACCTGGCGCTGGCGTGCGCGTGCAGCGAAGGAATTGAAACCGCCTGGGAATTTTTCATCGGGAGCTACCGCCAGGAACTGCGCAATGCCTCGCGCGCGATACTCCGCGCCTCCGGTTCAGCGGACGATGCGCGGGCGGAGGAACTGGCTGATTCTCTCTACGCGGAACTCTACGGAGTCCGCTCGAATACCGATGCGCGGCGAAAATCACTGTTCGAATATTTTCATGGTCGCAGCAAACTTTCCACGTGGCTTCGGGCCGTGCTCGCGCAACGGCACGTGGATTTGCTTCGAAGCGGCGTGAAAACCATTTCACTCGACACCGATCGGGAACGCGACGCGCCATCGGTTCAAGAACCCCGCGTTGAATTCACATCCGCCGATCCGGACCGCGAGAAATATCTGGCGCGGCTCGATCGCGCTCTCTCGATGGCGCTCGCGGAGCTATCGCCCCGCGAGCGTCTGATCCTGGCGTGCTATTACGTGGATCAGGTCACACTGGCGGAGATTGGACGAATACTGCGAGAACATGAATCCACGGTGTCCCGGCAGATGGAACGTTCGCGGCGCGCACTCCGTGAAAATGTGACGCAAAGACTGCTGCACGGTGAAACGGCCTGTGACGGGGGCCTGGCGGAGTCGGGGCTGAGTGCAGCTCAGGTGGATTTGGCGTTTGAGTATGTGCTGGAGGACTGGCCATTCGATCTGTCGCGCGCTCTTTCGAAAGAGGCTTCCGGCGCCGATCCGCCCGAGAGGTAGTGGGCGGTGTCATGAATTGCGAGTGAAAAAGACGCAAGATTTTAAGACTGGACCGTTCTAAGTTAGGAAGATTGCAATGGAATCAAGAAAACACGAAGAAGAAAACGACCGGCGGCGCGAAGAGGGGCTCGCGCGGCGCATCGGCGAGGCGCTGGACGGAATGTCGTCCAGCTGCGGCGAATGTCCCTCCGCCGAAATCATTGCGGCGTATCATGAACGGGCGCTCGAGACCGAGGAATCCGGGCGGTGGGAAAACCACTTCGCGGGATGCTCGCGTTGCCGGAAAATTCTGGCCGTGCTTGCGGCATCGGTGGAAGCGCCGCTTGCCGAAGCCGAAGTTGCGCGCCTGGGCGAATTGGTCGCCTCCGCCGACCGAGCTTTTCAGGCTGCTCCTTCACAGAAAGTGAAACCGTTTCAGCCGCGCAAGTGGGACTGGCGCGCGCGGTGGCTTGCACCCGCGCTGGGCGTGGCGGCCGCGTTGGCTGTCTGGTTTGCAATGAGGCCACCTTGGCGCCCGCCAAGTACAGAACCTGCCGGGACGCTGATTGCGCAGGCGCCAAAGGCCGAGGCGCCGCAAGAAATGCCTTTGCGAAGCCTGGATCAGCTTTCAAGCGCAAAGCCGGAAGAAAATGCGAAAGCAGTCGCGCCATCCGCGAAGAATCAGCCTTCGGCGAAGGACCTGGCCGTCAATCCCGAACCCGCTTTGTCCGCTAGGAACCGCGAGGCGGACGGCAATCCTGTTGCTGAAAACCGGGACAATCTGAAAGCGGCCGAAAGGGCAATCACGGACGAAAAGAAGGAGCAAAACACTTTGAGTGACGCGGTTCCTGCCGGTGCGTCCGCTGCTGCTCCGGCCCCACCGCCAGCTCCTACAACGCCACCCCAGGCATCTGTTAAAGTGCCTGGCGCGCCAGTGCCGCCGGGGTCGCAAACGCAAGCCGTCACCGTTACAAGCGACGCGGGGGCAGTCTCAACGGCATCACGTACTTCAGGATCGGTTGCGGCCTCGAGCGGTGCAAATATACCTTCGACAACAAGGAATTATACAAATCTTTCCAAACCGGGCGCACCGGTCGGAATCTACGTCCAAGTCACTGCGCCCTCGGGCAAGGTTCTTTGGCGTGCCGGGCGAGCGGGGAAAATCGAGCGATCGAGCGATTCCGGAAGTCAATGGAATTTCGCAAGAAAGCCCGCTCCACGAAGACTGGCTGGCCGGATCGGCGATTTCCGACAAAGCCTGCTGGTTGGCGGGCCGAAACGGCGCAATCGCGCGGACAAAGAATGGAAAGCGTTGGGAAATAATTGTTCCTCCACCCACCTCGGCCAATCCTTCGGGGAAACTTCCCGACTGGATCGGTATTGCGGCGGCCGATGAGAACTCGGCCACGATCACTTCAATTGACCAGCGCCATTACGCCACGAAAGATGGCGGAAAAACCTGGCAGGGACAATAAGCGTCTTTTCGGTGCAAGAAATCCGGGATGGTTCGTTCTAAGGGGTGAAGGATGAAATTAAATTGTTAACGGAGACCATCTATGAGAAACACGAAACTGTCGAGAATTTCATTTGCCGCTGGATTTGCGGCATTGCTTTTCGCTTTACCACTGCTTTATCGGCCCGCAGCCGCGCAGACCGCCAGTCAGGCCCCTGATCAGGTTGCCGATGGCGCTCTTACAACCACGCTCGCCGACCAGAGTGATGTTGCACTCACGGTATACAACTCAAATCTTTCGCTGGTGCGGGATACGCGGCAACTGACACTGCCCGTCGGAGAATCGCGTTTGCGCTTTATGGATATCGCCGCATCGATCAATCCGGCGACCGTGCATTTTCGTTCGCTGACCGAACCCACCAAGCTGAGCGTCGTGGAACAGAATTACGAATACGATCTGCTCGACCCCAATAAACTGCTGCAGAAATTCGTGGGGCGCGAAGTGACGCTGGTGCGCCTGAAGATGGCCGGTGGAACAACCGAATATGAGGAAGTGAAAGCGACGCTGCTTTCCCTGAACGGCGCGCCTGTATGGAAAATCGGCAACGAAATCGTTACGGGGGTTTCCTATGAGAGCATCCGTTTCCCGGAATTGCCGGAAAATCTATTCGAGCGGCCCACGCTGCTGTGGACGCTACAAAATTCCGGCGCGCGGCGGCACAAAGTGGAAGCGTCCTACCTGACAGCGAATCTTTCCTGGAGCGCCGATTACGTTATGAACGTCGGGAAAGATGAGGCCAGCGGCGATCTGGACGGCTGGGTCACTCTGCTGAATCACAGCGGGACGGCGTTTAAGAATGCGCAATTGCAGCTCGTCGCGGGAGACATTCATCGCATTGTTGCTCAAAACGGGATGGATGAAGTCAGGGCCATGAGTGCCGTGTCAAAGGCGGCGAATGCTCCCGCTCCGTTCCAGCAGGAATCTTTTTCCGAATATCATCTCTATTCGCTGAACCGGCGCACATCGATATTCGACAAGGAATCGAAACAGATCAGCCTGCTCAACGCTTCGCGGTTCCCACTGCACAAGGTGTATGTGGTGAACGGGGAGAGCTACTACTACCGCAACGGTGCGCAGCCTGGCGCTCCGGTGAAAGATCCTGTGCAGGTATTTTATAAATTCAAGAACGAGGAAAAATCGGGGCTGGGGATGCCGCTACCGGCTGGCACGATTCGCGTGTATCAGGCGGATTCGCGCGGCGGGTCGCTGTTTGTCGGCGAAGATCATATTGATCACACGCCGAAGGATGAGGAGATCAGCCTGCACATCGGCAACGCGTTTGACATTGTTTCCGAGCGCAAGCAGACCGATTTCAAAAGTATTTCCAACCGCGTCTATGAATACGAGTATGAGATTACATTGCGCAATCACAAGGACACGCCCATCGGCGTGGAAGTGAACGAACCGATCGGCGGCGACTGGGAGATGATCAACTCATCCTATAAGTTCACCAAGACCGCGGCGTTCGCGGCGCAGTTTGATGTGCCGGTCGATAAGGGTGGGACGTCGGTGTTGAAGTATCGCGTGCGGGTGAGGTATTGAGTCGTGACTGGTGACGAGTGACCGGTGAAAAGCGAATCGTGCTTGAAAGGCGGCAGACCTTGTGAGTTCAGGTTTGCCGCTATTTTTTGGATGTGCTCGTGAAAATGGTCTTCGAGTGTTGCGTTTTCCGTCCAATAAAAAACACTGTCATTCCGAGCGGAGGCCGGCTATTTTTTGCGTCGCTTGGGCTTTGAAACCCGCGACTTTTTCGGGACGCGCGATGTGACAATCGCTTCCGCTTCAATCTCGACCAGCATTTCCGGTGAAACCATTCCACCCACCTGCACCATCGCCGTCGCTGGCCTGATCTTCCCGAAAAATTCACCGTGGGCGCGTCCGGCTTTCTCCCACTCGGCGATGTTGGCGACATACATGCGCGTTCGCACGACATCTCCCATGCTCGCGCCGGCTTTTTGCAGCGCGGATTCGATGTTGCGCAGCGTCTGCACCGTCTGCGCGTAGAGATCGCCGACGCCGACCAACTTTCCGTCCGCGCCGGTGGCCGTGGTGCCCGAAACGTGAATCGTGTCTCCCACGCGCACCGCTCGCGAATATCCGATAATCGGTTCCCATGCCGTTCCCGTTGAAATGTTTGTTCGCTTCAGAGCCATCGTAAACCCTCCCTTGCGGCGAGATATTCTGCCACGAACACTCGGATTTCGAGAAACTGGACAACTCCGCTGCAATCCCCGTAAGCTTGGCACGCTGGATAAGGAGTTGCCGCGTGCTTTGCAAGAACATTCTGGATTCCATTGGACGCACGCCGCTGGTGCGGCTGAACCGGCTTACCGCCGGATTTGACGCGGACGTGTATGTGAAGGCCGACTACATGAATCCTGGCGGGTCGGTAAAGGACCGCATTGGCGTCTGGATGATTGACGATGCCGAGCGCAAGGGGTTGCTGAAGCCCGGCGGCACCATCATCGAGGGGACTTCGGGCAACACTGGGATTGGGCTGGCGCTGGTGGGCGCGGTGCGCGGCTATAAACTGGTCTTCACGATCACGGACAAACAATCGAAAGAGAAGGTGGATTTGCTCAAGGCGCTGGGCGCCGAAGTGATCGTGTGCCCGACGGCGGTGGAACCAGAGGATCCGCGCAGCTACTACTCAGTGGCGAAAAAACTCGCCAAGGAAATTCCGAATTCATTTTATCCGAATCAGTATGAAAATCCGATGAATCCCGAGGCGCATTACCAGACGACTGGGCCGGAAATCTGGGAAGATTCGGGCGGAAAAATCACGCACTTCGTCTGCGGCATGGGCACCGGCGGAACGGTGAGCGGAGTGGGACGCTACCTGAAAGAAAAAAATCCCAACGTAAAAATCATCGGCGTCGATCCGATCGGTTCTCTGTACTACGAATTCTCAAAGTTTGGAACGGTCGGAAAGGCGAAGACGTATGTCGTCGAAGGGATTGGTGAAGATATTTTTCCCGCGACGATGAATTTCAAGATTCTCGACGACGTCGTGCAGGTGAACGACCAGGAATGTTTTGTGTGGGCGCGGCGACTGGTGAAGCAGGAGGGAATTTTCACCGGCGGTTCGGGCGGCGGCTGCCTTTCGGGCGCGCTGCGCGTGGCCAGGAATCTGCCGAAAGGCTCGTTCGTCGTGGCGTTTCTGCCGGATACCGGAATGCGGTACCTGAGCAAGGTGTACAGCGACGAATGGATGCGCGAGCGCGGCTACACGGATTCGGACGTCGCGCTTACAGCTGAGGATGTGGTGAACGCGAAGCACAAGGCTGGAAAAGTGCGCGATCTGATTGTCGCAGGACCGGACCAGACGGTGTTCCATGCGCTGCACATGATGCAGAATCAGGACATTTCGCAACTGCCCGTGTTTGAAGCGCAACAGCCGATCGGCGCGATTTACGAAGACCAGATTTTGAATCTCGCGCTGCAAGGGAAAGACCTGCGCAAGATGGTGATCCGCGAAGTGATGAGCGAGCCGCTTCCGACGGTGCAGTGCGAAGCGCCCGTCGAGCGCCTCACTTATCTACTGAGCCACGAAGAGCCCGCCGTGTTTGTGCAGATGGGCAACGGGAAATTCGAGATCATCACGAAGTACGATTTGATGGGGACGATTGCGGGCTTGATGGAGCAGAAGAGGTAAGTGGCACAGGCTTCAGCCTGTGGGGATTCGCGCAGGCGGGGCGGAAAATATTTTTATTACGAAAGAATTGCCGGCTATCGGAAAGTCAAAAGTCCACTGGCTGAATCCTGCGCCACTTCAACCCTCTAAAAAAATAAAAACCTTTTGCGCTTCTGGTATTTGATGGGATTGGCGCGCGGATCGGGCTGTTCCGGTTCATGGGGGAGCGTGCGGCCTTCGAAGGCGGCCAGGGGATTATCGTGAAACAGGGCCTGTGCGATTTCTTCGCCGCGGCGCTCGGCGACCTTTTCATAGGCGGCGCGGAGCTGCATCGGGCGGCCCTTCAAATTGTGGCCGTCGCTGGCGACGAAGTGGACGCGGTCTTCGTCGAGCCATTTTTCCGCCATATGCTGTGCCGCGCTTCCGAAGCGGCCCAAAATAGACATTGCGGTGATCTGCACGTAGCTGCCTTGGTGCAGCCAGCGGTACATGCGTTCGGGCTTGGTGCGCAGCAGGGCGTTGCGCTCGGGATGCGTGATAATGGGCGACAACCCGGCGAGCTGCAGCTGGTGCATCGTGTCGTCCATGGACGGCGGAATGGCGAAATCGGCAAACTCGACGAGTAGATAATTTTTCTGGTTGATCGTGTATTTTTGCGGATTCTTGAACAAGTCCTGCAGATTCTCATAGCTCAGGTGAAAATCGCAACCGGTCGCCAGCGTCAAGCGGCCAACGACGGCGGCCTGGACTTCATCGCGGCGCTGACGAATGATTTCCGGCTCGAATTTGTAATTAGAATTGGCGTGGGGCGTGGCAACGACGTGCGTGATGCCGTCGGCAATGGCCATTTCCGCCATTTGGAGCGACGTTTCCAACGTGTCGGCGCCGTCGTCCATTCCCGGCAGGATGTGGCAATGAATATCAACCATCTTCAAATTCCATTCGGTCCAGCACGCACCGGACCTCACAAGAAAGATACATGAATCGGCTAAGGCGAACAATCGGCAAGGAATTGACCGGCTTCATCCGCGCAACAACGACGAAACTTCCCAAAGGCCGACGATCAAGATCAGCACGGCAATCACGCGGCGCAACCGGTTCGAGGAAAGCCGCTCCGCCAGTTTGCTTCCGGCCATACCGCCGAAGAAAACTCCCGGTATAATCCACAACCCCACGGTCCAATCGACCTTGCCTGCATGGGAATAATTCAGAAACGCGAGCAGGCCGGTCGGGGGCACCAGCGCGACCAGGCTCGTTCCTTGCGCGCGATGCTGCTCAAAACCGAATATGACCACCAGGAGAGGGACGAGCAGGACTCCTCCGCCGACTCCGAACAATCCGCCCGCCACTCCCACTCCACAAGCCATCAGCAGGATCAGGAAAAGGCGCATTGGAAATTCACTGTTGCCTTTCTCTTGGGGCATTTGAAAAGAATGAGGGGAATACCACAGCAGGGCCGCCGCCACGATTAAAAACATGCCGAACATTTCATGCAAATGTTTCGGCGAGGCGCCAATGGCAAACTTACTGCCGAAATATCCCCCCAATAAAAAGCCAAGAGCGCAAATCAGGCCGGCATTCAAATCGACTTGCCCTTTTTTCCAGTACGTGACCAGCGCGCCGAGACCCAGCGGAGGCAATTGCAGGAACAAAGAGGTACCCTGCGCTGTGTGCTGGTCCATTCGCAGCAGGTACACCATTGCCGGGACCAGAATCACGCCGCCGCCGACGCCCATGAAGCCCACCAGAATACCGACGGCCAAACCGAGTAAAAGATCATCTGGGATCACTGGCGCTCCTGGCAGAACATGAGAACTCTATTCTTTCAGTTTCCTCGTTCTCCCGAACAGGTCCTTTTCGATTGTGCTGGAAGAACTAACCGGGACACGATCTCCGCAACGGCTCGTGTTCCTTTCCGATCAACTCCGATCGACGCCAACGCAGCGATCTCGCCCTGCTATAATTCCTGACGCGCCATTTTTCATGCCGGTGCATTTTTGTCGAATCGAAAAGCAGGACGAGAACATGGCGACATTTTTCATCGAACAATTCGGCTGCCGCGCGACGCAGGCTGACGCGGCGGCGATCGAGCGGCAGTTGCTCGAACGTGGTTATGCCGTTTCCGCCGACGCAAATTCCGCCGACGTGATCGTGGTGAATACGTGCACGGTGACGGCGGCGGCGGACTCGCAAGCGCGTCGGGCAATTGATGCCATTCATCGGGGAAATCCCGGAGCGCGCATCGTTGTGACGGGTTGTTACGCGCAGCGGTCGCCGGAAGAACTTGCGAGACTCCGTGGAGTTTCGTGGGTGGTGGGAAATTCGCACAAGCCCGAAATTCCGCGACTCATTCAGCAGATGGCGCCGGTTTCACCGGTCGAAGATTCGCACAGGTTTGTCTCCATATCCGGGGTCGGGAGCAAAACGCACTCAGCTGGCGCGATTTCACACGATCGAGGGCCGGCGCAAATCATGACGGGCGACATTTCGCAGCAACGGGAACTGATGGTTGCCCCGGTGGAGGGCGGCGAAGCGGGGCATACGCGTCCGGTGCTGAAAATTCAGGATGGTTGCGACAAGCGGTGCGCGTACTGCGTGATTCCTCATGTGCGGGGACGCAGCCGGAGCCTTTCGCCGGACCGCGCGATTTCGGAACTACGGAAATTGGCGGAGGGTGGCGCGCGCGAAGTCGTGTTGAGCGGGATCGACATCGGCAACTACGGGCGCGATCTTGCTCCGCGCACGAATCTGAGAGACTTGCTGCGGCGACTGCTGGACGAGACGCCGATCGAGCGGCTGCGCGTGAGTTCCATCGAGCCGATCGACGTGAGCGAAGATTTGATCGCGCTATTTGCGGCGAGGGACCGGCTGGCGCGGCATTTTCACATGCCGCTGCAATCCGGTTCGGACCGCGTTCTCGCGGCGATGCACCGCTGGTACCGCGCCGAGCACTACGCGCGCCGCGCGGAATTGGTGCGCGAGTGGCTTCCCGACGCCGGCATCGGAGCGGACGTGATCGCCGGCTTCCCCGGCGAGACGGAAGAGGATCATCGCGCGACGCTGGCGTTGATCGAGCGGCTGCCGCTGACGTATCTGCACGTCTTTTCATTTTCTCCGAGGCCGGGAACGCCTGCGGCGGACTTGAGCGATCCTGTTTCCGCGGCGGATATTTCGCGGCGGGCGCGTGAACTCCGTGGTCTGGGAGAGAAAAAGAAAGGAGCATTTTACTTTGCGCAAATTGGACGAACCATGCGCGTGTTGACTCTGAATCGCGGCGGCGAAGATTCATTTGGGAAATGGACTCGAGCGGTATCCGGCAATTATCTGGATGTGCGCGTTTCCGGAGTTTGGAGCGCCAATAAATCTCTGGACATTGAAATCGACGGCGTGCGCGACGGGCATCTGACTGGCGCGGCCGTTTCAATTTGAGGGCGGATAAAACCAAAATCTTTTCAACACAGAGAACACAAAGAAGGCAGAGGGCGCGGAGAAAATCCGAAAATCGAAATAATTTTGTTTTGAATCTCCTGCTCTGTGCCTCTGTGCCTCTGTGTCTCTGGGGCAAATTGAATTTGGGCGCTACGATTCGAAGATGACTTGAGCGAGCGCGGTGTTGCCATCGTGGGTGATGGTGACGGCGATGTTTTTCACGCCTAGTCTGTTCGCAATTTCGAGTGAGGCGCCGGACAATTTCAGCGTGGGTTTGCCGCTGGGTTCGCGCACGACTTCGATATCCACCCAGCGGACGCCCTGGGCCCAGCCTGTGCCGAGGGCTTTCATCGCAGCTTCTTTAACGGCGAAACGTCCGGCGAAGCGCTCGGCGTGCTTGCGATGACGCCGGCAATAGGCGATTTCCGACGGCGTGAAAATGCGTTGGAGGAATGCAAGGCCGCGGCGCTCGATGGCCGCTTCCATGCGGTCGACTTCGGTGATATCCATGCCCAGGCCGACGATCATTCTTTCCTCCACGGACGCGCGGCGCGATGCACGAGCCGCAATCAAAGTATATCGTGTGAGCGGAGTGCAGGCAGAAACTGATACGTTACGTTAAAGTGGTGAGTAGGACACACGAAACAATGACTCGGGCGATGAAGAGCCGGACCGCAACACGCGAAGTTTCTGCGAGGAAAGCCGCACCACCGGCTCGAAAGGCGAATGCCGGTTGGACGATCCGACGCGCGCGCGGATTGCAGATTGTGGAATCGCTCTCTCTAGACAACCTTGGCTGGCTGGTTCATGGATTCAGCACGCGGGCGGGCGGCGCGAGCGAAGTTGCCGGCAAGAGCGCCCTGAATCTTGGATTTACAGATTGGGATGATCGCGCAAACGTCGTGAAAAATCGCGCGGCATTCTCGGCTGCGCTTTCGGCGCGCGAAATGCCTTTGCTCGCGATGCGGCAATTTCATTCCGACTTGATTTACTTCGCGGCGGCAGTTCCTGCGGAAGCGCCGAAAGCGGACGCGCTGGTGAGACACGAGGCTGGAATGCTGCTCGCGGTGCAGACGGCCGACTGCGTTCCCATCTTACTGGCGGACACGCGGCTGCGCGTGGTGGCGGCGATTCATGCCGGCTGGCGTGGCACGCTGTCGCGCATTATTATGAAAACGCTTGGGCGGATGCAAATGGAATTTGGGACGCGGCCGCGTGATATTGTCGCGGCGCTGGGACCGGCGATTGGGCGCTGCTGCTACGAGGTTGGCTCGGACGTAGCGCGATTGTATGCGGCGCAATTTCCGAATGCCGCGGAATGGTTTGACGGGCCCTTCGATCAGCTGGCCAATGGCGAAGATCCGCTGTGGCTGCCGTGGCTGACGATGATGCCGCCGGGGCATGTGCCGCCGGCGCCTAAGGCGCAGCTCGATCTGCGCGCTTCGAATCGCTGGCAGTTGATCGATTCGGGTGTGCCTGCCGCTCAAATCGAAGTGAGCGATTTGTGCACTTCGTGCCGGGCGGATCTTTTTTTCAGCTATCGGCGCGAACGGGAGAAAACCGGGCGGATGATGGCTGTGATTGGGATTCGGGGTAAGTAGCACAGGCCTTCAGCCTGTGGGGTTTAAATCCCCGCGCGTGTCAAATCAAAATCCCATAGGCTGAAGCCTGTGCTACTAACTCCGCTTCACGAATTTACTTAGAAAATAAAGCAGCACTCCCGACGCGATGATGCCGATACCAATTACCAACTCATTTGTGGACCCAACAAGTTCCGAGCGATTACGCGCGACCGCGGCAATCATCAACGCCATCGGCGGCACGCCCAGTGCAATTGCACCAGCGATGCCGCCCGGCACGCGAAAGGGACGCGCGAGTTCCGGCTCGCGAATTCGCAGCGCCGCCAATGCCCAGAATTCCAGCAAGATACTGAGCCCCGTAAGCAAAACATCCAGAATCAGGCTGCGTTCAAACCCCAGAGGAAAACATACTGCCCACAAGATTGCACACGCTACAATGGCGACCCAGGGCGCGCCGGTGCGCTCATCGCGTCGAGTGAAAACGCGAGGCAGGTAGCCGTCCTCGGCCATCGCCATCGGCAAGCGAGTGAAGGAGAGCATCAATGTGCTGAACGATCCAATCGCGCCGATCACTCCGGCCAGGGCAATCGCAATGGCCAGCGTTTCGCCGCCAATCAATTGGCCGACGTCCACCCAGCCTCCCGTCGTCCAACTGTTCGGATCGATTCCCGTGCGCGCCACTGCGCCGACCGGCAACAGATAGCTCACAACGACCAGAATCACCGCGCCGAACATCGCGCGAGAATAGGTGCGCTTCGGCGCTTCCACTTCACCCGCGATGGTGGATAAATTGTCCCAGCCCATGTAATTCCACATGGCAATCAGCACGCCGCCAAGCAAATCGGCATGGCGCAGCGGAGCCGACGCAACCTCTCCTGTCCTGCCACTGCCAAGCGCGAGAACAACCAGGGCAACGAACGGCGCAAGCAGCGCGATATTCAGCCAGATCGAGCCTTCGCCAACCGACCGCACGCCGAGCAGATTCCAGCCCGTGCACAAGGCGATCATCGCAAATCCAAGAATCAAGCCGCGATGCCCCGCGACCAAGCCGGGCATGAATCTGCCGATGTAAGCGATGCAGAGGCTGGGATACAACGCCATCTCAAACACGCTCCCCGCGAGAGTCAGCCATGTTTCCTGAAATCCCCAGAAGCGGCCCATGCCGCGGCGTACCCAGATGTAGAAGCCGCCTTCGTCGGGGATTGCCGTCGCCAGTTCGCTCACCATCAGCGCGGTGGGCACGCTCCAAAGCAGCGGCGTGACAATTAGGATCAGCAGAGTTGCGGTATAGCCTGTCTTCTGAACGATGTCTTCCAGGCCGTACGGGCCTCCGGCCACCATAAAGTAGGTCGCCGTAATCATGGGGACCACGGAAATTTTCTTCAGCGTTTTCAGGCTGTCGTTGGAGGCGCCGGTTTTCGCGGTGGGCATTTCGTTTTGGCTCGACTCAGGCATCGAAAAGGTCCGCTCTGCGCTGCGTCCGCCGTGTTTTATAACATCCGGATACGCGAAAAGAAACTCATTGAAGGGCATTTCGGCGATCTGTACACTGAAATCGAACAGCCTTTCCAGAACAATTACAGAGCCACGATAGCGCCTGGATTCATATTGCTTGTGGAGGCAAACCGTGAATAAGAAACTCTCGCGCGTCATTGTACTGAGCCTGTTCAGCCTGGCCGCTGCGTGGGCGGCTGTTGGAGTTATAAATCTCCTGAACGCCACGGTGCAGGCAGCCACAATCTCCGGTACGGGCACACTCTCCGGAAAAGTGGACGCTCCCAAGCCGTTTCAGGCCGCGCAGGTTTACGTCAAGAACCTGGACAACCACATGCTTTACGTGGTCTACACGGCGAACGGCCAGTATTTGGCCGTGAATTTACTGCCGGGAAATTACGAAGTCAGCGTGACGAAAAACGGTTTTGCCTGCGACTCAAAAAAGGTGACGGTATCTGCCGGAGCCGGTGCAACGATGGATTTCATGCTTCGCGAAGCGCCGATGAAAATCAATCGGAGCGTCCACAGCGCCCAGGGGCCCAACGGCGCATCGAATGTCCCCGCGGTTGCATACGATGAGCTCTACCCGCCGGGACCGGGCCGCGTCTTGATCGAAAACAATTGCATGCTCTGCCACGGCGTGGACTTCGTTCCCAGCCATCAATGGAACGCCGACCAGTGGAGCGCCGCCATTGATCTGATGAGCGATCCGACAGCCACGATCCCCGGCCGGATTGTGCCCGGCTCGTTTTCTCCCAAAGATCGCGAAGACCTGGTTTCCTATCTGGTCCAGAATTATGGCCCGGACAGCACGCCGCGCGGCTTGGCCGTTCCCGAAATGCCGGTGGACGAGGCTGCGATTTCGAAAGCAATGTATGTGGAATACCCGGTTCCCGTTGAATACGGACGTCCCATGCACGACGATCATTTCGATAAGGACGGCAATATCTGGTTCAGCGAACGCGCCTCCGGTCGCGCGAGCATCGGCATGGTGGACCCGCGCACCGGCATCTTCAAGGATTATCCGATTCCCACGAAAAATTCCTACCCGCATGGAATCACAGTGGATGGCGCGGGAGACATGTGGTGGGTGGGCGATCTCGCGTTGGGCCGCGTGAACACCAAGACCGGCGATATGACGCTCTATCCCTTCGGCGTTCAGCAGACGAACAAACAGAACCACGGCCACACGCCGGTGATCGATTCGAAGCAGAACGTCTGGTTCACGCAAAGCTATAACAACGAGTTGGGCAAATGGGACCGCGAAACAGGAAAGCTGACGTCCTACAAGGTTCCCACCGCATATGGATTTGCCTATGGCCTGGCCGTCGATAAGAAAGACAATCTGTGGATCGCGGAATGGACGCGCTGTAAAGTCGCGAAGTTCGATCCGACAACGGAAGCCTTCATCGAATACAGCCCCCTGACGCGGCCATGCACCATGCGACGGCTCTCCGTCGATGCCGACGGCATGGTCTGGTACGCTCTCGACAGCATTGGAAAATTCGGGAAACTCGACCCGAACACAGGCAAAATTGTCGAATACACTCTGCCCGTAAAATACGCTTACCCATACGATATTCAGCCCGATCACGAAGGCAGCCTGTGGATCAGCGATTCCGGGCAAGGCGGAGCGCTTGTCCATTTCAATCCAAAAACCGGAAAATTTGTATATTTCCCGAGCCCGCAGCGGACGGATATGCCCAAGATTGAGATTCTGCGCGACGGCGCGATCCTGTACACGAACCGCAATGCCTACATTCAATCGGTCGGCATCATGTATCCCGATAAGACGAAGATGACGACTCTGGGGGCGTATCACTGAAGACGGCCCGGATTTAAGTCTATGATGTAGAGCCACTTGGATGGGCTTGCAGGTGTCAGGAACTTAAAGGCAAAAGCTGCTCACCTTCGTGGCCCTTTCCGCGTCTAAATGAATGGAGCTTCCTCGGATTTTTGTCGCAACCGGTCCGGCGAAATTTGAGGTAGGCTCACGGGAAGAGAGCGGCAAGATGTCTACAGACGTACTGCCAATCACTTGGTCGGTTACCGGGTCAGGCGATACCGCGCAGGGTTCGGCTACAATAGGGACTTCGAGGCGAGCCTTGGCTGCACCCGAAGATCGAGTTCTCATTGAACGCGCCCAGGGCGGCGATCGCGAAGCCTTTGAAGAACTCGTTCACCGATACGACCGCGACGTCCTTCGAATCGCCCTGAATATCCTCCACAAGACCGAAGACGCCCGCGACGTTTATCAGGAAGCATTTATCAAAATTTATAAGAATTTGAACCGTTTCCGGTTCGAGTGCAGCTTCTACACCTGGATGTACCGCGTCGTCACCAACGTTTGCATGGATCATCTGCGCCGCCGCAGCAGCCGCCCGGAAGATCAAGCTCCCGAAGTCGCTGCGAATTCGCAGGGAGACGCTCCCTCCACCGATTTTTTCGACCGCCAGCGGGAAGAACGCGCTTCCTCCGATCCCGAGCGCCTGATGATGGGTGTTGAAATCGGCCAGCGGCTTTCCGCGGCGCTGGAATTGCTGACACCGCGCGAGCGTATGGTCTTTGAGATGAAGCATTACCAGGGATTGAAACTGCGTGCTATCGGAGACGCGCTTGGCACGTCTGAAGAGACGGTGAAGAACTCCCTATTCCGCGCGACCCGCAAATTGCGCGCGCAACTGGAAGGATTGCTGTGATTGAAAATTCGAACCATGTGAACAATATTTGCTGCCAGGAGACGGAGTCGCTGGCCATTCTGTACTCGTGCGATGAACTCGAACCGGCCGCGCGCGCCGCGCTGGAAGCGCACGCCGCGCAGTGTTCCGCGTGTGCGGCGGTCCTGTCTCGCGAAGGCCGATTGCTGCAGGCGATTGCTTCGTTCGAACAGCCGGCCGATTCGATGGATCGCTCGGGCTTGCTGCTGGCGCAGTGCCGCAGTGAACTTGCGGAAGCAATTGACGATCGATTGGCAAAGGCAAATCAACCCGGGTGGCGCGCTATTTTTTCTCCGGCCGCGTTGTGGACGGCGTTCCGTGACACGCTGGTGTTTCACCCGGCGCTCAGCATGGCCGTGCTGACCGCCGCTGCATTTCTGGCGGGTTACGCGGGCAAGCGGTTGCCTCTTGCTCCCGCGCCGCTGGCCGCCCGCGCGAACATGACCGTTTCGGCGACTCCAAAATTGACCGATCAGCAACTGCAAAGCGCCGCCAGCGCCAACATCGCCTGGGTGACGCCGTCCGGCTCGCGCACCCCCACGGTTCAGGTCCAGCTGATGTCTCCGACGCCAACCAATCTCGTCGGCGCGCCGGACGACACCGACATTGAGCGGGCGCTTACGTACGTGCTGCAGAACGGCGAACGATTCGATCCGGGGGCGCGTCTGGATTCCCTGGACGTGTTGCGTTCAACCGCCGCTGATCCTGACGTGCGCCGCGCTCTGTGCGCCGCTTGCCGTACCGACCGCAATCCGGGAGTGCGCATGAAAGCCCTGGAAAGTCTCGAAGGTTATGAACAGGACCCGGCGGTCCGGCAAACGCTGGTGGACGTGTTGCGTAACGACGGCAATGTGGGAGTCCGCGTTGAAGCGATCAATCTTCTGGTGAGCGCCCTCCGCGCGGAAAATACGCCTGGCCCGGCGGACCCGCAACTGCTTGGCGTGCTGCGCGACCGGCTGCATAACGATCCCAATAATTACATTCGTCTGCAAAGCGCCGCTGCGCTGCGCGAACTGGGCGAACAGTAGGACAGGCTTCCGCCTGTCTTGTTTTGAATTTTGTAGTGGCGCCTCGGAGGTCAAAACCGGACAGGTTGAAGTCTGTCCTACAAACCCCTCCATGCAGATTGGCCGAAACCTCGTTACTGTAACCATTTTGGCGCTGTTGACGATGCCGGCGATGACGTTTGGCCACGCGATCTCCGCGCCCGCTCCCCACGATTTCAATTTCCTCGCGTTGGAAAATCCCACCTCATCGGATTCGTCCGGAAATATTCCGAAAGTCTCCGCGGAAAAATCGGGAACGCTTCCCACAACCGAAGGAATGCTCCTCCGGGTGAAAGCCGAACCGGGAAATGTCCACATCTTCACGGATGAAACATCCCACGTTTCTTATCGCATCCGGATTGAAGCGGATTCCCGCGAACCCGGCGCGGAGGAATTCGTCCAGCAGTTCCGCGTCGCCGCGCGGGCCACGCATTTGGGAATTTCACTGAAGGAATCTTTGCCAGGGCAAATCTTCCACGGGCATTTCACGATCGGCTATGAGATTCATATCCCGCGCCGCTACAACATCGAAGTTCGCACGCTGGGCGGGAATATCGAGCTGCAGGATACCGAAGGCCGCGTGAATTTGTTCACAGCAGGAGGAACCATTACGGCGGGGCGCGTGGGCGCGGGAAAGCCTGCGTCGGATGTTTCAAGGAACGTGGCCGTCGCCGCAAAACTTGAAACACGCGGCGGCCACATTGCGGTTGGCGATGTTTCCGGCACCCTGCAGGCCACGACTTCCGGCGGTCATATCACTGCCGGCAATATCGGCGGCGACGCGATCCTTCACACCGGCGGCGGACAAATCAGGACCGGCCGCATTTCTGGCGTCGCGGAAATCGATACGGGCGGCGGCAACGTCACGGTGCAGCTCGATGGCAAGATTCTCCGGGAGAACGGGAGTTCCCGGAACGCGAACAAACTGTCCAACGGATCGCAGGTCTCCACCGGCGAAGGCGACATCCTCGTTTACCTGCCGCGTGAGACCATCGCGACGATCGACGCCGAGATCGACCGGAACGGCGGGCACAGGATCGTCGCGGATGTTTCGCTGCCATTGAAAATCAACAACGGAAATTCCCCGTCGAGACTCAACACCATTCAATTTGAAGGAGACTTGAACGGAGGCGGCGCGGTACTTCGGTTGAGGGCGTCGTCGGGAAATATTTTTCTGAAGGCCGCCGAGCCAAGAACGGAATGGAGCGCCGCGTCTCCCGCAACCTGGAATGAAAACACCGCCGGGTTCTTCGAGCCATCTCGCTTCGATCCCATCGAGAACTTTGACGAATCTTCCGGATTTTTGGCGGAGATGCGCAAACAAATTCAGGAGTCCTGGTGGGGAGCGATTCCGGTCGATGCGGAAGAAATGCAGAAGCGCCTCGATCATTCCGTTGCCCCCGTCTATCCGGAAGTCGCCCGCCGCGCGGGGATCGAAGGCAACGTCATCCTCCGTGTATTTATTTCCAGCGATGGGCGCGTGACCGATTCGAAAGTTCTTAGCGGCCCGCCGATTTTGGCGCGTGCGGCGGCCGAAGCAGTGCAGCAGTGGCAATACCAGGCGTTGAGAATGAATGGCCAGCCTGTAAATGTAGTGACCACACTCATCGTTTCATTTCGCCTTCACTAAAACACCGCAGCGGCCTCAATCTGCCTTCGATTGCTCCGTCATATATTAACCCAGATTTCCATTTTGAACTCGGATTCTGAAACCTCAGACCGTGCCCGGCGTCAATGTTTATGCGGGTTGGAACACGATGAAGACGCTCCGGAGGTCGGAACCCAATGGGTGAGACCCAAAATCAGCCCTTTCAACTCTCCTTCAACGCCTCTCTCAAGGTCGATTTCCAAGGTTCCCGGGTGACCTCCGATGGCGGTTTGATTCTGGTTCGCGAACTGGATGAGCGATTGGGTCTGGAAAAGCTCATCGCGGAACACTTGAGCGACTCGCGACAAGGTTTGAACAAGCAGTTCACGCTGGCCGATCTGCTGCGGCAGTCGGTTTACAGTCGCTTGGCGGGCTACGAGGACCTCAACGACGCCGAACGACTGGCAGCCGATCCGACGTTCCGGTTGATCGGTTCGCAGAAGATCTGGGACCGGGGCGCGGCGTTGACCTCGACGTTGCACTGGTTCGAGACCGAGTTGCTGACCAAAGAAGAGAATCTGATCGGGCTGATGGCGTTGAACCGGGAGACGCTAGGGCAGGCCGAGTGTCTTGATGGCTCCGACCGCGTCGTGCTTGACATGGACTCCAGCGAGAGTCCGGTGCATGGTGAGCAGGAGCGCAGCGCCTACAACGGGCACTTCGAGTCGGTTTGCTACCACCCACTGTTTCTGTTCAATAGTCACGGGGACTGCTTGGCGGCGAAGCTGCGTCCAGGCAAAGTGCACAGCGCCGAAGACTGGGATGAATTGCTGTTGCCGGAGATCGAGCGTCAACAGGCGGAGGGCAAGCAAGTTACTTTCCGGGCGGATGCGGCCTTTGCCAAGCCGGAGATTTATGAGGCTCTGGAAGGGCGGGGCGTGAAGTACGCCATTCGCATTCCCGCGAACGACAACCTGGAGCGGGACATTGCGGAGTTGCTGACGCGGCCACTGGGAAGACCGAGCCACAAGCCAGTGGTCTGGTACAAGGGCTTCCTCTACCAAGCAGCCAGTTGGAAGACAGCACGACGAGTGGTGGCGAAGGTGGAGTTCCACTTTGGGGAGCTGTTTCCGCGAGTGGGCTTCATTGTCACGAACCTGAGTCTGCCCAGCCGGGCGGTAGTACGTTTCTACAATAAACGTGGCACGGCCGAGCAATGGATCAAGGAAGGCAAACAGGCAACACATTGGACCCGGCCATCGTGCCATCGATTCCGAGCGAATGAAGCACGCTTACAGTTGAGCCTGCTGGCGTACAACCTGGGCAACCTGTGGCGCCGTCTGGTGCTGCCGAAGAGGATCGATAACTGGTCGCTGACGAGCTTGCAGCAGCGGTTGGTCAAGACGGGCGGGCGGCTGGTCAAGCACGCCCGCTACTACTGGCTGTTCCTGGCGGAGAGTCACCTCACGCGGCGCCTGTTTGGAAGCATGCTGCACAGAATCGCGGCGCTGCCGATGCAATCGGGTTAGCATTCGCGGTTGCAAACTCCGGGGCCGAGGGAAAGGGAAGAGGATCGGAGCAGTGTCTGAGAAATCGATTCCGCGACCGCGAGAGGCGCTCGTCAGACGGGCAAAAAACGAGCCGTTGGGACCCCGCAGCCTCGTTTGGGGCTGCTCTGGTGACAAACTCTTTGTGTCCGGGGTAGGGGGAGCATACGATGCGAGAGACAGAGGTCCAAATCGGAAATTCGGGCTGGTACGCGTTCCACCGATAGGCTCGGGCACTCGTTGGAATCAAGGGAATTGCGATCATCGAAGCTACATGCCATCCAAACTGGCTCCGTCCGGATTAAGACCGCACAGGTGGAGGGGCGCGGACGTGGGTTGCGGACGACGGCTCGCCATTTTTGCCGACTCGAACTGGACCGAATGGCTCCCTACTTACGCGTGGGTAATTGAACATCCGGAAGGTGTGATCGTAGTCGACACCGGCCAGGGATTGCATCTGCTCGAAAGCAACAAGTCGCTTCATCCCTACATTCGGTGGGAAACTGCGTTTCGCATCGACCGCGAGGAAGAGATCGGCCCACAGTTGCGCGCGCCGCTCGGCATCGGCCCGCGCGATGTGAAGCGGGTGGTAGCCACTCATTTGCACATAGATCACAACGGTGGCGTTGCGCATTTTCCGCACAGTGAAATCCTTGTAGCTCCGGGCGAACTACGAATGGCAAGCGGATGGGCAGGCTGCTTCCGGGGATACGTCCCGAACCGGTGGCCCTCCTGGTTTGATCCAAAGCCGCTCGACTTCGCGCCGGAGGCGTTTGGACCATTCGCTGCCACCCAAGCGATTGACGAAAGCGGGAGACGTTGTCGCAGTCGCCACGCCCGGTCACACGGCCAACCACCTCTCGATCATCGTTGAGAAGGATGGCACGTCGCTTTTTCTGGCAGGCGACACCTCTTATGACGAGCGACTGATGCTTGCCGGTCGGATAGACGGCGTCAGCGCGGATGATGAGGTCGCGAGCGCAACGCTAGCCGCGATCAAACGTTTCACCCACTCCCGTCCGACTGTATATTTGCCGACCCACGATCCCCAATCCGCGATCCGTCTTGCGAGCCATCGCCCGGTGGCTTCTGGTGAGTGAAGCCTCTGTTTGAACCGATGTCGTCCGGATCAGGTGGCAGGCGGTAGGTCGCCAATTGGGACTTGGCGGCCCAGATTTTCGTGTTCGGCGCGCTCGAAGACGCGAGCTGCCACTGCAATGTTCCACGTGGCAATGCCAACGGATTTGAACACTTAATACAGGGATGGGCAAACTCTTACGGGGTGGCGGGGGATCGGATCAGGGCGCCGGGGATTAATCCAGGCGACCCGCCTGCATGACGCCGAGCAGCGTGACCAGAGCGGGAAGAAACACCCGAGAACGACCGGGGCCACAGAGGGCGAGGCTTGGTTTCTACGCCCCGGCCAGTTTTCAGAGCCGACCTTCTTCGACAATAAGGATTCAGCATTAAACGTAAGTGAAGCATTCCTGACCGACTGGCTTCTCCTGAGTTGGTGTGACTGGCAAGACTCAGTGCTTATCCGAATGAACACAATGTCCACGGGACTTGGTCCTTCTTCCCTGCAAAGGATTAAACTTGATGCAGGAATCTTCGCCGGGAGGTCCCATGAACGCGCTCCTGGTTGGACATGAATTTTTCCGTCATCAAACAATGGCAATCCATCTGCGCCGATGCGGTGTCCGGTGCGATTTTGCCGGCAACCTGAAAGATGCTCGCCGGATGTTGGCCACGAACCCGTTCGATCTGGTCTTGAGCGACTCAATTTTGCCCGACGGGACAGGGCTGGGATTGGCAAGGAAACTGGCTGGCCAGCCCGTCAGCGTCTTCGTCAAACTGGAACTCGGTGATTCGGAGCTTTGGATGCCCGCCATCGACCATGGGAGAGATTGCCTGGGGCGGGGGTCGTTCTCGGCGGATGACTTCTCACGAATGCTGGAAGAATTTGCGGATACGCTGCGGATTCACTCCTCACACGAAATGCCGCCCGCTGAAACGCACGAATCCGATCTTCCACGTAAAAGGAATAAGCGAACAAAACATGGAATGGCGCGGAAGAGGGAATCCCTGGTGCATGCCTGAACGGCCCGGCATCGCGTTTGAAAGTTACGCGGGGGCCTTCCGACAATTCGGGCGGGACATCTGCATATGCGCTGCAGGAAGGCTGCATCGCGGATTCTGGAGGCGGCCATTTAAACCTGAAGTGGATAAGGGTTTAAGCCGGGGCCGGATTACTTCGAACGATTTCGTACTGTTCGATCGAAACGGCCACTCCAATTTTCCTGAAATTGTCCACCGAGAAATCGTCGACCCGCACGATCTTCCCTGTGACATTGACAAGAACGTCGGTTCCGCGAGTCATCCCGGTGGGAAGCGTCATCGTCAGACTTACGGCGTTACCGGACTTAATATCGGCCTCTATAAGGAAATAAACTCCGCGTGTCGAGATGTCGCGCGTCCTGCCCGTTTGTTGCGGCGAGTCTTCAAGGGTGGGAGCGTGGACTGTCACAGGCAGGGACAACCCATATCGATGTGCTTTGCGCAATTCGACTCTTTGCATATTCCGTCATTTCCGGATGCGAACTTCGGCATTAGATTTTTTAACTGCGTATATATATCCCGGCAGCGCGGCATTCGCAAGTCCACAACGATTATTTGTGAGTACTAGCACTATTCATTTTACTTGTTATGAAAGCTTCACATTCCTGGAGAAGACGTTGTCGATCTTTTTTTCCAATTGCTCGATTCGATGGATTTGAGCCGGCGGCCCCGATAAAAATCGGAATTTTGCGAAGTAATTCGCCAAAACTGCGTGCCTGCACGCGGTTACCGGTAAAGAAAGCGGATTGCCCTGGGACACATGACTCCACTCGACGCCATACTTTCACTTTCCATCCCTAAAAAGTCGCCAGTGGATTCAGCGGCGAACCGGTGCCGCCCTCGACCACGAGAGGGGCAATCGTAATCATGAATTCGTAGCGCTTCAGCCGCCGCGCCGTCTCCACGGCTTTTTCCAGGTCCAGACTTTCGATGATGCTCACGCCCATCCAGTTCAAGACCGCCTGGTGAACAGGGTTGACGGGAATCCCCTGCTCGGCGCCCCAGCCCGGGCGCGGATTCCAGTCGATATTGAAATCGTGGCCGATAAAGGCCAGATCGCGCTCCTTGATAAAAGGGACCACATCCGGATGATACCCAGCGACGTGTCCCGCAATGGGGCCTTCTTTCGCCCTTCTTTTCCAGCGCCCGACATACAGCAGGAGCACGTCGCCGGGCCCCGCTTTGATTTTCGCCATTTTCTCCCAGGCCTCGAGGTCCGCGCGCGTAATCGGTGTGCCCGGTTCGATGGAGTCCACGCCTTTCAGTTGCGGCATGTCATACAGAACGGCGCGCGTGACAACGCCATCCTTCCAGGCCATGATCGAGTCTTTCCTGCATCCGGTTTCCGGTGAAATATTGTCGGCCACGGGATAACCGTTATACATTTTGCCGTCAAAGAAAAAATGGCAGAACGCATCCATATGAGACACGGTATTGCCGTGATAGCTCACAGAATACGTATCGGTGGTGTTCGTCGCGGAAATTCCGTTGGTCGTGCGGTGAAACACTCCGGCGGGCGCAACTTCCGCGTCGGACTGTTGCGGCACGGGATGGGCCAGCGAAATCACGAGGCCGAGTTTCACCAGCTTCAGGGCGCTCAATGTCTTTGCGGGAGTGATCAGATTTGACGTGCCGCGCTCATCGTCGGCGCCCCATCTGCCCCAGTTCTTCATCTCATTGCGCCACTTCAGATAATCCGCGGGGGTGGCGGCTGAGGGGCTCTGGTTCTGAGCCTGTACATGCCCGAACGAAATTCCAAATGCCGCGCAGATAACCACCGCGGCCGCTACCAATTTCAGGCGACGATTCATCGTGCCCTCCATTCCTAATTTGAGTTTGGATAACGCTACCAGCTCAGTTGAACCAGTGACAAGGCCTGCCTGGGAAGCCGGATTTCCAGCTTCGTTTCCTTGTCGTTGTTCATCCAGCGCGGCGATTCAAATTCCTGCAATTGGCCAGCGGCTTCCAGCGACGCGAATTGTTCCGTCGTGGGTTGCTGCGGCGATCCCATATTCTTCCAGGCCGTAAACGCGTTGCTGTGCGTATCGTCGATGCGATAGTGACGGACCAGGACGCGCTTCACCGTGGCGGGAATTCCCGCGACCTGAATCTGCACCCCGGCGTCGGGGGCCGCAGGGACGTTTTCGTCATGATAGTTCCAGGCAAGGACCGAGATTTCATGATCGGAGCGAACGGCAAGGGCATCGACATCCGAATTTCCGTGGACGCTTTCGGCTGTCATCGTCGCCAGCGGCACGCGGCCACTGCTTTCGACGGCCACCCGGTTGCCTCGCATCATGCCCGTCATGCGGTACAAATTGAGAATCGGTTTATCCACGCCATTTGTGGACAGGGTGCGAAAGCCTTCGAAAAAGGGCTGGTTTTCGAATTCGAACGCCCACGTCACCATGCCCGCGATGTTTGTCTTCTCACGGTCCGCCAGTTCGAACATGCTTTTCATCATCACGGCCTCGTAGGAGGCGTAGTGGGAGCCATTGCGGTAATCGTTTTGCGGATAGTACCGGACGGCGCACGCCGCGCATCCTTCCGGGTCCGATTCACTGATCACGATCGGCAGGCTGCGGAATTTTGGGAACGAACTCACGATTTGAAATCCCTGCAAGGCGTCCTTCATGTTTTTCGCGACGCCCATGCGCGCCTGTCCATTCACCACGGAGGTCTGTCCCTTGGCGTGGTAGGTGATGAAATCGAGCGGCGCACCCTTCTTTCCCGTCGCCGAGTTTTTACCGTTCGCGCAGTGATCGAGAAACTGCTTTAGAAATACCGATCCGTGATCCACGCTCGGCCCGGTGGTCGCCGGGCCGCCGATTCGGGCGGTGGGAAGCGCGCGCTTCAGGCCATCCGCAGCGTAGTCGTACAACGTGTCATACTCTTCCGGCGTACCGTGCCAGTAACGAATGTCCGGCTCATTCCAGACTTCCCAATACCAGGACTCGACTTCCGCGCGGCCATATTTCGCAACCGCGTGTTTCACCCACTGATTCACGAGCTCGCCCCACTTCGCAAAATCTTTTGGAGGATAAGACCAGCCCAGAAAGTACGTACCCGTATCGCCTCCCGGCTTCCACACGGAATTGTAGGGATCGGGGTGGGAAGAGAGGGCCTGCGGCATGAAGCCGATTTCGACAAAGGGTTTCGCGCCGGCCTCGATGTAGGTATCGACGATCCGGTCGGTAATCGTCCAGTCATACACCGGTTTTCCGGATGCGTCTTCGGTATAGGCGTTGGTGATGCCGAATTTCAAGCCCGGCGTTCCGTCGCCGCTGGCCAGCATGAAATGCGTGCGGATATAAACAGGAGAATTGCCCAGGCGGGCCAGTTCGCCGATCAGCTTGCGGCCGTTGCCGGTGTATGTGTAATTGGGTTCATCGTAGCCGAAATATCCGGTGATTGGCTTGAACGGGCCGACTGATTGTGTGGCGTCGACGCGAATCACGATGCCGTCCTGCGCGAAAGCGCATGTGGCGGCAAACAGCAGGCAGGCAAGCAGGCGCGTGAAATGAGTCATGATATGGCGTATCGTACACCAGTTTTCGCAGCCAGTTTTCGCAGATTGATCTTATTTGTGGATCAGGCGGGATCTTGTTCCGCAATCCTGATTTTCTTCTTCTTGATCGCAGACTTGAATCGGGCGAAGTCCGCTTCCGTCTGATCCGCATAATGAGAGGCGAAGTCGCGAATGGCGTTTGCAATTTTTACCCCGCCGCCGCAGTAACCATGAATTGCCGCCATGTCCCCGGTGCGAGCGTGCCCGCGCGCCAGCAGCTCGCCCGCCACCACGGCTAATTCTTCCAGCCCTCGACCCCGAAGCGTCTTCAGATCGATGCTGCCTTTGTGATCGTGAAGTTGCCGCACCAGATATTGCGTGGCCGCCGAATTTCGTCCAGCCCAGAAGCAAATCGTGAGCGGGTTGAATCGCTTTCTGGCCTTCCGCGGCGCGCCTCCCCTGATGGTCGTATTGGCTGGCGGGTAGATCGGACGCGTACGCTGACTTCACTTCCTGCTTAATCTGCAGGAAGAGCGGATCTTTCGCGCCGTTGCCTTCCAGCAGGACAACGTAATCGCGCAATCCCACACTTCCCGTTCCCACGACCTTGAATCCGACATCGACGGGCCGGAAAAAATCAAAGAGATACTTTCTCTCGGGGGAGAGAGTTTCGCGGTACGTCTTGAGTGACGCGAGGACTTTTCAGCTACTTTCCCGGTCACCCTCCAGCAAATCGGTCGAAGGTCGCGGAAGCGGGGCGGCCGGCGTTCTCCCGAGGCGACCAATTTTTTGAACAAGTCCACCGGCTTGATCCGCTGCGATTCCAGCAGCGCGTCATGGATCGGGCGCACACCCTTTCCCGATTAATAATATGCCGTGCCACCTGCAAAATTGGCTGTTGAGAGAACTGGCTCATCGAGCGGCAGTAACTGTCGACGAAAGCCTCAGCGGCGGCGCGGCGTGCCGGACGTTTCTGTCCAGCCTCGCGGCCAGCCAGGATAATGCTGGCCGCCATCCGCTTTACGTCCCATTCCCAAGGGCCGCGAATGGTCTCGTCAAAGTCATTGATATCGAAGATCAAGCGCCCATCCGGCGCGGCAAACGAACCCATGTTCTGGACGTGCGCGTCTCCGCAAAGTTGCACGTTGAG
>CAWBGM010000005.1:0-110495 GCA_963788335.1 Terriglobia bacterium
AGGAAACCGCGATTGCCGTAGGCGATGGCGAGATGGGGATCGAATTTGATGGCATGATCGAAGTCGGCCATGGCGCGATCCGCATCGCCCTTGCCGAGCCAGGCGTCGCCGCGGTTGTTGTAGGCGAGCGCAAACGAGGGATCGATCCGGATCGCCTCGTCATAGTCGGCGATGGCGCGGTCGAGGTCGTGCTTGAGGGCATAGACCCTGCCGCGGTTGGTATAGGCGCATGGAAAGGCCGGATTGATCTGGATGGCCTGATCGAGATCGGCCAGCGCGGCATCGAAGTCGCGCTGTTCGGTTCGGCCATGGCCGCGGTTGCAATAGGCGGCGGCGAGCTTGCGCCCGGTCTCGACCCTGGCCTCGATCACCGCCGAACACGCCGTTACCCGCTCGTCCGGTGTGGCATTCGTGCCGATGCAGGCCTGCCAGCTCTGA
Source organism: Terriglobia bacterium (assembly GCA_963788335.1). Lineage (GTDB taxonomy): Bacteria > Acidobacteriota > Terriglobia > Acidiferrales > UBA7541 > Palsa-360. Next base: position 439 of record CAWBGM010000005.1, read on the forward strand.
TCGCCCTGCGCGGACGCCGCAGGCGGATGCGCGAAGGCGAGCAGCGAACCCAGCAGCGAAACGGTCAGGCAAGTCAAAGGGCGCATCGATGTAAATTCCCGCGGTCGACAGCCCCTTGGTCGCCGATTTGCATCGGCGGGTTCACGGACATAGATTCGGCGGTAACCTCGTGACCGGGAATCAAGACCATGGCGACTGGCAGCGTCCGCGACAACAAGGCGCTCTCGCGCTTCGAACTCGACGTCGAGGGCGGACTTGCGTTTGCGAATTATCGGCTCACGCCCTCGGCCGTCATCATCACCCACACCGAAACGCCGCGAAACCTGCGCGGCCACGGGATCGCCTCCGAACTGGTCGAAGGTGCGCTGCGGTTGATCCGCGCCGATGGGCTGAAGGTGATCGCCGGCTGCGGCTTCGTGGTGGATTACCTGCAGAAGCACCCGGAATTCTCGGATCTGGTGACCTGAGTTCGCCGGTCCCGTGACCGTGAGAATACGGTAAAGCGGGCGAATCCTCCGGTCGGCACAACTCCAGGCAATCCGGCGTTAACGAACGAGTGCGACCAAAGTCTTCACCGCATCATGATCATGCCGGGGGGACCAGACCATGCTGATCGCATTTCTCCACGAGACCATCGGGCGCTATCTTCGCTATCGCAGCCAACTCGCCAGCATCGGCGGGCTGGATGACCGCATCCTGCGCGACATCGGCCTCACCCGCGGCGAGCTGAAAACGGCCGCATGGGATTCGACGGCGCACTGGGCATCGCACTAGATCGTCGCGCATCGGCGAGAGCAGCAAAAAGCCCGCGACCAGCGCGGGCCTTCAGGCTACGCCGTCCGACCAATCACCACTTGATCGTCGGCAGGCAGCTTGCCGCCATTGGCGGCGAGCTTGGCCATCACCTGCTTGTGCAGCCAGAGTTCATGGTCGCGGAATCATTGGTGTCGCCGGTATAGCCGAGTTCGTTGGCGAGTTCCTTGCGCGCGGCAAGGCTGGAATCGATGTCGAGCGCCTTCATCAGGTCGACGATCGAGGTCCGCCATTCCAGCTTTTCGTTATTGGCGGCGACCGCCTTGTCGAGGATCGGCGCGACATCGACGCGACCATCGTGCGGCCGGCGCCGCCGGCGCCGATCGCGGTGCTCGCGGTCGCGTCGCGCCGGCCGCCGGCGCGCTGCGTCTCCGCGGGGTGGCGGCATCGGCCTTGCTGCCAAAGATCGCGCTCATGATTTTTCCGAAAATACTCATCGTCTTTTGCTCCCAATGAATTTGACAGATGACGTTAAAGGCTTGAACCGCGCGCTGGTGGCGACCGGCAGCGCCGGACCGGTTCTAGCGACGTCGCCATCCCGCGCACAATTGCCAATGCAGGGACGCAGATGCAGCATGGAATGGCCGAAATGCGGTTAGCGCGCGGACAATGACGGCCGAATGACGCCGAGCGTCAAGCCGCGACAAAACGACATTCACCGAAGCGTGAGCCGCCGGCTGGGAATCGGAGTACGATCGTCGGCTCAGTTCGCGACATGGCCAGTTTCGGTTTCCTGTCTTCGCGTCTGGCCTGATCGTGATCATTATCCGATGAAGCGCCGCTTGCGTCCTCGAATGCCGCGCGACTGGCGGCTTGCGGCAAGGGAGATAACGACCATGGCCAGCCCCTACTCCCGGCAATGTCTCGCCACTGGTTCAGCCCGCGCAGGACGACGCGGCTGCGCCCGATCATCCGAACCATCGGCCTGTCCGATCTGCACGACGCGCTGCGGCTCGGCTGGGAAGATTTCAAGGCGGTGCCGAGCCACGCCATCATGCTCTGCGTGATCTACCCGGTCTTGGGACTGATGCTGGCGCGCGCCGCGTTCGGCTATGCGGTGCTGCCGCTGCTGTTTCCGCTGGCCGCCGGCTTTGCCCTGGTGGGTCCGTTCGCGGCACTGGGCCTCTATGAACTCAGCCGCCGCCGCGAGCGCGGCGAAGAGGCCACCGCCTGGGACGCGCTGGAGGTGCTGCAGTCGCCCTCGTTCGGCGCGATGCTCGGCCTCGGCACGCTGCTGCTGGCGCTGTTCGTGACCTGGGTCGCGACCGCGCAAGCGATTTACGTGGCGGTGTTCGGCTATGAAGGCGCGGCCGGAATTCCCGATTTCGCGACCCGCGTGCTGACCACCCCGCAGGGGTGGTGGCTGATCGTGGTCGGTTGCGGCGTCGGCTTCCTGTTCGCCGCTGGTGGCGCTCTGCATCAGCGTGGTGTCCTTCCCGCTGATGCTCGACCGTCACGCCGGCGCGCGGCGATGCCATGGTGACGTCACTGCGGGCGGTGGCGAAAAACCAATCCCGATGGCGGCCTGGGGATTGATCGTCGCGGTGTTGCTGGTGCTGGGATCCCTGCCGCTGTTCCTCGGGCTTGGCCGTCGTCATCCCGCTGCTCGGCCATGCCACCTGGCATCTCTATCGCAAGGTGGTCGCGCCGGATCCGAACCCGCGGCCGATCTCTCCCCGCCCGCCCCGCGAGCGGCGGCCGGCCGCGGATTTCCCGGCGAATTTGTTTCCCTGGCGGCGCAAGGACGGTACATAGGCTGCCATCAACATGCGATGGCATCGAAGCCGCCGGTCGATCGTCGACCGGCGGTTTCTTGTCTGCACCGTCATTGCCGCGCGGGCCGACGAGATTCAAGGCAGCCATGTTTTGGCCGCGGTTGCGTTAGGACATTCGCCGCGTCGGGGAAACGTCTTCATTCGTGATTCTTTTCGGAGCCCAAGATCCCGATGACCTTCGTTTCCCGTTCAAAGCGGCCGCCGTGAGCCTCCTGCTTGCGCTTCCGATGCCGGCGCTGGCGGCAGCGCCCTGCGGAACCGGCAGCTTTCAGGCCTGGCTCGACGATTTCAGGACCGAGGCCGCCGCCAAGGGCATTTCCCAGATCGGCCATCACCGCCGGCTTGAACGGCGTGACGCCGGATCAGGGCGTGCTCTCGCGCGATCGTTCGCAGCGGGTCTTCAGCCAGAGTTTTGAGGAATTTTCCGGCCGCATGGTCCCGCCCCGGCTGGCCCGCGGCAGCAACATGATGAAGCAATACGGCTCGGTGCTCGGACGCATCGAACAAAGCTACGGCGTACCCGGCGAGGTCCTGGTCGCGATCTGGGGTCTGGAGACGGATTTCGGCGCCAATACCGGAAAATTTCCGACGCATCCGTTCGCTGGCGACGCTGGCCTATGATTGCCGGCGCGCCGACACGTTCCGCGGCGGAACTGATGGACGCATTGCGCATGGTCGAACGCGGCGATCTTGCGCCGTCGGAAATGCGTGGCGCCTGGGCCGGCGAGATCGGCCAGACCCAGTTCATGCCGTCGTCCTATCTGAAATATGCCGTCGACTTCGACGGCAACGGACGGCGCGATCTGCTGCACAGCGCGCCCGACGTTCTGGCATCGACCGCCAATTATCTTGCCAGCTATGGCTGGCAGCGCGGCAAGGACTGGGAACCCGGGCAGCGCCAATTTCGCAGTGATCCAGCAATGGAACAAGAGCGAGGTCTATGCCCGGACGATCGCCTATTTCGCAACCCAGCTCGCGCACGCGCCCTGAGGCTTGCCCGATCCGCAGAATCCGTCCGCCTGAAGGGCCGGTAGGCCGTGCGCCACCGGCCCTTGCAGCGGCTTACTTCATCATGCCTGTGCATCGCTTTGTTGAGATGCATCGCGCATGCGCCCATCTTGCCGTCAAGCATCGCGGTCTGCGCCATCGCGATTTCCTGCTGGCCCATCGACGGTCTGACCATCCGCCATGGCGTCGATCCGGATTCGGTACTTCATCATATTATCGCCGCTGCAGCCGCCCATCGTTTCGCGGCCGAAGCAGGTGCGACTGCGAGGACAACGGCAGCCATTGCGGCTGCTCCGAGTAACTTATTGATCATGTTACTTTCCATTCCGATTAGAACAGACCCGGCATCATTGCCGGAATCTGCGAGACGATTGATCGCCGAAAGATGAACACTTGCGGAATGAATTTCGCGCGATGCAAATGTGATGAGCACGCAACGCAAAGGCTCATGCAGAACGCAGCGTTTGCATTACATGTCGGTAACAAATCTCGCTGCGCGTTCGCGCTCTCCGTTCGATGTCGCGTATGCGTCGGCGACCTCGAAGTTGATCGCCGACAATGGCTTCGCGGTGGAACACGGCCGCCCTGCCAAGCCGGAGGCCGCGGCGAAGCGTCCAACAAACCGGCGGATCTGCCAATTCCGCTTGGTGCACTTCGCGCCCCACGAGGCCGCGATGAGCGTCGGACGCTGCACGCAATGTTTTCGACTAATCGGACCGGCTTCAATAAAGAATGAATATATTATTCATCTCTATATAATAAGATCATGCGAATCACGCATGAGATTCGGATCGGGAATACCGCTGATCAATCGCCAGACAGGGGCAATATTGTTCCCTCTCTCTTCACCCGTCGCTGGAGATCTCCATCTTTGCGAGTATCTTGCAAGATACTGCGATCATTGCGACATTACCGTGATTATACGGGCGGTTTCTCGATATTATACCGCAGCGCTAAGGCTCGTTTGCGGGGACCCGCTTGAGCAGTCACGCCGAAGAGGTTAATCGATTTCTTACATACCGCCATGCGTTTTAGGATTAGCTGCACCGCACCATTTGAACTTCCGAAACGCGAGAATATTGCTCTATATTCATTTCAACGATGAGGCTTCCTCCAAGAGCTGAATCGTAATTACAAGGAGACTACCATGTTGCTCTCGCTCATCCGCATGATCCAGGCGTTCCGGGACTATCAGCGCAATGTCAGCGAATTGTCCCAGCTCAGCGATCGCGAACTGGCCGATATCGGCCTTGATCGTTCGGACATTCCGCGCGTCGCAGCCGGCACCTACAACGGCTGATCGCTCCGTCAGCTGACATCCGAACGGATAACGCCCGCCTTCGCGGGCGTTGTCGTATCGGGGGTAAGTTATTTCTGCCGCCACGCGCTACCTCTGTGCCTATGACAGGCACCAGATCCCCGCGACCCCCGTGCATATCGTCGGCGGCGGCCTCGCCGGCTCCGAGGCCGCCTGGCAGGTCGCCAGTGCAGGCGTACCCGTGGTCCTCCATGAGATGCGTCCTCACCGGATGACCGAGGCGCATCGCACCGAAGGCCTGGCCGAACTCGTATGCTCCAATTCGTTCCGCTCCGATGATCCCGCCAACAACGCGGTCGGGCCTGCTGCACGCCGAAATGCGCCGGCTGGGCTCGCTGATCATGCGCGCCGCCGATGCCAACCAGGTTCCAGCCGGCGGAGCGCTCGCGGTCGACCGCGACGGTTTTCCGCCGCCGTCACCAAGGCCCTGCACGACCATCCGCTGATCGAGATCCGCCGGGGCGAAATCGACGGCCTGCCGCCGGAGGACTGGCGCAACGTCATCATCGCGACCGGGCCGTTGACTTCGGCGCCGCTGGCGGAAGCGATCCGCGGACTGTCCGGCGAGAACGCGCTGGCGTTCTTCGATGCGATCGCGCCGATCGTGCACCGGGATTTCATCGACATGTCGGTGGCCTGGTTCCAGTCGCGCTACGACAAGGTCGGTCCCGGCGGCACCGGCGCCGACTACATCAATTGCCCCTGAACAAGGAGCAATACGACGCCTTCGTCGATGCGCTGATCGCGGGCGAGAAAACCGACTTCAAGGAATGGGAAACCAATACGCCCTATTTCGACGGCTGCCTGCCGATCGAGGTGATGGCCGAGCGCGGCCGCGAGACGTTGCGTCACGGGCCGATGAAGCCGGTCGGCCTGACCAATCCGCATGATCCGACCGTGAAGGCCTACGCCATCGTGCAGCTGCGCCAGGACAACAGGCTCGGCACGCTCTACAACATCGTCGGATTCCAGACCAAGCTGAAACATGGCGCGCAACAGCGCATATTCCGCACCATTCCCGGACTCGGGAACGCCGAATTCGCCCGGCTCGGCGGCCTGCATCGCAATACCTTCCTGAATTCGCCGAAGCTGCTGGATGCGCAATTGCGGCTGCGCGCGCAGCCGCGGCTGCGCTTCGCCGGCCAGATGACCGGCTGCGAGGGCTATGTCGAATCCGCCGGCATCGGCCTGATCGCCGGCCTTTATGCCGCGGCCGATGCGCGGCGCCTCGCTGGCACCGCCGCCGCCGCGACCCGGCGCTGGGATCGCTGCTCGGCCACATCACCGGCGGCCATATCGAAACCATCGACGCCGGGCCGCGCTCGTTTCAGCCGATGAACATCAATTTCGGCCTGTTTCCGCCGCTGGCCAGCCCGCCGACCCAAAAACCCGACGGCACGCGGGCTGCGCGGCGACCGAGAAGACGGTCGCCAAGAAGCAGGCGATCAGCGCGAGGGCGCTGTGCGATCTCGACCGCTCGGATGTCGGATCATCTGCAGACGCGCGCCAGTTGCTCGTAGAGGCGCGCATTTTCCAGCGAAACCGCCAGATGCGACGCCAGGATCATCAGCGTTTGCACATGATCTTCGGTGAAATAATTGGTTTGTGGGCTCTCGAGATCGAGAACGCCAACCACTTTGCCCTGATAAATCAACGGGATCGCCAGCTCCGAGCGCGTTTCCGGATTCACCATGATGTAGCGAGAGTCCTGAGTTACATCCGGAACGCGAAGGGCTGGCTGGTGAAAACCGCCGTGCCCACAATTCCTTCGTTGGCCATCACGCGCATTTTGCCCTGCGCGCTCTGGCCATATTTCACATCCAGGCGGTGGCGAAACATATTCGTCGCCGAGTCATACAGCAAGATCCCGAGAATCTGGTAATCGATGACGCGCTTGACCAATTCAGCGGCGCGGCGCAGCAATTCTTCGACGGCAAAATGGAATTGGCCTCGCGCGCCACTTCATTCAGCACCAGTAATGTGTCCGCCTGGCTGCGGACGCGTTCAAACAGGCGTGCGTTTCGATGGCGACAGCCAGGCGGCTGGCCATGAGCGTCAAAATACTGTGCTGATCGCGCGTGAAATAATCCACACGCGTGCTTTGAATATCGAGCACGCCGATCGATTGCCCCTTTACCACCAGCGGAACCACTAGCTCCGACCGCACTTCATCGATAATATTGATGTACCGAGGATCTTCGCGGACATCGGCCACGCGAACTGCCCGGCCCGTGGCTGCAGCCGTTCCTGTAATTCCCTGCCCCAGGGGAATCTGCCAATCTTTGGCGGCTTCATCGCCGTAACCGATCGTGAAGCGGTGATAGAGCCGCTGTGTGCTCTCATCCAGGAGCATCACACTGAACATTTCGTAATCGATCAGGCGCTTCACGAGCGCGGCGGTTTTTCGCAACACTTCGTCGAGGTCCAACGAGGAATTGATTTCCTCGCTGATCTCGACCAGCGTGGCGAGAACTTCCGCGGGCATGTTCAGCGGCGACGGTGCTTGTCCAGGATCCATAATTTTTGATTTCACTTCACGCGCGAAGCGCACAACACCCGCGGCGCGATTCCCCAAGAGCAACCTAGTATAGCAGGTGGCCTTTACGATCTTGCGACAAACCGGTCGGAGATTCGATTTTTGTATGGAAAAGTCAATCGCATCCAACTTCTTTGCTAATAAGAGGTTCCGGGCGGTCCACTGGAATCGGGCGGGGTGGAATCAGGCGGTGCGGAATCCGCCGTTCCCGCCGCCTGCTCCATAATTTTTACGCCCGCGCTGGCTCCGACCCGCGTCGCCCCGGCGCGCACCATTTTTCTAAGGTCGTCGAGATTTCGCACCCCGCCCGCAGCTTTGATTCCCATTTCCGGGCCCACAACCGTGCGCATTAAAACCACGTCTTCCACGGTGGCGCCGCCAATGCTGAATCCGGTCGAGGTTTTCACGAAATCCGCTCCGGCACTCTTGCCTGCCAGTGTCGCGCGCACTTTTTCCTCGATGCTCAGAAGCGCGGTCTCCAGAATCACCTTGCAGATCGCGCCGCCTTGGTGACTTGCTTCCACGACCCCGCGAATGTCCGACTCCACAGAATCGTCATCGCCGGATTTTAGCGCTCCGATGTTGATGACCATGTCGATTTCCCGGGCACCCAGTTTAATCGTTTCGAGAGTCTCGTAAATTTTCACTTGCGGCAGCGTCGCGCCCAGCGGAAAACCAACCACCGTGCAAACTTTCACTTTTGTGCCGCTCAGCAATTCCGCGGCGAGTGCCACATAGGACGGATTGACGCAAACCGACGCGAAACCGAATTGCGCAGCCTCTTCGCAAAGCTTCCGTATGTCGTCGCGCGTTGCTTCGGGCTTCAGTAGAGTGTGGTCGATCAGACCGGCAATTTCAGAGGCCCGCGCAAGAGTTGTGCCGCCGGCCCGCTCATTTGCCTGGGCTCCCTTTACAGCACTCACAATTTTCTCGAGTTCGCTCTGATTCAAAGAGTTGACCTTTAGGTAGCACAGGCTTCAGCCTGTCTGTTGTTGACTTCTCATAACTCCATCCAAATTCAAAACCAGACGGGCTGAAGCCTGTGCTGCTCAAACCTACGACGGCGGCAGCGACAATACGCAAACATCCTTCAGATTCCGATATCGCTCCGCATAATCCAGTCCATAGCCCACCACAAATTCGTTTGGAATCTGAAATCCCACGTAATCCGCTTTCACATCTTTCTTGATGCGGCGTTCCGGCTTGTCCAGCAACGCGGCAATTTTCAGCGAATTCGGCTTGCGCTGCTGCAATACCCGCAGCAGGTATCCCAGCGTGAGCCCCGTATCCAGAATGTCCTCAACCACAATGACGTTTAGTCCCTCGATGCTGGTGTCGAGATCCTTGTTGAGGCGCACCTGCCCGGAGGTCTCGCTGCCGTGGCCGTAGCTGGAGACGGACATGAAATCCATCGACACCTCAACACGAATCTGCCTTACCAGGTCGGAAAGGAAGATCGCCGCCCCTTTCAGAACGCCGATCAGGTGCACGCGCTGCCCTTTATAGTCCTTGGAAATTTGATGCCCCATCTCGCGAACGCGCTTCTGGATCGCGCTGCTGCGCAACATGACTTTCAAGTGTTCCTGTCCGTGACCATGCACTCGAAACCACCTCCGCCTGGGAGCGGTTACTCTAGCTCAGGCAATAGGAAACCTCAAGCAAGCGAAAGCGATCCGACGTCATTGCTCAGGATCGGAATTGCTTCTGATGCCCCCGCATGGCACCCTTGGATGGCTCTTATGACTTCAGCAAACGTATCCTGGAAAGACAAGCGCGCCATCGTGACCGGGGGCGCTGGATTTATCGGCAGCGCCATCGCCTGGGAGCTTAACCGGCGAGGCTGCTCGCAGATTGTGATTGCCGACTTTCAGCCTGAGACGGAAAAGCGTGCGAATCTGGCAGGCTTGCGATTTACGGATTACGTCGAGCCGGCCGATCTGCTCGCCTGGATGGCGTCGGGCTCGATCGGAAAATTCGATTTCGTCTTTCACCTGGGCGCGTGCTCATCCACAACGGAAACAAACGAAGCATACCTGCGCGAAAATAATTATGAATATTCCCGCAAGCTCGCCGAATGGGCCCTGCGCGAGGGCGTGCGCTTCGTGTACGCTTCCTCGGCCGCGACCTATGGCGATGGCAGCGCCGGGATGGACGATACCGACCCGCGCCAACTCGAGCGCCTGCGACCTCTGAATCTCTATGGCAAGTCCAAACAATGGATGGATCTCCATGCCTGGAAACACGGCTGGCTCGATCGTATCGTCGGGCTGAAATATTTCAACGTTTTCGGCCCCAATGAAAATCACAAGGGCGATATGCGAAGCGTAGTCTGCAAGAGCTACACTCAAGTGCTGGATACGGGCGTGATTCAACTATTTAAGAGCCATCGTCCCGAGTATCGCGATGGCGAGCAGGAGCGCGATTTCCTGTATGTGAAGGATGCCGTCGCGATGACGCTGCATCTGGCAACAAATCCCTCGGCGAATGGGATTTTCAATATCGGATCGGGAAGGAAACATACGTGGAACGAATTGGCCCGCGCCGTTTTCGCCGCTCTCGGCCGCGAGCCCCGCATCGAATACGTCGAGATGCCGGAATCCATCCTCGACAAGTATCAATATTCGACGCAGGCGGATATCCGAAAATTGCTGCATACAGGCTACGATCGAAAAATCACTTCGCTGGATGATGCGGTGAGGGATTATGTGGTGAATTACTTGGTCCCTGTCAAGACATTGGGGTGCTTTCAGTAGCACAGGCTTCAGCCTGTTTTCGTTTGACTTCCGATAGCTCCAACGAAATCAAGACCAGACAGCTTGAAGCCTGTGCTACTAACCCCGTTTCCTCACAATAACTTGTATCCCCCTCTTCGGCCGCAGCGTCACCGAAGGCAGCTTCTCGATCGTTTGCCCTCTGACAAGATCGATCCGAAATTTCTGCGCAATCGTCGCCAGCAGCAGCACCGCCTCCATCATCCCGAACGCCGCGCCGACGCAAACTCTCGGACCACCTCCAAATGGAAAGTAGGCGAACCGAGGCAGGGCCAGATTCCGAGGGTCGTTCGCGTTCCATCGCTCCGGGTCGAATGTTTCGGGCTCTGGAAAATATCGCGCGTCATGATGCATCAAGAGTTGCGACATCAGTACGTTTGTATCTGCGGGCAAGTCGTATCCCCCCAGTCGAAAGGGAGCCAGGGCGCGCCTCCCGATCACCCAAACGGGAGGATATAGCCGCATGGTCTCCCGGAGCACCATATCCGTGTACATCAATCTGGGAAGATCGGCAGGCGTCGGCGCGCGGCCTCCCAGTACGCTGCGAAGTTCCTCGTCCAGCTTGGCGACCACCTCGGGATGCTGCGCCAACAGGTACCAGGTCCAGGTCAGCAAATTCGCGGTCGTCTCATGGCCTGCCAGAAACAGCGTCATGATTTCATCGTGAAGCTGCCGGTCGGTCATACCCACACCCTGTTCGTCCCGCACTTGCAGAAACACGCTTAGCAGGTCGCCCGCCATATGTCCGCTCGCGCGGCGCTGGGCGATGATGCCGTAAATCACCTTGTCGAGCTGTTTCGTCGCCCGCCGGAGTCGCCGTGTGGTTGGCAAGGGCACCCATTTAGGCAGTAAGAAGGCAAAACCCGCCTGGCGCATGAATTTGCCCATCAGGACGTTCAGAGCCGCGTCCACGTCCTCCGCCTCGTGCGAAACGTCGGTGTCAAACAGCGTCTTGGCCACAATCGACAGCGTCAAGCGCATCATGGCCTCATGGACGTCGAATGACTGCTCGTTGCTCCAGGACGCCAGCATACGCTCCGTAAACCGCACCATGACCTCGGCGTAGGCGGCGATTCGACCCTGGTGAAAGGCCGGCTGGATCAGTTTCCGCTGCCGTCGCCAGAAATCGCCCTCGCTCGTCAACAGCCCATTACCTAGAACGCGACGCAGCGCCCGATAGTCCTTGGACTTCTCAAAGTTCCCGCTCTGCGTAACCAACACAGATTCAATGAGTTCCGGACGGCTTATATAACACATTGGCACACCCAGAAATCGAAAATACACGATGTCACCATATTCGTGGGCGCAGTGGGCGAGGTACGACGGCGCATTCCCCTTCGGCTCGAACATATTGCCGATAAGCGGCCTGCCTTTAGGGCCCGGAGGCAGATTCAGCGCAGGCTTGAAAATCCCGAGGCGCTTCGATTTTGGAAAATCAGTCACGGTCAGATTCTAACCTCAACAGCGGATATCCAGTAGAGCTCCACCCACAAAGTAGAACCTCAGTCTCCAAATCCGTGATGACTTTCCAGTAGCACAAGCTTCAGCCTGTGGATTTTTCAACTATCTCGGAAATCGAAAAAAAAGCCAAAGGCTGAAGGCCTGTGCCACAAAGGCCTCGCCAATCGCTCACGCCGCAATTCGCCGGACGGATCCGGTTTCAAAATCAGGAATCGACCCTTCCCCATTCGCTTTCGCTCCACCAAACCAAAAAATCACAATGAATTCGGAGCTCTTTTTATTTACCATGAGGCTAAGTAACTGCTGTCTGGTGTGCCCTTCGATGAACGGATTTTCAAATCCCAGTAACAAAAAGTATGAATTGGCACAACATAATGTGCTGGCGTAGCATAGCTACCACTATTCTCGGACCGGGAACAGAACGAGGGGTGAACGGTCTGACTGGATAGATTTAATCGGGGGTGTTGAAGATATGAAAGTTCAAAGTGGCCTTTTTCTGCGTGTGTGGGCCCTCAGTCTGGCTGTCCTATTCGCGCTGGCAGGCTTTTCCAGTAAGGCATTCGCCCAAGGAGGAGCCGGAACCATTACTGGAACCGTATCGGACCCGAAAGGCCTGGCCATTTCAGGAGCCACCGTCTCCATCCTCAATACCGACACGGGAATTGAACGCCCCGCTACAACTACGGACGGAGGCACATATACTGCCGCGTTTCTTCAGTCCGGTCATTATCAGATCACATTCTCGAAGGACGGGTTTCAGAGCGTCGTTCGAAAGGACCTCGCTCTTACGGTGGGTGCGACTCTCACGATTGACATCTCCCTTGCCCTTGGTACTACGGTCGCTGAGATCACGGTGACTGGCGAAGCGCCGGTGATCGAACCGGACCGGACGGAACTCTCCCAAACCGTGAGTGAGACTTTGGCAGCTGGATTACCCCTGAATGGTCGCCGCTGGGAACAGTTCGTGCTACTGACACCTGGCGTCACGACCGACGGGACAACGGGTTTGGTTAGTTACCATGGCATTTCGGGATTGTTCAATAACAGCACTGTGGACGGCGTCAGCAACCAGCAAATGTTCTTCTCCGAGGACAGAGGACGCACGTCTGTTGGATATACCTATAGCTTGGATGCAGTAAAAGAGTTCAGCGTTCAATCCAGCGCCTACAGCGCCGAGTTTGGCAACGCTGCAGGAGGCCAGGTTAATTCGGTCACAAAATCCGGTGGTAACGCCATCCACGGAGACCTTTTCTACTACTTGCGGTATCCTTCGTTCAACGCGCTGGACCCGTATGCCAAGACACATGGGAGCACGCCGATCAATGGGGCTTGTACAGGCGGCACCATGCTCAACACTTCGCTCAACCAGTGCATCGCACCCCCAAGCGAACACCAGAGGCAGCAGTTTGGCGGCAGCGTGGGTGGGCCGATTGTAAAAGACAAGTTATTCTATTTTATTAACTACGACGGGCAGCGCCGGTCGTTCCCGATTATTTACACGGGACCACCCAGCAGTAATGCATCGACGTCCGTTGCCAATCTATTGGCGAACAATTGCGGAACAAATACAGCCCTAAACCCGGTTGTGGTAGGCGGCATGACGTCAACCGTCACGGGACTTACCGCCGCGCAGTGCTCAGGGGCATTGAATTACATCAATAATCAGATTGGTATTCAGCCTCGTTTAGCCAATCAAGATGTTGCCCTTGGCAAACTTGATTACCAAGTGAATTCAAACAATCATCTGAGCGCCTCATTCAATTACATGAATTTTAGAAGTCCCAACGGGTACGACTCGTTTCCGACGTTTGGCGGCGGCTCGAAAACACAGAATGGTAATTTCGGCACACATGACCGCTATTTTGTCGCCAGCTGGAACTCCGTGGTTTCTTCAACACTGGTCAACGATTTTCGGTTCCAGTGGTCACGCGACTTTCAATTCTACAGTTCGAATTTCTCCGGCCCCAGCGTCGCCTTGGGATCCAGCCAAGCATCCAATGTCCCAAGTTCGCTATTTGCGTACGGCCAGCGTAACTCCCTTCCCCGTGGCGCGTTTCCGGATGAGCATCGCCTGCAGTTCGTGGACTCTCTTTCATGGGTTCACGGCAAGCATGCCGTCAAATTTGGCATTGATATAAGCCCCGTTCATGAATTGCTCGTCAATTTATTTAACGGAGGCGGCGTCTACGGCTACAATTACTCCGATACCACACCCATTACAGCGGAAGCCACCTTGCAAGCATGGGTTGCGGATTTGTTCAGTTTGCCGCTAAGCATCGACTCATCACTAAACGGTGCCACATGCACTGTGGGTGGTGTCGACGTTTGCATCGGACGACACTACAATTCGTTTTCACAGGCAATTGACACGGTAAACCCAGCCCAATTAGCCGGTAAAGACGATTTCTATGACACTCATTATGGGGCGTACGTTCAAGATGCGTGGAAAATAAAGCCCAACGTGACGTTGAACATGGGCCTGCGGTGGGATATGCAGGTAGTTCCTCAGCCTGCGCACCCTTTCACCACGGATGCCCGAGCGCTCTTCTATACACAGGACATTTATATTTCAAAAGCTAATTTCCAGCCGCGAGTGGGTATTGCCTGGCAGGTAGGCAAAGACACGGTCATTCGAGCCGGTTACGGCATGTTCTATGGCAACACCACGGACAGCCTTTTCTACAACACCCGGGTCGAAAACGGTGTAGTCCAGAAGACATTTGGATGCAACGTCGCTTATACTCCGGCCACCGGCGTATACTCCGCCCTCACTTCGACCTGCTTGCCCGCGGCCGGTGTACAGACCATGCCGGCATTCCCCAATATTTTATTCAACGCCCCGGGCCCAGCACTTGAAGCTCTCCCACTGGTCGGCGCTACCCCCACGGTTCCAGCTTCATTGAATGTGAATCCCAGCACAATCAGCTTGACCGGATTAAATGTCCGTGGACAATCGCCGCATTTCCTCGAACCCATGGTCAATGAGGGCGAAATCGCCGTTGAACATGAATTTCCGGGGGGATTGAGCGTGTCCGAAACCGTAATGTACACGAAAGGGCAGCATCTGCCGACATGCCCGGACGTTAACGTCGCACCGCCTGGCACGCCGTTCATAAAAGGTGGAGTCCTGGTCACGCCACCATCCACGGTAACTTTTCAGACGGCATCCCTCGGTGCCAACAATGGCTTATTCGCGAATGGCGTTGGCACAGCCGCTGCCCCGGGAGGGATCTCAGTAACCCTTCCATTTTACACCTCCCGGTTGGACACCGGCGTCGGCATCATAAGCGCCTGCCAGAGCATGGTGACCAGCCAGTACATCGCCGGCATTACGACCGTGAAGAAGCAATTCAGTCACGGATTCGAATTCCTGGCGAATTACACTCTTTCCAAGGCAACCGACGACGGGCAGGTGTTGGGTTCCTCGGGAACCTTTTCAGGGAGCTCCGACGCCATCCTGGATCCGCTCAATATTCCAGGCGAACAGGGTTATTCCGACTACGACCAGCGCCAGCGGCTGATCGTCAGCACCCTCTATGCCCCTTCCTTTAAAGTTGATAATTCAATTCTGAATTACATCGTGAATGGCTTCGGAATCAGCGCAATCGTTACGATAGCCTCGCCAATGCCGGTCAATGGTTTAATGAGCAGCTCAACGCCCCCAACAGTTAACGGCTTCTCAGGAATCGACGGAGGAGCTACAGGCGGTGTGTCCCTGAACGCCGGAACGAGTGCGGGACGTATTCCGTTTATTACAAAAAACTTCTACCGTGGCGCAACGCAGGTCCGCGACATCGACCTGCGTATCACCCGTGACCTGAAGATTACCGAAAGAATGAAGATTCAGCTCATCGGTGAAGCGTTTAATCTTTTCAACCACACAATCGTGAACGGGGTAAACACCTCCGCCTATGGATATGCTGCACCCGGTGCAGGGGCAGCAGCGGCAGGGTGTACGTTGACAGCGGGTCCAGGGATAGCAAACTCCCCCTGTCTCGTTCCCGTGGCTAACTTCCTGGCGCCCAATTCAACGGGCGGCGCTCTGAGCGGCGCCCGGCAACTTCAAATCTCCGGAAAACTGTTCTTCTAGCCCGGACCGAAGCGACCTGAGCGGCGCCCCGAATTTATCGGGGCGCCGTTTTTCTTTTGGGCAAGGATTTCGGCGTCGCAAAAACAGACGGATTCAGCCTCTCGCCAGCCCGTCCCGAAAGGAGTACGAGATGTTCAAATTCATGAGCGGCAACCCTTTATCGCGCGATCGCCGCATCTTCATTGGGTGGAATTGCTTGCTCGCGGCCGTTGTTCTTTGCGTCTGTTCCATTTCCGCCGCAGCAGCGCAGACGCATGCAAGAACCGCTGTCATCCGCCCCAAGGTAATCGTAGTCGTGTACTTCGAAGTCGGCAACGACACGGGCGACACGCCGGGTGAGCTGCAATACTGGGTCGAGCGCGATCATCTGGACCGCGTCATCGAAGTGCCCGGGATGAGCCGCCACGTCCGCGCGAATGCTGACGGCTCCGAGATCGCCATGGCGATAGGACCCGGGAATATCCGCCCCGGCGTGAACCTGACCGCGTTCGGATTCGATCCGCGATTCGATTTGAGGAAGACCTACTGGCTGTTCAATGGAATTGCGGGCGTTTCACCGCGCGAGATGTCACTGGCATCCGCCGTGTGGACCGACTTTGTAGTGAACGGCGACCTGGCGCATGAGATTGACCCGCGCGAAATGCCACAAGACTGGCCGGACGGCTTTTATGCCCTCGATAAAACCCGCCCGGAGGATCCGCCGCACGTCCCGGAAGACTTGGAGGGAGACGTTCGAACGTGGCCGAAAGATGGCGCGCGCAGCAACTCAGCCGGCTCGGTGGTACGAATGAATCCGTCGCTCATGGCGTGGGCCTACGGCTTGACGCGCGACACGAAACTGCCGGAGACCGATGGGATGCGCGCGCTCGATGCCCGTTACAAGGGCTTTCCGGCCGCTCAGCAGCCGCCGACGGTCAGCGTCGGGGCCAATCTTGCCACCGAAATTTTCTGGCATGGCGCAAAAATGGATGAGTGGGCGCACCGCTGGGTTCGCTACATGACGGGCGATAAGGCGAGGCTTGGGTCATCGGCCATGAATGACTCCGGCAGCATGATGGCGCTGCTGGCGCTCACGCGCGCCGGCCGAGCCGATTGGAACCGGGCGATGGTCCTGCGCACCGGAAGCAATTTCACGATGCAGGCCCCGGACGAGACAGCGGAACAGAGCGCGAATCGTGAGCAGCACGGCAGTTACACGGCCTATGAGCCGTCTCTGGAATCGCTTTACCGCGTGGGGAGCCGTGTGGTGAAGGCGTTGCTCGCCGGATGGGCGGAGTATGAAAACACAATTCCTTCCGCGGCTCTGGAAAAAGCGCGAGACGGGGTTCAGTAGCACAGGCTGAAGTGCTACTGAAAAAATCTGTCCCACTAGAAGACATCCTTCGATCACTCTACCCAATCGGCAATAAAAATATTCGTCTCATGCGGAGCTTTTCCATTGCGATTCGAGGCCCACACCAGACGCTTGCCGTCGGAGGAGAACATCGGAAAGGCGTCGAAATCGGGGTGATAGGTGATCTGTTCGAGGCCCGTGCCATCCTCATTGATTGCGTAAAGATCGAAGCCGCTGGGGTCCTTCTGGTTCTTCAAATTCGAAGCGAAAATAATTCGCTTCCCGTCCGGGAAATAGTACGGAGCGAAATTTGCCGCGCCGTTGTGCGTGACCTGGCGCTTGTGGCTGCCGTCGGCGTCCATCACCCAGATTTCCAGGTTGCCGGGACGAATCAGTCCGCGCGAAAGCAGGTCTTTGTAGTCCGCGATTTCCTGGGGAGTCTTCGGCTGCTGCGAGCGGTACACGATTTTCTTGCCGTCGTCGGAAAAGAATGCGCCGCCGTCGTAACCGAGTTCGTGCGTCAACTGTTTGACGTTTGTGCCGTCGGCGTTCATCGTGTAAATGTCGAGGTCGCCGTTGCGCGTCGATGTGAATACGATTTTCTTGCCGTCACGGCTGATGGTCGATTCCGCGTTGTAGCTGTTGGGTGCGTGGCTGAGCTGGCGCAGGTCGCTGCCGTCGGGCTTCGCCGTATAAATCTGGTAGGAACTGTAAATCGGCCAAACATAGCCGCGCGAATAATCCGGACGCGGCGGGCATTCGGCGCTGGTTTCGTGAGTCGAGGAAAACAGGATGCGGTCTCCCGCCGGAAAAAAATAGCCGCACGTCACGCGTCCCTTGCCCGTGCTCACGAGTTTCGGCTTAGCGGGCTTGCCGTCCGGGGTATCGACGGGCATGGTGTACATCTGATCGCAGGGCACGCCTTCGCCTTGATGCATGAAGATGAGCGATTTGTTGTCCGCCGAAAAATAGGCTTCGGCATTGGTGCCGCCGAACGTGAGCTGGCGAACATTATGCAAATGATTTTCGCCTGGCACGGCGAGCGATGGAGAATCCATCTTCGCGCCGCTCTGTCCCTGCGAATACGCAACGAAGGAAGCCGAAGCTGCGAGCAACGCAACAAAAAACGCGGGCCGGGCAATTTGAAATTTTGGCATGGTTTGTCTCGGATTATTTTCGCTGTTCCAATTTCACGGATGCAGTGATGGGCTGTCCGCCACGGAGTACTTTCACGGTGACCACGTCGCCGACTTTGCTGCGCTGCAGGGCGTCCGTGAAATCGTACAAATTGTTGATGGGCTTGTCGCCGAATTGCACCAGGACATCGCCGGCCTTGAATCCAGCCTTTGCCGCGGGCGATCCCGGACGGACGTCGGAAAATTTCACGCCCTTGATTTCCTCCCCGAAATCGGGAATCGAGCCGAAATATGGTCCGTAACCACCGCCGCCTCCGCCGCCAGTGGGCCGGTCTTCGTTCACCGTGACGAACGCGACGCGCTGCGGCTCGGAATCGAGCTTCAGGGCAACGTCATCCACGAAGTCGAGAAGTTTTGCGGCGTCTGGCGCGTCGATTTTGTCCCATGTGTCGGAAGGCTTGTGATAATCCGAATGAAGGCCCGAGAAAAAGAACAGCACAGGGATTTTTTTCGCGACGAACGAAGTGTGGTCGCTCGCCGAATAGCCGCTGGCCGAATACTCGAATTTGAACGGCGATTTTCCCTTCTCGCCGTCGAGCAGGCTCACAAATTCCGCTCCCGTCCCCGTCCCGCCGATGTAAACTTTTTCGTCCTTGATGCGGCCGATCATGTCCATGTTGATCATGGCGTCGGCTTTTTCGATGGGGCAGCGTCGGCTCCTTCACCCATTCCGCGGAACCGAGCAGGCCAAGCTCCTCGCCCGCAAAGTTGGCGAACAGAATCCCGCGCTGAAGTTTTCCCTTCATGGGCGCGAAGAGGCGCGCAAGTTCCAGCACACCCGCGGTGCCCGAGGCATTGTCATCCGCGCCGGGATGAATCTGGCCGATCTGCGAAGGCGCAAGCGAATCCACATTGCCATAACCCAGATGATCGTAATGCGCGCCGATGACGATGTACTCGTCGGTTTTTCCCGGGAGATACGCGAGCACATTGTTCACCGTGGCCCGCGTACTCTCCACATTCACCTTGAGCGAAATATTCAATTTCTCCGGGAAATCAAATGATGCGGGAGTGGTCGAGGAATTAATCCGATCTTGCACGGCGGCAAGCGACTTCCCCGCCGCGGCAAACCACGCCTCGGCTTCCGCATTCCTGGCCTGCACGATTAGGATGCCCACGTTCTCCGGCCCGTTTACGCTGCCAAATCTTGTGAGCGTGTCCGCATCCCCGTCGCCCAGTTTCCCGTTCACCATGATCACGGCTTTCGCGCCATGATTCCGCGCGTTGATCGCTTTGGTGAACAACTGGGAGTGCCCGGTGAGCCCGGAATGCCCGGTTTTTGCGGAGAAGCCCGCAGGCTCATAGCGTAGAACAACGACAATCTTGTCCTTCACATCGAGATGTTCGTAATCGTCGTAGCCAAATTCCGTGGCCGAGGCGCCATATCCCGCAAACACGACGGGGCCACTGACTTCACCCGATGCAGAAAAACTGAACGGAACAAAATCCTGATTCAGCTTCAATTCTTTTTTCGAGCTGCCGGTCGCGACCACCAGACGATTCGCGCCCTTCAGGCGAGCGCCCGTAATGACCGTAAAGGGCTGAAAATAAGACTTCGTCCCCGCAGGTTGTAGCCCCAAGGAACGATAGCGGTCTTCGATGTAATTGGCGGCGAGGGCAATGCCCTTGGTCCCCGCGCCACGGCCTTCCATCACGGGAGCGGAGAGCGTCTTCACGTCTTCCAGGTAGCGCTTTGGATCGGCGGAGTCTGTCGCGAATACAACGCCACCAGCAAGCAGCGCGAGGTTAAAAATACATAGGATTCTGCGACTGCCGGCAGGAAGTTTGGTTCCAGTGATTCGAGGAGGAAACAGGCGAGCAATTCTATGGGTCCGCATGGGATATTCTAAATCCTATGCTTCAGCAATTAGGCTGTCAATTGAAGCTCGGTGCACAATGACTGGCCGGAGGCAACGATCGTAAAGCGGTTTCCCCCGTTCAAAATTCCGTTGTCAGACGCAGTGAGTAGCTGCGGGAGGGGCCAATCGCGTTACCCGAGAAAAGCCCGCCGAAGTCAATCACATTCAGGACATTGGTCAGGTTTTGTCCGTCAACCTGAATACGCATTTTCAGGCGCTCTGATTTGTAAAGATCGGCGCCCGCGGAGGCATTGACCTGAAACACGGGATAGATGCGGCCGAGATCGAAGTTGATGCGGTTCACGACCTGCTGGCCATATTCGGCGAGCGCATCGTCATACGCTCCCTGGAAATCAAACGGGAGACCGCTATCATATTGAATGCCGCCTGCGATCCAGAGGCGAGGCGCGATTTGATAGCGGACTCGGCCACGAATGGTGTTGCGCTGATCCTGAGAATCCGGGAAATGACCCGTGGCCGGGATCATCGCGTTGTCGCCGAGAAAGAGGCCACCCGTAACGGGGAAAAACGCATTGCCAACGGTGTAAGAATAACTGACAAAACCCGAGAAGCGATGCCAATCGGGAACGTCGAGTTTTCCTTCCGCTCCGTAAATGACGGCTTTCTGGAATGCGATCGGGAAGCTGATGGTTGTGTTGCTGATCTGGTCGTCGTCGGCATAGTTGTTCACATCCCGGCGGAAGTAGTTGACGCCCAGCCTGAGCCTCTTGAAGAAGGCCTTGGTCAAACCCACTTCGTAATAATTCCCCACGGAAGGCTCGACAGGTAATTGGAGAGAACTCGTGTCAAGGTTCGCGGCCGCCGTGGAACTCGAAAGCAGGATGTTCTCGAAAGAGGGCGTCTGAAACACTCTGTCGTAGGAAAAATGCAGGACCAGATCGGCGGAGGGAAAATAGCGCGATATCGAAAAACGTGGATCCACCGCCTGCCGGTTCACCAGAAGCTGATAGTGATCCCAGCGGAGCCCGGCACTGATTGTCCAATTTCCCAGATGAATGAGATCCTGAACGAACGCGGACTGCTCGAGGTCCGGGTGAGTCGCCAAGAAGCTAAAAGGCGAGGGCGTGCCCTGGTCGAATTGAGTCGGATCGGTGATGATGTAGCTAAAATTCTCATTCAGGAAAGTATTGTCCGATTCCACGCCAAACTTCCATTCGTGGCGGCCATGGTCGACGGTGGCCGTGCTCTTGAAATACCCTTCGCGAAACCGATTGTGCTGAAATACTTCGACGGGAGTCGAATTTGCATTGGATTTGAAATCATTTGCGTTGTCGCGCACCATCCCTCGAAAATCCGCCACCACGTGGGGGGAAAAGGTGTGCTGATAAGAGACGATTCCGATGGTTTCGAAATTGGCCGCCATTTGTACCTGGCCAGCGGACTGCTGCACGTATTCGTTCGGAATGTCGTAGCGTGAGATCTCGTGCCGCAGGATCAGACTCAAACGATCGTTGGGCGTCAGGTCACGCTGGTAATGGATCGAAAAATCGCCCAGGGTGCCTGAGTTTGAATAGTTTTCTGGAACCACGGGGTTCAAATAATGGTCCGTCATGCTTCCGCTTGCGCTCCCGCCCAGCGTATTCTTACCCCAGACGTATTGTCCTTGCGCGAACGCGCCCGCGGAATCAAAACTGCCTCCGGAAAGCACCACCTGGCCATGAAAACCCGGCTGTGAATCCTGGAGTGTGTTCAGCTCGATCACGCCTCCCATTTTTCGGCCATATTCCGCGGGAATTCCCGCAGTATAAATACTCATCGATTGCACGTCGTCGGCTTCAATTTCAGGACCAAAGCTGGGCGAGCGATTATCCGTCAGCGGAATGCCGTCCACGACAAATTGCGTCTGATACTCTGAACCGCGGGGATGTAGGACGGCATTGCCCTCATACAGCCAGCCAGGTTGCGAATTGACTAAATCCTGCAAGGAACGGCCCGGAATCGAACTGACCCGATTTTGGATGAGGTCTGAACCTACCTGGCTAACCGAACCAGCTTGATCGGTGTCAATCATTGTGCTGGCAGCACTGACGGTCATGGATTCCTTCACCGGCGACACCTTGAGTTGGAGGGTGTATTCGGTTGGAATCAAGGAACGAATCTCGACGGATTCAGAAACGGGTGCGAAACCGGACGGATGAATTACGAGCTGATAGAGTCCGAAGGGCAGACGCTGCACGTCCAAGGCACCCTGGTCGTTGGTGGTCAGAGTGTTTCGATATTGATTCGCTTCGCTGACGATCTGGACGGATGTCCTGACGCCGAGACCGGACGGATCGGTCACTTTAAGGCGTAATTCACCGCTATTGCTCTGGGCAAAGGTAGGAATCGCGCACAACAGAAACACCAGAAAAAATAAACTCGGCAGAGTGCTGAAAGAATTTTGAAGGCGCCTGTGCCGCTTTCGGCCCAAGCCGTTCGCGCATGCGCGCGAGCCGAATCTCAAATCAAGCCTCGGTGAACTATAAGAAAAATGATACATGGAACTCCTGTGCCATTCGATTTGGGTAAAGCCGCCGGGCTAGTTTTCTGGAAATCCGCAATGTCGTTGTTTAGATACCTGAGGGACGACCAGACGCGCAAATCTAACCCTCAATCGTGCGGCTCCTATTTGTATATTCTTTGAGTCCGCGTTCTGTTCAGTTTTTTTTTCAGAATGTGCAACCCTGTTCCACTGAAATACGATCCGTCGAGTCCCCGCAAAGCTCTGTGTCAAAGCTCTGAATCTTGGTAGTGACTCACTTTGCCGAGATCGAATCTGTCGAAGGCAACTGATTTTGGTAGCGCCGGCGTCTCGCCGGCGGTTCTTACCCTCCGTTGACCGACAAATGCCGCCGGCGAGACGCCGGCGCTACTAAAATCGCCCGTCCTGAAAATTTGAATTCTATTGAAAATGAGTCACTACCTGAATCTTATGCGGCTTGACAACCAACGTATAATTTGGAGTCATAGAAGCCTGAAGGTATCGCCATGACGTTCACGATTTCCGACAGCGCGGCTTATATCGAACCCAGCGAGACGGGAGAGCTACAGGACGTCGTCATATCTCTCTTCAAGGAATTCCGGCACCCTCTTCTTCGCTATGTAATGGCATTTGGAATTCGTCCGGACGATGGTGAGGACGTTGTCCAGGATGTGTTTCTTTCGCTGCATCGTCATGTAACGCTGGGGCGGCCCCGTCAAAACCTTCGTGGCTGGATATTCCGAGTGGCTCACAATCTCGCAGTGAAGAGATATCAAACGAATCGAAAACTTCAAGCAGTCACGGCCACTCAAGACCAGAATGCGAATGCTGGCCCCCAGGTGGACACCACGCTGAACCCGGAGGAACATCTCGCAGCCAGCCAAAGACGGGAACGTCTGCTCTCCGTCTTGGCTGTGTTGCCCAAGCAAGACCAATTGTGCCTCTATCTGCGCGCTGAAGGCTTACGGTACCGCGAAATTGCGAGCATTCTGGAAATATCCCTTGGCTCGGTTTCCATTTCCCTGACACGATCGCTGGAACGAATGGGACGAGTGGACGAACAGTGATTATGCGGAAAAATCGTCATCTTTCAGACGAAGTTCTGCTTCTTGCCCTCGATGGCGAGCTTGCGCCCCGGCGCCTTGCCCGCGCCCATAAACATCTGGAAACCTGCATGACCTGCCGTGTCCGCAGCGCGCAATTCGAGCGGACTCTAGCCCGCTTTATCGAAGCCCACCATGGCCGGACGGATTCGCAGATTTCCCCCGCCGCCGTTCCGATCGGCAGATTGAGCAGTTCGATGCGTCGGAAGGAACATTCAAGCAAGCTGCTGCCTTTGGGCAATCCTGGATCTCTCGCCTGGTGGAATCTGGCTGGCGCGGGAGCGCTCGTGCTTCTTTTGGGTGTCGCGCTCCGATTCGTTCTGATATCGCCGCTGCCGTTAAGGAATGCAGCGATGTCATTTTTGCGAAACTCACCCCGGATTGAACCGAAACCCAATCTTACTCCGGGGGTGGCCCACGTCATCGCGGCCTCCGATATCTGTACAGGCAAACACGAGAGCGGAGATTACCCAATTCCAGGCGCGTTGCAAAAAAAGGTCTTTCAGGAATATGGATTAGCGAACGCGACGCCCGCCGATTATGAGATCGACTACCTGATTACTCCGGAACTTGGGGGAACGACCGACGTTCGCAACCTTTGGCCCGAGCCATATCGGCTCACCGAGTGGAATGCTTACGCGAAGGATGCTTTGGAAAACCTGCTACACAAAAAGGTGTGTTCCGGTGAGATCGATCTCACAACGGCTCAGCATGAAATCGCTACGGACTGGGTTTCGGCCTACAAAAAATATTTCAGTACGGATCGGCCGCTTGCAATCCCTCCCGAGTCCAATCCCAGTTCAAGGATCAACGGGATCGACGGGATTGAGCAGATTCGAGAGCCGGCTGGCGAGGAGCTTTTGCTGGTTCGGATGTTGGGAGCCGAGACTGCCAGGGGCGAAACTACGCGTTGAAGCTGAAACTGCCAAGATCCGAATCCTCACTCCCTCGGAAAGTCTCTCGGCGCGAAGCTACGGCAATTACTTCGGCCTCTCAAGTTTGGGACGATCCCATTTTCCAAGGTCGGCGGCTGCCTCATACGTGGTCTGGCAAAATGCGAGCAGGTCATTTCTCGGTGTCGCCGACGTTCGCACATCGTCGTACATCAGCAGGAACTCACCAATCTGATTATTGAAGAGCGCCTTCGCGGGAAGAACTGCGCGCTCCCCAAAACCTTCAGGCGATGGGGCGGCATACGAATAGAAAGCCGCGCCCCTGATATCTCCGCCGCCCGGCCAGAATCCCACGCTGCTGACTTCGTGTGAGTACGCCTCTCGCGTGATCGCGTCGGCTCCTGGACGCTCCGGAGCGGGGCGCCCGGAAAATCGCGTGACGGCCAGATCGAAACTGCCCCAGAAGAAATGGACAGGACTCGCTTTCCCAATAAATTTCGATCGGAATTCCTTGAAAATCGAGTCCACCGTGACCAGGATTCTCCAGAATGCATTCGCATAAACCGGATTGTACGATGCATGTTTCCGGTCCAGATCGAAACGAATCGGGTCGGCAATTTCCACGGGCATCTTCCAGATTTTCACTTCGATTGCGAGAGAGGAAAGCAGCGACGTGATTTCCGAATAAAAATCCGCCACCGTGCGCGGCGCGAGGTTCATGATTCTGGTTTCCCCGGCGCTGGTTACGATTTCCAGTTTATGCGTGACGAAATTAAATTCGATCTCGAAAACGCCCTTTTCGTAAGGGATCGGAGAGGTTGTCAGCCCGCTGGCCGTGACATAGAGCGGAACCTCCCACCAATGGTTGACGAGGGGACTTAGCGCCAGCCGCACCTTGCCAACGATCTGCGTCCACATGTGCAACGTGGCATAGGTATCCGCCCAGGCCGAAAGAGGCAATGCCGGCCAGGCGTCGGGATGATCCAACATCGGTTTGGATGCAGACATGGTTTGATTCTCCTCGCTCGACGATGGACTGTTTCACAGCGGGCTGCAATCAGACTTCGATTTCGTCCACGTAGCACCAGCGCCAGTCTTCGCCTGGCTCGACGGACTGCATAATGGGATGCTTAGAGCGATGAAAATGCTTCGTAGCGTGCTTATTCTTGGACGAATCGCAGCATCCGACGTGTCCGCACATCAGGCACATTCGCAGATGCACCCAGGTGTCGCCCATTTCCAGGCACTCCTTGCATCCGTTTCCGCTGGGACGTACATCCACTATTTCTTTGACGTGCTTACAAGCCGGCGTTGCCATCGGGACCCCTTCCACGCTTACATGAATTGCGCACGCGCACTCCGAGTTTCATTTGTACCACAAGACCGAACAATCGGCATCCGCCGCTCTTCTTTGCAAGATCAAAGGTCTAGCCACAGAGAACCGATGAAAAACCGGGAGAGAACCTCGACCCGTTCACACGCTCAGACTTCTTGGGCCGCTGACAAACGGGTTGCCTCGTTCAAAAAACCGGTAAAGACGGTGCACATCTCGCGTAATACCGATTCGGATCGTCTCGCCAATCGGGCCCGTTTCACGAATGCCTGCACCCAGCCAGAGCCGGCCGCCAGAGCACAAATTTTCGCCGTCGCGCTTTTTATCGATTGCCAGGGCCTGCGCCAGGCGACCCGGTCCGCGGGCTAGATCAAGCAAGCGCCGAGTCCGGCGGCGGCGTTCCATGAATCGGATGCCTTCCAGCGGCTCCAGGGCGCGAATTAAAACGCCCGCGCCGATGCCCGCGGGCTCGCTCGATACATTCATCATGAACCAGCAACCATAATTGAAATATACATATCCGTGGCCATGCGGAAGGAATAGCGACCGGTTGCCCGGCGTTTCACCGCGAAACGCATGCGCCGCAGCGTCCCCGACAGGATACGCCTCGGTCTCGACGATCCGACCGCTCACTCGGCCTCGCGGCAGATCGTGGACCAGTGTCTTGCCGATCAGATACCTCGCCAGTTCGAGCGTGTCGACCGGCAATTCCGATCGTCGCAGGCGACGGATGCGGTACTGTGCCTTTTTTTCAACCGGCGGCATCAATCGACCAGCTTCACACTATCGAGCAAAGTGAATAATCCCTCCGCCAGCGTCGGATGAATATAAATAGCGCCTTTCAGCAGTGTGTAGGGCAGACGGCCAAGCATTAGTGTGTAGAGAATGTGAATTATTTCCCCGCCTTCGACAGAGAGAATGGACGCGCCGAGAATCAGATCGTTTGACGCATCGACAATTACCTTCATCATGCCCGATGTTTCGTCTCGTTCGATGGCGCGCGCGACACGGCTCATCGGAATACTTCCGATTTTCAACTTATAACCGCCGGCCCGGGCCTGCTGTTCCGTGATTCCGACGCAGGCGAGCTGGGGATCGGTAAATAGCGCCGAGAGAAGGATCCGATGCTCGGTCGAAAGATTTTTTCCCTGCGTCAGATTCGCGTCCACGATCTGAAAATCGTTGTAGGAGATATGCGTGAACTGCGGGCCGCCGTTGACGTCTCCAAGAGCCCAGATGCCGGGAACATTCGTCTCCAGACGGCAATTCACTTTGATGAAGCCCGCCTTGTCCGTCTCGACCCCGGCCCTTTCCAGGCCCAGATCGTCCGTATTCGGTTGCCGCCCGATGGCGACCAGCAGGTGCGATCCCGTAACGGTCGAAGCCCCCGCAGGTCCTTGAACGAAAATCGAGATCGAATTTCCTTTTTGTTCGGCGCGCATCGCCCGCGTACCCAGATAAAACTTAATTCCCTCGGCTTCGAGAATTTTTTGCAGCTCGTTCGCCACTTCCGGATCTTCCCGCGGAATGATTTGATCCGGAGCATGGATCAGCGTCACCCGGCTGCCGAAGCGGCGGAACATCTGTCCGAATTCCAGGCCGATGTATCCTCCGCCGAGGACGATCAGATGCTCGGGAAGCGTCGTCAAATCCATTACATTTTGATTCGTCAGAAAATCGACGGCATCGAGGCCGGCAATTTTCGGAATCCGGGCGCGGCCGCCTGTATTGATGAATATTTTATCGGATTCGAGCAAAGCATCTCCCACCTGAACCTGATGCGAATTCACAAAGCGGGCGCGGCCACGGAATAGCTGCAAATTCGGCCTGTTCGCAATCCCTTCCTCTCTCCGGCTGCGAAAGCTGTGCACGAGCTTATCTTTTTGCGCGACAATGGTTTTCAGATCGGCGGACACATTCTCCGCATGCACGCCCCAGCGCGCGGCGTTCCTGGCATAGTGCGCAATCTGAGCGCGATGAACCATCGTCTTCGTCGGCGTGCATCCCGTATTGACGCAGGTGCCGCCCACCTCGGCCATTTCAATCAGCGCGACGCGCCAACCCAGGTCGGTCAACCGAAACGAAAGCGGATTCCCCGCCTGTCCGGAACCAATAATAATGGCATCGAATTTCATGGGAAGACGTTCTCCTTCGACAGAGTCGGATCGCCGGGCTCATCGCGTTTCAACGGAACTTACACGAGCAATATCATATACGGCCGTTGAGCTTTTTCGGATGCGTTCGAAGGAAAAGGAGTGACCGCTCTCGTAGCGCCGGCATCTTGCCGGCGGGTTTTTCATTTGCTTAAGCAAGTAACACCGCCGGCAGGATGGCGGCGCTACAAGAACAGCTCGATCGCCCGGAGTCGGCTTACACAATTCATCTCGCAATCAACTATTCAATCACCAGCAACAGGTCTTTCGCTTCGACCTTGTCGCCCACGCTCGCCAGTTTCTTCGTAACTTTGCCCTCGATCGGCGAGTAAACGGTCGATTGCATCTTCATCGCTTCGAGCACCACCAGGCGATCGCCTTTTTTCACCTGCTGGCCAACGTCCACGACGACGCTTGAAATGGCTCCGGGAATTGGCGAACCCACCTGGCCCGGCACGGACGGGTCTGCCTTGGGCCGCGCCGCCACCGTGACGCTCAGCTTATGGTCTCGAATCTCCACTTCGCGAGGCTGGCCGTTCAACTCAAAAAAAATCGTTCGCGTTCCGTCGGGGTGAGGATCGCTCACCGTCAGGCACTTTACGACAAGCGTTTTTCCCGGCTCCAGCTCCACCGTAATTTCCTGCCCGCGTTCCAAGCCATAAAAAAATTGAGGCGTCGGCAGAATTTCCAGATTTCCGTAGGAGGAACGCGCTCTGGCGAATTTCAGAAACACTTCCGGATACATCAGATAGCTCATCAAATCGCTGCCGGAAATTTCGTGATCGAGTTTCTTTTCAACCGTCGCGCGGACCTGCTTGAAATCGACGGGCGCAAGATGCTCGCCGGGACGCCCGAGCTGCGGCTTCGCCCCGCGCAAAATCACGGCTTGCAGGTTCGGCGGCCATCCGCCTTCGGGTTCGCCCAACGAACCGGAGAACATTTCCACCACGGAATTCGGCAGGGTGAGATTGTGATCCGGCCCCATTTCTTCCAAATCCTTCACCGTAATGTCATGGCTGACCAGAAAAAGCGCCATGTCGCCGACCACTTTGCTGGAGGGCGTTACTTTGACGATGTCGCCGAACGCGAAATTCACTTCCGCGTAGGTGTGCGCAATCTCCTGCCAGCGCGGGCCCAGTCCCATCGACTCGGCTTGCTCGCGCAGATTCGTGTACTGCCCGCCGGGCATTTCGTGAATATAAACCTCAGCCGTTCCGGCGGGCGGCGCGTTGTCAAAGGGGCGATACCACGTTCGGACAGTTTCCCAATAGTCGGCGCACAGATTCAGGGCTTCCAGATCGAGTCCTGTGTCGCGCTCAGTGCGCTGAAGGGCCGCAACGATGGAATTCAGATTGGGCTGGCTCGTCGTGCCGCTCATCGAAGCGATTGCGGCATCGGCGGCGTCCACCCCCGCTTCCGCCGCTTTCAATATGGAAGACGCATTGATGCCGCTGGTGTCATGCGTGTGGAAATGAACGGGGAGGCCCACCTCCTCGCGCAGGGCCGTGACGAGCTTCTGTGCCGCGTACGGCTTGCAGACGCCGGCCATATCCTTGATGGACAGGATATGCGCGCCCATCTGTTTCAGTTCTTTGGCATGGCGAATGTAATACTGCAGCGGATATTTTTCGCGTTTCGGGTCGGTCAGATCGCCCGTGTAACAGATGGCCGCCTCGCAAATCTTGTTTGTTTTCCGCACGGCTTCGATCGGAAGCTTCATGTTGGGCATCCAGTTCAGCGAATCGAACACGCGGAAAATGTCGATGCCTTCCGCGGCCGCTTGCAGAATGAACGCCTCGACCACATTGTCCGGATATGCCGAATACCCTACCGCGTTCGACGCGCGCAAAAGCATCTGAAAGCAAATATTGGGAATCGATTCGCGCAGCGTCCGCAGGCGCACCCACGGGTCTTCCAATAGAAATCTCAGAGCCACATCGAATGTCGCGCCCCCCCACATTTCCAGGCTGTAAAGATTGTGCAGATTGTGCGCGACAAAATTGGCGATGACCTCCAGATCGTACGTCCGGACACGAGTGGCCATCAGTGACTGGTGCGCGTCGCGAAACGTCGTATCCGTGATCAGCAACTTCTTTTGCGACGCCGTCCATTCCGCGAATTTTTCAGGGCCCAGTTTTTCGAGCAGTTGCCGCGTACCGTCCGGCGGAGGACCGGATTTATAGGCTGGAAGTGGCGCGGGACGAATGGATTGCGGCTTCGGCTTCCCCGCCACTTCCGGATTTCCGTTCACGATCACTTCGCCAAGGTAATTCAAAAGCTTTGTCGCGCGGTCCTTCAATGGAGCGAAGTGAAACAGCTCCGGCGTTTCCGCGAGGAAAGAAGTCGTGACGCCGCCCGCCAGGAACTTTTCGTGGTTGATGACATTCACGAGAAACGGAATGTTCGTCTTCACGCCGCGAATGCGGAATTCGCGCAGGCATCGGTCCATCCGGCGGCAGGCTTGCGGAAATTCGCGCGCCCACGCCGTAACTTTTACCAGCAGCGAATCGTAAAATGGCGTAATGACGGCCCCTCCGTATGCGGAAGCTCCATCCAGGCGGATCCCAAACCCGGCCGGCGAGCGGTAGGTTTGAATCTTTCCGTAATCCGGCAGAAATCCATTTGCGGGATCTTCCGTCGTGACGCGGCACTGCAGGGCGTACCCGTGCAGTTTAATTTCATGTTGATGCGGCAATCCCATCTCTTCGCCGTGCAGCTCAAGCCCTTCGGCGATCTGAATTTGCGACTGCACAATGTCGATCCCGGTAACCATTTCGGTGACGGTGTGCTCGACCTGCACTCGAGGATTCACTTCGATGAAGTAATATTCGCCGGTATCGGCATCGACAAGAAATTCCACCGTCGCCGCGCTGTAGTAATTAGATTCCTTGGCCAGCGCCACCGCGGCATTGGCGAGGCCCAGGCGAATCTTTTGATCGAGATTCACCGCCGGCGCCATTTCCACGACTTTCTGGTTTCTGCGCTGCACCGAGCAGTCGCGCTCATGCAAATGAAGCACGTTCCCGTGCCGGTCCGCCAGAATTTGCACCTCGATGTGCCGCGCGCGCCGGATATAGCGCTCAAGAAACACAGCGTCATTTCCGAACGATGCTCCCGCTTCGGCCCGCGCTTCCTGCAACCCCGCCTGCAATCCTTGCGCGTTCTGCACCACGCGCATGCCCCGGCCGCCGCCGCCAAACGCCGCCTTCACCATCAGCGGGTAGCCAATCTTGTCCGCAATCGCCCGGGCGTCGTCTTTCTGCGTGACGGGCTCTTCCGTGCCCGGGATGACGGGCAGTCCCGCCTTCTGGGCCAGCCGCCGCGCTGCCGTTTTATCTCCCAGCAGGTCGAGCAGGTCCGCGCTCGGCCCAATAAACGTGATGCCCGCGGCCGCACACGCGCGCGGCAATTCCGGATTTTCCGAGAGAAAGCCGTAGCCGGGATGAATGGCGTCCACCCCGTGTTCCTTGGCAAGCGCCACGATCCCTTCATAATCCAGATAGGCCTGAACGGGCCCCTTCCCTACGCCGATCAAGTACGCTTCGTCCGCCTTGAAGCGGTGCAGGCTCAGGCGGTCTTCGTCCGAAAACACGGCGACCGTGCGAATTTTCAATTCATTGGCGGCACGGAGAATGCGGATGGCGATTTCTCCGCGATTGAGGGCAAGAAGTTTTTTTATTCGCATTGGTTCAAGAGTCCCAAGTGTTTATTCGCGCCATGGTTCGGTAGCGCTCTCAAGTAACAGCGTCCCACCATTCCAGATAGAAATTGGCCCGGCGGCGATTTGCATGGCCGCGAGCTTCTTTGTCGATGCACGGAAACTTTTGTCGTATTGCCACCTACGTCTTGGTAGGAAGTACATCCACGTGGCTTGCGGGGACGGGAAGGCATTCTGAACCTGGAACATCCGGCCCGACCGCCCCGGCATTATATCTCGCGAACCTGCAATTGGAAAACGAGCAATATCGCAATCAAATCCCCCGGGCGGAATTGCCAGGAGCGTCCGGCCCGGGCACGTTCTTGTGGTGACCAACCGGGAGAGCCGATTGCAAAAAATTATCGGGAAGATTCCTAATTCGGCGTACAATGCCGCCATCTCTAAGGTGTCAACGCAACACCGTGGCCCAGGCCCGGAACGTGCAAAAATCAAAAGTGGAGGATCGAATGCGCTCTTTCGTAGTCAGCATCGCTCTGATCGTTGTGGCTGCGGCGGCCGCCGTGGTGGTCGTGGCGCAGCAACCGGCCGCGCCGATGGCCCCCCCGGAATTAAAAACGTACATGTCGGCGGCAGATGTCCAGGCATTGATCATGAAGTCGAAGACAGACCGAAAACCGGACCAGGCCGCCTTGAATTCACGTTTGCTGAGCGCGGCCCCGTACAGCGTGAACATGGAATACCGGGCAGGCGTCGGTCCCGCGGCCGTGCACGAACGCGAAGCCGAAATTTTCTACATTATCGAAGGAAGCGGCACCATGGTCACGGGCGGCAAGCTTGCCAATGAAAAGCGCACCAATCCGACTAATCTTTCCGGCACGGGCATCGAGGGTGGCCTCTCGCGAACCGTTTCCAAGGGCGATTTCATTCTCGTGCCAGAGGGAACCCCACACTGGGTTAGCGCGATTGGTGCAGAGGGTCGTCTGGTCGATATGTCCATCCACGTTCCGAGGCCCGTGCCGTCTTTTGCCGAGATGGAAAAGCTGGTTCCTTGACCGGAGCGCGTGAAGCGCATCAAATCCCGTTGGGAATTTGCTGAAACGCCGTGAACCCGGCGGCGCGTTCGATCTGAATGCGTCGCCGTTTTCAAATCTTCAGGAGGAACGTTTCGTATGCGAAAGACCGTGAACATTCGTGAAGTGCTTGTACTTGCGCTGGGCATTTTCCTGGGCTTTGTTGCAGCGAGCCGCATGCATCATTTAACGCCCACGGCGACCGTGCTGGCGCAAAGCCCGGCGCCCGATCTTGCAGCGATGCAGGCGGACATCGCGCACCTGAAGGAATCCATGCCGTCGCAGTCGCACACGATGACGGATGTAGGATTCCAGTACGCGAATCTGTGGTTTGCGGGGAAACAGAAAAACTGGCCGCTGGCCGATTTCTACTTGAACGAAGCGCGCCAGCACATCGTGTGGACGATTCGCATCCGACCGGTCCGCAAGGATGCTGCCGGAAACCCGGTCGATTTGAAAGCGATTTTTGAAACCATCAGCGACGGTCCGCTGAAGAAATTGTCGGCCTCCATTCAGGCCAAGGACGAAGACCAGTTCACATCCTCCTATAAACTAATGTTGAATGGGTGCTACGGCTGCCATGTGGCGTCCGGGAAACCGTTCTTGCGCCCGGTAGTGCCCACTGCGCCGCCGCAAACACTTATCGGCGCCGCGCCGGATGCGGATAACTAACGTCCGGCGATAACCTATCCCGGCCGCCGCATTATCCGTGAAGCTCTGTGCCCTCTGTGTTCTCTGTGTTAAAGATTTTGAACTTTGGATAGGTCACCCAGACCAAACCGAAAAGCGCAACACAGAGAGCACCGAGGACAGAGAGAACTCAGAGCAAACCTTTCACTACAGCATCTTGTTTAACCGGCCCGCCACAATTTCCGCAATATCCAGAATCGCGATGTCGTCGCGCTTGGCGTGCCCTGCTGCATCGCGCAGCATGATGGGGCAATACGGGCAGGCAACGGCAATCGTGGAAGCCTTCGTCTCCGCAAGCTGCGCAAACCGCTTTTGGTTGACGCGTCCCGATGCCTGCTCCCGGCGATCGTCGGCAATGAAAAGCTGAGCGCCTCCCGCCCCGCAGCAATACGTATTTTCACCGTGATGCGACGCCTCCGCGGTCGTGATTCCGCAGCTCTCCAGAATTTTTCGCGGTTGCTCGGTGATTCCCCGTCCCCGCGCGAGGTAGCACGGATCGTGATACGTCGCCGATTCCGCGGACGGTTTCAAATGCAACTTCGGCAAAAGCTCCTCGATTAATTCCGAGTGATGAACTACGCTGATTTGTTTCGAGGCGTACGCGCCGATTTGCCGGTAATCGTTGTCCAGCATCGTGGTGCAGTGCGGATCGCAGGAAACGATTTTCTTCACTTTCTGCTGAGAAAAAGTTTCCGTTAGTTCCTCGGCGCATTGCAGGTAGAGATATTCGTTGCCCGCGCGCCGCGCCGGTTCGCCGCAACACGATTCGCGCTGCAAAACGCCCCACGACACGCCGGCCGCATCCAGAATTTCCTTCATGGCCGCGGCCACTTCCTGGCCGTGCGGATCGAAACTCAATCCGCAGCCCAGCCAGAAGAGCAAATCCTGCGTCCCGTCAAAGACAGGAAACTTTTTCGCTTCGATAAATTTTGAGCGCGTGTCCTGTGAAATTCCCCACGGGTTGTGCGGCGCGCGCTCCATCGTCGTAAAGAGTTTCACGACTTTTTCGTTCGAGACGCGCCCTTCGCTTACGAGGCCCCGCCGGAGGTCCAGAATCTTCCGCCCCACATGCTCGATGCCCACGGGGCAAACATACTCACACGCCCCGCACGACAGGCATTGAAACAAATCCTCTTCCTGAATCCACACCGTGCCCGCCTGCTTTTCCTCCGCCGTCCCCGCGATCAAATCGCCCCCGTGCAGCAGCCCGTGTTGCATGTCAAGAATAATTTCTTTCGGGCTGAGCGATCCGCCGATCTGATTGGCGGGACAGAACTGCGTGCACCGACCGCACTCGACGCAGGCATTCACGTCGAGCACGTCTTTCCATCGTAGTTCCTTGAAATGAACCAGGCCCAGGTCTTCCCCATCGTCGCGCAGAGCACGCACTTTGCTCGTTGTTTCCGGGCGAAAGAAAATGGCGAAGGGAGACAGCACCAGATGCAAATGCTTCGACTGCGGAATAACCACAAGCAACGTAAAGAACGATAGCGTGTGAGCCCACCAGTTCACTTTCCAAGCGGGACTGCCCACGGCGAGCGCTTTCCATCCCAACAAATACGTAATCATCAGCAGAGAAATCAGCGTCGCGACGATGCCGGACGTCATCGAGATTTCGCCAAGCTCCTTCGGCCTCAGCACAAATCGCCGGAACGAAAGCGACAAGATTCCCACCAAAACCGCAACCGCCCAAACCGCGGCGAACATGCCATAAAAACCCAAATCTTTTTCGGCATGGTCAAATCCAACGATGCCCAGCGACAAATGTTTCAGGCTCACCCATCCGAACACGACAAATCCCCAGACGATCAGCGCATGGAGAAATCCAACGACAGGCCTATCCCGTATCACCCGCGACTGCAATGCAACTTCCGAAAAAACATTCCACAACCGCTTCGCCGTTTGCCCCGGCGGAAGCTCCCAGGGCTTTGGAAAATGCGCAAGAAGCCGCTCATCGATCTTTTTGTAAAAAAGCCAGAGGCTCGCCATGGCGATCGCGAGAAAGACCGCGATCCGCGCGACGTCAATGGGAGCGGCGATAAATGCAAGCCTCGGCAAGTGCGCGATCACGCAGTTCTCCTGAGCGACGTTCTCTATCGTGAGTGAACAATTAAGATTATCAATACAGGGCGCGGTTTGTAGGATGAAATAAGAGGAGGCGTTTCAGAGCGTTACCTCCCTCATACAGGCCCAGTGGCACAGGCTTCAGCCTGTGGCGTTTGTTTTTTGTGGCGTTAATAGAAAATTCAAGAAAATTCAAAACCCACAGGCTGAAACCTGTGCCAATGGACCAAACTTCGTACCGTACATATGGAAGAGGAAATGGTGCGCCCGGAGAGAGTCGAACTCCCGACCTACTGGTTCGTAGCCAGTCGCTCTATCCAGCTGAGCTACGGGCGCATTTTTGTGCGTTTCTAATCATACCCTGCAGTCGCATTTTCGTGAAGAGGAAATACACGAGTTTTCAGAAAATATAAGCAATTCTTTTCGAAAGGAAAAAGGGCCGCGAATCGCGGCCCTTTTTCGGCAAATCGAAGCGGATGCTTCGAAAGTTTAGAATACGTACTTCAGAGCGAATTGAATCAACCGCGGGCTGACCGACGTGGTGTTGATCACGCCAAAGGTGGATGAGGTCACATCGTTGCTGACGGGTGGGTTGAACTGAGCATGGTTGAATGCGTTGAAGAACTCTGAACGAAACACCAGAGTCGCATTCTCGTTGAATCCGCCCACTTTGGTGGTTTTGACGAGGCTGATGTCCCAGTTCCACTGGCCCGGGCCAAGAACCGTGCCGTATCCGGAATTGCCGTAACCGTTGCTGGTAGGCGCAGCCGCAAAGGAAGCGAAAGTGCAAGTTGTCTGCGGGCACGTGCCTTTCGTCGGATTCGTTGCGGCTCCGTACCAACCAAATAGACGGGACTTATCGCTTCCCGAGGTGGCTACGTTGGCATTCCCCATGGGTCCGGTGCACCCGGCGATACCCGTATTGCAATATTGCGCCGTGGAGGTTTGAGCGCCGCCGTAGATATTGCCGCCGTTTACGTCCGTGATGGTCTGTGGGAATCCATCCTGAGCAATCGTTACACCGGAAACAACCCAACCACTGGTCAGTTTGTCCAGCATGCCCTCATGTTTGCCGAAAGGCAGCTGATAGCTGTAGTTCACCGTCAGCCTTTGGGGACGCAGGTACGGCATCAAGCCATACTGCACGGGCATATTCGCATCGTTGAAGGCAATGTAGCTCGAAGTATCGAACCCGCGAGCCCACGTATAGGTGGCTTCGAACTGGAGCCCGTGGGAGAACTGATGGGTCAATGTGGCCTGCACGCTGTTGAATTTGGAATCGAAAATGGTCTGGTCCACGCCGATCCCGGTGGGTGAAAAGCCAAGGTAAGGCACGCGCTGTGTGGCGTTGCTTGCCGAAGGATTAGCGAAAGCAGCGCAAACCTTGTTCGTTGTCGGGGTCGGGCAGAAGGCGGAATAATTCGTATAGGCCGTACCCGGAGTCAGCAGCGGTTGGTTCGCATTGTGCTCGATAATACCGCCAGCCAGAGTAGCGTCGGGAACCTGGTGAACACCGCGACTCCCAACGTAACCGATCTGCACAACCCAGCTGTTGGCGAACTGGTACTGAATGTTCCCGTTCCATTGGTAAACGACAGGCACCAGGTAAGTCGTGCTCGTCGAAAGGACGGCAAGGTTTGAACCCGTCCCGGTGACCGGATTGTAGAACCGTGGAGTCCATCCCAGCACAGGTGTGGCGCATCCAGTAAGCGCGTTTGGAGCGTTTGGACCCGTGCAGTACGGAGAAGCTTCTGAAGAATAGTAATTCGCCGCCCCGGACTGAGCGACGGGAACATCATACGGCGAACCCTGTGTCGCGGACTTGTTGTAGATCGTATTGCCTGCGCGATCGTAGAACGTTCCGAAGCCGGCGCGGAAAACAAACTTGTCGCTGGTGAAAGGCTTCCAGGCAAGGCCAAAGCGCGGGGCAAAGTTTCGGAGAGGAGCTTTGTTCAGCGTGGGTCCATTCTGATTGTTCTGGTAGAGCCCGCCCACTGGCGGCGCCGGGAAGAGGGCATAGTTGAAATTCGCAGGCACCACAAAACCGGCGAGCGTTCCCGTGGCGGCGGTCGTTCCCAGTTGCGTATTGGGAACTGTAGCGATCAGTGGAACCCATACGTTCGTATTTTCGCCGTTGGCGGCTGTATTCAGCGGGAACCATTCCCAACGAACGCCGATATTCAGCGTCAGGTGGCTATTGGCTTTGAAGTCATCCTGTACGAAAGCATTTGCGGAAGGCCCACGGAACTCGAAGTCCTCTCCACCGGGCGGCGTGATGCCCACGGAATTTCCGGACTTCGAAATATTACTCTGGGCTGAACCATTTGTTCCCGCGACGGCGCAGCTGGTGCCTCCGGCGAGTTGCACCGGAGAGCATCCCGGCAGGCCGATCAGGAAGTCCTGAAAGCTGGCAAACGTAAGAGCGCCGATCGCCAAACCTGGGAAGTGCCAATTCTGATAATCGTGCTCGTACTCAAAGCCGGTACGAATGGTGTGCTTCCCATGCGACCAGGAAAGTTGGTCGGAAGCTTCCCACGCGGTGTTGTACTTGTCAGTTGCATTCTTGAGCTGAGCGCCGAACTGGAACAAACCGGTGATTGTGATTCCGTTCAAGGACTGAACCTGCGGCTCCAAGGACGCCATCCCGACCTGCTCGTTCGTGAAAGGAGTCGTATTCATCGGTTCGCCAACGGAACGCTGACCCGAAAAACGAGCCTCATTGACCAGGTTGTTCGTCAGTGTGGACGTCAGCTTCACAACGGCATATTGTGTTGGAATGGTGACTTGCGAACCACTGCCTTCGAGGCAAGTCAACAGAGTTGCCGACGTGATATTGCACCCGATGGGAGCGCTCGTGATGGCGTCGGAAAATGTCCAACGAGTCGAAAGGGTATTCTTGTCGTTGATAACGTAATCAACGTTGCCAATGGCCTGATGTTCGGTGAATCGCGCGCCGTCACTGATGTAGTCGGCGAAATTCAATCCCGTCGGAGAACTCGGGATCATGTATTGGCCGTTGGGCAGTTTTAAATTCAGAATGTTCAGGGCTACTTGATTGATGTTCGAGCCATCCGAAGCAAGCTTGACGGAATTGGCAACGGAGGGTCCGTTTACGCTTTTCCCGCCGCCACCAGCGGTTCCCGCGGCATTCACTGTTGCGGAACCACCGTTCGCAGCGCAACCGACCGTACCGGCTGTGCAAAAAGCCTGCGCCAACGCGGTCTTGAAAGCAGCCGTTGACCGGTCGCCCGTCGGAATTCCGACCAGCGTCGGCGTCGCAGCGCCAGCCGCCGACAGGCCGTTGATCTGACGGGTTTCCTGATACGAAGCGAAGAAGAACAGTTTGTCCTTCTTGACCGGTCCGCCGAACGACCCGCCGAACTGATTTTGATTCAATACCGGGCGTCCGTTTGGAAGCGGCGCGGTGTTCTGTGACCGGAAAAAGTCGTTCGCGTTCAAATCCGTGTTGCGGAAAAATTCAAATGCCGTGCCGTGGAACTGGTTGGTGCCGGACTTGGTGACGACGTTGACCACCGCGCCCGGTTTGCGGCCGTAGCCAGCGTCGAACATGGAAGTCTGAATCTTAAATTCCTGAATCGCGTCCGGGTTCACAACCGCGATACCGGGGGAGCCGCCCGAATCGCCCGCAAAACCGTTGCCGGACCATGCCACGATGGACGCGCCGTCCTGCTGATAGTTGTTCTGCGAGGTGGTCGCGCCGTTCACGGAAATTTCCGTTGTGCCCTTGCCGAGGTTGCCGGCATTGAACACGCTGGAGTTTGCTCCAGCGGACAGGCCCAACAGGT
The DNA here is from genome assembly GCA_963788335.1 of Terriglobia bacterium. Taxonomy (GTDB): domain Bacteria; phylum Acidobacteriota; class Terriglobia; order Acidiferrales; family UBA7541; genus Palsa-360. The sequence goes on from CAWBGM010000005.1 coordinate 39,851, forward strand.
TCGTATAGTTGCGAGTCGTCAGAGGAGCTTCGGTGATGACTTTATCGTCGATCACGGTTCCCACCGTCGCGCTGGCCGTCTGCACGGCTTCCGCGTTTGCGGTCACTTCAATCTGCTGCGCCTGCGCGCCGACCTGCAGAATTTGATTGAAGACAGCCGTCTCCGTCACGATGACGGTGACAGCGGGAACTTCCACGGTGCCGAATCCGGCAGCTTCAAACTTCAGCTTATAGGTGCCTGGATTCAGCAAGCCAAACTTATACGATCCATCCGCGCCGCTGTTCGTGGTACGGACCTGGTTGGTGTCATTGCTGGTCGCAGTTACCGTAACATTCGGCAGAGCCGCGCCCGAAGAATCCGTTGTCGTGCCCGCCAACGCGCCTGTCGTGCCCGACTGGCTGAACGCCGCGGGAGCGGAAATAACCAGGCAAAGCGTTATGACGATGGCCGCGAGAAAATTACGGTCGTGCAAGCGATTCATTAAATCTTTCAACATGAACACTCCCCTTATTTGCGATTCTTATTTTTATTCAAGGCCGATTTGAGCCACCGCTTTACAAGCTCACCAGTTCAGATGCCGCAGACAATATCATTTTTCAGCAATAAGTGCACGCACATTGCCATCCAAAAGTTTTATCGAATGCGTGAACGGCTGCTCATAATGCGCTACTTAGGGACCCGAGTACTGGAACTACGAAAATACCGAGGGGCATCATATACATTTTTTGAGAGTGTCCGATACAATTATATGATCTTTGGAAGCGTAACAGACAACCCGGTTGGCAACTATCCAAAGCCCGACCAAGCAGCATTCAATTGTTTCCTAGTGGCTGACGAGAGAATCCAGCCATCGGCCCGATCGGCAAATGGAACTTACTCGGCTGGCCCCGTCGGATTGCGTTTTGGGGATGTGCTCTCGCGAAGGGATAGTGGCCACGTCGGGCGGCAGGGGCTTGGGTCCCACTTGGAGCCATCCGGCTCCTTCTTGAATTGGGTGCTGAGCGTGTATGGTTGCCGCAGGTACGTTGGATCAGTCACAACCGAAGTCAAAATCAGGTAACCCATGCCGTGCAGGTCAATCAGGTTGTAATATTCGTTGATCACGGCATTTCCGCTATAGGGAATCCCGTTCTTCTGCAGATAGCCGGGCTTCAAATGAGAAGTCACCACGTGAAGGCTTCCGCCCGTTCCTGCTCCGGGACCGCGCACGATGCCTCCTGCACGCATCTGCGGTTCCTTGAACCAGTTCGCAACGGAATCACCCTGCAATTGAGGATCGCCGCCCTGCCATTTCGAGCCATCAAAATGGAAGAAGCGTTTTTGCATCCCGGCGTCGGTATCCATTTCGAGCGTGTTGTCGTCAGCCCAGAAAATGTGCAGGTGTTCGGGGATGCGCATGATGTTTCCCGCGCCGTAGGCCTTGCAATCGTTGCCTTCGGCGTGATCTTTGGCGGGATCCCAGGCGTCGGTGATTCGCTGCCCTTCCGGATTCAGAGGAACCGCGGCGTAGTCGCCTTTCGCCGGGGTCATCATGCGGTAGGCCCAATCTTCGTTGACGATCGATACCCAGTAGCCTGTGATATCAATCAGTGCTCGGGCCTTCGCCGGTTGCCGAGCGGCGCTTTGCTGCGGAGCGGGATCGGCGACCGTCTGGGCATGCGTGGCCGACGCCATGGCGATGGCGCAGAGAAGCAACAGCAAGATAACCAAACCGGCTGGCTGTGCCTTCGAGCGAATCTCGGGATTTCGAAACGTGGTCATCTGCTCAGGTTCCTATTCCGGCTATTTCCGCTTCTGCGGAGTGATATCTTTGGCCAGGTCGCGATACACGATCTCGGTGAATTTGCGGCCGCCGTCCGCGCCGTAAATGCCGTCGTAATCGAGCGTGGGTTTTGCGGCAATGACCTGATCGAGCGTCATGCCCTTTCGAATCATATCCGCAATCCGAGCGCGGATGATGGTCACCAGGTCGCGGTAGTTAGCAACGTCTGCGCGGTCGGAAAGATAGCCGTGACCGGGGATCACGTAGGTGCCGCCTTCCTCTTTTTCTTTCGGGACGAGCATGGCCAGCAGGTCGTTCAGCGAGTCGATATAGCCATCGATCGTGCCGCCGTTTTCCGGCTGAATGTCGGGGTAGCCTGTGGGATCGTAGAGTTCACCGGAGGCGATCACGTCCGATGAGCGGAAAAATACGATGGAATCGCCATCCGTGTGTGCTTTTCCCATGTGATAGAAAACGACCGGTTCGGCGTTGTACAGCTTAAAACCTTCGTGGCCAAAGGTGACGGCCGTGACCATGCCGGTATTTTCCTTCGTCCGGCCCGAGGCATTGAACGTGGTGATCAGGGTCGCTCCCGGCAACAGGTGCAGACGGGTCAGGTCTTTTTCATCTTCACGGGCAAAGCCCATCGTCGCGTTTGGCAAAGCGCCTCCGGCGTTAAAAAACTTGCCGTTTCCTCCGGTGTGATCCGGGTCGGAGGTCGTATTCGCGACAAACATAATGGGGAGGTTGGAAATCTTGCGAATTTCAGCGAGGACTTCGTCGGAGTATTTGGCGAGCCCGGTGTCCACTATAATGATGTACTTCTCGCCGACGTCCAGTGTGATGTTGCAGCCTGCGCCGACGATCATATACACACCGTTGCGGACATGCATGACGTGGATGTTTTGTTTCGAGGAGGCGGATTCCTGCGGTTCAGGCGTTCGGGCGTTCGCTCCGCCAGCGAATACGAAGAGAAACGCCGCCCCCAAAAGAATCGCCGCCTGCAACTTGCCGGTCCCGATCGAGATGTTCCACCTCATTTGCCCTTCCCTTTTGTGTCGTTGTCCAGCGGAGGTGGTACCGGCAGGGTCAACAGCTTTTTCTGATAGTCCGGGTACATGGTTTCGGCGCCGCCGCGCGTTGCTTCGTAGGGGATGCCGTATCGCTCGGAGAATTCGTGGAGCCAGGGATTCTGTCCGGGCAGATGGAACGCCACGTAGCCTTTCGGGTGATCGACTTCGGTACTGTACACGCAGAAGTTGGGAGAGAGTTGCCGGCCCAGGTCCTGGTGCCAGTCCGAAGTAATCACGAACGGCTCGGTCAGATAAACCGGATCTTCAACGATGGTGACAAGCGTAAGATTTTGTTCATTGCGGATAAAATATTCGGTGACGGTCGCTTTTTCGCTACGCGCCAATCCATTGCGGCGGAAGTAGCCTTCTTTCAGGTGAGTCGTCGTGACTTTCAGCATGTCGCCGACCCACTCGCCGGTGGAAAAACCCTGCCAGGTGCGCGGAGCCCATTCCGGAGGATGCGGGCGGCCATCCATATATATGGTTCGCTCAGGGAGCATGTAACTTATGACCGTGTGCCAGGCCAGAATGCCTTCGGTCAGCGGATCGGTATCCGACCAGATGCGCATCTGGGAAGGTCCGCGGGGCGCGTAGTCGAGGGGATGAGCGAAGCACTGATGCTCGAGCATCGTCCAGCGTTCCGCGTCCCAGGTGTCGGCGCGCATCCGCGTGGCGTCGTTGATGGGGAGAGCGATGTAATCTCCGATGGCCACATCGCCGCGCTCCGGAAAATCTTCCTGTAGCGATTCGCTCCACTCACCTGCGAGATCCATCTGGGCTTTTGCAGGGCGAGGGGCAAACGTGGCGATCACCAGCAAAAGGAGTGAAAAGCAGCTCACGCCGGACCTGGGATGTCGAAGGAAATTTTTGAACAACGTGATTCCGTTCTTGTTCATTTCGGGTTCCTGTTGTTTCTATTTTATCGCAATTCGACGGGTTCGGCGCAAACTGGGCCCAGAATCGATTGTTCAGGACTTACCACAGTGTGGTCGAAAAGGTCCGGCGCACGAAGCTCCAGAAATTGTTTCGTCTCTCAATATATATGTGGATGACCGGCTTTCGCAATCCAAAATTGCGGCGGGGTTTTCAGAGAACTCGTTGCAACGCCCCGCCAAATCGCCCAACTTGGTTCACGGGGGACGGTTGTGATACCGTTCCGGCGATATGCAACTGACTCTTCAAACCCAGATGATGGGGAATGTGGCGATCATCCGGTGTCAGGGACGCCTGGTCACCGGCGACGAGGCGTTCTCACTTCAACAAGAGATCGAGCGGCTGATGCCGGCGACGAATCGGATCGTACTTCAGTTGGCGGAAGTAAATTTTATCGATAGCGGCTCGCTGGGCGCGATCCTGCGACTTTACGCCCTGCTGCAGAAAAACGGCGGCAAGCTCATGCTTTGCCAGGTGTCCCCATTTGTCCTTCAGGTTCTTCGGTCGACGCACCTGGACCGTTTATTCCATCCGTACGACTCGGATCGAGAAGCGATTATCGCGTGCTCGATGCGCGGACCGCTTCCGGGAGAGGCGCTTCGGCCTTCCGGGAAGAAAGCCGTGTGCATCGATCCTTCCAGCGATTTGTTGGCCTACTTGAGGGCGCTGTTGCAGCGTTCGGGATTTGATGTCTTCACCACACGACACTCGACGGATGCCTCGATCTTCATCGCGGCGACCAAGCCCAGCGTCGTGATTTTGGGACCGGGTACGCACGGCATGACGGCGGCGATTGAGGAAGTGCGCGGAAGCTCCACACATATCCCAATCGTGATGCTCCCTGCCGATTTCGCAACCACGGAGGCAAGCCAGGCGGGGACGGACCTGGTCGACCGCATTCAGTCCCTGCTCGACGCTCCGAAATGAGCGAATAGCAATCGTCGTTCGACAGGAAACAGCATCGTTCGAACCAGCGCTTCACAGGTTTGCGCCGGCGCAAAATCCTTCAGTCCGCGGACGCTGCTTGGGAAAAGGAGCGGACGGCATCGGCTTCCGAGGCGGCAATTTCAAAAACGGTCACCAATTTGGTGATGAGCAACAGTTCGTTGGTCCGGGATCCAAGGTTGCAGAGCCGAATCTTCGCCCCGCTCGATTTTGCGCTGGAGTGAACGGCAACCAGGGCGCCGAGGCCCGAGCTATCGATGAACGTGACATTTTGCATGCTCAGAACGAGTTTCTTTTTTCCAGCGGCGAGCAGGCCCTTCACTTTTTCACGAAGGCCAGTCGTCTCTTCTCCAAGGACGATGCGTCCATCCAGGTCCAGCACAGTTACTCCATCCACTTCACGTTCGGTAATTTTCAGAGCCATGTTTGATTTTCCTCTCCTGTCGAAAATGAATTGCCGAAGCCATCGGCGCATACCCGAAAAAATTCATCCCGGGTTGCTTTCCTGCGCCCCCCGGTTGGCGGGGAGTATACACCTGTTCCCTCATAACCGGTCTGTCAATGTTACGGCGTGGCCGCCTTCGACGCGGCTCGATACCGTACGAGCAGAAGCGTGATGTCATCGGCCTGGCTGGCGCCGCGCGAAAATTTTTCGACGGAATCGAAGACCGCCTTCTGGAGATGATCAAGGGGGGCGTCGTGGCGTCCGGCCAGCGCTTCGCGGAGACGCGGGACGCCGTACAACTCTTCGTCGGGGTCGGCGGCTTCGGTAACTCCATCGCTGAACAGGACCAGCGTGTCTCCCGCCACAAGTTTCATGAAAGAGGTCTTGAATTCAGCGCCGGCGATCAGCCCGACAGGAAAGGAACTTTCCGTCATGGGCTCGACGAAGTCATCGCCGCGAAGAATAACCGGCGAAGGGTGTCCGGCGTTGATGTATTCGAGGTCGCCATCAGTGCCGAGGATTCCGAAGAACATGGTGGCGTATTTTCCCAGCTCGGCGTGCTCGCACAAAAAATGATTGACGTGATTGAACAAGCCAGCCGGGTCGACGCCCATCGTCATTCCGGAGAGCGCGCCTTGAAGCATCGTCGTGAGCAACGCCGCGCCCAGGCCTTTGCCGGAAACGTCCGCGATCAGAAACGCGGTACGACGATCCTTCATCGGAAACACGTCAAAGTAGTCGCCGCCAACCGAAAGGCAAGGAATATTGACGCCGCTGACGGTAAGGTGGGGAAAGTCCTTGAAGCCGCGCGGCAACAGGGCCTGCTGAATGTTGCGCGCGATTTCGAGTTCCTGGTGGAGCCGCTGGCGCTGCCGCTCGTACTCGACCAGGCGGGCGTTGTCCAGAATACTGGCGGCTTCGACGGCGAGGGCATCGAGGATTTGGCGTTCGAGTTTGGAAAAGGCGGCGGGGCGGCGGGAATCCAGATACACAACGCCCAAAAAATGGCCGCGCTCGGATTGAAGCGAAGATTCCATCGGGTTGGCACGAGAAATGGCGTACAGCGGTATTGCGACGACGGTGCGCAGCCGCTGCGCAACGATGCTCTGCGCATCTTGAAATTTGGCGCCTGCCTGAGCGATGTCGTCTGTAATCACAGCGGATTTTTTCTCAAGCGCCTGACGCAGCGCCGTCTGGCTGGGAGTGAGGCCTTCCGAGTCAAGGTGCGCGCCGCCGCTGCGGCGCGCGAGACGAATCTGAAGCGATCCGGAGGAATCGGGCTCAAGCAGGATGCCTCGATCCGCATCCGTGATCGATATTGCGTGATCGAGCATCGTGCCGAGCACCGATTCGAGCGGAAGCTGCGAATGCAAAAGCATCGTGGCTTCGAGAAGCAGATTGAGTTTACCCAGGCCGCCGGGAGCGGAATCGACGGTCGTAATTCTCTGCATGCGGGTGAGGAGATTCTGAATGGAACTGCCCGCTTGGGCGGCTCGGAAAATAATTTCATGGGATGCCTCGGCACCATAGCCGATGACATCGCCGTCCTTCAATTCGCAACGCGTGACCCGTTTACCGCCGACAAAGAGTCCGTTGCGCTGGCCGCGGTCTTCCAGAAAATATCGGCCGCCTTCGGAAACGATGGCGGCCGACTGGCGCGAGACGCTTCGATCGTCGAGTTGAAGATGGTTTCCGGAGATTCCAGCGCGTCCAATCAAAAAGGGCGATTCGGAAATACAAACAACGCGGCGCGACGCGTCCGGAGCAATGACATCGAGTCTGGCTCCGTCAGTGGCGGGTGGCTCGGGCATCGGCACGCTCGAAGGGAGGATTGTAACACGCGGTGCGGGGGGAATCGCGAATTGGCTGCTCTTCGATGACGGCTCAACTTGAAAATTCAATCCTCCCGCCATGCAGAACAGGGTGCCGCATCCTTCACGATTTTTGTGAAGGGTGGGGGTTTTCTCCCAACATTCAAGTTTCGTCGATCATTCACTCCAAACCCACACCCTGATGACGACATAAGCTTCGCTGTGAGACGGGATTGTCACGGTGCTTTAGAAAACAGGATGTCAAATATATTCAATGAGTTATACTTCCCGGGATCCAGATGGACTGGAACCCATGGCGATACCTCCCGGCACGCGTCTTGGCCCCTACGAAATCCTCTCCGCAATTGGTGCGGGCGGAATGGGCGAGGTCTACCAGGCGCATGACACCAAACTCGGGCGCGACGTCGCGATCAAAGTTTTGCCGGAAGCGTTCGCGCACGATCGCGAAAGACTTTCTCGATTTCAGCGCGAAGCAAAGGTGCTCGCTTCGCTCAATCATCCCAATATTGCAGCCATTTATGGTCTGGAAGAAAATGCCGGCTCCAGTTACCTCGTGCTGGAACTTGTTCCCGGCGACACGCTGGCTGACCGGATCAGGCGTGAAGGCGCGATTCCCGTTGAAGAGACTTTGACGATTGCGAAGCAGATGGCCGAAGCGCTGGAAGCAGCGCACGACAAGGGCATCGTTCACCGCGATTTGAAACCAGCCAATGTGAAGGTCACTCCGGATGGCAAAGTGAAGGTACTGGACTTCGGCCTGGCAAAAGCGCTGGCCGAAGATGACTCGCATCAGGACAGTGCGAACTCCCCGACAATGTCCCACGCCGCCACGATGCAAGGGATTATCCTGGGCACGGCCGCGTACATGAGTCCCGAGCAGGCACGCGGCAAGCAAGTGGACAAGCGTGCCGATATTTGGGCCTTCGGCGTTGTGTTGTACGAGATGCTCACGGGAGAGCAGCTCTTTGCCGGCGAGACGGTGTCGGACACGCTCGCGGCCGTGCTGCGGCACGAACCCGACTGGAGCAAGGTGCCCGCTCGTATGCAACGGTTGCTGCGTTCGTGCCTGGAAAAAGAACCGAAGAAGCGGCTCCGCGACATTGGGGACATGGACCTGTTGATCCAGGAAGGTCCTGCCCAAGGGGAAGAACCGCTGAGCTTGGGTTCCGGCCCACGATGGTTGTGGGCTGTTACAGCAGCAGCATGCCTTCTGGCCGCTGGGCTGGCCGTGCTTCACTTTCGGGTAAAGCCCGCTGCGGCACCGGAAATCGTGCGTTTCCAAATCAGGCTTCCTGACAATGTCGTGTTCACCAGGAGCGCTGCCTTGGCGTTATCTCCGGACGGCCACCACGTGGCGTTTCCGGCCATCGGCCCGGAGGGTCACCCAGCGGTCTGGGTTCAGGACCTGGACGCCGATGAGGCGCGGGAACTGCCCGATACCGCTACACTGACGGACGTCCCGCCGTTGTTCTGGTCTCCCGACAGCCGTTTTGTGGTATTCACCTCCCAAAGCGCCAGGCTTCGGAAGTTCGACTTGCAGGTCGCCACGCCTCAGGATATCACTGACTCAGCAACCATCCCGATCGGGGGCTCCTGGAATCCTGACGGCACGATTATTTTTGGATCCTTTTCGACGGGCCTTTCGAAGGTTCCCGCTACCGGGGGAACCCCCGTTCCCGTCACCGTCCTGGACGCGTCCAGGCAGGAACACCAGCACGAGCTTCCGGTATTTCTCCCGGATGGGAGGCACTTCCTCTACCTCAGTCTCTCCAAGATCGCAGAGAATACGGGAATCTATGTCGGCTCGATCGACGATGCGCCGGAACGGCAGAATAAAAAACTGCTCCTGGCAACCGGATTTGGAGTTTCCTACGCTCCGACGGATGACAAAAAAGTGGTCCGGCTGCTTTTCCTTCGCGGCGATACGTTGATGGCGCAGAATCTGGACTTGACCGGGATGGAGCTGACGGGTGAGCCTTCTCCAATTGTCGAGCGGATCGGCACGGCTTTTGAAACCGGGCACTTTTCCGCCACTTCGGGAGTCCTGGCATACCGGGGCAAAGCCCCCGGCCAACAATATCAGTTCACATGGTTTGACGATCAGGGCAAGGTGCTCGGAAAGGTGGGAGACCCCGGCGATGTTGCCGATCCCAGTCTTTCACCCGATGGGTCTCGCCTCGCTTTTGACATGAATGCCCCAAAATCATCGAATGTCGATACCTGGTTGATCGATCTCGCGAAGGGCACAAGCACGCGCTTCACGTTCGGCCCCGCCCAAAATGGCATCCCGGTCTGGTCTCCCGACGGAAAAGAGATCGTGTTCGCTTCGAATCGTAGCGGCATTTTTGCCCTGTATCGGAAGCCCGCGGACGGCTCAAAAATAGAGCAATTGCTTTTTCAAACGCATCAGGATGTGTGGCCATCCAGTTGGTCTCATGATGGCCGATTTCTGATGTACGACTCCAGCCAAAATCACGGACCGGAAGATGCTTGGTTGCTTCCCATGCGAGGAGGCGCAGCGCCCTTCTCCATACCCGGCACCATAGCGACCATCGGATACGTAAGTGATCCTCAATTTTCTCCCGATGGGCGGTGGATTGCCTACAGCTCCAACGAAACCGGCCAGCCCGAACTCTACGTGCGTGAATTTAGCGGCGCGCCGGATCCCAACTCGGCAGCCGGCAAGTGGATTGTCTCCCGGCAGGGCGGCTTATCGCCCCATTGGCGGGCCGATGGAAAAGAGATTGTGTATCAGAGTCTCAACCTTACAACTCTGATGTCCGTCAGTGTGGATACAAGCCACTCTTTTCAGGCGGGGACGCCTCGGGTGCTTTTCGATATGCCCGCTGACCGTGGATCAGGTCATGCTATCGCGGCGACGCCAGACCTGAAACGGTTTCTATTGCCGGTTGCTATCGATCAGAAGCTCACGCAATCTTTTACGGTGATCCTGAACTGGACTTCGGGGCTGAAGAAATGACGATCTCCGCCGGCACAAAACTTGGCTCCTACGAGGTCATCGCGATGATCGGCGCGGGCGGCATGGGCGAAGTGTATCAGGCGCGCGATACAAAGCTGGGGCGCGACGTGGCCATTAAGGTTCTGCCCGCGGCGTTCGCGCACGATTCTGAAAAACTTTCACGCTTCGAGCGCGAGGCCAAAGTGCTGGCTTCGCTGAACCATCCCAACATTGCCTCGATCTACGGCCTGGAAGAAAGCGCGGGGCTGACCTGCCTGGTGATGGAATTGGTGCCAGGCGAAACGCTGGCGGAAAAAATCAAGCGTGAAGGAGCGATTCCTGTCGTCGAGGTTCAGGCCATCGCCAGACAGATAGCCGAGGCGCTGGAAGCCGCGCACGAAAAAGGCATCGTTCACCGCGATCTGAAGCCAGCCAACGTGAAGGTGACTCCGGACGGAAAAGTGAAGGTGCTGGATTTCGGCCTGGCGAAGGCGTTGGCCGACGATGGCACGAATGATGATATCGCCAACTCACCGACGATGAGCCATGCCGCCACGATGCAAGGAATTATCCTCGGCACGGCCGCGTACATGAGTCCGGAGCAGGCGCGCGGCAAAAAAGTGGACAGGCGCGCTGACATCTGGTCCTTCGGCGTGGTGCTGTACGAAATGCTCACTGGGGAGCAACTCTTTGCGGGCGAGACCGTCACCGACACGCTGGCTCATGTCATCACCAGAGAGCCGGATTGGGACCGCGTTCCCGCGCGCATGCAGCGCGTGCTGCGCTGGTGCCTGGAGAAAGACCCGAAGAAACGGCTGCGGGATGTCGCCGATGGAATGGCGACGATGGACGCAGCGCCGGAGCAAGCACTTGCAGGGCAAAACGCACCTTCCGCGCCCAAGTGGCTCTGGGCGATTGCCATCGCGGGATGTCTGGCCACGGTTGGGTTCGGAGGGATCGCCGCAATCCACCTCCGGGAAAAACCCCCGGCGGCTCCGCAAGCCATGCGCTTCCAGGTCAGGCTTCCCGACAAGGTTGTCTTCACCAGAAGCGCTCACGTCGTGCTGTCCCCCGACGGGCGTCGAGTGGTCTTTCCCGCGATTGGTTCAGACGGCCACACCGGACTCTGGGTGCAGGACCTGGATGCGGATCAAGCCCGGCAGATTCCCGGCGCCGATCCGACATTCGACCCGCCACCAGTTTCGTGGTCGCCGGATAGCCGCTTCGTCGTGTATGGCGGCATCGGGAAAATTCGGAGGACCGAGGTGTCAAGTGGCGCGGCACAGGATATCTGCGATCGACCAAACGGGCGTACACCGATTGGCTTCACGTGGAATAGCGACGGCGTCATCGTAATGGGAACTGAAAGCACCGGCCTTTGGAAGGTTCCCGCCGCTGGAGGAACAGCGGTTCCACTGACCGTCCTGGACGTGTCCCGGCACGAACGGGAGCACGAGCTTCCCATGTTCCTGCCGGATGGCCGGCACTTTCTGTACTTTCGAGCCTCGGGCGCACCTGAAAATACCGGCATCTACGTTGGTTCATTGGACGATCCTCCAGAACGCCAGAACGGGACGCGAGTACTGGCCGCTGGATTTGGAGCCACGTACGTTCCGACCGATGACGCGAACAGAGTACGTTTGCTCTTTCCGCGTGACGGCACTTTGATGGAGCAGGGGTTCGACGTCGCCAAGCTTAAACTTGTCGATGAAGAGTTTCCCGTTCTCGAAAACATCAGCACGTCTTTTGAAACGGGACACTTTTCCGCCACTCCAGATGTCCTCGTTTACAGGGAGAAAGCTCCGGAGGTCGGATATCAACTCACGTGGTTCGACGACCGGGGCAAATTCGTCGGAAAGGCGGGAGACCCCGCCGGATATTTTACAACGGTCCGAATTTCGCCGGATGGAACTCGAGTGGCCTACGCCAAGGGCGCTGACAATAAATCCAATTTCGACCTTTGGCTGATTGATCTCGCGCGAAACGCAAGCACGCGGTTCACGTTCGGCTCCGGGTCGAATAGTGCTCCGGTCTGGTCTCCCGATGGGCGTGAGATCGTGTTCAGTTCGAATCGGGATGGGGCTTACAACCTTTACCGAAAACCAGCGGACGGCTCTCATGCCGAACAACCGTTGCTCCGGACGGGGATCGACAAACGGGCTTTTGACTGGTCTCGCGACGGACGGTACCTGCTGTACGCCACCGTCCAAAAATCGGGTATCGACCAGCCCTGGGCGCTGCCCATGCGGGGAGAGCCTACTCCCTTCTCTCTTTCGGATACAACCTTTGATGAAAACCGTTATCAATTTTCCCCCGATGGGCGCTGGATTGTCTATCAGTCCTACGAAACCGGCCAATATGAAATCTACGTGCGCGATTTTAACGGATCGGGGAATTCGGCTACGACCGGCGGCAAATGGATGATTTCCAAGGATGGCGGTTTCAACCCGAGATGGCGGGCGGATGGAAAACAGATCGTATACACGAGTGTGAACCAAACCACAGTGATGTCCGTCAGCGTTGACACGAGCCGCACGTTTCAGGCGGGACCTCCGCAAGTTCTTTTTGATATGCCGGCGGATCGAGGCGGGACAAGTGTCGCGGCCCCCACGCCCGATCAGAAACGATTTCTGTTTTCTATCCCGGTGGAGCAAGGCATCAGCCAGTCGTTTACGGTGTTGCTGAATTGGGCTTCGCTGGTGAAGAAATGACGGGCGGTGCGTTTTCTTTAATTGATTTTACAGTTTTCAGAATTCAAAACCCGCGGACAGCCCTCCCTCTGTCAGGGTAAAAAGCCTGTACGACTTCGAGTTCAACCACAGTTTTGCCCAAGTCGAACGGAAATCGATGCGCCTCCGGTGCGTCAAATTTGTGTTTCAAATTAGTTGCCCGCAAAGTCGAAGCGGTGTATCTTGCGCCTGCCGGAAGACGATAACGGACATTTTCAGTTATATCCTTAGTCTGTAATCCGTATCAGCAGAACCAAAATATCCAGCCGAGGAGATGTTCTCAATGGCCGATAAAATCGAAATGATTCCGGAAAAGATGAGATGGGAAGTTGCCACGAAAGAATTGACCGGCGCCTTCATGGCGCTTTCGAACATCCTGAAGCAGGCCGTGGGGCAGGCGAAATTCGATGAATTGAACGGGGCGCTCTGGCTCCAGGCGGGAAAGGGCGCGAAGGATTTTGCGAACAGCCTTGGGTTGCCCACTGAGAAGGCCCCGGAGATTGAGGAAGTTACGCATCTGATGGCCAAGGTAGCCATGGGACCGGAATTTGTTTTCGAAATTGTGGAAACCAGCGCCGATCGATGCATCGCGAAGACGACGCAATGTCCCTGGCACAAGCGGTGGAAGGAGCAGGGGCTCTCGTTGGATCCATGCGGAGCAGGACACCAAAATTGGGGCGAGGGCGCTGTCGAAAGCATGAATCCGAATTTCACGTTCAAGCTGACCAAGAATATGACGCGTGGGGATTCGCATTGCGAGTGGGTGGTCGAGCGGAAGAAGTAAAGTTGGACGATTTGAGTTTTGATTCGTTCTCGGACTCAAAAACCGAACGATTCTGTTAGCGCCGGCGTCTCGCCGACGGGTTTTCCGCTCCTTGTGATTCAAAACCCGCCGGCGAGACGCTGGCGCTACTAAATTCCGCACGCCAATCGTATAATGGACTTGTCCATAAACGCATCTTCACCCCCCATCCAGTTCTTTTCGAAACTCCCGTCAATCGCAAACCGTCCAAAAGATGATTCGATATGATATAAAAGGGTCACAATTCGTTTTAATTCTGGAGAGTGCCGCATGAAGAAGGCGATATTCCTGTTTGCCCTTGGGTGGATTCTTGCCGTTTCATCTGCCCGCGCACAGATGAATTCATCCTCGGGGGTCGGCATCACGAAAATCGTGATCACGAAGACCGAGCCGGCGTTTGGCGGCATTTCGTTTCCCAATGTCGGACCCTACGAATTTCTTGTCGGCACGGCATACGGAGAGCTGGATCCCAAGGATCCGATGAACGCCGGGATCGTCGATCTTCAGAGCGCTCCGGTGAACAGCCGCGGCCATGTCGAATACAACCTGGATATCACGTTCCTAAGGCCGGTGGATCTGAGCAAGGCCAACGGCAGGCTGATTTACGATATCGTGAATCGAGGGCACGAGAAAGTGCTTTCGGACATGAACCTGAGCGAGTTCAGCTCGATTGGCCCCGATCAGGTAACCGACCCGGCATCGGGTCTGCTGATGAAGGCGGGATACACAATCGCCTGGAGCGGATGGGAGGCGGAAGATTCGCACGAGACTGCCCGCCCCGGGTTGCTCAAATCGAGATTTCCCATCGCCATGAAGGATGGCAAGCCGCTGACGGCCATGAGCCGCGAAGAAATTTCAAACGTTCCTGCCGGGCCGACAATTACCGGATACCTGACCTATGCGGCGGCAACGATGGACCCCTCCGCCGCAACACTCACGGTGCGTGAACATGAAGAGGATCCCCGGAAGCCGGTTCCCGCCTCCAGTTGGAGCTATACGGATAAGAAGCACATCAAGATCACGCCAGTTCCCGGATATGACCGCGAGGCCCTCTACGAATTCATTTACCCGGCAACGGATGCGGTGATTGAAGGGATCGCCTTCGCCACGATCCGGGATTTCGTTTTGTTCGCGCGGTATGCCGAAAAGGATTCGATGGGGACCCCCAATCCGATTCATCCGGCGACTCCGTACAAGGCCGTGCTCGGCGTGGGGGTTTCCGAAAGCGGACGCCTGCTGCGAGACATGATTTATCAGGATTTTAATATCGATAGTTCCGGCCGCATCGTTTTCGATGGCGCTTTCGTTTCCGTTGCGGGTTCACGCAAGACGAATGTGAATACGGAATTCTCGCAGCCGGGGCGCTTTTCCCGGCAGCATGAAGATCATCTTTATCCTGGCGACCAGTTCCCTTTCACGTACACCACCACGCACGATCCGATCACCGGAAAGACCGACGGGATTCTGGTGAAGTGCACCAAGTCTCATTCGTGCCCGAAGATTATGCAGCTCGATACGAACACGGACGTGTGGCAGGGGCGCGTTTCCCTGCTGTTTACCGATCCGAGCGGCAAGGGAATTTCGATGCCGGACAATGTTCGGATGTATGTTCCGACCGGAGTGCCGCACGAATCGAAGGACCTTCCGCAAAACAATCTGGGAACCGCCGAGCGCGGCATCTGCAAGGAAATCAAAAATCCGCTGAAATACAGGCTCTATGGTCGCGCGCTCTTTTTGGCAATGGACAAGTGGGTCACCGAAGGAGTGGCGCCGCCGCCCAGCCGCTATCCGAATTTGAAAGACCATACCTTGATTCCCCTGGAGCAGGCGGAGAAGTTGTGGCCGACAATTCCCGATTCTCCTTGGAGCCCAAAGCTCAACAAGCTGTTTTTGATGGATTACAGTAAACAACCTCCCGTGGCCTCGGGACCTCAGTATCCTGTGTACGTGACGATGACCAATGCGGATGGCAATCCCATCGGCGGCATCGTTCCGGCAGAGATCACAGTTCCCATCGGCACTTATTCCGGGCGGAATTTCCGCGCCGAAGGCTATGGCGAGGGCGATCTGTGCAGTCTGGACGGCAGCTTCATGCCCTTCCCGGCCACCAAGAAGGAGCGCCTGGCAAAGCACGATTCGCGGCTATCGCTGGAAGAGCGTTATGCGAGCGAAGCGGAATTTCAAGCCAAACTGAAAAAGGCGACCGACGATCTTGTGAAGCAGGGCTATTTGCTGCAAGAGGATGCGACGGAGATCGCGGCGAAACCGTTGCCGAAGATGGCGGCGATGGGCGACGCAAAGACTAAAGAATAATTGGCGGGATTTTCCACGGTATTGCGTCGTGATTCTGTAGCGCGGACATTCGCCTCGACGGGTGCCCCGGCTTCCGGTGCACATGTAAAGCAGAGCGTGAAATGTTGCGCGGTTGAATCAGCGCGTTTCGGCAAACCCGGTTCAAAAACCTGAGGAGTTCAGAATGACTTTTAGAAGAATACTGTTGGCATTGATCGCAGCGGTTGTGGTCTTCGCAAGCGCGAATCTGACGGTGGCACAGACTGGCGGCGATATGGGAAAGAAAACCGACGCCACTTTTGTCACTCCCGCTTCCGCGCCTCCGATCATTTACTTTTCGAAGGACTCCGTCACCAAGCACTTTGAAGCCGGCGATACGATGTATCAGGACCCCGCCGACGCGCGCGATTATCGGATCGCGGCCAGCCGGCGTGAAAAGCCCGGCACCGCTGAAATCCACATGAAGTGGACCGACGTCTGCTACATCGTCAAGGGTGAAGCCACACTGGTCACCGGGGGAACCGTGATGAACATCAAGCCAACAAACACTTTCCCGGACGGCAAGCCCTATCCCCAGGACGAAATCCGCGGCGGCGACATCGTCGGCGGCAAATCGCAGCATCTGAGTGCAGGCGATGTGGTGGTCATCCCCAACGGTGTGCCGCATTCATTCATCGATGTGAACAGTTCCTTCTGGTATTACAACGTAAAAGTTCGCTAAGTTTGAATGGCATTGCTTTTAGTGGCACAGGCTTCAGCCTGTGGCTTTTGGCGACGTTAAGAAACGCAGCAACATTTTCCCACGTCAAGTTATAGGGGATGCCGGTGAAAAAACAGCTGATCGTGATCTGCGTGACGCTCGTCCTGGCCGCGACGACTGCAATCGCGCAAAACGCAAGCCCGGACGCAAGCACTGCGATCAGGAACGCGGTGAAAGCAATGGGCGACGTAAAATCCATCCGCTATTCCGGCTCGGGGAGATGGGGTGTCGTTGGAATGAGTTGGAATCCCACGTCCCCCTGGCACACCACGGTGCTAAATAGCTATACGCGAACCATTGACTATGCGACGGGGTCTTCGCGTGAGGACACAACGAGGAATCAAGAGAATCCGCCCGTACTTGGCGGCGAAGCCCCTTACGTGGACGAGATCGTGGAGGGCCATGAGGTCGTCGGAAAATACGCGTGGAATCAACCGGTAAACGCGCACCCCACGCTTCCGCCCGATGTCACCCAACCAGCGCCTGCCGCGGTCGAGGAACGAAATCTTCAGATCATTCTCACGCCGCACGGATTCCTGAAAGCCGCGCTGGAGAATCACGCCACGGCAAAATCGGCGACAGAAGGCAACGAGAAGGTCACCTTGCTTACGTACATGGCCGGGAAATACAAAATCGTGGGCACGCTGAATAGCAAATCCATTTTGACGAAAATCGACACATGGATGGACAACCCGGTCCTGGGCGACATGCTCGTCGAAACGAAATTTCTGGATTACAAAGATTTCAATGGCGTGAAGTTTCCCACGCACATCGTTCAGGAGCAGGGCGGCTCGATGACGCTGGACCTGAACGTGAAAGACGTACAGCCCAACGTGGCGAATGCGACGCTGCGAGTCCCTGAAAATGTGCTCAAGGCCACGGTCCGTCCGGAGACGGCGAAGTCCGAAAAGATGGCCGATGGCGTCTGGTTTATTCACGGGGGGCACAACAGCGTTCTGGTCGAGTTCAAGGATTTCCTGGCGGTTGTGGATGCCCCGGTCGATGAAGCGCGATCGGTTGCGGTACTTGCGGAAGTGAAACGGCTCGTGCCGGACAAACCGGTCAAGTACGTGATCAACACGCATCATCATTTCGATCACTCGGGCGGATTGCGGACGTATGTCGCCGAGGGCGCCACGGTGATCACGCATGAGAACAACAAGCCCTACTATGAAACCGTGTGGAAATACCCTCACACGATTGCGCCGGACAGGCTTTCGGAACATCCGCGCGAGCCGACGTTCATTACTTTTAAAAATAAGTATGTGCTGACCGATGGAACGCGCAATCTGGAAGTGCACCTCGACTTTGGCGACATGCACGATCAGTTTTTATCGTTCGCGTGGCTGCCGAAGGAAAAAATCCTGATCGAGGCGGACGATTTTTCTGGCTGGTATATCACTCCCCTGTCGCTGGCCATGTGGAATAATTTGTACGGCAATCTCCAGCGGTTGGGAATTGAGCCGGAAACCATCGCGCCGTTGCATGGCGACCCCACGACAATGGCGATCTGGCTGAAGACGCTGCGAGACAGCATCGATCAAATTACCGATTTCAAGGAGTTTTAGAATTTGGGCGAGAATTCCCGGAGCGTGTTGATCGAGTTGGTCTGCTACAAATGAAAGATGTTTCCCGGTCAAAAGGGAGTGCTATAAATTGGAAGGGTCATAGGATCGCGCTCACGGTCGAAAACCAAAAATTTAGCTGCCATTCAACAATGAACGCAAATCGAGAGGGGAAATAATGATGCGCACCACGAAAAATAGTAATTTTCCGCGGCATCTCGCAATGACCTGCATGGTCGCTTTGATGCTGGCATGCTTTTCCGTTTCAGCTTCGGCTCAGCAGCCTACTCGCGGCACGATCACCGGAAAGGTGACGGCCGATCAGGGACAAGTCGTTGCGTTCCGCGTCGCCGCTCATAATCTTGACTTGCAGCTCTGGTACACGGTGTTCACAAACAAGGGCAACTACATCGTTCCGCAGGCACTGCCCGGAAATTACGACGTTTTTGTACAGATGGGCGGCTATGACTCCCCGGTCACGAAGGTGTTCCTTGCCGCCGGCGGAAGCCAGACTGCAAATTTTGCAATCACCAGAAAAACGGGGCCGCCGACCGGCCCGGATGCAGGCGTGAAGATCGATTACGTCAACAGCATGGACGACATATATCCGCCCGGCCCGGGCCTCAGCCTGATTCGTGCTAACTGCATCGGCTGCCATGCCGAAAATTTCAATAATTTCGGCCACATGAAGCTTACGCGCGAAAAATACATGGAAGGCATCGAGCAGATGACGGAGACCGGTCCCGGCTACAACGCTTTTGTTTTGGCGCTGGGGCGCACTCACTTTACCAAACAGGACAAGGATTTGATGGCCGATTATCTGGCCTCGCACTTCGGCCCCGGAGTCGTCGAGAAGCGGTTGCGCATCGATCCCATCCAGTGGGATGAGGACGCGGCGTCCAAGGCGATTTACGTCTCGTACGATATTCCGAAGGACCTGCCGATTTCTCCCGGGGGAGACGTAATTGGCGCGCCGATGGTGGATGGCGTGATTGCTCAATATAAAGTTCCGAAGGAAGGCACCACGCACCACATGGGTTCCTCTTTCATTTCACCGCTCGACGGCAACATCTGGTTCAGTTCGCGTACGTCCAGTTCCCTGCTGCGTCTTGACCCGAAGGCGGAGAGCGCGGACCGCTGGAAGAACTATCCGATCAAGGGCGATGCGTACGTGCACCCCGACGGCGTCGGCGTCAATAAAGAAGGCCATGTATTCTGGGCCGAACTGAAAACCGGTCGCATGGGCGAACTCGATCCGGTCACCGGAAAACAGATCCGCTACTCATTGCCTGAACAGGCAGGGGCGCTGCATGAAGTGGTCGTCGATAAGGACGGCAACGTCGGCTTCGACTTGATCTACGGCGCGCTATTCGGACGCCTGGATGTGAAGACAGGAAAAATTCACATGTACCCGACGCCGACGCCGGACAACGGCCTGTACGGAATGGCGATCGATCAATCGGGCAATATGTGGGCCGCCGGATGGCAAAAAGGCACGATCAACAAGTGGGACGTGGAGACCGAATCGGTGAAGGAATATCCGGTGCCCAATGCCTGGGGACAGATTCGCCGCATCGGCGTGGACTCGAAGGGAGTCGTGTGGGTTTCCGAATACACGTCCGGAATCCTCGGCAGCCTCGATCCTGGAACCGGCAAGCTCACCGAATACAAAATTCCCTACAACGGCGCGCAACCCTATGACGCCTGGCCGGACAACGACGACAATCTCTGGATGGGCGATGCAAATCACAACTGCATCATCAAGTTCGACCAGAAGACAAAACAATTCAGCTACTATCCAATGCCGCAACCCGGGCAGAGCATCAACAAATTCCATATGGCCGCGGACAACACGATCTGGTTTGGAAGCCGTGCGGTGAAGATCGTGACCGGGGTTCACTTCTATCCGAATGGCTTCAGCGGCGGCGCTCAGGTAATGCCGTAGTTCAACCGTTCGAAGCGGATTTTTTTGGGGGCCCCACCTTTGATGCTTTTTCAAGGGTGGGGCTTTTAATTTGAGGTCATGGTAAGAAGATTTTAACGCACGCGGCAGGCGCTCCCACGACCAATACCACCGTTGATAAATTCAATACGGATTTGAGAGTTCGTAAAGACCCAATCGATATATACACACTCGTCCGGTTTGGCGGGACGATGTGTTTTTAGCAGCACAGTCTTCAGCCTGTCTTCTTTTGGCTTTCGATAACTCCTGCAAAATTCAAAAACAAACAGGCTGAAGCCCGTCCTACTCGGACGATTCACCGCTCTTGAAGAAGTCCTCAGGATATGGCTTCCGAAAACCGGCGAAAGGGGTATATTGTGCGACTGGGAACGAGGTTAACCGCGCCGGATATTCGAAGTCGAAGTTTTCGCTTCGCTAAATTGTTACAGGGAGAAACTCATGGTGACCAGAAGAGACATTCTCGCTTTGGCGGGCTCCGCGCCTGCGCTTTTTTTGGGAGCGCGAGCGGACGCTCAACAAGAGGCGCCGGCGGAGCAGGAACTACACGAGTTTGTTGCGGCGATTTCTTCATTTGAAAAAACGGGCGCGGGCGTTGTGTTTCACTGCGCGACAAGCCGGGGGACAAATGTCGAAGTCGCGCTGACGGTGTGCACGCCCGAGATCCTTCGCGTGCGGATGTGCGCCGATCGGGAATTGAAAAATGTGGATGGGTTGCTGGAGATCAAGCAGGATTGGCCTCCCTGCGCCTTCCAAGTCACCGACAAACCGGAAGGGGTGACGATTGAGACGGCGGCTCTCCGCATCGAATTCCAAAAGAAGCCGTGGAAGTATGTAGTCTATGACAAACAAGGACAGGTCATCGTTCAGGAACACGTGAAGGACGTGGACACGCAGGGAAATTTTCGCGGCTTGCCCATGGGGTTTACCAGCGTGGCGGGAAAGCCCTGCCGGTCGAATGAAACATTTGCTCTTCCCGAAGATGAAAGCTTCTATGGATTGGGCGAAAGATTCACCAAGCTGAATAAAGTCGGGCTGCGAGTGGACGGATGGCTGGTGAATCCGTGGGGTTCCGGGACCGACGAGTCCCATAAGACAATTCCCTTTGTGATGAGCACCGGCGGCTACGGGATTTTTGTCAACACGACGTTTCGCAACCGTTGGGACATGGGCAGCCGTTCGGTGGTCTCTTATTCATTTCTCATCGACGACCCACGCCTCGATTTTTTTATTATTTACGGGCCGACACTGAAGCAAGTGTTGGCCCGGTATGAAGAAATTACGGGATGGCCGGCGTTTCCACCGAAAGAATCGTTCGGCGTCTGGTTTACGGCGGGGAACGGCAATCGTGACAAGACCGATCCCGTGGAAATTGCGAGAAAGTTTAGAACGATGGATCTTCCCGTGGATTACTTCACTTCCGTGGTCAGCATTCAAGCCGATAACATGCCGGCGGTGCTGGCCTATACCAGAGAAATTTCCGCGGCACTTCGCAAGGTGGGCATCAAGATCGGCATGCGTGTGGACCCGTTTCTCAGGCCGAACACCGACATCGAGCGAGAGGCGCGGGCGGGAGGATACCTCGTGGTCCGGAAGGACGGCTCGGTGTATGAAGATATTCTCCAACCGTCGCTGAATCACGTGAATAAGATCGAGGAGTCATTGGTGGCGGTCGAGCGGGACGACGCGTGGAGGTCGCGATTCTACGCAGCAAATCGAGGCATCGGCGTGATTCCCGACTTCACCAATCCCGCCACGGTGAAATGGTGGAAAGACAAAGTGAAAGCGCTGCTTGACGCCGGCTGCTTCGGCATTGGGATGTCCGACTACGGCGAGGACACTCCCGCAGACGGCTATTATTACAATAAACGCACCGGCCTTGAGATGCACAATCTCTACACGAATCTCTATCACAAGGCGACATTCGAGGCGGTGGCCGAATATTCGGGACACCGGGGACTGGTGAACGCGCGTTCGGGAACGGCGGGCATACAACGCTATCCGATCTGCTGGTCGGGAGACCCGGAATGCAATTGGGACGAGATGGCGACTACACTGCGCAGCGGTTTGAGCGTTGGACTTTCCGGTGTCCCCTTCTGGAGCAACGACACAGGAGGCTATGAACCTTCGGTCGGAAATCTAACGCCGGAGTTGTTTATCCGATGGACGCAGATGGCCATGTTTCAGTCGCACATCCGCTTCAATGGAGCGCCTCCCAGGTGGCCGTGGTCGTTCGGTGATCGCTCTGTCGAAAATTACAGGAAGTACGGCAAGTTACGGTATCGCCTGATGCCCTATCTTTATTCCCATGCCTATAACGCCACAAAAACCGGACTGCCAATCATGCGCGCGATGGTGCTCGAATTCCAGGACGATCCCAGTACGCACAACCTTCAGGACCAGTACATGTTCGGCGATGCCTTGCTGGTAGCTCCCGTGTACAAGCCGGTCAACATACGGAATGTATATCTGCCTGCCGGAACGTGGTACGAGTACGAAACGGGAAAGGAATTCGCCGGCCCAACGACTTTGCAGATCGAGCCTCCGCTGGAAGTTCTGCCTCTCTACATAAGAGAAAATTCAATTATCCCCATGGGACCTGAGATCGACTACATCGGCGAGAAACCATTTAGCCCTATCACTCTCGATATCTGGCTTTCGACGGAAGCGGAGTGCACGCTTTACGACGATGACGAACGCGCGCATACCGAGGAAATCGTAAAATGCCACGCCAGCAAAAGAGGAAACCAGACCAAGCTGAATGTGGGAGCATCCGGCAAGACCTATATCGCGAAATTCAATAAAACGAGCCGTCCCAAACACGCGACTCTGAACGCGAAGGACTTGCCGCACGTCGCTTCATTATCGGATCTGGAGAAGGCTGATATGGGCTGGTACTTCGATCCTTCCTCCGTGGTGTATGCGAAGTTTCAGCCGGCCGGGAACGGCAGCGAACTCGTGCTTCGCTGGTAGGCTGAATTTCTTTTTAAAAATATCCGCGATGGATGTTGACGCGCCGCCTACCAACTTGGGTCCGACGAAAATAAACTCCCCGAACTGGAAAACCCATCCAGTGCGGGGAGTTTTGATTTGATGTTCAGACGCCGGTGATCTCTACGCTAGAAAAGAACCTTCAGGCCGAACTGAATAATGCGAGGTCCGACGCTGGTGTTGGAGATCGTTCCCGAGCTGGAATTGGAGACGTCGACCAGCGAAGCCTGCGGCCCGCAGCAACCGCCTTGGCCGATGGAACCGAATTGCGGGTGATTCCACACGTTGAAAAATTCCGTGCGGAATTGCACGGCGAAACGCTCGTTCACCTTTGTTTCTTTCAGGATCGAAGCATCGAAGTTGAATTGGCCGGGACCAAGGAGAATCCCGATTCCCGTATTCCCGAACAGGGTGGCGCAGGTTGGGCACGCCGTCTGGGTTGTAACTGTGACGCCGTCCGGCATAATTGCCGGCGCGGCGCAGAAGGCTTTCGGGTTAAAGAAACCGGGACCGCCGCTGGCTCCTCCGAGGCGCTGTGAGATGCCGCCGGAAGACGCGATATTTGCGTAGGTCATACCGGGACAGAGCTGCGCGCGGCCGTTGTTTCCGGTACCATTGCCCTGAGTGCCATAGGCCGAGCCAGCGTTGCTGTCCACGAAAGTAATGGGATTGCCGCTTTGAATCGTAGTCACGCCGGAAACGCTCCATCCGCCGAGCACTTTGTCCATGTAGCCCGTGTGCTTGCCGAATGGAAGATTCCAGTTGTAATTGATGACAAACCGCTGGGGACGGCTGAAGTAAGTCGGTCCGTACTGTTGCGCGAGATTGCCCGCCACGTTGCTGTCAGCCCGATCTGAAATTGTATCCGACAAGTTCTTGCTCCAAGTGTAGGCGCCCTGAAGCGACAGCCCGTGGGTGAACTGCTTTCGCACAGTCATCTGCAAGCTGTTGTAACTCGATCGTGCGTTAAACTCCGTGACCGCCACACCGGTGGGTTGATAGCCGAGGTAAGGCACGCGGAACGCCACATTTGCCGAGGTCGTTGAAGTAATTCCGTTCACAGGATTGCTTGCGCTGGCAATGGACGCGGTGTTCAAGTTGTGCTGGTTGTCCGTGAGGTTGATGCCGCTCGAACCCACATAGGCCGCCTCCAGCACCCAGCCATGGGCGAATTCGTACTGCAGGTTCAAGTTGTATTCCCTGACGAGCGGTGTATGAAGAATTGGGGTCACGCCCAGGACAGACAGATTCGACGAAGTGCACCCGGCGGGTAGGGGATTGCCGTTACAAGTCGCGGGGGCGCTGGAAAAGCGCTGGGGAAAGGTTCCGGCCGCATACGTGGGAAAAGGCTGCTGAAGCGTGAATGAACCGGCACTGGATGGGCCATAGTCCAGCGTTCCCGCATACGGGTAATTCTGTTCAATTCCCATGAAATACGTGCCTGCGGGGACTCTATCATAGAAGAGTCCGAAGCCTGCGCGAGCCACGAGCTTGTTCGTGAGTTTGTAGGCAAGACCGAGGCGCGGAGCGAAGTTGGTCAATGGCGGCCGCTTTTGCAGCGGGCCCGTTCCGGAGGAATTGACGAGAACGCCGGCGGGAGGCGCCGAATAAAAGTTCAAGTAATTGGGGGCAACGACGGTCCCTTGATAATTGGCAGGCAGATTGGCCGCCGAAGTAGGAACCTGGGAATTGGGAGCAAGCAGGCTCGGCCAGACGTTGGTCAAGTTGCCGTAGCGGTCGGAAAAAATCCCGTTGTATTCCCACCGTACTCCGGCATTGACGGTCAACTTCGAGTTCACCTTCCAGTCGTCCTGGACAAAGCTGTCAAGGTTAGTTGCACGGTAACCGTGGATGATTCCGCCTGAATTAAAATTCGAGCCGGAAACGCAAACGACGCACTGGAAAATATTTCCGGGCACATTGGCATCCAGAAAGTTGCTGAAGCTGCCAAAGAAGAGCCACCCGCGCTCAAGGCCTGGGAATTTGAAATTCCACTGTCCTTTTTCAAGTTCAAATCCGGCGCGTATCGTGTGCTTTCCGTGGGACCAAGAAATTTGATCTGCAAATTGCATCTGGTTGGTTGGACTTTCTTCAAAATCCAGGAATCCGCCCACGCTGAACCCATTCATGAGGAAAGAAATAATCGGGGCATATGCCACGCTGGGAACAATGGGCGTGATGCCCAGGTTCGAGGGGGTGTAGCCGGTGGGGAGCCCGTCCACCTGATGCGAATACAGACGTTGAAACGAGACGCGTGCCTCGTTGACAAAATTATTCGTGACGGTGGTGGTCAGCTTGAGGACCGCGTTTGAATTTGTGAATTGGCTGATCTGGGGGGCTCCCGGAGGCGCTCCGCAGACTCCGCAGATGAATGCCTGCGTGCGCGGACTTCTGTCGTATAGAAACCGCATCGCAACGGTATTTTTCGAGTTCACGATCCAGTCGCCGTTCGCGATGACCTGCTTCTCGTTGAAGATCGCGGGAACGGCGAAGGCGAGCGTGCTGCCGAAACCACCGGCGTTGGTCGAGACCGGATTGGTCGGGAAGTAGTAGCTGCCGTCGGCGTTGGTCAATTGTAAGTATTTCAGAGCGACCGGGCTGACGGTGGTGTTCGAACACGGTAGACCGGGTCCGAACGCCGGCTGGCCGCAATTGGCAGCGATGAGTGCCGTTTGGAATGCCGGTGTGTTGCGCGACCCAGCGGGAATCACGGGATACGCAGAAATCGAGGAGAAACCGTCCGGGTCAACGCCGTTCTTCTGGTCCGTTCCCTCATAGCTGCCGAAGATGAAGAGCTTGTTTTTCTTGATCGGTCCACCAATCGTGCCTCCGTATTGGTTCTGGCTAAGCACCTGCTTGGGACAGGACTTGCCTGCGTAGGTGGTGCCGCAGGTATCGCGGTTGTAAAAGAAGCCATTCGCATCGAGGACCCCGTTTCGGAGGAACTCAAATCCCGTACCGTGCCAGTTATTGGTTCCCGACTTGGAGACGACGTTCACGTTCGCGCCCGGGTTGCGACCAAAGCTTGCGTCATACGTGGAAGTCTGAATCTTGAATTCTTCGATCGCGTCGGGGTTGATCACCGGAATGCCGACGAAAACGCCGTTGTCGTCTTCCCTTCCCGACGTGCCCATGCTTCCGATGGACACGCCGTCCATCTGAAAATTATTCTGCAAATTCGAGTTTCCATTCACATAGATATCAACGGTGGATTTACCGAACGAGGTGGCATTGTTGACTCCGACATTCCCGCCTGCCGAAAGGCCGATAAACTGAGTGTAATTGCGATTGGCGAGGGGCAATTCGGTCAGGTTTCCCGAGGTCACCGTGGTACCCAGCGTGGAGCTTGACGTCTGTAGGGTTTCTGACTCGCCTTCGACAGTAATGGATTCGGACTGCGAACCGATTTCCAGGCTGCGATTCAACGCAAAAGTTTCCGTCACGGAAAGCGTGACATCCGACACTTCCGATGTCTTGAATCCATTCGCCGAGAATTGCACTCGATACACGCCCGGGGGCAACAACGAAAAACGGTAGACGCCATCAGGGCCCGTTGTGACCGTTCGGGCCTGGCCGGTATCGGCGCTGGTCAAACTCACAGTGACGTTGGCTACGGTTGCATTGGAAGGATCGGTGACGATTCCAGTGAGTCCGGATGTTCCGGCAGATTGCGCCAGAAGCTTGCTACCACCAACCATGATCAGGAACATACCCAGCACAAGAAAAAGGCACACGCGTAGCGACCTGTTTCGATTCATTATTTCCTCCTGTTGGGCGACCTCGAACACCCGTGCGGATGTTGAAGCGCCGTACATTCGCGTAAATATCTGAATCTGGACTGGGCCGACTTGATGGTGGGTGGTTTTTATTCCGATCGGATTCATTTGTCAAGTGAAATAACATGCTCTCCTTCATATTTATTCACGTGTATATATCGAGGTCTGGAGAATTTCCTCATCGCTTGAAGACGCAAATCCGCAAGAAAACGCACCTTTTCATCTACTCAATGCCCCGCCATCGTGGAAGACTGCCTGCGGAAATGCGTATGCTCTGAGATATCATTGCGGGCTGGGCGCACGGTTCGTGCAGATTCCGCGAGGCACGAAAGACGACCCGCGCAATTCTAAAACAAGAGGTACGAATACCAGAGAAGCCGAAACGTCACGCCCCATCGCTTACACGATGGACTCGTGGCGGAAATGAAGGCGGAAGGAAACCTGCTCACTGTGTTATTTAGATCCTCGACAGGAAACGATGTCGATTGGGCAGTGTTTTTTTGACCCAGCGCTTTTTTTGTTGTCGAGCGGCGAATGCGCGCCGTTCACGTTTTTTTTGACGGGTAGTGGTTATCTCCAAAGTTAAGTTCCGTGGAAAATAAACTCTAAACCCGCACCCTGGTAAGACCGCAAGGGTGCGGCACCCGGCGCTATTGGTAAAGTCATTACGTGGTTTTGAGGTTTTGATTTCTTAATTCGCGGCGGTTCAGCGAACCAGGCCAACGCCGAACTGATCGACGGTGCGGACCGGCTTGCCATCGGCGAAGAGGATTTCGATAATTTTTTCGCTTTCCACCTGCCGGCCGAGTTCATCCCTGAGGCCTGTCACAACTTGCTTGGTCGAAGCGTCGATCACGTCGCCGGACGATGGATATGCGTATTTGCCATCGAGGCCGAACGTGATCCACGAAGGATTGCTGCGGGTGCGGATGCTCTTCATCTGCTTCGGCGGCATCACGGTGTTGTCGAAGATGTGGATGTAGCCGTTCGCCAGGTCTGCGAGCCAGAGTTCCTTCTCATCGGGAGACAGCGCAATTCCGTGGCTTGGGGTGCTGTGCTCGATGACTCGTTCCTTGGACCACCCGTAGCCGTTCACTTCCACGTGTTGGATCACTTCGCCGGTCTTCACATCAGCCATCTCGAAACCCAGCAGGCCGTTGACGTCGGCATAGATCGTCGTGGCCTTTCCATTGATCACAAACGGACGGACGTTGTTGCCAAATTTGATGGTCTGCACAATTTCATTCGTTTTCGTGTCGGCGACAACGAGGAGCGGGCCGGAGAGAAACACGCGCGAGCCGTCGAGGCTGAAGATCGTATTGTGAGGACTCGTCTGGGCTGGCGTTTCGATTCTCTTGATCATCTTTCCCGTCATGGCGTCGGCAACGTAGTAGGCGTGAGCCACCAGCGCGGGGATGTAAAGAACTTTGCCGTCCGGTGAAACGCCGGGCCGGTCGCAGCAATCGCCATCATAGGTTTGTTCCCAGACCATTTTTTCAGTCTTGAGATCCATGGCGGCCATTCGGTAATTGGTGCTGAGGTAGAGCATTCCAGTGATTGGGCTCGCGGCAATGCCCTTGATCATTTCGGGATCCTGGCTGGCGGGAAAATCCCAGGTCGGAATTCGCTTCACGAACTGAAAGTGTCTCCCGACATCGAATACGAGGACTCCTATGCCGCCGTACTGAAGATAGTTGCGTCTGCCGGGAGTCGCCACGTACAGCAAGTCCCGCTTAACGTTGGCGGGGCGGCGCTGAAATGGCTCGACCTGCTCGGGGCGGTCCATCGAGTTTTGCTGGGCGCCATTTGCTACTCGCTGGCCCTGCCACAGGATGCCGGCGAAAATCACAACTGGTAAAAATATTGCGAAAATAATCGTCTTGATTCTGTTCATTGTCTGCCTTCGCGGTATTGACCGCTGAAAACGAGTCTCGCCGGGCGAGTCCCGGAGAACTTCGCCCAATCCCATTCCGGATTCCTGATTATAAGAAATTCGATTCGTGGGCCAGCATACAGCCGGGTGGTTCAGAATACAATCTCGCGGCGAAGGCCCGCCACGAAGGCTGTAGCACAGGCACCCGTCGCGGCGAATGCCTCTGCGACTAAATCGTTGTGACAAATCCGGTCCCAGCGTATGATGCCAAACCGAGAAATCAAAATCAGGCATTACCGATATTCACTCCGTCAATTTAACACTTGCCGGACAGAGCAATCGAAACGCAATTGATCGACGAAGAGTCATATATCTTGGGAGGAAGTTTCATGCGCAAATGGGTAACCCTCGCACTTTTCGCGGCGCTGGCAACACCCCTGGCCGCGGCCGATAACAAACCAGGCACGCTGGAAGCGGCGACCGAAGCGCTCGGCGCCGATCACATCCGCTCTGTTGAATTTTCAGGGACGGGATATTGGTACCAATTCGGCCAGGAGCCGGACCCGAATGCTCCGCCGCCGCAATTTGCGGTGACCAGTTACACAGCCTCGATGGACTACAACTCGGCGACTTCCCACATCCAGAGAGTCGCGCATCAATTGCTCGACCCCACGCGATGGCGTCCCGTGCCGCTTGTGGCGCCGGGAAATGGGGGAGGCGATGGGAATCAGGAGTTCGTGGCCGGAGGCATTGCATGGATTCTCGGCGCGCCCGGGGGGCCGGCGACTGGATTGGCGGCAACCGCCATTACGGACGCTAAAAATGCCGAGGAACGCACGATGGAAATCTGGGCGACGCCGCAAGGTTTCCTGCGAGCCGCCGCAGTGAATCATGCCACCACTAAACCCATCAATGGTGGCGGCACCGAAGTAACTTTCCTAATGGGCAAGCATAAAGTCATCGGGAAAATTAATGCGAGGAACGAAGTGTATCTGGTGTCCTACTGGATTGATAACCCCGTACTGGGCGATATGTTGTGCCAGGCCGGGTTCACCGAATACCGCGACTTCGGCGGCATCGTATTCCCTGCTCACCTGGTCCGCGTGATGGGCAACAAAGTACGGCTCGACCTCAACATCTCGTCCGTGAAACCCAACGCGCCTGTCGTCATTCCTGTGCCTGAGGGAATGCGCGAAGCCCAGACCGCCCCTGTGAAGGTCACCGCGGATAAACTCGCGGATGGGATTTACTGGCTCAAGGGATTTCAGTGGCACAGCGTCGCCGTGGAACAGGGCGATCACATCGTGATGATCGATGCCCCACTCGATGAAGATCGCTCGCTCGCCGTCATTGCAAAGACCAAGGAGTTGATCCCGAACAAGCCGATCACCTACCTGATCAACACTCACGCGCACTTCGATCACGCGGGCGGCGTGCGAACCTATGCCGCTCAAGGCGCGACCATTGTTGCCCATCCAATAGCGCAGGCGTTTTACGAGCGGGTGTGGCGCAATCCGCACACGCTGAACCCGGACCTGATGGAGACTTCGAAGAAGACCGCCAAATTTCTGACCGTCACCAACGGCAAGCTCGTGCTGAACGATCCCAAGCGCCCCGTGGAAATTTATGAACAATTGAATATGGGGCACAGCGATAGCATGGTCTTTGTGTATTTGCCGGTGGAAAAGTTCCTGGTTCAGGCGGATTCGTGGAACACGGAAGCCCTTAGCGCTCCCAGGCTGGACACCATCGGCGGAGAATACGTGAACCCGTACAACGTGAATCTGTACGACAACATCGTGCGTTTGGGTCTGGATATGCGCCTGATGATTCCATTGCACGGACCTCGCACGACGACGATGCAGGAACTGAAGGACGTCATTCTGCTGCCGCAATGAACCCGCAACGACCGGCAATACATCATGGCGTCAAACATGGATTGGAGCGTTTCATGCGCACGTGGATAGCTCTTCTGATTTTGGCGGCCGCGGCCACGACACTCGCGGCGGCCGCCAAGCAATCGGGAACCCTTGAGGCTGCCACCGAGGCGCTCGGCGCCGATCACATCCGCTCGATCGAATTTTCCGGCACCGGAAAGTGGTATCTGTTCGGCCAGGAACCCAATCCGTATGCCCCACCGCCGGAATATGAAGTGACCAGCTATACGGCCTCGATGGACTTCAACTCAGCCACCTCGCACGTCCAGCGTGCCGCGAGAGAGTTGACCGATCCCACGCGATGGCATCCGGTGCCCCAGGTGGCTCCGGGAAATCCGGGGGGTGCGGGGAGCCAGGAGTTCGTGGCGGGAGGAGTCGCGTGGACTCTCGGTTCGCCGGGAGGAAATGCAACCGGATTGCCTTCGACAGCCATCTCGGATGCAAAAAATGCCGAGGAACACACGATGGAGATTTGGGCGACCCCGCAAGGATTCCTGAGGGCTGCGGCGGCCAACCATGCCACGACGAAGCCGATCAACGGAGGCGGGAGCGAAGTCACGTTTCTGATGGGAAAGCACAAAGTCATCGGGAAAATCAACTCGAGGAACGAAGTCTATCTCGTGTCCTACTGGATCGATAATCCGGTGATGGGCGATATGTTGTGTCAAGCCGGGTTCACCGAATACCGGGACTTTGGCGGGATCGTGCTCCCGAGCCACATTGTCCGTGTGCAGGGCGGAAAAGTGCGCTTGGATCTGAACGTGTCATCGGCAAAAGCCAATCCGCCTGTGGTGATCACAGTGCCCGAAGGGATGCGTGAAGCCATGACCGCGCCTGTAAAGGTCACGGTGGACAAGCTGGCGGACGGCGTTTACTGGCTTCGCGGATTTCAATGGCACAGCGTTGCAGTCGAACAGGGCGATCACATTGTGATGATCGATGCTCCGCTGGATGAGGCGCGCTCGCTGGCCGTGATTGCCAAGACCAAAGAAACAATCCCGGGCAAGCCGATCACCTATCTGATCAACACACATGCGCACTTCGATCATGCCGGTGGCGTGAGAACCTATGCGGCGCAGGGAGCGACGATCGTTACGCTTCCGATGAACCAGGCGTTTTATGAACGCGTGTGGCGCAATCCGCATACACTGAATCCGGACCTGCTGGAGACATCGAAGAAGACCGCGAAATTTTTGCCCGTCACCAACGGCAAACTCGTACTGAGCGATAGCAAACGGCCCGTCGAGGTGTATCAGCAAGTCGGAACAGCGCACAATGACGCCATGGTCTTTGCGTGGCTGCCGGCCGAGAAAATTCTTGTTCAGGCCGACGCGTGGAACACCGAAGCGCTGACTGCGCCGCGCCTGGATACGATCGGCGGCGAATACGTGAACCCCTACAACGTGAATCTGTACGACAACATCGTGCGACTCGGCCTGGATATGCGCTTGATGGTTCCCCTGCACGGACCGCGCACCACAACGATGGATGAACTGAAAAACGTGATTCTGCTGCCGTAGTACAGTTGGTGCAAAAAAGAACTGCTCGGACCTCTTACACATGTTGGAGCGTTTCATGCGCATCTGGATAGCATTTTTGTTGTTCGTGACTTCGACCGCCGCGCTCGCCGCCGCCGATCCGCAAACGGGAACTCTGCAATCGGCAACCGCAGCTCTTGGCGCCGATCAAATCCGTTCCCTTGAATTTAAAGCAACTGGAAAGTGGTTTCGATTCGGCCAGGAACCGAATCCAAATGTTCTGGCGCCGGAGTACGAAGTCACCGACTACGCGGCAACGATTGACTACGACAATGCCGCGATGCGCGTCCACCGGGTGAGCCAGCCGGTGATCGATCCCGCCCGCTGGCGCCGTGTCCCCGAATCCGTTGGAAATGTGGACTCCGAGGGAGAGGCCAACGAGTTTGTGGCTGATGGAGTCGGCTGGATTCTCGGTCGGCCCGGCGGACCGGGAACCGGCTTGCCTGTGGCGGCCATTCCGGACGCAGGAAACGCCGAAGAGCGCATGATGGAAATCTGGGCGACGCCGCAGGGATTTTTACGGGCGGCCGCAGCGAACCACGCGACTTCGAAACCCATCCTCGGCGGCAGCGAAGTCAGCTTCCTGATGGGAAAACATAAATTGATCGGCAAGATCAACGCGCGGAATCAGGTTTACATGGTTGATTACTGGATCGATAACCCGGTGCTCGGGGACACGCTCTGCGAAGCCGGCTTCTACCAATATCGCGACTTCGGCGGCGTAATGTTTCCGGCGCACATTGTGCGTGTGGTGGCCGGGAAAATCCGGCTGGAGCTTAACGTTTCGGCAGTAACGGCCAATCCTCGCGTCGATATTCCGGTTCCGAATGGAATGCGCGAGGCGATGACGGCGCCCGTCACGGCGACGGCGGAAAAGTTAGCCGACGGGGTGTATTGGATTCGAGGCTGGCAGTACCACAGTGTCGCCGTCGATCAAGGCGACCACATCGTTGTCATCGACGCCCCGTTGAACGAAGCGCGTTCGCTGGCCGTAATTGCGAAGGTTAAGGAAACAATTCCGAACAAGCCGATTCGATTCCTGATCAACACGCATGCGCATTATGACCACTCAGGCGGCCTCCGCACTTACGTGGACGAAGGCGCGACGATCGTAACAATGCCCGTAAATCAGGAATTCTACGAGGATGTGTGGCGTACCCCGCACTCACTGAATCCGGACCGGCTGGAGATCTCCAGGAAAACTGCTAAGTTCCTTCCGGTGGTCGATGGCAAACTCGTGTTGAAGGATAGCAAGCGTCCCGATTGAAATTTATCATCAGGTGGGCACCGCGCACTGCGACGCCATCGTCATGGTCTATCTACCGGTGGAGAAAATCCTTGTGGAAGTGGATGCGTTTAATACAGAGGCGTTGACCGCGCCGAGAATCGACAGCATTGCCGGCGATTTTGTCAGCCAGTACATCATGAATCTGAACCGGAACATCCTGCGCTATAAACTGGACGTCGCCCGGATCGTTCCCTTGCATGGCCCGCGCACGACGACAATGGCGGAACTACGCAAGGCGATCCTCTCGGAGTGAGCAATCTATTTTCGTTCCGACGTGTTGTTGCAGGGTCGCATCCGGTTTTCAGTAGCCCAGGCTTCAGCCTGTGGAGTTTCCTTGCCTCGAATCTGAACCCAACAGGCTGATGCCTGTGCTACCGAAAACCAACGGTGCATCGCTATCTGGGCACATCTTAGACGATTCTTATTTCCTGACGAAAATCACTGCTTCGCGACAAAAAGAATGCAACTCGGCTCCGGGACATCCGTGAGAATTTTCCCCGTCGGTGTCAGCATCCCGGTTTTCGGATCAATCGAGAAGACGGCAATGTTCCCGCCATATTCATTCCCCACAAACATGTATCTATCGGAAGGATCGAGCGCGAAGTTGCGCGGCGTGTCTCCCAGCGACGAAACGTGCTGCACCGGAGTGAGCTTTCCCGTTGCGGCATCCACGGAAAATATATTAATGGTCCCCGCCGTGTGCGAAGCGCTCAACGTCGCGCCCACGCCGCGGCTCGACGTGTACACGAACCTGCCCGTCCGATCCACTTGAATCTCGGAACCCGCGCTCGGCCCGGATTCGCCTTCCGCAACCGGCGCCGTCTGGATTTCTTTGAGCGTGCCTTTTGCTGCATCATATGCAGCGGTCGTCACTTCCATCGAGCTACTGATCATCGAAACGTATTTCCCATTGGGGTGAAACACCAGGTGGCGCGGCCGCCATCCAATTTCGGGATGCGAAAATGGCTCGCCATTCTGTTCCAGAGTCCCGGTCGCGTGATTGATCCGATACACAAATATTTTCCCCAGGCCAATATTGCAGACCAGCAGAAAACGGCCGTCGGGCGAAAACATGACGCAGTGATTGTGCGGATCGGTCGGGCTTAGTCCATTTTCATCCGGAGCAATCTGGGGACCCGCCGCCGTCCCGTGATGTTCGACGAAGCCAGCCGCTTCACCCAGCGACCCGTCCGGATGAATCGGAAATGTGGCCACGCTTCCACTGCCGAAATTTGCAGCTGCCAGTATCTTCCCTTCTTTGTCGATCGAAAGATGAGCAGGCCCTTTTCCCTTGGTCGAAACTTTATTCAGAAAAGTGAGTTTGCCGGTCGTTCTATCCATCGCATACGCGGTGACGGTATTTCCCGGATCGGTTTTGCTTGCGTGCTCATTGGCGGCATACAGAAAGCGATGATTCGGGTGCTCGGCGAGCCACGAGGGATTGTTGGCCTCCTGAATCAGCCCAAGCGGAACCAGGTTTCCGGTTGACGGCGTGAAGCGATATCCATAAATGCCCTTGCTCGCGACGCGCGTGTAGGTTCCGAGATAAACGATGTAGCTCTTCGCGCCGGAGTCAGCCGCAATTCCAAGTAAGGGGAGAATCCCTGCGGCAGCCAGCACAACAATTGCAACACGTCGAGTTCGCTCGCTCCACATCATTCACCTCGCACGTTGTGGCCGGGCATTTCCGGCATTCTATCAGGCGCACCCGCCGGTTCATTCGCCGCGGGCGCCGCAGGCCCCGATCCCCGCTCGACAACTGTGGGAGGCGCGGAGTCGATTCCCGTTCCCGTCACGACAATCTGACCGATCATGAAGGAGTGAGGCAGACACGCATAAGAATACGTTCCCGGCCGATTGAATGTGATCGAGGCCGACTGGCCGCCGCGGAGCATTCCGGTATCCCATCCGCCGCCATCGGCGGAAGACGCGTTGTGAATCTGCTTGCCGTCGTTTGTGAACGTCACTTTCGTTCCGGCGGGCACCGTGATGCGGCCCGGCGTGAAGGAATAATCGGCGAGTTTCACGGCGTTCGTCGGTACCAGCGGCCCCTCGACTTCAACAACCGTCGCCGGCGGTTTCGGCGCTTCAAATGGATGCAACCGGTTGCCGGGCGATCCCCTCAGCGAAAAAACCCACACCATGTCGCCTTTGGCTGAGTTCGTCTGGATGGAGACGCCGCCGGCGGCGATGGCTACGTATTGAGTGCCATCGATTTCATAGGCGATCGCGGGAGCGTCCGCACCCGCGCCGGTTTGCCATTGCCACAGCAGTTCTCCGGTCTTGCCGTCGTACGCCTGAAAATTTCCATCCGGCTCGCCGTGGAAGACCAGGCCGCTGGCCGTTGCCAACGCTCCGCTGCCCTGCCCGACGGAGTAGGGCATTTTTTTCTGCCATACAATTTTGTTCGTGCGGGAATTGATCGCGGTAAATGTACCTGAGTAGTGCGCGCCGATCGGCGGGCCCAGATTCAATCCGATTCCACGAGTGATTCGAGGTGACGGGCGAATCGCGGCGGTCGCATAAAAATAGCCGGTCTTGGGACTGTACGCCATCGGCGCCCAATTCGTTCCGCCGTTTCCGCCCGGCGCGATCAAAATCGGGTGATCGTAAAATGCGGCGAAGATGCATTTCGTCACCCATCCGGCCAGCGGATCGGGACACTGCGGCATTAGTGCGTCGCCGCGCGGAATGGGCTGTGTTGGAGAAAATGCAACATGCGGATCCTGCTCGACCGGCTTCTCGTCAATGCCGATCAGTGGCTTGCCGTTGGTGCGGTCGAGCATATAAATCCATCCCGTCTTGCACGCTTCGGCAATTCCCTTGCGCTTTACTCCGTCGTACGTCTGATCGAAAAGAACGACGGGGCTTGGGCAATCGAAGTCCCACATGTCGTGATGCACCACCTGGAAATGCCACGCGTAGGTGCCGTCCAGATGCAGCGCCATGATCGACGAGCTGAATAAATTATTTCCGGGGCGATTGTCGGTGGCCCCGCTGGGCAGAACGGGATTGCCTGTGCTGAAATAAATAAGTCCAAGGTCGGGATCGATCGCCGGAGTTTGCCAGACGCTCGCGCCGCCGTGCAGGTAGGCGCCAGCGCGATTCGGATCGGAGTCTGTCGGCGCGGGCCATGTATCGCCGCCAAGTTCTCCGGGGCCAGCCGCCGTCCAGAAATGCCACAGTTCTTTCCCAGATTTCCCATCGAGCGCCGTGACCTTGCCGCGCGCGCCCATGTCGCCGCCGGAGACGCCGGTGTACACGACGCCGTTGTAGTAGAGCGGCGCGGAAGTGATCGTGTAGCCGTCTTGCCAATTGCCGATGCGCGTTTGCCAGATCAGTTTCCCGGTCTCAGCATCCAGCGCGACGAATGTGCCGTCGAGATAACCAAGAAAAACTTTTCCTTCGCCGAGCGCGACACCGCGATTGTCCCACCCGCAGCAGACCGTGTTGATCCCCTGATCGATGTTGGACCGATGCTCCCAGATAATCGCTCCGGTTTTTGCATCGAGCGCGTAAACGTCGTCGTTCCCGCTGGCCAGATACATTACGCCGTCTTTCACCAGGGGCGTTGCTTCGAGGGAATATTTGCTGCCCAGGCCGGAGCCCAGATGCGTCACCCAAACGCCTTTGAGGTCTTTCACATTGGCGGGAGTGATCTGCTCCAGCGCAGAATAGCGTGAATTATTCCAGTCGCCGCCGATGGTCGTCCATTCCCTCCCCGCGTCCGGGCGTGAATTCGATTGAGACTGCGCATTCACTCCGGGGATCAGACCTAAAAAACCAAACGCAACGACAGCTGCCACGTTTTGTGAACGCATGTTCTTCCCTCTCGCACCATTCTAATTTGGTTGCGCCTCCGAACAGATCCGATTAATCAAGAGTTTACTAAATCTGAAGGAAGCATTCATAATTTCCATTCTATGTATCGAGCCATGGTCCGGAATTATCTCAGATTCCATCCCACTCGGACAAAACCAGAAAATGACATCCAGTGGCACAGGCCTCAGCCTGTCGATTTTGATTTCTCCAAATACATAGTAAATTCAATCCCCACAGGCTGAAGCCTGTGCCACGTAAACCACGCAGGGATACCGGGAGTACGCTCATTTTGCGTTTAGCTAAACTGAGTCGCTGTCCATGCTCCCGAGATGTTCCCGAAATGTTGAAAACGGCGGCCGCCGCGTATAAGGTAGCAATCCTAATGTAATGCCGTTAAAAGGATAAAAAGATACTGGCCACGCGGAGCCGCGCAAAATGGCAAGCGACACCCACCCGAACCCGCTCTTCCTTTTCGCGAAGATGGTGCTCGCCCCGGCGCTATTTTTTCTGGCGTTCTTTTTTATTCTAACTTATCCCGCGTTGTTGAAATTCAAGACGCATTTTTACGCGGACCAGGGCGATGGCTTGCAGAACGTCTGGAATCTCTGGTGGGTTGAAAAAGCGGTTACCCAATTCCATCAATCGCCGTGGCACACCACGTACCTGCACTTCCCCTATGGAACGACGCTGATCGGGCACACGATGAACTCGTTTAATGGGTTCGTAGCGATCGTGCTGTCTCAATTCCTGTCCCAGGTGCCCGTTCACAATGTGATTGTGACGTTTTCCTTCGTAGCAGGAGGTGTTACGGCATTTCTGCTGGCCCACCATTTTACGCACTCGTACTGGCCAAGCATCATCGCGGGTTATATCTTCACGTTCTCGAATTTTCATTTTGCTCACGCGGAAGGCCATCTGCAGATCGTGTCTCTGGAATGGATTCCTCTC
The DNA here is from genome assembly GCA_963788335.1 of Terriglobia bacterium. Taxonomy (GTDB): domain Bacteria; phylum Acidobacteriota; class Terriglobia; order Acidiferrales; family UBA7541; genus Palsa-360. The sequence continues at coordinate 78,081 of CAWBGM010000005.1, forward strand.
TTCGTGCTCCTCTGGCTGAAGTTGCTGGCAAAACCTACGATTGCCTTGGGCGCAGCCGCGGCGGGAGTTCTGTTTCTGGTAATCCTCTGCGACTATTACTATTTCTTTTATTGTGTTTTGACGGGACTGATCGCCGCCTTATGGTTTCATCGCAATGAGGAAGGCCCTTTTTCATTCTCCAACAAGGAATATTGGGGCCCCCTCGGTGTTTTTGCCGGCCTGTCGCTTATGACATCGGGTATTCTCGCGGGCTCGCTCGTTTGGGTAACGCTGACAGACGGGCTGGTCGGCAATGCCAACCCTGTGGATTATTCCCTGGACCTTCTTGCGCCATTCATCTACGGAGGGCACTGGAGGTTTGCCGCTCTCACGAGATCTTTCTGGTCACGCGAAACCGGAAACATCCACGAAAATAGTGTTCATCTGGGTCTGTCCGTCGTATTTCTTTTGGTCCTTGTCTGGCGAATGAGAAACTTTTCCGATTTTAGCGAGGTTAAGATTTTTTTCGTTCTCAATGCCTTCTTTGCCGTAATTGCAGTGGGACCGATCTTACACATCGCGGGCCAACAGATCCTACCGTGGTTGCCGTGGCCGTATGCATGGATGATGATCGTTTTTCCTCCCATGAGGGTGGCCAGCGACCCGATCCGGATGATGGTTATGGTTTTTCTGTGCGCCGCGGTAATTAGCGCCTTCGGATTTCGATTTTTGTTTCGCGGGACACGCAGGCAGAAAGTGTTCGCGTCAGTTCTTGTTGCGATCCTCTTCGTGGAATATCTACCAAAGGCGATCCCGACGTCGCTGGTTCCCGTTCCTGAATATGTCCAGGTATTGAAGAACCTTCCCGGGAGTGACGGGGTATTGGACCTGGTTGCAAATCCGGCGCTGAACCGGTTTTATGACGCAGCCCCGTCGTTGAATCTCTTTTATCAGACGGTTCACGAAAAGCCACTGGCGTTCGGTTACCTGGCGAGAATACCGAAGAGCGTCGAAAAAAAAGACCGTGACCTTGCAGAGGTCATTCAGAATGAGAATTTCTCCCGTTTGTGGCCCGATTATCACTTCCGGTACATCGTGAGCGGGGATCGATCTCGCGTTCTAAGGTCGTTGCCCGGCGTTGAAGTTGTCTGGACCGATGGACAAATCTCACTATTTGATACCTCCCGCTCGGAATCGCACCTCGCCGAAAGTCGCAGTATCACATCTGGATTAGACCCGAATTGTCAGGGGGATTGCGCACCCCCGCAGTCGGGTATAAATTAGCGGCCGGCTGTGGGAATAAACAACGAAGACACCGCGTTGCCGTTTGAACGTTCGCACGATATGTCCACCGCACATTTGACCAGCGAGAGGACAACGTCCCCCGAACAACCTGCCGGGCCGACTTTCCTCTCAACCCTTTGGTGGATCTCGATCACGGCGACTACCCTTGCAGCTCTTTTATTGAAGCTGCTGTTGGCGGTAAAAACCTACGGCACGAACGACGTCTATCGTTATGAAGCTTTCATGGCGGCTTCCCGTTACCTGGGTGTCCTTATTTACCGCGCATTGCCGGACTTCAATCATCCTCCCTCCATGATTCACTTTCTCGGCATCATCGGCCGGCTTTCAAGAATGTCGGGACTTCCCTTTCCTTTCTGGCTGCGGCTTCCGGGAATTCTTGCGGATGCGGGAAGCGTTCTTGTTGTCTGGAAGATTCTGGGGCCGCGCGTTCAGGAACTATCGATCCGTTGGTCCTTGCTTCTGTTCGCGGCCGCTCCACCGTTGATTGTGATCTCCGGTTTTCACGGCAACACCGATTCCGTCATGATTTTCTTTCTGCTCCTTTCCGTTTACTGGAATGAGAAGGGCAACCACATTTGGCTCGCGGGAGCGATGTTTGGCCTTTCGATGTGCTTCAAGATCACGCCCGTCATTGTCGCGCCCGCGATGTATTTCTATCTGCGGGATATGAAACAGCGTGTCGCATTCTTCGGCGCCGCCGGGGGAATTCTGCTCGTTGCCTGGTCGCCTTATTTATTTCAGGATCCGATATTCATCCTCCGGCAGATTTTCGGTTATCGCAGCCTTTACGGCCACTGGGGACTTTCTTATTTTTCAAGTCGCCTTGCAAATCGTTTCCCCGCATTGGGATGGGTGAACGATGCGTTTCAATTTGCCGGAAGTTACGCCCTGCTTGGTGGAATTGCTATTTTCTCGTGGTGGATGAATCGGAGGAAGCCTCGGCCGCGCCTGTACTCCCAGGTTGGCATTGTGTTTCTCCTGTTCCTTTCGCTCACCAACGGGTTCGGCGTCCAGTACCTTGCATGGTTGGTTCCGTGGGTGGTGGGACTGGGAGCGCTGCCCGCGGCGATCTATTTCGCGGCCTCGGGAGTTTTTTTATTTCTCGTATACAACTATTGGTCGCAGGGAATTCCGTGGTACATGGCCGATAGCTATCGGCTACCCGACTATCAGGGGCATCTCGATTACTACCAGATTGCCTCTTGGCTCTCTATTCTGGTGGCACTGACGGCAGCCTTGGAACAGCTGCGAGCTTCTGATTTCTTGCCCGGCGCATTGCACAAGCGTTTCCAGAATCGGACCGTTCATGTGTGCACCCTGCTGGCCGCTCTTGTGCTCTTGATCTATCCCGCGCAGCGCCAGGCGCGCCGCGACAATCGAAACATTCCCTGGGCGACGCGCCAAAGTCTCGCGCTGATTGTGCGCTCGGTCCAATATACGGATCTTTCTAACCGACTGTATCGGATGGGCAGGGATCGCGATGCAGTCGATGCAGCACAGCAGGCGTCCGACCTTCATCCCGATTCCGCGGATGCGTATCTGAATCTCGCAGCTTCCTGCGCAGCGGTGGGTAAGTGGGACGAGGCCATCCAGTATTCAGAAGAGGCTGTGCGGTTACGGCCCGATTGGCCGCTTGCGAAGAGCAACCTGGACTGGACGATCCAGGAAAAGAAAAAGGCGAGCAAGTGAACTTCGAAGAAGATGTCTATGCAGAGCGCGGAATGATAACAACCCCCGTTCACCCCCCTCTTGACCAGGATCGCGCGGCCCTGGCCCTGGGTATGACGTTCTGCGCGCTGCTCGTGGAGCTGTCGATCAACGTCTATCAGGGCGCCTATCATCCACAAGCGCTGTTCTGGTTAACTATCGCGATCATTTCTTCCTTTTCCGCCGTGAGCTTCCGACTGGGTCGCCCTGCGGAACAACTTCTGCGTCGAGTGTTCCCGGCCGTCCTCGCGGTTGCGATACTGATTCCCGCCTGCATCCTGCTGATTCGAACCCACAATGACGTTCCCATCAGCCTTTCAGTGTTGGTCCTGTCGACCCTGGGATTTTTGCAATTTGCCGACCTAGGCCCCCGGAGAATTCCGTTTCTCGTGGTCACCGTTATCGGCTTTTGTATCGTCTCGGCCGTTACGATTATTTCGCCTCAACGCTCAAAGGACCCTCAGATTGATGTGTTCCTTTTTCAACAAAGCGCGGCGGAGGCCCTGCGGCACGGCCAGAATCCTTACACGACGCGCGTCCCGAATATGTACAGCGGGAATGATTCGCAATCGTTTGAAAATCCGCACAGATTCGGACCCGGGCGCAATTGCATATGGACAGGGCGTAGTGACCAAAGATGGTTGGCTCACGTACAGCTTTCCATATCCGCCCCTTAGCCTGCTGATGGTCATGCCCGCATATCTGCTCGGGGGCGATTGTCGTTTTGCCGCCATCGTCGCATTGGGGTTTTCCGTATTGTTGATGGCTACGGCGCGCCCGGGCAGGTGGGGAGCGCTGATGGCGTTGCTGTTCCTGGTCGATCCGAAAGGATTCTTCGTGATCGATCTGTCCTGGACCGAACCGTTACTGGTCTTCACTTTTTCGCTGGCGATGTTTTGCGCTTGTCGATGGCGCAAGGGCCTGCCATGGGCTCTCGGCTTGATGTTTGCCACGAAGCAATACACGGTGTTAATGCTGCCCGCAGTAATTCTATTGGTGGAAGGCCCAAATCCGTTGAGGCAATTGCGGGATCTAGTAATGAAGGCGGGTCTAGTCGTCGCTGCAATTACCTTGCCGTTTTTCGCATGGAATCCCCGTGAATTCATCCGCAACGTTGTCCAATGGCAGTTCGTGCAGCCCTTCCGAACCGACGCGCTCAGCTATCTGGTCTGGCTCTATAAACACAATGGCGGCCATTGGGCGCCCATCTGGACGCCATTCCTGATCGTTATCCCTGCCATACTTCTGGCGATCTGGCGCTGCCCGCGTAGTCCGGCGGGATTTGCTGCCGCCATCGCGTTCATCTGCCTGACTTTTTTCGCTTTCAATAAACAGGCTTTCTGCAATTACTATTATTTCGTGATCGCCGCCGCCTGCTGGTCGGTTGCCGCGTCGTGGCCACAAAAGGATGAGGGTTCCGCGTAGTGTGCCGCTTCCACGGAGCGTTTCTCAGCAAGCTTGAATTCGGTTTCGCAGCATTCCAATCCCTTCAACTTCGGCTTCCACTACATCGCCGTCATTCAGATACTCAGGCGGGGTCCGGCCAAGACCGACGCCTTCGGGCGTACCCGTCGCGATGATGTCCCCCGGTTCAATCGTCATTCCCTTCGACAGCCACTCGATGATGGTGTCCACGGGAAAAATCATGTCGGCTGTCGTCGCGTTCTGCCTTTGCTCGCCATTGACGCGCAAGGATATGCGCTTCGCCTGCGGGTCGCCGAACTCGTCTGCCGTGACAATCGCGGGGCCCATGGGACAGAAGCCATCGAGGCTTTTTCCCTTGAACCACTGCAGGTGGGCAAATTGCACGTCGCGCGCGGAGACGTCATTGATGATTGTGTAGCCAAAAATATGACGGGGTGCCTCCGATCGGGGAATATTTATTCCACCGACACCGATAATCACGCCAAGCTCGGCCTCGTAGTCCACCTGCTGAGTCACCTGGGGATCCCATGGGACCGGATCGAATGGACCGTTCACCGAAGTGGGAGACTTGGTGAAGAATACGGGAACCTGGGGAATTCTGGCTTCCCGGCCTCGAGCTGCGGACGACTCCTTCAAGTGGGCCATGTAATTCAGCCCGAGACAAAAAATGTTCTTCGTCGACCTGGGGATTGGGGCACACCACCGTATCGAGTCGAGCGCGCGGGTCGCACCGGTGGGCTTGGAGGCCAGAGATTCGGCGGCCAAATCCCGCATCCGTTTCCAGCAATCCGGTCCCGCTTGAATCAATTCGAGAAGTGATGACGGAAAGGCCGCAGGCCATTTGCCGGCCGCGGCAATTTCCAAATCGATCGCGCACTCCTCCGAGATGGCGCCAATGCGCGGCCTGGCCGAATCGCGTTCGCAAAACGTGATATATTTCATTTTCTATAATTCTCCCCATCGAAATCGCGGCTACAGTAGCGCAGCCATGGGAGGATTACAATGGCGGCCGGGACTCTTGATTTTCTGGAGCTGCGACGGATTCCAATGCCAAAATAGATTTGACTTCGCATGTCGGCATTTGTAAAAATCACAATAAGAAACCTGTGTACAAGCAGCTAAAGCAAGCAGTTAAAGATTGTGAGCTTCCCGATCCCTGAAAGCTGCCGAAGGGCGAGCGATCATCGCCCGACTGGACCATCGAGCGGAAAAACCGGCGCTTACGTCGATTTTTCGATACCGATGAATCGTTTTTGTGAGCGCACGCGTTTAATGATTGGGCTTTCGAGCGAGCATGAGATTGTTCCAGGAAGTTCTGAAAGCTCGATCTGGCAAACGCGAGGAGATTTTGAGATGAGATTTCGACGCCCCTGCTACCTGGCGCTTCTGTTTGCGATTGTCGCGGCCTCGCCGCTCTTGCACGCGCAGACCCCACAGGGCCCTCCTCCCCCGCCGAAACCCAGCGTTACCGCGAATTTGCCCTTTGACCCTCATGATTTGAATGGGAACTGGATCGGTGACAATCAGGACTCCGCTCATGGGAGAAGGAATTGGGGCAGCTACGACCAGAGGATTCCCGAACCGCCTTTGACGGATTGGGCCAAGCAGCACTTGTTGATGAAATCGATTTCACACGATCCAATTTATGGAAAGCCTCTGCCCTTTCGTCCCGAGCATTACCGTATCGCTCCCTGCCCATACAATCAGGACCCTTGCTACTCCACGGACCCGAACGGCGTCCCCGCCAATGTTCCCGATGGCGAGTATCCCGGCAAGGATTGCGAACCGATGGCCGCGCCCGCGATGTACGACTACCCAAGCCTTGGGTTGCTTACATTTTTTGAGTCGCCGGAACGAATTGTCCAGTTGAACAATTATCACCGCGAGTGGCGGATCTTCTGGATGAACCGCGAGCATCCGAAGGAAATGGACCCCACGTTCGAGGGGGACTCCACAGCGAAGTGGGAGGGAAACACGCTGGTCGTGGATACGGTCGGCTTCAATGGCAGGACACAGATCACTCAGAACCTGGGCCAGTGGAAGAGCGATGCATTCCACCTTGTGGAGCGCTACACGCGAGTGGATCACGATCACCTGGTGCTGGACATGACATATTCCGATCCGAAAGCGTGGGGCGACGCCTCCTGGCCGGGGTTCGTAAGGTATTACCATCAGGTTTCTCCCGAGAAGCTTCATGACAATACGTACCAGTACGACCAATATACGGAGTGGATCTGCAGCCCCGAGGACAACAAGAATTTCGACCAGAGAGTCACCGATCGTTATCAGAAAAAATAAGTGGAAACGACCAAAGGAAGGTATGCGATGAGATTGCTGAAACGTGGCGGCCTGTTCGTTGAATGGATTGTTCTCGTGTTGATTGCAACGCCTGTCTTCGCCCATCATGGCTATGCGGCGTACGACATGACGACCACACTCTCCGTGAAAGCGACGATCGTGAGTATTGTGATGGAAAACCCCCACTCGACCATTTCCTTCGACGTAAAGGACGACAAAGGGAATATCCAACACTGGTTTTCAGAAAGCGGTAATCCGCGGAACATGAGGCAAGATGGCTACACCCAGGACAACCTGAAGCCGGGCGACGAGGTGACGGTGTACTACCACCCGTCCAGGAACGGCGAACACGTGGTCGTTTTGACAAAGGTTGAATTTCCCGACGGCCATTCGCTGCCCAAGAAACATACCGACGATAGCGCACAGTGATTTGCAGATTTAAACGGGCCGGACAGGATCATTGAGAAATTTTAAATTGCGAACGCGCGTTGCGGGTTCGATATTTGCATTGGCAACGGTGCTGTTGTCCGCGCCGCACCCGTCCGGTTTCGCGCAGAGCCAGCCAGCCTCCCCGTACATCGACAAGACCGGTCCGAGGCCGGCGGGAACTGCGAATCTCCCTTTTGATCCTCACGACTTCACGGGAGACTGGTACGGGGACCGTGTCCCCCGAAACAGCCGTTGGGCGAATAAAACTCCCGAACCTCCCTTGACCGAATGGGCCAAGGAACACCTGCTTTACAAATCGATCTCGCATGACGTTCTGGCCGGCACGCTCAGAGACCCCAAGAACCCTCCCAACGAAAGTCTCGACGACTCAGCACGGGCCTTCTACTCGACGGACCTCTACGGCGTGATCGCCAACGACCCATTCGGGATGTATCCGGGCAAGGACTGTGAACCCCATGCCGCGCCCGCAATGTATGACGTTCCCTATCTGGGTGTGCTGACGTTTTTTATGTCGCCGGAGCGAATCGTTCAACTGAACAATCATCAACGCGAATGGCGGATCTTCTGGCTCAACCAGAATCACCCGAAGGAAATGGACCCGACATTCGAAGGCGACTCGGTTGCTCATTGGGAGGGCAACACGCTGGTTGTGGATACGATCGGGTATAACGGGCGGAGCATGATCACCGGCGTCGTGGGCCACTCCATGAGCGATGCGTTCCGTCTCGTCGAGCGTTATACGCGCGTGGATCATGACAACCTGACGATCGATATGACGTACTACGATCCGAAGGCCTGGGGCGACAAAGCATGGACCGGATTTCATCGATATTACCGCCTTGTTCCCATCCAACAGGTTCGCGATCTGAACTATAAGTCCGACTCGTTCACCGAATGGATTTGCAGCCCCGAAGACAATCTAAAATTCGATCAGAAGTTGATCGAGCGATATAAGAAGCAATGAACGCCGCCGTTCGAGCGACAGGCGGAGTTCTTGCCGGAGAGCTGAAGATCGCCATGCGAAAGCACTTTACAGGTTCAACCCTTGCGCTGACCGTCGTGGCGCTGCTGGCCTCGTCTTTCCCGCTTTTCGCGCAGGGCGCGCCTCAAAAGGTTCCAAAAACCTCCGACGCCGCGAACTCATCCTTCGATCCGCACGACCTGTCGGGAGACTGGATCGGCGAAAACACCGCTGAAAACAGCCGTTGGGCGAATCGGACTCCGGAACCTCCCTTGACCGAATGGGGCAAGCAGCATTTGCTTTATAAATCGATCACGCACGATGCGTTGTCCGGCACATTGCGCGATCCGGAGAAACCGCCCAACGATAACGGCAGCATAAGCGGCGGCGACAGAAACTTCTACGCGGCCGATCCGAACGGCGTCCCGGCCAACGACCCGGCGGGCATGTATCCGGGCAAGAATTGCGAACCGCTGGCCGCCCCGGCCATGTTCGACATTCCTTTTTTGACATTATTGACTATCTTCGAAACAAAAGAGCAGATTTACTTGCTGAATAATTTTCAACGCGAATGGCGAATCTTCTGGCTCAATCGAGAACACCCGAAAGACATCGATCCGACGTTCGAGGGAGATTCGGTCGGCCACTGGGAAGGAAACACACTGGTCGTGGATACGATCGGATTTAACGGCAGGACCGCGATCAGTGGCGAAGTGGGCCACGCCAAGAGCGATGCCTTCCATCTTGTCGAGCGTTTCACGCGCGTCGATCATGACGACCTGATGATCGATATGACGTATGCCGATCCGAAAGCGTGGGGCGATAAAGTCTGGACTGGATTTCACAAACATTACAAGTATGTGCCGATCGAAAAAGTTCACGATATGACTTACAAGTCCGACTACTTTACCGAATGGATCTGCAGTCCCCAGGACAACAAGGCTTTCGATCAGAGGGTAACCGATCTGGCCACGAAGCATTGAAAGGCTTCCCTTCGGGGACAAATTTGTATAGATTTTAATCTCAAATGCGAAAACAATTTACAGCTTCAATCATTGCAATGGCGATAGCGCTGGTCTTTGAGCCTTTTCTCCCGGCATTCGCGCAGACCGCTGCCCAGACTGCTCCAAGGCCCTCTGCGACCGCGAATCTTCCTTTCGATCCGCACGATCTGTCAGGCGATTGGACCGGCGAAAAAAGTAAACGAAACAACCGCTGGGCCAACAAGACGCCGGAACCACCCCTGACGGACTGGGCGAAGCAGAATTTGCTCTACAAATCGCTCTCTCACGACTCCTACTCCGGCACTCTGCGGGATCCCAAGATCACTCCCAATGACGCGGTGCCCGACGACGCACGGTCCTTCTTCGCAACAGACCTGTATGGCGTCCCGGTCAACGATCCGAACGGCATGTATCCGGGCAAGGATTGCGAGCCGATGTCCACACCGGCGATGTACGACGTACCCTATTTAGGCTTGCTGACGTTCTTCATCACTCCGGATGCGATCTATGAGTTGAACAATCACCACCGCGAATGGCGCATTTTTTGGCTGAACCGGGAACACCCCAAGGAGATGGACCCCACGTTTGAGGGTGACTCGATCGCTCATTGGGAAGGCAACACGCTGGTCGTGGATACCACCGGCTATAACGGTAGAACAATGGTAAGTGGAGCCGTGAGCCACTCGAAGAGCGACGCGTTCCACATGGTCGAGCGATTCACACGCACAGATCACGACACAATTCAGATCGATATGACGCTATCCGATCCGAAAGCGTGGGGCGACAAGTCCTGGCCTGGATTCCACAAGTATTACCACCTGGTACCCATAGAAAAAGTTCATGACCTGGTTTACAAGTCCGATTACTTTACCGAATGGATCTGCAGCCCGGAAGACAACAAAAACTTCGACAAGAAGGTCATCGAGCTTCAACAGAAGCAAAAATAAAGGCTCAAGATTTGCGGCCGACCATATCTTCGTTGCTCAGAGGCGAAGCAACCTGGCCGCGTTTTCACCCAGGATCGCTCTCTGATCGGCGGCGTTTAATCCTGAACTCAGCACGAAATCGGCTTCGCGGTCTTCGCCCCAGAGCGGTTGCTGAACGTATTCATTCCCTGCCGCGTCGCGCTGCGATCGATCGTTCGCGGATACCGGCTCATTCACGGCCGCCGGGAAATCGGTGCCAAAGACAACATGATTGGCGCCGACTTCCGCGACCAGATGCCTCAAATTCTCCGCGGTGAACACGACCGAGTCCACGTAGATCTGTTCCTTGAAATAATCACCGGGCAATTTCTTGATCGGCCTGCAGCTCGTCGGAATCTTTTCCGCGCAGTGATTCGAGCGTCCCAGGTAGGACGGCAGATACCCGCCGCCGTGCGCCGCGACAATTTTTACTCCGGGATAGCGGTCCAGTGTTCCGTCAAAGATCAGGTGAGAGAGAGCGACGGTCGTCTCCAGCGGATTGCCGATCACATTTCCCAGGCTGCCATTCCCCTGAAAACGTTTCTCGCCTTCTTCGAAACCGACGGGATGAGTGAATATCACGATTCCTAATTCCTCGGCTTTGGCCCAGAACGGATCGAATTTGCGCGCGGACAGCTCTTCTCCATTCACGCTCCCACCGATTACAAATCCCCGGAAATTATATTTCTTCACGCCTTCGTCCATCTGCTCAACCGCAAGGTCGGGATGTTGTATCGAGACCGCACCCAAGCCGACAAAACGGTCCGGGTGAGCGGTACACAAATCGGCGAGCTGCTCATTCTGGCGTTGGGCAAGGCGGCCGGCCAGGTCACGGTCCGCCCAGTAGTTGTAGCCGGAAAACAGGCTCACCGCCTGTACATCAATTCCGCGTTCATCCATGCTCTGCAAACGATCCGCGATCTTGGCCGGCTCCAGCATGGTGAAACGCCGCTTGGGATTGAGGAACCCGGAGTCTTCTTTGGTATTTTGCTCATACCCTTTCAACAGATCGCGGATGTCGGGGAAACAGTGACAGTGGAAGTCGACTGTCTTCAGGCGGCGTCCGCCTACGGAAATCTCGCGGCGTTTCATCGAAGCTGCGGTCTGCGTGGGATTGGCAGCCGCATTCATCAGCCCTGAGCCGCCCAGTAAAGCTCCGGCCATGGCGCCCGCCACGTTCCTAAGGAATTCTCTGCGATCGGACATTCCGAGCCTCCATGAGAAACTCCAGACACATGACAATCACAAACCGATGGAAAACAAAATAAGACGGTGGCCGGAGTTCTTGAGGAGTCCCAATCGATCTACTCCAGGATTCCTCTAATTGACGTCATTTCACACCCGCTCATTATTCAAGTCAAGCCTTCTTCGGATAGTCCTCCAGTAGCACAGGCTCCCGCCTGTGGGTTTTGAATTCTGTCAACTCAAAGGAAAGAAAAAGCCGCAGGCTGAAGCCTGTGCTACTGGAGGCCGATCACCATCCGGGGAGGATCTTCCCTACTTTCCGCCGTTGGCCCACTTGGCCATGGCCTGCCAGTCCGGATCGTCTTTGGTTTCAAACTGCCGACCGCCGCTGTGTTCTACGGTCAAGTCGCCGCCAGCCAGTGGCGAGAGCGGGCGAAGAAGCAATTTGCTGTTCATCGGGTCGTCGCCGTTGACGAGTTTTGAAACATTCTCGAAAATCTGACGGGATTGCTCCTCGGTCCACGTCTTGCTCCCGGTCGAAAGCGGCACCAGGTATTGAGGACCATTTCCCGACCCGTGGCACGAGTAGCACCGTGCATGGCCCGGCCGGTCCTTCAGAAAAATGGGCTCGATGCGCGCCTTGAAAACTTCATAATCAAGATTCGGCGCTGCTTTGGCCGGCGCTTGCCTTGCGGGCGCGCCGCTCGACAGGGCTGCGCTGAACACAATTCCCGCAAAAACAAAAAGAGCGGCAACTTGTCTGGCATAAAGTCTGGATATCACGAATAGCCTCCGATGGCGTAGCTTTCAACTTCAGTTTGGTGAAAGGAACGAATTCCCGCATGCGACTTGCAATTTCAATGCACCGCTACCGCAGCCATCCGTCCCGCTTCTTCCCCGACCGGGATGCGCGTCGTGATCTTTAAGGTTGTTGTATCGACAACCGACACAGACCTGTCCGCAGCGTTTGAAATGTAGGCCATCTTGCCGTCGGGAGTAAACGTGATCCAGTTCGGCGAGCCGGAAATCGGATCGTGTCCCGGCGGCATGAGCGCAGGCGTATGGACACGTCCCACATACTTAAGATCGGGAAGTGAATAAATAAACGCAGCATTGTATGCCTTGCAGTTCACCCAGATACTTTTGCCGTCGGGAGAGATTGTCAAACCATGTCCCGACTGTGAGGTCCCAACAATGGGCTCGTCATCCGGAAGCGTAACTCTTGCAACTTCCTGGTGGGTCGCAAAATCCAGCACAGCGAATCCGCGCAGGCGCGCCACTTGCACATACACCCGGCGGGCTGAACCATCAGGATTGGAATCGAGTTGGACGACCTGCGTTCCAGCCTCGAATTTATGATCCCAGGCAATCGTCTGTGACTGAAGATCGAACACCTCGATGAAACCCGCGCCCTCCGTCGTGGCGATTGCGAACTTGCTGTCAGGCGTCACAACCACGTCGTGCAGTTTCACCTTGCTGGGGATGCTTTTCACCAGTTGCAGCGTGGCCGCATCGATGATGTCCAGCGCGCCGGGAGTTTCAGTGTTGCAGACCAATATCCATTTCCCGTCCCTGGTCACAGCAACATCGGCCGCATGACCGCTGACCGGCACTTCCTTGATCTTCTTTCCCGACTTCCGGTCCACCACCGTGAGAATCTTTTCGGTAAACTGCGTGATGTAAACACGCTTCCCGTCCGGAGAAATCGCGACTGACTCGGGCACCTGAATGTCTTTGATCTCCTGCACGACTTTGTTCTTCCCCGTGTCAATGACAGACACCGTGGTTCCAGCCGTGTTCGCCACGTAAATGCGCGTCGAACCCGCCGCCAGGGGCATGGTGAGGAGTAAACAGGAAATCCCCAGATGTGTAGTCCTGGATATACATCGCTTGCTAAGAATATTTAATTTCATATGGCTGGAATCGCTCCTTATCTGCCGGTGCGGAGATTGCAAACTCCGCAGTCTTACTGTCAAGTGAATAGACACGTTTCCATTCAGACGTCCAAATAAATTTTCCTTCAGAGTAAACTAAACCACCCGCCCATAACAATAGTTTACTCCACGTAGCCTCTCTGGAAGACGACAAATTACGCCTCCGGGCGGTAGTAAAGGGCGTAGAACACAGTGTCAGGGCGGTGCGCCTGATAAGCAAGGACCGTTCGGAACGGCCCGCACGCCGCCGGAAACCGGCCGTAGCGGCTATAGACGTATTCACAATACGCGATCGTCGGTCGAAACTACGGGCTTGGGCTCAATCTCATCGCGAATCATGCGGATTCTCCCTTTACCGTATTCGGAACGCCGACCAATACCCCGCGCACAGGGGCGAGGCAAACCATGGGAAATTGTACCAAGACTCATCCAGGAGTTATCTTCTGTCGTATTTAAGTTTGCATCTTTGCCCCGGATGAACTGGCTCCCTATCCGTACACCTGCATGTGGGCTTGCATTGAACGAAATAGTTGTGTTTTGATAACTGGGCATCGCGAGCCTTTGTTCTGACGCGGGCCCCCGGAGAGACAATTTATGAGCGGTAAGATCGTCCAGGTCGTTGCTCGAGTGACAGCGAAATCGGAGAAGGCCTCCGAAGTCGCATCCATTTTGCGTGAACTTGTCGGGCCAACGCGGAAAGAAACCGGCTGTGTGAGTTACCGGCTGTTTCAAAACAACTCCGACCCAGCCGACTTTGTCTTCATCGAGGAATGGGCGAGCGATGCCGCGATCGACGCTCATTTGGGAATGGCTCACCTGCACGCTGCCATCGGCAAGGCCATGCCGCATCTCACAAAGGCCCCGGATATTTGCCGCTTTTCCCTTCTGGAATAGAAAGTGTTGAACGATCATTTCGCAAATTCAAATTCACGACTCCGAAGGAGCGAACTTTTTATGAGCGATCACAACGCGACTCCAACGGCCAAAGCGCAATCGAAAGAATCCCGAATTTTCCAGGGCATCATTGAAAACGAAGGACGCGCCTTCAGCAACTGGGGGCTGAGCCGCTCGACGAAACCCGCTGTTTACGTCGAGCCGGTGAGTTACGCCGATGTGCAGGCCGTCGTCCGCGACGCAAAATCTTTTCCCACTCCTGTGCATCCGGTCGGGGCGCTGCTATCGGTCACTTCAACGATCGTGAATGACGGCGGGACGTTGTTGTGCACGAGAAAGCTGGATGAGGTTCTGGGGCTGGAACAAGACGCCACGGGCCGACGGATTGTCCGCGTCCAGGCGGGATGCCGCCTGAAAAAACTCAATCTGTGGCTGCAATCGCATGACGTCGAGATCCCCTTTCAAGCGGAGATTGGAGAAGCAACCGTCGGCTCGGTTGCCGTGGGCGACACGAAAGAATCCTCGCTCGACGGCCCCGGTTATTTCTCGTCGCACGTTGTGGCAATAACATATGTGGACGCAGCGGGAGAATTGCGCACCCTCTCCGACCATCAGGACGGACCGGCCTTCTATGAGTTCAAATGTTCGTTCGGCCTTTCCGGTATTGTGGTGGAGTGCGCGCTCGAAGTGCGCCCGGCGACGCTGTGCAAGTCCGATACTTCGATCGTCGCGTTCGATACGCCGGAAAAGCTTGCCGCGGAGTTGCTCCGCTTGCGCGAGGAATGCGATGCTCTCCTGGGCATCGTGTTCTTGCATCAACTCGCAAGCTTCTGCGATCAGCGCTACAGAGCAGGCCTGGGCTCCGTCACCCCCGACTCTTCGCAGCCCGCCTGCGAAGAGTTTCGCCTGGCCAAGCGGCTCGCGATCCAGCATGGATTCGATGGCGTCGCTGTCCCGCAGCCTCGGGGCATCGTTTACTCGCGCGCGGATTTCGTGAACGAATACTGGCGTCCCTCAGCCGGCGAGCGCCGCCTCGATTTCCAATACTACGAACACGATATCGCTCAGTTCACGCGCGTGTTCGCCGAATCCTACAAGTTCACGAAAGAGTTCGAGCAAAAAACCGGATTTGCGCCCAAGGGATGGGCGACCTATTTTGTGAATCGTCCGGAGAAAACAAAAAAACCTTTTGGCCTCTATTCAGGCGGGCCAGGAGTCTCGTTTTCGTTCGATCCGTTTCATTCCGACCCGACCGAGGCGAAATGGCATCAATTCTCAAAGGAATATAACAAGCTCGCGATTCACACGCTTGGTGGAAACGCCTCGCCCATCCAAACGCAATGGCTGGGGCCTGGCGACGTGAGAATTCCCAGAGGACTGGCGCACCCGCGATTTACAACAAAATATTACGAACAACTACTTGGCTAGGTTTGCGGGCGGGGGCCCGTTTCGTTTTTGTTCACGTCGTAAATTCTCGTACAGCCTCAGGCATTCAACGTCCGACACTTCAGTGGCGCACCAATTCGTCCGATTTTCGATGGTCACGACTGCGGCTTCAATAGGCCGGTGTTTCGCCTGCGGACTTTGCGCCGCCATCCGCGCAAAACCCGCAGGCGAGACACCGGCGCTGACGGCGCTCTTATTTGATTGACTGGCGTCATCCGTCGGCAATACATTGCTCGCATCGCAAAATCGAAACGATTTCAATCCATCCAGGAGGAAGAATGACACGTGCGATCCTGAAACTTTTTGCCGCTCTACTGATGTTTTCCGCCACCGCGCTGGCGCAAACGAACGACGCGGCCGTTATTATTCCCAACTCTGAGGTCCAGTCAACCACCGCTTCGATCCAGTCGAAGGATAAAGGCGCGACGTTGCGCACAGTGGATGTTGGAAACGCAAATGTTGGCGTGGCGATCCGCCACCGGCCCAAGGGGACGCCGGACGGCCCGGTGATTCATCTTAAAGTGAGCGAAGTTTATTTCATTACAGCTGGTTCAGCCACACTGCGCGACGGGCGGAACGATGGAAGATCAAAAACCGATGGCTGGTGGTGGTGACAATACCGGGCCGAGCGTCCGAGGGGCGGTGGCGAAACCGAACGATGTTCGTCCGGTCAAAGTGGGAGACGTGATTATTATTCCGAAAGGAATGCCGCACTGGTTCACCGAAATCACGGAGGATTTGACATACACGGTCGTGCGAGTCGATCCGGAAAAATCGATGGCGTTGAAGTAAGCGAACACGATCATGTGTGCAGATTCATCCTGCGAGGTTTATGTAGCACAGGCTTCAGCCTGTGCTACTCAAGCTACTGGCTCTCGTTCGGTCCCGCCCGCCCCATCACCGTGCGCATCTGCATCGGCCAAAGCGGCTGGCAAGGTGATGGATCCCATTTCGAGCCGTCCTGCTCGCGCTTGAACTCGCTACTCTGGTAGAACTTTTCCGTCAGGAATGCCGGATCGTCCACAATCGATTTCAATATCAGATAATCCGTGCCGTTATAATTGATCATCCGAAAGCGTTCGTTCAGCACCGTATTCCCGCTGTACGGAATTCCGTTTTTCTCCAGATATCCAGGCTTCATATGCGTGGTAACCACATGAAGGTTGCCGCCCTTGCCCGGTTCCGGTCCTCCAAACGGATAACTGGTCGGTCGCCTTTGCGCGAGCTTCTCCCAGGTGGCGACGGAATCTCCCTGCAACTGGGGTTGGCCGCCTTTCCACTTCGATCCATCAAAATGGAAGAGCCGCTTCTGCGTCCCCGCGTCGATCTCCACTTGCAGCGTATTGTCGTCCACCCAGGTGATGTGCAGGCGTTCCGGCAAACGCATGACATTGCCGGCGCCGTAGGCCCTGCACTCGTTCCCTTCCTTCTTGTCTTTCTCCGGATCCCAGGCTTTCGTAAGTTTCTTGCCCTCGGCATTCAGCGGGACATCCGTGTAATCTCCCTTGGCGGGCGTAACCATCCGCCACATCCAATCTTCATCGACAATGGAGACCCAGTATCCCGTCACATCAATAAGAGCAGCGTCCTTCGGTGATAAAGAAGGCGCTCCCTTCGCAGCGCCCTGCTGTTGCGCGCGGGTCTGGCCGGGAACGCCTAGCAGGAAAAACAAAATACCGAAAGCGGCGCGAATTTTCCCAATTTGAATCATCGTTGCGAGTCTTCTCCGCATTTATTTTGTTGCCGGTTGCGGCGCGCCCTTCATGATGTCGTGATAAACAGCCTCGGTGAATTTGAGTCCGCTTTCGGCGCCGTAAACGCCGTCGTAATCCAATGTCGGCTTCGCCGCCTTCACCTGTTCGAACGTCATTCCGTTCCTCACCATCTTCTCAATCCGGCTGCGAACGATGGTCACCATGTCCCGATAGTTGACGACATCGGCGCGGTCGGAAAGATGTCCGTGTCCGGGAATCACATACGTGCCGCCCTCCTCGCCATATTCCGGCACGAGCAGCACGATCAGGTCGTTCAATGCGTCGAGATAGCCATCGATGGTCCCGCCGTTCTCCCTGTCAATTACAGGAAAACTTGTCGTCGAAAACAGTTCGCCGGCGCTCAACACATCCGACCCGCGAAACAAAACCACCGAGTCGCCTTCGGTATGCGCCCGCCCCATGTTGTACCAGATCACCGGCTCATTGTTGTAAAGCTTGAATCCTTCTTTCCCAAAAGTGATGGAGGAATTTTTTCCCGTCTGGTCCTCGGTCCGTCCCGAAACGCTCAGGCTGGTCACAATCGTGGTTCCGGTCAGCAGTTTCAAGCGGCTGCGATCCTTTTCTTCCTCGCGGGCAAACCCTCGAGTCGCGTTCGGTAACGCCCATCCCGCGCGGAAAAGTATCGTGTTCCCTCCGGTATGGTCCGCGTCGGAAGTCGTGTTTCCGAGAAACATAATCGGAAGCGTCGTCAGGTTCCGGATTGTCGTGACAACCTCGTCCGCAAACTGAGGCAATCCCGAATCGACAACGATGACATATTCCTTGCCCACCTCGACGGTAATATTGCAACCCGCGCCGGCCAGCATGTACACGTTGCCGCGCACGTGGAGCACATGGATATTCTTCGTGCCCGCCGTCTTCACTTCCTCCAGGCCGCGCTGCCCGGCCAACGCCACTCCCGCGGTGGCGATCACAATCGTGGCGGCCAGCGCCATTCGCAAAGCCAAACGAGACGCCCGGCTCAACCAGCGAGGATTCATCGTCCGTGCTCCGCGGCATAAGTCCCCAGTTTTTCCGGCGGGGGCAATGTCGCCAGTTTCTTCTGATACTCGGGATACATGGTCTCCGCTCCGCCGCGCGTCGCTTCAAACGGGATGCCTGTTCTTTCCGAAAACTCATGAATCCACGGATTCTCTCCCGGCAAATGGAATGCCACCCATCCTTTTGGATGATCGATCTCCACACTCGAAATGCAGAAATTCGGCGAGAGCTGACGCGCGATGTCGAGGGTCCAGTCCGTCGTCCAAACCACGGGCTCGGTCAAATAAACCGGGTCGTCAATAATGCTGACCAGCGTCAACTCGTTCTCGTCGCGAAACAAATATTCGGTCATCGTCGCTTTTTCGCTGCGCGCCACACCATTGCGCCGAAAATAACCCTCTTTCAGATGAGTGGTCGTAATCTTCAACATATCGCCAACCCACTCGCCAGTTGAAAATCCCTGCCAGGTATGAGGCCACCATTCCGGCGGGTGCGGACGTCCATCCATGTAAATCGTCCGCTCGGGAAGCATGTACTCGATGATCGTGTGGTAGGCAAGAATTCCCTGCGTCAGCGGATCGACGTCGGTCCAGATGCGCATCTGCGATGGCCCGCGTGGCGCATACTCGGCCGGATGCGCGTGGCACAAATGCTCGACCATCACCCATTGTTCCGCATCCCACGTGTCGCCCCGCATCCGCGTCGCATCGTTGATGGGCAGGCTCAGGTAATTCGCGATGGCGATGTCCCCACGGATCGGCGAATCTTCCTGGCCCAGCTGAGCCCACTCGCCCGTCAAATCGACTTGAGCGTGTGCCGGGATGGCTGTAAGAGCTACGAAGAATCCGAGCGTGGCGAGCAGACAATCCACTCGACGGCCGAAATACTTTGGGCAATTCATAAAGCGCATTGTTTCACTTCCCTGAATTATCCGAGTGCTAACTATATTTCTATCTGAAATTTATTCCGTTCCCTCAAAATGATTCGAACGCCCCTTCTATCGCAGGGAAAACACACTGTCAAGGATCAACTCCAGTTGGGAGAAGCAGCTTTTGTAACACAGCCACTCCTGGATGTGTGCTTTTCGCCATCCGAGCGATTCTGAAATCCATACAGCCAAAAGTGGACATTCAAATGGTTAATCCAGCGTCTCCACCTTCGCAATTTTCGCCTCATGATTTTCCCCAACCCACAGAACCGGACGCGCACCCGTGTTATCGACTTCCACCCTGCGCACATTTACTCCTAATCGCGGCAAAAGGTACTTTCTGAATTCTCCCGTTTTCGGATCGAGTCGCACGATCAACTCGCTGGTCATTCCGCCGGCCCACACATTGCCCTGCTTATCTGCAACCACATCGTAGGGCCCGTACCACGGAACCGGAATTGGCCACTCCTGAAATTTCTCGGTCTTCGGATCGAACACGGCAATCGTCTTGGCGTAGTACTCCCCGATCCATACCCGATTCTCGCTGTCCAAATGCATTCTTCTCGGCCCTGAATTCGGAGTGGGCGGCGTAAACCGCGAGACCTTTCCGGTTGCGCCCTCCACACGATACAAATCGCCTCCGGAAATATCCGCCTCGTACAGGTTGCCGTTGGAGTCCGCCGTGATTCCATAGGGGTGATGGCGCGGCCCCTCGTACTTTTTATTCATGAACTCATCGGGCAGCTGATTAAACTTCGTCGGTTCTCCAGTCATCGGATCGATTCTGTAATCAAAATCGCTGGCGGTGTCTTTGACCCATACCGTTCCATCGCGGCCAACACTTATGAAATCGGCTCTACCGGAAGGAATATTGAAATCGGTGAAACGTTCCGCTTTCACGTCGAACTTGGCGATGCCATTCCAGTTGTGTCTTCCAACCCAAAGGTTTCCCTGCGGGTCCCATTCGAGACATTGAAACGCGGATGGATACCCTGCTTTGGTGACCGGGTCTTGCCATTCTTTCACTTCGCCGGTTGCCGCATTCAATCGCCCAATAATCCCTTCCAGGAAATCCGAATACCAGATCCTCCCCGATTTGTCCGGCGACACATCGTGCGGCTCGGCGTCATGCCTGGGCAAATCGTATTCCGTCACGATAACTTTCGTGTCAGCGCCGCGAGGCCTCGGCAGCGTTTTCAATTCAAAATTGTTTGTCGCATGCGCGCTCAGATTGATCGAACTCAGATATTCGGCGAATTCCTTGTTTCCCAGCATGCCGCCGCCCCGGCGATCCGGGTTTTTCACGGGCTTATCGATTTTGCTGATTTGGTCCCATGTATTCATCCGAGTAAGCGTAACCATCCAACCGGCGGCGTCATACGTGCTCTTCATGACCGGGGCCAAGGTGTGGCACTGGGAGCAGGTCAAAAAAAGATATTCCTTCTGTTGCTCGGTTCCCGGAACGCTCATCAACCACTCGACATCGCTGAGCTGGGAAGCGAGAGCCTGCGTTTTGTGAAGCTTTAAATTTTTCTCCCTCTTCCCTTTTCCAACCGCTACCGGAATATTCTCTTCCGCGGCTTCATAGCCGATGGCGCGGATCGACAAGAGATATTTTCCAGGGGCGAGGCGGCCCGGCGGGAATGTGAATCGCCCCTTCGAATCGCTCACCACGGTAACGGTAATCGTTCCGGGGGACTGCTTGGCGCTCACCAACACGCCTTCCATTGGACCCTCCGCGTCCGACGTCACAATGCCGGCCAATTGGCCCGCCGTCGCATTGGCCGCGCGCGTTGCGCCCGACAAACTGGCGATTGCCAATACGAGCAATAAAAATCGTCTCACCATCCCAACGACCTCCGAATGCGTTGCATCTATCGAGCGGGAAGCATAGCCTTTTTTCCATCGGGCAACTGCACGTCTACCGTTTCATCCAGGATCGAAATCGCATTAAAAACGCCCATCAGGGATGCCAACTCCACGGTGCCGCGCGAGCCGAAGAGACGGTAAATCTTCGCGAATGTGTCGGGGGAAACTTTTTTCTGCCGAAACAGTTCGCGCCCGTACGTAATAATCGCAGTTTCCTTTTCGCCAAGATCCGCCGCCGGCTTGCCGTACTTGATGATATCGATGATGGCCGCTTCGACTCCTGCGCGCTGCGCAATCGGTTCGTGGTTGGCCCAGATATACTGGTCGTCCATTTCGCGCGCCTCCACAAGGATTGCGATCTCCGTCAACCGGTGGCTCATTGCCGTCCCGTTGCGGAGATATTGCGAGACATCTTCCAGATCGTCGGCGACTTTCGGGCTGTAGAGACGTACCCCGGCCGGCGTCTGAAGATGGCTCACGGAATCGGCAGGGTCTTTGATGAATTTGTCATAAGCCTTTTTGCTCTCGTCATCCATGTCTTCGCGTTTCGGCAAAGGGAGACGATTTTTCGATACCGGGTCGATATCCTTCGGCATCGGCGCCGGCGTGGAACCCGAATCCGGGCCGTGTGTTGCGTATTGCGCCTGAACATTTCCACTCATTGCGAAGCCCGCCGCAAGAAGCGCCAGCGCAACCAAGGATCGTCTCATCTCATTCATCTCCCGCTCAGCAGTTTGCTGATTCTAGACCGTCGCCATTTCATCGATTCGAGAAAGCGGAATGATCTCGCTCATTTTCTTCGCGCCGGCCTTGATCTGGTTGTATTCGATTGTCGCCTCGCGCACGGCCGCCGTGTTGTAATCGGGCGTGAGCGTGTCGTCCCACTCCTCGTAGTAGCGAACAACGTTGGGCAGAAGATGCTCAGGGCTGATCCAGTTATCGAAACGGCCGAGATGAATCTCTGCGGCGGCGGCTCCGGGCGTCATCTTCGCGTCATAGCGCTTGCGCGTCTCGACTCCAAGCACGCGAAAATATTCAACCATCTCGGCAAGCTCTTTCTTTCCGCCGATCGGACCATGTCCCGGCACAATCACATCCACATCCCAGCCCAGAATTCTGTTGGCTGACTCGACCCACTTGCTGATGTAGCTGTTGTTGGCGAGCGGCGCGACCCAGAAGAACCCCACATCGCCGGAAAATAAAATTTTTTGCTTCGGCAGATACGCCATCACATCGCCCCAAGTGTGCGCGGGGCCCGCGAATTTGAACTGCACTTCCGTGTCGCCGATAAAATATGTGAGATCGTCCTTGAACGTCACCGTGGGCGGCGCGAGTTTGCGTTCCTCCGCGACATCTTCAACTCCAGGCGCGGGAATCCACATCTTTGGCGTCGTCGGAATCGCTTTCAGGATTTCATTGCGGCAATACGGGTGGCTGACAATTTCCGCGTGTGTGAAGAACTGATTGCCGCCGACATGGTCGCCGTGATGATGCGTATCGAGCAATCGCCCGAAATCCTTTCCGGTTGCCTGCTTTGCCGCGGAGATAAACGCTTTGGCCGGGATGGGCGCCTGCAAGGCGTCGATGGAGAGCAGGTATTCGTCTCCGGCAATTATCCCGGCATTGGAGATGCCGCGAAACCGCGTGTTCGGCGCTCCGCCCTGCGTGTATGCATAAACATTGGGAGCGAGCTGTCGCAGTTCCCTCTTCCAGCTCAAAGGCATCGGATATCGCGAATCGGTCGGCGGCAAAGGATTCGGCTCTACTGCGTCTTGCGCGCTCAATTGAACCGCTTCAACTCCTCCCAACAGCATCGCAGCTGCGCCGAGCAGCGTCCCGGCGCCCATCCGAATCGCTTCCCTGCGGTTCAATTCCACACGACCGCCATGTTTTAAATTTTTCATAAGGATTATCGAAAGATACTTGAGTAGAGTCTCTCACTTTGTACAAGAAGCCATCTCATGAATAATCTTTGTGGGTCACGGCTTCAGCCGTGACAGAAAGGTTGCAGAATCAGTACCGCTTTAGCCGCTGGCCAGCGGGATTTCATTCTGCCACACAGGCGCTTCAGCGCCCGGTGGCGTCGCTCCAATGATCACGTATTGCCGCGCGATCGATGGCCTGCCCATCCACATAAACGGCAAAAATCTTGCGCGTGTTCTTGATGTCGTCGAGCGGATTCGCATTGAGCACGATAAAATCCGCGCGCTTGCCGGCCACAAGGCTGTCCATATCGCGCAGGCCGAGCGCATCGGCGGAAACCTGTGTGCCGTCGCGAATCACCTGCATCGGCGCGATCCCCGCCTCCGCCAGCGACTGCATCTCCAAATGTTCCATGTAGCCGGGGAAGCGGCCCTCGCCCCCACTGGTATCTCCGCTGATCACCATTCGAATGCCCGCATCGCTTTCTTTTTTCGCAGTGATCAACATCAGCGCATACCCGCGCGGCGGCCCATGCGGATCGGGCGCCGGCGCTGCCTTCATGGCCTTCATATAATTCAGATAGGAGGCAGGCACGGTGTCGGCAAGTTCCGGTTCATCGAGCCATGAACGGTCCAGCATGGCGGATGCCATGGTCGAGCATTGAAACACGTTGTGCTGCTTCATCAGCTGGATGAATTCGTCGTCCACCACCAGGTCGTGCGGTGAGTGCGCCAGCCCGTCGACCCCGGCGCTGGCCACCGTCTTTGCATCGGCCAGCGTCACGACGTGCGCGATCGCCGCCAAATGTTGCTTGTGCGCCTCGTCGATGATCGCCGCGATGATCTCAGGACTCATCAGCGGCCGCGTGTGATTGCGGTCGTCCACCCAAAATTTGATCGCGTCGACTTTTTTCGCCGCTTCCCGGCGCACGAATTCGCGCGCATCCTCGGGCGAGCGCGCTTCATGCACCACGTCGTGGGCGAAGGCCGGCCCGCCGTTTTCATCTCCATTGTTGTAGGCAACGATTCCGTCGTCCGCTGTATAAAGCATCGCCAGCGTCGGGTCCTTCAGTTTTCCGGACCGCTGCTCGTTGCGAATCTCCAACTCCAGATCGCCGCGGTCGGTGCCGAGGCTCTGAATTGCGCCGATGCCGTAATACCGGTAGCGCCGCAACTCGTCGATAATGTTTTCGCGGGAATAATACTCCTTGCTGATGTGGCCGCCCATCACCCCCGCGCCATCCTTCACGTTTGGATCGGTCGCGCCGTTCTTCATGTAGCCGATGTGGGCGTGAAGCCCTTCGATCATCGGCATCACGGTCTTCCCCGAAATATCCACACGCATCGCGCTTTTCGGCAATTTCACCGAATCTGCCGCGCCGATCTGTACTATCTTTCCCGCGCGGACAACGATCGTCGCATTCTCGATCGCTGCGTTTCCATTTCCCGGAATCACGCGCGCGCCCACGAACGCCGCCACCGGCGCGCTTTGGGCCGGTGCAATTTCAGGCGCGAACGATATCCAAACCGTCGCGCACAAAAGCATGATGGCCCGATTTGCGCCACGAAAAATCACTTTTGCCCCCACTCAGACGAACTCGTGAAACCTCAAACGGATCGACTCAATGCAATCTATTTGGCCAGCGGATCGGGTCGAATCTGGAAATGCACGACGTACGGCAATCTATCCTTTTCGAATCTGCCGCCCTCGGACTGCCACGGCTCGCGTGTTTCGTTCGCTCCCCACAATCCGCGCCCTTTCCATCCGCCTTTCGGATCGTCGATGCGGCCTTCCAGACTGCGCATGAAAAGCCCCATCGGATAAGGCACGCGCAGCCGAACCCACTGTTTGGTTCCCGGCACAAACGCAATCAGCGAATCGTCGTCCGTGCCGCAAATCACCGAAAGATTCTCGCCCAATCCGAATGTGTTGTAGCGGTCCACCCAACTGTTGTACGAAAAATCCGTGAGCACATCGGTCCCCGTAAATTTCGGCCCTGGAATTTCGTACATTGTCCAGCCTTCGGGACATTGCTGCCCGGTAGCCGTCGGGCCATTCAGCACTTTGCACTTTCTGCGATCGAAACTGGCCAGGTGACCGCTCCCTGCCAGCGCCGTCCACACCACGCCGTTGCTGTCGATATCGACGCCTTCCGGCGAATAGTATTGTTGCTTCGAAACGTCGGTGAAACTAAACGGCGGCGCATAGACTTCCGTCGTGCACGTTTCCGGCGGGTTATCTCCCTTCACCATTCGCATGATGCTTCCCGGGGGCGTCAGCAGACTTTGCCATACACTCTCATCCGTCGGACTCACAGCGATGATGTAACCGGTGCCCCCGCCGATGTAATGATCGAGCTTCGGATCGATCGGATCGCCAGGCCCATTGAAGGGACCTGTTTTTCCGTCGCCGTTTGTATCGATCACAGCAGGACACCAGCCCTGCGATTTCTCCGAGTCGTGCGTCTCGTCCCACATGCGCGTATTGATCCAGCCGAGCCCGTTCATGCGCCGCGGAGTGATATAAAGCGTCTCGTCCTTATCGTAGCCAAACGCTGTGTGCCCTCCGCCGAAACACATATCGAGAATTCCAAACATGCCGGATTTCGGATCGTAATAATCCACGCCCGCGATTTGAGCGCGAATCAGGTTCGGGTTTGTAATATCCGTGATCGGAAAATTTTTCGCGAAAATATTGTCCGAGCCTTTTTTACAGTAGGAAGCAATGTCGAGCCGGGTCTGCACGGTGAACCACACGCGTCCCTTGTGATCCATCATCGACGGCCCTGGATTCAAAATGTCGTCGCGGACCAGATCCATGCCCCAGTATGGCGATGGATATTTCACCTTCTGCGCGGACCAGGTCGGAAATTGCTTTCGAATGCTTTCATCGCGCAACGGAACGCGAATCTGAAATTTTTCGTTCGAAGCGGGGTCGAGCGCCGCCAGCGCATCGCCCGACCAATCGGGGGAATAAATTGGGCCAAAGGCATTGGTGGAAGGGCTGCTTCGAACGGTCGTGGTCGTGTCGTGCGGGAATCCGGTGGGAATCGAGAAATCCCACTGCGTCAGGACGATATTGCGCTCCATTCCCTGAGGACGCGACGGAGCCGGCGGCAATTCGCCCTTGGCGAGCCGGTCGGTCCAGTCCGCAAACATCGCGAGACCGCGATTGCGCCCAAAGCCGTCGATCCCGTCGTGTTCGTCGGCAATTTGTCCCGATTGCAGAAAGTGTGCCCACGCCTCCGAGCTGGAATCGACTTTTCCGATGCTCGCGGGAATCTCGCGCGTCGATTTGTCCCCCAGCTGATGGCACCTTTCGCAGATGCCTTTCAACTGCCAGACATATTGCGCCTGTGCCTTGATCGATTGCGGAACAGGCCGCCGGGGATTCACGGGAGCCACATTGCCTTGATCGAGAAGTGACAATGGAAAATCCGTCTTGGCGGGAATGTGCAAGAGCGAAAACCAGTAATCGGGCGGATAATATTTCGCCGCAGCCCTTGCATCGGGCGCCACGACGGCGGTCAACGCCAACGTATCGCCAGGAGCCCCCTGCGCAGGTTCCGAATCCACAAGGCCGTATCCCCTGACCCAAACTTTATATTTTGCTTTCGGCAAATCCGGAACCAGATAGCGCCCCTGATCGTCAGTGACCACGATCTTTCGAAACGTATTCCCCACATCCGTAGTTTCCGCGATCACCCAAACGCCCGCTTCCGGCCCCTTGGAACTTTTCACCGTGCCGCTGATGTATCCGGCCGAGGGCGGCATGTGTCCCGGTCCAGCGATCCGCGCAGCCGAATTAGACTGTGCGCGAACCGGCGCCACTGCAGTTCCCGCAAGAGCAGCCCAGAAGATGCAGCCCACAATGATTGCAATCATTTTGCCGCGTTCGATCCTTTTTCGCATGGAACTCTCCTTCAAACCATTATCTGGCGAGCGGGTCGGGACGAATCTGGAAATGAACGAGCTGGCTCGGAGTTCCCGCTCCACCTTCGATATGCCATGTCGTGCGCGTATCGTTGTCCGCCCAGACGCCCCTTCCCTTCCAGCCGGCGCTCGGGTCGTCGATGCGTCCATTCAAATCGCGGGAGTAAAATCCCAACGGATACGGCACCCGCATCACCGTCCAGGTTTTTGTCGGAGGCTGAAACACCAGCAAAGAGTCGGAACCCGTTCCCGTTAACACCACCGAGTTTTTCCCCAAACCTAAAATATTAAACCGGTCGACCCAGACGAAGTACACCCAATCCGCCTTCGCTTCGGTCTCGCCCTTAAACGTAGGCCCCGGCACGGGATACAATGTCCAGCCCTCGGGGCAATGCTGCCCGGTGGCGGTCGGCCCGTTCAGAACTTTGCATTTGCTGCGGTCGAAGCTGGCAAGCTGGCCGCTGCCGCCCAGATTCGTCCAGGCCAGGCCGTTCGTATCGAAATTGACGGCGCGCGGGATGTAGCCCAATTTTTCTCCGGGCTTCGGGTCGTTCGTAAACGGCGGTTCGTAAATTTCGGTTTTGCATGTCGAAGGCGGGTTGGACCCACGGTCGAAGCGCAGAATCTTTCCGGGAATCGGCTTCATGATCGCAACCCATACGCTTCCATCGACAGGATTCACGGAAATTCCGTAGCCCCGCGTCCCATCGACAAACCGGTCGAGTTTCGGATCGAATGGTTGCGGCGCGCGCGTGTAAGCCCCGGTTTTTCCATCGCCGTTGTAATCGATCACCGGCGGACACCAGCCTTCGGCTTTTTCGGCGTCGTGCGTTTCGTCCCAAATTCTCGAGTTCACCCAGCCGACTCCGCCAATCTGGCCGATTTTCAGCGCGAAGTAGACGGTTTCATCCTTGTCGTACGCCATCTTCAAATGGTGAATCGAGAAACAGAGATCGACGGCATCGAACTTCCCCGTCTTCGGATCGTAAATATCGACGCCCCAGCCTTCCGTGGGTTGTCCGATCCGGCTAAGTGTGGGCGGCTCCCAGTTTTTCGCAAATGGGTTGTTCGAAGACGCCTTGCAGAAATTGGGTGGATCGGACTTGCGATTCTCCATTCCAACCCAGATGCGTCCCTTGCTGTCCATCTGATCGTAGGCCGCGTTTACCGAATCCTCTTCCCAGACAATCTTGTCTCCCCAGTAAGGCGAAGGCATGGCGTTCGATTGAATCGAGCCAAACGCCATTGCTTTTCGCTCTTCCTCGTGACGAAGTGGAATCCTCTTCGAAATGGCGGTGTTTTCCCTCGGGTCGACAATGTGCAGTTCCCCGCGCTCCCAGTCGGTGCTGTAGACCGGCCCGTACCCGTTGAGCGTCGGATTCCGATCGTCACTTGCCGATATGCCATGGAGAAAAGAGTTCCACGATCCCTGATCCCACAACGTGAGAACGATGTTGCGTTCCATTCCCTGCGGGCGTGGCGGAGACGGGGGCACTTCACCCTTGGCGATTCGCTCCGTCCAGTCCGCGAACATCGCGAATCCCCGTTCATGCCCGAACGTCGTATTAAACGTGGAAGTCATTTCGGTGCCGAATTGCCCGGACATCAGGCGCCGTTCCCAGGCTTGCGCGTGTGTGTCAAACTTTCCCAGGCTTGCTGGAAATTCGCGCGTCGCCTTATCGCCGATCTGATGACACATCTCGCATCCGGAATGCAACCCGTCAACAATATAGGACTGCGATGGCTGGATCCCGGGCGCGTGCAACGCAGAACCCGCCTCGGAAAATAAAGCCCCCGAAGTTTTGATGGGGAAATCGCTCTTGGGAGGAATTTCCATTAGCGAATACCAGTAGCTCGCCGGATAATACTGCGCCGCAGCCCGCGCGTCAGGAGCAACCACCGCCGCAAGATTCAAATTTTCCCCTGGCGCGGACACGACAGGCGTCGAATCAACCAATCCGTAGCCGCGCACCCACACCTTGTAGTTGGCCTTCGGCAATTCGGGCAACAGGTACCGCCCTTGTTCGTCGGTCACCACGATCTTGCGCAGCTTGGTCTGGAACTCGGTAGTTTCTGCGATCACCCAGACGCCGGCTTCCGGGCCCTTCGAACTGGTAACCACGCCTCCGATGTTGTCGGCGCCGACGCTCACGCCGTTCACCTGGGGCGTTGCAGCGGCCGCGCCGCTGCGCGGACCGGCTTCGATTCGAACCATCGCCGCCGTCAGCAGGAAGCAACAGACCAACAGTCCATATCCCGCGGACCGTCTCATATGGATTCTCATCGCGAATCTCCCGGGGTAGATTGCAGGACTATATAACAAATTCAGAAGCTATAGGAATAAGGACTGTTCCCGTCCGCTAGAATCCGCGGATAGCGATTTCCATAGAACGCCGCCGGCTGGGGCCCGTTCTGTCACGACTTTGCCCTTGAGAAGCATCTCATGCTTATTTATAAGTAATGTTAATTATGTTGATCGTCTAATTCAATCTCGCGGACGGCTCACTTCTTCTTCGTGGTCCGTCGAGCTCGCGCCGCGGAGTTCGCCGCCGCTGCGGCGCGAATGAGCTGCTTAAAAGCAGCTTCGTCGATCTTCTCCCCTTCGCGGAGGTCGATCGCGCGCCGCATGTTCCCTTCCAGGCTGGAATTGAAGAGCTTCTTGGGATCTTTGAGGGAAGCTCCGCGAGCGAAGGTCAGCTTCACGACCTGCTTGTACGATTCCCCTGTGCACACAATTCCATCATGAAACCACACGGGCGTTCCCGGGCTCCTCGGCTTCACCCATTTCCATTCCTCCACGATATCCGGGTCGGCTTCGTGGATAAGCTGGCGGACATGCGAGAGAGTCTTCCCCCTCCAATCGCCCAGCTCCTCTATTCGCCCGGTAATGTTCGCCGAAGCGGCATCGCTATCCGGACGTCTTGTCGCCTTCATGTTCTCTCCGATCCTTCGTTTCACGGGCCGCGAAAGTATCGCGCGCCCGAAGATTCAAGACCGCTAAAAGCGTGCTCCCCCAGCGAAGATTGCCACTCGCTGCCTCGGAGTATACAATCCCCCGATGCGATCCCTTACATTGCACATGAAATGTTTTTTTTCGGTTAGCCTTGCGCTTGTTCTTGCTGTGACACTCCTCGCGGGACAAAACTCGACTGCACCATCGCCAAAAGAGCAGTGGTTTGCCGGACCGGGAAAGCCGGTGCCGGGCGTTCGGGGCTTCACCGTTCTCTACGAGAATGACCAGCTGATCGTCGATCCGCCTCAGCCGTACCCTGGCGCCGGTGATCCCTCAACCGATCTTCCCAGCCTTTGCGCGACATTGCCTCCGCAGGACAGGGCACGGTGCGCCGAGCCCGGCCACAACTGGCACAACCACAAATTGAGTCGCGTATTGATTTACTTCCGCACAGGCGGCGAGCGGCTCACCTACCTGGACGGCTCCATCGAGGACTTGATGTGGGAGCCCGGCACAGTCAACTGGAGCTCGCCGATCGGATTTCACTATTCGGGCCCCTTGCCCACTCCCCGCGTCGATCCACGTCCAAGCGGCCCCAGCGGCGTGATCATTGCGATCAAGAAGTGGGGCTATCCCGGCAAGGTGGTCGGCACCGCTCTCGACCCGTTGACGGTCGCTCCCAACAACTTCACCCTGATCTTCGAGAACCCCCAGGTTCGAGCTCTCCGCTTAAAAATCGGTCCGCACCAGAGCGTCCCGATGCACGAGTATACTCTAAGCCACCTGTCCGTTTGCATGACGGATCTGAACGCGCGCATCACTTCCCCTGGTGGAGAAGCCGAAGCCGCGCAACACAAGCTGGGCGATTTCAGTTGGAGCGGCCCCTCCCAACAGAAAATCGAGAACCTCTCGGACAATCCGCTGGAAACTGTCATTCTGGAGCTGAAGACGATTTACTGATGGCGGATGGCCCTCCTCCAAAATGAAAAACAAAACCTCCGGCCCTTTCAAAAACCCGAAAGGGTCGGCCACCCGAAAATTCAAAACGGCTCAAAGGATGCGCCGCCCTCCTGATTTGGCATAGTCCCGGCAGGGACGGCAGATCGTAGCCCACCACGGAAGGTCGGAACGAAGGACACGGAAGGAAAGAGCCCCGGAGGGGCGGCACTCCGCCGGATTCAATAATGGATTTCGAGCGACCATGAAACGACGCGGCGTGGATCAGTCGATCAAGATGTCGAAATCGTGATAAAACCTGATCATGGGCGAAGCGACACAGCGGTTTTGCATGTCTCCCGAAATGCTTCCGAGCTCCAGGCAGGAGGTCTGCCACCCGCGGCAACCGTGAAAAAGGCGAGGACCTGCGAACCGAGCCCCCAAGCACAGCCCGCTGTAGCGACAAAAGGTAATAAAGTGCAGTCGCCCGCGATCGTAATGACGAATCAATTTGGCGCGCATCGGAGGTGGTTGACTCTTACCCCGACCCTTTCAAGCCCGGAAAGGGTCGCCACCCGGAAGTGCAAAACCATCATTCAAGGGTGACATAATGCAGTGGTATTATCCAGCCATTAGCAATCGTCAAAAGTAAGATGTGAAAGGGGCGGCCACCCGCGGTTATTTTATTCCGTACTTAGATTTAATGTGATTTGAAAACTGAGGTTCAATGGAGGATAAATACGAAAGCATGCCGTGGAGCCAACCCAACTCAGATGCTGTAATCGTCTTGAGTTGTGCCCTATGCGCGAAGACTCGGATCTTTCTCTTCAAATCGCGTCCTACTGAAATCTTAGCTTCGGGAGTTATTCTAAGGCCGGTAACGACCATCCTGCGTTTACGGGACCCGTGATACGTTTTTTTCTGGTTGATCGCTAATCTGGGACTCATGGTCGTTTCAATCACGACCTCAACTTGCTTGCAGACTTCATACAATATTCCGGGTTAAGAAGATGAGAAATAAAGGTCGTCGGCGTAGCGTATAAATAGCTTTGGATTCTGTGGCAATTCGCGCAAAAGTTTCATCAAGGCCGAATAGCAGTTTATTGCTGACAGTGGGAGAGTTGGCGCACCAATTGTTAGTTTCCCAAATCTGCATACGAGTGAGCCTATGAGACGTATGTCTTCCTTAGTGAGAGTTGACCCGCCAATTGCAATACCACCGCTGCTGAGAAGCGACTCTACGTTCGCCAGTGTCAGGCTCGGAAAAAAGTTTTCAAAATCAAGCCTGGATATATACCTGCCTTTTCGATGTCTAACGCGTTTGTTCTGATGCTTCTTCCTTTGACATACCCGTGGGCTAGTCGTGAGTCGGGAAAATGTCGAAGACCTGTCGGACAAGCCATCTCTGAAGAAGTTTAAGCTCTTTGGATGGCTGCTCAATCAAACGATTTGATTTTCCGTCTGCCTTCTTAATCGTATACAGTTTGTAACGGTAACTGGCGCTCGCGGCAACTCGCCGACGAAATCTTCGGACAAACGTAAAGATCGCGCGATGCGTTCAGCAA
>CAWBGM010000006.1:0-602039 GCA_963788335.1 Terriglobia bacterium
GCGATCAGGAGATCAGCGCCCGCATCGGCCGAGTGACGGGCCAAGGCCTCGCCGGCAACCGAAAGACCCGAACGACGAGAAGAACGTGATCGTGGAAATTCGCGCCGGCACCGGCGGCGACGAAGCGGCGCTGTTTGCCGGCGAACTATTCCGCATGTACTCGCGCTACGCGGAATCGCAGCAGCTGGAAGGTGGAAGTTCTGGAGAGTTCGCCGAGCTCGCTGGGCGGCATGAAGCAGGTGGTCGCCTCGATTCAGGGCCAAAGGTGTACTCGAAACTGAAATATGAGAGCGGCGTGCATCGCGTGCAGCGCGTTCCGGCCACCGAGCAGCAGGGGCGCATTCACACTTCGGCGGCTACCGTCGCGGTGCTGCCCGAGGCCGACGAAATCGACATCAAAATCGAAGCGAAAGATTTGCGCATCGATACATTCTGCTCCTCGGGGCCGGGCGGGCAGTCGGTGAACACGACGTATTCGGCGGTGCGCATCACGCACATTCCTTCGGGCCTGGTCGTTTCGCAGCAGGACGAAAAATCGCAGATCAAGAATCGCGCCAAGGCCATGCGCGTGTTGCGCGCGCGGCTGTACGAGATGGAGCAGTCCAAGCAGCACGAAGCGATCGCCGCCGAACGCCTCGGGCAGATCAAGACCGGCGACCGCTCCGAAAAAATCCGCACTTACAATTTCCCGCAGAATCGCGTCACCGATCATCGCATCGGCCTGACGCTGCACCAGCTCACCGAAATCATGGACGGCAAGCTCGGCCCGTTCGTCGATGCGCTGATGACGCATTACGAGACGGAGCGACTGAAGCAGGAGTTGGTGGAAGCGTGAGTTGAAGCGGGTGACGACTGGGGACTGGGGACTGGTGAATTCGTGAATCGTGATCCGTGCCCGCGGCGATGAAATGGTTCGGGCGCTTTGTTGGTCACGACTTTAGTCGTGACATACAAGCGAAGTAACAAGGGGCTTTAGTCCCTGGCCCAGTCCAATGCGTCAAGGACTAAAGTCCCGGATAGTCCGGCGCGGATTGCCACCGCTAAACAGGCTGCGGAAAAACGAACAGCCCCTCATCCCGAGCGAAGCGAGGGATTCCTCTTTCCTTGCGTTCCTTGGACTTAGCTCGAAGAGGGATTACTCGCATCGTTCGGAATGACGCGTTGTTACACGATTTCTTCAGACGTTAAATCGATGGGCCACCAATCACCAGTCACCGGTCACCATTCACTTACCCTCGGGGCGAGCCAGTCACTGCGGGCACTTCTCTCCGCCGCCATCGCGCAACTCGAAAGCGCGCACGTGCCTTCGGCCGCACTGGCCGCTGAGCTCTTGTTAATGCATGCTCTTGGCCGCGAGCGGGCCTGGCTCTACACACATCCGGAAAAGGAACCCGACGCGGAAACGCGCGAAAAATATTTCGCTTTGATTGCACAGCGTGCCAGCGGCGTTCCAACACAATACCTCACGGGGCATCAGGAATTCTGGGGCCTCGAATTTGAAGTCACGCCGGATGTGCTGATTCCCCGCCCCGAAACCGAGCATGTCATCGAAGTCGCGCTCAGCCGGTTGGGAATTGAGGAGGATCGAGATTCGCCAAACCGCCGGGCAGAGCTTCGCATTGCCGATGTGGGCACCGGGTCCGGCTGCATCGCCGTTGCACTCGCGCATGAACTGCCTGAGGTGCGTATTGTCGCGACCGACATTTCCAAAGCGGCACTCAAAGTCGCACGCCGAAATGCTGCAAGCCACGGAGTCGCCGGTCGAATCGAATGGATTGAGTGCAATCTACTGGATGTGGCATTCCACCAGTCACCAGTCACCAGCCACCAGTCACTGCCTTTCGATCTCATCGTCAGCAATCCTCCCTACATCGGGCGAGGCGAAGCCGCAACGCTGCCGCGCGAAGTCCGAGAACATGAGCCGGAATCGGCGCTCTACGGAGGAGAGATCGGAACGGAAATTTACGGGCCCCTCATCAAGCAGGCTGCCGGGGTGCTTAAGCCCGGCGGAATTTTAGCGTTGGAGTTGGGCCACAACTCCGAGGAACACGTCTCACTCCTGCTCAGCACCGCTGAGTGGACGAATGTCGCCATCACGAATGATCTGGCCGGGATTGCTCGGGTAGCCTCCGCGCGGCGCAATCCAGAATAATCGCCACCCCTGGCCCAGGCTTCAGAGCCTGTGCGCTTTTTCCAACCTCCGTTGCATCTTCCACACCGCCGCCTCCCGATTTCCCTCGCGATCTTAATACCTGCGCTACTATTGGCTATGAGCCGAATCATCATGGACGAGACGAAAAATCCGTGGACAGTGCTCTCAAAAACGACGAAGTACGATAATCCATGGATCCGCGTGGATCATCACGACGTTTTAAACCCGGGAGGCGGGCCCGGAATTTACGGGACAGTTCACTTCAAAAATATTGCCGCCGGGATAGTTCCCATCGATGAAAATGGAAATGTCATCCTGGTGGGGCAATATCGTTTTGCGCTGGGGACTTACAGTTGGGAGATTCCCGAGGGCGGAGCTTCCAAAGAGATTCCCATTCTCGAATCGGCGCAGCGGGAGCTTCGAGAGGAATGCGGCATGGTCGCCGAATCCTGGATGGAAATTTTAGGCATGGACCTTTCCAACAGCGTGTCCGACGAGGGTGGCACGATGTATCTGGCATGGAATCTTTCGCGCACCGCCGCTGAACCCGAGGAGACGGAACAAATCCAGATCGCACATGTGCCCTTCTGGGAAGCGGTGGCGCGCGTCAAGCGCGGCGAGATTCGCGATTCCATGAGCATAGGGGCACTGCTTCGCGTGGCTTTGATGGCGCTCCAGAACGAACTTCCGGAAGAGGTAGCAAAGGCGATCAAGGGTTAGGAAAAGGCGAAGGACAGGCGCGCCGCGCTTCGACGTCCCGGTCAAAGCGCGGCGCGTTGAATTTCAAATTCCTACTGCTTTCGGCCTGAGAATCCCACGAATTTGAGAGTCCGTTTTCTTGTGCCCGCGAAATGGAAGGCTCGCGGTCAACTTTTGAATTCCACGCGCCCGGATGGAAAGCAGCCTTTTTCTGAGATTATCCGGGTCCATTCCCGCGGAACTGCAAACGTCAAGAAAATCCCGATTGTCGTTGAACAGAAATTCTTCGGCTTTACGGCTGTAGCGCAACGGCCCTCGAACCCATTCTTCCAAAGTTCTGGCGATCACCGCGCGCCACAGCTTTTCTTCGGCCGTCCCGTTCTCAACGTTACAAAATACAGTGCTCTCAAACATGGAGTAGCCCCCTGGATTTTTCGTAGCTGAGTGCCACGATAGGAGCAGTCGGGGTTCCATACTAAAATTCCAATCGGGGTGCTTGAACAATATTTTTTCTCCGCGCCAAAGAGTCATACAGGAATACTGGTAGGAAAGAGCTTGAAGCCAACTTTCGGCGTAACCGTTTGGTCACGCCGCATCTATTCGGGGAATAGGTCCGGGTATGCGGAGGCGGATTTCCCTTTGGTAAAAGCCGCAATTTCGTGCGTTTTTTTCACTCACGATA
Organism: Terriglobia bacterium; assembly: GCA_963788335.1. GTDB lineage: Bacteria > Acidobacteriota > Terriglobia > Acidiferrales > UBA7541 > Palsa-360. The sequence continues at coordinate 3,534 of CAWBGM010000006.1, forward strand.
AAGTTTTTACAGTAGCACGGGCCTGGGGGTTTTGAATTTTGCCCGAACTTGGAAAAAGGCCACAGGCTGAAGCCTATGCCACTAAAACCTCGCAGAGATGCCGGACGGGCACTCATTCCGCAATTGGCCAAATGGAGTCACTACCAAACAACGAACAAACTAATGCTTCGCTCTATGTTCGCCCTGATGTATATTGAACTCGGAAGACGATGCCGAAATTGGCCAGCTTTCGAGCCAAGCACGATTCCGCCGCCGCGGAGACTTCATCCTCAACGTTCTCTGCTTCCTTCCGTTCCTCAATCCTGCACGTCGATATGGACGCGTTTTTCGTTTCGGTCGAGCTGCTGGACCGGCCCGAGCTGCGTGGCAAGCCTGTGATTGTCGGCGGCCAGCCCGATCAGCGCGGCGTAGTTTCAGCGGCCAGTTATGAGGCGCGAAAATATGGGATTCAATCGGCGATGCCGCTGCGCACGGCGGCGCGGCTGTGTCCGCACGCCGTTTTTCTCGAGGTGCGGCATCACTTGTATTCCGAATGGAGCGACCGCGTCGCGGCGATTCTCGGAAAATATTCGCCGGTCGTGGAAATGGCGTCGGTGGATGAGGCGTATCTTGACCTTGCCGGCACGGAGCGACTGCATGGGCCGCCGTTTGCCGCCGCGCATAAATTGCTGCGCGAAATTACTTCAACGACAGGGCTTCCCTGCTCGGCCGGACTTGCGCGCACGCGCCTCGTCGCCAAAGTAGCCAGCGATCAGGCCAAGCCGCGCGGGCTGCTCTATGTTCCTGCAGGGAGCGAAGAAATATTTCTTGCGCCGCTGGGCGTGCGGCGAATTCCGGGGATCGGAAAAGTCACCGAGGCGGGGCTTCACGCGGCCGGGATTGAAACGGTCGGACAGCTTGCCGCTGCCGCGCAGGAAAATCTTGAACGGGATTTCGGCCGCTGGGGCACGGCGCTGTACCGCAAAGCGCGCGGCGGCGACACATACGAATTTTTCGTGGATGCGGAGCCGAAATCGATTTCGCAAAATCGCACGTTTAGTTTCGACACCGACGATCGCGCAGCGCTCGATGCGACACTCAGCCTGCTCACACAGAAAGCGATGAAACGCCTGCGTGAAGCGGGGCTGAGCGCTTCCACCGCCACACTTACGATTCGTTACGCGGGGTTTGAAACTTTCACTCACGCGCACACTCTTCGCGAACCAACGCATCTGGACCCCATTGTTCTCGAACGTATGGCTCATTTATTCGATCGACATTGGGATCGCAGTCGCAAGGTGCGCCTGCTTGGCGTGGCGCTTACCTCGTTCGCGCACGGCGGCGAACAGTTGGATTTGCTGGACGCGGCGCGCCGGGAAAAACTCGAGCGCCTCGCGAAGGCCACCGACAAGCTGCGCGACCGTTTCGGATTTTCCAAAGTGCAATTCGGCGGCTCTGTGACAAGAAGACGCGGAGATCACGAAGAACGATGAAACGTGTCTTGTAACTCCCGCGCTGCTTCGAACGTGTTTCCACTGCGGCGATGCTTTGCCCTCCCCCTAAACAGGCGCATAATCCGCCTATGACCGAGCGTCACCTTGCCGAGCGGGTCTGCGCCAGGCTTCGAGAGAAAGGCCATCAGGCTTTTCTGGTGGGCGGATGCGTGCGCGATCTCCTGCTGGGACGCGAACCATCCGATTACGATGTTTCCACGGATGCGCGGCCTGATCGCGTACGGGAACTGTTTCCGCGCAGCCTGTCCGTGGGGGCAAAATTCGGCGTGATCCTTGTTACTCAGGATGTTACGGAAGGGGTCACCGAAGACGGCGCAGAAGTTGAAGTCGCGACGTTTCGCTGCGACGTCGGCTATTCCGACGGGCGTCACCCGGACGCCGTAGTGTATTCCAATTCGCCGCAGGAGGATGTGCGCCGCCGCGACTTCACGATCAACGGCCTACTGATGGATCCCGCGACGCGCGAAGTGCTCGACTTTGTCGAAGGCCGCGCGGATTTGCAGGCGGGAATCGTTCGCGCCATCGGCGATCCGCGCGTGCGGTTTGCCGAAGACAAACTGCGCATGATGCGCGCAGTCCGATTTGCCGCGCGATTCAACTTTCAGATTGAGCCGGCAACAATGGCCGCCGCTCAGTCGCTCGCCCCGCAAATCCTTCAAGTTTCTCCGGAGCGGATTCGCGATGAGCTGACCAAGCTGCTTACCGAAGGCGCCGCGCGGCGCGGGTTCGAGTTGCTCGATGAAACGGGCTTGCTGGCCTTCGTCTTGCCGGACATCGCGCGAATGAAGGGCGTCGAACAGCCCCCTCAGTATCATCCCGAAGGCGACGTCTGGATCCACACGCGCATGATGCTGGAAATGCTGCCGCCGAATTGTTCGCCGACGCTGGCCTGGGGCGTGCTCCTGCACGATGTGGGCAAGCCGCCGACGTTCGCGCCCGCGACAGGCCCCGGCACTCGGATTCGTTTCGACGGACACGTGGAAGTCGGCGCGAAGATGGCCGAAAGCACTTGCCGGGCGCTGAGATTCTCCAACGAGGATACAGACCAAATTGAGACGCTGGTGGCGAACCACCTGCGGTTCAAGGACGTGCGGCAGATGCGGCAGGCCACGCTCAAGCGGTTCGTCCGCCTGCCCCGGTTTGATGAACACCTGGAGCTGCATCGGATGGACTGTCTTTCCAGCCACCGCAATCTGGACGCCTATGACTTCGTCCAGCGCTTTCTGGCTGAAACCCCGCCCGAAGAGGTCCGGCCACCCAGGCTGGTGAATGGTCAGGACCTCAAGGATATGGGGATGAAACCGGGTCCAAAATTCAAGGAAATCCTGCTTGCCGTGGAGGAGGCCCAGTTGGACGGGCAATTTGCCGACCGGGAAAGCGCGCTGCGATATGCCCGGTCGATCTGCCAGACTCAGGCGGGGTAGGCGACTACTGAGATCGGACCTGCAGGCCCATGTACTATTGGTTATCGATGGGACAAAACTTAATTTAAGTCCCTGGCTATTCATGCCGATGGTGACCTAAACTGGAGTGAAAGGTGAATGGGATAGCGGACACGGAAGTCATATATTTCTATAAGTCATTCATTTGTTTAACTTTATATTTATTTTGGCAGGAATCTTAAAATGCCCTTACTCTTTAGTGGCACACACTAAAGTTTGTTGCTAACCAGAATATCTTTAAATGGTACCTTTTCCTTTTGTCCTGCATCTAATTTACTTGTCACAGCAATAGTAGGACGCTTTTGAGTAGTCCGGGGGGGCGTAAATGACTGAAAAGCCGATTGCAATTCCGAAAGAACTGCCGATCCTTCCTGTTCGGGAGATTGTGCTGTTTCCTGGAGGGGTACAACCGCTAACTGTGGGGCGCGAAGGTTCGCTTGCCCTGCTCAACTCGCTTCATGGCGACGAAAAGCTGCTGGGAATCGTCGCACAACATGATCCCCGCGTCGAGGAACCTGCGGCGGCCGACCTGCACACGGTGGGGACGGCGGCAAAGATTCACAAGCTGGTTAAGATGCCGAACGGGAATGTCGTAGTGTTCCTGGAAGGCTTACAACGAATTCGCGTGCTGGAGCTGATCAGCTTCCGGCCATTTCTCACGGCGCATGTGGAAATTCAGCCGGATATCGTTGGTCCGCACGATGCTGAATTGATGGCGCTGGAGCGCAATTCACGCGAACTGTTCCGCGACGTGGTGGCTCGTTCGCCGCAACTTTCCGACGACTTGCAGACCGCGGCGCTCAATATCGACGACCCGGTTCGCCTCGCCGATTTCATCGCGGCCAATCTGCCTTCGCTTCCGACGCTGCTTCGCCAGGAACTGCTGGAAACAGCGGACGTGCGGCGGCGACTGGAGACACTGATCCGCGAGCTTTCCAAGGAACTCGAAGTCCTGGAACTGCGCAACAAGATTCAGGAGCAGGTGCAGGAACAGGTCAGCCAGAGCCAGCGCGAATATCTGTTGCGCGAGCAACTCAAGGCCATTCACAAGGAACTGGGCGAATCCGACGACGGCCAGGCGGAGATCGACGAGCTTCGCGAGAAGCTTGAGAAATCCGGCATGCCGCCCGAAGCGGCCAAGGAATGCGACCGCGAGCTGAAGCGTCTGGCAAAGATGACTCCGGCCTCGGCCGAATACATGGTCGCGCGCACATATCTGGAATGGATGATTTCCCTGCCCTGGGCGAAATCCTCGGGCGCAGAGGAAATTGACATCGCCAAGGGTCAAGCCATTCTCAACGAAGATCACTACGATCTGGAAAAAGTGAAGGAGCGCATTCTCGATTACCTTGCGGTGAAAAAGCTTCAGCCGGGCATGAAGGGGCCGATCCTGTGCTTCCTCGGGCCTCCAGGCGTGGGGAAAACTTCGCTGGGGAAATCGATTGCGCGAGCCCTGGGCCGCAAATTCGTGCGCATCTCGATGGGCGGTATGCACGATGAAGCGGAAATCCGCGGACACCGCCGGACGTATATCGGCGCGTTGCCGGGACAGATCATCCAGGGAATTCGCCGGGCCGAAACCAACGATCCAGTCTTCATGCTGGACGAAGTGGACAAGCTCGGGCGCGATTTCCGCGGGGATCCTTCAGCGGCACTAATGGAAGTGCTCGATCCGGAACAGAATGGATCGTTCCGCGATCACTACCTCGACGTGCCGTTCGATTTGTCGAAGGTTCTCTTTATCGCAACAGCAAACTTGATTGACCCGATTCCGGAGCCGCTGCGCGATCGTATGGAAATTATCGAGCTGGCGGGTTACACCGAAGTCGAGAAGATTCACATCGCCAACAAGTACCTGGTGCCGAAGCAGGCGAAGGAACACGGCCTGTCGATGGGCGATCAGGTCGAGTTCACCGACGACGGATTGCGCGAGATCATTCACAGCTACACGCGCGAAGCCGGCGTGCGAAATCTCGAACGCGAAATCGCCACGTTAATTCGCAAACAAGCGCGGCGCATCGCCGAGGGCAAGATGGACAAGCTCGTCGTCACGCCCCAGATGGTGCACGAATCGCTGGGCGTACCGAAATACCGAGCAGAACGGGAAGTCGAGGAACGCGTCAAGAAGCCCGGAGTTTCGATTGGGCTGGTCTGGACGCCCGTGGGCGGCGACATCGTCTTTATCGAGGCGAGCCGCATGCGTGGCGGGAAACAGTTCACCATGACCGGACACCTGGGCGAAGTGATGCAAGAGTCGATGACCGCGGCGCTTACCTGGGTGCGGGCCAATGCCGAACGCTATGACATTGACCCGGACTTCTTCCGCAAGCAGGACATCCACATCCACGTGCCATCGGGTGCGGTGCCCAAGGACGGACCATCGGCAGGCGTTGCGATGGTGACCGCTCTGGTGAGCTTGCTCTCCGGCCGGCCGATTCGTCCGCGCGTGGCCATGACGGGCGAGCTATCGCTCACCGGGGTGGTTTTGCCTGTGGGCGGAATCAAGGAGAAGGTGCTCGGTGCGAAGCGCGCCGGAATCCGCGAGGTGATTCTGCCCGCGGAGAACGAGCCGAACGTCACCGAAGACCTCCAGCCGCACATGCTCGATGGCGTCGAGATTCACTACGTCAGCACGGTGGATCAGGCGCTCGAGTTTGCGCTCTCCAAGCCGGCCTCAGGCTCAGTGGGCCTGAAGCAGATACCGCCGGTTGCTCCCGCTCCCGCGGGTGTGCCGCCGATTCACTAGTCGGTATTCACGGAGTGCGCTTCATTCAATCCGATGTGAAAAAGGCCCGATCCGCTGAAAACGGATCGGGCCTTTTGTTTTTGTGGCGGGGACGAGACGCCCGCGCTACGAAGCAGCGGGCGACGTCAATCCATCATTGTACTTTCAGATTCGAAGGACTCGCGGGCGGCGTCGGGGGAGTAATCAGGTTGCCGTCCCAATGCTCGACTAGCTTACCTTTCGCAACACGAAATGTATCGAACGTGAAAACTTCGTAGAATTTGCCGGGCGCCGCCGTCGGGTCCTGCCGGTAATTCTTGTGAATCACCGTCACGATGTCGCATTCGGCGGTGACGATCTCATACGGATTTCCCGCTGGCGGTTGCGGACCGGCGTCGGCCATGGCGGGAGTCGCCGGAGGCCGCGCCGCCTGCGCGGTGAAAGTTTTCTTGAACTCTTCGTAATCGGTGAGGTTGTCGTCCGCGCCGCGCTTCTTGAATGTGGGGTTGTGCTGCTTGTAGCTGGGATCGGCAAGCGCCACTCGGGCTTCGCCGGAAGTGCGGAAGAATTCCATCACGACTTTTCTGTTGGCCTCCAGTTGCGCGGGCGTGGCCGAGCAGCCGGGTGTGGGATTGGCCTGGATTGCCGTCGGAGGAGATTGCTGGGCGCGCATGAACCCGGGTGCAAGCAGCGCGAGCAGGAGGGCAAAGCCGTTGAAAGTTGCGGTCTTCATCTTCATGAATCGATCCTCTTTCTGTTTTACCGGCATACATCAAGGAATTTTAGTTCGAACACAGGTCACGCACGGTCACATGCTGGTAAGATTCCACGAATGGGTCGAACACGCAAACTATTTCCGATTTACGGAAGCGCGCTGGCAAACAATCTGCTTGCAGCGGTCGGGCGCGGCGGGGCGGTCCATGATTTTATCGCCGGCTATGAGAATCGTTACCGGAGGCCCGGAATCCTGGGAAGCGCGGGGCGCGAACGGGAACTCGTGGACACGATGGGTCGAGAGATCATCCTCGCAATGATCGTGGAAGTGCACCATACGCTGCCGCGATTTTTCGGCAAGACGAAGCTGGAGAAATTGAAAGAAGACGAAAAAAAAGCAGTGGATGCCTTTGAGAGTGAACTGTTCGCCGCACTTGGACGCGCCTGGGACTGGCAGGAAGAAGATCGCAGCCGCTTTGGGCACGACCTCACCTTGTATTCCGATTTCGCCGCTCGCCGGATTTCGGCCGGGAAAACGAAAAACAAGCGGCGAAAGCTTGCACCCGAAGAGTCGCCTTTTGTGGGGCGCGTGGCATTGCTTCTCGATCCGTCAATGATGGAACAGGCGAGGCGAGCGAGCGCCAAATTCCACGGCGAACTGGCCTGCATGGCTCAGAAACTTTTGCGACAGACGCTGCGGCCCGGCGGGCGATAAGTTTTCAATGTCTTGATTCCCAACGGCTCGGAGGCCGGTGGGCTTGAATGAGCTGGCAAAAATCGCTGCCCCGGATAGGCCGGCGTCAGGGGCGGAATGCCGGATTTTTGCTGCGATTTAAATGTCGCGGCTGAACAAGCTGCGGAACGAGTCCATAAAGCCCGTCGTTCGTCCTTCTGCGCCCCATCAAGCCGCGATTCCCAAACGCCAAGGATGAGGAAGCATCTACGAAATTCGTTCGACGGTCACCGCTGTGCCGTAAGCCAGCACCTCGGTTACGCCCTGCATGATTTCCGTGGCGTCATAGCGCATGGCGACCACCGCGTTGGCGCCGTGTTCGGCGGCATGCTGCATCATCAGCTCAAAGGCTTCCTCGCGCGTCTTTTCGCACAGTTCGGTCAGCAAGGTGATATTTCCGCCGATGATCGTTTGCAGTCCCGCGCCGATGGAGCCGAGCAGGCTCCTCGACCGGACAATAATGCCGCGAACGATGCCGAAATTGCGGACGATGCGGTAGCCGGGAAGTTCCAGGGCAGTTGTCACCATAAGTGGTTCGACGCGAATGGGCATGAGGTTTCTCCTGTGCGGCGGACTGTGTACGAATTGATTCCAACTTCATTCTAATTGCATCACAGGCCCGACCCGCGATGAAATTTTTCTGTTATGCTCCGGGCTGCGCCCTCTCAGCGCTGGGCCGGGTCATGCTTACACTTTTCTACGTTCTGGTCGTCGAGCAAATACTGCAAGGCTTGCACAGCTTGTGGGACGGGCTGCGCTGGCTGCAGATGACGCAACGACGGGTCGGCAGCCATGCCGGATTTTACGCGCCGCGGGTCGCACTGTTTTGCCCGGTAAAGGGCGTTGAACCGGGCCTCGAACAGAATCTCGCCGCACTCACTAGTTTCGATTACTCGAACTACGAAATTTTCTTCACCATGGCGAGCGCCGAAGACCCGGCGCGCAAAATCATCGATCGCCTCGCCGCTTCCGGGAAACACAAGTTTCACACCGTGATCGCCGGACGGCCTGACGGATGCGGCGAAAAAGTAAATAATCTCCGCGCGGCCGTGGAGAAAGCCGGCCCCGACTTCGACGCGTATGTGTTTGCAGATTCCGACGGCCGCCCAGGACGTAACTGGCTGGCGCGCCTGGTGGCGCCGCTGGCCGATTCGAATCTCGGCGCGGTCACGACCTTCCGCTGGTTCTTTCCACAGAAAAGCGGCCTTTGGAGCGCGCTGGCCTCCGCCTGGAACGCGCCTGCCGCGACGTATCTCGGCGAGCATCACAACAATTTCTGCTGGGGCGGCGGGACGGCGATCCGCCGGGAACGTTTCGAACAGGCATCCGTGCTCGAATTCTGGACCGGTTCGGTGAGCGACGATTTTTCGATGACGCACGCGCTGCGGCGCGCGGGCCTTCCGATTCTGTTTGCCCCGGAGTGCCTCGTACCGACGATGTTCGATTGCGACGCGGAAAAACTGCTGGAATTCACCAATCGCCAGATAATCATCACGCGCGTGTATGAATCGCGGCTCTGGTCGCTGGGCGGCGTCGCTCATGCGCTGTATTGCGGTGCCGTTCTGATGGGCATTGGGTTATATTTCGGAAATTTGTTCACCGGCGCGACCGCGGCTCACCTTCTGCTTCTTGCGATGGTCCCCCCGGTGATGTCCATGGCGCGCGGGGTTCTGAGGCTTGCGGCAGTGATGGACATTTTGCCGGAGTGGAAATCGAAATTATTAGCGGACGGCTGGATGTGGACATTTCTAGCGGCCGCTGTGCCGTTTCTCGCACTGTGGAATACGTTAGTCGCAGCGATCTCCAGGCAAATTCGGTGGCGTGGGATCCGATACCGGTTGGATTCGCCCGGGCAGACAAAGATTCTGTCGCGCTAGGACCTTAGCAGGCCACTCTGTTTACCCTGGCCTGGCGAGGGCGGCCCGTCTCTTTTTGAATCTTATGGGCCAGCAAGCAAAGCCCGGAGAAGACAGGATGAAAATTCTTCGGCTATAGGGAAAACTCTACCGGAAATCAAGGAAAACCAGTAGACCGGGGTCGGGCAACTCCTTTCCTGTCTGTACAAAAAGATACACTTTCAGATGGTCATCTGCTTGCAAGGTATCCGTGTTCATTAGAATTCTGTACGAAGGCAATGGAGGTCAATGGGACGAAGCAATTCAGTTTGCCTGTTTCCGAGACGAAACCAGGAACCCCTGAATGTTCCTAGATTTTCTTCCTACCCTCCCCCTGGGACTGTCTCACCCGATATGCTGGCAGGAACGGCGGTCGTCGCAAGAAGAAGCAAGAAAATCTAACCCCAAAATTGGTCCGCTACCCCGGCTTGGACAGAAAACTGTGAGGAGCAATTTGTCCCGCATAAAAAAGCAGTCCCTTGTTTTGCCGTGTCAACAAGCGCCGATGATTCCCGAGAGTTATGTTTTATGTGAGCGATCCACCGGCGTGGCGCGATTCCGAATCGAGGCGGCTTCCGACGGAAGCCTGCCGGTTGAAAAAATGGCCGGCTTGCTGGCGGTCCATTGTTTGGTGCGAGGACAGGCGCCGGAAGATTACGAATTGATGGTGATCTCGACGGGAACATTATTTAATTCCGTCGCCGAGCGGACTCAAGAATTGCTTGCCGCCGGACGAGAAATCGGATCTGGAATAAAAATCAGCCGCCGGGAGCAGGAGGTATTGGATGGCATCCTGCGAAACCACACCAACAAGGAAATCGCCTCGGAGCTCCACGTGGCCGAGCGCACAGTAAAATTTCATGTTTCGTCCCTGCTCGCGAAATTCGGCGTGACCGATCGCATGGCGCTGAGCCGCGAAGTGGCGCTTGGCCGGACGACCGCAAGCTCGACTATGGGAGCTCAGAACCAGGAAAATTCCGATCGAGGCTCCCGAACTCCCGCGCTAGCCTCCATGGATTCCGGGGATATGAGTAGAGACGCGAATCGACTGCTCTCAATGCCGGGCCGCGAACGTTACGCCACATAATTTCGATCTTGAGAACGAAAAAAAACGGCCCATCCGATCGCGTTGCCGGATGGGCCGTTGGTATGGTTTGCGGAAGCTTTACGCCGCCGGTCACTTCGCCGCAGCGTAATTGTTGGCGACCTCTTCCCAATTGACGACGTTCCACCAGGCCTCGATGTAGTCCGGCCGGCGGTTCTGATATTTAAGATAATAGGCGTGCTCCCAAACGTCCAAGCCCATTACGGCTTTGCCGCCGGCCATCAACGGGTTGTCCTGATTGGGAGTAGATTCGATAGCCACCTTGCCGTCTTTGACCACCAGCCAGGCCCAGCCTGAACCGAATCGTCCGACGCCGGCAGCGGCGAATTTTGTTTTGAATTCGGCGAAGGAACCGAACGCGGATTTAATTGCATCGGCCAGCGCGCCGGAGGGTTCGCCGCCTCCGTCTTTCTTCATCAGCTTCCAGAACATCGAATGATTCCAGTGGCCGCCGCCATTGTTGCGCACGGCCGTGCGGATATTTTCAGGGACGCGGTCCAGGCTTTTGAGCAGTTGATCGATCGAAAGGGCTTGCAACTCGGCGTTGCCTTCGAGCGCCTTATTCAGGTTTGTGACATAGGCGTTGTGATGTTTGCCGTGATGAATTTCCATCGTCAGCTTATCGATATAGGGCTCCAGTGCGTCGAACGCGTACGGGAGCGGTGGAAGAACGTGGGCCAAGGGACCCTCCTTTTGTGATGTAACCGCCTGCTGTGACATCTTTACCTCCTGAAACTAGACTTGGATGATAACTCAGCGTCACCGGGCCAGCGTAGTTTATCTCTGAACAGTCTATCTCCGACCATCGGGCGGCACAACCTGCGCCGTCGTATCCCGTGGAAGACTCGAGGAAGAGCTTAGTCGATGCAGCGCCCATTGCGCGTGCTCCGCGACAATGGCGTCGCCGGAAGCGGCCAATTTTGAAAGCTGCAGATGGATTTCGGCGTAGCGTGCTTCGCCCGGACGCAGCCCGGAATTTCCGATTGCGACGCACGCGTTGCGGACAAGCCCGCGCCACTTCGTGCGCTTCACGGGACTCCCGCGAAATAATTGGCGAAATTCTTCCTCGGAAAGCGAGAGCAGCCATTCCAGGTCCGGCGAAAACAACGATTGCGCCTCGCCGGTTTCTGGTTTGGAATTTCGTGGTATGAAATCCTGCATGGAAGTCGAAGGCGCGCGGAGGTTCCAGGGGCACACGTCCTGGCAAATGTCGCATCCGAACACATGCTTTCCGATCGGCGCGCGCAATGCCTCCGGGATCGAGCCGCGGTATTCGATCGTGAGATACGAAATGCAGCGCCGCGCATCCATGACATAGGGCTCGACGAGCGCGCCGGTCGGGCACGCGTCAATGCACAGGCTGCAGTTTCCACACAGATCCGGCGGCGGCATCTCTGCCGCGTCCAGCGACGGGGAAAGTTCGAGAGTCGTAACAATCGCGCCAAGGAAAAACCACGATCCCAGGTCTTCATTGATCAGGCATGTGTTTTTGGCGAGCCAGCCCAGGCCCGCATACTTCGCCGCAACGCGTTCAACAATCGGCCCCGTGTCCACATAACAGCGCGCCTCGAAGGGTACGGGAAATTCAACGCGCAGATTCCCGACAAGAGTTTCGAGGCGGTCGCCCAGAACTTTGTGGTAGTCGTCGCCCCAGGCGTAGCGGGAAATCCAGCCTCGCGGGCCTGACGGTGCGGAGTTCCGGGACGCCGCATCCATCGAAGATGCAAGCGAAGTGTTGTAGTTCAGCGCGCACACAATAACGCTGCGCGCGCCATTCACCGCCAGAGAGGGCGATCGCCGCCGCTCGTCATGCAGATAGCGCATCTCGCCCGCATGGCCGCGCTCGAGCCAATCGGGCAGATGGGCGAGCTCTGGGAAATCGTTTGCTGGAGCAACCCCGCAGAGATCGAATCCTAGCGATCGGGATAGCTCGATTGTTCGCGCAGTGCGCCCGGCGCTTGTCATCTTCTGATTTTGCAACAGGCGCAATTTCAAATGGAAGAATTTCTGTGGTTTAATTGACGCTATGGAACAGGCGGAAAGCAATTCGCGTCCGGCGATCGGCGCGATCGTCGTCGTGAGCGGTCTTGCGGTATCGTTTCTGCTGTGGCTGCTGTACGTGCACCGCGCTCCGGCGGATTTCGCCGGGCGCTGGATGTTCCTGCCGGCCCTCAACGCGCTGCTGAACGGATTGTGCGCGATGGCGCTTTGCTTGGGATTTTATTTCATCAAGCATGGAGACAGGGAAGCTCACCGCTTGAGCATGCTGCTGGCCTTCGCCTTCTCGTCCGTATTTCTCGTCAGCTATATCGTGAACCACGCTCTGCACGGCGATACGATTTTCCCAGGCCACAGCGCGGTGCGCACGCTGTACCTTTCCATCCTGGCCAGCCACATCCTGCTTTCCATCGTCGCGCTGCCCATGGTGCTGATAACTTTTTTTCTCTCGCTGACAGGCCGGTTCCCGATGCACCGCCGAATCGCGCGGTGGACGTTTCCCATCTGGCTCTACGTTTCGGTCACGGGCGTGGTGGTGTTCGTGTTCCTCAAGGCCTTCGCCTACTAGGGGAGCGAGTGTTATTTCATAATGTACGATCCACGATCTGAACTCTTGCTTGACCGTCGCTCGGAAAAAAGCCGAAGGCACGGACAGCCAAGACATTTCTCCGGCTGTCACGACCCGGCGTCCCAAGCTGCAAAGGAACGATCCCCATTCGTCTCTTAAATAAATTGGGAAGAACCCGGCGAAATGGAAACGCTCATCCGGTTTTTCTGTGTGTACCGCTGGCTCCACGTCCATGCTGCTGATACACTATTCCCAGTGAGCGATTGGCGACAAATCCAGGCGCGTATCCGCAAGGCGCGAACCAGCGCGGATCCCTCCGGTCAACTTGCTGCGTTGTATGAACGCACGCGCGATGCCATGGTTGCGTTTGAACTTGCGCAGATTCATGAGAAGGCCGGAACGCATTCCGAAGCCGCCCGCTGGTACACCGCGGCAGCCGAACGATTCCGCCGCGCCCAATGGAAACTAAAAGCCGAAGAAGCGCTCACTCGTCTGGGAGCGCCGATTCCCGCGTCGCTTTCGATACCGATTTCCGGCAGCCCCACGCACGCCGTTGTCAGCGAGATGACCGGCGAGACGACCAGCGAAATGACAGGGGAGCCCGCAGAACGACTGGAGCCTATCATCGCAGAATTTTCGGACGAGCAAGTCAACGAAGCAGGAGATGAGATGGACGGAGGGCAGCAGGAATCCGTCTTTGAACAACCACCCGCTGGAGCGGCAGCTCCGGCGATAGCTACTGCAACATTGCCGCCCGGTCACCGCCGCAAACGTCGCGGACGCCGTGGCGGACGCGGGCGCAACAAGGGACTCCGCGCGGGCGTTCCGGGGGTTCCAACCCCGGTAGCCGCGCCGGTTCCTCCATCCGCATTTGATCGCCCCGCGGAGCCTCGCGCGTTTCAGCCCGGTCGCGCTCAAGGGACGGAAGAATTTACACCGCACGTGGTACAGGAAGCAGAACCCGCACGGGGTTTTGAAACGGTCGCGTCGAGTTCAACGCTCCAAATGCGCGCCCGCTCGGGCGATCCGGCGCTTTCCTCGCGAATGGTCAAGCTGGAATCGCAACTTCGCCGCATGCTGGCCTGTGCCGTGTATTCGGTGGACCAGTCCGATGAAGCTCCCGCGGGTCCCGGCGTTTTCCTGATTACGGATACGGACCAGACAACGTACTACTACGTGGAAGCGTGCCAGACGCTGCGAGTGGGAATCGGAAATCTGCTTCGCAGCGGCCGAAACAGCCGCGAAGGCGCCGGCCTGAAGGAAAAACTGGCCGAGCATCTGGGCATCAACGAAGCGCGCGTGGGAAAATATCTGAAGGACCACTGTGTCGTGCGTTGGCTTCAGCTCGATGAAGGCGCGCCGCTACTTGCGCATTTCTCCGTTGCAGTTTTGCGTCCCATCGCAAACGAATAATTCGATCCATCTACTCCGACTTTAAATTTTGAGGGTGCCGCACCCATGTAAAACCGCAAAGGTGCGGCACCCGGTGCAATATTTTTCGCTGAGCCACCTCAGGAAGAACTTAGAAGCGGCGAATTCCCGAAATCGCGCGCGGTCATGAAAACTGTCAATCGTGGACAACCGATGCCAGGTGTGTCTAAACTTCGATCGGGGATAATTCAAGCGGAAACCGCGGAGGAAATTGTGCGCACTCAGGTCGGAATTGTCGGGGCCGGACCCGCGGGCCTATTGCTCTCGCAGCTGCTTCACTTGCAGGGCATCGGCTCCATCATCGTGGAATCGCAAACCCGCAAATACATCGAGGAGCGCATCCGCGCCGGCGTGCTGGAACAAGGGACCGTCGATCTGCTGATGGAATCGGGCGTGGGCAAGCGCATGCAGCGCGAAGGAATGGTGCATCACGGGATCGAACTGCGATTCAACCGCCGCGGCCACCGCATCGACATGCACGAATTGACGGGCGGCAAAGCCATCACCATTTACGCGCAGCACGAAGTGGTCAAGGACCTGGTGGCCGCGCGGCTCGAAGCGGGCGGCAAAATTATTTTTGAAGCGAATGATGTCAGTGTGCACGGATTTGACGGGCCGAATCCGTCCATCCGATTCCGCACAGGCGGCGCGACCGAGGAAATTCAGTGCGATTTCATCGCCGGTTGCGACGGCTTTCACGGCGTCTGCCGCCCCAGCATTCCGGCCAGCGTGCTCACCGAATTCGACCGCATTTACCCGTTCGCCTGGCTGGGCATCCTCGCGCAAGCGCCACCGTCTTCGAACGAATTGATTTATGCGTACCACGAGCAAGGCTTCGCATTAATGAGTATGCGTTCTTCACAAATCACGCGCCTGTATATTCAGGTGCCCCCGGATGAAGACATCAAATCGTGGCCCGATGACAGAATCTGGAGCGAACTCCAGACGCGCCTCGCGGCGGATGGCGACTGGAAACTCACCGAGGGTCCCGTGCTGCAAAAAGGCATCACCGGAATGCGCAGCTACGTCGTGGAACCGATGCAATATCGCAAATTATTTCTGGCCGGCGACGCCGCGCACATCGTTCCGCCCACCGGCGCCAAAGGCCTCAACCTTGCCGCGGCGGACGTTCGCATTCTGGCCCACGCGCTGGTTGAGTTTTACGCTTCCGGAAGAACGCAATCGCTCGATCGATATTCCGAGACATGCCTGCGGCGCGTCTGGAACGCGCAGCGCTTTTCCTGGTTCATGACTTCCCTGCTGCACCGCTTCGATGCCGACAATCCTTTCGATCAACGCCGCCAGATCGCGGAACTCGACTATGTAACCAGCTCGCGCGCCGCGATGACTTCGCTGGCGGAAAATTATGTCGGGTTGCCCTGGGATTAAGAAAATACGGCGACCATTTTCCGATCGGCAAGTAACCAACGGCCAAAATTTGCTCAGGGTTTTCGTTCGCGTTCGGTTTCCACAGCAGCTTCGGCGGCATTGAGCCGGTCCACGAGGGTATTGAGGGCCTGGAGAAGAGATTCGATCAGTGGCGGCTGATCGCCATTGGTTCCAGGCGTGAAAGCCTGGCCGAGCGCCTGCGCGGGAGCCTGCGCCGTGGGGTCGACGATGTGCAGCTCGAAATCGCGCGCGACTTCTTCCACAATTTCCGCGGGCACGGGATTCTTCTGGTCCACAAACGAGCTGACCAGGGAGTGCTCGCACAGCAGATTAGTCACGCGGGGAATTCCGCGAGCGTAGCGGTGCACGGCTTCGATCGCACCCGGACTGAAAATATCGGGATTTTCCGCGCCGGCAATTCGCAGGCGCTCTTCGATGTAACCCTTCGTTTCTTCGAGCGTGAGCTGGCGCGTCTTCGCACGGAGCGTGATGCGCTGGCGGAGCTGGCGCAACTGGGGCTGGTTGAGTTTTTGATCGAGTTCGGGCTGGCCGGCCAACACAATCTGCAAAAGTTTTTCGGTGGAGGTCTCGAGGTTGGTAAGCAGCCGGATTTCCTCGAGCATCTGCGGCGAAAGATTTTGCGCTTCGTCCACAATCAGCACTGCGCGCTCGCCCGCCTGATACCTTTCGAGCAGCCACTGGTTGAGCTTCATCAGCATCTGCCCTTTTTGCCTCGATTCGCAGGGAATGCCGAAATCGGCCATCATGAAATCGAAAAACTGGGAGACGCTCAGGCGCGGATTGAAAACAAACGCGGTGGAAACGCGTTCCTTGTGCAGCCATTCGAGCAGCTTGTTGATCAGCGTGGTCTTGCCGGTTCCCACTTCTCCGGTTAACAGAATGAAGCCCTTGCGGGTCTCAATTCCGTACGTCAAGCAGGCCAGCGCTTCCTGCGTATGCTGCGTCAGGAAGAGATAACGCGGGTCCGGATTCACGTTGAACGGATTTTCTTTGAGCCCAAAGAACTTCTTGTACATTCGCCGCTTCCTCAGCTAAGGCAGCCGCCCCACGACTTCCCTGGTTGGCTTCTCCGCTTGTCAAAAATTCCGGCGCGATCTTACCCGGCTGGACGCAGGTGCCAGTTTACCGTCATTCCGAAGGTTTGTTGAAATCCATTTACGCCGCAACTTGTCACAGGACAAACGGCGTTTCCAATCTGTTTCTCGAGGCCGTAATTGAAATTGAACTGGACGTGAGGGCCCAGACGCCGTCCAAGATTCGCGCCGATATACCAGTTGTCGAATCTTGTGGTGGCCACGCCTGCGGGGGCAAGGCTTGTGCTGATTCCGTAACCGCTGTTCACGGTTCCCGTCCACGCCCTCGAAAACTCGTAGTGGCCCGATCCCGTAAACGTGTTGCCCGTTTCGCCCAGGAACACGCCCGATCCCGAATTTAGTCCACGCGCGAATGAGAGGGTGACGCCCCCGCGCCGCCACTCGTATCCCAGATTGCTGTTCGCGCTTAAAAACCACAGTTGGTAAGGACCCGCCGCATTTATGGAACGAATCTGCTCCGGCCCCGCCTCCACCTGGAACGCCATCCTACCGGTGATTTTCCTGCCGTATGCAAGGGCCGCGGCATAACTGGTCGTGGATATTGACGTCCCCGTGTAATCGATTTTTCCGTAACTGCCGAGGATGGCAACCGAATTGGAAGGATCGAGCAAATAGTCGTAGCCCGCCTGAGCATTGTACATGCGGCTGCTGAAATACCCGGCCTCCGGAAACGTCAGAAAACCGTACGAACCCGAGACAGTAAATGCGGCCCGGCGGCTGAACGAATACGACGCCTGTCCCAGGGAGGCATTCCGAAAGCGCGTGGCGATTCCGGTTTGGATCGTTTCTCCTGGAACGAACGATTGGCCGATGCTGGTGAGCGATGATCCTAGAGTGGTGAAAAATTGGGCGCTCAGTCCGGGGCCACCCATCCCCGTGTTCGTGAAGGCAGCACCGGGCGACGCCACGAAGTCATCCCGGAGTATGACGTGCCACCTGCCCCAATCGATCTCCTGCGAAAGAATCAAGTCGTGAAAGAAACTTTGGGCCGAGCCGATTCCCTCCGTGAATGTTTCCCCGCCGTTGTAGGCAGCCGTGAAATGATACTGGCCCCAGTTGCGGCTGAAATTCATGATGCCTCCGACCAGAGTCGACCCGGTCAAGTTTGACTGTCCCGGCGCCGCGGGCGGCGATAACAGGCCGAGCTGCGAAACGGAAATCGAAGGATCGAAAATATTATGAACATGAGCCAGCGACCCCATTCCGAAGGTCTGGGCGCCGGCGAGAGTGTTCTGATCGGGAGTCACGTCCGAGGGATCGAAAGCATTGGAATCGTAATCGGAGGAAACCCCACGGGCGGCAGGGATCGGGGGTTTCGCGTACCCGGGCCCGAGGCCCGAATTCATGGGAAGAATAGGAGCGGAAGAACCCGATGGTTGCGCAGCCGATTGACCTGCAGGCTTCTGATCCTGTGCCTGTAGCCCACCAGCGCGCGCGATCAGAGCAATGGCAAGGATCCAGCTTGATTGTCGCAACCTCATGGATTCACCTCTTACGGGACGACGACGGTGTCGCCGGGCTCCAGCTTGATATTCTGTTCGGGATTGTCGCCCTTAAGCACTTCCTTGTAGTTAAAGGGCAACTGGGCGTACTTGCCATCATGCAGCCGCATGATGTGGATTTTCTTCATATCCGCGTAAGGCGTGAAACCACCCGCGGCGGATAGCGCCTGCAGCACGGTCATCCCCGGGATCAGCGGGAAGGCACCCGCTCGGGGCACTTCTCCCACCACATAGATGCGCTGGCTATTGATCTGTGTCACGATGACGGTGACCTGGGGTTCATTGAAGTACTTGCGCAATTTGTCTGTCACTCCATTCGCCAATTGCTGCGGCGTCATGCCGGCCGCCTGTACATCATTGATGAGCGGCAGGGAAATTCTTCCATCCGGACGCACGGGCACGACACGGCTGACGTCCGGCTCTTTCCACACGTTGATGTCGAGCATGTCTTCCGGGCCGATCACATAGGCCGGATCGGTGGTGGCCGGGGTGGGAGCCGTTTTGGCGTCGCTCACCGGAGCAGCGTCGTTCCGAGCCGTGGTTACAGGAGCGTCATTCTTCTGTGCCGCTCCGGTATTAACCGCGCACACGAGCAAAATCGCGACGGCAAAAAATCGCATTCGATTCATAGCATATCTCCTCATTGCTCGTCCGGACGATCGGTTCCGTCCAATCCCAGTTGCTTCAGTTTGTACAGCAATGCTTTGTAACTGATCTGAAGTTCACGAGCTGTTCGCTTGCGGTTCCAGCGCGTGCGCTCCAGTTGACTCAAAATCATGGCTCGTTCGGCCGTGCGGGAAGCCTCTTTCGCCGTTTCCTTCAGTGAGCGAAGCGGGGCGCGTCCATTTCCCGAGATCTTCGGTGGAGCGGCGGGTTCGGGGGCCTTTGGCGCTTCCCCGGCCGCAAGATCATGCGTCGCCAATTCTTCATTGCCCAGCGCCACTATTTTTCGCGCCACATTTTCCAGCTCGCGAATGTTTCCCGGCCAGGAATGCCGCAGCAACAGATCCATCGTTGACGGGGTCAAGTCTGGCTCGGGCCTGCCAAATAAGGAGGCATACTTCTTGAAGAAAAATTCAAGCAGCGAAGGGATATCTTCGGTTCTGTTGCGAAGCGGCGGCAAATGAAGGTGCACGCCATTGATCCGGTAATAAAGCTCTTCGCGGAATCGCCCGCCGCGCATTTCATCCTCAAGATTGCGCGTGGTGGAGGAAATGACTCGGACACTGAGCAATCCCGAGGACGGTACCGCTCCTCCGTCAGGGAGCAGATTCAATAGTCGCGCCTGGCTGGATGGTTCAAGATGATTAATCTCGTCCAGGAATAATGACCCGCCGCTCGCCGCCTCTTCCTCCGGGACATTGTCCCCGCATCGCAGGCGAGCTCCGAGCGACTCCGCTGACAGACCCGCGCAACCGCATTTTACGAATGCTTCTTTCCACCGCCTTGACAGACGATGTATCTCCAGAGCCACGATTTCCTTGCCCGTACCGCTTTCTCCGACTAACAAAACGGGGATGTCCGTAGGGGCAATGTCGGCAACGGTACGCTCGAGGCCGCGCATGGCAGGGCTCACGCTATGGACGAAATACTGGTTCAACCCAGTCCTCGGACCAAGCGCGCCAACTGGAAGCAGATTCTCATCAGCCCGGATTCCCATGCCACCTCGTAAATCACAAAAGATCAACTGCCACAAATCACATATGCGGCTATAGGGCATGAGCAACGTACGGGCCATGCCTGTGGATTAATTTTCAGCCTGTTTATATTTAGCTTTAAGCCTTTATATGTCTTTTATTTACAGTTCATTTCAGGGCTCATCAGGGCTTTCGGAAACTGACTACGAAAGATGTCGCCCGGTACCACATTGTGGCAATAAACTTCCATCTTTCATGGAAGTTCAAGAGTGGTTTTATTTACGTTTTTTATTTTCAGTGATTTAGAAACAAATGCCGGATTCGGGCAGCGATTGGGTCATGGTTGGAAGTTTGGAAAGATGTGGAAGCCGATTTCCACTGCATTCGGTCCGTTTTCATGGTCTTGGGCGTTGAACGGCTATAATTTGTCCCCCCACCTACCAAAGTTCGTTGATCTTCCTTGGGCCCGGCGCGAAGGACATACGAATCAGTCCGCTGGTATCTCCGGCGTTTCGGAACCGCCAGCCGCGATGTGAATTCCCCTTTTGGGAGGCAATCCAGCGCGCCGAATCTTATACAGCAACGCCCGATAACTTATCTTCAGGGCGGTCGCCGTCCGCTTGCGGTTCCAGCGGTTCGCTTCGAGGACACTCAAGATAATCTTTCGCTCCAGATCGTGCACAGCCTGCCGAGTGACTTTCTTCAGGTGAATCTGTCCGTCCGTGGGGGCATCCGAAACGGCATGGGTTTGCTCCCAACTCAGCAGTTCGCTGGAGACAGCGTCTTCCGAACCGAGGATCACGTACCGCTCGATCAAATTTTCCAGCTCGCGAATGTTCCCGGGCCAGGGATGTTTCTGCATCAGCCGTAGTACCGGCACGGAAAGGGGCTTCGGCGAAATGTTGTGACGAATACGATGCACTTCCAGGAAATAACTCGCCAGCTCGCAGATGTCTTCGGATCGCGCACGTAACGTGGGCAATTGAATGCTGACGACATTAATTCGGTAATACAGGTCCTGGCGGAACCGCCCCAGCGAAATTTCACGATCCAGTTGCCGGTTTGTTGCGCAAATAACCCGCAATTGAACGTGGCGGTCTTCCTGTCCGCCGATTCTGCTGAATTGTCCGTCCTGCAACAGCTGAAGCAATTTGGCCTGCAGAGACATATCAATTTCGTCGATCCCATCCAGAAACAGGGTGCCCCCGTTGGCCAATTCCACTCGTCCCGGCTTGGCGGAATGCGCTCCAGTAAACGCGCCCTTCTCAAAGCCAAATAATTCGCTCTCCAGCAAAGTCCCCGGAATCGCGGCACAATTCACTTTTACAAAAGGAGTCTGATCCGTGGCTGACAAATTGTGGACGAAACGCGCCATCAGGCCTTTGCCAGTACCGCTCTCGCCTTGAATGAGAATGGGCACACCGGAAGAAGCGACTTTTTCGATCTTTTGGCGCACGGTCTGCATGACTGCCGAACGGCCGAAAATAATTCCGATCGGAGGAGTATCCCCCGACCTGTCCCTTGAGCCTGCACTGGAAATTGCCGTAGTCGCCATAGTTTCTGGTCTAAGACACTAAGAACCAGCCCCCATTAACTGAATGCACACAGGGAACCAAACTTATTTGAGGGTTTGGGTAGGGCGGCGAGGGGTCAGGAGAAGCGTGGAATCGGATATCTAACACATTACAAAATGCTTATGACTCAATTGGCTTTCTGGCAGTTCGCATTCCAAACAACACTTCGGCCCCGGGAAGGTGCAAATGCGGGAAAACAGTTTCTCTTCTGGAGAACCATTGTTCCAGTCTTGAACAGATTCCCGAGCCGAAACAGGTTCCCAGCACTCTATCTTCCCTGTTCCGGAGCTGCTCCAAATGACTGAGTCCAGGAACAAATCGCAGCTATCTCCATTGGATTCAATCTCGAATCGGGATGGACCAGGCGGTAGGAGAACGGGGGCATCCCTTTTTGCTGAACCTCTGTACAAATGTCCACGATGTGGTCATGAGCTTCCCTAGGGCTCGTCTGGGCATCCCAATCCTGAAAGTTCATGTGCCGGCGGCCTTGGTTCACATCATCGGTGATCACCCAGGAGAGGGGCGCAAGGTGGCTATACCACGGCCAACTGGTTTCGTTTGAGTGGCAATCCCCGCAAGCTCGATTCAGGATCGTCTGGACTTCTCCCGGCACCTTTTCGTGGGATGCAAGCGACCTGCTAGGGACCACAGGTGGATTGAGGCGTTTGGGTTGAACGATTTGAATGGCAACCAGGAAAGCAGTCAGCGCAAGGAACGCGATTTTCACCCTGGCTATATTCATTGCAAAATCCACATTTCAAGCGCCTCGCGGTAAGAAGTGCGGTCATTGGCCCTAATTGCTTCCAAGAAGGGAAATGTTTACAGCTATCCTACTATTTTATATTGCCACAAGAAAAAGCGAAATCCCTTCGCCCGTCAGTCACTTCGAATGTCACTTCGAATGAATTAGACCCGTGGCCATCCGGATCCATTAGCGAAATTGATTGTCATTGACTTGGGAACAGGCCTATCATGGGGACAATTCGGCCATCCAAAATGTCGGGAGTTTCGGGAGGTCTCGCCCATGAAAGTCCTGGACCTGGTTCGATCCAGACAAGAAATTTATTCGATTCGTGACGATATGACGGTGCGCGACGCAGCTCTTTATATGCGTGAGCACAAGGTGCGTTCGGTAGGCGTGTTGAACGAAGCGGCGCAATTGGCGGGTGTCGTATCCCAGAGCGACATTTCCGAGAAGGTCGCCGCGGAAAACAAATGCCCCGCGTGGATGCGTGTGTCGGAAATCATGACGCGCGACCTACTTGTTGTCCGGCCCGAAATTGGGCTGGAAGAGTGCCTGCGCCTCATGGAAAAGAACAGCGTCTTCCACCTGCTGATTGCCGAGGAATCGGGACGATATCTTGGAATGATTTCGGTGGCCGACTTGCTTCAGGTCATTTCATCCGATCACAAGGCGCGCGCGGACATGTTCGAGGCATTCGCTTTTCCGCAGCGGTAGAAACACCGGCGTACGGACTGAACCTCAATCAAGCCTGGGTGAGAACTTTCATGAGCCGGTTCAGGCGTGCGCGAGCTTCATGCCCCATGGATGTGAATTCAATGCCCATTCCCTTTTTCGGCTGACTATCTCGCACCAGCGCCCGGGCGCGCACATCCCCGCCGGGTATCTCGAAAATCAGTTTAATGACGTCGCCGGCCGGAGGGGGCTCAGGAGTGGAAATAAACAGGCCGCCAAGTGCCAGTACGCTGACGCGTGATACTTTGCGATTTCCTGAATGTTCCCATGCCACCAGCATTCCTTTGGGAAGCTGCACGCGGCGATAGCGGCGTTTTTTTGCAACGGAAGTCATATGAGGTTAGTCGCCTATGAGGCTACCCTGTTCGCAGTCTGTGTGAATCACTTTCAATCTCAACGATTGTCCTAACAGAAACTACTCCGAGTGCGCAGAAGCCCGGCAAGGGGTTGGGAAAGCGTTGCCCCCGGGTTTATGGACCGGCGGCGAGGCAAGACGAAAAGTGCATTGGACGATTTTACGGCGGGCGGCAAAGCGGGACGGTTCGTTTCAGTTACCGTTGTGCGTCTACGCAACTCGCTCTTGACCGAGTCTTGCTCCCTGTTCACGGTTCAGATAATCTCAATGTCTGTGAAGAAGGTAGCCAAGAAAAATCCATTGCAGGTCTGTTTGCTTTCGCCGCATCCGCTGGTGCTGAGCGAATTCGAACGCGTTCTTTCGAACCCGGCGTTCAAATTGATTTCCAGGCATCTGGAATCCACGCTGGGGCCGGACCTCCGGCATCTGCAGGTGCCCAAGGCTATCGTGTACGTGGTGGACGCGCATGTCGCGCGGCCGGCGGCAGGGGCGCTGATTTCCAATATCCTCGATCACCATACGGAAGCGCGCATCATCGTGGTTGCCGAAAAATTTGACGCTGCGGAAAGTTATTCGCTGCTGCAGATGGGGGCGAAGGGATTGCTCAGCTACACCGAAGCTCGTGAACAGTTGCCCCGAGCGCTTCCCCTGGTGGCCGCGGGCGGCTTCTGGGTTCCGCGGGCCGTCCTTTCCGGGTTTGTCGATTCGATCCTGGGCGGTTCGCACAGTCGCCGCCTGAAAGCCGATACCTCTGCCGATTTGAGTCCTCGGGAACAGGAAGTTCTGAATTCCCTGCTGGAAAATCTGGCCAACAAGGAAATCGGCAATAAACTTAATATTTCCGAGCGGACCGTAAAATTTCACGTCTCAAACCTCCTTGGGAAATTCGGAGTGCGCCGCCGGGCCGACCTGATTTTGCTTTGTTATCAGAAGCGAAACACCACTCCCTGAGGCCACCTTCAGCCGCCTTTCTTTCCAGGATGCGATTGGCGATTGGGGCACACGAGTGCGCGGAGCGTGTGTTGCGAAGATTGGAAAGTTGTTATATTCGCGCGTGACGCTCGAACGTAAAACTCGATAGAGGCGGGAAACGACATCAATGCCAACCGATCGCAAACCAGAATATTTCAAAGGCGCGCAACTCCGCGTCGGAATCATCGGATGTGGGTACGTGGGACTGCCGCTCGGGTTGCGGTTTGCCGAAGCCGGACACCGCGTCACCGGATTTGACACGGACCCGGTGAAGGTCGAAAAACTGAATCGCGGCCAGACGTACATCCAGCATATCCCACAAAATAAAATTCAGCAGTTCGTGCAGTCGAAACATTTTGGGGCCACGACCGATTTTTCGCGCCTCGCGGAAGTGGACGCGATCATCATTTGCGTGCCTACCCCGCTCGATCAGCGCCGCGAACCGGACCTCTCCTATGTGGAAGATACGGCGGAGTCGATCCGGCCGCACCTGCAACGCGGGCAACTGGTGGTCCTGGAATCCACCACCTATCCGGGAACGACCGAGGAATTGGTGCTGCCGGTCCTGGAGCAGACGGGAATGAAGTGCCCCATTGCGCATGGCCCGGAAAACGAACAGATTGGAACGGATTTCTTTCTCGCATTTTCGCCGGAGCGAGAAGACCCGGGCAACAAGCAGTATGGTTTAGCGCAAATTCCCAAAGTCGTGGGCGGAGTAAATCCCCCCTCCGGGCGCGCCGCCGTGTCACTGTACGCGCAAATTGTAGCGCGCGTCGTACCCGTAAGCTCCACGAAGGCAGCCGAGATGGCCAAGCTGCTCGAAAATATTTTCCGCTGCGTCAACATCGCCCTGGTGAATGAGCTGAAAATGTTGAGCCAGCGCATGGGAATCGATATCTGGGAAGTGATTGACGCGGCCGCAACAAAACCTTTCGGGTTCATGCCCTTCTATCCCGGGCCGGGCCTTGGCGGACATTGCATTCCGGTCGATCCTTACTACTTGTCCTGGAAGGCACGAGAGTTCGATTTCGCGACGCGATTCATCGAGTTGGCCGGCGAAGTGAATACGGCGATGCCGTATCACGTGGTGGACTCGGTGGCCACGGCGCTAAACGACAGGCAGAAATCGCTGAAAGGTTCGCGAATATTGGTGATGGGCGTGGCGTATAAAAAGGATGTCGACGACCTGCGGGAATCGCCATCGCTGAAAATTCTCGAGCTGTTGACGGCCCGCGGCGCGTCGCTCGATTACAACGATCCGTATTTCCAGGAAATTCCCAAGCTTCGGCACTACAACTTCGAAGGAATGAAATCGGTAACGGTCGATGCGAAGATGCTGGCCACTTACGATTGTGTACTGATCGCAACCGACCATACCAGCTACGACTATTCCATGATCGTCGATGCCTCACAACTGGTGGTCGATACGCGCAACGCCACGCGCCGTATTGCCCGCAACCGCAATAAACTCGTTCTGGTGTAGCGCGACGCTGGCACAAACCGCGACTGTTTGAGAAATCTCACGGGGAGCATCCTTGTGAAAGCTCAACCTATCCGTTAACGTGACCTTATATGACAAACTGGACCCCCGCGAAGGGCTCCCCTGTGTCCGGACTGCGTCGAAGCCAGCGCGTGATACTGAGCGTGCCGGTCACGGTTCGTACCGCCGGTGAACGCCGGGACGGATCATTCGAAGAAGAGACACGCACCATGGTCGTCAACGCGCACGGGGCGTTGATTGCCCTCGCGGGAAAAGTGGAAAAGGGGCAATCGCTTCAATTGATCAACCGCGCGACTCAGGCGGAACAGGATTGCCGCGTAATTTATCTTGGTCCCATGTCCGGCAATAAAGTCCAGGTGGGCGTCGAGTTCGTGAAACCCTCATCCGGTTTTTGGGGAATCGCGTTCCCCCCGGAAGACTGGCCCGCTCCGGAAGAACTTCCCTACGAATAACAGTGGAATCGCGAGAAAAGCTGCAATCCTTCCTGGAATAAATGCGATTCCACGAAAATTACCGCCTGAGGGCTTCTCCGCCTTTGCTTGCATCGGTGATTAGGGCAAGTGAGTGAGTTCGATCCGGGCAGTCCCGAAAGGAATGTCGGCTTCCACCAGCACGGGCGTGTGGGCCGGGTCCCGCGCAATCCACACCCATAGGCGCGTATCGGTCAGTTCCTTGCCGTGATCGTACAAGCGAAGAGCGACACGAAATGCGGAAAAGGTTCCTGCGGGGACGCTGATGCTGGCTTGAGGTGTGTCGATGCGGGCCACGACGTCATACAGGCGCCTCCCGTCGAAGACGGGGATGTGAAGTTCCGGCGTGCGCTGCCAATCCGTGGCGCGGAGATTGTAAAGAAAGCTGATCGCGTCGCGCGTACCGGGAGCGACGCGAACCGCGGTGCCCTCCTGAGGAGCGGGATCGGCGTTGGTGGTCATCCGGTACTGCGAGGTTTGCTCTTTACCCTGTTCGTGAAGATACATTTCGTATTGCATGGAGAAAAGATTTGCGACGGAAGTGTAGGAGTCAAACTGGTCGTCAATGGCGAACAAAACTCGCGTGGTATCCATCGTGTGCGCGATGGCTCGAAAATGCCAAGCCATGTGCCCGAAGAAATCCCTCTGCTCGACGATCGCGGTTTCAACTTTCGCCGCGTTCACGGAATATTTCGAGAACAGGACGCGATATTCCAGAATTTCACCGGACCGGAACGGAACCGGGGCCGCAACAACCGCTGCCGCAGCGGGCGGAGTCTTCGCTCGTTTCTTTGAAGGCTTAGGTTTCTGCGCCGAAGCTGGGAAGGCGCAGACCGCCAGGAGTGCCGCAGAGAAAACGACTACGAGAATGTCGAACCGTTTATGCAGCGGCATGATTTACGCGAACCAACCAAGGCGGATCGCTCCGACCCTTTCCAGCATGCAGGCTTCCTCTTCATGCCTAATCTCTTCGTGCTTAATCAATGACACGATCGAACCGACACGCTATATTCAGGGTACAAAAAAAACGGCCTTGAAACCAGTTCTGTTGAACCCTGGGTTTAGTAAGGACGATGCCGCGACGGGTATTCAGGAGCACATTCGCCGATGCGTTACATGATAACCGGTGGTGCGGGATTCATTGGATCGAACACAGTCGATGAATTGGTGAAGCGCGGCCACGACGTAGTCGTGCTGGACGATCTTTCCACGGGAAAGGCTGAAAATCTGGCGCAGGTCCGTGGAAAGGTCGAGTTGATCGAGGGCAGCATCACGGATCTGACCACGGTGAATAAAGTCAGCCAGGGAATGGATCGAGTGATCCATCTTGCAGCGCAGACTTCGGTGCCGCGCTCGGTAAAAGACCCGATTGAAACCAATCGCATCAATGTGGACGGAACTCTCAACGTCCTGATCGCCGCCCGCGATGCAAAAGTAAAGCGCGTGGTCTTCGCCAGCTCCTGCGCCGTCTATGGGACGGCAACCAACCTGCCGATTCCCGAAAGCACCCCTCTGGCGCCAATTTCTCCGTATGGATTGACCAAACAGGTTGGCGAGGCCTATGGCCGGGTGTTTCAGGAATTGTACGGACTGGAATTTGTTCCGCTGCGATATTTTAATGTGTTCGGCCCGAGGCAGGATCCAGGCTCGCCGTACTCCGGCGTGCTGTCCCTATTTAATGCCGCTTTTCTGGCGGGCACACAACCCACGATTTACGGTGATGGCGAGCAATCGCGCGATTTTGTCTACGTGGGAAACGTTGTCGAAGCGATCTTGCTGGCTGCCGAGACAAAAAGCGCCACTGGGTCCGCGCTCAATGTGGGAACCGGCATCAGGTCCACACTGAATCATACGCTCTCGTTGCTCGGGAAAATTACGGGCCGCAACGCCCCGGCGAGATATGTCCCCGCCCGCGAAGGGGATATCCGCGACTCGCAAGGCGATATTTCTCTCGCCCGGGAAACACTGGGATACGATCCGCGCTTTAGTTTTGAAGAAGGTTTAAAGCTGACGTGGGAGTGGTATTCCGCGAGTCGGGTGCCTACAAGCTGAGCTTAGCGCGAAGGCAAAGAACCGCCTGCCAGGTGCGGCAGCAATTCCGTGAGATTATCGACGAGCAAATCGGGGGGATATTCGGCGAGGCGATGGCTGCCGAACCCGTAGGTGACGCCGCAGGCCCAGGTGCCGGCGTTGCGCGCGGTTTGCACGTCGATCTCGGAATCGCCGACAAACAGAACCTGCGTGGGAGCCGCGCCGAATTCGCGCAGGATAATTTCGACACCGAGGGGATCCGGCTTCTTGCGCTCGAAGCTGTTGCCGCCGTACACAAATCGAAAATGACCCGCGAGGCCCAGCCCCTCGACAATCCCGCGACTGGCTCCGACTGGTTTGTTCGTGAGAATGGCCATCGGCATTCCATTCAGCGCTTCGAGAGCCTCAAGAACGCCGGGATACAACGTTGTGTTGTCGAGTTTATGCACGGAATAGTAGCGTATAAAGAATTCGAGGCCGCGGAGGCAATCCTCATCGGTGGCGCCATCGCCCAGGGCGCGCGCAATCAAACTGGCGCTCCATTCCCCACATAACTGAAAATTTGTTCGTGCGGCAGCGGGCTTCGGCTCATTTCCACAAGCGCGGCGTTCACCGCCAGGGCCAGGTCCAGCTTGGAATCGATGAGGGTGCCGTCCAGATCGAAAATCAACGCGCGCACTTCGGAAAAACGTGGTGTGCCTGCTCGCATTGAATGTTAACCGGGCCTCCGTGGAATATTGATTGTATTATATTGGTTTGCTTTCCTTGACAGATAAAGTCCTTGAAGTCTCAGGATCGTTAAACCCGTTTTGGCGCGTGGTTTTTCCCCAACAGGAGGAAGTAAGAATGGCAGAGATTTTTCCTTTCCGAGCTTACCGGTACAATTCCGCCCTCGTGGAGCCGGCCAACGTACTGACGCAGCCCTATGACAAGATTACTCCGGCAATGGCTGAAAAATATGCGGCCGCAAGTCCTTACAACCTGATTCCGGTTGAAAAAGGAAAATCGCTGCCAGGGGATTCGCCGGGAAACAATGTGTACACGCGAGCCGCGCACGCGCTTGAGGAATGGATTCGCGCGGGAGTGATTGTGCAGGATGCAAACCCCGTCGATCTATGCCTATTTTCAGGAATACACCGTGCCGAGAACAAAGGATCGTCGCACGCGCAAAGGCTTCATTGCCGTTGGACGCATCGAGGATTATTCGGCAGGAGTCATTTTCCGCCACGAGCAAACCCTTTCCGGACCCAAGGCAGACCGGCTGGAACTTTTGCGAAACACGCAAACCCACACAGGGCAACTCTTCATGCTTTACAACGATCCGGCGAAGCACGTGGATGCGTTGCTGGATGCCGCGGCCCAGGCCAAGCCCGCGGTCGAGATTCGCGATGAGTATGACGTGGTTCACCGGATGTGGCCCATAACGGATGCAAAAGTAATCGAAACGATCCAGCGGGAACTTGCCGGCAAAAAGCTTGCGATTGCGGACGGGCATCATCGCTACGAAACCGCGCTGGCCTATCGGAACGAATGCCGGGCGCACGCGGGAAAAACCGACTTCGACGCGCCGTACGAAAAAGTGATGATGTCCGTTTTCAATACAGCGGGCGAAGGCTGGACGATCCTGCCCACGCATCGCGTCGTCACCAACGTACCGGGATTTTCCCTGGAATCATTCCGCGCCGCGCTGGCGGGCATATTTGATTCGAAATCCTATCCGTTTACGGCGGCCAATCGCGCGGAGGTGTACGAAACATTCCGGCGCGATCTCGTCGCGGGACAGGAAAAACGAGCGATCGGCGTCTATGCGGGAGGCGGAACTTTCACAATTTTGGTGCTGAAGACGGACGCGAACCTCGAAACGCTTCTGCCCGGCGTTTCTCCGGCTCAACGGCAGCTCGATGTTGTGTTGCTCCACAGTCTGATCCTGGAACGCGGTTTGGGAATTACGCCCGACGCGGTCAAGACCGAGAAGAACATTACCTACGAACGAGAGATGGATACGGCGATCAAGGAAGTGGACGAGGGACGCGCGCAGATTTGCTTCCTGTTGAATTCGGTCAGCGTGGAAACCGTGGCGAACATGGCGATGGCGGGCGAGGTGTTGCCGCAGAAATCCACGGACTTTTTTCCGAAGCTGATGAGTGGGATCACGATGTGCCGGCTCAAGGACTAGCCTTCCGAAATCCCGAACGGAAATAAAAAGTGGCATCCCGGCGACCTGGGATGCCACTTTAATTTTCACAAATCTGTTGACCCGCGCCCGAGCCTCACTTCGAGAAGGCGGCGATCGCTTCCGCTTCCGAAGGGTAGACTTCAAAAACAGTGACCAGCTTGGTCACCAGCAGGATTTCCTGGAACTTCGAGCCCAGATTAGAAAGCTTGAGCAGGGAGCCTTGCGCGCGCGCCGTGGTGTGCGAGGCAACCAGCGACCCAAGCCCGGAGCTGTCGATATAGGAAACTTTGTCCATGTTAAGAACAATCTTCTTCTGACCCGCGGCCAGCAGAGCTTTTACTTTTTCCCGGAGCGCGTTGCTCTCTTCACCCAGAACGATTCGCCCTTCCAGTTCCTCGACGGCTACCCCATCCACCATGCGATCGGTAATTTTTAGTGCCACAGTCCGTCCTCCTTACAGGAAATTTTCAGCAAAATTAAAATTTCGTTCAGCCGCCCGGGGGGCGCATTCAGTAATAGTCCGAGCAGGAAAGATGATACCCACACTCGGTGCAAACCAGTTTGCAGCGTTTCGGCTCCAGGCGCTGTGAACAAACCGGGCAGAAACTCATGGGATGCTCTACGGACTGCTGCAATTCGCCGGAAATCGAGCGAATCGGAGCAGGGCGCGCATTGATTGGGCATTCCACGGCCCGACGGTTATAACACAAGGCGTGAAAGCTGGGAAGCGGGGGAAAACGACAGCCCCACGGACCGTATTTCCGGCATGCACGCAGGAATCATGCGCTGCCTGCCCCAAATCAGCCCTGGGCCCCAAGGCGGGCGCTTTCCTGCAACCGAAGGAGTGGTCCGGGCATCTGTATTCTCAGGGGCGTCGATATGATCACACCATGCAGCCACCGGCACATTTTTGCCGTCGTCCTGGCAGTAATGTTCGCCTGCTCCAGTGCCGGTGCTCAGATGCGCGGCGGAAGTATTTCCGTTCGAACGTCCACGGCTCATGTGGCCCCAACTTACAGAGCCCGGGGCGCGGCGCCAGCCATTTTTTCCACTCCTTTCCCGACGGCGCGGCCGGCAACCGTCATTCGTTTATTGCCGAATGGGCAAATGAGTTCGAGTTTCTCCCCGACCGCCGACTTCGTCAGCTTCGGGGACGTGAACAACGTGCCGGGGCTGGGTTTTGACTATACCCATCTGGCAGCAATCAGTAGCGCTCTCCACAACCATGCGTCTCGTGGCTTTGGTCGCGGAAGCCGTCGCGGTCAAAGTTCATTTGTGCCAATTCTTTTCGGCGGGTATCCGTTCTATGGCGATTACAGCGACTACGATCAGCCTCCGCCACAGGAACAGCCGCAACCCCAAGTGATCGTCATCCAGCAACCCGTTCCCACAGCGGCCCCGCAGAGCGCGGATACCGGCTATGACCCTGCGGCAGCTTCGTCACTCGCCAATTCCGCTCCTCCGGCGGCGCCCGTCCGCGATGTAGGCGAATTCGTCCTGGTTCGGCGAGACGGGCGTATTCTGTTTGCGTCCGTATTTTCCGTCGTCGGCGCGCAGTTGCAATATGTTACGCCGGAAGGATTTCGACACACGCTGCCGATGAGCGAACTCGATTCCCAGGCCACGGAGCAAATGAATGAGGCGCGCGGGACAACGGTGCAATTGCGGAACTAATCCCCTTCGAATTTGAACGCGTCCCCCGCCAACGGGCGCCATCTCACAACTTGAGGAATCCATTTGATCTTACGTGTTGGAAGATTGCGCAGGCAGCGGCATATGGTAGCCGGTGTCCTGCATCAGCCCCGCGCGCTCGAATTGAATCGTGGTGTGTGAAATGTGGAATTCCGAGTTCAGGCATGTTCGAACGGCTTGCAGGATTTTCTCGCTTTCGTCCATGTGCATGTCTGGAATGCGAATGTGGCAGGAGAGCGCGACCAGATCGGTTCCGATCGTCCAGATGTGGATGTCGTGAACTTCCTGAACTCCCTTGATGCATAGAAGCACACGCGCAACCGACTCGAGGTGAATGCCTTTCGGACGGCCTTCCAACAGGATGTTCCCGGCCTCGCGAAGAAGTCCATTGGTGGACCACAGCACCATCGCGGCAATGGACACACCGATGGCCGGATCGAGCCACTGCGCGCCGGTCATTCGAATTGCCAATGCTCCAACAAGGATGCCGATGTTCGAGATTGCGTCGCCGAAATTGTGTAGGAGCAGGCTGCGGAGATTGATATCGCGCCGACTACTGACAAGCGCCAGTGTGATTCCGCCATTGATCGCCAGCGCCAGCAGTGAAATCCAAATCATCCAGCTTTCATGGACGGCCACCGGGTGCCGGAAGCGCTGAAAGGCTTCATAGAATAGTCCAAGAGCGACCAAAATCAGCAAAATTGCATTGGTAAAAGCGGCCAGAACTCCGGCGCGCTGGTAGCCGTAAGTGCGTTCATGGTCCGCCGGACGCGCGGCCCATCGCAGCGCCACCCAGGAGATCAGCATCGTGGGAATGTCGGAAAGATTATGGAGCGCGTCACTAACGAGGGAAATCGAATGGCCCACGTAGCCGCCCATGAGCTCGGCGGCAACCAGCAGAGCTGTGGCAATGACAGCAACGGCCAGAACTCCGCTGGTCATCTGAGGCGATGAATGCGAATGGCCGTCCGCGTGGTCGTTTGCGTGTCCGGGGCCGTGCGCGTGAACATGCATCGTGATTATTGTAATGGGTGAGACGCCTCAATGGACAGCCGAACCTCATTGGACACCAATGAATTAAGCGTATTGTTAACGCACACATGCCCCGGAAGATAATTGACTTGGGGTGATACGCTCCCTAGTATAAAAATTGTCCATAATTCGAGCCTCCGTGCCCCCTACACATTCCATCGCGGCCGAACCAATGGCCAAGCCCGCACAGAAGGTTGCCCACGACCGTCTGGCCAAGCTGCGTTTCTGGGGCGTCCGCGGATCGACGCCCACGGTGGACAAAGCGACCTGGCGTTACGGCGGCAACACGGCGTGCGTCGAGCTGACGACGCCCGCGGGTGCAAGAGTGATTCTGGACTGCGGGACCGGGTTGCGGATGCTGGGCCGTCATCTGGAAGCGGCGCCGGAATCCGAAAAAATCGAACCGCATATTTTTGTGACGCACTATCACTGGGACCACATTCAGGGAATCCCGTTTTTCTCTCCGCTGTATTCGGAACAGAATCGTTTTCATTTTTACAGTTTCAGGTCGGAGTATCTGGGTGCGGGCAGTTTGAAGCGTGTGTTTGAAGCGCAGATGGCGTACCCCTATTTTCCAGTAGATCTCACGGCGATGTCCGCGCAAGCGGGAATTTACAGAGGTCAACGGCGGAGACCAGTTCAATGTGCCGGGTGCGCGCGTGACGGCGCGCTGGCTGCACCATCCGCAAGGCTGCCTGGGGTTTCGATTCGAGACGCCGGCGGGAACGGTTGTGTATGCCACCGACAACGAGCCGGGCGATCCGAAGCTCGACAAAAGTTTATTGGAACTTGCCGATGGCGCCGACATTTTTATCAACGACGCCCAGTTCACTCCTGAGCAACTGGCTTCGACTCGCAAAGGATGGGGACATTCTTCGTGGCTTGAGGGCGTGAAAATCGCGAAAGAAGCCGGCGTCAAAAATCTCGTCCTGTTTCATCACGATCCCGATTCCACCGATAAAGTCGTGGATGCGATCCTGCGCGAGGCACGCGACAAATTTGCGAACGTGTGGGCCGCGGCCGAGGGCATGGTGATGACGCTGGATAAAACAAATCTGGACGTCGTCATTCCGGCCGTCCGCGAAGGTCTGCGCCGCGATGCGAATTTTCGCGCACGCGTGACCGGCCTTACCGATGGCGGCGAAGCCTTTGAGGAAGAAACCGTGATCAGCGATCTCAGCCTGCACGGCGCGCTGATTTATCTGGATCACAGCCCGAAGCTGCAGTCCGAGTTGCAGGTGCAGCTCGATAATCCCGGAATTGGCGGAACGTCGGACAGTCCGCTTGCGATTGCGAGGGTACGTTGTGCGCATCGAAGCCGGGCGCGGACAAGGATCGCACGGCGGTCGGAATCGTTTTCACGGAATAACTTCACGAAAAATGCAGGCGGTCATGCCTTCCGAATCGGTTTTGTCATCAAATCCACAAAAAGTTTCTTGAAACGGTCGTGATCTAATTCGAGCAAGAGGTTCGCCAATCCAGCCGAAGGCGGCGGTCCAAGGTAAAATTGGCTCGGGTTCACGAATACTCGACGATCCGCCGCGCTCAGCGGTACTCCGGCATCTGGCACATCCTGCCAATTCTGCTTCCAGAACATCGAATCGCCGTACCGGGGGCCGGGCGTCGTGCAAATATCCACGTACATGGTTTCCGATTTCGTGAAAATGCCCGGATCAATGATCTGCGCGGCAATCATTTCGTCCGCCATGCGGAAAAGGCGCGCGCCAGGATCGCGCCGCATCGGCTCAACCGCGTACATTTGAAAAAGATCGGCAATGGGGCTCTGAGCGCGCGCCGCAATTTCCTCAACCATCGCGCGGCCCGGGAAGATCTCATCGCTCTCGTGAATTTCCTCGGCGATGTCCACGCCGACGATAGTGAATCTCGGCCATGCGGCGCGCAGGACTTTTCTCGCCGATTCGGGATCGAAAAAAATATTGAAGGTGTTGGTGAAAACGTGGAAGCCGGTTCCCATGATCACAACTTCGGGCACCAGGGGCACGATGTCGGGGGCAAGCGCAATCGCCAGCGCCAGATTCGTGAGCGGGCCTCCGGCATAGATTGTCACCTCACGGGGATTTTCGCGCACAGTCTTGACGATGAATCGCGCGGCGTGCTCCTGCTGGGCGTTGATATTCGCGAAGCGATCGTAAGGCGGTGGCAAAGGTTTAATCTCGTCCGGGCCGCCACTGGCGCTGTTGAAAGCGCCCATCCACGGGTCAAGGCGATGGCCGCCAAAGAGCTGCTGGCGGAGTTGCCATTCTTCTTTCGTATTCAGCATGGGAAATTCGGCGCCGGGATATACGGGGATTTCCGTGCGGCCCATCATTTCCAGCAGGCGCAGCGTGAACGCCATCTCCCGCTTCATCCAGGCGTCGCCTGTGACCAGCGTGATCCCGAGAAGATCGATGTTGTCGGCCTGCAGCATCATCAGCGCTCCCAGGATGTTGGTGCCGAACGGTCCGGCGTTGTCCTGGTCGTAAATCACTTTTCGCCTGTGTGAGGTTTGCGGCGGCGCATGGTTGGGCTGCTGCATTGGAGAAATCGAAGAATTCTCCGGCGGTTCCGATTCCATTTTTGTGGAAGCGATTGCGGCCCCGACTGTTTTAATAAATTCCCGGCGAGTGGTGGTCATTCGTTTGATTTCCAGTGGAACAGGCTTCAGCCTGTTTTCGTTGGACGACTTTAGCATCGCCACGAAATTCAGAAGCAGACAGGCTGATGGGGTGAACCCCTCAGCTGAGACAATTTGAAACTAGCACACTTGCCGTTCCATGATTTTTGCTTCTCAAACTGCACCTTCTCCTACAGGATCGCGCCCGACTGGTGAAGCGGAGGCGAGCTCTGCTGGAGAGCAACTCGCCGAGGATTAGCCAGTTGGAGACTCATCCGGACGATGAGCCGGGGGGCGACTGTTGGGTCGCTCCCCGTTTTTTGTCTTCCCGATCATCGGACGGTTAGATCTCCCCATGCCTGAAAAAACTCATTGTCGCTCCAGCAGAATGGATCGCTGGACTGGCTTGCTGCTCAAACTCCTCCGGCGGTCGGTAGCCCAACGCCGAATGTAACCGGCGCCGATTGTAGTACTGTTCGATGAATGCTTCGATATTCGCGAAAAGATGGTCCAAATCGCGATATTCGTTGGTGTAAATTTCTTCTCGCTTCAACGTCTTCATAAAACTTTCGCAACTGGCATTGTCGTACGGGTTCGCCGGACGGCTCATGCTCGGAATCATTTGGTGCCGTTGCAGGACCTGGGCGTAATCTCCGCAGGCGTACTGCACGCCGCGATCCGAGTGATGCACCAAGCCCGGCGGCGGCTGTCGTTGGGCCACCGCCTGCTCCAGCGCCGCAATCGGCAACCGCGCCGCCAGTGTGCGGTCCAGCGCCCATCCCACCACTTTGCGCGAGTACGCGTCCAGCACCACCGCCAGGTAAACAAACTCCTGCTGCAATCGGATGTAGGTGATGTCCGCAACCCACAACTGATTGATCCCCGTCAGGCTCATGCGGCTGGCCAGATTCAGATACACCTCGAACCGGTGATCGGAATCGGTAGTCACCACAAATCTTCGCCGCTGTACGCCCAGCAAATTATCTTCGCGCAAAATCCGCAACACACGCTTGTGATTCACAGCCATCCCGCGTCGCCGCAACTCCGCGCCGATCCGTCGATAGCCGTAGCGCCGCCGATGCTCCACAGCGATCCGCTGGATCACGCTCCGCACTTCCATCTCTTCCTGGACCGGCGCCCGCTCGCGCAGCGAACGATAAAAACCCGCGCGGCTCACTCCGGCTAGCTGACACATCCGCTCGATGCTTAGGCCACCTTGCAAAGGCATCACTTCCTGGATTTCGTCGTAGACGCCTTCTCGCCAGTCATATCGCTGTTCCGGCGTCGAGCCTCGACTTTTTGCAAGGCACCTTTGAAAAAATCCACCTCCAGCGTTTTCTCCGCCAGCACCCGCTTGAGCTGGCTGATTTCCTTCCGCAGCGTGGATTCCCGCGAGTTCCCCGGCGGCGATTCCTCATCGCTATCCACCGGATCTAGTCGATCCCGCCACTGATACAGAAGTCGTCGATGCACGCCCAGTTCCTGCGACAACGCCACGATGTTATCGCAAGTCTTGAGTCGCTCTACCGCCATCCCACGAAACTCCTTCGTATACCGCCGCAATCGTTTCTTGGCCACTCGCAGTCCCTTTCCCTGCTAAGTGTGCCAGTTCCGTTTGTCTCAAAATAGGGGTTCACTCCACTGAAGCCTGTGCTACTACTGCTTCTTCGGCCGATTCATCGGCCGCGTCATCAAATCCGTAAACAGTTCGCGAAAACGCTTTTTATCGATATCCTTCAATACCTGAACGCGGGCCGCTTTTGCGGAGGGGCCATTCTGCCCTGCGAGCTCACCGCTTCTATCTTTCCAATTCGCATCCCAAAAGGAAGTGTCGCCGTAATGTCCGTCGTTGTCCGTCACGATGTCGACATACATTTCATCGTAGCCGCGGAAGATCGACGAGTCGATCGCGTGAGCGGCCATCATTTCATCCGGCATGCGGAACGATTGCCTTCGAGGATTGGCGCGCTGCGGCTTTTGCTCGTACTCGCGGAACAGGTCGGCGATGGGAAAGTGCGCGCGCTCCACAATTACGTCCACCTTGCCGTCATCCTGCATGTGAACTTCCTCGGCCAGGTCGGTCGTGACGAGAGTAAATTTCGGCCAGCCCGCCCCAGCGGCGAGGCCCGCGCGAAATCCAATTTTGGCGGCTTCGGCATCGAAGTAAACATTCACCGAACTGGTCGAGTGATGGATTCCTCCGCCCATGAAAATTACTTCCTTCGTGATGGGCACAATGTCCGGCGCGAGCATCACGGCAAGAGCCAGATTCGTCATCGGCCCGCCGCAGTACATCGTCACTTCGTTCGGGTTGGCGCGAATCGTGCGAATAATAAAGTCGGCAGCGGGTTCGGACTGCGCCTTGATTTGGGCAAACCGGTTGTAAGGCGGCGGCAGAGGCGACAGATCGTCACGACCTCCCGCATCCTTCGCAAAGCTTCCTAGATAACCTTCGTTTCCGAGCGTCCTCGATCCAAACATTTGGTAGCGCATCTGCGCCTCGGCCTTTGTGTTCAGCAGCGGCTCCTGCGCGCCCATGAACACCGGCACTTCCGGCCGGCCCATGAGCTCGAGCAGGCGCAGTGCATAAGCGGTTTCCTGCCTGGCCCACATGTCGCAAGTCACCGTACAGATTCCGAGAAGATCGATATTGTCCGCCTGCAGCAGCATCAGCGTCGCGGACGTGTCCGTGGAAAGCGGGCCGCGGTGGTCCTGATCGTAGATGACTTTTTTCTTGCCGGCAGCGGGCAAGGAGTTTTGCGGAGCGGGAGTAAACATGGAGCTATGAGCAAGCAAGTCGGAGGGTGGCTGCATCGCATCCCTTCTATTTCGATCCACCGATGAAATCCATGCGGTTGGCCCGGTTTAAAAGCCTCAGCCAAGCCATTCTACCTTGCAAATAGAATTCCTGCCCACACGCCGAACTGTACATTTCATGGGCGCAGCCGGCGTGCGTTACAATGACATTTGGTTTTGTAAACTATGGCGGATTCCGCTCCAACATCGATTGAAGTCCAGCCTTCGGCCACCACCCCGGCTTCTCCTCCCGGGCAGGGTCGCCCCGGCGGAGCTTTCCCCGCGCTGAGGCATCGCAATTTCCAACTCTTTTTTGGCGGGCAGATTATTTCGCTGGTGGGCACGTGGATGCAGACGGTGGCCGAGGCGTGGCTGGTTTACCGGCTAACGGGTTCGTCGGTGCTGCTGGGCGTGCTGGGATTTGTAAGTCAGATTCCAATTTTTCTACTTTCGCCGCTGGCAGGGTTGGTGGCCGACCGGTGGCCGCGGCAGCGCGTGGTAATCGCGACGCAGACGTTATCGATGCTGCTGGCGTTCACGCTGGCGACGCTGGTGCTCACCAATCACATTCGCGTGTGGGAAATCATTGCTCTGGCTTCATTGCTGGGCACGGTGAACGCGTTCGACGTGCCGGCGCGGCAATCGTTCCTGATCGAAATGGTGGGGCGCGAAGATATGCTCAACGCGATCGCGCTGAATTCGTCGATGTTCAACGGCGCGCGCGTGGCTGGGCCCGCGATTGCCGGAATTTTGGTGGCCTTGGTCGGCGAGGGCTGGTGCTTTTTGCTGAACGGCATCAGTTATCTCGCCGTGATCGCCGGGCTGCTCTTGATGCGAATCGACAATTCTCCCGTTGTGCATGACGGTGTCGCGCCGCTTGAAAAATTGCGCGAAGGCTTTCGTTTTGTGCGCCGGACAAAACCGATTCTTGCGTTGCTGACGCTCATTGCGCTGGTCAGTCTCACGGCGCTGCCCTTCAGCGTTCTGATGCCCATCTTTGCGAAGAGCATCCTCGGCGGCGGCGCTTCGGCGTACGGCACATTAATGGGCGCGGTGGGGCTGGGCGCGACATGCGGGGCGCTGGTGATCGCAATGCGCCAGCAATTGCGCGGCCTGGGGAATATCGTGGCCTATTCGGCGGTCGGACTGGGCGTCGCTCTGGTTCTGTTCAGCGCGTCGCACTGGTATTGGTTTTCGATCGCGGCGCTGATGGGCGCGGGGATCACAATGATGCTCCAGTTCACATCCACGAACACGCTGATTCAAGCGATGGTACCGGATCAGTTGCGCGGCCGCGTGATGGCGCTGTACTCGATGATGTTTTTGGGGATGGCGCCGATCGGGTCGCTGTTCGCCGGCGCCATCGCCTCTCGCATCGGCGCACCTATTACGGTTGCGATTGGCGGTGTCGCCAGCCTGGCCGGTGGCGTAGTCTTCGCGCGCAAATGGCCCGCTCTGCGCGCGCCCGCCCGCGAACTCGTCGCGGCACAGGGTATGCTACGGCCCACTTCTCCACCGGATGCTGCGGGACCGCCCACATAGTCAAGAAATTGAGGAGGACTGCGTTGGCCATCCGCAAAAACTTCGGGTCCGTCTGCTAATCGCAGACAAGCCCGATTTTTCGCGTTAAGTTCCCTTCGCTAATCGCTATTTCATGGACGCGGATAATACGGCGGGATCTGAGCATCCACATTCAGCCAGATTGATTTGGCTTCGGTGTATTCGTGCATCGCCTCAAAACCCATTTCCCGGCCGTAGCCGGACTGGCCGACGCCGCCAAAGGGCGAGCCGGGGTTGACGCGCTTGTACGTGTTAACCCAGACCATGCCGGAACGCACAGCTGCGGCCACGCGATGGCCGCGGGGCAGGTTGCTGGTCCACAATCCGCCGCCGAGTCCGTATTCGGTGGAGTTCGCGATGTCGATCACTTCCGCCTCGTCCTTGAAGCGCGTGACGGTGAGGAAAGGGCCGAACACTTCCTCCTGGCAGACGCGGTCATTGGGGCGAGCCGTCGCGACCGTCGGCTCGATGTAATTACCGGCTTCCAGAGCGGGATTGGCTGGCGCTTTTCCTCCGGTAAGAATTGTGCTGCCCTGTTCCTTCGCCACATTCACATACGAAAGAACGCGATCGCGATGGCCGCGCGATGTGAGCGGACCCATTTCCGTTGTGGGATCGAGCGGGTTGCCGATCTTGATGGACTGCGCGAGCTTGATGAATTTTTCGAGGAATTCGTCGGCGATTTTTTCCTGAAGCAGGAGACGGGAGCCGGCGATGCAGGCTTGTCCCTGATTGTGGAAAATGGCAAACGCCGAACCGTTCACTGCGGGAATCAAAGGAGCGTCGTCAAACACGATGTTCGCGCCCTTGCCGCCGAGTTCGAGCTGCACACGCTTCAGGTTGCTCGCCGAACCGGCCACGATTTTGCGGCCCACCGAAGTCGATCCGGTGAACGCGATCTTGTCGATGCCCATGTGTCCCGCCATGTATTCGCCGATGAGCGCTCCGGCGCCGGGAACAATATTCACGACGCCCGGCGGGATGCCAACGTTCGCCATCAGTTGGCCGACTCGCAGCGCGCTGAGCGGCGTGAGCGCGGCCGGCTTGATCACCACGGTGTTGCCGGCGGCGAGTGCCGGACCCATCTTCCAGCTCGTAAACATCACCGGGAAATTCCACGGCACGATCTGCCCCACCACGCCGAGCGGTTCGCGCGTGACGTAATTCAGGAAGCCCGATTCGACCGGAACGATCCGCCCTTCCACTTTGTCCGCCATCCCGCCGAAATAACGGAACGTCGCCGCCGTGCGCGGCACGTCCAGCCCGCGGCTGTCGCGCAGCGGGTGGCCGGTGTTGAGACTTTCGAGCCATGCAAGATAATCGATGTCCGCTTCAATCGCGTCGGCCAGCTTCGAGAGCAATCGCCCGCGATCGGCAGCCGCCATTCGCTTCCACGCGGGAAAC
Organism: Terriglobia bacterium; assembly: GCA_963788335.1. Taxonomy (GTDB): domain Bacteria; phylum Acidobacteriota; class Terriglobia; order Acidiferrales; family UBA7541; genus Palsa-360. The sequence goes on from CAWBGM010000006.1 coordinate 44,935, forward strand.
GCCTTGCGCGCCGCCGCCACCGCGAGATCGATGTCCGCCGTCTTCGCCTCGGAAACGTTCGCGATGAGACTGTTGTCGTGAGGATTCAAGACGGGGATGCTCCCGCCCTCGAGCGCATCGACGAATTGCCCGCCGATGAACAGGCGCGTCTCAATGTGCGAAGATTTATTTTCCGGTGTTACCGTGCTGGTGGTTGCCGTGCTCATGGGGCACTCCTGGGAATCGGATTTGGGTAACTGCGGGGCCGAATTTTTTCGTAATGACGTTTGACATCATTGTAAGGACGGGCAAGTCCGGGAAGCACAAGCGACGCACAACACGCCTGCTGATTCGCCAAGCCTACGAATTCAGGATTCTCCCGCTCTCGACTGAGGCACAAAGTACGCCGTTTCGCGAAGCACGTCAAGCAGAGAGGAAAATTCGTTCCGTGGAGATCGATGGTGGGCCCGCCAGGACTTGAACCTGGGACCGTCGAATTATGAGTTCGCTGCTCTAACCAACTGAGCTACAGGCCCATCCGCCTTATACGATATTTGGTTCAGAGCGGATTGTCGAGCGCCTTTGGTCAAGGCAAAAACCCCAGCTATCAAAAATCGAAGGCCGGGGCTTTTGAAATCCATCAGACTGTGATAACGATTTATTTCGCCATCGCCTTATACGTCTTGCTGAACCCATTCCTCGGATTCGTCACGGTGAATGTGCCATCCGGCAGTGCGGAAGCCTTGATCCAGTAGGCTTTTCCGTTGTGCGCGGGCGGGGGAGCCATGCCGGGGCCTGGCATCGGGTTGCCGGAGGGGGCGATGGGCATTGTGTCGGGCTGGTCGTCGATTGTGTTGGCGATGAACATTCCGGGGACGGTGTATTCCTGGCCGCCGAGGACGGAGAAGTGCATCTGCCAGATGTCTTCGAGGCCCGGAGACTTAAATAGCGTCTCCATCGTTTGCGGGACGGCGCCTTTGCGTGTGCCGTTATTTAAAATGGCGACGCGCGGGTGAATCGCCCAGACGAGCAGATGGGAACTCGACACCGGCAGGCCGTGGTGCGAGACGATCCACAGGTCCACATGTCCGATCCGATCGACCGGGCACATTAAATCTTTTTCCATATTCCAGGTCAGGTCGCCCAGATGGGCCATGCGGAATTTTCCGTACACGATGACGCTTCCGACCGAAGCGGAATTCTCGATGCCGCCGTCGGCTTCCATCGGCTGAAATTCCGAGCAATAGGGGTTGGCTTCGCCCGCGCCGGGGAGCGGAGTTTTAATCATCTGGCGGGCGGCGCTGACAATGTGCCATTGCACGCCGGTCATGGGAATGGTGTCGCCGGGCTTCGCGACGGTGTGTTTGGACTTGCCGTACAATTCGGGATACGTGTTCGCCAGAAACTCATCGGCCATTTTGTTGCTGCCCACCTGAATATCGGGGCCGTGGTCGATGTACTCCTGGATCGGGATCTTTGCCGCCAGCGCGGACATGCCGCCGAAGTGGTCGCCGTGCCAGTGCGTGGTGATCAGATGGTCGATCCGCGTGAGGCCCGCATCCTTCGCGGCGTCCATGATACGGCCCGAATCGCGCTCGGCGGCCGCGCCGGCGTTGCCGGTATCGATCAATACCGATTGACCCGAGGGTCCGACAAAGAGCGTGGCATTGCCACCCTCCACATCGATCACGTAAATATCGAGAGTCTTCTTCGCGGTCTGCGCCTGGGCGACTGGAAGAAACGCGGCGAGGCAAAGAACAAAAATTATCGCAATCGATCTGCGCATCGGAACCTTCCTTTGAACTGACAATTGTCTTTTGTGAATCGTACTACCCGAGAAGCTATCACACGTTTGCACCGCAACGCCAGATGGTTGCTCAAGCTAAATCAGGGGGCGGAGGAACAAAACGCCCAATGATCCTTGTCCTTCCGGGGCCTGTCCCGAGGCAACCTTGCATTTGAAAACCCCATGGGAACGATCTGATTACATAACAGAACCTTATATGGCATTTGGGCGGATCTTTTGTTATAAGCAAAGAGTCTGGTTTGGCCCGGGACTTCCACCTTTACGGGGCTGAACCTGGACCTCATGGAGATTGGGACATGAGAAAGAAAGCCTTATTTGAGGGTGCGAAGAAAGGATTGGTGTATACCGACGGGCGGTATTTTGCCCAAATTCGGGTCGCCCTTTTCTACAATTCAACGCTTCTGCGTCGCGCTCCAATCAAGCAGATTCTTCGGTAAAATGCTCGCGGGATTCGATATCTGGGAATTGAAGCAATATAAGTCTGAGGGAGCAAGGGGGGATTCATGGCCACCGCAGTGAGTCACTACACTTCTTATAAGGCGCGCCCATTCACACGTGAACAGCGCGACTCGACTACGATTCTGTTCGGCGGTCTGACCTGGAAGCACGAGCGGCTGGTTCAGGGCGTTTTCAACAACTTGAACTACAACGCAAAGCCTCTGCCCAACATCACGCGCGCGGACCTCGATGCCGGCAAGGAATTGATAGACGTCGGCGCCTGCTGCCCCACAATTTTCACGACGGGGAGCCTGGTCAATTTCCTGAAGACGGAAGTAGCGACACAGGGCAAGCAGAAGACACTCGACGATTACGTTTTCCTGACGGCCGGAGCCTGCGGGCCTTGCCGGTTCGGCCAGTACCACGAATCCTACGAAATGGCTCTAGACGGAATGGGCCTGAAGGATTTTCGCCTCTTCCTGCTGGCGCAGGATCAACTGGACCAGGCGCCGGAAAAGGGGGGCGGCTTGGAAATTAACATGCCGCTCAGCCTCGGCATCGTCTGGGCGATCCTGGTCGGCGATATTCTGACGGACATGGAATATCTGACCCGACCCTACGAGGTCAATCCCGGCGAGACTGACCGGGTGTTGAAGGAGAGCGCTGATTATCTCTTCGAAGTGTTCCAGAAGCGCCCGCTCCGTGGAAAGAAGTACGGCATGCTGGCCTGGCACTTCCTCTCGAGCTATTTCGCGGATGCCCTGCGCGTGGTGAAGAAGAAATTCGACGCCATCGAGGTGGACCGCCTGCAGGTGAAGCCGAAGATCAAGATTACCGGCGAGTTCTGGCTGCAGACGCACGAAGGCGACGGCAACTACAACATCAAGCGCTGGCTGGAGCAGGAAGGCTCGGAAGTGATGCCTCCGCCGGTGGCCGTATGGCTTGGTTATTTGCTGCACACGCCGATCTGGCGCCTGGAAAAGAAAGCCGTCGTGGACCGCAAAGTGAAAATGAAGATCGCGATGGTCCGCGGCATGGAAAAGCTGTACAACGGAACCTACAACCGCTTCCGAAAGGCGCTCGGCAATGTGCCGCACGAGCTGCCGGACCAGGAAGAGTTGAAAACGCTGGCTTCCCCGTTCTTCCACTACGAACTGCGCGGCGGCGAGGGGCACATGCTGGTCGGCAAGGCGCTGCACGCCCATCTTCACAAGCACGCGAATATGACGTGTGAACTTTCCCCCTACTCCTGCATGCCGAACACGATGTCCCAGGGCGCGATGGCCAACGTGCAGGGGCGGTACCCCGAACTTCTGTACGCTCCGATCGAAGTGAAGGGCGACGCCGAAGTCCACGCGCTTTCCCGCTGCCAGATGATTTTGACGGAAGCGAAAAAGCGCGCGCAGTCCGAATTCGTGGAAGCGATGGCGCGCACCGGAATGACGGTTGAAAAAATCCGGCAGATCGAGGTAAAGCGTCCGCACGTGAAGAAGGCGACCTATCGCGTTCCTCACATGGGATACGCATCCATGGCGGCCAATTACGTGATGCACCTGTCCGGGAACAAGGCCGCAGCCGTCTAGATTGGAAACCTCTTTGCTATTTAACCGGGCGGCTGGAAAAAGATTCAGCCGCCTGTGAAAATTCTTCGTAACTTTTTTGTACTGCCGAGGAGTTGTCCATGTCTGAGGGAAACATCGTTCAGATCGCGCCGCTCATGCGGGACCCGGGCATGATGGAAATCAAGCTGCCCGAAAAACTGCGCGCGGACACCAACGGCGCGAAAATCTGCGGCATGGATGTGGGCAGCACCACGGTGAAGTACACGCTCGCCTCGGCTTCCGGCGAAATCATTTCGCAGGCGTACGAGCGGCACAACACGAAACAAGCCGAAAAAGTTCTGCAATTTTTGTCACGCCTCGAAAATCAGCATGGTTTTACGCCGGGGCTGGACCGCATTTTCTTTACCGGGTCGGGCGCGGGATTGATCGCTCCGTTGGCCGGAGGCAAAGTCATTCAGGAAGTCGTGGCCGTGGCCGCAAGCGTCGAGCGGTTGCATCCGGCGGTGCGATTTGTCAGCGAAATCGGCGGAGAAGATATGAAGACGATCTTCTTCAACGGAAATGCAAAGACGAAGAGCAAACAGGTGCTGATGCAAAGCGCGTGCTCGGGAGGCACGGGAACGTTTATTGAGAAAACCGCGCGCAAGCTGCAGATTCCCACCGAACAGCTTTCCGAAATGCGCTACGCGGGCCACACGCTGCACAAAATCAGCAGCAAGTGCGGCATTTTCGCGGAAGCCGACGCCAATACCCTGCTGAAAGCCGGCGTGACGGTCGATGAAATTATCGCTTCCCTGTTTGAAGCCGTCGTTTATCAAAACCTCGCCACGCTGACGCGCGGGAACACGCCCTCCCCCGAGGTTCTGCTGCTGGGCGGCCCGAATCTTTTCTTCAAAGGCCTGCAGGAAGCCTGGCGGCTGCACCTCACGCACATCTGGAAAGAACGAAAAGTTCAGATGCCGAGCGGCGCGGACATGGAATCGTTCATCGTCGTGCCGCAGGACGCGTTGTACTATGCCGCACTGGGCTGCATCGAAGTGGCTCTGGGAGAGCAGCCGGCCGTCGGCGTGTATCAGGGCACCAAGCAGCTTCTGTGGTGGCTCGAAGAAGGACAGCACGAAGAAAAAAAGAAGCAGGGGCGCGGCGGGCTGTGCGAGAGCGACGAACACATGAAGGAGTTCGTCGATATTTATTCCAAAATGGACGCGACTTCCGCTGCCAACCTTGCATTAAAACCACAGATTTCGGTGCAAACGAAAAAACTGGACCGCGTCGTCGTCGGCTGCGATTTTGGGTCAACAACGGCAAAAGCAGTCTGTTTGTCCCCCGACAAGGAATTGCTTTTCTCCTGCTACGCGCTGAGCAAAGGGAATCCCATCGAGGATGCGCGCAGCCTGTTCCGCCAACTGAAGGAAGCCATCGGCGACGGCGAAATTCTCGGGCTTGGAATCACCGGTTACGGCAAAGATTTGCTGAAAGGCATTCTGGGCGCGGATTGCGGCGTCGTGGAAACCATCGCGCACGCCTCAGCGGGACTGCATTATTTCCCGGATGCCGATTGCATCTGCGACGTGGGCGGCGTGGACGTCAAGATCATGATCCTGAAAAACGGCGCGGTGAGCGATTTCCGCCTGAACTCGCAATGCTCATCGGGTAACGGCGCTTTCCTGCAGGGCGTCGCCGAACGATTCGGCATCCCGCTCAGCGAAATCGCCGAGGGCGCCTTCCGGGCGCAATCGATGCCGCAACTTTCGATGGGATGCGGCGTGTTTTTGCAGAGCGACATCGTCAACCAGCAGCGCAAGGGCTGGCAGGCGGAGGAAATTCTCGCCGCCCTATGTTCGATCCTGCCGCTGAACGTCTGGATTTACGCGGGCGGAATGAACAACCTCGCGCAAGTGGGAAAGAAATATATTCTGCAGGGCGGCACGCACAAAAATCTCGCCGTCGTGAAAACGCAGGTGGATTTCATTCGCTCGAAAGTTCCCGATGCCGAAGTGGTCGTGCATCCGTATTCCGGCGAGGCCGGAGCAATCGGCGCGGCCATCGTTTCGCTTGACTGGTGGGAAAAGGGCGGAAAATCGCAATTCCGCGGCTTCGATGTGATCGATACCCTCACCTACAATACGGTCACATCGAAGGATACGATCTGCAACTGGTGCCCGGTAACCTGCCAGCGCAGCTTCATCGACGTGGCGTTGCCCGGCGGCGCTGGACGTGAATGGAGCAAAGTGCCGATCTCGAAGGGATGGGAACGCGTGATCGTGAACAACTCCTGCCCTAAGGGACTGGTGGAAGACGTGAACGAAATGAAAGTGATCAAAGCGGGAATCGAGAAGAACAAGAATGCCTTTCCAAACGTTGCAGACATGGTTCGCAAAGAAGCCTTCCGCCGCAACGCCGTCTCCGTCTAAGGAAAAAGACCGGTCGGAAATTCGCGTCGGAATCCCCAAAGTGCTGAACGTGTGGAGCACGCACCAGTTCTGGGTCGGTTTCCTTCGCGAAATCGGGATCGCTTCCGAAAACATCGTCTTCAGCTCGGACACGTCCGAGGAGCAGGGCCGCGAATTCGGCAAAGGACGCGGGACGGTGGACTGCTGCTATCCCGTGAAGGCCATGAGCGGCCACTACGGCGAGCTGGTTTTCGGCCAAAAGAAAAAACTAAACATCATCCTCAGCCCCATGATTTATTCGCTGCCTTCCTTCCTGAAAGGCCATGTGGGGGAAACGCTGGCGTGCACGCGGGTGATGGCCGGGCCGGAAAACATCCGCGCCGGATTTATGAAGGAAAGCGACGTTTTCGCCGACAACGGCATCCAGTATGTTTCTCCCTTCGTGAGCATGGCCGAACCCGACGTGGTCCCCAAGCAAATGCACGATGCACTGAAAGATGTGTTCGATCTGAGCTTCGAGGAAACGCAGCGCGCCGTCGAGGCGGGATACAAGGAGTTGCGCGCGTTCAATCAGAAAATGCGCACCGCGACTCGGGAAATCCTGGCCTGGTGCGCGCGCGAAAATAAACCGTGCGTGCTGATCCTCGGGCGTCCCTACCATATGGATCCGGGGATCGGGCACGAGATCGAATCCGATTTGCAGGCGTTCGGCTATCCGATTGTGTGGATGCAATATCTTCCCCTCGATACGGAACTGCTGGATTGGTTGATGGGCGAGGAAGTTAAGGCCAAAAAAATCCGTTCGCCGCTCGATATTTCCGATGTGTGGACATCATCGAACAGCAGCAACACGAACGAGATCCTGTGGGGCGCGAAGTTTGCGACGCGCTTCCCGTGGATTACGTGCGTGCTGCGCCTGTCGAGCTATGAATGTGGGATGGATCAGCCGACGTATACGCCGACGCAGAAAATCGTCGAGGCGACAGGGACGCTGTTTTTCAAATTCGGCGACTTGGATTCCACCAAGCCCGCCGGCGGCGTCAGGATTCGCATTGAGACGATCGTGCATTATCTTGCAAAATACTCGGACAACATCATTCAGACCAAGCTGGCGCTTCTTCCTCCCGGATGCCCATTGCTGAACAAGGAACCGACCGAACTTGTTTCCGCGGCTTCCAATAATTTCTAGATTTCTGTGCGGAAATCTTTTGGCGGACAGGCTTCAGCGTATCTGTTTCTGAATTTCGTGGCGTTGTTGCGAAAATCAAAAACAGACAGGCTGAAGCCTTTGTTACTTACTCCGTAACACCCAATCGAACAGCGGCAGAAACACATTAAATCGTCCGGTATCGTGCGCGTGGTGCAGCAGGTGATGCCGCGCCGCGGGCCGCACCCATCGCGGCAGCCGCCCGCCCATGTGCGAGCGCCAGTGAATCTCCTCGAACGCGATGTAGTAAGCGGCGAAACCTGCGAACACCCCGGCCGTCCACCCATTGTGGAATCGCCATTGAAGGATCAGAAACGGAATCGCGTTGGCGAAGAAAAGTGCGACGATGCCCCACGGATTGCTTGAGAAATTCACATAGCGGGCGATTTCCGGCGAATTCAGGGTGTCGTGATGCACCATATGCTGCCGCGAGAAAATGCCACGGCCCGAGTGCAGCAAAAATCTATGCAGGCAATATTCGAAGCCGTTGGCATAAACAAATCCCACAATCAGGCCCATCGCGATTCCCGGCAACGAATAAGGCGAAAATAGAATTGAAATTGACGCGAGGAAGGAACCGGACAGGGCTGCGGCGACCAGGTTCGCTCTCTTGGTTCTTAAGCCCTGGGCCGTTGTCGCAACACGAATTGCGTCATCGGAGCTCACGGAATCCAAACTAACGCTTTCCATGGCCTGCCGCAAGAAGCGCGTCTCCGGGCCCTCCGCGATCCGCCGCTTCGGCCATGGTTCTGAGATTGACACGGCGAAGAGTGTGAAGTACTGTCCTGCCCAGGGAAGTGTGAATTTACAGATTTCCAGCATGTTTGCGTGAGGTGAGCTTATGTTCAACGCCCCTGCCGTTGATTCTTTCCGTGCCAAGCTTCACTCTCGCTCCTTCGCCGAAGCAATCGTCGCGCAGGGGCGGAATCTGCGGCGTGCTCATCTTTTTCTGGCAGCCGCCATTCTGCTTTCTCCGCTCGCGATCGCTCAATCCGTGCCGTCGGTGACGGGCGTCGATCCCGCTTCCGGCAAAGTGAACGACCCGGTCACAGTGGCCGGATCGGATCTGGGAAAAGGTTCGGTGTCCGCAGTCTTCCTATCGGACGATAAAGACGATTTCAAAGCGACGATCGTCGAACAGACGGCTGAGAAAATAGTCATGAAAGTCCCCAACGTGAAAGCGGGCGATTACAACATTTCGGTTCAGGTGGGCGACAAACTTTACATCAAGCCGATAAAATTCAAGGTCGAGTAAACTTGAATACCTGCGCGCAAATTGTGGACGTGCCGAAGTGAATCATTGTATCGCTGGGTGCGATTGGCCTGCTCTTTTCCGTTGAATATCTTCCGTAAGCGAGCCATAGCCCTAGCCTCCAGTCCTTCCTTAACTACTTTCCGCTCTGCAACTTAGCACGAAAATGGCAGGTACCAGGACCCGGGTATCAAGGAAAATGGCTCCCTTGCCTCATGGGCTTCGCCGTTCCACTTTGGCACATTAGGCTTGTTCAAACGTGACGCCTGACGAAACGAGGACACGCCACATGAATTGGAAAAAGGCAACTCCGGTAATCATCTCAGTACTTTATTTTGGCCTTTCGGCAGTGTACACGCCCGCGCAGAAGCAGGGATGGGATAAGGATCTATCGGCTGCGATTGACGCGCGCCAGCGAGGTGAGTACACGGTTGCGGAAATGTCCTATAAGCGCGCGATCGAGGGCCAGGAAAAGGCTCTTGGTCAAAACAGCCTGGACGTCGCCATCAGCCTGAACAACCTCGCGGTCCTGTACCAGGATGAATACATGTACGCGCAGGCGGAGCCACTGTATAAGCGCGCTATCGCAATCTGGGAGAAGCATCCGGGCAAGGAGACTCAGATTGCTTTTGCTCTGAACAATCTCGCCGCCCTGTACCACGATGAAAAAATGGATGCGAGCGCCGAACCTCTCTATACGCGCGCTCTGGGAATCTGGAAAAAGTTGGGGAAGGCGGAAACCGCCGAGGCTGCCGTAACCATGTCAAGCCTGGCCGATATTGATCACTCGCAGGGAAAGGACGGGGATGCGGAACCTCTGTACAAGCGCGCGCTGGCCGTCTGGGAAAAGAATGGCAAAGGGGAGAGCGCGGACGCGGCGAGCGCCCTTTTCAACCTGGGAGAAATATATCATTCGCAAAGTAAAAACGCCGAAGCCGAACCGATGTACAGCGGTGCTCTGGCAATCTGGGAGAACGCGGGGAAGACGGACAGCCCAGAAGCGGTGACGGCAATGGACAATCTCGGTGAAATTTACCGCGCTGAAGGAAAATATTCGCAGGCAGAACCCGTACTCACAAAGGTACTGGCCATCCGCGAACAAAAACTCGGACCGAATCATCTCGACGTCGCCGCGGGCGTCAGCAAGCTGGCGCTGGTCTACTATTGCGAGGCAAATTATCAGGCCGCCGAGCCGCTTTACAAGAGGGCTATCGATATCCGCAAAAAGAATCTGGGTCCGAAAGACCCGGCCGTTCTGCAAACGATGGAATACTATGCAGCGCTGCTTCGCCAGGAGGGACGTCAAATGGAAGCGCAGAAAATAGAAGCGCAACTGAATGGCGCGGCCAAGAACTGATACAGATCCGGGAGAAACAGCAACTTCGCCAACTGTATTACAGAAATCAAGAAGCCCCGTTCTTGTCCGTCACATCCGACAGGAGCGGGGCTTTTCTTTTCGGATTCACAATCAGGAAACAAAAGTCGTCAAAGTTTAACTGTGGCTGCCGCCCCCGGAAAGTTCGCGGACGATCGAGCCGACGAATCCTTTTGCGTCGCCAAAGAGCATAAGGGTCTTGTCCATATAATAGAGAGGGTTTTCGATCCCGGCGAAGCCAGCCCCCATGCTTCGTTTGATGACCATCACGGTGCGGGCCTTGTCCACGTCAAGAATGGGCATGCCGAAGATCGGGCTGCTGGCATCGGTTCGCGCGGCGGGATTGGTGACGTCGTTGGCGCCGATGATCAATGCCACGTCCGTCTGCGGGAAATCGCCGTTGATTTCATCCATGTCCAGAAGCTTGTCGTAGGGAATATCGGCTTCGGCGAGAAGCACGTTCATGTGCCCGGGCATGCGTCCCGCGACGGGATGGATGCCGAACTTCACGTCAATGCCGCGCTTGGTCAGATTGTCGTAGAGTTCGCGGACTTTGTGCTGCGCCTGCGCCACGGCCATGCCGTACCCGGGGACAATGACGACCTTGCTCGCGACAGCCAGAATTCCGGCCGCCTCTTCAGGGGTGGCACTGCGAACGGGTCGAGCCTCCTCGGTGCCCTTGGTCGCCGTCGTTTCCTGTCCGAACGCGCCGAATAAGACGTTGGAAAACGACCGGTTCATGGCCTTGGACATGTTCACCGAGAGAATCAAGCCGGACGCACCGTCGAGAGCCCCGGCAACGATGAGCAGTTTGCTGTTCAGCACAAATCCCATGGCGGCGGCAGAGAGTCCGGCGTAGGAGTTCAGCAAGGAAATCACGGTGGGCATGTCGGCGCCGCCGATGGGAATAATCATCATCACGCCGAACAGCAGCGGCACAACCAGCAGGATCGGGAACAGAAACATGCGATCCGGATGGACGACGATGAAGGCGGCCACGCTGACTGCGAACACTAGCATCCCGAGATTGACAATATTCTGGCCCTTAAATGTGATGGGGCGCTGCGGGAGGATTTCCTGCAATTTTCCGGCGGCCATCAGGCTGCCCGTAAATGTCAGCGAGCCGAGAATGACTTCCATCGACAGGACGGACATCATGAACTTCGGGACATTCGGCGCACGCAGGTAAAATTCCGCTGTGCCGACAAGAGTGACGCACAGCGCACCGAACGCGTGGCTGAGGGCGGTCCGCTGAGGCACGGCCGTCATCTGCACCTTGCCGAGAGGGACGCCGATGATCGTGCCGAGGACCAGCGCGATCATGACCCACTTGTAATCGACAATGCCGCGGTTCAGTAGCGTCCCGGCGATGGCAAGCAGCATGCCGATTTCGCCTGCCCAGACGCCGTGACGCGCCGTTGTCGGCGAACTCATCCATTTGAGCGAAAGGATAAACAGCGCCGTGGCGATGAGGTACGTAATTTCGATGATCGTATCGGCCGCGAGGAAGTGTGTCATGGTTTCGGTTTGCTGCTCGCTTTAAACATTTTGAGCATTCGGTCGGTAATCAGGAAACCGCCGACGACGTTGCTGGTGGCGGCGACAATCGCAATCGTGCCAAGCACGGTCGAGAGCGTGGACTTGTGCTCTCCGGCCAAAATAATTGCGCCGACCACGGCAATCGCGTCGAGCGCGTTGGTCAGCGACATCAGCGGCGTATGCAACAGCGGAGACACGCGGCGGATCACCTCCAGACCGATAAATGCCGCCAGCATGAACACGTACAGGCTCGTAATCAAATCCATCTGGACCACTAGTTTGTCTCCTTCGGCTGCGCCACCAGCGGGGCCAGCGAGAAGAATTCGCGTATCCGGGGATTGACCACTTCCCCGCCCTGCGTCACCAGCGTGCTCTTGATGATGTCGTCATCGAGGTTGAGCTGCAGCTTCCCTTCCTTGACCATGAGCGTCAGAAACGCGCTGATATTTTTCGCGTACATCTGGCTGGCGTGATACGGCACGGCGGTCGCAAGGTTGAAACGGCCGATAATCGTCACTCCGCGTTCGATGAAAATTTCGCCGGGTTTCGTGAGCTCGCAGTTGCCACCGCGTTCCGCCGCCAGGTCCACGATCACCGATCCCGGCGCCATGCCCGAAACCATTTCTTTGGTGACAAGCACGGGAGATTTTTTTCCTGGAACCACGGCAGCCGTAATTACAACGTCGCTTTCTCCCACGACTTTGCCCAGCAGTTCACGTTGACGCCTGTAAAATTCTTCGTCCTGCGCCTTCGCGTAACCGCCGGCGTCCTGAGCATCCTTGGCTTCGATCGGAAGCTCCACAAATTTCCCGCCAAGGCTCTGAACCTGCTCTTTAGCGGCCGGTCTCAAATCGTACGCCGAGACCACGGCTCCGAGCCGGCGCGCTGTGGCAATGGCTTGAAGACCGGCGACGCCGGCGCCGATCACAAGAACGCGCGCCGGAGTAAGTGTTCCGGCCGCCGTCGTCAACATCGGGAAAATTTTGGGGAGCGAATCGGCCGCGATCAGCACCGCTTTGTAACCGCAGATCGTACCCATTGAGGAAAGCGCGTCCATGCTTTGTGCGCGCGTCGTCCTCGGCATCAGCTCCACGGAGAACGATGTTACGCCCGCGGCCGCAATGCCTTGAATCGTTTCCAGCGCGCCCATGGGCCGGAGGAATCCGATCAGCAATTGATTGCGCCGGAAAAGCGGAATGTCGTCCCGGCCCGTCTGATCGTTCGACCCGTAGCAGAGCACCTGGACAACAATGTCCGCGAGCTGAAAAACTTCCTGCCGGGTCGAAACGATCTTCGCGCCTTTGGCAATATATTCAGAGTCCAGAAATCCGGCCTCGACGCCGGCTCCGGCTTCGACGACAACTTCCAGGCCTGCCTTCACAAGATTAGGAATGACAGCGGGAACCAGCGCCACACGCCGCTCCCCCGGATAGGTTTCTCGGGGAATGCCAACAATCATGAACCTGCCTCCCTCCCGCACAAGCCGCGCGGCGCGCACGCGGCGTCAACGAACAGAAATGAACGCCTCAACAATCACAAAATCGAGAATCGGTTCAAAAGCCACGCGAGAGGATCGTGGGCTCAAACAAATACTGACTCACTCATCAACGGCACCAGTAATCGCCGCCATTCACCCCGCTGAGGAGTCGTACACGGAATGGAAGATTCTACATGCAAATGCATGAAATTCCAATTGAAGTCCCGCGTAGTGTCCCGGTTTCCGTCTAACTTGGGCAAAACGTTAATTTGAGCCTCCTGTGGCATACGCTTCAGCCTGTGGATTTTGAATTCCGAAAACTGCAGGCTCGGTTGAAATTGCAATCCCAACTGTTTTCTTTTAGTCGCATGGCGGAAGTCACCGATTCACAATTTAGATTTGCGGCGGGTCCGAATCCATGGCAACTTCAGTCGGAACAGGTTCCGCTGTCGGAATCATTCGTTGCGTTCGTATACTCCCAAAAACCAGAATCAGATTTGTCAGCAAAATCGCTGCGAACGACATCGCGGGAAGAAACGCCATGGATGGTCCCCTCACCTCCACAATTTCCAGCGCCAGAACGATCGTAATCAGCCCCCGAGGCAGCATCCAGAGTATTTTCTCGCGGTCCGATGGTCCCAGGCCGCGCCACGTCCACCGGCAAAGCTGGATGGAAATCCATCGCCCCAGATAGATCGCCCCGATGACGCCCAGCATCAGTGGCCAGATGGGGCGCAGCCCGGACAATTGCACGACCACGCCGATGAGAACAAAGAAAAATGTTCGAACGAGAAATGAAAGTTCGGCGTGGAAATTCAGAATTCGTTCGTGCGGCTCCGAACTCGGCGGCGTAAATAGAAATAATGGCGGGGCAATTTCCCGTTGGACGCCGGGGATGTTCGAAAGCGCCAATCCAAATCCCAGGACGGCAAGCAGGCCGCTTCCCCCCAGCCGTTCGGTTCCCGCATACAGCAGCAGGACCATCGAGAACGTCAGAACCTGCCAGAACTGCTGCTCGGAAAGATAGGGAAGCAGGCGGGACCATCCGAATCCGATGAGGAACGACACGCCCAGCGAGATCGCCACCTGCGAAAAAAAGCCGGTCAGAAAATCCCCGACCACGGAGCCGCCCGCCGGATGAGCGCCGAGAAGGAAGCCGACAGTCAGCACGCCCAAAATGTCTCCAAGCGTGGACTCGAGCAGCAGGATAATCTTTATTTCCTTTCCGGTTTTCCATTGTTGGAGGACAGGGAGAACAATGGTGCTGCTGGTGCATCCGACGACCGCTCCCGCCAGGAAACCATCATGTGGAGTTAATCCCAGGCTGGCCGATGCGATATAACCGACTCCCACGGTTGTCAGAGCGTACGTCACAATGCCGAATAGCAAGCCTCCCGGAAAATGGCTCATCGTTTCTCGGATATTCAGATCGAGACCGCCCTCAAACAGAATCAGGATGAGCGCGAGCGTTCCGAAAGCGTGTGTGACCTCGCCAAATTGATCCGGTCGCGCCCAATGCAGGATGGGCCCGATCGCCACGCCCGTGGCCATGAGAACGACGACATCGGGAATGCGCGTCCAGCGAAACAGCCGGTTGGCGGCGAAGGCCAGAACCAGCAGGCCTCCCAGCAGTCCGAAAAGTGAAGTCAAATTCATGCCAGATTGCACTTTATATGCTGTGCATTGGAAAACCAAGTCATCCGGGATTTAACTTTTCCGGTACAATTCTTGGGCGGAAGGTTTGGCGGGAGAACAGGTATGGATAACATTTTTATGCGTGAAGCGATCCGCCGGGCGGTCGAAAATGTCCGCTCGGGGGTCGGCGGTCCATTCGCAGCGATCGTGGTGAAGGATAGCCATGTGGTCGCGGCAGGCGTCAACACCGTAACTTTGACGAACGATCCAACTGCCCACGCCGAAGTGAATGTGATCCGCGAAGCGTGCCAGGCCCTGGGTACATTTCAACTGAACGGCTGCGAACTCTATACGAGTTGCGAACCGTGTCCCATGTGCCTAGGGGCGATTTACTGGTCGCGTCCGGACCGCGTCTATTTCGCGGCCACGGCGAAAGACGCCGCCGACGCGGGGTTTGACGACTCTTTCATCTATGAGGAATTGAAAGTCGCGCACGCCGGGCGGCACATTCCATTCGAGCCGATGATGCCCGAGGCGGGGCTCGAACCATTTCAAGAGTGGAGACAGAAGGACGGCCGAATCAAATATTGAACGTCAATCGCGAGTTCTGAAAACCGGCAAAAGTTCGCGTGAGGTTTTGCGAATGCAGGAAAAGTATTTTGGACATTCCGTCCTCAGGAAAGAAGGGCGCGCGAAAGTCACGGGGCGCGCCCGCTATGTGGACGACCTTGCTTTCCCCGATTCATCCCTCGAGATCATTTATGGAGCGACCGTACGAAGCCATGTGCCGCGCGGCCGCATTCGCGGCATCCGGTATGAAGACGGAATTCCGTGGGATGAATTCACGATTGTCACAGCCGCCGATATTCCCGGGAAAAATGAAATCGCATTGATCGAGCACGATCAGCCGTGCCTGGCCTCGGAATACATCAATCATCCCGAGGAAGCGGTTGTCTTGCTCGCTCACCCCGATAAATACTTATTGGAGGACGCGCGGCGCGCCGTGCGGATCGACGTTGAGCCGCTGCCGGCGATCTTCACGATTGAAGATTCGCTCGCAAAGCGCGAAATCATCTGGGGCAAGGACAACGTTTTAAAATCCTATCTCATGGAGAAAGGCGATGTGGATAGCGCGTGGGCGCTTGCCGATGTAATTATCGAAGGCGAGTATCGGACGGGCGCGCAAGAGCAATTGTACATCGAGAATCAGGGCATGGTCGCGGTTGCAAATCCATCCGACGGCGTAACCATTTGGGGATCTCTCCAATGTCCTTATTACGTGCATAAGGCGCTTGTGCCCGTTTTCGGACTGCCTGCCGAAAAAGTTCGCATCATTCAGGCGGAAACCGGCGGCGGGTTCGGCGGCAAGGAAGAATATCCTTCGATCATCGCGGCGCACGCCGCGCTGCTGGCGTGGAAATCCGGCAAACGCGTAAAAATCCTGTACGACCGCGCGGAAGACATGGCGGCAACAACCAAGCGCCATCCTTCACGCACGCGGCATCGCACGGGGGTCACACGCGACGGCAAACTGGTCGCGATGGATATCGAGTTTGTGCTCGATGGCGGCGCGTATGCCACTCTCTCGGCCGTGGTGCTTTCTCGCGGAACAATCCACGCCTCAGGGCCTTATTCCTGTCCCAACGTGCGCGTTCGTTCGCAGGCCGTCGCAACAAACGCACCCCCGCACGGCGCGTTTCGCGGATTCGGCGCGCCGCAATCCATCTTTGCGATCGAGCGTCACATGGATCGCATCGCGCGCGAACTGAACTTGACGCCCGAGGAATTTCGCCGCCGCAATTTCATCCGGCAGGGTCAGACGACCGCAACGGGTCAAATCATTCACGAAGGCGTCGATTTCGATGCGCTGCTGGATCGTGCGTTCCGCGAAAGCGACTATCACGCCAAACGCGAACGGTTCGCGCTCGAAAACCCGGGCTCGGCGATCAAGCGCGGAATAGGCTTCGCGTCATTCATGCACGGCGCCGGATTTACCGGATCGGGCGAAGTCTATCTGGCTTCCGTCGTCGAAGTGGAAGCGACTCCGGAGGGATGCGTCCGCGTGCTCGCCGGCAGCACGGAAATCGGACAGGGGGCCAACACGATTTTTTCGCAAATTGCCGCCGATACGCTCGGCATCGGCTACGATCGAATTGAAATTGCGCAACCCGATACGGGCGCTGTGCCGAATAGCGGACCTACCGTCGCTTCGCGCACATCGATGGTGGTCGGCAAACTCGTCGAGACCGCGGCGCTCGCCTTGAAGAAAACTCTCGTCGATAGCGGCCTGCTCTGCGATCAATGCACCGAGGCTGAATTTGTGCGCGCGTGCGGGAAATATATTGAAACGCGCGGGCCTCTCCGTTCGCGCAGCGAGTATCAAGCCCCACCCGGCTTGTTCTGGAACGATGCAACGTACAGTGGCGACGCCTATGGCACCTACGCTTGGGCTGTCTATGTCGCCGAGGTTGCCGTCGATACGGCGACGTACGAAGCGCGTGTCACCGATTTTGTGGCCGTGCAGGAAGTGGGCAAGGTGATCAACCCCCTGCTGGCCGCGGGGCAGATCGAGGGAGGCGTCGCGCAGGCCATTGGGATGGCGCTATACGAAAATGTCGTGTGGCGCGACGGCCGCATGGCCAATGGGCAGATGACCAACTACATCATGCCGACCGCTGCGGACATTCCTCCGATTCGTGTATTTTTCGAAGAGCATCCATACCCATTCGGTCCGGGAGGCGCGAAAGGAATCGGCGAACTTCCGATGGACGGCCCCCAGCCCGCAATTCTGAATGCGATTGAACATGCGACAGGAATTTCACTCAACGAAATTCCCGCGACCCCGGAAGTGTTGATGGACGCATTCGCGAAAGCGGCAGCCGAGAAGGCAGGCGCGCTTGGCTGAACCCATTGCGCGAGTCGACATCGCGTGCAAGGTGAATGGCGAGCACCGCCGGGCCCATGTGTATCCGATGGCGCGTCTGCTGGATGTATTGCGCGAGGAATTCCATCTCACCGGGACGAAAGAAGGTTGCGGCGAGGGAGAATGCGGAGCGTGCGCGGTGCTGATGAATGGCGTTATCGTCAACAGTTGCCTCGTCCCGGCAATGCAAGCGAATGGCGAGGAGATTCGCACCATCGAGGGCATCGCCAACGGGGCGCAATTGCACGCGGTGCAGGAAGCCTTTCTCGAATGTGGCGGCGCGCAGTGCGGCATCTGCACACCAGGAATGGTGATTGCCGCCGTCGCGCTGCTGGAACGGCATTCTCACCCCAGCGACGCGGAAATTCGCGAAGGATTGGCTGGAAATCTCTGCCGCTGTACCGGCTACCAGAAAATTTTTGCGTCCGTCGTGCGGGCTTGTGAAGCAGTTGCTGAAAAATCGGCCTGACCTTAAATGAGAGCAAACATTCCAAATTACGATCTCCGAGTCCCGGCCAGCTTGCGGGAGGCGCTGGCGTTGCTCGCGAGCGAGCCGGGAACGTGGCAGCCGTTTGCAGGCGGCACCGACCTGATGGTGCTTCTCGAAGCCGGAAAGCTTTCGCATCGGCATTTTTTGAGCGTCTCGAAGCTTGCGGATTTGCGCGGGATCGAGGTTTCGGCGGAAGCAGTGGCGGTGGGAGCTCTATCGACTTACATGGAGATTCAAAACCATCCCGTGCTCCAAAGGGAATTTCCGCTTTTGTGTTCCGCGGCGCGCGAAACCGGAAGCATTGCCACGCAGAATCGCGGCACGCTGGGAGGCAACATTGTGAATGCATCGCCCGCGGCCGATAGTCCTCCCGCGCTTTTGGTTTATGACGCGGAAATCGAACTGGTTTCCGTGCGCGGCGCGCGATGGCAGCCGGTTCACGGATTTCACACCGGGTATAAGAAGATGGCGATTGCCCCGGACGAACTGGTCCGCCGAGTTCGCTTGCCCCGCAGATTGAAACCGTGGAGGCAATATTACCGCAAAGTGGGGACGCGGAAGGCGCAAGCCATCTCCAAGGTGTGCTTCGCGGGAGCGGCGTTGATGCAAGACGGAATAATCCGCGATATCCGGATCGCTGTGGGCAGTGTCGCGCCGATCGTGCTTCGCGCCGTGAAAACAGAGGACGCTTTACGCGGAAGGACATTGAATCCTGTAGTTGTCGCCGAGGCGAACGAAATCTTAGCCGGCGAGATTTCTCCGATTGACGATATTCGGTCGACGGCTCGCTACCGCCTGCGCGTCGCGCAAAATCTGTTGGAAATATTTCTATCGCAGATCTCGATATGAAATCCATTCACGCCATACGCAGTCGACGCGTTGTCACGCCGAAAGGAATCAAAGCGGCCACCGTGCACCTTCGCGACGGCATGATCGAGGCCATCGCCGGATACAACGATCTTCCCGCGGGCGAACATGTTCATGACGCCGGTGAATCCGTTGTCATGCCGGGTCTGGTCGACACGCACGTCCACATTAATGAACCGGGACGCGCCGATTGGGAAGGTTTCGAAACAGCGACACGAGCGGCGGCAGCGGGCGGCGTGACGACGCTGATCGACATGCCGCTCAACAGCATTCCCGCAACAACGACCGCGGCAGCGCTCGAAATCAAGCGCGCGGCGGCGCACAAGAAATGCTGGGTGAACGTCGGCTTCTGGGGCGGCGTCGTGCCGGGCAACGCCGGTGAATTGCGCGCACTTTATCAGGCCGGCGTATTCGGGTTCAAATGTTTCCTCGTTCCGTCCGGCGTGCCGGAATTCGCAAATGTCGGCGAAACCGACCTGCGCGCCGCGCTGCCGGAGCTTGCAGCATTAAACGCCACGCTGCTGGTTCACGCGGAGCTTCCCGGCCCAATCGAGAAGGAAGCCAAAAAGCTCTCCAAAGCGGATCCGACAAAATACGGAACGTGGCTGAAATCCCGGCCACCGGCTGCGGAAACAAAAGCCGTTGAGATGATGCTTCGCCTGGCGCGAGAATTCAATGCGCGTGTTCATATCGTTCATCTCACTTCCGAACTTTCCGTGCCGCTGATCCGGCGCGCGAAAAAGGAAGGATTGCGCGTCACCACGGAAACATGCCCTCACTATTTATTTTTTGCCGCGGGAGGCATCCGAAGCGGCCGCACGGAATTTAAGTGCGCGCCGCCCATCCGCGATTCGCAAAATAACAGTAAACTCTGGGCCGGGCTCGACAAAGGCACGATCGATTTCATTGTTTCCGATCATTCCCCGTCGCCTCCGGAAATGAAATGCCGGAAGACAGGCGATTTCTTCAAGGCCTGGGGCGGGATTTCCTCCTTGCAGCTTGGCTTGCCCGTCATCTGGACCAGGCTGGAATCGCAAAGAGGATCCCTCCCTCGCCTGGCGCGCTGGATGTGCAGCGGCCCCGCCGAATTCGCGGGTTTCGGTGCGCGCAAAGGCGCGATTGCCGAGGGGTATGACGCGGACATCGTGATCTGGAATCCGGAGAAAAGTTTCACGGTGCGTCCCCAAATGCTCCACCACCGCCACAAGCTCACTCCGTATCTGAACGAATCGTTGCGTGGCAAGGTGGAGACGACATTTCTGCGAGGCGAAATGATCTACGATCAAGCACGGTTCTTTGGAACCCCGAGCGGCGCATTGCTGCGGCGAGGTGAAGGCTGATGGATTTTACAGAGTATATCGATCTCGCCGCCGAACGGCTTGGGGGACGCGTTCTCTCCGCGAATGACGAGTTTTTCGCGCCGAAAGAAAACCTCCTGAAGGCCGCGGCGCCCGTCTGGATCGGCGACAGGTACACCGACGTCGGAAAATGGATGGACGGCTGGGAAACGCGGCGGCGGCGCACTCCGGGCTATGACTGGTGTATCGTGAAACTAGGCCTTTCCGGCATCGTGCGCGGCGTCATGGTCGATACCGCGTACTTTAAGGGAAATTATCCCGAATACTGCGAGTTGGAAGCATGCACGATGGACGGCGATCCGGGGATTTCCAAACTCGAAGATGCCGCTGCGCGCTGGCGCCCGCTGCTGCCGAAGTCCGGGCTGGCGGGAGACATGCAAAATCGCTTCGACGTTTCGCATCCGGACCGAGTCACACACCTGCGCTTTAAAATTTATCCCGACGGCGGAGTGGCGCGGTTGCGCGTTCATGGCGAGGTTGTTCCCGATTGGGTGGCGATCGGGCGAACCGGGGGAGAAATCGATCTCGCAGCCGTGGAAAACGGAGGCTGGGTGATCGGTTCGAGCGATATGTTCTTCGGCTCGCGCAATAATTTAATCCAGCCGGGCCGCTCGACCGGGATGCATGATGGATGGGAAACGCGCCGGCGGCGCGGACCGGGGCACGACTGGTGCGTTATGCGACTCGGCGCCGCGGGGACGATCCGGCGGATCGAAGTGGATACTTCGTATTTCAAGGGAAATTTTCCAGAAAGCTGCCTGCTGGAAGTTTGCAGCGCGCCGCGCGATGTCGTCGATCCGAATGCTCTCGCCGCACTTCCGTGGCAGGAAATCCTGGCGCGGACAAAACTGAAGGCGGATTCCCTTCACGTGTACGAAAAAGAAATTCTTGAGACCGAAGCAGTGACGCATGCGCGCTTTCACATTTATCCAGATGGCGGCGTCGCACGGCTTCGCCTTTTCGGAACCCTCGCGCCAAAGCGCGCCTGACGATGACACTCGATGAATTCAACGCTTTGCCGGCGGCAACCGTGGAATCCATGCTGATGGATTGTTGCGGCTGCGCTCGTTGGGCGGCAATGACCGCAGCGCGGCGCCCGTTCGCGAACATGGATGTTCTTTACGAGTCCGCGGATGAAGTCTGGCGGAACATGGACCGCGCTGGTTTTCTCGAAGCGTTCAGCCATCACCCGCGGATCGGCGCAAAAGCGGAGACAGGTTCCGTGTCCGCCCGCCAATGGGCGGAAGGCGAACAGAGCGGCGCGCGGGCCGCCAATGAAGATGTGAAGACGCGACTGTCGCGCGGGAACCGCGAATATTTCGAGAAATTCGGCTACATCTACATCGTCTGCGCGACGGGAAAATCGGCGGAAGAGATGCTTGCGATTCTTGAGCAACGCTTACACAATGATCCCGCGAGCGAGTTGCCGATTGCCGCGGAACAGCAGCGCTTGATTTCTCGAATTCGTCTCGCAAAACTTTTTTCCGGCGAGAACAAATCATGAGCGCCATTTCCACTCACGTCCTCGATACATCGCGCGGCCGCCCGGCCGTCGGTTTTCAAGTCGGATTGCAGATTAAATCCGGCGAGGGCTGGAAAACCCTGGGCGCCGGCCTGACCGATGCGAACGGGCGTTGCACGGACCTGCTTGCGGGCTTACTGCTGGAGGCGGGAACCTACCGCCTGCTCTTCAACGCAGGCGACTATTATCGGGAACATAAAACTGAAACATTTTATTCGGAAATTTCAATTGTGTTTGAAGTGCTGCATCCGGAGACGCATTACCACGTGCCGTTGCTGATCAATCCATTCGGGTATTCGACATATCGGGGAAGTTCGTAGAATAGGCTTCAGCCTGTTCTCTATTTGACTTCTTTTACTTCGCCACAAAATTCAAAACCGGACAGGCTGAAGCGTGTGCTGCTGAACTCTACTCCGTGCGATTTTTCAAAATTTTCAAGAATGAGCCGGAAGCGAAGCTCCTCGGACGTCACACCTGTCAGGCGCTCCGCTTCCGCCTCGCCGATTGCGCCGCAATTAATCGCGCGCAGAAAATAATTCAGTAATCCCTGCCCCGTCGCTGCATCGTCAAACACGTCGCCGACGAGCGTGGCTTTGGCGGCCTTCTCGACAAAATTTTTAAGCCGCGCAGCGGCGGAATCGAGGCCTTCCAAAAAAAATGAATAGACGGCGGCATATCGCGTGGGCAACTGGGCCGGATGCAGGTCCCAGCCCTGGTAAAATGCGGTGATCAGCGAGTGCTGGATGTGCCCGTAATGCAGCCGCCAGGCGCGGTAAACGGCTTGGCGATTTTCAGAAATCTGAGCGGGTGCGAGCTTTTTCCCTTTTTCCGCGTGATGCGGCGGCACGGGAAGAATATTCGTAGCCCCATCGGAGAGCCATATCCCGGTGCCGGCAAATGCGACCTGCATCATGTTCTTGGCAAAATCGCAGGCGGGATGATCCATCGTCTGGTACGCGGCGGTAATACTGCAACTCGCCGTGTAATCGTAAGTCCCGAAGTGCGCGGCAATGCACCGGCCCTCCGAAGCGTCCAGCATTAATGGCATCGTCGATCCGCCGCGGTCGTCCAGAATGGCCTGGGTGGTTTCAATCATCAGCTCGAATCGCAGCGAGCCTTTTTCGAGGCCCAGGGCCGGCTCCATCGCATCGAGTAATTTCACGAGAGCCGCGGGCTGCTCCGGGATCACCACTTTGGGCAGCGTGACCACGAAATTTGCAGGAAGCTCGCCGCCGGTCGCCTGGCACAGCGTGGTCACGAAAAGATCGAGCGTGCGAATACTGCGGTCCCGCAGCTCGGGCGAAAACGGCTTAATGCGAATTCCGATGAACGGAGGGAGAGTACCTTCCTTCATCCCCCGCGCCACTTCTTCGGCGGCCAGTTTCGCATGTCGGTCTTCCTCGGAGTCCGGACGGTTTCCGTAGCCATCCTCGAAATCAATCCGAAAATCCTCGATCGGGTCGCGTTGCAATTTTTCGAGCACGCGTTCGTAGACGGTATGAGCCAGCCATGCCGCGCGATTTTCGAGTTTCAATTTTTCAGGCGATTTCGCGAATACCCGATGGAGCGCGGCGATTTGTTTGCGCGTTTTCGGAAGGCTCGCGGCGCCCGGCAATCCGATAGCGCTCGCGAACATAAATGCATCCGGCGCGTATTCTCCCAACGTCACCAGCGCAAGGTCGCCCAGCCGCCTCGCCGTATCCGCGCGAAACAGATGCGCTCCTCCGTAGACGGTGTGAACAGGTTGCCGGCGTCCCGTTTCGCCCGGATATCGTCTGGAAAATGCGGCCGATGCATCGTCCAAGTTTCCCAGCGCGGAGCGAACTTCCGATTCCGAAAGCGATGTCTTCATCTTTTCCATTTCAACAGGCTCATTTCTCCGGGATGCAACACAAATGCCGAACGCTGGGCCGAACGGATCCCGAAACATGCGACGCCTATGTTAGTCGTGTGATTGGCAAGATTCAAATGGACGGGGGAAATCGAAGATGGTTGCCGGGAGCATGCAGGTTCGCCTGGGCGAAAATGGAAGTTTGAGACGAAAAAAGATGAGCCTCGCTGCGCTCCACCGCGAAGCGCAACAAGCATCACCCAGCGATTCCGTGCTCCCTGAACTACGCCGGAGAACCGACCGACCGCCTCTGCTGGAAGCATTCCCGGCAGAAAACAGGCCGACCCTGCGTCGGGCGGAAAGGAACTGTGGTTTCCTTTCCGCACTGCGAACAGGTGGTCTTGGTTTCCGAACGTTGGAAGCTATTGCCTTGGCCCGGGGACTGAGAGCGCTTGGATTTACAATCCTTGCACCGCTTGGGCTCGTTTTTGAAGCCCTTGTCGGCGAAGAACATCTGCTCGCCGGCGGTGAAGACGAACTCCTGATTACAATCCGAACACTTCAGGACCTTGTCATGGTATTCCATACGCTGCTCCGTGGCTCTGCGCTGGTTGCAGAGTCCGTAGCAACCCCGGACGAATCGGATTGTGGTTGGGATTTACCGGGTTGAACCTGGGTCCCAACTTCCGATCCGCCCGAGGGTGCTTTGGAAATCCCGTGGGCCATGATTGCCTGAGGGAGCTTAGTCCAGCTCCCGACGCTGCTTCTTGCGCAGCCGTTTGCGCGACAAGGCCTGCTTCGCGCGACGCTTTTCTCCAGGCTTCATGTAGTAACTGTGTTTCTTGATTTCTTTGATGA
Source organism: Terriglobia bacterium (assembly GCA_963788335.1). Classification (GTDB taxonomy): domain Bacteria; phylum Acidobacteriota; class Terriglobia; order Acidiferrales; family UBA7541; genus Palsa-360. Next base: position 69,448 of record CAWBGM010000006.1, read on the forward strand.
TATCTTCCTGTTGCACTTTGCGCTTGAACCGGCGCAACGCATTTTCCAGAGATTCACCTTCCTGAATGCTGACTTCAGCCACTTAAAATTCACCGTCCTTCCGATGCATGTGGCAATGATTGCTGTTTTTCATTATTAATATAAGAGGCACACCCTATCAGTTGCCTATTGGCATTGACTTGTATCGGACCTGCACCCCTATGTCAAGCTTTGTTTTTTGGATACCAGGCATCAAGCCAGCCACCTGGACAGACCGGGCATGGGACTTTCCGCTTTCCCTGATAGAATGTCGGGGCTGAAACTCCCCTGCCCCCTGGGTGTTCCGGAGGCAGACAAAGAGATACCTCATGACATTGATGCGCGATGCGATTGGCGTTCTACTGGCGGGCGGACAGGGCGAACGGCTCTGGCCCCTGACGCGCGATCGCGCGAAACCTGCCGTGCCCTTCGGCGGCGTCTATCGAATTATTGACATCACGCTTTCCAACTGCATCAACAGTGACTTGCGGCGTGTTTTCGTTCTGACCCAGTACAAGGCCCTATCCCTCAACCGGCATATCCGCCAGGGATGGTCGCAACTGCTGGGGCTTGGAGAATTCATCGAGGTGCTGCCGCCGCAGATGCGCGTTTCCACCAACTGGTATCTGGGAACCGCCGATGCGGTCTATCAGAATATATATTCCATTGGCAGTGAACATTCGCGCTATGTCATCGTTCTTTCCGGCGATCACATTTATAAAATGAACTACCAGAAAATGTTGCAGCAGCATGTGGATTCCGGCGCGGATGTCACTGTGGCCACGCTCGAAGTCAGCGCGGAGGAAGCGGCGGGGCGCTTCGGCGTCATTGAAGCCGACTCCAACTGGCGCGTGAATGGATTCGAGGAAAAACCGGCGTCGCCCAAGCGCTCCCATCTCCACCCGGACATGGTCAACGCCTCGATGGGCGTCTATGTGTTTAACACCCAGCTGCTGATCCCCGCCCTTCTGGCCGACGCCGAGGACCCGGATTCCAAGCATGATTTCGGACGCGATATCCTGCCGCGCATTTTCTCGAAGTACCGCGTGTATGCCTACAACTTCATCGATGAAAATAAAGTGGGCCCGCAGTACTGGCGCGATGTCGGGACGGTGGAGGCCTACTACGAAGCCAACATGGACCTGGTCTCGGTTTCCCCCGTGTTCAATCTGTACGATAAATCCTGGCCGCTGCGTACCTGGCAGCATCAATACCCGCCGGTAAAAACAGTGTTCGCCGATCCCGGCCGCACGGGCACGGCGCTGGATTCCATCGTGGCAGGCGGCTCGATTATTTCCGGAGGCCGCGTGAATCGCTCCGTGGTCGGCTACGACGTGCGCATCAATAGTTACAGCGAAGTCGAAAGTTCAATCCTGTTCAATCACGTCACCATTGGACGCCACGCGCGCGTGCGGAATGCGATCATCGACCGCCACGTCACAATTCCGGAGCGCGCCGAAATCGGCTACGACACCGAAGCCGACCGCCAGCGCTATCACGTCACCGAAACCGGCGTGGTCGTCGTCGTCCGCGAAGAATCGATGATCGAAGAACCGGAATGAGAGGGGCAGCCCGGTCCCGGCTTCCGTCCGTTTTTATCGGTATGAATCCGAAATTCTATTCGGTTTAGACTTTTCCATCTGGAGGCAGCATGTCAACCACGATCGCCCGCGTACACGGCAGACAAATCATCGATTCGCGTGGAAATCCGACTGTGGAAGCGGACGTAATCCTCGAAGGAGGCGCGCTGGGCCGCGCCGCTGTGCCGTCGGGCGCTTCCACGGGCGAGCACGAAGCCATCGAATTGCGCGACGGCGATAAATCGCGCTACCTCGGCAAGGGCGTACTGAAGGCCGTTGCGAATGTGAATGGCGCGATTGCCACGGCGGTCGCCGGCATGGACGCCGCCGATCAAAAGACACTCGACCGGCGCATGATTGAGGCTGACGGCTCGCCGAACAAGGGCAACCTCGGCGCGAATGCCATTCTCGCCGTCTCGATGGCCGCGGCTCGCGCAGCGGCCGTGGCGCAGCGCATGCCTCTCTACAAATACCTTGCAAAGTATTCCAGCAATCCCTCCGCCACCACGCTTCCCGTTCCCATGATGAATATTCTCAACGGCGGCGCGCACGCCGATAATTCCGTGGACTTGCAGGAATTCATGGCCATGCCCACCGGCGCAAAATCGTTTGAAGAAGCCCTGCGCATGGGCGTCGAAGTTTTTCATCGGTTGAAGGCGGTGCTGCACAAGCGCGGCTATTCGACGGCGGTTGGCGATGAAGGCGGCTTCGCTCCCAACTTGAAATCGAACGATGAGGCCATCGAAGTCGTTCTCGAAGCCATCACAGCCGCGGGCTTGAAACCGGGCGAGGACGTTTCCATCGCTCTCGATCCCGCATCGAGCGAATTTTACGACAAGGCCAGCGGCAAATACGTCTTCAAAAAATCCGACAAGTCCCAGCGCACTTCGGAACAGATGACGCAATTCTGGGCCGATTGGGTCCGCCAGTTTCCTATCATTTCGATCGAAGACGGTCTTGCGGAAGACGACTGGGCCGGATGGAAACATATGACAACCGAGCTGGGCGGCAAAACGCAACTCGTCGGCGACGATCTGTTTGTAACCAACACCGTCCGCTTGCAACGCGGCATTTCCGAAAATATCGGCAACGCGATTCTGATCAAGCTCAATCAGATCGGCACCGTAACGGAAACCATCGAAGCCATCGAAATGGCGCGCAAGGCGGGCTACGCCTCAATCGTCTCCCACCGCTCCGGCGAAACCGAAGACGTCTTCATCGCCGATCTCGTCGTCGCCATGGGCACGGGGCAGATCAAGACGGGCTCCGCGTCGCGCACCGACCGCGTCGCCAAGTACAACCAGTTGCTGCGCATCGAGGAAGAACTCGGGTCTGCGGCACGGTTTCCGGGGCGGGCTGCGCTGGCTGGAAAATAGCCGGAGAATTTGGAAGGCTTATGCCGAAACGACCGAAACCAATCGTCCTCACCGTCCTCGATGGATGGGGTTTTCGTGCCGAAACCAAAGGCAACGCGATTGCCCTCGCCCGAAAACCGAATTACGACCGCCTGCTTAAGGATTTTCCCAACACGCTGATCCAGACTTCGGGGCCGGCCGTTGGATTGCCCGAAGGGCAGATGGGCAACAGTGAAGTCGGCCACATGAACATGGGCGCGGGCCGCATCATCCACATGGACATCACGCGCATCGACTTGATGATCGCAAATGGCGAATTTTTCAAGCAACCGTTACTCGTCGAAGCGATGGAGCGCGGCCGCGCGCGGAATCTGCACCTGCTCGGCCTGCTCAGCGACGGCGGCGTGCATTCGCACATGCAACATCTCTATGCGCTGCTGCGGATGGCGCGCGAGCAGCACGTCGAGCGCGTCTTCATTCACTGCTTCATGGACGGGCGCGACACTCCTCCGCACAGCGGCGTCGAATTTATTCAACAATTGCAGCAAAAGATTCGCGAGATCGGTGTCGGAAAAATCGCCTCGCTCACCGGCCGTTACTACGCCATGGACCGCGACAATCGCTGGGAACGCATGCAGCGCGCCTATCGCGCCGTGGTCCACGGAGATGCTCCGATTAAGACGGGAGATCCGCTCGAAGCCGTGCGCCACAGCTACGAACGCGACATCACCGACGAATTCATCGACCCGGTCGTTGTCACCGGCGGCGCGTCGCCCTCTGCGCCGCCCGCCGGACCGATTCATGACGACGATGCCGTGATCTTTTTCAATTTTCGCGCGGACCGCGCCCGCCAGATGACGCGCGCTATCGCCGAGCCGGGCTTTGCCGAATTTGCCGATCCGAAGCGCCCGCAAAATCTCTGCTACGTCGCGATGACGCAATACGACAAGGCCTGGCCGTGGCTCCGCTACGTCATTGCGCCTGAAAGAATCGCGCACATCCTCGCGCAGGTGTTTGCCGAACAAAATCTGAAAAATCTGCGTTGCGCGGAAACCGAAAAGTACGCGCACGTCACGTATTTTTTCAATGGCGGCGTCGAAAAACCGTTTGGCGGCGAGGAGCGCGTGATGGTGCAATCGCCAAAGGTTCCCACGTACGATTTAAAACCGGAAATGAGCGCCGCCGGAATCGCCGATACCATCGTGAAGGCCGTGGAAAAAGGCGACTTCGACGCCATTGTCATGAACTTCGCCAACGCCGACATGGTGGGCCATTCCGGCAAGCTCGAAGCCACAATCAAGGCCGTTGAAACTGTGGACCAGTGCCTGGGCCGCATCCGCCAGGTCCTGCAACCGATCGGCGGCGCGTGGATCGTTACCGCCGATCACGGAAACGCCGAAACCATGATCGATCCGGTTACCGGCGGACCGCACACGTATCACACGACGAATCCCGTGCCGTTGATTATTGCCACGGAAGATGGCGCTGGCCCGCTCGCGCCCGGCGGCTCGCTGCGCGACGTCGCGCCCACGCTGCTCGGCGTGTTAGGACTTCCCGTTCCTCTGGAAATGACAGGCCGCGATTTGCGGATGAAGAAGTGACTGGTGACTGGTGACTGGTGATTGGTGATTGCTGATGGTGATTGGTGAAAAAGTCGGCTCCCGCTAACTTTGTGTCAACCACAAAATTCAAGATTTGAAATTTAATATTTGAAATGGCCGAGTCAGAATCCGTATTCGCAGATTTTGAATTTCACATCTGGAATCTCACATTTCAAATCTCAAATTTTAAATTGGAAATGTGATCTGCGGCACAAAGCTTGCCAAAGCAATCACTGCGCTTCGCGTATCACTCCCGCAAGAAATCCGACCAGACGAAGTTCGTCGCGCCAGGTATCAGACTTCTCCGGATCGACGTGGGAAAACGCGGGGGTAATCAGGACAGATCGCAAATAAGGTCGCGGGATTTCCTTTTCCAGCCACAGGCTTTCCGTGGACGGAATGATATCGTCCGTCGCGCCGTGCAGAATAAAAACGGGCACGCGCAGGCCGCCCAGTTTTCCTCGCGGCGAAATCGCGGACAATTGCGGCTGATCCATCTGAATCGCAGTCAATAATCGAGCGCGCAATTGGTCAATGCGGCGCGCGAACAGCAAGTCCATCGTGGCGCGCCCGGCAGGGCTGAGCCGCACAAGCAAGGGCGCCGCGTCCTGCGGCCGTTCCCACAGCCAATCCCGCAGCGCTTCGTGCGCAACAATCAGATCGTTCATCGCGAAAAACTGGTCGAGGTGCGAATACACAAAAACAGCGGCGCCGTAATCGTGCGCCCTGTAAGGCTCGAATTGTCCATCCGGAAATTCCGCTTGGCTGGTGGCGAGAAACCGCGAAACCCTTCCCAGGTCGTCGTAGGCGCCCATCAGCAGCAGCGATCGAATATGCGGCGCGTAGCGCGGGTCGCAAGCCGCCAGCAGAGAAAGTCCTCCCGCGAAACTAACACCCACGGCTGTAACCGGGCCCGCGCCCAGCCGTTCCTGCAACCACGCAGCCGATCCCCCAATTGTGTCAATCGAATCGCCGTCCACTCGATAATCGGCGAGCGCCGCGACTTCGGGAGTGAGAACCGCGAAACCGCTTCCCGCCGCGGCGCGGGCAAAACTCATCAGCCGAGGCTCGTCGATTCCCAGATGGTGAACGCCGTGAATGACAATCATTCCTGGCGGATGTGAAGCGCCGATTGGCGTATAAAGGCGCGCGCGGAAATCGCCGCGCGCTCCTGGAATCGCAATCTCCAACGTCTCCGCCGGTCGGGTTTCCAATCGCAGAAATAGGCCTGAGGCTTGAGGATTCAGAAAATGAACCAGCAAAGAGTAGCTGCGAAGATCGTACCGGAGCGCGTTCAGGCCAAACCCAAGAAGACCGGCGATGGACAAACCGATGAATAGCACTTTTGCAAAATTTCGCGCGCGGCGACGCTTCGGAGAATCCTCGACTTCCGTATTGTTTTCGCTCTTATCGAGGTTCATGGAAATCCGTCGAAGTCTTAGCGATCGCCTGAAGAGGCTTCGTAAAAAAACCGTCATTCCGGGGTGGCCATGGCGGCACTGGAATACCGGGCCTGTAGACTATTTTACGCGGACTTTAAAACCACAAAAACCGGGAGTCAGTTCGTATCCACGTTCGATTTCGGTGCGACGTAGCCCTGGCGCGCGTACACCTGGAATTTCACTTTCTTCCCTTTTTGATCGGTCACGGTCAGCGGCCCGCCGTCCGGAGCAACCAGTTCCACTTTGATTTTTCGGTATTTGCCGTCGGGGGTCGAGTTGGACGGCGAGTACGTCATGCTGTACTGATTACGCAGGCTGGTGGCCACGTCCTGCATGATAGATGGAATTTCGCCGTCAAAGCGAGGCTCCCATGAGCGTCCCCCGGTCATGTTGGCAAACGTTTTCAGCTGATTTTCAGCCTGAATCATGGTGAGGTTTCCAACCGGTCCCAACTGGCCGCTCGCATCCGCCATCAGGTGCAGCCGCGCCCCCACACCGACCGTATAAATCGTCGCATCGGTCTCGCGAATTCGTTTTAACGTTTGATCGAGAGTCAGCTTGCTGAACGTATCGTTCCCGGAAGCGAGAACCAGTACAGACTTCTTCCCTTTCACATCCTTCATCCGGTCCAATACGTCGCTCAGGGCGTCAAAAAGATTCGATTCGCTGAATCCCGGGAACACAAGCGAACGCAGCCCATCCAATATCTCATCGCGGTTGTGCGTGAAATCCACTTCCACTTCCGGCCGCAAATTGAAGGTTTCCAGCGCGATCCAATCGTTCGGTTTCAGATTGTTCAGGAACGCAGCCGACCAGTTGATTGCGTTGTAAGAAAAAATCTCATAACCCAATTTGCTGAATTCCAGCAAGACCACGATCGTAATCGGTGCTTCGCTGGGACCGAAGTTCGTAATCGTCTGCACCGCCCCATCTTCGGAAAGACGGAAATTTTCTTTTTTAAGGCCGGTCAAATAATTTCCATTGTTGTCGGTGACCACAACGTCCACGCCCACCACGGGCACCGTCACGGAGATGGAAAATCCCGGCGCTTGTTGCGGTTGCGGCATAGGCTGCTTGTCCTTGCTCTGGGCCAGCGCTACAAGCTCGCCCGCAGGAATCAGTAGCGTGACGATCAGGACGCCTAGGATTGATCTGTGAATGAAGTCGGTCCACATGGTTTTCAAATCCTCCCGGAATGGCTGTCGGTTCCCGGTTGAGGGAGATCCCCTCTCAATCATTGCCGAATGTTAAATATGAGTATCTCGCTTCTTCAGATGCTGCCACGAAGCGCCGGGATGTTCAATGATTTCATCGGGTTCGGAACAAAATCCCGGATAATTGACGTGCATCCGAGCCCGCCGGGTTTTTGATCGCGGCACATCGGTCCGCATGCCCTGACTTGCATGAGGTGCCCACATGTTACGATAAATCAGCAGCAAATTGGCTGAATTGCAGTCCGGAGGAAAGCGTAATGTTACGTCGTTTTGGCACAATCGTCCTCGCCTTCGGGCTGATGCTGTCGGCCATGGAAAGCGCTCGCGCACAGGCTCCCGCAACGCAACCGGACTTGGCAAAACTCGGCGACGAAGCCCAGGGCTGGCTTGCCGACATGATCAGGATCAACTCGGTGAATCCACCCGGCAATGAAACCGCGGTCGCCAAATATATTTCAGCCATTTTTCAGAAGGAAAGCATCTCAAACGAAGTTCTGGAAATCGCTCCGGGACGTAGCATCGTCATCGCGCGATTGCAATCGGGCCCGCTTCCCGACCCGGCAAACACCCTGATGCTACTCGCGCATCAGGACACGGTCGGAGTCGATCCAAAGAAATGGACAGTGGACCCGTTCGGCGCCGTCATCCGCGAAGGCTACATGTACGGTCGCGGCACGATCGACGACAAAGGCATGCTCGCCGCAAACGTCGCTATCATGGTCGCCCTCAAACGCAGCAACGTTCGTCTTGCGCGCGACATCATTTTCCTCGCCACCGACGATGAAGAACAGGGCGGTCCGGCCAGCATCAAAGTCGTCATCGAAAAATACTGGGACAAGATTGCCTGCGGCTTCGCGCTTAACGAAGGCGGAAGCATCGTGTTAAAAGATAACAAGGTGCAATACGTCGGCGTCCAGGCCAGCGAAAAAGTGCAGTTCAACGTGACGGTGACCGCCACGGGACCATCGGGACACGCATCGAGGCCGCTGCCGGGCAATGCGGTGGTGCATCTGGCGGCGGCCATCGCAAAACTGGGAACCTATCAGGTCCCGGCGGACCCCAGCACAATTGTGCTCGGATATTTCGAGCAGCTCTCGAAAATTGAAGACGACGACACCGCCAAATGGATGCGCGCAATCGAACAACCGGAACGCGCCGATCTGGCCCTCAAGCACCTCACCGAAATGAATCCCATGTGGGGCTCGATGCTGCATGATTCCATTGCACCGACAACCCTGCAGGCCGGTGTCCGCGTCAATGTAATTCCTTCGGAGGCAACCGCCAACTTGAACGTGCGCATGCTTCCCGGCCACTCGATTGACGAACTGATCTCGCAAATGGGAAAAGTCGTGAACGACCCGCAAATACGATTCCAGCTTGCGCCTGACGGAGGCGAGCATGCACCCCCTTCAGACCTGACTACGCCTCTCTATCAGTCCATCGTCCGAATCGCGCCGCGGGATTTTCCCGGCGCAATCACCCTGCCCATGCTCTCCACCTGGGCGACGGATTCGTCAAGTCTTCGCCTCCATAAGGTGCAAGCCTATGGACTGGACCCGTTTCCGCTGGCCGAAGCCGACGAGGCGCGAATGCACGGCGACGACGAGCGAATCCCGTTGGAAAGTTTTCACAAAGGCGTCGCTTTCCTATATCATGTCGTGACCGACTTCGCTTCCGCGAAGTAGGCTCTTGGAACCTCACTTTCCCCTTCCATGTAGAATGGGTTCGGACAAAAACCATGGACTTTCGCAGCGCTAAAATTGTATGCACTCTCGGTCCCGCCAGTAATTCCCTCGAAATGATCGAGAAGCTGATGCGCGCCGGAATGGACGTGGCGCGCCTTAACTTTTCGCACGGCACGCACGAGGACCATGCCGCAACCATCAAACGCTTGCGCGAAGTGTCGGCCAAGCTGACCAAACCGATCGGCATTCTGGCCGACCTGCAAGGGCCAAAAATTCGCACCGGCCTGCTGGTCGACAAGAAACAAGTGCATTTGGTCGCCGGACAGCGCTTCACAATTTCGAATCTCGAAATCGCTGGAACCAGCGCGGGCGTCAGCACCACCTACAAGCGCATGCCGCGCGAAGTCAAGCGCGGAGACCGCATTCTACTGGGCGACGGCCTCATCGAATTGCGCGTGCTTTCGACAACATCCAATACCGTCATCACGAAAGTGATCAACGGCGGATTGCTGGGCGAACATAAAGGCATCAACCTGCCCGGCGTAAAAATGAAAATTCCCGCGCTCTCCGCAAAAGATCATGCCGATCTGAAATTTGCGCTGGCCAACGGAGTAAATTTCATCGCCGTCAGTTTTGTGCGCCGCGCGGAAGACGTCGTGCTTGCCAAAAAGGCCGTGGCGCGCGCCGGCAGCAATGTTCCGGTGATCGCCAAGCTGGAAAAGCCCGAAGCCATCGATAATCTCGACTCCATTCTCGCCGTCACAGACGGTGTGATGGTCGCCCGCGGCGATCTGGGAGTGGAGATGAACCCGGAAAGAGTTCCCGTCGTCCAAAAACAAATTATCTTGAAGGCCTGCGAAGCGCGCCGCCCGGTAATCACGGCGACCCAGATGCTCGAATCCATGACTCAGAATCCGCGCCCCACACGAGCCGAAGCTTCAGATGTGGCCAACGCGGTCTTCGACGGCAGCGACGCGCTGATGCTCTCCGCCGAAACTGCATCCGGCGCCTATCCCGTGGAATCCGTGCAGATGATGGACCGCATCATTCGCGAAGCTGAAGCCAACAATCACCACATCCTGCGCCCCCATCCGGCGCAATTCAACATTGCCGAAACCGCGTCCGAATTGATTTGCCACGCTTCGGAGGAACTGGCAATGAAGGTGATTGCGGTTTTCACCGAGTCCGGTTTTACGGCGCGCCTGGTTTCAAAACACCGCCCGCGCCGTCCGATCATCGCGTTCTCGACGATTCAGGAAACTCGGCGCCGCATGTCGCTGTTCTGGGGCGTCGTGCCCAGGACGATCGGCAAAGTGCACAACATCGAAGAACTCGTTCAGGTGGCCGAGAAACGGCTGCTGGAAGAAAAACTGGTGAAGAAGGGAGACATCGTGGGCATTGTCGCCGGCACGCCCCTCTTCGTGGGTGGCACAACGAACACCATGAAATTTCACGTGATCGGCAGCGATGACGAACAAATCCGGAAGGCCAGCCTTTAGTACACAGGCTTCAGCCTGTTGGCTTTTGATTTTCGATGGGGTTATCGGGAATTAAGATCGGAAGTTAAGAATGGACTTTTCGGATGTAAGAAGCAGACAGGCTGAAGCCTGTGCTACTAAACCCTAATTCACCCAGCGATCGTCCGAGCCGCCCGGCGGCTCGTTTTTGTGATCGCGCATGTACACTTCAAATTTCCGCCGCGCGCGCTTTCGTTTCCAATCCAGAAAATCGTTCCGCATGCGATACAGAAACAATCCTCTGCGCAAATATAAATATCCCACAAGCGCGCCGCCGAGATGCGTCACGTGGCTCACATTATCGCCGCCGGTCCCGAGCGTGGAAAAAAATTCAATCGCAATGGCCCCGGCAACGTAAATCTTCATCGGAATCGTAACCGGAAACGGAATCAGCCAGATCTGCCGGTCGGGAAACATGATCGCCGCGGCTAATAACACCCCGTAAATAGCGCCCGAAGCGCCGATCGTGGGAATTGCAACCGAAAGCCCCGTGCCGTGGGGATCAAGGGCAGTTTTCACCAGCACATTGATCAGCCCCGCGCCAATCCCCGTCAGGAAAAAATAAACGTAAAATCGATGCGAGCCCCAGGCGCGCTCCAGATCCGCTCCAAACATCCACAGAAACAATAAATTAAATAAAATGTGCCAGATGCCGTCGTGTAGAAAAATGTAGGTGACCGGCTGCCAGATTCGCAATCCGTGCGTGACCGCCAGTGGAACAAGACCGAATTCACCCTGAAACCAGTACGTTACCGCCGGCGCAAAAAAGAGTTTCAGCAGCGTTTGCAGCAGGAAAACGCCCGTACAGGCAATGATGATATTGCGAATCGCAGGCGTCACCATGCCGCCCCAGCTGATGCGGGATCCGGACGATCGCGGATATCGGGGAAATGAGCCCATCCTTTTGAGTGTATGCGCCGTTCGCCCGGGAGTCAAAGTTTCGGTACTGGCTCCCTGCAAGCATCCGTGGCAACCAAAGAGTCTTGTCCCTGGGGTGCCGCTCCCTTGCGGTTCTACAAGGGCGCGGGTTTAGATTCCAAAACGTTTCCAATCAAAACGCCCGACTCCCGGCGAATAACAATCCTAACAAGCATCGTGGTGTAGAATGAGCCGCAGTCGCCCGAAGGGGTTGCACCATGTTCCGATCACGCTTTCACAATGTGAACTTTCCGACGTTGTTGCTTCTCCTGATTAGCGGGGCCTTGTTCCTCGTTGCCCCTGCGCCGGCATCGGCTCAGTTCAAAGCCTGGGTAATGACGAAGCTTCCCGACACGCCCGAAGGTCTGGGAATCGATCCGCAGGGAAATCTCTACGCGGCCCTATTTCACACCGGCGAAGTCGTCAAGCTCAAGGACGACGGCAGCTACGAACACATCGCCTGGGTTCCCTCCCAGCAGGAAAGCGGAACGGGAACGATGCGGGGGCTGGAGGTTGACCAGTCCGGCAATATTTATGTCGCCTATAAAGGCAACTCGAAATACGACGCGACCGATTTGAGCAACCCCTTTCATCCTTCCTGCAAAGACGCGACAGTCACTCGCACCGGCGTTTACAAAATCGATGCGAAAACGCGCAGGGTGACGCCCCTCGCGACCAAAGCGGAGGGTTGGCCGTTCTGCTTCCCCAACGACATGGCCATCGACTCGCAAGGCAATGTGTACATGTCCGACCTCACGTACTCGGCGATCTGGAAAATTTCTCCCGACGGCAGGAAAGTGGACCTGTGGTCGGCGCATCCGCTGATCAACTGGCCGGCCAGGCCTTATTCGGGAAGCCCACTCGGTGTGAATGATCTGGTCCTCGACAAAGAGGAAAGAAATATTATCGCCGTCACCGATGGCGACCCGATGATCCTCAGAATCCCCATCCAGCAGGAAGGAACGGCCGGCGTGCCCGTGACGGTCGGCCCCCCGGGCAACTCACTGTTCGATGGAGTCGAAATAGACGCGAAAGGAAACATCTACGTCTCCGAAATTCTCAGAAACGAAATCTGGGTCGTTTCCCCCGACGGCTCGCAACGTATCCTGATCGCCAACAAAATGAATGCGCCGCTCGACAACAATACAAGCCTCATCCTGAAAGGCAATGTCCTTTGCACGGCCAACCTCGGCTTTTCGCACGCCAAAGCGGAAGATGCGGACCGTACAGTCGTCTGCATGAAGGGCTTTTCCGTGCCGAAGTAGAGGCAGATCCCGAGCGCCGGGCTGCACGTTTACCTTTTGTGAAACCCTCGCTTGGCAAAATGCGTGCCAGGAATTTATTATGAGTTGAGGAGATCGTGGTCCCGCCCCGATTCTCCCGCGCACCCATGATCGACAATCCCAAAGCGATCGGCCTCATCTCAGACACGCACGGCCTCTTGCGCCCACAGGCGTTGCGCGCGCTGGAAGGCTCGGACCTGATCCTTCATGCCGGCGACGTGGGAGATCCCGATGTGCTCGAAGAGCTGAAGAAAATTGCGCCTGTCTTTGCCGTGCGCGGCAACGTCGATACCGAATCGTGGGCGTCGTCCTTGCCCGAAACAGAAGTCGTCGAGACAAGCCTTGCCACATTTTATGTCCTTCACGATGTGCAATCGATCGATCTCGATCCAGCCGCCGCGGGCTTCCACATCGTCGTCAGCGGCCACTCCCACAAATATTCCCGCACCGAGCACGGCGGCGTCCTCTACATCAATCCCGGCAGCGCAGGTCCACGCAGATTTCAGTTGCCGGTCACGGTCGCGCGCCTTCGCCTCGATCAGAATCCCTGGAAAATTAATTTTATCGATTTGTCTGGAATGGGAATTTAGTAGGACAGGTTTCAGCCTGTCTTCTTTTGACTTCCGCGGTGTTGCTACATCGCACGCCACAAGAAGTTCGTGGATTAAATCACGCTTGCCATCGTCAAAATTCAAAACAAGCCAGGCTGAAGCCTGTGCTCCTCACCCCAAAAACCCAAGCTTCTGCGTCGTGAAATTCGTAAGGTTCGGAAAAATCGCCGGCAAATCCGTAGCCTGCACGCCAAACCAAGTCGCCAGCGTTGCGCCGTATTGATCGATGGAAGTGGTGGGTATCCAGCGCCCGTTGCTGCCGGAATCGTCCGGCCCGCCCAGAGTAAATGTGGGCAGAGTGCCGTAAATGTCCCCGCCCGCGACGGCCCCGCCCATGATCATTTGAACGCTGCCCCACGCATGGTCCGACCCGATTGGCACACCGGATGCCGGCTGGAACGTGCGGCTGAAATCCGACATCGTGAACGTCGTGACATTCTGCTGAAGATTCAACTCGATTGTGGCGTTGTTGAAAGCGTTCATCGCCTGGCTCAATTGGGTGTAGAGCGCCAGTTGCGTTGCGATCTGATTCGTGTGCGTATCGAATCCGCCCAGTGAGCAGAAAAATATCTGGCGGCCAAGCCCCAGCGAACTGCGCACCTTCATAATTTTGGCGACCTGCAGCAATTGGCTTCCAAGGCCAGTCGCGGGAAACGTGGTCGCGAGAGGCCCCCCCGCGGCCAGCGCCGCCGAAAGCGTCTTGCTGTCGGTCAGCGCGTTCGATGTGATTGTACTGGCGGACTGAATCATCGAAACGCCCGTATCAAAGGTCAGCAAACTATTCAGACCCGTTAAGCGGGAAGCATTCGTATCGAGCAGGCCCGGCGTGCTGCCGGGAATCATGGCATAGGGCTGCGTTTGCAGTCCGGTGCAGAAGATTGCCGTGCCTGCCACGGATGTGACCGGAGGAAACGTCGAACCCGTGTTAAACGTTTGGACCTTGTCCGCCATCCGTCCGGCCCATCCGCTGGTCGTAAGTCCTCCGCCGGCAAGCTCATTCGGCTCCGATGTCTGCCACTGCGCCTGCTGATCGGCATGGGAGAACAAGTTGGACGGTAATTGCGTCTTGGCAACATATTGAGCCTTCGTCGTTGGCGCGATCAGCGATCCCACGTTGGCAAGGAATGCGACCTGTCCGGTGTTGAAGAGCGCCTGCAATTCCGGCATGGCCGGATGCATCCCGAACATATTATTTGTGTTCACGGGCTGCTTCGTCTTCGACATGATGGGCAGCAGGCTGGCCTCGGCGATTGCAAGACCGCCCGCTAAAACGGCATCCTTGCGGATATTCAGATAGTTCTGGTAGCCAATGGAATCGATGGGAACGAGCATGTTGTTGGCATCGTTTCCGCCGAAAAGAAATATGCACACGAGCGCCTGATAACTTGCCGGCGCAGCCGCCAGAGCGTTCACCAGTCCGAAACGGCTGAAGCTGGACGCGACTCCCAACGCCGCGGCCGTGCAGCATGTCCGGCGAACAAATTCTCTACGTGTGTGTCTCATGGGCCCTCCGCGAGCCGAAGCGATATCTTTAACTACTGTTCGATCTGATATTGCGACGAAGAAAGAATGAGATAAATGGCCGTTTTGGCCTGCGTCAGGCTCTGCGTTGAACCAGCTGGAACAGCGTTGACCGCCGTAACAATCGCTGCGCTGGACGAGGTGGATAAAGTTCCGTGCAGCAACAGCATGTTGAGCGTATTGACGAGATTCGTCACGCCGTTCGTGCCCGCGGCAATCGTCGCGTAGGGCGTGAAATCCACAGTCGTGCCGCTGCCAATCGATGTGAAAACAAATGAATACGCAAGATTGTCTCGCGCGAGCGCGGTGGCCGTGGTCTGCAAGTTAAATTCCGGTCCCAGCAGCGTGCTGCCCGGAATCTGATAATCCGGCGGAAAGAAATTAAAGACACTCGGCGAACGCAACGGCGGCTCGCTCAGCCCGTTTGCATAATTGATTGGCCCGATGCCGTCGCTGGCCGCGCCGAACATACGCAGCATGTTCGTGAGGTACAGAATCGGCTCTCGCAGATGACCGTCCGTCGTGACGGTCGTGCTGACGACATCGCCGCGCCGAGCTTCAGGATCGAGAAGAATCGCCGGTATCACCGCCTGCATATCTCCGCGGCTTCCGGAACCAAAATTCGCAAACGTGCCGCTCGCAAACACATCAGCCACGCGTTTGACGTAAGCGGCGCTGGGATTGCTCGTCACCAGATGCTGGATCAATTGCTTGCAAACAAACGGAGGCAAACTGGGCTGATTGAAAATATTGTCCAGCGCGCCGTTCAGGTCCTGCAAGGAAGTCTGATTTACGGGAAGGGTTACCGCCGCGCCATTGATGGGAAGCAGAAGCTTGGTCGCAACGTCATGGTCGCTGTCGTGCGCCTCCATGGGGCCCAGGTAGTAACCGGGATTGTGCACTTGAGAAGTGCTGCCGGGTTGCGTCGGGTAGGTCCATCCCGTGTAAGCGCGCGCAAACGCCTGGACCGCATTCTGGTCGTACGTAGGGATGGGATTCCCGCTGGTGTCGAGTTTGAGCGAGCCATCCTGGTTGAGCGTGTTCAACCCCAACGTGAAAAGTTGCATTAATTCGCGTGAGTAATTCTCATTGGCGTGGGTATTGGCGGCAGTGTTGGGCTTGTCGTTGTTCACCATGTTCAAGTACGTGCCCATCGCCGGGCTCAGCGTGATGTCGTACATGATTTGCCGGTAGTTCGCGAAGGCGTCCTGCGACAACAGCCGCATGTACGGTGCCATCCCCTGCGGCGGAATCGTGTTCCCCGACGTCACCCAGATTTCGCTGAGAGCAAGTGCGACGCGCTGCCGCAATTGATCCGGCCCCGTCAATGCGTTCGTGAAGAAAACCTGTTGTGTAGGCGTGAGATCCGTCACACCGACCGCCGGGTCGGGATAGGTCGAAATCGGCGCGGCAAACTGGTCATTCAAAAAAGGAGTGAATCCAGTCAATTCAACTTGAGAGACAAGGTTTGGTGTCGGTCCAAACGTGGATTGCTCAAGGAAACGCACGGTAGACGCCGCGGTTGCCACCTGTCCGTTGTTGGTCACGGTCGCGGGCTTGGAGGTCGTCGATACGACGGTCCCAGGATCTGGGTTCTGCACGGTGACGCTGATCGTGCCCACTTGCGCTGTCGTGGCGGTCCCATTTGCCGCAAGATTGCCCGATGTAACCAACGATGTATTTAAAGCCGTTGTTCCGAAATAAACTTTTGCGCCGGTAACAAATTTGCTTCCCGTGACATAGATCGTGAACGAACCCACACCAATCGTCGATGGAGTGATCGCAGTCACCACGGGTATGGGATTCAGCAGCGTCACCGCGCTGGTTCCCTGTAACGACGTGTTCCCCTGGCTAGTCGCCTGGATGGTAATCGCGTTCGAGGCCGGCAACGTCGCAGGCGACGTGTAAGATCCCGTCGCGTTGATCGTGCCCACCGTTGCGTTGCCGCCCGCAACTCCGTTCACCGTCCACGTAACCGCAGGGTTAGTGGTTCCGGTGACCGCCGCCGTGAACTGCTGTGTGTCACCCGCCCGCACGTTTACAGCGGCGGGAGTTGTCACAACTCCCGGACTCGTCGTCGGTGTCGAGGAACTGCCAGTGGTGCCCGTACAGCCGGCACCCAGAATGGAAACGAAAAATAGGACGACTAAAGCGGCGTGCCGAAGCTTTGGCATCGGGTTCTCCGGTTGATGACACTATCAACCCTGCTCAGCGGAAAAAGTTCCAAAATATTTCAGTATTTTTAACGCACACCCGCGTCTGGAACCGTGCACGAACCGACAAGGCTAGATGTACGGCATCATACTCCGCGTTTTCGGGGGTTACAAATGTCCTTATGGCCAAAGTTGGAGCGAGGGGGGAAGTAGCACAGGCTTCAGCCCGTACTACCAAAATCAAGAGTACTTCGCCGGAGGGTAGAAAGATTCCGCCCTCCGGCAAATTGAATTAGAAGTTAGTTCTCGAGATGCGCCTGCAGGACTTCACCCGGCAGCCGGGCCATCTTGTGCGCAGGAGCGGGAGCGGCATCGAGCCGCGCGAGATCGAGCTGGGACCGAGTGGGACGTGCCGGCGCATTCGTATCGGCCTGCATCCGTTCCATCTTGATCCCGAGCGTACGCTCAAGCAGGAGCAGCTCCGATCGCTGATCGCGCCCGAAGAGCGTGGAAGCAACGCCCATCTTGCCTGCGCGGCCCGTACGGCCCACGCGATGGATGAAGTTTTCCGCGATCTCGGGGAGATCGTAGTTGATGACATGCGCGATGTCCTGCACATGAATCCCGCGCGAAGCCACGTCGGTCGCCACCATCACGCGAAACCGGCCCTGCTGAAATCCAGCCAGAGCGGCATTGCGTTGCGATTGCGAGCGGTCGCCATGAATCATGGTCGCGGAAAAACCTTCTCGGGCCAAATTCCGAGCGAGCTTTTCCGTTCCGCGCTTGGTGCGCGCGAAAATCAGGCAGCGGCCCGTTTCTTTAGCGAGCAATTGTTCGAGCACTTCCTGCTTGCGATCGCTGGATACCTCAAACGCCTGGACGCGTACGTTTTCCGACGGTTTCAAAGTCGAACCGAACGAAAGACGCACAGGGCTCCTCATGTAATCGTTCACCAGATGCACCACCGAAGCTTCCAGCGTTGCGGAAAAACACATCGTCTGGCGGTCTTTCGGCAGAATACTGGCGATTCGGCGAATCGAAGGAAGAAATCCCATGTCCAGCATGCGGTCGGCCTCATCGAGGACGAGCACGCTGAGCGATTTGAAATTGAAAAGCCGGCGGCTCAAATAATCTTCGAGACGTCCCGGAGTGGCAACGATCAGCCGCGCTCCATCTCGAATGGCGGCAAGCTGTTTTGCTTCGGGCAATCCACCGACGACCAGAGCAGCCGGAGGAAGCTGCTTCCCGCGCAACGCGTTGTACTGATCCAAAACCTGCATGGCCAATTCGCGTGTGGGAACAAGCACGAGGGCTTCAATCCCGCGCGCCTTCTGCGTAAGCAATCGTTCGATGACCGGAATCAGGAACGCCAGCGTCTTGCCGGTCCCTGTCTGCGCGGTCGCAAGAACGTCCTTGCCTTCCAGCGCCTGCGGGATCGCCGCGGCCTGTACCGGAGTCGGAATCGCAAATCGTGCATGCGACAGCCGCTCTTTTGTGTAAGTCGAAATCTGTAAATCTGAAAAATTCTGCATGTGTCTATCTTGTCTTTTCTGCCGGCGGGAGCCGTCGCTGCGCGCACACGATTCTTGCTTTCGACGGGCTTCAAATTGAGCCCGCGCCCGGTGCGGGCACGCAACTGGCATGGCCAGTCTTAAGTTTTAATTACGCTGAATCACTGACGGAGGAGATCAAAGGCGGGGTTTTCTCAAATCGAAACTACCTAGCAGAGCAACCACACCAAACAACCGATGTATTAAGCGCAACGGGAGTATACCACAACATGCTTCAGAATGTGGCAACATTTTATCGGCATGCGAAGTCGCCAACAATCGGGATCGATCACCTTGCCAGTAAAATACGGACGGAAAGAAGTAGCGCTGGCATATTGCCGGCGGCCTTGCGCATCAATCGCGCCGAAAAAACGCCGGCGAGACGCCGGCGCCACGAAGCCAATGCTGTCCTGATGATCGAACTTATGGAAAAACGAGTGTCCGGCCAAACCTACTTCGCCTTCACTTCCAACGGCTCCTTCAATTTAAAATGAAGCCTGGTCTCGGCGGCGATCGTGATGTCCTTATCGCCAGTGTAGGCCGCCCCGGCCGTACCCGCGCCCGCTCCGGCAACAGCGCCAATGGCCG
The DNA here is from genome assembly GCA_963788335.1 of Terriglobia bacterium. Taxonomy (GTDB): domain Bacteria; phylum Acidobacteriota; class Terriglobia; order Acidiferrales; family UBA7541; genus Palsa-360. The sequence continues at coordinate 88,484 of CAWBGM010000006.1, forward strand.
CGCCCTTGCCATGCCCGGCCAGCGCTCCAATGATCCCGCCGACCACGGCGCCGCCGCCCGCGCCTATCGCGGTTCTCTTCCCGCGTCCTTTACCGGCTTCTATTACGGACGACGTGGCAACCGGATATTCCTGCCCGCGCACGGTGATCGAACTCAGCGTCACCGTAATGGCGGCATTTCCATTGAATTTGCCGGCGGACTTCGCATCCGTCACTGTCCCCGACGCTTTCGCTCCCGACGGAATCACTTCTTTTCCGTCCACATTGATCGGCGACGCCAGCGAAGCATCAAAATGATCTCCCGGGTTGCTTGTCTTCGAGCTGATTGACTGGTCGGCCGTAACGACAATCGTTGTCCCCGCAGCAACAACGATCGGCTTTGGCGAAAAAGCGGACGCCACCTTTTCAGTCATGCTTGAGCCCGAACCGCCGGAAGCCGGGCTGCCGGAAGTCGTCTCACCGGGAGCGGTCCGCCGACGCTAGAAGAATCCCCTCCCGATGATGTGGCCGAGCCTGGCGCAGTGGTCGAACTGCTGCCGCAGCCAAATAGAACGAGCGCACTCGCGATGACGAGGTAGTGACCCGGAGCTTTGCGTTTCATTTTCGATTCTCCTATTCAGTTTAGGGCGGTTCAGGAATCTTATCAGCGTGCCCGCGTGCCCATCATTAAATTTTAGGACCAGGTTACCGATTCGTTAGAACTGTTCGCCGGGACATCTCGCCAGAACGGCTCGATTCAACGGTGCACGCCGCTTGAGATTCATGTTCGATCATGGGACGATCAAAAGATAAGGACACGGACAATCAGGTCCGGGAGGTATCCAATGGAAGCCAACAAAACAATTGCCCTGCCTGCCGCAGAGACCCTAGCATCGGTCCATCGCCATTCGCGTCCGATCCTGGCGTTGGCTTTCGCGGTGGCCGCGGTTTCCGATGTTCTCGCCATCTGGATCACAATCGCCCCGCCGCTACAGATTGGGCTTGACGTTGCCACTGCCGTAATCCTGTTTCTCATCCTTGGCCGTCGCTGGGCATTGCTTCCGGGCCTGATCGCCGAAGCCATTCCCGGCATGGGCATTTTTCCCGTGTGGGTGCTCGTGGTTCTCTCGATCATCATTTACGACGGCATCAGGAAACCTCACAAAGCCTAGAATTTCCGTTGCCCCTCACAATCGAATCCACTAAGCTTTCCCGAGCTTCAGTGGAGACTCCATGAATCATTTTTCGAAATCATTTTCGCGCCGTCGTTTCCTTGCGGGCACATCGTCCCTCGGAGCGCTCTACGCCGCCGGCAGATTCGCGCCGCTCGCCGCCTTCGCGCAATCGCCATCCATGCTCGACGATCCGCGCATCTCGAAAGAACCGATCGCCGACAAAGGCTTCGCCCTGATTCGAAAAGTCGGCGACGGCGCTTACGCCTTAATCTCCGACCGCACCAAAGGCATGCAGACGCGTTCGAACGGCGGCTTCCTCATCGGCAAGGACGCCGTCTTCCTGATCGAGGGCTACCAGACGCCCACCGGCGCGGCCTTCCAATTGGACACGCTGCGCACGGTCACACAATTGCCCGTACGCGCCGCGATCGACACCCACTGGCACTTCGACCATACTCTCGGCAATTCGGTCTATGGCAGCCAAAGCATCCCCGTGTGGGCCCATGACCTCGCGGCCACCCGGATGTCCGCGCAGTACCTGAAATTTCAGCACGAAGACCTCGCCACATTTCTTGCCCCGTTCGAAAAGCGCGTGAAAGAGGCGAAAACCGATGCCCGGCGCGAGCACGCCAAATCCGACATCGAAGGCGTCTCCAGTTTGTTCGAACCAGCGATGTCGTCCGTCCTCGGGCTGCCCAGCCACCCGCTCGATCCCAAAAAAATGCCCATGAAATTCGATCTCGGCGGTATGAACATCGTCATTGAAACCTATCTCGGCCACACAGACACCGACATCATCATCCGCGTCCCCGATCAAAACATCGTCTATGCCGGAGATTTGCTGGTGAACTCCCAGTACGGCACCAACATCAACGGATTCCCCACCGCCTGGCGCGCCACGCTCGCCAAATTCGCGAAATTCGATAAGGACACCCTGTTCGTCCCCGGCCACGGCCAGCCCTGCGGCCAGGAAGCCGTCGCCCTCCTCGCCGCCACGTTCGACGACATCGCCGAACAAGCGGAAAAACTGTACAAGGCCGGCGTCCCCGTCGAAGAAGCCACCGAGCGCTACGTTGTCCCCGAAAAATGGAAAGGCATGCGCATGTTTTCCTGGGGCTTCTGCGTCGGCCGCACAATTGAGCAGCACTACGCTGAGTTGTCCGGCAAGCCGGGGCCTGTCTTGAATTATTGAGACTGCTCACAATTTTCCAGAGATTAACCGGTAGGGGGTGCCGCACCCGCTGAATTTATTGGAAACGTTATCGTTTCTTGCACTCAAAATTCGCCGCGTTGCCCGTGTTTCCAGCTCCCTTGTACACTGCAATCTGCGGATACGGGCACACCAGCATCTGACGATCCTCCGCGCCATTGGTTCGATGATTCAAGAGGATGCGATCCGGCGCTTCGCCCTTCTCTTTCCATCGAGTCAAAACTTCCATCGGATCGAAGGCATATCCGTTGGGCGGGGGCGAAGTTTTCAGGTACGGCATGTTTCCGTTCGCGAGACTATGGCCCATCGCCGGAATCATGAACAGCCGGATGACGCTGGCCGATTTCGAACCCGCGTTGGCTGCAATTCGTTTATAGAATTCGATCGTGTCAAGCGGAGAATTATCGTCGGCCCATCCATTGTAAAAAAGAATTTTGCCGCCGCGATCGAAGAAGGGTTTGAGATTGGTTTCGATCGCGTTGATCGCCGCCACGTCGGGGCGGTTCGCCAAAATAAAATCGCGGTCATAATCAATCGGGCGCGCCTGATAATCCCAGTTCTGGTCCTGGAGGACGAGATACCGGAAGAAATCGGCCGGAAAGCCCGTCGGAACGGGATTTGCGGAAGTCACCATCGACTGCCACGTCAATTCGCTTCCGGGCAACAATGGGCCGAAGATTTCCTCCCTCGTCCTCGAGTTGTAAACGGGGCTGTAAATCTTGAGCGCCGCGTCCACTTGCGGAGCGGTGAGGCAATCCACAGCGTCGCCATTTTTGCAGAGCAGGACGCCGGGATCGAACCGGCAGCGCTCGGGATCGGAAATTATGCCGTCCTTCACGCCGTCATTCGCATCGCAGGCATCGAGCGCGGCCTGATGCAGCACGCGCGCCTTGGCCGGAGTGATCAGGCTCGCCGCGGTTTCATGCGTCGCCTGCCACGCCCAGATCATCGCGAAAACAAAGTGCGTCGTATCGTTCGTCAAAGCGCCCGCCGAGAGCGCGTCGTAATCCGTTGGAAAGCGCGCGATTTCCTTCAGTCCCTGCCGCGTGGCGCCGCCAATCGAATTGAAATATGAAATTTTAGGCGGCTTCCCGTAATACGCGGCGATCAGCGCCTTGGCTTTCAGCGTCGTTTCGTGCCACGCCCGGTAGTCCCAATCCTTCAAGCTCTCCGGATGTCCCATCAGATAATTCGCCGCCGGAGTCCCGTCGCCGCCCGCATCGGTCGTGGCCGTTGCATAGCCGTCACGCAGCGCCGTGGCGAGAACGGCCGGGTCCATGATGCCGCCGTAGAAAGCAAAACCATCCGCGCGAAAATTTCCATTCCATGTTTCGGCGGGCATCCAGACTTCAAATTTCACCGAAGAAACTTCGCTCGTCCGAATCGTTCCGAGAACGCGGCAAAACGCGGGAAGGTCGCGGTATCGAGCGGCGTTGGCCGGCGTTGGCGGGATCGCCGGTGTAAACGCGCCCATCGCGATCGAAGTCGCGGATGTGACAGTTGCATTCGGAAGTGTGAATGAAGAAAGCCCCTCGCAATTCGCGGCGGCAACCGAACGCGCGGCTCCAACAATTAGAATCGCCAGGAGGATTGCAGTTTTTTTCATTACTCAAAACCTCAAAAACAGAGAGGGTGCGGCACCCTCGAAATATTCGATTTCCCACGCTATTCCAATTTTCTGCGCGCGAACACAAACAGCGACGACGCTAGCAGCAGGAACATCACGACGCCCAACCAGCCGCTCGTCGCGATGGGGCCAATCCATTTTTCGCCGACGTTGAATTTGTCGGGCGTCACCCATCCGCGAATTTCCATTAGCTTGATGATGATCGCCAGCAGGCCCACGACGCCTCCCGCTGCGATCAATCCGCTGGAATACAGCGCGCCGGGACTCACTTCGCTTTCCGCTCCGACAGCTTTTGGCTTATTGCGCTCGACCAGCCAGCGCACCGCGCCGCCGGCGAAAATCGCCATCGTCGTGGCAATCGATAGGTACGAGCCGACAGCGAACGAAAGGGAGCGCACGCCGAGCAGTTCGATTGCGATGACCAGAAATACGCCGAGCAGCACCAGCCGCCACGGCAGGCGCCGCGTGAGGATGCCGTTGATCACCGTCGCCATCAGGCGCGCCTGCGGGGCGGGAGCGGCTTCGCTGCCGATTCCCTGCACCCATTGAATTTCGATTCGCTGTGTTCCGGGATCGTACAGATATTTTCCGTCGGGAACTTCCTGCGAGCCGAGCGCGTTGACGAGCACGTACGTTTTTCCCGCGTGTTCGTAATTTTGATTTTCAATCTGCACGCCTTCGGGAAGCTGCGCGATGTTCACAGGAATCGGATTCGGCGTGTATTTTTCCAGGCCTTTGTTCATTCCGATCAGCGTGAGCCCGATCACGAACGACGCGACGAGCACGCCGACGATCAACGAGATTTGTTGGCGCACAGGCGTTGCACCGACGAGAAAACCCGTTTTCAAATCCTGCGAAGTTGCTCCCGCATTCGCAGCGGCGATTGCGACAACGCCGCCAATCGTAATTGCAAGCGCCGCATATGCGCCCCCCGTCCAACCCGCTACAAGAAACATCGCGCATGTGGCCATCAGCGTCGCGATTGTCATTCCGCTCACCGGATTCGACGACGTGCCGATCAGGCCGCAAATCCGGCACGATACCGTGACGAACAGAAAACCGAAAACGATGACGAACAGCGCCGCGATCAGATTGGAAATAATTCCCGTGCTTGCCCCCGGAATCGGCTTGAACGTCAGCAGCGCCCACATCATCGCCACGATCACGCCGGACCCGATCAGCACAAAACCGATCGGCAGATCGCGGTCCAGCCGCCCGGACTCGACCGCCGTCCCGGCCCGCTGCGCGCGCACATCTTTCAGGCCCGCGCTTAACGCGCTCAAAATCGTCGGCAACGTGCGCACCAGCGTGATCAATCCCGCGGCGGCCACCGCGCCCGCGCCGATCGGGCGGATGTAGCTGGACCACAACTGGTCGGGCGACATCTGCGCGATGGGAATTGTGGAGGGATAAAGCGGGCCGGGAATTTCCTGCCCGAAAAATTTGATCGCGGGAATCAGCACCAGCCACGAAAAAACGCCGCCGGCGAAAATTGTGCCAGCCGTTTTCGGGCCGATAATGTAGCCGACGCCGAGATATTCCGAAGTGATGGCGGCGCGAAACGACGCGCCCGGCAGCCACTTCGGCTGATATTCCGGCTGGCTCGGCCACATCTGCATCGAGTTCATCAGCCACGTGTACACGCCGCCGATGCCGAGTCCCCAGAACACGCTCGAGGCAAACGACCCGCCCTTTTCTCCCGCCACCAGCACGTCGGCGCACGCCGTGCCTTCGGGATACGGCAGGTTGCCGTGCTCGTTGACGATGAGCTGGCGCCGCAGAGGAATCATCATCAGCACGCCGAGCCAACCGCCGATCAACGCGAGAAAAAATACGCGCCAGTATTCCGTGTTCAGCGAAAAGCCCATGAAGATCAGCGCGGGCAGCGTGAAAATGACGCCCGCGGCGACCGATTCGCCCGCCGACCCGGTGGTCTGCACAATATTATTTTCGAGAATCGTGGATTTTCCGAACGCGCGGAGAATGGAAATCGAAAGCACGGAGATCGGAATGGAAGCGGAAACCGTAAGCCCGGCGCGCAATCCCACATACACGGACACGGCGCCGAATAGCGCGCCGAAAATCGCCCCCAGGATCACCGCGCGCCAACTGAATTCCGTCATCGCGCTCGACGCGTCCACGTAAGGACGAAATTCGCCAGGCGGCGCTGTCGAACTCCACGGTTTTTCGGACAAGAAATCACCTCCGGCTGGATCGAACGGCATTATGGCATTAGTAGCACAGGCTTCAGCCTCTCTTTTTTTGAATTTCGAGGAATTGATCGGAAGTAATAATCGGAAGTAAAAAGAAGACAGGTCGAAGCCTGTCCTACCGGAACCCGAACTTCAAGTTGCCTGCTGTTTGGGAGTACCTGAATTGCGCGGGCAAACGAAAACGATGTATTGAGTCGCATCCAACACTCGTAGCGCCGACCGTAGAGTGCCGGACGCCAGGCCCTTTGCCGCATCCGCAAACCGCGACCGGTTATCCTCATTCAGATCGAGACGATAGAGATCCGCGCGGCGTCCATAGGAATAATTTTGGTACGCAGGATTTTCTTCGCCGGCAATTTCCATCAGGCGCGCCCATAAGCTCCGCCCGCGAAACAGGCGGCGCCTGGAAGCCGCCGCACGCTCCAGATCGAGCAGATGCTTCGGAGTCGGGCCGTCGCCCTCAAACATGGCCAGCGTGCACTCGCCGGGCGCGAATTTCCGGGCTGGATCGGCGTCCGGAAACCGAGCCAGGGCCGCGTTCAATTCCGTTTGGTCCGCGTCAAACCCCGCCCACGAATACCGGAAAAAGTGATAGACCACTGTCCCCGAGCGTAGAATCTGCCGGATTCGCGCCGCATCCTTCCCTGCCACGCTTAAAATCATATCGAGAAGTTCGTCGAGGCGGAATATCTGCTTCACGATCGGCCGAACGATCACATATCCGGCCTCTTCTTCAGTGTAACGAACGGGAATGGTTTCAGGCAGCGGCATAACTTTTCGATGGAATTGAGGATGCGCGTGGAACGACGCAAAAGTCGATACGAGAACGGAATTTAATCGTCGAAAAACGGGGTGTGACCGGAGTTTCCGAATTCCCTCTCAACGCTTAACACACGGCTCTCCACTGCTCATCTACACCATCTTTGAGAGCCGTTCCCTCACCCGGTCCGACAACACCTTTCCGTCCACGGATTTCCCTTCCAGGCGCGCCTTCGCTGTCTTGATCACGCCGCCCATCGCTTTCGGCGAATTGGCGCCCGTCTCCACGATGGCGGCCTCGATGGCTGCGTCCATGTCGGAATCGGAAGCCGCCGCCGGCAAATACGCTTCGAGAATTGCGATTTCCCTGGTCTCCTTGTCCGCCAGGTCCTGGCGCCCGCCCTTCGCAAATTGCTCGACCGATTCGCGCCGCTGTTTGACCAGCGTTTGCAGCACCTGCATGGATTCGGCGTCGTCCAGCGCGCGCACCTTCTCAATTTCCTTATACTTCAGCGCGGACTTCACCATGCGCAGCACGCTCAATCGCAATTCGTCCTTCGACATCATCGCCACGGTCAAGTCTTTCTGAATACGTTCGATCAATGCCATCTCGTTGTTCACGAACAAAGGTTCGTGTTCCTCTCGACTTGCAGTTTCATTTGGTCTGTACGGAAAATTTCTGCTTCGCGAAACTCACTATAGCATAAGGATCGCACTCCACTCCTGGGCGAACCCGCCCCAATCGCCGTCTGCGCTCTAGGTTCAAACCGCGAGCTATGCTATTCTAACTCTTCCATTCGGGCAGATTTTTTCCCTTGCCCGAGTGCGTCATGTCGGGGCGTAGCGCAGCCTGGCTAGCGCGCCTGGTTCGGGACCAGGAGGCCGGAGGTTCAAATCCTCTCGCCCCGACCATTCATTATCAATCATATGGAGAGTTGAGTGTAGGCCGAAACTCGGCCCCTGGTTTCATCCCATGTGACCAACCACAGAATTCCGCGATAAATAAGGAGTCTTAGTCGGTGAGGCTTTGCTGTGCCTGTAACAAAAACATCTAGACTCTGTTCCCGATACAAAGGAGGCGACCGGAATCTTGCTAGACCCTTTGGAAATTGGAAGCGGATCGCGGTCGCGTGAGCCCTCACGAGGCGGCAGGCTTCGATCTGTGCCAGCTCGCAACAGTCTCGGGACTCACGACGATGAGAGCCTGTTTCCATCTGGACCAGAACCTTCGCGCCAAAGCCCAGAATAGCTTGTCTAATACCACGAGTCTTGGCCTAGGACGCCTTCTTTTCAGTGCCACGAGTTGCTAACGAAGATCGAGGTTTTCAAGAAGCAAGCTACGATGTGCGCGGAAGAAGCGCAAGATTGCTCCGACCAGGAGCCAATGGGTGTTCATCATCCACCGCTATAATCTTGGTTCCTCTGTGGATGGCAGCGGTCTGTCCCATCGAAAACAAAGATGAACAGAATTCTGGCGAGAAACAAGCGAGTACACAGCCAAGGCGTATCTCGACCTGCTCGAGGCGTCCGGCGTCGCGGTTTCGCGAAGCAAGTCAGGCTCTCCGTGAGAAAACGGCTACTAGGAATCGCTCGAGTTCAAAGTCGATTTCGGAGACCCGACTCGATTCACATTCCTCGGTGAGCTCGTGGCGGAGATCTACCGCACCATGTTGGAATACAATCACGACCAGCTCCATTCCGCCCTCAAGACGCCGCCCGCCGTATTTGCCGAGAAGTTCGCAGCTTAACAACAAAAAAGGCTAAACAATTCGCCGACGAAATACTGTCTAAAGAGACGGCTTCTTTACACCTGTTCCTAGATCCTCTGGCGGCAATGCAAACACAAAAAGAGTGCGGGCGCCGACAACGGCGATATATTGCTGATCCCCAAGCGTATATGAAATTGGCGGAGCATGAACTACGCCTCCGAGATGTGTTTTCCAGAGTTTTGCGCCTGTGTCCGCGTCCAACGCAACAAATTCGTTTCCGTACCCTACGAAAACCAAGCCTCCGCCCGTAGAGAGCACGCCGCCCGCCTCTCCCGGTACTTCCGCGCCGCCAGCGTCAAGCGTCGAGTCCCAGCTTAACTTCCCAGTTGACACGTCGACAGCGCGAACCGCCAACGTGGTTGGCTGATTGCGTGCGCGCTGGGATCCACTGGCGAGGAACCAACTTCCCTCTTCGTATTCTTGGCCTTCAATATTGAAGTATATGTCGGCCGTATCTGCTGCCGGGACAAACAAAAGATTTCGCTTGGCGTCGAACGAAGGCGGCCACCAGTTGGTCGCGCCTAGAGCGGCGGGCGAAATAACAGTGCCAGCGGGGCTCGGATGGGCACCCGGTAGAACAATAGGCCGACCGTCCTCGGTGAATCCGGAAGCCCACGTCTGTTTGGCAAACGGCTTGGCAAACAGGAAGCGTCCCGTTCTACGATCGAGGGCATAGAAAAAGCCGTTGCGATTGGCTAGGAAGAGCGCCGGAACGGTTTGGCCCTTCCATATGATTTCTGCAAGAACGGGCTGTTCGGTGGCATCCCAGCCACGATCGTCTTCAGGTGTGAACTGGAAGTACCAACGGAGTTTACCAGATGCGGCATCGAGCGCTATTACGGAATCCGAGTACAAATTATTGCCTGGCCGAGTCTTCGGACTGTAAACAGGGTCCGGATTGCCGGTCCCCCAATAGACGAGTCCTAGCGATGGATCGTAGGAGCCAGTAAACCAAGTAGCGACGCCGCCGTGCTGCCATGTGTCCTTGGGCCACGTTTCGTTGCCTGGCTGACCGGGACCAGGCACCGTGTAGAACCTCCACTTTTGGGCGCCATCTGATGCCGAGTATGCAGTAAGAAAACCACGGATGCCGAGATCACCGCCAGCGATGCCAATCACGATTCGGTCGTCGATCGCGATCGGGGCTCCGCTTATTGAGTAGCCCTGATGCGAATCCGCAACCTCTACATCCCATATTTTGACGCCTGTCGCGGCATCCAGAGCGAGGAGATGAGCGTCCAAAGTTCCGACGTAGATGTTCTTGCCAAGGACCGCAACCCCTCTGTTTGCCGAGCCGCAACATAGGGAAATACCGGGCGGAATAGGACGATGAAACTCCCAGATGACTTCTCCAGTCTCCGGATTGAGGGCAGTTACTCCTTCAGGCGATTCAGTTACAAACATTCGGCCATTGGCTACGATCGGTGAGGATTCATTGAAACCGCCGTCTGACGGCAGTTGGGCAGCCCAAGCCAGTCGCACGTGCTGAATGTTGTGTCGATTGATCTGATTTTGAATTGCGTGCCGATATCCCGCGTAATTGCCGGCATATGTGAGCCAGTCTCCGGTCTGCCCGGCGGAATGTAGCATTTCCGGTGAGACCGGCTGAAACGAAGAGAGCACTGAATTCGGCTCTTTCTTCCCGACCGCCGCGTCAATCGCAGTCTGTCTCAGAAAAGCGCAGATCTGCCAGATCTCAAGATCCGACAGAGGTTGTGCCTTCATGATGGCATTGGGACGACCCCACTTTACAGTTGAGAAGAACTTCCAGTCCGACATGTTAAGGATCGCGCCGAGCAGATTAGGCCCAGTCCCACCGCGGGCGTCACTTCCGTGACATTCTGCACAAATCCGGCCAAAGTTCCGTGCCCCAGCAGCGGCTGACTGTCGATCATTAAATCGGTTTGTGATGCTTGCATTGACATTCGGTACATCCGCCAAGTGGCGTAAGTAGACGGGACTGCCTGGCTGAATCCATTTGAGGAGAAGTGGGAAGGGAATTTCAGGGATATCTCCCGATAGCTTCACCTTCAATAGGTTAAGTCGCCAGGAAACTTTGGAGGAAGCGAGCGCTGCTCCGCTAGACACTAGGACGACAAAGATAGCTCCGATGGCGAATATCTGCGAAAGTCGCTTGACCAATTTCATAGTTGGGACGCTCACAGCCGAAGACTCCCCTGAGTTAGCTCCTGAGCGGTCGATGTCATGTCGTCACGTCGCCTGCTGTCTCAGAGATTCCGAGCGCGGAGAGACAACTGCCCACCTGTGGTTAGCAGAAAGGAGGCTATTGCTGCCGCGTGCGGTACAAATGTACTGAGACCCAGTAGTTGCCACTATAGTACTCTGGTACTGTGGTTTCCTACTCGACACCTGAACGTTGGACCCGTACCGGGACCTGTTGTAGCAACGTAAAAATGTCACCCACTGAGTGAATTTATCCACCGTTGAGGTGGAGTCTAGTATCTGCGTAATAGATCGAAACCTTTGCTTCGATTGATTCCACCAGTTTCACTTTTGCTCCGGCGAAGCTGAAGCGTTGCGGCTGGGGCGAGATATGGAAACGGCGTCCCTCCCACTGGACGACATTGTCGTTGCTGACGCTGCGTTGGTGGTTAAAGCAGCAGATGCGATCGAGGTTTTCGGGAGCGGGACGCCAAGCCTTTTCCGCATCGCGCGGGGCGCGACTGAAGCGGCGGTTGTAGTCGGGCAGGAAGCGGCGCAGGACTTGGTTGGCGGCGTCCAGATCGTTCCCACCGGCCAGACGCAATTCACTAGTGAGGCGATCCTGAAAGGTGCCCCAGAGGCGTTCGATGCGGCCCTTGGCCTGAGGACTCTGGGCAGCGATGTAGGTGACGCCGAGTTGGTCGAGAGCGCGACCGAACTGGGTGGGCTCGCGGCGACCGGCGAGTTGTTCTTCCACGGTCCAGTGATCTTCGTTGCGAACGAAAACGCTGTCGCGATCTCCATACAAGCTGAGCGGTACGCCGAAGCGGCGCAACAGGCGGTGGAGCAGGCAGAAATAGCCGCGAGCATCTTCGGTGGGAAAGGATTCGGCGACTGGAATTTTGCGAGTGGCGTCGTCGAGGAAACCGAGCAGGGTAAGCTGGGGGGCCGCGATCTTCCAGCCAGTGGTGCGGGCTGCCGTCGAGTAGCAGCATCTCGCCCTCGCGAGCGCGAGCCAGGCGGCGCTGGCGATGCCGAGGAGCGCGTCGCTTACGGGGCGAGCCGATACCGGCTGAGCGCAACAGACGACGGAGGGTCTCGCGCCCCAGCGAGAAGCCTTCCTTCTCGACCAGTTTTTCGCACAGGTGATGGTCGTTGAAGCCGGCATAGGTGGTGCGTGCCAACTGCAGGATGCGCTCGCGCACGCGATCCGGCAGGCGGCGATGGCTAGGTCGTCCGCGGCTGGCATGTGCCAGAGCCGCCTCACTGCTGAACCTTACGCCTCGGCATGTCAAACGACTCAAATCCCGGTTACCGCAAGGCAGGGAGGCGGCTCTGGCACACACCAGCTCCCCCTTTACACAAGATGAAATCACCGCCACGCGTTGCAATTCTTTCTGGCTCAATGAAAATGTCTCCTGTCTCATAGGGTGACATTTTCATTGAGCCGTTAAGGGGTGACAGAATTATGGAGCTAAGACAGGACCAGTACCGGGACCTGTACGAAGAAGGCGATAGCCTGAGCGGTTTTGAGCTGGTTGGGACATAGTAGGCTCAATCGAAAGTCGTCTCCAGGGGATAAAACTGCTGCAAAGTGCAGCACTCACTTCCCGTGGGATCAAAAACCCACTTGGGGGCAAAGGTTGCTCCACATCCGCGAAAATGCCGGGAGTCTCCGCGGAAACTCCAGAGAGCGTTTTCCAATTCCCCTGAGATTCGGATAGGATATCCCCATCCAGATGCAACCGTTCGCCATCTACGTCGAACGGGCGTTCACCCCATTCGAAGGGGTCTCCTGCGTGCTAGCAGTCCTCCATGGAAGTGAGATTACTGAGGTAGGCCGGCGCGGCTCGGTTGATTCAAAACGGTTCTGAGAGCGACTTTTTCAAATGTAGATAATTTTGTAACTGCGAAAGCATCAGACTTCAACAAGATTCAACTGAGTTCAATAAGCGTGTCGCAAACGATTCAACAGGAATCAATTAGAATCAACAGAATTCCATGGATTTCAATAAGCATTGGCATCTGGTTCGGGACCAGGAGGCCGGAGGTTCAAATCCTCTCGCCCCGACCATTTTTTCGAATAATTTCGAAACAACAGCGATGGCGCCTGGCAATCCTTGCGGGTTCAACGACCCCGGGTGGATTGTTGGACGATGTCAAATGGCAGTTGAAATTGCCGGCAGGACCCCAGATTCCCTTTGTAGGACCGCGCTAATCCCAGTGTGTAATGGCCGGTCAACGCGGAAACATCGATCAACGCGGTGTAACCGGGATCCGGCATTGCAGGTTGCTGAAAATGCCGCTTCACGTCGTTGCGAGGCGTGTTGCGGGCGGGAACGTAGATTGTTTTTCCAGTTTCATTCGTTAATGTGACAAACACGGAATCCGGAACTGTGCCGTCTTTCGCCGTGACCGTCATCCATCCGTTCACCCAGAGAATATTGGTCACGGGTGCGATGCCGGAACGGGCCGGTTTCCCGTTCACGGTCTCGATCATTCCCTCGCACACCAGAGTCGAGGAAGAGGAAACGCCGTCCGGCAAGGCATTCTCCATTTTGTCGAACAGCAGGGAATTCTCGGCATCCGTATTTTCCGACAAGAATAATTTGCTCAGCCTCAGGGAATATCCGGCATTCCAGAACAGCCCTCTGGGGCTGTCCGACGAAATGGTTATGCTTTGTACTTCATGATTGGCCAGATATTTCGTGCCGGACGCCGCCAGCAGGACGAACTGTTGCGTATTCTCAATGAGCGGCGAAATCAGGAAATCCGTTCTCATCATGTTTGAAATCGTGCGGTACCTGATCCTGCTGTCGTCGCGCAATCGCAGGGAGATGTAGAGCGTGGGCGGCTTGTACAAAACACTCAGCACCCTTCCCGGAAACGTCGGCGCGATTTCCAATCTTGCAAAAAGCGGAACCGGTTCCTCGGGCAGAAACACTTCCTCGCCGAATTCATATTTGTTACTCGATATCTCCTCCTCCGCCGCCGCCGTTACGGTTCCTCGGGTTGCCGTTTTCTTCCGCAAGTAGGCCGTTTCCCTGTCCAGCTTTTGTGTGAAATAACCGTTGATCAAAGCGGGCCAGCTGAGCCCGTCCTCAAGGGACGGCAATCTGCCATCGATGGGTTCCACACGGAAGACAATGTTATCCGGCGCCTTTGGGCCCTGCAGATGCTGCAAGTCCAGCTCCGCCAGCGCGGGCGTGTACGCTGAATACGTCTGCGCAATCGGATGCGGCTCCCATTTATTTTTCGAGGCCAGCAGCCAGGCCTGATTGAAGGAATAAAAATCCGACGTCCCGGACATCGATGGAATCGGGAACTCGTCCCGTATGGCGGCCAGGCTTTTGTCGTACTCCCTGCTCATCGCTTCATTTCCGCTCCATCGTTTCCGCACGCCGAGACCGGCCCGTTCAAATGTGCTCTGCATTCGGTTGGAAGCCACGCCGATGACATTCAGCGGAGTCGTGTGATTTATGTACATCCAGACGATTGCGGCCATGACCAGCGGAAGAAACAAGTGCTTTTCGCCCAGTACAAACATGAGGAGAAGGGCGGCGGCCAGGATCGAGGTCCCTGCAATCATGTTGTGCTGCAGATCATGACGGATAAAACCGCTCTTGAACGCGGTGAAGAGAAAAAGCGCGTAAGACACGCACAGAAACCCTCTGGAAATTTCCGGGCCGCGCGCGGTCCACACGACGACCAGCAGGATCAGTACGGATGCCAGAGCATAAAGAACGCACTCCCGCCAATCTCCCGGCAGGGCCATGGCCTCGGTATAACCCGATATGATATGCGCCGAGTTTAAAAAAAAGCCGGGCAGCGCCGGAATCGGCTGGCCCGCGAGAACCCAGAACAACACGCAGGAGATCGCGGGAATTCCCATCGACAGGGAAGCCTGCGCCTTTTGCTTCCGGAGCAAATACAAAGCGCCGCACAGAATTGCGGTAATTCCGCAGATCGGCAGCAGCGACCCCTTGATCAGGGGGAGCAGGCCCAGCGGCGCAAAAAAAAGCGGGACGGCGCGCTCGACACTCTTTGAGAGGGAAAGTTTCATCGCCTGATCGTCGGGCAGCGTGACGCGGTAGATCACCAGCGACAGAATCAGCAGATAAGAAAAAAGGAGGGCGTCCCGTGAAGTCATCAGGGTCGCAAGGAAAACACCGTACGCCACCAGCGCGTAAAGCCTTACTCCCTTTCCCAGCAATAATAACAGGAAGAAATAATTAAGGGCCAGAAAAACGCTGCCCCATACCATCAGCCGGTCCGTTGCCGGGTGGTATAACTGGGTGTAAATGGACGCGTATGGCCCGAATGTAAAAATCATGTCCCTGCCGAACGACAACTTCTGCGCGATGGACTGGTTCATGGCGAACATCCAGGACGCATCGATCCCGGAAGTCGGCATCACAGGGTTGAGCGGAACGAATACAATCAATACGGTGAGGCACAAGACCAGCGCGAGCAAATAAGGAAGAACTTTTCGGAGAAACTTGAATCCTTCCGTCGTCATTGGAGGGAAAGCGGCCCCCTGCTCGGTGCAGCGTCAGCTCTCAGGAGAAGATTGGGCCACGATGGACAATATTCCCGGCGTTCCAAGGCAGTGTGCGTGGCCCTACCGGCGACGGAGCTCAGCATATTTCCCTGGACGATGCCGGTCTTGGAACGCATTCGATCGGCGCGGAAGTCGAGATGGATATCCTTGCTGCATCCTTGAACCATTTTATTTAACCGTAAATTGAAGTGTTACCGGTCGCCGGAGGGCATGCAAACAGGTGTGTCTATTCGTGACATAACCATTTTTTCCGGAAGTGGGAAAGAGGACCAAATTGCCCGCCCGCAATTCCTCGCCGCGGGGGGCACGGGCAGGGCCTTAACAATCCAGCGCGGATGCTTATTTCGAATCGACGACCTTCATGATATCGAGAATCATGCGGACGACGGTTTCGTCGCCGGTCGCTGTGTTGATCAACGCGTGGTAGACCGGGCGGTCGGGCCATTTCACATTAAAATATTTCTGAATGAAATCGGCGCGCTCGCGGTCGACGGAATCGACGAGCTGTTCGGCTTCGTCCTCGCTTTTGCCTCGGGCAATCAAGCGCTGAATTTTGTCTTCGCGAGGCGCGTAAAGAAAAATTCGCAGCGTGTCTTCGCGGTCCCGCAGGAATTGCTGCGACCCGCGGCCGACGATCACGGAGTTCCCCACCCGGGAGACGCGCTCGACGACGTGTTTAGTGAATTTTAAAATCGTTTCACTGTCCACCAGATTCAGCTTGGGAGCGTTGAGGGTCCCTTCATAACTGCCCCGCAAAAAGGATTTGAACAGGCGGTAGTAGAGCGGATCGTTTTTTTCTTCGCGGACTTCCACAACAGCCTGGGGACAATTCGCAAGCTTGGCGATCTCTTCCGACAGCGCCTGGTCCCACAGCTTCCAGCCCAACTGAGTCGCGAGTTGCTGCGCGATTTCCCCGCCACCGCTTCCATACTCTCGTTCGACTGTGATGATTCGTATCATTCGATCCCCTGACGCCGATTTGACCCGGCCTTGTTGCGCGCTATCGCGACCCGGTGCCGGGCTCGGCGCGCACATTCCCCTTCCGCTTAACCCACTTCCACGACCCCGCCGCCACCCGGTTCATTCTTCTTGAGAAGAAAAGCCAGGAAGAACATGATGGCGCTCCCCACGGCGAGAATCTTGAACACATCCACATAGGCAAGGCTGGCCGCCTGCGCCTGCAGCCCCTGATAGATGGTGCCATAAGCCTTGGCGCGGGCATCGTGAGGACTCAATCCGGAAAGAGCCAGACGTCGTGTAAGGCCGCCAACGGAATTCTGGAAATTTGTAGCGCCTTCGCTGATTTGGCTGCTCAGAATCTCGTTATGGAATTGAGAGCGGCGGGCAATCATCGTAGTGACGATGGAGGTCCCCACGCTGCTTCCCATGTTGCGCATGAAATTGGCGATCCCGGCGACGGAATTATTTTTCTCCGGCGATACCCCGATGTATGCGACCAGCGTGATGGGCGTGAACAAAAAGCCCAGGCCCACCACCTGCGCGATGCGCAGCCATACGGCGGAGGAAAAGCTGATTTGCAGGTCGATGCGTATCGTTGAATAGTACATGGCGACAGCCAAACACAGCCAGCCGCAGGCGATCAGATGGCGCGCCTGCACTTTTGAGGTCAGCTGGCCGATGATGGGCGTTTGAAATAACAAGAAGAGGCCCCCGGCGGAAAGCGCGAGCCCCGCGAGTTGCGAGGTATAGCCCAGAAGCGTCTGAAGAAACTGGGGCATGAGAACGAGGCTGCTGAACAACATGATCCCAAGAATAAACAGCATGAGGCAGGAACTTGCAAAATTGAAATTCCGAAACATGTGGACGTCGATAATCGGCGCCTTTTGATACCACTCCCAGATCACCAGCAATATCAGGCCCACGATCGCCAGGACGACGAGTGTGGTAATAAACGGCGATCCGAACCAATCGTCCTCCTGCCCTTTGTCGAGCAGTACTTGCAACGACCCAATGCCAAGAACCAGAAGCGAGATGCCGATGTAATCGAGTTTCGTTCCCGCAGCCTTGAGCCGCGCCAGATACGGCGGATCTTCGACGAAGCGCCGCACCAGTAACCAAGTGGCCAGCCCCACCGGGAGATTAATAAAAAAAATCCACCTCCAGGAATAATTAAACGTGATCCACCCGCCCAGCGTTGGGCCGATCGTCGGCGCCATGATGGCGGTGATGCCGTAGAGCGCAAACGCCAATCCTCTTTTTTCCGGCGGAAACGTGTCCGCCAGAATTGCCTGAGCCATCGGCTGCAATCCGCCGCCGCCGGCGCCCTGCAGCACACGGAATAACAGCAGGATGCCAAGGCTCGGCGCCAGCCCGCAAAGCAATGAACTGGCTGTAAACACCATCAAACAAGTCATGAAGAAACGCTTGCGTCCAAACGTGCCCGCGAGCCACCCGCTGATCGGCAGGACAATCGCATTCGAGACGAGATACGAGGTCAGAACCCACGTGCTCTGGTCGTTGCTGGCCCCCAGATTCCCCGCCATATACGGCAAGGCGACGTTGGCGATACTCGTATCGAGGACTTCCATGAACGCCGCTAGCGCCACAACCACCGCGATCAGCCAGGGATTGAATCTGGGCCGCCAAACTTCCCGATCGAGTGTAAGCGCCGCCGAACTCATCGAAGGTTTACGTCCGCGACCACATTCATGCCCGGGCGCAACTGGCGATTCCGATTTTCGCCCGGATCCAGAACGATTTTTACGGGAATTCTCTGTACGATTTTGACGTAATTGCCGGTTGCATTTTCCGGCGGGAACAGACTGAACAGCGGCCCAGTGGCTCCCGCGAGGCTGTCGACGTGGCCGTTTAACGTCTTGCCGGAGGAATCCACATGGATTTCCGCTTTTTGCCCGACGGCCATGTGCCGGAGTTGCGTCTCCTTGAAATTGGCCGTCACCCAAACGTCATCGAGCGGCACGACGGTAAGCAGTTGCTGGCCGGGTTGCACGTTCCACCCGACGACCACCGTCTTGTTCACTTGTCCAGTGACCGGAGAGACAATTTTCGTGTATTGCAAATTCAGTTCCGCTTGATCGAGAAGGGCGCGCTTCTGCGCCACGTCCGCAAGCGCCGCACGCACACGCTCCCGCGTGGACGACACTTGCTGCGGTCCGGTTTCCGCCGATAGATGACTCGCATCCGCTTGTACGGCGCGGCTTCGCGCTTGCTGCACAAATTCCTGCGCCGCGGCCACATTTGCACTGGCCGCCGCTACCGATGCCGCGCTGGATTTCGCCGCGGCCAGCGCCTGATCGTAAACCTGCTGCGCCACTTCCCGCTTGTCCACCAGAAGCTTGTAACGGACCAGATCGTCCTGCGCCTTCACGTCATTCGCCTGGTCCGCCTCCAACTGGGCTTGTGCGGCGCTCACCTGCCGCTCGGCGGCGATAATCCCGGCGTTGGCGTTGACGATGCCGGAGGCTGTCGATTTCAAATCGCTGGAAGTATTTACCGAAGTGATAGGTACCGTAATGTTAATAGATTGCGCCGTCGCTTCCGCGCTGGTCAGATTCGCCTGCGCTTGCGCAACGGCAACTTCATAATCTTTCGGATCGATCTCCACAAGGGTGTCGCCTTTTTGCACCCACTGGTTGTCGTCCACGTTCACTTTCACCACGTAGCCGGAAACCCGCGCGCTGACCGGATATAAATGAACATCGGCCTGCGCGTCATCCGTGGATTCGTAGCCGCCAAGGTAGTACCACAAAAAAACGCCTCCCACGATCAGAACCAAAACGACGGCCGCGAAGGCAATGTTTCGGCGGCGTTTCGATCTTCTGTCCGCAAAAGTGGGACGCGCCGCGTTGGGCGGGCGCGCGGGTTCGCCGGCTGGATCTTTGCCCGGCTGTGGGGCCGAACGGGGCAGGCTCTCGTCGGTCATTTTTTATTTTCCTTTGAAATATTCCTTGACGCCCTCTTCAGCGACTCCGAGGGCGCGAGCCAGGGAAATTTTTGCCAAATTAAAGTTGTAGAGACTATCGATGTACTGTTCATGTGCGCTGGCCACCGACTCCTGCGATTGCACCACCTCGACGGTATCGGTGACGCCGGCGCCAAACCGGTCGCGCGACTGCATCAAAGTCTGTTCCGCCAAATCGATATTACTGCGGGCCACGTTGACCAGATCGGTCGACGATTGAAGATTCAGCAGCGCTGTGCGAACATCGGAATCAATCTGTGCGGAAAGACTGTCCAGGCGTTCCTGGCTGTCCTCAATCTTTGCGTCGGCCTGTAAAATGTCCCCGCGAACGCTGCCCCCTAAAAAAATCGGAATCGAGAGCGTGCCGCGCACGTCGAAGACTTGCGTCGCCGTCGAGGGATGGCCTCCGGCGATGCCGTAGTCGGCGTTGAAGGCAAGCGACGGGAGATATCCGGCGGCTGCGGCTTTTCGCGAAAGTTCAGCCGCGCGGAGATCGATCATGGCCGCCCGGTAATCGGAGCGCGAAGCGTAGGCGCGCTTCAAAGCCTCTTCCACGGTGATGCCTTCGAACGGCTGGTAGGGCGACTTGTCCGTCAATTCAAATTGCTGCCCGGGGGCGAGGCCAATCACGCGCGCCAGGGTTAGTTTCTGGATGGCAAAATTATTTTTTGCTTGAATCAGCTGCTGCTGGCGAACCTGAAGTTCAACCCGGGCGCGCAGCCCGTCTATGTCCGGAGACGTACCTGCCTTCACCTGATCCGACGCCTGCTCGTAAAGCGCCTGCCCGGTTTCCACTTCCGCTTGCACCGATTCGATGCGAGCTTCATCGGCGATCGCCTGCAAATAGGTGTAGCCCACGGCATACACCACCAGATCGCGCGCATTCTTGTACGTAAATTCGGCGGATTTCACGCCCTGGCTGGAAGCGCGCGCGGCGTTGATCGATTTCCAGTCGAAGAGCGACTGCGTTACAGCCGCTCGCGCTTCAAAATAAGAGTACGGACCGACGGTTGGCGGTATCGCAATGCCTCCAAGAGACGAAAGGCCGAGTTCCGCGAGATTGGTTTTCGAGGCCGCTACAAAGGGGCTTGCCGTGACATGCGGAAGCAGGGCGCTCAGCTCTTCCCACCGCTGCCCGCGGGCCGTGCTAATATCTGAATTGGAAAGCAACAGACCGAGATTCTGTTTCAATCCGTAGTTAATGGCGTCCTGCAAGGAAAGCTCAATCACGCCGGCAACCGGCTTTGCCGGCACGCTGCTTGAGAATGGACTGGGTCCAAGCGTGCCTGCGATACCCTGACCTGGGCTGCTCGATGGCGGTGTAATTTGAGACTGAGCAACTGACGGCGTCGCGACCCACAACAATGCGCCCGTCAGAAGGAGAGAAAGCCCACGTCCGTGTTTTAGTCTCATGGGAAGCATATCTCCGCAGTCGCCACTTATAACCTACCATTGAACTAAATTGCCAGTAAGTACATCGACTGCAACCACTGGCCACGAGACGTACCACGTTCGAACCAAGCGCGACACGGCGCAGGACCGTCCTTCACGGCCCTAAAGGCATCTTAGATTCATCTGTGCCAGGGTTGGATACAGGATTTGGACTAAAAAATTATCCGGTCGTTTATTAATCGTGTCACTGGTTCCTTAGATGGCGAAATATGGCGAATGGCTGAGAAGGCTCTCCCGCCCAACTCCCAAGCCTCCTCGCCGTTTGGCGTGGCTATTTCCACCTGTTACGATTCCCTGTCTCATTTAAAAATTCCTAAGACCTCGGGCCTGAATTCGTTTTAAAATCGATGGCAGGCACCGTTGTCGCGCCGTTATTCTGGATTAGGGAGAGTACGATATAGCAGTAAGGCTGCTATGCTGTTCAGCTCGCGAGACGAAAGCCCGGGTCTTTGAATCTACCTGTAGGCAGGGAACAAGGCGCCCGACTTTTCACAGCCGGCAGTTCCGGCGCATTACTTAGGAGTTGCAGAAAATGAGATTGTCATGGGAACCGGGATTTAAAGGTCAAATCTTGAAAGGCATCCGTTGGGTGGGCGCGGCGATGTTCCTTCTGGTCGCCGCCGGTGTACCCTCATCGATGCGTACCGTAGTATTCGGGGCATCAGCGCCCAATGCAGCTCTGACGGGGATGGTGAGTTCCGAGGCCGAAGGCGCGATGGAAGGCGTTGTGGTCACCGCCAAAAAAGATGGCTCCACCATTTCCATCTCCGTGAGCACCGACAAGCAGGGACAATACAGTTTTCCGCGCAACCGGCTCGATGCCGGCCACTACACTCTCCGCATTCGCGCGATCGGCTATGCGCTAACCGGCGCTGCGTCAGCGGACATTGCTGCGGATAAGACAACCACAGTGAACCTGCCCCTCAAGAAGGTTCAGGATTATTCCTCCCAGATGACGAATACGGAATGGTTGATGAGCATGCCCGGATCAAATGCCGATAAATATCGCATGAGCAACTGCGGCAACTGCCACACCTACGAGCGAATTGTAAAGTCCCATTACAACCCGGACGAGTTCCTGGACATTTTGAAGCTGATGGCGAGCTTTACGCCGGGGAGCACTCCCGCTCACCCTCAGAAGAAAGGCCTGGAAGGCGTAGAGGAAATGCCCGCTGGGATTGTCTCAGAAGCCACGGCCAATTTTCTCAGCACCATCAACCTGAGTTCCGTCGACCAATGGGCCTACGAACTAAAGACGCTGCCGCGCCCCACTGGCCGGGCGACCAAAGCGATCATCACGGAATATGGTTTGCCTCGCCCGGAAGCTCTGCCGCATGACGTGCTGATGGACTCGGACGGACTGGTCTGGTATCGCGATTTTGGATCCGAGGTTATCGGAAGCCTCGATCCAAAGACCGGCAAGGTCACCGATTATCCGTTTCCGGTGATCATTCCCGGCCTTTCAAGAGGGATGATCGATTTCGCCCAGGATAGGGACGGAAACCTGTGGTCGGCAACCCGGCAGGCGGCATTTCTGAAATTCGACAGGAAGACGCACCAGTTCACCGTTTGTTGCGGAGATCACAGCGCGGTTTCAACGGATCCCAAGGAAAGAACCGAATTCGGAACATTCGCCCTCGCCTATGGCCCCGACGGCAAAATCAAAATCTGGGGCGGCGGACCAAACATGCTGGGCATTAACCGCATCGATAC
This sequence comes from Terriglobia bacterium, assembly GCA_963788335.1. Lineage (GTDB taxonomy): Bacteria > Acidobacteriota > Terriglobia > Acidiferrales > UBA7541 > Palsa-360. The sequence goes on from CAWBGM010000006.1 coordinate 111,047, forward strand.
CTCCACGGGCAAGCTGGAGCATTTCTATCCGAAGTCGATTTATGGAACCAGCGCGGATTCCCAGGGCAACGGTTACGGCCTGGAGATCTCAACGCAAAACATTATTAAAGTGGACGCAAAAACCGGCGAAATCTCGACCTTCAAAACACCCACGCCGAACTCAGGACCCCGCCGCGGCCAATTCGATTCGCAGGACCGGCTGTGGTTCGCTGAATTCCGCGGAAATAAAATTGCCATGTTCGACAGCAAGAACGGGACGTTCAAGGAATGGGCGATTCCCACGGCCTGGTCCGGTCCCTACGATGTCGAGCTGGATAAAAACGGCGAAGCCTGGACCGGTGGAATGTTCAGCGACCGCCTCGTCCGCCTGAACACAAAAACCGGCGACATCACTGAATACCTGATGCCCCGAAACACGAATATCCGGAAAATTTTCGTGGATAATTCGACGACTCCGGTGACGGTCTGGGTTGGCAACAACCATGGCGATTCGATCGTGAAGTTCGAGCCGCTGGATTAATTGCAAATCGGCAAGGCAAGCTGCCGATATTGATGTCCGAAACAATTGATCCTGGAAGAGCATCTCTTCGGGTCCCCCAAAATACCAAGAACGATTATTCACATTCTTTTAATTTAAAATTCAAATTTGACTTCCCCGCCGCGCCTCTCCATAGTTGACGCGGTCATTCAGTGCGTCGGCCCCGCTGCTCACCGCATTTAGCCTCGCCAAAGATGCTTCAGGCCCCTTTGCTAATCCCGAACTGATTGTGCCCAAAAAAATGCAGCGCTTTACGCGCCGCAAAATGGAGAACCTGACCTATGCTCAAGAGATTTTTTCGAGCGATAAGAATTTTTATTTTCCAACGGCGGGTACCTGCATCCCTGGCCGTGATTCTATTCCTGGCCGCGTCACCCTTATGGGCGCAGATGCCCGATTTTGAACCCACGCTCACGGTCGGGGCCGGAATACAAACCAGTTACGACCATGCCCAACCCGATGGCGGCAAGGCCGTCGATACCTTCGCCCTCGACCATCTCCGTCTCTACTTCAGCGGAGACATCACGAAATATCTCAGCGCGATGGTGAATACCGACTATATCGCCAACACCAACGGCATCAACGGCAACTCTTTGCAGGTCCTGGACGCTGTGGGGCAATTCCACATGTCGCCCATGATCAATATCTGGTTCGGCCGTTTTCTCCCGCCCAGCGATCGCGCCAACTTGTATGGCCCGTTTTATGCCAACGAATACAAGGTATATACCGATGGCATTCAGGACGGTTATCCCTTCATCTTTCAAGGCCGTGACAACGGCGCGATGTATTGGGGCGATTTCAAAGCGGGAAGCGTCAAGATCAAAGCCTCCGCGGGCGCCTTCGATGGAGCTTCCGCAACAGCGAGTAACGACGTCATTTTCGCGACCCGCGTCCAATTGGATTTCTGGGATCCTGAAAACGGCTACTACCTGAATGGCACCTACTACGGCGACAAAAACCTCCTGGCGATCGGCGGGGCGACTGAGGTGCAGGACAACAAGACGGCAGCCACCTTTGATTTCCTTATGGAACGAAAAATCATGAATGGCGGGGCGTTCACAATCGAGAGCGAATATGCCCGTTACGACGGCGTCGGCGGATATCCCTGCAATTGCAAGAAGAGCCAGGGCGGCTATGGCCTCGCTTCCGTCCTTTTTCCGAAACAAATCGGCATGGGCAAAATCCAGGCCACCGGCAAATTCGCGGAAGCGGAATTTACCGGAATCGGTCCGCTCACCCGCCAAAAAACCACGGAGGTGAACCTCAATTACATCATCAAGCAGTTTGACGCGCGCATCATGGCCTACGGAAAGAATACAACCTTCACCGGCGGTCAGAAAGAATTCTGGGATGCGGGCGTCGGTCTGCAGTTCCAGCTCTCGAAGCAAATTCTGGGGCCGAAATAACTTCCATGACTGGAAAATTACAAGGAGAAACAATGAAACATAAAAGCATGCGTACCGCAGGTTTGCTTCTGGCCGCTGTGATGCTTTTCTCTGGCATGGCCAAGGCGCAGGACACGATTAAGGTCGGCATCCTGCATTCACTTTCGGGCACGATGGCGATCAGCGAAACCACGCTGAAAGACACGATCCTGATGATGATCGATGAACAAAACAAAAAGGGCGGCTTGCTCGGCAAAAAGCTCGAAGCCGTCGTCGTCGATCCCGCTTCCAACTGGCCTCTGTTCGCCGAGAAGGCGCAGGAGTTATTGGAAAAAGATAAAGTGGCCGTTGTCTTTGGCTGCTGGACTTCGGTTTCCAGAAAATCCGTGCTCCCCGTTTTCGAGAAGGATGACGGATTGCTCTTCTACCCCGTTCAATACGAAGGAGAAGAATCGTCTAAAAACGTTTTCTATACCGGCGCTGCGCCGAACCAGCAGGCGATTCCCGCTGTCGAATACCTGATGAATGAAATCAAGGTAAAGCGATGGGTTCTCGAAGGAACCGACTACGTTTATCCCCGCACAACGAACAAAATCCTTGAGGCCTACCTCCTTGCCAAAGGCGTGAAGCCCGAGGATATTTCCATCAACTACACGCCCTTCGGATATTCCGACTGGCAAGCCCGTGTTGCGGCGATTAAGAAGTTCGGTTCGGAAGGAAAGAAGACCGCTGTCGTTTCCACAATTAACGGTGACGCTAACGTTCCCTTCTATAAGGAACTCGGCAACCAGAAAATTTCCGCCGAGGATATTCCGGTCGTCGCCTTCTCGGTTGGTGAAGAAGAGCTCTCCGGTCTGGACACCAAACCACTCGTTGGACACCTCGCCGCGTGGAATTATTTTGAAAGCATCAACACGCCGGCGAACAAGGCGTTCATCGCCCAGTGGCACACGTTTATCAAGAACCCCAAGCGCACCACCAACGATCCGATGGAAGCTCACTACATCGGCTTCAACCTCTGGGTAAAGGCCGTGACCAAGGCGGGAACGACGGACCCGGAAAAAGTCATCGCCGCCATGCCTGGCCTTGAAACGCCCAATCTCACCGGTGGCATTGCTAAAGTGCTGCCGAACCACCACATCACCAAACCCGTGTACATCGGGGAGGTCCGCGCCGACGGAATGTTCGACGTCGTTTGGAAAACTCCCACAACCGTTCCCGGCGAGGCCTGGTCCCGTTATCTTCCCGCGGACAAGGACATCGTCGCCGACTGGGTCACTCTAAAGTGCGGCAACTACAACAAGGCAACCAAGACTTGCTCAGGACAGAACTATAAATGAGGAAGCCATTCCTCCGGCCCGGCGTGCAGTTCGTTTTCATAGCATTGCTCCTGCTCGCCGGACGGAGCGCCAGCCCGGTATTTGCCCAGGCGTCGAGCGATGCAACTCTCCTCTCGACGCTTGGGCAGCTGCGTGACGCGGACTTCTCCGACAAGGAGAAGTTCGTGGACCAGCTCGACCAGAGCGGACATCCGAGCGTACAAGCAATTCTAACGGCGCTGCTCGAAGATCGCCTCTACTCCCGCAACGACGATATGAAAGTGTTCCTCGCGAAGACTGCGGCGACGGAAGATACGACGTCGCTCGATCTGATCGATCCCGTCACTCTGAAAGGAGCCGGCTCGGCCACACTTGATAACCTCACAAAAATTGGCACGAACAATCACCTCCGGCGCGCCTTGCAGACCATGCTGGCGCGCTATAAATTGTCAAGCCCGGATGCAGCCGTCCGGCTGGACGCGGCGCGAAACATGGAGAACGATCTCGACGAAGCCGCCGTGCGGCTTTTCCAGCAGCGCGTCGCCGTGGAAACCGATTCCAAAGTCAAAGAGGAACTCTCCACGGGTCTGGCGCTCGCCGCGCTGGATGGTTCGGATCCACAGGCGCGTCTCGCGGCCGTAAACACGCTGCGCCACAGCCTCCGCCAGGATGTGCTGAATAAACTGCAAGCCATGATTGTGCAATCCTCCGATGGAACATACGTCGAGACGGATGCAAACGTGAGGAAGGCCGCGGCCGCGGCGGCGAAATCTATCGGCAGGCGGCGCACATTCTATTCTGGTTTTGAAACGCTATTTTTTGGATTGAGTCTCGGCTCCGTGCTCGTGCTGATCGCGATCGGCCTCGCGATTACGTTCGGTGTCATGGGCGTGATCAATATGGCGCACGGCGAGTTAATGATGCTCGGCGCGTACACCACTTACGTGGTGCAGACATTGATGCCCAATCACACCGAGATTTCCATCCTGGTGGCGATTCCCGCGGCGTTTATTGTCGCGGCGCTGATGGGCATCCTCATCGAGCGTTCCGTGATTCGATTTCTCTACGGGCGGCCGCTGGAAACTTTGCTTGCGACGTTTGGCGTCAGCCTGATTCTTCAGCAGCTCGTGCGCACTTTTTTTACCGCATTAAATCGTTCTGTGAATACGCCCAACTGGATGAGCGGCACGCTTCAAGTGAACGAAGCGCTCTCGATTACTTACAACCGCCTCTATATCGTGATTTTCACGATGCTCGTTTTCGCCGCGCTACTCGTGGTGTTGAAACGCACGCGCCTCGGCCTCGATATCCGGGCGGTTTCGCAGAATCGCGCGATGGCCCGCGCCATGGGAATCCGCAGCGAATGGGTGGACGCGCTCACGTTCGGACTCGGCTCGGGGATTGCCGGCGTCGCCGGCGTGGCGCTCAGCCAATTAACCAACGTCAATCCAAATCTGGGCCAGTCCTACATCATCGATTCGTTTATGGTCGTCGTGTTCGGCGGCGTCGGAAGTCTCTGGGGTTCACTGGTGGGCGGCATGTCCATGGGCATCGTGAACGAACTTCTTGAACCCTACGCGGGAGCTGTGCTCGCGAAAATTTTCGTACTAATTGTTCTGATCCTGTTCATTCAGACCCGGCCGCGCGGCTTGTTCCCGCCCACCGGGCGTTCGTCGGAAAACTAGTACAACATGGCCAATTACACCTTATGGATCAGCGCGCGCCGGGATACAGGAACCGGATGGTTTCTGGGTAGCCTGGCTTTAATCGTGATTGCCGTGGCCGTGCTCAATCAGGCGGTTCCCGCGTCGTCATCCTTGCACGTCGGCGCTTACGGCCTCACGCTAGTCGGCAAATATCTCTGCTATGCGCTGCTGGCGTTGGCTGTGGATTTGATCTGGGGCTACTGCGGAATTCTTAGCCTCGGGCATGCGGCCTTTTTCTCTCTCGGCGGCTACGCGATGGGCATGTACCTGATGCGCCAGATCGGCACTCGAGGCGTTTACGGCGATCCCATCCTCCCCGACTTCATGGTGTTTCTCAACTACAAGTCGCTGCCCTGGTTCTGGCACGGGTTCAATCATTTCGCCTTCGCGCTCGCCATGATGATGGTGGTGCCGGCGGCGTTGGCGTTGTTGTTCGGATGGTTTGCGTTCCGTTCGCGCGTCACCGGCGTGTATTTGTCGATCATCACACAGGCGCTTACGTATGCACTGATGCTCGCATTCTTCCGCAACGACATGGGTTTCGGCGGCAATAACGGTTTCACCGATTTTAAGGACATCCTGGGCTTCGACCTCCATTCCGACAAGGTTCGCGTCGTGCTGCTTGTCATCACGGGAATCATGCTCGCGGTCAGCTATTTGATATGCCGCGCGATTGTTTCTTCCCGAGCCGGGCGCGTGTTGCGCGCGATCCGCGACGCCGAAAGCCGCACGCGTTTCCTCGGCTATCGCGTCGCGACGTACAAAACATGGGTCTTCGTCATCTCCGCCGTCCTCGCCGGAATCGCGGGCGCGCTTTATGTTCCGCAGATCGGCATCATCAATCCCAGCGAATTTTCGCCCATCAATTCGATCGAAGTCGTGATCTGGGTCGCCGTTGGAGGACGTGGGACACTTTACGGCGCGGCGGCGGGCGCGCTTCTGGTGAATTACGCAAAAACGTATTTTACCAGCTCGATTCCCGAAGCTTGGAACTACGCGCTCGGCGCTCTTTTCGTGCTGGTCACATTGTTTCTGCCCCGCGGGATCGTCGGTCTCGTGTCCGGCCGGGCAAGGAAACTGAAAAATGCAGAGCCGCTCCCGGCTCAAGCAAAACAGCAGGAGCCTGTATCGAAATGAGCGTGCGGAAAACACTGAGTCTCGACAAATTGACTGTCAGCTTCGACGGGTTCAAGGCGCTCAACGAGCTGACATTACAGGTCGATCCCGGCGAGCTGCGCTGCATCATTGGCCCAAACGGCGCCGGCAAAACAACGATGATGGACGTCATTACCGGTAAGACGCGTCCGGATTCCGGGACCGCAACCTTCGGGTCCGACCTGAACCTGCTTTCCATGTCCGAACCGGAAATCGCCCAGGCGGGAATTGGACGAAAATTTCAGAAGCCGACGGTTTTCGAACGCCTGACGGTATTCGAAAACCTCGAGCTGGCTTTAGCGGGCGACAAGTCTTTCTTCCACACGCTCTTCGCCCGCAGAACGCCGAAGCAGGACAAGCGAATTTACGAAGTCCTGGAAATCATCGGCCTCACGCCGCAGCACCAGACCGAGGCAGGGACGCTCGCCCATGGCCAGAAACAATGGCTCGAGATCGGCATGTTGATGATGCAGGAGCCGGAGCTGCTCCTGGTGGACGAACCAGTTGCCGGCATGACGCCGCAGGAAATCGAGCGCACAGCGGAGCTTCTCTTGTCACTCGCGGGCGAACACTCCGTCGTGGTCGTCGAGCACGATATGGATTTCGTTCGTTCGATCGCCAAGCGAGTCACCGTATTGCACGAAGGTCACGTGATCGCCGAAGGCGACATGGACAAAGTGCAGAAAGATCCGCGCGTGATCGAAGTTTATCTTGGAGCGTAAGCGTGCTGACGATTCAAACATTCAACCAATTCTACGGCGGCAGCCACACCTTGTGGGATGTCGATCTTACCGTGCCCGCGGGCGCCCGCATGTGCCTGATGGGCCGCAACGGCATGGGCAAGACGACTTTGCTCAAATGCATCATGGGACTATTGCCGTCGGCGTCCGGCAGCATCAAGTTCGAAGACACCAATTTGCTGAAGTGCCGCGCCGAGGAGCGTGCCAGAATCGGCATCGGCTACGTGCCGCAAGGCCGTGAGATTTTTTCGCATCTCACCGTTGAGGAAAATCTCAGCGTGGGACTGGGCATTCGCAAAAATGGCGCCAAGACGATCCCGCCGCGCATCTTCGACTTGTTCCCGGTCCTGAAGCAGATGATGAAGCGCCGCGGCGGCGACCTTTCCGGCGGCCAGCAGCAGCAATTGGCAATCGGCCGCGCGCTCGTTCTTGAACCCAAGCTGCTGATTCTCGATGAGCCGACTGAAGGCATTCAGCCGAACATCGTTCACGAAATCGGCGACATCGTGTTGCGTCTGAACAAGGAAGAAGGCCTGACCGTTTTACTCGTCGAACAGAAGCTGCCCTTCGCCCGCCGTGTCGCCAGCGAATTCTGCATCCTCTCCAACGGCCGTCGCGTCGCCGCCGGAGAGATCGGTGAACTTACCGATGAGGTCGTGCAAGCGCATTTGAGCGTGTAACACGGACTGGCGACATCCCCAAGTCGAAATCTGGACAAACAGTCCTGTGAATGAAAGTATTTTGAAGCGCGGCGTGCCCGCTCCTGCGCTTACGACAAAGGTCGGGTTTTCAACTGGCCGTCTAAAGTCGTTCAGCTTTGGCGGCGCAGGGTTCGGGGCAACACTGGCTGTAATTCCTGATGGAAGACTGTTTACAGAAAACTGCAAAGAGATGGTTGGCGTAGTAGAAACTGTGGTGAACTGAATGGCGGCAGAGCCACCCTGATCGATCGCCAGTTGCGCAGGAATTTGCCCAATGCTGAAGTTGGACTGCGCCGAAGAACCCGAGGACGAATCCGACGATGCCCCTCCGTCCAAAGGCCGACATCAATTAAGACTGGCTGCCTCGATATGCTTGATCGGACGGATCAGACCCCAGGTCCCCGCCGGCATAAAAATCACACAAGATCGGATCGCCTTTCAATTGTAACGCTCCTGTAACACAGGTGAAGTAGCCTCTCCCTGTTGAGGTGTGGGCGATGGGGCGCGCTTCCCTTGAAAATCATTTGAACGATCCGAAACTTTTCTTCAACCGGCATCTTTCGTGGATGAAGTTCAATGGGCGCGTTCTGGAAGAGGCGCTCGACGTCAAAAATCCCTTGCTCGAAAGGTTGAAGTTTCTCGCCATAACGGCCAGCAATCTGGACGAATTCGTCGAGGTGCGCATCGCCGGGCTTCTGCAGCAGGCGGAGCAGGGACGCGGCGAAGCAGGGCCGGACGGATTGCCGCCATCGGAAGTTCTGGCCGAGGTCGCCGTCACGATTCACGATTTTGTTAAGGCGCAGTACGCGTGCTGGAATGACAATCTGGCGCCTGCGCTGGCCGGGGAATCGATCCGCGTGCGTAAGTTCGCGGATTTGAATCCGGAAGCGCGGAAAGCGGTGACCGCGTTTTATTCCGAGCGCGTCGAACCGCTGCTCACGCCGGTCACCGTGGACCCGGCGCATCCGTTTCCGCGCGTGTTGAACAAGGCGCTTTGCCTTGCGTTTCTGATCAAGCGGCGCCGCAAGGGAAATCAGACGTTGCTCGGCGTCGTCACCGTGCCGCGCGCGCTGCCCCGGCTGTTCCGCCTGCCTTCGGAAGAGGGAAAAATCGAATTTATTTTCCTGCACGATATCGTTCATGCGTTCGCGGAGCGGCTTTTCCACGGATATCACATCCTCTCGGGCGCTCCGTTTCGAGTCACGCGAAACAGCAACCTGTATCTGCAGGAAGAGGAATCGCGCAGCATTCTGGATTCGGTCGATTCCCAATTGCACCGCCGCAGAAAAGGCGAAGTGGTGCGCCTCGAGATTGAGGCCGGTGCCGATCCGGGAATCATCGAGCGTCTGCAATCGAATTTCGCGTTGCATGCCTGGCAAATTTTCCAGGTAGAGGGACCGATCAATTTATCTCGTTTGTTCAATCTGTACGATCAGACGCCGCGGCCCGATCTCAAATTTCCGCCGTTTGCTCCGCGCGTGCTGGATTTAAAACCAGGAAGCCCGGGGCTGTTCGACACGTTGCGAAAACACGACATTCTTTTGCATCATCCCTACGATTCCTACTCCACCGTTGTCCAGTTCATTCAGAGCGCGGCGCAGGATCCCGAAGTCCTCTCGATCAAGCAGACTCTCTACCGCACCAGCGAGGACTCCCCCATCGCCCGGGCCCTGATGGAAGCGGCTTCGAAAAAAGAAGTCACGGTCGTTGTGGAATTAAAGGCCCGCTTTGACGAGGCTTCCAATATCCGCTGGGCCCGCAGTCTTCAGGAAGCGGGCGTGCAGGTTTATCACGGCCTGGTGGGGTTGAAGACCCACTGCAAACTGGCGCTGCTGGTTCGCCGCGGCAAGGACGGAAAAACCAGACGCTTTGCGCATCTGGGCACCGGCAATTACAATCCCTCGACGGCGCGGTTTTACACCGACTTGAGCCTGCTGACCAGCGACCCGAATATTACAGAAGCGGTTCACTATGTTTTCAATTACCTGACGGCGTATTCCGAACGTTCCAGCTACGGCCCGCTGTCCGTCGCGCCGCTCAATCTCGGCAAGAATTGCATCCACCTGATCGATCGGGAAGCCAGACACGCCAAGGCCGGCCGGCCCGGCGTGATCATCGCCAAGATCAATTCCCTGCTTGATAAAGACATCATCGAGGCGCTGTATCGAGCCTCCCGCGCCGGCGTTCACATCGAACTGATCGTTCGCGGCGGCTGCGCCCTGCGCCCCGGCGTCCGTGGAGTCAGCAGCCGCATCCATGTGCGCAGCGTGGTAGGCCGCTTCCTCGAGCACAGCCGTATCTTTGCTTTTGCGAATGGCGGCCAGCCGGAAATTTATTTGGGCAGCGCCGATTGGATGCCGCGCAATCTTCACGAACGTGTCGAGGTAATGTTCCGGTTAAAAGATCCCGCACTGTGCCGGCAAGTCTGCACGACAGTCCTCGCTCCTTATTTCGCGGACACCGAAAAAACCAGGTTCCTGCAGTCCGACGGCATGTACGTGCGGCCCCGCATCGCAAAACGGGCGGTACACACAAACAACGGCTCTCACTCGAATGTACAGGAATTCCTGATCCACGTTGCCGAAGGGCGCGAGGAAGCGGATGGGCTGATCGCTTTATCGCGCAACTCCAAAATGCAATCCTCCCCGGTGTTTGAACTTCTCTCCACTCCCTGGCAGGAAGCCCATCGCCGCTAAAACTCGGCGATCACCAACCCCAAAATTAAAATCCTCCACCCCGGATAAAATTGTCGCCGAGGTGAAGGATTTTTTTCTTAACGCTCGCGTTACTTAAAACCGATCAAGGAATCGGCGGCTGATCGGCCGAGTATCCATTCGGATAGAAGTGCACCGCAACCGTCAGGTCCTGCCCGCGCGTGCCAAACCACAACGTGTTGTTGGCGTCCACTTCCACTTTCGGAACGCTCTGGCGTGGCTGGGGCATGGGGTAAAACGTAAATTTTCCAGTCTTGGGGTTCAGCATGATCATGGAGCTGTGCGTTTGATCGGCGGTCCAGATATTGTCGTTCTTGTCGGGCCAGGATTCATAGGGATTGACCCCATTCAGCGGGATTTTGAAATCGGTGATCTTACCGCTTACAGGGTCAAGCCTCACAAGAATCCCCGTGTGGTGAGCGGACGACCAGACAATGCCTTTCGAATCGACACCGATGCGGCGCATCTGTCCCCACGATTCCGGTATGGGATACTCGACGACCCCGCCGGTTTCCGAGTCCCATTTGTTAATGGTGCCCTTCTGCCAGCCAGCGCTCCACATGTTGCCGCTGGCGTCCACGGACAATCCGTAGATGCCGTTGTCCGGCGTGGGCGTGGGATAGGTGTGAATCTTCCGCGTCTTGGCGTCCAGGCGGCCGAACATAGCTCCCCAGATCAGAGTGAAATCCACGTTGTCGTCTTTATCGACGATCAACCCGACGCCGACTCCTTTTTGCGGGATGATATGGCGAATCTGGTGGCCCGTTACCGGGTCAAGTTCACCCAGCATTCCGCCTTTCAGTTCGCTCCAATAGATGCGGCCCTCGCGATCCGAAGCCATGCCGCTGCACGCGACGAACGGATCGCCCTTGATCGGATAATTCTTCCAGCGTTTGGCCGGGTCCATTTCCTTCGGATAGAGGCCCAGGATCGAATTCGAACCGCGCGATGAAAACCAGATGCTGCCGTCTACAGGCGAAATCGTTGCCGCCTGCAGAGTCCCCTGATTGAGACCCGGAAGCATTTCGAACACACCGTCGAACATGGGCGAATTGGCTTTGACCCCTTGCGTTGTTACATTCTTGGCTTCCGGGGGAATGTCGTAGCTTACGTAGATGGATTTCGACGCAACCTCTTCGTCCACTGTCAGGGGATCGACGCGAACCATCCGGTCCGGCGTTCCGGGGCCAAAGTTCGTTGCCAGGTAGGTGGCGATGAGGTCTTTGTCCCTGTCGTTCATCGGCGTCCTGCCGAGGGCCTGGACGTTTGGGAACAGGGCGATGCCCTCTTCGGTCATGACCCTTACGCCTTCCGTCCACTGTGCCTTGTTCCAGTGATAGCCGGACAGGTTGTCGCCGTGGCAGCCCGTGCAGTTGGCCTTCACTTCGGCGCGGCCCGGGCCCGGCGGATAGACTTCATCGAGACTGTTGAAATACTCAACTTTATTGGCCGCTGCGCCGCGGCCCTTCGGAGGACCCATTGTTCCCGTCGTAATCTGAGGAGTCGCGTCGGGCCGCGCCGTAATCGCAATGTCAGCCGTCTTGGTTTCGCCGGGACCGAGTTGCACGGGAACGGTCGGAGAGGCAAAGGCCAATTCATTCACCTTGATCTCGTACTTTCCCGGTAGGGCCTGCGGCACAGTGTAATGGCCTTTATATGTGAACACGACATACCAGAGCCGGTTGTCGAGATTATGGGCGGCGACTCGAAGGCCGATGACCTTGCCCTGATCGGCTGTGACGGTGCCCGTAATCGTGCCGCGTACCGGCTGCTGCGCCGATGTTGGAAACGCGACGCACAATACGATGGCGGCGACGGCAAATGCGCCGCCCAGTTTCCGCAGCGTCACTTTGATTGCAGTGCGATCCATGATCTTGCCCTCCCTGAATTTGAGCAAATCGGAGCCGTGTGTTCCGGTTTCATTCCCGCGTGCACGGAGGCCTAAACACTCACTTTGCCGTTGCCCGGAGCGACGTTCCTGCCTGTTGCCTGCATTGTATTCCATAATTTCGCCGGGGCAACAAATGAATTCTTCAAACGCCCCTTATTCTTCAGACGCGCTCTGAATTGAGGTTCGACCTGCCCTGGCGCGCATCAGCCGAAAGCGGTCCCGGCCCATTCGCGAACATGAACATGAGCGAGCCTGCCAGACTAAAATCTTTCATGAACTGGATGACCTCGGCCGTAACGTTAAACTCGAAATGAAACAGCAGAGTTGCGATGAGGCAAAATCCAGCCAGTGAAATAGCGGCATAGCGCGTCTTGTACCCAAACATGAGCATGAGGCCGCCCACAAGCTGAAGAACCAGCGCCGGAAAAATCAGAAGCGTGGGCACATGCGCGTTGTGCTTCACCATGTACGCCTGCATCTGCGCGTTGTGAATCACCTTGTTCTGACCAAAAATCAGAAAAATTACGGCCGCAAAACTACGGCCCGCCAATAGCAGCGGACCCATGACCGATTTGTTTTTTAAAACGGAAGAAAAAACGCCGTGGTATGAACCTTCACCCGATGCCGCGGCGTTCGCGCGGCCCAGAAGCGCATCCACCGAGATCGGCCCGGGACCATAAGCGAACATAAAAAACAATCCGCCCGCGATGCCGAAATCTTTCGAGCCGTTCACGATCGACCCCCAGTTGAACACCAGGGTTGCGACAATGCAGAACACGGCAAGCAGCAGCGCCGCAAATCGAGTCTTGTATCCCAGCGCCACGAAAAGGCAGCCGGCAATTTGAATCGCCAGGGCGAAGTAGACGAGCTCCCCGGGAATATTATGCTTGGCCATTTCCGCCTGGATGCGGGCCGGTTGAAGCAGTTCCACAGCGATGAAATAAATAAAAATCGTTGTCGTGAACAGGCGCGCGACCAGCAGGAATATTCCCGCGACGGGGTCGTTTTCCAGAAGCGGGGCGAACAAATCCCGCGGGGAATTTTCTTCCATGGCTGCTTTCTTCCGGTATTTTCGCTGGGCCCGCTTAACGTTTGTTGCCGGCGAAACTCCGGCGTTGCGCGACACTATAGAACAAAATCAGCCCATCGTGTTTAGCGAAAATTGCCGGTAATGAATCAGGGGACGGTTTCCAGCCGGACAACCTGACCGCTAAATTTCAGACAACTTTACCCGGGGGTTTATCATCAGATGTGGTATAGCGGTTTGGATTTCAGGATGGAATAGAAAGGGCGGTCATCGGGGGCTGCCCTTGGAAAATTCGCAGGAGCGAAAACAATGACCCGTATAGCTGAAATGAACAAAAACCGCGTTCTTTCAAACTCGCTGATAATGGCTGGGTTAGGCTTGGCCTTCTGCCTTGGGTCCCTCCCTGCATCGGCACAGCAAAATCAACAGGATGACGTTCAGGGAACGATGGAACAGCAGCAACCGCCGCAGCAGATGCCGCCCCAGCAACAACCCCCCCAACAAATGCCTCAGAAGCAGGGTGGGCAACAGACTTATGATCAGGCCCCGCCCCCCCAGGCGGTCCCCCCTCAGACCCTGACCATTCCTGCCGGCACCGTCATTCGAGTTCGAGTTGACGAATGGCTGTCGAGCGATCGAAATCTTTCCGGCGATTCGTTCAGCGCCACGTTGGACCAGCCCGTCATTGTCGATGGATGGGTTGTCGCGCGCCGCGGCCAGTCGGAAACGGGCGTGGTTTCCCAGGCGAAAAAAGCGGGACGCGTCAGCGGAACATCACAGTTGGGCGTGCAGCTGACCGAACTGACCCTGGTCGATGGCCAGCAAATGGCTCTGCAAACGCAACTGCTGCAAACATCGGCGGGCACTTCGCACGGAGCCGATGCCGCTGCAATTGGAACCACAACCGGAGTAGGCGCGGCCATTGGCGCGGTTGCCGATGGCGGCGTGGGAGCCGGAATTGGAGCGGGGGCAGGAGCCGTCGCCGGACTTATCGGAGTGCTGTCAACGCGCGGAAAGCCCACCGTGATTCCTCCCGAAACGGTGCTCTCTTTCCGGCTGGAGGCTCCAGTCACGGTCTCCACGGAGAAAAGCCAGTTTGCATTTCAGCCGGTCAACCAGAATGACATCAATTCACGTGGACCGAATGGGCGCATGCAACGTTTTGGGCCTCAAGCAGGTCCCGGATATCCGCCGCCTGCACCTTACTACGGCTATCCCTACCCATATGCCTACTCTTATCCGTACTCTTACTACGGGTATTATCCGGCTCCGTTCGCATTCGGATTCTATGGAGGCTATGGTCGTTACCGCGGAGGATGGCGGCGCTAGCCTGTGAAATGAAAAGCCCCCAATGGCGTCAAGCCGTTGGGGGCTTTTTTGTTGGTGTGAAATCCAGCTGCGTTATGGCTTAAAAGATCGATCGATTCCGATCATTGCATTGAGCCGGTCGTCGCTACGCCTCTACGCGCTCCAAAACGCCGCAAGACGTTTCGAGTTGCCCTCTGCACGACGGAATTCTCGTAGTGTTTCCCTTCGATGCCCGGATCGACAAGTCCCCAGCTCCACTGCATTGTGCCTGTTGCAAAGACGATGCTTCCCGAAGGCGCTGTGTATACCACCATGTCCGAATAGCGCGTGCCTCCGTGGAACGGATATGGCGAATGCGCAAGTCGTGTGGTTCCCGGCGGAGTGTGATCGGAGCTTCGATCCACCTCATAGCCGAGAAGGCCGGGAAGATGATCTCCGTTCTTGAGGCCGGTCCCTTCAAACACCCAGCTGGAAGCGCCCGAGATCACGAGATCGTTCTGCACGGGGTCCGACTCATACATCACGCCAACCAACGCGTCTTCCGGCCTGTCCACGGGGCTTGAGCGGAACTTCACCGTCGTCAAACGCCGGGTTTGAATATCCTGGGAGTTGGAAACCGGATCGGAACTTCTATTCTTGTAGCAAATAATCGTGCGGTCGGCGTCGCCTGTAATCGAGCTGGGTTCGAACCGAATCTGCCAATAGGCAACATCCGCGCCGAAGAATGCCAGATTGACGCCGTTGTCCCTCGCCGCTTCGATGTTGTCGCGCATCTGCCAGGACCAGTATTCATCGTGCCCCGTGGAAAGAAATCCTTTGTGCAGGGACAGCAGATTTCCGTGCTCATGCGTATCCACATCGGTCGTGTAGGTGACGTCGTACCCTTCTTTTTCCAGGAACATCACCAGGCTTAATTCCCAATTCAGAAAATTCCCCGTCCCATGCCCATGCAGATACGGACGATTGAACGAAACCTTCGTGGCGCGGGGTTTGGAATAGAGCGATCGGCCCCCCCAATCGTTATAGGCCTGATACGTAGTTACGCTCGACTGGAACAATAAATCGGAAGGCCGCGCATCATCCCGGACGACAAAAACAATATAGTTTTGCTTTCGGCTCGATCCCGAAGTTAGTTTCGCGACGTAAATTCCGCTGGGCCAGATCGTTGGGTCGTTTGAAGCCGGGACGTGAAGGGTGTACGGGTCCTGCCAGTCACATTCGATCAGGCCGGATGTGGAATCGAGCATGGGCGCAGATTGCGCCAAGCCGCGCCGTGTCACGGCGGGCATAACCTGTTTCATTCCGCGCCCGCCGTACCACCCCACCCTCAACACTTCAAGGCTGTAGGTGGGCTCCTGCGTGTTGACAAACAATTTGATGTCTTCGCCCCGATTTACGCTGACGGCCGAGGCATAGCCTTCGATCTCGCCATTCGTGGCGGAATCAGTAAGTTGCAGCGACGCAACTGCCGAGGTGGCGCTTTCCATCTCCGCTCCGCTTGGCGCAACGGCGTCC
Organism: Terriglobia bacterium; assembly: GCA_963788335.1. Classification (GTDB taxonomy): domain Bacteria; phylum Acidobacteriota; class Terriglobia; order Acidiferrales; family UBA7541; genus Palsa-360. The sequence continues at coordinate 127,046 of CAWBGM010000006.1, forward strand.
GCAGCGGTGATACAACCGGATATGAACGAGCAAATCCCAAGCAGAGCCGCGAGTAAAAAGGCCCAACCAGTTCGCGTGTTCCAATGCGGATCACACAAACGTGCAGTGTTCTTATCATCGACAGGCAAAAGCCTGCCGTAGTTCCCTGAATTCGACAATTCGTTAGATCCCTGGACTGAGAGGTTCCGACAAATCCGACATTTGAAACTGGAAGGAGTATACGGCAGCAGCTAAAATAAATTGGAACTTTCTTAGAATTGGCCTCCGCTCCATATCAGCAGCGTGCGCTGACTCCGATATCCTGATGCTTAATTTGGGGGCAAGCTGCGATAGGCGCAATGGCACAACGGGACTGGAGGTACTCGAACCCGGGTACTAAACGGAGGCTTTGTGGAGCGGTGTATCGTTCCGGGAAAAACTTGAAATCGCGCGCCAGGCGCGTAGAGTTTCGCCGACGGTCCACGCCTGCGCAATGCAGCCATTGGGTATAAACGGCGCATCGCCGTCAAAAATTTCGCTGGCCGTGCCGAGCCCGGCGGCGTTGATGTGACCTCGCATCGGTTGCAGGAATGACATTGCCGTGGGTGCATCCTGATAAACGCTGAGATGGGCGAGCGCGAATGGACCAAGCAGCCAGCCCCATACCGTACCCTGATGATAGGCGCCGTCTCTTTTTTCGATGTCGCCGCCGTAATGTCCCTGGTAGCCGGGTTCGGCGCGGCCGAGGCTCCGCAGTCCAAAGGAGGTGAGCAGTTCGCGCGCGCAGACATCCACGATGGCTTTCTTTTTTTCCGGCGTTAAGGGAGAATCGGGAAGCGAAACCGCAAAAATCTGGTTGGGGCGCAAGGCTGCATCGTTGTCTCCAGCGCCGCGAGGACCGTCGATCACATCGAAACAGAAATTCCTTGTAACATTCCAGAAACGTGAAAATCCAATCCTCGCTTGTTCGGCCAGCGATTCGTATTTTTCGGGCCTTTCTCCCAGCGCGCGCGCAAATTGCGCCATGGATTTCACTGCGTTGAACCACAGCGCGTTGATCTCGACAGGCTTGCCGATGCGCGGCGTGATCACGCGATCGCCGACTTTCGCGTCCATCCAAGTCAATTGCACGCCCGCTGCGCCCGCGTAAAGCAAGCCATCAGCCGGATCGACATGAATGTTGTAGCGCGTTCCATGAATGTGCGCGTCCACGATTCCCGCGAGCACGGGAAAAAGTTTGCGCAGCAGATTAGTGTCGTTCGTCGCGTTGAAATATTCGCGCAATGCCTGGAAATACCAGAGCGTCGCATCGGCGGTGTTGTATTGCGGCGCCTCGCCTGACGTTGGAAAATTATTGGGCAGCATGCCTTCGCTAACATACCGCGCGAACGTGCCAAGAATATTGGCCGCGATCGCGGGACGACCGGTCGCAAGGCAAAGTCCCGGCAGTGAAATCATGGCGTCGCGGCCCCAGTCGCCGAACCACGGGTAGCCCGCAATGATCGTCTGCGCATGGGGCGCGCCATCGAGCGGACGCGCCACGACAAATTGATCCGCTGCAGAAACGAGTTGCCGAATCTCCGCGGGGGCGGAGTCCGCAGCGCCTGCATTTGCCCCGTAAAACTGTTGCAGCAATGAATCTGTTGTCTTCTGGCGCGCAGCGTAAGCCGCTTCCCCATTTATGGATGACGAGGCATCCGTGCTCGCCACAATCGTGAACGATTCTCCCGTAGCCATCGTTGCCGTGAACTCGCCGGCAAGAAAATGATCCGTGCGGTCGCGAAGGCCGCGCGCCCGTTCGGCTGCAAGATCGTAATTGCGATACCACTCACTGGCAGGCCGGACATCGCCCGCGTCGCTTCGAATGAAGAACGGTATCGCTCCTTGGAAAGCTGTGACACGCAATCCGTGTTCGATTGGGGCAATGTCCATCGTCGAATCCCCAGCGGTTGTCGTGCAGTGTTCCGCGCTGTAGTCCACGATCGCTTTGACGGACAGCGTCAACGGGCCGTTTGCTCGCAGGAGCCGGTAAAGAACATACGTGGCGTTTGCACCTGTCTGCATGAAGACTCTCTTTTCCAGCAGAGCGTCCGCCAAAGCAAATGTCCAGACGGGCGTCGCGCCTTCGAGGCGGAATCGCTCGATGTTTTTGTAACCTTCCGGGGACGTGCTCCCGCCAACCCAGCGATTTGTAGCCAGGTCAAATTTTTCGCCGGCATACGCCGCCGTTTCGTCCAACTTCGCAAGCAGGAGCGTGCGTCCAAGCGGGGGTTTCAGCGCGGCCATCAGGAGTCCGTGGTAGCAGCGCGTCTGCATTCCCGCAATCGTGCCAAACGCGTACCCGCCGATTCCATTGGTTACAAGCCACTCGCGCGATTCCGCCGCTTCCAGGTCGCCGCAAATCTCCCGGCCAAAATCGACGACGGCCGGAATCGCGGGCGCGGAACTGTTGCGCAAGGCTGCTCACGCGGAAATCATGGAACGTTCGGGCCGTTTGGGCCAGCAAAAAAATATTCTTGGTTTGTTGGAGATTGGAACTTCAGCCCCGACGCAATGCCCGCTCCATTCAGGGGCTTTCATCCCCCAAGCTCGGGTCAATTTGCAAATCGGAATAGTGCTTAGACCTGGATGCGCTTAGCTCACGGAGTGAACGGCAAGGCCGGCAAGAAATTTGCGCAACGAATTAAAATCGATCGGCTTAGTGATGTGCACGTCGCAACCCGCATCCAGTGAACTCTTCCGGTCCTTGGGAGATGCGCTGCCCGTCACTCCTGCTATCGGCAGATGAGCGAGGTGCCTTTGCTTGCGCGCCCAATGGACCAGCGTGAGGCCATTTTTCCGTCCCAGATGGATATCCAGGAGGACGGCATCGGGAATGGGTTCCGCCGCGATGCGCACAAAACCCGCTTCGAGTGTTTCCGCAACGAAGACCTCGTGACCTTCGGATTCAAGCCAATGCTTGAGCAGTTCGCGGTACATCGGATCGTCTTCCACCACAAGAATCCGGAGCTTCATTCCATTTCCTCGATCCGGCGAAAAGACGCACGAGTAGTTGGACAGATCAAGCAACCGCACACATGATCAGCACAACCATCGTCAAGAAACCGTCGCACCTTGAATCAAATTTTAGAACCTGGCACTTCGAGGTGCCAAAAAGGGTCAGTCTTTTTTCTGCCTTGCTAGCACTACTTGGGAGATGGACGCGTCGCAGGAATCGAAACTTCACTGTTGCCGTTCGATTCCAGCTTGGTGGCCCAGTGTGACAAGTGATTGAGCGAAACTTCATCCGTACGGTCCAGCTGAAGCGGCGTCATCGAGATCGCGCCGTCAAAAATCGCCGCATAGTCGCTGTGTGGGTCGAGCCCCTCAATATGCTCCTGCTCGAGCAACCAGTAAAAGCTGCGCCCGCGCGGGTCGGTGCCTTCCTGCAAAATATTGCGTGTGACTTTCTTGGACTGGCGCGTGAACCGAACGCTGCCATTCCACACCAGGGGTACGTTCACGTTCAGCAAAACGCCGTGCGGCATGCCATCTGCCAAAACCAGTTGCGCCAGGTCGCGCGCGAATTTCGCGGCATGCTCAAACCGGAATGCCCTGCCTTTGTGCGCCAGCGAGACGGCGATTGCAGGGATGTGATTGATCGCGCCTTCCATTGCCGCGCCCACCGTCCCCGAATAAAACACGTTTTCGCCCAGGTTGCCACCGCGATTCACTCCCGAAATCACCAGGTCGGGCCGGTTGGGCAACAATTTATTCAGGGCAAGGATCACGGAATCCGCCGGCGTGCCTTCGACGGCCCATTCCCGCTCCGCCACCTGCTCCCAGAAGATCGGTTGCCGCAGCGTCAGCGATTGCGCGGCGGCGCTGCGCTCATGGCTCGGCGCCACGACGCTGATCGTGCCCAGTCCTTGCACCTCATGGACCAGCGCACGCAAGCCCTCCGCCTGGATCCCGTCGTCGTTGGTAATCAGAATGTGCGCCATGTCGACTTTTGGATGGGGACGCTTGCTTCATGCGAACCCGGAATTATTTTAAGAAACTGCTCCTCGGAAATTCCAGAACTGGCCGGTCACGCAGGGCCGTCTTGCAGATTTCAAGCGAGGTCAGAACCACCCAACTCGAATACTGTAGCAGTAATAGCATGAGTCCAACAAGGCGACAGGAAATCGGGTTTCCTAAAGTGCGAAGCGGGTGGGAATCGTGGACAAAAACTAGAAAATCAGAGGTAAAAATGGTCGGGACGACTGGATTTGAACCAGCGACCTCACGCACCCCAAGCGTGCGCGCTACCAGGCTGCGCTACGTCCCGACTGTCTAATCAGACTATCACTCGGATTCCAGAGTCGTCAACAATGAGCGGAGCGAGTCGCGAAGGTCGAGGAGCGTTTTGCGATCGAGCACCAGGCCGGGCTGTGACAAGTGATGCGCCGAGGCTTGCTGAGAATGTAACCCGGCGCGGCCTTCAGCACTTTCGGCATGGCCATTCGAGCCGTCGCTCGATCCGCCATTTGAAGCATTTGCTCCTTCGGCTTGATCCCGCAAGTGGCGGCGCGCCCCGGCGATGGTGAAGCCTTCGTCATAGAGCAGGCGCTTGATGACAAATACCGTGTCGATGTCTTCGCGGCGATACAGGCGATGGCCCTTGGGACTCTTCACCGGCTGGAGCATCGGGAATTCCGTTTCCCAATAGCGCAGCACGAAAGGTTTGGTGGCGGTAAGGCGGCTGACTTCGCCGATGCGGAACAGGTCCTTCTCCGGGGGGGCCGATTCGGAATGTCCGTTGGCGTCCATGGAACCCAATCCTATTCCAATTCTGTCGCGTGTCAACGGTCTTGGTAGAACAGGCTTCAGCCTGTCTGCTTTTGACTTTTGTGGCGCGACCGCGGAATTCGAAAGAAAACAGGTTGAAGCCTGGCCGACTCACTTCACTCCCGGTTTTTCGATTGCCTTGGGGCGCGGGAACGCTCGCGGTCGCGCTTTTCCTTGAGGCGCTGGAGGAAGCGGATGGGCGCGCCGAGGAAATCGAAACTCTTGCGCAGCTGGTTTTCCAGAAAACGCTCGTAGCTGAAATGCAGGCGCTTGGATTGATTGGTGAACAGGATGAACGTCGGCGGCGATGCGGCGGCCTGCGTGACGTAGTAGATTTTCACGCGGCGCGCGGCGGGCGAAGTGCCGCGGTCAAGATCGACTCCATCGAGCCAGCGGTTTAGCTCTCCGGTGGAGATGCGGCGGCGGCGCGCTTCAGCGACGCGATCGATCAGGTCGAATAATTTTTCAGTGCGCTCGCCGGTCTGGGCCGAAACGAAAATAATCGGCGCGTAGTCCAGAAATTTGAAGCGCGTACGCACAATGGCTTCGTAATCCTCGATCAACTGCTGCGGATTCACTCTTCCCGTGACGGCTTTTTTGCGCACCACCGAAGTGTGCTTGCGAGTACGGGCTTCGACAACGTGCGGTTTTGTTTCCTGCGCCTTGAATTCGCGCGCCGCTTTTTCCGCGGCGGCTTCGAGCGCGAGGTCCCACTTGTTCATCACGATGATGACCGAGCGGCCCGATTCCTCCGCGTAGCCGGCAATGTTCGCGTCGGCCGCCGTCACGCCGAGGCTGGCGTCCACGATCAGCAACGCCACATCGGCCTGCTCCAGGTGCCGCCGTGCCATGATCACGCTCAATTTTTCCGCGACGAGTTTCGTTTTCCCTTTGCGGCGAATCCCGGCCGTATCCACGAAGCGGTACGTGCGCCCGCCTCGTTCGACGATGGTGTCCACCGCGTCCACCGTCGTTCCCGGAATGTCGGAAACGATCGAACGCTCCGCTCCCGCCAGTCGATTGAGCATTGTCGATTTCCCGACGTTCGGACGCCCGATGATCGCCACGTTGATTTGGCCGGAATCTTCGCTGATTTTTTCCGCGGCCTCTTGAGCAGGTGGCGCCGATTCGAGGTGCTTCGTGATGGCTTCCATCAATTCATCGATGCCGTAGCCATGTTCCGCGGAGACGGGAAACACATCGTTCGAAAGCTCGTAAAACGGAGCGGCGAGCGATTCCTGCATCTGCGTGTCCACTTTGTTCGCGACGATCGCCAGAGGCTTCCCTGTGCGCCTCAGCAGGCCCGCCAGCTCGGAATCGAGCGGCGTCAGTCCCGCGCGCGCATCCACGACGAGAAGGAGCTGTGAGGCGCCCTCAATGGCCACTTTCGCCTGGCGCAGAATCTCGCGCGGGATAGCGGCCTTGTCGTCCGGCACAATCCCGCCCGTATCGACGATTTCGAACGCGCGGTCCTGCCAGGTCGCCGTGCCGTAAATGCGGTCGCGCGTGATGCCCGGCTCGTCGGTAACAATCGAGCGCCGCGTGCCCGTCAGGCGATTGAAAATTGTGGATTTGCCGACATTGGGCCGGCCGATGATCACTACCGATGGAAGTTTTTCAGTCATTTTCAGTCATTGATTCTGTCAACAGGAGACACAACGAACCCGGAATGGGAGGCTCGGAAGCATCCAGTGTATCCTACGCGGAGCGGAAACAGAAGCTACACGCCGATTTGAGCGCTCTAATCGAGTGTTGTTGATCCGATCCAACTTCAACGGGGCGGGGCGTTCAATGCCCGATAGCGCCTGGACCCGCTTCCCGCTTGCGAAGTCACAGGTTCGCCGATCTCGAAAATTGAGAATCATAAAGAGTTAAGCTGTTGTTATGAGTTACGTCAAGCATAACGAATAGCCCTAAGGCAGATTCGCCGCCTTCCTCGCCTCGCCGGTCAGCTGAAGTATGTGCATTCCCGTGTTGGCGCGATCGACGATATAGATGTAGCCGCGCTCGTCCACTTCCACGTTGTTGGTCTGGATCGCGATCTTGCATTTCTCGGCCGCGCCCGTGCCCACGCAGCGCTTGTCCGTCTTGTCCGTGATAGCGGGAATGAAGTATCCGATTTCCTTCGGCATGTAGGGATTCCGCACGTCCACCGCACGCACGCCGGCATTGAAATAGGCAATGAAAATCACTCGTTTGTAGAACACCGGCGCCATGCTTTCGTTCGATGAGTGGCTGCCGAAGCGGCCTCCGCGGCCGCAGAAATTGCCGCCGGGCTCGGGAACATAAAATGTGGACACGCCGAACATTTTCTTTTCGTTCGTGATGTCGAACATGTGCACCATCTGCTGCGGCGCCTGGCACTCGTTGTCGAGCGCCTCGCCGACAACGACCAGAAAATCGCGCTTGCTCTGATTGCCGTTGTGCGCGAAGTCCGGCAGGTCCATCCCGAGCAACGGGAATGTGGTGTGCGCGCCGACGTCAGCCGGCAAATCGAATCGCGCGATCATTGGAGATTCCAGATTCGCGGCGGTTGGCTCCTTCGGGCCGTGGATCAGCTTGTCGCGATCGACAATTTCGATCACGCCGCTTCGAGTGGTCCCGTAGGCGACATAGATGCGGTTCCCCTTCGGCCCGGTGGAAATCGCTCCGTGCATGTCCGCCACGGCGGGGCCTTTGGCGCCGGGTTCCTGTCCGGGCAAGCCGAAATTGCGGATAAAAACCGGCTCGGAGGGATCGCTTAAGTCATACACCTGTCCCATGCGCCGGTTCCGCCAGCCGGGAGCGCCGGAAACCAGGTAGGCAATGCCGGAGTCGCACTCCCACCAGCTTTTATGCGTGTCGATCAGGCCGCTGACGACCGTCGAAACCTTGACTGGCTTTGACGGATCGGTGACATCCCAGACTTCGTGAGCCGAGGTGCCGTTGGCGCGGAGCAAATACACTTTGTTTTTATTGGCGCGCGGCAGGTCGCTGCCGTCGCACTCGCGCGTCATCTGTGCGCCGCCGGCCTCGCCGACGCCTTCGCCGCCGGGTATGTGCGAAAGATATATCGGCTGCGCCGGGTCCGTAACGTCCAGAATCGATGTGCCGTTGGGCTCCATCTTCCCCGTCAACGGATTCATCGCCGAGCCACCGTGGTGGCCGATGTAGGCGATCCAGCGGTTGCCCTGCTTGTGGATTGTCGGCTGGTACGCGCTGCGACCCTGCAAGTCGCTGTAGCCGACCAGTTCCATGTTTTTGCTTTCCGGCTGTTTTTGAGCGAGCGCGGGAGCGGCGGGAATTCCGGCGAATAGAAATCCTGTTGCAAGCAGGATGGTCAAGCCCAGGCGTTTGCGTTCTCGACCCAACATGTGCCCTCCTGATTTTGAATCTTCGGCGTGCCGTGGACGCACCCGCGCGAACAACGATGCAAACAGGATTGAGTTTTTCGTGCCTGAATATTCCCTGTTGTCGTTCCGCCCGCCCCAAATAGCAATGCTGGCCTGAGAGTGTACCGTACTCCCGGCCACCGGCAACTTCTAGTTTGAAGCGGTTCTCGCAGGCCAGGCTTTCGCAGGCCAGAAGAGACCGGCGGCGAGGATGACGATTTCCCGATCGTCCGCGACGAAAACGCTAGAGGCCGGAACTCGTGCGTTCCGGCCTCTCTATTTTTTCAGGAGTCGATTGGAGGCCTTCTCGATCAGTGCAACACGACTTTCGTCGCGATCAACGTTCGCTGGCCGCTCACATTAAACAGCGGGCCACGCACGGAGAGCGGTTCACCGGTGAATATCGAATTGAAAATTGCGGCGTTCCCGTTCAACGAAAATATCGTGGGCGAAGAGGTTTGCGCCTCGATCTGGGTCACGCCATGGCCGGAAAAAATGGACGGCGGGTTGTACAGAAAAATATTCGGCGAACCGACCGACTGTTCGGTGGCCGAGAGGCGGGACGACCGCAGGCGCACACGGTCGGCCTTCACCAGGCTCGCCGAGGAGGCGCCGTTTCGCCGGATGGAAACCTGCTGCCCCACGGTCAGGTCCGACGGCATGGCAAATAAAAATCCCGCGGTGCTGACCGGCGCGTTATCCGCGTGAGCGAAATCGATATCGAATGGCGTTTGCGGCGCAACCGAATACTGCACTGTTGTCGTGTCGCCGATATTCAATCCCGAGCCTGTCGCCGAAATCGCCAGTGTCACGATGTTGAATTGCTGCAAGCCCACATTCGTGCTGGTAATCATGCCCTCGATTTCCGTATCGCTGTTGTCGGCATCCTCAAATAAGATGTTCCGGGCCGCGAGCGATCCATCCGGCTGAATGCCGATATCCACGCTAAGAATCTGATTGGCCTGGAGGCAGGAAAACCCGGGCGTCGCGCAGGCGCTCGAAGGAAATTGAAAAAAGGTCGTCGTATTGACAACCTTCAACGGGAACGACCCCGTCACATTCTGCAACGTAAACGTATTGCTTGAGGCGCTGATTGAGCCGGCTTGACCGACCACATCCTCGGCGCCCACCAGCGGCGCTCCAGTCCCCGCTGGAGTGAACGGCGAAACCGTCGTCCCCGCCTTGAAATCCGCGGCCAACGCGGAGGAAAGCAGATTTTCCAGATTGACGTCGATCAAAAGTCCGGTCGTGCTGTTGGCAGCGATCGCGAACGAAGTCAACGGAACGGTGGTCGACAAATTCGCGATGGCCGTTGGTGGAACCATGCAAATCGAGCCGACCGCGCAGGACGCGAGGGTGCTGCCGGTGTCATTTTCAATTGTCAGCATTGGATTGGCGAATGTGAGCGTCACGCTGGTATAAGTTCCCGCGGGAATATTGGCAGCGGTGGCCAGGTAGGCAATGTCCGTCTGCAGGCGCGTCAGTTCAATCGTTGTAGACCCGGAAAATATCGAGACATTCCCTGGATTCAGGGTCGCGCCCGTTAGTATGACCTCTGTGGAAAGAATGCTCACATTTGACGGAGGCAGATCGGTGATGGCCAGAACCACCGACGAGTTCCCGGAGTTTTGCGTCTGCGAACCGATCAGCGTGCCGCTGCGGCAGCCCGCCATGGCGGCGCAAAAGATCAGGATCGTCAAGATGGGTCGAAATCGAAACATGTTCTCCCGGCAATAATTGCGTGAAGCCGCCCCATAACCGCCCCCGCTGCTTCGAGGAGGCGTGCTTTCGTCCTGAATTAAACCTAGCACACGGGTGCAATTCGATCGGAAGAATGAAAGCGGAGCGTGAACAAAGAGTCCCTGTCCTGGGGGCCAGTCTGCGTTGGGGCGCGGTTGGTGAATCGTGGGTAGGAGGGAGTAGCTGGTGGGGTGCGGGTTTTCGTAAATTCAACCTCAGTGGAAAAACTAGGCGACGCCCAGGCTGCGCCCAATCTCAGCGATGATTTCGCAGGCGCGCTCCAGGTCCGCGCGCTTGTGCGTCGCGGTGACCATGGCACGCAGCCGCGCCTTCCCTTCGGGCACAGTGGGAAAACCGACGGCCGGAGCGTAAATACCCGCTTCGAACAAACGGCGCGAGAACTCGAACGCTTTCGCCGCTTCCCCAACGTGAATCGGAGTGATTGGTGTTTCCGACCCGCCTGTGGAAAATCCCAGCTTTTTCAGCCGCCGCTGGAAAAAATTCGTATTCGACCAGAGTTTCCCGATCAATTTCCCGCCTTCCGGAGAATCCAGCAGCGTGAACGCAGCCTGGCAGGTGGCGACGACCGAGGGCGGATGACCCGTCGAAAACAGAAACGGCCGCGCGCGGTGATAGAGAAAATCGATCAATTCGCGCGATCCGCAAACGTAGCCGCCCATCGCGCCGATGGCTTTGCTGAGCGTGCCCACCTGGATGTGCACACGGCCGTGGCATCCCGCGTGATCGACCGTGCCGCGCCCGTTGCGGCCGAGAACGCCGGAAGCGTGCGCGTCATCCACCATCATGATGCAATTGTATTTCTCCGCGAGGCCGCTCAAATCGGCGAGCGGCGCGATGTCGCCATCCATCGAAAATACGCCGTCGGTGATCAGCAGTTTGTGGCCCGGCCAGTTCTCCGTCTCCTTGCAGAGGCGTTCACAGTCGGCCACGTCCCTGTGCTTAAAAACTTTTATTGTCGCTCTCGACAGGCGGCAACCGTCGATGATGGAAGCGTGATTGAGTTCATCGGAAAGAATAAGATCGTCTTTTCCGAGAATCGCCGCGACGGTTCCGGCATTCGCCGTGAAGCCGGATTGAAATACGACGCACGCTTCCGAGCCTTTGAATTTCGCGATCTGCTCTTCGAGCGCCATGTGCAAATCCATCGTGCCCGCGATCGTGCGCACCGCTCCCGCGCCCACGCCGTGCGTGCGGATGGCTTCGATGGCGGCGCGGCGAAGCGCCTTGTTCGTGGTCAGGCCGAGATAATTGTTGGAGCTGAGATTGATGACATCTTTGCCGTCGAAATGGGCGATGGATTTTTGTTCGCCGTCGAGAACGCGCAGGCGGAAATGCAGTCCCCTGGACTCCATGTCCGCGATCTGATCGTGCAAGTAGGAAAGTGGATTGGGATTCATGGCCGCCTTCGTGACGCGGGCGTCCTGCTTGCATCGATGCAAGAGGGGCCCGCGGGCTTTTTGTTGCAATTTGACCGTCAAAACCGCCGGCGGGACGTTGGCGCTACCTATATATTCCTACTGCACGCGCTCAAACGGATAGCCCGCAGACTCAAGAGCGGCGGCGAGATCCGCGACATGCTCCGGCCCGCGCGTTTCCATTGTGATGTCGATGACCGTATCACCCAGCACGACGCCGTAGTACGCGCGGTCGTAATTTGTCTCCACGATATTCGCCTTCTGCTCGGCGATGACGGCTGCGAGACGCTGCAGCGCGCCCGGATGATCGGGCAGATGAATGCGCAGGCGCACCAGGCGGCCGTCCTTCACAAGGCCTCGCTCGATAATCAGCGAAAGCAGCGACACATCGATGTTCCCCGCGCTGACCAATACCCCCAATTTCTTCCCCGATTCGGAGTTTTTTTGTTCAGAACAGCGGCAGTCGCGGCGGCGCCTGCGCCCTCGGCCAGCATTTTTTCTTTTTCGAGCAACTGGAGAATCGCGCTGGCGATTTCTTCCTCATCGACGGTCACGATTTCATCCACGTATTTTTGCACCAATGGAAATGTGTTCGTTCCGGCGCAGCGGACGGCGATGCCGTCGGCGATCGTTTTATTCGCGGGCAGTGTCACAAGTTTGTGTTCTTCGAGCGCCGCTTTCATCGAAGCGATCTTCGACGACTGCACGCCAATAATTTGAATTTGGGAATTGGTTTCCTTCACCGCGCAGGCCACGCCCGCGATCAATCCGCCGCCGCCCACCGGAATGATGAGCGCGTCAAGATCGCTGTGCTGCTCGATCATTTCCAAGCCCAGCGTTCCCTGCCCGGCGATCACCGCTTCATCGTCGAACGGATGAATGAACGTCAAGCCATCCGCCTTGCAGCGGCGCTGCGCTTCCTCGCATGCCTCGTCGTAATTCGCTCCGAAGAGAATCACTTCGGCGCCGTAGCCGCGCGTCGCCGAAACTTTTACCAGCGGCGTTGTCAGCGGCATGCAGATCTGCGCCTTGATGCCGCGCTTGGTCGCGTGATACGCCACTGCCTGCGCGTGATTCCCCGCCGACGCCGCGATCACGCCGCGCCGCCGCTCCTCTTCCGACAGCAGCAGAATTTTGTTCAGCGCGCCGCGCTCTTTGAACGCACCGGTCATCTGCAGGTTTTCGAGCTTCAGGAAAATCGAGCTGCCCGTCTGCCGCGAGAATTTCTCGGAGTGCACGAAGGGCGTAACCACAATCGAGCCACGAATGCGTTCCGCCGCCTCCTTGATCGAGCGCAGCGTCACCATCGGAATCGTCCCGGATACATCCGTCGCATGTTTCACACAACTCCCCTGTCGCCCTCTGCCCTGAATACGAAGTCCTATAGCATTACACAAGCGGCGCTTTGTGGCCAACTGGTCCGTCCATAAGTGGCACAAGCTTCAGCCTGTGGGTTCTGAATTCTGAAAACTGCAAGCTCAATTGAAACTTTAATGCAAAATGTTTGGGCTGTGTTGACCGGTGTTGACCGGTGCTGACATGCGCTGTCCTGTAGCATCCTGTAGCGGCCTGGCAAAAATCACAACCCCACAGCCCGTGCCACTAAAACCTCCCGCCAATCCGAGTCGATATCTCCATTATTATCTCCCTCGACAAGTTCCATTGAGTTGGACGGAGTGGCCGGTTAGGTTTGCATAATACGCTTAGATAAAGAGACGACGAATGTCAGACAAACGCATACCCGGAAGCCTGTTTTTCGCCATTCTTGCGGCGGCACTCGTGCAAGGTCTCCGCGACTTTCCGCGATTGCCTGAACGCATGGCTTCGCATTTCGCCGCCTCTGGCATGCCGAATGGCTGGATGGACAAGCGGCAATTTTTCTTGCTATACGCCGTTGTGATTTTAGCCGCTTTTTTCGTCGAGTTCCGGTTGGCTCGCAGCGTTGTAGGAAATTCCGGCAACAAACTCAACCTGCCCAACAAGGACTATTGGCTTGCACCGGAGCGCCGCGCCGGAACGTTTGCCTATATTGAACAATTTTTCGCCTGGTTCGGCTGCGCCCTCCTGCTGCTGGTAGTATTTGCGATGGGGCTGGCCATGCGCGCGAATTTCAGCGACCCGGTCCAGTTGCCAACCGTGCCCATCGTGTCCGCCATCGCTGCTTTTATTCTGTTCAATATTGCCGGGGTGATTGCGATGCACCGGCGGTTTTCAACGATTCGATAAACATAGAGTTTGCTTAACCGGCGGGAAATCCATAATGGAGTTCCGAAACGCGTTCCGCGCGTGTGGCGTCCCACCAGTATCTAGCCGAAAGCTGCATTTTATGGATTTGTGACGCATAATGACGTTCCAAGGTTAATTCTCGTGACGGAGAATCGAAAAGGAGGCCGCATGCGGCCACAGATCAAGTTCCTGGCGCTGACAGTCTTATTTGGCCTCGGCAGCTCTATTTCATACGGAGCTACAGTTTCGGGAACGGTGAAAAGTCCCGACGGCGCTCCGTTTCAGGGCGCGTTCGTTCAAGCGCAGAATACCCAGACCAAAATGACGTTTATGGCGCTGTCCGACAACCAGGGGAAATTCACGGTGGAGAACGTTCCGGCAGGAACGTATACATTAACAACCAAAACCACCGGGTATCGCACAGCTCCCGTGCCGGGCGTGACTCTCACCGCCGATCAGGCCGCCTCTCATGATTTTGCGCTGGTCAAGGCGGCGGTGCGCTGGAACGAAATCTCGATTCAGCAGGCCATGCAGTTGTGGCCCGCTTCGCCGGCAAGAGACAAACTCTATGGGAACTGCTTCACGTGCCACGGATTTCAGACCCGCATGGCTTCCGTGCGTCGCGATGAAGACGGCTGGAAAGACCGCGTCGCGTTCATGCGTGACGCGATGAAATTCGGCCTCGATGGCCGCGTCAGCGATCAGGAAGCCAGTGAAATTGCGAGTTACCTCAACAGCCTGTTCGGACAGGATTCGGTGCTCCCGAAGTCTCCCGAGGAGGACCCGAGATATAAGGCAACCCTGCGGCCCTTTAGCGCGGACGCGATGAACATCGAATACGTGGAGTACGACATGCCCGGCCCGAGCCGGATGCCGTTCAGCGCCGCTCCCGACAAAGACGGCAATTTGTGGATTCCAAATTTCGGCGTCGCCAATAAAATCACCCGGCTCGATCCCCACACCGGCGCCATGCAGGACTTCCCGGTTCCCAATATCGGTACGGCCGCTGTCCACTCTGCCGTGCCCTGGAACGACGGCACCGTTTGGCTGACCGAACAGGGCGCCAACAAAGTTGGAAAGTGGGACCCCGCAACGCAAAAGATTACGGAGTATGAGGACTCCTATCTCGCCGGCAAACTCAGCTATCCAGCGGGGTCAAAACACACTGTAAGATTCGATCCCAATGGAAACGCGTGGTCCTCGGGAAATCCGCTGACCCGCCTCGATAAAGAAACGGGAAGATTTACGCGATTCGAGGATGTTGCGGGCGCCTACGACGTGAAGGAAGACAACAACGGCAATATCTGGTTCACAAAAACGAGCTCCGGTCAGATCGGCATGGTCGACTGGAAAACATTGAAGGTTTCGATCTACACACCACCAACGCCGAAAGCGTTTCCCCGGCGGATTGACATCGATTCCAGCGGAATCGTGTGGTTCGCGGAATATGACGCCGGAAAAATGGGCCGGTTCGATCCCAAGACCTCCACGTTTAAGGAGTATGTTTTGCCCGGTCCGATGCCCACGCCGTATGGCCTTGGGATTGATGCCGACGGTTACATCTGGTACGCCTCCTATGAAATGGATGTACTCGGCCGCTTCGATCCAAAAACCGGAAAGACAACCGAATATCCTTTCCCGCATTCGGAAAATACGATTCGCGAATTCTTCCGCGCCGCCGATGGGAAAATGTGGTACGGCTCGCCTTCCAACAACAAAGTCGGCTATCTGTATCTGAAGACCGGCGCGCAACAGGCGAGCAAATAAAATTCCGACAGCAGGCGGAAACCAGAAAATAGCCGCGCATAGCGGGCGATTTTCTGGTTTCCTAATTTGCGTCCGATCCTGTAGCCTCACTGCCCGGGAGACAAACGCGTGAGCTTTCGCCGGCGCCTGCGGGAAATTCGCGACGGGTTTGAGCCCGCCTTCTGGGTCGCGAATATCAGCGAAATTTTCGAACGCCTCGCCTACTACGGCGCGTTTTCTTCGCTCGCCAACTTTCTTCACGAATCGCTGAGCATTCCCACCGAGCAAACCGGCTCGCTGACGGGGCTGTTCGGAGGAATGGTGTGGTTCCTGGCGATTCTGGGCGGGGCCGTGGCGGACCGTCTTGGATTCCGGCGGGCGCTGTCTGTCGCGTATTTAATTCTAGCCTGCGCCTATTTCCTGCTCGGATCTCTCGGAGCGGCATGGATGGGTCCGGTCCGCGCAAGTGTTCCGTTGCTGGGTCTTGTTGCCTTCGTCCTGGTGCTGCCGGCGCTGGGGATTGCGATGGTGAAGCCAGCCGTTGTGGGAACCACGGCGCGCGCATCGAAGGAAACTGTGCGCTCGATCGGCTATTCGATCTACTACACGATGGTGAATATCGGCGGCGCGGCGGGACCTTACATCGCTTCGTGGGCGCACCAGCGCCTCGGAGTTGAAAATGTTTTCCGCATTTCCGCGTCGAGTGTGTTGCTGATGTTTTTCTTCGTGCTGATTTTTTTCAAGGAGCCCCGGCGCGACCATCTTCCATCCAACAACGCGCCGGCCGCGACGGTCGCCGAAACGGCGCGAAATCTATTCACCGTATTAACAAACGTGCGCTTCCTGCTTTTTCTGCTGATTTTTTCGGGCTATTGGGTCGTCTTCTGGCAGCAATATATCGTGCTGCCGATTTATATTCACGCGTACATCGATCCGCACGCGGACGTCGAGCTGATCCTGATCACCGATGCCGCCACGGTAATTTGCCTGCAATTTGTCGTCACCTACCTGACACGAACCATTCCCGCCTTCCGCGCCATCGCCATCGGCACGCTGATTTCCGCCCTCGGCTGGCTGATTGTCGCCTGGCATCCAGCCGTGTGGGCCGTGGTGCTTTCAATCTTCATTGTCGCGCTCGGTGAAATCGTCATCTCGCCGCGCTATTACGAATATATTTCGCGCCTCGCTCCTTCCGGACAGCAAGGAACCTACATGGGCTTCGCGTTTCTGCCGATCGGAATCGGATCGCTCGTCGGAGGATGGCTGGGCGGGCGACTCATGCATCACTACGGCGAGGTCGCTCATCGTCCCGCGCGCGTCTGGTGGGCCGTCACAGCCATCGGCATCGGCGTCACGCTGCTGATGTGGCTCTACCACTTTTTTGTGAAGACGGAATTGACGGACCACGCGTAGCACGGCCGCTCCCGGCTGTGCGGTTTTTGCAATGGATCGGTATGTGAAACCCACACAGTCAGGAGTGGCTGTGCTACTTTCAAGTCGCCTTCTTATACGCGCTCAAAATGTCCGGCAGCGAAATCACGCCCTCCAGTTTTCGCGAACCCGCACGGCTGACAACGGGTAAGAGCGGGTGGCCCTGGATGTAACGCAAGACGTCGTCCAGTCTTTGGTCCGGATGCAAAATGGGAATTCTCGCGGTGGAAAGCAATTCGCGCAGCTGCGTTTCTTTCGAGCGGTTCGACGCCTGGGCACTCAATTCCTTCTTCGTCACACTGGCCCAGCGCCCGGTCGGAAAACGAACGAGCAGAATCTCTTCCGGCGAAGTCTCGGCAAGCTCGAGAGCGCGAGCGAGTGTGTCGCTGGCCTGAAGCGATACCGATTCCGGTTTTCGCATGGCGTCTTCCACACGCAGCACCGCCTGCTCCCGCTGCTCCTCCATCGAGGGCAATTCCAGATCGTCCTGCTTGGCAAGCAAATCGAAAAGCGCCACATCCTGGTATTTTCGGGAGATCAGGTAGGCGATTGTATTGGAAATCATGACGGGAAGGACGATGGAATAATTGCCCGTCGTTTCCACCACCATGAAAACCGATGTGATCGGAACGCGAAGAAATCCGGCAAAGAATGTTCCCATGCCCACCAGCGCAAACGGCCCCACCGACGCGCTGATCTGAGGGAAAAAATGATGCTCCAACCCGCCAATCGCGCCGCCGATCATCGCGCCGATAAACAGGGTGGGCGCAAACATTCCTCCCGGTGTCCCGCTGACAAACGACAGGCTGGTCGTAAGAATTTTCGCGAAACCGAGGACCGCGAGAATTTCCCACGTGTATTGGTTATGAAGAGCCTGATCGATGTACGGATATCCCGCGCCCATCGCCTGCGGAATTCGCAACCCGACGATACCGATCAGCAGGCCAGCGGCGGCCGGTTGCACATATTGAGTCCATGGAGGCAAGTCGCGGAGCCTCGGTCGCAGGTACGCAATGATTCTCATCATCGCGATTGAAAGCACCCCGCCAACGACTCCCAGCACTGCATATGCCAGCAATTCCGCAGGATGCGCAAGGGTGTAGGGCGGAACCCGGAACATCGGCTCGCCGCCCAGAAACGACCGCATCACCACGGCGCTGGAAACCGCCGCTAGAACAATGGCCCCCAGAGCACCCGCGCTCCACGTCCCGATCACTTCTTCAATCACAAACAGCACGGCGGAAATCGGCGCGTTGAACGCCGCCGCCAACCCCGCCGCCGCTCCCACCGGAGCCAGCAACCGCAATTTATCTCTGGAAAGTTTCAAGCGTCTTCCGAGAGCGGAGGCAATTCCAGCGCCCATTTGCAGGGAAGGATCTTCGGGACCTAGCGATTGTCCGCTGCCAATCGCGAGCGAGCAGGTAATAAATTTTCCAATGACGGTTCGAAACGGCACGTAACCATCGAACACGTAAACAGCCGCCTTGGTCTGGTTCACACCGCTGCCGCGGGCGGCAAGAAAAAATTTCTGGATCAGAAACGCAACCACCAGCCCGGTTGTCGCGGGCACGAGCAGAACACGGAGTGGACTCGGAGCAAGCGCCGATCCCAGCAATCCCAAACGCACCCATTCGATGGTAATGCGGAAACAAACAACCGCCATCCCGGAAAACAAGCCGATAATGACGGCGAGCACAAGGAACAGATTGCCTTCAGAGAGCGTAAAAGAACGCTGTCTCCCTCCCAACCACCGGCTGCCGGGACTTTTTAATTCTACGGGGGTGGATTCGGTGGTTGAGATGGATGTTTTCATTTCTTCGATCGGAACGCTCCGCTCGGTCATTGATCGTTCCCCGCATGGCGCTGTTGAATCAGAATCAAGGCCTGGTCGATACTCGTGGCCTCGCCGCAATAATGCGATGTGGTGTCCTCGATTCGATAAACAAGCTTCATGGCGCTGATTCTCAGTTCCGGGTTGGTGCGCAACGCCCGGAGTCGAATTTGCTTTTTCGCGCTCTGCGCATCCCGGTTGAGGTCTTGTACCGCCGCCGTTTGATCGGCGGATAAAAGTGACGCGCTAGATTGGCTACATTTCTGTAGCCGATCGAGTCCCGCTTGAAAGTCGTGCCATGTGCGCTGCGCCCGCTCATCTTCATTCAGGCCCTGCCGAAACGGATCGTCACTCAACACTTCGCGAACCCGATCCAGTAGCTCGCTGTCCGGACCGGACAAATTCTCGGGGTCCACTTTTGCCAGGTAGGCTTCCGCCTTGAGGTAGGAGCCGGAGTCGAATGCCGCTTTGCCCGCTTCTTCGAACCACTGGTTTTGACGGGGATTGGCCTGCAACGCGACTTCAAATTCCTCGAGCGCTTTGCCCGGCTGGGCGTCCTTCAGAAAGAGTTGCCCAGCTTGCTCGTGCTGGATTGCTTCCCCGGGAGAAAGCTCGGCGGACAATGCTGCGATCTCGACTCCCGCATCGCTAAGAAGGTTTCTGGATAGCAGAAATTCGCACAGCTCAAACCGTACTTTTCTTCTTTGTCCGACGGCGTCTCCAGCCCAACTGCCATAAATCGCAGCCCTATAATAAGGAATCGCCTGTTCCGGATCTCCCATCCGTGAAGAAATGTGCGCGAGATCGAGGTTCACTTCGCCCGAACCAGGGCTGCGATCCCACAGGTTCACCAGGTAGGCCCGAGATTCGGAAAGCCGGCCATCCGCGAGCAGGGCCTCCGCCAGTCGAAGCTGAACCAGATCGTTATTCGGTTCATAGGAGAGCGAGTTTCGAAAGTCTTCAAATGCCCGGCCGGGCTGTCCCGTCGCCAAATCCTCGTTGCCTTTCTGAAACCATTCCTGGACCAACCCTTCCTCGCGCGCATGGTAGGTTCGCGCGAGCGTCACGGTCAAAGCAAACAGCAGCCCCAGAGGGATCAGGCTGAGCAGCAACGCTCGCCGCTGTAAATATCGTAATGCGATACTTGTCCCCGTACCGGTCACATCTTAAAGATAACCCGGCCAGGGGGATCTCGGAAGAATTTTATGAATTCTAAGTTGCCGAGGGGCCAAGGGCGCCCCTTGAAATAAAAATCGCCCCGAGGGCGGGGAGCCCGGGGCGAAAGGATCGGACAAAAACCTTCACTGTACGGTTAACGCGCTGGCGGGTGAATCGCATCTGCTTCCATCGGATCCGAATGCCGCCTTTGCGGCTATCGAATCGCGGCGAGACACCCAGCCCGCACGTCGTTTCCAGGAATCTGATTTGGGAAGCGCGTCTTATCCGAGAACCGAATCCTTCAGCGCTTTTGCCGCGCGGAGACGCACAACCGTCTTCGCCTTGATCTTGATCGCTTCTCCGGTCTGCGGATTGCGGCCCATGCGCGCCTTGCGGTGCGCCTTCACCACGCGTCCGATGTTCGGAATCACGAACTTCCCCGCTCCGCCCTTGGCTTCCTTCACCGCCAGCTTGAACAGCTCTTCAAAAAACTGCGCCGCCACTTTTTTCGTGACACCGGTTTTGTCGGCCATGTGCGAGACGATCTTGGACTTGCTCAATGGTTTTGCCATCTAGTTTCGTTCTCCTCCTCAGAATTAAATGCTTCAGGCGCGGCGGCCGGGCTCAACCCGTCCGGGCCACGCACGGCGAGCACTATACGGGCTGAATCCGCCCAACGCAAGAAAAAACAAATAAAAAGCCCGATTAAAAGCGGCTTCCCGCGATGCACCATCGTGGAACATGAGTGTGCTATTCTTACAGTTCAATTTTTACGAGGAGCGTTCATGGCAAATTGGAAGGAACTGGAAAAGCAATTCACCGCGCGTCTTTCGCTGGGCAAGCGTCCCGTGGCCGTCACATTTCTCGATGCGCCGCCCGCTGGAGTTTCCAAATTTTCCGGCACGGAGCCGGCCGGATGCAGCTATTGGCGGCTCGCGGCGAGCGGACAAACGTTCTACACCGTGCCCTCCGATCATTTTAATTGCGCGGTCGGCGCCTACACACACAATATTCAGCTTCCGCCCGAACGGATCCACGAAACCGAAGCCACTCTCGGCTTCATGTTCAGCCTCGGCTATGTTCGTCCGGAAGAAATTCCCGGCATTCCAAAACTTGCGAAGGAACCCGCGGCGGTTGTGTTCGCTCCGCTCGGCGACACACCTGTCATGCCAAGTGTCGTTCTGTTTGCATGCAAAATGTCTCCGGCCATGTTGCTGAACGAAGCCTCAACGCGCGCGGGCGCTAGCAGCTCGCTGCCCCTCCTCGGACGTCCGTCTTGCATGGCGCTGCCCGCGGCCCTGGCGCAAGGAACCGTCTCCAGCCTGGGCTGCATCGGCAACCGCGTGTACGCCAGCCTGGGCGGCGATGAGATGTACGTAGTCGTCCCTGCCGGGAAACTCGAAGCGGTTTCCGATGCGCTCGGCGTGATCGCATCGGCCAATAACGCGCTGCAGGAATACGCGCGCGTACGACAGGTGGAACTTTCGACGGTTTAGGTTTAAATTCGGGCAGGCTTTTTACTCCGGCGAAGGAAGGGCAGCCTTTCCGATTTTGACATTTGTGGAAATTTCACGGAATTCAAAATCAGGCAGGCCGCCCTTCCTGCGTCAGGATAAAACAAGCCAGCCCTGATGAATTCTACAGATTCCCCAGCCCTGTATAAAACTGCGCGATCGCCTTGATCCCGCCAAAATAATTTTCCAGCGAAATATGCTCGTCCGGCGCGTGCGCGTTTTCATCGGGCAATCCGAAACCCAGCAGAATGCATGGCACCTGAAACGTGTCGTGCATCTGCGTAACAAACGGAATCGATCCGCCCTCGCGGATAAACACGGCGCGCTTGCCGAACCCCTTCTCCAGCGCATCGTGCGCGACCTCAAAAAAAGGATGCGTGTACGGGGCGACCCACGGCTTGCCCTGGCTGTGCAGATCGAGCTTGAATTTCACCGTCTTCGGCAGCAATTTGGCGATGTGCTTCCGCAGCAGCTTCGTGATCCGGTCCGGATTCTGATTGGGCACCAGGCGTGTGGAAAATTTCGCGTAGGCCTTCGATGGAATCACTGTCTTCGACCCTTCGCCCGTGTACCCGCCCCAGATGCCGTTCAATTCCAGCGTCGGCCGCGTCCAGAGCTGTTCGACCATCGAGTAGCCTTTTTCGCCGCTGAGCCCGGGCGCGCCCACGGTCTTGCGAAATTCGCTCGCCTTCCATGGCAAGGATTTGAGCGCCTTCCGCTCCGCCTTGGAAAGTTTCGCGACGTCGTCGTAAAATCCGGGTACGGCCACGCGCAAGTTCTTGTCGTGCAATTTCGCAAACAGCTCGCACAAAATCGTGATCGGATTCGGCACGGCCCCGCCAAAAATTCCCGAGTGTAAATCCTGCGCCGGCCCGGTCAATTCAATTTGGTAGTAATTCAGGCCGCGCAACCCGTACGTGATCGACGGCACGCCGGCCGCCAGCATTCCCGTGTCGGAAACCACCAGCGCATCGGCCTTGAGACGCGCCATGTTCGCGCTTACAAAATCCCAAAGGCTTACGCTGCCGACTTCCTCTTCCCCCTCAATCATCACTTTCAAATTGATCGGCAACTTCCCCGCCGTTTTCATGATCGCGTCGAGCGCTCGAATGTGAATATGGACCTGCCCCTTGTCGTCGGCCGTTCCGCGTCCGTACAAATTTCCGCCGCGAATCGTCGGCTCAAACGCCGGTGAAGTCCACAAGTCCAGCGGCTCGGCCGGCTGCACATCGTAGTGTCCGTAAAACAAAATCGTCGGCTTCCCCGGCGCTTTCAGCGATTCGCCGTAAACGAGCGGATGCATCTTCGTCGGAATGATTTCCACATTGTCGAGCCCCGCGCCGCGCAGCCGTTCGGCCACCCACTTCGCCGCGCGCTCGATGTCCGGCTTATGATCGGATTGCGCGCTGACGCTCGGAATTCTCAAAAATTCAAAAAGATCGTTCAGATGCTCTTCGCGCTGGGAATCGATGTATTCCGTCAGTTTCATGCGTCGCTCCATTTCCCGGTGGCGCAGGCTTTTTACCCTAAAGATAAAGGAAGGGCCGCCTGCGCGCTTTGAAGCTCTCTCGGCTCCCAAGAAGTAAAATCCCGATCGCCGTCGGATTCCACGATGCTCACTCGGAAATTCTCCGCCCGCCTCGATGAACCAGCGATCCCGCGGAACATCCGGAATCATAACGCGTTCCCCCATGGAAGACACAAGGAAACGCACTCGCAGGTAGTGGGTTAATCAGAAATCTCTGACTTCCATGCATTCTGACCGGCCAAAGAGAATTGGGTGCGGCACCCGTCGCGACGTGTGTCAAAGCCAGATGTACTCTCAATCTGACCCACCACCCACGCGGGGTGGTCGGGCGCCGTTAAACCCATGTTGCTTTGCAGAAACATTCGAGCGACAGCACCGTTGACGGAGCCGCCAAACTGCTTCAGCATGGACCTATCATGCCTGAGATTGAGGTTGACAAAGTCCGACGCAGTACCCGGGTCTTCATGCGGGTGCGCGTGGTGGTTGCGGGGAAGAACTCCGATAACCGCCGCTTCCGCGAGGCTTGCGAGACGGTCGTGATCAACGCCCACGGCGGCCTGATGTATCTGAACCAGCCGCTCAATATGGGCTCCATGCTCGTCCTCACCAATCCATTTACGCAGGAAGAGCAGGAAAGCCGCGTCGTATTTCTCGGCGACGCCACCGATAAAGGCCAACGCGTAGGGGTCGAATTTCTTACTCCGGCGCCGCATTTCTGGGGAGTAGATTTCGTTCCCGCCGATTGGCCCGCTCCGCCCGCAGCCGTCCGCCCGAGTTAGAATTTCACGGGAGATCTATCGAATTTGCCGCGAATTCCGGAAACGATTTAATCCGAGATGAGCGGCAACAAATATTCCTGCAATCGTCCGCTTTCAGCTATCGGCAAGCCAACAATTTGAATCCCCATCTGATTGTCTTCCCCAATGCGCGTGACCGCGCCTTTTCCGACAACGGGGTCCGTTCCTGGAACAAGGTAAAAGCTGACTTCAACCTTGGAGCCCAGATCGAGGACTCTTGCGGCTCTGACCAGTGTCCCGTTCAAACTGAGGTTAATGGTTTCTCCTTCCACCGTTTTCCCGTCGGATAGAATTCGCACCCGGACGCGGACAGCAACCCGCCGGAACCTGCGTATTTCGTTTTCGATGGTTCCCTGCGTGACGCGGATCAGCCTCATCAAGCGGGCTTTATCCATCGGCTTGTAAACGAAAAAGCTGGCCCCGGCCGCGAACCCCTCCGAAAGCGCGCTGGGGCGCAGGTCGTCGCTGATCATGATGATTGGGGTGTTTCGATTGTATCCTGAATCGCGGATTTTCCGGACCAGGCTTCTTCCATCTTCAGGCGGCGCGCACATGTCGACCAGAATCATGTCAAATTTTTCATGCTGGAATCGTGCCTCGGCATTAAGACTCGTCACAAACGTCACGGGTCGAATTTCGGCTGCTCCAAAAGCTTCTTCAATGAGCACACGCATGGATGGCGTATCTTCGACGACGAGCGCGCGAACTGGCGAAGCGGACTGCGTCTTGCCGCGCGTCGCATTTTTGTAGCGCGGCTCCGGTCCGATTTCAGTCTTCATGATCGGTTCTCATCCCTGTCAATGGGCGGGTTTTTCCGCTTGGCCTGAATCTCAGCGGTAAATTTTCCCTAGGAGATTTGGTTGGGAGGACGGATTACTTCGTAATAATCGAACCGGACCCGGACCCCCACCGGTGCGGTTAGCGATCGGGCCGCCTGGACGCCCAACACTTTCCCCGTGCATTGCCATTCGACCGGCGCCGCCCCCGTTATTTCCATAGGCATCGCCAAGCGAATCTGCAACATCGCCCCTTCGTGCACAGGAGTATCCGTCACAAAATAAACCCCGTGCTCGGAGACATTCACCGATTCCACTTTCTTCTCCGGGGCCACGTCTTCCACTCGCGGATAAAGAGCGGAATGCTGAGGCGGAAACGCCGCGCTAATCTTCGGTCGGATAGTTTCATCGGGGCAGCCGTTCGCTATTAAGGATTTTCGAAGCAATTTCCGCATTTCGCAATCAAAGCACAATCGCATTTTTCATGGTTCATGCGATGAATTGCCTGCCACACAGCGGGGAAATACCTGGGAGGGACCCGCAGCAGGGACAATAATTGCATAGCGCGCTTCCAACTATCCATCCACATTGTTCCCGGACCACGGCGGAGTCAAGCGGAACCTTGCCCGCCAAGCCAAAATGGGGCACCAATCGGGTCACGACTAGAAAGTCAAAGCTAGGGTTGGGTTTAGCACCGGAATCACCAATGGTAATAAGAATACTTTAAGAATTGCGTGGGTACGGACGGGTGAACTTTGCGTCTCGATTGATAATGCCGCATTCGCTCAAATCGTCATAGCGTTTTACGGCCGGTGCTGCTTGGCCGGAACCGAAACCGGCTTGAGGCTGGCGCGCCAGCAGCGTTCGCAGACTTCATCGGGATAGACAAAGTAGTTGGAGGCCTTTCCGCACTTATGGCAATCGAGGGGCACTTGCCGGGCGACGCCGCGAACATTCAATCCGCGCGCCAGCGCCTGACGCTCGACCCACTTTGCGAACGCCACGGCAACGTTGCGATGAAGATATTCGCTGGATTCTTCCGGAGTGAGAAAAAAAGGCCACGGGCGAAGCAGTAAAGCCAAGCCGACTACAACCGCTACGAGAATTACCGGCACCAGTAACATGGACCGCTCCTGCACCAACAACTACATCGACCTGTATTCATTCCACATTAGCGCCGCGTCGCCCGATCCTCCAGACCATTGTCGGCCCCGCGGATCGTATCGATTACTGGCGCCGATCCCAGGCCCCGCCCACGGAAGCATTTCATCCATTCCCCGCCAAATGCTATGATTTGACTCACCAAACCATAAATTTCCGGCGCGGACGCTCCATGAAAGAATAGCTCATTTCTTGCGATGCATCTGTACAATGAAACGCGTACGCGCTATTTACCGTCACTACTGGAGAGAAGCCAATTTTTCCTTTCACCCGGGAAAGCGAGACACGATGCGAAATATAAGGATTCGACGATTCACGATCCCGCTGCTTCTTGCATTGGCTCTTGGATGCACAATGCTCATCGTGCAAACCGATGCACGACAGCAATCCGGCGCAGCGGCCCGTCCGGCCTCCGCTCAGGTTTCTGTCGATCCCACCGACATCGGCGGCGTGGTAACCAGTTCGAAAGGCCCTGAAGCGGGCGTCTGGGTGATCGCCGAAACCTCCGACACGCCAACCAAGTTCCGCAAGATCGTCGTTACCGACGACCTGGGCCGTTACCTGATTCCAGATCTTCCGAAGGGCAATTACAAAGTCTGGGTCAGAGGCTATGGCTTGGTCGATTCACAACCGGTCGTCAGCGCGCCCGGCAAGACTCTCGCCTTAACCGCCGTCGTCGCCCCCGATGCAAAAGCCGCGGCCCAGTATTACCCTGCGGATTACTGGTATTCGCTCATGCAGATTCCCCCCAAGAGCGCCTTCCCGATGACGTTGTCGGTCCCCTCAGGCCGGGAACCTGCCCACTCCTCTCCGGGCGACGTTCGGCCACAGATATCGATGACCGTGAGCGAAGCCGAATGGATTTACAAATTGAAGAGGGGCTGCGGTTCCTGCCATGAGTTTGGAAACAAATTCACGCGCGAAATCCCCCCCGAGCTTGGTACGTTCAGTTCGAGCGCCGAAGCCTGGAAGCGCCGCATCCGCTCCGGCCAGGAAGGCACGACCATGGATTACCGTGTCGGCCTGCTTGGATATGACCAGACGATTAAGATGTTTTCCGATTGGACCGACCGTGTGGCAGCAGGCGAGGTTCCTCCTGCGCCGCCAAGGCCCGAAGGCATCGAACGAAATTTGGTCATCACCCTGTGGGACTTTGCGACGCCAAAATCGTTCGTGCATGACCTGATCAGCACGGATAAACGAAACCCTACCCTGAACGCAAACGGGCCTCTATTTGCCACGGAATGGTCGACCGGCACCATTGAGGGTGTGGATCCGGTTGAGAACACTCAGTTTACAATCAAGGTTCCCGCGCCTGAAAGCGCCGTAAAGTTCCGGGCAGCCCATCCCGTCTCCATGCTCGCGCCTTCGCCCTACTGGGGCAATGAAACCGTCTTCGAAGACGTTCTGAACGAAGAGGGCCTGCAGCGGGATGACAAGGGCCGCATCTGGTTTATCATGGACGATAAAAAGGATAACCCCGCGTTCTGCAAGGCCGGCTCGAACAATCCCTTCGCAAAGAATTTCCCCATCGAGGCCGATTGGCGCGACCTGGAAGTGTACGACACCAAAAAGGGGACTTTCGAAACCATTCAGACCTGCTTCGGCGGCTCTCATGAGGTCTTTGACAACGACAAGGACCAGACCATGTACATGAGCGCCGGCGATAACCGCCCGATCAGCGGCCGCTTCGGACTTGGCTGGGTGAAGACTCGCGTTTGGGATGAAACTCACGATGCTGAAAAATCGCAAGGCTGGTGCCCCGCCGTTGCCGATACCAACGGCGACGGAAAAGTGGGCCCCTACACCCGTTCGAATGAGCCATTCGATCCAAAACTGGACCGCTGGTTCCCCAGTTACGCATACGGGTTAAGCGTTAGCCCAGTGGACCATAGCGTATGGTTTGCTTCGATGGAGCCGGCGCCCGGCCTGATCGTCCGCATGACACCTGGCTCGAATCCTCCCGCAACCTGTACGACGGAAGTCTATCAACCTCCCTACCAGAACCCGAAGCTTCCCGGCGTCGATTCCTTTTTCCCGGAGGGCATCGATGTCGATACCAACGGCGTCGTCTGGGTCGCCCTGACCGGAACCAACTATCTCGCCAGCCTCGACCGCCGCAAATGCAAAGTCTTCAACGGACCGACGGCGACCGGCCAGCAATGCCCAGAGGGTTGGACCCTCTATCCCGTGCCGGGGCCAAAGTTCAAAGGAAACGATGAGATCGGTTCGGATTTCTTTTATTACAACTGGGTGGACCGGTTTAACACGTTCGGCATGGGCAAAAATGTTTCGGTGATCACCGGCACCAATTCGGATTCGCTGATCGCATTCGACCCCGTCACGAAAAAGTTCACCACCCTGCGCGTGCCGTATCCTCTGGGATTCTACACACGCTACGTGGACGGCCGCATCGACGACCCCAAAGCAGGATGGAAAGGCCGCGGGCTCTGGTCGTCCAATGACTCGCGTGTGAGCTATCACAACGAAGGCGGCAAGGGCCAGGTCAGCTACGTGCTGCACTTCCAGCTCCGGCCCGATCCGCTGGCGAAGTAATTCTCGTCGCGCGCCGATTCCCGCCCGGGCCTGAGCGGCAAACAAGTTCAGGCCCGAGGATTCCCCTTGGACAGCAGGGTCCCGCGCGCTCCATTGCATACTACTGAATTATATTACTAAAATAATAAATTAATACTTGAATCGTTAAGACCATCGGGTATAAACACCTGATTTTTAGTGGCTAAAACACTTCAAATAGGCTACAAGATATGGCAAGGGTGGGCTGTGGAGAAGCAATTCAACCAAGCCCAATTTCAATTTAAAAGCTGGCCGTTCCGGAGGGTGTAGATGCTTGTCCGGAGGCATGGGGGTTCGAAAATATGATGGCCTATTTGCGCTGCAGGGGTGGCTTTGCATTGCGTCTATTCGGAATCGCTTTCGTTTCAGCCCTGATTCTTTCTCTTCTTCCAGTAGCAGGTTTTGCACAGTCCACCAGCACGATCCTTGGAGTCGTGAAAGACTCCTCCGGCGGCGTCGTGCCGGGCGCCACCGTCTCGGTTCGCAACACCGATACCTCCCTGACCAGGACAGTCACCTCTGGCGACGACGGCGCGTGGCGTGTCCCCGCTCTTCTGGCCGGACACTATGAAGTCAAAGTTGAAAAAAATGGATTTCAAACCGCCACGCATCCCGGAATCACTCTGGATGTGGCGCAGGAACTGCCCGTTAATATAGGCCTGGAGGTCGGCGCCTCCTCGCAACAAGTCACGGTCAACGCAGAAACCGTGCAGGTCAACACAACCACCAGCGACCTCGGCGGCCTGGTGAATGACGCGAAAATGTCGGACCTTCCTCTGAACGGCCGGAACTACATCGACCTGACCCTGCTGCAAACCGGTGTCACTCAGAACAGAAACAACGCCAGTCTCGGCGGGATGAGCGGCACGATTTTCAGCAGCAACGGCGCGCCCACTATTTCCAATAGCTTCCTGCTCGACGGAACATCGATCGTGAACCAGTCCGGCTGGACCGGTTCCTCAATCGCCGGAACGACGCTCGGCGTGGACGGCATCAAGGAATACAAAATCATCACCAGCGCATTTTCCGCCGAGTACGGAATGACGATGGGCAGCCAGATGCTTATCGTCAGCAAGGGCGGCACGAATCAGTACCACGGCGACGTGTTCGAATACCTGCGAAACAGCGCCCTGGACGCCAAGAATATTTTTGACCCCTATAGAATCCCGCAATTCGAGAAAAACAATTTCGGCGGTTCTTTCGGCGGCCCCATCAAGAAGGACAAGACTTTCTTCTACGCCGTCTATGAGCAATTGAACATCAAGCTGGGCTTCTCGGTCCTTTCGAACGTTCCTCCGGCGGGATGCCACGGCGCCGTCGGCACAACGCTGAACAACGCTCAATGTTCGCTGGTTCCCGCATCCGCCGGGAACGTCCTGATCAACCAATACACCGGGCCCTACCTCGCTCTGTTTCCAGGACCGACCGGGGGCACTGCCGCGCAGCCCACCTTCTCGTTTCCTGCGCCGGACAATCAAAATGTGAAATACGGCCAGATTCGCGTGGATCACACCTTTTCGGATACCGATTCCCTGTTCGCCCGTTATACGACGGACGAAAGCGCAATCGCCGATCCTCTGGCCGGATTTTCCTCCAGCGCACAGGGTGGCGCGGCGTTCCCGCAATGGAGCAGTTCCGGCGCCAGCCGCGACCATTTCGCGACACTCTCGGAGGTTCACATTTTCTCCCCGACTTTGCTGAACACGGCGAGAATCGCGTTCGCCCGCACGGTTTTCAGCACGACAACCGTTTACAACTCGCCCACTCCACCGGGACTGCTGACCTTTGTGGCGAACCAGCCCATCGGCACTTTGACCGTCAATGGGTTGTCGCCACTTGGGAATACGGCTTTTATGCCGTTCCACATTCAGAACCTTCTCACCTTTGGCGATGACGTGTACTACACGCACGGAAAGCACGCATTCAAGTTCGGCACGATGATCAATCACTACGATCAACCCCTGGCGAATTCCTCGACCGTTGCGGGTAACGCCACGTATACCTCATTCCTGAACTTCCTGAATGACATTCCCAGTCAATATACGGCTGCAAATCCGGGAGACGATTTTAACCGGGACTGGAGATACTGGACGCTTGGCTTCTACGCGCAAGACGATTACCGCGCCACATCGAGGCTCACGCTCAACATCGGATTGCGATATGAGTTCGAGACAACTCCCTACGAGCTGAGCGGCAAGGGATATGCTCTTCGAAACCACGGATTGGACGCCGCTTTCACCCAGGGAAGCTTCCTGCAGCAAAAATCCCTGTTGAATTTCAGTCCTCGGCTCGGGTTTGCCTGGGATGTTTTTGGCAATGGAAAGATGTCCGTTCGCAGCGCATTCGGTATCTATTACGACGTCGGGAACATTGGAAACCTTGCCACCCAGACGGCCGGAACGCCTCCTTTGGGCGCTCAGACCACCATCAGCAACCCGGGAGTCCTCGTACCCTTCCCGTTCACATTCACACAGGCCCAGTTGGGTAAACAGATCAAGACCATGGTGGACTATAACTCGACGCAACCGCGTGTCGACCAATTCAACCTGACCGTCGAACGCCAGTTGCCCGGCAACGCAACGCTGAGCGTAGGCTACGTGAATACGCGAGGCGTCCATCTCTTCACTGCCAGGGACGGAAACCCCGCGATTCCCGCCGCTATAGTCAATGGCATTCAGTACTGGTCAAATGCCCAGACGGGCTGCGAGAATGCGGTTCCGACGTGCCGCCTCAACCCCAACTATACGAGCGATCAGCTCACGTCCACGGTTGGGGATTCCTGGTACAACGCGCTTCAGGTGTCTGTCAACAAACGGCTCGGCCGTGGGTTGGAGTTCCAGGGGTCTTATACGTATTCCCACTCGATCGATACGACCGAGGGCAACCTCTCGAGCGCCGATTGCAACGCATCCGGCATGGATGAAACCGACAATCCGCAAAACATCCAGTTGGCGAAAGGCCCCTCCTGCTTCGACCTTCGCCACAATCTGCGTTTTAACTTGCTTTACCATTTGCCGAAGGTGAAGTCGGAAGGCATCGTGTCCAAGCTGGCCAATGGCTGGTGGATGGGGAACATCGTCTCTGTCCAGAGCGGGTATGCGTTTACACCGATCGTAACCGCCAATCGATCCAATTCCGGCGTTTACGATACAGGCGCGGCCAACGGTGAAAAAGTCAATCTCGGAACCGCTACCGTTGCTCCCGGAGCACTCGGCCCTGACGGCAACACGAACCTTACGTCCCAAACCTTTATCCCCTACGATCCGAATACCGTTATCACCGGGAACTTTCATCAGTGGTTTAATCCATTGATGTTCACAGTGGCTCCGATGGTGCCGTGCCCGGCGACCGCGGGAATCTACGTCGGAACAACCTGCGGGACACTGGGCAACGCTCCCCGCGGCCTGCTGCGCGGACCGGGACTGGGCGAATGGGATTTCTCGCTCGTCAAGGATACGGCTGTTCATTTTCTGGGTGAGGCGGGATCGGTGCAGTTTCGCGCTGAATTCTTCAACATCCTGAATCGCGCCAATTTGGGGATGCCTAACGGAACTGTATTCTCCGGCAGCACGGGCAATATCGTTGCCGGTTCAACCACCACCCCCAACGTCGGGGCCTACTCGCAAACGCCGACAGGCACCGCGGGGCAGATTACGACGACGACAACCACTTCGCGACAGATCCAACTCGCGCTTAAAGTAATTTTCTAAATCGAAGCGGGCCTGCCGGGCGTGGTCTTTATCCGACACGCCCGGCGGCCCCCCTCGATGCATGATTGGTTCGGAATTTGATCCTGTATTTCCATCCTGAACTTGAATCTAAATTTATATTTAATTCCGGACTTAAATCTGAATTTGACCTGGGTGCAGCACTCTTGCGGTTTTGCAAGGGTGCGGTTTTAGATTTCACTTCACCGAGGATTGCAGCAATTGGAAGAACCGCACACTTCAAAAATACCGCGAAGTGTTTAGCGCCAACGGAAACCCTGCCTGGTATACACTCTCAGGAACTCATTTCTGAAACTTGCACAACCGAGGAGAAAACGAACATGAAGAATTGGCGTATGTGGGTTTCGTGCCTGGCCATCCTGTGCGCCGGGATTGCCCTCTCAGTATCCGCGAAAAAACCAGAGTCCGCCGACAAGCAGCCGCGCATCTCGCAGCTGACCATGGATCAATTGACCGACGCGCAAAAACCGCTCGCGGCGGAAATCATGAAGGTCTCAAAAATCGGCCTGCGCGGGCCGAACAATTCGATGCTCCGCAGCCCCGTGATGGGCGACCGCCTGTTCCAGTTGATTGACTACCTCCGCTTCAACTCCTCGGTGCCGAAACGCCTGAACGAATTCGCGATCCTGATCCAGGCGCGCCTCTGGACTTCGCAGGTTGAGTGGGTAGCGCACGAACCGCTCGCGCTGAAAGAAGGCCTTTCGCAATCCACGATCGACGATCTAAAAAAAGGCAAGCGGCCCGCCTCGATGCAGCCGGATGAAGCTGCCGTGTACGATTTCTGCATGGAGCTTTCGACCAAACATGAAGTCAGCGACGCCACCTACAAGCGTGTGCGCGACATCTTCACCGAGCAGCAGGTGGTGGACCTGATTGCCGTCAACGGAACGTACACGACCCTCGCGATGTTCCTCAACGCCGCGCAGGATGGCTTGCCTGCGGGAACCCCTCCCATGCTGCAACCGCTGAAAGGCCGCTGATTTTTTAAGGCTGTGGTTTTTGTGGCGCGGGCGTCCCTTCCGCGGTTTTCACTCCTTGTCCTACATGAAAAAAACGCGGGCAAGATGCCCGCGCCACAAAAATCGGGCCCGGATCTCGAACGAGATCCGGGCCCGGGTTCATCCCTCCGCGAGTTTTAGAACAAATACTTCAGCCCGAATTGAATCAGGCGTGGACTCACGGACAGAGTGGTGATGTGTCCAAAGGAACCCAGTGCGGCATTTAACCCCGACGGATTGCTGAATTGCGGATGGTTGAACGCGTTATAGAACTCGGTGCGAAACACGAGCGTGCCGTCTTCGCGTATCCCGCCGACTTTGGTTGATTTGGAAAGTGAAATATCCCAGTTGAATTGGCCCGGGCCAAGAACCACGCTTGGCGCGACGTTGCCGTAGTCCGTTGCCTTTGCTTTGTTCGGATCGGCAGGATCGTCCAATGCAGAGGGTCCCGGGGCGCAAAACGCGGCGGTGTTAAAGTATCCTCCGGTCCCCGCCAATCCGGCATTCACTTTGCTGATCAGACTGCCGGAAGCCGGCACGTTCGCCGGGCCCATTCCTGGACAGAAAAACGCAGTGGAGGCAGCCGATTGCCCATAGATCCCGCCGCCTCGCGTATCGAGAAGCGTCATTGGCGTGCCGTCCTGCAGGATCGTCACCCCGGATGCCGACCAGCCGTTGAGCAGCTTTCCTTCGATTCCAGTATGGCTGCCGAAAGGAAGCTCGTAGCTATAGTTGATTGCCAATCGGGACGGGTGATAATCGGTACTCAAGGCGTACTCATTTCGAGTGTTGGCCAGATTGTTGATGGCGAAGTTGTTTCCCCCGCCGGTGAGGCTCGTCGTTGGCTGGGTCGTAAAGGCCCGAACATACGTGTACGACGCCTGCATCGTCAGCCCGTGAGAGAAAGACTTCCGAACGGTCGCCTGCACGTCGTTCGACTTGATATTTCCTTCTGTTCCGATTCCCACTAGACCATTTGAATTGAAGCCCAGGATCGGTACGCGATAGTTCGCATTCGCAAATGTATTTGAAGTGATTCCGGCGAAACCGATGGACGGATTAGCATTGATCGGATTCGATGGGCTCGCGATTTGAGATTGGTTGATCGGCCGCGCCAGATACGCCTGATGGACTCCCGTCAATCCGACATAGCCGAGCTCCAGCACCCAGGAAGGCGCGAATTGATACTGGACCGTCAGATTGTATTCATAAACGACCGGCGTGACGATTCTTTGATCCATGAAGGGCGTGATTGCAAACTGGCTGCCGGACCCTTGCAGGGTCTGGGGATTCGCCCAGCGGTAGATCCATCCAAGCGGGGTGTTGAGATAAGGTTGCGACAGGGAGGAGTAGAAATTCGACGCTCCGGAATTGATCACAGTTGCCGAGTACGGAATTCCCTGCACGGCGGCGTGATCCAGCGTGTTACCCGGAATCCGGTCATAGAAAAAGCCGCCTCCCGCGCGAATGACCAGCTTGTCCGTCATGCCCGGTTGCCAGGCGAATCCAACACGAGGGGCGAAGTTGAGTTTTTGCGGGGTGTTCTGCGGTTGAGCATTTCCTGCCAACTGGACCACTCCCGTCGGAATGGGTTGACTGAAGTTTCTCGGGACGACGAAACCGGCTAGAGTACCAGTCGCCGCAGTCGTTCCCGGAACGCTTGCCAGACTCGGCCAGAAATTGCTAGCCTCTCCGCCTCGATCGGTCAGGAAACCAAAATAATCCCATCGAACGCCGAGGTTGAGCGTCAACCGCTGGCTGATCTTGATGTCATCCTGAAGGAAAAGCGACGCATTGGGAATTTTGAAATAGTGGTAAAGACCGCCGGGAGCGGCGCGGCTGGTGGTTGTGCCGGAAGAAAAAATGTTACTTAACCCGCTGCCATTCGTATTCCCCGGGTTGGCTGGGCTGCATGTTGGGACCGAAGGATCGCAGCCTGGCAGACCGAGCAGGAAGTCAGAAAATGTATTAAAGGTGAGACTTCCCTGAGAGATACTCGGGAACGCCCAGTTCCAGGTATTTCGGTCCAACTCGCCGCCGAAGCGGAACGTATTCCTTCCGCGAGTCCAGGAGACCTGATCGGCTGCCTGCCATTGGGTGACCAGGTTCGTGATGTTCACGGCGCCCGTGCCACCAATCGAGAATTGATTGGCGACCGTCATGAAGTCAAAGATGTCCACACCGGGCGTCACATTCGCGACGCCAACCTGCGAATTGGTGAACGGAACGGTCGGACTATTCAACGTGTCGTTCCGCTGAAGTGAAAACCGGACTTCGTTCACGATGTGATTGGTCAGGATCGATGTCAGCTTCTCAACGATGTCGTAGTTGATAAAATCCTGTTTGAGGCTGGTATCGGGCACGCAAAATCCTCCCGTATTGCAGGAGAACGAATTCAAAGTCGGAGCGCTGGCCCAGTAGAAACGGCTCGAGACCGTATTCTTCGAATTAATTACGTAATCGAAGTTTCCGAGAATCTGATGCTCGGTGTAGCTCGCTGGACTTGTGTAGGTGACGTTTTTCTGGAAATTGCCCGGAGTTCCCGAGCTGGGAATATAGTAAGAACCGTCCGGGTTTTTAAGCTCCAAAATGTTGATAGCCACCTGATTGATATTCGATCCGTCGCAAGCCACCTGAATCGCCGAGTTCACGGTTGCTATGGTGGTGCCATTCACGGGAGTCGCTGCGGGAGGCAGCGTAGTCGGGCAAGCAGCGGGATTGAGGAATGCCGGGGATGTCGCCTGCGTATAGGGTGAAAGCGCAGCCCCAAGCGCCTGCCGTAACGCCGTCTGGTTGGAACGGTCTCCCGCCGGAACTGGCGGCAACACGATCCCGGACTGGAAGCCCACCCCGGCAAATCCATTCTTCTGCCGCGTCTCCTGATACGAGAAGAAAAAGAACAGCTTGTCCTTTTTGATCGGGCCGCCGAATACGCCGCCAAACTGATTCTGGTTCAGGACAGGGCGCGCCGCGTTGGCATTATTGTGTTTGATAAAGAAATCGTTGGCGTTGAGATCGGTATTCCTGAAAAATTCGAACAGCGTCCCGTGATAATCGTTGGTGCCGGATTTGGTGACCACGTTCACGTTGGCGCCGGCGTTGCGCCCATAACCTGCGTCAAACATCGAGGTTTGAATCTTAAATTCCTCGATCGCATCCGGACTGGGAATTCCGAACGCGGAAAAACCGTTATTTTCCTGAGTGACCCCAGTGCCGTTCGAATTCTGGATGGCGGCCCCGTCCATTTGATAATTATTCGAAGTGGCCGGCGCGCCGTTGACGGCGACGTTTTGCGAACCTTTGCCAAGAGCGGTGGCGTTGTTCACGGCCGAACTGGCGCCCGCGGAGAGACCCAGGATTTGAGTATAGTTGCGAGTGGTCAGCGGGAGGGCCTGTACGGTTTGGGAAGTGATATCTGTGGCGATCGCGGATGTCGTGGTCTGCACGGCCACTACATCGCTCTCCACGGTGACGACTTGTGTTTGTGCGCCGACTTCGAGCGTGCGGTCCAGCGTTCCCGTTTCCGCCACAACCACGGACACGGATGGAACCTCGACCGTCTTGAAACCATTCGCTTCAAATTTCACCTGGTATTTGCCGGGCAACAGCAGCGGAACGGTGTACGCGCCGCTGTCGCTTGTGGTTACGGTTCTCACCTGGGCCGTATCGACGCTGGTCACGGTGACTGTGACACCGGCCATGACGGCGCCGCTGGCATCTTTCACTGTTCCGGTAAGGGCGCCGGTTCCAGCCGTCTGCGCCGCGATCGAAATTGAGGTTAATAATAAAACGAGCGCTACTGCAATGCTTTTCAGCCCCCTACTCACACCCATTGTTTCCTCCCTATAGTTGCCAGATTCACTCGGTCCCAAGATCTACTACGCCCAACGCCCGATGTGTCCCCAGTATCTAGGCCTATACAAGAGTGATGAAACTGGATGAATGGGTCCCCAACTTCTTTTTAGACTTCCTCCCGGATTTATGGTTCCGCTGCTGATTTAAGGCGAGACGGCTTATCGGTATAGCACGGGGTCGGATGCCATTTCGTGCCATCCGGCTCCTTTAAGAATTGTTCGCTGGTTATGAATTGGTCGTTCAGGTATTTCGGATCCTGCACGACGGTCGTTAAAGCCAAATATGTCTTCACGTATCCCGGAACATCCAGTTCAGTCCTATCGAAATATTCGATTAAGACCGCATCGCCGCTGTAGGGAGCGCCGTTCTTGCGGTAGTAGCCGGGTTTCATGTGCGTCGTCACGACGTGCAACGTTCCACCCTTCCCCGGAGCGGGGCCGCCGAACTTCGGGGCGAATCCCCGGGTCTGGATTTGCTTTTCCCACTTGGCCACCGAATCGCCTTGAAGGGTAGGTTCGCCGCCATTCCACTTCGGGCCATCGAAATGAAACAGGCGCGTCTGAGTACCCGCGTCGGAGTCCACCTGCAACGTGTTGTCGTCGGCCCAAAAAATGTGCAATCGAGTGGGCATTCGCATGAGCCCCGCTGCGCTATAGGCACGGCATTGATTTCCATCGGCGTTGTCCTTGTCGAGGTCCCATTTGGCCCCCTCGGCAATGCCCGCTTTGTTGTACGGAATACTGACGAAATCCAGCTTCGCGGGCGTAACCATTTTCCAGCGCCAGTCTTCGTCTACGATCGAAACCCAGTAGCCTGTAAGGTCGATGACCGCAGCCTGCTTTGGCGTTAACGGCGATTGAGGAGCATCCGGTCGAGGGGATTGAGCCGAAACAAAGGATGCGCCCAGACCGAGCGCGGTGAGCAGCAGAACGACGATAGCGGAGATTTTCCTCATTTGTGTTTCGCGTCCTTTGTAAGGTTGCGGTACACGGCCTCGATAAACATGTTTGTCGTCCAGGGACCGGTCTCGGCGCCGTAGAGGCCGTCAAAGCCCAGCGTGGGCTTCGCGTCCTTGATCTGCTGCAGCGTTTTGCCTTTCTTGATTAAGTCCGCGATTTCCGCACGAATAATGGTCAGCATGTCCCGATAATTGACGATGTCCGATCGATCGCAGATGCGCCCGCGTCCCGGAACGATATAGGTACCACCCTCTTCGTTTTCCCTGGGCTTCAGAATTGTTTCGATGATGGTGTTTAACGCGTCGATAATCCCGTCAATGCTGCCGCCCTTTTCTTCGTCAATGATCGGATATCGGGCCGGCTCAAAAATTTCTCCGGTGCTCACCACATCGGAGCGGCGGAAAAACACGTAGGTATCCCCGTCGGTGTGCGCCGCCGGAGCGTGGGTAAGGATGATCGGCTCGTCGTTAAACACCGTCCAGTCGTTGCTGTCATACGGGTCGGTCGGCATGTTCGCTTTCGATGCCGCGTCCTTTTTGCCGGAGTCGAGCATGCGATCTAGCGTCGTGATGTAGGAAACGATGGACGCTCCGTCCTCGACTTGACCGGCGACGGCTGTGACCTTGTTGTTGTCCGCGCCGGAAAGCTTCGCGCCTGTTTTCGCCAACGCGCCATTGGCTCCGGTGTGGTCGTCGTCAATCGTCGTGTCGATGATGAAATCGATCGGCTTCGGTGTAAGATTCTGGATGGCCGCCGCAACTTTATCCGCCATCTCCGATTTTCCAGGATCCACGACGACAACGGCCTCATCCCCCACCTGCACGGTTACGTTGCCGCCCGCGCCCGAAATCATATAGACGCGTCCCTGCACGTGCGTCACGCGAACTTGTCCCGGATTATCCGCGGCCATGACATTCGACACCAGGCACGCGCCGCAAAGGACGAAGAAAAATATTCCCGACACGAATTTCATTGCGCGAGCTTGAATTGAGAACCCTGGGGTCATTGTTTCTCCTCGGGCGATTTCTGCGGCTCCGGCGGAACAGGCATCTTTTTTAATCTGTCGATGTATTCGGGATACATCGTTTCCGCTCCACCGCGAACGGCTTCCTGTGGAATCCCAAAGTCCTCCCCAAACTCTTGCAGAAACGGATTGGCTCCCGGCAAATGAAAAGCAACGTATCCTTTCGGATGGTCGATTTCTTTTGCGGGAATGCAGGTGGATGGGACCGGCTGGTAGCCGAGGTCCAAAATCCAATTCGACGTGCGAACGAACGGCTCGGACAGATAAACCGGGTCGATGACAATGGTCTCCAACGTAAAGTAGTCGCCGTGCCGGATGAAATATTCGACCATCGTGGCGCGATCGCTGCGCGGGATGCCGTTTCGGCGAATCCATCCTTCCTTCAAGTGGGTTGTTGTCACCTTCAACGTGTCGCCGACCCATTCACCTGTCGAAAACCCCTGCCAGGTGTGAGGGGCGTCCTCGGAGGGATGCGGACGGTGGTCCATCCAGATGACGCGCTGGGGCTGCATCCAATTCAGCTGCGTGTGCCACGCGGTGACCTCAAAGGTGAGCGGATTCATATCCGCCCAAATTCTCATGCTGCCCGGGCCGCGCGGCGCGTAATCCGCCGGATGCGGTTCGCATTCGTGCTCGAGCATGGTCCATTTTTCGGCGCTCCACATGTCCGCTCGGGCGCGGGCCGCGGCGTTGATCGGGAGTCCCACGTAAAATCCGATCTCCGGGCCATGGCCACGCTCCGGGAGATCCTCGTGCATCTTTTGTCCCCACTCGCCGGAGAGATCGATTTGTGCGACAGCGGGAGGAATAGCAACCAGCGCGGCGATAAATAGAAATATTGGAACCATGATTCGTGGAATGCGGAACATATGCGTCGACCTCCATCGACTCGCCTTGAAACCAGCGCGCCGTGAATCCGAATATTGCGCGACCGCCAGCGCCAACTTTCAATTCAAGTAAAAGTTTCGCCGCGTTGCGCTCGAATCGTGCCTATGAAAATCGAATAAAATGCCGGGCCGTTTGTGCCTGCTCCCACACCCCATCAGGCAAAGAGGATTCAATCGATGGCCGTTGTTTAGTCCAAATCTCCCCAACTGTATTGCAGAAAACAAACATCCATGATCAGAATCCTGACCTTACCCCAAGCACTGAAATTTGCCCCGCAACCCGTTGAATTGCTACTTTGCAAGAGGATCCGGGCGTATCTGAAAATGAACGATCTCGCTGGTGTTGCCCTTCCCCTTGCCCTCGATATGCCAGACGACTCGTTCGTTATTGCCCGCCCAAATCCCGCGTCCCTTCCAGCCGGCGTTGGGATCGTCAATGCGCCCGCCCATCGAACGCGTGTAGAAATCCATTGGATACGGTACACGCAGCGTTACGAATTTCTTCTGATCCGGCAGAAAAGCGATCAAAGAATCCGAGCCGGTTCCATCGATGACTGGAACGTCCTTCCCTAGCCCCAGCGTATTCTCGCGGTCCACCCAGCTGAGATAATAGTAGTCAGACCTGATGTCGGTTCCCTTGAAGGTGGGACCCGGCACCGGATACAACGTCCAGCCCTCCGGGCAGTGTTGGCCCGTCGCGGTCGGTCCGCGCAGCACCTTGCACTTGCTCCGGTCAAAACTCGCGAGGTGAACACTCTCTCCGAGCGATACCCATACGATTCCCTTGCTGTCAACTTCCAGCCCTTGCGTGCCGTAGCCCTCCACTCCCGGAGCCTTCGGGTTGTTGAAGGGCGGCTCGTACACTTCCGTCATGCAAGTGGCAGGTGGGTTTGACCCCGTGGAGTAACGGATAATTTTCCCGGGCGTTCCGGTCTTCGGTCCGCCATTCACGCCACCCACAACCCAAAAACTACCGTCAACCGGGTTGAAACCCGATCCGTAGGGCAGTGCCCCGCTCAGCATTCGATCCTTTGTCGGATCGGCCGGCTGATCCGGCGTGGTGTATTCGCCGATCTTGCCATCGCCGTTGTAATCAATGACGCCGGGGCACCAGCCGTTGGCCTTTTCGGCGTCGTGCGTTTCTTCCCAGACGCGCGTCTTGAACCAGGCGAATCCTCCGCTATCGGTGTGCGGCGGCGGTTGCATGGTTGTGTAGAGGGTTTCGTCTTTGTCGTTGCCCCAGGCGCGGTGGCTTCCCGATGTCCCGCAGATTCCGGCGGAAGTCTGCTGGCGCGTCTTTGGATCGTAGAGCACCAGCCCGCTGCCCCTGACCGGGAAGTTTTTGGCGAACGGGTTGTTCGAATCCTTGCCACACCAGTTCGGCGGGGTAGCGGGTCTTCCCGAATACCACAGACGGCCTTTAGAGTCGATTGCCGGGCCGCCTGCTCCACCGATGGCAGCCTGCCAAACGATTTCATCGCCCCAAAACGGCGACGGCATTTCGTTGTAAAGAGCCGGGTCGGGTCGCCCGCCGGGACGATCGCCAGAGTTGGGCGAGTTGGGCGGCTTTATCGTGCCCTTCGTGTACTCCACAGGGTCAAGCCACTCGATGACCCCCGATGCATTGTCGGCGCCGTAGATCAGCCCATTGGCGTTCGCGTTGGGATTGTTGGAATTGCCGGAGGCCACATCGTGGACGAAAGCGCGCTCCGATGCAAAGTCCCAGATCGAAAGCACGACGTTGCGTTCGAGACCCTGTGGCCGCGGCGGCGCGGGCGGCACTTCTCCCGCGGCAATGCGGTCGCTCCAATCGGCAAACATCGCCAGGCCTTTATCATGCCCAAAACGAGTATCGACATCCGCCAGCATCTCTCCGCCCACCTGCCCGGACTTCAACATGCGTTCCCAGGCCGCGGAACTATTGGGGAAAGTGCCGATATTTTTGGGAATCTCGCGCGTGACCTTGTTGCCCATCTGATGGCAGTCTTCACACCCGCGCTTGACGTCGAAGATAAACTCCGCCTGATTCGATACCTCGAGGCCATTGCGCACTTCCTCGGCGCTGAGGCCTGCCGGACTGACGTGAGGTGGGCTGGGAATTTTCCCGGAATTGGCTTCGGCGAGGCACGCTGGATCGTTTCCCCGGCAATCGATGAAACGCTCGACCCCATCCGCGGCTGGAGGAGGCGGAATCTTCATCGGGAAAGCGCTCTTGGGGGGAATCTTCAGTAACGAATACCAGTAATTGCCAGGATAATACTGCGCCGCCGCACGCGCATCGGGAGCGATGACTGCGTCCAGCGCCAATGATTGGCCGGGCGTGGCCGTAACGGGTTGAGAATCCACCAGGCCATAGCCACGTACCCAGACTTTGTAATTCGCTTTGCGCAATTCAGGCAGGAGATATCGGCCCTGATCGTCGGTGACCACGATCTTGCGGAACTTCGTTCCCAGTTCGGTCGTTTCCGCAATCACCCACACGCCCGCTTCGGGGCCTTTCGAACTGGTGACGACACCACTGATCACGTCAGTATCCGCGGCCGCCGGAGTTGCGTTCGCCGATGCCGCCACAGCATGCGCTTTCGGAGCAGCCTGCATTCGAATCATCGCTGCTGGAAGAGCAAGGACAAGTGCGAAGAACAGAAGTTTTTTGGAAATTCCCGACCATGAATTCGAGATTGCCATCACTCCCCCTTTCACCAGTTCGAAAAATCGTGCCGGCGAAACAAAGCGCGGAGCTTGTTCGAATTGCAGGTTCTAATTGCCCATCATCGTCTATTTCGATGGCCTATTTTGCCAGCGGATCGGGACGAATCTGGAAATGTACGACTGTGGCGGGAGTCCCCTTTCCGCCTTCGATGTGCCAGACAACTCTTTCATTGTTGCCCGCCCAGATTCCGCGCCCTTTCCAGCCCGCTTTCGGATCGTCAATGCGCCC
This sequence comes from Terriglobia bacterium, assembly GCA_963788335.1. Lineage (GTDB taxonomy): Bacteria > Acidobacteriota > Terriglobia > Acidiferrales > UBA7541 > Palsa-360. Next base: position 169,512 of record CAWBGM010000006.1, read on the forward strand.
GCCCATCGAGCGAGTATAAAAATCCATCGGATACGGGACGCGCAGCGTTATCCATTTTTTTTGATCGGGCAGGAAAGCAATCAGCGAATCCGAACCAGTGCCATCGACAACCGGTACGTCTTCACCCAGGCCCAAAGTATTCTTGCGATCGACCCAGCTCATGTAGAAATAATCCGAACGCACGTCAGTCCCTTTGAATGTCGGGCCGGGAACGGGATAAATCGTCCAGCCCTCGGGGCAGTGTTGGCCCGTGGCTGTCGGCCCGCGCAGCACTTTGCACTTGCTGCGATCGAAACGAGCAAGGTCCGCGCTGCCGCCGAGTGAAACCCAAACGATTCCCTTGCTGTCCACTTCCAGTCCTTGCGTCGTATATGCTTCCACGCCCGGAGCTTTCGGATTGTTAAATGGCGGCTCGTATACTTCCGCTGAACAAGTGGAAGGCGGGTTGGGTCCGGTGGAATAGCGGACAATTTTTCCGGGAACGGCCGTCTTTGGTCCGCCGTTCACGCCGCCCACGGCCCAGAAACTGCCGTCCACTTCGTTGTAGCCCACGCCGTAGGGCAGCACGCCGCTGAGCATGCGATCCTTTGTCGGATCTGCCGGCTGATCAGGCGTGGTGTATTCGCCGATTTTTCCGTCTCCGTTGTAATCGATGATGCCGGGACACCAGCCGGTGGCCTTCTCGATGTCGTGCGTTTCATCCCAGACGCGCGTCTTGATCCACGTGAAACCGCCCGTGGACATTCCCAGAGGCATGAACAGAGTTTCGTCTTTGTCATTCGCAAAAACTTTGTGGCTGCCACCACCGCAGGATTGGAGAGGAATGTTCGTCCCTGTCTTCGGATCGAACACCGCGAGCCCCGCTCCACTCTTCAGCGGATAATATTTTGCGTACGGATTACCGGAATTTGTGTTTCCGCAGAACGGCGTCGGACCGGCCTGCACCGTTGCCGAGTACCACACTCGGCCTTTGGAATCCATCTGCGGCCCGCTCGCGCTGACCGGATCGTGCCAGACAATTTCATCGCCCCAATACGGTGACGGCGCCTCATTGTACGGCCACGACCACGGCTTGAGCTTTGCGCGGTCTTCCGGATGAATCATCGGCACCGGAAAACTCCCTTTTGTAAACTCAGTGGGATCCACCCAGAACAACGCTCCGGCGGAAAGATCTCCGCCATAAATCGGGCCGTTGGCATTCACGGTGGGGTGCCAAATGTTGGAGGAGGTAATGTCGTGGACGAAGGCCCTGTCCGTGTCGTACTCCCAGATGGAAAGAACTAAATTCCGTTCAACACCCTGCGGACGCGGCGGCGTGGGCGGCACTTCTCCGGCAGCAATGCGATCACTCCAATCGGCAAATAATTTCAGGCCCGGATCGTGACCGAAGCGGGCGTCAACGCTGCCAAGCATCTCACCGCCCGCCTGACCGGACTTCAGCATGCGTTCCCAGGCCAGCGAACTATTGGCAAAATGGCCGATATTTGACGGGATTTCTCGAGTCGCCTTGTTGCCCATCTGATGGCAGTCTTCGCACATTCTCTTCAGGTTGAAGACGTACTCCGCGCGATTGGAAACTTCCTGTCCATTCGCCACGTCTTTCGCGCTCAGCCCCGGCATCGTACTGTTGCCGGGATTCTGCGAGCAGTCCACATAGCCGCCGCGGCAATCGGTAAAGCGCCCCGCTTTATCAACGTCGGGAGGCGGCGGAATTCTCATCGGGAAAGCGCTTTTGGGCGGCAACTGCAACAACGAGTACCAATAATTTGGAGGATAATATTGCGCGGCCGCTTTCGCATCGGGCGCGACGACAGCCCTTAGCGCCAATGTTTGTCCGGGCGTGGCCGTAACGGGCTGCGAATCCACCAGGCCGTAGCCGCGCACCCAGACTTTGTAATTCGCTTTCTTCAGTTCGGGCAGCATGTATCGGCCCTGATCGTCGGTGACAACAATCTTGCGGAACTTGGTTCCCAGATCGGTAGTTTCCGCGATCACCCACACGCCCCCTTCAGGCCCCTTCGAACTCGTCACAACGCCGCCGATATTATCCGGGCCGACTTGCACGCCGCTCGGCCTGGGGTTGTGCCGCCGCGCCGCTGCTCTGGCTTCGCTTCGGTCCGGATCATCGCCAGCGGTCGCGATCAGGCCGCACAACAGCAGACCCGAATCCCATCGAGCGCTTCATCCCGTTGGTTCGCATCGAAATTTCTCCTTGGTATGAGTGCATGACGTAAGAACCGTGCATCCCGGTTACATGTCTTTGAAAATTTAATTTGAGCCCATGAGCCTAGGATCGCTGAGCCGCCGAAACGCTGAGCCGTCTAGAAAGCGTACTGCCTGGACTTCCAACCAAAGTTTATTTTGAGCGGCGTCGAACCGCCGGCACGCGATTCGCGGCGCGCTGCGTTATAGATCTCGGAAAGATGAGAAATAAGTCATTGATCCAGTGTCGATACATTCTCGATGCCCGGTGGTTCATTTCTCAGAGCGAAACAGTGAAAACGCATCGGACGAGATCGGGCTATACGCTGAATTTCTGTTTCGACCTCCGCAGTTGAGGACCTTTATACATCCGAGGATGTTCCGAAGGAACTAAATTATTTTTTTAGTGGGGAGACCGTGTTGAATCGCTCTGGAAAGTCCGCGGCTTTCTGACGTACACTTTGGCTTATCGGGAGCTTGCAGTTGCAGAAAAACCCTGCGGAGGGGTGGGAGAGCGGTTGAATCCGGCGGTCTTGAAAACCGTTAGGCCCGAAAGGGTCTCGGGGGTTCGAATCCCCCCTCCTCCGCCATTTGACCTTGAATGCCCCCTCCATGAAATCGAGAAGGGCCTGTAGTTGCGTGGGAAAGAGATTGTCCGAACCAAAATTCAGCGGTGTCTCAGTTTCCGTATAACTTGGGCAAAACCTTAATTTGGTTTTCAGTGGCACAGGCTTCAGCTTTTGGATTTTGAATTCTGAAAACTGCAAGCTCTATTGAAACCGCATCGCAAATGGTTTGGCCTATAGGGCCCCGGCAAAAATTACAAATCCACAGGCTGTGGGGTGACCCCTTGTGCTACCAGGACTTCCATCCAAACTGAGGCAATATCGGAATTCGGCGCCTCGATGAATGCTTCTTATTTCGCCTTACTTCTTCTTATTTCTTGCGCTGCATTGTTTTGCCGTTGGTCAGTTCGCGATACACGATTTCCGTGAACCGGTCCGCCGGCATCGGGCCGGTGCTGGACCCGAACAGAGGGTCGTAATCAAAACTGGGCTTTGCCGCCTTGATCTGGTCCAGTTTCATTCCGCTTCGGACCATATCCTGAATTCGATCGCGGATAATCGTCAGCATATCGCGATAGTTGACGATATCGTTTCTGTCGGAGACGTGACCGTGGCCGGGGATGACATACGTGCCGCCTTCTTCGTTTTCTTTCGGAACCATCAAATCGATAATGTCGTTCAGGGAGTTGATGAGTCCGGCGACCGTGCCGCCATGTTCCGTGTCGATGACCGGATAGCTATAGGTGCAAAACAATTCGCCGACGCTGAGGACTTCGGACTTGCGGAAATAAACCATCGAATCTCCGCTGCTGTGGGCCGCTTTCATGTGGTAAAAAACAACGGCTTCTCCGTTAAATAACTTGAATCCCTCATCGTGATAGGTGATTGAGTTTGAAGCCAGCTTGTCGCTGGTCGTCCGAAAAATTGTGTCCGCATGGCCCAAAATGGGGGAACCGGATCCCAGCCGTGCTTTCGTTGCTACGGCCAATCCCACAACCGGATCCGCTCCTGTGTTCCCGGCGTTTGGCAAAGCCCATCCGGCCTGGGACAATCTGGCGTTGCCGCCCGAGTGGTCCACATCGGCGTTGGTGTTGACGATAAATAAGATGGGCAAATTGGAAAGCGATTTAATTTTTGAAATCAGCTCATCGGCATATTGCGCGGCGCCCGGATCCACCACGATGATGTACTGATCGCCGATCTGCACGGTCACGTTGTTCATGCCGGGTTCCACCATCATGTAAACATTTCCCTGTACGTGCATCACGTGAACTTTCGAGCTGTCGACTTTTGCTTCCTCCGCGGCCAGACCCGGCGATACGGAGCCCCCCCCGGCCAAACCTAAAATAATTAAGATCCATCCATACACCAATCGTGACTTTCCGGGGGCTTTGGGGGAATTCCGGGTCATTTCGACTCCTTGGCCGATGATTGCGTCTTGCTGGCCAACTCCGCCAGCTTCTTCTGATATTCAGGATACATGGTTTCCGCGCCGCCTCGCGTGGCTTCGTGAGGCATACCGACTTTGTCCGCCCACTCATAGAGCCACGGATTCTGTCCGGGCAGATGATAAGGAACCCAGCCCTTCTCATGCTCGACTTCGACTCCGGCAACGCACACGTTGGGGAAGGTCAGGTTTCCTTCGCCCTCGACCCAGTCCGACGTCCGGACAAAAGGTTCGGTGAGATAGACCGGATCCTCCACGATCGTAATCATCGTGAGGTAGGTGTGATGACGCACAAGGTATTCGATCATCGAAGCCTGATCACTACGCGCCAGGCCGTTGCGGCGCACCCATCCCTCTCTCATATGATCCGTGGTGATTTTCAGCGCGTCACCGTCCCATTCACCGGTGGAAAATCCTTCCCACGTGTTCGCCGCCCATGCCGGCGGGTGGGGTCGCCCGTCCATGTAGATGATCCGATGGGGCATCATCCAACTGGTTGTAAATTCCCATGCGGTAACCCCTTGCGTCAATTTGTCGACGTCCGCCCAGACTCTCAAACTCGCCGGTCCCCGGGGGGCGTAATCCGCCGGGTGGGGTTGGCATTGATGCTCGACCACGGCCCATTTCTCGGCATCCCAGGTATCGCCCCTCATGCGATCGGCTTCATTGATGGGCATGCCGGTGTAATCGCCGATCCAGGGGCCCGGGCCGCGTTCCGGCTGGTCTTCAAACATTTTCTGGCGCCATTGCCCCGAAAGTTCTTTCTGGCCGAGGACGGGCTGTGGGACCACAGCGCCAATGAACAGCACCAGGAACGGCAGACCAAGAACTCGATAGGTATAGGACATCGATGATCTCCTTCGGCGAGGGCTTCGAGTCAATTTCTAAGAAGCAGCGCGCCTCACGCGAAAATTCAGCCCGGGGAACGCTGCAACATAAATTCTCCGGTTGGGTTCATCCTGTTCGCCGGGTATCGGCCCGTACGAGCCCTGAAATTCACGGCTTCGGAGGAGCGTTGGCCGTATAGCCATCGGGATAGAAGTGCACTGCCGCGGAGACTTTCTTGCCCCGCGTTCCAAACCAGATCGTGTTATCGTCCGCCACTTCGATCTTGGGAACGCTCTGGTGGGGTTGCGGCATCAGGTAAAACGTGAATTTGCCGGTCGGGGGCTCGAACTTGATCATCGCGCTGTGGGCCTGATCGGCGATCCAGATATTGTCGGACCTGTCCGCCCACGTCTCGTAAGGATTGGCCCCTGCCAGAGGAACCTTATATTCGGTGAGCTTTTCGGTAACCGGATCAAGCCTTGCCAGAATCCCCGTGTTATATTCACCGGCCCACACAATGCCTTTCGAGTCCACCGTCGGACGGCGGATCATGCCCCACGAATTCGGTATTTTGTATTCCTTCACCGCTTCGGTGTCCACGTCCCACTTGTCGATGGTGCCTTTCTGCCAGCCGCCTCCCCAGAGGCTGCCATGCTGGTCGAACACCAGCCCGTAGATGCCATTGTCGGGCGTCGGCGTGGGATACATATGAATCTTGTGCGTTTTCGCCTCCATCCTGCCGAACTCCGCCCCCCAGATGAGGCCGAAACCGATATTGCCGTCCTTGTCGAGGACCACTTCGTGGATGGCCCCTACCTGTTGAGGCAGTTGATGCCGGATTTGTCTTCCTGTCGCAGGGTCCAGCTCGCCGATCTTGCCGCCTCTTAATTCCGCCCAATAGACGATGCCCTGGTTGTCGATGGTCACTCCGCTGGGCTGAACATGGTTGGCGCCTTTCACGGGATAGACCTTCCAGCGTTCCCCGGAAAAATACGAAGTCGGATCAAGCCGCAGCAGAGCATTGCAGCTCCCGCAGCTGATCCAGACGTTGCCGTCCTTGGGCGAAATAAATACTTCCTGCAAGTGGTGGACCTGGTAGGGCGTAGGCTCTTGAGGAGTTACCCCATCCACGATGTCAAGCAACTGTTCGTCCCCGCCGGGAGCAAACGCGAGATCCTCCGGAACATCGTAGGAAACATAAATTTGCTTCGAAACCACACTTTCATCCGGAACCAGTGGATCCACGCGGAGTTCCCTGTCCGGCACTCCTGGGCCGAAGTACTTGACCAGATAGTCGGCCAGCATCTCTTTGTGAGCCTTGTCAATCACTGTCCGGCCCAGGGCGATGTCGTACTGATTGTAACCCGGCCCTGTTTCCGTGGCCCGCTCGATGCCCTGAATAAATTGTTCTTTGGTGTAATGCTTGGAACCAAAGCCATTGCCATGACAGCCGATGCAGTTCTCCTTTAGCATGTCGAGCGCCGGCCCGGGAGGATACAACTCTTCCACCGTGTTCACATATTCGATCTTCGCGGCGGGAGTCACCTTAAATTTTCCGTTGCTGTCCAGGTCCCCGGTACGCGCCGCACGGTTTGCATGATCCAGATTGCCGTCCCCATTGGCCGCCTTCCAGGCTTCGTCGCCTATATTCTTCAATCCAATGTCGGCGGTTTTGCTTTCGCCGGGGCCGAGCTTCAGCGGCACGGTCGGTGAATCGTAGCCGGGCTCATTCACCATCACTTCGTATCGTCCGGGCAGCGCTTGCGGCACGGTGTAGTGACCTTTGCTGGTGAAAACCGTGTACCAGAGCCTGCGGTCCAAATTGTGGGCGGCCACGCGGAAACCAATGACTCTGCCCTGATCCGAGGTAACGGTTCCGGTAATGGTTCCACGCGCGGGCTGCTGGGAAAAACAAGGGATAGAAAACAACAGGACGATCGTCGCTGCACCAAATCGCATAGCGGACCACCATTGCGGTCTGATTTTCTTATCGTTGAGAGCCATGAACTTCCCTCCCCTTCGTTCAAATTCGGGTTGCGGTGTTCGGGCCGATGAGGTCGCTGAGCAACATGAATCAACAAGATGAATCAACAAGGACTTGATCGACTATAAACCCCATATCGAGCCGAACGTCAAGGAAAAACCAGCGACCAATCACTGGCAAACCCGTGAGGGCGGACATAATTTGACCGGGGCGAGTACACTGGAGGAATGGAAGGGTTGCCAGCAGACCCTCTTGCCAATGAAAGCGCCACGCTCGAGCGCACCGCCGACGCGGCATTGGCCTCGCCATTCTCGAAAAAGGATATTCAAAATGGACCTTGTTGACGAGAAATTTTTCAACGCGCGAATCGTCGAGCGCGAAGAGATTACAAACGACCTCTGGAAAATTCGAGTCGATCCCGGAGGAGAATTCAATTTCGCGGCTGGACAATATGCCACGTTGGGCGTGGTTGCGTTCGAAAAACACATCGAACGCGCGTATTCGATTGTTTCCTCGCCCTACGAACCGCTGGTGGAATTCTTTGTCGAGCGCGTGCCGGAAGGCGAACTGACGCCGCGACTTCACGAACTCCAGGCGGGCGACACGATGAGTTTACGAAAGTCCGCCAAAGGGCGGTTCATTCTCGAAACCGGAAGGGGTCCGCGCAACCACCTGCTCCTGTGCACGGTCACCGGAATCGCACCGTTTGTCAGCTTCGTTCGAACTCTTCGTGAAGATTGGAAACAAGGGCGCTTCCACGGCGAGCACAAGCTTTTTCTGGTCCATGGAGCCAGCATTTCGGTTGAGCTGGGTTATCGAGAGGAGATGGAGCGGGCGGCCGCGAATTCCGGCTGGCTCACGTATGTCCCCACGATCAGCCGGCGCTGGGAAGAGGATTCATGGAAAGGCGAGGATGGACGGGTCGACGATGTGATTCGCAAGTATACGGATTTGTGGCAACTGTCTCCGGAAACCACTTCCGCATACCTGTGCGGTCATCCCAGCATGGTAGGAAACGGCAAAGGCATTCTGATGCGACATGGCTGGCCAAAGGAAAGCGTGCAGGAAGAAGTCTTTTTTATCTCGGACAAAGAGGGGGCATGATTTTCAGTAGATTGGCCGGAATAAGGACAGCATTCCGTGTGGACTTCCTGGTGGGCAGGGAGGTTGGTCCGTTACTGGAAGCACCATCCGGCCATGCCGTGCCGAGTAAGACCTTGGAGCCTACCGCTTTGCCAGCCACGCCGTGCATTCCACCGGCCTCCTTTCGAGGACCGTCGGGTGCACGGCGTGGACGCAAGCAAGAAATAAATGTGACGCAATCGCGTTACCGCCTGGCCACATGGATCGGTTAGTTGACCTTCGCGGAATTGGCTGTCCCATCGATTTCCCGCAAAAGAAGCCGCGCGGATTGCGGGACAGCAACTTTACCGGTCAGAATTGCATGTCGACCAACATTGCTGCCGTACATGGCTCGGTCTCCACTCTTGTCGGCTTGTACGACGGCACCGTCCAGGCTGACCCCGGCGAAAATACCTTTAGAGCGCGAATAGGTTAGAATTTCGGCATTCAGCTTGAGGTCTGTGCCCGCGGCAGCATCCCGTCCGACAGGGCCGGCTGCCACGGAGGCGTCGGCACCGAGTTTGAATTTGTCGCTAAGCAGACTTTGCAGTGCGTGATCGTTCATGAAGAGCATCACGATGTCGGTGGAAGAGCCGCCTATCTGATAGCCGACGCTTCCCCCGTCGAGGGCGACAAACATGGGAGCGCTCCATCCATGACCGGTGCGACAAGTTGCCACTCCGCGGCCATAGCTGCCGCCGAAGACGAAAGCAAACTTCTTGTCTCCAGGAATGATGGCGATGCATTTTGCGGAATTCAAAAGGCCATTCGGAATGCCTTGATCTGGCGCGCTCATGATTTCTTGAAAGACCTGTGCGGCCTTGTGGGTGCGGTTTACATCGTCTTCGCGGTCCGAAGAAGCTGCCGCGGCTAAACTGAAAGACAGTGTCAGTACTGAGAGTATTGCAAGGCGTTTTAACATTTCCATATCTCCTTTTAGAGTAATCATTCTAATCTGGACTCAACTTTAAAATCGTGTGGCGGAACTGCTACGCCAATTCCTCAATCGTCAGCAAGTTATACTTCTCGGCAAACTTCAATCCAAATGGGTGAACTATCTCGATGGCGCGTTTTGAGCGATCTTTTTTGGGCGCATGAACCACGAGAAATCCGCACCCTTCCTTCGCAAGCGCGAGAAACTCTTCGACTTTCGCCACGTCCTGCCCAATTTGCACGGGGTTGATTGCCTGCTCCTCGCTTTTCTCGAACTCCGACATGACCTCCAGATGGTTGTAATAAGCGACCTCATCCTTGCTGAATCCGCCATCCAGCAGGGCTTGCCGCGCTTTTCCGGCGTCGCCGTCGGTCGTGAAAGCCATAACGATGTGCCCGGTGGGACTAAACACTCCCAGAGAAGCCGGAAATTTCGTATTTGTCAGTTCGCTCATTTCAGCTCTCCTTTGCACCGTCGCTCAATTACGAGCTGAGCGGGCAATTTCTCAATCCGGATAACTTCCCCGGCCGCTTGTACGTCCCCACGAGCACCCCGCGTCCTCACTTTTTCCATTCCCGCGCATTCGGCTGGGCAATATTTTTCCGCTGCCGTCATACAGGAGTAGTTTGGTTTCTCGCACTTCCCGCTAGTCCCTGCCGGCACTTTTTTCTCCCGGCTTTATGATCCACAGCGATTCATTTACTTCTTTACTCTAGCCGCCAGGCAAAGTTACTTCTGTTCAATACAGTACACATTCCAAATGGAGTTGCTCATCATCATAGGCATCGGCATTCGCGGGGCGCTGGCGGGAGGAGGATGATTCATGTAGCGGTTAAACAGACGGTCCGGTAATACCGCTTCATAAATGCTGTGCAATACTGGACAGTCGGCCCGTTTATGAAGTGCAATATTTCACTTTGCAATTCTGCTCCGTTTCCGGCGTTGACGGGCACCGAATCCGCCGCAGAGCCGAATTCTTAGCCAACAGTCGAGGAGGAGGAACGGAATATGGCGGGACAAGCGCAATCCAGGAAGGAACAACCCTTAAAGCAACCGGTACAAGTGCTTGAGGCCGATTTGTTGGACCGGATGAACGAAACAGATTCATTAATCGCGGAACGCGCCTACGAAATTTATCAAACGCGCGGCGGCGGTCACGGCTCGGACCAGGACGACTGGTTTAGCGCGGAAGAAGAAGTCTTGTACCCGCTTTCGATCGAGCGTGAAGTCGCGGGAAACGAGTTGCGACTGACCGCGCAAGTGCCCGGATTCGATGCCAAGGACCTGGAAGTCGTAATTGCGCATCGACGAGCCGTAATTTGCGGTGTGCACTCCGCATCCAAGAGCGATGGAGAGCCTCACCGAAAGAACTCAAAACTGATGCGGATTGTCGAGCTTCCTTTTGCGGTTGACCCGGGATCGTCCACGGCGACAATTGAGGGAGAAACATTAAAGGTGGTGTTGCCTCGTTTGTTGTAATTCGATCGCCGAACACTTCATTCCAGTTTTCGATGACGAATGCGATAGGTGATGCCGATGCCCAGTCGAAAATCATTTTGACTGTTGGTGGATGCGTTGGGAAGGCTTGTACGGACATAGTCCAATTGCAGGGCGCGCAGGCCGAAGCCTTTGGCGAGCCACTCGACGATGCGACAGTCGCCGTGAGGGCGACGTTGTTTGTCACCAATGCAGGATTTGCGGATGAAGTCAGCGCGACGGTAGGAGTTGACTTTCCGATGGTCAGAGTCACGCTGCCGGTAGCCGATGTGTAGGTAGTAATGTCCATTCCCCCGAGACATGCGTTCTTTGCATTTTGGTTGGGATTTGCGCGCTTGAGGGGCCGTCGCTGGCAGGCAGGGCCAACTCCGGGTACTGATTCAGGAATCGCGGAGTGCTGAAACGGGAGGTTGAATTTCAGTCGGATGCGAATCGCCTGTCGCGGCAGGAATACAGACCATCATTCGGAAAACAAATAAAATGACGATTCGATTTATATCGCTCGATCGGCGACGATATTTGGTTTCAGAAAAGACCTACATCGTGGAGGGAACCTTCCCGGCGCGCTTGTTGACATACAGATCCGCGTCAGCGCGTTTCAGCAAATCTTCGGCTGATTCTCCGGGAATGTAGTTCGCCCATCCAGCGGAGTATGACACGGGATGCATTCCCCCGCCGACGTCGACGCGAAGGCCATCCAACCGCTTGAAGATGTACTGGACGTCTTCCGGCTTGCATTCCGGCAACACGGCGACAAACTCGTCACCGCCGTAACGAGCGGTCACATCGGAACCGCGGGTGGCTTTACTGAGCTTTTCCGCGAAGGCTTTCAGCAGGGAATCTCCCGCGGCGTGTCCGAACTGGTCGTTCACGCTCTTGAAATTGTCCAGGTCAAAGAGAATGGCGGTCATGGGAAGTTTATGACGCTGTGCGCGGGCGACCTCGCTTTCCAGGCGCTGCTCAAGGTAACGGCGATTGTAGGAGCCGGTAACCGAATCGAGCACGGCCAGGTTATAAACTTCCTGGGCGAGGACCTCCACCTTGTCCACTGCAAAAACCTGCGCCATCAGCTGCCGGCGGATCGAATTGATCTGGATCTGCTGGTAGAGGGCGTGACCGATAAACAGAAGAACCAGCAGGCCGAGCCCGCGCACGGCCCGCCCAAAAAAAATCGAGTAGTTTGTGTCGATCTGCGAGAACGAACTCGAAAAACTGAAGGACGCGATCCCCACCATCAACGTGAGCATGACCATCACGGCGGAAGACCACAGCCACCATTCGCGCCGGTCAATCCGGCGAAGCGAGGTCTGCACTTCCTTCGAGGGAGCGCCGCCGATTTCAAACCGCATTGATTTCTTATCGTTCATGCGTTGTCGTGAAAGTGGACCGCCTGGTTTTGCCGTCCCGCGATCTACCTCGTGATGGATCCGGGTCTCTTGCGGTCCGCGTTATTCCAATCGTCGGGCGGGAAGGCAATGCCCCAAAACCGGGGCTGCGGGCTGACAAATTCCACGCCCAGTTCGGCTCTCCCCTTTTCCGTTTCCTTATGAAAAATCACGCGGCACTGCACTTCGGTCTTGGTTCTCTTATTCACCAGCAGGAGAGAGGATTTAATCTCCTGCACCGAGGTCACGATCAGGAGCGCGCCGTGGGCATTCACCACGACCGTCCGAGTTTCTTCCCGGAATACTTTTCCGTTCGCGGACTGACCAAAAATTTCGACGGGCATGTCGATCGACACGCGGGAACTCCTGCGGACGCTGGAAGAGCTCGCCGGTCTTTTCGCCACCGGCCCTTTCGTCAGATTGTGAGAAACACCGGCTCCGCTCTCCGTCACGGGATTCACCCTCCACACGGAAGTCCAAATTCAAAACCAGTTACACCGTTTCTGAAAGACGCCGCAAAACCGCTTTGATTTCTGTTTCGAAATTTGACGCGGAATCCCGTGAAAGCTTCGCCAGACGCTCTTCGTGCATTCGGGTCGTGCCCTGCGCCAGTTGCAGGCCGGCGGCAAGTTTTTCCAGAACTTCATTCGCCTGTTGGGCGGGGGAATCCAAAGCCCTCTGGAGTTCTCCCTTGTAGTGCTCGACCTTTTCCCGGGAGACGGACTCGAGATGATTTTTGAATTGACCGCTCCAGGAATTGAGTTGCGCCGTAATGTGCGCGTCGAATTTTTCAATGGTGGCTTGCGCCGACTGGTTGAGCTGGTCGGCCGATTTTTGAAGGCGCGAGGCGGCTTCCTCGACTTCCTTTCCATGGGCCTCGACCCGATCCAGCGCGGCCGTCACAACCTCCCGCGAGGCGTTGAGGCGGGCCTCGAGTTCCACGACGCACAAGGTCATTTTCTGCTGCGCTTCACCGGAAAGCGTCTCGAGAACGGTCTGGAAATGAAGGCTTAAGGAATCCAGTTGGCCCTGCGCGCGATCCGTTGTGGCGGTCACGGAATTCCGCGAAACGTTGAGTCGATTTTCCAGATCGGCTACGGAAGTCTCCACGGATTGCTTGAAATCGGCGACGCGCGAGATCAGGTTCTGCTGAACCTCAATCGCGGAATTTCGAGAGGATTCAATCTGTTCTTCCAGGCTTTTTTTCGCTAGGCCCTGGATCGAATTCCGCAACTCCTCGCTGTTGCTGACGCGCGTAACCGCCTGGTGCGTCACGTCGCTATTGAGCGTCTCAATTAAGGACTGATAATTGGACGCGATTTGTTTTTCAACGGCCTGGCGGACGGCCTGTTCCATATTCGCGGAAACCGTGCGCTGCGCGGCTTGGTCCAATTCCTTGCTAAGGGAAGTCTTGAGCGCGGCCAGTTGTTCCTTGATTTCCGCGGCAATCGCGGACTTCAAGGCGGCGCGATCGATTTCCGGGGCGGCAACCGGCATGGGAGGCGGTACGGGACGCGACGGAGGAACGGAATTTTTGGCTGCGTCATTCTGCGTGAGAGGCGGAATCGGGCCCGTCTGGTCCGGCTTCTGAAATGCCGCTGGCTGCGGTGGGGCGATTTTCGCCTCTGCGAAAGGTTGCGCTTTGGCCGGAGGAGCGGCGGGCGGGGCGACGGGCGCGGCGACTACAGGCTTTGCCTCCGCCGAAGAATTTCTTTGCGGCGCAGAAGTAGCCGTTATTTTCACTTCTTGCACGGTTTCCAGATCCACCCGAACCTGATAGAGATTCGTAGCTGCGCCTTCCGCCAGGACGGAGCTTACCTGCCCCTGGATCGCGTTTCTTTTTGCTCCCTCTTTCGACCAGTCGAATTCCACGAGCACCCAACTGCTTAGTGCCGGCTGAAATTTGGATCGAAAGCAACAGTCGCGCCCGTCGAGACTGAGGATCAGAGCGCTCTCCCGGTACATCTGGCCCTTTTCGTCCAACCCCGTAACGGTCAATCGGGCGGTTCCGGACGAAGGGGTTGAGACGCCGGGTTTGACCTGGGGTTCTTTGTCGGAAACTGAAGTGACCATATGGGCTTCTCCAGAAATATAATGCCTTGAACAGCTCGCGAGGTTCCAGAAGCGAACGGGGCATACCCACCGTAAGAGGTATGTCATCCTCGGCCACATCACTTTTGAATCAACAGGCCGGGCTGGACTGCAACACATCTAAATATAAGCAAACAAAACGCTTGCGTCGCCGCCACCTGAAAGCGGCAAGGGATTGTTTCGCGGGGCTAGTTGTTAACTGATTAACAACAGGCGCCCGCGTTTCTAGTCCGTTCCTTTAAACCCTGGGCTTGGTTTTTCTCCCCGCCGTTTTGACGGCGAATTGGAGGTCCGACCGTCGTATGTTGCACTTTGGTCATACCTGTACCTCTCGCTTGATGAGTAATTCCCTGCCCACGGTAAAATGAACGATCAGTCGCAATATGAAACGCAGCAGCCGATTCGCGTGGAGTATTTCAGCCGCCTGGCTTGTTTTGCTCGGCGGTTATGTGGGCGCAGTGGTATGGATCCCCGAAGGCGGTCCACGCAATACATTCGTTCAAATTTACCTTTGCGTTCTGCCTTTGATCGTCAATGGCGCACTTCTGCTCAACGCCATCACACTGGACTGGCGAAAGAATGCGTTTTGGATGCTCCTGGCGCTGGGGTGCACTCTTTGGATGGTGGGTCAGGCGTACTGGACGTATGTTGAAATCAATCAGCTACAACCAATCCAGCTTCCGTTCATTGGACACTTCATATTCTTTCTGCATACCGTACCCATGATCGCAGCGCTCACGATGCAACCGCACGAGCGCGCCGACGAGCAGAAAATGCTTTATGGGCATGTGGATTTCGCGCTGATGCTGTCCTGGTGGATCTACGTCTATATATTTGCCGTCCTTCCCTGGGAATTCGTGATGGTGGACCGCGTTCACTATATGCACGCCCACGATATCGTTTCGGGGCTGGAAAATATTGTGTTCACCGGTGGCGCGGCGATGCTTGCCGTCAATGCCAGAGGGCGCTGGCGGAAGATTTATGCGAATCTGGCGGGCGCTGGGGCTGTGTACGCGTTTGGCCTGACGGTGATCAACCATCTGGTCGATCGCACCATCGATTCCCGAATCAGCTTGTACAACGTTCCTCTTCCGATTTCCTTTGTCTGGCTGGGAACGGTGGGAATAATGGCGTACCACACTCGCGGAGAAGAGACAGAGACGCCTGGAATTGCCACGGGCACAAAATCAGGCGCCGACAAGTCCGCGAACGAATCCGTCTGGGCTTCCCGCCTTGCGCGAACGGCGCTGCTTTCGCTGCCGGTCATCGGCCTCTGGAGCATGTACGCATCCAAAGCGCCCGCCGCCGTCCAGTCCATGCGAATTTTAGTGACTCTCGGAGCCGTGCTGCCGCTGGGTTTTCTGGCTTTCTTGCGACATGAACTGGTCGACGCCGAACGCGTGCGCCTTCTGCGCGTCTCGCAGGAATCGCTCGATAATCTCAAGCGGCTGCAAATGCAATTCGTTCAGTCCGAGAAGCTGGCTTCGCTCGGTCAATTGGTCGGTGGCGCCGCGCATGAAATCAATAACCCGCTTACCGCCATTCTCGGATATTCGGAATTGCTGGCCGACAATCCGGTGATCGACAGCGCGGCCAGAGGCGTGGCGGAAAAAATTCGCGATCAGGCGCGCCGAACGAAAATACTGGTCAACAACCTGCTGAGCTTTGCCCGCCAGGTACCGAGCGAGCAGCGCGGTTTGGTAGATGTCAATACGATTGTCAACAGCTCCGTGCAGTTTCGACGAGCCGATCTTCGCGGTAAAAAAGTTCGCATCGAAGTCCAAACCGCGCTCTCCATCCCGGAAGTGCGCGGCGACGCAAATCAACTGTTGCAGGTGTTCTTCAACATTATCAATAACGCCGTGGACGCGATGCAGGATGTGGGGGGCGGAACGCTCACCGTGCGCACGTTATCCGAAAAAGGGAATGTCGTGGTCGTTTTCTCGGACACCGGACCGGGCATACGCGAACCGCGGCTGGTCTTCGATCCCTTCTATACGACAAAGCCTGTCGGCAAAGGCACGGGACTCGGGTTGAGCATCTGCTATGGGCTGGTGAAAGACCAGGGGGGACAAATTACCTGCCATAATCGTCCCGAGGGCGGCGCCACATTCCGCGTCGAACTGCCGGCCGTACCGGCCGCCTATCCTCATCGGGTTTCTGTTTCCGCTTCGCAACACGATCCCGCAAAACTTGCCTGAACGGCGGTGTTTCGCAGGCGATGCTTCGCGGGCACGCGCAAGGGTCGCGCTTTCGGCTATAATCGCCAGCCATGCCGCGCTCTTCATCGTCCGCGACGGAAGGCAATCCCGCATTCGAGCCGCCACGCTCGATCGCGGTCGAAGGGCCGCTCCGCGTCGGCAAATCCACGCTTGCGCGCATTCTGGCCGACCGCCTGCACGCCCGCCGCGTCTTCGACCCCGAAGACAATCCGTTTCTCACGGACTTTTACAGGGAAAAACAGGGTTCAGCCTTCCGCACGCAGATGTATTTTCTGATCGAGCGTCACCGGCGCTTGAGTGAAGTTCAACAAAACGACTCGGCTCCTCTGGTTTCGGATTTCATGTTTGAAAAGGACAAGATTTTTGCCTACATCAATCTGGACAACGAGGAATTAAAACTCTACGAGCGCTACTACGAGATCTTTTCAACCGCATTGAAGCCGCCCGACCTGGTGATCTATCTCCAGGCCACCCCCGAAGTCTTGCGCGAGCGCATCGCCAAGAAAAAATCGCCCGCCGAAAAGCAGATTTCGCGAGCTTACATCGAGGAAGTGGTTCGCGCCTACGAGCATTTCTTCTTTCGCTACTCGGCCTCGGACCTGCTGGTCATCAACACTTCGGAAATCGATTTTGTCGATCGCAACGAGGACCTGCAACAGCTTCTGCGCCGTCTGCAGGAACCCGTCAAGGGCACGCAATACTTTCTCCCGCTGGGAACGGGGGAATAAATCATTGTTACGTCCCCCAGGCGGCGAGTTTAATAGGTAGTTGAAGTTCGGCTCACAATCGCAGTAATCACGACTCGATTTTCGCTTGGGTTTAGTATGTCAAGCGAATGCGCTCATGGAAGGAGACGTTGCTGCCTCGCGCCTTCCTTCTCCTCTTTTTTCATTCGCAATAATTGCAGAACAAATTCGCACAGCACGATGGGAATTACCCAAGCCGCCCAGTCGAGCGTCAACCGGCGGTCGGACACGGGAAGCAGGCGGGAAGTGGGACCATAGTCGTTCAGCAGGGGGACAGCTAAAAATGCAAGCGTTGACACGTAGGCGCGCGTCATCCACTCCATAAAATATCGATTCATCCCGCGGACGAGGGAGTAGAACGCCATGCTCGCGCAGGTTGACCAGACAACCGAAAGCGAGAACAGGGCGACGCCGGGCGCCCATCCAAACGGGCTGGAAAATGCCAGAACGTTAGCGCCGGCCGATCCCACGGTGACCCCCAGCAGAAACAGGCGGCCAAGCCAACGATAGACTGTGGAATGATTCCGGCGAAGGCGCGTCGAAAATTGAAAGGGCCCGGAAAAAAGGGCCAGCGTCCCGCCGGTGATGTGAATCAGGAGCCAGGTTCTCCGGCGCCAGAAGGGGCCGAAAGACGTTTCATTGAATTGAAAGTAATAGTGGAGAACGTATTTCACGACGAACCCGGCAGCCAGGCACAGTAAGACAAACCAGGCCAGCGCCTTCAGGATTTTCCGCGCGGATACCGCCGTTGTCACCGTCTCTGAACCCGTTGGATCGCCTTCCCCGGACATCGAATTCCTCCGCCGCGCCGCCTCGTTGAGGCAGGCCATACTTCAACATTTTTCAGGTGGTGTTTCAAACCAATAATGCGGTTACAAGCGGGATTTTCAGGGCAGATTTCATTGTTTTACGTTCGATGTTGAACACGCGGGGTTGCTGTCTTCTTGCCTTCTGCACGGGATCATCTATCCTGATTGCCATGGATCGCGCAAATATTCTGATCGTCGGCGGGGGAGTGGTGGGCAATGCCGTGGCGCACGCCGTCTCCAAGCGCTGGGACGATGTGTTTCTCGTCGAGCAGTTGCCCAAATTCGGCATGGGGGCGAGCACGCGCAACAGCGGCGTGATTCACTCCGGAATCTATTATCCTCCCGGCTCGCTGAAGGGCGAATTGTGCGTCGCGGGAAATCGCATGCTGTACGAATTCTGCGGCAAGCACAACGTGCCGCACCGGAATTGCGGCAAGTTGGTGGTGGCGCACGATGCCACGCAAGAATCCGCGCTCGAACATCTGGCCGAAAATGGCTGCGCGAACGGCGTCGAAGGTTTGCACTTCATCGATCACGCCGCCGTGCATGCCCGCGAGCCGCATATCGAAGCGACGTCCGCCTTGGTAGTGCCCTCCACTGGAATTGTCTCCGCCGAAGACCTGGTAAAAACTCTCGGCCGCATCGCCACCGATCAGGGCGCGAACCTGCTGCCGCGCGCGCGTGTCACTCATCTTGATCCTCTCAAGGATTCCATCGCCGTGACGCTCAATATCGGCGGCGACGATCCGGACGAGGGCGCCGGCACGGATGAAACCATTGAAGCGCGCTGCGTGATCAATTGCGCCGGGCTGTATGCCGATGAAGTGGCGGCGCTGCTCGGCAATCACGGCTACCGCATCTATCCGGTGCGCGGCGAATATTGCGAACTGGTGCGCTCAAAATCGTATCTGGTGAACAATCTGGTTTACCCGCTTCCCCACACGGACGGGTTGAGCCTGGGCGTGCACCTGACGCGCACATTGTGGGACACCGTGTTGGTGGGACCGACGGCGGATTATGTAGACGAGAAAAACGATTACGAACGCAATCGCCTGCCCGTCGAGGAATTTGTGCGCCGCGCAAAACCGATGCTGCCCGAATTGGAAGTGGCGGACTTGCAACTCGCCTATTCGGGCATTCGCGCAAAGCTGATTCCTCCGGGCGGCCCGAATTTCGCCGATTTCATCATCACACGCGACGCGAATGTGCCCCGCGCGATTCAACTGATCGGAATCGAATCGCCCGGGCTCACGTCCTGCCTCTCCATCGCGGAACGCGTGACTGCGCTCGCGGCGGAAATTCTTCAATAGCCGTCCGTGGCCAGCCAGCAGCACAGGCTTCAGCCTGCGGTTTTTATTTCGCAGGAGCAAAACTTTAAAACCTGCGGTCTGAAGTCCGGGCCACAAAAGCCAGCGCCACTGAAACTCGGTACTCCTTACGATGTGAAAACTTTCAGCTTAGGAACTCGTGAGATCCGAAGGGGGGTGCCGCACGTCCCAGTCGTGTGAGCGTTCGTAGGAATGCGCGATTCGCAAGAGGGTCGATTCATCGAACGGGCGGCCAATCAATTGCAATCCTACCGGCAAGCCTTCGTGCGTGAAGCCGCAAGGAACCGAGATGGCGGGATGCCCTGTAAAATTCGGCGGGCGGCTGATTCCGATGAGCGCCGCGCGTATCCCAATTTTTTCGCCGTCGATTTCGATGGTTTCCGCGCCAATCGGGGGCGCGGGAAAAGGAACGGTGGGCACGGCAATGGCGTCCACCTCTCGAAACGCGGCGTCAAATTCGGCGCGCAGGATTTTTTGCATCTCGAACGCCGCCAGATAACGGACCGCCGGCACATTTCCGCCCGCGACGATTCGATGGAGCACATCTTCGCCGTATTCCTCGGTCCTCGAGGGGAAATACCCGGCTTTATCCTGAACATAACGCGCTTCGGAAAGTGAAATGTCCGTGGCTGCATCGAGCGATGCCTTCAAATGCGGCAGAGAAATTTCTCTCACGTCCGCGCCATTTCTTTGCAGGTCGCGCATGGCGATTTCGGCGGCGCGTCGCACGGAGCTATCCAGTTTTTCCCAATAATGCTCGCGAGGACGGCCAAGACGAAACTTGCGAATGGGTTTCTCCAGCGCGCCGCGAAAATCTTCCACGCGATGCTTCGAGGAGGTCGGATCGAGCGGATCGCGCCCGGCGATGAGGCCCAGCAGGATGGCCGCATCGGGCACGCTGCGGGCGATCGGACCCACGTGGTCGAAAGACGGCGCGAGCGGCATAACGCCGAACACACTAACGCGGCCAAACGTCGGCTTCAGACCCACGATTCCGCAAAACGCGGATGGAATGCGGATCGATCCGCCGGTATCGGTGCCCATCGACGCTACGCAGAGTCCCGCGGCCACGGCCGCGCCGGAGCCCGCGCTGGATCCGCCCGTCATGCGATCGAGCCTCCAGGGATTGTGCGCCGGGCCGTAGTGCGCGTTGTTGCCGAAGACGCCGTAGGCGAATTCATTCATGTTCGTCTTGCCGACAAGGACGGCGCCGGCGCGGGCGAGTTTTCGCGCGACGGTGGCGTCCCGCGTGGGAATAAAATCGCGCATGATTTTCGATCCGGCCGTTGTGCGGATGCCGCGGGTCCAGATGTTGTCTTTCAACGCGATGGGAATTCCAAGCAGCGGGCGATCCCAGTCGATGGTCCCGCGGCCGCGGGCCAGTTTTTTTTCGGCGTCGCGCGCCGACTCGCGCGCGTGTTCCGCCGTAATGGTGAGAAACGCATTCAGCGCGAGGTTCTGTCGCTCGATGCGGCGAAGGCACAGTTCGGTCAATTCGATGGGCGAAAGTTTTCGCCTGGCCAGCAGCGTGGAGAGTTCCCGGATCGTGGCGAAGGCGAGACCGTCTTCGTTTTTCATGGAAGTCCGCGTATCCAATTAAATTGTTCACACCCGCGCGAATAAAATCAGAATATCTTTTCCTGCCGCCGCAGGTTTCCGAATGTTCCGATATTCGCGATAATCAGCGCCACGCGAAACTGATTTTCCGTGCGGATCGGCCCGAGGGAAAGGCGCCGGTATTCGAGAGCGATCCCGCAGCACGATCCGTTATAGCTCACCTGAACGAGCTGATTTTGCAGTGTGTTTTGCTCGACATCGTAGCTAAATCCGAACGAGGTATTCCATCCGCGCCGGTTCAGATCGCCATAACTGGCCAGGGCGCGAATCTGGTTGGCGACCGGCTGCAGGACCGCGGTGTTGTCGATGGAAAAATGCGCGACCGTGAAATTGAAATTCTGAACCGGGCGGATTTTCAGCAGCGTGCCCGCCGTCGTGATCTTGTGTCGAACGGTGTCGTAATCCAGCCGCACCTCGGCGTCGTAGTCTCCGCCGGGCGTAATTTTCAGATCGCTGTCAATCGGCGAAAAATGGCGCGGCTGGTCGGCAAAAGCAAAGGGCGTGATGGAATCGAGCGCCTGAAACACGTTGCGCGTTCCAGGAACCAGGGCGCCGTTGAACGTGGGATCGAAATAATATTTTTCCGCCACCTTCCAGCTGACGAGTTCATCCGCCTGATTGTCGCCGTTTTTGTGAAACAAACGCTGCGTAATCGAGTACATGACTTCATTCGTGTCGGTGAGGGTTTCGTCTTCGTCGAAACGAATGAAGCGGTCGAATTGATTCACGCCGCGCACGTAGTTGTATTCGATTTCAGGATCGATCGTGTGTTTCCATTTCCCGTTTTTCGTTTCCCAGACGCGTTCGAGCGTCGGCGGCCGCAGATCGATATTCAATTCGCCCGTCGTCCGGCGCAGCGAGTCGTTCACCAGCGTTCCTGAAGCCATTTGCGCGCCGTAAACGGTTGTCCGTACGGTGTAACTCGTCGTCATGCCGATCCAGGGGCCCCAGCGCAAGGGCACGACGACGCGCGGGGCAAGCTCGGAGCGTTCGACTGCTCCGCCGGTATCGATGCCGGGAGCCACCGTTTGTACCCCCGTCGTCTGATCGGTGACCAGGTGTTCATCGCTGCGGTGGACGGCCCCGGTAAAGGCATCCCCGCCGAAATAAATCGGCAGGCGCTTCCAGGGCGATTGGTCCACGGAACTGAATCGCGCTTCCGGCGCGTTGCGCAGATTGACTTCCACCTGCGGCTGAGCGTCCAGGAAATTCTTATAACTGTTCGCGGCCAGACCGGCGCTGAATCCGAGAAAATTATTGACCAGAAAGGCGGACGTGCGCACTTCGGAATTTACCGCTTCGCCGAACGTCGGTGCAAACGCCAGTTGAAATGCGAGGGAAGTGAGTTGGTTGACGTCCGCGACCGCGCGCCAGCCGCCGCGCAATTTCGCGTCGAGCTCGAATTGCGCGCTGTGCCCCCCCTGTTTGACCTGTTCCTCGATGGAATTTCCGGAGGAGTTAAGAACGGCAGTGGGAAGCCCGCGATCGATCACCCCGAAATATTTTGCCGAAATATTTACGTTTTCCCAGGGTTTCGCGCGAACGTCGACGTTCTGCTGCCAGCCGCGGCGGCTGAGATAGGCTGCGCCGAGCGAGAGATCGGCCCAGTCCCTGGGCGCCCAGTAATAACCGTCGCCCAGCACCACGCCCTTGAGCGTCGTGTCGCTGATCTCCGGCAGCAAAAATCCCGACTGCCGAAGATTACGGCCCGCCGGCACGGATGCATACGGCGTATAGAGCAGCGGCACGCGGAACAACCGGAAATTGGCGTTGAGCAGCGCCACGGAACGATCTACATGAAGCGTGGCGTGCGTTGTAAAGAACTTCCAACTGGGCTTGTCCGGTTCGCATACCGTCAGCCAGGCATGTTCGATCGCATAGGTGCGGGCATCCAGACGGCGCACTTCTTCCGCCTGGATCGTCAGCGGATTCGGCGAAACCAGTACATTCGAATTGGGCCGGTGCTCCGCCGTAACTTCGCCGCGCACATGTTTAAAAATACCCACACCGCTGCGCATATTGAAATCGGCGGAGCCTGCGACAAGGTGTTGCGTGTCGACGTCAAGCGTTACGTTTCCAGTGGCCGTGACCACGTAGGTTTTTGTGTTGTACTGCACGTGATCGGCGTGCAGGACCAGATTGCGATACTCGATTTCAACTTTGCCGTCGGCGATAAATAAATCGCCTTCCTTCCGCTGCTGCTCCGCTTCCAGGCGAACGGTCGCCGGCGCCCGGTTCGCCGGCGCGATTTTTTCCTGCGCGGAGGCTCCGCATAACCCTGCGGCTGAGGCGACGACCACGGCAAATGCAAACCTCCGGAAGGCGATCGCGCTTTTTTGAACAAAGGTCATGAGTTTAAGCCGCCGGTCGCCAAAAACGGGTGAGCCTGAGCGGGATTCTATCAAAAACAAAATAGCTCGTTAGCCTAGCACTCCCCTCGAAGCCTTACAATGTCTGTGAGCCGAGTGTGTCAAACCTCTTTTAAGCTGAAGTCGTTGCGGCGTTCGGCGATGATCCAAGTACCGCTCCATTCGAGAAAAACCGAAATAGGAGTCTTCCGTGGCACAGGCTTCAGAGCCTGTTGGTTTTCGAATTCCGCCCACTGGAAGAAAAGTCAGAAGTCCACAGGCTGAAGTGTAAAGTTCCAGGACATACCTTACACTTTGTTATCAGGACATCCTTTACACTTTTAGGTCAGCGCTGCCAGCGGTCCACCGCGGTGGACCGCTGGCAGCGCTGGTCGAGTTCGCGCACTAGGCTGCGGCAGTAGTACACCAGAATCCGCTGCTCGATGCGGATTATCCGCACCCATTCTCTTGCCAGCGCCCGGCTGATTCCCCAACTGCGTCCTCCCACTTGTAGCCGTCCTTGCCCGGTCAGCTGCCGCACTTCCGCTCCCGCTTCATATTCCCACGCCGCTGGTTTTACCTGATAGCGCCTTTCGCTCTTGCTCCACACCGACGCCGGCGTTCTCATCGACAGCGCTTCGTGCGGCCGCACCTGGTTGTACTCTTCGCGAAATTCGTCCAGCCACTGTTGCTGCGGCGCACCCGCGGGCCATCCCCGTCGCCTTCTCGCCGCTTCCAACGTTCCATGGAATCGTTCCACTTTCCCCTGCGTCTGCGGATGCCGATACCCGCTCAGGTACAACCGAATTCCTTGTTTCATCAACCACACCGTCAGCCACGTCCATCCCGCCGCCGCTTGCATGTTCCACCACGGCGTCCCGTGATCCATCAACATCGCTTCCGGCACTCCGCACCGCTCAAAGGCCTCTTCCAGCCGCTCCTGCACTGGCTTTGCTTGCGTCGATCCGGTTTGCTGCAGCGTGATCGCGTACCGACTGTGATCGTCCAGCACCGACAGCGGTCCCATCGGCGCATTCCATCCCGCTGGCCCTTTGAAATCCATTTGCCACAGCTGATTCGGCGCCCCCCGCTCAAAGCGCTTCTTCGCCGTCCGGTGCCGATCCTGCTCCCGCACAAGATCGCGCCGCATTAAAATCCGATGGATCGTGATCACCGGCAGCTTCACCGCTTCCTGCTCCAACAGCACTCGCAACTTCCGCGCTCCCCAATCCGGCCGCTGCTTGCGCAACTCCACCACTCGTTGCTCAATCCCCTCCACCGTTTGACTTGGACTATGCACCGGTCGCCGGCTCTTCTCCACCACCGCGCTCATCCCTCCCTTGTCGAATCGTCGTAACCACTCATATCCGGTCGGCCGCGAGATCTCAAATTCCTCGCACAACTGCTGCATCGTCTTCTCCCGCCGATGCGCCAATACTACGAATTCCATTCGTCGTTCCTTTTTGTTCACTGCTCCCCACGCCATCCTCGCCCTCGTCCGAGGGCTCATTCCTTCTCTCGCCCCTCGTCAACTGCCTCGGCGAGTGTAAAGGATGTCCTGATAACATACTGTAAAGGATGTCATGAGACTGAACACTGAAGCCTGCGCCACTGGGGCCCCGCATGTCGGAGGAGAACCGGTAATCGTCCGTTGGTTATCGGCTGTGAAACTGGACTAAAGACAGCAGCGCGCCGAATCCATTCCAGGCAATCTGCACTCCAATACATACCAGAAGAAACGATGCAAGGCGGGTGAAGACGGCTGTTCCCGTTTCTCCGAGCAATTGGCCAAGACGATCCGCAAATCCGTAGCAGAAAAAAATACTGAGAGCGATCAAACTCATGGCCACGATTGAGGCTAGAACAATCAGGATGTGGACTCCGTAGAGGTGCGTCGAATTCGCGCCCAATGTGATCGCCACCGAGATCGACCCCGGCCCCACCGTCAGCGGCAACGTCAAGGGATAAAACGCCTGCTGGAAAATTTCCCGCGACGGAATATTTCCGCGTGTCGTATCGCGCGATTCGTCTTTCTGCGTCAGCATTTTCCATCCGGTGGCGGTGACGATCAATCCTCCGCCCACCTGCACCACGGGCAGCGAAACTCCTAAAAACCTCAGGACGTGCGATCCAACAAAGTAGGACCCGCACATCAGATAAAAGCTGTCGAACGCAACGCGGCGCGACAATCCCAACCGCGTTTCCCGTGAGTAATTTTTGGTGAGCGACAGGAAGATGGGGCTCCCGGTCAGCGGGTCGACGATGGGAAAAAGCGCGCTGAGAATCAGGAAGAATACTTTTGTCGCATCGGTCACGAACCTCTCCTCACCGTTGCAAGCATTGCATCGCCATAGATTCCGGAGCCTCGGCAAATGAATCGTACAGTGCATTTGGCTGTCAGGCAAAGGGCGGGCGCCCCGGAAGCCGTGATTCAGAGTTTCGAGTGGAGACAAGGGAGCACGGTCATTCGTCTGTGCTCGCGGGGTTCTCGAGATATGCGGCTAAGGATCGGCAATTTCCCTGGTCCGTTCCTTTGACTGGGTCAAACCGCTAATCATTGTGGCTTGAGCAGTGGCTGAGCGAAACGAATCGGCACACCAAAATTGGAGCCACCAAAACCCTGGACCACCGCGAACGTGACCCCAATCACATCTCCGTCCCGGTTGATCAACGGACCTCCCGATCCTCCCGACGTCGTTTGCGCATCGTACACAATCTTGTCGGCGAGTACATCACCGATGTGTCCTTGCGTGACCAGCGGCCGGATCAGATTGCGCCGTAGAAGTTCCCCGCTAATTCTTGCGGGATCTCCGCCCGACACTTTCAAGATGTCGGCCACCGTGTCCTCTCCCGCTCGCGCCAATATGGCGCTGATTCCGGTGGCATAGCCGAGGGAAATCACCGGCTGCCCGCTCACTGCCGCTTCCTTTCGACTGTCAATTTTAAGAATCGGAAGTTTCAGTCCGGAGAGATCGGCGTGAAGCAGAGTGAGGTCCGACTCCTCGGAAATCTGCGAAATTCCCACGGGAACGGGGGATGGCGCACCCGGGAAGTACGCCGTCATCTCCGCAATGGCAGGCTCCAGGCCTTGCTGAAGCGCGGAACTCAGTTCGTCATTCTTCCACCAGGGTTGCGCCACGTGATGGTTGGTCAGGATTTTCCCCTCCCCGACCAGAAATCCTGTCCCGAAGAAATCCGCGCGCACTTCCTGCGTCCGGCCGTCCAGGGTATAGACCGGATTGCCGTCGCTGTCTTTCAGGGGTCCGCCATCCGGATTAATCCCCGCGTAGCGCAGACGCCGCCCCGAACTTTTATCGTTGAATGCCACGGATACATGCAGCAGACAAACGGCCGGCGCATAAGACCGGATCACTCCCTCCGCGGCATCCGACTCGCTCACAACGCGCTTCAATCGTCCGGTTGTTTCTTCCAGCTGCTTTCTCAGACTGGAGACGTCGCCGCCCTCTCCGCTGGAAATCCGCTGTTGCAGTTCCTGGGTCTGCTTCTGGAGCTGCTCCTTCTGCAGGGACACGTCGGTTTCCTGCAAATCGGCGCGCATCTTGCGCGTTTCCGCGAGCAGCGCTTCCTGCTGGAAGACGCCGTGTTCGAGTTGCGCGATTACGGAATAGGCGCGTTTCGTTTCCTTGTTGGCGCGCCGCGAGTAGAGCAAAAAAATTCCCGCAATGAGGACCGCGAGGGAAAATAGCGAACCGACCCCGATTTTCAGCGCGCGATTCAGCGAGAAGGCGTCGCGCGTCATCTTCTCGGTGACAGCCAGCGCCTGAAACGCCGTGTTGGCGATCTCCTGCCCCTCGGTCGCGATGCGCATTTTTTCCCGCAACTCTTCGTACGCGCGTTTGTCGCGGAGTTGCACGCGCGCGCGCGCCAGCAATTCCGCAGGTTCCCACTGGGGAGAAAGAACATCGTCGGCGCCCAGATCGAGTCCCCGGGCGCGTTGGGCTCCCCCGCCCCGTGTCAAAAGAATCACTCGTGTGGTGGCCGTTGTGGCTAGTCCCTTGATTTCCGCCAGGGCATTGCAGCATTGCAAATCGGCGAGATCGGCCGAAAGCAGAAACAGGTCCACGCCGCCTTGCTGTACGGTCGCGAAACCGGCTTCCTGCGTCGGGACCGCCGAAACCTCGTAGCCCGCCGTACGCAACAACTCCAGCAACAGCTGCCGCAAGTTCTCGTCCGGCTCGACAATTAGAATGTTTTCGCGTTTTGTCGGCAAATGCTTACCCTTCTCACCAGGCGGGTGTCGCACCCCATTTCTCCCGCCACTGAGGTTATTCGGCAAATCCACGGCCCACAGATTCTATCCTCAAATATCGATAAAAATCACCAATCGTCGTGCCGCCTAGCAGTTCCTTCCCAGCGTTGCTCTTCCCAAGCTCTTGCCATCCAGCTTCGGCCATGTCTTTCAACCGTGATGGATTTTCGCTTATGCGGAGCGAGACTAGCGGTATCGAGGTGAGACGGAACGGGGCGGCCAAAGCGACGTTTATGTTTGTATGAGGACAGGCTAAAAAAAACGACCGCCGGCCAACCCGATGCTCACTGCGCATCGAGCCGAACCAGCGGCCGCCCTTCAATCACGGGTGAGACTTTACCGCGATGACCACTTCTGTACGCGCCAGTTTTTGATTTCCGCCACGTAAATATCCTTGCCGTCCGGTGAGACAGCGATGGCGTGCGGGAAATCGACTTCGCCCGGCGCCTTGCCGTAGTGGCTCAGTTCGCCGAGAACTTTGCCGTCGGTGTTGAGCTTCAGGATGCGGTCCCAGTTGCCGTCGCACATATAGATCGCGTCTTCCGAGGCCACGTAGTACACATCCCACGGCTGGCCGACGTCGGTCCACTTGGCGAGGAACTTGCCGTCGTGATCGAAGACCTGAACGCGAGAATTGGCGCGGTCAGCCACGTAGATGCGGCCCTTCGAATCCACAGTGACGCCGTGCGGCAGCTGGAACTGGCCGTCGCCATTGCCCGCGGTGCCGAACTGGCGGACGTAATGGCCGTCGTTGGTGAATTCAACAATGCGCGAGTTTCCGTAGCCGTCAGAGATAAGCATGTTGCCGTTCTCGAGCGGCCAGAAGTTTGTGGGCTTATTGAAGCCGGACTTGCTGTCGTTGTTGTTCGGTGAAGTCTGGCGATTGCCGAGAGTCATCAACAGGCGGCCCAGCGGGCTGAACTTGAAATTAATGTGGCCGTCCACATCGCCCAGCCAGACGTTGCCGTACACATCGATCTTCAGCCCATGCGCGCCCTTGCCAATGCCGTCTGTCAGACGAACTGTATCGCGATTCCATGCCTGCAGCATTTCACCGTTCTTATCGAACTCCATGACTGGCCACGAGCCGCGGTTCGCGACCCAGACGTTGCCCGTCTTGTCGAGCGCCACGCCGGTCGTCTCGCCGAAGTTGTAGCCCTTCGGAAGAGTCGGCCAGTTCGCGACCAGCTTGTGAGGAAGCTGGGGGCCGTGCTGAAATTTTTTCAGGTCTTCGGCGATTTTAGCCGGGTCTGTGCCGGCATTGATCCCGCGCGGCGCCGCTGCTGCAGGGGCCGCCATGCCGCCTTCTTGAGCTGCTGCCGGACGAACATTTTGTGTCGCGTAGAAAACGAAAACCGCTGTGCAGACAAGGGCAACGGCAAACAGCCGATTTTTTAATGCCTTACTCATAGTGCCTCCATGATTTAGTTGCGTAAATTGGAGTGGATGTTATGTGCAAAGTGCAACAAAGTCAATGAAATAACCGGAGAATGGGTCGCTTTGATAAATTCATGCCGGAATTGTTAATTAAATTTTATGTTCTATCTATTTGAAGAGGTGCAACATGGACTCGAACCGTCCCGAAAACAAATGCAGTTCATGGATCAATCGGGGAAGGCGGGGAAGGTCTGCTTGAGATTGAAGTTCAGGAGGTCGGGACTTCAGTCCCGACGAATCGCGGTGTCGGATCGGCAGTTTTAACCCCTGAAGTTTCAGGGGCTAAAGCCCGCGATCGGACACAACGTAAATGACCGGGCTGAAGCCCGACCCTCCCAAGGACCGGACCTTCCAAATTCAGGACACCACTGATTTTGTATCTCCCGACAAGAATTTCCGCAAAATTGTTACGGAAGCGTTTCAGAAAATTGAATCAGATTGCCCCACGGGTCCGCGACATACGCAAGCCGGCGTTTAATTTCCTCAAGGTTGAACGGTTCTCCCTCGACGGTCACGCCGCGCCGGCGAAGTTCCGCGAGAGTTTCATCCACATTCTTCACGGCAAAACAAAAGTGATGATAACCGGCGGGCTTGAGAGAGGCCTTGATGTCATTGTAAGCGGGCTTGGGCGTTGGAGCGCCTTCTCCCAGAAGCTCCAAAGAAAATGAATCGTCCACCGACGGTTGAAGATATGCAAGCCGGAGTTCGCCGAGAGGCCACTCGGCCACAACACGGAAATCAAGCTTTTCGACATACCACTGCTTTGCCGCCTCCAGACTGGGAACGCGGACGGCGACGTGATCGCCTTTCAATGAAGCAAACGGACTCGCGGGATTCTTTTGTGAAACCGACATCGATCATTCTCCCATTTCTTTCAAATATTTTTGCAAACAGAATCATACGTGAAGATTCGTTGCGGCGCTTCGATTTTGCCGGGAAAAACTATTGCGGAGGAAGCAGCGGTTTTTGCCCCTCCCACAACTGCTGGTCAAACGCGGTCAGCTCCATCGCGGTTTGTGTGTACAGGGCCATGAGGTTGGTCAAATCCAGGACGCCCTTGGGACCAAATAAACGGATCGCATGATTGTACGTCTCGAGCGAAACCTTTCGCTGGAACAGTTCGCGCCCAAACTGAATGACGACGGCATCTTTCTCGTCGAGGCCTGTCACCGGCTTGTTGTACTTGATGAGATCGATTTCAGGCTGATCGATGTGCCAAGAACCCGGCCTGTGCCCGCGCGTCTCCCATTGCGTCCATTCAAACTGGCTGTTCAATTCACGCGCCGTCACCAAAACGGCGATCTCGGTTACGTGATCTCCCAGCCCCGATTCAAACTTGAGGTAGTGATGTGCATCGCTCATGGGCTTGGCGAGCCTGGGGCTGTAGAGACGCACGGGAGCCTTCGCGCCGTCAGGCAAGCGATCTCCCGTGGTCAGCTCGTCGAAGATTTTTTTGTCGGCGTCGTCCATGTCTTCCCTTTTCGGCAGGGGCAAGCGATTTCGCGAATCCGCGTAAATCCCCTTGGGAAGCGCCGCCCCGGCGTCGCTCGCCACCGGTTTCTGCGCATGAATCCTTGCGCCCACCAGTAATCCCATCGCACCCGCGAGCAAGATTATTCCAACTGTTTTCGGTACGCTCATAATCCGCTCCTTGAATGAACTCATCTCCGACTGAAGACATATTTTGGGTGAGCACATTTATACACCGGGTACCGGGAGAAACGCACACAAATGTTCTGAATGGCCACGACTTCCCGTCGCCATGTTCCGCTTGTCTGTCCCGGGGAGTTCGAAAATTGCCGCCCCTGTATGAAACCCGAACAACCGTCCCGGAACGAGGCAGATGCCAAGGAAAAGTGCCGTTCGCTTGCTCCCCTCGGCGTATGAATCAAAACGCGTAAGTCCAAGTCATTCTACGCCTTGAGATTGTCCTTTCAAACGGTTGCTGAGCGGTTTCATGGTCCCCGGAATGCAATAACCATTTCGGACTGTGCCCGCCGGAACGGTTGGGCATTGGAGGTGTGCCGTGCAGTACAGAGTAAGCCTCGCGTGGGTTCGGAATCAGCTGATTACCGCGGCGCTGATTGTTTACATCGGATTCGTCATCTTCAATACATACTTAAAGTAGGAATCCGCCTTTACCTGGACTGTCTTGGCCGGAATTGTCTTCCCCGGGATCGCCTCGACCGGGCTGCCCGGGTTTCAACTGGCCGGGGTATCCGATTCGCGACAACGTGAACCAAACTGCCACTAAATTTCAGCGCTCCTGCTAGAATGTACTCGACTCCCGATACCGTTCGGCGAGAAATCCGCAGCGCAAAACGGAGCGGTGATAAAAACCTGCCAGCATTGCGGCGCCATTAATGGCGAAGCCGATGAAATCTGTTCATTTTGCGATGCGCCTCTGGGTCAGCCCGCGCGCAGCGCTTCGCCGCGCCGCAATGCAACTCCCACGCAAGGAAATCTCGCCGTTGAGCCGGAATGGCGGAATGAGGTTACCAGTCGCATCCGCGCCTATCGCGTGAAGCGAAATGGCGGCACGATTTCCGATCTTCAAGCCGCTTTGCCATTTGAAACGCAAGCCGAGCCCGCTATCGAACCCACCCAACCCGCGAGCCGTCCCATACTTTCTCAACCGGACATGCAACCCGCTCGTTTGCGAAAACAGAAACCCGAGCGTTTTGAAATTTCGATTCCGATGTACCAGCCGGCACCGCCTCCCGCGCCTGTGGAGCGCCCGAGGTTTGACCAATCGGAATTGGGATCCACGCCGGACTCTATTTTCCCGGTAGCTTCGCTGGCGGAGCGCCGTCGCGCCGCATTGCTGGACGCAGCGCTTTTAATGTTCAGCTATGGCGGCATGCTGGCGCTGTTTATCGCTCTTGGCGGACGTTTAAGCTTCGACAAGCTGGATGGCATCGTGGCCGGGGCGACACTGGCGTTGTTCTACGCCCAGTATTTCGCGCTGTTTACCGTTTTCGGCGGGTCCACGCCCGGCATGATGATTCGCGGCCTGCGCGTCGTCAGCTTCGACGGAACCGTCCCGACTTCACGCCAGATGGCTTGGAGGAGCTTCGGCTACCTGATTTCCGCGGCAACGTGCTTTCTGGGATTTCTCTGGGCGCTCTGGGATGAAGACCATCTCTGCTGGCATGACCGGATTTCCCAAACCTATCTCACGCCGAATGATGAAATTGCCCTCTCGGAATCGGATGGGGATTATTCCGGCAAGCAACGCGAATCCCTCTGAGAAACTCAAAAAAAATCCACGAGCGACCTCGGAGAAAGTCGTGCTATCATATTTTGCTAGGATTTCACGTCTGAATTCAGAGGCTAAAAAAGACAATGAGCCGCCTCACCAGAATTTCCATCGTTGTCCTTTCCGTGATTGTCTTCCTGTACGTCGGCCTGGGCTATGTCCTTGGCAAGACCACTGACGATAAGTCGTACCGCTCGCTCAGCGTGTTTAGCGAAGTCCTGGAGCACATCCAGGAAGATTACGTGGACGAGCCGAACATCGCCGTGGTCACGGCCGGGGCTCTTCATGGACTTCTGGAATCGCTCGATCCGCTCTCCGGATACCTGAGCCCGCGCGAATATGCCGATTACCGCGACCGTATGAAGACCACCCAGCACGGCGACCCGGGAATGACCATCTCCAAGCGATTCGGCTACATCATTGTCGTCTCGGTTGTGCCGGATGGTCCGGCGGAAAAGGCCACGCTGCGCAGCGGAGAAATTCTGGAAGCGATTGGCGGATTCAGCACGCGCGATATGTCCGTCGGGCAGGCGACCATGCTGCTCCAGGGCACTCCCGGAACTACCGTGAAAGTGGGTGTTGTGCGTCGCGGAAAGACCGAACCTGAAGAAATTACTCTGAATCGCCAGATCATCGGTCCGGAGCATGTCGTGGCGGATAAAGTCGGCGACGATGTGGGTTACGTGCGCATTCCGGCGATGGACCCAGTGGACGTTTCGGAATTGCGCGACAAGCTGACTCAGTTTGACAAGCAGGGCATACACAAACTCGTTCTCGATCTGCGCGATTGCACGCGTGGCGACGTGCCCAACGCGATCGCCGCAGCGCAACTGTTTTTGACCTCCGGCAAGATCACATCGCTCGAGGGACAAACCGTTACGCACAAGGATTTCAATGCGGAGCCGGACAAGGCCGTCTGGAAGGCTCCTGTCGACGTGCTCATTTCGCCAAGCACCTCGGGCGCTGCTGAAGTTCTGGCGGGCGCCATCAAAGGAAACAAGCGCGGCGACCTGGTCGGCGAGCGCAGCTTCGGGTCCGCCTCCGAACAAAAAGTGATTCCCCTCGATGACGGCGGAGCGGTGATTCTTACCGTCGCGTTCTATTCGACTCCGGATGGCAAGTCCATTGTGGATGAAGGCGTGGCCCCTACCGTCGAAGTCCACGCGAAAACGATCGATCCTTCCGCGCCCCCTCCTACCGGCGCCGATTTGGAAGAACCCGCGCCGCTGGGCCCGGGACAGTTGCCCAAGGCGGCCGACGATCCGGTTTTCGACAAAGCGCTCGATCTGCTCAAGGGCGGAGAGTCCAAGAAAGCCGCCTGAGGTGTGACCCGAAGACCAGAAGGCTTCCGCCGATACGCAACGCGAATTCCCCGTCCTCAAGTTTTTACCATTTCCATTCTGGCGGCTGCGCTGTTCTGCGCGGGCGGCTGCAAGAAAAAATCCACTCCATTAAGCACTTCGGAAATTCGCGGCATCACGCGTGAGTTTGTGTATGCCGCGCGAAACGCCAGCGATGGGCGCGCGGAAGTCGGCATGCACCCGGAATACGCGCCGCATCTGCCCGGCGCTCCGCAAATCCTTCTCGCCGATCACATCTTCATCACCGTGCCGCTGTCCAAATCCGGCGGGGTGGACCGCGCCGCACAAGACGCCATCGAAAAAGAACTCAAGCGCGTTGCCGAGTTTCATCACCTCAGTCGTGTGGATAGACCCGGCGCTCCGGGACTCGATCGATTCGACTATCTGGCTGAGGGCCAGCGCACGCAGGCGATTCACCTGATCACGCCTCTAGGAAAACCGGAGATTGCATCTTCGGCGAAATCGGAAATCGCGTCTTCGCCAAAACCGGAAATTGTATCGCCGGCCGCGCGCCGGCCGCGCCTCGCCATTGTGATCGACGACCTGGGACACGACCGCGTGCAGGCCGATGCGCTCTTCCGGCTTTCGTATCCCCTCACACTTTCCGTGCTTCCGCACCTTTCTGTCTCGTCGGAAATTGCCGAAGAGGCCCATCGCCGGGGCTATGAGGTGATGCTCCACTTGCCCATGGCGTCGAATTCCGGCGATAAAGACGAACCGGTTGAACTGCATCCGGGCATGGATGCCGGCACGGTGAGCAGCACGTTTTCCGCCATGCTGGAAACTGTGCCGTACGCGACGGGAGTCAACAATCACGAAGGCTCGCTCGGCACCTCCGATCAAAAACTGATGGAAGAACTGATGCCATTGCTCCACCAGCATCAGCTGTTCTTTATCGACAGCCGCACCACCTCCGCCACCGTCGCCGAAACGGCCGCGCACGCCGCGAAAGTTCCCGCTGCCCGGCGCAATGTATTCCTGGACGACGACCAGTCGGCTCCCGCCGTGCGCAAGCAATTCGAGTTAGCCCTTCGCGACGCTCGGGAAAAAGGCTCGGCGCTGGCGATCGGCCATCCGCATCCTGAAACACTGCAAGTTCTCTC
Source organism: Terriglobia bacterium (assembly GCA_963788335.1). Taxonomy (GTDB): domain Bacteria; phylum Acidobacteriota; class Terriglobia; order Acidiferrales; family UBA7541; genus Palsa-360. The sequence goes on from CAWBGM010000006.1 coordinate 204,068, forward strand.
TGAAATGTTGCCGGAAGCAGGACGTGAAGGCGTGACGCTGGTCTTTGCATCCGATCTGGTGAAGTGATTTGAGTAGCATGGGCTTCAGCCTGCGGGGTTTGACTTTTTCACATAAAATAGAATCAACCCCATAGGCTGAAGCCTGTGCCACTGAAGCCCCCGCTACGGTCGCGGCAAATAATTCCCTCGCTCAGGACCCGGATATGGGAAAATAGACGCGGGTGAATCTTTCAAGGTTCGCATCCGTCTAATGAGGGCGGAGAAGTTGGCTTCATGCGGTTCCTTCGCCGGAGACCATTCGTCCAATGCAGGTTTCGATTCTTTACGCGTTTGTTGCGGGAATTATCTCGTTCCTTTCGCCGTGCGTGCTGCCGCTGGTGCCGGGATATGTCTCGATGCTTTCCGGTATCGGAGTCGAGCAGCTTCGCGCCGGCCAGCAACCCCGCAATAGTTTGCTGGCTTCGTCGATTGCGTTTGTTTCCGGATTCTCGGTGGTGTTTATTAGCTTCGGAGCATCGGCTAGCGCGGTTGGACAATTCCTGTTGCAGCACAAATCGCTCATGGGGCCCCTGGCCGGAGCCGTCATCATCCTGTTCGGATTGCATCTGGTCGGCTGGCTGATCAAGCTGCCGGTAAACATCGGCCTGGCGATTGGTGGTGTGCTGGCGTTTGGCGGAGCCATTCTTTACCGGCGCATGGGCACGGACGCAACAGGACCGGGCGATCTATTCGGCTCGGTGCAACTGTTTTCTGTCGCGATTATTTTTCTGGCCGGCCCTTCATTGACGCGGTGGCTCAATCGCGATGTCCGTTTCCGCAACCTCGGCGGACAGACCGAAGAACAAGCCAAGACCGGCGGCGCTCTTTCCGGCATGACCAGCGGGTTCCTGCTCGGGTTCGCCTTTGCCTTTGGCTGGACGCCCTGCATCGGCCCCATTCTCGCCGCTGTTCTGGTTCTTGCGGCGAATCAGGAAACAATATCTCGCGGTGTTTTTCTGCTGGCCATATATTCAGCGGGCCTGGCTGTCCCCTTTTTGCTGACCGCGCTTGGAATCAACCGGTTCCTGCGCTTTTATCAGGGATTCCGCCGCTACCTTCACGCCGTCGAAGTGCTGAGCGGCGTGCTGCTGCTTTTTGTCGGGGGATTGATTTTCCTGAACCGGCTGACGTGGCTCTCGGGTAAACTAAGTTTTCTGAACAAGTTCGCGCTTTAGAGGAGTTTGGATCGTGAAGAAGGGTATTCTGATTGCGGGTTCCGTGGTCGCACTGCTGGCCGTCATGATCTGGGCGGACCATAAATTCCCTCCTCCCGGCGCGCCCAAGTCTAACGGCCCAGCGGCCCAGAAGGATGCTCCAACCGTTGTCCTGAAGGACCTCAGCGACAAGGATGTGACGCTCGCGCAGTACAAAGGCCAGGTGGTTCTGGTGAATTTCTGGGCGACGTGGTGCGACCCCTGCCGCGCGGAAATCCCCCTGCTGATCGATCTTCAAAAAAAATACAGCTCACGAGGCTTCACAATTCTCGGAGCTTCGATGGACGAAGAAGGCAAGAAAGTCGTCCAGCCGTTCCTCGATAAGCAGCGCTTTGATGTGAACGGCCAAAAAGAGCCGATGAATTATCCGATCCTTCTCGCCAACGATACCATCGCCGAAAAATTCGGCGGCGTTCTGGGCCTTCCGACCAGCATGCTCTACACTCGCGACGGTAAAGAGAGCAGGAGAATCGTGGGCCCGGTCAAAGCCGATGAAATTTCCAAGGCGATTGAAGGATTGCTGTAGGCTGAACATGCACCAAAATTTGTGAGAGTCGTCTCACACACTGCGGAAATTAAAATCCAATCTGGCAAAGATTCGATGACGATGTACCAGGGCGTGACGGAATGGTTCTGAACATCAAGAACGAGCGAACTCAAAAGCTGGCTGGCGAGCTTGCTGAATGAACTGGTGAAACGATCACTGACGCTGTAACTAAGGCACTCCGCGAACGTCTGGAACGTGTTCGCACCCAAAACAGAGAAGGTCTCGCGGAACGCCTCCTAAGATTTGGGAAAGAGTGCGCCGTCTACATGAACCAACCCTACCTTTCCGTAGATCACGCCAAGTTGCTCTATAACAAAAAAGGGCTGCCGAAATAGTTGTTGGGTGCCCCGGCAGAAATGATGGAAACGCAGGCCTCGGATGAATCTTTTCCGGTCCCCCCTGCGTATGAAAGAATGAAAGCTAGTCGGCCTCGGCGCTGCGCATGAAGACACGCATCCAACTCCGCGAACCCGTTTTCGTCGCACTGGAGGCGCTGCGTACGCACAAGATGCGCTCGTTTCTGATGCTGCTGGGGATCGTTCTCTCCGTATCGACGCTGATCATGGTGGTGGCGCTGATTTCCGGCGTGAATTTATACGTGGCGAACCGCCTCGCCAACCTCGGGTCAAACGTCTTCCTGGTCCTGCGTTATCCGATCATCACGGATGTAAACGATCTGGTGAAAGCGACGCGCCGCAACAAGCCCATCACCTGGGAGGATTACGTGTTCCTGCGCGATAACTCAAAACTCGCCATCCGCGTGGGCGCGCAGGCCAATCATCCGGGCCGCACGAAAGCGAACGGCCAGACCGTCGAGGACACAACGATTTACGGAGTGACCGCGAACATTGGCGAAATGAAAACCGAGGAGCCGGCGCAAGGCCGCTACATCACCGACACCGACAACGAGCACCGGTCGCTGGTCGCGCTGATCGGATCGGACGTGGCCGAAAAACTTTTCCCCGGCACCGATCCAGTCGGCAAGCAGATGGATATCGACGGCCGCCCGTACGATGTTGTTGGAGTAAGTAAGCCGATCGGCACGGTGCTGGGGCAGACGCAGGATAATTTCGTCTACATTCCGATTCAAACGTGGCTGAAATACTATGCCACCAGCACGACGAGCCTGGCGATCAATATGCAAACCCGCGGCGGCGACTGGATGTCGCGTTCGCAGGAGGAAGCGCAGATGCTCATGCGGGCCCGCCGTCACCTGAAGCCAAACGATCTCGACAATTTTGGAATCCTCGATGGCGGCACGCTGGTGGATCTGTTCAAGCAGATTACGGGAGCGCTGGCAGCGTCGATGATCGGGATTGTCGCGGTATTCCTGGTGATCGGCGGCGTGGTGATCATGAACGTGATGCTCGCGACAGTAACCGAGCGCACGCGTGAAATCGGGTTGCGCAAAGCAATGGGCGCGCGCCGGGCGGACATTTTGCTTCAGTTTTTGACCGAGACGGCCTTCATGTCAGCCATCGGGGGCATGATCGGCGTCGCCCTGGCCTATGTTTTTTCGGCGGTCATCGCCGCGAATACGCCGGTGCCAATGCACGTTCCGGCCACGGCGGTGCTGATTGCCTTGACCGTTTCGACGGCGGTGGGAATTTTTTTTGGACTGTATCCCGCAAGCAAGGCCGCCAATTTGAATCCCATTGATGCCTTGCGTCAGGAAATCTGAGGCGAAACGGCGACGTATGCAAATGTCATTCGGCGAAAACGCGAAGATGGCGCTGGACACGCTGCGTGAGAACAAGGCGCGGTCGTTCCTGACCGTGCTGGGAGTGGTCATTGGAATCACGGCGCTGATTACGGTCTCGTCGATTCTGGTCGGTTTTTACAAGGACGTTACCGCTTACCTCGAAGATTACGGCCCCAACACAATCTGGGTTTTTAAAGTGTCTCCCGGCATCAATACCGGGCGCATGACCGCCGAGGAGCGCAATCGCAAATCGCTGACGCTGGACGATGCGCTGGCGATCCGCGAACAATGCCCCGCCCTGACGGAAGTTTCCGCCACGATATTCAAACATGTCTACGACTATAACCGCCCGCCGCTGATCATCGCGAAGTACAAGGAAAAGGAAGTCACCGGACTCAACTACATGGGCGTGGACGTGGAATACGAAGATGTTTTCAACAATCGTCCGTACACGGGAAGATTTTTTACCGAGGCGGAAGACCTCCATCGTTCGGATGTCGCCGTGATCGGCTACGATCTCGGGCAGGCCTTTTTTCCGAATGAAGATCCAATCGATAAAATTATTTCCGTCGAGGGATTTCCCTATCGCGTTATCGGCGTATTCGCGCACCGCAAGGGCCAGCTGTTTCAAAATCCCGCGGCTGAAAAAGAAGTGGTCGTTCCCTATCGCACCTATCGCAAGCATCATCCGGAAGACGACGAGCATTTCATCGGCGCTGTCGCCGCTCCCGGCCAGATGCCGGAAGCTCAGGATGAGATTCGCGGCCTGCTGCGCCGCCGGCGGCATGTGGCCTATTCGGCGCCGGACAATTTCGGACTCTCCACCGCGAAAGATATCGCCGACCAGGTCGGGCAGATCACCGACTCTGTCGCGCTGCTGACCGCTGTGGTCAGCTCGATCGGATTGCTGGTGGGAGGCGTCGGCGTAATGAATATCATGCTGATGTCGGTCACGCAGCGCACGCGAGAAATCGGAGTGCGAAAAGCGATTGGCGCTCGCCGTCGCGACGTCATCCGGCAATTTCTGACAGAGGCCGTCGTATTGACGGGAGCGGGCGGAGTGATCGGCGTCGTCTTCGGCATCGGCATCAGCCTGCTCATCAATTTGTTCCTGCCGCGACTGCCATCTACCGTGCCCGTGTGGGCCGTGGCCTTAGGCGTCGGCGTTTCCATGAGCGTCGGACTCTTTTTTGGAATTTATCCGGCGGTGAAGGCGGCGCGGCTGGATCCGGTGGATGCTTTGCGGTATGAATGAATCATTCGGTTGCCGGTGGCGGGTTTTCGATGACAGGTGACGCGTGAGTCGAACGGTAAAAAAGCAAATCATCGCCATGGGCGGCGGAGGATTTACCGCCGATCCCGACAATCCATTGTTGGAGCGTTACGCGCTGGCGCAGACGCGCAAATTAAATCCCTCGATCTGCTTTTTGCCGACGGCCACGGGCGATGCTCCCACATACATCGCCAAATTCTACGCGACGTTCGCGAAGCTCCGTTGCCGGCCGACTCATATTTCCTTCTTCGAGCGTACGCCGGACCTGCGAAAGATTCTGATGGCACAGGACCTGATTTACGTGGGCGGAGGCAATACGAAAAGCATGCTCGCGGTATGGCGGGAATGGGAGTTGCCAAAACTTTTACGCCAGGCCTGGAATTCAGGAACCGTTCTGACAGGAATCAGCGCGGGAGCGATCTGCTGGTTCGAATCGGGGATTACCGATTCCTGGGCAGGACATCTGGCGCCCTTGCCTTGTCTTGGTTTTCTGCCTCGGGGATGCTGTCCACATTACGACGGCGAAGCGGCGAGGCGCCCTGCTGTGCATCAATTCGTGGCGAGAGGACGGGCGCCGGAAACTCTGGCCCTGGATGACGGCGCGGCAGCGCATTTTGTCGGCCGCAGTTTGAAGCGTGTAGTTTGCTCGCGGCCCAGAGCGGGTGCGTATTTCGTTCGACGCAATGGGCGCGCTTTTATTGAAAAGCCCTTGCCGGTGACACTTTTGAAATAACGGATCCGGGGGCTTCATCGCCGGCTTGCCGCTTTCCACGACTTCGCGGTACATTGTTTTAACCATGGATGAAAAAGAATTTCACAAACAATGCGATGCCGCATTTGAATCGCTCCGCCGGCGACTGGAGAATCTCGGCGACGTTCACGGATTCGAAGTCGAAGGCGGAAGCGGAAAACTCGAAATCCTATTTGAAGATGAACAGGGCACGAGGTTCGTGATCAGCCCGAACACGCCGGTGCGCCAGATCTGGATTTCCGCTCTGACCACGAGCTTTAAGCTTTCCTGGTCGGAAAAGGCGGGGGCTTTCGTACTGGAAAAGACGGGCGAAACGCTGATGCAACTCATGGGACGCATTCTGACCGAGCAACTTGGCAGCGCGGTGAGCGTCTAAATCAATATGGCCGGATTCCATAGCGGGATTTCGCGTTTCAATTTCGGCGGGCCGGCAAAGCGCTTGCGCGCGTTTGTCCTGGTTCTCTCCCTGGCTGCGGTTGCCGGGACCGCCTCCGCGCAAGAGGGTGCCTTCCCAAAAGCTGCCAGCGTCCTCCAACCCCAGGCCTACGTTTCTCTGCAGCCTGTGCCGCGCGGGCGATCGTTTGAAATCGCGATGGTCGCAAAGATCACGCCCGGATTTCACGTCAATGCGCACGAACCCACGGAAGACTATCTGATTCCAACAAAGATCACGGCAGACCTTCCCCATGGGATCGTGCTGGTGGAAACCACTTATCCGCGCGGGGTGATGCGCACGTTGCGATTTTCGAAGACTCCTCTTCGCGTGTACGAAACGTCGTTCACCGTTCGGATGAAACTGCGCGCGGATGGCGCCGCGCCGCTCGGCCATCAAAAAATCGGCCTCACCATCGGCTACCAGGCCTGCAATCAGGATGCCTGTCTGCCGCCGACGAAAATTCCCGCAACAGCCGAACTGGACATCGCCGCAGTGGATGCGCCCGCAAGCCCGGCGAACATCAATATTTTCTCGCCGATTCCAAACCTGAAATTTCCTTCACAACACTAAGAAAATGCAGCGGCGGCTTCGGAATGACGAACGCCCGGAAGTTTTCCGGAGTGCGAATGGCGGCGCTCCGTGCGCTACCGTGGACCATTAAACGATGCCTCAATTGCAAGCCATTGCGCCTCGATGGATCAGCGCCCGGAGAGCACTTCCACGGCGCTACGCAGGCGGCGAACGACGCGCTCTTGTCCAAGCACGAGCATTGTGTCAAACAGGGGAGGCGCGACGGCTTGCCCGACGATGGCGACGCGCGTGGCGTTGATCAGCAAACCGGCCTTGACGCCCTCGGCGGCGGCGAGTTCGCGCAGCGCGTGGTCGCAGGCATCGTGATTCCAGTCCGTGATCGCGGCGATTGCGTCGGCTAATTTTCCGAGCATCGCGCCCAGTCGCTCATCTTTCCAGAACTTTTCCCGCGCCGCGGTTTCATATTCAAATGTATCGCTGAAAAACGCGCGCGCCCACGTGGAAAAATCCGGCAGCAAGCGCGTCCGCGGGCGAAGTAAATCGACGGTCATTGCAAACCATCCGCTTTTTTCTCCCGCCCACTCGGGCTGCCAGAGTTTCGAGCGTTCGAGTTCGCCATGAATGAACGGCACGAGTTCTTCGATCGGAAGTTTCTGCAGATATTGCGTATTGTACCATTCGAGCTTCGGGCGATCGAAGACCGCGTTGGTGCGGCTCACGCCTTCCAGCGAAAACAGCGAAATAATTTCCGAGGTGCGCATGAATTCCGCATCGCCCACCGACCAGCCGAGGAGCGCGAGAAAATTCCGGAATGCTTCGGGCAGAAATCCTTCGTCGCGATACGAACCCACGCTGGTGGCGCCGTGGCGCTTGGAGAGGCGGGTGCGATCCGGCCCGAGGATCAGGGGCACGTGCGCGAAAATCGGCGGCGGGGCGCCCAGCGCTCGATACAGCAGCGCCTGCTTCGGCGTGTTGGAAATGTGGTCGGATCCGCGGATCACATGCGTAATTCGCATGTCGATGTCATCCACAACCACGCTCAGTTGATAGGTCGGAACGCCCTGCTCCTGCCCTTCCTTGGGCGAACGCAGGACAACAAAATCCTCGATCTCTTCGTTCGCTACTTCACGGGGACCAAAAACCGCGTCCTCAAATTTCGTCGTTGCGCCGTGCGGAACGCGGAATCGAATCGCCGAGTTCCGCGCGCTCAATCCGGGTTTTCCATCGCGGCAACCGCAGCGCGAAATGCGGCGCGGGCCTTGTTCTTTCTTCTCGTCCTCGACTTCATCCACCGCGTCGCCCCCGGCGTATTTCTCCGCCAGGCAATCGCAAAAATACGCATGTCCCGACGCGATCAATTTCTCCGCCGCGGCGCGGTGCAGATCCAGGCGCTGCGACTGGAAGTACGGACCTTCGTCCCAATCAACCCCAAGCCATCTCAACCCATCCAGGATTCCCTCGACCAGCTCCGGACGGTTTCTCTCGATGTCCGTATCTTCAATGCGCAAAATCATCGTGCCGCCCACGCGCCGCGCGAACAACCAATTGAACAGAGCCGTGCGCGCTCCCCCGACATGCAAATACCCCGTCGGTGAAGGAGCAAAACGCACGCGAACGCCGCTTGAAGTCGTATCCATCGATGTGGTGTGCTTCTCCTGTGATTGAAAAACAGTTTATCTTAGCCGAACCGGACCTGGAACGCGAGACGAGTAGTACACGCTTCAGCCTGCGGGTATTTGAATACTGCAACTCCAAACTAAGCCCGGACCCCCACAGGCTGAAGCCTGTACTCCTGGAAAACACCGCTCGAATCCGGCCAAACCAGTAGTCAAATCCGCGTCCCTAAAATTGTGTCCGAAGTCTCACGTGCCTTTGTTCCTGCCTGGTACCCCCGTACCCTTGACCGGCTGGAAAGCCGTCCCTTATAGTCGAAAAAGTCCCGCTATTTCGCGGGACAGGTGCGGTTTAAGGCGGCTTGCAAATCGACCCGACCGTATCGAAATGGCGGCCCAGCTTTCTTGGATATACTTTTGTTTTCAACATTTTGTGCAACACACGATCGCAGTCCCTTCCAGAGCGGACTTCGAATGTTTGATGCGCCGGTGTGCCTGAATTCATGACTTCGGAAACGATCATCGCCATCACGCTGCTGACGGCCTCGGCATTGACTTCGGGCTTCTTCGCCTACATGCACAGCCTGCGGCGCCAGGCGTATCTGATGCTCTGGAGTGCCGGCTGGTGTTTACTGGCTTTACACTACCTGAGCCCCGCGCTCGAGCCCTGGGTTTCCGTTGCGCCGTGGCAATCGGCGGTGAATCAGTGGCTGCTGGCCGCGGCCGCGCTGATGTTCTTCAGCACGTCTCGCGTGTATACGGAAGCGTCGCCGCTCGTGCGGCCACAAATCGCAGCGGGAGCGGTTTTCATCGTCTGGTCCGCCGCTTATTATTTGCACAGCTTCAGCGTTTCTCCGCAACTGGGCGTCGCGGCCGTGCTGTGCGGCGTCGCGTACGTGTTCTATCGGGAAAGCGGGCGGCGTGAGACCTTCGCGGATTTGCTGCTGGCTGTTTCCTTCCTCAGTTGGGGCGCGCTTCTGGTCGGTGAGACGCTGCTGGACCGGCGGCTGGCCGATCCATTGCGCGCAACGGAGATTCTCCCGCAACTTTTCGCCGCCGCTCTGATGGTGATGGGCCTGTATGAAGAGGAAAAACGCCGGGTCGAGCACAACATGCTCGCACTTTCCAACGTCAACCTGGCGACGTCTACTTTCGTCGGACCGGAAATCCAGGAAATGCTTTCGCACGCGCTCGAGCGCGTCCTGAGCGTTGTAAGAATGCCCGCGGGCGCGCTGTTTCTGCATCACGGCAATCCGGAGGGCCCTACCTCGGTGGTAGCTTTCGGTCTGACGGAAAATTTCTGCTCGATCTCTCACGAAGAGGGACTGGACGATCATCTGGTGGATCTGGTTTCGCGCCTGGGCGGGCTGGTCGTGTTCCGTGACTTGGGCCGCGATGCCTCCTGGGCGGCATTGGAGAGCGAAGACGCCTTCCGGCGATTCCGTCAACTGGCGCTGAGCCAGCACCTTCGCACCGTCGTCGGGATCAGCCTGCATGCGAAGGAAAAAGCATTTGGCGTGATGTTTCTCGGCACGCCAGAAAGCCGGCGATTTACAGCGGCGGAATTGCGCTTGCTGCTGGCGCTGGGCCATCAGATCGCCATGGCCGTCGAGAACAGTTACCTGATCCAGCAGACCTCCCGCCGCACGCAAGAACTGAACATGCTCAATGAAATCGGGCGGGCACTGAGCTCCACGCTCGATCCGGACGCCCTGTTCGAAACGATTTTCACGGAAATGAAGCGCCTCTTTGATGTAAACCAGTTTTATGTGGCGCTTCACGATCCGGCCACCAACGAAATGAAGTTTGAAGTTGAGGTGCGCAACGGCCAACTACTCCCGAAAAGATCGCGGCCGCTGGACGACCGCATGGTCAGCGAATATCTGATGCGCACGCGGCAGCCCCTTTTGATCCGCGAAAATTACAACGAGGAGATGCGCAAGCTGGGCCTGGAAACGGTGCATTTCCATGACGGCTGCTTTTGCGGAGTTCCGCTGCTGCTCTATGAACGGCCCATTGGCGCCATGGCGGTGCAGAGCCCGCAGGAGCGCGCGCTGGACTCGGGACACCTGGAAATGATGCGCGTCCTGGCGAGCGAGGCGGTGATTGCGCTGGAAAATGCGCGCTTGTTCCGCGAGGAACGCACAAAATCGCGCCACCTCGCCCTGCTCAACAATATTTCGCGCAACATTATCGTGACGCTGAATCCGGACGAGATGCTCGCCAACATTGGAGCCGAGCTCGAAAAGGGGCTCGACTATTCGCATATGGGGATCGGCCTGTTGGAGTACTCGACCAAGGAAATCGTGATCCAGGCCGAGGCCGGCCGCCGCAAAGGCGCACTGGGGCGGCGCATGGACCTGGACGGCAATATCGTGGGCCGGGTGGCTCGCACCGGCCAGACGGCCGTCATCCGGTACGGATCGTCCGATCCGATGTCGGAGCCTGTCCTGGAAGGTTCCACCGCCGCAGTCGCCCTCCCCATTGTGTATTCGGATCAGTTGCACGGGGTGTTGTATGTGGAGACGGACCACTCAAACGATTTCTCGAAAGAGGAGATCGTGTTTCTCGGCACCTTGGCCGACCTGATCTCCGGAGCGCTGCACAACGCGTTGACGTTCCAGAAAGCGCAGGAACAGGCCATCACCGATGGCCTCACGGGGCTGAAGACGCATCGATTCTTCATGGAAGCGCTTTCCGGCGAATGGAAGCGTTCCACGCGCGCGGGCCGCTCGTTCTCGCTGGTCCTCATGGACCTGGACCGTTTCAAATTCGTGAACGATTTCTACGGCCATCTCGACGGGGACCTCGTCCTGCAGCGTGTGTCGCACATTCTGGAGCAGAATTGCCGGCGTTCGGACGTCATCGCGAGATACGGCGGCGACGAATTCGTGATCCTGATGCCGGAGACCGATTCCGAGCAGAGCCACCAGCTCGCGGTGAAATTGCGTTCGTGGGTGAACGCGGATCCCGTGCTGCGCGAAAAAAATGTCACTTCCAGCTTTGGCGTCGCCAGTTTTCCGCTCCACGGGTCCACGCCGCAGGAACTGATTCAGGTTGCCGATTCCTCGATGTATCTCTCGAAGCATCAAGGCGGCAACGCCGTTTCCACGGCGGAGCACTGCAACGAATCCGATTCCAAGCAATGGAAGCGCGAAGTGCTGGATGCCTACCTCGGCGTCACGCTGAAGCGATTGTTCGCCACCGGGCCCGATGCGTTCGTGGAAATCTACAGCCGTGTCGAACAGTTTGCGAGATCGTTGGCGGAAACCGAGGCATCGAATCGGGAGGGAAACGGTGAATCGAATTTTCCTGGGGAGTCCTCCTCGGAACCGCTGCCTCCCATCGTAATGGATACTCTCACATCGCTCGCGCTCGCCGTGGACGCGAAGGACCAATTCACCACGGGCCACTCGCAAAAAGTATCCGCTTACGCCGTTCTGATTGCCGAAGCCATCGGATTGCAAGGCAAGCAAATCGAGGAAGTCCGCCTGGGCGGCATGCTGCATGACGTTGGAAAAGTCGGCATTCTGGAATCGATTCTCAACAAGTGCGGCCCGCTCAATCCGGACGAATGGGAAGCGATGAAACGCCATGTGGAGTACGGAGCAAAATTGCTCGAGCCATTGCGCGGCACCGATGAAATCCGAAAAATGGTCGCCCACCATCATGAGTTCTTCGATGGTTCCGGCTACCCAGCTGGATTGGCGGGCAGTCAGATTCCGCTCGGCGCGCGCATCATCGCCATCGCCGATGCCTATGACACGATTACCACGGAACGGACCTACAAGAAGCCCCGCACACCCGAAGAAGCCATCTCGGAACTTGGCCGTTGCGGCAACGCGCAATTCGATCCCGCGCTGGTGCAGGTTTTTATTTCCCGCCTGCGCGAATTGCCGAATCCTCTGATCGTGAATCCGGTCACGGCGCGTGAACCGGAAGTGTTCCACTAAAGCCTCGGGGCCTGGTTGCGGAGCACCTAGGATGTTGTAGGAAAGCCCCTCCCGCGTGATCTGAACGGCTATATTATTGAGACTTGGCGATTTTTTGGACGGGCACTGCTTCCCCACCGTGACGGCAGGCTTGTTTCGCCGCCTCCGTTTGCGTAAAATCGCGGTTCTTCTACTCGGAGAACCAGACAAGCCAAACGGAGCGTGAATGTCCAGACGTATTGCGGCAAAAATTACCGGTGTGAGCGGATACCTGCCTCCCCGGGTAATGTCCAACACGGATTTGGAAAAGCTTGTCGATACCAATGACGCCTGGATCAGGGAACGCACCGGCATCCGCGAGCGTCACGTTGTCGATAAGGGCGTCGCCACATCCGATTTGGCCGCCGCCGCTGCACGCCAGGTTCTTGCCGCTCGAAACGTACCCGCCTCGGAAATCGACTTGATCGTCGTCGCCAGCGTGACTCCGGACATGATGTTTCCCGCGACCGCCTGCCTGGTCCAGGACAAACTAGGAGCGACAAATGCCTGGGGATTCGATCTCTCCGCGGCCTGCTCCGGGTTTATCTATGCCCTGACGGTGGGCGCTCAATTTATCGGCTCGGGAAATCAGAAAAAAGCGCTGGTCATCGGCAGCGACGTCATGACATCCATCCTGGACTATCAGGACCGCGCCACGTGCGTGCTGTTTGGCGATGGCGCCGGCGCGGTGCTGCTTGAACACACCGATTCCAATGAGGAAGGCATCCTAGACTTCGTGCACGAAGTGGACGGCTCGGGCGGAAAATTTCTGTTCATGCCTGGCGGAGGATCGCTGAATCCTCCTTCCCACGAGACGGTTGACCAGAAGATGCATGTCGTCCATCAGGAAGGCGCTCAGGTGTTCAAATATGCCGTTCGCCGCATGGCGGAGCTGGCCTGCGGGATGCTCGAGCGAAATGGATATACCAGCAAGGACCTAGCTCTGGTCGTACCGCATCAGGCGAATTTGCGTATCATTAAGGCTATGCAGGAGCGGCTGGGCGTGGACGACTCCAAGGTGATGATCAATATCGAGCGCTACGGAAATACGACGGCAGGGACGATACCACTGGGCCTGCGCGACGCCGTGGAGCAGGGACGCCTGAAAAAGGGTGACTTGGTGCTGCTGGTGGCGGTGGGTGCGGGTTACACCTCTGGAGCGGTATTGCTGCGCTGGGCTTACTGAGTCTTACGCCCTTTTCATCCTGTCTATTTTGAATTTCCAAACTAAATTCCGCGCATCTGGGCTGCGCAGGCCATGTTACGTTCCATATGCTGGTCCATCAAGACCGCGATGTAGCGTGAGCATGTGGCCATCTCTGAGTTGGACCACTTCGCCATCGCCGGGACGATGCTGCCCATCTTCTCAACGATCGAGTAGTAGGTACGAAGCGCAGCAAAATTTCCGCTCGGGCCCCGCAGGTCTGGCGTTAAGTCTTTTACTTTCAATATAGAACGGAAATCCCTGGCCCCAATAGTCGCTGCCGAAATCCCGGCGGCTGCCCGAATTCTTTCCGATATCGGCTGGGCCGCGACTCCAGAAATCGTAGCGCGCCAGTAGTACAGCCCAAACTGGAGGAAGGCTGCTACTGAAACCGTAAATAGAATGGCCGGGATCATTGAGCTATCATCCTCGAGTAACAGTTTCCTTTATCCGATTGCGTGCCACAATGGGCCACAGGTACCAGTCGACCCGCCCGGCAGTACTGCCAGACTCCTGAAACGACCATGCTTGACCGGGTCATCGGACACCCGCGTGCGCTACGGCCAGCGACCGATAGTAGTAGAGGAAGAAATTCCTGAGCATCAGCGCCGAGATCCCGAAGATAAGAACCGCCACCATTCGGACTCTTCCTCCAGTAAACATTTTCGCCGAGCGAACCGGGCGTGACAATGGACCCAACGTACTAGAAGTTTAGGAATGATTTCAGAGTGGAGAAACCGTACAGTGCGCGCGCATCGGCAATGGAATATCCGCGGAAAAGGCCTACTGGGTCAAGGCGCGGGGAGGCGGAAGATCTCTTTAGAATTTGTTGACACACAGTCGTATTCGCGGATCTCAATGCGCCAGATTTCCGGAGCGACCTGGTGAAGAAACCGGAGCTTCCAGCTATAGCCCTGGTCGCGCATCATCAGGCGGGATTCGCGCGATCCGCAACCGTGATCCAGTTCCATTCCCACAGCGTCCATGGACGGTTCTGCCTGTTGAACCGATGTGCCGCGAATCCAGATCATGGAAGGCAAATTGGCCCGGCCGGAGGAAAGCCACTGCTCCGGAGTGAACACATTTGGCTGCGAAAAGGAATCGGGGAGAAACCCTTCAAATTTTTGCTCCGTGCCGACCGCCGTGGCCCGAAGCGCGTACGTCAGATAGAAAAAGAGCGGACGGCTGTTTGAAATCACTCCTGCGCCGGTTTGAAGTTTCTCCGCGGCGTTCCCGGCGATTTGCGGCCAGGTTTCCAGGAACTCCGGCGCTGAATAGTACTGCCTCAAATAGATTCCATACCAGCCGATTGCCCCAATCATCAGCAGGGCCGCCGCGAGGGCTGGGCGGCCCCATCGGGACTTGATCGAACCGATGGACATCACCATGGACAGCAGCACCCAGGGCGCAAGGATCAGCAAGCGCCGGGTTGGGAATATGCCGGTGACCGCCATACACATCAGCAAGAAAGCGCTGTACGCAAGAAACCTGGAGGAAACTTTCGAGGAGCTCAGAAGAATCAAAACGATGCAGGCCAGGACGGCCAGAGCGGCCGGCACGCTCAATTGCCAGCGCCACGGCGCCACCGATTCGCTCACGAATAAGTTGTAAATGTGAAGAGCGGCATTTGCGATTCGGGCGGAAAATGCCTGATGAAGGCGAACGCTTCCGGCGAACGTTTCGTAAAACGGCCGGGCGAGGGGAATGAATGCCGCCATCCACAAAATGTAGGTTCGCGCGAGCACACGAGCGGGAATGACTGGCTCTCCGGCGCGTTGGCGCAGCAGTTGGTCGGCGCCCAGACAGATCAAGACCGCCCATCCGAAAAACGTCGACCACAATAGCGTCGCGCCAAATAAAAAGATCGTCAGCGCGCGCGCGAAATCCTGTTTCTCGATAAACCGCAAGTAGGCGAGCGTAAGCCCGGCCACAAGAAAAAACACAAAACCGTCCGGTTCATCGAGGCGCCCGTAGTGAAAACCGAGCGGCCAGAGGATTCCCAGCCAGATCAGCGTGGTCGCATCCCCGGGACCCGCCAGTTTGGCGGCCGCCCGGCTCAGGAAAAAAAATCCGGCGAGAAAGAAAAAAACGGCGGGGATACGAAGATATTCAAAACTCCCGGACGACACGTGCAGCCACAAGTGGAGCAGTGTGCCGTAGAGCGGAGGGATTAGATCGGTTCCCGAACCGGAAAGAAAAGCCGCAAACATATTTCGCACCGGATGGGACGCGGCATTCAGTGTTCCGACTTCATCGTCGACGAAAGTAAAGTAACGATTGGAAACGAGCAGGGCGGCCCCCATCAAAAGGAGAGGCATGAGTTGCTGCACAAGCTCGCTCGGTTTGCGTTGGCGGACCGGCATGATCAGTTTTCGCTGGGACGCACGGGGAATCCCGCCCAGGCGTTAAACAGCCCCAAGGTCTCGCGAACGATATCCAGTGCGTCGTGCGTATGGCGCCACCAGTGCGCCCCGTCGTAGGGATCGTCGTCCGCGTAACGTACGGTCAGGTGCTGATCGGAAGCGGCTAACTTGCGCCAGATCGTCCGTACGCGACGCGTGTGGGGTTTCGAAGTCACGATAATTACCTGGTGCAAATTCATTTTTTGAAGATCTGCGGAGATCTCGCGGACCTCCTCTTCCGTATTCGCGCTGGGATGCTCCAGGATATGAATCGCATCCGGGGGGACTCGATTGGCGAGAAGGACTTTTTCGTTATAGAAATCCTCGCCGAGGAAATTAATGTGCATGGCCTTCAATTCATCCGCGGGGGAAACCGGCGCCGAGATCCAGACCTGGTCGGCGTAGCCGGCCCCGTACAAACGCGCCGCTTCCAGCGCGCGGTCCGGCAGATGTCCGCTCAAAACCACGATGACATCGGAATGAACCAGAGGGTCCTTGACCATCAGCCATCGGCCGATCGTGAGAAACAAGGCGCATCCACAAATTCCAAAAAAAAGAAGGAGGCCCACTGGAATCAGCCAGCGGCGCATTTTCGAATTCGACTCAGTCACAATTCAGCCTGCTCCTGACGCAATCGTCTTCCGTATTTCTTCCTTAATCCTTTTCCCGACGGGTGCGGCGCACTTTCTCCCCGGGTTCCTGAAACGCGCGCGTGAAGAAGAGATTGTAGTGCCGCTTGGTGCAGTCCTCGCAGCGAAAGGGACGCATTAAAAGTAGCGGCAGAACAACCATTTCCAACAGCCCACGCCGGTGCGAACGGCGCACGTCCAGACTCTTGCAGGACGGGCAGCACCGTAATAAATAAAATCGAGTGTGCGACATGTGCGATGGGCGGACGTGAAATCCTAACCTGCCCGCCGGGGCAGGTCAATCCGGTGTCGAGGCCGGTGTCGAGGCCGGTGTCGAGGCCGGTGTTGGGACCCGTGCAGGGCCTGAAGTCGACTCGCACCATCGGTCGAAGCCGCCCGTTACAAACCCGCAATCGAATCATGGAACCGGACTTTGTAATGGAGCCGGTGAAGGCTACAATGGCATTCGGTTTCACACTCTGGATCGACGAGTTGAGGGAATTTACGATGACAAGACGGCAGGATCCATCGGCAAACGACAACGCCAGGGAGCTGGACCGATGCGCGCAGTAGTTACCGGCGGCGCGGGATTTCTCGGGTCTCACCTCTGCGATTATTTGTTGAATCATGGATGGGATGTCCTGTCGATCGACAATCTGGTGACCGGCACGGAAACCAACGTGCGGCATTTGAAGGACAATCCGCGATTCCGAATGGTGCAGCAGGACGTAACAAAATTCATCGATGTGCCGGGCCCGGTCGACTACGTACTTCATTTCGCGTCGCCGGCGAGCCCGGTCGATTATCTGAAGCTGCCCATCCAGACGTTGAAAGTGGGATCGCTCGGAACGCACAACACGCTGGGTCTGGCGCTGGCGAAAAATGCGAAATATTTTCTCGCTTCCACGTCCGAATGTTATGGAGACCCACTCATCACTCCGCAGCCGGAAACCTACTGGGGCAATGTAAATACGGTTGGCCCGCGCGGCGTTTACGATGAAGCCAAGCGCTTTGCCGAAGCCATGGTCATGGCCTACCATCGCGCCAAAGGACTGGACACTCACATCGTTCGTATCTTCAATACCTACGGGCCGCGCATGCGCCTCAATGACGGACGCGCCCTTCCGAATTTCGTTCATCAGGGACTGACGGGAAACCCCATCACCGTTTATGGCGACGGGAAACAGACCCGCAGCTTCTGTTATGTTTCCGATTTAATCGAAGGCATCTACCGTCTGATGATGTCCGACGAACATGAGCCGACGAACATCGGGAATCCGCAGGAAATTACAATACTGGAATTTGCCGAGCGCATTCGGGTCCTGCTCGGCGTGACCACTCCTATCGTGTTTGAGCCGCTGCCTCAGGACGATCCGAAGCAACGCTGCCCGGACATTTCCAAAGCCCGGCGTCTGCTGGGTTGGGAACCGAAAATAGATCTGGAAGAAGGGCTGGGGCTGACGCTCGCTTCGTTCCGGAAACAGTTTGCGGAGGCTCAGGTTAAGTAGCGCAAGCTTCAGACGGTGTTCTTTTGATTTCCGTGGCTGCGCTCCAAAATTCAGAACCAGACAGGCTGAAGCGTGCGCTACTAAAACCTATCCCGCAACGGGGACGGGAACCGCGACCTGTTCAGGGCGGCCGAAACTCATATATTCGAATCCCAGCGCTTTCATTTCCGCCGGGCGAAGCATATTCCGGCCATCCACCACCAGAGGCCGGGCCATTTCATTTTGCACACGCTTCCAATCGAGGCGGCGGAACTGTTCCCATTCGGTAAGCACCAGAAGCGCATCGGCGCCGCGCGCGACTTCATAGGGATCTTTGCTGTAGATCAGGTCCGGAAACACCGCTCGCGCGCGTTCCATTCCTTCCGGATCCGTGGCGCGCACCACCGCGCCTTCCGCCAGCAGACGCTTGATCACTTCCACAGCGGGCGCGAGGCGAATATCGTCCGTGTTCGGCTTGAAAGCGATTCCCAGCACGCCGATCTGCTTGCCCTTCATTACCCACAAGGCCTTCTTCACTTTATCCACCAATTGCTCGACACGCTGTTTGTTCACGCGCTCGACTTCCTTCAGGATCCCAAAATCCACACCGGCGCGATCGGCCAGCTTGATGAACGCCTGAATATCCTTGGGCAGGCAAAATCCGCCGAAGCCGAGGCCGGCCTTCAAAAACTGTCCACCAATGCGCGGATCGAGTCCCACGGCGCGGGTGACTTCGTCCACGTTCCCGCCGAGCCTGTCGCACAAATCCGCGAGGACGTTCGCGTACGAAATTTTCAATCCCAGGAAAGAATTGGAGGCGTGTTTGATCAACTCCGCGCTGGCGATCGTCGTCACCACAAAATCGGGCGTCGCCGCCGGAGGGCAATTCGGCTGGTGCACCGGGCAACGGAATCTGCCCTCGAGTATCGGCCTGTAGATTTCGCGCAGTTGCTGCTCGCTTTCTTTATCTTCGACGCCGACCACGATCCGGTCCGGGTGAAAGAAATCTTCGACGGCCGTGCCTTCGCGCAGGAATTCGGGATTGGACGCCACGCGAAATTTCGCGCCTGCATTGGCCGCGTACACTTCGAGCGCCTTCTTTAACTGCTCCCCCGTCTGCGCCGGCACGGTGCTCTTCTCGATGACCAGCTTGGGACTGCGCGACTCCCTGGCGATCATCCGCGCCACATTATCGATCGCCGATAAATCCGCTTCTCCGCTTTCGGTCGGGGGAGTCCCCACGCAAATAAAAATTACGTCCGACTGGCGCACCGCCTCCGCGCAGTCCGCCGTGAATCGCAGACGGCCGTCGCGTACGACGCCCTCGAGAACTTTGTCCAGATTGGGCTCGTAAATCGGGATCTTTCCCGCCTGCAGCGCCTCGATCCGCCGTGTATCGTTGTCGGTCGCGATCACTTCATGGCCCGATTCCGCCAGACATGTCCCCGATACCAGACCCACGTACCCGCATCCGATCACCGCTAATTTCACAGTCGTTCTCCTTCATGAGAGCCGCTCGTCGTCTGCCGGGCGGTTGACCTCCGCCCCGACGCCTTCCGATTTTCGCCCATTCCGCTTGGCAACAAAAGTCTCTTTCCTGGGCGCGTTGCTACAGAAACACTTCCCTGGTGTTCCTGGCAGGACAGGCTTTTAGCCTGACATTAGGAAGGGTGGTCTGTCTTGATTTGACTTCTTTGGCTGCCCTACTAAATTTAAAGACAGACGGGCTGAAGCCTGTGCTACTAAAACCTACGTCTTCGTCATCGAAAAGCCGCCCATCACCAGAGCGTCCACTCCGGAACAAAAATAACTGCGCACCGCATCGCGCGGCGAAAGCACCAACGGCTCGCCGAAAAGATTGAACGACGTGTTCACCAGCATCGGCGCGGGCGCGAACTGGCCGAAGCGGTCGATTAGCCGCCACAGAAGCGGGTTCGCGGCGCGCTCGACCACATGCAATCGGACGCGTCCGCCGGGTAGGAGAAACCCCGAAAGCAAAGCCGCCGATTCCGGCTTGGCTACGCCGAGTGTGGCCATGAATTGCGCCGACGGGGTGTAATCGAAATGCTCGGCGGCGCGTTCGGCTGTTACGGAAATCGCGAACGGCCGGTAAGCTTCCCGGTGCTTCACATACTCATTCAAGTTTTCTTTGACGTAGGGCGCCCAGGGGGAAGCCAGCAGGCTGCGGTTGCCCAGAGCGCGAGGGCCGAATTCGGCCGCGCCCTGAAACCATCCGACGATTTTTCCGGCCACGAGAAGTTGAATGGTTTCCTCGAGCCGCTGGTCGTCGTTCACGTGAAAACGGTAGCGCGCCTTGCAATTTTCCAATACCTGCTTGATCTCCTGATTCGAATAGCTGGGCCCCCAGGCCAGTTGCTCGACAGCCGCCTGGCGCGGCTTTCCCTGCAAATGGTGTCGCACGTACCACGCCGCGCCGAGCGCGGTGCCTTCATTTCCCGCAGCGGGCTGAACAAACACCCGATCGAAGCCCGTGTTTTTTTCAACGTACGAGACAATGACAGGGTTCAGGAATAATCCACCCGCCAGGCACAGCGTCTTCGCGCCCGTCTGTTTCCGGTAATTTTCCGCCAGCTCCGCCGCAATCGCACCGCACGCCTGCTGAACGCTCGCGGCAAGCTGTCTGCGCAGCGCTTCCGGAATCGGCGGACGCGGCGAACCTGTTTCCGCCGCTTTGCCGATGTCAGGGTCCACGCCAATGGCCCGATAAAATTTCGGGGAAAAAGCGATGTGGCCCGCGAGGCCTCGGTTGAAATAACTGGAGAGGATGTGCGGCAATTTCCCGGGGGAGCGGCGTAGCAGTTCGACAAATAATTTTTCAAAAACGGGATCGCCGTCGAGGCCAAGCCATTGCGTCTTGTGCTCGTCGCCGTGAGGGGCAAAACCGATGAGGTCGGAGACCTGCGAAAAAATCCACGCGGGGGAATGCGGAAACGGAATGGACTCAATCATATTCAGCGTATGGCCTTCGCCGGTCGCAAGGCAACCGGCGTGGCCATCGCCTTGTTCATCGAGCGTGAGCACCAGCGAATTTTCAAATGGAGACGCGTAGAAAGCGCTGGCGGCATGGCAGAGTTGGTGTTCGAGGTGCAGGACGCGAAGGTTCGGCGATTCGCCGAGCCTATGGAGCAGGCGACCGTTGTTCAATTCGCGGCCCAGTTCCCCCAGCGCCTTCGTCTGATAGTAGCCGCTGGGAACGGGGGCGAAGGGCGTGAGCTTCGCGCGCATCCACGCCTGCCGGATCCATGTGCGCACGGGGCGGCTCGCAACGGCAACACATTCCACGCCGCTCCATCCGGTCCCGGAGCGCTCCAGACAAAATCGAATCGCTTCGCGCGGGATTCCAGCCGCTGTGCGCCGGCGAACCAGTTTGCTCTCCTCCATCGCGGCGACGATCCCATCGTCGGAAAGCAGCGCGGCTGCGGAATCGTGAGCGAGGCCGGAAAGGCCGAGAATATTCACAGTCATCCCCTGCGCCTGCACGTGCGGCAGGCATCCTGAGCGGTCCCGGGCAGTTTACTCGGCGATTGCGTACGCGTCTATCTTTCCCGCCCAGCAGGCGTGATGGGTTGAAAAACGTGGCGGGTACATCGCACATTTATTTCTGCGGCTGCGTCAGCCTGATCTTTTCGGCCTGGGCACATTCCCTGCCGACAACAAAATAGCGCCCGACCGCCTCCTGCCCAATCTCAAAGGGACTCGACTCGCCCGGCTTTCGCAAAGCGAGCAACTTGATCTTGGTGATTGCGGAATCGTATTCCGAGTGGTTCGAGAGAAGAACGGTGGCATTGGCCGACGCGACGGCAGCGCCCATCTTGGCCTGTGACTTCGCGTAGGTGTCGAAGTTTTCGGGCGTGCTGGGAAAATTGAACGACGTACCGCCGGAATAGGCCACCGTTAGCGGTTTGCCGTTGTCCTTCACCGTGAAAATCATGGAAAGCGTTCCCGGCGTATGGCCCGGCGTCGCAATCAGGGTCACAGCGATATCGCCCAGCGTAATTTTCTGGCCATCGTCGGCGACAATGTCGCGCTTCGGTTTTCCCTGCGGATAGCCGTTGACGGACTTGTCGATGGAATCCCAATCGGGGCCGCCCATGACGATGCGTGAGCCGTACCGGTCCTGCATAAGTTTCGCTCCGCCGACGTGATCGGAATGCGCATGGCTGATGATGACATATTTGACCTTGGCCGGATCGAGGCCCAGTTTTTTCAATCCGCCGATGATTTCCTCCTCCGAGTTGTAGGTGAAGATCGTGTCGATCAGGATGATTCCCTCGCTCCCGGTCAGCGCCCAGGAGTTGTGAATCTTCGACCCGACGAAATACAGGTTATCGAAAACTTTGGCGGGTTCGGCGTACCAGGTATCGCGAGGCGGGGCGGGGGCAGGTGGATTGTCCCGGACGACGTTCGGAACCCATTCCGGTGCAACGCACAAACGAGCAAGCAGGTCCGTGAAATCGAATCCAGCGGCATTTCGCGCTGCAATCAGGTGAGCGTCGATCGCTGCCGCGTTGTCCTGCGCCGATGCGCTTGCCGCGAACATGCTGAAAAACAGAATAAGCCCTGCGACGACTTTAGCGGCGTAATTCTTCATCGCTTCACCTTTTCCAAGTTTTCAATCGCATGCGGGACTCGCTTAGAGCCCGTCGTCGATTGAAGTTATGACCTTACAGGTGTGTTGTCGAGCACATTTTTTCCGTTCGCGATCGGCGATGGGCCCGCAGGGGCACAGGCTTCAGCCTGTGGGTTTTGAATTCCGCCCAAACCTGTGGAAATCAAAAATCTACAGGCTGAAGCCTGTGCCACTAAAATCTCGCAGGAATGAATGCCGCAAAACAGGGAATCAGGATTCTTCAGACGCGATTTTTGGGCAGGATCGAAGCGCCGGAAAGCAATCCGCGCAAGCCGAGCAGCAGCAGGCGCGGCTGGCTCAAAGTGATGTGCCAGAGAACGCGCGCGGCTTCATCGCGCGTGTACTTACTGAGGGAAAGGGTCGTCGAGACGTTCATGAGATCGACCAGGCGGCTGTAATCGGCCTGCTTGAATTGATGGATCGTTTTTCGGATCAGCAGATGGAGGTCGAGTTCGCGGCGCAGGGAACGCAGCTCGCGGCTTTCTCCGCCTTTCAAAATCGCTTCGCTCACGCCGATCGCGCCGCGGAAACCGGTGACGATTCCTCCGACGGTTGATACTTTCACTTGCCCCGCCGCATCGCCGACCAAAAACACGCGGCCCGCGCCGACGCGGCGCTCGACCGGCGTCCAGCGGTCGTACACGGGAATGCGCGCGCCCTGGAAACCAAGCGGCGTGAAGCCGCGCTTTTCCATAAAGCCTTCGAGACAGCGGCGCGTTTCCTGGCCGTCTTCGCCAATCAGGCCCAGCGCCGCACGATCGCGCGATTCCGGGATCAGCCAGTAAAAATACGGCGTGTCATCGGGAATGAACCAGACACGCACGGTGTCCGGCGACATGTCCGCGGGAATTTTTACGATTGCCTGCACCAGGGGAACGGTAGGCTGGCGCGGCCATCCGGCCGACTGCGCAACTTTCGAGACCGCGCCATCGGCGCCGACAACGATATCGGCGTGCAATTCCTCCGCGCGGCCGTCCTGCGAGCGCTCCACGGCCACGCGCAGCCCGGCCCCGTTGCTCTGCAAAGACGTGAACCGGTTGCCGAACGAAACTTTCGCGCCATGGCTCTGCGCCTGCTCGGCAAGTCCGTGAATCAGGCGCGACCTCTCGATGATCAGGTCCGGGCGCTTCAGCGGAACAAAGGCTTTTCGGCCGTCGGTGAAAAGTTCAAATCTTCGAATTTCATTGACGATAGCGCGCTCGCCGACTTCTCCCAGCAGAGTGCGCATATGGCTGGTGACGATCAGTGTACGGGGAGTGGGATCAAGTTCCTCGGAACGCTCGAGGACTTCGACCGGGCATCCCGCTTTCGCAAGAAGCGACGCAGTGAAAAATCCAGAAGCGGAGCCGCCGATGACGGCGACCTGAGGGCCAGCCTTTGCTGCGCGTCCTTTTTCGTTCTCGTGTTGCAGTGGAACCTTCCCCCAAATCAAAGTCGCGCCTCATCCCGCAAGCGCCCCGCAAGGAGGCGCCTCACAAATCAAATTAGCAGTTTCCGACCGGTGTGGGCAGCCGCCTTTGCATCAACCCGGATTGACCCAACCTCTCCCCAAATCACCCAACTCCGCGCCTATCCCCGACTGGAGCCCATACAGTGAGACAGCAGTATAGCCAAACCCGGACTGAAGGCAAAGCGGAAGGCGGAGGGGCTCCGAAAAAATTGTTCCCTTTCAGCGACGCACATCATCAAAATGCAATATCCTTCGCGGCCGGGGTGCGGAGCCCGGCAAGAACTGTGGTGCGTCCCCGCGGAAAGGGAGGATGGTTTGATCCCCTCGCTGATTTCAATACAGGTAGGAACCCCCCGTATCGTTCAACAGAATGGCGAGGAAGTGTCGACTGGAATATTCAAGACGCCGGTGCAGGGACGATTGCAACTGCGTTTGCTGAATCTCGATGGCGACCGGCAAGCGGATTTATCGGTACACGGAGGGAGGGATAAAGCCGTTTATGGTTATCCCTCCGAGCATTATCCATTCTGGAAGAAGCACCTCCCGGGCGTCGACCTGCCGTGGGGCGCGTTCGGCGAAAACTTCACGACGGCGGGCTTGCTGGAAGACTCGGTTTTCGTGGGCGACCGCTTTTTTATCGGGACGGCGGAAGTGGTGGTGACGCAACCCCGCCTTCCCTGCTTCAAATTGAATTTGAAGTTCGGGCGGAACGATATGACCAAACGTTTCCTGGCCAGCCATTATTCCGGATTTTATTTCCGCGTCCTGCGGGAGGGCGAAGTCGGCGCGGGTGATGAAATTGTGCTGGGCCATCGTGATCAGAACCGCGTTTCCATTTTGGACGCCTTGCGCATTTATGTGAACGAAGACCGTTCGAAAGAATTAATTGAGCGCGCATTGCGTGTGAAATATCTAGCGGCAGATTGGCGCGAGGCGATTCAGCAGCTGATTTAATTCGAATGTTCCGAAATGGAACGGCGGTAAGCTCCGCGAAGCAACGTCGATCCGCTGGGGATAAGGGCGCTTTTAGCTTAGCGGTAAATCGATTCGGGAAGCTACGCGGCAATCTGGTTCTTGGGCGTTTGCCGTTCGTAGGGCGCGCGTTCGAGGAGAGCGACGGCGGCGAGGACTACCAGCGTGGAAAATCCTGCCACAGCGTACGCAGGGCCAGCGAGCAAGTGGCTGATCGCCAGGGCGAGCAGGCCGAAGATGGCTCCGAGGGCGTACATCGTCAGGACGGCGCTGCGCTGACTGTTGAATACGTTCGAAAGGCGATGCGCGGTGTGATCCTTTCCCGGAGTGGTGAAGGGGATGAACCCCCGGCGGGAACGGGAAATTGTAATCAGTGTAGTGTCAAAAATCGTGGCGCCGAGGATGAAAATGGGAATCAGCCAGGCAGCGCTGTGGCTGCCAGACATGACGGGGCGAAGTTTTAAGGAAAGCGTCGCCATCAGGAAGCCGAGGAACATTGCGCCGCCATCGCCCATGAAAATTTTAGCGGGCTTGAAATTCCAGCGGAGGAAACCTGCTGCGGCTCCCAAAACCGCGGCGGCCATGGTGCTGACGAGGAGTTGCCCGCTTTCGAGAGCGAAGAGGGCGAAGAACAGTGAGGCCATCGCGGCGACGCCCGCGCAAAGACCGTCCATGTGATCGAGGATGCTGAAGGATGCCGTGATGCCGACAACCCACACGATCGTGAGCGCGGTATCCGCCCAGATTCCAGCGGCTCCCGGCAGAATTGTGGAAAAGACCTGAGCACGGATGCCTGAAACGAGAAGAATGACCGCCGCCAGAGGCATCGCTCCAAACAATTTGATCTGATGATGAAGTAGCCCGCGGTCATCGAGGATTCCGACGACCGCTACCAGCGTGGCTCCCGCGTAAATTCCGACGACCTGCGTGAGTGCCGGGCCGTCAAGCGAAACAAGAAGTGCGATCAGAACGCCGAGATAAATCGCGAGGCCGCCGAGCAGCGGCATCGGCTGCACGTGAACTTTCCGCGGACCGGGATGATCGACCATTCCAGTGCGCAGAGCCAATTGCCGCACCGGGACGGTTAGTCCCAGCGAAGCAATCAGACCGACGGCGAAAGCAATCAGGCTCGTGTTCATCGTTCGTTCCCGCGGGCGAAGTGGAACAGCCCGCAACCGGATACGGACCTCAGCGCTCGGTGAGCATCCTCTTGAAGATGGCTTCCACGTGCGCGCGATCGCGGTCCTTATAATACCAGTCGATGGTGCGCTTGAGGCCTTCGCGGAACGGAACTTTCGGTTCCCATCCGGTGAGTTTTTTCGCCAGTGAATTGTCCGCCACGCGGTTCAGCGGGCCGGTGGGCATGTTGGTCAAGAATTTAATGTCGGCTTTGTGGCCGGTGAATTCCATGACCATTTTCACGGCGTCCACAACCTTCACGCGTTCCATGGTGCCCAGGTTGATGGCCGTGCCGTCGTCGATTTTTTCTCCGGCAGCGATCGTGCCCGATACGATGTCGTCAATATAGGTCCAGTTACGAATCTGCGTGCCGTCGCCCCAGACTTCAAACGGATTTTGTTTCAGAAAGGCGCGCGCGATCATGGCGATGACGGCATGATTTTCCACGCCGCGCGGGCCGTACACGGTGAAGTAACGGCAGGAGGCCGCTTTGAGGCCATGTTCCTTGTAGTAGGCCTGCAGGGTGAATTCGGCCATCAGCTTGGCCCAGCCGTAGGTGTTGTCGGCGTCGTTGGGACCTTTGGTCAAATCCTCGGTGAGGAACACTTCCTTGTTCACGTCGGATTGCAGGAAGTTTGGATAGACGCAGCCGGAGGAGGCGAAAACCACCTTGTGAACTTTGGCTCGCACGGCTTCCCAGAAAATCAGTCCATCAAGAAAAAAATTCGATGCGGGTCCCGCCTGGTGCAGATCCACGTAGCCGCGCCCGCCGTGATCGGCGGCCAGATGAAACACGGTGTGAACTCCCTGCATCGCGCCCCGCGCAATCCCCGGATCGCGCAAATCGGCGCGGATAAATTCGATATTCCCGGCGGCGATTTGTCCGGCGATGTTGCCGAGATGCCCGCTGGTCAGGTCGTCCACCACGCGGATTTTTGCGCCACGTTCAATAAGCCGGTCCGCGAGAGTCGAACCGATGAATGAAGATCCCCCCGTAACCAATACAGTTTTTCCCGTCCACATCGTTTCGGACTGCGTCATTCGTGCACAACCTCCTCAAGCGTCTCTGTGAATATTTTGAGCTGCTTCACTCTATCATAAGAAAAAGCGATCTCCCGGGCGCGCGCGCCCATGTTTTTCAGATGTTCCAAGTCGTGCAACACCCCTCGAATCGCCTCGACTACCGAGTTTGGATCGTCCGGATTCGCCGCCAGTCCGCATCCCGACTTGCGAATGATGCGCACCACATCGCTTTCGTCGGGAGCAACGCCGAGCACGGGGCGTCCGGCGGCCAGCGTGGGATACAGTTTGCTTGGAACGACCACACCCTCGAGACCTCTCTTCACGGTGACCACGTGCATGTCTCCCGACGAAAGAACGAACGGGACTTCCTTTGCGGGCCGAAACGGAAGAAAGCGCACGGCGCGGCAACCCGCGGCCATGGTTTCGACTTGAGACTTCATCGCTCCCTCGCCGACAAAGACCAGGCCCACTCCTTCATTCTCTAGCATTCGGACTGCCGAAATGAGCGTTTGCCACGCGCCATAGAAACCCAGGTTGCCTGCATGTACCAGAGTGAAACGAAAATCTCCGCGGATCTCCTGCGCTACGGGATTATCGGCAGGCGGCAAAGTTTCGGGAATTTTGATTCCGTCGCGTGAAATCACGACGCGTCCGGGATCGACGCCTTTTGCAACGATGCGGTCGCGCATGTCTTCGCCGAGAACGATCACGCGGGCGGCGCAACGCAGAGCCCAGCGATGCATCGACTCCCAGCGCGCCGTGAAGCTTCCCGGGCGGACAATCGAGCCGCCTACGGCCATGTCCGGATACATGTCGCGAATGTTATACACGAAGGGACGAGAGGACAGGCGCGCGACCAATGCTCCGGCGATGCCTTCAATCGGCGGGTCCGTCATAGCCAGAACAACATCGGAGCGAATGGAAAGCGCGCGAGGAACGGCGAGCGAAAGATAGGTTAAGTAATTTGAAACGCGGCGGCGCATCTCAAAACGCGGATAGGCCGTGGAGCCAACACGTTCAATGACGAGATTTCCCCGAACTTCGCGGCGCAATAAATAGGGCGGATGACGCTCCGTGGGATCGTAGCTCGGGCGTCCGGCCAGCACGGTGACACGGTGTTTTTCCGTCAGGGCGTCCGCGACCTGAACGGCGCATTTCGCCGTGGCGCTGGTATCCGGCGGAAAATATTCGTTCATCAGTAGAATGTGCACGGTCTCATCCGGAAGAGAAACGAAAAAACAAATTCAAACAAAAGGCGCGAAAAGGCAAAGGCCGGGTCAGCGCGGCGCCTCGGGCGATCCAGGCTTGCGGATCAACATGTCGCCAAGAACCAGGACGTCCATCTTTGTCCGGAGGAAACATTCGATGGCTTCTTCGGGACGGCAAACGATGGGCTCATTGTCGTTAAACGAAGTATTCAACAACACCGGAACTCCCGTGAGATTTCCGAATTCGCGAATCAATCGCCAGTAACGCGGATTCGCTTCCTGCGTGACGGTCTGCAAACGCCCGGTGCCGTCCACGTGGGTCGGAGCGGGAATCGCGTCGCGCTTCTCGGGACGCACCGAATACGCCTGTGTCATGAAAGGCGAGGGATACGTTTTCTCGAAATAGTCTCCCGTCGATTCCGCCAGGACCGACGGGGCGAACGGGCGGAACATTTCGCGGTGCTTGATTCTGGCGTTCAGAATATCTTTCATGTCGGCGCGGCGCGGATCGGCAACAATGCTGCGATTGCCGAGGGCTCGCGGTCCCCACTCGGCGCGGCCCTGAAACCAGCCGACGATTTTTCCGGCGGCGATTTCCTTCGCCGTTTCTTTCGCGACCCGTTCTTCGCTCAGCTCGGCAATTTCCAATCCTTCGCTCTGCAAGCGGCTGGCGGCGACGGCCGAGCGCACCTGTTCGGGAGAATAGCCCGGTCCCCAATACGCATCTTCCATGACAAAGGAACGCGGCTGGCCGAGGATCTGATGATAAACGTAATAAGCGGCGCCGATCGCAAGCCCCGCGTCCCCGGAAGCCGGCTGTAAATAGATTTGCTCGAAAGGCGTTTCATCGAAAATTTTTCCGTTGGCGACGCAATTGAACGCGACGCCGCCCGCCAGGCAAACCGCTTTTTGTTTCGTGCGGGCGTGGAGGCCACGCAGCATTTCGTACAACACTTCTTCGAGGCGGGCCTGCAGGGAGGCAGCGCCGTCACGATGAATTTTCTCGACAGGCGCTTCCGGGTCGCGCGAAGGTCCGAGCCGCTCGACCATATAGTCGGAATACATCGCTCCGAGTTCCGGCGTTTTGTCCGCGTCTTTCCAAGTCATCTCAGGACCGGTGCGGTGATGTTTGAAATATTGGAGGCCCAGGCGGAAACCAACGCCGCCGTTGGTGAGAACGATTTTTCGGAACTCATCGAGATAGGCAGGTTCGCCATAAGCGGCCAGGCCCATGACTTTGAACTCGTCGCCGAATTTGCGAAAGCCGAGATATTGTGAAACGGCGGTGTAATACATTCCCAGCGAATGGGGGAAGGCGATTGAGCCGCCGACGTCCATGCGGCTGCCCCTGCCGGTTCCCCACATGGTGCTCGCGAAATCCCCGAGGCCGTCGGCAGAAAGCAGCGCGGCCTGCTCAAACGGAGAAACATAAAATGTGCTGGCCAGGTGCGCCTGATGATGCTCGACGCGATGGTATTTGCCGCGAATATTTTCCGGGGCGATGTCAAAAGCCTGGGCGAGCGCTTCGGGAATTCCCACGAAGCGGACCATGACTTTGGCGCGCTCGCGGGCAAAGCTCGGCATTCGCATGGCATACAGGAGTTTGGTTCCCAGGCGCGCCCACGGATTGCGCGGGATTGCGATGTGATCCACTTCCGAAAGTTTAATGCCCGGCCGCATCGAGGCAATAGCGAATCGCCGCGGACGGAAATCCCGCCGCATACTTGACGCGGTTGAAGCGCTCTTCCTCGACAGCGGCAATCAGCCGGCCGTCCGAGACGATTGCCGCGGAAGCGTTGCCGTGATACGCGTTAATGCCAAGAATATGCATCCGGAATTGTTTCCCCCCGCCCTAAGAACCCGATTTCGCAACTCCGCCGACCATTTCGGCGGGGC
Source organism: Terriglobia bacterium (assembly GCA_963788335.1). Classification (GTDB taxonomy): domain Bacteria; phylum Acidobacteriota; class Terriglobia; order Acidiferrales; family UBA7541; genus Palsa-360. The sequence goes on from CAWBGM010000006.1 coordinate 234,246, forward strand.
GCACCGCCTGCGCCGTGGAGACTTGATCTGTAGCCGCGCCCGTCATGTGGCGATCCACCCACAGATTGAGCACGTAGAGGCTCCAGGGACGCGACCAGTTGGTCTGACCGATTACAAAGTTTTGCCACACGCCGCGCAACGCGCGCATGTTAATCAATTGCAGTAGCGGAGGCGTTATGTTCGCCAGGTCCTGAGACAGTCGCAGGCCGAGGGGGCCTCTGAGCCAAACTTCCCAGGGCAGTGTGAACGTTCGCTTGGGTTGGCCCAACACGTCGTCCGGCAAGACATCTTCCAGCGCCCTCACCAGCAACGATTTCGGCTCGACGGAGCTGTATTTCGCCGACTTCGGGAGACGAGCGACGAATTCAACCAGGCGGTGGTCCAGGAACGGAACACGGACCTCGAGAGAATTGGCCATGCTGACCGAGTCGGTATCGCGCAGCAGCGTGTTCAGCATGTAAGACTGAAGCTCGAAACAGGAAACGGAAGTAAACGAATCGAGTCGCGCTGCTTGTCGCGTGGTCTCCCGCATTCGTTCGCGCCAGAGAGACTCGCCTACATCCGGACGATTCCCGGATTCAAAGTACGGCGAGAGCAGACGGCGCACGCGGGAAGGCGTAAAAAGCATTCGAGTGAAATAATAAGCATGAGGAAAATGCCGGGGCGACTTCCAGGTTGCGGCGGCTTTGCTCATCGCATCCCCCGCCGCCATCCGGACAGCCAGGTTCGCGGTCATGCGCCGGAACGGGCCAGGAACAAAACGGCTCAGGCCGGCGACGAAGGCGGCGCGAGGCGTGGAAGCAAACGTCGAGTAGCCGCCGAAGATTTCGTCGCTGCCCAGGCCGGAGAGCGCCACTTTCAATCCCGCCTGATGCGCGGCGCGAGAGACGAAATAAGAGTTCAAGCCATCCATCGTGGGCTGGTCGAGCGAGCCGACGGCATCGTTCAGTTGCGCCAGCATATCGTCCGGAGTCAGGAGAACTTCCTGATGCCGGGTCTTAAACTGTTTCGCGGTCGTTCGCGAAACGGAGGCCTCGCTGAAACGCTGTTCGGGAAAAACGACGGTAAACGTGTGCAGGTCTTTCTGAAGCCGGCTGGCCAAAGCCACCAGCGCGGTGGAATCGAGGCCGCTGGAAAGAAAAACGCCGAGCGGAACATCGGCGATCAAGTGGTCGCTCACGGTTTCTTCAAGCAAAGGGCGCAATTGTTTCGCCGCTTCGTTCAAATTCGTGGGCTGCGGACCATTCGATTGAAGCGCGGCATCGGCAAAATTCCAGTAGGGTTCCGGGGCCGGCTTGCGCGGAGGAGCGTCGGCGGAAAATGTCAGCAAATGCCCGGGCGGAAGTGAAAATATGCCTTCGACCAGAGTTGCGGGCTCGGAAACCGAGCCGAACAGCAGATATGATTCGAGGGAATCCGGCGCGATGCGCGGGGCGATGCGACCGCTGGCAATCAGCGCGCGCACTTCGGAAGCAAAAAGTAAAGCGCCCTCCGCGAAAGCGTAATAGAGAGGCTTGATCCCCAGGCGGTCGCGGGCAATGAAAATCCGGGCGTGGCGCGCGGCGTCTCCCGAAGCGCCGGAGGAGCGGGCATCCCAGATGGCGAAGGCAAACATGCCGCGCAACTCGCGCACGCACTGTTCCCCCCACTCTTCATAGGCGTGGACGATGGCTTCGGTATCCGAATGGGTGCGGAATCTGTGGCCGCGTGCTTCGAGCGTGTTTCGCAGTTGGCGGAAATTATAAATTTCACCGTTGAAAACGATGCCGACGTTTCCCTCTTCGTTGAATACGGGCTGGCGCCCGCCGGGAAGGTCAATGATGCTGAGGCGGCGCATTCCGAGAGCCGCGGAAGGAGCGACGAGAAGGCCGTCTTCGTCCGGGCCGCGATGCCAAAGCGCCGCCATCATCCGGCGCGCGATCGCTTCGCCGGATTCAGAGCGCTCTATTCCGATGACACCGCAGATTCCACACATGCGCCGTTACTCTAACTTGAACATGGCCGCATTCCAACCCTACCTGAAGGGGGCTGTGCGCAGAATGGCAAGTGCATGTTCGGGGCGTTATCGCTGATCGCCGACCAGAACCTGGCCGACTCGCACAATCCGGTCGCGGATGCGGACGCGGGCAATCCCAAAACGTCCGGAACAGTACCAACCCAGAATCAGCCGCGCAGCAAGTGCAAAACCGAGAAGAAAAGTCGAGACGACCAACATCGCGAAGGATGCCCGCTCCACGATCAATGTCCAGTTGATGGTTTCTTCCCAGGAAGGCCAGACGAAATCCAAAATTCCGCGGAGGCGCTTTCCAACCAGAGGAATCCGGCTCAAATGGATATGAGCGGTTGACTCATACGAGTATTCAGGGAGATAGAGTGGAATCGGTCCGGTGGCAGCGCGGAAAATCTCAGGGTTTTGCAATTCAAAACGCGTCAGCATGCGGCCGTCTGGAAGGCGAAGAACCCAGGTGGTAAGACGGGTCCACGACGATCCAGCGGTTATCGACCAGAACTTCCACAACAACATGTTTGCTTTCTCTCGTCCGATCCAGGAGGAGGAGCCGCCGCGCGTGCAAACCAGCGCTCTGGGCGAGATTCACAAAAGCGTTTGTCGCCGTGCCGCAAACATCGAGGAGCTGCTGAACGTTCAGCGTATCCTGGGGATTGCGCTGGTCAAGCGCGGCCGGGTCGGCGACCGTGCGGCGACCTGGACCGTGCGCCATCCAGGCTAGAATCGCTTCGACTTTTTGCTCGGGGCTGTCGGAAGAAGGAATAATCGCATCCGAAAAACCTTTCAGATAACTGCGCGTCGAGAATTCCCAGACGAAGCTGTACAACACCGCTACCAAGGAGACGCATAGGACCAGGTTGACGGCAAACCAGCACGCGCGAATCAGTGGATGACTCTTCATGCCGCCCGCTGCCCGGAAATCAAACTGCGGTACAGGGTCTCCATTTCGGCAAGGGGCTCCGCCCAACCCAGCGAACGCGCGACCTCCGCGCAGCCTGCGCGCAACTGCGCGGCGTAGGCGGGATCATCCAGAATCTTTCCGAGCCCGGCCTCCAGCGCGGCGCAATCGTGCGGCACAACCAGGCCGGCTTGCCGGTCCACGATGGGCGCGATCCCGCATCGATCGGTGACCAGCACGGGAGTCCCGCAAGCCACCGCTTCCGCAGCGGTATTGCCGAAATTTTCATTTTGCGACGGCAGGACAAACAGGTCGGCGTCGCGATAGGCCGACCATTTGGCTTCCCCGTACAGCGGCCCCGTGAACAAGATTCCCCCGTTCAAACCCGAGCGCGACGCCGAAGTTTCCAGGCGCCGGCGGAAACCATCGCCTTCATCCGGTCCGGCCAGGACAAGGACCGAGCCGCGCGACGCGCTGCTGCCGCGATGCCAGCGCTCAAAGGCTTCCAGCAGCAAGTCCGGACTTTTCTTGGACACCAGACGCCCCAGAAATAATATTACTTTACTATTTATTGAAATATCCCATTGGTTACGAAAGCGACCCGGAGGAGGAAATTCGGAAGGGACCTCGATTCCATTTCTGCGGACCACGATCTTCGCGCCGGAAATGCCTCCGGCAAGAAACTCCTCCCGTTCCTGCTCGGCGGTCGCGATCACGCGGCATGCCCCGTCCAACAGGGAGCCCCCCAACATCGCGTGGTAAAGGCGTTTCAACATGATATTTCGGACGATGGGCTGAAACATGCCCATCGGTTCCACGACGTAGGGCCGGTCCATCCCGCGGCAGGCCCGGGCGACTCGCGGTCCCAAAAGGTCGTAAAGTCCAAAAATATGCGCGGCGTCGTAAGAGGCCAGGCGATCCTTACAAAATGAAGCGACGGCGGGATTCCAGGTCAACGCGCGATACCGCGCGCTCGTGCGAAGATAAATAGTCTCGACGCCCTCTTCATCGCCTTCATAGCCCCATCGGCCGGACCTCGCATTCACTGAAGCCTTTTGTGAGGAATCTAAACCAAAATCGGCGGTCAGCACCGTAACGGAGTGGCCCGAAGCAGCCATGCCTCGAGCAAGAGCTCTGACTTTGACCGTGGGGCCGCCTTTGTCAAGAAAGGGGTAGTAGGATTGCGTTACATATAATATCCGCATAAGAAAGGGCTTCCGCTCACTCGCCAAATCGGGCCCGCTCAGGATCCGTCATCCCCCGGGCCGAATTATACTCCGGCCACAATGTTTCAAGCCCAAACGTTGTGCGCTGGTGTTTACGATCAAGCACATCTTAGAGCAGGGCAGTGAGGCGTGATTGAAATTGACTGAATGAAAATTGAGCGGCGATGCGTTGCTTTCCCCGCGCTCCCATTTGGCTTGCCCTTGCGGGATCGGTCAGCAGGGATTCGAGCGCGGCGGAGAGGCGATCGACGTCGCCGTGCGGGACCAGCAGGCCGGTCACTCCATCTTCGACCACGTCGGGAATTCCGCCATGCGCTCCTCCGATCACGGGCTTGCCATGCGCCATGGCTTCGAGAAAGACGAGGCCAAATCCTTCGCCGCGGCTGGGGAGAGCGAAAATGTCGCACGCCGCATAACACGCGAACAGTTCCTCTGCCGTCAGGTCCTGCAAGAAGATGGTTCGTTCGGCAACACCACTGTCGCGGGCAAGCTGCTCGAGTCTTGGTTTGTCATCTCCCCCGCCGACCAACACGAGAGATGTATCCGACGCCGCCGGCAGCACGCGCGGTAGCGCAGCGATAAGAGTGTCGGCTCCCTTGTAACGTTCGGCTGGGTCCCAGCGCCCGACCGTGAGAATCACTTTCCCGTTTCGCGGAAAATTGGAGGGGGGAGACGGCGAGACGTTCAGGGCAAGGCGAGCTTCAAATTCCGGATCCAGCCCCCACGGAAGTTGCCGAACTTTTCCGGATGGAATTCCCTGCTGGGCGATCAGGTGCTGGACAGTATCGCTGCTCGGTCCGATCACAAGATCGGCTTGGCGAAGCGAGGCTCCGCGCGGCCAGCCGAGCGGCTGCCACACTTCAACGCCGTGGGCAAAGACGATCGATCGGGATTTTCCGAAGCGCAGCCTCATGATCGAGAGGATGGGCGCCAGATGCGGATGCAATGCAATCGCGAGCGATGGCTTGCGTCCCGCCGCGCGAAACGCCGCGAGCCCGAATTGCAATTTATCGCGGGCATGGCCGGTAACGGAAAATTCATTCGAGCCGACGCGCAGCGTGTGGAGTCCTTGCGGATCGTTCAGACTGAGGAAACGGCAGGAGGTTCCGTGGTCAGCGGCAAATTTGGCGGTGACGGCGGCAACGTGACGGCTGGCGCGCTGCACTCCGCCGGTTGAAAGCGCGTCCGTGAAGAGCCCGACAATCGTGTTCATTCCGGCCGTCCGAGGACAAAACGATTGCCGCTTGAGGGGCCGACACACGTCAATTCTCGCGGTCGAAGGATGTGAAAGTTGCGGCGGGCTGGCTTCATGCGCGATTACTTTATCTGGAAGCCGGTCGCCGCGCCACGCTAACTTGTTGAACTTCGAACGGCGGCTCTGTTCTTTGTGGCTTGCACATTTGCTGCTAAGCTTGCGGCTTGCAATTCAATTTTTAATCGAGGAAATGGCCGGAGTGGCGGAACAACTCAAACGCATCCTTCTTACGGGCGGCGCGGGATTCATCGGATCGCATCTGGCCGAGGCGTTGATCCGCAAGAATGTTCCATTGAGCGTCGTGGACAACCTCGATGAGTTCTATTCATCCGCATGGAAGCGGGCCAATCTCGATTCGATCCGCCGCACCGGGAACTTCGATTTTTTTGCCCAGGATATTTGCGACACAAGCGGCATGCGTGAAATATTTGCAAGCGTGCGGCCGGACGCGGTTGTCCATCTGGCGGCCCGAGCCGGCGTGAGACCCTCGATCGAGCAGCCTCGACTTTACGAGCATGTGAACCTCGCGGGCACTGTGAATCTGCTGGAATTGTGCAGGGAGTTCAAGGTTGCACGATTGATCTTCGGATCTTCCAGCTCCGTCTATGGCGCCAGCAGCCACGCGCCTTTTTCCGAGGAACAAAATGATTTGCGGCCGATTTCTCCCTACGCCGCGACCAAGCTGGCGGGAGAATTATTTTGCTACACCTACGCGCATCTGTACCGGCTTCCCGCGATTTGCCTGAGATTTTTTACGGTGTATGGGCCACGGCAGCGGCCGGACCTGGCGATCCACAAATTTATTGCGCGAATCGAGCGGGGCGAGGCGATTCCGATTTTTGGCGACGGAGAAACGGGGCGGGATTATACGTACGTGGAGGACATCGTCTCGGGAATTCTTGGATCGCTCGATTATCGATTCCCATCCGGCGGTGACGCGCCGTTTGAGATCTTCAATCTCGGCAATTCTTCGCCTGTAAAGCTCAACGAACTGGTGCGTATGCTGGAATGCGCGACAGGCAAAAAAGCGATTTTGAAACGCGAAGGGTTGCAGCAGGGGGATGTTCCGCTGACTTGGGCGGATATTTCAAAGGGCGGACGCTTGATTGGATACCGGCCGCAAACGACGCTGGAAGCCGGCCTGAGGAAATTCGTCGAATGGTATCGCGCGGCAAGTCCGGCTCAGAAAGCCTGACGAATTTCAGCAAAAACAGATGCGATAAGTCTTCTATCCATATTTTAAAAAGTTTTCTTCAAGTTTTCTTCAGGGCCTTCGAGAAAATCGCGCGCATCTCCACGCCGTTGCGGTCCCACGTATATTGGCTCGCGGTGATAGCCGCCTGCGCTGCCATGTCATCGCGCAAATCGGGGTGTTCATAGAGCCAGCGAATTTTTTCGGCGAGACCGGCGACATCGTTGGGATCCTGAAGAACGAGGCCATCGACCCCATCGGTCATGATCTCCGCAGTTCCGTTGGTGGCTGTGGTGATAACGGGCAGCCCGCACCCCATTGCTTCGGTGGGAGGCTGCGCAAAGGTATCTTCCAGCGAGGGGCCTACGTACACGTCCGCCGCTCCGTAATACCATTGCACGTCCGAACGCGACGGCTGAAACATCACTTTTCCTTCGAGTCCCAATTCTTGAATCCGCTTTTGATACGGGGCGGCGTCGTCTTTTCCCGCGACGACCAGAACCAGTGGGATATCTTTTAACAGCGCGAGGGCTTCGATCAGGGCGACGAGGCCTTTTTTCTTCCAGTCATTTCCGACGAGCACGAGAACGAACGTATTGTCCGAGAAACCAAGATCCTTGCGCACTTCGGGGCGATTGCGGAGCCTTAGTTCCCTGTTGAAAATCTTGTGGTCCAATCCGATGTACACGACGGGCAAGGGGCCCTGAATGCCATAGTGCCGCTTCAAATCGCCGGCCGTTTTTTTCGCGATCAGGATCAGGCCCGACTTCGGATTGGTGTACATGCGCCGCTCGAGAAAAATCACCAGCCAATAGTAAAGACGCCGGTGAATCAGGCGCGGCCAGAAGCGGATTGGATTGCCGCGCAGGCGCAGCTCCGGTTCCGCCATGCGTGTAAATTCGGCGAACACGATATGAATGGAGATCAGATCGGCGTCCCAGCAATTCGTTCCCGCTGTGTAAACCAGGTCGAAGGGAAGCCCGCGAAAATGGGCGTCCCACCAGCGCCAGATGTGATTGGCGGCGAGCCACCAGATAAAATTGATCAGATGCGGGCCGGGAATTTGCGGAATCCTGTGCCAGTGCATCCGGGTAAGGTCCACATCCTCGACGCGCTGGCTGTAGATGTGGATTTCGTAATCTTCCTGAAGACGGCTGATCCATTCGGCGATGCGCCGCTCGGTGCCGTGGCGCTTGTCGATGAATGGAGAAACTACCGCAACCCGGACTGGCCGCATCGTTATGGATTCACCTGCATGGGTACGCGCGCTCGATCGAACACGAACTCTCTCAAGACGTCCGGCTCTGGATTCGCGGTTGCTACTTTATCTTTTCCGGGTGGTCAGTTCTAGACTTACCTCACAGGGGATTTCCGCTCGAGCAGCGGCAAGGGAGCCGCATGCCGCGAGATCAGCGGATTTTGCGGCACAGGATTTGATATTGCGTGCCCAACGGAAGTCGGTAGACAAGGTCTTCGATTTTTCGCAGGGCGCGCAAACCTCGCGGAAAAATAAACCGGAAATCGGTGCGCAAAATCTCAAAGCCGCCCTCGCGCAACAAACCGCGGGCTTCGGGAGGCGTAAGCATGATCGCGTCGCGGTCAAACGCGCAGCGAGACATCACGTAGCGGGTGGCCGGGCTCCACGGGCTATTCTCCCAGAAGGAAAACAAGCCTCCCTCGCGAAGCGCGCGATGCACAATGCCCAACGCCTCCGCTCGCTGCTTCGGCGGAATGTGATGAAACACGCCGTTGCAGTAGGCCAGGTCCATACTCTCCGGCGCGTTGAAATCATGGATGGATTCATAGCCGATTTGGGAGGTGGCGTGCGATTTTCGCGCGAGGTCGAGCGACTTGGGGGAGATATCGATTCCCACGGCGCGGTCCGCCTTCAGCGCATTGAAAAGCAATGGAGTCGTTGCGCCGTCGCCGCAGCCAAAATCAAGTATGGTGCGAGGCGAATGCTTCGCTTCGCCCAGGCAGCGCTGGAGCCACGCCACGCGCCCTTCGGCGAAATATTCGCGGCTTTCGCCCGAGGGGCCCAAAGCCTGCGCCAAAGATTGTTCGTACGATGCGGCGTACTCGTCGAACAGATCGCCCGCATCTTTCATCGGCGGGACATCCCCAGCACGCTGAGAAAGAAACTCGACAGAATTGTCTGGAAGCCCAGAGTGAAACAGACCACGCCAGGGATCACAATCCGCAGCGCCTGCGCCGGGTCGAGCGGGCCGAAGTGGTGGCTGCGCCAGTAGGCGAGACCCAGCACCCAGGCGCCGGCGCCCACCAGAGCGAGCAGAACGCCGGCGAGCAATCCCGTCTCGAGAGTGACATAGCGAAACACGCGCGAGAGGCGAGGATCCTCCGGCAGCAGCCCTTCGGAGATCGCAAACACTTTTGTGAACGTGGCGAAGACGACGGACTGAAATCCGATCAGGATGGCCATCGCCGCGAATAGCAACGTATCCACGTCAAAGCCGACGCCGCCGATCATCAGCGGTCCCCACAGCAGCAGCGAGCCCGCAACCGTTCCCAACACCAGCAGCGCGATGCCGGGATACAAAAATAACCAGCGCGGGCTGTAGAGCAGCAGGAAGCGCAGATGGCGCCAGCCGTCGCGCCAGGTGTTCAGATGCGGGGCGCGGCCCTTGCCGCGGCCGTCCGGCGAGAGCGTGGTGGGAATTTCGGCGATGCGCAGGCCGAACATGCTGGCCTTCACGATCATTTCTCCGGCGTATTCCATGCCCAGCGTGCGCAGGCCCAGCGATTCGATGGCTTCCTTGCGGAATCCGCGCAGGCCGCAGTTGATGTCGCCGACGGGGCTGCGGAAAAACAGGCGCGTGATCGCCGTGAGCACGGGCGTGCCGAGGTAGCGGTGGAGCGGCGGCATCGCGCCGGGCAGGATGCCTCCCTGAAAGCGGTTGCCCATCACCAGGTCGTATCCTTCGCGCAATTTTTCGACGAAGCGGTCCAGGTGCGAGAAGTCGTAGCTGTCGTCGGCGTCGCCCATCAAGACATAGCGGCCGCGAGCGGCGGCGATTCCCGCTCGCAACGCGCTGCCGTAGCCGCGCGTCTCGACGTCCACGACACGCGCGCCAAGATCGCGCGCAATTTGCTGCGAACCGTCCGTGCTGCCGTTGTCGGCGACAATCACTTCGCCGCGGATTCCCCGGCTCTCCAGCGCGACGAGCGCCTTCTTGACGCAGACGCCGACGGTTGCGCTTTCATTCAGGCAGGGCATGACGACGGAGAGTTCAACGGCGTCAGCCGGCCTGTCGCTTGGGGAGCCACTCGGGTTTCTGTCGCTGCTGTCATCGCGTCGGGAATTAGACTGCACGATATGGGCTGAGCGCTCCCGGAAGAGCCTCATTTTTTAGAACTGGCATCAATCAATTCTGATGTTTCCCGTGGTACGGGTCAAGACGATGATACCGGAAGGCGAGCCGAGTAGCGGTAGGAATGTCCGCGGGCAATCATTCTGCTTTCAAAATAGCGCCAGGAAAGGATTGCGATTCCGAGACAGATTCCGATTGCGAGAAATGGAGCGATGGCCGCTTGCAGGCTCGGCGAAAACATGGGTAACAAATGCAGCAGCTTGCCGGCAAAGGGCAAAGCCGCTTGATGGACGATATACACACAGTAAGAAATGCCGCCAAGGTACCGGAGAAACTTGATTCTGGCGACGATCCCGACGGGGCCTGCGGGGTGAATCAGGGCCAGCAAGAGAATCTGAACATAAAACAAGGCGAACCAGGTATAGCCGAGGGAGATCATGGCGATGGAGTGCTGATCCGGGGACAGGAAGTTCAATGCCGCGACACCAATCAGGAATAACCCACAGGATCCATATAGGACGCCAATGTGTTGCGAAAAAAAACCGCGAAAGCTCTCGCTACGCCAAAAATACGCGGCGAGCACACCGATGGATAGACCATCAGCCCTACATGGCATCAGGATGTAGGCCGCATCGAGAGTCATCACCGGGTGCCAGTAATTATGCACAAAGAGTCGAAACAAGGGCGCTGCGATCACCACGGAGCAAAGGAGGGCGGGAAGTATCCGGCGGGAGCAGATACGAATCACGACCGGTGCAATCAGATAAAACTGTTCTTCCACGGCAAGAGACCACGTCGAAATGAACCAGACGCCCGAAATTCCTGTGTAAGAAATAAATCCAAGGTTTTGGATAAATAGAAAATGCGAAAGAATTGGCCAAAAGCCTAATTCGCCGGAAGCGTAAACATTCCAGCCGGGAACCACGCGGAACAAGAGAATCGATGCGATATATCCGGCGATCCACACATAGTAAAGGGGAATGATTCGATAAAATCTTCGCGCGTAGAAGGTCTTGAAATAATCCGGTGATCCCTTCGCATCAAGAAGAATCCCACCGATCAGGAACCCGGAAAGAATAAAAAATAGATCGACACCGGTCCAGCCCGTCGCTATGCACTGCTCAAAACGGAGATAGATGCTGCGCAACATGCTCGCGGGATGGTGCCCCGGCGCCGGATAAAAGTAGAAGTAATGCCAGACTACAACAATGAGGATGGCGATCCCGCGAAGCCCATCGAGTTCCCTGATTCGCCTCGATGCATCGTTTTTGGCAGTGTCCATTCGAGTTAGAAAACCTCGGCTGCAACAGCGGCCCGTTCGTACTTATAAGCATGCCCCCTGCGAACAAGTGGGCCTTCAAGAATTTTCCAGGAAATCCAGGCAATGCTGTAGGTAACGAACGCGGCGAAAATTGTCACCGCGACTCCGCGGAAATTGGTTGTTCCCGGGCGGCGCATGACGCAAAACGGAATGGCAGACCACGTTCACAACAAGATGAATGATATACATGCAGTAGGAAACGCGGCCCAGTTCGCGCAGCCATGCGATACGGGCACATCGAGCGATCGGCCCTGAGGGCCGGGCAAGCGCCAGCAGCAGAATCGTGACGTAGAAGAAAGCGAGCCAGGTGAAGCCGATCGTCTCCATGCCGGCTGTTTGCCCCTGCGGAGACCATTTCCAGAGGGCAGTTACTCCGGCCAGAAGCACGGCGAGCAACGCGTAATGGGCCTTCCCATTGGCCGACAGCCATTCACGAAATTCATTCGTTCGCCAGAGAACCGCGGCGAGCATGCCCACGGCCAGCGAATCGGCGCGGCAAGGCATGAGGTTGGCTACAAGCTGAGGATTTGCATGGGCTGCGTAAATCAGAAAAATTCGCAGTAGCGGGGCTCCGGCGATCACCGAAACCAGGAATTTCGGCAGGTGGCGGGGCGCTAAGAACCGGATGACCAGCGGCGAAACCAGATAAAACTGTTCCTCGACCGCCAGCGACCAGAGATGCGAAAACCACGAACCCGCAATCCCGCCAAATGAAACCCCTATGAAATTTTGCAGGAACAGGAAATGTGCAAAGATCGTGAAATTCGGCTTGACGATAATTCCGGAATTCGAGTGAGCCTGAACGGCCCGGCCGGCCAGAGCGATCAGCGCAATGTAGGCGAGTATCCAGAGGTAATAAATGGGGATGATCCGGAAAAATCTGCGGAGATAAAACGTCCGGAAGTAAAAAGGCGAGTTCCGAACATCGAGAAGAATGCCCCCAATCAAGAACCCGGAGAGTACGAAAAAAAGATCGACGCCGGACCATCCCATGATCACCAGGCGCTGGGCAAATGTCACCGATGGTGATGCGACCGGCCCTTGTTGCTCGATGTAATGAAAGACGAGAACGGAAAAAATTGCCAATCCACGAAGGCCGTCCAGTTCCGGAATGCGCTTCGAGGCGGCGTTCTTCTCATTCGCCATTTTTTTCGTTCACTCCATGCAGGGAAACGTCCTGAGTTCGGCACGGCTCAGAGGGGCCCGATGGAAATGAAAATTGCAAGGTCTCACAGCCTCGGGATCGAAGGGAGGCGGAAATCTGTTGGGGAAAGGTCTCCATTTGCCTTTTCAATACGACCGCAGACCTTACAGCCTCCGTGCGGCAAAATCCCATCGAGTGAGAGCTCTCATATGCCTGGGAATCGGGACCGGCTGCGGCATCCTGGCAAGATCGGGTAGGCGGAAAAGCACCCCCACCAGCAACCACAAAAATGCATTATTCACGAAGTTATCGTATGTCGCCATGCCGAAATACATCAGCATGATCAGCATGACGAGCGCGTACCACCAGATGGCAAAAGCGATGGGAAAATACACGGTCTGGCGGAGATGCTTGACGATCCTCCAGCCACTCCAGAGCAACGCCAGGACCCAGGCAAACCAGAGGATGGGTCCAAGAATGCCGAATTCAATGATGAGCCCGCCATATCCGCTCTCGACGGCAAACTGGGGCAGCCGTTCGCCCAGGTATTGCGCCACATATTGCATTCCCAGAGTATTCATGCCGGTGCCGTGCCCGTACATCCAGCGGTCGCCATCCAGAAAGGCTTGCCGCAGATTCATCATGGGATAATCCCAGGTCCGATTCACGAACTGGGAGCCTTCTCCGCTCACCGACATCGTTTCCGAAAAGAACGCCCAATTCCCCCCAATGATGGTGGGAAATACATAAACCATCAGGATCAGGCAGACCCCGCCGAACAGTAAGGCGCGGCGAAGCGCCTTCACCATGCGATGCCCCTGGCCCCACTTCCAGGGAGCGCCCCACAGAAAAGCAGCCGTCATGACGAAGGCGCTGCCGATGACGAAGACGAAAGGCGTGCGGGTTCCCGTGATCATGACGGCGACGGTGACGACGCCGATTCCCACGAATCCGTACTTTGCTCCGCTCTTGCGGCTCAGCAGCAGGTATCCGAGCGCGCCGAACACCAGAATCCAGAGCAGAATCAGATAACCGGAAAATCGCCCGGCGCTGACAAAGACCGAACTGGTGGCAAGGGCCGCCTCATGCGTGATGCGGCGAGTATCGGGTCAGATGGGACAATTCGTATAGTTCGGGCGCCATATCGTCCGGCGTGAGGAAGGTGACTCCCGAAAACCGACTGGGCAATTCCCAGGCCCGAGATGACAATTCCCACGAGAATGTTGACCACCAATAGCTGTTCCAGGTCCTTTGGCTTCGAGACCATGGCGTAGCCAAGGAACATCAGGGGCACGTAATAGAAATAGATCTTCAGTCCGAGCAAGCCGTACAGGGGGCTGGGCGAAATCGGATTGAACACCTGAATGATAGCGACCGCGATAAAAATGCCGAGCGGAAGCAGGAAAGGAACCTTGAAAATTTCAACCTGCCGGCGGCGCTTGGCGAAATAAAATGACAGGTAGGCGACGCTGACCAGAAGGTCCTTGGCGAAATACACGACCATGCTGTTGCCGAGATACTTCCGGGCCAGGTCTTCAAAAAGAAGCCAGACCAAGAAGACAAGAACTCCGGTGCGCCAGTCATTCAGAATGTGAACCACGAGGGCGATCACAACGAGACTCAAACCAAAAAAAATCAGCGACGTATTCGAGCCGCCGATGATCCAGGTCGCCAGTTCCCACACCACGCCCAGGACCACGAGACCCATGACCAGGGCCTTGATTTGGCGATTTCCGTTAACGGACCCAACTGTAGTTAGCTGCATGTCGCGCCGGTGTCGATCTGCATCCCCTTGGAATTATGCTTGCCGGCCAAGTGCGGTGCAACGACGAAACCCGAGATGATTCCTAAATGTGCATACCCTCGGGCGTGTTCTGATTTGAACCGTTTTGAAACAGAACGTGCGATTCGTGAGGACGGGCCGTTTTGTGTCACGGCCTTGCCGCCACCCGATACACAATAAAATTCCGATTCTCAAAAACAGGAGTCAAGGCGGCGACATTTCGATAGTCCTGGATCGGAGGCTGCCCCTGATTCCAGAAAGAAAACTCCTTGGTGTAAACAAAAAAGGAAGCTTTGGGGACGTCCGCCGGCCATGCTGTTAAGCAGAGGCGATCGGTGAGCAGGTGCAACGCTCTGGGTTTGAAGAATGAAATCACGGCATCACCCGGCGTGTTGCTTCGAATCCACTGGAACATTTCCGAGCTGGGCTGGTCGTACGGATGCCACGCCTCCTGAGGGGTCCTTCCCGTGGCGACGACCGCGGAGGAGGCGAGAAGGAACAAGACGGGAAAGCCGAATTGGACTGCGCGGGCCAGAATGGGCGGGAATTTGCCGGCCGATTTCCAATCGGCGAGTTCGTCAAGTCCCAGCATGATGAGGATGACCATGAATGGCGTGAGCGGAATCATGAAGCGGTAGCCCTGGCCCTCGGGCCATACGATGTAGAGCGCCAGAGTCAGAAGAATGTACACGCTCAAATGGGCCGTTTTGCGCCAGGTTTTGAATGCGCCCCAGAGAAGCACCGGGCCGAGCAGGGTTGCTGCAACGGCGGAGTGATGCCCTCCGGTGAAGAAATCGAACAGCGTGATTGGATACGTCCGCGCATTCGTGATGAGCGTGTGTACTGTCGCAGTGCGCAACATTTGCACATATCCCTCTCCGCCGGAGGGAAATATAAAATGCCAGAGGACGCCGAGAAGGAAAAATGAGGCGTACGGCGCAAGGATCGCCGCCAGGCTTGGCCGCTGCCAAACCTTCCGTGCGGAGCTCGGGAGAAATTGCCGGACGGTGGCGGCTCCAAGAATCAGGATGCCGTTCGATCTGAACGTGAATGCGGCGAAGGCCAGAGCTCCCGCGGCGAAAGGAGACAGCAGGCGCGAACGTTCAGAGGCGCGGCGATTTTCCATGGCGATGAAAGCGCACACGGACGCGAGCGTGAAAGGAATCTCCGGGACGATGTGATTGCAGTAATGCAGGAGCACTGGATTGAATGCGAAAAGGCATGCCACGGCGAGCGCTTCGATGCCGTTTACATATTTTCGCGCCAGCCGGTGAATCGACACGACGAGCAATAAAAAGAACAAGATATTGAAGAGCTTGAAAACCTCGAGGCTGGATGAAAACACGGACGCCTCGGCAGCCAGCAGCAAGGGCAGACCCCAGGGATACGCCACCGGCCCCGGCGGGGTTGACGATTCGTGCGTCATGAACGCGTTTTGACGGACCGCCTCGCGCACGCCTCCGCTCAAAATCGCCTTTCCTTGAATTATGTATTGGGCCCAGTCATCTCCCCAGTTCTGGTAACGATTCAGGAATCCATAGGCGAGCAGCGCGGCAAAGAACAGGATGAGAGGCAAGGCTGCGCGAATCGGCCAACTGTGTGGAGCATCGGAATCGAGAAAACCGTGCGGGGCGCTTGTTGTCGAATCGATCTCAGTGGTGGTCATGGTTCGCAAAGCAATCGAGCGGAAATTTTCGGATTCGGCGCCCAGGACATGAGCGAATACGCGTCAACCATTTGGGATTATGCGCAGGGAAGGTGCTTTCCGCAACGAGGAAACGAGAAATGGTGCGCAATCGACCACACCAATCCTGTCGCGCCGATGCAGCCTGGGCCGACGTGGATGATTGTTCTGGTTCGTGTCATTCCCGTTGGCGGAAATCGTGGGACATTCACAGGACATATTGAGTTTCAGAACGCACCTCGAGGCATTGCCGAGTAAAGAAACAAGCTGGATATCCGAATTGACCCTTTATGCAAAACTGCATTACGCTATAGCGGAAATTTGAATTCCGTCCGAGCCCTGACTTGACACAATCCACAACCAACACGTACGTCCCGGAGGCTCCCGAGCAACAGGTCGCGGAATTTCTTTGCGTGGATCTGGATGGCACGATTCTTGACGGGGATTCGCTGTGGGAATCGCTGCTGGCGCTGGTCGGGTCGCGCCCCTGGTATCTTCTGTTCATTCCTTTCTGGCTGATTCGCGGCAAGGCCGCGCTGAAAAAAGAAATTGCGGAACGCGCAGGGCTGAATGTTTCGACTCTGAATTACCGGCCGGACGTGGTCGCGTTCCTGCAACAGGAAAAGGCCAGAGGGCGCAAGTTGATTCTGGCGACCGGAGCGGATGAGGGCATCGCCGCGCGCGTTGCGGAACATCTGGGAGTATTCGAAGTGGTTTTGGCGAGCGACGGCAAAGCGAATCTGACGGGAACGAAAAAGAAACAGGCGATAGAAAAGCTTTTGGGCGGGGAAGGGTTCGATTACATTGGAAACAGCACAAAAGATCTGCCGATCTGGAAATGCGCGCAAGGCGTACTCGTTGCCGGCGCAAGTCCAGGCCTGGTTCGGGAATTGCAAAAAGCGTTCCCGGTGGACACAGTATTTAAAGGGCGAAAAACGCAATGGCCGCTTCTTTGGCGCGCCTTGCGGCCTCATCACTGGGTGAAGAACCTGTTGGTGTTTGTGCCGCTCGTCATGGCGCATGAATTCAGGGATTGGTCGAGGGTCACTCAGGCGATTCTTGCCTTCGCCAGCTTTTCATTTTGCGCTTCGGCTCTCTATGTTGTGAACGATTTATTGGATCTCGAAGCGGACCGCGTTCACCCAACGAAAAGATTCCGCCCCTTCGCATCCGGCAAAATACCGCTGTGGGCGGGATTTTTGATTGCTCCTTTCATGCTGGCGGCGGGACTTTTTACCGCGGCACAACTTTCATCCTGGGTTTTCTTTGCTGAGATCTGCACCTACGTTCTGTTGACGGCGTTCTACTCGACCAACGGGAAACGGTTGCCCATTGCCGATGTGATTCTGCTGACGGGCCTCTATTTGCTGCGAATTCTGGCGGGTGGATCGGCAACAAGGCTGCTGGTTTCGCCATGGCTGCTGGCGTTTTCCATGTTCCTGTTTTTGAGTTTGGCCTTTACCAAGCGGCATATGGAGCTTGCGGGGCAAGCTCTTGAAGGCCCCGGATCGAGAACTTCCTCGAAACGAAATTACCGGATCGAAGACATCGATCTGATCCGCCAGTTTGGCGTGACCAGCGGCTACATCTCCGTCATGGTTTTGTCTCTTTATATCAACAGCCCGCAAATTACTTCCCTCTATCGCCATCCGGAAATGATTTGGCTTGCGCTGCCTCTGTTGCTGTTCTGGATTTCCCGTGTCTGGCTCATCGCCAATCGCGGCGATTTGCACGAAGATCCTGTCGTTTTCGCCACGCACGATCCGGTCAGCTATCTGCTTGGATTTATAATTCTTCTGATTCTGCTCGTGGCGACCTGAGGCCTGGCCGAATCATGCGACGATACGAATCATGGGGACGATACCCCAAATCCAAAGGGGCTGAGATTGTGCCCCTGTACTGGATATCGGAAGTTCCCCGCTTGAGCAAATTTCCGTCGCCGGTTCTTGCGCATGGGAAAGGAAGCAGCTACGGCGATGTCTGCCTGAACGACAGCGGAATCCTACTGGATACGCTGGGAATGAACCGCTTCATTCGCTTCAACCGGGAAACGGGAACTCTGCTGTGCGAATCCGGCGTGACGCTCGAGGCCATTCTCAATCTGGTCGTGCCCGCCGGCTGGTTTCTGCCGGTTACTCCCGGAACGCAATTCGTGACGGTGGGCGGAGCGATTGCCAACGATGTGCATGGCAAGAATCATCATCGCGCCGGGACGTTCGGATGTCATGTCACTTCGATGGGACTGCTGCGTTCTGATGGGGAAGCGATTGTCTGCTCACCGGGAGAGAATGCCGGTCTGTTCCGCGCAACGATCGGAGGGCTCGGACTCACGGGGCTGATCCTGTGGGCGGAATTCCGTTTGAAGTCTGTCGCCGGCCCGTGGATTGACAGCGAACAGATTCGTTTTCGGCGGCTGGAAGAGTTTTACGAACTTGCCGCCGATTCCGATAAAAACAATGAATACACGGTGGCGTGGATTGACTGCATTTCCGGCGGCGAAAAACTCGGAAGGGGCATATTTTTTCGCGGGAACCATTCTCCGCGCGCCGCTGAACAACGGAACGGGGCCGCGAGGGATTCAAGAAAGGGCGAAGGTTTTGACGCGCCGGAAGCAATGATCAATCGATTGTCCGTGCGCGCATTCAATTCCGCATATTTTCACCGTCAGTTTCACGACTTTGAAAAGCGTACGGTGGATTTCGTGCCGTTTTTTTATCCTCTGGATCGTGTTGCGATGTGGAACCGTTTTTATGGGAAGCGCGGATTTCTCCAGTATCAATTTGTCGTGCCGCAGGAACGCCGCGGGATGATCGCAGAAATTCTTCAGCTCATCTCACGTTCGCGTCTGGTTTGTTCCCTCGCTGTGCTGAAAGTTTTCGGAGAGGCTGCTGCAGCGGGCATGCTTTCGTTCCCGCGTCCGGGCGTGACGTTGGCTCTCGATTTTCCGATGCAGGGACAGGCAACGCACGATCTTTGCGAGCAATTCGACAGGGTCGTTCGGGCAAACGACGGCTCGGTTTATCCCGCGAAGGACGCACGCATGTCCGCAGCGGATTTCCAGGCCTACTTTCCCAACTGGCGTGAATTCAAACGGTTTCAGGACCCTCAATTCTCTTCCAATTTATGGCGAAGGGTGACCGGAACGGGACAATCGATCGGATGACGCGCCGCGTGATCATACTTGGCGCGACGTCCTTGATTGCTCAGGAAACTGCGCGGTATTTTGCGGCAGAACACGCCCGGCTTTTCCTGGTGGGGCGGAATCCGGCAAAACTGGAAAGCGTTGCGGCGGATTTGAAAGTTCGGGGCGCGGAGGCCGTTCAGATTTGCGTTGCCGATATGGCGGATGCGTCGGGGCATCCGGCGATCGTTTCACAGGCTACCGCGGAGTGGGGAGGACTTGACGCCGCGCTCATTGCCCATGGCACGTTGCCCGACCAGTCTATTTGCGAACAGAATGCGTCCGCGTTGAAAGACGCAATCGAAACGAATTTTGTAAGCGTGGCATCTTTATTGAGCGATTTGGCGAATGTTTTTGAGAAACAACGCGCGGGCGTTCTGGCCGTTATTGGATCGGTTGCGGGAGATCGCGGGCGGCGCAGTAATTATGTGTACGGCAGCGCGAAAGCGGCGATTGATGTCTTTGTCGCGGGACTCCGGCTGCGCCTGGCGCCGTCCGGCGTTCGTGTGGTCTTAATCAAACCCGGCTGGGTGGATACGCCGATGACGGCTCATCTGAAGAAGAATTTTCTGTATGCGCCGGCGGATAAGGTGGGGAGCAGTATTTATCGATTGATGCTCGCGCCTCGTTCCGTCGCGTACTTGCCATGGTACTGGAGATGGATCATGCTGGCCATCCGCTGGATTCCCGAACCCATTTTTGCAAAGTTGAATCTTTAACGAGCAGGAGCGGAGAAAATGACGACGCAGCAAAGCATTCCCGCGGCGCCTCGGCCGTGGGAGAAACAGGCGCTGTGGATGCTGATGGCGGGCGCGGCGATCATTCGCATCGTCTATGCGATTCCGGAAATTCCGGACGGTCTTTTTGACGATGGATATACCACCTTTCGTTATGCGGTGAATCTTGTGCGCGGTGCTGGACTGGTTTTCAATCCCGGCGAGCGCGTCCTGGGAACTACCAGTCCTCTATTCACTTTTATGCTGGCGGGGGCCGGTCGCGTGTTCGGCCTTGGTCATCTGGAAACAATTGCCTTGACCTTCAATATTCTGGCTTCGGTCGGGATGCTTTATTTCACTGCACGAATCCTGTCCGAGGTCGGCCTGGAAGTCGAAGTAAAATGGGCTTATCTTGCAGTACTTGCTTTTCTACCTTCGTTTCTCGCAAACGGCACGTCCGGGATGGAAACTCCCGTGGTCATCTTCCTGATGTCGCTTTCTCTTTGGTTGTGTATCCGGAATCGTCTGATCGCCGTCGCCATTGTCGGTGTCCTCTTGTTTCTTTCCCGGATGGACGCCGGAATCTGGCTGCTCGGGCTTGGAATCCATCTCCTGCTGACGAAGCGTGAGCGGATACTCCGCGATCTGACTGCACCGCTGCTCGTATTTCTCGCGGGCGTTTCAGCGTGGTTGATCTTCGCGAAAGCTTATTTTGGGAGCATCATTCCGCAATCGATCGTGGGGAAAGCCGTAAGTCACGGCGCCTTCGGAATGCCGGATTGGCAGTACGCCCTTCAATTTCTTTCCGCTTTTATCCCAGCGGCACGATTTGGCGTGTGGGGTCTGGCGCTCATCGTAGTCCTTTTTATTCTGTTGGTCCCTGCCGCGATCCGGCTTTCAAGCCGGTATCCGGGGCTGAGGCCCATGCTGTATTTTCCTCCGCTCTACATTGGGATTTTTCTATCGACACGTTCTCCTCTATTTTCGTGGTACGTCATGCCGCCGAAGTGGGCCTTCTATTTACTCGTGACTTACGGCATTTGGGCCGTCGCCAGATGGGGCCGGGAGAGCCTTCACCTGCCGTTCCAGCCCTCCCAGGTCATGGCTTTGATCGGAATAATAGTATTCGCGCTCGGGGTGAACGATGTCCGATCGCAGCTTTTCAACCGGACTCCGAATACCTGGCAAATCATCAGTGAAATGGTTGACCGGAATGTGCAGCCCGATGGCCGCGTCTTCCTCGAACATATCGGGTTGTTCGGATATAAAACCGGGCGGTTTATTTACGATTACATGGGACTGGTAACTCCGGAAACGACTCGTCTGAAGCGCCAATATGGGACGGGGTGGCTGACGAAAGGTGCTCGGGAATTCAATGCCGATGTCGTGATTTTGTATCCAACGGACATTCCTCTAGTGCAGTCAACCACCGACGAAGATGCCGTCTGGTTTCAGAAAAACTACCGTCACGTGAAGGATTACGAAGCCTATGGGATGGTGATCTCAGTCTATTTCAAGAATGACAGCAAGCAGATCGTCACCGGGATGACGCCGGCATCTTAACGAGCGACCCCGAATTAAGATTCGCGGCGAATGGCGAGTTCAACGCCCCTTACGATAGCATCGACATAGTCGCGCGGCGACCAGGTTTCCATTCGACGGCGCGCGGCATCTCCCATCCGCACTCTTTTCTCGCGATCCTGTAAAACCTCTTTCAGAATCGCAGCCAGCGCACAGACGTCACCCACCGGGAACACGTAGCCATTTTCCCCCGGACGCACAAGATCGAACTTTGCGCCAACACGGTCGCTGACCGCCACGGGACATCCGCACAGCATTGCTTCATTGACGACCAGGCCGAACGGTTCGTAGTGCGAAGGGAGAACGAGCAAATCCGCCGCGCGGTAGACGGAGGGGAGCTGCGATTGCTTCATGAAACCGAGAAAACGCACGCGGTCGGCGACCTTCAGTTTCCCGGCACTCCGCTCAAGATCATTCCGCAACGGGCCATCGCCTGCGAAAACCAGGAAGGAATCGGGAGCGTCCGCCCGCGCGAAGGCTTCGAGCAAATCCAGAGGGCCTTTCCAGGGCTGGAGTTTCGCGCAAAAAAGCGCGACCGAGGCTCGCGCGGGAATTCCCCAAGATGCTCGAGTAGCTTCACGGTCCGCCATTGCCGATTGCTCGATCCACCAGTCGTTATCCACGGTGTACGGAGAAAGGACGATCCGGTTTTCCGAAAAACCCAAAGCCATCAGTTGCTGGAACGATCCGGAGGACATGGTCAGCAGAATTTTGCCGAGGGAAAGAATTCGGCGCATATAAAATTTCTTGAGGCGCAGCCTCCAGTTTGACTGCGCCGACCAACTGCGAAGGCTGTGCGCCTCGGTAGTGAAAAGAATGGGAACGCCGTACCACTTCGCGGCCAGAATGGCGATCCAGGCGCTGGCGTAAAAATATCCACTGATAAAAATCGCATCGAATTTTCCGTCGCGAATCACCGGCCACAGGCCGGGGTTGATGAAACCGAAGAAGCGGCCCAGGCCCGGCCACGGGGAGCGATTCGGGACGCAGACCCAGGGATATCCTTCGCTGACGGACGTGTCCCACGAAACTTTGACGCCGAAATCGGGGTCCACTCCCTCTTCCGCGCCGTGCATGCTGCAATAAGCGACCGTTAAATCAATTCGGCCGTCCCTAACGATCTGCCGGAAAACAGGAGAGGCGTATTGCACAAAATGCGCGCCCACCAACAGAAGCCGAGGCCGAACGGCATCGTGCGCCGCACCACTCTTTTCGACGCCGTCTTCCACGGCATAAGCCTCTGGACTCATCGACGAGCGCCCCGGAAATCCAATCAGGGCTTTTTTCCCCTTGCATTGATTCCGTTAAACCCGTTTCCGATATAAACATCGACCAGGCCGGCCTCAGAGAACCACTGGCGGATGGTTTCTTTTGTCTGCGGGTTGTCGCACGCAGGCGAGTACCAGCCCAGGGCGCTGTTGATTTTCACGTTGATCCGTTCCTTGTCGGTGGTGTAGTTGAAGCTCGGATCGTGCTCCACCGGCCCAATGGGAATCAGATTCCCGACCGGTTTCCCGACGAGGGGCACCTTGTACAGCGCTTTCTTGAGGTAATAGGCGGGCGGAACGGCGATCTTCAAAAACTTGTGAACGCCTTTCGGGCCCATCCAGGTCAGGAACGGGCGCACCCAATATTTCAGAGGAGGTAGCAGGCTCTTATGCTTCTCGTAGCAGTCGACGACAATTTCGCCGCCGGGCTTCAGAAATGGAATCAGGCTCATGAAGGCCTTGCGCACATCGGTGCAGTATTGGAGAACGCCCATGCAGAAAATTCTGTCGAACATTTCCTTTTTCAGGGGAATTTCATAAATGCTGGCCTGAAAAATATGCACTTTGCCCGAAGCGCCGTTATTCCGAAAATTCGCATCCACGGATGTGCTGAGATCGAAGGAAAATATTTCCGCGCCGGTATCGAGAGCGACTTCGGTGAAGCGGCCCATGCCGCACCCCGCTTCGAGAATCACTTGTCCATCCAGTTTTGAGGGCCACTGCGTGGTGGCATAATAACGCTCGTGGCTCAGGTTATTTCCAGCGTAGCTGTCGAGTTGAGTTTTGTCGAACAGGTTCCACTGGTAGCCCCAACTGGCCGCGTAATCCTCACTGGGAACAAATCGCGGCACGGAATGCACAATGGGATAAACCCGGCTGCACGAGGTACACCGCAGCTCGCCTTCCGCGATATCGCCATTATCATCCGTCGATTCCACTTTTCCAGCCTGAAGGGAAGAGCCGCAGGCGATGCACCGGAACGATTCAATCGCTCTCATGTTTAGTTCTTTGGTCGTCTCCATGATCGGCTCCCGTGCTTAAATTTGAACTGCAGCGCCGGTTTCGTACTGCCGGGCGACATCTTCAATGCGATTTTTAATATGCAACTCGGCCGCGAAGCGCGCTGTGATTGCGGGCCATGAAAAATATTTTTCGTGAGCGCTGCGGCTGCGGATGGAAAGCTCGCTCCGTAAGCGCTGGTCCGCCAGAATATTCTGAAGCATTCCCGCAAGAGCTTTCCGATCTCCATCGGGCACAGCGAGAATTCCCGCCTCGGTGACGGGGAAAACCGTTTCCGGTCCGGCATAACAAACAATGGGCAACCCGCAGGCGATCGCCGCCATGGCGCTGCCACGGCGGCTGGAAATCTGCCCTCGGACAAATAGAAGGACATCGGATTTCGCAAAGGCCTCGGTGACCTGCTCCGGAGAAAGAAGCCCCAGCGTTTCAATTTCAATATTTGTTCCCGCTAATTCAGAATGCAGAGCGGATTCCGCTTCTTTCGAGCCCCGTCCAAACACAAGGACACGCAAAGGTCCACTGCATTGGCTCGCTTGTTTCATTGCAAAGGCGATGTCGGCGACCTCGGGCAGAGTATTCGATCCACCCGTGATGCCATATACGGCGACAGTTTTTTTATCGCGGGGCGCGGAAGAAACCGGGGCGGGCAATTCGGGGCAGTTTGCGCCCACGGGAATAAAGGCCGCCTTGTCACGATTATTCGGAAGCCATTTTAATTTCTCGAAGGGACCGGTAAATAGCGCGAGGTCCGTTCGCGCATAGAGCTGATCCAACACGCGCGTTTGGCAATAGGCGCGCACAGCCCCTATGGCTCCGGGAGCGACGAAGGGGCAAAAATCGTGAAACACGACTCCCGTGCGCGCTCCGGATTGCCGAAGGACATCGAGAAGATGCGGCGCGCGCAACGGAAAGGCGCGGCGCGACCAGGCCAGCGTCGTATATTGCAGCAGAACCCAGCGATCGCGCCACTCGGCAGCGGCTTCACGTAATTCGGCAAGGGCGCGAGACCAGCCTTTCTCGGCCCAGGGGACTTGCACACATTCAAACGACAAACCGCGAATTGCACCGGCCTGGCGAAGTTGGTCGCAGTAATCCGCGACGCCATCGGTGGGATGATCCCTCCGTCCCAAAAGCAGGATGACTTTTTCCTCTCTCACTTCTCCACCAGATACGAACCAATCGCCAGCGCATCCATGCCCGAACTGAAAAATGTTCGAATCGCGTCGGTCGGAGTGTTCACGATGGCTTCGCCGCGCAGGTTGAACGATGTATTCATGAGGACGGGCACGCCGGTGCGCTTTCCGAATTCGTCGATCAGGTTCCAGTACAGCGGATTGACGTCTTTCTCGACCGTCTGCGGACGCGCGCTGCCGTCCACGTGCGTGACCGATGGAATGATGTCGCGCTTTTCCGGACGCACCTGTGCGGTCAGAATCATAAATGGCGAATCGAAGGCCGATTCGATATATTCCGGAGCGGCTTCCTTCAGCATGGAAGGCGCGAACGGGCGCCACCATTCGCGAAATTTGACGGCGTTGTTCACCTTCGCGTTCATCTCCGGATCGCGAGGATCGGCAAGAATCGAGCGGTGACCCAGCGCGCGAGGGCCAAATTCCATGCGTCCCTGAAACCAGCCGATAATTTTTCCGCCGGCGAGCAGTTCGGCGGTGGTGGCGGCGACATTTTCCATCCTGGATGCTCGAAGCTTGTAGGTGCGCAGGGCCTTTTCGATTTCCGTGTCGCAAAATTCCGGACCAAAAAACGCGTGGCGCATCGGTTTCATGGGCAGTCTTCCGCCCTTGTCGAGATAAGGAGCAAACACGGCGCCGAGTGCGACGCCATCGTCGGAAGCGGCCGGCTGAACAAAAATATTGTCCACCATTCCGGAAGCCTGAATTTTTCCGTTGGCCTTGGAATTGAGCGCGACGCCGCCGGCGAGACAAACATTGCGGCAATTCGTTTTTTGCAAGGCCAATTTCACGAGCGCCAACATGGCGACTTCGCAGGCATCCTGCACGGCAAACGCCACGTTCTTGAAACTGTCGTCAATTTCGCTCTCCGGCGTGCGTTCCGGGCCAAGCCGTTTGGCGATGGCCGATGTGCCATTTTTGCGTTCGAATAGCAACGGCGCATTGACCTTGTAAGACTCATGATTCACCGAAATGAATTCATTCAGGTTGATCCCTGGGTTCCCGTATGGCGCCAGGCCCATGACCTTCCATTCATCGCTATTGGGAACGAATCCGAGGTACTGCGTGAACTGCGCGTAGAAAAGCCCCAGCGAATTCGGCCACGGAATCGTGAGCACATGATCGAGAAATCCGTCATGGCCATACCAGATCGAGCTTGCTTCCCAGGCGCCGCGTCCATCCATCACAACGACGGCGGCCTTATCCAGGCCCGAGTAAGAATACGCGCTGATCGCATGGGCCAGATGGTGGTCCACAAAACGCATCTGGGCGCGGGTCGGTCCGAAGTGATAGGTGAACCTATTAAAGCCTCCGCGCTGGTGCGCCATGCTGGCAAACGTTCGAGTCACGTTCAATAGATTGGAGTAATTCACAGGAAATTTGCCGCTGCCGAAACACTGCAGGTCATTCAGGAACATGCGGTAGGGCGCCGGCCAGCCCGCGCAGATCGCATCGAGCTGATCGGGACGTACTTTGGCGAATTCCATACAGGCGCGAATCGCGTTATGCGGGAATCCCGAATCGTGCTTAATGCGGCTGATGCGTTCCTCGGCAACCGCGAACAGCAATTCGCCGTCGCGGGCGATGCATGCCGACGAATCGTGCATTTGTGAATAATTGAACCCCAGAGTGATCAACGGTTCTCTATCCTCGATTTCAAGCCTCGGCACCAGGTCATTGGAGTTTCCGGTTCGGTTAACTCCTCGACGATGCCTCCGGCATTCCTAATTGTGTCCTGCACGGCCATGACCGCCAGCGAAGCTCCCCGCCAGCTCTTTCCCGCGATTTCAGGAGACAATCCGAGAAACGACGCAACGCCGCGGCTCGCTCCGCGAAATCCCAAGTCCCATGGCAAATCAACGATGCGCCATGCCAGGCGGCCCTTCCAGTTCATCGTTACCTTCGGGACGGAGTTGAATTGAAACAGGAACATTCCGCCCGGTTTCAAAACGCGCAGCATCTCTCGAATGTATCGAAGCGCGAATTCGGGGGCTGGCAGATGTTGAAGAACGATGTAGCTGAAGACGAAATCCAGGGTTTGGTCTCCGATGCTGGAAAGATCGGTGCCATTCCCCAGCGTCCACGTGATGTTGGCAGCCTGGGGGTTAAGCGCCTGGGCGTGGCGCAGCATTTCAGCCGAAATATCGAACGCAGTCACTTGCTCGAATTTCCGCGCGAAACTTCGAGTCATTCGACCCGCACCACAACCGAGTTCGAGCATGGACTTGCCTTCGGGCTCGAAGTGACACCGGTTGAAAGCCGTCACCACGAATCTTTCGTAGTCTTCTTCGCCGGATTGAAAAAAGGAGTCAGGATCCCAGTTCTTTTTCCATGAGGCAATGTAATGAAACGCGTCCTTGCGCGCTCGCTCGTCCCAGTCCTGCCTCATCAGATTTGTCGCATCCATAATTTATGACCCCGCTCTTGAAGGACTGCTCTGAGAATGCCCTGCCCGGTGCGTGGAGCTGTCGACGAGTGTGAATCCCGCGTCTGTCAGTCGATTCAGCGCCTCGGCAGCGCGGAAATCCGGCAGACATAATGTGTCGCTGAAATCCCCGTGACTCGCCAGGTTCCAAGGTTCTAATCGCCCGTATGACAGCGAGAACAATCTATAGCCCCGCGCCGTTAGGAAACCCACGACCTGCACCGGTGAAATTCCCGCTTCCTTCAGCAATATTCCATTGATCTCAATCATCATGACAGGAAGAAACTTTTCCAGCGCGGTTTGCGCGCCCTGAAGCACCGCCAGTTCCGATCCTTCGGCATCCAGCTTCATCACGTCCCAGCGCGTCACGCGCGCGTCGCGGCACCAATCGTCCAGCGAAATTGCGCGAACATCCAGATGCTCGCCATTTCCAAAATCCCGAACCTCGCTGAGCGTTCCCCACCCCGATTCCTGTGCCACCGGCGAGCGGGAAAACGTAAGCGTCCCGCTGTGATCCCAAACAGCGGCGTGCGTTGCTTGCGCCCAGGGAAATTGGCGCAAATTGCGCGCCAGCCGTTCGTACATCACCGGATCCGCCTCAAACGCGAAAACACGGCCGCTTTCGCCAACCCAGTGAGCCGCCGCCACCGCGTGGTAACCGATATGCCCGCCAACATCGAAATACACATGGCCGGGTTTAATCAGCGCTTCAAAACAGGCTCGCACATGTGGTTCGTAGGTTCCCGCCCACATTTGCCGCTGAATTCGGTCTGTCAGGTTCGTCTCGAATCGCACGCCTGGCCACGGCGATACGGTTGCACACTCGCCATTGATCCACCCTGCGAGTTTGCCAAGGCTATCCACCAAGCGACCCTGCCCCGGCACGGAACGTCCGCCAATGCGAAGAGTGCCCAGCCCGTGTGCCGCCGTTTCCATAAATGCAGCGTTCATATGATTACCCTGGCCTTCGTTCCACGATTTGGACGGCTGGCGCCGGTTCGCCGGTCCAGCCTCTCAAACGCGAAAGTCCCTTTTCCGAATACCATCTGCGAAGCCGGTAAAAAACACGGGGCGGCAGAAGCAATGTCTGCAAAAGAACAAAAGCCCGAAACAACCGGTAGCGCCAGGTCACTTCGCGGTACGCGGCTTTGAAGGCAGCGCGCTCGACCGAAAAAGACTCGAGCGGACTTCCACCATCCAGGCTGAGGCGCGCTCGATCCACCTCGACCCGCGTGCCGCAGAACAGGGCGTCGATAATTTCTTCGTTCGCACCCAATTGCCGAAGTCTTGCGGGGAGCTCTTTCAGCAGTGCGGCCAGAACATTCATTTTTCGACGAGCCTTAGCCGGCACAAATTTTCCGAACTGAAACAGATTGTCAGCATGGATTGCGTAGTGGCACAGGGGCTCGTTCAGAATCATGACCGGACCGAGAGCCGGGGCCAATGTAAAAATGTATTCATCCGCTTCGATGGTCAAATCCTCGGGCACCGGAAGAATGCGATCCAGAACAATTTTTCGTATGGCTAATCGGCTGGTGCCGAAAAAAGCAGCCATCCGTTGGAATAATTCGGCGTTCTGCTTTGTAGAGAGATCCAGACGATAGACCTGGCCGGGAAGAATCAGGCCGTGGGAGCGGCCGTCTGAATACTCTTCATAAAACCCGTGGCCCACGGCGCCTACGTCCGGGTTCGTGGCCATGGCGTCGAGCACGCGACGAAGCTTTTCAGGGGCCCACCAATCATCGCCATCCAGTGTGGAAATGATTTCGCCGCGCAATTGCGGCAGCGCAAAATTAAAAGCCGAGGCCTGGCCGCCGTTGGGTTTTTGCAGCAGGCGCACGCGGGACCCGAATCGGCGGACAATTTCCGGCGTGCGGTCGGTTGAACCGTCATCGACGATGACGATCTCCACGTCGTCCATGGGCATGTCCTGCTCGAGCACACTGGTGATGGCGTGCTCGATGAACCGCTCGTGGTTGTACGTGTCGATCAATACACTGACAGACGGTTTGGACATTTGCTTACCGATTCTCCAACGATTCAATCCGAAACGCCCCCACCGAAAACGGGCTTACTTTTTTTCCGGCTCAACTTTCGGAACGTAGCCCTGACGCAGCCCGACGGCGTGGCGCAACGGCCGCGTTACTTTCAGAAAACCAAACCAGACCGCGCTGCGAAGAGCGACAACTTTGCGCTTCGCCTGAACGGCCCAGTGACGATAGTTCGGACGCAGCCCATCCGCCGTAAGCCGGTGCGTGGCATTCTCCATGGTCGCGAAACAGCGCCCATTTTGCAGCAGCGCATAATTTTGCTTGGCTTCCTCGCCCTGCCAAACGCCCGCCGCGCCATCCGGATGATAGGAATAGTCGTGATTCTGGTGGACCGCTTGCACGACAGCCGTGGCATCGACGACTCGCGCGCCGGAATGCCTCGCATGCCACACAAGCCAGTTGTCCCATCCGGGACGCCCGATGACGAAGGGTGGCGTGTTCTTCAAATAAAGACCGCGCGAGAACGCGAAGTAATCGATCCATTGCGGCGGGCGCTGTTGATTCGCTTCGTTCGCAAGGCGCCGGAGATTCGATTCCCAGTCCGCCGATTGAAAATTCACGGGCGCGGTGATGTCGGTATCCCATCGCCGGCCGGCCATCAGAAATTTTCCGCCCAGCTTGACTACGCGCTCGGTGGACGCGCGAAAATCCGAAAGCAGGATGATGTCGCAGTTGATGTAGCAAAGGCAGCTATGCCGGGCGAGTTCCTGAGCGCCGTCAAATATCGGCGACAGAAATTTGGTGCCGTGCGGATTGCGCTTCACGTCCGGCACATGGCGTATGCCCAGTTCATGCGCGGCTTCGGCGGCGCCCTCTTCGTCGCCGAACAGAATCACTTCGGCTTGCGGATGAACGCGCTTCCAGCTCTCGATCGCATTGCGCTGAATGATGCCGATGTGGCCTAGAAACGGCTTGGGCGTTGTGAAAAATGTAATCATCGTCGTCCCGTACTTACGTCGTAACCTTCTGGCTCAGCTCGCGTTCGGTGGCGACCATTTCTTCCAGGATGGAGTCCAGACTGCGCGTCACATTCCAGCCGGGATAATGGCTTTTCAATTTCGCGAGATTCGAGATGTAGCAGATGTGATCGCCCTTGCGCGCCTGTTCCGAATACGTCCAATTAATTTTTCGCGCGGCCAACGCCTCGATCTTGGAGATGGCCTCCAGCATGGAGACGCTGTTCGCGCGCCCGCCGCCCAGGTTGTACACCTCGCCCGGCCGCGGATTCCGCGCGAACTCTTCAAACGCGCGGACGACATCGAAGCTGTGTATGTTGTCGCGGACCTGCTTGCCCTTGTAACCAAACACCGTATAAGGTTTCCCGGAAAACGCCACCTTGAGCAGGTAGGAAAGAAAGCCGTGCAGCTCGACGCCGGAATGCGATGGGCCGGTGAGGCATCCTCCGCGAAAAATACCGACTCCCATACCGAAGTAACGCCCATACTCCTGCGCGTAAACATCGGCGGCCACTTTGGATGCGCCGAACAATGAATGCATCGTGCGGTCGATGCGGCAGGTTTCATCGATGCCGTCGAAATCGGCAGAGTCGGAGTAATCGAAGCGCGTTTCGGTCTCCCGCATTGGCTTCTCATTGGGCGCGTCGCCATACACTTTATTCGTACTCATGAAAATAAATGCGGCGTCGCGGCAATGCTGGCGCGTAGCTTCGAGCAGATTCACCGTTCCGAGCGCGTTGACTTCAAAATCGAGCAGGGCGATGTCCGCTGCCTTGTCATGCGACGGCTGGGCAGCGCAATGAATGATCAAATCGAAGCGATTCTCGCGAAACAGGGTCGCCACGCCTTCGCGGTCGCGGATATCGAGCGTGACGGGAGTGAATCGTTGCGTGGCACTCTTGAGCCGTTCCAGATTCCAGAGCGTATCGCCGGGAGGACCAAAGAACACGCGGCGCATGTTGTTGTCCACGCCGAAGACCTGGTGGCCCTGCCGGTCGAAATATTCCACCGCTTCGGAGCCAATCAGACCGCTGCTCCCGGTGACGAGAATATTCCAGGGCTTCACTCGATTTCTCCTTGCGGGAACAATTCCGCGGATTTCATACCTTTGCCCATGTATTCACAAATAAACTCTCGACCCCTTGAGAACACCTGGCCGAACGCAGGCAGCGCATGCCGCGCGGCGGACCAATGAACTTTCTCACAGTTTGGGTGATCGGGCTCTGCAACGTGACGGAGGTTGTGACGTAAGCGTTCACCGCCAGCTTTCTCATTTCCGGAAGGGAGAGAATGCACCGAATCGATTCGGCTCCAATCCGCCGTCCGTTCAGCTTCCGAAGATTCGCCGCATCGTCGCCACCTTTTCCGGCCAGGGTTTCGTCACAAAATGCCCTACGCGCCGGAACGGTTCGGTCGATCTTGCCCACGTGGTCTTCCATGGATCGTAATAAGCCCGGTGCTGCGGAACATACTCCAGATAGGGCGACGAGAATTCCGCCCGTGTGGCGACCAGCATAGTCCGGCGTTTTGTCTGGTCCACGCTCGATTTGAAATCCACGTTGTCCGGCAGGCGGATAAAGCGGTACACGTGTGAGAAGCCCGAGCGATACAGCATCTTTGCCAGGCACGATTCCGACGGGTAGAAAGCGATGTGCCGCAAGCCCTGATCCTCAGTTGGGCCTTCCTCGCGCAAATACATGACGGGCAACTCGTCCCAGGTGCACATGCTTTCGATGATTACTATTTTTCCAGTGATCTGCGCCACGTTATAAATCGCTCGAAACGGATTTTCCAGGTGATACAGAAGGCCAAGACAAAGGACGAGATCGGCCCTCTCCATTTGGGCCAGCGCGGGATCCTCTACATCGCCAACCGTTACGGTCAAGCCTGGAACACGCCGCGCCGATTCCTCCACGTTCTCCAGCCGGCCGTCAATCGCCCTGGGCACTATTCCCAATTCCATCAGCAACGCGGAGTAGCGCCCCACTCCGCAAGCGATGTCCCACGCGGTTTTCAGCGCGAGCTGATCCCGCCAGGCCGGCAGAAACTCCTGAAAGAGCGCCAGCTTTGCCTGATCCAGGTCGACATAGTGCGGCTTATCAAAAACTCGTTCTGGTGACAACGGAAGCCTCCTCACTTTCACGAACTGTAAATTCGCATGGCATGTTCAGGATTCCGTTCCACTCGTCTCGCGGATGCTGGTGGACCTGCGTCGCTATATTCATTTCCGGCAGGAAATCCCAGATTTCGAGCAGCTCTTTGTCTTCCCAGAGGCTGGCCTGCCAGAAATACGCGCCCGGACGAAGCGGAAGCATCGGAAATGTGTACGTAAACGAATGAATCCCCGGTTCAAGTTCGAGATTGTCCGTGGCCCAGGCCCACATCAACTGGCGGTCGGTATTAAATAGCGCGATGCCGTGATGGCCGCGTTTTACAGGCTGATTCACACGGAGCGAGATTCGCACGGTGACCGGTTCAAGCGATGAGAGCACATGCGCAGACTCGCCCCGGGGCTCGACAATCTCCCAGGAGAGGAAGCGCGCCTTTACGTTGCGATCGACTTCCTCATTTGTATTTCCCGAAATCATGGCTGCTTCGTAAGCGCCGACAACTTCCGCGGTCGGTCCAATCTGGCGGATCGTGCCGCCATCCACCCAGATCACTTTTTCGCACAGGCGGCGAATCTGATTCATCTGGTGCGTTACAAAAACAATCGTGCGGCCCGCGCTCGCCACTTCGCCCATTTTCGCGAGGCATTTTTTCTGGAAGGCGATGTCTCCGACGGCAAGTACCTCGTCCACAAGCAGAATCTGCGGCTCAAAATGAGCGGCCACCGCGAAGGCCAGGCGCATCTGCATCCCCGTGCTGTAGTGCTTCAGCGGCGTGTCGATAAAAGTGCCGACTTCGGAAAACGCCACGATGTTGTCAAACTTGCGTTCAATTTCTCTTTTTCCCATTCCCAGAATCGCGCCGTTCAGGTAAGTATTTTCGCGGCCCGTCAATTCCGGGTGAAATCCGGTACCGACTTCGAGCAGGCTACCGACGCGGCCGCGGATTTCCGCTGTGCCTTCGGTCGGCTGCGTGACGCGGGAGAGAATCTTCAGCAGTGTCGTTTTGCCGGCGCCGTTGCGGCCAATTAAGCCGACGACTTCGCCCTCCTGCATCTCAAAGGAAACATTGCGAAGCGCCCAGATGTGTTTCGGTCCAATCCTTGCGGTTCCTGGACTGCTCGCGTTCGATTTGAGCCAGCGTGCCGGGGAAGTCAAAATGTTCGCCAGACGGTCGCGGATGGTGCGATACCGCGCGCGCTCACCGATCCGGTAGCGCTTCCCTAATGAGTCCACCTGAATGGCAAAGTTATTCATCGGCTAGACCACATCCGCCATCGTGCCTTCCACCCCGTGGTAATACACCAGCCCGCTGAAAACCAACAGGAGAACAGCGGCGGAAGAAGCCACCAGCAAAATATCCGGCGGCTGGCCATGCCCGGTCAACGACCAGCGAAATCCCTCAATGACACCCGCCATCGGGTTGAGGCCATACAGCCAGCGCCATTTTGCGGGCACCAGCGAACTCGGATACGCCACGGGCGAGGCAAACATCCAGAACTGCACCAGAAATGGCACAACGTAGCGGACGTCCCTGTAGAGTGCATTCAGAGCGGAAAGCCATAAGCCCACGCCGAGAGAGGTCAGAATCGCCAGCAGCATGAATGCCGGGAGCCAGAGCACGGCCTGGGTCGGCACAATGCGGTAGTACGCCATCATCACAATAAACACACCGAACGAGATGACAAAATCGAGCAATCCGGGAAGGACCGAAGAGATCGGCAAAACAACGCGCGGAAAATAAATCTTTGTGATTACCCTCTGGTGTTCCACGACGATGTTCGTCGCGTTCTGCATCGCGGTCGAAAAATACATCCATGGCAACAGAGCGCTGTAATAGAAGATCGGATACGGCAAGCCTCCGGAGGGAATTTTTGCCAGCTTGCCGAAGAATAAACTGAACACAAGCATGGTCAGGATCGGCTGAAGGACGGCCCAGGCCGCCCCGATCACCGTCTGTTTGTAGCGAATCTTGATATCGCGCCAGACAAAGAAATAGAGCAACTCGCGATAGGCCCATAATTCCGGCATGTCCAGCGCCAGCCAGCCGCGGCGTGAAACAATGCGCACGACTGGCATATCGACGGGAGGTACGGCCAGTGAAGCATGAGTTTGCGTTGCCGCCATGGGTGCGCTCAGTTCCCTATCAGTCTCTGACTCTTTTGCTGGTCCAGATCCTGCTGTTCGATATGCTGCATCATGTCTCTGCGGTTTAGAAAATAAGTTTTCAAGCTGTGCGTGATCCGCAACGGCACGGCGTCAAATTGGTTGTGCACCATTTCACCCCAGGAAATCTGTCCGCGCGCGGGGACCATATGCGTGCCCCACTGAAAGATAAAACCCATATTCCAGGCTGTAAATAAGACGACGGCGGTTGCGGACAAAATAGCTGCGCGCGAAGGATTGCCAACCCAGGAGGCGATCGAACTGAACAGCGCGGTGAGGCCCAGAATAAAAATCGGGGTCAGCGAAACAAAAAAGCGGTTTCCAAAACTCGATAGGCCGTCCCAATCGTTATAGCTGGCGATAAAATAGTAGTAGCCGAGAAATGCAAGAACCGAGCCGGCGCCAAGAAGCGGATTGCGCTTGCAAAGGAAAATAAGCCCGACCGCGGCGAGCGCGAGAATGGGAGTCCAGGTGAACATCCCGTGGTCCGAGGAAAACAAGACTTTTAACAGCGCGGGAGAAGTCCAGTGCCACATGCCCATCCTCGGATAACCGGTTGCGAACGGGCTTCCGTAAATAATCTGCCGCGTGATAAATGTGGGCAACAGGGAAAACAGAAAAACGGCGCCGAACAGCGCGCAACATGCGAGGATTTTCAGCCCTGCGGCACGTTCTTTGCTGGAATCGGTTTGTTTTGAAAAAAGAAGATAAAAAACTTCGATCCCGGGGAAGACGAGCAGGATGGCATTTGGGTAATAGACGTTTCCCATTAGCCCCGCCAGGACCCCCAAAATCGCCCATTGCCCCAGGGTTCTCCGCAGTTGCGTGCGATCCCAATACCAGAGAAAAAGAGAAACGGCGAAAGCGGACAGGGCGTGCGACCACGAGGGATTGAAATACATATACACCGGCAAGGAACTTGCCAGCCAGATCCCGAGCGTGGCGAAGAATGCCCACTGCGAATCGAAATATCTCCGCGCAATTTGAAACGCCAAAATCAACGACAAGAAACCATAAACGGCCGTAGTCATGGCCATTGCGATCAAGTAAGGGCGCGAACGCCCGTCGGCGGCGATGTGCGCGCCAAAGTGGTCCACCAGAATTATGGCGCCGTGCACGACGATCATCACCGGCGCCCACAAAATCGCCGGGCCCACGGAAAAGTGATTTTCAACATAACCGGTGGGCGTGTAAACGTCGCGACGAAGATGCCCGCTGGCATCCACCACCGACAACAGGAATGAACTATTCCCCGCCAGATAATCGTTCTCAAACCTGAGGTTGTGATCGATCAGCATGGAACGCAGATAAGCGTAATATCCAACGCCATCGCCGCGCACCCAGGGATTTACCAACGGGAGGGCCAGCAGAAAGAGAACGAAAAGCCACTTCGTATTTCCCGCGAAGCCGCGGGTGGCCGGCACAGAGAGGGCCGGAAAGGAGTTCCCAAGGCAATTCGATCGCCTCGAAGCGATTCGTCGGTCGGCGCGCCAATCATACTCTTACCTGCACATCGTTTCGTGTCAATGCCGGTGACGGAGATTTCAAGTGTTTGGCTCTGATCAGAACTTCCCGCGGTTTTGGAAGATTCGCAATCCGGCAAATCCCCCCGCTGGATCGTCGAATGCCGTTGGCCTGCAGCTTTCGGCATGCCATCACATTCCCGAGCGCGCGGCATGCGGCGATTCCCCAACCTTTATCAAAACGCCCGGTCCACATTCAATTTTCCCATTGGTCGGGAAAACTGCCGGCGGACCGGGCCCAAAAATTAGGCAACGCTGGTCACTGTTTCCCGGGTCACGCCAACGAATTCCTTCTTGCGGCGATGGTAGGCTGCCACGCGATCGATAATCTCCGGCAAGGCCGTCGTCGGACGGAATCCTGTCAGTCGTTCCAGTTTATCGAGACAGGGAACGCGGCGGAACATGTCCTCGAATCCAGGCTCATAAGCCTGATCGTAAGGAATGTACTGAATCGGCGAAGAACTTCCGGTTTGTTCCTTCACCTTTTGAGCAAGACCTTCGATCGAAACTTCCTGATTGTTTCCGATGTTCACCACTTCGCCCACGGCCTTGTCGGTCGCGATCAATCGCAGGAGTCCTTCGACCGCATCCCGCACATCGCAGAAGCACCGTGATTGCTGGCCAGTGCCGTATACGGTGATGGGATCGCCGTCCAGAGCCTGCCTTACAAAATTGGGCAGAACCATGCCGTAACGCCCTGTTTGCCGCGGTCCGACGGTGTTAAAAAAACGCGCGACCACAACCGGCAGACCTTTTTCCTTCCAGTAGGCCAGGGCAAGAAATTCATCGAGCGCCTTTGACGCCGCATAACTCCACCGGCCTTTATTCGTAGGGCCGAGCACCAGGTCGGCGTCTTCGTGAAATGGAAAATTCGTGCTTTTTCCGTACACTTCGGAAGTGGATGCGGTGAAGACCAGCTTCCGCTTCCGGCAGGCCGCTTCGAGAACGCCTTGCGTGCCGTTGACGTTGGTTTCGATCGTGCGCACCGGGCTCTCGACAATCAGTTTGACGCCCACTGCCGCCGCCAAATGCAGGACGACATCGGCCTCATCCACCAGTTCGGCAAGCAGGTGATGATTTTCCAGCGGTTCGAGAAAATAATGCATCCGATCGTACTTCTTGAGATGACGGATATTTTCCATGCTTCCCGTGGACAGGTTGTCCATTAGCAGAACCTGGTCTCCGCGTTCGAGGAGCCGCTCCGCCAGATGAGATCCGATGAACCCCGCGCCGCCCGTAATTAAATAAACCAAAGCGTATCCTCCAAGTGGCCTAGTCCTGGCCCAGTTGAGATTCCGATTGCTCGGCCCGGCGGGCCTTGCGTGACTTTTTGCTGTCTTCTTCCCGTCCATATCCTCCATATGAGTACGGGTAGTAACGATACGAGTAATAGTAGTCGGGCGAACTGGCGTCCACGGCGTTTAACACGACGCCCAGCATGTGGCACTTCACTCCCGCCAGCAGATCCCGCGTCCGCGTGAAGGCTTCTTTCGGCGTCTCTCCGCTGCGGACCACCATCAGAACGCCGTCCACCAGCACCGAAAGAATTACCGCGTCGGTCGCCGCCATGATCGGGGGCGAGTCGATGACCACAAACTTATACTGCGAACGAAGCTCCGCGATCAGTTCGGTCAATCGCCGCGAGGACAGCAAGTCGGCCGGGTTAGGTGGAATCGGCCCGGTCGGAATTGCCGCCAGATTGGTAATGGCCGGATGCGGCACGGTAATCAGGTCAAGTGAGGAGACCCCTGCGAGATACGAGCTCAATCCAGCGTGTTTTCCATCCACCAGGCTCAATGCGCGATTGATGCCGGGCTTGCGCAAGTCGGCGTCCACCAGCAGCGTCTTGTCGCCGAGCTGTGCAAGGGTCACCGCCAGATTGACGGCGGCCGTGGTTTTTCCCTCGCGCGGCAACGCGCTGGTCATCAGGATGACTTGGGGAGGATGGTCGGCCTGCGAGAGCAGCAGCGACGTACGCAGGGCGCGAAACGCTTCCGACATCTGCGACTGCGGCATGTTGTGCGAAATCAATTCGGCGCGGCCTTCCTTCGAGGCCACGACCGGGGCTTTCAATAATTTTGAGAAGGCGCCTTTGCGCTTTCCGCTGGAATTGGACAGCGCAGGGACCACCGCAAGAGAGGGCAGCCGCGCCAGCCGCTCGATATCGTCCGGAGTTTTTACTGTGTTATCGAGATATTCGCGCAGCAGCGCCAGGCCGATGCCGCCGATCAGACCGACCAGTATGCTCAGCATAATGTTGCGCGTGCGATTAGGACGGGAAGGCCCATACGGAATCAGGGCTGGATCGACAATTCGAATGTTTGAAGATCGCAGTCCGGCGGAGATGCCGGCTTCCTTCAACTTTTGAAGCATACCGTCATAGAGCTGTTTATTCGCTTCGGCTTCGCGATTCAAAATGTTGTACTGCACAAGCTTTTCGGACATCTGGTTGGTTTCAACCTTCTGATCGTCCAAGGCCTGTTTCAGGAGAAGTTCCCGCTGGCGCGAGCCGCGGTAATCGGCCTCCACCTGATTGCCAATATTCTCTTTTTCTCGCGTGACCAGTTGATCGAGATCTTTGAGCTGGGCCTGAATCCGAATAACCTTTGGAAATTTGGGGCCATACTGGGTGACTGCCTCCGCATATTGCGAGCTCAAGGCCGTCTGTTGCTTGAGAATGTCCTGAATCACGGTGCTTTCGCGCACAGCGGCGATTGCATCGTAATTCCCGGATTGCGCCAACTGGTAAACGGCTTCCTTGTTGATGCGGTCCGCCTGCGCTTCGGTCAGCTGCTTGTTCAGGTCGGCGAGTTTTTGCGTGCTGATGTCATTTTTTTCGTCGATGGTCCAGATCTGGTTGTCGCGCTCATAGGCAAGTCGCGCATCTTCCGAGTTCTCGACCTTGATCTTCATCTCGTTCAATTGCCCGGCCAGCCAGTTCGAAGCCTGCGTGGCAGCTTCGTACCGGCTTCGGAAATTCTGTTCGATGAAGTTATTCAAGTGTCCGTTCACAACCCGCGCCGCCAGGGAGGGGTCGGTCGATTCAAACGTCACGTCGAGCAATCGGGTATTGGGCACACGCTTGACGCTCAAGGCTCCCAAAAATGCGCCCAAGGCCGCCGGTCGTTGCAGGCTGGCATCGGATCCGGGGGGGGCCGGTTTAGGCGGTTTTCCCGGGTCGCCGCCGAATTGAGGCAGGCGATCGAGTCCCATGGACTTGACCGTCAGCATGGCCATGGTTTCGCTGGTCAGGATCTTCGACTGGGTGGTGATGTAGTTTTCCAGATCCTCGTACATGTCGTATTCTTGCGAATCGTTGAAGTGAATCGCGTTGGCGTTTTCACGGTCGATTTCGATTCGGGCTGTGGCCTCGTAAACGGGCTTCATGCGGAAGGTTGCAATCGTCACGATCGAGACGATAGCCAGCAGGAAAAAGGTGATCAGCCACTGGTGCTTCCGCAATACGATCAGATAATCAAGCAGGTGCGGTTCACGCGGCATCAGGTCCAGTGCCAAAAAGGGCGACCGGGGCTGGAGCGATTCCGCAGGATTGGGAGTCGATCGGTCGCGCGGAACTAGATTGTTTGTGTCGTCCATAAGGTCGTCATCTGCTCCAAAATTTCAGGTTCGATCTTTCTCAATTTGCGCGAGACTAGAACCGGCCGGCGCTTACCAAAGCGATGCCCGTGGTGAGCGATATGGCCACATCGCCCGCGCGCCGCAGGGCGTGTTTGCTTGCGCTGTCGGGCACAAACAAGATGTCGCTGGCTTGCAAGGAAACATCTTCCGTCTTCAATTTCATAACCTTGCGCAGGTCTACGGGCACTTCATCCCGTTTGCCCGTATCGGGATTCTTGCGAAGAATAATGGCTTCATTCGTTTTTGCCGTGTTCGTCGCCCCGCCGGCCAGCGACAAAATTTTGAGAGTGGTCATGCGGTCGCGATCGTTTTCCATGACGAAACCGCCGGGTTTATTGACCGCACCAACCACGTAGATGATCCCGGCGTGAGGAACGGAAACCACGTCACCGCCGAGGACAAGAATATTGAATCTGGAATCGCCCGATTCCAGCAGGTCAGACAAACTGATCGTATAGGTCTGAGGGTCCGGGGAAACCGAGGGCGCATTCGGATCGCTCGCGTCGGGATCCTTTCCGGGGCGCGTAACGATGACGAAGTTACCGGCGTCCGGCGCAATCCCGCCCGCTTGCGATAGGGCCTGAATCAATGTGGTTTGCCGG
Organism: Terriglobia bacterium; assembly: GCA_963788335.1. GTDB lineage: Bacteria > Acidobacteriota > Terriglobia > Acidiferrales > UBA7541 > Palsa-360. Next base: position 274,512 of record CAWBGM010000006.1, read on the forward strand.
GACGCCTGAATCACCATGGGGCTCTTGACCGACCCGATTACGGTAATCGGCTGGCTGTGTTGCTCTTTCAGTGTGACGCTAACCTGCGGCGCCGACACCAGGCCGTTGGTCTGCAACAGTTCAGCGAGCTTGTCCTGAAACTGGAATGTGGTCAGGCCGCCGGCGCGGATCTTGGCAGGCATCAGCGGCAGCGAGATATAACCCGTCTCATTGACGCGAGCGTCTCGCGAAAGTTCGGGAACGTCGAAAACCTCAATGCCCAGGAGATCGCCGCTTCCAATTACATAATCGCCCTGCTTGACTGCCACCGCGCCTGCAAGTTGCGCGATGCGATCGTTGGTTGCCGAAATCTCTTCATTCCTCGGTGTCGCCGGCTGTGAATTCAGTGGTTGCTGCTGTTGAGAGTAGGCTGCGGAAACGCACAGCAAGGAAAACACGAGCATGCAGCAAGACAAATGCGCCGTAAGGCGAAACGCGACCCGCAATTGAGAATTCATCAAGTTAGGTACTCCCCCACGCGCTTGTCATTATACAGACCCTTTTTGCCGGTCAAGTGCGTTTGTCCCGGAAAAATTAAAATGTTCCGCATGAGTACACCGGACCGAAACGGTGCGCCGCTATCGACAAGCTAACCAATTTCGATGTGTTCCTTGCATCTTATTGCGTCTCCCTGTGTCCAGACACTTAACGGCGAAGCTCGCAACTGCCTTTACACCGATTAGATCATCGGCACAAAAACAAAAAAGTTCACCGCTCACGAACGAAAGACGGCGGAATCACCGTAGTTGCCAGTGCGGCCTGTAAAAGGAAAATGAGGGAATTTGAGGGAATATGAAAATTGAAATCTACCGTGGCGTGAACGAGCAATCCCAAACATGCGACTAATGCGCTAACGTGATATGCGAAGCTTCTTGTTTCTTTCTCGACCACAAATATTTTCCAGGCGTTCCAAAACAGGAGGACCAGAAAGGCGAATCCGCAGAGGCCTCCGGCAATGCCCATTTCCGCAAGAGCCTCCGCATAGTCGTTATGACTGTGATTAACGATTTTGCCGTCGTAAATCGTATCGTAGCGGGGAAAGACTTCCTGCAAAGTTCCTAAACCCGTCCCTAAAGCGGGATGATCCAGAAAGATTCGAATCGACCCATGAAGCATCTCCACGCGGCGCCCTTCGCTTACTTCCAGTCCCCGGTAGGACGCGAAGCGTTCCAGCGAGGCGCCAATTCCAAGCCATGAGACCAGCAGAACGGCCAAGACCACTGCCGCGCCCGCGGCAACAAATACTTTCTTCTCTCTCCGGTGCAACACGATCAAAACGGCAAGAAATCCCATTTCGGCAATAATACTGATGATTCCGCCACGGGAGGCGGACAGGAATACGGCTCCGATCGGCAGCAAAGTAAACAAAGTGACCAGCGGCAATTGATCGCGCCGCTCCGCACCGAGGATTTGGATGGCCAGGCCGGGCGGGATCAACAGTTCCATTAATCCGGCGAAGTGATTCCGATTGACATAAGGGCCGAATGGAACGCCGCCATAACGCAACTCGCGCACCCAATATAACTTCCCATTAAAGGTAAAATGCTGAAGGATTCCAAACAGCGACACCGCGAACCCAAGACTCATCAGAAACCAGATAAATCCGTGCCAGTGGGCCCGGGTACGATAGGACTGAACGCAGAGGAAAAATAGGGCCAGCAGCGCGGTGTACTTAAGAAGTTCGATGCGGGTTAGAAATGGAACCGCGGTGATTCCACCAACCAACTGGAGTGCTCCCACCCCCCAGATACCCAGCAACGGCCACAAGAGCGGATTCCAAACCAACTTGACCTTTTCATCCGACGCCACGTTCACTGCCCAAACCACCAGCAGCACCGCTGCACCCGATTCCAGAACCGCTTCCGACCAAGGTTCGACCACGCCATGCGCAAGCACGGCGAACGCGGCCAGAATGCAGATGCCGGCGCGGATGAATCCCAGCGTCTTCATCAGCGCGATCCCACCGGAACGATTCCCACGTCGTCCACCCACACGGTGCCGCGAATCTTATTGTCCAGCCGTTCGCTGGGCTTGCGCCTTACCTGGACCAAAATAATATGTGTGTGCGGTCCGGTCGCAAAATCGGCTTCTTCCAGCGTCCAGGGAATCGTGCCTGTTTCATTGGGGGTCAGCACGTCCAAGGATTTCGGGTCTGTCGGATCCAAGATTTCAAATCGCATTCCACTTTCCGTCATGATTTGATCGGTGTGCAGATTCCCGTGAAACCGGTAATGCGTTCCCGGAGAGACGATGACGTACTGAAAAAGTTGCTCGTAATTTAAATTTTGAGTCCCATCAAAAATAATTCGCGCCGAGCGAAGTCCCGAGTGTTTTACTTCGGTGTCGTAATCAAAATCCGCGCCGGGAACATCCGTCTGCTGCCATCCAAATCCGCCGCCCGAGACATCTTTCTCAAATCCGCCGTCATAAATCAGCGAACCGTGTACTTCGGCCGGAAGGGCGACCGCCTCGGGGGCTGTCGCTTGCCGCCAAACCAGGGCCGCCTCGTCATATCGCTCCTGCGCGACGAGCAGGTCCGTGAGCGCAAACACTTTTTTCCAATCCATCGAGGGTTGTAGGGCAATCAGATGCTTCCAGACCAGGAGCGCGGCGGAAGCCTCTTTTGCATCGGCCAGGAAAGAGATGGCTTCCCAATCCCCCGCCGGCGTGCCCGGCAAGACTTGATCCAGAAGCACGCGAACATCGGGATTGCTGTGCCAGGCGCGCGAAACGGCCAAGGGAATCAAATTGGGATCGCCGATCAGCGCCCGATGAATTTCCGCATAGGCTTCAGGCATGCGCTGCTGTCGCAGCAGGAAATTTCCGTAACGCCAGGCAACCTCCGGTGAAATCGGGTATCCCTGCTGCGCGGCTCGATAATAGTTTTCCGCTTCCGAGTTGTTCCCGGCCATTTCGAGGGCGCCGGCTAGATCGAGTTTGTAATAAGGAGAAGGGGGATTCAGTTGGATGGCGCGGCGATAATCGGAAATCGCCAGGGGCAGGTCGGCATGATCGAAATTCAGTTGGGAATCGTGTGCCAGCCGGAACCAGTTTTCAGGGTTGCCGGGTTCCAGGCGGGCGGCTCGAGCCCAATCGCTCGCATCCGAGGAAGCCGCGTAGTGATGCGCCACTTCGTGCAATACGCCTGCGTAGCTGAGCCATGCCGCCAACACCAGCGCGACCAGGACGCACACCCAGCGCGAAGCGGGATAAGAGTTTCCTTCCATCATTCGCCGATAATCTGCACTGAATGCGGTGCTGTGCGCAACTGAAAACAAAAGGAAACCGCAACTCGTCGCGCATCAGGCACTAGGGATATCCGAGGCCTCTCGCCTTCTTCGGCATCGGCTGCACCATCGGTTCTTCGAGATCCCACCGCTGATTTTTCACCTTCAGAATTCATTCGCCTGCCTTGTGAGATTGTTGCAGCTCTGGGACTGCCGTCTCCACCGGGCCATTCTCTGTACCTTCCTTCGGAATCGTCCACAAATAGAAAACTGTCCGGACTCCACTCGACAAGATATGGCTTTCCAGGCGATCCGGGGACCAGCCATAGATTTGAGCGTCGCGTGAAATCACCCGCGCCCCGGCGGGAAGTTGAGCGCGCAACGTCTCCGCGAGTTTCAAGACGCCATCGGTTTCCAGAAACAATGTGACAACAGAGGCCCCGGATACGTCGATCGTCTTGGCGTCGCCGACAAGAAACTGTACACGATCCTCGAGTCCATGTTGCCGCGCATGCGTTCGAGCTTCGGCAATTCGCGCAGGGTCGATATCCACTCCCACCGCGCGGATCCCAAATTTCTTCGCCGCCGCCACCACGATGCGCCCGTCGCCGCAACCGAGGTCATAGAGGACATCTCCCGGCGCGATTCCCGCAAAATCAAGCATGCGATCCACGGCTTCGGCCGGAGTGGCCTCAAAATGCGCCAGATCGGTTTGAGGTTTTCGCGGGCGCAAGCCGTAATCGCGCAGCAAGCGCCACGGGCGCACAAGCGCGTACAGCGGTGCAAGCCAATTCGGCAGCGGCACAACTTCGCGATCGCTTTCGGTGGGGTTTAAAATCAATCGTGCCATGTGACGGAATCCTTGTCCGATTCCATCGCGCGAGCGCAACCGGAATACGGCGCGGGCGATCACTCCATCGCCGGGATCGAAAACCCCTTCGTATTGCCTGCGAATTTCGCGGGCAAGCCACTCGACGTTCGAGTCCCGTTCAATGCTCTCCAGTACAGACTGCGGCAGCGACGCTCCCAACACATCGTGAGCGAGAGAAAGACCCAGAAGCAGCAATCGCGTGCACTGCAATTCAGCGGCGATCCGCATTGCCAGCGGCCAGTCAACCGTCTGCGCGGTCACCAGGCTTGCGATGTCGTCGATCCAGGAAAGGCGGTTCCAAAAATGTTTTGCGCCATGCACGCACAGCATGACCAGCGTGTCCTCGATCGAAAACGTATGCAGATGTCTCCCTCCGATGTCCACTTCGATCAGCCTGGCGTTCATTTCATCCAGGTGGAGGGCGCGCGGAAAATAGCGAAGCGTGCGCTCCGTGTGAAGCTCGACAAGAATGCGTTTGGTCGAGGAAAGAAAAGCATACTGGCCCGGCGCGTGGCCGTGCTGCCCCGCATGCGCCTCGCGTGGGTTGAATTGCGCCTCGCACCCGGCGGCTTCCAATACGGCAATCGCTTCGGGAATATATTTCTGGGGAAGAACAAAATCGAGATCCGAATACGTGCGCAGCGTGAAACTCCCATAGGCCAGCCAGGACAAGACAGGACCTTTATAGGGATACGCAGGAATCCCCGCAGCCTCGAAGAGGTCGTACAGATGCAGCATCTCGCCCAAAAATCCGATATTCCTTTTTCCCTTTTCGCGCACTAATTCGATCAAGGCTTCCCGCTGGTCCTGGGCCAGTAGATTCGCGTCCATCCCGCCGAAGCGCTCATACATGAGCGGCCCCAGGCCATGCCGGAGAGAACACGCCAGGACTTCATTCCAATTCACGCCTTCGCGAAGAATGGTCCGGATTCGATCTGTATTTTCGGGGGTTTTCGCGCGCGCGGAACACAGCACGAGCTCGAGTTCGGGACGCCTCTCGTTTTTCGATTCGTCTGGTTTCGAGTGCGCCATTCGTTCATTCTCTCAGGGTTTTTTGGGATTGCCTCAGGAATCTTCCGGGCCTATCCCAGGCGCGAAATAGGCCCGTGTCTGCCTTGCACACGAACCTGCGATGGTCCTGACAGCGGGCGAACCAGGAATTTCCCATCGAGCGGGACTACCGGCTGACCTCACGGGAGAGAGCGCCGGCGAAGGAGAGAGCCTGCTGCCAGCGTGTGAAACGCTCCGGGAATTCAGCAGCCAGCCGCTTCGCAATTTCTTCCAGCGTAGATTTTCCGTCCATCAATTCGAGGCTTCTCCTGCGGAGAACGCCTTCCGTGGAAAGTTGCGGAACATAGTCCGACGCGGTCATTCGCAGTTTGACGAGCGACAGCACGGCTGCCTGCAGCAGCGATTGACTAAAATGAACGGCGGCCCCGCCCTTATTTTCAGCCGGTTCAATCCGCGTCGCCCATCGCCAGATGTATCCATTTTCAAGATTCTTGGCATCCAGCTCCACGCAAACGTTTTGCCCCGCGGTCAGCGGCACAGGTTCGGACCACGGGAAAAATGCCGCGCTGTAAATCGTCTCCGGAGACCAGGGGCCGTTGGAAAATTCAACACCCTCGGCAAGATCCATGTCAAACCAGACCATAATTCCGTGGCCGGTTCCCGCGCGTTCCACGGTCCATTGAAGAGTCCCGCAAACGTCCGGATCCTCAATGGTTGCATAGTCCAGGGCAGCCCAGAGCTTGGGAGCCGTCAGAAGCTGTTCGGGAGTCACGCGTATCTTGCGAAGTTCGTTGAGCAATCGATTTCGGGCCGTGACCAGATTTTGGCCCAGCTCATTGCGGTCCCAGGGATCCACAATCTTGCCGTATTCCGCCGGGGCCTCAACTACGGCAGCCCAGATCCTGTCCTCACGCGCGATTAATGTTCCATCGGGAGCGAGAAAACGCCTGCGCGCGTCCGCAATCGAATGAATATGACTTTCATACAGGGGAAGGATGCCGCGCAAATCCGAAACGATAACGTCGACACGGCCCGGAATTGCCACGTTCGTGGAAAGATCCTCGAAAAACGAAATCCTGTCCGTACACCGATTGGCCGCCGCGGTTTCGCGAGCGACCTGGATTACTTCGCAGGGCTCGATCGCATACACCCGGCTCGCACCCAACTGGCAAGCCAGAACAGCCATGATTCCGGGCCCTGTGCCGATATCCATCACCACCGAGCCCGGACGAATCGTCCGGCGAAGCGCTTCCACATAGGCGCCCGTGCGAATCCGATCCGAGATCATATTTCCGTAGCCCGTCAGGCTGTATGCTGGAGTGCTCATTTTTCCGGGCGATTATAGCAGCGCATTTTCGTCTTCCCCATGCAAGATGAGAGACGCTTGTCGGAGAACGCAATACGCCGCCTCGGCCGCTCTGCTCTCACAATCCATTCCCGGAGTCTGGGAAATCAAATCCCCGGCTCGTCCACTCGATTCCAAGGGCCGCGCGCTCTTTGGGAAGTTGAGCGATTCCATCTACAAGCGACGGCAGAACCCGCAGCAGGTGAGTTAAATAAGGACCGAAATTGACACGATTGAAAAAGTTGTAGTTGACCGTAATCGATTTTTCCAGTCCCACGACGTGATGCCACCAGCGATACGGCATGAAGAGCAGTTCGCCCGGTTCGAGCGTGCATTCATACGCGGTCGCATGATGAAGGAGCGGAAATTTCTGGAAGTCCGGCGTTTCCACATCCACGCGTCCGTCATAGAGCGCGGCGGAATCCTCCGGAGAGAAAAGCGTGCATCTTTTTCGGCCGACAATCTGGGCGAGATACGCGTGCGACTCCAGAAAATCGTAATGCAGCCCCATCTGCGAATTCCCGGGGCCCATCAGAATCCCCGCCGAAAAATATTTCGTCGCGCTGTCCATGATCGTGCGAAAGGGTTGCGGCAATAAGGGCAGCCAGTCCTCCACAAATTCCGGGCTCAGATGGATATCGTCCAGCAATTCAGGATGGAGCGAGAAAACAGACCACGCCAGGTAAAGCGGAAACCGGGAAGAGCCGGCGGGCGCCTGGCAGGGAAACAATGTCTGGCCGTCAATCCAAAGGCCCGGCAAGGGTCGCTCCGGATTGTTCACATAATCGACAAAATCACTCACAGTTGTTAATTTATGAAACTTCTCGCCAGGACCCAGCCAGGTTCTCACCGCGATTTGGTCGGCGCCGTAGTTGTCCTTAAAAAAATCCAGGGTCCACCGGGACAGGGCCGGCCAGGAACTCATTGCATCGGTGACGATGACCGGCGTGCCGAGTCCGCTGAGATACGTTTGGAGAAAGACGTCGGGCGTCAAACCGCTCACGCGGTGGATTGCCAAATGACGCATGCCTGTCGTTGCGTTCGGCATCAATCCAAGTTCATGCTAAGTTCATGGATGGGGCGATTCTTTTCCTTCGTCTGTTTCACGCCGCTCGATACAAGCGCAATGCTAAACGGCTCCGTGCACGGCTACCGGCCGGGTGGATATCGCGATTCGCGTCGCGTCGGCAACGATCCCTTCACAAAGAGCGAAGACCCGGGCCGGGTCGGCGGGTGGCCGCACACGGCGCACGCGCACTCCTGCAAGCAAACGCTTGAACACATCGAAATCCCGCACTTGCATTTCCGGGTCCAGTAAATAATTGACATACGCATTCGCGACGAGCGCTATCATCGCCTCGCCCCCGGCTACTTCCTCGATGAATGGTGCGGTCAGGTCCGCCCCACGTTCGTCCAGAATATAAATTCCACCGAGGGGCAACGCGCTGGATTGGAAACGGAGGCCGCTTTGGTCGAGCGCCAAATACCTTTTCTCCCACGTCGGAGTGATTGCCGGAAGGGCATCCTCGGACCGGAAAAACGATCGTACTGAATCCGGCCACATATTGATACGGGGATAACCTGGCTGGACCTGAAAGTGGCCGCCGGACTCGCCAAGAACGGCAACATCGTCTGAAAGAACCGCGAAGCCAAGCTGCGCAAATGCGGCAGCCGTGGTCGATTTTCCCGCGCCGGATTCACCCATTAACGCAATGGCACGATCGTCCACTGCAATCGCACTGGCGTGCAGGCAAGTGACTCCGCGCAATCGAAGCGCGTAAGCCAAAACCGGCCCGATCAGGTAGGTACACCCGTCTTCCAGCGAGTAGCCGTCCGGCCAATCCGCCCAGATTTCATTTCCCTCGCGGCTCACCGCGAAGCGCGCTCCGTCCTGATAGAAAAATCCGATCAATTTCCCGCCCTCGAGTCGAAAGACCCTCAAGTTTGGGTAGTCTGGACTGGAGCGATCGGGGCGTTCGTGCAGAAGGTCGCCTGGAGAGGTGGAAATCGCTGCGGAAAATACGGATTTCTCTCCAATATGAATACGAACGTCTTGACCCAGCGCTTCGGTGTAGATTGGAAGCCCGGGAAGAGGGACATCGGCCTGTAGTCGCAAACCGTAAGCTAAATGAAACGCAGGCAATGTTTCCTCAATAGACGATTACGACTTTTGCGCGCCCTTTACTCCACCACCGTCGACCGGTCCGCCCATCATGTTCGTATGGGTCAGTACTCGAATGTCGCCATAAACCCGAAGTTGCGGCGCTTCATATGATTTCTTGTTGTCGTTAGACAGATCTAGCTTCTCAATCACCACTCACCTCCACGCCTTCCAACTTTTGCATGGCGGTATAAACCGCGCAACCAAAAATTTAGACTGAGTGGCCTTAAGTGTACCCATCCGGTCCATAGGTCCTTTTCGTCAACAACTTTCGGGATTCGGCTTCGTTCCACGTACTTTTCAAGCTCTGGAATTGGTTCAAACCGATCTACCCAGGCCGATTCGGGACGCTTCAATAACACAATCAATGGGTCGCCAGGCAATGTCGATTTGCGCCTCAAGCGCACTTTTTCCGGTAATGCTCCGCGCCCTGCTTCGCGCAGCAATTCCTTGTCGGAACACCAGGGAAATCTGGGCAGCGCAATCAGAAAACTTGCCAGACGAAGATCGAAAAAAGGGTGACGGATTTCAACCGGCACATGTGTGACGCCGGGATCGCCTGCTTCGAATAAATCCGTCCAGGCCGGCAGCATATTGTCGATGGCTTCCTGGCGAAAGCCGGTCACAGTAGAGTTGCCGTGGTTGATATGCTCGAAGCGATCGCGCAGTTTCCATCTGCTTTCAAAATCCTCATTCAACCACGGCGGGTAACCTGCCGCGTTTTTTTTGGAATGAATCAACAGCCTCCAGCGCTTTTTCAGATATAGCCGGGAGAGTCTTCCCTCCGTAAAGAAATAACGCGCCGCATCATGAAGCGCGCGCCCTACCTGCATGCGTTTGAGCAGTTCGCGGAAGTGAACCGTAATTCGCGCTGAAAGCGCTGGATCGGCTCCATAGCCGGTCAGGATCACGCGGTTTTGAGATCCGCCAAGGGACAACAGGTCGTGTGTAATATTCGGCCACGCTGTATGGGTCGGCTCGGGTGTTTGACGCTCGGGCCAATCCGCCAGCTGGAAAATTTTCCAATCGTCGCTGACCAGAAATTCGATGGGCATCTGAAGCGCGTCAGCGGCAATGGTCGCGTACTTGCCCTCCTCGTGCGGAATCAGATGCTTGAAAACTTCCGTATACCCGCGCAAATCCACCGGCGTACCGTTGCGGCTGGAAATTCGCCGCGCGCTGGCCGCGACGGTCGTCGAATCCAATCCACCGCTCAGCATGATCCCGGCACGGTCGGTTCGCATGCGGTCGCTTACGGCGAGATCGAATAATTCGCGAAAGCGCTCAATATACTCTTCGTCCCTCGAGAAATGGATGGGCGTGGTGACGGATAGTTCCCAGTATCGCCGGATCGACTTCGCTCCTTGCTCCATGCTCAGCAGGTGCGCATCGGGAAGCCGCTGAATATCCGCAAACGTGGTTGTGTTCGGATCCTGATTTCCATCGAACAGAAGAAAATCGGCAATCGCCAGATCGTTTAGTTCGCTCGAGACCGCTGGGTGCATTCGAATGCAATCGAGCGAGTTGCTAAAAATAAAGAAGGCGCCCGATTGAGCGTAATAGAATGGCTTGACGCCAAATTGGTCCCGTGCGCAGAACAAATGTTTTTTTCTCGTGTCCCAAACCGCAAACGAGAAATCGCCGAGCAGATGATCGACACACGAGCCTCCCCACACGTCATACGCGTGCAGAATCAATTCGGCGTCGGGAGTGGACAGCGAAAGAGCCTGAGCGGAGGGACTCTTTGCTTTCAATTTGGAGATCAGTTCGGCGCGGGCGTCGATTCGGGCGTCGGCAACGATCCACAGGCGGCGGTCTAAATGCGCGGGCTGGCGCTCCTTCGCGCTCTCGCGCGTTGTGCGGAGCATCGCGTGCCCCAGGCCCACGCTGCCTTCGCACCAGATCTCAATCGCGTCCGGACCGCGAAACGCCATCGACTGCGTCATGCGTTCGAGCAGTGTCCGGTCCACCGGCCCGCCATCCAGACACAGGATGCCGATGAATCCGCTCAACGCGGCTCCGTTTTAATGGCGTCAATCTTTTCTTCGATATGAAATGAGGGATCCGATTCCGCCGCGGCGATCGGGGCGTCAAACCGCGAATAATGGTGGTGAACTTCCGGGGTATCGTTGAGCACTTGCCCGCCCAATTCGACCCACGCGTGAGCCTCGAATGACGTGCCGTTTTTGCGCGCGCCAATGTGCAATTCCCCGTCGATGCCACGCCGGCGCAGGAACCACCAGAGAACCGTCGAACGCACAAGACAATTCGGCGTCGCCGGTCCGTGCAGCTCACCCGAACGAACAGCGCGCGCCAGTATGCCGGGCCATCTCCGCCTGCGTGACCGCCGGCAAGGGATCCGAGGCGTTCACGGAAGGGAGAAATTGCTCGATGAATTCCTTCCAGCGGCGAAAACCCAGCAGGCGAAATCCAAGTTGAGTCAGTGGGAGGAACAATGCGGCGGAAAGTATGAGCGACCGATCTTCCGGAGAGCGATTCCGGAACCTGCGCCATTTTCCCAATCGTCGTTCGTTCTCATCCGTCATTGGAATCTCAACCGGAAATCGCCGGAAATGACAGAATATTGTGGGACGCTTGCATACTCGTCTTTTCCCGATCCGGATTTCCATCCTGCGGCCGGCTCGCGATCTAAAAAAGGGGTAACGGGTTACGCTGCGGAAAGATCTTTTACTTCGATCAAACCTTCGGCGAGAAGTTTCTCGAGAAGAACGAACAGATCGTTCGCGCATCGCTCCGGTTCCACGTCATATTCACCCGTGATCGTGTTCTGGATGTCGCCCACCGCCCGCGGCTCCTGCATCAACTTCCAGATTCGCGCGCCCACCGGGTCCAAACCATAGTACACGCCGCTCTTGATATTCAGGATGGCGGCCTCGCCGGCCAGGTCGCAGGAAACCTGGTCTTTTGCTGCGACGACGACCGTTCGATCGGAAATTGCCGGATTCATGGCCGTTCCTTTCTCTCACTTTACTTCAAAATCATGTGGTGCACCCCAGTTCGCGCGCCGGGCTGCGAACGAACATCGATCTCCGGACGCCGCAATTCAGGCGTCTATGGCCGATGCGCGGAATTGTAGCGGCTTCGACAGGCAAGAGCAAAGACGATTCATACCCCGGCGTGTCGTTTGCGTACCGGCGGCTCTTGTTTCGCGGCGTTCGACAGGTTATAACCACGCTTGGTGAAAAACTCAGCGCTTCACATCGAAAATCTTGAGAAGTATTTTCCGCCCGCCGCTTCCGGATGGCGGGCATTTTTGCATCCGTTTTCCCCGATGACCGTTCCCGCGTTGCGCGGAATTTCCTTCGAAGTGAAACACGGCGAAGTCCTGGCTCTGGTCGGAGCCAACGGCGCCGGGAAATCCACTCTACTGCGAATTCTAACAACTCTGCTGGTTCCCTCCCGAGGCCGCGCCGAAGTCTGCGGCTTCGATGTCGCGAAAGAACCGGCGAAAGTCCGCCTCCAAATCGGGTATCACACCGGCGCGGATGCGTGTTTCTATGCGCGATTGACCGGGCGGGAAAATCTCCACCTGTTTGCCGGATTGAATAATCTGAAACAAAGCGAGACGGCGCAAAGAATCGACGAACTTGCCGGTCCATTTGGCCTGGGACCTTCTCTCGACCGCCAAGTGCGCACGCTTTCTACGGGAAACATTCACCGGTTGGGCCTGGCGCGCGCGATGCTTCACCGCCCGTCCGTTTTGCTACTCGACGAACCGACGCGCAGCCTCGATCCGCTGGCGGCCGCCGAGTTCAGGCGTTTCCTTCACGATCATATTATCGGTGAACATGGCACGGCGGTTCTGTTTGCCTCACACACACTTTCCGAAGTCGAACAGTTGGCGGGCCGGATTGCCGTAATCGATGGCGGCCGCCTGCTGGGTTGCGACACTCTCGCCGGCTTGCGCTCCTTCTCCGGCGGCGGAACGCTCGAACAAACGTTGGAAATTCTGACGCACAGCGCGCCGCGGGAATCGCAATAATGGACCTCGACCGCCTTCGCTCGACTCTGAGAAAACTGGGGCTTCTGTTTCGCCGCGACTTTGCCGTGGCTCGCAGCTATAAAGCTGCCTTCCTTCTCGAAATGTTTCAGGCGCTGTTTGGCTCGGCCAGCTTCTATTTTCTTTCGCGATTCGTCGACAGCCCCACGCTGAAAAAGTCGCTCCCGCAGGGAACGGATTATTTTTCGTTCGTCCTCGTGGGAATCGCATTCTTCGACTATCTGAGCGTCGCGCTTTACACCTTTGACGGAAGCCTGAGCGAAGCCCGGCAAAACGGTACGCTCGAAAATCTTCTGGTGACCCAAACTTCGCTACCCGTGATCCTGGCCGGATCGAGCCTCTATCCTTTCGTCCTGATGTCCTTGCGCACACTCATTTATCTGGGCTGGGGCGTGATTCTATTCGGCTTTCCGCTGGCCGGCGCAAATTGGCTGGGTGCAATCCTGATCCTTGGCGCGTCCATTCTGGCGTTCGCGGGACTCGGCATTCTGAGCGCGAGCTACCTGCTCGTCTTCAAACGCGGCAATCCGGTGAACTGGGCGATTCTCGGCGTCTCCTCCGTTGTCGGCGGAATGATGTACCCGGTTTCCGTGCTCCCTCGATGGATGCAGTTTTTTGCCCGGTTGACTCCCGTCACCTATTCCCTGCAAGGCATGCGCGCCGCGATTTTGGGCCATGCCACCCTGCATGAATTGCTGCCTTCACTTGCCGGATTGCTGGCCTTCGCCGCTGTGCTGCTCCCCATTTCATTTCTTATTTTCTCGTGGGCCGTGCGCCGAACGAAAGTCACGGGAACGCTCACGCATTTTTAATCTTACTCCGGCATTGAAGTGTGAACGGATTGCGAATCGCGGCCCGAGCCGATATTCCGAGCGGAGCGGGTTTCATTCGAGGCGTGAAATAAAAAAGCGATGGGCCTGACGGTATCCGGCCCATCGCTTTCGAAAACTATATGTACACGGAAAATCGCGGCCGGCGCTGCCGGCCATGCGAAATTACTTTTTCTTTCCCTTGGCCGGCGCCGTTCCAACCCTTGTGTCAATCCCAACGCCCATCGCTTGCAGCGAATCCAACCCTTGCTTGGCCTGCGCACCGACTTGCCCGTTCGGGTCAAGATCGATCGCATGCTGGTAGGCTTCAATCGTGCCGGGCTGAATCACGGGTGTGATCTTGTCGCCGACGGTCTTGAACTCCATCGTGTTGACCAGGGCGATTCCCAGCAGCAGCCAGGCTTGCGCATTTTTCGGATCGAGCGTGGTGGCCTTCTGCAGCGGTTCGATCGCTTCCTTCATGCGGTTGGCCTGATAGAGAACGATTCCGAAGTTGCGCCACGCCAGCGCGGCATCGGTGGGGTTCAGGTCCACATACTTCTGATAGGCGGCGCGCGCTTCGTCGATCTTTCCGAGCTTCGCCATATCGTTTCCAAGGTTGTTGTAGTTGGCGGCCACATCCGGCTTCATGGCGATGGACTTCTGGTACGTGTCGGCCGCTTCCTGCCACTTGCCCATGCTTTCGTAGGCTTCGCCCAACCGGGACAGGATGATCGAGCGGTTCGGATCTTCTGGCTTCATCAAATCCTGCGCCGCCGTCAGTTCGGTGACCGCGGTGGAACCCGCTTCATTGATCTTTCCCTGCGCCGCGGTCAGATTGTCCTTCTGGTCTTTGGGGATTTTCGCCATGTCCGCCTGCGCGGCCTTCATCGTTTCGATGGCCGCAAGTCCGGCGTCATAATGCGTTTTCATCGCCGCAAAATTCTTTTCCGCCTCGGCGCGCTCCTTGGCGGCCTCGGTGTCGGCTGACTTTCCCTTTTCCACAATGTCCTTTAAGTTGATATCGAACGTCGGTGAAGTGCCCGCTGAAATTTTCAGACCGGTCTGATACACGATCTGATCTTTCACCTTCATGTCGATGTTGTAGGTTCCTCCGGTCACGCCGGGCAGCGTGTAGTGCCCCCTCGGGTCCGTCTTAACGTCCACGCTCTTCCCCGTTTCGGTGTTCTTGATCGAGAGGGTGACATCCGGGAAGGGTTTGCCGGTAGAATCCGACACCGTGCCCTGCAGCATTCCCATCTGCGCATAGGCGGCAATGGGCAGAAACGCGGCCAGCGGCCCGGCGAGAAACGCGAGCACGACTGCCATCCTGAATATTTTATTTCGATTCATGATCTTTACTGCCTCCTGGCAACACAGATCCGCCGGGATCACCCATGCGGTTTACAGATTATCTCTCAACTCGGGCCCCAGAAGCGACCCGATTAGCGACCCGATATGCGACGGGATCGCTCAACCCCGCTTCCGCAAAAGCGCTCAGGCGCAACCGGCAACTGTCACAGACGCCACACGCCGCATCTTCAAATTGATAGCACGACCAGGTTCGGTCCAGTGGCGCGCCCAGCTCAGCCCCCCGCCGCACGATTTCGCATTTTCGCATACCAATCACGGGCGTGACTATCTCGATTTGCGTCTCCGGGCGCGTCCCCTCCCGCACCAGTTGTTGAAATACACGATAATACTCAGGACGGCAATCCGGGTACCCGGAGCTGTCCTCCGCGACGGCCCCGATATAGATGGCTCTTGCTCCGATGACTTCCGCCCAACTGACCGCAACCGCAAGGAAGTGGGCGTTACGGAATGGGACGTATGTCACTGGAATTGCGTTACTTCCAATTGGCGACCCCGCCCGGCCCTCCGGCACCTTGATGCGTTTGTCCGTCAGCGCCGAGCCGCCAATCTGCGCAAAATGATCCAGGTGCACGACGAGACGTTCGACTGCGCCGTAAAAATTCGCGATTTCCTCGAAGCATTGGCGTTCGCGCATCTCCGTGCGCTGGCCGTAGCTCGCATGCAAGAGCGCGAGGTCGTGCGTTTCCCTGGCAATCGCCGCAGTCACACACGAGTCCATCCCGCCGCTCAACAAGACCACTGCCTTAGGCTTGCCGCTCATCGTGTTTTGAGTTCCTGTGCTCTCTGCCATTGGAGCCAATTCTGCCGAACAAGACTATACGCCGTGCGTGGAAGGATGCCACACGAATTTGTGCAATTGCAGTCCGAGTCGCACCGGCAGCCCATCCGTTAGAATCCACTCGACCAGTTCCCGCGCGCTCATTCCCGCCCAGCCGCCTTCGGGATCGGCATGTACGGGTGAAAAAACCACTTCGTAAACTTTTCCGGCGAGCGCGTGCCGCAGCGTAAAATCGCGCGCGAATTCATAGTCGCGCCGGCTGGAAATGACGAATTTAATTTCGTCCTTGCCGTTCAGAGCTTCCAAATTTTCCAGCAGGAATGTATTCGGCTCGCCGGAATCGGGGCACTTCACGTCCACAATTTTGATGACTTCCCGCGGCAATTCAGCGATGGGGCGCTCGCCGCTGGTTTCGATCATCACGGTGTAACCGTTTTCCAATAGTTTCTTTGCCAGAGGGATCACTTCCGGCTGCAATAGAGGCTCTCCGCCGGTCAGTTCCACCAAAGATAGTTTTCGCGGCACTTCGCCGTGTGCGGTGTCTCCCGCCGCCGATAGCGACAACACATCCACGCGCGCGAGCACTTCCGCAACCGACATTTTCGTACCGCCGTGAAAGGCGTATGCCGAATCGCACCACGAACAGCGCAGATTACATCCCGTAAGCCGTACGAAAATGCAGGGCAGCCCCGCCCGCGTGCTCTCTCCCTGAATCGACCGGAAAATTTCAGTGATGTTCAAGCGGCTACCGCCTCCGCCGCGCGGCGCTGCGGCGTTGATAACGATAAACGAGCAGCACCGCGACGACGGCCACAACCCCGGCCATAATAAAGCGAAACGGCTCCAGCTCATACCCAAGCCAGCGGAGAACGAGGATGTAGCCGATCCCGACTGCGATGGCCGGCAAAATGATAATCAGGAAGGACCTGTTCATGGTTTCCAGTAGCGCAAGCTTCAGCCTGCGCGGGATTGAACTTTATCAAAGGTAAATGAAAAACCCACAGGCTGAAGCCTGTGCCACTAAACCCAATACGTTGCCGACGACGTATCCGTTTCCCAGATCGTTACGCTTGCGATGCGCGAGCCTTCCGGCGTCGCTTTCATCTGCCGCGAGGTTTCATCAAAAAAATACTTCGCCAGATTTTCCGCGGACGGATTGATCGCATCGAACGGCGCCTGATCGTTCAAAAATTTATGGTCCACCCCGGCGATCACTTCGCGAATCACGCGCTTGATATGCACGAAATCGTAGAGCAATCCGATGGAATCCAGCTGCGGGCCTTCCAGCGTGATGCGCACCTTGTAGTTGTGGCCATGCACGTTCTCGCACTTGCCCTTGTATCCGCGCAGGGCGTGCCCGGCGGAAAAACTCTCGTCAACGCTGACTTGAAACATGACTTCCCTTTGAAATTAAAATTGCCGGCGCCCGATTCCTTCTCGGCCGGAACGGTCCAGAAAACTGAAATCGACCGCTGACACCACAGCCGGCTAACTCGATTTCTTCATAAACCGTTCGACTGCGGCGATGTCTCGGGTGGTTGCGTACGCCGGAAGCGACTCCATGAAAATTTTACCATACTGCATGCGCTGGATGCGGTTATCGAGAATCGCCAGAACGCCGCGATCGGTGCGCGAGCGGATGAGCCTCCCGAAACCCTGCTTGAGCGCCAACACCGCTTCCGGCACCTGATATTCGGCAAACGCGTTGCGCCCATCCTCCTGCAACGCGCGGACGCGCGCCGCAACAACCGGGTCCGAAGGCACAGCGAACGGAAGCTTGTCCACGATGACGCAGGAAAGCTGCTCGCCGCGCACATCGACGCCCTGCCAGAAACTCGACGTGGCGAAGAGCACTGCGCCTTCCGTGTTCTTGAATTTTTCCAGCAGCGCCGAGCGCGGGGCCGATCCTTGCAGCAGCACGGGAAAGCGCACGCGCGTCCGCACGCGCTCGTACAAATCCTTCATCTGGCTGTAGCTGGTGAAAAGACAAAACGCGCGCCCCTCGGAAATTTCCAGCAGTCGCACAATTTCCTGCGCGGCGCGCTCGGGAAACGCGGCGTCCCGCACGTCGGGTAGCGTCGCCGGCACATAAAATAAAGCCTGTTCCGCGAAATCGAACTCCGAAGGCAACACGCGCTCCGCAGCCATGTTGATGCCGAGGCGCTGCTTCAGGAAGTCGAATCGTCCGCCGACCGCCAGTGTCGCCGAGGTCAGAACGATCGTCTCGAACGCCTCGAATAATCTTTCGCGCAGCAGCGTGCTCACATCAATCGGCGTCGCCGCGACAAAAACGCCCTTGTTGCGGCGTTCGAACCAGTACACGAAATTCCCTTCGCTCGATTCGAAAAGAAATTTCAATTCGCCGCGCAGCTCCATGCCGCGTCGTGCGATGTTCAGCAATTCCTCGGGCTTCGACGGCAGCGAGGCAATCTCCGCTTCCACGCTTTTCAGCGCGTTCACCAGGGCGTCGTATGCTTCCCGGTGCTGCTCCAAAAACGCCGCGCGCTGATTTTTGTCGAATGGAAAGCGGCCCTCGCGCGACGGGAATGCTTCGAAGAAACTTTTGGAGCGCTCGCGCATCCGCATGACGTGTTTCAGCAGGTCCGCGCCGCCGATTTTTGTGGCGCGCACGGCCCGTTCGGCATCGCGCGCCAGCTCATCGAAACGGTAGTTGGAAACCTGGCGGCCGAAATATTCGCTCGCGACGTCCTCGATCTCATGCGCTTCATCGAATACGACCGCGCCGTATTCCGGGAGCACGCTGCCGAAATCGTCCTGCTTCAGCGCCAGATCGGCGAAAAATAAATGGTGATTCACGATAATCAGATCGGCTTCGGCGGCGCGCTGGTGCATCGCCGTGAGGAAGCAGCTGTTGAACTCCGGGCATTTCGATCCCGAGCACGCATCGCGCCGCGCATCCAGGCGCTGCCACAAGTCGGAATCGTCCGGCAAAAAATTCAGCTCGGCGCGGTCGCCCGTCTCGGTCACTTTTTCCCAGTCGCGAATCTGGTGGAACCAGTCCAGCTCATCGAGGCCCTTGAGCATTGGCTGGTCGGCCATGCGATGCACTTTTTCGCGGCACAGAAAATTTCCGCGGCCCTTCATCACGGCCACTTTCAACTTGGGCGCGAAATATTTCTGCAGAAAGGGAACGTCCTTCTCAAAGAGCTGTTCCTGCAAGGATTTCGTCGCCGTCGAAATCACCACGCGCCGCCCGCTGCGGATCGCGGGAATCAGATACGCCAGCGTCTTGCCCGTCCCGGTTCCCGCTTCGACGATCAAATGCCGCTTTTCCGTGAACGCGGCCTCCACCAACTCGGCCATTTCCAGTTGCGACGGCCGGTGCTCGTAACCATCCGGCATGCATTGTTCAACCGCGCCGCCCGGCCCAAAAATATCCGAAATCGTCGGCTGCGTTGCATCCGGTTCCATCAGGTCGAGTTTCGCAACAGGTGTTTGCGGCCAGGAAACCTGCGCCAACTTATGCTCCGCCAACTTCGGCACCGCCGAGGTTATCTCGGGCTCGACCGGCGCGGCGGCTGCAGCTTGCGCGTTGTTCTTGGCACGTTTCGGCATAGGGAGGCAGGTTTACGCGAGTCTTCGAAAACCGCGAATAGATAAAATAGCACACACCGGCACCACGCGCCCCTTTGCTATACTCGCGACGATGGCAAAAAAGACCGCAGCCCCGAAAAAACTCTTCCTCGTTGACGCGATGGGTTTCATCTTCCGCGCCTATTTCGCCCCCATGGGCCGGCTCAACAGTCCGCAGGGCATCCCGACAAAAGTTCCCTACCTGTTTTCCAACATGCTGCGCAAACTGGCGAAGGAGCACGAGCCCGATTACCTCGCCGTGGTGTTCGACACCAAGGAACCAACGTTCCGCGACAAGCTCTTCGATCAATACAAGGCCCAACGTCCGCCGATGCCCGAAGATCTTTCCGTGCAATTGCCCTTCGTGCGGCGGATGTGCGAAGCGATGAAGCTGCCGATTCTGGAATTCCCCGGCTTCGAAGCCGACGATGTGATCGGGGCGCTCGCCAAACAAGGCGCAAAAAAAGGCCTCGACGTTTCCATCGTCACCAGCGACAAGGACATGATGCAACTAGTCGGCGGCCCCGTGCACATCCTGCGGCCCGGCGCCGGTCCGGACAAGACCGACCTCGTTGTGGATGCGGCAAAAGTGGAAGAGATTATGGGCGTCCCGCCGGAAAAAGTTGCCGACGTGATGGCGCTGATGGGCGATTCGATCGACAACATTCCCGGCGCAAAAGGCATTGGCGAAAAAGGTGCGAAGGAATTAATTCGCCGGTTCGGCTCGGCGGAAGAGGCGCTCGACCGCGCGAAAGAAGTGGAGGGAAAGCGTTACCGCGAGGCTCTGGAAAACAGCCGAGACGCGGTGGTGATGTCGAAGCAGCTCGCGGTGATCGACACCAACGCGCCGGTAAAGCTTGTGCTCGACGACCTCACTCGGCGCGATCCGGACATCGAGGCGCTGCGAGCGCTCTACGCCGAACTAGGTTTCACGTCCCTGCTGCGTGACCTCCCCGCCGCGTCCACCGCAGCGGTTGCGGCAGGCGATTCCGCGGCGCTCGATTCACCTGTCGCTCTCAAGAAATATCTGAGCTCGATTCCGCGCGACGCCGAAGTCGCCGTGTGGCTGACGCTCGCCGACGGTGAACGCGAATCGGAAGGTTTTGGTACAGCGATTGCCGCAATCGAGATTTCCCCGAAGGCGGGCGTCTCGCGCAATGCCTGGCTCGACGCCAGGGGCGAAATGCTGGACGTGCTGCGGGAATTTCTGCGCGATCCTGAACGGCCGAAAATTGTTCACGATCCGAAATTGATCGAGTTGCTTGCCGGTCCGGTCGCCGGAATCCGCCATGCGACAATGCTGTATTCGTATCTCTTGCGCCCGACAACCTCGAAACACAGCATTGAGGACGCTGTTCTCCGCCAGGAAAGCGTCACGCTCTCCGGCAACCCGGGCGAGCGCGCCGATTATTTGCAGAAACTCGCGCCGAAACTCCGCAAGGAAGTGGAAACACGGGACCTTGCGAAGCTCTACGAGACGATTGACCTGCCGCTCGCGCCCGTGCTCGCCACGATGGAACGCGATGGCGTGCGCGTGGACCCCAAAGCGCTCGACGCCATGTCCAAAACAATGGAGCGCGAAATCCGCGCCCTCGAAAAAACCATTTGGGAGCACGCCGGCTCGGAATTCAACATCAATTCGCCGCTGCAGCTTGCTGAAATCCTGTTCGACAAAATGGGACTCGCGCTCGGCGGACGCCGCCGCGGAAAAGCGCGCTCGACCGCCGCGGACGTGCTCGAAGAATTGGCCCTGCTCCACGAAATGCCGCGCAAGGTTCTCGAATATCGCGAGATCAGCAAGCTCAAATCCACGTACGTGGACGCCCTGCCGAAACTAATTCACGCCGAAACCGGCCGCCTGCACACTAGTTTCAGCCAGACAGGCACGGCAACGGGCCGTCTCAGTTCCTCGGACCCGAACCTGCAAAACATTCCTGTACGCTCCGAACTCGGCCGCCAGATTCGCGCCGCGTTCGCCGCCGGCCCCGGCAACACGCTGCTTTCCGCAGATTATTCGCAAATCGAGTTGCGCATTCTCGCTCATTTTTCTAAGGACCCGGTGCTCGTCGAAGCGTTCCGCACCGGGCAGGACATTCACGCACGCACCGCTCAGGAAGTTTTCGGAGTCGGCCCCATGGCGCAAAACGCCGAGCACCGCCGCGCCGCCAAGGCCATCAATTTTGGGATCATTTACGGCCAGACACCGTTCGGCCTGGCCGCACAGCTCGGCATCGATCAAAAAGAAGCTTCGAAATTTATCGCCGCGTATTTCACGCGCTATCGCGGAGTGAAGGACTACCTGGAAGAATCGCTGGCACAGGCCCGCAAAACTGGCATAACGCGCACGCTGTTCGGCCGCATCCGGCCCGTCCCTGAAATCACATCCACGCAATTCAATCTGAAAAATTTCGCCGAGCGCACCGCTCTCAATACGCCGCTGCAAGGCACTGCCGCCGATCTGATCAAGCTGGCCATGATTGAAATCGCCCGCAAACTCCCGAAACAAAAGTTCAAAGCGAAAATGATCCTTCAGGTCCACGACGAATTATTGTTCGAGGCGCCCCACGATGAAATGGATCCCCTCCGCATCCTGGTCCGCGAGGCAATGGAAAATGTGCATCCCCTTGCTGTGCCGCTGGTCGCCGACCTGAAAGCCGGGCCAAACTGGCGCGACATGAAGTAGTCAGAATCTGCAGGCGCCTTGCTCTTTCGGCATTCGCGTTTCGTTGAGCGATAGGACTCAAGTCGTAGCGAACAGCCACTTTGGAGAAGTTTATTTCCACAATATGGGAGGCCACTCCCCAATCAGACCCTGCCACCCCCTGTGAAGTTCGCTTTTTATTGAAAATCATAGAATTGCGAGGCGTCAATGACGCTTTACTTTCCCTTCCCATATGTGCCGCCAAATCCCCTCTTTGAAAAGTGCCGTCTTTCTCTCAACTCTTTTATACGAACGATTTCGTCCTCGCCGGTTGAAGCAGAATTGGAGATTTACTTCGCCCTCGCAACTCCGCGCCATTTACTTGTGTTATTCTTGTTTTTCCGCTCGGCTGCCCTTTGGGCAGGACTCCTTGCCATTTTGGAGATTTTTCCCGTGAAACATACACCCGGATTTCTGGCGATTGTGCAGGATGCGAAAACGCGCGTCAAAGAATTGGATTTTCGCGAGGTCAAACAGCGCCTCGACGCCGGAGAAACCTTGAAGCTCGTCGATGTCCGTGAAGACAACGAGTGGGCCCGCGGCCATCTCCCCGGAGCCATTCACCTCGGAAAGGGCGTCATCGAGCGAGACATCGAAACTGCAATCCCGGATAAAACTCTGCCCCTTGTTCTGTATTGCGGCGGGGGTTTCCGGTCGGCTCTGGCGGCGGATAATCTCCAGAAAATGGGCTATGAAAATGTCATCTCAATGGATGGCGGCTGGCGTTCCTGGTCCGAAGCGGGTTTTCCCACCGAAAAAACCGAATAATATTTTTGCGTCTCGCACTTGCGCGATTCGCCCGCAACGATTATCTTTTAAGGTCTCAACTGACCGTTTTGTTTCTACTGGGGCGTGGTCCAATCGGTAGGACACCTCACTGTTAATGAGGATGGTAGAGGTTCGAGTCCTCTCGCCCCAGCCAAACTTTCCCGGTAGGACAGGCTTTTTGCCCTGACGAAGGAAGGGCAGCCTCCCTTCTTTTGACTTCCGTGGCAATCTCGTAATTCAATCAAATCTGGAAGATTCTGCTCGACCGATCGCGCTTGCCACCGGCAAAAGTCAAAGGCGGACAGGCTGAAACCTGTCCTACTGTCGCCCGGGCATACTTCCGCCTATGAGTGTAGTTCGTCGGATGTGGTTTTGGAGTGTAATGCGGAAGCAATGAGGGGGAAGATCGCGCCGGCCCAGCCCTCAATCCCCTAAAGGGATCCTCGGCGTGTCTTCCCCCTTCGCTCTTACATAGCGCACGCGACAGGCCAAACTTAAAACGCTGAAAATACAGGGCTTCCTATTGTCGCCGCCGGGTAAAAAAGCTATGGCGCAGGAAAAATTTCCGGACGTTGATTTTGCGGCCCCCGTGAGATACAAAATGCGGTAGTTCCAAAATGGACTGATGACATCAAAAATCAAGCGCGAACACGCTTTACAATGGCTCCTAGAGCCAGTCGAAGCCGCGCCTTTCTTTTTCCAAAAGCCGATGTTCGGTTGCGGCCGTATACATGTTTGGAAAGCTGGTCCTGGTCCTGGCGGCTAAAGCGGAGCCCTGGAATGGCCTTCTGGTGTGTACGTCACATGAGTTTCATTCCGCGCTGATTGCCCAATACCCTGGATTGCGACCCCATCCCGTTCTTGGCAAGTGGCTTTATTTGGCGCAGGCGGACGACAGCTTTGAAGAAACTGCCCAACAATTAGTCCAGCATGTAATGAAAAAGGATCCGCGCATTGGCGTTGAACCACTGGTGAAGAGGAGAAGACGCACTTAATGAGAAACATCGTTTACTCGAATCACCGGCGGATGACAGGCATTTAGAACGATTTTGAATTTTCGGTTGGGGCTTTTGATGTGGTCCTCGTGGGAGAGTGCAACCTCGAAATTTCAAAGGTCCGAACATGAACCCCGCCCTTGAAATGCGTGAAGGACGGGGCACCCACACTTCAAAATCGCTCAGCGGTTCAATCGCCCGCCCATGTCATATAGCGGAAACGATATCGGTTCTTTTGAAATCATCCCCCTTGTACAGAAGCGATTCGCCCGTGAGCTTGGACGGGTGGGCCAGCCTTTGAAGTGATTTTTAACTTCCGGGTGGCAGACCCTCTCGGTTTTAGAGGGTCTGTGTTTTGACTTTTTCCTACAGCTGCGACGTAGTGAACGGGATCAACGCGGATCAAGCCGTTCTTGAGGTCCGAGTAGAAAGAAAAACTGCTCGCCGAAGTCCGCATTCGGCAATTAAAGATGCCGCGATCGCTGTATTTGGTGTCGCGGCGAGGGGCGCGCTTAACACATGCTGCCGTCGGGCTCATGCATCTGCTAAAAGCGTAATGGCGGGCATTTCCTCGGAACCCTACAGGTCTTTTACGTTCAAAATCGTAAGGCGTGGGAATGCCGCGCGATAGAGGCGGTTATCGAGCGAGAGAAGAGGGATTCCATGCCGGATGGCGTGGGCGCCAATCAGGAAGTCCGCAAGAATACGTCGCGGTCCGGGACCGCCTTGCGACCGCCGGCGGGCCGAATATGCTTGATAGGCGCGGCCTGCCGTTCGCCAGATGATTTCATCCATGCTCCAATCCACCACGATGCCCGATTGTCGGAAAAAATCGTCGAGAAACTTTTCGTTTCTCGAAGGGAATCCAAGCAATTCGGCATACACGGGAGCCGAAACAGTCAGACCTCCACGCCCCAACGCCTCATCCAGCGCGGACCGAACAGGAAGATTCAGGTCGTCTTCCCGGTCCCAGAGGACCACGAAAATATTCGTATCAATCGCAGTCGTCATGGCCGCGCATTTCGCGAATATATTTGAGAATGGCCTTCTTGCCGCGGGGAATTCCGGGATTGCCAATTCCCCGATATTTCTCAAACGGACTCTCGGTTCGCACGGGACGGACTTTGCACCCGGTCCCGTTGGTTTCAAATTCCACTTTGTCGCCAGGCCGGACGCCCATCGCCCGGCGAATTTCGTAAGGCAGGGTGACCTGTCCCTTGCTCGTGACTCGCGCCTGCTTCTTCACGGCGATTCTCCTTCCTCCTTACTTTAACATACCGCTCCTTACATTCGGTGGAGGATCATTTCGCAATGGTAACAGGGTGACTGACTTTTGCGGCGTGGATGAGGCGTCTCGATGCGTGGCAGGGAAATTGTGTTATTCCGTTCACGGTGAACGCTCTCGGTGAACCGAACCCGCTCCTGCGGGTGAGGAATCTCTCTGTGGTTTCATTCAAGAGAATGGAGGGATTCCTCGGGCCAAAAACGGGACCTCGGAATGACAAGTTGTCTTGAGTGGCCGGAGGCATAGGTCGTTAACTGACTCTTAGCTCTTGGGTGCCGCACTCTCCACGTTTTTTGTGGAGGGTGCGGATTTTCGATCCCATCGGAATTTTACGACACGAATTCTCTTCCCAGCGTTCTTCGTTTTCCTCGGCCGGAAGTTCAGGAGCTTCCGTGAATCTAAACCCCGTCCCTTCGAAGACCACGAAGGACCGGGCACCCGCAAATTGTTTCAGCCTCGAATGAAATGATTTTAAGCCCGTGAGTGCCGCGCTCTTCAGCCGCTGCGGCGGACGAAGGAACTTGCACCCGCGAATTGAAAAGCTGGCGTATCCGGTTAACGACCCAAGAAACGCCGGAGGCGAGCTGTCAGGCGCTTCTCATTCTTGATTTCGCATTCCCATACTACGAGTGCCCGCCAACCACGCTTCTTGATGGAAACAAGTTGCTCGGCGTCTCGGGTGGAGTTGCGCATAAGCTTGTTGCGCCAGAAGCGGGAATTCGATTGCGGGAGACTTGCCCTCCGGCATCCATTGTGTTGATGCCAAAAGCATCCATGTACGAAAATTGCCTTCTTGTGACTGGGGAAAGCAATATCTGGTTTGCCGGGTAGATCGTGTCGATGAAGTCTGAAGCGGTAGCCTAATCTATGGACGATCTGTCGCACACGTATTTCAGGTTGTGTGTTTCGACTGGGGACGGCGCGCATATTGGCGCTGCGCCGTTCCTTCGAGATTTTGTCTGTCATTCTCCGAATTTCTTGCGAAGCCAATCAAAAACGGCCCGCTGTTCATCCTGCCCTGCGCGCCGGATTTGGGATAGCAACCAGATTCCAGTCGGCTTTCCGCCCGTGATATTTTTCGCGCCCTGGTTACAAGTCGAACATAGTGCCCGTAAATTCGAGAGTTCGTCCATTCCACCGAGGCTTTTGTCTTTGATGTGACCGATGTGGAGCCGAACTTTTCTACCTGTTGCCGGATCAATATCGCCGGGGGAGAGGCCGCACATCTGACAGGTAAAACCGTTGCGATCAAGAACTTCTGCGCGGAGTCATACCTATATTGCCCCGGTTAGAACCGCCTATTCAGAAGCTGCGGTCGCCGTCGTCCATACCGAGAGCTAGAGCGAGGGCAAGAGCATTTCGCAACATAAAGGCTCCATATTCGTTAGCCATGGTGACGATCACTTGGGCACCTTCCTCCGTCCAGTCGTGTGCCCGCGATAGATGTTGGACAAGACGGTTCATATCTACTAGTTTTGTGCCGTCGATTTTGCTCGTTGCCAGTAGACCCCGGTATTCATGTATCGCTTGTCCGAGGATTTCGACCTCAGTCATGAGAATGGACCTCCGAGAAATGGAGCCTACTCCTTGAAGCGATTCTTGCGATACCACTCAATCCGCTCTAAGGATGGCAGAAAACGGTTCGGCTTTCTGATCGGGCAATTGTTGTAGCGGAGCAGTAGGTCCTGGGTCACTGAGCTCTGTGACCTTACGACCCGTGATGAGAAGCAAATGGTCAGGTCGGAAGTTAGGGCCATCAGCCCAGCGTCAAAGAGGCGGTCAAATGTAGCACTAAGACACAGTCCGTTCTCCGGGTCAGTTCGGAACCTTTCGTCCTCGCTCCACGGCACGATGTGGCTGGCAATCAAGCACTCCGGCACCGCTAGACCGGTAATGCAACATGATGAGTCGTAGCTGCTCAACACCGCGTCCCGGAAGAATGCTTGATGGACTCGCTGCTTTGTCAGCCTTGTAGTCTCGGAAGGGCCACTAGGCAGCTTGAAAGCGGGACGAACCGGAGGTGCATGGCCCAATTTATTCCTGAGAAGATTTGCTTCCCACACTAAATTGTTCCAGTCAGCATGAAACTCATCCCAGATTTCTCGATCCAGCTTGCTAGTATGTGTCAGACCGGTGATGTCCAACCTCTGAAGCGCTGGATCGAATGCACCAAAATTTCCTAGCTTTCTGGCAACCGATGCGGGAGTACGGCCTAGTAGATTTGCAAGTTCTTTCACTGCCGGATTGTTGGCTTTGGTTTTTTGAAACGGAATCCTACAGTAAAGCTCAAATGCCAGAAGCGATTCTTTTCTGCTCCATAGCTCCCCGTAACGCGACTCCTGTCCAATGCGTTTCATGCTTTCAACAACTGAAACTCAATATCCACCCCTACAACCTCAAAGCCCGCTTGACTGTAGCCAATGCCTGCGCCGCCCGCGCAACAAAAGAGATCCAAAAGCCTCGGTTTGGGTTCCGCTGAAGGGGCAGCCGGTTCCTTGCGCCCATGCAAACGAGGCTGATAGCGGAGAACTTTACTTGTGACCGCATTCAGCGCTTCCAGCACATCTGTCATGCGGTCAACTCCTTGCAAATGGTACGTTTTCCGAAATAAACATTTTGGGAACTAAGCAGACGCCGAAAGTATGCCGTTTCACGATCCCTGCATTCAAGGAAAAAGTGAATTCGATGATGATTCCTCTGTAATTTGCGAGCGGATGATTAGTGTCGAGGAATGACGATAATTCAGACTCAAACACAAAAAAAAGGGGTTGAGCACATTGTGTGCTCAACCCCCCAATATAGCGCTCTCTTCAAACCAGGCAGATGAGATCTGACAGAACCCGCTCGACGAAGAATCGTTCGAGCGATTGACCTCGGTTCCACGTGAGAGGAACCGAAGCTTGGGCAACTTCTCCTGCACACCTGCACAGGGTCGGTTTGCCGCTATGTTTAGAAAGGAGGTGATCCAGCCGCAGGTTCTCCTACGGCTACCTTGTTACGACTTCACCCCAATCATGGGTCATACCTTGGGCGCGTGCTTCCTTACGGTTAGCTGCGCGACTTCTAGTACAACTCACTTTCGTGATGTGACGGGCGGTGTGTACAAGGCCCGGGAACGTATTCACGGCGTCGATCTGATACGCCATTACTAGCGATTCCAGCTTCATGCAGTCGAGTTGCAGACTGCAATCCGAACTGAGCACGGTTTTGTCCGATTAGCTCCCCCTCGCGGGTTCGCAACAGTCTGTACCGTGCATTGTAACACGTGTGTAGCCCTGGACATAAAGGCCGTGCTGACTTGACGTCATCCCCACCTTCCTCTCCGTTATCCGGAGCAGTCCTCGTAGAGTTCCCCCTTGCGGGTGGCAACTACGAATAAGGGTTGCGCTCGTTGCGGGACTTAACCCAACACCTCACGGCACGAGCTGACGACAGCCATGCAGCACCTCTACTACTGTCCCTTGCGGGAAGACGATATTTCTACCGTTGGTCAGTAGCGGTTCAAGCCCAGGTAAGGTTCTTCGCGTTGCGTCGAATTGAACCACATGTTCCACCGCTTGTGCGGGCCCCCGTCAATTCCTTTGAGTTTCAGTCTTGCGACCGTACTCCCCAGGCGCGGAACTTAACGCGTTAGCTACGGGACGACCCGCCTACGCGGGCCACCCCAAGTTCCGATGGTTTAGGGCTAGGACTACCAGGGTATCTAATCCTGTTTGCTCCCCTAGCTTTCGTTCCTCAGTGTCAGTTGCGATCCAGTCAGCCGCCTTCGCCACGGGTGTTCCTGCAGATATCTACGCATTTCACCGCTACACCTGCAATTCCACTGACCTCTCTCGCACTCGAGCACGGCAGTTTTGAAAGCAGCCTCTGGGTTAAGCCCAGAGATTTCACTCCCAACTTGCCGCACCACCTACGAACCCTTTACGCCCAGTAATTCCGAGCAACGCTGGCCCCCTACGTATTACCGCGGCTGCTGGCACGTAGTTAGCCGGGGCTTCTTATACCCGTACCGTCAAACCCTTGCGGGTCATTCGTCCGGGTCGAAAGGGGTTTACACTCCGAAAAGCTTCATCCCCCACGCGGCGTCGCTGCGTCAGGCTTTCGCCCATTGCGCAATATTCCCCACTGCTGCCTCCCGTAGGAGTCTGGACCGTGTCTCAGTTCCAGTGTGGCCGGCCATCCTCTCAGACCGGCTACCGATCATAGCCTTGGTGAGCCGTTACCTCACCAACTAGCTAATCGGGCGCGGGCTCCTCCTCAGACGGCCTTGCGGCCTTTGAATCCAGAAACCAAGGTCTCCGGAATTTCATGCGGTATTAGTCCCGCTTTCGCGGGGGTATCCCCCATCCGAGGGCAGATTGCCCACGTGTTACGCACCCGTGCGCCGTGCGCCACCCGTATTGCTACGGGCGCGCACTCGACTTGCATGTGTTAAGCACGCCGCCAGCGTTCGCTCTGAGCCAGGATCAAACTCTCGTTTGAAAATGGCTGCTTAGAAACGCAAAAAGCCCGACTGTCATTGCTGAGAGTCGGACCTAAGTTTTCCAAGCGAACTTTTTAATCGCTCGATTCACTCAATCCCCTGGCATTTGCATGCCAAGGTCAATCGAACGGGTTCTGGCACATCTCATCTTACCCAGTTTGTCAAAGAGCATGTCCCCCTGTCCTGCAGGTGGGCTACCGTCAAGCTCAACGATCATAGCATCGGTTTCTTAAATGTCAAGCATAAGTCAAAAAGAATCCCGAATTAAATTTATACGGTCTGTTGAAAATTCGGAAAACGTTTGATGAATGTTTCCAGCGGCCGCATTTCAGTGTCGCGGCAACACGCCTACGATTTCGACCAGTCTTCCCAGACGAGGTTCTTGATTCGACCAAATTCTCTTAAATTCGCAGTCACCAGCGTCATCTTATGCCGCAGCGCTTGGCCGGCGATCAGTAAATCGTATTGGCCAATCGGCCTGCCGATCGATTCGACCTCTGCACGAAGTTCACCTGCAAATACGGCGTCATCTTGATCGAATGGAATGTGGCGGACCGGGCCGGAAAGAAAGCCCCGGAGGATCTGGGCGTTGAAATCGCGGCGTCGACTTTTTGAGATGCCGTACCAGAGTTCGGAGATAGCAACGGCTGAGACGTAAAAATCAGAGCCCTTGGCTAGCTCGCTGTCGAATCGCGCACGAACGGAGGCTGGCCTTTCATTTATCAGCGCAATGCAAACGTTCGTGTCCAGCAGGTATGTCAATCAAAATACCTGCGAATCGGCGGTTTTTTCTGTTTCGCTCTTGCCGGAAACAGCCCCCCCGCCCTAAGGCGATCCATCCGGGCGAACCACTCGCGAACATCTGAGGCGATGGGTTCGAGAAGAACGCCTTCTTTCACCTTGCGCACAAGCACTCGATCACCCTCGAAGCGGAACTCCTTGGGAAGGCGAACCGCCTGGCTGCGCCCGTTGCGAAATAGCTTCGCAACTTTACTTCTTGTGCCATCCTGGGCATTGGTTTTTGCGGTTTTGGCCATGCGAATAGTATATACCATTGGCATAGGCCAAGCATGCACTTTTCGGCTTGGTTCCAGGAAAGAGTCAGTCGTTCACGGAGAACCTTCATTGTGAACCGAACCCGCACCTGCGGGTGAGGAATCCCTCTTCAGTTTACGGCCAAGAAAGAGGGATTCCTCACTTCGTTCGAAATGACGGTGTGAGAGGCGGCGCCGAAAACTCTTACTTCGCCGGATGCAGCGTCAGCTTCTGCACGCGCCAGTTCAGCAATTCGCCCACATACACTTCGTTCTCCGTCGGGCAGGCGATTTCGTGAATCCAGCCGAATTCCTTGGGCTGTTTTCCGGCGTGGCCCATTTTGCCCAGAACTTTTCCGTCCAGGCTGAGTTTGTACAACGTGCCGGGGAACGCGTCGGCCGCGAAGAGGACTTGATTCTTTCCCGGCGTGATGCAGACGGCCCACGGAGCGCCAGGACCCATCGTGCCGACCAGATCCATTTTCGGTTTGGCGCCGATGGCGGGCAGGGCGTTGGCGTAGTCGAACGGTTCGTTGATCTTGATGTTGCGGACGTAGTTTCCTTCGCCGTCATAGACCTCGATGCGCGAATTTCCGCGATTGGCGACGTAGACCATTCCCTGATTATCGACCGCGATGCTGTGCGGCGTGTTGAGCTGGCCGGGGCCGCTGCCGGGATCGCCGAACGACTTGATCCAGCGGCCGTCTTTGTCAGCTTTCGCAACGCGCGCGTTGATGTAGCCATCGCTGATGAATGTGTTTTGAGCTGCATCCCAGGCCATGTCGGTAACCTGGCGGAAGCGGCCGTCTTCGGGAGGCAGCGGCGGCTTGGGATGCTTCAGGGCTTCGGTGCCGTCATCGGACGCTTCCTGCTTGCGTCCGAACACCATGATCACTTCGCCTTTCTGATTGAATTTCACGACCACGTCCGAGCCTTTGTCGGCAACCCAGATGTTGTCATCCTTGTCAATGCGCACGGCGTGCGCGAACGACCATCCGTACAGGTTGCGGCCGATTTCGCGCATGAATTTGCCGTTGTGATCGAATTCCAGCAAGCTGCGCGGCGGCCGCGGCGTAGGCGGGTCCCGTTGTATTCCCGCGATTGAAAATGTAGATGTTTCCCTTCGAGTCCAGGGCCACGCCGGCCACTTCACCGAGGTACATATTTTCCGGCATTTTCACCGGATTGACGGAATCGAACGGGATTTCTGGAGCGCCTTGCTGGGCCAGCATGGCCAGCGGCGCGCACAGGAAAAATATCAACGCAAGCGCAAAACGTTTCATCGGGTTCTCCTCAAATCGTTTTCATCGGTTCAATGTGCGATGCTTCGGGCTGCGGGAGAATATATCGTTTCGCGCGGCAAACGCCAATGGAAAAGGTTTTGCCACTGAAGCCGCAACCAACACGCGGGCGTGGGCGCCGCACCCTTGCGTCGCTCAAGGATGCGGGTTTTCCGAAACTACATTCGAGATTTCCATCGAATGATTCATCTCTATTTCTCGCCGCATTCGTTCGTGGAATTTTACCGGGACAAAACCCGCAGCCTCTTAATTTTTTTTCTCACCAGGGTTAAGAACGGAGATACGGACGGATCGACACGCATCCATATTGCTTGCTCTCCCTCTCCGGCTTAGAGTAAGTGGCGACTCTATCCTTAATGAAGCGAAGGAGAAATCCCGTGTCTCTCCACTACCTGCTCAAGACCGAACCTTCCGAATACTCGTTCGCCGATCTTCAGAGCGACGGCACCACCGTGTGGGATGGCGTATCGAATCCGGGCGCGGTGAAAAACCTGCGCGAGATGGTTCCCGGCGCGCGACTGATTATTTATGAGACAGGCGACCGCAAGAGCGCTGTCGGAACAGCGACGGTCGTATCCGTGGACGCTTCCGATCCGAAAAATCCTCGGGTAAAAATCAAGGCGGGAAAAGCAATTGCCAAGCCGGTCGCACTAGCGGAAATCAAGGCGCACAAATTATTCAAGGATTCGCCGCTGGTTAAGCAGGGTAGACTTTCCGTTGTGCCACTTACGAAAGAACAGTACGCGTTCCTTGCAGGGTAGGTTTTAGTGGCACAGGCTTCAGCGTGTTTGCTTTTGATTTCTGAGTGCTGCGAGAGAATCGGAACCCCACAGGCTGAAGCCTGTCCTACTTTACCGAGCCGATCCAGGGGTTGCCACCGCAGCGGATTCCGCCAGCCGGCGCAGTGATTCCACATACGGCGCGCGCGCTACGCCGCGTTCGCAGACGATCGCCGTGATCAGGCGCGCGGGCGTAACGTCGAAGGAAGGGTTTGCAACGGCAACGTCTGGAGCGACGCGCGTCCCGCGAAAATGTGTGACCTCCTCTGCGGCGCGCTCCTCGATGGGAATCTGTTCACCCGATGAAATTGTAAGATCGAAAGTGGAAACCGGGGCGGCCACGTAAAACGGCACGCCATGTTCGTGCGCAAGCACGGCGATTTGATACGTGCCGATTTTATTTGCCGTGTCGCCATTGGCCGCGATGCGGTCTGCTCCCACGACAACCGCGCCAACGGTTTTGGTCTTCATAAAATGTCCCACCATATTGTCGGTGATCAGAGTGAGCGGCACTCCGCCTTCGTGCAATTCCCAGGCCGTCAGCCGCGCACCCTGAAGGTAGGGCCGCGTCTCCGGCACCAGCACATGCAGCTTGTGCCCTTGCTCAATCGCCACGCGAATTACTCCCAGCGCGCTGCCGATTCCAGCCGTCGCAAGCGCTCCGGCGTTGCACTGTGTCATCACCTTGCCCTCGGCGGGCATCAACTCCGCGCCGAAGCGGCCCATGGCTTCGTCCGTCGCTCGCTTTTCGGCATGAACGGCGCGAGCCTCTTCCACCATCGCGTGACGCACGGCATCGAGCGGCGTGTTCGCCGCCGTGAGCTGTTCGAACCGCTTCTTCATGCGCGCAATGGCCCAGAACAAATCCACGGCAGTTGGCCGCGTTTGAGCAATCGTCTGGCTGATCACCGGAAATTCCGCGCGAAGTTCATCTACCGTACGCGCGTTCGAACGCTCGACGCCCAGCGCGACACCCATCGCCGCAGCAACGCCGATTGCCGGAGCGCCTCGAATGATCATGTCCTTGATCGCCGCCGCGACTTCGCGATAGTCCGTGTAGGTGTGGCGAATGACTTCTCCCGGCAAGCGGCGCTGGTCGATCATGACCACACCTTTGCTGGTCCATTCAATGGGCTGTGCGACGTTCATGATGGTGGAGGGTTCCCCGTAGGACAGGCTTCAGCCTGTCTTCTTTTGAATTTCGTAGATGACAAGCAATGCTTAGATTGAATCGTTCCTGTTTCGGTTTGATTCTTGGTACCCCAACAGAATTCAAAAGAAGACAGGCTGAAGCCTGTGCTACTTTTAGCGCCGCGTTCCGCTGACGATGTAGACCAAATATCCGAGCAATTGCAGTCCATTGTATCCGAGGTGGACAAAATAACTGGCCGCCACGGTGCCGGTGCGGGCGCGCACCCACGTCAACATGACTCCGACAAAGATCAGCAGCGCGATCTGCCCCCAACCGCCCCACAACTGAACCATGTGCATCAATCCGAAAAGCGTTCCGGTGACTGCAATCCCGGCGCCGACTCCAATCCGGCGTGCGACCACTGGATACAGAAAACCCCGAAAAATTGTTTCCTCCACCAGTGGCGCAACCAGCACGCCCAGTATGGCGAACAGCAGCATGCTCACTCTGGCCTTCAGCAGGCCTTCGATGGGCAGTGTTTCTTTCGAATTCAAAAATCCGCCGACAAACGTAACCACCAGAGCCATTACCGCGCCGCCAGCCAGGAATTGAATAGCCGAGTGTCGAATCGTCCCCGCACCCGGACGCATCTCACGCCAGCCAATGGCCTGCCAGAATGGCTCACTCGTCCGCGCGTGCAGCATCAGATAGAGATACAAGATCGCGCCCGCATCCAGCAGCGCCTGGCTGATGAGGACCACGACCGATTTCGTCGTGCTCATCGTATCCCCGAAAACGTCAGTAGAGTGCGCTCCGAAAAAGTGTACCGCCGCCTGAGCCAGTCCCCAGGTGACCGCGACACTGCCAACAACGCCAAGAACCACGAACAGCAATACTTCCATCCAGCCCCACGGCACGCTCAAATCGTCGCTAAGGGTTGGCTGAAACTTTGGCTGGGGCGATGGAAACTGAGTTGCCGGGGAATTTTGCCACTCCGTCGCGGGAGGCTCCACAGGGGTCAGGGAGAGTTCCATCTGCGCGCCGTTGTGCGCTTCGTTTTCACGAGCCTTTGCCGACGCGGCGCCTGTTGAATTTTGATCGTCGTAACTCATGTTCGAACGGCGGGACGTGCGGAAACGGCTCCCCGCGGGCGAATGCCCTGTTAGCACTGTAGCGGCAGTTTACCCGGCGCGCAAGTGCGGGGGTTTTAGTAGCGCCGGCATCGTGCCGGCGGCCTTTGCATACGTGGCCGATGTAAAAACCTCCGGCAAGATGCCGGCGCTACCAAAACCGTCGCCTCTCGCAATAAATAGCTCCCCCAAAATCTCCAGCAACCGATCGATACGATGTTCATCTAAGAGATGCGAGCTAACCGACCCCTGCAAGCGCGTAATGGACGCGGCTCAAGGAGACCCACATGAAAAGACTCGAAGGAAAAGTGGCACTGGTAACAGGCGGAAACAGCGGCATCGGCTTGGCTTCGGCGAAGCGCCTGCAGGATGAAGGCGCGAGAATCGCAATCTCGGGGCGCAGCAGGCAAACACTCGATGAAGCGGCGAAAATTCTGGGAAGCGGCGTCGTGGCCGTGCAAGCGGACGTTTCCAAACTCGCCGACATCGACAGGATGTTTGCGGAAGTATCGCAAAAGCTGGGGAAAATCGACGTGCTGTTTGTGAACGCGGGCATCGCCAAAATTGGCCCATTTGCCGAAATATCGGAGAGCGATTTCGACGAAGTGTTCGATATCAACGTCAAGGGAGCGTATTTCACGGTCCAAAAGGCACTTCCGTTTCTGAACGACGGCGCGTCCATCATCCTGAATACCAGCGTGGCATCTACTAAAGGTTCTCCTGGAACCACTGCTTACGGTGCGTCGAAAGCGGCCCTGCGTTCACTGGCGAGAACCGCGGCCAACGAACTGATCCCGCGCCGAATCCGCGTCAACGCGATTGCTCCGGGACCGATTGAGACGCCGATTTTTTCGAGAGGCGGAGGATCGCAGGAAGTTCTCGATCAATTTAAGGACATGGTGGTCGGTCGAGTACCAATGAAGCGGCTCGGCCAGCCGGAGGAAGTTGCAGGGGTAGTGGCGTTTCTGGCATCGTCGGACGCGTCATACATTACGGGCGTGGAATTGAATGTGGATGGCGGGGTGGGGCAGATTTGAGCTTTCTACTTTCAACCGCTATGGTCCTTCTTCGTGGGATTATGCCGTGCCCTTCAAGAAGGCGAGCAAGCTGAGAGCTGTAGATGCATTCTGGCTCGGACTTATTGACGAAGTAATTGATATGACTTCCTTGCTGGTGGCGCGATATATTGTGGAATACCAAGCTGATCCCGAACCGGCAGGGCCAAAATTCTCCGGACCCGATGGAGACCAACCGGGGAAATGACCGTCCGCCAATCAGTAATTTGCCTATCCGTGGTTCCCATTCACCCCATTCAACACTCGCGCCAGCACCTGCCCCGTATACGATTTCCTCACCCGCGCCACCTGCTCGGGCGTGCCTTGCGCGACGATTCTGCCGCCGCCTTCGCCTCCTTCGGGGCCTAGATCGATGATCCAGTCGGATTGTTTGATGACGTCGAGGTGGTGTTCGATGATGAGGACGGTGTTGCCGAGATCGGCGAGGCGGTTCAGGACGTCCAGCAATTTTTTTACGTCGTCGAAGTGCAGGCCGGTGGTGGGTTCGTCCAGAATATAGAGTGTGCGGCCGGTCTGGCGCTTGGAAAGTTCCTTGGCGAGCTTGATGCGCTGCGCTTCGCCGCCGGAAAGTGTGGTCGAGGATTGGCCGAGCTGGATGTATCCGAGGCCCACATCCACCAGGGTTTCGAGCTTGACGCGGATTTGCGGAATGTTTTCCAGAATTTTCAGCGCGTCGCCGATCTGCATGTCGAGCAGGTCGGAAATCGAGTGGCCCTTGTAGCGCACGGCTAAAGTTTCGGCGTTGTAGCGGCGGCCGCGGCAGACTTCGCACGTCACATACACGTCCGGCAAAAAATTCATTTCGATGCGGCGCAGGCCGTCGCCCTGGCAGGCTTCGCAGCGGCCGCCCTTCACATTAAAACTGAAGCGGCCGGGTTTGTAGCCTCGTTCGCGCGATTCCGGGAGCATGGCGAAGAGTTCGCGGATCGGAGCGAAGACGCCAGTGTAGGTCGCGGGATTCGAGCGCGGCGTGCGGCCGATGGGTGCCTGATCGATTTCGATTACCTTGTCGATTTGCTCCGCACCAATAATTTCGC
Organism: Terriglobia bacterium; assembly: GCA_963788335.1. Taxonomy (GTDB): domain Bacteria; phylum Acidobacteriota; class Terriglobia; order Acidiferrales; family UBA7541; genus Palsa-360. The sequence continues at coordinate 311,463 of CAWBGM010000006.1, forward strand.
GGAATGCGCCGGGGCGCTCCATCGAGCGGTAGAGCGTCTGCGCAAGCGCACGATACAAAATATCGTTCACCAGCGTGGATTTTCCCGAGCCGGAGACGCCGGTCACTACCGTCAGCAGGCCGAGGGGCAATTCGAAATCCACATTTTTTAAATTGTTGGCTTCGCAGCCGAGCAGGCGAATCGATTTGCCGTTGGGCGCGCGGCGTTTGGACGGCACGGCAATTTTCAGATCGCCGCTCAGGTAGCGGCCCGTGAGCGAATCGGCGTTGCGCTCGATTTCCTCGGGGCGTCCTTTGCCCACCAGATGACCGCCTGCATTGCCCGCGCCAGGACCGAGGTCCACAACGTAATCGGCGCGGCGAATCGTTTCTTCGTCGTGCTCGACGACGAGGACCGTGTTGCCCAAATCGCGCAACTGTTCGAGCGAGGAGATCAGGCGATCGTTGTCGCGCGCGTGCAATCCGATCGATGGTTCATCGAGCACATAGAGCACGCCGCGCAATTGCGAGCCGATTTGCGTCGCCAGGCGAATGCGCTGCGCTTCGCCGCCGGAAAGCGTCGCTGCGGACCGGTCCAGGCTGAGATAGCCGAGTCCGACGGCCAGCAGAAAATCGAGGCGCGCGGAAATTTCCGCGAGCGCGCGCCCGGCAATGTCGGTCTGCCGCTGCGTCAGGCCTTTGCGAATGTGGTCCACGGCGGGCCGCGCCTCGGATATTGCAAGCGAGGTGAATTCGGAAATCGAGCGGCCGCCCACTTTCACGGCGAGGCTTTCCGGGCGCAACCGGCGTTCGTGGCAAACCGCGCACGGAACGGGCGACATGTACTGCGTAATCCATTCGCGGTAACTGTCCGAACTTGATTCCTCGAAGCTGCTTTCGAGAAATCCTACAATGCCTTGAAAATGCAGGCCCGCAGCGGTTTTTGCGGCCTTCACGCGCTTTCCGCCCGGCTTGCTCCCATTTTCTTTTATGTTGCACGGAGGATTGCCGTATAAAATCAGATTTTGCGTTTCCAGCGGAAGTTTCTCGAACGGTTGCGACAGATCGAATCCGTGCGCCATCGCTCCCAGTTCGAGGCTGCGTTTTAAAAATACGGATCCGGCGCCGGGACCCAGTCCGCCATCGAACAACGGCTTGGTCCAATCGACAATCACTTTCGACGGATCGAAATCGTATTTCGAGCCCAGGCCGTTGCACGCCGGGCACGCGCCGTAAGGAGAATTGAAGCTGAACGAGCGCGGCTCAAGTTGCGGCACGGAAATGCCGCATTCGCTGCACGCCATTTTTTCGGAATAGACCTGCTCGGTCCCGCCCACCACGGCGACGGTGACGAGTCCCTTCGCCAGCTTCAGCGCCGTGGCGATGGATTGTTCCAGGCGCGTCGCGATGCCCGGCTTTACCAGCAGGCGATCCACCACCACTTCAATCGTGTGATTCTTGCGCTTGTCCAGGCGCGGGGGATCGTCGAGCGGGCACAGGTCGCCGTCAATGCGCGCGCGAACGAATCCGTCGCGCGCCAGTTTTTCCAGCTCCTGCCGGTACTCGCCTTTTCTGCCGCGCACGATGGGCGCAAGGATCATGATGCGATCATCGGGCTTGGCGAGCTCCCCGTGCAGGATCGCACGCACAATTTGATCGGTGGACTGGCGCGAGATGGGCTGGCCGCAGTTCGGGCAATGCGGCGTGCCAATCGAGCTGTACACCACGCGCAGGTAATCGTAAATTTCGGTGATTGTGCCGACGGTCGAACGCGGCGAGCGCGTGGTGGTTTTCTGCTCGATGGCAATCGCGGGAGACAGGCCTTCGATCGAGTCCACCTCCGGGCGCTCCATCTGATCGAGAAATTGCCGCGCATAGGCCGACAGCGACTCCACGTATCGCCGCTGGCCCTCCGCATAAATCGTGTCAAACGCAAGCGAGGATTTGCCCGACCCGGAAAGCCCGGTGATGACAGTGAGCGCATTCCGCGGGATATCGAGACTGATATTTTTCAGATTGTGCTGGCGCGCACCGCGAATGACGATCTTGGTCAGGCCCATGTTGGAGAGTCCGCCCCCACTGCCGGCTCAGCGCACGACGGGTAAAATTCGCCCATCGTAACTTTTTAGCGTAGCAGCGTGCGGATGGGTCCGTCAAGAATGGTTGGAATGCGGAAATCGGCAGAGCGCCAGCCTGTGCGCTTTTGACTTTCATTGGAACTGGTGGAATCCAAAAACCCACGGGCAGAAGCCTGTGCCACTGAAATCCCAATGCTTCCGACAATCGAATCCACCTGAAACTTCTTTCAAATCACGCACTGAGAAGTTGCATCAGCCCGACCGCTGCGTGCGACAAGCGCGCGCCACGGCGCGAGACCAGATATAGAGACCGCGGCATCTTCAACTGGCGGATGCGCACTTCGGCGAGCTGCTTTCTTTCGACTTCCCAGCGAACGCACATTCTGGGCACGATGGCGACGCCCATGCCCATCTGCACAAAACGCTTGATGCTTTCGATCGTGGGCATTTCGATGTCGCGATGGAGCGGGATGCGGTGTTTCTCAAACAGCTGAATGACGCGCGAGCGGTACGGCGACTCGACGTTGTGCGCAATGAACGTTTCCTCGCCCAGTTCCTTGATGTCCACCGAACGCCGGCGCGCCAGGCGGTGCCTGGGCGGAACGACAAAGGTCAGTTCGTCGCGGAGGATTTCTACCGCCGCGAGTTTCGAGTCCTGCGGGACATAGGAAACCGTGCCGAGGTCGAGGCGGTAGTTCAGAACTTCCTGCGGGATGTCGCGAGAGAGCGTGCGGTGCATGATCAGCTTCACGCCGGGATATTGTTTCCGGTAACGCGCCAGGGTTGGCAGGAGCGCGTGGATCGAACTCTCATTCACGCCCAGTCTTAATTCGCCTCGGCCCAGGCTTTTCAAGTCCTCCATTCCCTTTTGGATTTCGTCGCGCAGGTTCAGCAGGCGTTCCGCATAGTCGCGCAGGAGTTCGCCCGCGTCGGTGAGCTTCACCTGTCGCGGGCCGCGAACCAGCAGCGGCTGGCCGACCGTTTCCTCGAGCTTGCGGATGACGATGCTGACCGCCGGCTGCGTGCGGTAAAGTTTTTCCGCGGCGCGGGAGAAGCTTTGCTCCTTCGCGACGGTGAGGAACACGTGCAGTTGCGACAGATCCATATTGGGACTCCAGTAGCACAGGCTTCAGCCTGTGGGGCAAATGCTATAATAGAACTTTATAGCACCGACAAACATTATAAATTTGATCTTCTTGCCCATCCGGAGTGCAATAGATATTGCAGGAGAGTATCCAAAATGGAAAATGTACGCATCTTCGACACAACGCTGAGAGACGGCGAGCAATCCCCCGGATTTTCGATGACCGTGGCGGAAAAAATCCGCATGGCTCACCAGCTGCAAACACTCGGCGCGGACATCATTGAGGCGGGCTTCCCGATCGCCTCGCGCGGAGACCTGGAAGGCGTGCGCGAGATATCGCGCGCGATTCGCGGCTGCACCGTGGCGGCGCTGGCCCGCGCACGGCGCGACGACATTGACGCGGCGCTCGACGGCCTCTCCGGAGCGGCGCATCCGCGGCTGCACACGTTTCTCGCGACATCGGATTTGCATCTGCACTACAAACTGCGCCTGACGCGCGAAGAGGCGCTCGAAGCCATCGCCGCCAACGTGCGCTACGCGCGCGAACGCTGCGCGGAAGTGGAATTTTCCGCCGAGGACGCGAGCCGCACCGACATCGATTTTCTGTGCAAAGCGGTCCGCGCCGCTGTTGACGGCGGGGCCACAACAATTAATCTGCCCGACACAGTCGGCTATGCCGTACCGGATGAATATGCGGCGATGTTCCGCCGCGTCATCGAGTCGCTCGACGGCGCAAGCGGCATCACGCTGAGCGCGCATTGCCACAACGATCTGGGACTGGGCGTGGCCAATTCCCTCGCCGCGATTCAGGCCGGGGCGCGCCAGCTCGAATTAACGATCAATGGAATCGGAGAACGCGCGGGAAATGCCGCGCTGGAGGAAGTCATCGTCCTGCTGCGCGTACGGCAAGCCACGCTCGGCGTGACAACGAACATTAAACTGGACCAGCTCTACGCGTCGAGCCGCCTGCTGTCTGAAATTACCGGTGTACCTGTAGCACCCAACAAGGCGATTGTAGGTGCGAACGCGTTCGCGCACGAAGCGGGCATCCACCAGGACGGCATCCTCAAAAATCCCCTCACGTACGAAATTATTTCCCCCGAAGCGGTCGGCGTTCCCAAGCGGTCCCTGGTCCTCGGAAAGCATTCGGGACGCAATGCGCTGCGCGCGGCGCTGGTGGAGATCGGTTACGATCCATCCGCGGCGGAGCTGGATGAATGCTACAAACGCGTGGTGACTCTGGCGGATGAATCGAAAGATATCAAGACGCGCGATCTGCTCTCAATCGCGCATCAGGTGATGCGCAAACGCAGCAGCAGCGAAACGGCAATCGCGGCGGAGTAAGAGATTTTGTAGCCCAATCGTGTCTCGGTTTCCATCCAGGTGGGGCCTCCAGTGGCACGGGCCTCAGCCTGTGGGTTTGGAATTCTGAAAGCCGCAAGCTCGATTGCAACTGTAATGCAAATTGTCCGGCCTGAGTGGCCTGGCTGGAGTCAAAACCCCGAAACCTGTTCCACTAAAATATCGAGCTCAACTGTTTCGCTACCAAACGCGCTCGACCATAGACTTCATCTCACGCTTTTTCGTCAGCCCAGTTCTGTCCTTTCGTCACTCAGCCGAACGGATTTTCATCGGCGCTGGGGCCATAGATCGACGGCAGGGGCACATCCAGCATCCGGAGATAGACGGAGAGTTGCCCACGATGGTGAATTTGATGATTCATAACGATGGCGCGAATAAATCCGATTCGCGGCATGGAAATCAAAACTTTTCCACCCTTGGTCATAGTCCAGGTGGAAATCAACTGGGCATCCGTTAATTTTCCAAGGGATTGCTTGGCGTTCGCGACACTTTGATCGAACGTATCCAGGATTTCTTTCCCGCTCTTCGCTTCGACCTCCGGAATGGCGCCGAGTTCAAACGTATCGAGTGCCGCGATGCCTGCCAGAAAGCCCTGCGAGCCCGCAATATGCAGCGCGAGCCGGCCGAGGGACATGGATTTCGGGTGCGGCATCCACGAAAGTTTGTCCTCGGGGACGCGTTCGAGCAAGCGCCGAGTGGTTTTTGCTTCCTGATCGAGTTCCATCACGACAGAATCAATGATTGCCATGGCTGCTCCTGATCGATCTTCTGGGATTTACGCTCGGACTCCCATGAAAGGGTCATCCGGCGGAACGGGCTGGCGAATGTTCGCAAATGGGTCGATGCATCCGGTTCAGTCCAGACAGTGATTATCACGCCCCTCGATGTTTGGCAAACGCTGGCTCAGAGTGGTACCGACTCAGTTTCCGTCTCGCTCGGGCAAAATCTGAATATGCCCTCCAGTAGCACAGGCTGAGCCATCACCTTCCGGTCACCTTCAGGTCAGCAACTGACATGGTCGCAATTCCGGACTATACTGTTCGACCGTCAATCAATAAATTCCTGTGTTCAGCAATGTTGATGCGGTGGAGAACTCTCCAGGAGCGGTGATCGAAGCATGACGACTCAGAATCGAAAAATAGTCCTTCTGCCGGGCGACGGCATTGGGCCAGAAATCGTTGGAGTCGCCGTGCGCGTGCTGAAGGAATGCGCGGGCCGGTTCGGTCATCAATTCGAATTTGCCGAGTTCCCTTTCGGCGGCAGTGGAATCGACGCTGCGGGAGAGCCTCTGCCAGCTGCAACGCTGGCGGCGTGCCAGGCCGCGGACGCCATACTGCTGGGCGCGGTCGGCGGGCCGAAGTGGGATGCGCAACCCATCGGCAAGCGCCCGGAAAGCGGTCTGCTGGCCCTGCGCAAGGACCTGGGCCTGTACATCAATCTCCGGCCGATTGATTTGCGCGCATCGCTCGCGGGCCTGACGCCGCTGCGTCCCGAACGCGCGGCCAATGTTCACATCGATTTTGTGCGCGAGCTTGCCGGAGACATGTACTTCGGCGAGCACCGCGTCGAGCCCGACCCGAGCGGCGAGCGCGCCACCGACACTGCCGTATACACGACGGCTGAGGTCGAGCGCGTCGCCAAGTACGCGTTCGCTCGCGCCGAAGCACGCACCGGGCGGATGGCTTCGATCGACAAGGCCAATGTGCTTTCCACTTCGCAGCTATGGCGCAGGACAGTGACGCGCATGGCCGCCGATCATCCCCGTGTGAAGCTCGAACACATGTATGTGGACAACGCCGCGATGCAGCTCGTCCTCGCGCCCGCGCAATTCGACGTGATCCTGACGTCCAACATGTTCGGCGATATTTTGAGCGATCTGGGCGCGGCGCTGGCCGGCTCGATCGGCCTGATTCCCTCCATGAGCGCCGGACTCGGACCCGCCCTCTATGAACCGATCCATGGATCGGCCCCATCTCTCGCCGGAAAAGACGTTGCCAACCCTGTGGGCACGATTCTTTCCGCAACGATGATGCTGCGCGAGAGTTTCGGTCTGACAACCGAGGCCGAGTGGATCGAATCGGCTGTGGAGACTCTCTTCTCCCAAGGCATTCGCACCCCAGATATCGTTGGGGCGGGCACGACCAAGGTCGGCTGCGCCGAATTCGGCGAACGACTGATCGCCGAAATGTCCGGGACTGTGAAACAAGGGCATCGGCAAGGCACAGGAGCCTAGCGGAACAGTAGGCTTTGGTAGCGCTGGCGTCTCGCCTGCGGTATTTCCACTCACGGTGGCGCAAAAACCGCAGGCGAGACGGCCAGCGCTACCAAAAGCATTCGGTATTCGAGTCAAATTTGAACGAAACTGAATCACTACCAGAATTTACATTTCAGAACCTCTCTGGTGGATTCTCTCAAACAACACTTCGCCCATGGCGGATACGCCGTAAAACCTTGCGAATCAGGCCCCGAGAATGATAGTTTCAGCAGGGCCATGCCCGGGTGATTCTTCTTCACATCTGGATTGGAATTCACCATTGATGGATCAGACCTCCCAAAACGGTTCTCACAACGGCCACAAGAGCCATGGGAACGCTCCTTCAGCAAGCTCACAGGCCGATCTTTCCGCGCTGACGTTCTGGCGCGTGGAAGGCAGCCTGGCGGACCTGGGAGCAGTTCGCCCGGTGGGGTATTTCACCTGGAACTCGCATACGTTCGCCGGACGCTGGACACGCCGGGGCGGAATGTTGCTTCTGGCGCTGGTGCGGCCGGTCCTATATGCGGGACATCGAGTCTTCGCCACACGTGTCCTGCACACGCTCCTGTCGGGGGTTACACGTGACCGCCTGGACCTGCTTGGCGAGGAGTATTTCGAATATATCCTGAAGAAACAGTTGAAGCCTGAGGGGGTGGCCCGGCTCCGTGAGTGCATCAAGACCAAGGGCGCGGGGAACGTCGTTCTGGTCAGCCAGGGACTAGACCATGTGATGCGTCCACTCGCGAAATACCTCGGCGTCTCGCGTTTGGTCTCCAACCGGCTTGAGTTTCGCGATGGGTTCGCCACGGGACGACTTCTATCCCCGGTGATACGTCCGCGCAGCCCGCTGGCCTGGGCATTTGAGCGCGGCTCCGATGGTAGCGTCAAGGCCGATCGCCTCCTAAGGAATCTGGGCCTCACAGGACGTCCCGAAGAGCTTTCGAAAGCGATTCTTCCGGCCGATCGTCCGGAACCGTCGAATCCGCGCGCCCTGGTCGTTTTCGATGGAACTACGCAATCCGGGCCGCTGTCGGTTCGGCGGACGCTGGCCGGCAGAAACATCCTTTTGATCGGCGTGACCGGATTCATCGGGAAAGTGTGGCTCGCGCAACTGTTGAGCGAAGTTCCGCAGATCGGGAAGATTTATCTGCTCATCCGGCGCCAGCGCACCACGACCGCGCAGCGGCGGTTCGAGAAATTGTTCGAGGAGTCGCCGGTCTTCGATCAACTGCAGGAACAGCTGGGCGATCAATTTTCGGACTTCGTCGCCGAGCGTGTCGAGGTCGTCGAGGGCGATGTCAGCCAGCCGGGACTCGGCATGGCTCCGGAGATGCGGGAACGACTCGAGAAAACCCTGGATGTGGTGGTCAATAGTTCCGGCCTGACGGACTTTAATCCGGACCTGCGCGAGGCGCTTGCCGGAAACGTCACCCCTGTCGTTAATCTCACGGAGTTCCTGAGAGCTTCGGACCACGCCGGGCTCCTGCACCTTTCCACCTGCTATGTGGTGGGAGCAAGGGACGGCCGGGTGACCGAGGAAGTGGATCCGAATTACACGCCGATCGGGGCTGCCGATTTCGACGCCGAGCATGAATGGAAATCGCTGCTGGAAGTCGTGGCGCACGCCGAAACCCGGGCGGAAAGCGCGGAGATCACTGCGGCGCTGCACCGGCAGGCGCTGGGAAAACATCGGGGGACCGAAGAACCTTCGGGTCCCGAACTGGAAAATCTGATCCGCAAAAATCGCATGCGCTGGCTGCGGAACCGGCTGACGCGGGCAGGAACGCGACGAGCGCGCCGCCTGGGCTGGCCCAACACGTATACGCTGACGAAATCGCTCGCCGAATCCCTGCTGGTTCGTTACGGCGCCGGCCTGCCGATCGCGATTGTGCGGCCATCGATTGTGGAGACATCCACTCACCAACCCTTTCGGGGATGGAACGAGGGCATCAACACTTCTGCGCCGCTCTCCTATTTGCTGGGAACCTATTTCCGCCAGTTGCCGACCAACGAACGCAAGTGCCTCGACATGATCCCCGTGGATATGGTGTGCCGCGGGATGACGTTGATTGCCGCGGCCATCGTCGCGCGCCGCCAGAAGCCGATCTACCAGCTCGCCACGTCGGCCAGCAATCCGTGCGACATGGGCCGCTCGATCGAACTGACCGGCCTCGCGCACCGCAAGCATTTCAAGGCGCAGCAGAGCATGGAAAACTGGATGCGCATGCAGTTCGACACGATTCCCGTTTCCAAATCGCGATACGAAAAATTTTCCGTTCCCGCGCAAAAAGCCGTGGTCAAGGGCATCAATCGCGCCGCTTCCGCGCTGCAAATGAAGAAACCTCCGCTGGCGCGGGCGGAGCGCGATCTGGCGCGCGTCGAAAAACTGATCGAGCTGTACGAGCCGTTCATTCTTCATAACGAGCAGGTCTTTGAATCCGAAAACGTGCAACTGCTATCGGCGGCCATTCCGGAGGACGAGCGCTCGGCCTTTGGCTATGATCCCTCTCAGATTGACTGGTGGGATTATTGGATTAATACTCATGTTCCGGCATTGCGCAGGTGGGTTTACCCGCTCATCGAGGGACGCGCGCCGGAATCGCGTTCGCGGCGCGTGTTTGCTCCGCATCAAAATGGAAACGGAACGGAACGCCGCGAAGACCAGCCGCACGCGGGGGCGGCATCCGGCACAGGGACCCAAGCTTAATCCATGGCCATCTTTCTGACCGGTTCGACCGGCTACATCGGCGCGCATATCGCGTCCATTCTGCTCGACCGCCACAGCGACGGCTTGAACCTGCTGGTGCGCGCGAAGACGGAGCAGGAAGCGAACGAGCGCCTGTGGCACGCCTTGCAATTGCACATGGATTTTCCTCAATTCGAGGATTTTCTTCATTCGCGCATTTCCGTTTTCCGCGGCGACCTTACCGATGCGCGGTTTGGTCTGGACAATGCCGAGTATTCGCGCCTCGTAGGGACGACGGAGTCCTTAATCCATTGCGCCGCGTCACTGAATCGCAAATCCGAGAAGACCTGCCTCAATGTAAATCTGCGCGGCACGCTGGAAGTCGCGCAGCTCGGTCGCCGCGCGCAGGACGCGCATGGCCTGCGCCGCTTCAGCCAGGTTTCGACGGTCGCGGTGGCGGGCACGCGCAGCCACGAGGTGGTCGCCGAAGACGCTTCCATCGACTGGAACCGCTCCGATTACGATCCCTATGCGCGCACGAAAAAATTCACCGAGCACATGGTGCGCGAACTGCTTCCCGATGTTTCGCGAATCGTGTTTCGCCCGAGCATCGTTCTGGGAGACAGCCGCCGCCCCGAAACCACTCAATTTGACATGGTTCGCGCGTTCGTGTTTCTGGCCGGCCTGCCGTTTCTGCCGTTTCGTTCGACCGACCGGGTCGATATCGTGCCCGTGGACTACGTGGCGGAATCGGTGGTGATGCTCCATCAGAAAGAACGCCCGCTGCATGAGATTTACCATCTCTCGTCGGGCACACGAGCCGAGACTTTTGGGCAATTAACGCATGCGCTCGCGCAAGCCGCCGGAAAGATGGAGCCGCTTTACTGGCCGGGGCTGGAAGCTCCGTTTTCTTCCATCGTGAACTGGCTGGCGAATTATCGCAGCGGAATTGGACGAAGCGCGTCGCTGCTGAAAGTGTTTATGCCCTACCTGGTTTGGGACACGGTTTTCGATAACTCGCGTGTGGTCGAGGAAATGGGGCGCATCCCGGAACCGTTTTCCAAATATTGCTATCCCCTGCTCCGATTCAGCCGAGACAACCATTTCGCGTATCCCTATCGCAATTGGCCCGGCACGATTGCCCCTGTTCCTGAAATCGCCGCCGTGGCGGCGCACGCTCGAGGGTCTCACCCATGATGGATTTCGTCCTGGAGGCCTGGACGAGTTCGCTGCTGGAAATGTCCCGCGCACTTTGGAAATTCGGCGCCGGGCATTCCTGGCAGCCCGGCCAACCGCTGAAGCTTCTCTTTGCCGGCTACAACGGAACGCGCAATACGGGATCGGATGTGCGCGTCGAAGAAATGCTGCGACAGGTGCGGCGCGTGCTGGGAGAGAAGAACGTCGCGCTGAGCGTAATGACCTTCGATCCGAACCGCTCGCGCGGATATTTTGCCGGAACATCGCAAGTGCGGCTCCCCATGATTTTTCCGCCATTTTTGTTCAGTACAGTGCGCAAGTACGACGGCGTGGTCGCGTGCGAAGGCTCAATGTTCAAAAGCAAATTCGCCAACGCGCTGTCGATCATGACCATCGGCGCGCTCGGCATCGCCGCCGGAGAAAATAAACTTTCCGTCGGCTATGGCGGCGAAGCGGGCGGCATGGACCCGATGCTCGAAAAAATGTGCGCGCACTACTGCCGGCGTTCACTGATCATCACGCGAAATGAAGAATCGCAGGCCGTCCTGAGCAAGCTTGGAATTCCTACCGAGCTTGGCACGGACACCGCTTGGACGTTTGAACCGCATCCCCTTGAATACGGCCGCAAAATGCTCACCGATGCGGGCTGGGATGGACGGACGCCGGTTCTGGCGCTGTGTCCGATCAATCCCTTCTGGTGGCCGGTGAAGCCGTCGATGTCAAAATGGATCGCGCGGGGTTGCTTCGGCGCGTACAAGGAAAGCCATTACAGCTCAATCTATTTTCATAATTCCGGCCCGGCCGTGGACGCCGCGTACCAAAAATATCTGGCCTCGATTGCGAGCGCGGTGAAGGCGTTCCGCGCGAAGCATAAGGTGTTTCCGATTCTGGTCGCAATGGAGCGGCTCGACGCCAGGGCGTGTGAAGCGCTCGCCCCGCAGCTTGGCGGAGCGCCGGTGTTCACCTCCGACGCGCACGACATGTACGAACTGGTGAGCGTGTTGCGTTGCTGCAGCCTGATGGTTTCCTCGCGTTATCACGCGATGGTGACGTCCATGCCGGGGCTGGTTCCTTCCGCCGGCATCACGATGGACGAACGCATTCGCAACCTGCTGCGCGAGCGTGGCCACGATCACTTGCTTCTCACCGTGGACGATCCGGACCTCGAAACCCAACTTCTCGTTGTGATGGAGCGTCTTGCGGCCGATGCCGACGCCATTCGCGACGGCATCGCGCGCTCAGTGGTGCGCAATCTGAAAACGATGGCGCGCATGGGCGTATTCTTCGAGCGTGCCGTGCACAAATGCTATCCGGAATTTCCCACGCGCTCGGGGGTTCACAGCTGGGAAGAATATCTTCCGGCCCTCGGCCCCAATCTTGAAAGGCTGCTGGAAACATACGAAGGCGCGGCAGCCGGGAATTCGTAGCACAGGCTTCAGCCTGTGGTCTTTAGTTTTGCAATGTTCAAGAAACGAAACCGCACAGGCTGAAGCCTATGCCACTGAAATTGAAATGAACTTCCTGGAAAACATTTTCTCGCGCTTAAATGATTCCGCCGGCCGCCCGGTTCTGGCCGAAGCGTATATCAGCGGCAATCGGACAGCCACAGGATCGGACCTGCTGGCCAAAATCGTTATTGCCCGAGCCTATCTGCGCGCTTCGGGTCTGGCAAAAGGCGATCGCTGCGCAATCGTCGCGCCGAACAGCATCCATTGGGCCGCGCTCGATCTCGCGATTTTGGCCGAGGGCTTTATCGCCGTGCCGCTCTATGCGCGGCAGGCGCCCGCCGAATTGGCAGCGATGTTGCGCGATGCGGTTCCCGGCTTGATTTGTTGCGGCGACGCCGCGCTCCGGGACGCAATCGAGACGGCGTGGCCGGAATCGCCGCGCTTCGTATTGTTCGATGACATTTTCAGCGCGTCCTCGTTATCCGCCGCGGACGCTTCGGCATCTGCCCGCGCCCCTGTCGCGCTCGCGGTTGATGACACAGTCGCTATTCTTTATACCTCGGGAACCTCAGGAGAATCCAAAGGGGTAATGCTTACGGTCGGCAATCTTGACCACATGCTTACGTGCACGAAAATGCGGCTCGACCAACTGATGGGCGCGCGCGAAGCGCCGGATCGCGTCTTCCATTACCTGCCGTTTTGTTTTGCGGGATCGTGGATTCTGCTGCTTTCCTGCCTTTCAAGAACGAGCGAGATCACGATGTCAATGGATCTGACCAAACTGGCCGAGGAAATCGGCCTTGCGGCCCCGAATTATTTTTTGAATGTGCCGACGTTGCTGGAACGGATTCGTTCCGGCGTCGAAGGCAATATTCAAAAGCGCGGCGGCGGGATCGCGAAGATTTTTAATCGCGCCAAGTCCGCATGGCTCCGCCTCAATGCAAAAGAGCCTCAGCCGTGGGATTTCCTCTGGCTGGGCCTGGCGGGGTTGTTCATCTTCCCTGCCATTCGCAAGAAGATAGGGAAAAATCTTCGCGCTTTGATTTGCGGTTCCGCGCCGCTGGCCCGCGAGACGCAGCTTTTTTTCATGATGCTCGGGATTCCCGTGCTCCAGGTCTATGGCCTCACCGAAACCACGGCCATCTGCACCATGGACGACCCGCAACATATCCATCCGGGGCGCGTCGGGCCGGCGATTCCCGGCATCGAAATGAAAATCGGAGACAACGACGAACTTCTCGTCCGGGGACCGAATATTTTTCCTGGTTATTGGCGCCTCCCGAAACAAACGGCACTCGCATTGCGCGATGGATGGTTCCACACCGGCGATCAGGGCGACGTGGACGCAAACGGAAACTGGCGCATCACCGGGCGCCTGAAAAATCTGATCATCCTGAATTCTGGTCACAATATCGCCCCTGAACCGATCGAGGAGGAATTGGGCCGCGCGCTTCGCGGCGTGCAACATGTGGTCCTGGTGGGCAACGGGCGCAGCTTTCTGGCCGCAATCATTACAGGAGAAGTTGCGGATGAGGAAATCAAGTCCCAATTGAATCGATTGAACGATACGCTGCCGCACTATCGCAAAATTCGCTCATCCTTTGCGACGCGCGAGCTGTTGACGATCGAGAATGGCCTGCTCACAGCCAACGGAAAGCTGAAGCGCGATGCGATTGCCTCGCGATTCGCGAATGAAATCGAACGCATGTATGGAGGCGTTAACTAGCACCGGCTTCAGCCGGTGTTATTTTAGCAATCGATACCAAAATCGTACAGGTTTCAGCCTGTCTTCTTTTGACTTTTTTTGAGAGCGCCACGGAATTCAAAACCAGACAGGCTGAAGCCTGTGCTACGGAAGGCAAAGGCGAACGATGGACGAGCACAAAGGAAAATCGCTTTCCTGGCGCACCGCCGAGGGCGTGATTGAGCTGGCGCTGAACCGCGCTCCGGCCAATGAAATTGGCCTCGCGATGCTAGAGGATCTGGAACGCTTCACGTCGTCACTTCCCGCGCTCGAATCCAAAGCGAGCGCGCTAATTCTATACAGCGAACAAAAGGCAGGCTTTTCGGCCGGAGCGGATCTGCGCGAACTCTATGCGGAAGCACAAAAGATGGAAAAGTCTTTGGCACTCAAGGGCGTCCGCGAATTCCTCGAACGCATTCACGCGGTGCTCAATCGAATTGATACATCGCCGCTCACAACGATCGCCGCCGTTCACGGTGTCTGTTTCGGCGGCGGTTTCGAGCTGGCTCTGACGTGCGATCTGATCGTCGCGGACAAGATGGCGCGCTTTTGTTTTCCCGAATTGCGTTTGGGACTCGTTCCCGGCTTCGGAGGAATTCCAAGATTGAAGCGCGACATCGGAAACGCCGTGGTTCGCGATCTGCTCCTCACCGGGCGTAGCATCAATGCGACGAAGGCGCTCGCGGTGGGCCTCGCCAGCCAGGTCGCCGCGGAAGGCGAAGCGTTGCGCGTCGCTCGCTCGACCGCCGCGCAAGTCACGAAATTCGATCGCGCTACATCGGCGGCCGCAAAACGTTTCATTAAGCCTCTTCCCGCGGAAGAATTGCGCCGCGAGATCGACCTGTTTTGTGAACTCTTCACCCGGCCCGCTGTCATGGAGGGTCTCCGAAAATTCGTTGAAGATAAGGGGGCGCATCCCTACCTGCCATAACCCGGGGGCGATGGCCGGAAAAGCCAAACTTCCTGTAAAATGGACGCGACCATGAGAACCATTGAACAGACCACCGACGAAATTCTGAATCTCGCCGCGGCGCATTTTAAAGTTCCACGCACGGCCCTCGAATCAGGCGACGATTTCTACAAAAAGCTCGGGATCGACAGTCTGCAGGCCCTTGAACTGCTCACGCGCCTCGAAAATCATTTCGGCGTCGAGCTGCCCGATTATGAAGTTCAAGGCGTCAGCGACTTTCGCACACTCGCTGCGCGCATTCAGGCTAGACTCTAATCGCCACTCAACCCATCGCGCGGAATAAAGAGATTCATCCGATGATTTCCCCATATAATCTTGCTTTCCTCTGTGTCTGCGTGCCTCCGTGGCAATTTTAATGCTGGACTTGAAACAATTCGATTGTCTGGGCGAAGCGCTGCGCGCGGCGTTGAATCAATGGCCGGATGAAGTGTGTCTGATCGAAGCCGACCGCGAGCGGGAAAAATCGCGGCTGACATACCGGCAGTTTGGCGAAGCAGCCGAACCGTTGGCGGCGGCAATCGAGGATGCAGGCTTTTCCGCCGGAAATCGCGCGGCGATCGTCATGACGAATCAGTCCAAGTGGCTGATTTCCGCGTACGCCGTGTTGTTTTCGGGCGGCGTTCTCGTTCCGCTCGATTACAAACTTTCCGCTGCGGAACATCTTCAATTGCTTGCACATTCCAAGGCACAATTTCTGATCGTCGAATTTCCGTTGTGGCGCGCCATCGCGCAATCGCCCGCGTTTCATGACCACAAGCTAAGAACAATCCTTGTGACCGAGGCCCCGCCCAATGCCGATCTTGCCGGCGGCGCGCGGTGGGAGGACTTTCAAGCGACGCACGCGCCTGAATTCCGCCCGCGCACGCGCAAAGACGTCGCCTGCCTCGTATATTCCTCAGGCACCGGAGGCCATCCACGCGGATGCGTGCTGACGCATGACAATTATCTCGAACAGTGCGCGGCGGTGACGCCCGTGTTTCCCTTCTGGCCCGGCGCCCGTTATTTGAGCATCATCCCGACAAATCATGCGATCGATTTCATGGGCGGATTCCTGATGCCCTTTACGGGCGGAGGAACCGTCGTTCATCTGCGCACGTTGCGGCCGGAATTTATTCGCGAAGCGTTTACGAAATACAAGATCACGTACATGGCCGTTGTGCCGCTGATTTTGAAAAACTTGCAGCGCGGCCTGCGCGAGAAATTTGCGGCGCTGCCACCGACCAAACAGAAAATGCTCGACGCACTGATCCGGGTGAATCGCGCGCTCACGCACGGAAAACCGCGCCCCGGCTTGAGCCGCCTGTTGCTGAAGGACGTCCACAAAGCATTCGGAGGCGGGCTGCGTGCTCTGCTGGTCGGCGGCGCGTTCACCGAACCTGCGACGATTGAATTTTTCCACGATCTCGGCATTCCCATTTACAACGGCTACGGCTGCACGGAAGCGTGCACGGCGATCACACTGAACGACCTCAGGCCGTTTCGTCCCGATACCGTTGGAAAGCCCGTGCGCGGCATGGAAATTCGCGTCGATCGCCCGGACGCGGATGGCGTGGGGGAGATTGCCGTGCGCAGCAAGACTGTCATGTCCGAGTATCTGGACGATCCGGAAATGTCGGCGGAAACCATCGTGAACGGCTGGCTGATGACGGGCGATCTTGGACGTGTCGATCGGACGGGGCATCTGCAGCTTTTTGGCCGCAAGAAAAATATGATTGTCACCGCCGAGGGAAAAAATATTTATCCCGAAGACATCGAAAATAATTTCGAGGGAATTCCGGTGAAGGAATTCTGCGTGTTTGCCGCGAATTATGTCTGGCCGCAACACACGATGACCGGCGAGCGGCTGGTGATCGTGCTGCGGCCCGAACCGGGACAGGCCGTGGACAGCGCGCTGTTAAAAGAGCTTTCCCGGCGAAACTCTCAGCTCCTGAACTACAAGCGCGTCTCCGGCTACGTGGTCTGGGACAAGGATTTTCCCCGCAATGCCGCGATGAAAATCAGGCGCGTTATTCTCGCTGGAGAAATCAGCAAGCAACTCGATCGCAGCGCGGTGGCCGCCCTTTGAGCGAAGCTTATTTTACAATCGTGAATCCGGCGGCTGGTGGCGGCCGCTGCGGAAAGCTCGCACCCGCGGTCCTCGACAGATTGCGCGCGGCCGGACTCACTCTTGAAGTCCGGCAAACACGCGCTCCGGGCGAAGCCACGGTATTCGCAAACCAGGCCTACGCGAACGGCTGGCGCAATTTCATTGCCGTCGGAGGCGATGGCACGGGCTTTGAAATCGTCAACGGCATTTTTCCCGAAGCGCTCGCGCAGGGCCGCGCGGCACTGGGATTTTTGCCCCTCGGAACGGGCAATTCTTTTCTCCGCGATTTCACCGAGCGTGGGGCCGAGTATGCCATTGATGCAATTCTCGCCGGCAAGCGGCGCTCCTGCGATGTCATTCAGTTGAATCACAGCGGCGGATCGCTCTATTACATCAATACCTTGAACATGGGTTTCGCCGCGGATGTCGCCACGCTGACCAATCGCCGGTTAAAATTCATGGGCGAATTGGGGTATCTGGCCGGCGTGCTTGTCTCGCTGGCGCGGTTGCGGCGGCGTCCATTTCCGCTGCGCACCGAAGGCGAGCGCGACGACCGCCGCTGCCTGTTCGTTGCATTCAGCAACAGCAAATATACCGGCGGCAAGATGATGATCGCGCCGCACGCGACAATCGATAGCGGAACGATCGATTATGTGCACTGGGGGCCGATCGGACGACTGGGCTTGGTGCGCAACTTGCCCAATTTGTTTGACGGCTCGCATATGAAACATCCGCTGGCATCGCACCGCACGGCGACGCGCATCGAATTTGATCTGACCGAACCGGTGGACGTGGTCGTGGACGGCGAAGTGCTCACTCTCGAAGTTGAATCTCTGCAAGCGATCCCCGGGGCTCTGGATGTGATGGTATGAACGGCAACGATCGGAACTCCGTTCCGGCGGCGGGTTCTCCCGAAGAACATGGTATAGGACGGGGCCGGGCTATTCTTCGCAGCGCCTATCATTGGCTATTGTCGGCTGTCTATTTCTTTCCGGTGTGCAGCTTCCTGGTTCTGCTGGGAATTTTTGTCGATCCGCGCAAAAACGACGGGGCGCAGCGCATGTTGTGCCGCATCACAATGAAACTGGCGGGCGCAAAGCTTATTGTGAAGCGCGCGCCGGGCTTCGATCCCAGTCGCACGTGTTTTTTCATCGTCAATCATGTGAATCTTTTCGATCCCTTCGTCCTGTACGCCGCGATTCCTCAATTTTTCCGCGGCCTGGAACTGGAATCGCATTTTCGAATTCCCGTGTATGGCTGGATGATGAAGCGTTTCGGCAACGTTCCCGTGCCGGACAATAATCGCCCGTCCGACCTGAAACGCATGTGGCGGCTGACCCGCGCCGCGCTGGATTCCGGCGTGAGCCTCGCCGTGTTTCCCGAGGGGCAGCGCACCATTGATGGCCGCACGGGCCCATTCAAGGACGGTGTGTTCCGCATGGCCTTGCAATTTGGAACTCCGATCGTTCCCGTCAGCGTGGTGGGCGCGTTTGAATTCAACAAAAAGACAAGCTGGCTGCTGCGCCCGGGAACGATCACGATTTATCTGCACGATGCCATCGAAACCAAGGACATGCACAAGCGGGATTTCCCGGCGCTCCGCGACCGCGTCCACGCCATCGTCTCGCGCCCGCTCGACAAAGCGCAGGACGGCGTGCGTACGACACAAACTTTGGGTTAGTTTTCGTCTTCGGGATTGAAGACTTGCAGGCCGCATGCGTTCGCCGGAACAAATGACACCAGAACATCCGACTAGAGCGAGAGGCGAATTCCCGGCAATGTGCGCCCGGCTTTGGTTTCCCGCCACGTGAAAACGATCCGGTGGATGACGGTGATCGTCGCCACAATAGCGATCACCCACAGCGCCGGAGCCATGCGGTTAAACAGGCCGCCAAGGATCAGCAGCACCATGCGCTCGGGCCGCTCCATGAATCCCACCTTGCAAAGGGGAATCAGCGATTCCGCGCGCGCCCTGGAATAGCTAACCATCACCGACCCCGCCGTGGCAACCGCCGCGAGAATCACATAGGAAGCCCGGCCGGCCTCGGCGTAATACACCAGCAAACCCATGTAGAGTGCCATATCCGAATAGCGGTCCAGCGTGGAATCGAAAAAAGCACCGAAAGCCGTCACACGCTTTTCGCGGCGCGCCACCTGGCCATCCAGCATATCGAGGAACGCCGCGAAGAAAATCACCATGGCCGCCGAGCGGAATTTCCCCATTGCGAACAAAACGGCCGCCCAACCGTTCACCAGCAGACCGAAAAATGTCAGCAGGTTCGGATTGATTCCGGTGGATGCAACCGCGTGCACGATCTTTTCGAGAAGCCAGCGCCCTGCTTCGCCAATTTTACGTGTGAGCATGTTTCCGCGCGCCAAGAGGCGCTGATTTGTCCGTTTGAATCATACGCTACGCGGACGTTGCCACTCAAAACTTTTCTGCATGATCGAAATTCGCACGGTTCAAACGGGAATGAAATTCCTTCCTGGAGAGAGGCCAACCTTCCCGAAGGCAAGCGAGGTTGCTATTGCAGTGCAGCCAAGGCGCTGTGGAATTCGTGGTGGACGGGGATCAGAGCTTCCACGCCGCTGGTCTTCAATACTTTTTCGACCATTTCATTGGGGCCAAACAATACAACCTTGCCTCCACGGCTCTTGATGGCCCGCGCCGGAGTCATCAACGCCCTCAACCCCATCGAACCTAAAAAAGATACTTTCTGCAAGTCGACGAGCACGGACGTTTTTGTCCCAGCGATCACGTTCATCTCCAAATCCACGGCGGCAGCTCCTTCAATGTCCAGCCGCCCTTCCAGAATGACCCGAGTGATTCCGCCGGTTAGTTCTTCCGTGGAAATTGGCATACGTTTCACCTCTGTGTTTTGCACGCCGCCCCCGGAAATATCCGAATCAGGACGGTTTAGTTGAACAGTGTATGAACGGCAGATGATACCGCAATGATTGTTACGGATTTGTTACAGTTTTTCCCTTATTCTTTTCCCTTGCACATTTCCCAGGCTTATTTCAAAGAAACAACCAACTGCGTGTTCGGGTAGAGATCCTGAGGAACTCCTGAACCGGGCGGCATTCCCTGCATTCGCAATTCAATCTTTAAAGTGTTTTTCTTCTTCGCTTTAAACTCGGCGCTCACGATGTTCGAGGCCTTCTCAACCCCGCCACTCGCCGCCGTAACGCGAAATTCCTGAACACCCGGCGGGACGAACATATCTTCATACTGTGCCTTGTTCCCCTCGGCGCTTCTTCGCATGTACAGCTTGCCATTCAATTCCACGGTAAAATCCAAAGTCGCGGGCACCTTATCGGCATCAATCTTCAGGCGCGCGTTGGCCTTTGGATCGAGAGATTTGGGGTTAAAGTCCACAGGCTCAGGAGCTCTTGCGGCCATCTCCGCTTTTGGAGCGCGGGCTGTTTCTGGCGGCGCCACTTTGTTTTCAGATTTCTTTGCGGAGCTGTCCGTAGCTTTCGCAACAGCGGGAGCGGTATTGACTGCGGTGGCCGGTTTGGGCTCGTGAACTGCCGGCGCGGGCGTGGGTTGCGTTTCGGTAGCGGCTACAGTAACCGGGGCCTTATCCTGGACAGCCTGCTGCCCCTTGCTTCGGAATGCATACCACCCTCCCGCGACAATCAGTACCGCTGCCAAGCCAGCTAAGATAAAGCTGCTGTTCGACTTGCCCTTGGGCGCGTCCGCAATTACCGGCTTTTGCACATCAATCGTGGTTTTCGTGCGTGGAGCGGTACGAGCCGGTTCGACATAGGTGGCGTCTGGATCGAGCGGAGGGGCCGCTGCCGGGCCTGTGGCGGCCGACAAAGGCACTGGCTTGACGCCTGAGCGCATTTCGCCGAGTTCGTGCGATAACGCCTCACCCGTCTGATAGCGGTCGTCCGGGCTCTTCGCCAGGCACTTCAGAATGATGCCTTCGAGCCGGGCAGGTATGGATGGATTCAGCTTTCGAGGAGGGATAGGATCGGTGTTCACAACTTTGTAGGACACCGAAGTCATGCTCTCGCCTGGAAACGGCTGCTCGCCCGTCGCCATCCAGTACAAAACCACTCCCAGTGAAAAAATATCGGCGCGCCCGTCGATTGGCGCGCCGGTAAATTGCTCGGGCGGCATGAATGCCGGCGTCCCCACGAGCTGACCGGTCAGCGTCGTTTGCCCTTCCGCCATCTTGGCGACACCGAAGTCGGTAATCTTGGGCCGCTCGACGCCATAGGTTTCACGCGAGGTAAGCATGATATTGGCCGGTTTGATGTCGCGATGCACGACGCCATGCTTGTGCGCGTGCCCGAGAGCTTCGGCGATTTGCTGGCCAATTTCGCAGACACGATCAATCGACAGCCGCTCGCCCTGTTTTACCGCATCCGCCAGTGTCCGCCCGCGAATGAACTCCATCACCAGAAACGGCACGCCTTCATGCTCACCGACATCGAACACAGTGACAATTCCAGGGTGCGCCAGGGCGCCGGAGGCGCGGGCCTCGCGGTAAAATCGCTCGCGAAATTCGCTTCCCTTTTCGCTGGCAAGAACCAGCGAAATGATCGTCTTTAGCGCGACGATGCGGTCCATCGCCGGGTCTTTCGCCCGGTACACGGTGCCCATCGCTCCGCGCCCCAGTTCTTCAATGATTTCGTAACGTCCGATTTTTTTCGTGGTATCCATTGGTTGGGCAATCGTTACTTTAGCACAGGTATTTCCGGCATGGTTCGGTCGGAATAGCGGGCCAGGGCAGCGGGCCGGAGCAGCGGGCCGGATTAGCGGATCAGATCAGCCTTTGTAGCCAAGCCACTGCTGACTGTGTACCTTTGCCCCTTTCAGCCGCCGCAAAAACCGCACAGCCAAGAGTGGCTGTGCTACTCAGCTCCCGGAATCTGCCGTCTGCGAAGAGGCTCGATAGCGGACGAACAGAAGCGTAATATCGTCGGCCTGGCTTGCGCCCCGTGCGAATTTTTCGACCGATTCAACAACTTTCGATTGAAGCCGGTCGAGAGGCGCTTCGTGCTCAGCAATGAGTGCCTGGCACAGGCGGGAAACGCCGAATTGTTTCTGTTCCAGGTCCACTGCTTCCGTGACGCCGTCGCTGAAAAGGACCAGAGTGTCCCCAGGCTCGACTTTTGCCTGCGCCGTTTTGTAAACGGCTTCGGGAATCAACCCCACTGGAAACGATCCTGTCGTAAAAAGCTCGTTCGCCTTTCCGCCTCGCAGGAGGATCGGCGAAGGATGCCCGGCGCTTATATATTCCAAATTGCCCTGCAAGTCGAGTATGCCGAAAAATACGGTGGCGTACCGGCCGACTTCCTCGTGTTCGCAGAGAAACGAATTGAGGTGATCGAACACGCGCACCGGATCCGCGCCCAGCGCAACGCCGCTGAGCGAACCCTGAAGCATCGTTGTCACCAGCGCCGCGCCCAGTCCCTTGCCCGCCACGTCGGCGATGACAAAGGCGGTGCGGTCATCACTCATCGGAAACACATCGAAGTAGTCGCCGCCGACCGCATGGCAGGGTGTATTGATTCCGGAAATCGCCAGATGATGAAAGTTCTCGAAACGCTTGGGCAGCAGCGCCTGTTGAATGTTGCGGGCAATTGTCAGTTCCTGATCGAGGCGCTGGCGTTGCCGTTCGTGCTCCACCAGGCGCGCGTTATCCAGAATGCTGGCCGCTTGCATCGACACCGCGTCAAGGAGCTGCCGGTCGATTTTCGAAAATGGGGCGGGGCGGGTCGAATCCAAATACAGGACGCCCAAAAAATGGCCGCGCCTGGCGGAGACAAACGATTCCGCCGTGCTCGCGCGCGGCATGGCATAAAGAGGAATTGCCACCACGGCGCGAAGGCGTTGCGCAACGATGCTCTCCGAACCTTTAAATTCAGATTCGGGATGATGGATATCTTCGGTGACAACCCCGGTTTGGCGTTCCATCACGAGGCGTAAAACCGTCTGCGTGGGCGAAAAGCCATTGGCCGGCAAGCTTTTGCTTCCCGCGCTCCTGGCAAGGCGCTGGCGAAGCGACCCGGTGCTATCCGCTTCCAGCAACAGCCCCCGTTCGGCATTGGTGATGGCAATCGCGTGGTCCAGCATCGCTTCGAGAACGGCATCGAGCGGAAGCTGCGAATGCAGTAGATTGGTCGCTTCCAGAAGGAGGTTAAGTTTTCCCAGTCCCGTGGAAGCCAATTCACTGGATGTGATGTGACCGATCCGAGTGAGAAAACTCTCAATTGTGGAGTCCTGCATTTCAGCCGTCTCCACAACATCGGCCGGGGAATGAAAAATAATCTGGTAGGAATCTTCGAGGCCAAACGTGACAACGTCGCCTTCCCTCAATACTTTCCTGCCGATGCCTTCACCGTTGATAAAAACGCCGAGACGGTGCCCGCGATCTTCCAGAAAGTAACGGCCACTTTCAAAATGAATTGCCGCGCAGTTGCGCGAAATACGCGGGTCGGAAATCGGAAGGTGGTTGCCTGCATCGCCGCGCCCGATAAAAAACGGAGATTCGGTTACGGGAACGGAAAGGCATGAGCGATCCGGGGAAATCACATCGAGAACGGGTTGGCTGACGGCTGGGGTGGCTGGCATCGGGTGACTCGGAACATGGATTGTAGCACCTTCGGCTTCGCGACTTGAATGGCGGTTAAGTTAAAAGGCACAACTGGGCTCTGCTATTCAACAAGCGGAAAACCCAACGAATCGACATGGGAAATTATTGGAAGGTCCACCTTACCTTATTAGCGCTCTTTGCCCGAATGGCGGCTCTGTGGGATGACGAAGGCTCCGGGGATTCAACGATCGTGGGTAGCCAAAACAGCGTTATTGGTCTTCGCAAGCTCAGCGAGATGCCCATCCGTTGTCTGTCTTGGATTTCGGACCCATCGTGGGAGGAATGAAATGTCGCGGTCATCCGCAACGAAAGTGCAGCGCATTCGATTGGTGTTTTTCAGCTCGAGTAGAAGCTCGCGCGCCTGCGCTACGGACGAGCCGTACTGTTGAACCTGACCAAGTACACGAACAAATCCCAACTCCGTGATTGAACACGTCGCCAGTTCAGAAACACCTTCCGTGGCAAGACGTCCCACCCAGTTCGCGACACGCGAATGGAACTCATGCTCCAGTATGGCGAGCGCAAGCAGGGCATTCACGTCCAGCAGGTATCTCATGGAAAATCGGCGAGGACTTCGCGCACTTGAGCGCTCGTCAGCTTTGCATTTTTTAGACCCGAAGTCAGGACAGGTAGTCCAGTCACGCTATCCTGCCAGTCACGCTATCCTGAATGATCCGTGCGTTTCGCGGACGAACTCTTTGAGGAGTAAGGACGATGCGTTGTCCTTCGACTATGGCCTACAGCGCATCGCCGGGCTGCAATCCAAGTTTACGCCGGATATTGCTGGGGACTACGACTTGCCCCTTTGTTGAAACCTTGGTGCGCATAGTAAGACTCTCTTACTAAAAACCATGTGTGCCATAAAGAAGATTGGTGGGCCTGGGTAGACTTGAACTACCGACCTCACCCTTATCAGGGGTGCGCTCTAGCCACCTGAGCTACAGGCCCAACTGGAACAACTACACGAAACGTGAACAAACATCATAACGGGCAATGGAGGAGAGGGTCAAGGGGTGACCGGGTGCCCGGTCAATTCAATGCACTAATTATTGTGGTGTTCTGAGCCGCTTTACGACATCTGGCGAAAATTGCTCGAAGTGCTTCAGGTTCCAGGTGTAGATAATCTCCGCCCCTGACTTCAGGGCGCATCGTGCCAGCAACGCATCGTAAACCGTACCCCCAACAACTCCCGCATTGGAGGCTTCTTCTAGTACGGAGTAATACTCGTCGCCCGTCAATGTAACAATGGCCAGGCGCTCGCGGACATTCTCAAGAAATAGCAGGACTTGCTCGCCGCTCGAACGTTGCCTTCCCGGCATCCGGGTTGCCGTGGCGTAAAACTCCGCGAGGCTGTGCGCCCCACAACAGCCTTGATTCTTGTCGGATTTCAGGAAGGCCCTCAGACTGGCATCGTGGTGTACGTGTTCTTCCAGGAAGCAAGGAATCAGCACCGAGGTATCGAAGAATAACTTCAAGACTCTTCGCCCAAGATCTGCGCTTCGCGCTCCTTGCGGACCTGGCGGACGGTTTTATTGACATCCTCCAACGAAAGCGGCTCACCGGAACGATAAACCCAGACGCCCTGTTTTTTGTGAAGTTGACCTTGCCCTCGCGAGGGACGCAACGTGATTTCTTCGCCCGAACTTTCCACTTCGAGAGTATCGCCGGCTTCCAGCCGTAATTCATCGCGTAGCTGTTTTGGGAGCACAATTCTCCCTGCCTTATCGAGTGTCAACCTCGTCGCCATGACTCCCATTTTACAATGGCATTTCCCGCTTGTAAATGACATTTTAGGGGAACTTCGATTGTTTCTTCTTCTCTGTATTTCCGATGAATCAGGACCGCTGGAGCTTGCCGAAGTTGCCGTATGCAGAGCATTTAGTTTTTGCATGGTGATTCGCCAACCGCTTCGCTATCATTCGGATGGACGCGGGTTACGGCGATTCATCGGGCCGGGAAACGACACGGGATGCATTTGACACCACGCGAAATCGACAAGCTGATGATCGCCACTGCCGCGGAACTTTCGCGCAAGCGGCAGGCGCGCGGCTTGAAGCTGAATTATCCCGAGGCGCTGGCGCTGATCACGGCGGAACTGCTCGAGGGAATCCGCGACGGGCGCTCGGTGTCCGATCTTATGGAATATGGCGCGACGATTTTGAAGCGCGATGACGTGATGGAAGGCGTTCCTGAAATGATCGACGAAGTGCAAGTGGAGGGGACGTTTCCCGACGGTACGAAACTTGTGACCGTGCACCGCCCGATTCGATAAACGGCCCGTTCGAGGGCTCGTGAGACGGCTCTTTTGCGGATAACACAAATGTCAGAAGGTGTCCGATGATCCCAGGCGAATACATATTGGCGGAAGGCGTGGTGATCGCGAACGACGGTCGCCGCGAAATTGAACTGGAAATCGCCAACGCGGGCGATCGTCCCATTCAGGTTGGCTCCCATTTTCATTTTTTTGAAGCGAATCGCGCGCTGCGGTTTGACCGCGCGGCGGCGTTTGGCATGAGGCTGAATATTCCCGCCGGAACTGCGGTGCGTTTTGAACCGGGGGATACAAAAATCATTCCGCTGGTGGAAATTGGCGGCTCGAAAAAAGTTTTTGGCCTCAACGGGCTGACCAATGGTCCCGCAAACGATTCGACCAGGCAGGACGCCCTGAAGCGGGCCGCCGATGAAAAATTCTGATGTGGTTTTAAGCGTTTTCTAAAAGTTTTTCAGAGGGCTGTACACCGATGAGTCTGAAAATTCCACGCCGCCAATACGCCGACCTGTACGGGCCGACCACAGGAGATCGCGTCCGCCTGGCCGACACGGACCTGTTTATTGAAATCGAGAAGGACCTGACGACTCCCGGCGAGGAAGCAAAATTCGGCGGCGGCAAAGTGATTCGCGACGGCATGGGGCAATCGGCTTCGGCGACGGATGCCGAGGGCGTTCTCGATCTCGTCATTACAAATGCGGTGATCGTGGATCATGGCGGCATCTACAAAGCGGATATTGGCATACGCAAAGGCCGAATCGTGGGCATCGGCAAAGCCGGAAATCCGGATACGATGAACGGCGTGACTCCCGGCATGGTGATCGGTGCGGGCACGGAAGTCCTCGCCGGCGAAGGGAAAATTATCACGGCGGGCGGAATTGACGCGCACGTTCATTTTATTTGCCCGCAGCTTGTGGAGACCGCACTTTCCGGCGGTTTGACAACGCTGATTGGCGGCGGCACGGGTCCCGCCACCGGCACCGACGCGACCACCTGCACGCCGGGCATCTGGAACATGCACCGCATGCTGGAATCCGCCGACGGTTTTCCGATCAATCTGGGATTTTTGGGCAAGGGTAACTCCTCGTTTCCCGCGCCGCTGCGCGAACAGATCGAAGCAGGCGCGATCGGATTGAAACTCCACGAAGACTGGGGCACGACTCCCGCCGCCATCGATTGTGCGCTGAGTGTTGCCGAAGCGTACGACGTGCAGGTCGCGATTCACACCGACACCATCAACGAAGCGGGCTTCGTTCAGGATTCGATTCGCGCGTTCAAGGGACGCACGATTCACACGTATCACACCGAAGGCGCCGGCGGCGGTCACGCTCCGGATATTATTAAAGTGTGTGGCGAAGCGAATTGCCTGCCGTCGTCCACCAATCCCACGATGCCGTTCACGGTGAATACGCTCAACGAGCATCTCGACATGCTCATGGTCTGCCATCACCTGAGCCCATCGATTCCCGAAGACATCGCGTTCGCCGAATCGCGCATCCGCGCCGAAACGATTGCCGCCGAGGATGTGCTGCACGATCTGGGCGCGATCAGCATGATGTCGTCGGATTCGCAGGCCATGGGCCGCATCGGCGAAGTGATCACGCGCACCTGGCAGACCGCGGACAAAATGAAACGGCAGCGCGGGCCGCTGCCCGGAGAAAAATCCGGCAGCGACAATTTGCGCGTGCGGCGGTACGTCGCGAAGTTTACGATCAATCCCGCAATCGCCCACGGCATCTCGCACGAAGTCGGCTCGGTGGAAACGGGAAAGCTGGCGGACCTGGTGTTGTGGAAGCCGGCGTTTTTCGGCGTCAAGCCGGAGATGATCGTGAAGGGCGGCATGATTGCCTGGTCGGTGATGGGCGACGCCAACGCTTCGATTCCCACGCCGCAGCCGGTGATTTACCGGCCCATGTTCGGCAGCTACGGCGGCGCGCTGCATTCCACATCGCTGACGTTTTTGTCGAAGGCCGCCGCGAATGCCGGGATTGCCGCGAAACTCGGCCTGAAGAAAAAAACCGTCGCCGTGAACAAATGCCGCGGCCTCACTAAGCGTGACATGATCAACAACGATGCCCTGCCGCGCATGGAAGTCGATCCCGACACATACGAAGTGCGCGCCGATGGAGTGCTCCTCACGTGCGAACCGGCGAAAGTCCTGCCGATGGCGCAGCGCTACTTCCTATTTTAAATGTTTGGAACCGCTCTCATCATCGACCGCTTGATTTCTCCGTTCAGCATGGACGATTTGCGGACGAGGGAAGAAGACAAGCTCATTCTCTCATGGGAACAGCGCCGATGGATGCGCGGTCGCTTCACGACAGCGAAGGGACGGAAAATCGGAATCGCGCTTCCCACGGGCACAACGCTCACTCCCGATTCCATTCTGTGGATTGGACCGGACTGGTATTTGAAAATCGAAGCGGCGACAGAATCGGTACTCGAAATTCTTCCGGCCGATTATGCGCATGCCGTGAAGATCGCGTTCGAGGTCGGCAACCGGCATTTTCCTCTCGCCATGCAAAATGGCAGACTGGTTGTGCCTGACGACACGGCGATGGTCCGCCTGATGGACCGATTGGGCGCGCCGTGGGAGCGCAAGCAGATGGTCTTTAATCCGATCGGAAACACGCAGATGCATCAACATGGATAATTTTCTCAGCCTGCTTCAATTCGCCGACGGCCTGTTCCCGGCGGGAGCTTACGCTCACTCGTTCGGCCTGGAATATTACGTGCAATCGAACGGCGTCACCGATGCCGCGGGAGTGGAAGATTTTTTGCGCGCGTATCTGGAGGGCTCGTCCGCTCCCACCGATGCGGTTGCGTTGCTGTGCGCGTGGCGCGCGGGAAAATCGAGCGACCTCGCATCGTGCATCGCACTCGATAAAACGCTCGACGCCATGAAAGCAGCGAGCGAATTGCGTGAAGCCAGCCGCCAGATGGGCAGGCAAACCCTGCGCGTTGCGAATCATCTGCCTTCGCACCCAATGTTGACTCAGTTCGGTGAAGCTGTGGCGGACGACAGAACGCCCGGACATCACCCAATCGTTTTCGGAATGGTCGGAGCCGGCAATGCAATGGGCCGCGCTGGAAATGACAAGCGCGTTTCTGTACTCCACTTGCGCCGCGCTGGTGGGAGCCGCTCTCCGCCTCATGCCGCTCGGCCAACTCGCCGGACAAAATATTCTCTTCAATGTCAGGCCGCTTATCGCAAAGCTCGCGGAGGAAGCGCAAGGGAAAACACAGGAAGAAATGTGGTCCTTCGCGCCCGCTCTGGAAATCGCGAGCATGCGGCACGCCACACTGGAAGCGAGGCTGTTCCGTTCATGATTTCAAAACCGCTCAAAATCGGCGTTGGCGGCCCCGTGGGATCGGGGAAAACGGCGCTGGTCGAATCTCTGTGCACGCGCCTGAAATCGATGTATCAACTGGCCGTGATCACGAACGATATTTACACGCGCGAGGACGCGGAATTTCTAACGCGGCGCGGCGTACTCACCCCCGACCGAATCGTCGGCGTCGAAACCGGCGGCTGCCCGCATACGGCAATCCGCGAAGATGCGTCGGTAAACCTCGAAGCCTCCAGCGCGCTGATGAAAAAGTTTCCGGATCTCGATATTTTATTTATCGAAAGCGGCGGAGATAATCTTGCCGCCACATTCAGCCCGGAACTGGTGGACGCAACGATCTACGTCATCGACGTCGCCGAGGGCGACAAGATTCCGCGAAAGGGCGGGCCGGGCATCATGACGTCCGGAATCCTAATCATTAACAAGATTGACCTCGCGCCGTACGTCGGCGCGGACCTTGCGGTGATGGATCGCGACGCGAAACGCATGCGCGGAGAGAAGCCTTACGTCTTCACCAATCTCAAGACCGGTTCAGGAGTGGACACGCTCATCGAATGGATTCGCCACTCCCTCCTGTTTGAATAGCGAACAGGAAAACCAACGGCCCGCGGAACGCACCGGGCGCGACGGCTATCTGCGTCTGGAGTTTAAACGCCGCAGCGCGGAAACGATTCTTGCCAAATCGCGCTTCACGCTTCCGCTGCAGGTGCTCACACCACTCACACTGGAAGATGGAACAGCTTATATGATGCTTCTCAATCCCACTGGAGGAGTGATCGGCGGCGATCGTCTTGTCACGGAAATCAGACAGCATGCCGATACGCACGTCTGTCTGACGACGCCTTCAGCGACTCGAATTTATCGCACCTCGCAGCAACCCGCAGTTCTGGAAACCGTAGTTCTCCTGGAGGAAGGCGCCACGCTCGAATATCTCCCCGACCACGTCATTCCACACATTGCCTCCGCGCTGCGCCAATCGCTGCGCGTCGAAATGGCGCGCGGCAGCCGCGCGATCATTCTGGATTCGATGGCGTCAGGCCGAGTGGCACACGGCGAGCGATGGTGCTTTACGGAGATGGATTCGCGGATGGAGATTCGCGCCGGCGGAGAACCCGTCTTTCTCAATCGCACCAAAATCCATCCGGCGAGGCAGCGCCCGCAACGAACGGGATTGGCGGAAGAATTCGATTACATGACCTGCATGGGAATCTTCGCGGACGGATTCGAGAATTGGCAAACCTTGGCCGCCGCCATGGACGCAGAACTGGAAACCATGCCGCAGGTGCGCGGCGGAGTGAGCCTTCTCTCGCGAAACGGCTGCGTAGTCCGGCATCTTGCAAGATCGGCGTCCGACATGACGCGCATGAACAGGAAACTGTGGGATGCGGCGCGCGAATTGGCGCTACATCTCAAACCATTCGATCATAGGAAATATTAGTAGCACAGGCTTCAGCCCGTCTGTTTTTGAATTTCGATGGAGCGATCAGAAGTCAAAAACCGACAGGCTGAAGCCTATCCCACGAAAACCATGACCACATTCCTCGCCATCGCGCTGCTCGGATTTTTCCTGGGGATGCGGCACGCCACCGATCCCGACCACGTCGTGGCCGTCACCACGATCGTGAGCCGCGAACGCACACTCCTGCACGCTACTGTGATCGGCGCACTGTGGGGGCTCGGCCACACGTTCACAATTCTCGTCGTCGGCTCGGCAATTATTTTATTCAAATTTACAATCCCGCCGAGGCTTGGCCTGAGCATGGAATTGTCCGTGGGCTTCATGCTGATCGTCCTGGGCGTTCTAAACCTGACGGGCGTGATGCGGCGCGCCATGGAATGGATGACGCTTCGCAGGCTCGGCCCGGGCGCGCATTCTCATTTCATGTTTGGACGCAATATGATTCACACGCATGATGAAAATGGGGACGCGATTTTTCCGGATCGAGTCTCCCTTCTGGGATGGACGCCGCAATGGTGGAAGAAGCTGGGCCTGTTTCACGTGCTGCGTCCGTTGGCGGTGGGAATTGTGCATGGCCTCGCAGGCTCCGCGGCGGTCGCGTTGCTGGTTGTCGCGACCATCGGCAGGCCTGGCTGGGCGCTCGCCTATCTCCTGATTTTCGGATTTGGAACGGTCGCCGGAATGATGTTGATCACGGCCATTATTGCGCTGCCCTTCGCCTACACGCTGCAAAACTTCGCAAAATTAAATCGTGGATTGGCGGTGGCAACCGGGATGCTGAGCGTTTGCTTCGGAGTATTTCTGTGCTACCACATCGGGTTCGTGGATGGGTTGTTCACAAATCATCCGCTCTGGATTCCGAGGTAGTCTTCAGTAGCACAGGCTTCAGCCTGTCTTCTTTTAAATTTAGTGAAACCGGCAAAATTCAACACCGGTTACGCTGCAACCTGTTTCGTTTGGATTTTCTTGAACCGATCCGAAGTCAAAGGAAAACAGGCTGAAGCCTGTTCTACCGGCTCACGCCGCCTGGCGCCCCAACCCGGGCAGCGACCGGCTACGTCCCCAAGCGATCAGCCGCTCGAAGAATCCTTTACGCAAACCAACTTCCAGGAAATTCAGGACCAGCGCGAGGATGATGAAATACGGCCACAGGGAAATTTTCTCCCGCACGAGGCCGCCTTTATCGTTCAACAATTGCTCAATCGACGGGCGCATCCGGCCTCCGGTGATGCGGCTGATCTCGCCGAGCAGCGCGGTGTTGACGGCTTGCGGTTTCGTCTCCTGCGACTCGCGGAAGAAGCCCGCCTCGGGCAGCAGCAACTCCGAACTGCCGGAAACAATTCTGTAAAGCCCGCCCTGATCGCCGGCGATGCGCGCTTCGAAATGCCCAGGCGCGGTTTCCTCGAGCGAAATCGTGCGCGGAGCCTGGCCCGCCACCTCAACGAGAATATGAGGCGCCGCCGCGGTGCTGAGTGAATCGCCCGAAGCGTCTCCCGGGTCGGCCAGCACGTCGTAGTAAACGATCGCATCGCCGTCGCGCGATCCCGGGCGAATGCCGGCGCGCACCGTGCGGTCGCGATGAGATACATCGCGAACCATCTGCGGCCAGAACGTGCCGAACGATTCCCAGCGAACCCACGGCGCGGACCAGCGATTTTTGGCGTCGGACATGAACGCCGTCACGCGGCCCAGGCCGTAGCGCCAGCGCACAAGCAGCGGCTTTTTTTCATCCACGCGCAGAATGGTTTCCGAGCCTTCCTTCGCCTCCGCCTGCACGAATCCGCGCAGCCGTGGCGCCTTTGTGAAATCGATGCCATCGATAAATTCCACGGGCCGCACGCGAACGGCGCGGACCGGGCGCTCCTGAATGGCGAGGTCCTCATTCGATTTCACTTCCGCGTTGATGATCTGCGGAATTGTCTCGGCGCTTTCGACGAAGTGCGATTTCCCTTTCGTCTTGTGCGCCAGTTCGTCGAGCAGATCGCGGTTGATGTAATCCCCAACGCCGATCGTCGAGATGATGACGTGCTTGGCGAGCGCCTCTTTTTCGAGTTTCGGAAAATCTTCCTGAGTGCCGGGAGTGGAAACGCCGTCGGTGAGCAGAATAATGTGCTTGTGCGTGGCCTTGGCATCCTTGATGGCCTCGAAGCCGGACTCGACCGCCTGATAAATTTTCGTACCGCCGTTCGCGGTGATCTGATTGATCAAATCGCTCTTGTCTTCCAGCGACCCGGCCGGACCCAGAGGGATGACCCAGTTGAACGATTCGTCGAAGGAAATCACTCCGATAAAATCGATGGGACGAAGCGTCTTGATGCTCGATCGCGCCGCGTCGCGGGCCATTTCAATCTTCGGCCCGCTCATGCTGCCGGATTTGTCCAGCACCAGAACAACCGCGGTAGGCTTTTCCGGCGGCGGCTCGGCATGAATCGGAAGCATTTTTTCGAACGGCGTTTTGGGTTCCTGCGCGAGCTTGGCATTGCTGTCGCCCGCGATGTAAATCAGCCCCCCACCGGCATAAACGTATCGTTCAATTGCCAGGTCTTCATCCGCGGCGAGATCGTGATCGGGATAGTTGTCCAGAATCACCGCGTCCCAGTCTTTTCCGGCATGATTCACGGGAAACGCCGTCACCGATTCCAGATCGATGTCCGCCTTTTGCAGCGTGGAGAGCAGCGGTGGAGAAGTTTCGCCGCCGCCCGCGACATACAGCACGTGCGGCTTGCGCACCGTCACGGCCTGCGAGACCAGCGTCTGCTCCGCGCCGGAGCTGGAGATGTGCACTTCCATCAGACTGACGCCGCTCTGCGAAATCCGCGCTTCCACATCCACTTCGTTGGCGCCGGATCGAAGGTCCGCCATCGTGGCGCCGAGTTCCTGCCCTTGCGAAGTCACCCAAACACGCGCCTTCAGTGCAGTCGCGCTTTCAATCTGTAAAGCCACTGTGAAATGTTCGCCGGAAAAAACATCCTGAGGAGTGGAGACACTCTCCACCTTCACGGGCAGAGGCGCCGTGCCTCCGGCGGGCACCGTGTACACGACCACGCCGCGCTCCCGCGCGCGCAATGCCTCCGTGAGCGCGTGCCCGCTATTTTCATTTCCGTCGCTGATCAGCAGCATGCGTCGCGCGCCGTCCGAGGGAAATGTGCTGAGCGCTAGTTGCATGGCGTCTTGAAGATTCGACGACATGCCCTCTTTCGGATCGACGCCTTCGGGAATACTGACTTTATCGGCCTGCGCCGGAACAGGAAGAAGTTTCGGATGCCCGGCGAAGGTGATGAGCCGCAAATCCGCCCCCGAATTTTTATGCACAAGGTCGCGCAACATCGCCTCCGCGCGCTGCAACGATTCCCGCGGCATGCTCGCGGAAGTGTCGATCAGGACGGTGATCGCCAATTTTTCGACGCGCAACGCGGCCCACGGATCGGCGAGGGCAATGGCCAGCACCGCAAACACCGCACACTTCAATCCTAGACACACTGACGAAGATCCAGGCATGCGCCGCATCCAGATCCACAGGACCGGAAGCAGCACCAGCAAAAGCAGAAAAATTGGATGATCGAAATTCAACCGTTCACCTGTTCATTCTCTGTACATTCCCCCGTAATCATCGGGCCACAAAATTCGTTTTGCGATACTCGGATTCTTCCGTCTCGTCCAGCTCCCCATCCAGATATTGCACGGAGGCATCGCCGGATGTCTCCGGCGTCTCGACTGTGCGCTGCCGCTCGCGCGAGGAGTAATACAGCCACCACTCGAGCCATAGAACAATCATCGCCAGCAAGACCGCCCAGCGCCACAAATCCGACCCCACCGCTTGCCGCGGCTCGCCCTCGACACCGGCCATTTCCGCGGGAGTCGCACTCACACGCTGCGCCGGCAGTAACGGCGTATTGATGGCAACGCTGGTTTCGACGCCGCCCGGCGCGATCACGCGATAAACTCCCGTTTCCTGAGCCAGCAGATGAACACTCGCTCCGTTGCGCGCGAAGGGCACATCCTTGCCCGAAGGCGCGACAATGCGATTCACCGGGCCCGGAAGGTCCAGTTCCCCGGTGGCGACCGCATCCGCCGCCTCGTCCACCGAGTGCGTCATCCACTCCAAGCTTCCGGCCATCAGCAACGGAAATGCCGACTCCATGGGGAAATTTGAATTGTGCGGATCGAATCCGACAATTAACAGGCGATGGCCGTTTTCTTCGCGCGCCAGAATCAACGGCTTGGGCGGCATATCGTCCGTCGATGCCAGCACGGTGTCGCCGGGCGACACTGTCAACGTTGCGGGATTGCGCACGCTGATGTCGTGCGTGCGCACCCAACGTGTCACAGGATGCTGCGGGTTCCATTGCGTGACGCGAACCGGATGCGAATCGGCCGGACCGGGCCCGGTCAAAAAATAAATCGAATTGTAAGCCGGGTTCTCCGGAAGGCTTGTTCCCTGATAGATGGCCACGTCCGGCGGTCCGTTCAGGGGCATTCCCGGAAACACGATTTCAGAATCCACGTAGGGATTGCTCGAAAGCACGCTCAGCAGATTTGTTGCGAACGGAGATTTTCCACCGGCGGCAAACAGAGCGACATGAATGCTGCGGAACGCGGGCAGATGAACGACGGCGCGATTATCCGCATCCAGGGCATCGGGCGGGCCGATTTCCGCCTCCAGCGTTCCGCCCTTGTCCCATACAAAATCATTTTCCGTGTTGCCCAGTTCGTCGGCGTCGAGGGCGACGGCATGCTGTCCCAACGTCTGTCCATCGATCGAAAGCTTCAGCACCACAACGGATTTTGCGGCGCTGTAATTTTTCAGTTGCGTCAGCAGATGCCAGCGATTGGGCTGCGCCGCGTCGCGGCGAAGAGAAAGTCGCGTGATGCCGCGGTCGTCGATGGACGCGTTGTTGCCGACCAGTCGCATGAGGAACTGCGGCTGCGGGCCATTTTCGACCGGCGTTTGCAGAGAGGCGCGAAAGGCGTCAAGGTTATGCGCCTGCTCGTCGCTCAGCAAGCCCGGCCCAACATACACGAGAAGCCCGCGACGCGAGCCGGCCAGCGCTGCCCGTCCCATTTCCAGGGCGCGAGGAACATCGGTGGGCACGCTCGAAGACGGAACGCCGGAGATGGCGCGGCGCAATGCCGCATGGTCCGTGGTGAACGGCAGGATCGGCGGCGCATCGGCTTCCGCGCGGAGCAGCAAAACATGGTCGGCCGCCGGCAATGAGTCGATCACGCGCAAAGCTTCCGCGCGCTCCCGATCGATCCAGGGAGTTTCGCCAGCCGGGCGCGCCTGCGACCAGATGGATGTGTCGAACAGGATCACGACATTGCGGCCCTCGGTTGTGATCCCCCAACGAGGATTCGCGAGCGCCAGCAGAAGCAGCAAAATAAAGAGAACCTGCGCGAGCAGCGCCCAGGGTTCGCGAACCTTCCTTCGGCGCGGCTGTGAAAGGGCCTGTACGCTGGCCCAGAAACGCAGCGTCGAAACCTTCCGGCGTTGCGGACGCCTGTGATGCAAATAGAGCCACAGCGCCGCGGCTCCAAGGCCCGCCCAGATCGCGGCGACTTCCAGCGGACTGAGCGTCATCCAGTTCACGCCAGCACCTGCCCGCTGCGGAGGCTTTTCAAAACGAATTCCTGATAAGGGATATTGGTCACGGCGCGCGCATACCGTCCACCGTTGCGAAGAGCCAGCCTGCGCAGTCGCGAGGAAAATTCCAGAAATCTGCGTTCATATGTCGCCGTGCTTTGCGGAGAACATTCCACTGTGCGCTGCGCTCCGGTTTCGACGTCTTCCAGAATCAGTTCGCCGGAAGCGGTGGGCCGCTGCTCCTCGGCGCTATGCACCTGCAGCAAAACGAAATCGTGTCCGGCGGAGCGGAGCATTTCGACGGAACGTTGGCACCCCTGCTCGTCAAAAAAATCGGAAATTAAAATGACGATTCCGCGCGAAGTAAAATTTCCCATAAATTCCTTGACGGACCCAAAAAGGTTTGTTCCGCCGCCGGCCGATTGCCCGCTCAAAAATTCCAGAACCGGCCATAATCTGTCGCGCCCGCCGGAAACAATCAGTGGTTTGTTCAACCGGTCGGCGAACGGAATCACCGCCGCGGTGTCCAGATGCAGCAGGGCAAGATAGGTAAACGTAGCCGCGAGGCGCTGCGCGTACAAAAATTTCGATTCCGCCGTGCCGGGCGATTCGCAATCCATCGATTCGCTGCGGTCCAGCAAGATGCGGACCGGAATGTGCTGCTCGGTCTCGTATATTTTCAGGAAAAGTTTTCCAAGCCGCAGATAGGCGCTCCAGTCGAGCGACCGGGGATCGTCGCCCATGCTGTAGCGGCGGTAATCGGCGAATTCCATGCCGGGCCCGCGCGTGCGCGAACGGTGCTCGGGGCCCACCGCGCCTGCCAGGTTTGTCCGGCAGAGCAGCGTGACCTGTTCGAGCGTTTTCAGAAATTCGCGATCCAGCAGCAGCGCGGAATTCGTTGCCATCGGGTTACAAAGAGAAAGCTCTCCCTTCGGCGCGCATCCTGCAGCGCTACGCCGCCTACCTCTCATGCGTCGGGGACGCCGGCTTTAGCCGATCTTGCCGGCAATCTCTTCCAGCAAATCGTCGGTGGTTCGTCCGTCGGCCTGGGCTTCGAAGTTCAAAATGATGCGATGGCGCAAAGACGGCAGCATCAGGGATTTGATGTCTTCCAGGCTGACGTTGAAGCGCCCGGCGAGAAGCGCGCGCACTTTCCCGCCAAGAATCAGCGTCTGCGCGCCGCGGGGCGAACTGCCGTACCGGATGTATTTGGTCGCAAGAGCATTCTCGCGGCCTTCCGGATGTGTGGCAAGCGTGAGCTTCACGACATACTCCTGAACATGCGGAGCCACCGGGACCGTGCGCACGATTTGACGCATCTCCATGATTTGCGGGCCGTTGATGACGGGGTGCACCTGCACGGTGGTTCCCGCCGTGGTGCGGTCCAGAATATCGTTCAAATCGGCGCGCCCCGGAAATGGAACGCGCAGCTTGAACAGAAACCGGTCGAGTTGCGCTTCGGGGAGGGGATAGGTTCCTTCCATTTCGAGCGGATTCTGTGTGGCCATGACGAAGAACGGTTCGTCGAGTTGATGCGAGGTATGGGCGACCGTCACCTGCTTTTCCTGCATGGCTTCGAGCAGCGCCGATTGCGTCTTGGGCGTCGCGCGATTAATTTCATCAGCCAATAACAGATTGGTAAACACCGGGCCGGGTTGAAAACCAAGCGTGTTCGTTCCGTCGCCGCTTTCCTGCACCACGGACGTGCCGATCACATCGGCGGGCATCAGGTCGGGCGTGAATTGAATGCGTGAATACTTCAGCGCCACGGCCTGCGCCAGCGTCCGCACCAGCATCGTTTTTCCCAGGCCGGGCGCGCCCTCGAGCAGCACGTGTCCGCCCGCCAAAAGGGCCATCAACACCCCTTCGACCACTTCCGACTGTCCGACAATCGCCTTGGAAATCTCGCGCCGGACTTCGCCCATTTTTTCGGCAAGAAATTCGGCCTGCGGACCGAGGGGCTGGCCCGGCGCGGCTGGCTGATTGCTCTTCTGGCCTTCTGTTCCCACCGAAGCTGTCATGAACCCATCCTTGGGATTGACGTTAAAAATTTGCTGGAATTCGTTTAGTGCGAACCGCTGTCCGCATGTTCAAAATAGCGCTGCACATACAACCGGTAGCGCGCGGGAATATTTTCCTGCTCGGCCCCGTTAATCACAGCCTCGGTCTGCGGCGATGCGCCTTGCGTAGCCATATGCGCCGTCCCGGTTTCCGTATCGACCCGCATGCGGGTCTGTTCCTTGTAGCCGCTGGCTTCCAGCGCCACGCGATCCGGCACGGCGTTCACCGGTTTCGCCGGCTGCCCCTTCAGCATTTCTTTTGTGCCT
The DNA here is from genome assembly GCA_963788335.1 of Terriglobia bacterium. Lineage (GTDB taxonomy): Bacteria > Acidobacteriota > Terriglobia > Acidiferrales > UBA7541 > Palsa-360. The sequence goes on from CAWBGM010000006.1 coordinate 349,950, forward strand.
TCCTGGCTTCCCGCTCCGCTGCCCGCGCTTTTGGAGGCATTTTGTTTCTGATCGGAACTGCCTTTCGAGTCGCCTTTCTTGTCGCTTTCGGTCGCGCCCGGCGGCTGCGCGCCTCCCTGTTGCATGTTTTGCGGATTCTGCTGCTGGTTTCCTTTTTGCTGGTCCTTGGGATTCGACATCATTTTTTTCAACGCGTCCATCATTGCTTTGGTCAGCGATTGCTGGTTGCTTTGCTGGCCCTGCGCATCCGATTGCTTGCCCTCCTGGGGTTGCCCATTGGGGTCGCCCTGTTGCTGTTGCTCATCCGAGGGCGGCATCGCGTTCGGATTGCCCTGCCCTTTGGGCTGGCCTTGCTGATCGCCATGCTCGTCGGCCATTTCCTGTGGCTCGGCGTCCTTCGTGTCAGGGGCTTTTTCTTCGGCAGGCTGCCAGAGATCGTCCGCCACGGGCAGAGCTTCGCCGGGACGAACTTCATCCGGCTGCAGCTCGGGTTTCAGAGTTACCAGAGCGATGGTCCGTTCCAGGTCCTTCTCCATGGCGTGAACGATCGGAGTAAAAATCGATTGCACCAAGGAGGACCGCGCAGTGGAACGCAGCAGCGAAACAAGCGGCGCTCGGTGATTGATCCGGTAAACAAAAAGCCCGCCGAAAACCAGGAGAAGCACGAGAGCGTGCACGGCAGTCGCGGGCATTTGCAGCGGAAACAATGCGCGCGAATCCACCTTTGCCACACGAGCGACGGCATCCTTGCGCTGCTGCTGAATCATCCCATTTGGATCCCGCGAATCGCTCAAAAAAATCGCCGTGGAAACTCGATCCTGCAGGCCCGCAGCGCCGTCCAGCCGACACGCCGTCTCATACGTGGACAACCGGTTGCGCCAGATCCAAACAGTGATCGCTGCAACGCCAATCACGGCCAGCAGGACGGCCAGGGCTAAAACGATATTCAGATGAGAGCTCACCGTCCCGGCTACCACTAATCCAATCAGAATGCAGATGGACCACTCGGTCCAGCCAGCCAGCAGAGTGTTCGTCACAATCCTATGGCGGATTGCCTTGAGACTGTCCATGATTCCGTACAATTCAGGCGGGCAATTTTGCTTATCGAGATCCCTCTGCAAGGTAGTCAGATTTGCCTGGCCGGTGGTGCGATTGGTGGACGAAAATCCGGCCCAGGCTTCCCGCAAGGCGGAAAAAGCCGCCTTCCCGGCAACGTCGCCGGAAGCTGGCTGGATTATCGTATTCCCGAATCGCACTGATAGCCTCCCCAAACAGGCTCGGCAGGGACAGATGCTGTTTCCAACTCTACCGCAAGACCGTAGCTTTTCAAACTAAATCCACCGAAAAGGCCGATCGCAAAAAGTCGTGCGAGCCATCGAAAAAATCAGCAGGGACGCGATAATTGTAGCAGTCCAATCCCCACTGTATTTAGATGCCAAATCGGCTGGCTTGGTGGTGCAACCCGTTTGATATCAGTTCGAACCGGGTTTTTCCAAAGCGGTGCAGTCTGCAACAAATTACCCAATTGCAGAACCTAAATGCCACCATGAATTGGCTTTGCCGTTCTCCGATCCATCCAGAATCGCCCCCAATCCACGCGATCTCAGAGCAAAGCAATCAGGTCAATTTCCACTCGCACGTCTTTGGGGAGCCTTGCTACTTCGACGGTGGAGCGTGCCGGCGGGTTTCGAACAAAATAGCGCGAATAGACCTCGTTCATGGCCGCAAATTCGTTCATGTCCTTGAGGAATACGGTGGTCTTAACCGCATGGTGAAGCGATGCGCCCGCCGCTTCCACGATGGCTTTCAGGTTTTCCAATACGCGCTCGGTTTGTTCGGCGACGCCGCCTTCAATGAGCTGTTGCGTGGCGGGATCGAGAGCGATTTGCCCCGAAAGAAATATAAACCCGTTGGCTCGGATGGCTTGCGAGTAAGGGCCGATGGCTTTTGGCCCGCGATCTGTTATGACAGGTTCGATCACACATTCCTCCTGGTATTTTTTTCCGCGGCCCGCGCGGAATAGTTCGTCACTTCGTTTGAAGCCCCGCGGCCGACGGGTTCGCGTAACGCGCGCGAAAATCCTCAGGAACACCGGGCTGAATCAGCCACCGGCGAAACATCTCGGCCAGGTCCTGATGCGATGTCGATTCGACCGCCGCACGGAGTTCCTCGTAATCGGTTTCGTATCCTTCGCGGGAACGAATGATATAGCGAAACGCCGCGCGCAAATTATCATGGCCGCAGAAGTCCTCGAGCGCCACGAAAAACAGCGCCGCCCGGTAGCCGTTCGAGATGCGTTCGGCACGCGAATATTCGGCCGCCGACTCCATAAGACGCCTATCGGGAGCGATGGCTCGCGCCTGGTCATAACGATCTAAAAGCGAAGCGACCATGAGGCGGCGCTGGTCGGGCTGGCGCGCTTCGGCGGCAATCACCAGGCCGAACAGGCCCACTCCCCGACCCATTAAGATCTGCGCTTCCGTCGTGGGACGCATGCGCCAGCCAAACCAGGTTCGCGCCAATTCATATTCGGAAAGCTGAAGAACAGCTTCATTCGCGACTCCCTGAGCAATTGCGCGGGAATCCAGCAGCACGCCTTCCGGGAATGACGCGCCCCCTGGCCCACTTGCCGCGCTGAACTCAGACGGCAAATCGCCCGGGGCTTCGGCTATCCGAACGACGGTTTTCCCGGAAGACACAGGTCCGAAAAAATCCGCGAACGCTTTCTCGGAGGAGGAGAGGCGTGCGGCCGCCGTATGCGCCGCCTGCGCGTCCAGTGGACGAAACGTCCAGAAGCTAACCGTGCCATCGTGCGAGCGGATCGCTTGCTCCTGGTAGCGTCCTGCGACGACATAAGGAAGAAAATCTCTGTGGGGCTGGATGCGGAATCGGCGCGGGGCCGAGATGTCATCCGGGCGGCGCTTGAGAGGCTTGCCGGGAGCGAGGATGCGAAAATCCGGCGGAGCATATATGGACAAAATCTCCGCGTCGGGATCGGACCCGCCCCTTGCGAAAAGCCCGCTGGGCGCCTGCCAAAGCGGCAGCGCCGTGGCATCGGCAATATAAAATCCGTCGGCGGAGACAGCGAGGGTCCCGCGCTCCGAAGCCACGGGTATCAGATCCCATTCCGTGGTAATTTCGCGCGGCTGGAGTTGATCCCACGGAGGATCGAAGGCCGTGCGAACCATGCGGCGGTCCGCGACGGAATCGTGTTCGGGCGAAACCGTTTTGCCGTCCACGGCGACATTTAGATTTTGTGCGCCGAAATTCGGCGGCACCGGCATGCGGACATCGAGAGACCGCAGCGTGCGATTCCCTGTATTTTCCAGGCGATCGACAACGCGAATGTGAAGTCGGTCGGAGACGCCGGACGAAGCGTGAATCTCAGTCTGGCGCGCCGCAAAATAAAAACCGGGGCCGAGTGGCTGCGTGCAACCCGACGCGAGGCATGCCCCTGCAAAAAGGGCGGAGATCCATAAAATTCGAGCGCGCGTTTGCCCGAGCAAGATGAAGCGATTCTACCGATGCGAGGGTCGCGGGTCCAGCAGCACAGGCTTCAGCCGGTCTCTTTTTGAATTTCCTGGCGCGGCCACGGAGATCAAAAGAAGACAGGCTGAAGCCTGTGCAACTAAAAACGAAAGAGCCTCCGTTTTAATCGGAGGCTCTCGTTTTTGCGGCAGTCCAATTACTGCACGCGCGCGTTGTGCTTCTTGTTGTAAATCTGATTCGAGAGCCTGTTCTGCTGGCGCGTGAGCTTGGCCTTATCGGCCGCGGTCAAGTGGCCATCGTCGGCCGCGCGCATGCCGTGCTCTTCCGAGTTCAACGCGTGTTCCTTGGTTTCCAGATTGGCGGTTTCGCCGGCGGTGAGCTGGCCGGACTTCACGCCCTGTGCGATGCGATCCTGCTGATTTTCCTTGCGGTCATTGATGGAAGCCCCTGTTACTTGCTGCGCGTAGGCGGCAGGCATCGCCAGGGCAATAAGAGCCGCACTCTGTAAAATGATTTTTGTAATTCGCATGATGATTCTCCTTTTGATCCTAGCGTTCGATTTCGATTCTCAGGTCTCGATTTTTCCTCGGACCCTGCACACTAGAAGAAACACCCGCATGCCGGAGAAGTTGCGCCCGACATTACTCAAAGATAAAAAATGTCCAAAGAATCAAATATTATTGTTCCGTAACGAAGAGTAAAAAGTGGAAGAATTGTTCCGTTGCATGTGGTTGAAATCAACCACCCTGCTTGATTTCAACCGGATCGTTCCGATGATAAGCCAAGCGTTTTTCCGATTTCGCCGAGCGGCTTTGCCCTTCCAGAATTGCGTCCAGTTTTCGAGCGTGCTGAATGACCGGCTTCGCATGCGGTCGATATACAGCGAACCCCGCAAGTGATCGATTTCGTGCTGCAAAATCCGTGCGTACCATCCGGAGGCTTCGATTGTTTTTTTCTTTCCGTGCTCGTCAAAACATTGCACGCGCACGCGTCGCGCGCGCGGCACGACAGCCGTGAAGCCGGCGACGCTCAGGCAGCCCTCGTAAAACTCCGCCGATTTCGTCTCCGATTTCCTCGATCGCCGGATTGAAGATGGCGTGAAATGAAACGGGCTTTCGCTCGCGTTCCTTCAATTGCGCTTCCGCTACGTCTTTCTGATATTCCTCGCGGTCCTCGATCACCGCGAGCTGCAGCGAAAGCCCGATTTGCGGCGCGGCGAGTCCCACGCCCGGCGCTTCATGCATGCAGATTCGCATGGCCTCGATCAGATTCCGGATTTCACGGCTGGTCATTTCCGAGGTCGTGAGCGGCCGCGCGGGTTGCCGCAGGACTGGATTTCCGGCCTGTACAATTTCAATTTTCAAGGCGCCCGCAATTTCCGCGCGCGTCGAAAATATGGAGCGCGCATTTATTTGTTTTCATTCACACACAAGAATACCTGCACGGACGTTTCCTGCAAAATCGGATTCGGTGCGTTGTCAGCTTTTTTTGCGGTGGTGTCCCTGATACACAAATCCGTGACCGCCGGCGGCGTATTCGCGCTGTTTGATATAGGCGTTGGCCTGCTCTTCACCGATTCCCTTTTCGATGAAGTCCAGAATCGTCGCTTCGCTCGCGCCGGAATTTTTCAGGTCGCCAAGTTTTTCGCCGGAGAGCACGGGCAAGCCCTGCGAACGGCGGCGCGCCACGGCCAAAATCACCTGGTCGGAGAAGCCCGCCAGACGCAGCACCATCGCTTGTCCCGCCCAAAGTCCCAGTTGATTCAGGCGAGCCAGTTCCAGCACGGTCTGATCGGATGAGCCTGCGGAAACCAGGTCCGCGATCGGCTGTCCTTCCGCGAAGGGAATCTGGCGGCTGCGCGCCAGCTTGATCAGCGCGATACAAGTGGGATCGGAAACGCCGGCCCCGTGGGCCTTGGAGAGTTCCCCAATCTCGGCGTTGGAAACATTCAGGGTTTTCAGCTCCGGGACATCGCTCAGCCACATCGCCACACGGTCTTGCTCGGTCGTATCGACGGGCGGCTTGTGTTTGCACGCCGAAGACGCCAGGACAAGCGCCAGCAGCGACGCGAATGCGATTCGCCGCGCGCACGACGCACGAAATTTGCCGGGAGAGGGCATGTTTCAATTGTACGCGTGGTCGGAGAAATTGGCGGCTGCGTGTGTTTCGAAGATTAACGGGTGGGTTGAAGTAGAACAGGCTTCGGCCTGTTTTCTTTTGACTTCCGCGGCAGCGTTACAAAATTCAAAAGCAAACAGGCTGAAGCCCGTTCTACTTAAACCTTATACTGCCGTCTCGACGCCGAAGATGCCTGAAATTTTGCGGATGTTGGCGATGATGCGTTCGAGCTGTTTGCGGTCGGTAATTTCCAGGGTGAGATCGATGCGGGCGTGCAGATTGTCAGGGTGGCTGCCAAGGGTGCGGATATTCGAGCCGGTTTCGCTGATGACGCTGGTGATGTCGGCCAGCATGCCGGGCCGGTCCTGCGCGCGAATCAATAGCGTGACGGGATAGGTGGACCCGGCGGCGCCTCCCCACTCCACATCGATGCGCCGCTCGACCTGGTACAGCAGATTCTCGACGTTGGGACACAGCTTGGAATGGACGGCGACACCGCGGCCGCGAGTCACGTATCCGACGATTTCATCGCCCGGAATCGGATTGCAGCACTTGGCGCGAAAAACCATCAAATCGTCCTGCCCGCCGACTTGCAGCGTCGCATCGCCGACGCGCAGCATGCGCTTAACGGTGGAGACCAGTCCCGTCGCCGCTTCTTCCGCCGGCGTTTCATGCTTGGCCGGGGCGACGGGCTCGCCCAGCGCGTTGGAAATAATCTGCCGCGCGGAGAATTTTCCGTAACCCAGATCGGCATACAGGTCTTCGAGCTTCGCGCATCCGTATTCGCCGGCCACGCGCAACAGGTCAGCCTCGGGAATTTTTTTCAGGCTCTTCCCCGCTTGTCGCGCTTCGCGTTCGAGCAGGCGGCGCCCGACTTCTGTGGCCTGGCTGCGCTCGATCGAGGTGATGTGATGACGAATCTTGCTGCGCGCGCGCGAGGTGCGAACGAAATTTAACCAGTCGCGGCTGGGGACGTGGCCTTTCTGCGTTAACACCTCGACCACATCGCCGTTGGTAAGGCGGTGACGCAGCGGAACGATTTGCCCGTTCACTTTCGCGCCGATGCATTGATTGCCGACTTCGGTGTGCACGGCGTACGCAAAATCCACGGGCGTCGCGCCGCGCGGAAGCGCCAGCACTTTTCCCTTGGGCGTGAACGCGTACACTTCCTCGGGATACAGGTCCACCTTCAGCGTGGACATGAATTCCGACGGCTCCTGCATTTCCTTGACCCACTCGATCAACTGGCGCATCCACAGAATGCGCTGATCGTCCGCGTCGGAAACGTCCTTGCCGTCTTTGTAGCGCCAATGCGCGGCCACGCCCTGCTCGGCGATGCGGTGCATTTCCTGTGTGCGAATCTGAACTTCAAACGTTTGCCCGGCATGGATCACCGTCGTGTGCAGCGACTGATACAGGTTGGGCCGCGGCATCGCGATGTAATCCTTAAACCTGCCGGGCACGGGACGCCACACCTGATGGATCACGCCAAGCGCCGCATAGCAATTGCGGATCGTGTCGGTGATCACGCGAACGGCGAGCAAATCGTAAATCTGGTCGATCGTGCGATGCTGCCGCAAACTTTTTGTGTGAATCGAGTACAGGCGCTTCACGCGGCCGTCGACTTCGGCGGCGATGCCGTTTTCCTCGAGGCGCTTGCGGATCGTGTCCTGCAAGTCTCCGAGAAACGCTTCAAATTCCTTGCGCTTGGAGACGACGGTTTTCTGCAGTTCCTGATACGCCTCGGGCTCGAGATAACTGAAGGCCAGGTCTTCCAGCTCTCCGCGAATCAAGCCCATTCCCAGGCGGTGGGCGATCGGCGCATAAATGTCAAGCGTCTCGCGCGCGATGCGCTGCTGCTTTTCGGCGTTCAGAAAGCCGAGCGTGCGCATGTTGTGCAAACGATCGGCCAGCTTTACGACGACGACTCGAACATCGTTGACCATCGCGAGCAACATCTTGCGAACGTTCTCGGCCTGTCGTGCTTCAGGAGCCAGCAGATCGAGACGATTGATTTTCGTGACGCCTTCGACGAGGCGCGCGATGTCCGGCCCAAAGCGCTCGACGATGCGCGCCGAGGAAATGCGCGTGTCTTCGACCACGTCATGCAGCAGCGCGGCGCAGAGAGTGGTGATGTCCAGTTTCATGTCCGCAAGGATGTGCGCGACTTCGAGGGGATGCGAGAGGTAGGGATCGCCCGACTTGCGGAACTGCGAGCGGTGCTGCTCGGCCGCAAAATCAAATGACCGCCGCAGCAATTCGATGTCGCCGGCCGGACGCGTCTGGCGCACCTTCTCCACCAGTTCGAGAAAGCGCGACTGCAGCGCCCGCGTCGTGCGCTCTGTCTTGCCGCCGACGAGTGAAGCTAGTCCTACCGGCTTTTCGATCGAAGACATTGCCGTGTATTTTATGTCTATTTGATGCCTGAGGGGAGAAAAGAGTTCAGTCAACGTACCAGATTTGGACGGCCCTGGGTAGGCGGCCTGGCAAAATGTTCAATTAAAGACAGGCGGCTGTCCCCAATATCTTCTAAAATGTTCATATGAATGGACGTTACAGGTCCAGGAGACAGAGCTGCCTCCAATGGATTGCTTCCCCTCTGCTGGACATCTACATTCTATATCGTCGCCCGTTGGATGCCATGTTTTGGAATTCCATTTTTTTCCTCATGACGATTTTGACGCTTGGCCAATGCGCTCGCGGCCAAGCGCATGATGCGAAGCCCGGGAAAAGTGAATCTTCAAATCCCGCCGCGGAGTCCATTGCACCGCCGCGGGCCATTGTCATTGGCTTCCTCGGCGGATTCATCAAACACGACAATACTGCCCATAGCGAAGTGCAGCTCGCGGCACGCCTGAGAAACTCATATCCACCGGACGTATACGTGGAAACGTTCGAGAGTTATCACGAAGAAAGAGCGGACAAGACCGTCCTCGCCCTGCTGGACGCGAATCACGATGGAAAGTTATCGCCGGAAGAAAAAAACAACGCTCGCATCGTCATTTACGGCCACAGCTGGGGCGGATCGGAAGCGATTATTCTGGCGCGCGACCTGAACAAGTCTGGCGTCCCGGTACTTCTCACCATTCAAATCGACAGCGTTACGAAAATTCATCAAAATGACGCCGTCATTCCCGCGAATGTGGCCAAGGCCGCAAACTTCTTTCAGCGGAATGGCCGCATGCACGGCCAGCCGGAGATTCGCGCCGCCGATCCGAAACGCACGACGATCATTGGAAATTTTGAATTCGACTACCAGGGCATCCCCTATGCCTGCTCAGGATATCCCTGGTACGACCGTATCTTCGGCAAGGCGCACACTCAAATCGAATGCGATCCAAAAGTATGGGCGCAAGCGGAAGCCTTGATTCGTGCCGAACTGCCGCCGGCGAAATCATCAGTGTCACAGCCCTAATCAAACTTCCTGCTGGCCAGCTAGCGCCGCGCGGTAATTCCCACCGTAGTATTTATTTGGGCACATCCCCTTGAAATGTTCCATATGGAACAGTCCAAACAGTTGCGTAGGTTCAGATTGGCATACGGGGTCGCCATCTGTGCACTTAACCTAGGTGAAAGAGCCTTGGGTGATCTCCGGACGTTCGGCAGGAGATTCCACATGCCACAACTATACGAAAATCATTCGCAGCGCGGTCAACGATTGCTGGTTCATCGCAGCCTGCCAACTCATCGGCGGCGAACCATCCGCGTCCTGATTGTCGACAATGACTTTAATGATGTCGAGCGTTGCCTGCAAGAACTGAAAAGGGCGCAGTTTGCCATTTCCGCGGATGTGGTCCAAACGCTGGTCGATTTTACCGAAAAGCTGAGAAAACAACCTTATGACGTTGTACTGGCGGATCGGTCTGTTCCCAACTGGAATGGGCTGGAGGCGCTCGCTCTGTTGCAGACCCGTGAAAATGACATTCCATTCATTCTGATCACCAAGCATCTGGAAACCGAGGTCGCGGATGAATACATGAGTAAAGGTGCATCCGACTGTGTGGACAAGGACCGCCTGGTCCGTCTGCCTCTTGCCGTTGCGATTGCCGTGGAACGCACAACCCTGCGCGGGGAGCATGACCGCGTGGAGAAAGAACTGCGGCACTCGGAAGCGCACTATCGCGCTCTGCTGGAAAATCCCACCTACGGCATCTGCCGGTTTAACGTGGATGGCCAATTTCTACAGGTCAATGACGCGCTGGTTATGATGCTCGGTTATGCCTCCAAAGAAGAACTGATGTCGGCGAATCTGGCGACAGACATCATCCGCGATCCTTCCGAGCGCGCGCAGTTATTTGAGACCTATCGCATGACGGGCCATGTCGAACTCATCGAACTTGAATGGAAACGCAAGGACGGATCGGCGATGAGAGTGCGGCTCAGCGGCCGGCAGGTGAGCCGCGGGGAAGGATCGCCGGAGGGATGCGAAGTAATCGTGGAAGACGTCACGGCGCAGCGCGCTTCGGAAGATCATCTGCGCCATCTGGCAACAACCGACGCGCTCACGGGTCTCGCCAATTACCGCAGGCTGGTCGATGCGCTGCAATCCGAGATCAAACGTTCGGACCGCACCGGGCGCGCCTTTGCCGTCATGGCCTTTGATCTGGACGGCATGAAAAAAATCAACGACAACTACGGCCATCTGGCGGGTAACCGGGCGCTCTGCCGTCTGGCGGACATCTTCCGGTTTTCGTGCAGGTCCATCGATACGGCCGCTCGATATGGCGGTGATGAGTTTGCGATTGTTCTGCCGGAAACCAGCGCGCTAGACGCCGATCTTGTCGGGCAACGAATCTGCCAGCGATTAGCGGCCGAAGGGGGTGAGCCGAAGCTTTCTGTGAGCTTTGGAATTGCGGTTTATCCCGAGGATGGCACGAGCATCGAAAGCTTGCTTCAGAAAGCGGATCGCGCGCTGTACAGAATGAAAAATCCCACAAAAATGCCCTGAGTGCGCGGGCCCGGCTTTTGTCCAAAACGCTCGCCACAGCGAGCGTGGAGCACGCGGAAAATCGTTTTTTTTTCAGTCGTGAAGGATAACGTTCAGCAGTGAATCGTTTACGTGCAGCCCGCCGTTCAGTTTGATGAATCCCAGCTTCTCAAATTTCTTCATGAAGAAATTGACGCGTGATCGCGTGGTACCGATCATCTCCGCTAACGTTTCCTGGGAAATCTTGGGGAGAACCAGCTGGGGTTTTTCACTATCGCCGTAACGTGCCAGCAACAGCAGAGTGCGCGCCAGGCGCTTTTCGCTGGAGTTGAAGAGCTGATCGATCAGGTCTTCTTCAATGCGGATGTTGCGCGCCAGGATGTAGGAAATAAAATGATCGGAGAAGGCGTGTTCGGAATGCAGCACGCGGATCATTTCTTTCAGGGTGATGACGAGTGTGGTGACAGGCGTAACCGCCGTGGCCGTGGCAATACGCAGCGGTTGCGCGGCCAGAGCGCCTTCGCCGACGAAATCGCCGGCCTTCAACATGGCCACGACAGCTTCCTTGCCGGTCTTTGAGACCACGGAAAGCTTGACGTGCCCCTTCTGGATATACATCACGTCCTTGCAAATATCTCCCTGGGAGAAGATGGTCTCCCGCGGCTCGAATTTCAGATTGGTCCTTGCGAAACCTTTGGACTCCAGGAACGACTGGGCATTGAAGGTGCCCGCTCTCGTGTCCGGCAGTCTATTTGTGGTTATCATTTTCGTAACACTCCTCTTCTTGCTCACTTGTTTGGCCTCACTCGCTTTTTACCCGATTTCTCAACCCTCGCGATACTTTTCCCGCTGCGCCTGGCCAGTAACTTTTGCCTCTCGAGAACTTTTTTGGCCACTTCGACGGGAACGATTTCGATGTCGACTTTCGTTTTTCGCATCTGTCATTCTCCCTGCCACTACCGTAGCAAGGTCAAATCGATACGGGGAAACTCTTTAAGGAATTCTTGAACCGGAAGAATGCGCGATCCGAGACCATTTCAGTGACACGAGTGCCCCCCCCCCCGATAGCGAACTGTCACGATTGTCATGATTCGGGCACATCACTTGTATTTCACTCTCGTTAGGCGTAGTGTTAGGTCACGGTAATTTTACGTTTGCCGTGTGAGGTCACTATGAAGTCAACCCGTGCGGGTCCCCGTTTCAAAACGATGGAATTGGTGGATGTTCCCCGATCGCGAACTGGCAAGCACAAGCTAATCGTTCTGGCGATTTTGCGCGACTTGGATCAGTTGGGCGATGGGGCGGCCTTCAAAGTGCCTCTGGCCGAACTGGGGGATACCAAAGAAAATGTGCGCTCAGCGCTGAGTCGCGCGGCGCGAAAAGCCAACCGCGATGTGGCGACGGCTACGGATGAGCATTTTCTTTACGTCTGGAACGTGGCGGAACCGGAAGGGAAATCCGTATCCGCCGGTGCGTCGAAGATTCGATGAACCCTGCGTAAGTCCCCGCGTACCTTGCCCTGTTTCACTCTGAAATTGGCTTGAGTGCCTCTTTTGGCACTACCGCATGTTTCGCACTTCGGCAACGTGCAACCCGCAATCTGTGCAATACGTGCAATAGAGCACAGACTCTTTCTACCCCAGGCCCCATCATCCCTCCACAAACATTGTGATCGGAAACACCTGCGAAATGAGGGGCGAAAGAACGTCTGAAATTACCCCTCAGCGCATATTGCACGGTTTTTCGTTACAGGAGGTTTCTTATGAACATGAATTCATGCATACGAAGTATTGCCCGCGGACTATTGATTGCTTCCGTTGCCACCCTGGCCCCATCCATCCGGGCGGCCGCACCCCAATCCACTCCCGCCGCGGCAGCGCGCGCAGACCAGTCCTCTATGTATCAGATGGTTCTGGTGGACCGGGACGTGAAAGCCGTGAAGTACGAGCACCGCACCGGCTCAAGCAAGATTAATTTCGCGGGCACCGATCTGATGCCCTCCGCCAAGGGCGAAGCCAAGGTAGCGAGCAATCGCGGAGCGATAAAAGTAAAAGTTGAATTCTGGAATGTGAAAAAGCCGTCGACATTTGGCCCCGAGTATCTGACCTACGTCATGTGGGCCATCTCACCGGAAGGCCGCGCGGTGAACATGGGCGAAGTCCTGATTGGCGAAAATGACCGCAGCAAGCTCGATGTCACGACCGACCTGCAGGCCTTTGCGATGATCGTCACCGCGGAACCTTATTATGCGGTTCGGCGTCCCAGCAACGTCGTCATCCTGGAAAATGAAATTCGGTCCGATACCAAGGGCGACAGCGAAGTAGTGGATGCAAAGTACGAACTGGTTGGTCGCGGCGGCTACATCCCCACGGGCTACAAATTTGACCCCGTCGTCATGAGCGCCAATCTGCCGCTGGAATTTTTCGAAGCACGCAACGCCCTACGCATCGCCCAATCCGCTGGAGCGGAGCAATACGCAACTTCCAGCTACAACGATGCGGCCGCCCAGATGAAGCAGGCGGATGACATGGCCTCACTCCATAGCGTTGACCGGAAACGCCTCAGCGCAACGTCGCGTCTCGCCGTGCAGACGGCCGAAGATGCCCGCGAAATTTCCGTGAAACACATCGACGAGGCACGCGAGGCAGCTGCCCACGATGCCGATGCCAATCGCGTCAGCTCCGCAAGGGCCGATGCACGCAATGCCCGTGACGAAGCTGCAAGCGCCAAGGGCGACGCAGCCAATTCCGACCGCGCCCGTATGGACGCCGAACGCAACGCCAGCGACGCTCAAAACGCCGCTCGGGACGCCGCAGCCGGCCAGGCGCAAGCCGAACAGGCCACCGCCTCCGCTCAACAGGGCGAGATGAACGCAAAAGCCGAATCGGACAAAAACCGAGCCGCCGCAATGAGCTCCGAACAGGCGCTTCAACAAGCCGTACATGATCGCGAAGAGCTTCGCGCACGCCTGCTCGTTCAATTCAATACGATCCTCGAGACTCGCGATACCGCGCGCGGCCTCGTCGTCAATCTTTCCGACGTTCTTTTCGACAGCGGAAAGTTCACGCTTCGTTCAGCCGCCCGGGAGAAGCTGGCGAAGATTTCCGGCATCGTCCTGGCCTACCCTTCGCTGTCTCTTGCCATCGAAGGCAACACCGATAGCGTTGGCGGTGATGATTACAACCAGACACTTTCGGAAAACCGGGCAGGTTCCGTCCGGGATTATCTGGTAACCGAAGGCATTCCGACCGCTTCCATGACCGTCCGCGGTTTAGGAAAAGCGCAGCCCGTGGCTTCCAATGACACAGCGGAAGGCCGCCAGCAGAATCGCCGCGTGGAAATGATCGTTTCCGGAGAAGTGATCGGCAATGTGGTTGGAGCGGGTCCTGCAGCAATGCAAACCCTGCCGCTCAGCCCGCGCTAGTTTTTATCCATCCAGGTCGAAGCAGGGACAGGCTGCGAACGCAGCCTGTCCCTGCTTTGTTTTTTTTTGCATCGCCAACGAGGCGAACGTTCTGGTCGTATGTCCGTCAGAGAGAATTCGCTGTTTTCAAGGGCGTGGCAAGCTGGCTCGAAACAACTCGAAATAAAGAGCCTTGAATTGAATTCTGCATTCAATACCCTGCAAGTTTTCTTTCTTCGTCCGATCAGGTCCGCAATATAGAGGAATACGTGCAAAAGGGTACAGACGCCCGGCTCCCCGTCCTCCATCATTCAGCGATTGCGAGAGTCAACGACACGGAACATTTCCTGAGGCCCGATCGAGTCTCCCATCGCGCCGCCTGCCGCTGAAAGACTTGCAATCGCTAATCACAACTGGAGGTTTCAATCGTGAATATCACAACTCGCATTATCGGATCGCTGCTTCTGGCTGGTACCATCGCGGCGCCCGTGGCAATCATGGCCGCTCCCGGACCTCAAAACAGTGTCCAGGTTCGCGTCTACGACCGCAACCACAAGGACTACCATAACTGGGACGATCACGAGAACACCGCCTGGGGACTTTACCTGAGCGATAATCATCAAAAACCGCACGAATTCTCCAAGGCAAGCAAAAGCGAGCAAGCCCATTACTGGGATTGGCGCCATTCTCATCCGGATCACGACTAGCAACGGCGTCCCGCCGGGTACGGATTGTCGATGGGCGCGAATACCGCTTTAGCGCCCATCCGGGCCGCCCCGGCTGTGTCCATTTGGCACATGGGCCAGGTTGAATGAAGACAAGCCAAAGGGGATCATTGCGTGAAATCAAATTCAGAAACTACTCATACGGATTCGCCCTAATGGCAGCAGGGCTAGGTTTGTTTTCCTATTATGTCCGCGAACTTCTGGCTTCCCTCGCCGTCTTCACCGTGCTTTTCCTTTTTCTCACTCTGATTGTAATGAGCGCGGTCCTGCTCTGGAGCGCCAGCGTTCAATTGCCCGTATGGTGGCGGCCCGAGTCGCGCAATTTGGCAGCGTTCTCGCGCCGTCTGATCGTGGCTTACGCAAGGTCCTGAGCCGCGACGCAACCAGTCAATTTTCCGGTCACTGTACCTAAGTGAACAGACGCGAATAGCAGCATGGTTTAGGATCGAAGTGTCTCCGGAATCAGTTCCCCGATCAGCCGTATATCGAGCAAAAGGAAAACAGCAAGTCGCAAGCGAATGAAAATCGTTTCGCCTTGGAAGGAGAACCCAAATGCTCTGGACAATTTTCGTGATCCTGCTCGTGTTATGGCTGCTCGGAGTTGTCACTTCGTATACGCTGGGCGGGTTCATCCATATTCTGCTGGTGTTGGCAATTATCGTCGTCGTGATTCGAGTTCTACAGGGCAGAAGCATCGCTTGATCGAGGAGGCAAATCGATGAAATCCCTCAGCATGATTGGAATCTTGTTGGCGGTTTTTGGGATTTTTGCGCTCGTCTACCAAGGTTTCACTTACACGCACCGGGAAAAGGTGTTCGACGTGGGGCCCATTCATGCCACTCGCGATGATTCGGAACACGTTCCTCTTCCCCCGATACTCGGGGCATTGGCTCTCGCTGGAGGGGCGGCATTGCTGATCCTCGGCACGAGACAGAAGACCTAACGGCCGCCCTAGGCGGCAAAGTTTAGGAAACATTTTGTGGAAATTTTAGTTCATCAACTGGAAAGCTAATTCCGGAGGTTTTCGATGATTCGCAAATTAACTTTAGGTGTCTGCATTCTGTTTGCCGCGAGTTCGCTTTACGCGGGAAACAAGGAACAAAATCGTTTGGAAAATTCCGGTACCGTCATGAAGGAAGTGATGGGCATCCCCGACAACATCCCGCAGGACCTTCTGGAAAAGGCGGAATGCGTCATCGTGTTTCCGTCTGTTCTGAAGGCGGCATTCATCGTCGGCGGCAGCTACGGCCGCGGAGCGATGGTTTGCCGTACCGGCGAACATTTTAACGGCCACTGGGGCTCGCCAGCGATGATGGCCCTCGAAGGCGGCAGCGTTGGATTCCAACTGGGCGGCCAGGCAACCGACCTCGTCCTTCTCGTGATGAACGAGAGAGGCGCGTCCGCCATTCTGAACAGCAAAGTTAAGCTCGGCGCCGATGCGTCCGCGGCGGCAGGCCCCAAGGGCCGCGAAGCAACAGCGGATACGGATGCCAGCCTGCGAGCGGAAATCCTGAGCTACTCCCGGGCACGCGGTCTTTTCGCCGGTGTTTCTCTGGAAGGTTCCACGCTTCGCCCCGACGATGATGCCAACGCCGATGTCTATGGCCATAAGGTGACATCGCGTGAAATCGTGATGGGCAATAAAGTCGCGGTTCCCGCATCCGGACGCCTTCTGGTTCGCGTGCTGCAAAAGAACGCACCGCACAACGAATCGGCAAAAGCTTCCAACCAATAACTCCGTCGTTCACGGCTCTACTCTTCATTACAAAGTTGGATCGGGATCTCGCGTCTCACGAACGAGGTCCCGGTCCGACCCACACCTTCCCCTGCTATTTTTTCCAGAACATTTAATTCCGCCATCGCGAGTCGCTTGACAACCTGACTGACCTGCCGTTTACTCTTGCCTGATAAAATCGTTAGCACGGTATCGCTCCTTCTGGAGAGAAACGATGATCACGCGCCGTAACGTCCTGGCCGGTTCAGCAGTCACCGCCGCCTGTATTGCTTTAGGCCGCACGGACTCGTTTTTCGCCGCCTCCATGCAAACCCCGGTCAACTTCGCCGTCCCGGCCGGCGCATTCGATTGCCACACTCACGCCATCGGCGATCCGAAGCGGTTTCCGTTCGCGCCTGGGCAGGGATATTTTGTAGGAACGGCGACGGCTCAGGAATCGATTGCGTTGCACAAGACGCTTCACATCGATCGGACCGTCATCATTAATATCAGCAATTACGGCACCGATATGTCCTGCACGTTCGATGCGATGCGACGAATGGGCTCCGGCGCGCGCGCGATTGCACTGATCGACGACAAGACCACCAGTGCGCAGTTGGATCGAATGGATCGAGCCGGCGTCCGCGGCATCCGGATCAATTTGCTGGTTCTCGGCCGGTCGGGCGCGCCGATCGACGCCGCAACGGTCGGCCAACAAATCCGCGCGGCGGTAAAACAATTTGGCGGGCGCAAGTGGCATATCCAGATCCTCGCGCAAATGCCGGCTTTCGACAGCATTTACGATGCGATCAACGAGTCTCGGGTGCCCATTGTGATCGACCACTTTGGCGCAGCCAGGGCTGCGCTGGGGCTCGACCAGCCGGGATTTCGCTCACTCTTGAAACTTGTGCATGCGGGTAAAGCGTACGTGAAACTCTCGGCAACCTATCACGTGTCCGACCGGCCCAACGATTACACCGACGTTGCGCCGATCGCCAAAGCGCTGATCGAGGCAAATCCTGAACGCATGCTTTGGGGAACAAACTGGTTTCACCCGATCCCGGTCAATTTGCCCGGCCGCACAGGCGTGGGCGAGGGACCGAATCTTAAGATCGATAATGGGCGCCTGCTGAATGTGCTCGCGGAATGGGCGCCCGATCCGGCGATTCGCAAACTGATTCTCGTAGATAATCCAGCGCGGCTTTTCGACACGTAGAATGGCCCCTGTTTTCGTGAACGAAAATTATCTGGAGGAAATTGCAGGCGTCCGGCAATGAAAAAGGCGGCCCGTTTTCAGAGCCGCCTTTTCAAAACATTTTCCATCGAAATGTACAGCGAAAATCCTGCGGCTACGGCTTGGCCGGGGTTTCCATCTTCTTCTGCTTGATTTCCTTGGCCTTGTCAACCAGGCTGTCCGCTTCCTTCAACAAGGACGCGCGCTCATCCGGCGTGGTTGCTTCATCGGCTTTGCGGCGAAGCATCAGGTTCAGATAGGCCATGGCGTCGTCGTAATCGGGACGAAGCTCAACAGCCTTGCGAAGGTCCGTGATGCCTTCGTCGATCAACATGCCGTCGGCCTTCATGTATTCGTCGCGAACTTCCGGAGGCATCGGATCGTCGTCTTTCAAAACCTTGGTCAAGTGAGCCAGGCGCCATTTTCCGCGCATTTCAAGGTTGTCGCGGTAGGCCAGCGTCCAGTTGATCACGCCGATCCAATAGTAGGGCTCGGGATCCTCGGGCTTGAGGGAAATATGCTTCATGTGGTACGTCTTCGATTTCTCGAACATTTCGCGCGAATAAGGGGTTCCGGCCATGTTGTAAAGGATGGAGCCGATGCCGTCGATCGCGGAGATATTTGCCGGATCCACCGAGAGGACGTCTTCAAATTCCTTCACGGCTGCGTTGCCCATGTCGATGTTTTCTTTGGATGGCGCGCCGGGAATGTATTGCGTGGCGTAAGCGGTGGCAAGGTAGAGACGCGCGTTCATCAGCGTCGGATCGTTATCCTTGGCCGCCTTGAAAAATTCGATGGAGGCATCGAATTTGCCGTCCCGATAGGCGGCAACGCCCTTGTTCAGTTCGTCACGCGCTTTGAGCTTGGCGCAACCCGTGGCGCTGAACGCGACTGCCAGCATGGCCATGGCGAACAACACCATGGAACTTGAATTTTTAGAGTGCCGAACGTGCGCAAAAGGATTCATGGCAGACAATCCGTCCCTGCGAATTTTTTGTATTCCCCCGTGAGGGCAGTGAAATATCCGACCACTACACCGGCCCACGTTCGATGCCCAAGCCGGTCTTTGCGTTTCACAAAAAGCAAGGCCCACAATCTCCGCTTACAGGGCCGCCGCCGCACACTCTACACCAGCATTGCCTTGGATCAAAGCAACTTTATCGTCAAAATGAGAATGAGAAACCGACCTTCGCCGGAAGCGATTAACCGGCGTGCCCCAGAAAGCTTACTTCCCTGCCTCAAGATTGGCGGTGATCAATCCAACCTTGTCGATTCCGGACCCGCGCATGATATCGATGGCTTTTGCAACATCCGAGAACCGTACTGCGTCGTCTCCCTTGACGAAAGCCACCTTCTCGGCGCGCTCCTTGAACACGTCACTGAGACGCGGCCCGAGCGAGTCCCATGTAGCATCCTCTTCGTTGATTTTCAGCTTCCCTGTATCCAGAATCTGAACCACGATCGTCTTCTGAAGAGTTTGCGGTTGCTGCTGCTGATTGGGAGGCGCGGGCTGTGGAACCAGCGCGTCCAGGCCTTTCGGCGTCAGCGGCGTGATCACCATGAAGATGATGATCAGCACCAGAAGAATGTCAATCAGGGGGACGACGTTCATCGTCGCCATTGCGCCTTCTTTTGATCCTACGTCCATTCCCATAGTCGTAGCTCCGTTTTACGAAATTGCGCGCCCCAGACGATCTTATCGGGACGGATGAATTTATAAGACCCCACCCGGAAGCGAAGCCCGATGGCTCCGCTTCCGGGCCAGAACTTTAGTCAGCTGGTGGCGGCGGGGGAGCGCGACGGCCCTGGTTTTCCGACTTATCCGTCAGCAGTCCCACGTTGTCCACGCCAGCCGAGCGAATCTCGTCGACAATCTTGACGACATCGCCGTACTTGGCTCGACCGTCACTTTTGACGTAAACGGTCTTGTCCAGCTTGTTGGAAATGCGGTCGCGCACCTGGTCGGCAATCTGACTGATGTCAGATTTTGTGCTCCCCATGTACACGTCTCCGCTTGCGGAGATGCCGATAATCACGGCGTCGTCTTTATCCGCGTCGGGCATATCGTTGGGATTGTTGACCTTCGCCAACTCCACCGACAAGCCCTTGGTGAGCATGGGCGTGACCACCATGAAGATGATCAGCAGCACCAGCATAATGTCGGCCATCGGAATCACGTTCGGAGCCGCCATCTGTGGTCCAGCTTTAGGCTTGTATGACATGGGTTACTTCTTTCCGCCTGCCCGGCGAGTGATGAAGTAGTTGACCAATTCCATCGAGGAGTTGTCCATTTCGACGTCGAACGCCTCGACCTTGTTGGTGAAGTAGTTGTAGGCCCACACGGCGGGCACGGCAACCAGCAACCCAAGAGCGGTGGTGACGAGCGCTTCGGAAATACCGCCGGCGACGGCCGACAACCCGGTCGCTTTGGTGGTCTCAATGCCTTTGAACGCGTTGATGATCCCGACCACGGTGCCGAACAGTCCGACGAACGGCGCGGTCGAGCCGATCGTGGCGAGGCCGGACAGGCCGCGCTTCATTTCGGCGTGCACGATTGCGACGGAGCGGTCGAGTCCGCGCTTGGCGGCTTCAATCACTTCCATATCGGCAACCTGCGAAGATGCGGATTGAAATTCGGAGAGGCCCGTCGCCACAACCTTGGCGATGTGGCTCTTCTTGTTGCGCTCGGCGATGGAGATTGCTTCGTCGAGTTTGCCTTCGCGCAAGGCGCCTGCAACCTGTTGCACGAATACGCGAGACTGCTTGCGGGCTGCGCTGTACATCAGCACGCGGTCAATCATCACGCCAAGCGACCACGCGGACAGAAGAAACAGGATGCCCACGACGACCTTGGCGATGATGCTCATGTTGCCCCACATCGTCCGCAGATCCCATTGGCCCTGCAGGACGATCAGGTTCATTGCCCAAACGGCTAGATTCCCAAGCATGTGATTTCGCTCCTTTTTCTTTCGTTTGAATCAAACTGGCCGAGACCGGCAATCCGCCGTCCGCGACCCACTCCCTGACCATTTATGATGAGCGGCCCGTTTTCGGGCGGGCCGCCGTCCTGCCTTAACCACCCATCGTAAACGTAACGGTAATTGTTGTATCCACTTCCACTGCATCGCCGTTCAGTGTCGTCGGCTTATAGCGCCATTGCTTCACAGCGTCCAAAGCCGCTTGCACCAGCAGCGGGTGACCGGAAACCACTTCCAGTTGGGCAACCTTGCCCTCCTTGTCGATGATTGCATGGAGGACGACATTGCCTTGAATACGAGCCTGACGCGCCAGCGGCGGATACGTCGGACGAGTCTGGTTAATAATCGATGCTGCCGTAACGTTTCCGCCCTGCTTGATACGCGCGGGAGTGACGGGCTTCGGAGGTGGAGGCAGAGCCGGTCCACCGGTGAGTCCCTGTCCGGGAATTCCGCCGAACACACCGCCCGTGTCCGCTGTCTTGATGACGTCGGGGGGAAGCTCGGCTTCCTTAAACACAGCTACATCCTTCGGGATCGCGCGGGGCTGCATCAGCTTTCCGGACTGGATCAAGCGAGCGACCGGCTTCACGATCGTCTTGACAACCGCGGGCGGAGGCGGCGGAGGCGGAGGCGGGGGCGGCGCAATCAGCAACGTCGAAAGCATCGCTTTCGGGAGCGCCTCTGTATAGATCAAGGGGATCAAAACCAGGATGCCAAGGATGAGACCTTGTACGAGGAAGGAAAGGGCCACCGACCAGCTCTTGTTGGTCTTTTTCTTCTCGTTTGTCGATTCGAGCATTTCGTCAAACATTGCAATATCCTCCTGCCAAAAGGCGCCAGGAATTACCTAGGTCTTTCGGAGTTTAGTACCGGCTGCGGTTCCGGATGCTGCTAAAGTCGAGCCCTGGCCTCGATAATTGTTCCAGGCCACCACCATGGGAGCTGCAATCCCAAAACTGGAGTACGTTCCTACCAGAATTCCCACCACTAATGCAAACGAAAAAGCGCGTAAAACTTCGCCGCCCATTAAGAAGAGCACGAGGACCGTGAGGAAAGTGAGGCCGCTGGTCAAAATTGTGCGTGAAAGGGTTTGGTTGATCGAGCGGTTCACGATCGCGGGAAACGGCTCTCGGCGCATGAGCCGCGTATTTTCGCGGATGCGATCGAAGATCACGATCGTGTCATTCATCGAGTAACCCACTAATGTCAGGAGCGCGGCGATTACAGTCAGCGAAATCTCAAAATGAAAAATTGAGAAAAGTCCCAGCGTGATCAGAACGTCGTGAAACACCGCGATCACAGCCGCGGCGCCGTACACCCATTCGAATCGAAACGCAATGTAAACCAGCATCCCCGCAAGCGCATAAAGCGTGACAACAACTGCCTGGCGGCGCAATTCCGATCCAACCTTCGGCCCGACGATCTCCACATTAATAATTGCAAAACTGCTTGTATAGAAGGCATCCTTCAGCGCGGCAATCGCGGCCGGGTTTGCTCCGGCTCCCGAAAGGGCATCAAGGCTGGTGATAATCCCGCCGTGATCCTTGTCGCGGAAGTCCACAATCTGTTTTGCCAACTGAGCGTAGCGATCGCCCGCGGCAGTCCCCAGACTCAGCGGATCCTTGCGCGTCAGGACATCCGATACGGCGGATGGGCCTGCGGCATTAAAATCCTGCTTCCCGGTCTCTCCGGCGCCCAGGGTCGCATGGAGGGCATTCAAAATGGCGGTCTTGCCCGCGTCCAGCGCTTCAGCGCCCTGCCCCTTTTCCTCAAGATTGATTAGGACTTCGTTCGAATTGGCATTGGCGATGTCGCTGACCGGTACAATGGTGCTGTTGCCCAGCCCCTGTTGAGCCAGGCCCGTGCGGAGGGTATCCATCGGCGGGGGGCCTGCGAAACGTACGTTTACAACCGTACCCCCTTTAAAATCAATACCATAGTAGGGTCCGCCATGTGCAATCAGGGAGGCTCCTCCTACCACAAGCAGGGTCAGCGATAGGGCAAAAAAGTACTTGGATTTGCCCATCCAGTCGATTTCAGATTGTTTAAAGAAATTCATAGTCACTCTGGCCCGGTAGAGTTTGACACCAGCATCTGGTGTTTTGTTCCCAAAAATACACTTCCAAACTAATATTTTGTAATAATGCCGCACCGCCCGCGCGTGAAACCGCGCTTCGGCACAACCCAGACGGCCCGCCCCTTTATATCCCGATTAAATGCTGAGTTCCGCCTCGCGAGGCATCTTGGCCAGGTGCCAGTCAAAGATGACGCGCGAGACATACACCGACGTGAACAGGTTGGCCAAAAGACCGATCACCAGTGTGATGGCAAACCCACGCACGGGACCCGTACCGAACAACCCAAGAAACAACGCCGACACGACGGTCGTGACGTGAGTATCGACAATCGTCAGGAACGCGCGCTTGAATCCAAGATCGACGGCCGTCACCGGGGCCTTCGATGTTCGCAACTCTTCTCGAATGCGCTCGAAAATCAGAACGTTGGAATCGACGCCCATACCGATCGTCAAAATCACGCCGGCGATGCCCGGCAATGTGAGCACAGCCCCGAAATACGCCAGCGCAGCGAGCAGGATGACGAGGTTCAGGATCAGCGCGACCACAGCGTTCACACCGGAAAGCTGGTAGTAGACGACCATGAAGATCATAACCACGATCAAGCTGACAACGGAAGCCTGCACCCCGTGGCGAATAGAGTCCGCTCCGAGCGATGGTCCAACCGTCCGTTCTTCCAGATACTTGATCGAAGCCGGAAGCGCGCCGGAGCGCAGGACCAGGCCAAGATCGTTCGCTTCCTGCTCACCGAACTGGCCCTCGATCACGCCTGTGTCGTCAATCCGACCGTTGATGACTGGAGCAGTTTGCAATCGCTTCTCAAGAACGATGCCGAGCTGCTTGCCGATATTTTGCTCCGTGAAAGGACCAAAACGTCGGCCTGCCTCGGTGGACAGCGTGAAATCCACGTCATAGAAACCGATATTTTTCGTGCTGCGGACAGCGGTGGCGCTGCGCAGGTCGCGTCCGGTGACCACGGGAACACGGTCGATCACATACCAGCTTTCGCCGGCGGACTGTCCATTACTGGCGGCAGGAGCTTTCCCCTCAATAATCTGTGCATTCGGGGGCAAGACACCGCCGTGAGCGGCAAGAGCCGCTACCTCGGACATGTAGGGAGTCGAGTCGATAACGAGGTGCAGTTCTAACTGACCGCCGGCCTGAATCACACTCTTGGCCCGGTTCGGATCGCCTTCACCAGGCAGTTCGACGATAATTTCGTTGTCACCCTGACCGTAGGGAGCGACCAGAGGCTCGGTCAAGCCCAGCGCGTCGATACGGCGGCGGATCGTTTCCTCGGCCTGGTCCATCGTCTGCTGCTGCAGATTTACAATGCGCGATTGCTTCATCGAGACAACGTAACCGGAAGCCTCACCCGGCGCGGGAGAAATATCCCAATCGGGAAACTGGTCGGAAATTAAATTGCGCGCGGAGCCGGCCTGCTCAGGCGCGATGGCGTGGATGAGAACCTGAGTATCGCTAAGCTTGCGAATTTCTTCGTAGCGGATGCCCTTGTCGCGAAGCATCGTGGTGAGGTGATCGAGCGTCTGATCGGTTTCCGCACTGACGGCTTCTTGCACCTGCACCTGCAGGATCAGGTGCGTGCCGCCCTGCAAGTCCAGACCAAGCTTAATGCTGTTGGCGAAATTCGATTTGAGTCCGGCCCACGATTTGGGCGGGAAATCCGGACGGCCCACCAGCCCAATCAGGCATACAAGAATGACACCTATGATGAACAATGCTTTCCACTTGAGATTCGAATTCATGGCTGGATTGGCTCAGGACTCCCTAAGATCGGTTCAATCTGTCCGGCAGCGCTACTCCTCCTTGCCTTCTGGCTGGAGGCCGGCGATCGCGGAACGCAGAACCTTCACCTTCACTTGATCGGAGATTCGCAGTTGAATGGCGTCATTCTCAAGACCCACGATCGTGCCAAACATGCCGCCCGTCGTGATGACCTTGTCCCCGTTTTTCAGCGCGCCAAGCATTTCCGTGGTTTTCTTCTGGCGGCGCTGCGCGGGCAGGATCAGCAGCACGTAAAAAATAACCATGATAATCAGGAGCGGCGCGAAGGCCATGATGCCTCCCGCGCCCTGCGCCATCAGAGACAACGTCATTGGTAAGAACATGGTGAACATCGATCCGGACCGCCCTTTGTTAACTTACTTGCGACGCTGAATCGCCGCGGACAAAAATAGGCCCAACCTCTCCGATTCATTTTAGGAGGGCAGGACCTTGAATTCCCCGGCCCGCATTTGCGCCCTGACACCCACAGGCTTGCCACAAGCCTGTTTCAGGGTTGACCCGCTCCAATGCGCGCCTGGAACTCGGAAGAGAATTCCGCTAGGTCTCCAAACGCGATAGCTTGGCGAGTCTTGGCCATAATGTCAAGAAAAAATGCAATGTTATGGTGCGAGTTGAGGATCGAGGCAAGTATCTCATTGGCTTGAAACAGGTGGCGCAGATACGCCCGGGAGTACGTCCGGCACACCATGCAGGAGCATCGCTCGTCGAGTGGTCGCGGATCTTTGGCGTAGATCGCGTTGCGGATGTTCACGCGGCCCGTGCTGGTGAACAGGCAACCGTTGCGCGCGTTCCTCGTGGGCACCACGCAATCCATCATGTCAACGCCGCAACGCACGTAGTCGGGCAACTGCTCGGGCAAACCGACACCCATGACGTATCGCGGGCGATCTTTCGGAAGCTCTTCAGCGGCCACAGCCGCCATCTCGCACGAAAGATTGTGAGGTTCGCCTACCGCGAGGCCACCGATGGCATAACCGGGAAAATCGAGGTCCAAGAGCTGACGCGCGCTTTCGCGGCGCAGGTCGGCATACATCCCGCCCTGAACGATGGCGAACAAAGATTGTCCCGGAGTGGTTGAGGCTTCCGCATTTGCTTTTGCATAGTCGCGACAGCGGGCCGCCCATTCCGTCGTGCGCTTCAATGCGGCGGCGGCGCGGACTTGATCGGCGGGATATTCGATGCACTCATCGAGGACCATTGCGATGTCGGACCCGAGGGCCTGCTGAATCTCGATGGATTTCTCCGGCGTTAAAAAATGTTCGGAACCATCAAGATGCGAGCGGAACACTACGCCCTCGTCGGTAATTTTTCTTAATTCCGACAAACTGAAAACCTGGAATCCGCCAGAATCTGTGAGGATCGATCCCGGCCAGGACATGAAACGGTGCAGGCCGCCCAATTGTCTGATTGTTTCGTGGCCGGGTCTTAAATAGAGATGGTAGGTATTTCCGAGTAGAATCTGAACGCCGAGTTCGCCCAGCGCCTGCTGCGTGAGCGCTTTCACCGTGCCCGCCGTCCCGACCGGCATGAATGTGGGCGTATCGATCACGCCATGCGGCGTGGTGAGGCGGCCGAGGCGAGCGCCCGTCGGATCAGTTTTCAGGACTTCAAAGGAAAATTGCATGCAGAGAGTTTAGCAGGGCGTCGGGACATTGCCACACTCAGCGCCGGATTCCGAGCAGTAACTCATTTCCCGAGATCGCTCCACGTAAATGCGGGCGGTTTTGGTAGCGCTGGCGTCTCGCCGGCGGTTTTTGCCTCCGTTGAATCGTGAAAGCCGCCGGCGAGAGGCCTGCGCTTCTAAAACCGGGCGTTCTGACATTTAAATCTTCTCGAAATTATGGTCGCTAACAGATTCGAGGATCGTTGCTAACCCAAGCGGCTTTGGTTATAATTTTGTTTGTGGCGTCGCGCCGTTTCGAAAACGTTCTGTTTATCGTTTATCCGCAAGACCATGAGCCGCGGCACGTTCATGGTTTCACCGGAGAAACCGAACTCATCATCGACCTTCGGAGTGATGGTAATGTCGCGCTTGCCGGCCGTCGCGACTGTATTCGCCCGGGGAATGCAAAGCGCAGTGAAGTGCGCAAGATTTTGAGAACTGCAGCGGAACATTTTGATGAGCTAGTTTCGCTTTGGGAGAAAATGCATGCGTAAGGGTACACATTCAGTTCGGGTTTCCGGCCGCGAGATTGGGGCCGCTATCGAGCGCGCCAAGCAATTTGAGGCCAATGACCGTCGCGTAATCAGCGTCCAATATCAAGTCAAGGAGGACCTGATAAGCCTTGTCTTTGCCGACGGTGTGCGTCTTTCGATTCCGCGAAGGCAATTGCAAGGTCTCGAACATGCGAATCCATTGCAGCTGTCGAAAATCGAAATTGTGGGGAATGGGACTGGCCTTCGTTGGCCACTGCTCGATGTGGATCACTACGTACTCGGCCTGCTGGAACTTCGTTTTGGGACGAAACGCTGGATGAACGAAATTGGACGCAAGGGTGGAATGGTGAAGAGTAAGGCGAAGGCACAAGCGGCCAGGAGAAATGGTTTAAAGGGTGGAAGGCCAGGAGTGGCCGCCATCCAAAAGGCCAGCCACGCGCCGTCATTCCGAACGAAGTGAGGAATTCATCTTTCTCTCGTTAAAGGCAGGAGCGATTCCTCGCTTCGTTCGAAATGACGCCGCCGGGTAGAATCGGCCGAAAACTTTTAGTTCATAGGCAGCAGAGGAATCGCGGCGATCAGCGATTGCGTGTACGGATGCGCGGGCGCACTCAGGACTTGCCGGGCCGGGCCGGTTTCCACAATGCAACCGGCCTGCATGACGGCGATGCGCGTGGCCAGTTGCGCGACGACGGGGAGGCTGTGCGAAATCAGCAGATAGGTGAGTGCGAAATCGCGCTGCAAATTCTGCAACAGCTCTAGAATCTGTGCGCCGACCGAGACGTCGAGCGCGGACACAGGTTCATCCGCCACGACCAGGCGCGGCCGCAGCACAAGTGCGCGCGCGATGCCGATGCGCTGGCGCTGGCCGCCGGAAAATTCGTGCGGGTAGCGCGCGAGGGCATCCTCTCTCATGCCCACGGCGCGCAAGGTTTCGACAACGCGTGCGAGGCGAGCGGCTCGGCTGAGTTGCGGCTCGTGAATCTCCAACGGCTCGCCGATAATCGTGCCCGCACGCATCCTTGGATCGAGGGAACCAAACGGGTCCTGAAACACCATCTGCATTTCGCGGCGCAATCTGCGCAATTCCGCGCCGCGCGACGCGAGAAAATTTTTCCCTTCGATCAGTAGTTCGCCCGAGTCCGGCTCGATCAGCCTCAACAGCATGCGCGCGAGCGTTGTCTTGCCGCTTCCGGATTCGCCGACAATGGCCAGGGTTTCGCCTGACGCGAGCTCGAGGCTCACGCCGTCAACGGCCGCGACGCCGGAATATGCCTTGCGAAGATTTCGCGCTTCGAGGATTGTTGTGGTGGTCAGAATTTTTGGCCCTCTTCTTTCTTTTTCGATCGCGCCATGGCAATCGGTTCTGGGCAGGCTGCCAGTGGCACAGGATTCAGCCTGTGGATTTTGTCTCAGCGTAAGCAAAAACTAAACCCCACAGGCTGAAGCCTGTGCTACTGAAACCTATCCCCTCATTCCCGATTCTTCTCATTGGCTTCAGGCACCAGGATGCACCGGGCGCGATGGTCTGGGCCGGCCGCACGCAGATCTGGCATCGCGGCGGCGCACTCAGCGATGCGCAATGCGCAGCGCGGCTCGAAGGCGCATCCTGGAGGCAGCGCTGTGAGAGCCGGAACGGTGCCGGGAATCGGCTCAAGCTTGTGACGCACGAGCTGCGGCGACGCTCGGAGCAGGCCCGCCGTGTACGGATGGCGCGGGCGTTCGAGGACTTCCCGCGCGGGGCCTTCCTCGACAATGCGACCGGCGTAGGTGACGGCGATTCGATCGGCCACCTGCGCGACCACTCCCAGATCGTGCGTGATGAAAAGCAGCGCGAGGCCAAGATCGCGGCGAAGTTGTGCAAGCAGTTCTAGAATTTGTTTCTGTACGGTGACGTCGAGCGCCGTCGTGGGTTCATCGGCGATCAGCAGGCGCGGTTCGCACACCGCGGACGGCAGGGATATTTTCCCGGCTGTTGCTGGTTGCACGCCCTGCGCGGATGCGGAAGAACATTGGTTCCCTCCGTTTGGATTGTGCGCGGAGAGAGCCATTGCAATCATGGCGCGCTGTCGCAGGCCGCCGGAGAGTTGATGCGGATACTGGCGCGCGCGAAGATCGGGCTTGGGAACGGCCGCGCGTTCGAGCGCGGCAAGGACGCGGCGATTCACTTCCGCGCCCGACAATCCCGGCTGATGCGCTCGAACCGCTTCGGCAATCTGCGAGCCCACGCGCATGACGGGATTGAGCGCGGTCATCGGTTCCTGAAAAATCATGGCGATGTCGCGGCCGCGCACGCCGATGCGTTCCCGTTCACTAAGCGTGAGAAGATTAACCCGCGCGTCCGAAGTTCCGGTGGCGCCGGCCAGCCACGCTTCCCCGCTCACTCGCGCGCCCTGCGGCAGTAAACCCATCAGCGCCAGCGCCAGCATCGATTTGCCGCTGCCCGATTCGCCGACGAGGCCTAGGGATTCGCCCGTTCCGAGCGCGAATGAAACATCGTCGACCGGGCGTATCCATCCAGCCGGCGTGGGAATTTCGACGGTGAGTCCGCGCAGCTCGATCAGTGGATCCATCGATACATCATAAGACGGATTTCGCGCGGCGCGGGAGAAAGGAGAGCTTCCGGTAGCTACTCTGTCTCCTGGAATTTCGGATGCGAACAACGAATAATTCCTGGTAGCGCCGGCGTCTCGCCGGCGGGTTTTCTGACACTTGTGCGTCAAAATCCACCGGCGAGACGCCGGCGCTACCAGAATTGGCCTGCCGACGAGATTGAGAATTTGGCAAGTTTCGTCATGCTCTCCTTCCCGTTGCGATTTTATGACTTGGACATGTCCGCAAGTTTCTGATACTACCAGAGGAACATTAAGGAGAAACCAAGATGAAAATTCAAAGGCCCATTCTGAAATTTTTGTTTCTAGCCGCGCTGGTCGCCGTATTCCCTGCTTTGGCGCAGGGGCCGAAACCGACGTGCAATCACTGCTCGGCTTCCTACATTCCAAAGAGCGAACTGGACGCCTATACAAAGCGCGCAATCGAGAGCAAGCTCGTCGACCAGCAGGTTCGCTCTGTGGATGTAGGAAAAGTACAAGTCGGCATCGGCAGTATTTACCGTGGAAAGCTGGTTCCGGGGACGGGGGCTCCAGACGCCGTTGCCGAGCATGAGCAGGTGAGCGAGGTGTACTACATCATTGACGGTTCGGCAACGCTGCTGACGGGACCGGACCTGGTGGATGCCAAGCGGAGACCGGATTCTTTGCAAACTGTCCGGCAACAAAATGGTCCAGGCTACAATGCAACGTCGATCAGGAATCCGGAGACGCACGAGCTGAAAGCGGGCGACATGATTGTGATTCCGGCGGGAACGGGACACTGGTTCACGAAAATCGACGATCACATTTCGTACGTAATGGTGCGGATCGATCCGGACAAGCTGGTTCCGCTGAAGAGCGAAGCGCAATCGAAGACGTACTTGGGCAAGCCCTACAACCCGGATACGGGGAATTTTTGAGGCAGTTTTGAAAAAGGGACCCACAGCGCCGCGGAATGGAATCAATTGAAACAATGCCAACGTCCGAATGTCCGCAATGCCACATGCCCACGGCGAGCGCCATGGGAAAGACGTATTGCCCGCAGTGCGGATGGAATCGCGCGGAGGCGGAAAAGCAGACGCGCCTGTTTTTGCGGCTTCTTCCGGTTCTGGTGATCGTATTTGACGCGCCCCTGATTGCTTATATCTTTCTGGGGCGCGCCGAAGCTCCCCAACTTGGACTGCTCGCCGTTCTGGCAATTGTACCGGCCATTCTGGTTGTCATCGTGATGCGAAACAAAGTGAGCGTCGAGGCTTCCGCAAGGCGTGCGCAGGGAGTGGCCGGTACGCCGTCGGAAAAATCGAGCGGGGATTCAGCCGCTGCGCCCGATCAAGCAACGGCCCGGCTATATGCGTCGCTTACCGAACTGCAGCGCCCGCGACAGGTGCGCATGAGCCGGCAGGGAAAAATGAGCACGGCGACGATCGTCATCTCGGTGCTCATGTTTGCGGGTGTGCTGATTGCGATGGTGCTTCTGCACCCCGGCGCGCCCCGCGTGCCCCCCGCGGGCCAGGGTTCCATTCCACCTCGATCCATTGTGTTCGTGATCCCGCTGTGCCTGATGGCAGCCGTTGTTTTTTTCATGCGACGCTCGCTGGTGCAGCAGAAGTGGCTGCTCTCGATGGGGGAAGTGGCGCTCGGGCGCGTGACCAAGACGTGGACTTCGCGCAACGGCAACGGTGTGCGCTATGAATTCACGACTCTGACCGGGGAAACCCTCTCCCGCACGGCCACCGATGCCACGCGCCGTTTGATTCCTGGGATGAGCCTGCCCGTTTTTTACGACCCGGCGCAGCCGAAGAAACAAGTCGCTATCTGCGTCTCATTTTATGAAGTGGTGTTGCCAGGGGAATAATTCCACAGAAAACGATTCCGATAGCCGTCGTGGGCAGCCGAAAAAACGGACGTGCTGAAGAGCCTGCGCTCCGGTTACTTCAGGCGAGCCGCGAGGAGAACCAGGCCGAAAATCAACACGGGGATCATCGCCAGCGCGACGTATGAAAAAGCTTTCCTTACAAGTGTGAAACGTTCCGGCTTTGCTTTCGCCCGCGCCGTACGGTCCGCGATTTTCACATTTTCCGGGTGCGCCAGGTCGGCGGCAAATTCACCGGCACCGGCGTACCGTTTCTCGGGATCGCGCTCGAGGGCGCGATAAATAATCTCCTGCATCGCGGGGGAAATATCCGGATTGATGGAGCGGGGCGGAATGGGATCGTTCACGAGCCGGTCATTCATTACGGCAAACGGATTGGGGCCGTTGAAAGGCGTGTGGCCGGTCAACATTTCGTAAAGGATGACGCCGAGCGCGTACACGTCGCAGCGCGCGTCGCCCCGTTTGCGCTTGATCTGTTCCGGCGAAATGTAATCGGGCGTCCCCATGGCGTTCGAGAATTTGGAAAAAGTCAGGCGGCGAAGACCCTCGGCCCCGGAAATTCCGAAATCGATCAGTTTGATCTGGTCGTTCTCGCCCACCATGATGTTTTCGGGTTTCAGATCGCGGTGCACTACGCCTTGCTTGTGGATGTACTCGAGTGCTTCACACACGCGAATGGCGATGACGGTGGCGCGCTCTTCGGAAAGCTTCCCTTCGCGGGTAAGAATCTCGCGCAGGAAAATCCCGTCCACCCATTCCATCACGATGCACAGTTGGTCGAGGTCGTTCTCCGGTAACGCGAGGACGACGCCGGGATGATGAAGTTTCGACCCAATAAATTTCTCGCGTTGGAAGCGGCTATAAAATGTGGGATCGCATTCCAGTTCGGGGTGGGGAATCTTGATGGCCACGAGCCGACCGGTGTGCAAATCCGTAGCCCGGTAAATTGTTGTCATCGAAGTTCGAATCGCGAGCTTCTCAATACGGAAGTGCTCAAAACGATCGCCAGCCTTCAGCTGCTCCGTCAACATTTGCCAGCCTCTGATCCGCGCCAGGAAACCGGGCGAACTCTGGCAGCCAAGGTAGCGGGAAAGAACTAAGGGAAGCATAAATAAACCGTCGATTCCAGATAAACGGAAATAACTGTATTTGATTCATGCATTTAATGGGAATCATGGAGGCAGATTTCTCGCGAGAATGCAAAAAATCAAAATAATAAAGCGAGAAGTCGTCTTTTCGCCGGAAAATACAATGACTTCAAAAAAATCGGGGCGGGTTCACCGAGTCATTGGGCATTGAACCCGGGCCACCATCCCGTTACACTGAAGCCAGATCGTCGGTGTGCTTATGCGATTTTGAAATGGCCCCGGACCCTCACAATTCACTGCACTGGAAAGCGCTTTTTCGCGTTCCGGGATTCCCTTATTTTTTTGTGGCGATGCTTGTCTCTTTGTTCGGGACGGGAATGAATTTCGCGGGGGTGACGTGGTACGTCCTTGGGGTTACTCATTCCACTGTAAAAGTAAGCTGGATTGCCATCCTGGTGACGCTGCCGGGCCTGGTCGTGCCTCCCTTCGGCGGCGTGTTGATCGATCGTGTCGACCGGAGGTATCTGGGGATCGCGATTGACGCGACTCGCGCGGTAATCGTGCTGGGGACGGCAGCGCTGGCGTTCTCCGGCCGCATGACGCTGTGGGAACTGTACTCCATGGTGTTACTGCTGGGCGTAGGTTTCGCCATTTATTGGTCGACGACAAACGCGCTGATTCAGGAGCTGGTTCCGCGCGAGCAATTGATCACGGCCAATGCCACGGTCCTGATTGCGGTTCAGGGAGGGATGGCAGCGGCGGGAGCGATGGTCGGATTCATTTATGAACATTCCGGCCTCGGCGGAATACTGGGCATTGATGGCACCACTTATTTGGTTTCGGCAATCTGCTTGCTTTTATTGAGGAGCGGATACCATGCACCGCATAAAGTGCACAATGCCCGCCTTCTTGCTTCCTCGCCCACCATCGAAGCGCCGCCGGAAATGTCCGAGCCTTCATTATTGCCCAACGATGATGTCACTTACGGCGTGTTCGCGGATATCGCGGAGGGGCTGGCGTATCTGCGAAAGCAGCCGTGCGTGCTTGCTCTGGGAATCACCTACGCGTGCATGATGGCAGGGGTAATCAGCGCGAATATATTAGTCGTGGCCCTGGCGAAGGACCTGCTTTCCGCAGGGCCGCGCGGGTATGGATGGATCGAATCCGGCTGGGCCGTCGGCGCGATAATCGGAGGACTCATCGCGGGCACAGCGGCGCAGAAGCGTCCGTATCAGGTCCTGATTCTGGCGCTGACAACTCTGGCCGTGGGGCATACGCTATTTCCCTTCGCGCGATTTCTGTCCGTCGCGGTGGCAATGAACGCGCTATTTGGTGTCTGCCGCGCCCTGGGTGGAGTGTTGACGCAATCTTCCATCATGACGACGGTGCCGCGTCACTTGATGGGACGCACGCAATCGGCGTTTTCGGTGTTCGCGACGGTCCTGCAGGTGGGCATGAGCTTCACGCTTGGCTGGTTCGCGCAGAACGTCACGCTGTCCGTGGCGTTTCTGTTGCTGGGTGCAATTTATGGCGGGGCTGTCGTCGCGGCTCTGCGGGCAAGGACGCTGGCGCTCGGCGCGCAAGCGGCGCCGACCGAAGCTGCGGGATAGTGCGGCTGCGGGCATTGGGTTTTTGTAGCGCCGGCATCTTGCCGGCGGGTTTATCCGCCGTACCAAGACAGAAAAAAAACGCCGGCAAGATGCCGGCGCCACAAGTACGATTCCCGAATCATTCAATAAGGCCTCAGAGATAATCCCGCGAAGCCCCTTCGAGGAATGCGCGCAATTTGCGCGAGCGCGACGGGTGGCGCAGCTTCCGCAGGGCTTTGGCTTCGATCTGGCGAATGCGTTCTCGCGTGACAGCGAAAGACTGGCCGACTTCTTCCAATGTGTGTTCGGAGCCGTCGTCCAGGCCGAAGCGCATCTTTATTACTTTTTCCTCGCGCGGCGTCAGCGTTTTGAGCACCGATGAAGTCTGTTCTTTCAAATTCAAATTAATCACTGCGTCGGAAGGCGAGACGACGGCCTTGTCTTCGATGAAATCGCCGAGATGCGAATCTTCTTCTTCTCCGATCGGCGTTTCGAGGGAAATCGGTTCCTGCGCGATCTTCAAAATTTTGCGCACCTTCGCGAGGGGAATATCCATGCGCTTGGCGATTTCTTCGGAGCTGGGTTCACGGCCTAGCTCCTGCACAAGCTGGCGGCTAGTGCGAATCAACTTGTTGATCGTTTCGATCATGTGCACGGGGATGCGAATGGTGCGCGCCTGGTCGGCGATGGCGCGGGTGATGGCCTGGCGAATCCACCACGTCGCATACGTCGAAAACTTGTAGCCGCGGCGCCACTCGAATTTATCCACGGCCTTCATCAAGCCGATGTTGCCTTCCTGAATCAGGTCGAGAAACTGAAGGCCCCGGTTGGTATATTTTTTCGCGATGGAAACAACGAGGCGAAGGTTCGCTTCGATCAATTCTTTTTTGGCTTGCTCGGCTTCGGCTTCTCCCCGAAGTATCACCTGGAGCATGCGCTTCAGGTCGGTGAGCCCGGTTTCGCTGGAAACTTCGATTTCGCGCAGCTCGGTGCGGCGCGTGCGAAGTTCCTTGCGCGCCTCGGCGGCATTGTCACCCTTGGAGAAATCGGCGCGCCGCTCGAGCTTGCCGGCCTCGCGTTCCAGAGATTGCAGCCGCTCGACCGTGTGGCGAATCTTGTCGATCAGGCGTTTTTTCTCGAACAGGTGAAACTCGAGCGAGCGAGCCAGCTGCGACATTTCAATGCGCAGGCGGCCCACGCGATATTTCAAGTGAATGTACGGAAGCTTTTTGGACTTGGGCATCCGCTCGAGCTTCGCGGCTTCCTTCAGGCAGTCGAGATACAGCTTGGCGATCCTGTCGAGGACCTTGAGCGTTTTCCTGGTTTTGTTTTCGATTTTCTCTTCGGTAAGTTCTTCGTCGTCAAACTGAACGATTTCCTTGATCGAGCGCGTGCCCTTGCGCAGGTCTTCGCCGATCGTCAGCAGTTCCTTTAAAATAATCGGCGAGCGCGTGATCGTTTTGAGGACCAGCAATTGGCCGCGCTCGATGCGCTTGGCGATGGCGACTTCGCCCTCGCGCGTGAGCAGCGGAACCGTGCCCATTTCGCGCAGGTACATGCGAACCGGGTCGTTCGTCTTCTCCATCATCCCCGGCGTGAGGTCCAGTTCGCTTTCTTCGGCAACCGGGAGATCGTCCTTGGATTCCACTTCGGGAGCTTCGGCAACGGCGGGGTCGGCGGTGGCGCGGGCGGCCTTTGCGGCAGCCAGGTCTTCGTAAATATCGATGCCGTAGCGTTCAAACGTGGAGAGCAGGTCGTCAATTTCTTCGGAGGAGTGAACTTCAGCGGGAAGGGTATCGTTGACTTCGTCGTAGAGCAGGTACCCGCGCTCCTTGCCCAGGGCAATGAGCTGCCTTACCTGATCGTATTTCTCTTCGATAGCCAGCGCCAAGGGAACCTCCCCAGGTCAACCGCGAATCAGAACTGACATGAGCGCCTGATCGCTTCGAGCGCTCCCTCTTAAACTATCGGCAGAAACCCCAATCGTCGAAAGCCCTGCACGGCGCCAAATTCAAAGACGTGTGCCGATTTAGAAACTACGTCGCGACCTATCCGGTGGCATTTCCTTCCGCCTCGGATGCCGCGTGCACCACACGCACCGGACATCTCAAGTCTGCAAGCCCACAGCAACTATGATGCAAATCGCCAGTAAATCGTTACATCCGGGCGGTCGGGCGACAAAAATACGTTACACAATGGCCGTAAAAGGCGTCAACCGGATTTACGTCCGGAGATCCATAGTGCCAAGTTCATAACCCCTTGGGAAGAACTTTGGCCAATGCGAGTGCCGGAAATGAAACCGCCGGTAGTGGCAAAGGCTTCAGCCTTTCTGCTTTTGATTTTTGAGGATCTCAGCGCGATTGATAAAACGGGCCCAACCGAATTGGATCGATCTGCGTAGATGCCGAGGAATTCAAAAGAAGACTGGCGGAAGCCCGTCCTACTTAATGCGCCGCCGAATCCAGCCGTCTTCGCAACTCCTGCTTGCGTTCCAATAAGCGCCGCAACTCACCGCCCGCACCGGCCGCCGCCGCTTGCGATTCGATCTGTTTCTGCACGACGGCCAACTCTTCTTCCGCTCGGCGTCTGCGTAAAACTGCGAGGCAGCTATCGGCTTCTTCCCAAGTGGGCGGAGCTCCGGATTCAAACGCGATCTCGAAAAGAAGCCGCCGGTCGCGGTCCTCCAGCGACATGGCGAGCGCTGCTGCGTCCGGACGTTCCCCGGATTCGCAAGCCTCGACCAGCACGGCAAGGATGTGCTCGACTTCCAGGCCGCGATGCAGTTCCTCGGTGCGGATTTGTTGAGCCAGCGGCGAACGAAATTCGTCGGCTTCGATTAACATCTGCACCAGGCGCCGCTCGGCGGGCTTTCCTGCGCGGCCCACCAGTTCCGGACGCGCCTTCACTTCACTGCGCCGCTCGTTGGCGGCCTTGCGCATCGATTCGCGCAACACGGGTTCCTCGATGCGCAGCTGCTGCGCGATGCGCGTGGCCCACTCCGAACGCAAGATACGGTCCGGAACGCGCTGCACATAGGGCAACAGGAAATTCACGGCGCGAAGTTTTCCCTCCGCTGTGGACATGTCCATTTTTCGCGCGCGCGAAATCAGGTAGTCCACATAGGGCGGGGCTTCGTTCAGCAATTTTGTGTACGCGGCCGTGCCTTCGGATTTGATGAAGCTGTCGGGATCTTTTCCGCCGGGCAACGCGAGGACGCGCACCTCGACTCCTTGCTCGAGCAGAAGCGTGAGCGAACGCTCGGTGGCGGCTTGTCCCGCGGTGTCCGGATCGTAGTTGACAATGATGCGGCGGGTGAAGCGGCTCAGCAGTTTGACCTGCGGCTCAGTGAGGCTGGTTCCGCAGCTCGCCACAACGTTTGAAATTCCGGCGCGCGCCACCGCGATGGCGTCCATGTAGCCTTCGACCAGCACGGCAAAATCTTTTTGCCGGAGCGCTTCCTTCGCGCGATCCAGATGATAGAGAAGATTGCTCTTCGAGTAGATCGGCGTCTCGGGCGAGTTCAGATATTTCGGCAGGTCGTCGCCCAGCGCGCGCCCGCCGAACGCGACGATCTTCCCCGTATCGTTGGCGATGGGAAACATCACGCGCCGGCGGAAACGGTCAAAGAAGCGCCCGTTGGGATCGCGGCTGAACAGGCCGGAAGCTTCGAGAACTTTTTCGGGGTATTTCTGCTTCATCGTGCGCACCAGCGCTTCGCCGCCCGATGGAGCAAAACCAATTCCGAATCGCGTCATCGCTTCCGAATCGAGCCCGCGATCGAGCAAATATCCCTTCGCGGCCTTGCCTTCGGGCGAGTTGTTCAATTGCTGCGCGAAGAACGCCGCCGCTTCGCGATGCATTTCCACCAGCGAAGTGCGCTGCTGATTTTTCTGGCGCTCCTCGGGCGTGCGTTCCTTCGCGGTGGGAATCGCGATGCCGAATTTTTCCGCGACGGCGCGCACCGCATCCGGAAACGTCACCTTTTCCGTCTCCATCACGAATTTGAAAATGTCGCCGCCCGCCCCGCACCCGAAGCAGTAATAAAACTGCTTCGCCTGATTCACGGAAAACGACGGCGTCTTTTCCCCGTGGAAAGGGCACAGTCCCGTGAAATTCTGCCCCGACTTTTTCAGGCGGACGAATTCCCCGATGACGCGGACGATGTCCGCTTGTTGCTTCACGCGTTCCGCAAATGATCCGGGTTCAGCCATGTTCGACGAGTTGAAATGCTGTAAGCAATATTGTACACGGATCAGTAGCGTAGGCTGCAGCCTGTGCGGCTTTAACATCCATCCGATGAGGAAAACCCGCACAGGCAGGAGCCCGTAATACCGGAAGTCCCGCGCAACCCTGGTTTCCATGATAGATTGCCCGCATGAGCGCCGCTTCACGAAGACATTTCACGATGATCGTGGCTGCTGCACTGGCCACCATAATTCTCAGCGTCACTCCGGCGCGCGCCGGTGAAATCAAAGTCGTGACTTCCGGTGCGTTCACGGCCGCGTATCTGGAACTGGCTCCCGAATATGAACGAGCGACGCACA
The DNA here is from genome assembly GCA_963788335.1 of Terriglobia bacterium. Lineage (GTDB taxonomy): Bacteria > Acidobacteriota > Terriglobia > Acidiferrales > UBA7541 > Palsa-360. The sequence continues at coordinate 388,261 of CAWBGM010000006.1, forward strand.
ACAAACTGGTGACCGAGTTCGGGCCTTCCATGGGAACAACCGTCAACGCCATTCCAATGCGTCTTGGACGTGGCGAGCAGATCGACGTCGTGATCATGGCTTCGCCGGCGCTTGCCGAGCTGATTCGGCAGGGCAAGATTCGAGCGGACAGCCGTGTCGATCTGGCCCGGTCCTCGATCGGCATGGCCGTCAAGGCCGGAGCGCCCCGGCCCGACATCGGCACGGTCGACGCGCTGAAGCGAACATTGCTGGCTGCGAAATCGATCGGCTATTCCGACAGCGCCAGCGGCGTTTACCTCTCCACCGAATTATTTCCGAAGCTCGGCATCGCCGACCAGATTAAAAGTAAATCGAGAAAAATCGAAGCCGATCCGGTCGGCGGGTACGTTGCGAGCGGCGAAGTCGAAATCGGATTCCAGCAGATCAGCGAGCTGCGTCCCGTGAAGGGCATCGACATTGTGGGAGTGTTGCCGCCCGGCGCGCAGAGGGTTACCGTGTTTGCCGCGGCGATTCCGGCGCTGTCAAAAAATCCCGAGGGTGCGAAGGCGCTCATTCACTGGCTCGCGTCACCAGCGGCGTATTCCTTGATTGCGAAGAGCGGGTTGGAGCTGATGAAATCCAAATAGTTAAAATACGTTTTTTTTGGTTTTGGTTTTGGTTTTGGTTTTGGTTTTGGTTTTGGTTTTGGTTTTGGTTTTGGTTTTGGTTTTGGTTTTGGTTTTGGTTTTGGTTTTGGTTTTGGTTTTTAGTGGGACAGGCTCTTCAGCCAGCCTGCTTTTGAATCTCGTGGAATCGGCAGAAGTCAAAACCGGACAGGCTGAAGCCTATCCTACTAAAATCACCCCGCCGCGCGCTCCAGCTCACCAATATCCAGCTTCTTCATCTTCATCATGGCCTCCATCGCCTTGGGATGTTTGATGAGATCTGGCAAGCGCGCCGGAACAACCTGCCAGGAAAGGCCGAACTTATCCTTGAGCCAACCGCATTGGATCTCGCTGCCCCCGGCGGAAAGTTTCGACCAATACTCGTCCACTTCCTGCTGCGAATCGCACCGCACGACCATTGAAATGGCTTCGGTAAATTTGAAGATAGGCCCGCCGTTCATGGCCGTAAATTTCTGGCCGTCGAGCTCGAACGCGATCGTTAATATCCTCCCTCTCGGCCCGCGCGTCTCGTCGTCCGTGCGCAATTCGGTGAGACGCCGCGAATTTTTAAAAATGCCGGTGTAAAAATCCACGGCCTCTTCGGCATTGGAGTCAAACCAGAGAAACGGCGTAATCCGTGGAAACTTTTCGAGAGCGCTCATCAAAACCTCCTGAATTTCTTTTTACAATCCGTCTAAGATTATAGATTCAAGGTAATCGGAAGTCATCCTGATGCCACTATTGCCCACCTCTCTTTAATCTCCTGCAGTTGGCAGTCCCGGAGGGACGGCAGAATGTAGCGCGGCGAATTTTTTTCACGCCGATGGGAAGCGATACTTTTTCGGTAGAAATAGGGACGCATGGGCGCCCTTAATAAATTTGGAAAGCGCTACTCTTTCAATTCCACAATCGTAATCGCATTCCCGCCGCGATCTTCCGCCTCGTTCCGAATCGCTTCCACCAGCGGATGCGTCCTTAGAAATTCGGCGAGGCCGCGGCGCAGCGCGCCCGTGCCGTGGCCGTGGATGATGCGCACCTGCGAGGAGCCGGCGAGCGCGGCCTGATCGAGAAATTTATCGACGCGGCGCGTGCCTTCCTCGACGGTGCAGCCGATCAGATTGATTTCTTCGCCGGCGGGTTCCGCCGACGGCTGCGTGCGCACGGTCACACCGCTTCCGGCGATCGTCCGCGGTACACCGCGCGAAGGCGAAAGTTTTCCGGGCGCATCATTGCCAACGATTGCCGTGATGTCTGCCAATGCAACTTTCATTCGCAGCGGGCCGGCTTCGACTTCGGCGGTCGAGTCGTCGCGGCGGCGCAGCGTGACCGGCGTGGGCAGGCCGCGCACACGAACACGAACGCCGACAACCAGGTCGCTCAACGAGACGGGCTTCGCGGATTGCGGCGCGGCGATTCCCAGGTCGGCTTGCGAATCGGAAAGATGAGCGACGGTGGCGGCGTCGGCTTCTTCGCGGGCATCGCCGCGCGCTTTCACGAGTTTCTTGTGCGTTTGTTTTTCGAGTTGCGCTCGCAGCTCGCGTTCCTTCACGGCTTCGATCGCGTGCGCGGCTTCCTTCTCGTGTTTTTCAATTGTTTGCGCGAATTGCTGTTCGAGTTCTTTCAGGCGCGCGCGCTGGCGGCCGGTCCACTCGGTGCGCAACTGTTGCTTTTCTCCGGCTAAATCCTGCGCGGCGCGAATCGCTTGAGCTTTTAAACTTTCGAGTTCGTCGCGGCTGCGATGCAGGTAGGCGATCAGCGCGGCTACGTCATGGGCTTCGGGAGAAAGCTGCGCGCGGGCGCGGTCGATCACATGCTGGGGCAGGCCGAGGCGTCGCGCGATGTCGATGCCGCTCGATCCGCCGGGGACGCCGACCATCAGGCGATAGGTGGGGCGCAGGTTCATTTCGTCAAACTCGACGGCGGCGTTGAGCACGCCCGGCGTGGTGGAAGCGTACGTCTTCAGGCGGTCGTGATGAGTGGTCGCGAGCGTGAGGCAGTCGCGCTCCCGAAATTCATCAAGCAGCGCGACCGCGAGCGCCGCACCTTCCTCGGGAGCAGTCCCCGTGCCGAGTTCATCGACCAGGACGAGGGAATGCGGTGTCGCGGCTTCGAGCATCGCGCGCACGTTGAGCATGTGCGCGGAAAACGTGGAGAGATCGGCGGCGATGGATTGTTCGTCGCCAATGTCAACGAGCAATCGATCCACAATCGGTAGGCGCGCTTGGTTCGCTGCAACGGGAATTCCGGATTGCGCGGAGAGTACGGCGATGCCAACCGTTTTCAGCGCGACCGTTTTGCCCCCCGTGTTCGGGCCGCTGATGACGAGGACGGTTTCTCTTCCGCCCAGTGCAAGAGTCATCGGCACGATGGCGCGGCCATGCGATCGCAGCGTGTCGGCGAGAACGGGATGCCGCGCGTCTTTCAGTTCCAGTACGGGCGGATCAAATTCAGGCGCCTTCTGAGCAAGTGGATCACGCGAGGCGCCATCGGAAAATTCCGGCAGCGTGCAATCGAAATCGCGGGCAAACCGCGCGCGCGCAAAAACGGAATCGAGTTCCGCGATCGCATCCACGGCAAAACGCAACGGCGCGAGATTGGCCCGCAGGCGCTGGGTAATCTCATCGAGAATGCGCGTGATCTCCGCGGCTTCGTCCTCGGAAAGTTGCACCAGCCGATTGTTGAATTCGATCGTCTCAAATGGTTCGACAAAAACCGTCTGCCCCGTGGCGCTCGCCGAATGTACGACGCCCTGCACTTGCCGCCGCTCAGCCGCGCGAACGGGAATCACGAAGCGGTCGTTGCGCAGTGTGACGTAATCTTCCCCGGCATCGCCGCCGCGCAAACGCAGGATTCGTTCGAGCGATTTCTGAATCGTCTGGCGCGTGTGGCCCATCGCGGCGCGAATGCGTCTCAGTTCGGGAGAAGCGTCGTCGCTGATTTCGCCGGTGGGCAGCACGGCGCGGCGGATCAGTACAGCGAGCGAGCGAAGATCGGCAATCGCTCCAATGCGCGTGGAGAGCAGCGAAAATTTTCCGGCGATGCTCGCGGGATTCGCGTGGATCTCGCCGCAAAACAAATCCCGCAGCCACGCCGTTGTATCCGCCAGCGTCGCCGTATCCAGCATCGTCTGCGGCGCAAGCACCGAGCCCGGCGATTCCAGTTCGGCAAGCCATCGTTCAGGATCGGCCAGCGAACCGAAACCCATTTCGCCGCCCTCGGGCTGAAATGCAATCGCCTCGGCAATCAATGCAAACGCTGCATCGAGCGCGGCGCGATCGTGGGAGAACGCAAGCGCATCGACCGCGCGGCGCCCCGGTGCGCAAGTCGTCCGGCGGCGCAAAAGTTCGCGCAGCTTGTCGAATTCGAGAATGTCTTCCGCTGTGCGCGACATAATTTCCTTCGCAGAGGGAAAGTAAAGGATGTAGAGAAAGTGAAGGATGTAGAGGAACGGACGCGGCCCCGAAATTCTTCACCTCCTTTACTTCCTCAACCTCGTCTACTTCCCTCCCAACTCCTCCACCATGGCCACGGCAATCGCGTCCAGGACCCGGTCTGCGTCCTGCGCATGAAGGCTGTTGTTGTTTCCGATAATTGAGAAAGCGAGATTCGTGCCACGGGCCGTCGTCGCGTAACCGGAAAGCGCATTCACGTGGCCGATCGTGCCTGTTTTTGCGAAGATTCGTCCGGCTGCCGAAGTATTTTTAAATCGTTCGGACAGGGTTCCATCTTCACCGGCTTGGGGAAGCGAAGACTTGTACAGCTCGCCCCAGGGCTGCGTGGCCGCGTAGCGCAAAATGCGCACAACAGCTCGCGGCGTGACCAAATCTTTGCGCGAAAGGCCCGAACCGTCGGTCAAGAGAACGTCGCCATCGGCGATGCCCGCCGCCTTAAAAAATGCCGACTCGAATTTCAGCGCATCTTCGTAATCGGCGGCGCCTGACGTTTCGTGGGCCGCGAGTAACAGCATCAATTCCGCGTGCAGGTTTTCGCTGTCTTTATTGGTCAAAATAATATCGTCGGCCAGCGACGGTGAAATATGCTCGGCCAGAACGGTCGGCGGAGCCGGGGTTACGGCCGCGAGCGCCGGATCGACCGCGTGGCGTGCGCGGGCGGCGCCGTCGATTTTTACACCGCGCATTTCCAGAAGGCTGGCGAGAAGTGTTGCGGCGTATTCGGCGGGCTGCTCGATGGCGATGGAAAGTTTGCGCGGCGGCTCTCCCACCGGCATCGTGCCGCTCAGATGGATGACGCGGGAGCCCGGGTCGCGCGCGACCGCCAGTTTGTCCGCGCTGCCTCGCGCGCTGGTGCGAACTGAATTTTCAATTGTGTAAAAATCGGACGCGAGACCCGCCTCAAACCGCGCCGGCTCGCTTTCGCTCCCGCCCGGCCAGATTTGTACCGTGAAAATATTGTCGTTGACCGCAATGGCGGAAACCGCCGCGCCATACGACCACAACATGTCGTCAATAGTCCAGCCGCTCGGATACCGCTCCGGCCGGAACAGGCTGTCATCGGCGACAATGTCTCCCCTGATTTCCTTCACGCCGCGCGCCACGACCGCGTCGGCAAATTCGGCCAGCATTTTTTCCGGTGGACCCTCGCGCGCCGCCGATTTAGCGTAGGGAAATTTTCGGCTGGAAAGATTCGCATCGCCCCGTCCGATCAGAACCAGATCGCCGTTCAACAATCCGGTCGAATCGATTGTGCCGTTGGAAACAATGTTTGTTCGTGTGCGGTAATCGGGTCCCAGCGTCGCGAGAGCCAGGGCTGTGGTAAATAATTTAGCGTTCGACGCAGGCGCGAAATAATTGTCCGCGTTGTGCTCGTACAACACTTCCCCCGTCGCCACATCGGAAACCAGCACACCCCAAAAACCCTTGTCGGGCCCGGAAGCGGAAACCGCCGCCTCGACACGCTCGCGGAGCCTCGCTACATCCGCGCGCGCCGCCGGTTTCGCGCCGGTCGTGCCCGGCCGTGATTTCGCCGCTCCCGCCGATTGCGCCCAAGCGCCGTTCTTTCCCGCGCACAGAAGCGCAACGGCGCAAACCAGCGCGCATCCCAATACTTGTGCGGCCGACCTTCGGTTCAATTTCGTCCAGCCTTTCCAATACGGATTTTTTCGAGGGAAATCGGTTAATTATAGTCCACTCGTTCGCGGGAACTCGCAGGGAAAGTGGATCCTCGATTCAGGAGGGCAATTTGCGGCCCTCTGAATATCCCGCCGCCCCTCCATCCCCCAACATTCCGGGTCGAGCAAGGAATTCGGCGATCGGCCCGGAATTGGGGGCTAGTGCTTTTTTTTCACAACCCCCGGAGCCCGCAGTGGTTGACCAGTCCTCGCGTTGAAAGAAAATGCCGGAACCTCTATGATGGAAATGTGCGCCAGCCCGGGAAATGCTCAGCTGCACTTCGAGGGAGAATTGAACTCATGAGAAAAATAAGTTCGCTATTGATGGCCCTTGCTTTAACTGCGATTCCCGCGCTAGCTGCGCCCGATAACGATCGGGTTACCGACCGCGTGGAAAATGCGGGCTTGGTGTTGGGTGAGATTCTGAATATTCCGGACGATATTCCCCCGGACCTGCTTAACAAGGCGGAATGCGTCCTGATTTATCCTTCCGTCCTTAAATTTGCCATCGGCTTCGGAGGAAGTTATGGCCGCGGCGTGATGGTCTGCCGTAGCGGCGAACACTTTACCGGGCCGTGGGGTGCGCCTTCCATGGCAGCGCTCGAGGGCGGGAGTTTTGGTCTGCAACTGGGCGGGCAGGCGACCGATTTTGTTCTGCTGGTCATGAACCCGCGGGGTGCGAAGGCCATTTTGGATAGCAAGGTAAAGCTGGGCGCGGGGATGTCCGCGGCGGCAGGTCCCAAAGGCCGCGATGCTTCCGCCAGCACGGATGTCACGCTCCGCGCTGAACTTCTGTCCTACTCCCGGTCACGAGGCCTGTTCGCGGGCATTTCGCTGGAGGGCTCGACCCTGCGCCCCGACGACGACGCCAATGAAAAGCTTTACGGGAAGAAAATCGCCGCCCGGGACATCGTACTGAACGGAGCCGTCCCGGTTCCCCCGTCCGGCGAAAAATTAATTTCCTTACTCAACAAGAAATCGCCCAAGAACCTTTCCGATCCTGAATCACTGAAGTAATTTGGGATTTTGGTTCACAATCAGGGATGGGCGTCCGGTGGCACGGGCTTCTGCCTGTGCGATCTTGAATTCGGCCAACACCAGCAAAAGTCAAAGGCGCACAGGCTGAAGCCCGTACCACTAAAACCAGGCAGAGGCCAGATTGCCCGGGGTGGTATTCTAACCGCTGTGATTTCTCACATCGCGCGCCTCGATCACATCCAAATCGCCGCGCCCGAGGGCTGCGAACCGGCGGCGCGAGAATTCTACGGCACGATTCTCGGGATGAAAGAAATCGAAAAGCCTCCCGTACTGCGGGCACGCGGCGGTTGCTGGTTTCTGTGCGGCGCGCAACAATTCCACATCGGGGTGGAGCGGGATTTTCGACCGGCGAAAAAAGCTCATCCTGCTTTCGCGGTGCATGACCTGGACGGGCTTCGCAAAACCCTTACGGATTGCGGCAAAACCGTCGTGGACGATAACAACCTTCCCGGTGAACGGCGGTTCTACACCGAAGATCCCTGGGGCAACCGTTTGGAATTCATTGAAATCCGTAAATAACATCGCATTCAAATTTAATTCAGGAGAATTCTACCGGTGGCTGCCAAGGCAATCTGTCCGATCTGCGGAAAGAGGCGCGCGGAGCGATACTGCCCGGCCAAAGGCGAATCAATCTGCGCGGTCGATTGCGGCACCGATCGCGAAGTCAGCATCGACTGCCCGACCGATTGCTCTTATCTCATCGCGGCGCATCGCTGGGAACATGCTCATCCGAAACAGCTCGCCGAAAATGAAATCCCATTCCCGGATGTTTCGTTTCCCGCCGACCTGATTCGCACGCAACAGGCAGCTCTTTCCGGCCTCGGGTATACCGTTGTGACTTACGCGCGCGACCAGCGCTCGCTCGTCGACGCGGATATCTTTGCAGCCGTAATCGCCATGGCGGAAACCTGCCGGACTCTGCTTTCCGGAATTTATTACGAAAAACCGCCGGGCTATCCTGTCGCCGATGGACTCTACGCCGCCCTCGCTAAATTTATCGAGGAAGAAAAAAAGCACGCGGCGGAACATCCTGAACGTCCTGCCGTGAAAAGTTCGGAAATCTTTCACCTGCTCGTGTTTTTCGCGCGCTTCGGCAGGCTGCGCTCCAATGGCAGGCCGAAAACCCGCGCATTCCTCGATTTCCTGCGCACGCAGTTTCCGCTGGAGCCGGGACAATCCAGGGAAGAGCCGCGAATCATTATGCCGTAGGGAATTGCCCGAGATTCGGGAGTTCCGCGTGTCCGCCGCGCCTGAACGCCCCCTGAGCGCCCACCCTGAACGCCCGCCCTGAACGATTGACCGACCACGCCACCCCTATTTTGAGCGGTAGGAGCAATCCCTCCTTCCCTTTTTCCTCGCGCAAAGACCGGCGGAGGAATTGTTCTCTCCACTCGAAATGACGGCGCGATGGGCTTGTCCCTAAAGGTTGAAAGCCCTCCGCTACAGCGTTCCATCCGGCCGTTTGTCTCCCGCCTGATTCGCTCCCGTACCGGGCAATTCGAGCCCCAGGCTGAGCTGCGGGCAGTCTCCACATCCATGCGCCGACTCCACGGAACGCGCGCCCAGATTGTATTTCCTGCGCAATGCTGCAACGCGGGCGGAAATTTCACGGCGGTACGGTTCCGGCGCATCGTTCGATCGGGAATACCATTGCCGGTAGCGGCGTGCGAGCTTTGGAAACTTCGCATCCAGAAACGGAAAAAACTGTTTCTGCGCCGACGGCATCAGCCAGAGGACATTCGCGGCAAACCATTGCGCTCCGGCATCGCGTGCGGCCCGCGCGAGCGCATCCAGGTCCTCCTCGCGATCGGTGATGCCCGGCAGCACGGGCATGGCGAAGACACCGGCGGAAATTCCCGCGCGGCGCAATTCCTCAACCGCATGGAGACGCAGGTCGGGACGCGGCGCGCGCGGCTCCAGCATACGCGCGAGGCGCGTGCGAAGCGTTGTGATGCTCATGTTGACGGAAATGCTGGAGTGTTCGGCGATCCTTCGCAAAATATCCAAATCGCGCGTAACTTGATCCGATTTCGTCGTAATGGAAACGCTTAGTCCCTTGCGCGCCGCCATTTTCTCCAGAATCGCGCGCGTCGCGCCGTATTCGCGTTCGGCCGGTTGGTAAGGATCGGTGGCCGTGCCGATCGCAATGTGTTCGCCCTGAACTTTTTCCATCGAGAGATCGCGCTGGGCCAGGGCCCCGGCATCCTGCTTGACGAAAATCTTGCGCTCGAAATCCGCTCCATCGAGATCCATGAATTCGTGCGTGTAGCGCGCGTAGCAATACTGGCAGCCGAATTCACAGCCCCGGTAGGGATTCACTGTCCAGGAAAACGGCACACGGTCGGAGTCGCAGTGATTCAGGATCGAGCGCACAGGAAGCAGAAAATATTCGGTCCCGCGCTTGGCGTCAGCGCGCGGAGAGGATTGGGCGAGACGGGCAATGCCGACGCGTTCGGGCTCGAACCCTGGTGGCAGCAGGGCGTCAGGCCCGCTGTCCCGATTGGCCGGGACGTCGGGGAATAAGGTGGGTGTGGGATTGCTCCCGCGGCGGCGCGGAAACTTCCTGTGGAGGGAAGGATTCTGGGAGGCCGTGGGAATTGTATTTGCAGTCGCCATTACCCGTCTCGCGAAGCACGGCGCCAGTATTTCGCCTTTTGTTCGCTATGTCAAGAAGTATTTCGCTTTTTATTCGCTTTTTAGACTGCCATTTCAGCCGATGGAACCTTTGAGGTGACGCTTCGGACCATTCGCTTTACAGCGTCGCCCGGCCTCGGACGGGCGAGGGATATACTGAATATGCTGACGGAAATGCGGCCATGGCCAAGATCGGAATCCTCATTATCGAAGACGATGAAGCCAGCCAGTCCGCGCTGAGGCAGGTGCTCGATTCGGAAGGCTGGCAGGTGCGAATTGCGCCGGTGATGACGCACGCGCTGGCCGAATTGTCCACCGGCGCATGGTCGCTGGTTATTGTCAGCCTTCATTTGACAGGTCTCTCGGGTCAAGTATTCCTGACGCTGAGAGAACTCGCGCTGGCCCCTGCCCTCGAGGAGGGCAAAGTCCGCGCCCGTGTCCTGTTTCTTGTGCCGGAAGCCATGGCCCGGGAAGCTCAACCGGCCCTGGAAAAAGACCGCTTGCCGTATGTGCTCAAACCATTCCAGTTCAACGATTTTCTTGAAAAAGTGAGCGACCTGCTGATGGAGACCGACTCCCTGGCCACGCCGATCCGCCAGGTGCGCCATGACGCGAGCGCAGCGGATCGCAAACGCAGGGAAAGCCGCGCCGGCCACGAATCTGCCGTTCGCCAGAATCGTCGCGACACGGGGATGTTCGCCAATCGCTCCGAGTACGTGATGACCGAGGAAGAAATTGCGGAGTACGAACAATCGGAAAAAGAAGAGCAAGACCGGAGAAGAAAGAAGAAGCCGCTGCAGGACCGGTATTAATTTCTCACCAAGCTGGATTTCTACACTTGATTCGATGAGGGTTCGTTGGGATTGGGATGCCAAATTCGAACAATACTTTTATCGGGCGTCGCGGCAAGCAGCTCCGCCATCGTGGCGTGAAGAACGGGATGCCGGAGCGCAGGCGCAAGTTCAGCAAGCGGCACAAGAACGAATCGCCGCTCGGCCATCCTCGGGTGCGGAATCTCAATTGCGTTCTCCCGTACCACGATTCCGTCATAAAATAAAACATCCAGATCGATGATCCGTGGACCCCGCGCGACGAGTTTTTTGCTTTTCATCCGGCGCTCGATTCCCTGGAACGCATCGAGCAATTTCCCCGGCGGCAAAAAGGTCTCGGCTTCCACGACGCAGTTTAGAAACCACGGCTGGTCGAGAAAATCGACCGGCTCGGTTTCATAGAACGAAGATTGGCGGAGAACTTTTGCGCCGGCGTCTGGCAAAGCTGCAATCGCGCGATTGAGGTTCGCCGCGCGCGCGCCAAGGTTCGAGCCAATCGAAAGGTAGATGAGATGGGCGTCGGGCATCTATCGGGATGAAACCACAGATCGACACAGATGGACACAGCTAAAGGTAAAAACCAGACCACGGTTTAACACAGAGGACACCGAGGGCACAGAGAAACCCGCAGAATTTAATTCGATCGCCTTGAATATTTTTGGCTTTTTCAGATTCTATCCGTGTTCATCTGTGTTTATTTGTGGATTCAGTGCGTCTTTCAAATCAGAATCAGAACAATCCATGCTGCTGGCGCGGCTGTTCCAGGCCGAAATGTCGATAGGCAAGCGCCGTGGCCACACGCCCGCGCTGCGTGCGGTCGAGCAATCCCAGCTGCATCAGATAGGGTTCGTAAATTTCCTCGATGGCGTCCTCTTCTTCGCTGATCGATGCCGCGATGGTGCTGAGGCCCACCGGACCGCCCGCATATTTTTGCAGGATGGTAAGCATGAGCGTGCGATCCACTTCGTCGAGGCCGTGTTCGTCCACGCCGAGCATTTGCAGGGATTCATTGGCGACGGCAAGCGTGATCTGGCCCTGGGCGCGAACCTGCGCAAAATCGCGCGCGCGGCGCAACAGCCGGTTGGCCACGCGCGGAGTGCCTCGGCTGCGGCGAGCGATCTCGAAGGCGCCGTCATCGTCCACTGCAATTCCAAGAATGGATGCGGACCGGCGGACAATCACAACCAGTTCCTCCGGCGTATAAAACTCGAGGCGATGAACAATTCCGAAACGCGAGCGCAGCGGCGCCGTCACCAGTCCCGCTCGAGTCGTCGCGCCGATCAGCGTGAAGCGATTCAGGAGAAACGGGTGAATGCGCGCTCCGGCTCCCTGCCCGATCACCAGATCGATCCGGTAATCCTCCATCGCCGGGTACAGGACTTCTTCAATCGCCGGAACGAGCCGGTGAATTTCGTCGAGAAAAAAAACTTCCTTCTGCTCGAGCGAAGTGAGAATCGCCGTCAGGTCGCCCTTGCGTTCCAGCAGCGGCCCGGAACTGGTCTTGATCACCACGCCCAGTTCGCTGGCAATTATCTGCGCGAGAGTTGTCTTGCCGAGGCCGGGAGGTCCGTACAGCAATACATGATCGAGCGCCTCGCCGCGGCTGAGCGCCGCTTGAATGGCGATCTCGATGTTTTCCTTCACGCGCGTCTGCCCGATATAATCGGCAAACCGCTTCGGCCGGACGCTCGCGTCGATGCGCGCGTCTTCATCGAGTTCCGCGCCTGTAATGATGCGTTGTGAAGGTTTTTCCATTTGCGGTTTGGGTCGCACAGGCTTCCGCCTGTGGGGTTTAAAGTTTTGGCAAAGTAAAATAAAAATCACACAGGCGGCAGCCTATGCTGCCACTCACCGCGCCGCCCTCGCCCCCGTTTGCCCAGGAGCCGTCAATTGTTGCAGGGCGCTGCGCAGAAGCGCCTCAAATGTGGACGAAACACCGTCCTTCTCGGAACGCTCCACAGCCTGCTCGGCCGTGCGTTGTTCATAACCAAGATTGAGAAGCGCGGAGACAACGTCGCCGGCGGCGCCGGAAACCGTCACCGGCCGCCGCGCATCCTCCGGAACATCCATCGCCGCCAGCTTGTCGCGCAGCTCGACCACCATGCGTTCGGCCGTCTTGCGCCCGACGCCGGGAATGCGCGTCAGACGGACCAGATCGCCGGAACGCACGGCGGGAATCAAGTCGTCCACGCTCATCCCGGAAAGAATTTTAAGCGCCAGAGCGGGCCCTACGCCGGAGGCGGAAATCAGCAGCTCGAACAATTGTTTTTCGCGGGAACTCAGAAATCCGTAAAGCGCGATCGCGTCTTCGCGCACCTGCGTATGAATCAGCAGCGTCACACTGGAGTGCAGCTCGCCCAGCGCGTAAAACGTCGACAGCGGAATGTGGACCAGGTAGCCGACGCCGCCCACGTCCACAAGCACCTGGTTGGTGCGCTTGTCGCCAAGCGATCCGCGAAGCTGTCCGATCATTCAGTTGCAACCTGTCGCGACTGTTCGTTTCATCGATCCATTCGCGATTATGGCGGCGGGATGCTCGAGTGTCAACGCGGCAGGCCCAGACGGCAGGCAAACGCAGCGAGCCACAGCAGCGCGGCGATTGGAATTCCCTGCAAATCGGTGAACGATTAACAGCAATGGGAATCGCGACGGAATATTTAAGTGTCGTGTGCGGTTGTCACGAAGAAATTCAGCGCTGCGCCCGATCCTTCCGCACAGCCTCTTCGATCAAGGCTTCGAGTTCCACGCGTGTAATGGAGATTCGTTCGGGGTCGCCTGCAGCGTTTCCAGCGTCGTCGCGGGTGACGAGGCAGCCGGGGTTCCATGTTGCCGACGTCGCCGTGCCATAGCGGGCGCGCGCGGCCAGCAATTTCTCGACGTCGCCGACGGAAAGCAGGACCTGCTTACCCAGCAATCCGCTGGCGAGCGAAACCTGCGCGAAATGCTCCACGGTTTCCATGCGAAAAAAAGCGGTGAGCAAATCGGCCCCATACGTGACGACTCCATGATTGGCCAATAAGACGGCGTCGTAATTCCCGACCAGCGGGTCCAGCGTATCGGATAGTTCCAGAGTTCCCGGCGTGCCGTACGGCGCAATGGGAATGCAGCCCAGGGTGATGACGAGCTCGCTCAGCACCGCCTTATTCAGTGGAAGTCCGGCCGCAGCATGCGCGGTGGCGGTCGGAGGGTGCGCGTGGCACACGGCGTTCACATCCGGCCGGCGATTATAAATCAACAGGTGCATCGCGAGTTCCGAAGACGCCTCGCGGCTTCCGGCAATTTTGCGGCCCTTGAGGTCGGCGACGACCAGATCGTCCGGAGTCATCAGGCCCTTGCTCATTCCTGTCGGAGAAGTAAGAACGCGGCTGGAATCCAGCCGAACGGAAATATTTCCATCCGTGGAAGCCACGAACGCGCGGCCGTGAATCCAACGGCCGGCAGTACAAATATCGCGGCGGTGTTCGTCTTCGGACTTCATCGCTCCGGGAGAAATGTTTTCAGCCAGCATAGGTTAGGGACGCGTGATCGCATCCTCTCCCTTCTCATTTCCGCAAGAGCGCGCTCCAACACAATGATGGTAAGGCATCCGAACTGGCGGCGCAGGACGCCGCTCAGGCATAAATTCCGCGTTCCTTCAGTACAAAAGCGACGCGGTTGATCGCCAGCATGTACGCGGCGATCCGATTATTTACTTTGTGTATTTCCCCGTACTGCACGACTTCATCGAAACTTTTTTCCAGAACGTCTTTCAGCCGTTCATTCACTTCCCGCTCGCTCCAGAAGTAGCCCTGCCGGTCCTGCACCCATTCAAAATAGCTCACGGTCACGCCGCCGGCGTTCGCGAGTATGTCAGGTATCACGAAAATCCCCTTGCTGTCCACGATATCGTCCGCCGCCGCCGTGCAGGGTCCATTCGCTCCTTCGCAAAGAATGCGAGCCTGCAACCGGTGCGCGTTCTCCGAAGTAATCTGATTTTCAATGGCGGCCGGAATCACGATCTCCGCCGGCTGGAACAGAATCTCACCGGCGCTCATTTTCGCGCCGCCGCCGGGAAAATCGGGCAGCGGCTTGTGCTGCTCGTGCGTCCATTCCAGCAATTTCGGAATGTCAAAACCGTTTTCGTTGTACAGGGCGCCGTGCACATCGGCCACGCCCACGATCTTGTAACCGGCCAGATGCATGAGCTTTGCAGTCATCGAGCCGACATTACCGAATCCCTGAATAATCACGCGAGTGTTGATGTGCTGCATGCGAAACTTGGCCATTGCGCGGTCGCAATTAATCAGCACGCCGCGGCCGGTGGCTTCGTGACGTCCTCGCGACCCGCCCAGGTCAATCGGTTTGCCCGTGACGACAGCGGTCGTCGTGTGCCGAACATGCATCGAGTAGGTGTCCATGATCCAGGCCATGGTCTGTTCGTTAGTTCCGAGGTCGGGAGCGGGCACGTCGCGCTCAGGGCCAAACCATTCGATCAGCTCGGCGGTGTAGCGCCGGGTAATCCGCTCCAACTCCCCGTTGGAAAGCTTGGCGGGATCGCAAATGACGCCGCCCTTGGCGCCGCCAAACGGAATATTCACGACGGCGCATTTCCACGTCATCCAACTGGCCAGCGCTCGCACTTCGTCCAGCGTCACGTCCGGAGCAAATCGAATGCCTCCCTTGCCCGGTCCGCGAACAATGGAATGATGCACGCGATAACCGATAAACACTTCGAGATGGCCGCTATCCATCATGACCGGGATGTACACGGTGATTTCTTTATTCGGATATTTTAGAAAACGGTAAAGACCTTCTTCAAGCCCGAGCTTTCTGGCGGCGGCTTCGAAGCGCGCCTCAGCGGACTGATAGACGTTGAATTCGTTTGGAACGGCGAGCGTGGCCACGGCGAGTAATCCTTAGGAGGTCTCGATCGTTCCGGGCGAATTCAGCCGGCCTGGCAATCATTGCCGCCGAACTGAATACGACGAAACGTAGAGGCAAGACCCTTCGTCGCCAGTATACGAACCAACTCTGTGAGGTGCAAGGAAAGGAATGCAGAATGGCAAATTGTTGACAAAGACTCAGCCGCGCGGGGCTTGCCGCTCGACAAATTCCTCGACCAGCAGTTGCGCCAGGCGAGCCGAGTCATGTCGGACAACCCCATGCTCCTCCAGCAGATTATCGAGCAGGCAGCGTACGCCAAGCCGCTGCATTTCCCCGACATCGACACTCACCGGCTCGGCGCCCTGCGCGCTATAACGGCGCGCCACCTCGATGGAAACGGGCTTGTTGCTCGCCACGGCCCAATCGATTAATTTCCGGCGCGTGTGCTTCTGGATCGCGCGCACATGGTCCGCCAGCGAGTACCCTTCGGTCTCGCCCGGCTGCGTCATCAAATTGGAAATATAGACCCGCGTGGCGGAGGAGGATTCAATCGCTTCGGCCACGCCCGATACCAGCAGGTTCGGCAGGATGCTCGAATACAGCGAGCCGGGACCGATCAGAATCAGATTGGCCTGCGCGATGGCTTCCAGAACTTCCGGAAGAGGGCGGACACGGCGCGGATGCAATCGCAACCGGCGAATTTTCTTGCCGCTCTTCGCAATTCGCGTTTCGCCCCGGACAATTTTCCCGTCCGTCATTACCGCTTCGAGCGAAACATTTTCCAGCGTCGAGGGAAAGATTCGCCCGCGAATCGCCAGGACTTTTCCGCTCACGCGCACGGCCTCTCCGAAATCGCCGGTAACGTCGGTGAGCGCCGTGAGAAACAGATTTCCGAAGCTGTGTCCCTTCAGTCCGCGGCCCGCATGGAAGCGATATTGAAACAGCCGCCCCAGCAGCGCTTCATCCTGCGACAGCGCCACCATGCAATTGCGAATGTCTCCCGGAGGCAGGACGCTATACTCGCGACGTAAGCGCCCGGAACTTCCGCCGTCGTCGGTGACGGTGACAATCGCCGCGAGGTCGCTGATTGGATGGCGGTCCGCTTCCTGTCTGCGTCGGGCCACAAAGTGTTTCAGTCCGCGCAGCAGCATCGAAAGTCCCGTGCCGCCGCCAATCGCAACCACGCGCACTCCCGCATGGCCCGGGACACCCTGGTTCGATGGCTTTGCTCTCTTCTTCATCGGGATTGCGTCTCTGATCGCGAAGCCGGCCGCTTCGGGGTTGCGAAGCTTTCCTTTTCCGGATTGCGAAGCTTGCCGCTTCGAAAGGATTAACCGCCGGATGCTTCGCGTTCGGGATAGAGAAGTTCTGTAAAGCGCGGGTCTTCCTGTAAGAATGAAAAATCCTCGTCGTTGCGCGCGTGATACCTGTTCTCCGGACGGAGTTGAATGGCCATCTTCAAATTCTCCATCGCGGATTCGGCTTCCCCGGTCAGGCAATCCAGCGCCGCCATGGCATAAAAAACAAAATCGGCTTTGGGCGCCATTTTTTTCGCTCGCAGCAAATGATCGCGCGCTTCGTCCCAGCGCCCCAGATTCATCATCGCCACGCCCGCTTGATAGTGCTCCTCAGGCGTCTTAAGAGACGGGGCCGCTTGCTTGGCCATTCGCTGCTCAGTAATTCGCAGATGGATCTGGGCGCGGTCGGCAAGTTCCTTGCTTGGGCCGCTGATGGCCTTTTCCAATAATTCCTTGGCTTTCGGAAGCTTTTGCAACTGGAAATGCTGGACAGCCTGTTCGTAAAACTTCAATTGTTGTTCGAAAAGAGGGTCTACCATCTGGCGAACGGCCTCGGCATGGGCGGCTGTATTCTTATCACCCTTATTTTTCAATAACTTAGATTTTTGAGGAGGCACACCTGTATCCCTGCCACCACTGCGTTTTGTCTTTCCGTTGCGTGCCATTTTCGGGAGTCTAGCAGAGGGACCTCGTGCAGTCAACGTAACTGCGGCTGAAGACGAAATAACCCTGCATCGCTCACAGTTCAGGAAGGAAGCGGTGGTCTCCGCTTCCCCTCCAGTGCTCGCGGCTATTTCTTTGACGCCGGACCCCTTCGGAGCGGCCGCATCCGGCATTTGCATTGGGGGTGCCGACGAAATTGGGTCGGGAGCCAGGAACTTCTTCGTCGAATCCGGAAGCTTGTCTGCGTTCGCAAGCAACAGCGCTATTTGCCAGAGTTGCGTGTCGTTCAGGTCATTCTTGAATCCCGGCATTCCGGACAAACGGATGCCGTTCGCCACCTTCCAGTAGCTCTCCTGGGCAGGATCGTCGGTCACGCCCTTGCCCTTAAACAGCAACGGCGCGTGCGGGAACATCTTGTCCGCAATCATCGGCGCGGGCTGATCCGGTAAGCCATGGCACCCGGCGCAATTGTCTTTATAGAGCTTCGCTCCGGCACTGTAATTTTCCTCGTTGGCGGGAATGGGCGGCGCCGGGACATTCGCTTTCTCGATATGCGCATTCAGGGAGAGGCTCGCGATTTTCTTTTCCATCGGCATGGGTGCATCCGAAGCCGCCACAGGCGCCATTCCAGAAACAAAATAGTAATAAACCCCACCCGAAAGCAGCAAAACTCCCATCACCAGCCCCAGCACGAAACCCTTCATGATCCGTTTTCTCCTCGGCTTACAAAGCCCGCCGATTATAGATCATTTGGCGCCCGTTCCCTGCGGGAATCGGCGTCCACGGCGAAATGAAGCGCCGGCCATGCCGGCTCGTTTGAGTTCCGCCATCCTGCTGCCAGGTCGGCAACAAACATGGGTTTGAGGATTGGACGGATTTCCCGCCTATGCTATAAAAGAAGCCCCGGCCCGACCGGACAACTGTGCCCTTTATCAATTTTCCTGCGCGCGAAATTAATTGCAAGCTCGTTTACTACGGGCCAGGTCTCGGCGGAAAGACCGCCAACCTGCAGTGGATTTACGACCATACCGGCGCGTCTCAAAAAGGCAAGATGATTTCACTCGCCACCGAAACCGACCGCACCCTGTTTTTTGATTTTCTTCCCATCGATCTCGGCACAGTGCGCGGGTTCAAAACGCGTATCCATCTGTACACCGTTCCGGGCCAGGTATTTTATGAAGCCAGCCGCAAGCTGATTCTCAAGGGCGCGGATGGCGTTGTATTTGTCGCCGATTCACAGGAAGAACGCCTGGACGCAAATCTGGAAACTCTGGAAAACCTTCGCGAACACCTGAAGGAACACAAGCTCGACTTCACCACCATACCCTATGTGCTCCAACTGAATAAACGCGATCTCCCCGGAGTGCTCTCCATCGAAGAGCTCTCCAAACAGCTTCAGGTAAAGGGCGAACCCGTGACCGAAGCTGTCGCGGTGACCGGGCAGGGAGTGTTCGAGACCTTGCGCGAAGTGGCGAAGCTCGTTCTGGCCGAGTTAAAAAAGGGCTCGTAGCTTCCGTTTCTCTTCCCATTTCACAAATTCGTACCACTCCATGCGCGGGCTCCGGGTGCCGGCCTTCCGCGTGCTTTCCCTTCGCGTATTGTCCCCCGCGTACTGTCCTAAGGTGCAGTGTTACGATTCGGAATGCGGCGCGTTTTTTTTTAATTGTGCCGCCCGGCCGGATTTATAATCGCCTCGTACGCGTTTCCAGGCTCGCCTGATTCGCTCTTGTCATGAACCCAACTTTTTTACCGCCGTTCTTGCAGCACCCCGATCCTTCGGGACAGGAACGACTGAACGAAGTGCAGGACCAGCTTCGCAAACTTGAGCGGCGCGACTGGTGGCTCTGGAGTATGGCGGTCATCGTCATGCTCCTGCTCACCTTCGCCGTTTTCTCCATGAGTTTTCCGGATTTATTCAAAGTGGATGACCCATTCTTCCAGGCCAGCCTGAGCCGGGCGGTGCGTGGACTGGTCGGCCTGGTCCTGATTTTCAACGGATACACGATCTATCAGCAGGTGATGGTGAAGCGGCTGCGCCGTCAATTTTCCAGGAAGATGGAAGAAATGCGCGTCCTGCAAATCCATGCGGAGGAATTTGAAAGGTTGGCGCTCAAGGATCCGCTTACCGGTTTGAGCAACCGGCGCGCCGCCATGGACCGGCTTACCGCCGAAGCCTCACGTTCCCAGCGCTACGGCCACCCGTTGGCCGTTGTGTCGCTCGACCTCGACAAGTTCAAGCAAATTAACGATACGCTTGGACATGCTGCGGGAGATCAGGTGCTGAAGGAATTTGCCTTGCGCCTCACAGCGGCCATCCGCCTTTCGGATTTCGCTTCCCGCATGGGCGGAGATGAATTCCTCGTATTGCTGCCGGAATGCTCCACCGCCCAGGTGGAGTCCTTTTTGGCCCGGCTGAGGCCCATGGAAACAGAATATGCGGGGCAAAAAATTCCCATTTTGTTTTCCGCCGGATGGGTGGGGTACGAGCAGGGAGAGTCGACCGAGCAGTTCCTGGAACGCGCCGATCGCACACTTTACGCGGAAAAGCGGGCGGGAAAATCGCGGGTCGAGGAACACTCCGCCGTGCTTACCGACTAAAAAACAGCAGTCCCCCTGAGCTTTCCAAATTGCTGGAACCGGCGCGTATTCATGCGATAGATGACTCTCACCGGGACTTCCGGCCTGCAGCCCCTGTTCCGCACGGGACACGATTGCTATAAGATCATGATGTTTTTTTTCAGGCGTGAACTGAGTTGACAAAAATGAGCCTGGCTTGGACTACGCGATGGCGGTAACGCCCACAGCGCACAGGCGCAGCCAGCGCCTGTTCCTGCAAGTCCCCGTCATTGTTCACTGGCACCTGCCGGGTAGGCCGGGCCTCTCGGAAACAACGAAAACAATTGTCCTGAACGCTCACGGAGCGCTCGTCGAATTGAGCGCAACGCTGGAGCACGGACAAAACGTAACCCTCCAGAACGCCAAAACAAATGAAATGGAAGAATCGGTCGTCAAACTGGTTTCACCCGGCGAATCCGGAAAATTCAATGTGGCCATCGAATTCGTGAAGCCCAATCCGAATTTCTGGCACATCAGTTTCCCTCCCGAGGATTGGACCCTGCGCCATTCGCAGGCAAAGAGGACCCGCTGAGCTTTTGTCCGTCATGGGTCTGAACCAATGTTCGGCGATTCCTCCAATTCAAACTCCGGGCAAATCGGGAAATAAAAAAAGAGGTGAAGACCTCGCGGCCTCCACCTCTGGGGTGGGTGGGGTGTTGCTGGGTAAATTCAATCCACAAACAAGAGCTATAAGTCCATTCGTCCCGGCAAAGCCTCCCGGGCATGTTTCTTTTCAAAGAAAGTTGTATTCCAAATAACACACGGCATATACTGTGTCAACAAGTAAATGGTTCGAGAAAATTCCCCCGATCTCCCCGGATTTCAGATGCCCCAAATGTGGGGACGCCGCAGTTTAGATTGCACGGAGCGTTCATTCTTTCTTTTCAGGCGTGCGAAGAATTTATTTCCGGGCTTCCGCCCGATCCAGAACTTCCCGCACCTGGCGGAGGAGCGCTGCCGGGCTGAAGGGTTTTCTCATGACAGGAACGCCGCGCTCCACGATCTCCGCCAGCGCAGCCGTTTCGTTGCTGTAACCGGTCGCAAAAATGACGGAAACACCGGGCTTGATCGACGTAATCGCCGTGTAGGTTTCCAGACCGTTCAGGTGCGGCATGATGACGTCCAGCAACACGAGTGCAATCGTGTCGCGATGAGCGGAAAATAAGGCCACGGCTTCCTCGCCATCGCCTGCGAGCAAAACCCGATATCCCGCCGATTGGAGCGCCGTTTCCGCCATTTCGCGGACGCCCTCGTGATCTTCGGCGATCAGAATTGTTTCCACCCCACCTCGGACCGGCTCATCCCGGATCACAGCCAGAGGATGTTCCGGTTTCACCGAAGGATCAATCGCAGGCAGGAGGATGTGGAATACGGTCCCCCGCCCTACTTCGCTTTCCACGGAAAGGTAACCGCCATGCTGTTTGACTATGCCGTAAGCCGTGGCGAGTCCCAGCCCTGTCCCTTTTCCGGTTCCTTTTGTTGTGAAAAATGGCTCGAAAATTCTCTCTTGCACGGCCAAATCCATGCCAGTTCCCGTGTCGCTCACGCGAAGCTCGACATAGGCCCCTGGATGAACGCCGGGCATCGAGCGGGAATTCTCTTCGGAGATCGTCGCGTTTCGCGTTTCGATCTTCAGCAGGCCGCCCTTCGGCATCGCATCGCGTGAATTAACGCAAAGGTTCATCAGCACCTGCTCAATTTGCGTCGGGTCGGCGCACACAGCGGAAAGGTCCTTCGCCAGAACGATTTGGATCTCGATATCCTTGCCGATTACCCCGTCCAGCAGGCTGTAAACGTCCTGAACGGTCTGGTTGAGGCTTAGGTTGCGAGGCTCCAGAACCTGCTGGCGCGCAAAGGCAAGCAGTTGTTGGACCAGTGCGGTGACTCGATCGCACTGCGAATGGATTTTCTTGAAATACATCGACAACTGCCCGCCGTCCTCCGCAGCCTGTTCTTCTCCCAACTCCGCCCAGCCAAGGATTGCGCCGATCACATTATTAAAATCATGCGCGATACCGCCGGCAAGCTGGCCGATCGCCTCAAATTTTTGCGCCTGGCGAAGCTGCTGTTCCAGCGCGCGCCGTTCGGTCATGTCGCGCGAAACAGTGGCTACCAGACGCGGTTCGCCCGTCTGCGGATCCTTGATCTGAAATCCCACGAAATCCATGGGAAGAGACTGGCCCGTTCGGATATTCCGGAATCGCAATTCCCCTTCCCAATGTCCCTTCGATTGAAACGCTGGGAAGATCGTATGGCGCACCAGGAAATGATCGTCGGTTGCGATGTGGTCGAGCGTCCGGGCCCCTTTCACCGCCTCCTCGAATGGAATCCCAAGCAGGGCGCGGCCAGCCGGATTCACGTACTCCACATTGCCTCGAAGATCCGCCACGCCAATGAAATCGCGGCAATTTTCGACCAGAGTGAAGAATTTCTGTTTTTCCTCTTCCGCCCGTTTTCGCTCCGTAATGTCGAGAGCCACCACGAGCGCTGCCGAGGTTCCCGAGTAATCCATCTTGTGCAGAAACATTTCCACATCGATCCGCGATTCATCTTTCAGGAGGTGATGCCAATGGCCGGCCAGCAGTGCCCCGGGAGATCCGCCCTTCATCGCGGCATGCAATCTCGGAATTTCCTCGGCAGGATGCAGGTCGCTGGCCCTCATTTGTAGAAATTCCAGCTGGCTATATCCATAATGGCCGACAGCCGCATCGTTGACCTGGAGGAACTGTAAGCCCGTACTCTCGATGACCCACATGGGAAGCGGGTTGTTTGAAAATAGAAACAAGGAATTGGATTCGCTCTGGCGGAGCGCCTCCATCATAAACGTGCGCGCATCGCGGAGCGATTTTTCTTCCAGGGCGCGCGTTACCACCAGGGGAAGCCGCGACAGATGGTCCTTCAGGACAAAATCAGTAATTCCCCGCTTGATGCACTCGACGGCCATCTCCTCGCCGAGCGTCCCGGTCACCAGAATGAACGGCACTTCGTGCCCGCTCCGACGCATTTCCGAATAGGCTTCCACGCCCGTCCAGCCCGGGAGGCGGTAATCCGCCAGCACAATATCGTAGGGGAAACGGCTCAACCGGTCGACGAACTCCGCGCGTGTCCCGATAATTTGCGGCCGGCATTCAAAGCCGGCCCTTTGCAATTCATGGAGGTTCAGTTCCGCGTCGGCCATCGAATTCTCGATCAGCATCACGCGCAGCGGCTGCAGCGAAATTTTCTGCAGGGAACTAGGAGATTCGCTTTCCATGGCCTGATTCATCGTGATTTCTCCGTCAGTGATTCCATCGTTCCCGGCTTGCGCGTTCCAGAAATCATTTCGCGCCCGATGGAAAAATAAAACGTAGCGCCCTTTCGCGGTTCGGATTCCGCCCAGATCGACCCGCCATGCTTCTGAATAATTCGCTGGACGATGGCGAGGCCGACCCCGGTCCCCTCAAATTCATCGTCGGAATGAAATCGTTGAAATACCTGGAACATTTTGTCCGCCTGGCGCGGGTCGAAACCCACTCCGTAGTCGCGGACAAAAATGACCGGCGCGCCTTCCATTAACATTTCTCCGATTTCGACGATCGACTTTTCATTGAGACGCGAAAATTTCAGCGCGTTGGAAAGCAGGTTCAGGAACACCTGCTGGATCAGGCCGCCGTCGCATTCCACCGGCGAGAGCGGCGCAACGCGCCAGTCCACGATCTGGCCGTGCAGATCGGCTTCGACGCGCGTGATGGTTTCCAACACGATGTCGTTGAGATTCACGGACCTTATCGTGAGCGGCTTGCGGCCCACGCGGGCCAGATTCAGCAAGTCATCGATCAGGCAACCCATGTGCAGTGTGGATTCCCGAATCCGCTCGAGGTGGCGCAACGCTTCATAGGGAATTTGGGATCCGAATTCTTCCAGCAGAATTCTTGAGAATCCGTCCACGTGACGAAGCGGCGCCCGCAAATCGTGCGACACGGAATACGAAAACGACTCCAGATCGTGGTTGGCGGCCTCCAGCTGTCCCGTTCGCTCCCGGACTCGATTTTCCAATTCCGAATTCAGCGCGCGGATTTCTTCTTCCGCCCGTTTCCGGGCCGAAATATCGACCAGGCTTGCCCGAAGCAAATTCCTGCCCGAGGAGGGCAGCCGAACCAGCGAAATCTCGCACGGTATTTGTTTTCCCTCGGAGTTCAGATGGATCCATTCAAACCGCGGCGTCTCATGGCTCAGGCATTTTTCAATTTCTGCCATCGCCGCTTCCTTTGAGGATCGCCCGTCCGGCTGGAATGGCGGGCTGACCTCGACCGGACCTACTTGAAGCAACTCCGCGCGGCTCATTCCAAACAGTCGCTCCGAGTTCTTGTTCATGTCCGTGAATTTGCGTTTATCCATATCCAGGACAATGATCGCCTCAGGCGCGTAATCCACCAGTGTGCGATAGCGTTCCTCGCTTTCGCGCAGCGATCGATTGGTGGCCGACAATTCCGCCGTTCGCTCGGCCACCCGTAATTCCAACTCCTCCGTCAGGCGGCGCAGTCCGGATTCGGCAAGGGTTCTTTGTTCCACCTCCACGGTCAATTTTTGATTTAACTCCACCAGCCAGCGCGTCCCCGGCAGGGCCAGCGCCCGCGGCATCACTCGAACCACCATCACGGCAGTGACGACGGAGAGGCACGCCGTGACAGCCTTTATAATCCCTGCAAGCCAATACGAAGAAAACCAGATCGTCCACACCTCCATCAGATGCGTGCCCCCGCAAGCGACGATGAATCCTCCAAACAGCAGGAAGATCCAGCTGAAGGGAACGTCCTTCCTTTTACGAATGAAATGCACCAGCGCGATCGGAATGGAAAAGTAGGAGATTGCGATCAGAGTATCCGAAACGACATGCAGCGCCACGAGCCCCGGAGTCCACAGATAGCAATACCCGTGCGGCAGGAAGCTCCCACCGAAAATGATGTCCCGCAAAAATTGCATTCCGGCTCCTGGCGAAAAAATTCGGGCCTGAGATCCGCGACGGTTGTCACGCGGAGGCACGGCTAGGTCGAAGTCAATTCGCAGTGGATAGATCGGCAAAATGAGAAAGGAACTTCAGTGGCGGAAAACAAACATGGGGCCGCGATCGGGCTACGCTATCGTTGCCTGCTTGAAGGCCAGCGAAAACGACCCGCGGACCTGCTTATTGCGTTTCTCTTCGTACATGCGCGAATCGGCAATCCGAAGCAAATCGTCCATCGAAGGCTGGTTGACGGAGAGAACCTCCGCTATACCGATGCTCCATGAAAGCTTGTATTGCCAGGTGGAAAGCGCGTTGATGAAATCCATTCGCTGCTGCAGGCGCTTGCGAACTTGAACGGCCGAATCCTCTCTGGCATCGGTCATCAGCACGCAAAATTCGTCCCCGCCGAGCCGGGCGAGAATGTCCGACTGGCGGAAGCAGGCCCGCAACACATTCGCGGTCACGACGAGCGCCCGGTTGCCCTCGAGATGGCCGTACGTATCGTTGATGGTTTTCAGGTCGTCCAGGTCCAGGTAAATCATCAGCGCGGCGCCTTTTCGTTGGATCACGCGCAGGTGCTGCTCGGCAAGCGCCATAAATCCTCGGCGATTATTCAGCCCGGTCAGATCGTCGATCAGAGAAAGGCTCCGCAGCGTGTTCCGCATATGGTGCCTCTCGACCGAGTGCCGCAACGACCGCTCCAGCGCCGTGCGGTCCATCCTTGCTTTCAGCAGGATGTCCTGCGCGCCCATTCGCAGCGTCTCCCCCTCAAACTCCTCGTCCTCAAACTCCGAAAGAATCACCATCGGCATGTCCGGCGCGGCCGCGCGGGCCGCTTCCACAAACGCGCGACCACGTTCCCGGTTCGGGCCCATATCCAGCAGCAGAATGTCGGCATCTTCACAGGAGAACCACTCGGCGGCCTTCCCCAGGTCCGAAACATCCGCAATTCGAATCGGACCGTAATCGTCCGAACCGAGCAGCCTCCGTATTCTGCCCGCCTCCTCAGCCTCGCCAACCAGGAGTACGCGAACCAACGCTTCCTTCGTGGTCACCGGACTTCCTCTCGATTCCCTTTTAGCTGGAAGTGCAAATATGGCGAAGCTCAGCCCAATCGACGAGAATTCGTCATGCTGCGGGCAGCCACTCGAACAAGGGAATCTACTTTCTGGAAGGGGGAACACCAGTCTCGAACACCGGGAGGATTCTGTCAAGAAAAGTGTCTGCCAGTGATATGTAAAATGTACCCCTATCGAGCCTGTGTTCCAATATGGGATTCTAAGGAAAGCTCGACAGCGCAGAGCACGTAAAAACCACGGAAATGCCAGTCACCCAGCTTTCCGAGCGAAGCCCGGAATGGCTCCTTCTTCGGGTTACATGTATTTTAGCCAAAGCGGAATTCCGCGCCTCGCTCGAATTCACGACGCATTCAAATTTTTTCACCGAAGGTCGTTCTTCACCGGCCCAACAAGATTCATAATTAACCCCTTTGATCGAGCGGAGCGTAAGGCCGCAGGTCGTGCCCCAGATATACCTGCCGGGGACGCGCGATTTTCTGCTCGGGATCGAGCAGCATCTCTTCCCACTGGGCGATCCACCCGCTGGTGCGCGGAATTGCAAACAGCACGGGGAACATCGTGACCGGGAAACCCATCGACTGGTAAATCAGTCCGGTATAAAAATCCACATTGGGATAGAGCTTGCGGGAAACAAAGTAATCGTCTTCCAGAGCGATGCGCTCGCATTCCAGCGCAATATTCAGCAGCGGATTGCGGCCCATGATTTCGAAGACGCCGTCGGCCACATGCTTGATGATGCGCGCGCGCGGATCGTAATTCTTGTAAACGCGGTGTCCGAATCCCATCAGCTTGGTTTCGCCGGCCTTCACTCGCTTGATGAACGCAGGCACGTTATTGAGCGAACCGATCTCCAGCAGCATGCGAAGCACTTCTTCGTTCGCGCCGCCGTGCAGCGGGCCGTAGAGCGCGGCGGTGGCCGCGGCGGTCGCCGAGAACGGATCGACATGCGAACTGCCCACGCAGCGCATTGCGTTCGCCGAACAATTCTGCTCGTGGTCCGCGTGCAGAATGAACAATACATCGAGGGCGCGCTCCAGCGTCGGATTCGGGCGGTATTTCAGTTCCGACGTCTTGAATAGCATGTTCAGGAAATTTCCGGCGTAGGTCAGCTCATTGTCGGGATAGGCGAACGGCATCCCCAGGCTGTGACGGTAGGAAAACGCGGCCAGCGTCGGCATCTTTCCGATCAGGCGGTAGGTCTGTTTCTGGCGCGATGCCTTGTTAAAAATATCCTTGGCCTCGGGATAGAACGTGGAGAGCGCCGCAATCGCCGAAATCATCATCCCCATCGGATGCGCGTCATAGTGAAAGCCGTCCAGAAATTTCTTCACCGACTCGTGGATGAAGGTGTGATGCGTGATGTGGTAGGCCCAATCTTCGAGCTGCGTGCGGTTCGGCAATTCGCCGTGCAAAATCAGGTAGGCCGTCTCGAGATACGTGCTCTTTTCCGCCAGCTCCTCGATCGAGTAGCCACGGTATCGCAGGATGCCTTTGTCGCCGTCAATGTAGGTGATCTTGCTCTGGCACAGCGCCGTGTTGCTGAACGCCGGATCGTAACTCATCATGCCGAAGTCGTCGGACTTCACTTTGATCTGGCGCAGGTCGATGGCGCGAATCGTATCGTCCTTGATAGGCAATTCGTAACTCTTGCCTGTTCGGTTATCGGTAACGGAAAGCGTATCCCGGGTCATGCGGGTAGTCCCTTCGTCGGCAACCTTGGATTCAGGTTTAATTGGGCTCACGATGGAGTGTCTGATCCAGCGGCCAGATAGAAATTTACACTAACTTTCGATTTTGCGGGAGTGGTATCGGAAGGATTTTCGGATTTGATTTATGGATGGACTGCGACGGCGCAGTGGATATGCCGCAGCGATCGCAACTCGCCGGTCTTCGCCGTTGGAAATTTAGGACGTTGCAAGAACAAAAAACAGCGATATGATGGCGCAACAGGCTTCCCGGTGGAAGCCCGCAACCTGGCAATTCTGGAGCGCCCGCCATGATTCAAACGATTCGCTCGAAGGACCGCTATCATGCTGAAAGCGATTGGCTTAATACCTATTGGCATTTCTCATTTGACCGCTACAACGATCCCAATAATATGAATTTCGGCCCCCTGCGCGTCTTCAATGACGACGTGGTGATCCCCGGCCGCGGCTTCGGCGAACACGGCCACAAGGAAATGGAAATCGTCACGTACGTCATCGACGGCGCCCTCGAACACAAAGACAGCATGAACAATACCGGCGTGATTCGCCACGGCGAAATCCAGCGCATGAGCGCCGGCACAGGCCTGCGCCACGCCGAGTACAACCACTCGAATACCGACCCCGTGCACTTCATCCAACTCTGGATTATTCCCGCCGAATCCAATTTGCCGCCGTCGTGGGAGCAAAAAAGTTTTTCGACAGCCGACCGCACCGGCAAACTCCTGCCCATCGGCGTCCCCGTCGGAAAAAATGGCAACAACACCGTGCAGATTCATCAGGACGCGACCATCTACACGTCGCTGCTCGCGCCCGGCCAATCCACCACTCTCAAACTCGCCGCAGGACGCCGCGCCTACATTTTCGTGATCGGCGGAAATTTAAACCTCAACGGCGAGACGCTGAATCCCGGCGATCAGGCGCGCGTCACCAGCGAAAGCGAATTGAAACTCTCGGGACCTTCCGCGACCGGTTCGGCGGCGGCGGATTTCCTGCTTCTGGATTTACCGTAGATTGAATCGAGCAGTTCGAGTTCGTTCTTGGTAGGACAGGGTGAAGCCTGTCCTACTGAACCTGCGCAAGGCGGTTTATCTGTCGTGCCTGGACTGTATATACATTGTTGACGCCTCCGTGGCGCCTGACATACTCTCCGGGAGCAATTCATATTCAGGGAGGCACCGTGAAAGCCACAGTTCGTAAATGGGGGAATAGCGCGGCGGTAAGAATTCCGGCGACGGTCATGAGGGCGACAGGCCTTGATCTCGACGAAACCGTGGACGTGCTGGAAGAGGCGGGCCGCATTGTCATCAAACCTCTTCGGCAGAAGAGGTACGACCTCCAAAAGTTGCTGAAAGGCATTACTTCGAAAAACATGCATCAAGAGATCGATTTTCGGCCCGCGGAAGGCAAAGAGGTTTGGTGATGGCGCGACGGTATGTGCCCGATGCAGGGGACATCGTGTGGCTGAATTTCTCGCCGCAGGCGGGCCGTGAGCAAGCGGGGCGCCGGCCTGCGCTTGTCTTGAGTCCGGCGTCATATAACGCCATGACGAGCCTGATGGTCTGCTGCCCCATGACCACACAGATCAAGAATTATCCGTTCGAGGTTGTCATCGCCGGCCCCTTGCCGACGGCTGTCCTTGCGGATCATGTGAAAAGTCTCGACTGGCGCCGCAGAAAAGCGAAACCGAAGGGCGCCGTTTCAGCGGAAGAGTTGGCGGAAGTGCGCGCCAAAGTCGTGGCTCTCGTCGGATGACCGAAATGCGGGCAGTGGGTTCCTTTCTGTGTTGAAGCTTTTGGTGTTTTGTCCAACCCAAAAAGATCATCACGGATGACACAGAAATCGCGAAGTTCACGAAGAATCCGGATCAGATTGATTAGGCGGTATTGCGGTCCACCAGCGGATGCCGCACATCGCTGCCGGCTACCATGTAGATCACATCTTCGGCGATGTTGGTCGCGTGATCAGCGATGCGCTCGAGATTTTTCGCCACCAGAATTAATTCAAACGCGGGAAACACGACCGAAGAATCGCCCATCATGTAGCTGAGCAGTTCACGAAAAATCTGATCGCGCAACTGGTCCACCTGATCGTCGCGCGACAGAACGGAGCGAGCCAGTTCGATATCGCGGCGCACCAGCGAATCCAGGCTGTCACGCATCATTTTCTCTGCAATTTCGCCCATGCGCGGCAGGTCCACATAAGGCTTCACGCGCGGATGGCGCACGATGCGCGTCGCCGAATGCGCGATGTTCACCGCCTGGTCGCCGATGCGTTCCAGATCGTTGTTGATACGCGCGATGGCCAGCACAAAGCGGAGGTCGGCGGCCATCAGTTGCTGCAGCGCCAGCAATTGCACGACGCGGTCGTCGATTTCAATCTGCAGTTCGTTGATGGCGTTTTCTTCCCGCAGGACGGTTTCCGCGAGCTTCTCGTCCGCATCCAGAACCGAGTGGACGGCCTGATGCACGGCGCGCTCCGCCAGACTGCCCATCCAGAGCATCCGCTCTTTCAGTTCCTCAAGGTCGCGTTCAAAATGACGTTCCATACTCGGGACCCTTCCAGTGGAACAGGCTATTTACCCCCAATGACGCGAAGAGCTGCCGGTTCGCTTTTTATCCGATTCGACTCGAAACCAAACAGGCTGCCCTTGATTTTCTTCAGGGTAAAAAGCCTGATGCACTTTTCCATTGCCGCGCCGGGCATTGAATTCGACTTGCCCAGTGTCGCGCACTTCCAATTGCAGTTACGATGCAAAAAATCTATCGCACACTTTCCAAACTCGACGCCATCGCCGGGCAATCGCTCCCGACGATCATCCGAAACGCCCGGTGATGTACGCCTCGGTTCTGGGATCCGCGGGCGTGGTAAACATCGTTCCGGTGGGTGAAAACTCGATCAGGTCGCCGTTCAGCATGAACGCGGTGGAATCGCTCACGCGCGCGGCCTGCTGCATGTTGTGGGTGACGATCACCATGGTGCACGACGGCTTGAGTTCGAACAGAAGTTCCTCGATCTTCGCCGTGTTGACCGGATCGAGCGCCGAACACGGTTCATCAAGCAGCAGCACTTCCGGATCCACCGCCAGAGCCCGCGCAATGCACAGCCGCTGTTGCTGCCCTCCAGAGAGCGCATAGGCCGACTTATGCAGCTTGTCCTTTACTTCGTCCCACAGAGCGGAGCGGCGCAGGCTTTTTTCGACCGCTTCGTCCAGCCGCCCGGTATGCCCGTTAATCTTCAGGCCGTACGCCACATTTTCATAGATCGACTTGGGGAACGGATTCGGCTTCTGGAACACCATCCCGACCATGCGGCGCAACTTGGTTACATCCAGCGTCAGGATACTCACGCCATCGAGGGCAATCTCTCCCTCGAGTCGAGTATGGCGCAGCGTCTCGTGCATGCGGTTCAGAGTCCGCAGCAGCGTGGACTTGCCGCAGCCCGAGGGCCCGATCATGGCCGTCACCTTGTTGGTGGCGACATCCATGGACACGTTATGCAGGGCGTGATTCTTGCCGTAATAAAAATTGAGCTTCGTAATCTTCATCCGAAGCGTTTTGGCGTCTGGCGTGGTTGTAGTCATGGCTGGTGTATGCACTGTCGCCTTAGCGGGTGCGGATTGCGCGGCAGCAGCCCCCGAATTCGAAATTGGAAACGCAGCGTCCATTGTCAGGTCCTCTCGTATGCAGAGCCGCCCGTCAGAAATACGCGTACCAGGATATTCGTCAGCAGGACCAATCCCAGCAAAACCAGTCCGGCCGCCCAAGCCTGCTGATGCCAGTCTTCATAGGGGCCCGTGGCGTAAGTATAGATTACGACAGGTAGCGACGAAGTCGGCTGGTTTAATCCCGGGCTCCAAAATCGATTGCCAAATGCGGTAAACAGCAGAGGAGCCGTCTCTCCGGCCACACGAGCCAAAGCCAGCAGGACGCCGGTCAGAATCCCGCGCGAAGCCGCCGGCAGCACCACCGTGGCGATCATCCTCCACTTATTGGCACCCAGCGCGAACGCTCCCTCGCGCATGGTGCGAGGGACGTCGCGCAGGAAACTTTCCGTATTTCGAATCACGGTAGGAATCACCATGATTCCGAGAGCAAAACCGCCCGCCAGCGTCGAAAAATGATGCATGGGCATCACGACCAGTGCGTAGGCGAATATTCCGATTACGATCGACGGCACGCCATTCAGCAGGTCTGCGGTGTACCGCACGATGAACGGAAGCGTTTTCCCGCCAAACTCGGCCAGATATACGCCGCCCAGCAAACCGATCGGCACTCCCATCAGAGCCGCCAGCCCCAGAAGCTTCAGGCTGCCAATGATCGCATTGGCCATCCCGCCGCCGGTTTCGCCCACCGGGGCAGGAAGCTTGGTAAAGAAGTTCCAGGACAAATCTTTCCCGCCATTGTAAACCAGATATCCGAGAATAAAGAACAGGGCCGATACCGTAATCAGCGCGCAAAGGCCTGTCATCGACAGCATGAAAACGTTCAGCGATTTCCGCCAAATCAGTCGAGCGCTCATGAGGGCAACACCCCGCTCCCTCGCGACGTCGTGAGAACGATCAACAGACGAGCAAGGCCATTCAGAATAAATGTCAGCAGGAACAGGACAAGACCGAGTTCAATCAGCGCGCTCAGGTACAAATTGCCGGTAGCTTCGGAGAATTCATTGGCCAGCACCGATGCAATCGAGTACCCGGGCGAAAATAAGGATGCCGCGATCTTGGGATTGTTCCCGATGACCATCGTAACCGCCATCGTTTCACCCAAAGCGCGGGCCATGGCCAGAAACACGGAACCGAAGATTCCAATCCGTGCCGCCGGGACCACCACTTTCCAGGTGGATTCCCACTTCGTCGCGCCAAGCCCCAGCGCCGCTTCCCGCTGATCTCGTGGCACAGCCATAAGGACTTCCCGGGAGACCGAGAGAACAAACGGCACGATCATGATTGCCAGAACGATACCCGCCGTCAGAAACCCGATGCCGTAGGACGGGCCCTGGAACAGCGGCAGGAATCCCAGTGTCTCTTTCAGAGCCGGCTGGACGGTGGTTCGCATGATCGGTACAAGCAGGAACACGCCCAGCAATCCATAAATCACGCTCGGAACAGCCGCCAGCAGATCGCTGACAAACGTCAAATAAGAGGAAATTTTGGGAGGCGCCAGTTCAGCCAGAAAAATCGCGCCGCCCACGCCCAGGGGAACCGCAATGACAAGAGCAATCGCGGAAGTCACCAGCGTTCCATAAATAAACGGGAGTGCGCCGAAATCCCCGGAGACCGGGTCCCACGTCTGTGTAACAAAAAAGCTCCAGCCGAATTTCGCTCGCGATTCCGCCGAGAGAACCCAAAGCTGGTACACGAGCAGAACGGTGATGAGAAGTAGCGTCGCCGCAGCAATCAGCGTGATGAGATGCGCAACCTCATCGGCGCCAAAAGTGTGGCGCAGCGACGTCCGGGAACTTCCTGCGAAATCCTCGGGCGTCGCCGCATTGGGTGTTGTGGCCATTTCGATGAATTCTCCCGCACTACAACCAGCCGTTCCCGATTACTGAATCGAAGCGATTGCCTTCATTTCCTTGGTGACCACATCCTTCGGCAGCTTCGCGTAGGATAGCGCTTCACAATAGGACTGCCCGTCCGTCATCATCCACTTCAGGAAATCCTTCACGGTTTCTCGTTTTGTAGCGTCGGTGAACTTGGAAGGAATCAGCAACCAGGTGAAGCTTGCGATCGGATAGGCTGCCTTGTTTCCCGCCGGATCCGTGATCGAAACCCGGAAGTCGGCCGGCATGGTCTTTGCTACCGCCGCGGCGGCTGCGGAAACGCTCGCGAGGTCGGCCTTCACAAACGCGCCAGCCTGGTTTTTCACTTTGCCGTATGCAATATGATTCTGAACGGCGTAGATCAGCTCAATGTAGCCCATCGATCCCGGTGTCTGTTCAACGAGTCCGGCAACTCCTTCATTACCCTTGCCGCCCAATCCAACTGGCCAGTTCACGGAAGTCGCCTTGCCCACTTTCGTCATCCATTCCGGGCTGACCTTGGAAAGATAATCGGTCCAGATATAAGTCGTACCGCTGCCATCGGAGCGGTGCACAACCACAATGTCATCTTTCGGCAAATTCACTCCAGGGTTCGCCGAAACCAGAGCGGGATCGTTCCATTTCGTGATCTTGCCAAGGAAAATTCCGGCGAGCGCTTCCGGTGTGAAATTCAATTCGGCGGTCACACCCTTCAGGTTATAGCTGGGCACATCGGCGCCCAGAACAGTAGGGAAATGCAAGATCGGCACACTGGCCTGTTTGAGCTGATCGTCGGTCATCGGCCCATCCGAGGCGCCGAAATCAACAGTTTTGTCGATCAACTGGCGAATGCCGCCGCCGGAACCGATTGACTGATAATTGATCTGGACATTCGGGTGAGACTGGCGATACACATCGAACCACTTCGAATACATAGGGTAAGGAAAAGTCGCGCCCGCAGCGTTCAACAGAACCTGCCCGCCCTCGGCGATGGCCACGGTTCCAAGTGCAAGCAAAACAGCAAATACACAAAGCACCTTTACAATTCTCATTGTTTCTCCTCGTAAGGTCGTGGATTCTGACTCCCAATTGTTACAGCTACGTTACAAAGCGATGATGCGGGTATAAAATCAAAAGAATCTTAAGATCGCACCCCAAGTCCCCTATTTTGTTCATGTTGACGTAAAAGAAGGAGGAAGGGCCGACGCCAGGGGAGCGTCGGCCCGGGGTGGGGTGCAACACGAAGATCGATGTTGTGCACAATAAATGTGCAACCCAGTTAAATTTTCTTTTCGGAAAAAATCGCTTCTTCCTTGTTGATTCGCGTGCGTCCGTGGCGCACGTCCAAACCACGCACCCAAAAAATAATGTCCTCGGCAATGTTCGTGGAATGATCGGCGATGCGTTCCATATACCGGGTTGCCAGCACGAATTGCAGGTGCGGCGCCACTTGCGAAGGCTCAGCCGTCATCCCGGCAAGCAAGTGCTCGAAAATCTGGTCGCGATACTGGTCCACAATGTCGTCGGCTTCGAGTACTTCCCCGGCAAGAACCACGTTCCGGAAAATCAGAGCGCCGAGACTGCGGCCCAACATGCCTCGAACGGCGCCGGCCATCGGCTCCAGATCGCGCGGCATCTGCGTCACGTTCATTCCGGCCAGCGAAATCACGCGTTCGGAAATGTTCACGGCAAGATCGCCGATGCGCTCCAGATCGTTGGCGATTTTCTGGGAAGCGACAACGCGGCGAATGTCTTCGTCATCGAGCAGTCCGGTTCGCAGCATCCGCACCGCGTGGTCGTCGATCAGGATTTCCATTTCATTAATGCGCGGTTCGACAAGGAAGACTTGGCTGGATAATGCGGAGGCCGCTTCCACGTTGGGCCGCAGCAGCGCGTCAAGGGCATGCTCGACGCTGGCCTCTACTGTACGAGCCATCGAGATCAGGTAATTGGCCAGTACATCCTGATAGATCGTTTGCACGCTGGTAACCGATGTGGCCATCAAACCACCTTTCACCGGGGGTCCGCCGGAATCTCCCGGCACAACTAGGTTAACTGCCGCATGTAAAAGGGATATGAAGCGGGGGTGAATAGTACAAGAACAAAAGGACTTATTGCGCGGAAGGAACGCTGAAATGAAATCGCGAACCCTGCCCAACGGCGCTTTCAACCCAGATGCGGCCGCTGTGCGCGTCAACGATGTGGCGGGCAATGGCGAGGCCGAGTCCGGTGCCGCCCGCCTCGCGCGATCGCGCGGCGTCCACGCGGTAAAAACGCTCGAAAATGCGCTCAAGGTCGGACTCCGGAATTCCGATGCCGGTATCGGCGACCGTAAACGTGACTTCCTTTCCATTCGACCGGGCGCTCACATCGATTTGCCCCCCCGCGGGTGTATATTGCACCGCGTTGTCGAGCAGATTTTGCAAAACCTCGCCTACCTGAGCGCCATCCGCGCGAACCGGCGGCAGTCCTTCGGGCAATTCAACATTGATCCGCAGACCTCGCGCTTCCGCCTTGAAGCGCGCAGTCTCGATGCAACTGTTCACAAGCGCTTGAACGCGAACCGGACGAAATTCGAGGTCGAGCCGCCCGGCTTCGATGCGCGAAAGCTTCAAGAGATCGTCGGTCAGCCTGGCCAGACGCCCGGCGTGCTCGCGGATGATTTCAACGAAACGCTTCCGGTTTGACTTGTCGTCGAGCGCGCCGCCGAGAAGAGTCTCGGAAAATCCCTGAATCGCCGTAAGCGGCGTCTTGAATTCATGCGAGACATTGGCTACAAAATCGCGCCGCACGCGTTCCAGGCGGCGCAGCTCCGTGATGTCATGAAGCACAAGCACCGCGCTATTCGCTCCCGCCGCGCTGACCGGAGCGGCCGTCACGCTGAAACTTCGCCGCCGCACCGTGCCGACTTCCACTTCCCCTGTAACCTCTTCGCCGCCCGGCAAAACCTGTCGCACCGCTGTAACCAACTCGGCCTGCCTCAGGGCTTGAACAAGCTTCTTGCCCTGCGAGCTGCCCTCGGGCAGTTCCAGAATCTGTTCGAACGCATGATTGCAATACAGGATTCGTTCGTCTCCCGCCACCACGGCCACACCCTCAACCATGCTTGCAAGGATCGCCGCCGAGCGATTGCGTTCATCGGTCAAGGTATGGATGGTTCGTCCGAGTTGGGCGACGGTTGCGCCCAGGACGGCAGCGAGGTCCGCGATCTCGTCGTGGCTGTGGTCGCGATCCAGCGGTGCGAAATCGCCCCCGGCGGCGCGATCCGCAAACAGTTTTAATCGCCGGAGACGCGTGGAGATGGAGTTCAGGAACAGGAAGGAAGCGACACCCGCAGCCAGACAGATGACCAGTAACGTGGGCCATATCCTGCCAACCATCCCACGAGCGGTCACTTCAACCGCAATCAGAATTGCCGCGACCAGCGCCAGGTAGATTACGCCCAGCCGCCAGAATAGGCCTAAACGCAATGGGAGTTCACTCCTGTTTCACGGCCTGGCCTGCGTTTTCGAACATATAGCCGGCGCCGCGCACGGTCTTCAGAAACGACGGATGGTCCGCGTCGGTTTCCACCTTTTCGCGCAGGCGGCGGATGTAAACGTCCACGCTTCGAGGCGTAACAAATCGCTCGGTGCCCCAGACGGCGTCCAGCAACTGGTCGCGGCTGAACACGCGATTCGGGCGCGTCGCCAGATAATATAACAATCGGAATTCAAGGGTTGAAAGCGTTACGGGACTCCCGTCGTGCGAAACGCGATACGACGAAGGATCAATCGTCAACCCTCGCGATTCGATCACGCGCGGCGTCTCCCCGACCGGCTCGGTGCGCCGCAGCAGGGCCTTTACGCGAGCGCCCAATTCACGCGGGCTGAATGGCTTGGTTACATAATCGTCCGCTCCCATCTCAAGGCCCACCACGCGGTCGGCTTCCTCGCCGCGCGCGGTCAGCATCAGGATAGGCAAACGGTTAAGCGCCTGGTCGCGGCGAATTTCCTTGCAGATTTCCAGACCCGAAAGTTTCGGCAGCATCAGGTCGAGCAGCAGAAGATCCGGCGGAGCCTTGCGCACTTGAGCCAGGCCCGTGGCGCCATCGGTCGCCGAAGCTACCTGGAATCCCTCGCGCTCAAGGTTATAGCGAACCAGTTCCACAATATCGCGATCGTCTTCGATCAGAAGGACTCGTTTCATTGCGTGTCTTTCATATTAGCATCTCAACGCGGCAGAATGTTAATCCCGACTTGCCTCCAAATATCTTACATGGCCCATGCAGAAGCCAATGTTACGGATAGATTAAAATGATGAACCGCAACCGAAGCCTCAGTTCTGGAACATTACACTCCCTCAAATGCGAATATATATCTTCTTTCTATACAGTGGCCAAAGGGGTAAAAAGATCGTGAAGACGAAAAAAATACCGAACGCCAGCGACGCGTTCACAGGACTGAAATGGGGAACAAAATATTTCCCGTAAACCCAGCCGTGTACCGTTTTGAGACGGTCCTGGGAAAAATGAAACTCAAAGTCCGTGCTGATTTCTGAAACAATGGCAGCCAGCACATAGGCCAGAATCGCATTCATCCCAAAGACCAAAAACGGCTCCGCCCACTTGCGCCAGCCGCGCAAATCCACCGCCCAATAACAGGCAGCCAGCATGCACATCGCGAACCCGCCGGTAAACAGAACGAACGTGCTGGTCCACAAATTTTTGTTAATCGGGAAATACGGATGCAGCAGGCGCCCCACAATCGACAATAAAATCCCGCCCGCCGCAAGGCCCAGCACTTTGCGTCCCCCATCACGATTCGACCGCATCCATTCCCCAGCCAGAATCCCGATGAGAATCGTGGCAATCGCCGGAAGCGTGGAAAGAAATCCCTCCGGATCCCACGTTTTCGACTCCGACCACAAATGCCCGCCCATGAACGTGCGGTCGATATATGCGCCGAGGTTGCCATCCTGGCTGAGATTGCCCGCCCCATACCCGGGCACCGGCACAAACGTCATCAACGCCCAGTAACCGACCAGCAGAATCACGACAACGGCCGCAATCGCCATAAATCTGGAACGCGATTGTTTGTCATCGTTCTCAACGATTTTCCCTCGGGAAACCAACAGATACAAAAGCCCCGCGGCCAGATAGCAGATCGCAATCCGCTGCAGCACGCCCATGATGCGAATGGTGCTGAAATCAAAGGATGGAAAACCGTTCAGGAACAGGCCGATCGCGAAGATCGCTGCGCTGCGCCGCAGAATGTGAAGGGCCAGCGCGCCGTGTGTCACCCCGCGCGACAAGCGCGACGCAAACGACAACGTCAAGGAAACGCCGGAAATGAAAAGAAAAGACGGAAAAATCAGATCGGTCGGCGTCCATCCATTCCACTCGGCGTGCTCCAGTGGCGGATAGATATGCTGCCACGATCCGGGATCGTTCACCAAAATCATGGCGGCAATCGTGATTCCTCGAAACACGTCGAGCGAAATCACGCGCCGCGCCTGTGTATTCTCGGTAGCCGATGGCGCTTGGGAATCGGGCGCCGCGATGGTCTGCGCCGTGGCGATAATTGTTCCCTCCGCTGGCGGGGATAGTACAGCAGAGCGGGAAAAGCCGCAACGATAGGGATGCGTCGGGAATCCTAAAATTTAAGACGATGGGGACATTTTGGTGATGCTTAGGAGGTCTTCTGCAATATCCAGCGCTGACTGCTCATTGTCATTGGTAAGATCAATATACTGGCTTTTCAAGCAGATCGTGGGAACGGTGCCTGTTCGCCTGTGCACCATATAAAGTTTCACCAGGTCAATTTTATCCACAAGTGTATGCGTCAGAGTGGTGGCAAAAAAAACGTGGCCGGGTGGAGAACCCGGCCACGCTTTACTCAGAGGGAAGAAACCTTTTGTGTTTGGCCGCTTCGGCTGGAGCGATCTAGCGATAATTCAGATTGTGCGCGCCGCAGAAGATCGAACTGACCACGCTCGCGCTCTGCGGAACCCACCACATGCGGCGCACAACGCTGTATCTGCTGTACATCATTTTCTTGCCGATATAATCCATGATCACCGGGCCCACTTGAATCGCCGCGTACATCGAGCTGTTGCCGGCAAAGGGTTTCAGCATGGGATTCAATTCCACCGCGCCGTATTGCGTGATCGCGCGCCGCGTGGTCCAGGCATCAAAGGTGGCCGCGCCGCTGGCTGCAATTGTCAGTCCTCGCCACATCAGTTGTTTGCGGCGATTTTCCGCGATCAACTGGCCGACCGAAACCGTCATGGGTTTGCCGTTGCCGATGAAAGCCCGTGGGGCGGGAACGTTGATTGCCGGTGCCGGGACAGGAGCGTCTGGCAAAGCATTCACATTTGCGGCGAGCACCGGTTCGGCGGGAGCGCTTGTTGCTTCCGGCGCGGCCGGCACGGCGACCTCTTCCGCCGGTTTGCTATAGGTCAGGGCATTCGGCGCGCTGCCCGCTGCGGCCGGATTCGCCGGTTGAACGATGGCCATTCTCTCTGCGGAGAAAGAAAGCTGCGGTGCAACCTGCGGCTGAATCAAGAGTGCGGCGATGGCTAGAATCATTTTTGTTCACCTCAGTTCGTTTCGGGTTTCCCGCTGGGCAGCTCTCCCGTAACGTGAAGCAAGATTACGAGCGGGGCTCGCCGCAGGCTATGGCTCAGCAGTCCTGAAATCGTTGGAACGACGGTTTGAAGAAAAATGGACGTTAGTCCTAGGACTTTCGGACATCCCGAAAAAGCTTCCTGGCAGGGACACTCCCGATGATTTGAATCGTCGCGAAGGGGATTTAAATACCTGTAAATAGGATACTTACTGTGATTCCGGAGTGCCGCTCGGCCACGCCAGGATAAGAAACCTGCCGTCAGCCTCCCGCTCGATCGTGGGGGCATATAAACCTATCCGCTCACGACGCCACCAGACCCCCTGCTGCCGCTTCTCGTTCCAATCCGAGAACCAGTATTGCCACAGGACGGCGCGAATCTGCCTGGGCGGCTGCCCCGGAAACGGGTTTCCAGCAAACAAGGAGAGAACTTCCGGGTCAGCGCTCAACAGGTTCTTCTCGATCTGTAAAACAAAAGTGTTCTCCCTCCAGCCCCCCAGCGACGCGAACCACAGGTTCCAGTCAAATCGCGGCTGATAGGGGGCATAGATTCGCGGGGCTGCATGGATATCCTGAGGCTTGTAGCGGAACGGATAGGCTGTCCAGGCCTGCCCGTCCTGCGAACCCTGAAATTCGATTTCAAAACGGTCGCGGGTCATGACGGCAAACAGGCCAAAATCGTTGGCAATGCGGAATGGCTCCAGCACGCGCACGGGAGATTTCGGCAGCGCGGCCTGGGGAAATACCATGAAGATCAGGAGCGCCGAAGTGGCATAAAAAATCCAGCTTAGCCAGAACGCGTGTACCCACAGTCGAGTCTTACCCCGCCAACCCGCGGCGTTTTGAAGCGCGCCACGCGAAATACTCTCGATCGATATGGAGTTTCGCACGAGCGCCGGAAAAAATCGGACCAGGAATCGATCGTCAAGCAACATAATTCCCAAAACCAGAACGAGATAGTTCAGGAAAGCATAGTTGCTTGTTAGAATGATCCCGATTTGCCAGGGCGTGATTACGAAAAAAAGAGCGATGCGAAACCGGCGCGGGAGAAAAACGGCGAAGATCAGTACCAGTTCAAGAGCCAGCGTCAGAAACGCCGTGGCCGCGTGAAACGCGTGCGGGAGATGGTGGGCATACCATGCGATCCACGTGGGCAGCGGACCATTCTGATAATACTGATCCATGGCCGTGAGGTCGCGCCACTCCGGATCGCGCCCCAGAATTTTCGCGATTCCCGATTCAAAATAGATTCGAAACATCAGCCATACCAGGAGGAACCGGCTCGCGCGCGAAGGCGGCTCCGCAGCTCCCCAGCGCGGCCGCCAACCGCCAGGCGCAAAAAACATGCCGATGAATCCAGCTTCCAGCAGCATTCCATCGGACTGGTAACTGGCGAATATCTGCGCGGCGCCGATAAAGGAAAGAAAACAGATCAGGCAGATACCCAGCATTCCCCGCGGCGCCACGTTCATTGCGAGCAAAACGGAAGCAATTATTCCAACAATGCAAACCGCCATCAATGTGCGATCGCTCGCCGACCACCAGAAAACGGTGGGAGCGAACCAGAAACGCTGTCCCCCCAACGCTTGCGCAACCTCGGAAAGATAACTCTGCGCCGGCAGAATTCCATGCGGCCCGATCAGCCCGCGAATCTGATACGCCAGCGAATAAAACGCCGAGAAAAAAATCAGTCCGAGCGCGCGTAGAAACACCCATCGCGCGGCCAGATAGCCCGGCAAAGACGAGTCCGGGCCGAAAAGCCGCTCCGGCAATTGTTTGAAGTCCAAGTCCACAGGCCGCCATTATAGCCAGACGCATTCACGCAGCAGCAGGAATCCATGCGTCAGGAGGAAATTGAGATGCATGCCGATTGAGCATGGCCGAAGGCACCCGAGGAACCCCCCGCCAAATCAGAAACAGCCCTGGACGAATCTGGAGCGAAGCGAAGTTCGTAACCGGACGCGTGATCTTCATACCGGATGTCAAATTGGAAATTGCGGTTGGAAATTACAGCTTTGAAGTTGGAGGGGTAGGACAGCTGGATTGGCTATCGGCGAGGATTCTCGGAATCGCGGCGGTCAGAGCGAATGGAGGCGGAATGATACTGCTGGCCTTCCTCATCGTGTTCGATTTCATCGTCGATCCTGGCAAGGTTCTTTGGGCCGTAAAAACGCAACCGGCATTTTCCGCAACGATAGGGCCGCCAGGGAAGAAAAAGCAGTACCCAGAATTCAACGATTCTCCCGCGCTTGGTCCGATGAACGTGCGGGCTTCCGCACTGGGGGCAGGTTCGCTCCACGTGATAGACAAACACTCCAAGTACACGCTTCATTGGGATGGCATGATACCGCCGCACCTATTCCGGCGCAATGCTCGGCTGCCTGTTTTCGCCCAATAATCAACTGCCAATCAACTGCGCGGGTTAGAGCGAAGACAGAACCTGCAAGGCATGATGACGGAGCTTGCCTAGATTCCGGTTGAAGAAATGCATCCGGGGAAGAAATGTGAGCACGGGAGGCCGGCGCATTGCCAGGCGATCCAGTGCCATTTTCAAACGCAAATCGTGCGGAGAATAATGCAATCCGCGTGCAAGGATATCCGCCGCGTCCTGCTTGCGGTCGGCGGCCACATAGACTTCCGCGAGATTCAAATAAAGCTGAGCCTGGCGGCGGTTCATGCGCATGGCGGAGTGGCACAGTTTTTCCGCCTCCGCCCACTTCTGCTCCGAAGCCGCGACCGCCACGCCCACATAAGAAATGTAGAACGGATTGTCCGGGTCATGATCCAGAGCCGAGCGGAGATGCGGCAGCGCCCTGTTGGCGTCTCCCCCGCGCAGAAATGCGAGTCCGGCCCGAAATTCCTGGAATGCCTCAACTTGTATCATCGTTGGAACCCTCCGCGTGGGATATGGAAGCGCCTGTGCGATCTTTGTCATACTTTGAAACCGTGAGGCGGAAAACCCATACGACTTCCTCTGCTGATAAGGCTAGAATCCAGGGGACATAAAACCAACTGTACGGGTGACCAGAAATGGGCCAGCGCGTCGCAAGAGCTAAGACCCCTGAATCGGTCGCGGCTGTGCTATGATTCGCGTTTCCTTACTTGCTTTAAGGATTTATTGATGCGAAATCTCACACTTCGTGAGCGGTGGATTGCGTTCTGCCTGCTGCTGCTTTCCGCAGGCCTGTATATCGGGACGGCAGCCAGCCCCGCGCTGGACGATGAAGATGTGGACGCCGCGCACGCGATGGTTTCGCAAGAGATGCTGTTGCGGCACGACTTCGTCGTCATGTACATGGACGGGGTCCGCTACCTGATTCGCCCTCCGATGCATTTCT
Organism: Terriglobia bacterium; assembly: GCA_963788335.1. Taxonomy (GTDB): domain Bacteria; phylum Acidobacteriota; class Terriglobia; order Acidiferrales; family UBA7541; genus Palsa-360. The sequence continues at coordinate 431,207 of CAWBGM010000006.1, forward strand.
GGCTGGTGGCCGCCAGCTACAAATTGCTGGGCGAGTCTGAATTTGCGACGCGGCTCCCAATCGGCCTGGCCGTGGTGGGCATCGTTCTGCTGAGCTTTGAATTTGGCCGCAGGTTTTTTGGCGAGCGGGCGGGTCTGTACGGGGCGCTGGCGATCGCCACCAGCGTGGGCATGTTTCTGTTTACGCGAAATATGATTCCCGAAGCAATCTATACATTTGCGTTTGTGGGAATCTTCTATCTATTTTTACGTTCGTGGACCGGAAGCCTGGATTCGCGGGTCGGATACTGGGGCGTGGCCGCGTTGTGCGCTGTCGCCGTTTTAACCCGCGCGTTAATCGGGCTTCTCTTCCCTCTGGCGGGCATCTTCGTGTTCATCACGATGACGCGCGGCTGGCATCGCTGGCGCGAACTTCGGCTCGTTTCGAGTTCGGCGATTTTTCTGGCCCTCGCCGCGCCCTGGCACATTCTGGCGGGACTGCGCACGCCCGGATTTTTCTGGGCGTTTTTCATCAATGAGCACATCAACCGCGCCCTGGGTACGCGCCTCCCGCACGACTACGGCGCCGTGCCGCTGTGGGCCTGGTATAGCGCGCATCTGGTCTGGCTGTTTCCGTGGAGCTTCTTTTTCCCGCTCGCTCTGCGGGAGTTGCCCCCGGCGCGCGTGTGGAGCACGGACACCGATATTAAAACTCAGGCGAAGCTTCTGCTGTTTTCCTGGACGGGCGTGATCCTGTTGTTCTTCACGATTGAAAGCGGCTCGCGCCTCGAATACTACAGCTTCGGCGCCTGGCCGGCGATGTGCATGCTTCTTGGACTGGGCATTGCCGACGCGGAAGAATCCGATCAGGAATGGCTGCGGCCCGTGCATCGAGTTCTGGCCGTATTATCGATCGTCTTTGCCGCTGTGGCGGGCTATTTCCTGTGGGCCACGATGCACATTCAGGCGGCGACCGATGTTTCCAGCCATCTGGACATGCGCAGCCCGGAAAATTATTTGACCGGAATGGTCCATCTGCTCGATCTGACGCCGGAATCGGTTGCCGATCTTCGTCTCCCGATTATCCTGTCTTCTGTTTCGGTGCTCATTGCCTTTGTCGTGGCGTGGGCGCTGCGCGAACGCCGGGTCAAATGGTTGCCGACGATCGCGTTGGCTGCGGGAATGGTCGGCTTTATTCTGGCGGCTCATATTGCCCATGATGTACTGAATCCTACGCTATCTTCGCGAACGCTCGCGCAGGAACTCAGCAAGGATCTCCGCCCCGACGATCAGATCGCGCTCTATGGGGACATTCGCGTCGCGCCCGGGATCGCGTTTTATTCTCACCGCAACGTCTTGCTGTACAACGCGACGGGCAGCAACCTGGAATTCGGCTCCCACTATCCGGACGCCCCGAAGCGTTTCTTCAGCGACTCGGATTTTCCCAATCTCTGGCAGGGCAGCAGCCGCGTTTTCCTGGTGGTTTCGGCGGAACATAAGGAAGAGGTTCAGCAAAAACTCCCGGGAGAATTGATGTGGGTGTTTGCGGAAACCGGGGGGAAAACTGTGTATGTCAATCAGCCGCCAGTCTCCGGGCAGGAAGCGATCGGAAAGTTCCACCGAAAATTCAAATTGACCGCCGCGCCACAGCCTTAGCGAGGTTCGCGCGCGCTGCTTGCCTCATCGCCCACGGCATGCAAGCTGTGATGTTCCATCCGCTGGTATAAGACCCTGGCCCGCTCCAAAGCCACCGCAATACTTGGGGAGATATTCCCCGCCCCCACGTGCTCTTCAAATTCAGACTGCCGCATCAGGCGCGCCGGTTGTTCGCGCGCGCCGCACAGAATGAATCCGCGGCCGGACTCGCGCACGGCGTCCGACAGTTTTTCAAGCGCCTGCAAGCCGGTGGCGTCAATCGCCGTCATGTTCCTGAGCCGCAGGATGAGAATGGGCGGCAACTCGGGAAGGCGCTCGGTGATTTCCTCGATTTTGTCGGTGGCTCCGAATAGAAATGGCCCGTGAATGCGGAAGATCGCCACGTACGGTGGAATTTCCTTGTGCTGCAGAATGTGCACGTGGCCTTCCTGCAGATATTCTTTCGTGACCTGCGAGACGGTCGTCGTCGCCGTAACCTTCCGGATGTACACCAGCGCCGCGAGAATCATTCCCGCTTCAACAGCCACAGTCAGGTCCGCGAACACGGTGAGCCCGAATGTGATGAGCCATGTCCCGATTTCCAGCGGCGTGAGCTTCAACAATTCGGGAATTTCGCGCCACTCCCCCATGTTGTACGACACCACCAGCAGAATGGCGGAAAGAACGGAGAGCGGAATAAATCGCGCCAGCGGCGCGGCAAACAAAACAATCGCGAGCAGCGTCATCGCGTGAATCATTCCGGCGACCGGCGTTTTCGCTCCGGAGCGAATGTTTGTAGCGGTTCGCGCAATGGCGCCCGTAGCGGGCAGGCCGCCGAATAGCGGCGACATGATGTTGGCGACGCCCTGTCCGACCAACTCGACGTTGGGATTATGCTTGGTTCCGCTCATGCGATCGGAAACCACGGCGGACATCAGCGATTCAATCGCTCCTAGCATGGCGACGGTGATCGCCGGGGAAACCAGAGGGCGCAAGAGATCGAATCGAAACGTCGGAATCTTGATGCCGGGGAAACCCGAGGGAATGCCGCCGAACCGCGTGCCGATCGTTTCCACGGGCAGATGGAACACAACCACCAGCGCCGTGCCCGCAAACAAAGCGACAATGTAACCGGGCACGCGTTTCACATAACGCATGAAGACGATCACCAGAACCAGGGCGAGAACGCCGAGCCCGGTTTCCAGCGGCGAATATGTGTGAAAGTTTCGAGCAAGCACTTCCATGCGCGCGAGAAATTCGCCGGGAACTTTATCGACCTTGAGGCCGAAGAAATCCTTGATCTGCGTGCTCGCAATTGTGATCGCGATGCCATTCGTAAAACCAACGACGACGGGCCTCGGAATATATTTCACCGCCGTGCCCAGCCCGGTGATCCCCAGAATCACGAGTATGACACCCGCCATCATCGTGCACATGAACAGTCCGTCGAGCCCATAGCGCGCGACGATGCCGTACACGACAACAACGAATGCACCGGTCGGCCCGCCGATTTGCGTGGTCGATCCGCCCAGCGCGGAGATCAGAAATCCGGCGACGATGGCGCAGTACAATCCCGACTGCGGTGGAACTCCCGAAGCGATTGCAAACGCCATCGCCAGGGGAAGCGCAACCAGTCCTACGGTCACGCCGGCGACGAGATCGGCGGCGAATTTTCGCGCGTCGTAATCTTTCAAACAGGAGATCGATCTTGGAAGCCAGTCTTGCATGTCTCAATTCCCTGGGCCAGGCCGGAAGCGGCCTGCCTGCGTACGGAGCACGCGACGATTATAGCGCCGGCGAAGGAATGGTGTGGGATTCAGGGAAATAAGTTTCGTGGATGAAACCTGTTTCGATCGGAGTTACGTTACCGAAGCAGACGCGGTCCGGTGCAATCCGTGATTCCGATGCTCCGATCCCCGGACGGGATGAGCCAATGAGCCCCACGAAACACTTTAAAACAGCGGCTTTTTGAAGTTTCCCGCTGAATTTCCGCAATCAAGATCAAGGACGGCTCCAAAAAATAAATTTGACATTGGGATTTTCTTTCAGGTAGGGTTGCCTTGACTATGAACTTCGACGCCCAGAAGACCATGCAGGCTTGTCCATTCTGTTCCTGCTGTCCGTGTGTGTCTTCTGGCGCCGGGAGGCTGCAACTCTAGATATCGGATTATAAACCCGAGCAATTCTAGAATCCCACCGCCGGATACATGCCGGCGGTGGGATTTTTCTTTTTGGGCGTAAGTTTTTTTGAATAAGCGGTTTTTGAGCTTGAGAAGCGAAATTCGAGGAGAAGATTCCAATGAACGTACCGAGCATCAGCAGAAGGATTTTAAAAATCGCGGCAGGCTTTCTCGTTTTATTACTCGCGGCGGCGTCCGGCACGGCATGGGCGCAGGCGGAAGCTTCAATCAACGGAACCGTTACCGACGCCACCGGCGCCATCGTTCCCGGCGCGGCCATCACGGTGAAAAACGTGGAAACCGGCGCGGTTCGCGGGCTGGTCTCCGACGACGCCGGACGGTATGACGCGGCCGCTCTGGCCGTCGGAAACTATGAAGTGAGCGCCGCGCACGCCGGATTCCGCACCGAACGAAAAACCGGAATCGCGCTCGTCATCGGACAGCGCGCCGATGTGGACATCAAACTCGATCTCGGCGGAGTCGAGCAATCCATCAACGTCGAGGAAACATCGCTCGATCTCGCCGTAACCACGGCGGAATTTTCAGGCCTCGTCGGCGAGCAGCAGGTAAAAAATCTGCCACTAAATGGCCGCAGCTACGACCAGTTGCTCACTCTGAATCCCGGCGTCGTGAACTACACCTCGCAGCGCTCGGGCGGAATCGGCACTTCCAACTCCGTGGTCGGCAATATGTTCTCGGCCTCGGGACGCCGGCCGCAGGAAAATCTCTACATCCTCAACGGCGTGGAATTCACCAGCGCCTCCGAAGTGAATAATACGCCCGGCGGAACCAGCGGGCAGTTGCTGGGCGTCGATGCGGTGCGCGAATTTTCCATCGTCAAGGACGCGTACGGCGCTGAATACGGCAAACGCCCCGGCGCGCAAGTCAATATCGTGACCGCTTCAGGCACAAATCAGCTCCACGGCAACGCCTATGAATTCCTCCGCAACAGCGTGCTCGATGCGCGGAATCCATTTGACTCGCCACAGATTCCCAATTTTCAACGCAATGTGTTCGGAGGGTCGCTCGGCGGACCCGTCGAGAAAGACAAATCATTCCTGTTTGCCAACTATGAAGGTTTTCGCCAGGTCCTCGGCCTCAGCGACGTCACTCTGGTGCCGGATGGCGATGGATCGAACAGCCCCGTCACGGGCGGCGCGCGAGCGGGTTATCTGCCTTGCAGCGCGCTCAGCACGATTCCGAATCCTTGCACCTCGGCCACGCCTCTGAAAAACGTGGGCCTCGCAAGCGGCGTCGGCAGCTTGCTGAATCTGTGGCCCGTCGCGAATGGTCCCGAGCTACTGACGCCCGGCGGCCTACCCAGCGGCGTCGCCGAAGCCTTCAGCAATCCGCAGCAACACATCCGCGAAGATTTCGGAACGGCGCGGTTCGATCAGATCATTTCGGACAAGGACTCCCTCGCGGCCGTTTACACTGCGGACGACAGCCAGGCTCATTCACCGACCATCAACCCATACAGCACCGTGGATGTTTTCCTTCGCGAACAAGTTGTAAGCCTGAGCGAAACGCACGTGTTTTCTCCGGCCATTCTCAACAAAGCCACGTTCGGCTTCTCGCGCGGAGGGTTTTATTTCAATAGCGGCGTCACCGGTCCGGCGCTCGCCGCCCCGACAGAATGGCTGGATACCACGCTCGCTCCGGTTCCCGGCGCGGTCGTGGTCGGCGGCGGCACCACGCTCAACGGCGCATCGCAACTCACCAACGGTGGCACAAACGCAGGCAGCAATCTCCGCGCGGTGCGCAATCTCTTCACGGCGATCGATCAGGTCAGCATCACGCACGGCATTCACCTGATCAGTTTCGGCGTGTGGTTTGAGCGCCTGCAATCGAACGACAGCCTGATTCAGGATCAGTACGCGCAGGCATCATTTACCAACCTGCAAACATTCCTGCAAGGTACGGTGAGCACGTACACATATGCGCCGAGCGCGACGCCGCTTTCCTGGCGCTCGCTGGAAGGCGCGTTCTTTGTGGAAGACGCTATCAAGCTCCGGCCAAGCCTCGAACTCAGCGTCGGATTCCGCGGAGAATTCACCAACGGCTGGAACGAAGCCTATGGCCGCGCTTCAAATTACGGATTCGACGCGAACGGCGTGATCAATACGAATCCCAGCGTCGGAACATCCGCATTTTCCGTGAACAACGCGAAATTCCTCCCGGCGCCAAGAGTCGGCATCGCCTGGTCGCCCTTCGGATCGAAGAAAACCGTGATCCGAGCGGGCGCTGGAATTTATTACGCGCTGATTGACAACCTCAGTTACCGCCTTGACCAGAACGGCCCCTTCAACACGGTGTACGCCGTTAAGAGCGTTCCGGTTTCGACGATTCTGGGCGCGACCACAAATCCTTTCACGCCAATCGCGGGCACAAAAATAATCCCGAGCGGCGTCCAGCCCGATTTGAAAACACCGACGGTCTATTCCTATAACTTGAAAATCGAACAGCAGATCACGCCGAACACCACGCTCAGCGTCGGTTACGTCGGATCGCATGGCATTCACGAAATTCTTTCGATCGACGCCAACGTTCCGAGCAGCGTCGTGATTTGCCCGGCATCGCCCTGCCCTGCAAATTATCCCGCGGGCTCCTACTACTATCCTTCGGCAACGCTGGCCAACAACGCCGTCTGGAACACTACGCATTGGTTTTCACAAGGCGTCAGTTCCTATAACGGCATCGAGGTAGACGTGAATCACCACTTCAGCCATGGTTTGCAATTTCGCGGAGCCTACACATTCGCCAAGGCGCTCGACGACGGCGACAGCATGAACACCAGCGTCGCCACAAATTCGCCCGCGTTCTCTTCCAATCCTTTGAACCCGAAGGCTGCGGACTACGGCCGCGCTTCCTTCGACATCCGCCATGCAGCAACGATCAACGCGACCTACGATCTGCCGTTCGGACACACGAATGGCTCAGGCGAAAGAGCTTGGTTGAACACGCTCATCGCAAACTGGCAGATCAGCGGCATCGAGACTCTGCTTTCCGGCCTGCCGTTTACGCCGCAACTTTCCTACAACCCATCCAACGACGGCGATACGCGCAACCCGGTGCGCCCATCGTTGAATCCTGCGTTCACCGGACCGATCATTCTCGGCGGCCCGGGCCGTTATTTCGATCCCAACGCGTTCATCGCCCCTCTCGCCAACACGTACGGCAACGCCCCGCGCAACTTCCTCACAGGACCGGGCCTTGCCGAAACCGATTTCTCGATCGTGAAGAAATTCCAGCTGGCGGAACGCTTCAATCTCCAATTCCGAAGCGAATTTTTCAATATTTTCAATCGCACCAACCTGAATAATCCCAACCCCGTCGTGTTCACCTCGGCCACTTCGGGACCTTCGCCAACCGCGGGAGTCATCACATCCACAACGACAACTTCCCGGCAGATTCAGTTTGGATTGAAGCTGCTCTGGTAACAGAAATCAAGACTGGATGAGTTTTCCCTTAGGCCACGTGGGCCCGGCATCGTTCAACAACGACGATGCCGGGTTCATGATCTGATAGAATAGTTTTGTCCTAGGCGCGGTCGCCAAGTGGTAAGGCAAAGGTCTGCAAAACCTTTATCGGCGGTTCGATCCCGCCCCGCGCCTCCATTCTTTTCGCGTCATTCGTAGCACAGCCACTCCTGGCTGTGCTACCTCTGCCTGGCTTTGCTATCTCTGAATGACCGCCCCACAATTGTGCAATTGACTTACACCATCCCCTTCTGTATCTTTACTTCGATGATCTCCCACGTCCAGAAGACCAAGCAGGCTTGCCTCTGTTGTACCTGCTGTAGCTGTGTGTCTTCTGGCACCGGGAGCTATATCATCTAGAAAATTATCGCGCCATTCTAGAAACCCACCGCCAGGAGTAACCTGCCGGTGGGTTTTTTGTTTTTGGGGATAACGCCAGACGAAACATAAGCCTGCCCTTTGGGGAGGCGGAAAAGAGCAACCGGCCAGGGCTACCAGTCCACTGGGTGATCCTGAACCGCCCGAATCGACATGAAAAAAGTTTCCTTCGCCCGACTGTTTACCAACAGAGGGATTGGGATCGTGGCTTCAATCGTTCTGCTCGCCGTGCTGAGAATTCCGGCGCAGGCGGCGGAAAACGGAGCACGTAAAGAGACGGACCTTCAGCCTTCGGAATCCGCGGGTTCAGGGCTGGTCGCCGGTTCGCTGAAGGCCGAACCGCCGGCGCCAACGCTGAGCGATGTCGTCGAGCTTCTGCGAGCGCAAGGACAGGAAATCGAATCCTTGCGCGCCGAATTGCGCGATCAAAAGGAAGTGACCGCGCGCCTCGAAGCGAAACTCAACGCGGCCGGGTCCGAACTCATCGTCGCGGGAGCCGATTCGCCCGTCACATCCTCGACGGCGGGCAGCTCCGCTGCGCCAGCCGATCTCGCCCAGAAAGTTTCCCAGCTCGAATCGAGCATGGAGAATTCACGAAATGACTTCGACAAACGCCTGAAAAGCCTCGGCCCGTTTGTATTCAGCGGCGACTTCCGTTTGCGCGCCGAGCCGACGTTCGGCGGTCCCACCAACAAATCGCAGGATCAGTTGCGGGAACGTTTCCGCCTGCGCTTCAATGCCGAGGCGCGATTGAACGATCAGATCAATGGCGGCTTTTCGCTCGCCTCGGGCGACCTCAACAATCCGATTTCCACGAACCAGACGACGGGCCAGGACACCACACGAAAACCGATCGAAATTGACCGCGCCTATGCGACGTATCGCCCGCACTGGCTCCCGAATCTCACTCTTACGGGCGGAAAGTTTGCCTACCCGTGGTTCAACACCGAACTGGTTTGGGACAAGGACATCAACCCGGAGGGCGCCGCCGAAACGCTGGCGTTTAATGTCGAGACGCCGGTGCTGAAAAAATTCAGCCTCGTCGGGTTCCAGTTGCCGTTTGCCGAAACCAAACGCACGGCGATGACGAATCAGAGTGTGTATAGCACAATGGTTTACGGCGAACAGTTGCAGACGTTCTGGCAGCTCGGCAGCCGAGTCAGACTCAGCGCCTACACCGGCTTCTACGATTGGAAAAACGCCGATGCCGTTGCGCTGGCGGTAACCGTGGCAAACAGCGCCAGTCCGGCCAACGGATTGCTCGCCCTCAACAGCAACGGCCTGCAAAACTCGATTGCGACGGTTACAACAACCAACGCAACCACCGGCGCGAAAACCATCGCGTCGGCGCAGTTCGCCTCGAAATTCGGGATTCTCGATTCGCTCGCGCAAATCGACTTCCGCACTTCGTCGGAGCGCTGGCCCGTCAGCTTTGTCGGAGATTTTTCCGAAAATACGCGGGCTTGCGAAAATGTGCCGAATATTCTGGCCGGGGCGGTTTTCTCCGCGCCTTGCGATCCTCACGGGCGGCACGGATATTGGGTCGAAGCCAACGTGGGCCGGACGTTGAAAAAGGGCGACTGGCAATTCAGCTACACGCGCTTCATGATTCAGCGGGAGGCTGTGGTCGGCGCATTCAATTACAGCGAAATTTTTCCGAGCACCAATGTCGAGATGCACCGCCCGGAAATTCTCTATCAACTATTCGACAACGTGACACTACAGCTCAACGGATTATTCGGGCGGCCGCTGGTCACCGGCGGCAGCACCGTTCAGCCGTTGTGGGAGCGCCTGCAATTCGATATGACGTACAAATTCTAGGCGGACAAACGTGGACACGAACCTCATGAAAATGAAAACTATATTGGCGAGTTTCGGAACTCTTGCGGCGCTCATTCTATTTGCGTGCGCCGTCTTAAACGCCCAACAAAAACCCGTCGTGATTCGCGTGGGATATTTTCCGAACATTACGCACGCTCAGGCCCTGGTGGGCCGCGCCAACGGCCAGTTCGAAAAAGCCGTGGGGCCCGGCGTGCAAATCGAATGGAAAGCGTTCAACGCGGGACCATCGGCAATCGAAGCTTTGTTCGCGAATGCGATCGATATGACGTACGTCGGACCGAATCCGACCGTGACCGGTTATGTCCGTTCGCAGGGCGAAGCAGTTCGTGTGATTGCCGGAGCGGCCAGCGGAGGCGCATCGCTGGTGGTGCGGCAAGGCGCGGGGATTCAAAAGCCGTCCGATTTTCACGGCAAAAAAGTGGCCTCGCCTCAACAGGGCAACACGCAAGACGTGGCGTTGCGTTCCTGGCTGCGCGCCAACGGCCTGAAGGCCCGCGAAAAAGGCGGCGACGTGCAGGTCCTTCCGCTTCCCAACGCCGACCAGCTTTCGCTATTTCTCAAGGGCCAACTGGACGCCTCCTGGGCGCCGGAACCCTGGGCCTCGCGCCTCGTCCACGAAGGCGGCGGCAAAATTTTTCTCGATGAGCGCGACCTGTGGCCGAACCGTCAATTCATCGTCACCGACCTCATCGTCAATCCAAAATTTCTCAAGCAGCATCCCGACATCGTTAAAAATTTCCTTCGCGCGCATGTGGAATTGACCGACTGGATCGTCAAAAACGCCGCGCAGGCAAAACAGATCATGAACCAGCAGTTGCAAAAAGAAACCGGAAAGCCGCTCGCGCCGGAAATCATGGACGACGCGTTCTCCCGCTTACAGGTCACCTACGATCCGGTCCGTTCGTCGCTGGCAAAATCCACGCAGCAGGCCTTTGAGGAAGGCTTTCTCGGCCGGACGCAGCCCGACATTTCCGGACTCTATGACCTGACTCTGCTCAACGAAGTACTTCGCGAAAAGAAGGTGAGCCCAGTACAATGACCAATTACGTACTCGACATGATCCAGCGTTCCATCGGCGGGGGCCGCGTGCTGCCTGAACACGAAGAATTGTCCGAACGACCGAAACCGAAGAAAGATTCGGCGGTCGATATCGCATTTTCGCGGCAACCGTGCCCACCGGAAAAAGAAAGCATCTGCCTGAGCGGCGTTTTCCGGAGCTACAAGAATTCGCGCGGCTCATTCACTCCCGCGTTGCAGAACATCGACCTCGAAATCGAGCAGGGCGAATTCGTCTGCATCGTCGGTCCTTCCGGCTGCGGAAAATCGACGCTCCTGCATCTGATCGCCGGCCTCGACAAGCCCACCACCGGAGAAATCACCGTGGACGGAAGTCCTGTGAAGGGCCCGGGCACCGACCGCATTCTTCTATTTCAGGAATTGGGATTATTTCCCTGGCTGACCGTCCGGCAAAACGTGGAATTCGGCCTGAAAATGGAAGGCATCTCCAAAGAAGAACGCCGCGACCGCGCCAAACAATTCCTGCGCATGGTTCACCTTTCGCATTTTGAAGATCACTTCGTGCATCAGCTCTCCGGCGGCATGAAGCAGCGCGTCGCCCTTGCGCGTTCCCTTGCCGTGCGCCCGAAAATTCTCCTGATGGATGAGCCGTTCGCCGCCCTCGACGCGCAGACGCGCGACATGCTGCATGACGAACTCGAGCGCATCTGGAAAGAAACAGCGCCCACGATCGTCTTCGTCACGCACAACGTCCGCGAAGCCGTGCGCCTTGGCGACCGTGTTCTGCTGATGAGTTTCCGTCCCGGCCGCATCAAGAGCCAGTTTCAGGTGACGCTTGATCGTCCGCGCCACGTGGAAGATTCCGATGTCGCTTATTTGTCCAAGGAAATTCTCGGCCAGCTTCGGGAAGAAATCGACCGGTCGTTCAATGCGGAGTATTCGCGTGAAGAAAAGCGTTAACCAGCTGATTTTCGCCGCCGGCATCCTGATCGTGTGGGAGGCGCTGGCCCTGGCGAAATTCTGGCCGCCTTACCTGTTTCCAACTCCGCAGGGAGTCGCCGCATCGCTCTACGACGGCTTCAAGGATCACAGCATCCTGATCGGCATTGGAATCAGTTTGCGGCGTGTCGTGATTGGATATGCCATCTCGGTGGTTCTGGGAATCCTGCTCGGCATGTTGCTGGCATCGAATGAATTTCTGGAAGATACGCTGGGCCGAGTGATCCTGAGCCTGCAAAGCCTGCCCAGCGCCTGCTGGGTGCCCATCGCGCTGCTCTGGTTTGGCCTCAGCGAAACGGCGATCATCTTCGTAACGATCACGGGTTCCCTGCTTGCGGTAACACAATCCACGAAGGCCGGGTTCGACAACGTTCCTCGCATCCTCTCCATGGCCGGACGCAATCTGGGCGCAAAAGGCCCGCAACTGTTCTGGCACGTGATGCTTCCGGCCAGCATGCCTTACTTGATGGATGGACTGAGGCAAGGATGGGCGTTTGCGTGGCGCTCGCTGATTACTGGGGAAATGATTTATATCTCGCTCGGCCTCGGTCAACTCCTCATGGCAGGCCGCGATTTCAACGATATCAATCTGGTCGTCGCCGTCATGATTCTCATCGCCGTACTTGGATACGCCGTGGACGGCCTGCTGTTCCGCCGCCTGGATTCATCCATCCGCCAAAGATGGGGAATGACGACCGCTACATCCAAGTAGGACAGGCTTTCTTCTTTTGACTTCTGGTAACACCGAGGGTAGCCCCACGAAATTCAAAACCAGACAGGCGAAAGCCTGCGCTCCTGGAACCCCAACCTGAATGGCCTCTCAAACGAAACCAAATAGCGAAATTAAACACAGCAAATCAAGACAATTCCACCTGAAAATCCGCGTTGATCAGCAACGCGCCCGCGATTCCCAGAAACAGTGAAGTGTAGATATTTCCCGGGCGAAGTCCCCTTCCGCTCACCCAAACCAGTAGAAATTCCAGAAACACCGGCGGTAGGAGCAAGGCCAACGTAAGCGTTAGTTTCCCCCAATCATTCCAGACGCGCCATTTTCTCGCGGCGATTCCGATCAACAACCCCCCGGGAAGAAAAATCAGCATCTCGAACATCACCACGAATCCCTGCAAGTCGGCCGTTCGTACATAGAAGAACAGGTGGATTAGCGACACGCCCGGCCCAAGCTGGTAGTTGTCGTTCGCCTTCTTTCCATTTACGTAAATGGACGCGTCAGCCCCATTGAAGGTCGCGACGATATCCCGAAGTTGCCCCTCTTGAAATACATCGGGCACGAACCAAGCCAAGTCGGAACGCGTCTCCGTCAGTGGAAAATGGAACCACAGGACCAGGTTGCTTCCCTCCTGCCGCAAATGCAGGTTCACCGCATCGTCCGATTGTGAAAGGGAGACAATGCGTTCGTCCACGTTCCGGATTCCCGCCGGCGCGCACACCAGATGGATTGTGAACTGATTGTTTTTCTGAATCTCCCGGGTAAGTTCAGGAACCGCAACCCTTGTTGTCAGCCAATTCGTCCCATCCATCGCGAAGGGAAGTTCAATACCTCGTTGGGGACGTGCGAAAAAAGGGCTGAGTGCGGGCAAGGATCCCCGCTGGTCCGGAAACGGAGGGGGAGTGGTAAAATCATATGAAGCCGCCACGCTTGAATCTGCCGGGGGTGCCGCAGCTCCGGACATCAGTCGATAGATCGATTTTTCCGCCAGCGCGCGGTCCCAAATCTGCAGACGGAGCACCCTGCCCCTCCATGGATGATCTCCCATCGCATCGTTTCCCACGAGCAGCACACTCTGCTGGTCCCAATTGCTCAAACGTGTTTGGCGCTGCAACGGGATCGAAACGCCGAAACAAATCCCAAAAAAGACGAGCAGGAGAGCCGCGGTCCGAAAAGGCGTCAGCCAATTTTCCAGGGCAACTTCGCGTTTCGATAGTTGTCTGAGAATGGCTTCGCCACAGACGGCGAACAGGATAAATCCCGCGACCGAACCAATCGTGTTGGACACGACGTCATTCCACCCCGAATTCCGCGTGGGAATGTAGAGCTGCAATATTTCCACCAGGTAGGAAACGATGGCTCCAGTCGCCATTGAGAGCGGCAGCCAAAATGACCGGCGCAATCCGCGCTTGCGACATTCCGCGGCGATAGCAAAGCCAAACGGAATAAACAGAAGGACATTGAGGAAAAATTCCCAATTCGGCTTGGTCATGTCCGAGGAGCCCAGCAGGAAGACGGAGCCTCGAATTCCGCTTCTGGATGCGAAATCGAAGTGGAATGGAAACAGCGTGAAGTAGCCAATCCCCACCAGGGAAACGATCAAAACTCGATTGGCCCACCACCGGGCGGATACTGGATGCGTCTGGAAATCCTTATTTTTCATTTCTCCAGCGTGAAAATCGATCCTCTCGCGATACCCAGTCTAGCATGAGTCGAATGCGGCATTTTTTGGAAGGTATGGTTCATTCCGGTCCCCCTCCAAAGCCAGCTCCACGTCCTAACCCGTTGAAACTGTTCCTTATGTTCTTTTGTACAGTTAAACGGCCTGTCCCACTTCGGTTCACCCGACCAGTAGATGAATCCCGCTTGTCATTTCTAGACTACCTTTGCCATGAAATCTCAAACGAACGCTCGCGCCCTCTCGCCGAACTGCCAGAACCACCGCGCAAATTTCTCTTCGCTTGCTGTTTTCATTGCACTGGTTGCCGTCATGTCCATTTCGGGCTGCACCGGGCTGACCGGCGCCGGCACCCCCGCCACCAACAAGACGACTTCCAACGCCGCTTCAACGACAGGAACCGGGACTCTGGCGGCCAACGCGACCAGCTTCACCTTCGGCAATGTGACCTTGGGCTCGAATTCCTCCCAGACGTTGACTCTGACGAATACAGGGACGGCGACGGTCACGATCTCGCAGGCCACAGTCGCCGGAACCGGGTTCAGCGTTGTGGGCGGGATGTCTTCGGTTGCCATCGCCGCGGGACAGAATCACGTATTTCAGCTCCAGTTCGCCCCACAGGCAGTTGGAAGCGCGAGCGGCAGCGTTGCCGTGTCCAGTGATGCCACCAATTCCCCCATGGCCATCTCCCTGAGCGGAAACGGGATGACGGCTCTGGCCATTACCACGCAACCTTCCAGCCAGAGCGTAACCGCCGGACAGGTAGCCAATTTCTCCGTGGCCGCAACCGGCACGGGAACACTGACGTACCAATGGAAGAAGAATGGCGCAGCCATCAGCGGCGCGAGTTCCTCATCCTATTCCACGCCCGCCACGTCCAATTCTGACAATGGCTCGCAATTCACTGTATCTGTTACAGATAGCACTGGCACGATCACGAGTAATGCGGTAACCCTGACGGTCACTGCTGCGCCTGTCGCGCCGTCGATCACCGTCCAGCCCTCCAACCAGACCGTGACAGCCGGACAGACGACGAATTTCAGTGTCACGGCAACGGGCACGGCAACGCTGACTTATCAATGGAGCAAAAATGGGGCGGCAATTGCCGGAGCGACCTCCGCGTCATACACGACCCCGGCCACAACTGCCTCGGACAACGGCGCACAATTCACCGTCAAAGTAACCAACAACCAGGGGAATGTGACCAGCAACGCCGCTACGTTGACCGTTAATATTCCGCCCTCCATTACGTCCCAACCGGCCAGCCAGTCCGTCACTGCCGGGCAAACTGCTTCCTTCAGTGTCACAGCGACGGGCACGGGGCCTCTGGCCTATCAGTGGAAGAAGAACGGCGCAGCCATCGGTGGGGCGACTTCGGCGTCTTATACCACTCCCGCGACGGCGAATTCGGACAATGGCGCCCAGTTCACTGTAACCGTCACAAACGGCGTGGGAAATGCCACCAGCAACGCCGTCACCCTGACGGTTACGGCGGCGCCTGTCGCGCCATCGATTACGACGCAACCCGCGAATCAGACCGTCACAGGCGGTCAGGTCGCAACGTTCAGCGTGGTCGCGGCCGGAACTGCGACTCTGACCTATCAATGGAAAAAGAACGGAGCGGCGATCGGCGGTGCGACTTCCGCGTCGTATACGACCCCGGCGACCTCGGCATCGGATAACGGGACGCAGTTCAGCGTCACGGTAAGCAATAGCCTGGGTAATGTCACCAGTAATAACGCAACATTAACCGTCAACGTGCCGCCCGTGATCACGTCTCAACCCGCGAGCCAGACCGTCACAGCCGGACAGACGGCCACGTTCAGCGTCACGGCGACAAGTTCCGGTACGATGAATTATCAGTGGAGCAAAAACGGAACGGCAATCGCCGGAGCCACAGCGGCTTCGTACACGACCCCGGCGACAACCGCCTCCGACAATGGCTCGCTGTTCACGGTCGCCATTACCGGAAGCCTGGGCAATGTAACCAGCAACGCCGCGACATTGAGCGTCAATGTGCCGCCCTCCATCACCACGCAGCCGGCAAGCAGAACCGTCACGGCTGGTCAAACCGCGGCCTTCAGCGTCGCGGCAACCGGAACGGCGACATTGAATTATCAGTGGAGCAAAAACGGAACGGCAATCGGCGGAGCGACATCACCTACGTATACGACCCCTGCGACGACCAACACGGACAATGGCTCGCAGTTCTCGGTCACCATCACCAATACCGTGGGCACGGTGACCAGCAACACCGCGACGCTGACCGTGAGCGTTCCCCCCGTCGTTACCTCGCAGCCCGCGAACCAGACCGTCACGTCCGGCCAAACCGCCACGTTTAGCGTCACGGCGACTGGAACGGGAACCCTTTCCTATCAGTGGAAGAAGAACGGAACGACAATCAGCGGCGCAACTTCGTCCTCCTACACGACTCCAGCCACAACCGGTTCGGACAATGGTTCCCTTTTCACCGTGACGATTACCGACACCGTTGGAAGCATCACCAGCAATTCCGCGACACTGACGGTAAACGTGCCTCCCACGGTCACTTCGCAACCGGCCGCAGTAACGGTCCTCTCCGGACAAACGGCAACCTTCTCAGTGACAGCTTCCGGGACGGCGAGTCTCGCGTATCAATGGAATAAGAACGGGGCAGCCATCGGCGGCGCAACATCGGCAACTTATACAACACCAGCCACCACGAACGCCGATAACGGCGCGCAGTTTACGGTGACCGTCACGAATAATGCGGGCAGCGTAACCAGCAAAGCCGCCACGTTGACCGTGACCGCCGCAACGCTCATCCTCAATGCCAACAAGGCCAGTCTGAGCTTCTCAAGCGTTAACATCGGCAGCAACAGCGTGCTCGGCGTGACGTTTACCAACGCCGGAAATTCCTCCGTCACGATTGCCGGCGTCAGCGTTACGGGCGCTGGATATACGGGCTCGGGAGTCGCTTCGGGGCTGATCCTGGCGTCCGGCCAGACCGCTACGCTGAATGTCACATTTACGCCTGCGTCGGCTGGGATCGCCAACGGAACCGCAACCGTTACCAGCAACGCCACGAATTCCCCGGCGACGATTTCTCTCTCCGGGACGGGCGTGCAGCCGATTCAACACTCGGTCACATTGACCTGGTCCGCCAGTACCTCCAGCGTGTCCGGCTACAACGTGTACCGATCCACGGTAAGCGGCGGCCCGTACACGAAAGTCAATTCGTCGCTGATCGCGACGACCTCCTACACGGACTCGACTGTTCAGGCCGGCCAAACGTACTACTACGTGGTGACTTCCGTGAATTCCAGCAATGTCGAGAGCGTCTACTCGACGGAGGTCTCCGCGACGGTTCCCACTCCTTGATGCGGCCAAGGTAATTCATCGAGCGCGGCGGATCGCGCGGCAAATCAGACGGAAAGCAAAACCGGTCCGCCGCAAGCCTGTCCTTTTGTACAAGGTTCAGTGGTTTGCTCACCGTACTTCGCTTATCCCTCCGGCCAGTAGTTCATATTCCCGCGCAAAAAACATAATCGTTGTCGATGAGGAATGCAGCGATTTGCGAAAACGAAAGCAGCGCGGAACCCCGCGCCAATCCTGAGCGCCTGTCATCCCGAATTCAATTCCGTGTCGTCCCATGGTTGATCCTGCTGGCGGGTACGGCGTCGATTTCCGGCTGCACCGGCGTTACCGGCGCGCAAAAAACCTCCACGCAGCAGACACAGAATTCGTCGCCGCCCGCGGCGATTTCAGTATCGCCCGCATCCATCGCCTTCGGATCGGTCGCGATGAACGGCACGGTTTCCCAGTCAATTACCATAACCAACGGCGGGGGTTCCAGCCTGACCGTAATGCAAGCAACCGCGCCCGCCGGCGGGTTCACCGTCTCCGGCGCATCCTTCCCCGTGACAATCGCCCCGGGACAGCAATCGAATCTCAACATAACGTTTTCACCCAAAACCGCTGGAGCCTTCTCCGGCAACGTCTCTGTTTTAAGCGACGTTTCCTCCACGCCAAGTACCGTCTCTGTGACCGGAACCGGCGTGGCGGCCACGACGCTTCTCAATGCCAACGTTAACAATTTGAATTTTGGAAATGTGAATTCAGGGGCGTCAAGCACTCTGCCTGTAACGCTCTCAAATGCCGGTAATTCCAATGTCACGATTTCGAACGTTACTCCGGCGGGCGCAAAGCTCACGACGAGCGGGGTCTCCGCGGGATTGATTCTCGCGCCGGGACAGAATGCCACATTGGATGTGACGCTTTCGCCGGTTGCCGCTGGAAGCTTGTCCGGCAGCGTCACCGTTGCCAGCAACGCCACGAATTCACCGGAGATCATTTCAATTTCCGGAACGGGAGTGGTTCAAGCCGTTCCGCACAGCGTGTCGCTGACCTGGGTTGCCAGCAGTTCCACGGTCGCGGGCTATAACGTGTATCGTTCGCCCATTTCCGGCGGCCCGTACACGATGCAGAACTCAACCACGGTGGCGGCGCTCGAGTACACGGACTCGACCGTCCAGTCCGGCCAAATATATTACTATATGGTTACGTCAGTGACATCCGCGGGAATTGAAAGTTCGGACTCCAACCAGGTGTCGGCCGTCATTCCCACACCTTAGGACTTCTTTGTGTTTTATTTCTGAATCAAAGTTCCCCGTGCATTCGACCCGTTGCTCCGGTCCCGCGCCAGGCCCTGATTTGTCCGGCCTCGGTTCTGTTGCCTCAGCCACAGGTTCAGGCTCAAGGGGCGAAGATTCGTCCAGGCCCTCCAGGAATCCCTCTCTCTGTGAACCTTGGGAATCCGGCTCCTGTCGACATACGACTCGAGCCCCGAAACCGCCTCGAATCGATCTACCCATGCCGCCTCGGGCCGCGCCAGAAGCGCGATTTGGGGGTCGCTCGATAAAGGAGACTTCCGCCGCAGGCGAACCGCGTCCGGGAGAACACCTCGAGCGGCTTCCCGCAACAAGTGCTTGTCGGAACACCACGGAATCGCCGGCAGGCCGAGAAGAAAATGAACCAGTCGCAAATCCAAAAATGGATGACGGACTTCAATCGGCACCTGAGTGACGCCCGCATCGTAGCTTTCAAATAATTCCGCCCAAAATGGAGCAGCCACGGCGTCGTGAGCTTCCGGGCGAAAAGGGGCTCCAGCCGAGGGCGCCCCATTCACTGTTTCCCAACGTTCGCGCAGACCCAGCCGCTTTTCCAGATCTTTGTTCAGCCACTCCGGATACTGAGGTTGGAGGCTCTTGGGCGAACGCAGGATTCGCCAGCGCGTGCGTAGATAGAGGCGCGAAAGCCTGTTCTCCGTCGAGAGGTAACGCGCCGCGTCGACCAGCGCGCGGCTAAACCGGCCAGCTTTCAGCAACTGGCGAAAGTACACGGTGATCCGGCAGGAAAACGCAGGGTCTGCGCCGTAGCCGGTCAGCGCTACACGGCTTTGCGAGGCAACACGGCGCAATGCCTCGCCCGGATGATTCGGCCAGGGATAATGGGAAGGCTCGGGAGTGTTGTTCTCGGGGCGGTCGGCAAGGCCAAAAATTTGCGCGTCGTCTTCCACGAGGTATTCCACCGGAATTCCCAACGCTTTCGCAGCCAGGCTGGAATAACGGCGCTCCTCGTGAGGAATCAGGGAATCAAATACGCGGGTGTAGGCGCGAAGGCCGGAGTAATCCCCGCCATAATTCAGAATTTTCCGGGCGCTGGCCGCCACGGCCGTGGAATCCAGCCCGCCGCTCATCAGAACGCCGGCGTGTTCTGTCCGCATGCGGTCGGCGACCGCTTCGTCGAACAACACGCGAAACTGCTCGAGGCATTCTTCGTCGCTGCGGTAATGAATTGGGGTGGGGAAGGGAAGGCTCCAGTAGCGGCGGATGGAAATATTTCCCGATTCGCAGGTCAGGGTATGGGCCGGGGGAAGACGGCGAATGCCGGCAAACGATGTGGCCGAAAGATCCCGATGCATGCCGAAGAGAAGAAAATCGGCGATTGCGGACTCGTTCAACGTTTCTTCCACCGCGGGATGCCGGCGCAAGCAATTCATCGTATTACTGATGAGTAATAAACGGCCGGGCTGGGCATAGAAGAACGGCTTCACGCCGAACGGGTCGCGCGCGCAGAAAAGGCGCCGGAGCCGCGAGTCCCAGATCGCGAAACTGAAATCGCCCAAAAGATGCTCGACGCAGTTCTCTCCCCACACCCGGTACGCGCGAAGGATCAGTTCGACATCGGACGCTTCCGCGAGATTCGCCTGACCGTGCGCCTCCAGTTTTTCGATCAGGCCGGTTCGCCCGTCCACCCGCGCATCCGCGACGATGCACTCCCCGGAATCCAGATGAAAAGGTTGAGCTTCGTTCCGGGACTCGCGCGTTACTCGCAGCAGCGCATGGCCCAATCCGATTTGGCCATCCACCCAAATTCGTTGGCCGTCGGGACCGCGAAACGCGAGAGATTCCGTGAGATCCCGCAGCAGTTGCGGTTCCACGGGAGCGCCGTCCTGGTTCAGTATGCCGATGAAGCCGCTCATTCCATTTTTCCACGCAGGGCTGCCGCTCCGGAGTCGCACGGACCGGCAACCGGCAAAAGCAGGATATTCCGGCTGAAAGGCGCGCGAACCCCTGTCGCATGGCAAATGGTGCGATTCGGGGATTGCGGGATTTTGGAGGCCATTCGTTCAGCGATACACATTTGTTGACTCGATGGCTGCTGATTTTCAACTGAACTTAGCACGTGCAAGAACGATCGACAATGTGGAAGGGCAAGGCCCGTGCTCTTTCTGAAACTTCGGCGCGGCATATTCCACCAAAACGGGGAAGCTTGAGGGAAGCAATTTCCCAATCGTTACGATTTTATCTTTGCGGATTGTAATTTCGGAGGCGGTCCAATTCGAGAAAAAACAGCACCTGTTCAATCGAGGGATCTGTCCGGACCATCTGGTCCGAGGGCGTCCAGTACCATAGTTTTTAGCCGGTCTTGTTCGCAATGTGGCCGCCGCCGCCGTCGTTTACCTGCGTGGTCACATTCGTTTTGGTTAAATCTTTAATTCCGCCATACACCCGCAATGTTGGCTTCACATACGGTTTTTTAGGGTTGTTTGAAATCGTCTTCACGGCGATGTACTCCCTACGGCTCTATCTTACCAGCGCTTCCTGGTGTTGCAACCAAAAATCGGTTTATTGTGCTGTGATGGTACCCGCTCCTTATCGTGTTGACTACTTATGCTTTGTGACAGGCAATCTGAGGCATGCAGCCCCCAATTCGCCAGACTTTCTCTTGCCGAAGCCGCTTCACTCTTTGTCGCTCCGACATCCCCGGCCCGAGTGCCTCTAGTTCACGGTCAATGCGGCGGTCCGAGTCGTTGAACCCGTCTTGCTGGCGGAGATTGTAGTCGAACCGGCCGCCACCGTTGTCACAGTAAACGTACCGGTTGTCGAACCGGCGGCAACTGTCATTGTGGTTGGAACCGTGCCCGCTGCCGTGTTGCTGCTCGAAAGATTGACCACGAACCCGCCCGTTGGAGCGGGACCCGAGATCGTGACCGTCCCTGTCGATGGGGCCGGATGAGTCACGGTCGTCGGGTTCAGCGCCAGGCTCGAAAGGGTTGGCGGGTTCACCGTAATCGTCTTGCTCAGGCTTCCTCCGCCCGTCAGCGTGGCGCTGATGTGCGCGGTTGAAGTCGAAGCGACCGGGATACTCGTCACGGTGAACGTGGTTGAATTGCTGCCCGCGGGAACAGTGACCGTTGTCGTCGACACGGTCGCCACCGCCGTGTTGTCGCTCGCTATGGTGACGACAACGCCGCCGGTCGGCGCTGTTGTGTTCAGCGTCAGTGTAGCGTTAGACGTGGCCCCGCCGATCAGATTGTTCGGATTCAAAGTGAGGTTGGAGATCTGCGGCGGAGTCACAGTCAGAACCGCGGTCTTCTGTACGCCGTTATACGTGGCCGTGATGGTGGAAGTCGCCTGGGCGCCCACCTCGATCGAAGTCACTGTGAACGTAGCCGTGGTGGCGTTCGCCGCTACCGTAACGGTGGCCGGTACCGTCGCCGCCGCCGTGTTGCTGCTCGACAGCGTCACTACGGCCCCGCCTATTGGCGCTCCGCCATTCAGTGTTACCGTGGCCGTTGAATTGGCCGAACCGCCTTGCAACGACGTTGGCGCCAATCCCAGCGAAGTTACTCCCGTTGCCGGCGGTATCACTGTCAGTGTCGCGCTGTGACTGCCGCCTCCCGTCAACGTCGCCGAAATGCTCGATGTCGCCTGTGCGGCCAAGCCATCGACGCTGGTCACCGTGAAGGTGGCCGTGGTGGCCCCTGACGCAACCGTAACCGTTGCCGGCACCGTTGCCGCGCCCGTGTTCCCGCTCGCCAGTGTCAATACCACTCCGCTGGCCGGCGCCGAGGCGTTCAACGTAACCGTTGCGGTGGATGTGGAGGCAGTTCCGCTCGCCTGGCTGGTAAGGGTGCTCGGATTCAAAGTGAGGTTGGAGATCTGCGGCGGATTCACAGTCAGAACCGCGGTCTGTTGTACGCCGTTATACGTGGCCGTGATGGTGGAAGTCGCCTGGGCGCCCACCTTGATCGAAGTCACTGTGAACGTAGCCGTGGTGGCGTTCGCCGCTACCGTAACGGTGGCCGGTACCGTCGCCGCCGCCGTGTTACTGCTCGTCAACGTGACGACCGCTCCACCGGTCGGGGCTTGCCCGTTCAGAGTTACTGTCGCGGTCGAGTTGGCTGAGCCGCCTTGTACGGAAGTTGGCGCCAATCCCAGTGAAGTGACTCCGGATGCCGGGGCGTTCACGGTTAGAGTTGCGCTGTGACTTCCGCCCCCGGTCAACGTCGCTGAAATGCTCGACGTTGCTGTCGCGGACAGACCGTCCACGCTCGTCACCGTAAAGGTAGCCGTAGCACTTCCCGACGTTACGGTAACTGTCGCGGGCACCGTCGCCGCGTTTGTGTTGGCACTCGTCAAGGTCAGCATCACTCCGCCGGTCGGCGCAGTGGTGTTCAATGTAACCGTCGCGGTCGATGTGGTGGCGGTCCCAGAGGGCTCGCTGAGGATACTGGTGGGATTCAGCGTCAGATTAGAAATCTGAGGCGGATTTACCGTCAGCACCGCGGTCTTCTGCACGCCATTATAAGTGGCCGAAATCGTGGGCATCATTTGAGTACCCACCTTGATTGTGGTCACCGTAAACGTCGCGGTTGTCGCGTTCGCCGCTACCGTCACGCTGGCGGGCACTGTGGCTGCCGTGGTGTCGTTGCTGGCGAGCGTCACAACCGCGCCACCCGCTGGGGCTGGTCCAGCTAGCGTCACCGTCCCCGTCGAGTTCGCCGAACCGCCTTGCACCGAGGTTGGGCTGACCACAACGGAAGAGATTCCTCCCGAGGCCGGCAGCACTGTCAGAGTTGCAGCCTGGCTCCCGCCACCGGTCAAGGTCGCTGAGATCCCGGCCGTCATTGTGGTACCAACTCCATCAACGCTCGTTACCGTGAACGTCGCCGTGGAGTTGCCCGACGTCACCGTTACCGTGCCCGGGACCGTCGCCGCGCTCAAATTGTTGCTGGCCAGATTCAGGACGACTCCGCCTGACGGCGCGGCTGCATTTAATGTGACCGTCCCCGTGGAGGTAGTTCCCGCTCCGCTCGCCTGGCTGGCGATCGTGGTTGGATTCAACGCCACCGAAACGATTTGCGGCGGATACAACGTCAACGCCGCAGTCTGTTGGACGCTATTATACGAAGCCGTGATCGTGGCTAACGTTTGGCTCCCCACCGTTCCCGTGGTTACGGTGAATCCCGCAGCCGTTGCCCCTGCCGGAACCAGGACATTAGCCGGCACCCCTGCCGCAGCATTGTTGCTTCCCAACATGACCGTTGCGCCCCCGGTCGGAGCCGGTCCGTTCAGCGTCACTGTCGCCAGCGAGTTGGCCGAGCCCCCTTGCACGGAAGTGGGATTCAGTGTCACCGATGTCACTCCCGAAGCAACAGGCACCACCGTTAACGCGGCGCTTTGACTTCCACCTCCGGTCAACGTAGCCGTGATGTTCGGCATCATGGTCGTGACGACGCCGTTCACGCTGGTTACGGTGAACGTCGCCGAATTGGTTCCCGGCGTGACCGTCACGGTTCCCGGAACGGTCGCCGCCCCGACAATGCTGCTCGCCAGGCTAACCACGACGCCAGTACCTGGGGCCGGCATGTCCAACGTGACCGTCCCGGTCGACGTGGAAGCCGTTCCGCTGGGTTCACTGATTACGCTCGTCGGGTTTAAAGTCACAGACATAATCTGTGGCGGATTCACCGTTAAGGCGGCCGTTTGCGCCCCGCCATTAAACGCGGCGGAGATTATAGCTACCGTTTGGGCAGCCACGGTTACTGTGGACACGGTGAATGTCGCGGTTGTTGCGCCTCCACTAACCGTCACATTGAGCGGTACGCTTGCCGCCGCCGAGTTGCTGCCCAAGGCGATGACGGCCCCCCCGGTCGGGGCCGGGCCGTTAAGCGTCACGGTGGCCATCGAGGTCGAGCTGGCCGAACCGCCTTCAACAACGGACGGGGTCAGCGTGACCATGCTGACTGCGGCAGGGACTACGGTCAGAGTCGCGTTTTGACTTCCGCCTCCGAGC
This sequence comes from Terriglobia bacterium, assembly GCA_963788335.1. Taxonomy (GTDB): domain Bacteria; phylum Acidobacteriota; class Terriglobia; order Acidiferrales; family UBA7541; genus Palsa-360. The sequence goes on from CAWBGM010000006.1 coordinate 455,743, forward strand.
AAGGTGGCAGAGATGCTGGAGGTCGCCGTCGTGGCAAGGCCATCGACGCTGGTTACAGTGAACGTTGCTGAATTATTGCCCGACGCAATCGTAACGGTTGAGGGAACAGTGGCGACACCTGGAATACTACTCGCGAGGTTGATCACAACGCCGTTTGTGGGCGCAGGATTGTCCAGGGTCACGGTGCCGGTCGAAGTCGCTGCGGAGGCCCCGGTAGGCTGGCTTAGGATGCTCGCTGGATTTAATGTCACCGATTGAATCTGAGGCGGATTCACTGTAAGGGCCGCGGTCTGCTGCGCTCCGTTGAAACTGGCGGAGATTGTGGTTGATGTCTGGGCTCCCACAATCAAGGAGGTGGCCGTAAATGTTGCGGATGTGGCGTTTGCAGCGACCGTTACGTTCGCGGGCACGGTTGCCGCTGCGGTGTTGGTGCTGGCAAGTGTCAGGACTGCGCCGGAAGCCGGGGCAGGGCCGTTCAGAGTGACCGTAGCCGTTGAATTCGCGACACCGCCTTCAACGGTCGTCGGGGCCAAGGTTACTGAAACAATGGATGGAGCATTCACCGTCAAGGTGGCTGATTGTGGCGTGGTCGATCCCAGGGCAGCCGAGATCGATACTCCCGACGTTACGCCCACCGCGAGTGGCGTAACGGTGAAGGTAGCCGATGTGGTTAACGCCGGAACGTTCACACTGGCCGGAACTGTGGCAATGGTGTTATCGCCACTGGTCAACGTCACGATCAGACCTCCCGGCGGCGCCGTGCCATTCAATGTGACCGTCCCGGTCGAGGTTTGCCCCGACATACCGCCGAGAAGGGTCGTGGGATTAAGAGAGACGCTTGCCACAGCAGTCGCCAAAGGCAATACGGTTAGAGTGGCGCCGGCGCCTCCATTCAGCGTCGCGGTAATAATCGATGTTGTTGGAGAAGCGACCGACAGGCTGGTCACCGTAAATGTTCCAGAACTGGCGCCTTCCGCGATGTTCAATGGACTGGTCACCGTCGCCGCTCCCGTATTGCCGCTGACGAGTGTGACGCTAACCCCTCCGGCCGGTGCAGGACCAGTCAACGTGACTGTGCCTGTTGAATTGGTCGTGCCGCCTACTACCGTGGCCGGGATTCAGGGAAACCGTTGCAACCGACGGGGGGGAAACCACAATCTGCGCGGTCGTGGTGCCGCTATAGGTCGCTGACACCATTGCCGGCGTTTGGGAAATGACCGGGGTTGTGGTCAACGTAAAGGTTGCTGTATTGCCTCCGGCATTGACTGTGACACTGGCCGGCACGGTAACGGAGGGATCGCTGCTCGATAATGTTACCAAAGCTCCGCCCGTGGGGGCTGGATTGTTCAGAGTTACCGTTCCTGTCAGGGAAGTTCCACCGGGAACGCTCGCCGGACCTAATGCCAGGGTCGCGATCCCAGAGGGAGGAGTTACTGTCAAGGTCCCTGTCAGGGGCGCGCCGTTATAGGTGGCCGTGATCGTCACAGGCCTTGTACTGGCGACCATGGTCGTGTTCGCCGTAAAAGTATTGCTGGTCGTGCCTTGGCTGATCGTCACACTGGCGGGCACAGTCGTCGAGGGGTCACCGCTCGAGAGCGTGACCAGGGCATCGCCGGTCGGCGCAGGACCGTTCAGGGTTACCGTACCCATCGCGACACTTCCACCACTGACGCTGGCCGGCGCGAAGGAAACCGAGGCGATCCCCGACGGGTTCACAATCAGGGACGTCGTGGCGCTGGCCGAATCGTAAGATCCCGTAATATTGATGGCTGTCGCTACGGGGACAGGATTGGTAGTTACCGTGAAATTGGCGAGTGTCTGTCCCTGGGGAACCAGAATGCCGGCCGGTACCGCGCCAGCAATCACTTCCGCCGAAGAATCGGCCGTCAAGGCTCCGATGGCAAAATCATGAGGGAACCTGGCGCCTCCGCCGTCTACGGTGACGGAGTATATCTCTTGCGTATTATCGTAAATGTCTACAAATATGGCTTGGGCGTGTTCGGACTCCGTGCCGATGAAGTAGGAACAGCCGATCAGCGTGTTCGAGACGTTATAGGCGCACAGTGTGGCATGGAACGCTCCAGACTCGTCCGCCATCATCTGGAATCCGACGCCCCGCTGCGGAGCGCTGAAACTCAGCGTGAGAGGTCCATTGCCTACCCAGGATCCGTCGCTCTGAAATGCTCCATTTACCCACAAGACTCCGGAGCCGGGAGGGAAGTTCCCATACCACTCGCAGTTCGGCGAGGGGCATTCTGAAAATACCTGGAGTTGCCCGTTGACGCTGTTCGAAATCGACACGTTGGTATTATTCTCGCCGGAGATGGGAACGACCGTCCCGGAGGGATACAACGTGTTGGGCGCACCCAGACTCAACCAGTCGATCGAACCGTCCGCAGGCAACGCGGACTGCGTCGGCGAAGTGATCGTGTCGGTGTTCGCCACAGTCATGTCGCCGATGGCAAAATCGTGGGGGAACCTGACACCTCCGCCATCCACGGTGACAGAGGATATTTCCTGCGTATCGTCAAACAGACCCACAAAGATGGCCTGAGCGTGTTCGGACTCGGTGCCATTGAAGGACGCGCAGCCTAGCTGTGTGCTTGAGGAGTTATAGGCACACAATGTGACTGTAAAAGGACCGGACTCATCGGCCATGACTTGAAAGCCGACTCCTCTTTGAGGAGCGCTGAAATTCAACGTCAGGGGTCCATCACCCACCCAATTGTTATTACTCTGAAAGGCTCCATTGACCCACAACAAGCCGGCGCCCGGCGAAAAATTGCCGTACCAACTGCAATTCGTGGCGGGGCACTCGGAAAGGGTTTGCACCGGTGCGTTTACGCTATTCGAAATCGTGACGGTCGCGCCGTTCAGGCCGGCGATTGGGAATGCCGTTCCTGAAGGGAAAAGAGTGTTCACGGGGCCCTGATTCAGCCAGGCCACAGTTCCGTCAGGAGGCAATGAGACCGGAGAGGTGACCGCTTGAATCGTGTTCGGCTCCGTCACGCGAACGCTCGGAACGTTACTGGACAATGTCACGTAAGCCCCGCCGCTGGGCGCAGGAGTATTCAGAGTGACGGTGCCGGTCGAACTAGTCCCACCGGGCACACTGGATGGACTCATCGTGATGGACGAAAGCACGGGAGGCGTGAGTGTGAGAGTCACGGTGGATGTTCCATTGAAGGTGCCCGTGAGGGTCACCGGCGTGGACGCGCTGACCTGGTGCGTAGTCACAGGGAACGTTGCGGAGATCGCTCCGGTCGGCACTGTTACAGTCGCCGGCACGGTCGCAAGTTGTTCCTCTCCGTTCACAACGGACATATTGCCGATCGCAAAATCGTGAGGAAACATAACCCCGCCGCCATCGATTACGACCTTCGATATTTCCTGAGTGTCGTCGTAGATGCCGGCAAACATGGCGCTGGCATCGCTCGCGTTTCCGTTGAACGTCTGGCACCCCAACGAATTTCCTGACGAGTCAAAGGCGCATAGCGTAGCCGAATAAGGCCCGTCTTCATCGGCAAGGATCTGGAATCCCAAGCCCCTTTGCGGACTGCTAAGCACAACCGTCATCGGACCATCTCCATACCATTGGCCGTTGACCCCGACATACGTCCCATTGGTCCAGAAGACGCTTGCGCCGGGCGTGAAGTTTCCGCTCCAGCCGCAGTCGACCGCCGGGCATTCGGTAAGAACTTTAAATTGCAAATTATCGTACGGAATTCCTCCATTGGTGAAGGTCGCGGTCAATCCGGATATGCCGGCCACGGGTATTGCGGTTCCCGAAGGTACCGATGTGCCCGAGGCGCCCAGGGTGGACCAATCGATGATCCCGTCGACTTGCAGTCCGGCGGCAAGATTAACGGCCTGGATTGTGTGCGGCTGGGCAAGCGGATTCGAGGCCGACAGTGCGACCGAAGCTCCTCCGGACGGGGCTGGAGCCTGCAACGTAACTGTGCCGACCGAGGAAGCACCACCGGTGACGCTGGCCGGAGCCAAAGTCAACGATGCCAGGGTATTCGTCGTATTGGGAGCAAAAAAGACGTCGCGGAAATAATTCGCCCCGTTGCCGGAGGGGGACCCTGGAAATTGTCCAGGGTTTGCGTACACACCATCGTTTCCAGCGATCGACGCCAGATCCTGGTTCACGACTTGAGAAGATAGCCCGCCGACCGAAGCCACATAATAAGCATTTCCTGTATTGACGCTGACCACATAAGTGGTATTGGCAGCGATGGAAAGCGGGGCCGTCAACGGCTGTTGCTGCCAGCCGGAAGAGGTCTCGTTGGAAAATGTGACGGAAGCAAGCAGCGAACCCGTGCTGGACCAGATGTGCCCGACGTGTGTCCCGGTTTCGTTACTGGTCTTCCAGAAGCGCACGCCCACAATTTGTCCGGCAATGTCGGTCTGGAAAGCGGTACCCAATTCATAGTTAATTCCAGGGCCATCGCTCAGGCTCGGTGAGCCGGGCGTCTGGGTGGTAAACAACGTCTCACCATAGATGGACAAGGACGCCGAGAAATTGACATTGTTGACGTCGACCGAACCCAAAGCAACGGACTGCGAGGTGGGCGTAAACGAGTTATTGCCGGATACGGGTGAAACTGTGTAGTTCCCCGCGGCCAGTGGGCCCACCACGTAGGTGCCATCGGCAGCCACAGGAACGGTAAGCGGGACCGCCCCACCCTGTACCTGAATCGTGGTGGTTGAAGCAGCCGAGGCCGGCGAAACTTGACCTAGAATTCTGCCTGCTGTGGAATAGGATACCGAGATGCTGTGGTTGCCCGCAGTCAGAACAAAACTGGCATACATCACGCCCTGGTAGACGCTGGAAGTAAAACTTTGCGAAGCTCCGTCCACCTGGATTGCAGAAACAATTTTGTTTGCCCCGGAAACCAGAGGGATCTGCATCGTCAATCCCGCCGGGGAGCCTGTTGCCGTAAAGCTAAGCGTATTGGAAACAAACGTGGGCATGGAAAGCGTGGTCGCCGCGCGAGCCTGCCAGAACGCCAGCCAGTTTGCCGTAGTGGACATCGGAATCGATTGCGTCTGCGCGTATTGCAGGGCCGACTGTACATAACTTCCGTACGTGGCCCAATTTTCCGGGTGGAACAACATCGTGATCACGGTATTGTATTTGGTGGAACTGTCGGAAAGGCTCTGCAAATAATGGCTTTGAGCCGTGGGTTGATCCCAGGTCAGGGAATAGCCGCTGCTCGGAAGCAATTGGACGTCATCTTCATACTGTGTTGCTTGCTCATATACGGGTATGACTTGACCCGCTTTGGTATCCAGGAACTTCATGGGCAATCCACTACCCGTCATATAGCCCCACCGGCTCGGAAATGCGGAATAGGTTGTATCTAGCTGTATCCCATTGTTTTGAAACAGCTTGGCTTGGGCGACCTGATCGGGCGTGCCATCGGCATCATTGCTTTCCCAAATCAGATAATGATTTCGCGTGGTCACCGGATAGGGAGCGTTCGGATAGGTGGCCGCAAAGGAAGCGAGTGCGGAGTTCATTACGGTTTGCATTCCTTGCCAGGTGGCTTGAGAGCCGCCGATTCCGCTGGAATCAACTTCCGCCGTGTCGTCGAAGTGAACTCCCATCGTATAGCCGGAAGCGAGCCAGGTATTCACTTGTGCGTTGCTAACCTGGTTGATGGGATCGAAGGGGTACCAGAGGTTATAGCTGAACTGGCCGCCAAAAGAGGCAACGCTACCGATCTCGGAGAGCGCATCGCTGACTGGAAAGGCATGGTCATCGCCGGTCATCAACAGCATTGAGCTGCTCAGATTAGGGAAATACCAGAGCCTGGGCAAAGGGCGCTTGACGGCATTGGTTATCGTCACGGCATTGCTAAAAAGACGAAGCTGAATGTCCGCCTGCGGGACGTCACTGAGCGCGCCATCGCCAAGATCGTTCCAGAATTGGTTCGTACCCTGGTCCATGAACATCTGCGAGGCCCGCATGGTGTTATACCCATCGTGATTGTTAGGATAACCAGCCCAGGCGGGATTTCCCTGGCGCATCAGCACGATGCTTTGCGTCAAATCATAGCTGAAAAGAATTGCTTTTCCCGACCCAAAGGTATTGATCGCCACGGCCGGCGAACTGGTGGAAGCCGTGGATGTGCTGTACAGAGTTGCCAGGGCGCTGGCGCTGGTAAGCGCATAAATATCCGCCGTGCCGTGGAACTTCATCGTCGCGTTCGGCGATGCGGGGGCGTAGGCTGTAGTCGTATCGATCTTCAACCAGCCTTCCTGCAGCGTGCTTCCCAAGGAAACCACACCGAATACACCCGCCAGTTGCATATCGGGACGAAATCCAACCAGCGTGCCTCCAGCATTCACGTAGCTCTGAAACAGTAAAGTCTGGGCAGAGGTCAACGTCAGGTGAGGAAGGATGACCACGTCATAATTGGAAAGAAAAGCGCCCGTCAAGTCGCTGAGTTGCGCGGTCTGAAACCCATTGAGCCCTTCCGTGGTCAGAAGTTCGGGGACAAAATTCTGATACGGATCCGAGGAGCCGCTGTCTTGCACCAATAGTATAGGCTGATTGGGAGCTGGCAATGGCGTCGCCCATGACGGTTGGCAGGATGCCACGGCTATCCAGAACAGCAATACCGCAAAGACACAGCGAGAAATTCGAATCCACATCGGTGCTACCTCCGCCAAATCAATCAACGTTTCCCCGTGCCCGGATGCCAAACATCAATGGGTAATTTCGACCCAGGAGCATTTATTAGCGTTCGGGTCGATCGAAACACGGCACGGCTCCGCGAGTAGAGAAGGCATGTAAATGCCCAATGACAGAGGTGTTCATGGGGGTGTGCCCAAAGTGCAAGGCATTGATAACAGGTCAGTTGGTCCGAATAAAAATGGATTCCCTAACGAATTTGGCAGTGTCGGGAGAGTAACGGTGGAAACGAATTTCTCATTCATGGTCGGGCGATACCAATACATTGGAAATTCGTATCCGCCGGGCGCGGGGATGTCAGCGCTGACTCAACCCATTTCGATATAAATTCTTTCATGCCAAATCGCAGAGGAGACTTTTGGAACAGTTCCGATCCGGGCCAATATTCTTCATCAGGCAAACAACCCGGAGCACAGAGGTAAAGAATTCAAGCTGTGGAAGATTAAATAAATCAGGGAGTGACAGTAAACCTCGCCACCATTCCGCCTTCCAGATGATCGTTCACGTGACAGTGAAACAGCCAGGTGCCGATATTGTCAGGAATCATGTCGGCAGTGACCATCATCATCGGTTCAAGATGAACCATGTCCATGCGCATGTGCATGAATTCCACGGTTTGGCCGTGCCAATGAGGGGTGTGCACATCGTCATCGTTGCTATTTGAAAAAAGGTACCAGCGGACTCGTTCGCCTTTTTTCATGGTCAACATCGGGAGGTTGCCCTCGATCAATCCGTTGATACTGTACATTAAATAGGGCGCGCGAAACGCGGGGTCGGTCTGCCTCAAGGCCGGATCGAATTTCCGCTGGTTCATTGTATTTACTTCAAAGTATCTGCTGGACGTCTCATCGAACACGGCGAATGCCGTGACGAACTCGCGGTCCACATCCTTCGGCGTTCCGTCGATTTTCCCGGCGCCCCGCGCGGTCACGATGATCGGGCCCATCAGGCCCGCGTTCATGTCCCGGGGTTCGATAAAGTGGGAATGGTACACCCACAAAACGGAGGAAGAGTCCCCGTGCGCAGGCCCAGCGCGCTCAGGGACCGCCCAGACATAATTAAAAATCTGGCCCGGCGCCACCGCCGCGCCTTTCTTTTCATCGTTGGAAACGCCGTCGTTATAAAGGGCGCCTTCGGACTCCTTGGCGTAGGCCAACCCGTGCGGGTGCATGCTGCAGAAAATCTTCGTGTTATTTTTGAACGTTACTTTTACTATATCGCCAACCTCCGCGCGAATCAGCGGGCCCAGGATTCCCAGGTGCTCCCACTGGGGGGGGCGGGGCTTCAGAGCGGTAAATGTCGCGTCGGTATATTCCCGATAGATGGCCTTGCGAAACGTCAATGATTTCGATCCGCTTTCGTTTTCAGCGCCGGGGATGCCCGCCAGGTTTCGACCGCCCGGCGCATAGTTCCACATGACTTCGTCCGCGGCGATGTAGTAAGTATGAACTCGCGATTTGGGCGCGTCCTGCGCCGCCGGAAGCGAAATCGCAACGGTGAAAAGCGAAGCCAGGGCTGCAACGCAGACAGCGGAAATCCATGATTTTCTCAAACCCCCTCCAACGACAATTCCGGTCAGCCCAACTTTGCGAACCTTCCGGACGCGCCCGACAAATCGAATGCCGCATTCAATAATACATCACGGAATCGGGAATACTGACGGGGCCTTTTCCCCGGACGCTTCACTGTCCTATGTCTTTCCATCAGCCTTTTTTCAAGCCTTTGTCAGGGCTTCGATCCGAAGACGAAAATGCCGATGAGGTCCGCCATGTATTCGGAATCTTTGCCGGGTTCGCGCGCCGAACTGTGTTCGATCACTGTATATTGGCCCGGCGGCAAATAGGCATGAGCGGCGATCATGGCTCCATCGGACGAGTCACCGGAGTTCGAAGCGTCAATCTGCACCCCGGGTATCCCCTCGAGCTTTACGAATTGCTCGCCAGCGGCGAGTCCGATGAGAACCACGAGGGAATTCTCGGAGACCGTAAAATTGGCGGCGGCGTTGGTAGCCCCTTGAGCCGAATTCGAACCGTAGAACGCCTGGAAGCTATCCCACGAACCACCGACAGAAACGCCGCCTACAACGTGATTTTTCGTGTGGGTCGAAAAGTGATTCTCAGTGTTTTCGCCGTATGCGATCGCTGCGCCGAGCAATCCGCCCTCATGAAAAACCGAAGCAAACTGCCCCGCGGCAAAAAGACCGGAAGATCCCGGGCCGCTGATCGCCATGCCGTACAGGTGCATATCTCCGCGCGAAAGTCGAATCGATGTTTGCCCGTCGCGAATCAGGGATTCGACCACGGCCGCGCTCGTTTTCATGCCCACGGCTGCCGCCCTTGCGCTGCGAGGTGATATCTGAGTCGAGGCCAGCCCAAGCGCGGAGACGCCAAATGCAAATACAAACGAACAGGCTGCCAAATGAAACGCCACGTATGTTTTGAGATTAGATATTCGTTGATGCACGGACGAAGTCATAACGCAGCCCTCCTTCCGCAACCGATATTGCATTCTCTTCACCTTTGTCTTTGAATTTACGCCTTGGCCGAGGATCGTGTGGGAGAGGAAAGCCTCACTGTGCGCAATCTGTTAGCTAAGGCTTCTCCCTCGTGAACTGGGACGGTTCTCGCCCTCCAGGAAATCAGGGCCGTGGTCCCGCCCCATACTCGGTCCATACCCGTCCCGTGTCGGAGCTGAGCGCAATATCTGTACGGATTTTCCCTCGATGAGGTGACGGCTGGCCGCAGAATGGGCAGGGTAGGAGTTTTCAGTCGATTTACCTGGTCAAATACAATTTATATCTATGATTATAAATGACTTATGTCTGGTGTTGGTCTTGAAACGCTCGCCAAACTCGTATGGATGCCTTTTATCCACAAATCTAGCACGGTAGAGAAATGTATTTCTCTTCTGTGCCAATGCTTTGCCATGTTGTCCGCGCCGTTGAACAATTGCGCACAATTTTGAGAGTCGGCAAGGCAATATAAACTACTGATTATACACAGTTTACTTTGATATTCTATACGCGCCCATCCAGAGTGAATGGTCCTCGACGTGCTTTTCGTCATGTGCGTTTCACAGGAGACGGTGAATACATATGAGCGATGTGAAAGTTGCGCTAATCGGATACGGATACTGGGGACCAAATCTTCTGCGCAATTTTAGTGAAGTGGAAGGCGCCAGTCTGGTGGCATGCAGCGACTTATCCCCTGACCGGCTTGCCCGGATCAGGAAGCGGCACCCGGGCGTCGCCACAACCCAGAATTATGAAGAATTGCTGCGAGACCCCAATATCGATGCAGTCGTGATCGCCACGCCGGTGAGCACGCATTATCCGATTGCGCGCCAAGCGCTGGATTGCGGCAAGCACGTCATGATCGAAAAGCCGATCGCGGATTCCAGTGAGCACGCCATGGACCTGATCGAAAGGGCCGAGCGCAATCGCCGGGTTCTGATGGTGGATCACACGTTTATTTACACCAGCGCGGTCCGGAAGATTCGTGAACTGATCGACAAGACCGAACTGGGCGAAATCCTTTATTTTGATTCGGTTCGCGTTAATCTCGGGCTCTTCCAGAAGGATACCAACGTCATTTGGGACCTGGCGCCGCATGATCTGTCGATTATGGATTATCTGCTGCGCATGAATCCGGTGGCGATGACGGCGATTGGCGCAAGCCACGCCGGCAACGGGCTTGCCAACATGGCCTACTTGACGCTGACTTTCCCGGGCAATTTACTGGCACATTTTCATGTGAACTGGCTGGCGCCGGTGAAGATCCGGCAGGTTTTGGTCGGCGGCTCCAAGAAAATGGTGGTCTACGACGACCTTGAAGTCACTGAAAAAATTAGACTTTACGACAAGGGGCTGATCGTGAATGGCTCCCCGGAGAAGAAATACGAAGCCATGATCAACTACCGCAATGGCGACGTCCTGATCCCCAAGCTCGAAACCACCGAAGCTCTAAGCCTGGCGGCAAAGGAGTTCGTTTCCGCGATCTCCGAAGGCCGTGAAGCCCTGACCGATGGAATCGCCGGATACCGCGTGGTCCGCCTGCTGGAAGCCGCGCAGGTTTCCCTGGAAAACGGCGGCCGGCCGGTCGAATTCCGCGGGGATTGGCTCAGCAAGAACAATTCGCTTAAGCCGGTGGCACACGCGCGCCGCATGACGGATCGGGTTCCCCAGGAGGTTACGGTTCGATGAGCTGGCAACGCATAGCTGACAACGTTAAGTTGGGCAAGGACGTAATCATTCGCGATTTCGTGAACCTGTACGGTTGCACGATTGGCGACAATTGCAAGATCGGCACTTTCGTTGAAATTCAAAAGGGCAGTACGATTGGGAGCAACACGAAAGTCTCCAGCCACACCTTCATCTGCGAAGGGGTGACCATCGAGGACGACGTTTTCATCGGTCACAACGTCTCCTTCATCAACGACAAATATCCGCGCTCCACGACCGAAGGCGGCGCGCTCCAGACCGAAGAGGACTGGCAGGTGGTTCGGACGCTCATCAAGAAAGGCGCTTCGATTGGCACGAGTTCCACAATCCTTTGCGGAGTCGTGGTGGGTGAAAACGCCATCGTCGGCGCGGGCAGCGTGGTGACACGCGATGTACCCGCCAACACGGTGGTGGCTGGCAACCCGGCCCGCATCCTACGAAAGGTCGTCGTCGCATGAAAGTTCCCTTTGTCGATCTGAAAGCTTTGCACCGCCCGATTGAGGGCGAACTCCAGGAAGGTTTTGCCCGCGTGCTCCGCAATGCTTCGTTTGTTCAGGGCCCCGAGGTCAAAGCGTTTGAAGACGCCTTTGCCGCCTATCTGGGCGTCCGGCATTGTGTGGCCGTGAACTCAGGAACCGCGGCATTGCATCTGGCGCTGCTCGCGCTGGGGATCGGTCCCGGGGACGAAGTCATTACGGTGTCGCACACCTTCATCGCTACTTCAGAAGCGATCAGCGCCGTCGGCGCGACTCCAGTGTTTGTCGATGTGGATCCAGTCAGCTACTGCATGGATCCCAAACTGGCGGAAGCGGCGATCACCAAAAAGACGAAGGCGCTGTTGCCGGTGCACCTGTACGGAAACGTCGCGGAGATGGATTCTCTGCTGGCGATTGCGCGCAAGCACAATCTGATTCTCGTCGAAGACGCCTGCCAGGCCCATGGAGCGAAATACAAGGGCAAGATGGCCGGCGCGATGAGCGATGCGGGATGCTACAGCTTCTACCCGGGCAAAAATCTGGGAGCCTTGGGTGAGGGCGGCGCGATGGTCACGAACGATGACGCCGTCGCAAAGAAAGTCCGCATGCTCAGGGAACACGGTTCAGTGGTGAAGTACGAACATGCGTTTCCCGGCTACAACTTCCGCATGGAAGGCATTCAAGGCGCCGTGCTGGCCACGAAATTGAAGTATCTCGATGGCTGGAACGATCAGCGCCGCGCGATTGCGAAGCGTTATCAGGAGCGCCTGGCTGGACAGAACATCGTGCTGCCGACCGAAGCTCCGGGCAATCGCCACATTTATCACCTGTACGTGATTCAGTCGGAAGACCGCGAAGCGTTGCGCGCGCATCTGGCGGAACGCGGAATTGAAACCGGACTCCACTATCCAATTGCCCTGCACATGCAGGAAGCGTACCTCTCGCTGGGCTACCCCAAGGGGGCTTTCCCGGTCACTGAGAAAGCGACGGAGCGGATTATTTCGCTGCCGATGTATCCGGGGATGTCCGTGGAAGCTGCCGACTACGTCGCCGACTCGATCATTGAGTGGGTGAAAGGGCGAGTGGCGGAACCCACGCCGGCAATGCGATGACGACACGAGAAATCATCGCAACCTTTGGAAAGCAAAAAGCGCCGATCGGGATGGCCTGGGAAAAAGACTGCGCCGCCTGGCTGCGCGACACGCACTCCAAAGAAACGCTGAACGAAATGTTCGCAAACATCCGCGAGGGCGAGAGTCCGATGGACCTCGCCATGCGCCGCGCCCTGATGCATGCGATGTGCAGGCACGTCGGAGAGGACATTCAAATCGGACCCGGCGTCGTCCTGAAACATCCGGAGACGATGGAATTCGGCGACCGGGTATTCATCGGCGCGCAGGCCATGATTCAGGGCCGTTACGACGGCACCTGCAAGATCGGCAACCAGGTTTGGATTGGTCCGCAAGCCTATTTCGACGCACGCGATCTGGTGATGGAAGATTACGTGGGCTGGGGACCGGGCGCCAAGGTATTGGGCTCGTCTCACACGGGCGACCCGATCGACGTGCCGATTATCGCGACGAATCTGATCATCAAGCCCGTGGTGATCGGCTACAGCGCCGATATTGGAGTGAATTCAGTGATTCTTCCCGGCGTGCACGTGGGAGCAAATTCCATCGTGGGCGCGGGGGCGGTGGTCACGCACGATGTGCCGGAATACGCGGTAGTGGCCGGGGTTCCCGCCAAGGTGATCCGTTCACGGCGCGACAAGTAACCGGGGAGAGAGCAAAACGTGGCAACGACATACGATTTAGTCATCGAACCGCGCAAGGGATGGCAGCCGGTTAATTTTCGCGAATTATGGCACTATCGCGAACTTCTCGGCTACCTGGCCTGGCGCGACATTACGGTTCGATACAAACAGACGCTGCTGGGCGGCTTGTGGGCCATCTTGCAGCCATTGATTGGAATGGTTGTGTTTGGCCTGATGTTTCAGCGCGTGGTTTCCATCGGGGATGTCGGTTCGCCGTATCCGCTCTTCGTTTTCACGGGCCTGACGCTGTGGACATTTTTTTCAAACGGAGTCACGCTCGCCAGCAATAGTCTCGTCGGAAGTGAACAAATGATTCGCAGGATTTATTTTCCGCGGATTCTGGTGCCGCTGGGGCAAATTCTGGCTCTTCTTTTCGATCTGGCAATCAGCCTTCTGTGCCTGGGCGTGCTCATGGCTTATTACCACTGGCCGTTGACGCTCCGAGTGCTGTGGCTTCCCGTATTTCTGTTTGGAACATGCCTGGCGACGGCCGGGTTCGGATTCATCCTTTCTGCACTAAACGTGCAGTACCGCGATGTGAAATACGCGGTGCCGTTTTTCACGCAGATGCTGCTGTTCCTTACGCCCGTCCTGTACCCGATCGATCATGTGCCGGGCAAGTTGAGGTTTCTACTAAGCGCGAACCCGATGGCGGGCATGGTCGAGGGATTTCGCTACTCGCTGCTGGGCAGTCCGGTGACCGGGCATCTTGTGGCGGTTTCTTTCGTAGGCGCCACGGTGTTGTTCGTTGTGGGATTGTTTTTTATTCGCCGTATGGAATCCAGTTTCGCGGATGTGATCTAACTTATGAAACGAGTCGTCGAAGTTCGCAATCTCTCAAAACGATATATTCTGGGCGCGGAAGTACAGCGCTACGGAAACATCCGTGAATCCCTGACCAAAGCGGTGATGAAGCCCCTCAAGGCTTTGCGGAACGGATCTCGCAACGGCCAGCCCGCGCCGCCGGAAAACGCTTTCTGGGCGCTGAAAAATATCGATCTGGACGTGGAGCAGGGAGACAATCTCGCCATCATCGGCTCGAACGGGGCGGGCAAGAGCACTCTGCTGAAGATTCTCTCCCGGATCACCGATCCGACCGAAGGCACCATCAAGGTCAGCGGGCATCTGGCCAGCCTGCTGGAAGTCGGCACCGGCTTTCACCCGGAATTGACGGGTCGTGAAAACGTCTATCTGAACGGGTCGATTCTGGGAATGCACAAGGCCGAGATGGACGCCAAGTTTGACGACATCATCGCATTTTCGGGAATCGGCAGGTTCCTGGATACGCCGGTGAAGCGTTACTCGAGCGGCATGTATGTCCGGCTGGCCTTTGCGATTGCCGCGCACCTGGAGCCCGAAATCCTCGTTGTGGACGAAGTTCTGGCCGTAGGAGACGTGGCCTTTCAGAAAAAGTGTCTGGGAAAAATGGCCGAAGCCTGCGCGAACGCCCGGACCGTGATCTTCGTTTCGCACAATCTGGCCGCGGTTGAGGCTCTGTGCAACAAATCCATCGTTCTTCAAAGCGGCAAGGTCGTATTCACGGGCACGGCAAAGGATGGAATTCAATACTATCTTCATAATCTATCGAGCGAGAGTAATGTACCCACTTCGCACATTGTTGATCTGGGCGCGGCCGCGGGGCGACCGCCACGGTATCGTCCCCTGCTGAAGAGCGTGGAGTTCTACACGGAAAACGACAAGCCCTGCGTGGGCGAACTGCGCGCCGGAGCGCCGCTGAAGATCGTCATTCATTTCCATCTGGAAGAACCGTGTATGGGGTTCGACGCTTCGATCGCGTTTGACACGAAATCGGGCCAGCGAATTTGCACCGCGCATTCCGCGTATGAACCGGATCGTGTGCACGATGGGCGCGTGGGAGACCAATCGTTTGTTTGCGAAATTCCCAGCGTTCCGCTGGTGCCCGGAGAATACCGAGTCGGCGTGGGCCTCGATATCAGCTCGCACGAAGTGGACTGGGTCGATGACGCCGTGACCCTGAGAATCCTCAAGTCCGATTTCTACGGAACCGGCGTGATGCCTGAACGTGGCATGTTCCTTCTGAAAAATCGCTGGGCGTTGCAGGACGAAACATCGACAGTGGGCAGTAAATCCTGAGCGGACTTCACGACCCCTTCCGGCCAGCGGTCTTCCCTGGCTCCGGATCCGCGAAATGCAAATGAAGCCGACGAGAGCCGGACAGTTTCGAAGGAGTTTTATCGTTACAGCCTTGCGTGGAAATCAACGCCCCTGAGGTTTAAGGAAAGGACCATGGACAAGACTCGAGTGCTGATTACGGGAGGAGCGGGCCTGATCGGTTCGCATATTGCGGACCAGTTGGTTCGCGGAGGAAATCCGGAGATCATTGTCCTGGACAACATGGTCCGCGGGAGGCGTGAAAATCTGGCGTGGGCCATGAGCAACGGCAGCGTGCGGATTGTCGAAGGCGATATTCGCGACGTTGCCCTGGTGCGCGAAGTAATGGAGGGTGTGGACCTGGTGTTTCACCAGGCCGCGCTGCGCATCACGCAATGCGCCGAAGAGCCGCGGCTGGCGCTCGAGGTTCTGGCCGATGGGACGTTCAACGTGATTGAAGCTGCCGTCGCCGCGAAGGTGAAAAAAATCGTCGCCGCTTCCTCCGCGTCGGTCTACGGCATGGCGGATCAATTGCCGACAACCGAGTCGCAACATCCTTACAACAATCGTACCCTGTACGGAGCGGCTAAAACATTTCAATGAAGGGCTGCTGCGTTCGTTCAATGAAATGTACGGCTTGAATTATGTGGCTTTGCGATATTTCAATGTGTACGGGCCCCGAATGGATATTTTCGGTGTTTATACAGAAGTACTCATTCGCTGGATGGAACGGATCGTGGCAGGCAAGCGGCCGCTGATTCTGGGCGATGGGACGCAGACCATGGACTTCATCTTTGCCGAGGATATCGCTCGCGCCAACATCCTGGCGGCTAAATCGGATGTGACCGACGACATTTTCAACGTGGCCAGCGGGGAAGAAACGAGCTTGAACGATCTCGCCGCGATGTTATTGAAGGTGATGGGGTCGGATCTAAAACCGGAATACGGCCCGGCGCGCAAGGTGAATCCGGTTTCACGCCGGATCGCGGACATTTCGCACGCGCGTGACAAAATCGGATTTGTCTCACAGGTTTCTCTGGAAGAAGGGTTACGCAAACTCGTGGACTGGTGGCAGGAAAACCGCGCAGCGGTCTCACCTGTCTCTGTAGAAATAGGAGCCAAGCAATGAGCCTGACAACGACGCCGAAATCCACGATTCCCGTGGCCCGCCCTTTCGTGGGAAGCGAGGAAGAAACAGCCGTCCTCGAAGTATTGCGCAGCGGATGGATGACGCAAGGACCGCGCGTGGCGGAATTTGAAAAACAGTTCGCGGAATACGTCGGCGCAAAACACGCGATTGCGGTTTCGTCCTGCACGACGGCTCTGCACATGGCCCTCATCGCAGCCGGCATCAAAGCGGGTGACGAGGTTCTGTGTCCCAGCCTCTCGTTCATCGCCACGGCCAATTCGATTCAGTATGTGGGCGCCACTCCCGTATTCGTGGACATCGATCCCACAACATTCAATCTGGATCCGAATCGAATTGAAGAATCCATCACGCCGCGCACCCGGGCGATCCTGGTGGTGCATCAGATCGGGCTTCCCGCGGCTCTGAATGAAATTCTGGACATTGCGCGCCGCCGGAATCTGATAGTCATCGAGGATGCCGCCTGCGCGATCGGAGCGGCTTATCAAGGGCAGCGCGTGGGTTTGCCGCATGCTTTCATGGCCTGTTTCAGTTTCCACCCTCGCAAAATTCTCACGACCGGTGAAGGGGGAATGCTGACCACTTCCGATGAAAACGTCGCGAAGCGCATGCGCAGTCTTCGCCAGCATGCCATGGGAACATCGGACCTGGCGCGGCATAAATCATCGACGATCCTATCGGAATCGTACGACGAAGTGGGATACAACTACCGCATGACCGACATGCAGGCGGCGATCGGCATGGTGCAACTCCGCCGCGTGGATGGATTCCTGGAGCGCCGCCGCGCCCTGGCCCAGCGCTATTCGAAAGAGCTGGGGCAATTGGGCTGGCTGACTCCTCCCCGGGAGCCATCCGAATGCCGGCACAATTATCAATCGTATATGGCACGACTTGCGAAGGATGCGCCGATTTCCCGGGATGCGCTGATGCAGGGGCTCCTGGATCGAGGTGTGTCGAGCCGGCGCGGTATTATGGCCAGCCATCGTGAACTGCCCTATCAAGATCCCAAGTGGGACAAGGTGCTGGTTGAGACCAACAAGGCCACCGACGAATCCATCATCCTGCCATTGTTTCATCAGATGACCGAGGACGAGCAGACCTATGTAATCGAATGCATCCGCGAAATCGGCTCCGGGGCGCGATCTTAGAAGTCCTCTTGGATCAACTGTTTCGAGCCTAAAGATGAAGTTAACTGCATAGTTGCTCCAGCAAACTTCCCTTTTTCGACAAAATCGAGATTCACTATCATCGCAGAAAAACCATTAATCCGAAGTGGGTTAGTGGTTTAGCAAGTATGGATGCAGGAGAGAATCTGGCCCTCAAGGTGCTACTTCACCTTAGGTCAAGCTGACTGTTTCCGCGGGCGCGATGATGCGCAGGCTTAAGGGTCTGAGGGATCCGAGGGTGAAAATGTCTACAACAGAGCAGGGTCGTTGGATTTCAACTTACGAGGCGCACCGAGCGGCAACCGCCGCCGGGCCCTCATTTCAGGCTCCTCCCTTTCGAGGAGGCGCAGGTCTACTCAAAGCTGTTCTCCTTTTTCTTGCCGTAGCCATTTCGCCAATTTTTGCCTCCCCGGCGATGGCGCAAGGAACTTTCGGCTGCACTCCCGGGCTTTATCCCAATGACATCGTTTGCGAAAACGCGTACGCCGGGACTCCGGCGAGCCAATGGGACGTCGGCAATGGGAGCGCGGGGGATGCCAGCATCCAGGGGTTTGCTACTGACATCAGCGTCGCTCAAGGCGGGACGATCTCGTTTAAGGTGAAAACAACCGCAACGGCGTACCGGCTGGATATTTATCGCATGGGGTATTACGCCGGAAACGGAGCTCGCTTAATTACTTCGGTGACACCATCCGCTCATTTGCCGCAAAGCCAACCGGCATGTATTACCGATTCTTCAACAAAGCTTTATGACTGCGGCAACTGGGCCGTTTCGGCTTCCTGGACCGCTCCTTCCAATGCGACGTCGGGAATTTATTTCGTGAACCTGGTGCGAACGGATACGGGTGGGAATAGCCATATCGTTTTCGTGGTGCGGAACGATACCAGTCATTCCAATATTTTGTTTCAGACCTCGGATGAAGCCTGGCAGGCCTACAACGACTGGGGAGGAAGTTCCGGGGTCCTCGGCGGAAACACATTATACGGCGGGCCTGGTGTGGGTAATTGGACGTACACCGACCGCGCTTACAAGGTGAGCTACAACCGGCCGTTCGATACGCGCGCCTTTGAAGCCGCCACGTGGGTATTTGGCAACGAGTACCCCATGGTCCGTTTCCTGGAAGCGAACGGTTACGACGTCACATACTTTACGCACGTGGATGGAGTCCGGAACGCCGGCCTGATCACCAATCACAAACTCTACATGTCGACGGGTCACGACGAATACTGGACCGGGCCGCTGCGGACCAACATCGAATCGGCGCGTGACGCGGGTGTGAACCTGGCGTTTTTCAGTGGAAATGAAGTTTTCTGGAAGACGCGTTGGGAGAACAGTATCGACGGTTCCGGCACTCCATACCGCACCTTGGTCTGCTATAAGGAAACCTATCCCGAAGCCCAGATCGATCCCGAAGATCCCCCGACTTGGACAGGAACCTGGCGTGACCCAACCTTTAGCCCCCCCAGCGATGGCGGGCGGCCTGAAAACAACTTCACGGGAACCCTATTTATGGTCAATGGGCCAGGATCAGACAACCTCGGTCTAGCCATAAAGGTTCCTGCCGCCGATGGCAAGATGCGATTCTGGCGGAATACCAGTGAAGCCGCGCTGGGAAATGGGGCGACCGCAACTCTTCCCGCGGGAACGCTGGGCTATGAGTGGGATATCGACCCAGACAATGGTTTCAGGCCTGCCGGGACATTTGATGTGTCCACTGCCACCTACGCATTAACTTCGGATTACCTGCTCGACTACGGTGTTACCTACGGCGCGGGAAGCGCCACGCACCACATGACTCTGCATCGAGCGGCGAGTGGCGCGCTGGTTTTTGGGGCGGGCACGGTTCAGTGGTCGTGGGGGCTCGATAGCAATCATGATAACGATATGGGCTTTTCCACGCCCGCGGCCAGCAAAGACATGCAGCAGGCCACGATCAATCTGTTTGCGGATATGGGCATCCAGCCGGCAACGATACAGACCGGTTTGCTGCTCGCGACACAATCGACGGATACGATTCCGCCTGTTTCAACGATTACTTCTCCCACTGCGGGAGCCAATTTGAGTCTGGGTGTTTCCACGACGGTCTCGGGAACGGCTTCGGATTCCGGTGGCGGAGTTGTAGGCGGGGTCGAAGTTTCCGTCAACGGAGGGACCACCTGGCATCCAGCCAGTGGACGCGCAACATGGACCTACTCGTTCACGCCTCAGAGTGCGGCAACCATAACGATTCTGAGCCGAGCTGTAGATGACAGCGGCAACATTGAAACTCCGGGACCTGGAGTGACGGTCACGGCCGGCACAGTCACCACCTATAGCATCTCCGGCACGATCAGCCCGACCGCCGCCGGTAGCGGCGCAACGGTGAAGCTGACCGGATCGGCAACTGCAACTGTCACGGCAAACAGTTCGGGAGTGTATACATTCAGCGGGCTTTCCGCGGGTAGCTACACGGTAACGCCAAGCCAGACGGGATATACGTTCAATCCCGTCAGCATGGCGGTGACAATTACGAACGCCAATGTGGGCAGCATTAATTTTGCCGGAACACAATCGTCCGGCTCGACGTATTCGATTTCCGGATCGGTCACGCCGGTCGCGAACGGTACTGGCGTCACCGTCACTCTGACGGGGACTGCAACCGCTTCAGCCACAACCGATGGTTCCGGCAATTTCAGTTTCAGCGGATTGTCCAATGGCTCCTACACGGTTACACCGAGCAAGCTGAACTTTGCGTTCTCTCCCACGTCGACTCCAATTACAGTGGCAGGCGCAAATGTGACGGGTGTAACGTTCGCCGCCACTGCGACAGCCCAGACTTTGTTTACCTCGCAGACGCCCGTTTCCGTAAATCAGAGCGACGGCGCTTCCACCAACTATGAACTTGGAACTTTGCTCCAGAGCAACACGGCGGGCCAGATTACCGCGGTCCGATTCTGGAAGGATTCCAAAGAAACGGGGACGCACACCGGGCACATCTGGTCCAGCACAGGCACGCTGCTGGCGACAGTAACTTTCGCCGGTGAAACCGCGTCCGGGTGGCAGCAGCAGGCCCTGACGACGCCGTTGACCATCACCGCCAATACCACGTATGTGGTTAGCGTCAATACGGGCGCCACTTACTATGTTGTAACTACATCGGGGCTGGCATCGCAGATCGTCAATGCGAATTTGAGTTCCGTCGTCGGCGCCAACGGCGTATATGGAGCGACCGGCGCGTTCCCGACCAACAGTTATTCGGCCTCGAATTATTTCCGGGACGTCGTCTTTACACCCGGCAATGTTCCGTTTATCACGGCAACGTCGGGAACTCCCCAGACCGCTACGATCGGCGGAACATTTACCAACCCGCTGGTGGCTACGGTGAAAGATTCGAATAACAATCCGATCAGCGGCGTCACTGTGACATTCACGGCGCCTGCAACCGGAGCCAGCGGGACTTTCGCAGGTGGATTGAACACAGCGACAACCAATGCCAGCGGCGTAGCCACCTCGGCGGCATTTACCGCGAACTCCATATCCGGCGCGTATACGGTCACGGCGAGCGTAACAGGGGCTACATCTCCGGCAAGTTTCAGCATGACAAACAATCCAGGTCCCGTGGCAAGCGTAACTGCGACCGCGGGAGCGACGCAGAGCGCCGCCATCAACACGGCGTTTGCAACGGCAATGCAGGTTACCGTTAAGGATGCCAGCAATAATCCTGAAAGCGGAGTCGTGGTGACATTCGCAGCTCCCGCCAGTGGAGCCAGCGGCGCGTTTGCGGGAGGAGTGACCACGGCGACGACCAATACCAGCGGCGTGGCCACGGCTGTCGCATTCACTGCGAACGGCACGACCGGGAGTTACACGGTAACGGCGAGCGCTTCCGGCCTTTCGGCAAACTTCAATTTGACCAACACAACCGCGCCTCCCGCCAGTATTTCCGCAACGGGAGGAACGCCGCAAACCATCATGATCGGGACGGCATTTGCGAACCAGTTCACCGCGACCGTGAAGGATGCGGGGAGTAATCCGGTGAGCGGGGTTGTCGTGACATTTG
Organism: Terriglobia bacterium; assembly: GCA_963788335.1. Taxonomy (GTDB): domain Bacteria; phylum Acidobacteriota; class Terriglobia; order Acidiferrales; family UBA7541; genus Palsa-360. Next base: position 477,440 of record CAWBGM010000006.1, read on the forward strand.
CCGCGCCGGGCACCGGAGCCAGCGGCACGTTCGCCGGCGGATTGACCACAGCGACGACCAATGCCAGCGGAGTAGCGACAGCCGCCATCTTTACGGCGAACGCCACCGCGGGCACATATACCGTTACCGCCAGCGTTTCCGGCGTCGCAACCCCCGCCAGCTTCAGCTTGACGAACACCCCGGGGCCAGCCGCAAGCGTCACGGTGACGACAGGCAATTCGCAAAGCGCCGTCATTAGTACGGCCTTTGCAACCGCACTGCAAGTTACGGTGAAAGATGCCAGCAATAATCCGGTCAGCGGCATTAGTGTAGCCTTCGCGCCTCCGGGCACGGGTGCTAGCGGGACGTTCACCGGTTCCCCAACGGTCACCACAAGCAGCACTGGATTGGCTACTGCTCCGACATTCACGGCAAACGCCACGGCGGGCGCTTATACGGTAACAGCCACCGCGACGGGTGTGGCTGCTCCGGCCAGCTTCAGTCTGACGAACACAGCGTCGGCGCCGATTGCGGCCGATGTGACCACGTCGACGGACCGCTCCGCCAAAGGAAAGACCATCGTTTCGCCGTCTTTCACGACGGCCTCGACCAATGAATTGCTCCTGGCGTTCATCTCCGCCGATGCATCCTCCAGCGGCACCAACGTCTCTGTCAGCGGAGTTACAGGCGGTGGATTGACCTGGGTACTTGTTACCCGAACGAATACTCAGAGAGGTACAGCGGAGATCTGGCGCACATTCGCCACGGCCAAGCTCAGTGCTACAACCGTCACCGCCACGCTCTCAGTAAGTGAGGGAGCTTCCATAACAGTCATGAGCTTTACCGGGGCGAACACCACCGGCACTAGCGGCTCCGGAGCCATCGGAGCGATTGGGTCGGGGAATGCAAATCCCGGCGCTCCAACTGCTTCTCTGTTGACCACAAAGGCCAACTCCTGGGTGATCGGAGTGGGCGACGACTGGGACAATGCCATTGCGCGAACGGCGGGTCCCAACCAGACTGTGATTCACTCCTACCTGGCGACAAGTGGGGACACGGACTGGGTACAGAGGGTAACGACTCTTTCACCGGCGGGAACTACCGTCACGGTGAACGATACAGCGCCAACCGCAGACCGGTACAACCTGGCAATTTGCGAGATCCTCCCGGCGTCCTAGCGATAGTAATCAGAACGCACATGAACGCTCGCGAACCACTTCGCGGGCGTTCATGAGACCGAACTACTTCCCAGTCCAGTTCCATTGAGAAATTGGTCCTCCCGGCGAGGGGGAGAACCCTATGCCGGCAATGACTAGGACGATTCAGTTTGTAATTAGACAGTATATAGTCCCTCTTCACGGGCCAGTCGATGAATACGATTCCGTCGCGAAGTTGATTGAAGACAAAACACAAAGTGCTTTGTGAAATCCTCGGCGAACGGGGTTCGGGCTCGGCCAGAGAACTGTTCGGGAAACGTGAAAGGTGCGTGGAGGATGATTGATCTCATCCGCGGTTGAACGAACCTGGGTGTTGGCTGATTCGACACCCCTCCCAATATAATTCTTGGTTCCAAGATGAAATGGGGTGTCGCTTATGTGCAAAACTTTGCGGCTCACCCCCATTTAGCGGCTCCGGAATCGACCCATTGAAATGTAACTTGTTTTTTATCAGATGCTTAGCTTAACCCGATACTGACCCGTTATGGCATCAGGGGTGCACCACAGGAGTTGCCTAATCAGATTTGTGTTAAAGGGAGCGGTGATGCGGATGAGTTTGCCTCGGTCTACATACGTTGTCTTCATGTTGTTGCTCGCCGCTGTCGCCGTCCAGCCTGCCTGGGCGACTTTGCCGACTCCGAGCCAACCCATACTACTGGTTCAGGACAGCACCTCGACGGATCCATATCAGAATTATATTCCTGAGCTGCTTACCACCGAGGGCCTCAACGGCTTTCAGACAGCGCAGCTCGGTGACTTGACGCTGACTTTCCTCACGCCGGCCAACTACGACGTGGTCATCCTGCCACATCTGACTTTGACCTCGGCGGAGGCAACTATTTTTCAGAATTATGTGAATGCAGGCGGCACTCTCGTCGGATTCCGCCCCGACCTCCAGCTGGCCGCCGTGTTCGGAGTCTCATCGCTTGGCACGACCTTGCCGGAAGCATGGCTGAAGATCGACACGACCATGCCCTATGCGCCCGCACAAGTGACCAATGTACTTAGGTTTCACGGGACGGCGGATCTTTACTCGGTCAACAGCGCGACAGCGATCGCTACGTTGTATAACTCCCCTACAGTGTCAACCACTTCTCCGGCTGCCGCTGTAAATACCTACGGTCTAGGGAAGGCCATTCTGTTCAGCTTTGATTTGACTCAGAGCATCGTGCTGATGCGGCAAGGCAATCCCGCCTGGGCCGGCTATCCCGACAACCACGACGGATATAACACGATGCGAGCCTCCGGGATGTTCATGGACAAGGCCTCGGGCAAGTTCTGGAACGATCTGGGCGACGACGCCTTGAATGACGTGCCGCAAGCGGACATCGAATTGCGATTGTTTAGCAACGCGGTGACCTTGACCAACGCCCCCAAGCGGCCGCTGCCCCGTCTCTGGTACTACCCCAATCAAGACCGTAGTTTATTGCTGATAACTGGGGATCATCACGGCGATGTGGTCAGCAATTCAATCAGTGAGATCAACACGATTCAGTCTTATGGCGGATTGTTTTCCGAATTCCTGTGGTATCCCTACGGGTCGATCAGCAATGCCCAGGTCAACACCTGGCTAGCGGCCGGGAATACGATGGGCATTCACTTCGACGACACGGCCGAAGTGGATTCGAGCGGCGTGGGCGGGTCCAATGCCACCTGGAACGGCATGCAAAGTGTAATCAGCAATGCGAAGGCTTCTTTCGCGACTACATTTCCCACCGCTCCGTTTCCGGTGACCACGCGCGATCATTTTCTGATTTGGGTCAGCAACGACGCGAACGGCACCGCGGATCAGGTCGCGCAAGCCAAGCTATTCCAGAATAATGGCATTAAATTCGACACCAGTTATTCCTCGTTCCCGAATCGATGGGGTTACATGACCGGCAGCGGCATGCCCATGAAGTTTCTGGACACAGCGGCGGGGACTGTGATTCCCGTCTATGAGCAAGCAACGCAATACGAAGACGACGTCCAGGTCAACACCACCAATGCATACAGCATGCAATGGAGTTTCGCCACGGCCCAAGGCCATTATCAGCAATCACTTTCCGACAGCTTGAACAAGTACAACACTGTCGTGACCATGCTGTTTCATCCAGATGCGTGGAGCAGCTATTCCACTTACGCAACGACGGTCCTGCAATATGCCCAGGCGCAATCTATCCCCATGTATACGACGGGGGCCTGGCTGAGTTTCTGGCAGGCCCGCGCGGCCACAACGCTTTCCGAACCGACATTTATTTCCAATGTCTTGAGTTTTACGGCCACGGGATCTCCGGCGGGCCTGTCTTTGCTGGTTCCGCAGGCTTCCGGCACGAATAAGGTAGTTTCCACAATTCAGGTGGACGGGGCTTCGCAGTCTTTTACGGTCGGGACGTATCAGGGGGTCGTAGATGCCGGGGTTGTCCTGGCGGCCGGAAACCATAATATTTCTGTTACGTATGTGCCGGCGGGCCGAATCCTGGGACAGGTTTCCCCGAGTGGGGCAGCCTCGAGCACGACCATTCAGGTGCAGGGCGGATCGATCAACGAGACTGTCCCGGTGGCCGGTGACGGAACCTATGTTGTGGGTCCGCTGCCTGCGGGGACGTACATCGTAACTCCGCTATCTTCCAGTTACGCGTTTACGCCGACCTCTCAGACCGTGCCTTTGGGATCAGCCGACGTCACGGGAGTCAATTTCACTGTGTCATCGGCTGTGACAGGGGAAACAATATTCACCACTCAAACCCCCGTAACGACCAACGCCAGTGACGGCGCCGGAGTGAATTATGAACTGGGTACCGCCTTCACGAGCGGCATCGCCGGCCAAATCACGGGTGTCCGCTTCTGGAAGGCGTCAAGTGAAACCGGGACGCACACCGGGAAAATCTGGTCCAGCACGGGCGTATTGCTTGCATCGGTGGCATTCGCCGGTGAGACTGCATCTGGCTGGCAGCAGCAGCCTTTAACGACACCGCTTTCGATCGCTGCTAACACGCCCTATGTGGTCAGCGTGAATACGGGCAACACCTACTACGTGTCTACATCCAGCGGGCTGTCGTCACAAGTAAATAACGGAGATCTGCACTCGGTTGTCGGCAATAACGGGGTGTACGGCGCCTCCGGATCGTTCCCGACAAGTTCTTATCAGAATTCAAATTATTTCCGGGATATCGTATTCACCCCTGGAATCACTTATAGCGCATCGGGCTCTATAACGCCCGCCGCCAGCGGAAGCGGAGCGACTCTGACGTTGACTTTGGGCGGTTCCACGCTAGGAACCGTGACCGCCAACGCCTCGGGCAGTTACACCTTCTCAGGTCTGCCCAACGGCAGTTACACGGTTACTCCGTCCAAAACTGGTTATACCTTCAATCCGACCAGCGCGCCGGCTGTCGTGAACAACGGCAATGTGACCGTGGCGAATTTCGCCGCTACCTCTGTACCTACTTATACGGCTTCTGGATCGATCACGCCTGGCGCGACAGCCAGCGGCGCGACGGTGACATTGAGTCTGGGCGGAATCACCGTCACGACCACAACGGCTGATGCTTCGGGCAACTATTCGTTCACGGGACTTTCCAACGGCAGCTACACTGTCACACCCACAAAAACCGGCTACTCGTTTAATCCCACGAGCGCCCCGGCAACGATTAACAATGCCAACGTGACCGTCGCGGCGTTCACGATTACAGCGGTGCCGACCTATAGCATCTCCGGATCGATTACTCCCGCCGCAAGTGGGACGGGAACCACCGTAACGTTGACCTTGGGCGCTTCTACGATTGCCACGGCAACGGCCGATGTCTCCGGCAACTACAGCTTCACCGGAGTTGTCGCCGGCAGCTATACGGTCACCCCCACAAAAACCGGTTTCACATTCAGCCCGATCAGCGCGCCCGCTACTGTGAGTAACGCCAACGTAACCGTTGCGACGTTTACAGCCACGGCAAACTCCGCGACGCAGACTTTGTTCACCACGCAAACTCCGGCAACGACCAATAACAGCGACGGCTCTTCAGTGAACTACGAGCTGGGCACTTCCTTCACCGCCGACACCGCGGGGCAGATCACCGCCGTGCGATTCTGGAAGGCCAGCAGTGAAACCGGGACGCACACAGGACGCATCTGGTCCAGCACAGGCACATTGCTCGCCTCTGTAGTTTTCACCAATGAAACCGCGTCCGGTTGGCAGCAGCAGGCTTTGACCACGGCCCTCAACATTACTGCGAGTACGACGTATGTGGTCAGCGTGAATACGGGCGCCACCTATTATGTGGCCACCAACAGCGGGTTGGCCACGCAGATCAATAGCGGGAACTTGCATTCGGTTGTCGGGGCGAATGGATTGTACGGCGCCACAGGCACGTTCCCCACGAGCAGCTATCAGGCATCGAACTATTTCCGGGACATCGTCTTCGCTCCCTCGAGCACGGTTGGGCCGCCGGCAAGCGTCACGGCAACGGCGGGGTCCGGGCAGAGCGCGGTGACCGGGGCGGTATTTGCCACTGCGCTGCAGGCAACAGTAAAGGATGCCAGTAGTAATCCGGTGAGTAATGTCACGGTGACATTCACCGCTCCAGCGACGGGTGCTACCGGCACATTTCCCGGCTCAGTGACCACCGTGACAGCGACGACGAACGCCTCCGGCGTGGCTACAGCCCCTGCGTTTACGGCCAATACAACATTGGGAGCCTATTCAGTAGCCGCCAGCGTGACGGGAGTGACTCCTTCGGCCGCATTTAGTTTGACGAATACGGTCGGGTCTCCCGCAAGCGTAGCAGCGACGGCGGGAGCCGGGCAGAGCGCGGCAATCAGCACGGCGTTCACAACCGCGCTGCAGGCGACGGTGAAGGATGCCAGCGGCAATCTGCTGCCGAATGTGACGGTGACGTTCACTGCTCCGGCGAGCGGAGCCAGCGGCACATTTCCCGGCGCGGTAACAACGGTGACAGCAACAACAAACGCGAGCGGCGTGGCCGCCGCGCCCGCATTTACCGCCAACACGACGCTGGGCGCTTATTCTGTTACAGCGAGTGTAACGGGTGTAAGTCCTTCGGCAAGTTTCAGTCTGACGAACACTGCGGGACCGGCGGCGAGCATAGCGGCAACGACGGGTACACCCCAGAGCGCGGCGATCGGCACTGCGTTTGCAACCGCGCTGACGGCAACGGTGAAGGATGCCGGCGGCAATCTGCTGGCGAATGTGACGGTCACGTTTACCGCTCCTTCCAGCGGGGCAGGCGGAACATTTACGGGCGGGTTGACCACAGTGACCGCCAGCACGAACGCCAGCGGCGTGGCCACAGCTCCAACCTTCACCGCGAATACCACTACCGGAGCATTCGCCGTCACGGCGGGAGTAACCGGAGTGAGTCCATCCGCCAGCTTCAGTTTGACGAATACCTCGACGCCGTCGAGCATTGCGGTATCGGCGGGATCGGGACAGAGCGCAACGATTGGCGCGGCCTTCGCAACGCAGCTACAGGCGATCGTGAAGGATGCGGGTAGCAATCCGGTGAACGGCGTGGTAGTGACGTTCGCGGCTCCTGGCACAGGCGCCAGCGGCACCTTTGCGGGCGGAACAACCACGGCGACAACCAACGCCAGCGGCATCGCGACGGCAGTTGTGTTCACCGCCAACAGCACCGCGGGCGCCTATACGGTCACGGCCGGCGTCGCGGGCGTGGCGACTCCGGCAAGCTTCAGCCTCACGAACAATCCGGGAGCCGCGGCAAGTATCACGGCAACGGCAGGAACGGGACAGAGCGCAAAAATCAGCTCGGCGTTCACCACTCAACTGCAGGCGACCGTGAAGGATTCCGGGGGTAACCTACTAAATAACGTCACCGTGACGTTTACTGCTCCTGCAACCGGAGCCAGCGGAACATTTGCCGGGGGAGTGACCACGGCAACGACCGCGAGCGGCGTGGCGACTGCCGCCGTATTTACCGCGAACGCCACGGCTGGCGCTTATACGGTAACGGCCAGCGTGGCGGGCGTGGCGACGCCGGCGAGTTTCAGCCTGACAAACACGGCGGGCGCTGCGGCCAGCATCGCGGCAACTGCAGGATCGGGACAGAGCGCGCCCGTTAGCACGGCGTTTGCAACAGCTCTGCAGGCGACCGTGAAGGATGCAGGGAGCAACCCTGTGAGCGGGGTGACGGTGACATTCACGGCTCCGACCACCGGTGCGAGCGGGAGCTTTACCGGTAGCGTGACGACGGTGACAGCAGCCACGAATGCCAGCGGCGTGGCTACCGCCCCGGCGTTTACCGCCAATGCTACGACCGGCGCCTATGCTGTAACGGCCAGCGTGGCTGGCGTTGCGACGCCGGCGAGCTTCAGCCTGACGAACACGGCCGCCGCCGGGATCGCTGTTGATGTGACAACTTCAACGGATCGCTCAACCAAGGCGACTACCATTGTTTCTCCGTCGTTTTCAACGGCTGCGACAAACGAATTGCTGCTCGCTTTCATCTCCACTGACGCTGCGAGCAGCGGCACCAACACTTCGGTGAGCAGCATCGCCGGCGGCAGCCTGACCTGGACCCTTGTGACGCGTACCAATACGCAGCTCGGCACATCGGAAATCTGGCGCGCGTTTGCCTCCGCGAAACTGAGTGCCGTGACGGTTACAGCCACGCTTTCGCAGAGCGAGGGTGCTTCGATCACCGTCATGAGCTACACGGGTGTGAATACCACAGGGACGAATGGTTCCGGCGCTATCGGAGCCATCGGTTCCGGGAACGCAAATCCTGGTGCGCCGACTGCTTCTCTACTCACCACCAAGGCCAATTCATGGGTGGTCGGAGTGGGCAACGATTGGGACAATGCCATATCGCGGACGGCCGGTGCAAACCAGACCGTCGTTCATCAGTACGTTTCGACCACGGGGGACACCTACTGGGTGCAGAGGGTAACAACTCTTTCTCCGGCGGGAACTACTGTCACGGTCAACGATACTGCGCCTGCCACCGACCGATACAATCTGGCGATCTGCGAGATCGTCGGGCCATAAATTTCTCAGGCACAGGTTGACAAAACTCTGTTCTTTAACTGTGGGCAAACCAGACCTACGGCTGCGTGACCTTCACATAATCCACATTCAGAGTGGTTGGTAAATTGGCGGGGGTTCCACCGACGCCTCCGGTTTGCGTCTGGATGATGAGGAACAGCGGCTGGTTCATGCTCAGGTTACAAGTCGACACGGTCACGCCGTCCACGGCTTGGGTGACACTGGAGGCGGTCCAGACCGTGGTGAAAATATGATAGTTGTTATCGACCGAGTAAGAGGATTGGCAAGCGTCGCCGGGGTTGTACGCGTTGAACTGGCACCAGGTGGAACCGAAACATTCGGTCAGGTCGAGTTCCCGGTATCCGGACGCGCCAAAATTGGGGCACGAGGAATAGCCGGTATCCGCGGTGTAGATATTGGTGAGCTGGCAGTTGGTGCCCAGCATCCACGTGGCCGGCCACACCTGCGTGCTTTTCGCCGGGAACTGCGCTCGAATCTCGACCGTTCCGTAGGTGAAGTTCAGGTTGGTCCACTGGATAGCGCCGGTGGCGTAGGGCCAGGACGCGGGCGCGTGCCGCACGGTTCCATCGGTGTTGAAATCCCCACAGGTGGTGGCCTGCGCCACGGTCTTGATCGTCAGGATGCTGTTGGCCACGGAAACCATTTGCGGGATGTTGCACTCGGTTTCGCCCTGGGCATATTCTCCGTGCCGCGAGATCACCGTCCATTCCGAGCCGAGGGAACTTCCCGTGAAGTCGTCATAGAAAATTAATCCGGCGGCGGTAAAATTGGCCGCGGCGGAGTTGGCGCCGCTGATCGTGATGTTGCGGCTGACCGGAGTGAAGGCGGCAGCCGAACTGGTTGGCGTCAGAACGTAGGAACCGTTCGCGATTCCGGTCAGAGTGAAGTTGCCCGACGAATCCGCCGTCGTGGAAGCGACGACCACTCCCGATGACGCGTTGGCCAGCGTGAGCGTTGAACCTGCTCCGAGTCCCTTCGAAGACAGCGTAATCTTTCCCGGGATCGAAAAGCCCGAAGGCGCGGCGCTGGCCGTGAAATTCACGCCGGTGACGTTGGCCCCATTCAGCGTAACGCTCTGATTCGAAGGCGTAAAGACATAGGCGCTATTGGTGGGCGAAATGACATAGGTGGACCCGTTGGCCAGCGCGCTGAAACTGTAATTCCCCGAACCGTCGGTGGTCGTCGAGGCGCTGGATGGCCCGCTGAGATTTACCGTGACTCCCGCGCCTGTGCCGGTATTGCCGGAAATGGAAAATACAGCGTTGAATTTGATCCCCGAAATGTTGGAGCTATTTACATTCGCGATCTGGCTGGCGGGGGAGAAGGTGGCGCCGGCTTTGCCTGGCGTCAATGTGTACGTTCCGTTCGCAAGCCCGGTGAAGCTGAAATTGCCCGACGAGTCAGCCGTGGTAGAGGCAGTTGCCGCGCCACTGAGATTGATGGTCGCTCCGCTGCCAATGCTCGACGGCATGACGGTTCCGGAAATTGAATAAGTCAAAGCGGTGGCTGTGAAGCTCGGAACAGTGATGTTGCCGCCGCTCACCGTCACGGATTGGTTCGCGGGGCTGAAGGTGTAACCTGTCTTGCTTGGCGTCACTGTGTACGTCCCATTAGCAAGTCCGGAAAAACTGAATGCGCCCGATGAATTTGCGGTTGTGGTTGCGCTGGCTGCGCCGCTCAGCGTTACCGTCGCGCTGTTCCCGCTGGCCGCCGGCGCGATGGTTCCGGAAGCTGTGAATGTAGATGGGATTGCTGTCGCTGTGAAGCTGGGGACATTCACGTTGCCGCCGCTCACCGTCACGGATTGGTTCGCGGGGCTGAAGGTGTAACCAGCCTTGCCTGGCGTCACTGTGTACGTCCCGTTAGCAAGTCCGGAAAAACTGAATGCGCCCGATGAATTTGCGGTTGTGGTTGCGCTGGCTGCGCCGCTCAGCGTTACCGTCGCGCCATTCCCGCTAGCCGCCGGCGCAATGGTTCCGGAAGCTGTGAATGTCGATGGGATTGCTGTCGCGGTGAAGTTGGGGACATTCACATTGCCGCCGCTCACCGTCACGGATTGGTTCGCGGGGCTGAAGGTGTAACCAGTCTTGCTTGGCGTCACCATGTATATCCCGTTGGCAAGGCCGGAAAAACTGAATGCACCCGATGAATTTGCGGTTGTGGTTGCACTGGCTGCGCCGCTCAGCGTTACCGTCGCGCCATTCCCGCTAGCCGCCGGCGCAATGGTTCCGGAAGCTGTGAATGTCGATGGGATTGCTGTCGCGGTGAAGCTGGGGACATTCACGTTGCCGCCGCTCACCGTCACGGATTGGTTCGCGGGGCTGAAGGTGTAACCAGTCTTGCTTGGCGTCACTGTGTACGTCCCATTAGCAAGTCCGGAAAAACTGAATGCGCCCGATGAATTTGCGGTTGTGGTTGCGCTGGCTGCGCCGCCCAGCGTTACCGTCGCGCTGTTCCCGCTGGCCGCCGGCGCAATGGTTCCGGAAGCTGTGAATGTCGATGGGATTGCTGTCGCGGTGAAGCTGGGGACATTCACGTTGCCGCCGCTCACCGTCACGGATTGGCTTGTCGGACTGAAGGTGTAGCCGGCCTTGCTTGGCGTTACCGAGTAGGCGCCATTTGGCAAGGCCGTGAAATTATAGTTCCCGGATGCGTCGGCCGTTACCGTGGCGCTGGCTGTACCGGTTAAAAATAAAGTGACTGCCGCAGCGCCAGCCGTTCCCGAAATCGAATACATGGATGGCACTGGAGCCGCCATAGCGCCCATACCGGAGACATTTGCTCCACTGATGGTGGCGCTCATGGTTGCAGGACTGAAGGTGTAGCCCGCATTACTGGGCGTGACCGTGTACGTCCCATCCACCAGACCGCTGAATATGAAGTTTCCCGAGGCATCGGAAACTGTGGATGCCGCGGAAGCACCCGCCAGCTTCAGCGTGGCCCCGGCTCCGCCCGCCGAGGGACTGAGCTTGCCCGACAAACTAAACGTCGCTGTTGAGTTATTGTTGCCGCCTGAGTTCGCCGCACCTGTCACACCAACACAACCAAGCTGGAAGCAAAGCAAGGCAAGTAAGATCGCCCATAGAAAGGCAAGGTTCGGCCGCCGTGACCGATTGCAGATAGCCACAGCCGGGTCGACCACCGATTTCGGGCGTTGAACGACCCGTGATCCGGCCCGATTAGACCTGGCCTCAGGACTTTTTACGGTCATTCCGCAACTGTAAATTCATTATTGGGGGAGGCCAACTGGTCGGACGTACAGCTTTTGTCCATTTGTTACGGGACAGTTATCCATCAAAGCCGGTGTAGCCGGGAGGCGAGAAAAACGCGGAAGAAAATAATGTGAAAAGTGAAATTTCAAGAAGCCGATGGAATTACGGCTGAGTTACCTTGACGTAATCTACATTTAAGGTGGCCGGTAAATTAGCAGGGGTTCCTCCGACCCCGCCCGTCTGCGTCTGGATGATAAGAAACATCGGATTACTCATGACCATGTTGCAAGACGACACGACCACGCCGTCCACGGATTGCGTGACTGTTGAAGGGGTCCAGACCGTCGTGAAGATGTGAAAATTGTTGTCGACGGAGTAAGACTTCTGGCATGTGGTGCCGGGATTGAATGCGTTGTACTGGCACCACGTAGACCCGAAACATTCCGTCAAATCCTGTTCCGTATATCCCGATGTGCCCAGATCTGGACAAGTATGCGTGCCTGTGTTGGTCGTATAGGTATACCCTGTGGTAGCGGTATAAATATTGGAGAGCTGACAATTGCTGCCGAGCATCCACGTAGCAGGCCACAGTTTCGTGGTTTTCGCGGGAAACTGCGCACGTATTTCCACGGTTCCATAGGTAAAGGTCAGGTTTGTCCACTGAATGGCGCCCGTTACAAACGGCCATGAAGTTGGAGAAGTCAAAACCGTGGGTTGCACGCCGGGCGCAGTGGGCGGATTGAAATCTCCGCAGGTGCCCAAATTCAGTGGGTCCGGGTTGGGGGTGTTTTCCGTCGTGATCGTCAACAGGCCGTTGGCGACGGAAACCATCTGGGGGACGTTGCATTCGGTTTCGTTCTGAGCGTACTCGCCGTGCCGCGAAATCACGGTCCAGGCTGGGTTCAGGGAAGTTCCCGTAAAGTCGTCGTAGAACACCAGCCCCACGGCGGTGAAATTCGCAGTGGTGTTGCTGGAGCCGCTAATCGTGATCGTGAGACTGGCTGGAGTGAACAGCGCCGTTGGACTGGTTGGGGTGACTACGTAACTCCCGTTCGGAATTCCGGTCAAACTATAGCTCCCCGAAGAGTTGGCCGTCGTGGAAGATACCACCGCTCCCGTGGATTGAAGTGTCAAAGTCACGGTCACCGTAGCTGTTGCGCCGATGCCGCTGGTTGGCAAAGTGATTTTTCCGGAGATCGAGTAAATCGGTGGCGCATTGTTGGCGGAGAAATTTACACCTGTAACGTTATTTCCAGCGATCGTGACGTTTTGACTGGGAAGGGTAAAGATATAAGAAATATCGCTGGGCGTGACGATGTAAGCGCCGTTGGCCAGCCCGCCAAAACTGTAGTTTCCAGTAACGTCCGTGGTCGTCGAAGCGGAGCTCTGCCCGCTGAGATAGACGGTCACTCCAGCGGCTGCGACGCCCACGTTGCCGGAGATCGAATACTGGGCATTGAAGTTGACGCCCGCGACGCTGGAAGCGTTGACATTCACGGTCTGGTTGGCGGGGGTGAATGTGTACCCGGAATCGCCGGGGGTAACCTGATAGGTCTGGCTTGCCTGAACGCCAAATGCATAATTCCCGGAAGCGTCAGCTGTCGTGGTCTGTGTGGCAGCGCCGGAAAGCGTGACGACCGTGGGCGGCGCTCCGGCAGGAATGCCGGAGATCGTTCCGGAAATATCAGGGCCCGCCATGGCGTAGATCGAAATCGGGCAAACAGTCCCGGCCGCGCCCGATGACCATGTGGGCGGAAGCAACGCCAAATTGGCCTGCGTAGAAGGAACACTCGGGCAAGAAGAAGGCCCCGAGGCCGAACGGAAGACGGGAATCCCGCCCTGCGTTCCCAGTAACGCGATCCAGTAGGGTGTCCCGGAATTCAATGCGATGCTCGAGATACCCACGTTGTTCCATCCGGAAGGCAGCGTGGAACTGGCTCCCTGGCCAATGCTTCCCTGACTGAGGAGAGTTCCCGGCTGTCCATTATTATCCTGGTAAATGCCCACAAAAATCTGCGACGCCGCGGAAGTAGGATCCAGGTAGACAACCAGCGAGTTCACCGAACCGGTGGCAGAGGCGATGGCCTGAAAAGCCTGGGCCTGTCCCGGCACTCCGGGGTTCAGGACACTCTCCAGATTTGAGTCCCCAAGGATAGGCGTGACAGCAAAGGAAACTGGAATGATCTTGGGAGACCCCTGGGCTCCGGCTGCGGTAACTGTGATGTTCCCGTTGTAAAGGCCAACTGGAAGGATTCCCAGGGACGCGGAGATTTGGAGGTTATAGGGAGTCGATCCACTGCCTGGAGAGACGTTCAGCCAGACGGAATCACTGGTTGCGGTAAAGTTGAGAGCATTCGGCGAGCCGGTATTAGCTACCCCGACAGATGTTGACGTGGGATTTACGACACCACTCTGCGTTGCGCTGAAAGAAAGCGGAGTGGTGGAAACCGAAAGGACCGGCTGTGCGCCAACAGTAAAAGTGACGGTGATCGTTGCCGGAGAGCTCAGAGCGCCAGCGGACGTGACGGTAACGTACCCTGTATAGGTGGCGTTGGTGAGCGTGCCGACCTTCGCGGAGATCGCCAGGGTTCCCGAGGTCGTGCCAATGCTGGGGGATACACTAAGCCAGGCAGAAGAGTTCGAGTCGGTGCTGGCAGTGAAGCTGAGCGCGCCGCCTCCGCCGCTGTTGGTCACATTCACCATCGCGGGCGCGGGATTCGCGCCGCCTTGTACGGCGCTCAGCGAAACCGATGAAGTCGAAAGCGACAGGGTGGGCGGGGGAGCTACCGTGAAAGTCACGGTGATTGTCACAGGCGAGTTTTGGGCGCCGGCGGCGGCAACGCTGATGTGCCCCGTGTATACCGCTGGGGAGAGAGTTGCCGCGCTCGCGGAAATCTGCACGGTCCCCGGAGTCGTGCCGGAAGCAGAAGCGCCAAGCCAGGCAGAATCGCTCATGGTGGTATAGCTGAGCGCGCCTCCGCCACCAATGTTGCTCACGGTTACAGGAAAGGTTGCAGCGGTCAAACTTCCCTGGATCGCACTCAATGAAACCGCTGGCATGGAGAGAGACAGGGTCGGTGGAGATGCGGGCAAGACTTCGACAATATCCAAATTGTAGCGGTGTGTGCCGGGAGCGGTGTCATTAATGGTCACCGATGTTCCGCTCAAAGGGGTGGGAGCGGTCATGCGTTGCATCCAATAGGTATCGCCCACCGGCGCGAGGTATTGGTGGATTAGAGTTTGACCCGTGCCGAGGGTTACGGAAGTTGCGCTCCCGACATCGGACCCTACTCCGAAAACCCAGGAGTTGTTGCGGGTTGTCGTGAGCGAGGCGGTCGGCACTCCCCTCGGAGAATTCCCCGAGCCTGTCGCTCCAATCGCGCCGGAACCGTTTGTGCCAGACGTGTCCACTCCCGTGAAACTGATTACGGAGATGGAAGCCTCGACACTCTCCGACAGCGTGGCTGTGACGGCGACGCTGGAGAGCGGCGTCGGCGAGAAGGCCCGCCAGATTTCGGCGTCTCCGTTTTGCGCATTCGTCCTGTTGACAAGCACCCAAGTCAATCCCGCGCCGGCGACCCTGGTTACGGTCGTATTGGGAGAGGAAACCCTGCCCGTCGAGACCAGCGCAAGCAACAACTCGTTGCCCGAGTTCGTGGAGAACGAAGGAGTTGCGATCGTACTACTCGCCTTGGAACCGTCCGCGGAAACAGAAGCGTCGATTGAAAGCGCGCTGATCGAAATGGCGTTGTTTGTCAGGTTGAAGTTGGCGACGGGGGTTACAGCGGGCGCGGCGGCTGTTACGGTGTAGGCGCCCGTCAAACCATTCGCTGTAAATACTCCCGCCGTGGCGACGCCGTTGCTGTTCGTCTGCGCCGCGTTCCCGCCTATGGCAAACGAGCCGCTGGGGCCTGTTGTTGGCGCGGAGAACGTCACCGTCACTCCAGAAACGGGGTTACCGCTGGCATCCTTCACCGTGGCCTGAAGTGCGGTTGCAAAGGCCGTGTTGACGGTCGCGATTTGTGTCACCCCTGCCGTCGCCGTGATGCTCGCTGCTGGTCCAGCGGTATTTGTCAGGCTAAAACTTGCCGTGGCCGCCAAACCGGAGACGCTTGCCGTCACGTTATAACTGCCCGCCACGCTATTGGCAGTAAAGGAAATCGTGGCCACACCCAGGCCATTTGTCAGCGCTGTATTCGGGCCACTTGAAAATGTGCCGCTCGCTCCTGTTTGAGGGGGCGCCGTGAATGTTACCGTCACGCCGGTCATGAGATTGCCGCCTGTGTCCTTGACGGTGACCTGAAGTGGTGTCGAAAACGGTGTGCCGATCATTGCAGTCTGCCCGCTACTTCCTGCCCCGACTGTAATGCTGCCTGGAGGCAAAGCGGTGTTGGTGAGGCTGAAATTGGCAGGAGTCACCGCACCGACATAACTTGCCGTTACGACGTATGGGCCGCCGGCAATATTGTTGGCCGTAAAAGCCGACGCCGTGGCCACGCCGGCGGCAGTCGTGTTCACAGTCACCATCGTCGCGGTTCCAAACAAACCGCTGGCCGCCGTCTGCGCCGGCGCAGTGAAGGTAACAGGTACGCCGCTGACCGGATTCCCGCTCGCATCCTTGACAATGGCTTGCAACGCGGTTGCAAATACCGCTCCGATGGCAGCGCTTTGCGGCGTTCCGACCGAGGCCGCGATACTCGCGGGCAGTCCCGCCAGGTTTGTGAGGGCAAACGTGGCTGGCGTGCTTACGCCAGAGACGCTCGCCGTGACGCTGTAACTGCCTGCGATGGAGTTGGCCTGGAAGGGGACGTTGACGACACCGTTGGTGTCCGTCACCGCCGTATTCCCGCTCGTAAAAGTTCCGCTTGCGCCCGTTGAGGGAGCTGCAAATGTCACGGTCACGCCGCTGACCGCGGTACCGCCGGAATTCTTCACCGTTGCCTGCAACATCAATCCAAACGCACTGCCGATCGTAGCACTCTGAGAGGCTCCGCCCGTGGCAGCGATGCTGGCCGGGCCGGTCCCTGTACCAGCCGCAGCGAGGACTTCGACGATACTCAGGTTATACCGGTCAGTAGTTGGCGCGGTGTCATTTATCGTGACACTTGTGCCACTCAGCGCAGTCGCGTTGGTCTGCCTTTGAACCCAATACGTGTCGCCCACGGTTGCAAGGTATTGGTGAACCGATGTCTGTCCGGACCCCAGCGTTCGCTCAATCGCGTTATCCCAATCGTCGCCGACGCCAAGGACCAGTGAATTGCTTTGCGTCGTCGTCAGTGTCGCTGTAGGAGCTCCCGAGGAAGCACTGGAACTGGCGGTAGCGCCGACAGCCCCGGATGGATTGACTCCCGTAAAACTCATCACGGTCATTGAAGCCGCGCCGGATTGAGAAAGGGTAGCCGTCACCGTGGCGCCACTGAGGGTGGCCGGCGCAAAGGCCTGCCATATTTCCGCCGTGCCGCTTTGCTTGTTCGACCGGACCGCCAGCGTCCAGGTCAGACTCGCACCCGATACGCCTGTAACCGTGGTATTCGTGCCGGAGGAATAGTCCGCGGAAATAAAAGCCAAGAGCAATTCGTTCCCCGACGTCGTGGAAAAGGCGGGGGAGGCAATCGTCGTGCTCTTGGTCGACCGGTCCGTCGAGGCAGTTACGTCGATGCCGATCGCTGCCGAAGCCGTTCGAGTAAACAACAACAAAAATGCCATTGCAACGAACGGCCCGACACCTCTTAAAACGGGTATGCGGGGAGTCCGAAGATTGATGCCTGACAAAACGTTATTCTGCCTCATATTTTGTTGTTTATCATGAACCGGCCATCGGGAAATCCGATTAACATTCTCCAGCGGCGGCAAACTTAAACTTGGTATATATACCAAACTAGCTTAGCCGGGAAGTATATTACTACTAGCCCCCATAGTTTGTGAGTACCAGTACTCCATTTCGGTGCAGACCGTTCGGATGAAATCCGTACCACCAACGCAGGATGGATCAAAAACAGACATCATGGCTAACCCTGCATGAAGAATGGCTCAAACGATTATCAGAGAACCGATGCCCGGCCTGAAAATGCCCCGGGGACACGAATGATTCGCAGGCATCTTAGCACAATATCAGCCACAGATTTATTACACTTTCGTCATTTATCATGACATCAGCGCTACCCCGGATTCGTCGAGCCTACCTGCCCTTATTGTCTCGATTGCAAGGGGATTGAACTGCAATAGATCGGGGCTGCAAGGCAGATTTGCCCAGGCGGTGTAGAGCGATGAGTTTTTTGGAGGGGAGGCGCGCAGCGCGTGGCGGATCGATGCTTAATACCGGCGAATGAAATGAGATGTGAAAGAGCGGGAAGATGGAAGAGCTAAGGAATGGGAACGATACGAAGGTACTTCAGCGAAAATTTCACGGGGCGAGTGCTGTCCGCGGGTGAGATCGTTGCGGCAGCAAATGGAGAGAAGAAATTCTCGGCGAGACAGTGCTGGAACCAGGACGACCGGGCCGCGTCACTCCGAGGCTGCCCCTCCCGCGTTGGCCTGAGCGATTGTGGAACGCTTGTAACCGCTCGGACGTTTGAGATTTTGAATCCACATCAGTCCCGCATACCCGACAATGAAGAAGAGGGATGCACGAACAATTGATCGTATCGATCGATAGTCCTCGCAGGATTGCCACACCAGAGACCGCCCCGCCGCCTTATTTCCCAGGCGGCATTCTTCCATGCCCCAATAAAAACGGCTGCCCGCCAGGCAGCGCTCCACAAAGGTCTTCTCCGTGGAGGTTAATTTACCGCCGCGCAAAAGCTTTTCATAGGAGACAACGCTGGAGCGAAATCCATTGCGCGGGTCTTTCTCCTGCGCGGCGGACAAACCGATATCTCCCGCGCCCCGGCTGATAATGCGCGCGAGCGGCTGGGCCAGAACGCCTAACGGGCCGAGAACGGCAACCCTGCAGGCGAGGTCGCGATCCTCGCTGTAAGACAGGGTGGTATCGAACAGCCCGGCCTGCGACAGCACGCTTTTGCGAACGATGAATGACGTGGGGAAAAAATTTATTTTGCAAACCGTCAGCAGCGGATTTTCGATGACGAGTTCGGTTTCACCCTGGAACAACCGC
The DNA here is from genome assembly GCA_963788335.1 of Terriglobia bacterium. GTDB lineage: Bacteria > Acidobacteriota > Terriglobia > Acidiferrales > UBA7541 > Palsa-360. Next base: position 495,980 of record CAWBGM010000006.1, read on the forward strand.
TCGCGGATATCAAAAAGATTTATTTTATTTACGCCGTCGTCGATTTCGACGTTGGATGCAACCATGACGAGCCGCGGATGCCGGTCCACCAGGCCCATTTGTATTCCAAGTTTCTCGGGCAGCCATTCATCGTCTGAATCCAGAAATGCAACCCATTCCCCGCGCGACTCGAGAATGCCCCGATTCCGGGCGGCGCTAACGCCGGCGTTCGCCTGGAAAACGTAACGGACCCGGACGCCATAATTTTCAACGACCTGCCGGGTCCGGTCGGTGGACCCATCGTCCACGACAATGATTTCCATATCCGTGAAGGTTTGCGCCAAAATGCTGTTTATGGCCTTTGAAACCCATTTCTCCCTGTTGTGGGTGGGGATAACGACCGAGACGCGCGGCATTTTATTGGTTTCCATGATGTTCTTCAAGACTTGCGCGACCGCGCCGCGCGACTGTGACTAAGCCGAAACTAAGCCGAAGCGATGGCCGCGGGCAATTTCTTAAAAATGGCATATCCGTTGCGCAACTCGGGATTATGCGCGCTCAGAAAATAGCTCGGATCCCGGATTAAGGCGTCGTAGATCTTGTAATTCAAATAACCGTTCAGATCGTCGAGAATCAGGACCCTCGCTCCGTGGAGCTGCTCCCCGAGAGCGTTGTCAATGGCCAGTTCCCGGTTCAAACCGCAGCCATCGATCAGCAGCAAATCGAAGGATTCGATGCGATTTTCGGCTCTGATCCTTTCGACGGTGCGCGCAAGCTCATCGGAGAAATCCCGGGAGACTGTCGGGCGGATTCATACCACTTCACTCTCGGGTGATTCCGGATTTTTTTGGGCCGGCCGAACAGTCGAGGCGATGAGGCGTTGATACAGAAAATGGAGGGTTCATTCCGGTTCTCAAGCAAACCCGCCAGAAATGCCTCGGTGTTGTATTTTCCGGGAGTGCCGCCGATGACCAGCGCGGTCCTAATCTCACCTTCGCTCGCCAGCTCCCGAATCGCCTTGAACAACTCATCGTTTCGGCTCTCCGACAAACGATACGGGAGAAAATAACCATGATTTATTTCGAGGCGATGCAACGAGTTCGAGAACCAGGCCTTCCACTTCAATTTTCGCTGTTGTTGACGCTTTCTGCCCGCAAAAAAATTCAAAGTCCGCACATTGGGGCTGCGATCCATCTCGCACTGAACACGGCCCGTGGAATTCTTAACGATCGATTGTGAAATCCGTTCTTCGCGTCCGCTGCCGGAGGCCTCGGACTGTGAATCGGCAAGCCTGGCAATCACGTCGGATTGATCGCGCTGCCCACAAGCATTGAGCATGATGCAAAGATCGTCAATCCATTCCTTCGTGCTGCGCGCGGGCAGGTGGTGCATACTGGCGCGATATCCGACGCTCGGGTCGACCGCCGGCGGCGGAGTGAATGCTCCCTCGTCCAGGAGGCGAACCGCCCAGCGAGCCCGATCAAGTTCCGGGTGCCGGAGCCAGGGGAATTCGCCGGCCTGCCGCGCGGCCTCGTCCACTTTTCCGAGGCAAACGAGCGTGACAAGAAAGTAAGCCCATTCAACCGGATCGGGATCGATGGCTTTGTAGTCGCAGAGGATGAAATGAATCGGGGCTTCAATCCAGGACAGCGCCTTCTTCGCATTGCCACGGAAGAGGCTGCACAGGGCCAATTTCAGTTTGGGCTCCGGCATCCAATTAATATATCCATTGGCCCTGAAGTAAAACCGTTCGGCTTCTTCGTACTGGCCGGCCCAGAGTTTATCGTCGCCCTGTCGGATAAGCTGGAGATGCGCTCCATCGGCCCGGAGGTAATACGGCTGCGCCACCGAAGACTCGGAGATAGCCGTCATGGGTTCAAACGGATTCGGCTGAATGATTCTCTGGCCCGGTTTGAGATTATTTTGCAGCGTGTACCATTGAAGGATTTGATCGCGCTGCTTCAGGGTGTGACGCGAATGGACCAGATCGTGACCTGCGTCCGTGATGGCGCGCAACTCGTCCAAATTCTTGAACAAGTAGCCCATCTTGTCCAGAACATCGCCCTCTTCGGCAAAGATGCAATTCTTCATATCGACGAAACCGGCCGCCTCGAGAGCCGGAGCCCTTTCGGCGATCAGGCAGGCCCTGCTTGCCGGAATCTCAAAATGCTTGCGAACGGCCTCCTTGGCGACGGTCCCGCAGGACGGCACAAACCAGGACGCGTTCAGGGTCCGCGCATAATCCTCGCCCACCAGCGTACGCACAGGCCTCGATCGGGGCCCATATCCGGGATGCGGACAAATCAGAGAAGGATAATGTTCCGAGACGATGGGAACGATCTTTCTCCGCCACGGGTAACATTGAATGGTATTGCCTGTAAATAGCACGGGGATGCTTTTCCAGCCGCCATAATCATGGTAAATCTCAGGATCGACAAACACAGGCCAAACAAACATTCTGTCGGCGATTTCCGGAGTGTGTTCAGGGGCCGCGGTGGCGATGGCAAAGAAGGTTTCGATGCCCCAGTGGTCCATATCGGAAAGAAATCCCGCCCGGGCGTTGCAGAAAGAATCGGCGTGATGAAGGCCCAGCTTCGGTATTTCTTCGTGCGCGCGGGTGTTGGCGATCCGAAGTTTTTGACAGCTCGGATGATTAACGCCGCTTTCAAAGAGAACGAGGTCCGGCTTGTATGTGTCGCAAAATTGCCTGTAATCGCCGTCCTCGCTGAGCGCGACGACATCGAAAAACTCCGACAAACACTTGACGTGTTCCCGTTTATGAGTAAGCAGAAACGCAGGGAGCCTCTCGTCGTATTTATATTGGAAAAACAGAAGCCTGGGTTTTGATTTGGTGCTGTCCATTCCCTTTTCCTTTGGCGAGTCCCTGGCGAGCCCAGGATTGATTAAATATGACCGCGCTCGACGGTCCGGCGTTGCACCGTGATTTCAGCCGGGGAGAAACGATTTCCTCACCGTGCGACAACCTGCTCCTGGCGAGGCTGCTGCGCCGTGGAACCAGCTTCGGCGTATGCTTCGATCGTTTCGCGATACACATCCAGGAGCTTCGCGCCCGCGGCGGTCCAGGTAAATTCATGGGCTCCTTCCAGCGAGTCACTCCGCAGGCGTTCGAGCAGGGCGCGATTTTCATTCATTAAATTAATGTGTTGAGTGAGCGTGTCAACATCTCCGGCGCGGTGGATCAAGCCATTTTTCATGTGCTGGCAATTGGCCCCGGCGGCATCGGATACAAGAATGACGCACCCGCTGGCCCGGGCATCGGATGTCACCAGCGCGCTTCCCTCTTCGATGCTCGGCAGCACCAGAATATCGCTCTTGCGCATCAACTCCGGCACGTCGCTGCGATGGCCGAGGACGCGAACACTGGGGTGCGCAAGCATCGGCGCGAGCTTTTCCCGGTAGGCCGGCAAAAAGGCGCCGGCGATCGAGAATGTTCCGGTTTGTGAAGCAGGAGAGCGGAGCCAGGCTTCCAGTGCAAAATGTACTCCCTTGCGCACCGCGCAGACACCGACAAACAGTATCGACAGACCGAGGGCAGGGTCGCGCGGTTCATTGCCGGGATAGTAGGCTTTCTCATCATATCCGTAGATGTGGCGAGCCAAGTGCTCCCGGCTGAATCCCTTGTCGAGAAATGTCTTCAATACAAAATCCGAAGGGCACAAAAGCCGGTCGGTCAGCCGGTACTCTTCTTCCTCTTTGCGGAGTTTCTCCGCATCATAGGCGTGCTCGTGATCCGGTGGCAGGACCACACCGAGGCGCTCACATTCGTCTCGCACGACTTCCATGGCAAATTGCGTGTGCGCGTTGCACCGTTCGAGGACTGTGGGGATGCCCAGGCGGCGGGCGGTTTTAAGCGTGCGCACCGCGCCCAAAGGCCACGCGTGTACGATATCGATCCGCCCTTTCAACTTCTCAAGGCGGTGGGCGACAATCCGGTCATGCAAATCAAACGCGCGATTGGCGCCCACAAGACGGTAGGGGAGGCGGAATCTTCCCCAGGCCAAAGTCGAATTCACCTCTACGCCCGGTGCAACCGGCCGCGCAACAGAAGCGGGGCAGGCAATCACTTTCGCTCCGGCAACCGCAAGGCCGTTAACCTGCTGCCAGGCCGTGTAGCAGATTCTTCCCGCGCCTAATCGATGAGGGAAACTGAACAATACCCGGACACGTTCGCTTTTTTTGCTCACACATTGATCTCCTGTTGGGGCCGGGGGTTCGGGGCAAAAACGGCAAAGTCCGGCTCCGTTGCTTCGACTTCCGGAACCTTGGAAGATGTGGCTTCATAAACTGCCACTGAGATAATGACGAGCAGCGCAAGCCAGCCAAACTCCATCTGGTCCATATAATTAATTCCAAAGAAACCAACCAGGTGGGAGACCAGAGAAGCGCCAAGACACCAGAGAAACCATTCCTCGGGCTTGTTGCCTTCGACCAGCTTTCGCGCGATTCCCAATCTTGAAAACGCTTTTGTGATGATGGCCAGGAAGAGGATGAAACACAACAACCCGCCGGTGAAGGCATAGGCGACATATTGGTTGGAGAGATCCCACATATCCCATCCCCAATTGCCATTGGCCGTCGTGCCCACCAGCCACCAATCGCCGAAATGGCGGACAAAATTGTCCATGAGCATATAGCGGTGGTAACTGGACGAGGAGCCCGTGAGATCGATGTGCTCCACGATGGACCAAACCGGACCGTTCATCACCATGTGCAACGTCACGACCAGAGCCACGAGTCCCCATCGGACAACACGCATATATCTGCGGATGGGCCACATGCAAAGAGCAATAATTCCACCGACGCACCCAACAAGCGTGGTGCTGGCGAAACAGGTATACAGCATGATGCAGGCGGAAACGATTCCCAAGCCGGCGATCAGCTTCGATTTGCCCACGGACCAGAGCCATATGAGCAATGGCACCAAAACAGCGCCATAGGTCCCCGCGGTAAGAAAGACCTCGAAGGAAGCCTGCGACCGGATTTTCCCGTCGCGAACGGTTTCCGCCGGAACTCCTCCCAGAATTCCGAAAACATTTGAGCCTGTGCGCTGCTCATTCATCATGCAAATCGCGCAGACGATCGCAACATAGGCGAACGCTTTAATCGTCCGGTAGATGTCTTCCCGGTCGCGGATCAGAAATCGCATGACCAGATAACCGCCGGCGGCATCGAGCAGGTCGCCCGTATTCTTGATCATCGCCTGCGACTGCATGTGATACAGGAGGGAATTCATGACGTAATAGGTGAGAAAAAACGTGGTGCAAATCTGATCCATGAAGGTGAATCCGCCCGCGTAGGGCGCCGACTTCCTTGAGATAATCAATCGGAGAAGTCCGGCCAGGATAATAATTCGATAAACATTCAGGTGGATGCCCGCGGCTACGATCTGTTGTCCCTTGGGGATCAGGAATAAGGCCAGCATAGTCGGGTAAATGACGTACTTCCGCGGAAGAACCAGAATCAGGACAATGGAAATCAGCATGGCAACCGCTACCAGCGGATGCAGCAGAGTGGAACTCGGTCCACCTCCGAATCGTATATTCTCTGGTTCCATGGGAAATGAGTCCAAAAACCGGGACGATTTCTCAATCGGCCCCGGCAATCACAACTCGAATTCAGGTATTACAGTTCGAACTTTCGGATACTTCCATTCCGATATCGGCCAGAGGCGGTTGACCAACGGGGTGATTCTATGGCCGGGACGCCAGTTCTTCGAGAATAATGTTAACGTGGGGAACCCGGACGCCCCCCAATTCCTTCCGGCGAATGTAGCGCAGATATAACCCGTGCAGCCGTCGCCGGTAAATCGGCAGCCCGGATTTGGTAATTTTGATGCAAGTGGTCTGGATCGGCAGATAATCTTTCCAGGCGCGCCGGATGTGTTCGGCGCACATGTAAAACTCAGCCGGCAGAACGAGCGGTTGAAACGTATTGTGGATACAAAATGCCGAGATGGCATAGCTCTTCATGCCGCGTTTCAAGGCCTGCATGCAAATGTCGGTGCCGTACATATGGAAATGCGGTAGCGATTCATCAAAGCGGAGTCCGGATGATTTGCGCATGACCAGAACGATTTCATCGAGTGTCTGGACCGGCTTCGGGTGTTCAAAGGGAGTGCCGCTGACGCCGAGGCCGGAAGAATACAAATAGCGGTAGTGATCGTGATTCACCGTGATGCCACTGCACCCCAGAACACCCCAATTCGGATCGTGGATCGACAGGTAATCGATCGCGCGTTTCAAATCCTGAAGCCACTCTTCCGGAAAATACATATCCTGGTGGCAGAAGACGATCAGGTCGTTCGAACTTCGGTCCAGTGCATCGTTATATGCCTTCGGCGCGGACGAAAACTTTTCCTGAACGATAATCTCATGGTGATGCGCCCCGGTAAGGCAGGGGGATGCCGAGAAATTGTGATTGAAGACTTCACGATTGTTCATCGCCACGACGAACGTGACTTTGGGCTCTGAAACGGTTTCTCGCCGGTCCATGATTCACCTATGTAATGTGTGGAATGATCGTAGCGAAGTTCCGATGAGATCCGCGGATTCGTTCCGAAATTTAGAGACCCTTGCCGAGAGCCGGAAAAATTTCCGGAAGGGCATGTCCAAACCTCATCTTTGAGTTTGAGACATGCCCGTCCGATTGGTTTACGACTTACTGCACGCTGATCTGTATGCCCGTCGGAGGCTGTGGCGCCTGCGAGGAGGATGAGGAAAACTGATAGGCTCCCACATTCCACGGACCCGACGCCGGGCGGGGAACCGGTGGTGTCGCGGGATAGATCACAGAATGGTTTGTCGAATTGTAAGCCACGCCGGTTATCCCGGTTTCACAAGCCGTTTGAGCCGCGGAATTTTGCAACTGACTGCAGAACCCGTTCGTCTCATTGGTCCCCAAAGTTGTGACCGTGGCATTGGTAGGTAAAGTAGGCGCAAAGTTGTTTGCGACTGAGAATCCCTGGGCGGTGGCAGTGGGCAGCGTCTGGTACAGAGCCGAGGTTTCCGTAACAACGGATGAATTCTGAAACACCGCGCCGAAACCACCCGAAATGATCCAGTGGTTATTCACGGCCGTGATTTTGCTCGATCCGGAATCGCCGTTGCAATAGATGCAGCCGCTGGGATTTGGTGCGCCGCAACCTTCTTCCGTGTTATTGAATACGACTAAGTCGCCGCGGCCGGAGCCCTGGTCCACGTTGTTGTAGTTCCCGCAGCCGCCTTCATAGTCGCTGAACACGTTATTGAAATCGTAGTCCGAATATCCCGGAGGCGGAAATTGCCACAAGACAGCGGACAATGCTCCCGGAATGTGGCGAACCACATTGTTGTAGAAAAGATTCGGAGTGCCGTCTCCGGGGTGAAGAGGATCGTTCGCCTCGGCGCCATAAATCTGCATGGGCCAGTCGGTATGGGTGGCGCCATCGTCGGCGTTGAAACCATATTCAAACAGATTGTCATGAAACAGGTGGACGGCGCCCGTGGTGTTATCGGCGCCGTTATAACGAATCACGTTGTATTGGACGATCCAGGCGTCCGCCTGGCCCGACGGACCGACCCATGCCAGTGAATACGCGTCAGAGTCAGCCCCGTCCACCACGTTGAATTGGATGATGACGCCATAGAGAGCGCCGTTCACTGGCTGGCCGCCGTTCCCGTCAAAGGCCTCTCCCGAGGAAGCGCACACGCCGCCGTTGGCGTTGCAGTTGTACTTCATGTGGCTCCAGCCGTGGATATAATTGTTTTCAACCCACCGGGGATTCGGATTCGGAGAACCCTGGACCTGTTGGTGCGCGCCGGAAGTCGAAATGTAGGTTCCGCCGCTGGTTCCCCAGCACATTCCCAACAACTCGAAATTGTCGAAGTGCTCATAAATTGCCGACAAGTTCACCAGGTTCGCGCCGCCACCGCCATACTGGCAGCTCGACACTCCCGCTCCGCTGCCGGAGACGCTGTTCAGCGGGTTATCGCCGTTGATAATAGGTCTTGCCCACCCACTGCCACTAAACCACGTTTGATCCACACCTATATAAATGTGATTGCCGGACGTTCCGCTCCAGTTCCAGTTCCAGGTTCCACCGGTATACGGACTGGCGCCGCTGTTTCCGGAGTGCCAGGTGTCGCCGCCGCGGAAGATGAACCCTTCGCCGGCGGCAGGCGTTGTGCTCTTGCAGGTGCCCGTGCAACTCGACATCCCGGGGGCATGCAGCCAGGGCGTTGCTTCACTCGTGCCATTGTTTGAGTCGCTGCCGTTGGCTGCAATATAGAAACAATTCGTGACGCCAATACCAGCCAATGTAATTTTATTTCCACCGGGGTTGGCCGGATTCAAATAATTCGCAGCGGTTGGGCAAGCTCCGCCGGCGGCAAAACACGGCATTCCCCAGAAAACGAACGCGAGGAACAAAAGTAGCGGAAACTTTTTGCTCAAAAATCGTGTCATCGTTAAACCCCTCTGTCAGAACCTTCTGGCGACCAAATTACAGCAGGGTATGGGCACCCGCTACTGGACACCGGAACAGGTTTGGTACAGGCTCTGCTGCTTTAGTAGCGATACGATCTCTTATCGTTCCGCCACTCGGCCAATCGGTTCCGCAGAAAGCCTGGGCTCTTCGCCTTCCTCGACCAGCGCGACTGGATTCACCAAACGATTCCATTCCTGCGCCACTCGAAGTGTTTCTAAACGAAACTTTCTGGTGTCGGAGGGACTTATTAACTGAAGGAAACCGTAGCCAAGCCGCCGCAGGAAAAGCGAAGCCAAAATTGCTCTGCGCGATGCCTGGACCCCACGCCTGCCGAAGTACTTGTAATAGTACCGGTAACGCGTGATTTGGCTGTCCAGGACAAACGCCTTGGGCGAACGTTTGGTGGATTGCCCTCCCAGATGAGTTATCGTCATTTGCGGATTAAACATGATTGAAAACCCTGCGTCCCAGACGCGGTGGCACAAATCCATATCCTCGTAGTAATAGAAAAATTGTTCGTCGAATCCGCCCATGCGCTTGACCAATTCACTTCGGATCAGAATGAAACACCCGGACACCCAGCCGACAGTCCGCTGTGTATCGCCCTTCCAGCCGGGGTAGGAGTCTGAAAGGAAAAGATCCGAAAAATAGCCGAGCCACCGAAGATAGAGCGCCGCAATCCACGCGCCGCGGATCGTGGCAAATGGGCGGGCCGAAACCTGATAGGTGCCGTCTGGATTGAGAACCCTGCAGCCAAATGCGCCTGCTTTGGGTTGCTGGTCGGCGAACTGCACCAACTTGTCCAGCGCGCCGTCGTGAATCAGGGTGTCCGGATTCAGAATCAAAACATATTCGCCCTTGCTGGCCTGGATACCGACGTTATTCCCCTTTGAAAACCTCAAATTGGAACCGTTTTCAATGACGTGAACCTGAGGGAATTTCTTGCGGATGACTTCGATCGTATCGTTGGTCGAGCCGTTGTCGGAAACGATAACCTCAAACGGAATCGAATGCGTGGAATCGTAAATGGACTGCAAGCAATTCACGATCACATCGCGATCGTTCCAGCACAAAATGACAATCGATAGTTTCATAATGTAGACTCGATTCTCTGTATTTCAATTCTGTTTTTCGGTCGGAAGGGCTTGTATCCGTATTCCCCGAGCACGAAGACTTTCCGTTTGCGACGCGAAAAGCCTATTGCAGGACGGGCTGTTCGCGTTTGAGAAACGCCCTCTGCCAGAGTTCCAGGGTGAGCAGAGAAAATATTTCCTTGGAGTAGCCGCCGGCATTTGAATTGGCCTGAAGCATTTTTTCTATCGCATCCTTGCGGAAATAGCCGCGGTTGATCGATTCGCGATCCGTCAACACGTCCCAGACAAGATTCTTGAGATCTTTGCGCAGCCAAGATTCGTAAGGCACGGGAAAGCCCGTCTTTTTACGTTCCAGAATCGCTTTTGGAATTCGTTGGGACATCGTTTTTTTCAAAATGTATTTCGTGGAAAAACCATTCAGTTTGTAGCTGCTGGGCAACGATGCGGCGAATTCCAGAAGGCGATGGTCCAGCAGGGGCACACGAAGTTCGATCGAGTTGGCCATCGTAATTTTATCGGCCTTGACCAACAGATCGTCCGGCAACCATGTCTTGGTGTCGATATAGAGCATGGCGTCGAGCGTGTTTTTTCCGCGAACGTGCTCCTGGAGCCGGCGCACGGGATCGAGACTATGTTCGCGATCGATTCCTCCGGCGTAAGAAGCTGAATATAGTCCCGCAATTCCGTTGCCCGCGAAGCGGTACGGATTGGAAGTGCGGCCGTTGTAATAGTCGGGGAAACGGTGAGTCATCAGCGGCGCATACATGGCCGCCCGATTCGAGTGAAATATCGATCCGGCGACGGAAAGCCCTCGCGAGATCAGTCCGTTCATCGGGGAGAGGCCGCGCTTCAGCCGCTCGAGCCAGACCAGGTTGCGATAATTGCTGTATCCGGCAAAAGCCTCGTCTCCGCCTTCTCCCGAAAGAAGCACGGTGACGTGTCTCCTAGCCAGTTTCGATACGTAGTACAAGGCGATCGCGGGAGGCTCGCAAACCGGCTCTTCCATGTGCCACACATACTGAGGCAGGAAGGATGAGAAATCCTCCGGCGTAATCGTCATTTCATGATGACGCGTGCCATACGCCTCGGACGCCATCCTGGCATACGGGCGCTCGTCGGCAACTTGGTTGCCGGAGAATCCCACTGTAAATGTACTGATTTCCTTCTGCGTGCGTTCCACGGCAAAGCTGAGCACACCGGTCGAATCCACTCCGCCGCTGAGCAGCACTCCCACCGGAACGTCCGCGATCATGTGTTGACGGACCGTTTCGCTGAGAAGGCTCATCAACTCGCTCTCCGCGTCCTTGAAACTAATTTTTCGGGAGGGTTGAGCGAATTCCAAATCCCAATATTGCCGAATCGTCGTTTTGCCATCCTTGATGAACAGGTAATGCCCGGGCGGCAATTTGCGGATTCCCTTAAGTAACGTTTCCTCGCCGGGAACGTAGAGGAATGTCAGGAAGCGGTCGATCATCTCGGGAGCGATCTCCGGATGGATTGAAGGGTCCGCCAGAATAGCTTTCATTTCCGAAGCAAAGACCAGAGATTTCCCGGTCAGGCTGTAGTAGAGAGGCTTGATTCCCACGCGATCCCGGGCGATGAACAGGCTCTTTTCGTTTTCATTCCAGATGGCAAACGCGAACATTCCGCGCAGCTTTTCCAGACAGGCGGGGCCAAGTTCCTCATAGAGATGGACGATGACTTCGGTATCCGTGTGGGTCTTAAAAATATGGCCTTTGCCGAGCAAAAACTCGCGTAGTTCGAGATAATTATAAATTTCGCCGTTGAAAATAATCTGGAGCGTGCCGTCCTCATTCGACAATGGTTGGTGTCCACTTTTTAGATCGATGATCGAGAGGCGGCGGAAACCCAGTCCAATCGCGCCCGAGACGTAATACCCCTCATCGTCCGGACCGCGATGGTAAATCGTGTCCGCCATCGCTTTGATCAGGGACGGCGGAACTTTCGCTCCGCTGCCAAACATCAGTTTCCCGCAGATTCCACACATAGGTTTGTCCTGTTCGCCTCGATCGGGAATTTATCTCCAGATCGTTTGCATCCCAAACAGACGCCTGAGTTGCTGGCCGCGGATGTAGGAAACGTAAGGGGCATCCTTCACGCGCGGCGGTTGAGTCCAATACGCTTTCAGGAATCCATACATATATGCGGCCGCTCCGGTGACATACGGTTTTTGAGCGATCCGGCGGACGCAACTGGCCATGACGAAAAGCGGATGATATCCGGAAATGTAGCAAGCCATTCCGAGCTTGATGCGATTCGCAATCAGCCCGTCGGCCGTGCCCGTGAATCGATGGTGATGGAGATGAAGGTCGGTGAAGGCGTAAGTCTTCCAGCCCAGCATGTTGGCTTTGACTTCATCGATCGTGTCCCATCCCGGAGCGGGCCAGAGCCCACCGATGCCCTCCCAGCAAGCCCGGGTGTAAATCTTTGTCGCGCCCCGCACGTGGAAGCGCGGGTTTTCCTCGAGCTTCAATTTTCCATCGCCGGAAAGATCGTGATGAATTTCTCCGCCACCGATCCCGAGTCCGGGCTCCTTGCGAAAATAATCGAAACATTTTTCAAAGTAATCGGGAGCAAAACTCAGATCGCCGTCGAGTTTGACAAGGAAATCCCAGTCGCTGCACTGTAGCGTGTTGTATCCATCGTAAAACGCTTCCATCACGCCGCCGCCGGCTTTGCGGAATCCTCTGTTCTTCCGGTGAATGACGCGGATCCACGGTACGTCGGCCGCGATCCGGTCCAGGATCTCTCCGGTCCGGTCGGTCGAACCGTCGTTCACAATGATCCATTCCGAGGGAAGAATCGTCTGCTGACGCATGCAGGCGATGGTCGCCTCGACAAATTCTTCCTCGTCGCGAACCGGAGTGATAATCACGTATTTGGGATTCAAGGGAATGCCTTTTTGAGGAACGAATTCGGCTATCGCTGTGCTCTCGGCGCGGCTCATCGGATCGACCCTCGTGTTTCTCTGGAAGTCAGCTTGAACGCCTCGGCATTCGTGTTGCGTTCTGCGTCTGCCGCGGAATTCTTCCCGCTCGCGGAATTGCTCTGGGGCGTTGCAAGAAGATGCCGATTGCTTACAAACAGCCTGAAGCGGAATACCACAAACAGAAAAAGCAGAAATAGAAACGCCCCGCCCACCAGAATTTGTTTCGGTTTCATCTCGTGCTTGTTGTAGAAACGAATAAGCGCAAGCCCGATGGTAGATTTCGATAAATCGATGTCTCGAAAATCCGAAGCCATACGGAGGACGTAAACGATGAAGGAATCGTGCGAAATCCCGATCGACGCCAATTGCAGATCGTTTTCAAACTGGATCGCGGCACAGCGAGTCTTGCCGGCCGGAACCATCGTGCTGAAAGTCACAGCGCCGTCTTGATGTTGATAAGGATAGGGCTGACCGTCCAGCGTGACCGCGCCGATGGTCTGTGGGCCGGTTTCCGGCTTGCGCACGTTAAAGGTCGAATCGCGCCCCGAAAGATTTTCCAGGCAGATGCCGCTTGAGAACGCCAGAACATCGTAATTGGAATCGCTTCGGAGTTTGATCAGGTACGAATGTCTGGCAATGTCTCCCAAACCCTGCCACTTCGTTTCCGGCTCGCGTTTGTTCACCTGATCGGCCACCGCGTCGAACGAGCCCACCCCTTTTGCAAGTGAATCGGAGTGACCATAGAAGAGCAGGGGATTGCCGAGATATTCATTGATAGCAATCAGCGACTGAGTCACGGGCACATCGATCGAGTAACGGATGAAGCTTGGAAATCCGGCAAAGGTGAGCGTAACGGCCCGCAGGTCGAACGATGCACCCGCGGGCGGTCGTGCGCCCTGGGGAACATTCGACGAATTGACGGTGGCAAGATAATTGTACGTTTTAAGCGCTTCGAGCGTTTTTTCAGGCGCGATGCTGTGCGGAAAAACCATAACGTTGTCGTACGGGATTCCTGTCAACGTCTTGAATTGTTCCATCCGGGCCAGGGATTGCTTCATGTCCGCGATCTGAACGTTCAGAGGCTTGCTGCGATACTCCGTGAACTCTTTGTGGTCGTGATTGTCGCCATGAACGGAGATTGAGAATCGGTCGGGATGATCGTGAAACAGCGAGACGACGCCCGGTTCGCTGCGATTGTAATTCCACGGAATGAATGCAATCGTCGTGTGGAAGTTGTGGCGTTCCATCTCTCCGAGGAGTCCTTCGTAATCGACATACCCGTAGGGCTGCCGCAGCCAGGGATCGTCAATCGTAAGATTCGCGTAGGAATGAACCGCGTGCCAGCCCCGTTCGCCGGCGGCGTGGCGCACAAACATCAGTGCCGGAGCGTTTTGCAGAAATGCATCGACCACGGCTTCGCTGCCCTTCGCGCGCGCGCCCGGATAGTTCGCGCACACAATAAATACTTCCTGTTGGTGGACCTTCGTCTCGACGTACGCGGGGTCAATCTGATTGTCGTGACGCACGCTCGTAACTGGTTGGGCGCCGCGGTCATCGCCGCGCACAAGATAAAATGTTTCCGTCGCCGCAAGCGGGATTTCCAAATCCTTGAGTTGCCCGGTAACTCCCTCGACTCTCCCAAAAATGTACTGAGATGCCTGCGGGTTTTCCAGTCGCTTGCAGCCCAGGACGGCGCCGCCGGACCAGGCGCTCAAAAGATTCTGGTCCGCGCCCACTGCGACTCCCATGATGAGCACGGGCACACCGCCTCCCTGCCCGCTTTGCAGCGCTTGCAGGAATGCGTTTCGGTCAATCGTGGAAAGCGCGTCGGCGGAAATCGCTACACCGATCGTATCTTTCTCTTTCACAAGTTCGCGAAGCGCCAAGTCGTCGTTTGCGGAAGCGACTTCGACAACCCGTAGGTTTACCCCATAGAAGTTGGCAGCGGTTTCCATTTGTTTTCGCTCGACGGACGATCCCCCGGGCGCATGAACAAACACGAGGTCAGCCGAATAAGCGCTGGAAGCGGCCAGCAGCAAAAGCAAAAAGGCGGCGCCGTTGAGCCGCTGAGAGCGAATCGCGATTTTTAGAATTCCGATCATTGCAGGGCGGAGCGGTAGGCCTGAAGCAACGTTAATTTCTCGTTCTGCCAATTCAAGCTGTCTTCGATCCGTTTGCGGCCGGCGGCGCCCAGTTTCTGCCGCAGCTCCGGGCTATCGAGCAGGCGGGTCATCTGGCCCGCGAAGTCGACGGGATCGTTTGGCGATGCGTAGAGAGCGGCCGGACCGGCGATGTTGCGGCCTTCGGTCAAATCGAATTGCACAATGGGCAGACTCAAAGCCATATATTCAAAAATCTTGATCATGGTTGAGCGGTCATTCATCGGCGTCTTGGGGTCCGGCGCCACGCCCAGGTCCGCGTTGGAGAGATAACTGACGACTTCCTCGTGCGGAACCCGTCCCGTGAAAGTCACGAATTCGTCGAGGCCTTTTTCGGCGACCAGGGAACGCAGCGTGGGAAGCATGGTGCCTCCCCCGACGAGCGCAAAATGTGTGTCGTTTCTTTTTTCCTTCTTGACCAGGTGCTCGATCGATTCAATCAGCAGGTCGATGCCGTCCTGCTCCGCCATCATTCCCACATACACGACGAGCAGCGGCTTGCCGCGTTTCAGGTCCGGCTGAGCCGGACCGCGGCGCATGGTCGCGAGGTCAGGACAGTTGCGAACGACGAAAACCTTTTCCGGACTCTTTCCGCCACGCGCGACGGCGACTTGCTTGAAGGATTCGTTGGTGGCGATGGAAACGTCGGCAACCCGGAACGAACATTTTTCGGCGAACCGCACAAGCTTCGAAATTAGTTTAATCTTTTGTCCGAATTTGACATCGAGAAGTTCAGGAGACAGATCGTGATGATCGAAAATAAATTTGACGCCGAACGGCTTCAATAGCAGTCCAAGTAGAAAGATCGTGTCCGGTGGATTGCAGCCCTGCAGAATGCTGAATCTCTTCCGGCTGAAAACTTTCAGGATGAGATAAAGTTCGGCGAGAAGCGAAAGGCCGTATTCCATCAGATAGCCGGCCGCGCTGGACGCTTCAAATGAGCGATGCCGGTAAATGTGAATTCCGTCAAGCACCTCGTAACTCGAGGTGGCCGTCTTCTTGCCCTTGGGGCAGATCACCGAAACGAAATATCCCGCGTCGCGCAGGGCGAGCGCCTCGCACAACACGCGCCTGTCTCCGGGAACGGGAAGATTCTCAACAACGATGCAAACGGCGGTCGGCTCACTCTTCCCGGGCCAGGCAACTCCGCCGGGCGATTCGATGAATTCAAATTTGAAGCGTTTGAATTCTCGTGTCTCTCGGCCACGCCAACCGTCGAAGTTTCGTGAGTGTGCGCCATTTGCGGGTCTTTACGTTTCACGAGAAAATGACGGAATTCCCTCCAGGGAATTCACGCTACTCAAGCGCGAGCATGCGGGGCCGGCGATTTGACTCGATCTCCCAGGTAGTTATGAAGCGCGTTCTGCCAGGGAGTAAAAATATTCAAACTGCGGCTCTTGAGCGCCCGATTTTCCAGCACGGAATATTTCGGCCGGGGAACCTTCATCGGAAATTCATTGGGGCCCGCGATGTTCAAGCGAACCTGCGTTTCCGTGGCCGCGAAAATTTCACGGGCGAATTCATGCCAGGAACAGCTGCCCTCCGCCGTGGCGTGATACAGGCCGTAATCCTCCGAGCGGCTGAGCCGGACAATTTGGCGGGCGAGTTCGGCGGTGGAAGTTGGCGAAACAAATTCGCTGTCCACCACTTTCACTTCACCGCGTTCTTTCGCCAGCTTTAACATCAGTTCGATAAAGTTCAAACCGCCCTTGGCGCGGCACGGGCTTTTGCCATACAGGCCCGAGGTGCGAAGGACGAAATATTTCGGCGTCGTGGCGCGGACAAAGTGTTCACCGGCGAGTTTGGTGATTCCGTAGGTGTTGAGCGGAAGCGGATTGTCGTCTTCCACGTACGGGTTTCCTTTCGCGCCGTCGAACACGTAATCGGTGCTCACCTGCATCACGACGGCGCCCATGTCGCGGGCCACCGTGGCAAGATTTCTGGGTCCGATCGCGTTGACTGCGAACGCTTTTTCGGGCTCTTTCTCGCAGTGTTCGACGTGATGCATCGCCGCTGTGTTCACGACGATCTGGGGTTGAATTTCCGCGAAGACTTTCGAGACCGAAGAGAGATCGGAGATTTCAATGTCCGAATGTGTGAGCGACGCGACTTCGTCGCCGTTGCCCGTGAAGGCGTCGGTCACATCCATGCCAAGCTGCCCATTGCCGCCGATCACCGCGATCTTCATCGGACAGGCTGCCCGGCGATGAATTGAACGTCAATTTCACTCTCCAGCTTTTTGAAGGAAAGAATGTTGGAATAGTATGGATTGTCCCAATCTTTGAATTTTTCCATGTTATTCACGAGGCCGTCCACAATGGATTTGATGTTGCTGGTGGCATGAAAACTGAGCACATTGCTCGCTTTCGAAGTGCTGACTTTATAATTCCGGAAATCCTCGATGTGCTTGATCTTGAGGGCCACGCGGATGGACAGCCGCTCTTCGACGGCGGATTTCACCAGGTCCGCCACTTCGCCGACCGTGTAATTTCCCGAAGCCACATTGAAAATGCCGGAGAGGCTGTAGTTGGCTTCGATCGCCCGAATGTAGGCGGTCGCGGCATCCTCGATGCTCAGGATGGGTCTCCAGATCGAAGGGTTATTGACGGTGATTTCGTGGTCCCTCACGGCAAACTTGAACATGGTGTTGATAATCAGGTCAAGGCGCATGCGCGGGCTGTATCCCGATATCGTGCCCTTGCGGAGCGCGATGACGGAAAAATTCTTGTCGGCAAATTGCATGGCCGCCTGCTCGCCCTGGAGTTTTGAAATTCCGTATGGATAATTGGAGCTCACCGGTCGCGTTTCGTCGAACAGTTCATCCTCGGTGTAACCGTAGACAGAGCAAGACGACGCGTAGATATATCGCTTGACCTTGGCATTTTTCGCCGTGTAGGCCAGATAGGCCGGGGCTGCCGCGTTGAAAATAAAATTCTTGCTGGGAGAAAATTCCGCCATGGGATCGTTGGAAAGCCCGGCGAGAAAAATGACCTGGTCGTAGGAATGGAGGTCTTCCACGGTGAGATCGAAGATGTCCTTATTGACCACGCCCACCTGCCGTGGCAAATGATTGCCGAACCAGAACAGATCGACGACGTCAACTTTGTAACCGCGATCGAGCAACTTGGGGATCAGCGTGGACCCCACGTACCCAGCGCCGCCAGCTATGAGGATTTTCATCGTGTGTTATCTCCTGAAGTTTCTAAAATCTTGCGATCAATAACTGAAGTTTGCGGATTCCGGTCGAGCCAGCCACTGAGCCAACGTTTGCGCGTTTTTATCTTTCTCGGAGAGGGTTACGTCACGAATGGGCCACTCGATGCCAATCTCGGGATCGTCCCAGCGAATTCCCGATTCAGCCTTGTTGCTGTACAGCCCCGTACACTTGTATTGGATCTCCGCCGAGTCGGAAAGAACACAAAACCCACGAGCGAATCCAGCCGGTGCCCAGACCTGCCGACGATTTTCGGCTGACGCTTCGACTCCAGCCCATTTTCCGAGAGTAGGCGACCCCTTGCGAATGTCCACCGCCACAAGGAATGCGGCGCCCGCCGTGACTCGCATCAACTTGCCCATCGGCGGTTCCCACTGGAAATGCAAACCGCGCAGGACGCCCTTCGAGGAACGCGAATGATTGTCCTGCACGAAATGAGTGGGCAAGCCGTGAGCCTTGAATTGGTCTTCTCGATACGTCTCCATGAAGAATCCGCGGGCATCCTGAAAGGCATCCGGGACGAGGACCACGATGTCCCCGAGGTATCTCGATTCAACTTTGATATCCATACTCTCAGGCTCTCCAGAATTGAATGGCTATTTCGAGACCAGATCGATGTTGAAGGTGCGTGACATTGTCGGCGCTCCGGCCGGCGCCTAAGTTTCCACCATATTCAGTTCAAGGCGTTAGAGTTCGCTTTTAGACAGGCTACCGCCATAAACCGCACGAATAGCTATTCCAAGTTTCAAAACACCGCCTGATCTGACCATAACGCAAGGCCCGCACAGGCGGCAACGGCCGTTTGGCAAGCGAGCACCTATTCGCCAATAACACTTGGACTATCGCAATCTTCCTGCCATAAGGCATCGCTGTACGCGCGCGCGCAATCCTCACGTATGTCATTTACAATGATGTACTTAGTGAATATTCCCGGGACCGGGCGCACAGGCAATCCAGCCCTTTTTGAGAAGTCAGAGAAAACTATTACTACTATTTGACCACTCGGTTCCGCCAAACCCCACTTCGAAAGCCATTTAGGGCTGGTTTTGTAAGACTGGAGCCGGATGCCTAGCTCAGGCTGAACTGTTCGCTTGCTATTTAAACAAATGAAAACAAGACTCTTATGGCACAAAAACAGGTGTCGCCGCATTAACGGCCGGGCGGCCGAAGCTGTGGTACTCAAAACCGATAGCCTTCATTTCACCGGGCGAGAGCATATTTCGAGCATCGAGAATCAAGGGGCGAGCCATGCTCTTAAATATGCGTTCCCAATCGAGGCCCTTGTATTCTTTCCATTCCGTAAGCAAAAGGAGCGCATCGGCGCCACGGGCAACTCCGTAGGGATCCTGAATGAAGTTCACACCGGGAAGGACCGTGCGGGCTCGATCGATCGCCACCGGATCGGTGGCACGGACAACAGCCCGGCCCGCCTGAAGCCGGCGTGCTACTTCAATAGCGGGAGAGAAACGGATGTCGTCTGTATTGGGTTTAAAGGCCAGACCAAGCACACCCACCTCTTTGTCCCGCATCACCCATAGGGCGGCGTGGACCTTCTTCATGAATTGGTCGATGCGGCGCTTATTAATATTGTCGACTTCTTTCAGAAGGCTGAAATCCACACCCTCACGATTGGCCAGGTGAACAAACGCCTGGATATCTTTTGGCAAACAGAACCCGCCGAAGCCCAAACCCGCATTCAGAAATTGTCGCCCGATTCGCGAATCCATGCCCACGGCTTGCATCACATCGTCCACATTTGCGCCGAGATGTTCGCACATGTCGGCGACGGCATTGGCATAAGAAATCTTGAGACCCAGGAAGGAATTTGAAACGTGCTTGATCAGTTCGGCGCTGGCAAGGGTCGTCACCAGGAAGGCCGGGGCGGGTGCCGAAGGGCAGGCCGATGGGTGCGCGGGACAAAAAAATCTTCGCTCGAGGATTGGTTTGTAGATTTCGCGAAGGATGAGCGCGGACTCCTCGTCTTCCACTCCCACAACAATGCGATCCGGATGGTAGAAGTCGCTGACGCCAGTGCCTTCGCGCAGAAACTCAGGATTCGACGCCACTCGGAACGTAACATCGTTCTTGCGACCGTAAACGTTCAACGCCTCCCGCAAGCGCTCTCCCGTGCGGGCGGGGACGGTGCTCTTTTCAATCACCAGCTTGGAAGAACGAGAGGCAGAGCCAATTTGCTGTGCAACATTGTCAATCGCTGAAAGATCGGCTTCGCCCGATTCCAGCGGTGGCGTGCCGACACAGATGAAGATGGCATCGGCTGAATCTATGGCTTCGGCGCAATCGTGAGTGAATCGAAGTCTGCCTGCGGCGCGTGCCCGCTCCATTACGACGTCGAGTCCGGGTTCATGAATGGGCAGCCGTCCGTCGTTCAGTGTAGCGATTCGGTGGAGATCGATATCCGTGGCGACGACATCGTGCCCGGCCTCAGCTAGACAACTCCCTGTCACCAGCCCAACGTATCCACATCCGATCACGGCGATCCGCATGGTTTGGCTCCCTCCCTCTCAACGCTTTTCTATATCCGGTTTATTAAGGCAAACGGCTGTTCTCGAATCGGATTCAACGGCCCGTCGAATGACCTACTTCGCAATCGATGCCATGGACCAAGTAACGCATTTGGTGAAATGGAGGGTTGGTGGAAGATTCGCAATGCAATTTCATTTCGAGAACTTACGCGGGACCTCGCAAATCCAAACCTGAAACGCTATCCGCTTACTTAATTTTAGTAGGCCCCTTCACCCGAGATCACGGCGCGTGGAGTGGCTAGAAGAATCTTCAGGTCCAGCCACAACGACCAGGTTCTGCAATACTGCAGATCCAACCGGACCATTTCGTCAAACGTGAGGCGGCTGCGGCCGCTAACCTGCCAAAGACCGGTGACCCCAGGCTTCACTTCCAGTACGCGCCTGCGGTGCCAGATGTCATAGACTTCGAATTCATAAGGAACCGGCGGCCGTGGCCCGACCAGTGACATTTCGCCACACAATACGTTCAAGAATTGCGGCACTTCGTCCAGGCTGCTCTTCCGCAGGAACAGGCCGATCGATGTCACCCTGGGATCCTTTGTAATCTTAAAGACGGTAGGCGCGGATGTATCGGATATTGGAGCCTTGCTGCCTTCAATGTATTTCTGGACGTATTCCTGGTGAATTTTCGGATCGTTGTTAACGTACATGGACCGGAATTTAAGGCACTTGAAACGCTGGCCGCCACGGCCGAGCCGCTCTTGTTTGAAAAGGACAGGGCCGTCGGAAGTTAACTTGATGATGATGGCAATTGCCACCAGCAACGGGGAGAGAAGAAGCAGCAGCGAAGCGCTTCCCAGAATGTCCATGGCGCGTTTGATGGCCAGGGAAATCTTTTTGGGCGGGGCATGGGAGTCCAGATCCGGATAAAGCTTGGCGTCCGCAACCCAGTTCGGATGGTTCCGGTCCCATTTTTCAGGAAACAGATGAACGGAAATGGCAATCTTTGCCGCGATCTCCGCGCCCAACTTCTCCTGCAAGCTGGTCCGAATCTTCGCGCGAAGGATTTCACCGGCCAGGGCGCAATCTTCCTTTCCCACCTCGGTGAAAATGACGCCGAGAATTTCTCCGTCCTTGTACCATCCAACCGCATCGGTTTCACGGGCCGTGGATTTCACGATCGCGACCGTCTCGAGCAGGATGCTTCTGGCGGTTCCGTTTTCCTTATGCGCATCCAACAACATAAGGACGAAAGGATTCAGAGAGCGTTCCGCACGGCGGCGTTCCAGCGTCAGGACCGTTCGGAAAGCCTCTTCTCCGGTCGCATTCCGGCGAGCGGCATCGGAATCGATATCCGCGGAAGTGTAAGCTGGCGGATAACGCGGTGAATTCGGCTTTGATTCACTAGTCGCCACTGCGTTGGACTCCGTTGCCTTCTAATTCATGCAAGTTCATCGATCTCAAGCAATTGCCAATTCATAGGACGGAAGCAGACGAACATGACCATCGGATTTCGACTGGACCGGACTTACCCGGCTTCGGTCAATTTCCAGCGCCACCGACCTGCGCAGCAGGGAAACCGAAACAACGATCCGGTGGCCACCTTTGAATGCTACCAGAATTCCTTCCAGACCTTGCAATGAGTCGTCCTCAATTCGAACCCTTTGCCCCACTTCCAGATATGGGCAAGGGGCCAAGGGCAAGCCCGACGAGACCATTGTCTTGATCGCGTCCATCTCAGCAAGCTCCACGGGAACAGGGATGCGACCTCTCCCCACAACGGCGATTACCCCCGGTGTGATGAGTATGGGCAGCCGCTTCTGGCAATCGAACCGGCAAAAGACGTACCCGGGAAAAATGGGGGATCGACTTTCGGGGCCATTCTTCCCCTGGGCATAAGTCGGCAGCAAGACTTGATAACCTTTGTTACCAAGTAAGGCAGAGGTCGAGAGCTCCCGGCGAGCCCTCACCTGAACCGCAAACCACTGCTCGTTTTGTAATTCAACGCTCATGAATCGTATCGATCTCTTCCCAGCTCAGTCCATGCCGAAACAAGACCAGGGTGTGAATTCAGGCTACCGCCATAAAATTTTCAGGACAAGCAATCCATCTTCAAGCAAGAGCATCGCAATCAGACTGCCAAAACCGGAGTGTTGCGCTGAGCTCTCCATCGAATGCATCTACGTTATTCCCAATAAAATGAACGGGTTGCGTAAGTTGCCCGGCGCAGATTGCCGAGTTGCAGGGGAATTCGAACCGATTAAGCAATGGGCGCATGAAAAGATTCTCCACCATGTTCTAAAACTTTTCCAACATGGCCCCCTGGTCGTGCTACAGGAGGCCTATAAATCGCGTAAACCATTCCAAATAGGTATTTTAGATAAGCTCCGCTTATTTTTTTGATTTCGTTTGCACAGGCAACCCATACGCATGGCCCGAATAGTAGGCGCCATATTCCGTGGTTTCTTGCACGGTATTGAGCACGACACCCAGAATCTGAGCGCCGCGTAATTCCTTACATCCTTTTTTTGCCGTTTCCGCAGGCGTCGAATTGGCGCGAACCACGAAGAGGACTCCGTCACACAAACCGGCCAAAACGCTGGCGTCTGCCACAGGGACGGTAGGGGGCGAATCAATAATAATCCAGTCAAAAGCGGGCTTGACGCGCAACAGGAACTGCTTCATTCGATCGCTGGAAATCAGTTCCGAGGGGTGCGTGACATGAGTTCCCGCGGGAATAAAGCACAATCCCGGCTCTGGCCCTTGTTGAATCACTTGAAGTTCATCGCCGCTACTCTGGAGGTAGTCAACCAAGCCGGGGGTTGCGGGCGCTCCCAACAAAGTGTGTACGCGAGGCGACCGAAAGTCGGCATCGATCAGCAACACACGACTGCCCTGCTGGCGAGCCAGCGCGTGGGCCAAATTTGCCGCGACAAGTGTCTTGCCTTCCGCCGGAATCGCGCTGGAAACAAGAATCGTATGTAAAGGCTGGCTGTCGCGCATTCGATACAGCCGGGAACGCAAAGTGCGAAATTGCTCCGTTCCCGGATGAAATGGATCGGAATTGCTAAACACAAGAAGATTTGGATTGGGTTTCCACTGCGGATGCGAGGACTTTGCGCAGATTTCCTCAAACTGCAGTACGTTGGGAACAGTAGCCGCAACGGCGGGCAGAACGGCTTCCGTCCTTGAGACGGGGGGTGCGGATACAATCACATCTCCCGGGGCAACGGAGTCTTGCCGCTCTTCCAACTTCTGAGCGGTCAAGCCGGCTGCTCGTTCCTGCTCCGCTCTTCTGAGGGCTTCGTGAATCCGGCTCATGATTCCCTTTCACTTCCCGACCACAAGATTACTAAAATCTAAATCCGCGCATTCCTGTTTCTTCCGCCGCGTCACGATCCCATCATGGACGCCGACTGTTTTCCTTTACCCGGATTCTCCGTGATCAAAGGGATCATCGCGAGCACCGGGAGACGCAGAACAGCTTCGATATCGCGCTCGGAACGCATCGACGTATCTTGAACTTCGAACAGCAGCGTCAATCCAATCGCCAGGGCCAACCCAGCGCCAAATCCTCCCCCGGCAAACAGCGGCAGTTTGGGAAAGGAGGGAGAATCCGGCAGGCTCGCCGAATCCAGCACCTGGAATTGCTCGCCGTTCTGGCTTTCCACCAGGCGCTGGCCAACTTCGGATTGATCCCGTTTCTTTACCATTTCGTTGTAGGCGTCCAACACAACCTGATGGTCTCTCGTCAGGAGCTTATATTCCTGCTCAACTCCGGGACTGGCCTGCACGCGCGACTGATACAAGTTAATCTGTTTTTGAATTTCTTCCTGCTGCTGTGTTCGTTCACGGATCACCTGATCGTACTGATGAATCTGCGCCCGCAATTGAAGGATTTGGGTCGGTTCGGTGAGCGATTTCTGGGCTTTTTCCACCGGCGCATTTTTACGCGACAGGTCGGATTCGGCCATTTTTTGCTTGAGGACGGCAATGTCGTTTTTCGCTTTGATGACGTCCGGATGGTCGTCCGTGTAGCGGGATTGAAGAGCGGCCAATTGCGCCTGCAGAGCCGATAGTTGCTGGTCAAACGTTTCCGGATTCTGGCCCGCCTGCGATGCTTGCCAGGCCGATAACTGCTGAGCCATGACGGATTCGGCAAAGCTCTTGTCCTGTTGCGCGCGGTTCAGCGCCTGCGTCGCGGCCTCAAGCTGAGAAGTCAACCCCGTCAGCATATTTAAATTCATCTCGCTTTGTTCCGGAAGCGATCCAAGATGAATTCGCTGAAAGTCGGCGACCTTGGCGTCCTGCTCATCCAGTTTCGCTTTCGCTTCCAGAACTTCTTTGTCCAGGAATTCCGTGTTTTCCTTCACTTCGGACTGGCTCATTTCCTGATTTCCCGCCAGGAACATCGCCGTGATCTTTGCGCAAATCTGCTGCGCCACAGTAGGACTTGAGAAGGAGACGCTGATGGTGAAACCCGGAAGGTTCTGAGCTCGAACATCCGCCATCGGCGCAACCGCGGAAATGTCGATCGCTTTTCGAAACCGATCGACCAACTCCTCCATGGGGATGCGATCCAAGTCGCCTTGATACAAGTGGAGTTCCCGGATCACAGGTTCAAGCCGCGATCTGCTGAGAATTTGCTGCTGCATTGTTGCCAACCGCTGCCCGCTATTGTCCGAGACCGGCGATACCACTGGCGCAACGGGTGGTTCTTCAATCAGAACCAAAGTCTTGGAGGTGTATTTTTTTGGCAGGATACGATACAGGGCGTAGCCGGTTGCGCCGCCAATCAGGCTCAAAACCACCACAAACAATAACCGCCGGCGGAGGATCGTGATGATTTCACCGGTTGTGATGTCTTCACGAATCATCTATTCACCAGCTCCATTCAATAAAGGCAATTCGATACCCACACGACCGTCAGAAACACCACCATTTGATAGAAATGGGCATACCTGCACGCCTTCTTATCCACGTAATCCTTCGCAATTCGGATGCCGCGGAACCCGTTTTATGTAACTGCTTTTTATGCAGAGAGATACGTATGTGTCCGCATTGTCATAGCCAGCTATAGGGGAGGTCAAAGTCAATTAAATTTCCACAAATCGGAAAACTTTTACTAATGCAAATCTATTTGTAAGCCTATGATAAAAAATAACTTAATATCCTGACGAGCGTGTTCAGCGAATTCCGATTCCCGGCTAAATCGATTCGGTGGCTACCGGCCTGAATCATTCCGGCAGAAAATGGAGCGCAGCGCTGGCGCCTTCGACAATTGGATATATCAGGCGCCGGTTTCAGGAAACAGGTGCATGGAAATCGCGATTTTCCCTGCTTTATCCCTGCCCATATGCTTGATCAGCGCAGCTTCAATTTTGGTCTTGAGGGTGCCCATGATCGGGCTTTCGCCTGTCAGGTTCACTTCAATGAAAACGACGCCGAGAATGGCATTTTCCTGGTACCAGCCCAGCAAGTCGGTCTCGCGCTTGGAAATTTGAGCAATTTCGGCGGCTTGCTTGAGTAGCCCGGCCGCAGCGCCATTCTCCTGTTTTGCATCCAGGAGCATCAGTACAAAGGCTTTGCTGGAACGTTCCGCTCTTCGGCGCTCGAGAGTCAACATGGATTGAAAGACGCTTTCGGGAAGCGCCGCGCAATCCTGCACAGGAGAAAAGTCGCGACTCCGGGAGAAATTCGGGGTAGAAACGTTGATGGCCCCCAGGTCACTGAGAGGTGCGACTCGAGAATAGCTGTTACCCACTTGAGCCTCCAACAAGTTCGCGTTACCGGGAAGTCACCTTCCTCAGCCCTCAGTTTTCTGGACCAAGCTGAAAAAACTGGAAACCTGCGAATTCAGTTAATCTCTATGGTATTGATTTTAAATAACTAACCGCAAAGATCAAATATTCCTAGTTCTGTCTCCCTGCATATACCACCCGGGAGGTAATTGGTATGCTGCGGGCATACCCATAGCATGTCTGAAATAGTACAGCGCCATGTAGTTCGCAATCAGTGTGCCAGACCGAACCATACTTGATTCAAAAACAGTGGAAAAATATTTCACGTAAGCAGCTGCATACAATGAATTTAGATAAGATTGGAGGATTCGTGCTTAATTGGATTCGATCGGGCATGGCCGCACACGTCTAGGGAAGTGAAAAACATTACCACATTGTTCGCATGGGCTTCCAAATCGTTGCTTTGAAGCCCGGATATCGGGGATAATTCGGCGCCGTACCGATCGCGGACCGTTTCGTAAAGAAATAAAAGGAGTTGCATGGGAGGTGGGCATGAAGCAACCGCGAATGGGGATCTCCACGGTGTTGCACCAAATCATGGAAAATTAAGTAGCTCCTCGCGAATGCAAATACCGCAAATGTGTGATCCTACGTGGATTGCTGGGGACAGGCCCTTTTTGGCGTTGGAACGAAATGACTGTGTCAAAATCTGGCAATGCAAATGCAGTATCAAGCGAGCGTAATGGTGGCATTGCTGTGGGCTCCCGCGGATCCGTTGAAATTTTTCGCGGGGTGATGGCTTTTTCGTCAAATTTTGGAATGAATTTCTAATCTCCCAGAATTCAGACGTAAAATAGGCTGAGTTCGGCAGACCCAGAAGAGGGTGACCATGAAGGGTGTTGTGCTTGCTGGCGGGACGGGAAGTCGGCTGAACCCGCTCACACGTGTCACGAACAAGCATCTGCTTCCGATTTATGACAAGCCGATGGTCTATTATCCGATCCAGACTTTGGTCAACGCGGGGATCGAGGAAATTCTGGTGGTAACCGGAGGCAAGAACGCGGGAGATTTTCTGCGGCTGCTTGGAAACGGAACCGAGTTCGGTTTGAAACACATCAACTACACGTACCAGGATGGCGAAGGTGGAATCGCGCAGGCCCTGGGACTGGCTGAATTTTTCGCGGGCGACGATTCGATCTGCGTCGTGCTCGGCGACAATATCATCGAGAATAATATTTGCCAGGCGGTTGAGAACTTCAAGAAGCAGGGCGAGGGGGCCAAGATCCTGCTGAAGGAAGTGACCGATGCGCAGCGATTTGGCGTCGCGGAAATTCGCGGGTCCCACGTGATCGGCATCGAAGAAAAACCCAAGGCCCCGAAATCGAATTACGCGGTGATCGGAATTTATCTCTACGATAAATCGGTATTCCAGAAGATTCGCCGGCTAAAGCCATCGGGTCGCGGCGAACTGGAAATCACCGACGTGAATAATTTCTACATCGAGGAAGACAAGCTCACCTACGAAGTGATGGACGGCTGGTGGACGGATGCGGGCACATTCGAGTCCCTGCTTCGCGCCAACAACCTTGTGGCGGAAACGGGCGCGAACAAGATGTCCCATCTCAGCGAGCCTCAGCTGGCGGGGACGAAGGAAGTGGCGCGGTGAAAATCCTGGTCACAGGCGGCGCCGGATTTATCGGCTCCAACTTCATCCGGCACGTTCTCTCACTGAATAAGAATTACTCAATCGTCAACTACGACAAGCTTACGTACGCCGGAAACCTGGCGAATCTGGAATCCGTTGCCGGCAATCCGAATTACTCGTTTTACCGGGGAGACATTTGCGACGCGGTTGCGGTCGAGGAAGCGATGACCGGATGCGACGGCGTCGTACACTTTGCGGCTGAATCGCATGTGGACCGCAGCATTTATGAGCCGTCGGCCGCGATTCAAACCAACGTGACGGGAACGTTTGTCATGCTTCAGGTGGCCAGGAAGCTGAACATTGGGCGGTTCGTTCATATTTCCACCGACGAAGTATACGGCGATATGAAGCCCGGAGAGTTTGCGAATGAAGATTCTCCGATCTATCCCAGCAGCCCGTATTCGGCGTCCAAAGCGAGTTCGGATTTGCTGGTGCGGTCCTACGTGCGCACGTACGGATTTCCGGGCGTGATTACGCGGTCCTCGAATAATTACGGGCCCTATCAATTTCCCGAGAAATTTCTTCCGTTAATGATCACGAATGCGCTGAACGACAAGGCGCTTCCCATCTATGGCGATGGAAAACAGCAACGGGACTGGCTGCACGTGGAAGATAATTGCCGCGGCGTGCTGGCGGTTCTGGAGCGCGGCCGGATCGGCGAGGTTTACAATATCGGCGGCCTGGATGTGGTGGAAAATCTGACGATCGCGCGAACGCTGCTTCGGCTGACCGGGAAACCGGAAAGCCTGCTGTCCTATGTGAAGGATCGTCCCGGGCACGATCGCCGGTACGCCCTAACGTGCGACAAAATGGAGAAGGACCTGGGCTGGAAGCCGGCGATTCCTCTGGAAGAAGGTCTGCGGCAGACCATCGACTGGTATAAATCCAACACGAAGTGGATGGACGCGGTGCGCGGGGGCGAATATCTCTCTTACTATGATAAGTACTATGAGAATCGCGATACCTCGCTGCATGCGCTTTCATCCAGCGGGCCCAAAAATTAACAATCACAACGTGCGGCAGACATGCGGCATGCGATTCTGGTGAGATTAAACTTCCGCGGGAGCACCCGTCTAGCGCTGAGTGACTTTAAATACTCGCGGGGCTCAGAGGGTCGAACCGTTTGCAGCGAATAGCCACTTCACTTCCGGAAGTCTGGGAACTCCAGCCGAAAGTGCTCCGCGACGCGCGGGGCTTCTTTTTGGAAACTTACCAGACTCGCAAGTTTGAAGAGCTCGGCATCCCCGACATTTTTGTCCAGGACAACCATTCGCGCTCCTCGAAAGGGACGCTGCGGGGACTTCACTATCAGTGGCCGCATTCGCAAGGCAAACTTTGCCGCGTAGTGGAAGGCGAAGTTCTGGATATCGCGGCGGACATCCGGCGAGGATCGCCCAATTTTGGAAAATGGACAAGCGTGCTGCTGACCGCGGAAAAACAGAATCAGATTTTTGTTCCGGCGGGATTCGCGCATGGTTTCGTGGCGTTGACTGAGACCGTTCAATTTCTTTACAAGTGCAGCGATTTCTACGATCCGGCGAGCGAACATGGAATCCTCTGGAACGATCCGGATCTCGCGATTTCCTGGGGCGTCATGGACCCGCTGATTTCCGAAAAAGACGCCAGGCTTCCGACGCTCGCGGCAACGCCGAGGGAATTTCTCCCTCGTTATTCGGAAAAATGAGACCCTCCATTCTGCTGATCGGAACAACGGGCCAGTTGGGACGGGAATTAAATGCGATGCTGCCACGCGTGGGCGAAGTCACCTCGCTCGACCGGCAACATTTGGACCTGGGCAAACCGGAAGAGATTCGCAGCGCGATTCGCTCCTGCCGTCCCGCACTGATCGTGAATGCGGCCGCGCATACCGCCGTGGACAAGGCTGAGTCGGAAGAAGAGGCAGCCCGGGCGATCAACACGGATGCCGTGGCGTTGATGGCGGAAGAAGCGAAAAAGATCGGCGCGTCGCTGATTCACTATTCCACGGACTATGTCTTCGACGGCACGAAAGCCACCCCCTACGACGAAAACGATCCGACGAATCCTCAGAACGTTTACGGACGGACGAAACTGGAGGGAGAGCGCGCGATTCAGGCGTCGGGCGTTTCACACCTGATCTTTCGTACGACCTGGGTTTACGCAACGCAGGGCAAGAATTTTCTGCTGACGATTTTGCGGCTGGCCACGCAGCGGGAAGAGTTGAGAATTGTCCGCGACCAAATCGGCGCGCCTACGCTGAGCGGAGAGATCGCCAGGGCCACGACACGAATCGTTGAGCAGTTGAGCGCCGGCGATCGCGGAACGTTTTCACTGGCCGAAGTGAGCGGGATTTATCACATGACCGGCGGAGGCGCGACAAATTGGGCGGATTTTGCGGCGGCGATTCTGGAGGAAGCGGCAATGGCTCCCGCAGGCCTTCCATGGTTGGCAATCGCGACCAACAACCTGCCATTCTTCGCGCGCCGGAATATTCCCATCCCCGCCAGCGAATATCCCACTCCGGCGCGGCGCCCTGCCTATTCAGTGCTCTCGAACGCCCGGCTGAACCGCACATTCTCCGTGCAGTTGCCGGATTGGCGAAAACAGCTACATTCGGTTTTCCAGCCGTTTTGAAGCGATATCGCACACTCTCAATTTCCCTCCGAACATGACGGATCTGGATTTTGAATTTGCGGCCAGAAGCCATGCGGCGAATGGATTTCCGTATTGGGTTTAAATTTTTGAAGTCGCGCGCGCGACGTTCGCGGGGAGCGCCGCAATTGCCTGCTCAACTACATCGCAGAGCGCGTGACCGATGAGGATATGACATTCCTGAATGCGGGGTGTCTCGTCGGAGGGAATCGCAATCAGCGTGTCGACCAATCCTTTTAAACGGCCGCCGGAAGCTCCGGTAAGTCCGATCGTGTGAAGTCCCATTTTTCGTGCGGCGATGACAGCCTCGACGACACTGGGGGAGTTTCCCGATGTGCTGATCGCGACGGCGATATCGCCGGGAAGGGCGAGCGCCTGGAGTTGGCGGGAAAATACCTGGTCGTATCCGTAGTCGTTCGCGATCGCCGTCATGACTGAGGAGTCTGTATGGAGCGCTACGGCCGGAATGGGGCGGCGGTCGAGGAGATAGCGGCCCAGGAATTCGGTAGCGAGGTGCTGAGCGTCGGCGGCGCTGCCTCCGTTGCCGAAGAAGAGGGCTTTGCGGCCGGTCCGATACGCTTGAAGCAGAGCATCGGCCGCAGCGGTCATTGAGGGGAGGCAGGCGGCAATGAGGCGGTTGTGGACCTCAATGCTGCGTTCGATGTTGCCGCGTAGAATTTTTTCGGTCATGCGAGCTCCCGTGCCTGCCTAACTATACTTGGATATTAAAGGCTGAGTCCAATGCGGGATCTTGCGTGAGATGGAATCTAAACCCGCAGCCTTGTAAACCGAAGCTGTGAAGAAACCCCCGCATTCCGTCTCTTGAAAAAGTTCGGAGCCTCTCAAACTGGGCCGCTGACAGTCGTTTTCGGAATTATTTCGCCGCGTAACCGTTCGGATGGCGCAGGCGCCAATCCCAGGCGGAACGAACGATGGATTGCAGATCGGAGACCGCGGGTTCCCATCCGAGGACGGATTTTGCCCGGGAAGGATCGGCGATCAATCGGGCCGGATCGCCGGCGCGCGGCGGTTCAATTTTTACGCGAACATCTTTGCCCGTGACTTCGCGCACGCACTGGATGACATCGAGAACGGAATAGCCGCAGCCCGTGCCGAGATTCAGGAAATCGGATGGGCCTCCGCGTCGAAGGTAGTCGAGGGCGCGGATGTGGGCGTCGGCCAGATCGACGATGTGGATGTAATCTCGAATCGGAGTGCCGTCCGGAGTCGGATAATTGTTGCCGAATACACGGATGGCTTGCTGCAAACCCTGCGCGGCGGCCAGGACGTTGGGAATCAGGTGCGACTCGGGCTTGTGATCTTCCCCGCAGTTTTCAGAGGCGCCGGCGGCGTTGAAATAGCGAAGCGCGACAAATTTCAAGCCGTAGGCGGTGTCGTAGGATTCGAAAATGCGTTCCATAAAAAACTTGGACCACCCGTAGGGATTCTTGGGCCATTTACGGCTATGTTCGGCGATGGGAATCTGCTCGGGATCGCCGTAAACGGCGGCTGTGGAGGAGAACACGATGCGGCGCAGCCCCCGCTGCACGAGCGCGCCGACGAAGGCGATTCCCTGCGCGACGTTGTTCTCAAAATATTTCGCGGGATCGGCGACGGACTCTCCCACTTCGATCAGCGCGGCGAAATGGATGCAGGATTCAATTTCGTGTTCGCGGGCAATGCGAGCAACAAGCTCCCGATCGCCGATTTTTCCAAGGTAGAACGGGATATCCGGGTCAAGCGCGGCTCGGTGGCCCCGGAAGAGGTCATCGAGAACCACCACCTGCTCGCCTTTTGCGCGCAGACGCTCCACCGTCACGCTGCCGATATAGCCTGTTCCACCGCTGACAAGGATCGCCATAAACTCCCTCGGTTTGACTTCCTCCCGGAACCTGTCGGAAACTCTGAGCGTTCCGTTCAACATTCGGCAAACGAAATCGCAAGAAGTCTAACCTAGATCAATTCAGCAGTTCGCGTGTTTTTGGACGGGATGTTTCAAAAGACTTCTTCCGGCCGCCGATTTTCCAGCCAAGGAACGAACCTCGAAAACGGCGCCGCGAAAAATCGATGGACAGATGCGCGCCCGCGGCGAGAAGATCGCACACAACAAAGGGAGAGGAAAAAACGATGGCCTACGCTACGGAAGAAAATCTGACCGAACTTGCGCAAAAACAGTGGGAAGCGAGCCGGTCGCCGCGCTTGCGGGAAATCATGTTGGCTTTGGTCAAGCATCTACATGGATTTGTGCGCGACGTGGACTTGAAGGAAGACGAATGGCTCGCGGCGATGAACTGGCTGGCGGCGACGGGAAAAATGAGTACCGAGAAGCGAAATGAATTTATTCTTTTCTCCGATGTGCTCGGCGTCAGCATGCTTGTGGATGCGGTGAATCACCGGTTCCCGTCGGGCGCGACACCGTCGACAGTGATGGGCCCGTTTCACATTGAAGGATCGCCGGAATTGCCGATGGGCGCCGACATGGCGAAGGGGCTGGCCGGGGAACCCTGTTTTCTGGTGGGCTCGGTGTGCGATCTCGACGGCAAGCCTGTGAATGGAGCGAAAATTGACGTGTGGCAGGCGGATTCCGAAGGACTGTATGAAGCGCAATTGGGGAAGGAAAACGCTTATTTTCGGGGGATTTTTCAGACGGGAGCGGACGGTAAATATGTGATTCGCACCGTGGCCCCTCCGGGGTATTCCATTCCCATGGATGGAACTGTGGGCGATTTGCTGAAACAGACGGATATTTCGCACTACCGGCCCGCACACGTCCACTTTCTGATTTCCGCGCCCGGGTACCACACACTTGTGACGCATTTGTTCAAGAAAGGTGCGCGATATATCGACTCCGACGTGGTATTCGGCGTGAAGGAAAAGTTGATCGCGGAATTCAAACAGGTTCAGGCGGGAAAGACTCCGACGGGGGACATTTCGCCGAAACCGTTTGTGCAGGTAAATTACGATTTCGTTTTGAGCAAGTTGAAAGCATAGAGAATTCCGTTCAAGTACTAAAGCCGTTTTGACATCAATATGAAATGAACGGGGATCTTCGTGGGCACGGGATCGTCATACTGGGCCGTGCCGATTTCAACGTAGCCCAGTCGATGGTAGACCGGCAGAAGTTCCGCGCGGACATTGACGATTTTCAGATCGACGAATTTGCAGCCCTTCTCCCGAAAATATTGCTCCACGCCGGCAATGAGTTGACGGCCGATTCCCATGCGCTGGTGTGACGGATCGACCGACAACATGCCGAAATAGCCGCGCTCGCCGCGGGGTTCCGCGTAGACGCACGCGGCAAGAGTTCGTCCATCCTCCGCGAGTTGAAATTTTCCCTTTTTCATCAGATCACGGACGGTTTCGGGGTTCGTGCGATCCCGGTCAATGAAAGTCAGCTCCACGAGGAACGCAGTGTTGATCAGGCGGACGATGGCGTCGACATCTGTAACGGTGGCATCACGGAAGGAAATCATGGCGTTTGGCCATGATAGCAATAATGCGAATGGGTTTCCCGCCTTGGGTCATAAAAGCATCGGGCGTGGAGGACCTTGGCAAATGTTGCCCACTCCCGCGATCAGGGAAACCCCACAGGCTGAAGCCTGGGATACTCGCAACCTTTCTCTGTCCGAGGTGTACTGTACGTATGGGTGATTGGTCTCGCGCCGATTGTGGAACCTATTCGTCTCCCGCGGGGAATATAACCGGGGCAAAGTCGAGCGGGACATTCGCAAAAAGCGATGTCCCATTTTGGTGGTAACTGACGAGGGAGGAATTTTACCGATGCAGATTAAACGTAAATATTTTTGGATATTGAGCGTGGTGCTGGCAATGCCTTTGCTGGCTGTCGGCGGCACGCCGGCGCAGTATCAGGGACAAGGAGGCGGGCCGGGAGGTCCAGGGAGAGAAGGCGGACGCCGAGGACCGATGTCTCCTGACGACCGGCTGAAGCAGATGACCAAGAATTTCGACCTGACCGCCGATCAACAGACGAAAATCAAGCCGATCCTGGTGGACCAGCAGAAAAAAATGGATGACTTGCGAAATAATTCGAATGGCGACCGGCAATCGATGCGCGCGCAGATGATGAAGATTCAGCAGGACTCGAACGATCAGATTCGCGCGCAGCTCACCGACACACAAAAGGATAAATTCGACCAAATGGAGAAGGAGCGACAGGAGCGAATGCAGAATCGCCGTGGGGGCCGGGGCGGTCCGGATGGGCAGGGCGGCGATAATCCGGGGCCCCCGCCGCAAAACTGACCCGCATTTTCCTTATTCGGGATCGATGGCAAACCGCAGGACGCCGTCATCCCGAGCGAAGTGGAGAATCCCTCCTGACGGCGCTGTAAAAATAGGAGAGATTCCCCGCTTCGCTCGGAATGACGGCGTTTTTTTCGTGCATCAGACCCACTTACTCGCGTGGTCTTGATACAATCCACACGCAGCCGATTTGATATCCCAAACTGGAAATATTGGATCGCAATTTAGAAAAAAGAAATCGGAGCACGGACGCTCTCCTATGAACACTTACAAGATTGCAGTGATTCCGGGTGACGGGATCGGAAAAGAAGTTGTGCCGGAAGGGTTGCGCGTGTTGGAAGCGGCGGGGCGGCGTTTCGGTATGAATTTCACCTTGACGCATTTCGATTGGAGCTGCGAAACCTACATCAAGACCGGAAAAATGATGCCGGACGATGGACTCGCGCAGCTTCGGCCGTTTGACGCAATCTTTCTGGGGGCCGTCGGTTATCCGGGCGTTCCCGATCACGTTTCGCTGTGGGGGCTGCTGATTCCGATTCGTCGCAGCTTTCAGCAGTATGTGAATCTGCGTCCGGTGCGATTGTTGAAGGGCGTGGATTCGCCGCTCAAGAACGCGCAGCCCGGGCAGATTGATTTTACGGTTGTGCGCGAAAACAACGAGGGCGAGTACTCGGACGTGGGAGGCCGGATCTTTGAAGGCACCGAGGATGAACTGGTCATGCAGCAGACGATTTTCACGAAGCGCGGGGTGGACAGGATTCTGCGCTACGCGTTTGAACTGGCGCGAACTCGAAAATCGCACGTAACTTCGGCGACGAAATCAAATGGAATCATTCATACCATGCCGTTCTGGGATGAGCGTTTCCACGCCATTGGCCGTGAATATCCGGATGTGAAGACCGATCAATATCACATCGACATCCTCACGGCCCATTTTGTGCGGCATCCCGAGTGGTTCGACGTGGTCGTGGGGTCGAATCTGTTTGGCGACATTCTTTCCGACCTGGGTCCCGCGGTTGTCGGATCGATCGGAATTGCGCCGTCGGCAAATTTGAATCCCGAGAAAAAATATCCATCCATGTTTGAGCCGGTTCATGGATCCGCACCCGACATTGCCGGCAAAGGAATTGCGAATCCGATCGGGCAAATCTGGTCGGGAGCGATGATGCTCCGGCATTTTGGGGAAGGGGCCGCGGCCGACGCGATTGAAAAGGCGATTGAAGACGTTCTTGCCAGTCCGGAATTTCGCACGCCCGATGTTGGCGGCAAAGCGACGACTGAAATGGTTGGAAAAGCAATCGCCGGAAAAATCGGCGGCTAGCTGAGCGCCACGCAGGACAGTAGTACCGGCAAGTTTCGAATTGAAACGGAAGGCATTTTCTGGACTTTCCGGGTGACATTTTATGTGGCCGTATTGTGTCATATTTTGCCGGCCCTGAGACTATTGGATAGAAGCTACACTCTCCCAAGGCCTGGGTACGCACCCAAGCATTAACTATCTCACTTTTTTTCAGCAGGTTAGCCTACCTGTACTAAAACCGTACTTCGACCCAAGACGATTGGTGAGAAGGTTGCAAATTATCAGGGCGAGGTCGGCACCATGCGGAATACAAAACGAGATTTTACCCTGAAGGAACGAATGATGGTTGTGGCAATTCTACTGGTCCTGGCCGTTGTGGCGGCGCAGAATCTGATGCAATCGGTTACGGATTCGGAGGAACGCGCGGTGAATGCGGCTTCGATAAACTACGCGGGAGTGCGGAATATGTACGCGGAAAAGTCCGGAGGAGCGCCGGCTACCGTCATTCAGGCATCGGCCATGCAAACGGAAATCTATCCCGACACGCCGACGAAATAGTCGGCCGGATTGAATTGTCAGAAGAACTGTCAGCCTGGCGGAAGCCTCTGTCCGGCCGAGGTTGGAACGGCGAGCGAACGAGCGCCATTTTTTCCGACCGCGCGGACAGCGAAGAAACGATTGTCGGTGGAAACACCTTTCAAAACATAATTCATTGCCTCGGCGAAATCATAAACGTTCCAGCGAGGGTCGGTGGTTTCGCGCCATAGAATTTCGAAGCCGGCGCGGTCCGGATCATCGGGCGCCGACCAGGAGAGCTTTGCATCCGGCGTAATCCCGCCGCCAAGCTTCACGTCCACGGGCGGGGCCGGCGCGTTCGCCAATTGCCGAAGCGCTTCGGCATTGTCACTGGCGACATTTCCCATAAAGGTGAAATTAAGATACTTCAACTGGTCTCCGTACTCGACGCCGTTTTCGTTTCGTGGTGTCTGATGCTCGTGGCGATAATCTTCCAGCGGCTCGGTGAAACGGACGGCGGGAAGACCGGCTTTGTAGAAAACGTAATGATCGCCGCCGCGGCCAAGGCGGTCGATATTGAAAATCAGGCGCACGGAATGAGGGCCGATGATTTCTTCGATGGCGCGGGCCATCTCGCGCGATGGAGAATCGTTGTCATCCATGTCGCCGCTTCCTGAGAACAGGCGCACGCGGTGCGGTGCTCCCGGCGAAGGATCGCTTCCCACAATATCGTTATCCAACATGCCGCCCACGGTGTAGCCGCGCTGCCTGACCCAATCGAGCATTCTTGCGCTGCCGAGAAGAGTCTGCTCTTCGCCGGCAATCGCGGCAAACAAGATCGTGGCACGATAGGGACCATGCGTTTCCGCGCCAATGCGGCTGACTATGCGCGCACACTCCACGCTCACCGCCACTCCGGAAGCATCATCATCGGCGCCGGGGGCATCCGAAGTTGTGTCCATAATGTCGGTGGCGCGGCTATCGAAATGGCCGGAAATAATGAAAACGGTTTTTGAAAGCACAGGATCGGAGCCGGGAAGAATGGCATAGATATTTTCCATGTGGGCCGGTTTGTTATTCGTCCGAGCGGACGATGTCTCAAATGCATCGTCAACAATGCTCAGCTTCCCTTGCGACGCTTTCACAATTTCCTGGAAGCGCGCCAGGATTGCGTTGCGCGCGCAACCGATGCCACGCGCCTGGTCGTTCCAGGAAGAGAGAGAGTGGCGCGTGCCGCAGGCGACCATTTTTTCGATGAGCGCGCGCATTGCTTTCTCATCGATTTCGCGACGCGCAATCGCCCCGTCGGGGCGGGGCAACAGTTTTGCATTTGGCTTTTCCGTCGGTGGCTCGGCGGGATCGTTTTGTGCCGGCGACGAAATTGGCAAAAGTGCCGCCAGCCCGAGCAGGAAACATAAAAGGCGGGCTGAGATGAAACGCAAAGGTTCGGATCGGGATCGGGACATCATGGACTCCCCGTGGAGTGAAACACCTTGCTCGATACGACGATCTTAGCACGCCGGTGTACGATCCCTGCCGGAGCACGCGAGCGCAGCCAATTCCGACAACCACTCTCTTTGAAGCCCCCCTATTTGGATTGCTTCGCCGGACTCACAACGGTAAAGTAAATTAGATTGCGGACTTCGCGGGATGGGAGCCCGCCGCTTTCGATGAATCGAGGTTTAACACATCCATGCGCCGATTTCTTTGCAGCTTTGCGCTGCTCGTCCTCGCGTCTCTTCAGGCGGCCGGCATGATCGACATCGTCGCTGACGCGCAGGATCGCGGGCAGGGCCGGTCGATGGTGATCTCGCAGTCGGGGATTGTCGCGTCGGAATCGACGCTGGCGTCGAGGGCGGGCGCGGCGATTCTGGAGCGCGGCGGCAATGCGGTGGACGCGGCGATCGCGGCCAACGCGGTGATGGGGGTTGTCGCACCAATGCAGAATGGCATTGGAGGCGATCTGTTTGCGATCGTTTATGAGGCGAAGAGCGGGAAATATTATGGCCTGAACGCAAGCGGATGGGCTCCGGCGGCGCAATCGATTGCGCGGCTTCATACGATGGGCCTGCGCGAGATGCCGGAACATGGAATCGAATCCGTCACAGTTCCCGGCGCGGTCGATGGATGGCAAAAACTTCTGGATCGGTTTGGAAAAAAGAAAATCGGCGAGGTTCTCGCTCCGGCGATTCAGGTCGCGGAAACCGGCTACGCGGTGACGGAGTGGAACGCGATTCACTTTGCGCTGAACGTCGACCTTGCAAGGAATAATGCCGCCGCCGCTCGCACGTTTTTAATTTCCGATCGCGCGCCGCGCGTGGGCGAAATTGTTCGCAATCCCAACCTGTCTACCTCACTGCAACAGATCGCGCAAGGCGGGCGCGACGCGTTCTATCGCGGTGAAATCACGAAACATTTGCTGGAGCTTTCCGCGCAGCATGGCGGCGTGTTTACGGCGAAAGATTTTTCGGATTATTCGAGCGAATGGGTCGAACCGATCTCGACAACCTACCATGGCTGGACCGTTTACGAAATGCCGCCGAATCTGCAAGGCGTCGCCGCGCTGGAAATGCTAAATATAATGGAGACGTTCGACCTTCATCAGTTCGGGCTGAATTCCACGCGCGCGCTCCATGTACAGATCGAAGCGAAAAAGCTGGCGTACGCGGACTTGATCCGCTTTATCGGCGATCCGAAATCTTCGAAACTGCCGCTGAACGAACTGCTCTCGAAAGAATATGCGGTCGAGCGCGCGAAGCTGATCAATATGGATCGTGCGAACTGCGACGTTGGACCCGGGACACCCGTTCCCGCAGCGGGAGACACGACGTATTTGAGCGTTGTGGACCGCGAAGGAAATATGGTTTCGCTGATCCAATCCATTTATCTCGGATTTGGGTCGGGGTTGGTGGCGGAGGGCACGGGATTTGCACTTCAGAACAGGGGCGCGTTGTTCAGCCTCGATCCGGCGTCTCCAAATGCGATTGCCGGACACAAGCGTCCGCTGCACACGATTATTCCGGCGTTTATGCAAAAAGATCAGACGCGCATTGCGTTCGGAATTATGGGGGGATGGAATCAGGCGCAGGCGCATGCGCAATTTGTTTCTCACATCGTGGATTTTGGTCAAAACATTCAGGCGGCGCTGGAAACAGCGCGATTTACGAAACCGACGTTTGGGGGATGCGATGTGCTGCTGGAAAATCGCGTCCCAGGGAACGCGCGCGGGGAGCTTGAGGCCAAGGGGCACAAGATCACGATTCACAACGGATTTTCGGATTTATTTGGAGGCGGGCAGGCAGTGATGCGCGATTTTGCGAGCGGCGTAAATTATGGGGCGTCGGATCCGCGCAAGGACGGGGCGGCGATTCCGGAGCTGACGGTGGATTGGGCGAAGTAGATTGCGGACAAGCCTTAGCATGTCCGGTTTTTAATTTTGTGCCGCCGCTATGGAAGTCAAAAGAAGACAGGCTGAGGCCCGTCCTGCTTACACCTTCTGCAACGTTTTCAGAACTTCTCCGGTGGCTTTTTCGACGTCGGCGTGAAGGCTGTTGCCGTGAGCGTCCATGGTGACGATGGCGGCGAAATTTTTCACGCGAAGATGCCACATCGCTTCCGGGATACCGAATTCCATCAGGTGAACGCCGAGAACTTTTTCGACCGACCGCGCGTAATATTGCGCGGCGCCGCCGATAGCGTTCAAGTATACGGCGCCGAATTCCTTCAACGCAGCGGAAGTCTTTGCCCCCATCCCGCCTTTGCCGATGACGGCGCGAACGCCGTAATTCTTGATCACGTCGGCTTGGTAAGGCTCTTCCCGAATGCTCGTGGTGGGGCCGGCGGCTTTCACGATCCACTCATCGCCCTGCTTCAGCACCACCGGGCCGCAGTGATACAGGACCGATCCGTTCAGATCGACCGGTGGAGGATTTTTCATCAGATACGCGTGAACGTTGTCGCGGCCGGTAAACATTTCGCCATTGATTAAAACCAGGTCGCCCACTTTCAGCGAGCGGACCTGGGCCTCTGTGAGCGGCGCGGTCAGGATGATTTCACGACCGGTCAGGGTGAAGCCGGAGCCGCGCGCCATGCGCTCGACAGGGCGCGACGGATCGCGATAGAGCCATTGAGTGATTGCGCCGGTGGCCGCGTCAAGGCGTACGCCAAGGCGGCGGAATGCCCAACAATCGTACGCAACGGAAACAAAGAAGCTCGCGGGCAGGCGGTTCGCGGCCATGATCTTGCAGCCGATCAGGGAAGCTTTTCCACCGAAGCCCATTGCGCCGACGCCGAGCTTATTCGACTCCTCCATGATCTCGGCTTCCAGTTTCGCCAGAGTCGGATTGGGATTGACGTCGTCGAGGGTGCGGAATAATTGCATTTTCGCGAGGTCGTAGCCGTGCGCGCGGTCACTGCCAATGCATACCCCGATGGCGCCGGGGGCGCAGCCTTGCCCTTGCGCCTGCCACACAGCGTGGAGGATACACTTGCGGACTCCTTCAAGATTGCGGTCGGCGCGGCCCATGTGGTCCAGCGTACAGGGGACGGAATATTGAATGTTTTTATTTTCACAGCCGCCCCCCTTTAGGATCAGTTTGATTTCAATGTCGTCGTTTTCCCACTGTTCAAAATGGATGACGGGGGTTTCCTCGCCCAGATTGTTGCCGCTGTTTTTTCCGGTGAGGGAATCGACGGAATTAGGACGTAGCTTCCCAAGGCGCGTGGCTTCCACGACGGCTCCCAGGATCGCTTTTTTGATGCGGAGCTGGTTGACTCCGACTGGCGTATGCACAACAAACGTGGGCATTCCCGTGTCCTGGCAGATTGGCCCGGAGTCGTCGGCGGCCATGTCCACATTGGACAAGATGATGTCGAGCGCTTGAGAGGATTGCGTGTGCGGCGTTTCGCTGTCCGCCGCGATGGACATTGCGGCGCGGACGTCCGGCGGAAGATTGGTGGACGTCTGAACGATCAGTTCAAGTAAGCTGCCGGCAAGAAATTCCATTTCACTACCTCCCGAATGCAATTATTTTACACTTCCCGAGGACAGTTTTGGTGAACGATCGTTTGTGAGGGGCGGGCCAGGTTGAGACATCAGACTTTCCGAATTACCCATCCGCAATGAAGAAGAGGGTGCCGCATGCTTCACGAGTTTTATGAAGGGTGCGGGGTTTCCTCCGGACGATCTTCCGTTGAAACTGAATAAGAAGCCTTCTCGGTCGCGTGTTACAGAATAATTTCAGGCGACGGACATTCGGAACGAAGCGAGAAATCAGTGAGTTCTCACATCTCAATCGGAGAGGGACCGGATTTTATGCAGCCATGCTCAACTCAGGTGGAGTCTTTCGCCAGCGGGCCGAAGTTGGAAAGGGGTAGCTGTGCGGCCAGACCGGGCAATGTCTGGTCGGCTTGCATAAGATTCAAGTCATGATCCGGAACAATTCCGAAAGGTGTGAGCACCTGGTCGAGCATGTCGCGATGCTGGGCGGTTACGCAGACTTTCGAGATAATTCCCGGCCGCCGGCTGAGCTCGTCGATGACGGGCGCGAGCTTGATTGCCTCGGGGCGAGTTCCGAAAACGGTGAGGACGCGCACCGGCTTCGTTGCCGGAGGACGATTCATCTTCCTGGCTGGTGCACTCACTCTTGCGGATTGGTTTCGGCCGGTTTTGGCCGTTTCGCGCTGCATTCGTCCTCATTTCAAAGAATGCGATTCCATCGACTGTCTTCAGAACCGCTTGCTTCCTCGCGGTTCTCTGCGTCAATTGAGGCAAGTAGCGGGCCATTGGATTTGTGAACCTAACTTGTGTGAATTCAAAAG
This sequence comes from Terriglobia bacterium, assembly GCA_963788335.1. GTDB lineage: Bacteria > Acidobacteriota > Terriglobia > Acidiferrales > UBA7541 > Palsa-360. Next base: position 538,317 of record CAWBGM010000006.1, read on the forward strand.
GGCGGGGGAGTTCCAAAAGGCTCGAATGTCGCCACGACTGTGCTGTTCTGAAACTCGCGTGGCACATCCGCACAGTCGAAGATTTTGTTCGTTCGGAATGGTCTATCGAACGAGGGCGTCTAAAATAATTTCCGGATCAGGATGCATGCGGGGAAACCATTTTCAGAGGGGAATCTTTTGCGCATGGACTACAAATCTTTTTGGCGCAGGTCCGACGAAATAGAACGGATAGCACGTCACAAGCGTCAGGAGATGGTCGTCCGAGTCCGCGAGCACCTTCATATCCGAAGGATCGACGATTTCGGTAGAGCTCACGCGATACAGATAGGAACCGTCGAGAGTCGTCACTGTGATTTCGTCGTTCCGGCGGACGTTGCGCAGCGACCGGAAAAAAGTGTCGCGATGTCCTGCGATGGCGACATTTCCTTGCTGCCCGGGCAGGGGCGTGCCGGGAACATGCCCTACCGCTCGCCGCAAAGTCCGTGTATCGATGCCTTCCTGAATCATTGCATCGAGACCGATTCGTGGAATCTCAATTTTTCCCAGAGTTCCCGCGGGGATAGGATGAAACGATAAATCGAGAAGTTTTTGATCGCCGGGTTTGGCTCGCCTCAAGTCGTTCATTTCCTGCTGAAAATGGCGGGCTTGCAAGGCCTGATAAATTTGCGCATCAACCAGGACGTAGCCGCAGTAGCCCAAAATCAAGATGCCTGCGAGGAAGAAGACGTTCCTGCTCCACCGCAATAAAGGATGGGCCCGGGCTGCGGGAGACATTCCCCGATGAACAGCGACCCTCACGGCCGGCTGCTCAGAATGCCGATCGGCGAACGTGTTTCCACGGCTGCGGTGTATCCCGTGCGGGTGCTGACGGACAAGCGTCCGCGACCGGCTATTCTAGGAGCCTTCACTTCGATCGTCCGGTAGGCTCCGTCCGGCTTCTTGTTCGTCGGCGAATAGGCGATCGTGTACTGATTGCGAATGTCATGAGCGATCTGCTGGCAGATGGGAAGAACTTCATCCAACGATTTGGGCAAAAACGCCTCGCCACCGGAGGCTCCGGAGAGCTGTTTGAGGACATGAGGATTTTTATCGTCGTCGTTCTCGTCAAAAATTCCCATTGTGTAAATGATGGCGCTGGACTGATTCAGCAAAGTCATGATCTGAGGGAGAGTGTGCTTGCTGGCGTTGTCGCCGCCGTCGCTAATCACGATCAGAACTTTTTTCTCCCATTTGCCCAGCTTTAAATGCTCGATGGCAATGGCCAGGGCATCGTAGAGCGCTGTCAAACCATCGGCCTTGTTTTTGGATAAGGCGATCTCCAATTGGCGGGGGTCGTCAGTAAACGGAGCGTTATTCGGTAGACCCATCGAAATGTGCTCGTTGAAATTCACGACGAACACTTCGTCTTCCGGATTGCTCGAGTGAGCAAAGGCCAGGGCGGCATTGATCACATCGGAGCGTTTTGCCTTCATGCTCCCGCTATTGTCGATGACCAGGCCGACCGTAACAGGCACATCTTCATGACTGAAAAATTCAATTTGTTGAAGGGTTTTGTCTTCGTAAACCTGAAAATCATCCTTGCCGAGTCCCGCGACGGGCGCTCCTGCGTGGTCTCGAACGGTTGCGCGCAAAACAACCAAATCGACATTCGTGCGAATCGCGTACTCGTTCGCCCGGGAAGCCGGAGATGGCGGTTGTTGTTTCAACTGGGCAGCACATGGCAGAACTGCCGCCACGAGGATAACAAGGAAGCAACGCGTTCGAGCCAGATGTCGATTCATAAGATTTACACGCGAGGGCTGTGCTCATATTCTACGCGAGGAATGCATATTCAACTACCGCCGCCCGCGAGGACAGGCCGACTTCACCTGCCCCCGGTAATCCGTGCAAGAGATTTATGCGGATCGCTTGGTGACGATCAGGAGCGCATAGCCGATGCACAGGGAAAGCAGGCCAGCCATAGCAAACAGCGGCAAAGTGCTGGCCGTGTTCGGCAGGGCTGAGGCAACTTCAACGGGCGCCGGTGCTACTGCCGCCGGCGGGGGTTCGACAACGGCAGTGACTGGAACTTCTTCACCGGTGGGCTGAATCGCGGCGATCTGAACTTTTTTCAAAGTTTCGACGGGGACGGCAGTGGTTTCGAGTGGAATTTCAAGGACCGGTTCATTGACGATCTTGGCGAGTTCCATCGCGCGCTTCTTGGGGTAAACAAATTCCTGGCCAAAGTTGTCGCCGGGATAGAACCACGCTTTAATCGCCTCGGGCTGTCCTTCGCCGCGTTCCTTGAAGGTCAGGACCGTCTTGTCCGACGGCTTCAAGCGGTAGTTATTGATGGCAAGGACCGTCGTGAACAGTTGCAATTCATCGGCGCTGAAAATTTGGACGATGTTGCGGTCGATTCCTGACTCAACGAGCTTGAAGACGTACGTACCCGCCGGGAGAGTCTGAGCGCCCACGCCCGGAACTTCGAAGGGCTCGGTGAACGTCAAGGTCGTTTTCTTGTTCCAGGTATCGGCTTGTGCTTTTGGAGCCACGGCCAGGGCCATAAGGACGAGACTGCACAGTATCGAAACAACTTTGAGTCGGTTCATTTTGAACTCCATTTCGTCGAGTGATTCATTTCAAATCCGTTCCATCCTTCATACCAATATCGATCGCCGCACAGAAATCGGGGCGCTTCGGCTTCCTGGCCGTTGTTGTCAATGCTCCATATACCGTTCCGGTTAGGGAGATCCGCCTTTGACCAGATTCTGGCTGGCAGGTGGAACCACACCGTTTATAACGGGCCGGGTAGTGGGCGTCTGTTCAATACAGCACGGTGAGGGAATTCAAACAGGATTACCTTAAACCCGACTTCTTGAGGTTTCGTGTTCGCGGGCGGCATGCTATTAACTGTAGTTGAGGTAAACGCCGAGGGCGAGAGAGGCGAGTTAAAGGCGGAGCGACATGGGAAACGACGAAATAAGACGCCTCAGAACGCTACTTGTTGTTAGAGCTTTGGCCATCATCCTGTCTTTCGTCATGGCTTTGGGCTGGCCGGCGGAAACGTCAGCTTATGCTGTCCTTGCTCATGAAGCGATCATTGACACCGCTTGGGACATGAATATTCGTCCCCTGCTTTTGAAACGCTTTCCCAATGCCACACAAGAGCAATTGAAGGAGGCGCATGGCTTCGCCTATGGCGGGGCGATCATCCAGGATATGGGTTATTATCCGCACGGAAGTTTTTTCTTCAGCGACTTGACGCACTATGTAAGGAGCGGCGACTTCGTTTTGGCTCTGATTCGCGATTCCAACGACCTCGACGGCTACGCGTTCGCGCTTGGTGCGATGGCTCACTATGCGGCGGACAATGACGGCCATCCAATCGGCACGAATCGCGCGGTCCCGGTTCTTTACCCCAAGCTGCAAAAGAAATACGGCGATACGGTGACGTACGAACAGGACAAGCTGGCGCACGTCAAGACGGAATTCGGGTTCGACGTACTGGAAATCGCGCAGGGACGTTACGCGCCGGACAGCTATCACGACTTCATCGGATTTGGAGTTTCGGTTACGCTGCTCGAGCAAGCCTTTCAGGAAACGTACGGACTGGATCTGAAGAGTGTGCTTACGGATGAAGAAAAAGTGCTCGGTTCCTACCGTCGCGATGTCAGCAAGCTCCTTCCTCAAGCCACACGCGTCGCCTGGAGCCTGAAGAAAGATGAAATCCTGAAAGATCAACCGAGCCAGACGCGGAAGAAGTTTCTCTACAATCTCTCTCGCGCGAGTTACCAAAAGAATTGGGGAAAGAACTACCAGCCGCCGACCCTTTGGGAGAACTTTCTCGCCTTCCTGGCCCGCCTGATCCCGAAGTTTGGTCCGCTGAAAGTCCTGCAGCTCGAAGACGCCCACGCCAGCGACAGAAAAAATGTTTGAAGCGAGTTTCAATGCGACTCTGGATCGTTACCGGAAGCTATTGGGCCAAATAAATAGCGGTGAACCGGACTTGCCGAACGACAATTTTGATACCGGCAAAATCACAGGCCCGGGACAATATCAATTGAATGATGAAACCCAGGCAAAGCTGCTTGACGCGCTGGCGAAACAACAATTTCGCGGCGCTTCACCGGAGCTCCGCGCCGAATTGCTCGAATTCTTCGGGCATCCGGACGCCCCCTATGCGACAAAGCGGAAGCCGAAAGTCTGGGCGAAAGTTCAAACGGATCTTGAGCAATTGAAAACCGCGGCCCTGCCTGAGGTTTCCCCCGGTCCAGACCATCCTTCACGATCAGATGGGTTGGTCGAATAAGCGGCGAAGTCTTTCGAGTGCACGCAACATCCGGGGAAGGGAGTTCGCGTCGATACTCACTGCACCAGGCAATTCACCCGGTCGTGGCCCATTCTATTTTTCCATGCGACTCAATTACAGACGGCCGAGAAGTACGAGGATGACAACAATCACAAGGATTGTCCCCAACCCTCCCGACGGCGCATAACCCCAATCCCTGCTGTGCGACCACCGGGGTAGCGCGCCAAAAAGTGCAAGAATCAAAACTACAATCAAGATTGTTCCGAGCATGAAGTGCTCCTTTCGTGCGGGCTATCGGCAACTGATTTCGCGACAGCTCCGCGTTAAAGTTCCCGTCATCCGTTCATTTTCCCCTACGATCCAACGCGGATCGCGGAAAGTGAATGGAATAGTCCGAAGATATTCAGCAGCCACAATACAACGCCGATCACGACGACGGCGTTCAAGATCGACTTAATTGTTCCCTGCATCGGAATGAAGCTGTTGACCAGCCAGAGTAGAACTCCTACGACAATCAAAACCATCAAAACTTGAAGTAGTGGCATGACTCAGTGACCCCTTTTCTTTGCCGCCAAGTTCAGTTTCGCTTCCCAAGGCGCGGCACAAGTTCCGAAATAACCCTGTAGATGAGTCGCGGGTTGAATTTTTACAAAACCTGATGACATCCTATTCGCATCTTCAGCGAATATCTGTTCCTTTGTGAACACTCATTCTGGCGCCGGGATTTTCCGCGGAGAAATGCCGTTTTGTTCAATATGTAACAGCTATTCGTTCCTTGCAAGTTCATCCTAAATATGTGAGGAAAATTCCATGAAGAAATTCGGTTTCATCAGCGCAGCAGCTTTGGTTTTTGTTCTCGGAGTCGCTACATTTGGCTATGCCCGGCAGGGTGGCAAGGATGAGAAGGCAGGCAAGCCGGACAAGCAGGAGGAGCATGCGCAGCAGCATGACCAGCAGCAGCCAAAGCAAGAAAACCTGCCACATGCCCAGCAACAGCCAAACCAGAACAGCCAGCGGAACTCTCAGCACGAGCAGCAACAGAACCAGAACAACCAAAAAGATGCTCAGCGGCAGCAACAACAAAATCAGGACAGTCGGCAAAATGCACAACAGCAACAGAAGCAGAACCAAACCAACCAACAGAACGCTCAACACCAACAAGTGCAAAATCAGAGCAACCAACATAGCACTCAACATCAGCAGCCAAGCCAGAACAGCCAGCAAACTACTCAACGCCAGCAACAACCGAGCCAGAACACTCAGCAGAGCGTTCAGCACCAGCAACAGCAAAATCGAAACGTCCAACAAAACGCTTCGAAGCAGCCACAGCAAATTCAGAGCAGCCAACAGGTCGCTTCACGGCAGGCCGCCAACCGGCCCGTGCAGCAGCAGCGCACGCAGCAACAGCAGGTTTCACAACAAGGCGAGCAACGCAGCGACTGGGGACAACACCGCGCGCGCAGCTTTGACACCGAACACCGCACCTGGCAACAGCGCGGCGGCTATAATGGCTACCGCATTCCGGACGTTTATTTCAAGAGTAATTACGGTCAGAGTCACTCCTTCCGTGTGTACAGCCTTCCCTTCATGTATGTCGGCGGTTACCCGCGATTTCAATATGAAGGATACTGGTTCAGCGCGGTTGATCCGTATCCGGAATATTGGGGCAGCGATTGGTATCAAAACGACGACGTTTATGTGGATTACGTCGACAACGGATATTACCTGTACAACCGCAGGTATCCGGGGCGGCCCGGAATTGCCATCGACATTTCGTTGTAAGCGATTTACAAACCTGGGCAGTTCTATTAAAAAAACGCGCGGCACCACGGACTGGAGAAAAGTCCATGGCGCCGCGCGGCGTTTTAGAATTCGTAAAGTTTTGCGGGATTATCCACGAGGATCGTTTTGCGCAACGATGCTTCCGGCGCCCAGACCTGGAACTGATTAAAGAGAATGCCATCGTCCACCTTGAACGGCGGCTGGATATCGGTGTATTTCAGTTTAGGGTCCGCTCCCGGCGCAGGGTGCGGCCAATCGGTGCCCCACACCATGCGTTGCGGGTTTGCGGCGATTAACGCTTGGGCCAGCGGCGCGACGTCCGTGTAGGCCGGGGGTTGCGTCGAGCTGCGATATGGCGCGGAAAGTTTAACGTAGGCGTGTCCGCTGTGAACCAGATTCACCAACGTATCGAAGCCGGGCTGATGGAGGCCAAGCGAGGCCTGCGCTCCACCGAAGTGATCGAAGACAACCGGCATGGGCGCGGCCAGGACCTGATCCTTGATGCCTTCAATCACGGCCAGCCTTGTATACATCTGGATATGCCAGTGAGGACGGCTCTTGAGCCGATCCACCGCTACCTGAAATTGTTTCCGCGCAAGATCGAGGTCTAGCGGTCCAGTGACCTGGATGTTGAGCCGGATGCCGCGCATTCCCGCGCCATGCATTTCATCGAGCGCGGATTCCGTTGTCTTGTCATTGATCACGGCAATGCCGCGGGCGCTTGGCCCAAGTTCCTTCAAGCCCGCGAGAGTACGCCTATTGTCCGGACCGTAGACGCTGGGCTGAACCAGAACCACCCGCTGCGTATGCAATGCCTTGTGCAGGGCGTTCAGTTCCGCTGTCGTGGCCGGTTCAGGAGTGTACTGGCGCGGATCGGCAAATGGATATTGCGCCGGATCTCCAAACAGATGCGTGTGGCAATCGGTCGCATGGGCGGGTACATCGAAATTTACCGGCGTGGATGGCTGCGAGGCCTTGCCGAATAGCGGAATGCCGCCGGGCACGAGAGCGATAGCTCCGGCAGCTACGGCGCCTTTTAATATTTCACGTCGCGAACGCATTGGACCCCTCCCGATTTTTTCAACTTTTCAGAAATGTATGCAAATACCGTATCATTATTCGATGCTTTCCGCATATTCAGTCGTTACGTTGGGGAGGACAGCCAGTAGCGGCTGTGCTCCAGGAACCGTGACCATTTTCAATCGGATGATGTGCTGAGCTCAGCCTTCGGTAAAACGATCGCCGGACCTCCTGCAAACATGGTCGCAACGAGTCCGCACAAAGCCGCGATCGAAAGCCATACCGCGGGCATCGCGGCGTTTCCCGTAACGTGAATCAGATAAGTGGAGATGGCCGGCGTAAAGCCGCCGAAAATCGCCGTCGCCAGGCTAAAGGCCAGAGCGAATCCCGTGGTTCGCACTTCGGCGGGCATAATTTCCGCCAGGTACGGCACCATGGCGCCGTTATAGCAGCCGAATATGCAGGAATACCAGAGTTCAACAATCAGCAGGCGGGACGTGGACGGATCGGTTACCAGCCAGGCCATCGCAGGATACGCCGTAATTAACGTTGCGACGGTAAAAAGAACCAGCATCGGCTTGCGTCCCACTCGATCCGAGATGGCGCCGCCAATCGGCAGCCAGACGAAATTTGACAGACCGACAAACAGGGTCGCCTTCAAACTCGATTGATTGCTCAGGTGCAAAACCACACGGCCAAACGTCGGCGTATATGCGGTAATTAAATAAAAGCAGACGGTCGTCATCGTGGAAAGCAGCATTCCCACGACGATAATTTTCCAATTGGAGCCAAGCGACGCAAGGAGCTGAGAAACTCCAGGGCGTTTTTCTCGATGAAGAAAGGCGTCCGTTTCCTCGAGCGATTTGTTCATCCAATAAAGCAGGGGCACGATCAGGCAGCCGGCCACGAACGGAATTCTCCAGCCCCATACCGCCATACTCTGCGGCGGGAGGATGGCGCTAAGCATGACTCCAAAAAGCGCGGCGGTGATCACCGAGACCTGCTGGCTGGCGGATTGCCACGAGCAGTAGAATCCCCTGTTGCCGGGAGTCGCGATCTCCGCCAGATACACAGAAACGCCGCCCAGCATGACCCCGGCGGATAACCCTTGCAGCAGCCGGCCGATGACGACAACAATCGGCGCGATGATTCCAATGGTTCTGTAGGGCGGCGTAAATGCAATGACCGCAGTGCCCACGGCCATCAGGAGCAACGTGAGAATCAATCCGGCGCGCCTTCCGTAACGGTCAATGTAAATTCCCAGGACAATCGCGCCAAGCGGGCGCATCAGATATCCGGCGCCGAACGTTCCGAGCGTGAGCATCAGGGAAGCAAATTCGCTGTTGGAAGGAAAGATATCGTGCGCGATATACGAGGCGTAATACGCATACACCATGAAGTCGTACATTTCCAGAAAATTGCCGCTGGAAACACGAATGATTGAGCTCACTTTTGAGCTTTTTCCTTCAGCGCTCATAATGCCCACCCTTCGTGCATTCATCGCCCGGCTTCTGAACTATCCGGCAGGGTGCTCCATCGCGTTCCGAAGCAAAGCGGCCGACCGGTAAATCCCGTGGACGAACTTGCTGTAAGGCAGCGTCAGAAAAAACGACAGAATCACTCCCAAATGTAAGGCGAGAAGAATGCCCATTGCACCCGTACCCCGCAAGACCAGCAGTAACAGACCTGTCGCCGAGGAGAGGAACAGGAGCATGAGGAGTGCGTAATCGGCGCCCATCAAGGATTTTGCGGCAGGCGCCGGATCGCTTTTTATTTTCACCCACACAAGTCCCGCCGTGCCGAGCAGCATTCCAATCCCGCCGATCGTGCCGAGCAAAACCGGAATACTGAAAAAAGGATACGGGGCGAGCACACCGAGCAGGTGTTCATAGATCGCGGCCGTCGTAGTGGAAGCGAAACAAAGCAGGAAGCCGTAAAACAGCACCTGGTGAGCGTAGCGGCGCGCCATGGAAAATGCTTCGCCTTCGTTGTTGCAGCCGTGGCCGCCGCCGCCGAGATTCCGAAGTGTCAGGACATCGGAGACCGCTTTGAACAAGGGACGCGCCTGCGCCACGGCGCCCCCGCCGGTATCCTTCCAGAAATTCATGAAGCCCATGGCGAAAGCGAGCAGCGCGAATCCGAACGTCGCGGAGCCTACGACGATCATGACGATTCCCGGGATGACGGCGTAAAACGCGCCCGGCCCGCTGTGCGGGGCGTAGAGAACGGACGACGATTGGAGTCCATTGGCGAGAGCGAGAACCAGCGCGATCACAATCGCCATCAACAGCGAGACAAACATTCCGTTGCGCTGAAACATCCCCGCGAGCGGACGAGGCCACGCATACTCCCGATACGTTTCCGCCCGCACCTGCGACAGAATTTTCGGAAGATTCAGAGCGAATTCATGCGGCGGAGCATACTGGCAGGCGTAATAGCATCCGCGGCAATCGTGGCAGAGGTTTGCGAGATAGCTCAGATCGCCGCTGGAAAATCCGCGCCTCAATTCCATGGCGGGGAAAACGGCACAATACCCTTCGCAATAGCGGCAGGCGTTGCAAATGACCATCAAGCGCCGGGCTTCGACGACTGCATCAGTTTCGCGCAAGTTTTGCCGCCTCTCTGCCGGCGATTCGTCCAAATACGGTCCCGATCGCCATGCCGACTCCAGCGATATATCCCGCTCCCAGAATATTTCCCGCCATGATTTCTCCGGCTGCCAGAAGATTCGAGCACGGTTCACCGCTCTGCAGTAAGACCCGCGCGTTGGCATTCACTTTCACGCCGAGATAGGTAAATGTAATTCCCGGCCGGAGCGGATAGCCGATGAATGGCGGCTTTTCGATGGCGCGCGCCCAGTGCGTTTTCGGCGGAGTGATTCCTTCGGTCCGGCAGTCGTCCAGTTTTTTCGTATTGAACGTGCCGGGCCGCACGGCGCAATTGAACTCCCGCACCGTCCGTTCGAGAGCGTCTTCATCGAGGGCTAACTTTCTTGCCAGTTCACGAATAGTGTCGGCGCGAATCGCCGGGTAGACGGACGGCATGAACAGCTCTTCGGTCGGCGCGTCCATGAGAACGAACGCGGCTTGTTTCGGCTGCTGCGCGACCAGTCGCCCCCAGATCGCATACCGCTTTGGCCAGATGTCTTCGCCCTCGTCGTAGAAGCGTTTCGCCTCGTGATCGACGACAATGCCGAAAGGAATGCAGTCGAGGCGCGTTACAATTCCGCCGTCAAATTTCGGCGAGCGGGCATCGACGGCCACCGCGTGACACTGCTTGGGATCCCCAATCGGAGCGATGCCTTGGTCCAGCAGATTTCTGAGGACCGTCCCGGTTGCAAACGGCGTGCCTCGAATGATGAAATTGTCCGCTGCGTCTCCCCAGTATTCTTTGAGCCAGCCAATGTTCGCCTGAAATCCGCCGGAGGAAACGACGATCGCTTTTGCATGGATGGCAACCGGTTTTCCTTCAACCATCGCCGTGACTTCGCGAACCGCGCCGTCGACAACCTGGAGCGAAGTGACTTCCGAATTGTAGTAGACGGCAATGCCCATGCGCTCGGCTTCCGCGTAGTACGCGTTCATCAGGGCTTTGCCGCCGCCGAGAAAAAATGCGTTGGTGCGTGAAAGGCTCAGCGTGCCGCTCAGCGACGGCTGAAAACGCACGCCCCGCGCTTCCATCCACGGCAAAACTTCCCCCGTTGTGCGTATGGCCATCCGCGCGAGCGCTTCGTCGGTTTTTCCTTTTGTGACGCCCAGTAAATCATTCCAGTATTCGGATTCCGTGTAGGATTCCGTCAGCGTCGCCGTGGGCTTTTCGTGCATCACGCGCAAATTTCGGGTGTGGCGGCTGTTTCCGCCGCGAAATTCCCTCGGCGCGTGCTCCAGGACCAGCACGGTCGCCCCCGCCTCCCTCGCCGTCAGTGCCGCGCACAGGGCCGCGTTTCCGCCTCCGACCACCAGGACATCGTAGGTTTGATTCAGGTTTGTCATCGAGTCTTATTTCTCATTCTCGCCGGGCCACACGAACGCCGGCTGCAAATCCGCTTGGTCCTCAAAAATAATTTGAAAATCGAAAACCCGTCAATTCCGCTGTCTTCGGAAAAATTCGAAGAACGGCCTTTCGTATATCTTAAACGTTACACATTTTCTTGGCAAAGAGGTTTCAAGAACCGCGTTCGTCTTTCCGTCTTTTCGCCTGGTTGGTATATGATGCTGCAAATTAAGGAGCAATGGATGAAACTGACGGTGATCGTTTTGATTGTGCTTGTGGCAGCTCTCGCGCTCGCCTATGGATGCGGCGGTAAAGACAGCAAGAGCGATGCCGGTTCCGGACCGGCAAAAGTGAGCGGACAGGGGACCGACGACCGCTTCCGGTTTGCAGTACTGGGACATCGTGACCGGCACCGGCGATACGGCAACCCCCGGAAGTATGGTGAAGGTCCATTACACGGGATGGCTGACGACGGGCGAAAAATTCGACAGCTCGCGCGACCGCAACGAACCCTTTTCATTTGCACTCGGCGCAGGACAAGTTATCCGCGGATGGGATGAAGGTGTCGCCGGAATGAAAGTAGGCGGCAGACGGCAATTGCGAATTCCACCTAATCTGGGTTACGGGGCGGCGGGCGCCGGCGGCGCAATACCTCCCAACGCCACGTTGATTTTTGACGTGGAATTGCTCGGAGTCGGCAGGTAGAGCAAGTCCGCTCGACTGCGGGTGTTCAAAGGCCACATGGCTTTCTCTTCCGTGAGACTCAACAGAAACGCGTCCAGAATTGCTGCATTTGCAGCCGTTCTGGGGTTCTATTTCTTCGTGACCGGTGTGAGCGGGGCCGGCGGGCAACAATCCGGCATGCTGGAACCCCTGGACGCGAAGAATCCGATTACTTATTTTATCGCGGATGGAAGCGGTCAGCCCGGTTATCGCGCTTCGGATCGGGAACTCGCCCGGTGGGCTCTGCAAGCCTGGCAGCGAAGTCTGCCGAAGGGAATTCAATTTGCGCCCGCAGCGGAATCAAACGCTCTTGTCCGGATTTATTGGGCTGGGCCGGAAAGCGGCGAATATGGCGAAACGCGGCCGCTGATGGTTGGGAATCGGCGTGGAGCGGCAGCTTTCATTCGGCCGGACATGAATTCCCTCGGCCCGGACATCGCCCATCTCACACTGGAAGACGATCTGCTTCGGGAAACGATCGTGTATCTCACTTGCGTGCATGAATTAGGCCACGCGCTGGGCCTGCCGCATACGAGGGATTTCCGCGACATCATGTTTTATTTCGGATTTGGCGGAGACATCGTCGAATATTTCGGGCGTTACCGCAGGCAACTTCGCACGAGGAACGATATCGCGAAAATTTCGGGCCTGTCCGATGCCGATATTCAGCACATCCGGGCGATGTACAGTCGGCCTTAAGTGCCATTCACGAACTTGCAATTCTATATAGGACGCCGCTTCCCAGACAGCCGACAACGTCCTTGAAGCCTGTCGTTTTACTTCCCGACCCTCGATGGTTTACGGAAACATTCCCATGTTGCGCGTCAAGTCGATAACCTGCAAGCGGTCGCTCGCCCCGACGCGCCGCAGCATCCGATGAACGTGGTTTTTTACGGTCTGCTCGGAAATATTCAACTGGGACGCTATTTCCTTGTTCGTAAATCCCTGCGCGATCAGAGGAACCAATTGCTGTTGTCGGCGCGTCAGCCCCAACTCGATTTTAATTCGCGCGCTCGGGAGGGAAGGCCATTGGCGAGCCACCGTCCGAAACAAGGGCATGCACAATTGGGCCGGACAGACGGCTTGTCCTTGCGCCACCGACCGCACGCCGGAAACGACATCGCATGCCGAAGCGTCCTTCAGCAGGTATCCAGCCGCCCCCGCCCGGACACAGCGGAGAAACATTTCCGGGTCATCGTCCATGTCAATCAGAACGATTTTGAGATTCGGAGATTGAGATGCCATTTCGGGAATCAGCGCGTAGTCCGAAAGTTGCATTGTAATGGCGTCCAGAATCAGAACATCCGTGCCCAGCTCCAATATGGTTGACGCAACGTCCGGAACGTATGGGGAAACGCCGCACACTTCAAATTCGTCTTTCTTGCTCAACAACCTAGCCAGAGCCTCCCGCAAGAGACGGTTCCCGGTCACCAGAAACACTAATATTTTACTTTTCATACAATCCCTCAGAAACGATGGCCCCGCCGTCCGACCGCCTTCAAAGGATGCTTCGGCACTGCTCCGTCAATGGTCCCGGATACCTCGGCTGGACGGATGAAATCTTCGGAATTCCTCGATTTTTCGGATTACGTTTAAATCAGTGGGCCCATAGAGCGCAAATCCAATGGCGTTCCTACTGAAGGGGGAATACAGCTACCGACTTGCCTGACGAACGCCGCTAGTCTATCACGGGCCGCCTGAACAACTGGGAATTATTGTTCTCTGTATAAAGATACTGTTTCAATATGAAACTGATGCATCCTACCACGAATTCACGGAAACGGTATTTATTTGGCTCCGGATACAGCCCCTCCGCTCCCACCCCGGGAGAGCACCCCGAGTATCGTATACTCCTTAATACATATGCTTATATATTTCCCCCGCGGGAGCCGGCAAACAACCTTAATTTATTTGTCCTGCATTTTCCGTGATTCCCCTTCGCCTGCTTGATCCCGGGTTTTAACTTCGCCGACTTCTCTTCCCTTGCCTGAATCATCCATGCCCATCAGCTCTTCCGGAAAGGGCTGAAAAAAAGTCTGTTCGCGCAGATACTCGTTTTCAAAACGGATGACCCAGGATCTCAGAATACCGACGGCGCTGCTGAGCGGGGCCCTTCCGTCCCGGTAAGTTTCCAGAACACCGAGAAAGTAGCGCTTTTCGCGAGCCGTGAGTTCCCTCTTGAAGTAGCCGAGCGCGTGCAAGAGAACGTTGATCGGCGACGCGAGCCTCGGCGGCTTGTGAAACGCTTCCCGCAAACTCGCCTCATATAATTTCAGAATCGCGCCGATCGGTTTTCGTTCGGCATTTGCGACAATCCTTCCGAGCTCCCGCGTCTTTGTCTGGTTGTACGCCATGAAGAGAAGTTTGTTGGCGGACTGAAAGCGGACAAGGTCATGCATCGATCCGGAACGCCGCACATCGCGAAACCGGGCAAACACGAACACCCGCGTCAGGAAATGTTCGCGCAGGATCAGATTGTTCAGACGGCCTTCATCTTCGATGGCCAGGTCGCCGAACCGGTCCAGCACCGCGGTCCCGAAAAAGCCCGCGGTCTTTCCAAGCACGGGACCTTTCTGGGGACCGGAATAAAACTTCACATCGCTGATGCCGCAGGAGGGGGAGCGGTTCTTCAGAATGAATCCGTCAATGTCACTCATGCCATCCAAAAAATCGGAAGCAAAGACGAGCATCTTTGCGGTGATATCCAGCCCCGACTCCGGCTGGATCAGATTAAAACGGCCGGCGGATGAAACAATGCGAATCGGCGCCCTCGGAGTCCCCAGCCCGATCGCGACCTCCGGGCATACGCCGACAAATTCCACATGCGGTCCGAGGCGAGCAACGAAATTGTCCTCGATCATTTGTCCGTTATAGCGGCAGGCCTCAAAACCAATGCATTTGCTGATCACGATTCGCGGTTTCGGAAAACTTGTCATCGTGATTTCTCCATCGCCCGAACCATTCCCTTCAGCATTCCGGCAAACATGAATCGGTGCACAGGATACAAAAAATACCAATACATCTGGCCGAGAACGCCGGCGGGATCGAAGATCGCGGTCTGGCGCACAATCGATCCGGAGGCGATGGGCTCGACTTCAAATTGCAGCCACGCCCTTCCGGGCACTCGCATTTCCGCGCCGAGGCGCAGGAGGCGCCCGGGTTGAATTTCTTCCACGCGCCAGAAATCGAGCGTATCGCCCGCGAGCAGGTGTTCGGGATCGCGCCGGCCGCGGCGCATCCCCGCTCCGCCGAGAACAAGATCCAGGAACCCGCGAAGATTCCACAGCCAGTTTCCGTAATACCATCCCGTTTTTCCGCCGATGCGCTCGACCGGCTTAAATGCAGCGGCGGAAGAGAACGGTACTCCCAGCGAACGCGAGTCCACAAAACGGCGGCCGAATTTCGTCCCTCCCCATTCCGGGGCGGCGCTGGCGGAAGAAAATGCGTCGGACCAGCGAGTCTGCGCAAACTGGTGGTCTTCGTTGGTGAGCGCCCGCTGGAGGGCTTCGCGGCATCC
Organism: Terriglobia bacterium; assembly: GCA_963788335.1. Lineage (GTDB taxonomy): Bacteria > Acidobacteriota > Terriglobia > Acidiferrales > UBA7541 > Palsa-360. The sequence continues at coordinate 553,643 of CAWBGM010000006.1, forward strand.
CAGCGGTCGAATCGCAAACAGGCGATCCGCCGTCCGCTCCGTCACAATCGTTTCGTTGCGCAGGCTGTGTACAAGTTCGCGGCCGATTCGCGCATATACCGGCGTAACGAGTCCGAGCCACAAACTGGAAAGTCCCGGCGAAAGAACCGGCACTGGAATCATCAGGCGCTTCAGGCCGCGCAGGCGCGCGTACTCTTTCATCAAGTCCAGATAACTGACCTGATCGGGCCCGCCGATTTCAATGATCTGGCCGCCGGTGAGTTCGAGATCCAGCGCCTGGATGAGATATGCGATCACGTCTTCAATGGCGATCGGCTGTGTGCGCGTCCGAACCCAGCGCGGCGTGGTCATCACTGGGAGCTTTTCGACGAGCGCGCGTATCATTTCGAACGAAGCGCTGCCCGATCCGATAACGATCGAAGCTCTGAACTCGATCGTCGGCACACCCGAGTCACGCAGGATGCGCCCGACTTCCTGGCGGCTCCTCAGGTGAGCGGATAATTGATCGCCGCTGCCCAGCCCGCCCAGATATACGATCCGTTTCACTCCGGCTTTGCGCGCCGCGATTGCAAACTCGGTGGCGGCGCGGCGGTCTTCCTCTTCAAAGGAGTTGGGCGAGGCCATCGCATGGACAAGGTAGTACGCGCTGTGCACGCCGGCCAGGCATTCCGTCAGCGTCGCCGCATCGAGCACATCTCCCGGCACAACTTCTGTTTCGCGGGCCACGCGCTGGCGCATTGCTTCGGGATGGCGCGTCATGCAACGCACCCGATATCCGGCGGCTTCAAGCGCGCGAAGGAGTCGGCCGCCGACATACCCTGTCGCGCCGGTGAGCAGGATCAAGTTCTCTTTCTTCATGGTGAATTCAACTTTCTTCAAAAACAGAACGAGCTTATTTCCCCTTCTGAATCTTTATCAGCGCATCCCGCAGACTCTGCGCTTTCGTATCGTCGAAGTCGCCCTCGGAGCGCCACAAAACGCGGCCCGAGCGGTCAACCAGCATCGGATAAATCTGTTTTTCACTTTCAATATCGAGGGAATGCTTGAACGAATCCTTGTCGAGATACAGCGTAAGAGTGCGTGCGCGGGCATTTCGATCCGGGATGCCGTGGCGCATTCCCGTGTTGATGAACCAGCGGCGGAAAGCGTCGAGACGCGCGATCGTCGGGAGTTCGTAAATGTGCAGAGCCGGATCGAATTGCTCGAGGCGGCTCGATTGGTGCAGCCAGGTATCGACATTTTTCTGTTGCTCGCGCTCAAAAGCGATCAACAAAAGGTTGCGGTCGCTCTCAAAATCCCGCGGCAGTGAATATTTCCGGCCCTCGAGATTCGCTGTCTCGACAGGTGGGAATTTCACGGGCGCCGCCTGGCTCTGCGCGTGTGTCATTCCAGCGAGAGAGGCCCACACGATTACGGCGGCCGGAAAACAAAGGCGAATCTTTCTCATGACGCATATCTCCGCAGGAAATCCTTGACGGGAAACTTGCGCGCCGTGTTTTCCGAACTCATGTAGCGAACTTTTCCAAAAACCGGACGCTCGGGTCCCCACGGACGGTCGTATCGTCCCAGGCACCAGAAGATTCCGCTGTAAGAGTTCGGGTCGCGTCCATCGAGCGCGTATTTATTATTCAGCTGGATCATGATTTCCAGGGCCTCTTCGGGAGCGCGCGTCCACTCGATAATTTTCTTCCCCCATAACATCCGAAGGTAATTGTGAATCTTTCCTTCGCGGACCAGTTGTGTCTGCGCGGCATTCCATAGCGGATCGTGCGTTTCCGCGCATTCAAACTGGGAAAGCGTGTAGACGTGCGTCCGTTCGTCACGCTCATGGTGGCGGAGTGTCTGGATCGCCCATTTGGGGAGCGAGCTGAACTGGTCGTAATCGTCGCGTTGAGCGCAAAAATTGAACCCCAGTTCACGCCAGGTGATGAGTTGATCGAGAAACGCTTCCACCGTCTCGCTGGCGCCCCACCAGCCGGCGCGGCTGCCCGTCGCGCGAACGGCGAGATGGTTGGGAGTCCATCCTTCCTGATTTGTGATTTCGCAAAAGATCTGATGCGACGAAATGTGTCCGAAATGCAGATATGGCGAGAGCCCGCTGGTGGCTTCTTGTTCCGGCTCATTGCGTTCCACAAAATAGGATTCCATTTTATTGCGCGTGAAATCTTTCAGGAGCGCCATGGCTGCGCTGGGGCCACCCCGCCCTTCGACGGGACCAACCTTATGATCAATCGGCAAGTCCGCCAGGAACTTTCGGCTGCTGTTGAGCGCGTCGGCCGAGATCCTCCGCCAGCGGGAGGCGACTTCGCGAGGAATTTTCGCGGCGGCAGGGAAATCGGACTGAGAGAGAGCGCTGGCCTTCGGGAAATCCCCCAGATGAAACGGAAGATTCTTCTGCAGGAAACGGCGAAATTCGTACGCCGTAGGAAAGCACTTTTCCGCGGCGCGCATCGGTAAAAGGCCATTGGAATCCACAGCCTCCAGCCGGACGGAAAGTTTCCGAGCGGCAGCCGCGACCATCCGTGGCAGGACAAAACCGGGATAATCATCCGTAACGACGACGCAGGCATGCGCGGACATCGCCTCGAGCAAACCTTTTCCCGCGCCGCGCTCGGGCTCCAGATACGGATAGTACAGAACGCGCTTTTCTTCCAGCCAGCAGGCATTCTCCGCCATGCCATCGAGGAGAAAGTTGTGCAGGCGGTCGCTCGCCCAGCGATAATCGCTGCGCAAGGCCTCGAGGACGATCAACGGGCATTGCAGCTTTTGGGCCCACTCGACGGCCCGGTCCATGGCGAAATTCCACGTCGTTCTGCGCGATGCAATCATCCAGTAGAGGACAAATTCTCCGTCCAGTTGCACCGGCGCCGAATTGCAGCAGCGAACGCGAATTTCGGGAACAGCGGCTTTTGTCATATTCTTGCGGTCTTGTCCGTTCGGATCAGGAATTCAATCGCCAAATGGCGAAGTTTAAAGCCCCCGCGTAAGTCACCCATACCACGTAAGGAATCATCAGCCACGCCGCAAACGGAACAATTCCCGCGAAGACGACGATGGTGATTAGAATCGCGCACCACAACAAAACGATATCGACAAACGCCGCACCCGGCGAACGCAAACGGAAAAACAGGCCGGACCATGCGACGTTGAGCAGCAGTTGCAGCAAAAATAATCTCAGCGGAACAGCCGTCATTCCGACTTGCCGCCAGACGAGCCACGCGGCGAACGCCATTGCCAGATACAAAAGCGTCCAGACAGGACCGAACAGCCAGTTCGGAGGCGTCCACCTGGGTTTTTTCAACTCGACGTACCAGTTCCTCAACGCCGGCACGGTGAAAAATGAACCAATACCCGCGGCTCCCAGGCACACACAAATGCAAATGGTCAGTCGCATTATTTTTTGTTCATCGAAGCGCGCAAGCTACTCTTTTGATGCCGCCACGGCTTGATTGAAACCTTCGACAAGCGAGTGTTTTTCCTGAAAAATGCCGCGCGCAGCCACCGCCGTCATTCGCGCTTCGTGGGATTTCACTCCCCGGACAGCCACGCAATCGTGGCGTCCCGTGGCGCGCGCGATGCAGCCCTGCGGCTGGACGACGGACATAAATACATCCGCGATTTCAGAAACCAAATCCTCCTGCACGATCGGACGGGATGCCATCGCCTGAATCAGGCGCGGAATTTTTGAGAGGCCCACGATCCTCCCATCGGGCACATACGCGAAGTGCATTTTGCCCCGGTAGATCAGCAGGTGATGCGGGCACAGCGAGTAAAAATTGATGTCCGACACTACGATGAGTTCGCTGTGGTCGGAGTGGAAGGTCTTCAAAATCGCGGAGGGGTCCATTCCGTATCCACGTGTCAGCTCGCGATACATCCGGGCCACGCGCGCCGGAGTGCCTTTGAAATGCTGGTCCGAGAGGTCCAGCCCCAGCTCCAGCATTAATTCGCGGACGATCCCCTGCAGACGGTCCACCTTCACTTCGTCCTCGATGTACAAGGCCACTTCCCGATTGTGCTGCGTTTCAGATTCCCAAGTCGCGCTCATGAATCACCTCGATGCCCCTTTGTTAAGAATTTCTTGTTCATTTGTATCGTCCCACATGATTCTCGGCGAACCCGGGGCCTGTTCAGGCCCTGAACGGGCCCCGTTCGCATGTTTTCCAGACTACCGTGAGTGTTGGAGCGTTGCGTCCCCGTGCCAGCGACGCTGAATGGCCTTGAAGCTGATGGCCTGATAGATCCCCGCCAGCGCAACCAAACCGTAAACGACGGCGCTGAGGGTGGAAACTTCACCGAACTTCATTCCAAAGATTGTCGCCACCAAATCGAAGTGAGCGACGGCGACCAGGCCCCAGTTAAGGGCCCCGACCACCACAAGAACGGCTGCGACTACATCCAGCTTTTTCATGATCATTTCCTCCACGCATGAATGAATTGTTGCGTACTGCATCTTTAACTATAGTGAAAAAACATTTGACAGCAAGGACAATCGAAGCCAGAATAAAAGTGGGATGAATTGCAGTCAAATTTCCGGCGGTTTTTTTCTCCCTGGTTAAATCCGGAGGGGTTCGAGTGCTTTCGGCAACGCTCACAAAGGGATTGAACGACTACGCAATCGGCCAAAAACTACGCGCGCTCCGCCTGAAAAAGAAAATCGGCCTGGTCGAGCTCGGGCGCCACACCGGACTTTCCGCCGCCATGCTCTCCAAGATCGAGCGCGGAAAGCTCTTCCCAACGCTTCCCACTCTCCTGCGCATCTCCCTGGTCTTCGAGGTGGGCCTGGAGTACTTTTTTTACGAAGACAAGAAGCGCCACGTCGTAGCCATTGTCCGCCGCGGCGAACGCAAGCGCTTTCCGGAGCGGCCCGACGGCCGGGACGTTTCCTTCTACTTCGAATCCCTCGACTTCGCAGCCGTCGAACGCAAGCTAAACGCCTACTACGCCGAATTTCAGCCACTCCCGCAGGGAAAAGCCCGCCCGCATCATCATTCCGGCGTCGAGTTCCTCTCCGTCCTGCGCGGGAAAATGGAGTTGCACATTGGAGCCGACGATCACATTCTGGAAAATGGCGATTCGATCTATTTCGATTCCTCGCTTCCGCACTCCTACCGGAGAATCAGCAGGAAGCCGTGCAGCGCCATCGTGGTAACCGCGACTTGATGAGTACAGACGGAGGAAGTTGTTGGGATACGGGGCAAGGCGAATGATACTTGAGTATGCGAGCGGACCGAGTCCTGAAGCACTTAGCGTTAATGCAGCTCCGCGGCCATCGTCGTAGCGAACGCTCAGGATCGGCTTTGACAATCGCGAACCACTCGCCGGCGTTAATATCGTACCTGCGGTTGCTCCGGCGTTAGTAGTTCGTACCAAGCTAAGGAGGTAACTACTGCTTATGGACCGGCTCTAAGTAAAAATGGAAACTTTATCTCCGCGCTCGCGGCCGCTTCGCAATTGGCGGGCGAGACCGAAAGAGCCCTGAAACTCGCGAGGATGCAATCGCCATGACCGAAGCCGACAAGCAGGCGCTGTCCATCTACGAAACGATTGTCGCCACCAGCAAGGAGCGGCGCAACGGTTTCAATAGCATCGCGGAAATGCTGCGCGAGCAACTCACGTGGAAAACGCAGAATCCCGGCCTTTCCGCACTGGGCCGGGCCACGCCGGAAGTCCTGTTCGCCTTCCTGGACCAATCCATCGAATGGCTGCGGTGCGAATGCAGTGTGGGTCGAAATCGATTCTCCGGAATTGGTGCGGCAATTGATGCCGGACTAACGGGACAACGGCTGAATTCCAAAGTGCCCCATAGCCTGTGCTGACCGCGGCAGCCAATAGTTCCCGATTTGAAACAATGGACAATAATATTTGCTGCAAAGCCGCCTCATCTGACAGATGTTATCTATGTCGGCCAGGGGGATCTGCGCCGGCAAGCACAATCGAATCGTAGATTCAATCGGGCGAGGATCGTCGGGATTTGCCCGGCCATTCTTTTCTTGGAAAGAGGCGCATGGAAATTACTTCCAGTATTCACATCGGGCCATTTGAGGTTTTCTATCCTCTGAAGCCCGCAGTTTCCTCGGTGCAGCATTACGGTGAGCACAATTTCCCCGGAAAACTTTTCATCGTAGAAGGGATCGACGGGTCGGGAAAATCGACGCAGCTCAGTCTTCTGCACAAATGGCTCGAGTCGAAGGGTTACGGCGTCGTTTTCAGCGAGTGGAATTCTTCTCCTCTTGTGAAAGAAACGACAAAATTTGGAAAGAAAAAAAAGCTGCTGACTCCCGCCACGTTTTCCTTGATTCATTCCACCGATTTTGCGGATCGCACGGAACGAAGCATTCTGCCGCTCCTCAAAGCCGGTGCCGTCGTGCTGTGCGACCGATACATTTATACGGCGTTTGCGCGCGATGTGGCGCGCGGCATGGGCAAGGAATGGGTACGTGACCTTTACGGATTTGCAGTAAAACCGGCGGTCGCCTTCTACTTCCGCGTTCCGCTGGAAATCGCAATGGGGCGCCTCCTGGACGCCCGGGACGGCTTCAAATTTTACGAAGCGGGTCTGGACTTGGGGCTCAGCGACGACGCCGAGGACAGCTTCCGGCTGTTCCAGGGGAAAATCCTCAATGAATACGAAAAGATGATTCCGGAATTCGGTTTCACCGTCATCGACGCAACGTTGCCGATCGAAATGCAGCAGGCGCGGATGCGCGAAATCGTCAAAACACATCTCGAAGGGGCGAAAGATCTGAGGAAACGGCCATGAGACAAACCTACGGAAGGGTGCTGCCCGGGATGCGGCTTTCCGAAATGCCCGGAAAATTGATCGTGATTGAAGGAACCGATGGCGCCGGGCGCACCACGCAGATCGGCATGCTGAAACCGTGGCTCGAAGAGCTGGGTCATGCCGTGGTGGATACGGGCATGACGCGCTCGCGCCTTGCCGGCGAAGGAATTCGCCGAGCCAAGGAAGGAAATAATCTAGGCCACATCACGCAGAGCCTATTTTACGCGACCGATTTCGTGGACCGCCTCGAAAATGAAATCATGCCCGCGCTGCGCGCCGGATTCATCGTTCTGACAGACCGCTATATTTATTCTCTCATGGCCCGGGCCAATGTGCGCGGAATGAATCCTTCGTGGATGCGAAGTATCTTCAGCGTTGCGTTGAAGCCGGACGCCGTCTTTTATCTCCGGATCGGCATCGATCAACTGGTTTCCCGCGTGATCTTTTCCCGCGGCTTCGATTACTGGGAATCCGGGATGGACCTGTTCCCCGGACACGACATGTACGACAGTTTCTGCAATTACCAGTCCGCGCTGCTGAAGGAATTCGACCGACTTGCGGAAGAATACAAATTTGAAAAGGTGGACGCATCGGAAGACGCCAAGACGGTCTTCGGCGAACTCAAGACGCGCATCCTGAGGCTTCTTGAGGAAAAACCCGGGGAGGCGATTCCAACCGCGTCAAGCATCCCCGCAAAACACGTTGTGAAACCCGTTGCCGGCGAAGATGGTTTCTCCGAAGCTGTGAAGCGGAACTTCGAATCCGTGTATCAGACACTTGCCGCGCATTCGGGCAACGGAAACGGGCGTGTGGCGTCTTAGCGCATCGAAGCGGATTTGACCTTTTGCAATTTCTACTACGAGAGCGTACAAATTAGCAATCATTCCAAGAGCTAAAGGCCATTTTGGGCCGAAAATACGGTTTCCTGGTTGAACGAATTGCGATGCAGGAGCCGCCCTGGTTCCCATATTTCCACGACGAATGCACGCGTTGGACCGAATTCGGCAAAGAAGTTTGGACCGGAAGGAAAATCAGGAATGAAATTCGATCATATCGGCCTGGTCGTCCGGAGCCTTGCCCTCGGCCGGGAAGCTTTATCTCCAATAGTGGAAATCCGGGCGTGGACCGATGAATTTATCGATCCGATCCAGTGCGTTTCGGTTCAGTTTGGGCGGGATTCGTCCAACATTTGTTACGAATTGATTGCACCCCAGGGTGACGGCGGACCGGTCGCAAAAGCTCTGAGCTCCGGACGGAACATACTGAACCATGTTGCCTACCTGGTCCCCGATCTTTCAGAGGCCGGGGGCAGGTTGCGAGATGCAGGAGCTGTGCCGACGGCCGATCCAATGCCTGCGGTTGCCTACGGCGGAAGCAGGATTCAATTTTTTGTGACACCGCTGCGATTTATCATCGAACTGATTGAATCTTCCGGCCACGAGCACCGGTACCGGACGTCGAACCCTTGAAAATTCACAAATGTGTTGAGAAAGTCCAAAAACACTTCAAGACTTTCCGGCGGTTTTTTTCCGAATCAACTCGACAAAATGCCCCACGTTCCGCAGCGATTCGATTTCGGCGGTCTGAAACTTGATTCCAAACCGCGCTTCAGTGGCCACCACCAGATTGATATGGTTAAAGGAATCCCAGTCCTGAACGTCTTTGGCCGTCATTTCAGTTTTTAATACAATGGTATTGTCGTCAAAGATATCATGAAAGACTTGAGTGAGCCTGGTGTAAATTTCCGATTCCTGCATCCGAATCCTCCCGCGTTCTGATAAATGTTTCTTTTGGCCCGAACAGATCGAGATCGAGCAGCCACTCGCTGTTTCCTTCCGCATCGGTTTCAACCTTCGCGAAACCCAACTTGCCGAACAGTTCCCTCACCATTCCGTTTTTGGCTGTGGGGCGATATTCGCCCCGGATATTCCGCGCGCCAATCGACCGGGCCCTTTCAGCCAAAATATTCAGGCAGGATTCTTCCACCTGGCGGCCCAAAACGCGGCAACTCATCAGCCAGGTGTCCATCAGCAGATCGTATTCGGGAGTGAGCCTGCCAATCAGCAAAGCAATGGTTCCGTTGTCGCCGAATCGATCGGCGAGTCGCATCTGGAACGTCAAAACTTTGGAATCGTTCATAAGCATGCGAATATCGGCTTCGGAATACCGTTTTGTCGTCAGGTTAAACTGATTCGTCTTGTTGATCAACTGCACGATGCGATTCAATCCCACATCGTCGAAGGATTTCCAGACGAGTTCCATGTCCAAATTGCGAAGGTAGCCCGCCATGTCCGGCGAAGATTCGCGGAGAATTTCGCGCTCGACATTTTTTTGATACGCTCCGCCACGTTGCAAATCTTCTTCCGTAATCGCGAGGGCTTCAAAGTATCCGGCCGAATCGACGCAGGAAATATATCCGGACGGATCGGTGGGCAATTCCGGAACACCGACGATCGGCAATTCCTGCCGGACCAGGTTTCGTTCAAATGGAGAATCGTCAACCAGCACCAGGGAGTCGACTCCGATATTTAAATCTTGCGCGATGCGCCGCAGATTGGACACTTTGTCCTCCCAGTTGGCGATGAAGCAGGCAATATCCGCGCGTCGAAGCACCATGTCGGGATGGCTCTCGAACGGAGCGAGCGCGTTGGCCTCGTCGTTCTTCGAGCAGACAGCAAGAATGATGCCGCGCCGGGCAAGGCTCAGGACATATTTCTGAAATGCAACGTACGCTTCGCCGGAGGCGCTGCCCTGGCCCAGGACAATTCCCTGCAAGCCGTCGTCGCCGATGACGCCACCCCAGAGCGTATTGTCGAGATCGAGCACGAGACACTTGTACGACCGCCCGTAAATCGCCGCGAGAAGCCGGCCAAGCACGTCTCCATAAATATGCGAAACGCGCGGGTGAATTTCCTGCTTCGCGGCATGCCACAGGCCTGGATCGTGCCATTCCAGCAGGCCGCAATCGGCGGCATATTGGTCTACCCTGAGTAGGTGGATGCCGTCTTCGTCAGCGGCCTTTTGCAGCTCCACATTCAGCTTTTGTCCAATCGAGTATGGTGAATCCGAATATCGATGTTCATTATTCCCCATCAGGCGCGGGAAAATAGGAAGCGCGGATTGCTGGATCACGGTGCATCCGAAACTTTCCTTCGCCATGCGCCAGTAAGTTCGTAATTGCTCGATTGTGGCTGGCAATTCCGCGTCGCCCGAAACCGTCAAGTGATAGGCGTCCAGGGCCAAACAAACGATGTCAGGCTTAAATCGGTGTAGTTCGGAGGCTGTGTCCAGCAATTCCTGCTGGTACATTCCGTAGTAGCCTTCGTACACTTCGACAAATAAACCCCGCCGCAAAGCGCCGACTCGAATTCCGGGAATCAGTTGCTTCAGTGTCGAGGAACCCAGCAGCGCGAGCTTCACCGGTTTGGCGCCGGAAGAAACCTGCGGACTCGTGGCCAATCGCCGCTGGGTCAAGCGATCCAACTTCCCAGTCTGCACGAAATCGATGCGAAAATTGGCCAGATGAACAAGCGCGGGCCAGAGTTCCGACGGATCTGCAATTTGCTTCATCGCATCCAACGATTTGTCCCAGTCGGGATTCTCCGGCAGCCATGTCAGTTCGGGTGTCATGAAATTATCGTCTTCGCCATCTATACCACCTCAATAGTTGACCAAAACGCATACCTCCCAGGCAGTAGTGTATTGGTAAGGGATTGAAAGAGAAAGCATGATTTGTTCGTAGGCCCTGCACTCATTACTCGTGTCCCTCGTCCTTCATGAGCGATTCGACCCAGGTCATCGTTTATCTTTCGCCGATTCCCGATTGCAAGGGCGCGGATGCCTTCCGGCATTACTCCTACGAAGGTATTTCCGTAAACGCTCCGGAACTGATTTCTCCGAGTCTGGTTGTAAACGATTCCGCCTACGGGCACTTCTTGTCCGTGGAAGTCGATCAAGCGACTCACGACCTGGACGCCGCCATCCGGGCTCACTTCAGCCCTGCACGAGCAGTCGACTGATCCAAAACAGTCCCCGCCTCGCACTCATGTTTTAAATCTCTTTTTGCTTTGGGTGGTACAATCCGGCCGTCCCGGCGGAATACCGTCTTAGCGGAACACTTTCGACGATCTGAGATTCAAGGGGAGAGACTCATGCGAGTGCTGCGTGCCGCAGCTGTTTTGATTCTGATTGTTTCCGGAGTAGCCTTGATTTCACTTCGGACTGGGTCCACTCCGCGAACCGCTGCGGCCGAAGCTGCGGCATCCGTACCCACTGCTGCCGAGCCATTGCCGACGGGCGGCGCGGCGCAGGGCCTTCCAACCGAGAAAGTCCTGACCATCGATGTCGCGCAGGCCATGGCGCAGGCGGCCATGCTCGCGTGCCGCGCCAAAGGCTACCGGGTCACGATCACCGTGGTCGATCGTGGCAATGAACTCAAAGCCCTTCTGCGCGACGATGGCGCCGGCCTCGGAAGCGTCATGATCGGCCGCATGAAAACCAACAGCGTGATGCACTTCGGATATCCCTCCGGCCCCCCCGCGGCAAATCCTCCCCCTGGAACGGCTACGCCAACCCCCATGAGCGATTCCGTATTCGCAAAAGGCGGCCTGCCGATCAAAATCGGCGACGACCTGCTCGGCGCAATCTCCGCCAGCGGCGCTCACAACGGCGAAACCGACGCATCCTGCGCCCAGGCCGGCCTGGATAAAGTCGCAGATCAGTTGAAATAGTTCGTCGGGTCGCGGCTGCCTCACCGATAACGATAGAGCGTCACACGCTGGATGCCGTCTTTACTCGCGCGTTGCCGGTAGAATGGAACCCAGCTGCCCGGCGCCCAACTCACCCTCACCATCTCCCCTTCTTCGGTGTCGTCGCCGGCCATTCGGCGTTCCGGAACCCAGCGCCCCTCGACAAATGAGCCTTCTTCCACGGTGGCCAGTCCAGCGAGCGGCGGCCCCGGTGTGTTCGGAGAAAATGTGATGGTGACTCCGCTTCCGGCCACAAAAAATTCGTCCGGGCCGGTGGCAACGCAAATCGCCGCCGCATACGTGAATGGAGGAATTGGAGTTGGTTGCGTCATGGGCGCAACGCGCGGCGTCATGAACGCAACCTCAAGCATGTAATTTCCCACTTGTATCTTCTTGGGCGGATCGTTGGGGGCCAGCAGGACTGCGGACATACTCCCGTCACTCTGGTGTTTCGCAATCAGGGGAGCCAATTGCTCGATCACATCGTAGCTGTCGATCAAATCGGTGTCGGGAGTCTGTGACCTTTCGACGGCGCCCATCGCCGAGAATCCAATCGCATGATGGCGGCCGAACGCGTAGAACACTCGGGCAGCGCCGACGGGACCGCCCTCCGTCTCGGGTATGAAGAGCGGATTCCCGGATCGATCGTATCTCGCCAGGAACTCAGCGAAGCTGTTGTAAGCGTCGGGTGAGAGCATATCGATCTTTGGTGCGCCCGCTCGCCAGACGTCCATTAGATCGTCCATGGGACCGCCAACGGCGGAAAATCGTGTTCGTTCTCCTTTTCGTTCCTGTTCCAGCGTTCGTTCGGGTAGGGCCGCGTTCAAGAACATCGGAATCGGATATTCGGCTTTGCCGGCTGCGGCCACCGTACCGATGTATCGCGCAAAGTTCCAGGCCATGAAGACTTCATCGGTCGCCGCGCTCTGGCCAAACACTTCTTCCCAGGTCCCTGATGTTTTGAAGCCGGACACCTCCCAAAACTGGCGAAACTCCGGAATCAGGCTGTCCTTGTGGCTCTGGAGATATTGCATCAACTGCTGCGGCACGGCCTCGTTGTATGCCTGATTGGCCAGCGGCGAGCGGTCCCGCGAGTCGAGCCTCATTCCGATTTCGTTTTCCACCTGGATCAAGATCACCGTGTGCTGCCGGCCATCGACTTCCCTCACGTGCCGCATCAGGGCCGCAAAGGCGCGGGCGTCCGCATCCCGGTTGGAATCGCTCAAGGGCGTCAGCAATTCGAGAGTCTTGCCCGTTTGAATCTGGGCCCGCGGAAAACGTTCGAAATCCCTCTTCACCCAGTCCGGCGGATAGCTGGACAGGCCGTTCTTCCAGCTTGCGAACCACAACAGCGCGAGATGCAGATTGTGCGCCCGCGCGCCCGCGATCACGCCGTCCAGAACGCGGAAGTCGAACTTCCCCTCCTGTGGTTCGATCTGCGCCCATGATACCGGTGTCAGTACCGTATTGAGTTTTGCCCGGACGAGCTTGGGCCACACTTGCTTCATGTACTCGATGCTGCTCGAGCTGTCGTTGTTCAATTCTCCGGCCAGCGCCAGGAATGGTTTGCCGTCCACCATCAGTTGAGTCGTTGTTCCCGACTTGCGTAAATGAGGAATTTCCAAGGAGGAGGGTCCTGTCGAAATTACTTTCGATGCCCCGCTCGAAGCCGTCTGGCAGAATGACGCGGAAGTCACCAGGAATGAAAATAAAAACAGAAGGAAAAAACTCTCGAGCAGCGTGCGGCCGCGCCGGTGATGAGCAAGGTCGATCAACATGGATTCCCCGTTTCTTTTCCTGATAATGACTCATTTCCAAGAAACCCAAATTTTAAAACGGACGGATTTGTTAGCGCCGGCGGGACGCCGCGCTACCAAAACCAATCGTTGTTCGTGCCCGAGTTGAACGCAAAATGAGTCCGTACGCGCCACAGGGATCACTTGCTTCCAACACTTAACGCAATGTCTTGTTGAGGAAGTCCACCGTGCGCTGCCAGGACAGCTTCGCGGCAGCTTCGTCATAGCGCGGCGTGGAATCGTTGGCAAAGCTGTGGTGCGTGCCCGGATAATCGTAAGCGGTGTATTCCACATGGTTCGCCTTCAATGCCGCTTCAAAGGCGGGCCTTCCCGGATTCGATGCGCCATCCACCTCCGCATAATGCAGGAGCAGAGGCACCTTGATTTTAGCCACGTCCGCGGTCGCCGGCTCCCGTCCGTAATACGAAACCGCCGATACCAGGCTTGGCATTTGAACCGCCAACTGAACCGCCACGCCTCCTCCAAAACAAAATCCGACCATGCCCACCTTCCCGGTACATCCCGGATCCAATTGGAGGTAGCTGACTCCCGCGCCGAAATCTTCATTCATCGTGGCTCGATCCATATGCTTTTGCATTTCCAATCCCTTTTCCTGATCTCCGGGGTAGCCTCCCATGGGCGTCAACGCATCCGGCGCCAGCGCAATGAAATCGAGAAGCGCCAGGCGGCGCGCCACGTCCTCGACATAGGGATTGAGCCCTCCCGCTTCATGCCCAACCACCACTCCCGGCAGTTTGCGCCCAGGTTTCGCCGGCCGTGAAAGATATGCGTGCATGCTGCCCGAGCCCTTCGGCGACGGATAATCGATATATCCGGACATCAGCCGTGAGTCATCCTTGGCCACCTGCTGCGCCAACACATAATTCGGGCTGAGACTTTCGAGCAGCGCGGCCCCGCTCAAGCCGATGGCCAACTTCGCTGCCCGGTCAATAAACTCGCGGCGCGTGATTCCGCCGTGCGCATATTCATCGTACAGGTTGAATACTTCATGGCTGTATTGAGGAGATTTCTTTTGCTCCATCTGAAAATGACCTCCGTTGAGAGATGCGCGCCGTTGAACGGTCGGTGCCCAGCAACTAGACAGGTCGCGGAAAAATTGAAGCGCCGCCGACTATCTGGTCACCGGCGATAAAAGCGGTCTGCTTGCTCTCGGGAGCCACAAAGCCACACGAATTGTTTCCGCGCGGGAATTTGCCGCGATGCTCAATATCGCCTCCGCCCCCTGACACACCTCAGAAAACAATCCGGCCATCACCGTCAGCAAAAAAGCAGGGCATCTGGGCGGGCGACGCTTTCTCATTTTTCCGTTGATGTTCACGCCGATTTCAACAATACCACTAAGGCACATCCCTGTTGATAATCCATTTTGCCTTTGCGCGTGCCCGAAACTTCCTGATTTTCAAAGGTCGGGGTTTAGATTCAGCACTAGTCGGCCATTCGGACGGAAAGACCTTGCAGCTCGCTCATGTTTATTGAAAATTTTTGGCTCCCCGGGCAAGATTCGAACTTGCAACCCTTCGGTTAACAGCCGAATGCTCTACCGTTGAGCTACCGGGGAACTGGCGGTTCTGTGTTGCAATATCAAGGAGTTTACGCCAGCTCCGTCATTCCGGCAATTCGCCTTCTGCCTAAAATTAACGATCTTGTTCCATCCGAAAGTGCAGCGAATTGTTCCAATCATGGAGCGATCTCGCGGGAATGGAGTTCAGCTCCAGCCGCTTTTTCTGTATGCTGTCCATTGTGATCGAAAGCGGATCAGGACCCGATCTTCGAGTCGGGAAAAACGGGGGGAACATCATGCGGAATTACGGAAGGTTTCACGCAATACGATTTATTTCTTTCGCCCTCATCGTGGCATGCGTCTCCCTTCTCACCGTGCTTTCCGGCTGCGGCTCTTCGGCGCCGCCAAAACCGGCCGAGGGGCCGCAGCGCTACGCGCTGACCGGGCGCGTGGTTTCCGTCGAGAAGGACAAGCAGCAGCTCGTCGTGGACGCCGCCGATATTCCGGGATTCATGATGGCGATGACGATGGGATATTCGGTGAAGAATCCGAGCCTCCTTGATACAGTTTCCGCGGAAGATCAGATCAAGGCGGACGTGGTGGTGAATGACAAAGACGTTTATCTGGAAAATATTGTGGTGGTGAAGAAGGCGGACCCGGCAAAAACTCCCGCTTCCCCGGCAACTCCCTCCACGACCACTCCTCCCGGCAAACAATAGAAACCGAAAAACGCGCCGTGAAAACCCGGACAGATGGGTTTCCGCAGCGCGCCCGGTTTGTTCAATTCCCTGAATCGGGGTAATGCTCAGTGTGGCTGCTTGCGCTCCTGCTCGTTGCCCGCCGGCTTTTCATGTTCCTTGCCGCGAGACTGACTTTTTTCCGGTTGGCGTTTCTGCGGTTCTGGCCCACCCTTTGCCGGAGCCTGAGCCTGGGGTTTTTCAAATTGATGCGGATGATAGGATTCCTCGTTTGCTTGTGCCGGCGGCGCAAATTTTACGGCGGGATTCTGCTGCTCGGGCGGCTGGACCGTTTGCGGCCGTTGCTGGTTCTGCGGTTGTGACGATTGAGACGGCTGGAACGACCGCTGCTGAGGCTGCGGCGTTTGGGCCTGCTGCGGCTGAATTTGCTGCTGTGGCTGCCGCTGCTGGAATTGCGGTTGTTGATTGGCCTGTTGTTGTTGCGGCTGTTGAGGCTGCCGACCCTCCTGCTGAATTTGCGGTTGCTGTCTCATCGTCTGTTGCTGGAATTGTTGTTGCTGTTGCTGTCCCGGCCCGCGCCCAAACTGAGCAGGCGCCGCCTGCTGGCTTCGTTCAAAAGACACTCGAGGCGCCGGAGGGGTCTGCTTGGCGACGACTTGCCGCTGCATGACGGCCTCCGGCGGTCTTATCTTCGCCGGCGCCCCCGCGCCCACAACGCTTTGCCGGACGGGCTCAACCGAAGCTCCGCGCTGGATTTGTGCGCCCTGAAGCTGCTGCGTGTTGATACGCGACCGTGGCCGCGCCCACGGGCCGCGCATTGACGAACGTATCATGCGATACCGCGGTGACCGCAGCGACATTGTTCTGGTGCATGTAGGTAATCCTGCGTGTTGCTCGTATTGTTATAAATGTTGGTGACGTTCACAACGTTTACAGTCGTATTCGTTACGTTAATATTTTGTACATAGCGAACGCTGGTGCGATAGCTCGGAACATAGACCTCGCGCGGCCCGAGCGGAAACCACGCGACGCCTCCACCTCCGCCTCCGATCGATAGCGACATGCCGAACCCGCCACCACCTACGAATGCGACCAGCGCGGGAGCATACACAGGGCGCACGACCACAGGGACCGGGAACCCAGCACCATCCTCCGCCCACTGTCGCCCAGCGGCCGTAATGAAAGGGCGCGAAGCCCCAAGGTTCATCCTCGACCCAGGTCCATCCCCACGGCGCGATCCAGACCCAATGGCCGAAACGGTACGGCGCCCAGCCCGCCGCAACGCGCGACGGAAACCACACATAACCGTAGTCGGGAACATTTCTCCAGTCGCCGTAGGCGTCCAGGTCTTCGTAACCAATGACGTCGCGCGAGACGTAGCGCGCCGATTGCGCATGTTCTTCCTGATCGTCCCGCGAAGCGCCCCAATTATCGAAATCATCCGGGGTGCCGACACGCCCCTCGTCGAAATGCAAGGTGTCGGTGCCCGTCACTCTCGCTCGTTCGCCGGAATCGAGATGAAAATCGCTGCCCCCGCCAGTGGCTTCGCCCTCTCCTTCACGGACGGTTACGACGGTCACATTTTCGTTGGGGTCCACGTCCACGCGGTATTCACCGGGACGCTGCAAAGTAAACGCGAGATTCGGCGTATCGATCTCGAACGCATCGCCGCCATCGAGCCGGCGCACGCGAACGCTCAGCGAACCCTGTGCAAGTTGAATTTGCACGGTGCGGTCGTCCAGATTCAGAAATGAAATTCCCGTTTGGCCGGAGATGCGGATCGCCGTACTGTCAATGTGCAGTTCGCCGCGCGAATTCTGGTCCGCCCAGAGATTATCGCCTGTCGTCAACGGCCGGTTGGGATTCGCCTGCACCCAGTCGGTTTCTCCTCCCGGCTGGAACGATACCGAGCCCTCAATGAAATTCAGCCGCGCGACTCTGCCCGGAGGATCGTCATCCGCGAATGCGGGCGTCGAAAGCATAAATAAAAAAGCAGCCGGCAAAATCAGGAGCAGAATTGTCGAGATGAGTTTTCGCATTGTCTGTGGCCCCTTGTCCGATCGTCTTCAAATTCAACGGGCATTCACTGCCATATTACTCCAATAAAGAACCGGTGCGTGTTGACTCTCCATCGCTGTCAAGTTCGTCCCAGGTGAGGACGAGAGGCTCCTTACGGAGCCTCCCGACGGTGAGTGAGGTGAGAGACAACATGAAGATTATTAGCGGTGACTGTGCCCGGAGGAAGCGTGGCCCCCGCCGGACGACGAACCGCCGCGGGTACCGCCACCCGAGTATCCGCCACGATTGCTTCCACCGGACGGAGCCCCGCGATATCCGCCCCCGCTATTTCCATTTGATCCGCTGTTATAACCGCCGCCGCTCGGCACACTGCGGACGGACGGAGTTGGATAAGACCGCGGTGTAACCACGGGTTGCTGCATATTTAGTTGAGGCCTGCTGTAACCATAGTTAACGGAATTGCCGCGCGAATAATTCTGAGCTCGCGGCTCCGATTGCGCTGGTTGATAGGGAGCCTGACGCGATTGGCCGCCGGCCTGTCCTTGAACTGTTCCGCCACGAACATTCGCTTGCGGCTGACTCGTCGGCGGATTGAATGGCCGCCAGGCGGGACGGGAAGATTGGCCCTGCTGTCCCTGCGGAGACGAGGGCGGAGTGAACGCGCCAGGCCGACTTCCGGGATTGGCGTTATTCGAATTTACCGAGCCGAAGCTATGGAAGCCCGTGCGCGCGCCGTTCGGAGCCGCCTGTGAGCCCGTGAAATTCCCGCTGCGGCTGAAGTTGCCTTGAGTTCCCGAAGCAACTTGCCGGGAAGAATTGCCGCTAAAGAACCGCTGATTGCTGTTGGCCCGGTTCGGGATGGCGCCCGGGTTCACCTGGCGATCCGATGAACGGAAACTTTCGCTCGATGGCGACACCGGATTTCTGCCCGTCATGAAGCTCGCCTGGCGGAACGAACCTGCATCGACCCTCGACTGCTGCATCGGTACGCGCCCACGGCCGAATTGACTGGCTTGCATCGAGCTGATTCCTCCGCGCACACGGTCATCGGTAAACGCGCGATTGACGTTGGAGTAGGCGTTCGGCCCTCCGCGCAGCGGCTCGAAGCCGCCGCGTTCATTGTGAATGTTGTACACGTTGACCACGTTCACGTTCGTCACGCCCCGGCCGTACCACGGATAGAAACGGTCACCCGGTCCAATCGGGAGCCAGCCCACACTGCCAAAACCGCCGCCGAAACCAAAGCCAACACCGACTCCCCATCCGCGTCCGCCGAAACCTAGGAACGAGACATACGCCGGCGCCCAGAGCGGACGATAGCCGCCATAGACCGGTCCCGGCCACCAGCCCCAGCGCCCGCCGTAAACGAACCACCGGCCATAGTGATACGGAGCCCAGCCCCAGGGTTCATACGACACCCAGGTCCAGCCATAATAAGGTTCGAAAACCCAGCGCCCGTCGCGATACGGCGCCCAGCCCGGATCGGCGGAAGGAAACCAGACAGCGCCGTAATCGGGAACGTCGTTCCACTGCCCGTTGGCGTCCAGGTCCTGAGTGCCCGTGTAGTAGGGATTCGTATGCTGCCAGCTTTGTGCGGTTTCAATCGTGCGATCGCGGTCGCTGTTCCACTTGTCCCAATCGTCCCGGCCGGGCGCTCCGGAAACCTGGTATTGCGCGTTGTCTGCGTTGCCTTGAATCGTGATGCGCTGGTCGCGCTCGACGCGCGTGCTGCCCTGCGGCGTGGAAATTTCCGCCGAGCCTTTGCGCACATCCACAATCGTTTCACCGTCGCTATTCACCAGCACGCGGAAGCTGCCTTCGCCTGCCTGAGGATGAATCGCGACGTTGGGTGTTTGAATCTCAACAGCGGCTTCGCTGTTTTTCATAACGTCGTAATTCACCAGCCCTTGGCTGACCTGGAGTTGTATCTGCGTGCGCGATAGGCTCACCACATTGGCGACGGATTGATCGGACAGCCGGAGAATGTTCGCGTGATCAAGTTGAATTTCCGCTCGCGCGCCGTTGCCCGTCGAGACATGGTCGCCGCTCACAACCGGAGTGTTGACCGTCGCCGCAACCCAATCGCCGGAATCGCTATGCTGCGTCTGCACATCGCCCTGGATAAAACTGATGCGCGCCGCGCCCGGATCGCCCTGCTGCGGCCCGTTCGGCTGCTGCTGTGGACCGGAAGGAGGACCGCCCGGGCCGTTCTGCTGGGGCGGATACTGTGGGTACTGCGCCGGAATCTCCATGGGCTGCTGCCGCGCCGACGGGTAGTCCTGCGCGCCCAAAGTCGCGCCCAAGCCAAGGAAGAGTACTCCCGCCAGAAGAACTGTTGTCAGGGTTTCAAGATAGCGTTTCATGGCCAGCCTCTCACAATTGCATGGGCCAAGTTGCACCCGCGCGTCTTTTATGATTGCAGGGGGGATGCCAAACGGTCGCATCTCCTAATTTTAAAGCAAGTCTTTATTTTATAGATACTTATGGCTGGCACGGCGATCGCAGTTGGTCGCGAACTGGTAAGGATACGGTGGTTCTCACGCAGCAGGTGGTGGATTTCAACCGGTATTCAGAAGGTGCAAGTGCCTCAGTTTCCGTATCGGCGATGGGCCTCCAGTGGCACTGGCTTCAGCCTGTGGATTTTGAATTTTGCTTGGGCTTGAGAAAAACCATAGTCTGAAGCCTGTGTCACGAAATCCTCGCCAACCCCTCATTCTGCCGCTTGCCAAACTCGGTCACCACCTGAAGGCGGAAGAATCGCGGCGAAGGCTTTCCTCAGTGATGGAGGTACAGCACAGCTACACCAAACCTTGAGTCGATCCCTAATTTTCCGATTCCGCGGGATCGGCCACGCCCAGTTTCGACAAGCGGTATCGCAGCGCGTTGCGGGAGAGACCTAACGCGCGGGCAGCCTGGCTCTTGTTGCCATTGGCGCGGCGGAGGGCTTCGCGGATGGTTTCGTCTTCCCATTGTTCCAGGGTCATGCCGGGTGGGAGGACGTGCGGGGTGCCCGAAACGTGGCGCGATGTGGCGGGATCGTCGAGATAGATGTCGGCGGTGTCGAGAGTTGTGCCGGAGGAAAGCGTGACGCCGCGCTCGATTATATTTTGCAGTTCGCGGACGTTGCCCGGCCAGTGGTAGTCCGTCAATTTTTTCATCGCGGCGGGCGTGATGCTTGTCAGGGGCTTTGCGGAATCGCGCGCATAGCGCTCGAGAAAATAATTGGCCAGCGCGGGAATATCTTCCTTGCGGTCGCGCAGCGCAGGAATGTCGATCGCCACGACATTAAGGCGATAGTAGAGGTCCTCGCGAAAAGTGCCTTCTTCGAGCGCGGCGCGGAGATCGCGATTGGTGGCGGCGACCAGGCGCACATCGACTTTATGCGTTTTCGTTCCGCCGAGGCGCTCGAATTCGCGGTCCTGCAGGACGCGCAACAATTTCACCTGAATCGCGGGGGGCACGTCGCCGATTTCGTCGAGGAACATCGTGCCTTTGTCGGCCATCTCGAATTTTCCGGGCTTGCTGATGGCGGCGCCGGAAAACGCGCCCTTCTCGTATCCGAACAATTCACTTTCGAGCAACGTTTCCGGAATCGCCGTGCTGTTGATCTTGATGAACGGCCCGGAGGCGCGCTGCGAATGTTCGTGAATGGCGCGGGCGATTAAATCCTTGCCCACGCCGCTTTCGCCGCCGAGCAATACCGTGGAGTTTGTCGGCGCCACTCGCTCGACCAGACCGAGGACGGCCTGCATCTTGTCGCTCTGCGCAACAATATTGGTGTACGAATAGCGCTTCCCGAGCGCTTCGCGCAGCGAGCGGTTTTCGTCGCGCAGCCGCTGCGAATCGAGTTCCTTGCGAATCACCATCACGAGCTCATCCAGCGAAAACGGTTTCGTGACGTAATTGCTCGCGCCGATTTTCATCGCTTCGACGGCCGATTCCACCGTGCCGTATGCCGTCATGACGACGACCGGGAGCGCGGCGTTCGTGCGCTTCACGGCTTGCAGGAATTCCAGACCGCTCATTCCCGGCAGGCGCAGGTCGGTCACAACGAGATCGGGTTTTTCGCGGACCAGAAGTTGCAATCCCATTTCCGCGTCCGCCGCAAAGTGCATGACGAAGCCTTCTTCGCCCAGTTGCAGCTCCAGCAACCGCCTCATTTTGGCTTCGTCTTCGACGACGAGGATCACCGGTTTTTCGTTGCGCGGGGTCACGGGTTTCAGTAGCACAGGCTGAAGCCTGTCTGGTTTTGAATTTTGTGATGTTGCCACAGAAATCAAAAGAACACAGGCTGAAGCCTGTCCTACCGAACCCATTGTGCCAGCCCGCGCGCACCCATGTGAAGCCGCAATTGCGATCAGGTACACTATGAAACCCGGATCAGGAGGGTTTTCATGAAACGTCGAGCATTTTTGGTATCCTCAATCGCGGCGACGGCGGCGGCGCTTGCCGCGCCGATTGGTCCTCTGGAAGCCGCACAGACGATGACGGCAGAGAAGGGGCGGGAGTTTTACCAGCTCCGCCGCTATCGCATCCGGAGCGGGCCGCAACGCAAATTGTGTGACGATTTTTTCCGCGACGCATTGATCCCGGCGCTCAATCGCCTGTCGGTCGCTCCCGTAGGCGTCTTCGACCTGATGATCGGGGCGGAAACGCCCACGATTTTTGTGTTGATGCCGGGGATGTCCGCGGAAGCTCTTGTCACGATCGAAACTCATTTGGAACAGGATGCCGAATTCATGAAAGCGGGAGCGGCGGTTTTTAATGCGCCCGAAAAAGAGCCCGCATTCCAGCGAATGGAAAGCTCGTTTCTGCAGGCGTTTCCCAATTGGCCGAAACTCGTTCTGCCCAGGGCGTCGGCGATGCGCGGCCCGCGCCTTTTCGAGCTGCGCATTTACGAAGGGGCGAGCGAACTCGATCATCACCGCAAGATGGAGATGATGCAGTCGGGCGAGGTGGATATTT
Source organism: Terriglobia bacterium (assembly GCA_963788335.1). Lineage (GTDB taxonomy): Bacteria > Acidobacteriota > Terriglobia > Acidiferrales > UBA7541 > Palsa-360. The sequence continues at coordinate 576,175 of CAWBGM010000006.1, forward strand.
TCAATAAGGCCGGTTTCGATCAGATTTTTTACAGCGAGACGCTCATCGGTCCGCGACTGCCGAATCTGACGTACATGGTCGGATTTGAAAATCTGGCCGCGCGCGAAAAACAATGGGCCGCGTTCTTTGGCTCCGACGAATGGAAGGCGCTTTCAACTCAGCCTAAGTACACTTTTGAACCGGTCGTATCCAACTCCACAAGTTTGATCCTGACACCGACGGCGTATTCCCAGATTTAGTTTTTTAAAAAGGTCCGGTTTGCGGCAGAAAGACATGAAACCGCGCGCCCGTCATATCTCCGATTTCCAGCCGGATCGTGCCGCGATGGTCGTCCACGATTTTGGCGACAATCGAAAGTCCCAGCCCGACTCCATCTTTTTTCGATGTGAAAAACGGATTGAATATTTGCTCGCGCAATTCGGCGGGAACCCCGGGCCCGGAGTCTTCGACGATCACGCCGATGCCAGGCTCGCCGTTTGGCGCCTCCGAGACAATCGACAGGCGTATTGTTTTTTCGGAAGCGCCCGCCGGTGTTCCCACCGGTAGAATTTCCTGCCCATCGATCGCCTGAAACGCGTTTGTGATCAGATTGACGAAAACCTGTTCGCAGAGCTGGCCATCCACCGGAATTTCGGGCAAGCCCTGCGCATACTGCCGGACAATTTTCACCTTTGAATTCGGGAAGGACGCGGACGCCGCCCCCAGTGCGCGGTCCACAATTTCGGAGATGCGTTCCGGACGCAGATCGAGTTTCGATGGTCTCGCAAAATCCAAAAACCGCACGACGAGCGCGTTCAGGCGATTCACTTCGGACGAAATGTATCCGGCCAGCTCCGCAACCAGTGGCTCGGATTGCGCGACTTTCTTGTTTAACATTTCCGCCGAGCCCTTGATCACTCCCAGCGGATTGCGAATTTCGTGCGCAAGGCCCGCGGAAAGCTGGCCGAGCGCGGCCAGGCGTTCGGCGCGCCGGGCGTCGGCTTCCGCGCGGCGCAACTGTCGATTGGTTTCTTCCAAACGTTCCGAGAGGACCTCGAGCCGCCCGACTTGGCGTTTGTTTTCCACGGCGAACCGATTTACAAGAATGGCCGCGATGAAAAAAAATAAGACGCGGATGGTAAGAATGGCCTCGCCCTCAGAGGTCATTTCATAATTCGCAACATCCTGCAGCACCGGGATCAGCAGCGAAAGGTAAGCCAACGACGCCAGGGCGGTCCAGGCCAGCGAAGCGATCGGGCCGAAATAAATCGCGGCGCTGACAACCGGCAAAAAGAAGATGGGATAGTAGCTGCTGTTGATTCCCATCTCGCCGGTGTGATCGAGCAGAAGGGTCGCGAGCAAAATCTTGATCAGAACGGCGTAGACGGGGCCGCGTTTCGGTAAACGGGCGACCAGCCGGCCTTCAAAAAGCTGGAAAACGACAATCGCAAGCAGTATGAGTTGCTTGTGGTACTCGTTGACCGGGGGAAGCACGGCCAAGCCGCCGAGAAACAGCAGCCAGAGCAGGTCAATCCAACTCATTCCCGATCGTTCGCGGTCCAACATTCTGCAAGGCTCCGGCAAAGTCTAGCACGAGCGCAAATCCGTGTCGTTCGCGACCCGACAGGCGCAGTGGTTCTGTCGGGAAAAACCCGAATCCTTGCAAATGAATTCCCGGAAGAGGGTGCGGGTTTTCCGATCCGCAATAGAAAAAGTTTCGTGACGAGCGCGCTCCGGACTCTAAACCCGCCCCCTTGTAAAACCGCGAGGATGCGGCACCCAATTCAAGACCTTACCAAAACCATTTGACGCGGGTCTACTCTCTAACCACTGAGAAGAATGTACGCTCACAGAACCTCGCGGCGGGCAGAGGCGGCGATGATTTGGGAAATTTACTGCACGCGCTGCGGGCGGGACTCGAAATCCACGAGGGCCTGGAAAATTGCCAGAACGTGCCGGCGGAATTCGACCATGCGAGTGAAGACGTCGCGCAGCGACGGATCGCGCTCGGACTCGCGATGCCATTTAAGCAGCACTGCGGGAGGTATCTCGATGTCCCGGCGGAGATCCGCAGCGGAATGTCCGCGCAGGAACAACCCGTAGAAAAAAGCGGCTTCGCGCTGCGGGAAGTCAAAATCGTGCAGCGTTTCGTCAGCCTTGCTGGCCGGTGCCGAAAGCGTCGTGTTGGTGTCGGTCTGCATGGTCATCAAGAGACAGAAAAGGCAGTTTACCGGAAGTTTCCCCGGCGTCAAGTAGTACGAATGTACGGGGAGGCCAGATGAGCAATCCGCGCACATTTTTCATTCGAGTAGCATTGAGCTTTGATGCTCCGTTCATGCAATTCGATTCCGGGCAATGCTCCGCCCGCAAGAGTGGGCACGCAAACCCCTGCCAAGACTACTGGTACTCCTATTCAATTGGAGAATTAACCGGGTCTGCCGGGCTGGCGCGCGGACCGCACAAATTCGCGCAGCGCGGAAACGTTGGGCCCGTAAGCCCCGATGCGAGCCACGTCCACGGGCAGCCCAAGGCGTTCGGCAGCTTCCACATTGATGCCCGCGTCGTTGAGCTCCGAGATACTAAACCCAATGGCTGGAAGCACTCGCTTCGCGCCATTCGGATAGACCGGTCGTGGTGGCCGGCGCCGCTCCCAGGGTTTGTTTGCGATTGCGAAGAACTGGTGCCAATCGTTCTTATCCCACATCGCTCGCTCCCGCGTCTTTCGAGACTCAGGACGCCATATGCATGAGATGCACCAACTACCCTTGCGGTCGCTTCCCGGCAACTCTTGCTGCCAGATGTCCGGTATACGGCACATTCCGCGCGGCGTCCAGCATAGACTCGCGAATGTTTCGCGGACGTTACGAAAGAGGAATTATCGCGTTGGAATGGCATTCGTGCCGGACTGGAACCGAATGTTTCCTTTCGAACGCGCGGATGTTCGAAAAAACATCCCTTCGTTTTACGTGGAACACAGGGCCAACTGACTGGGAGCGCTACTGTTCCAGGCAACGTCGGCGCTCACGTTTCCCGCTCTTTTCAACCCCCTCGGCGAGGCATTTGCCGCCAACGACTGATATAATAAGAAATTCGATCATGCGTTGAGGAACCTGTGGAAATGTTGAAACTTGTTATCGTCGTTCACTACCACGAAATCTGGCTCAAGGGTGGAAACCGGCGCTTCTTTCTGAGCAAGCTGCACATCGCCCTCAAGCGCGCTCTGGAGGGCCTGCCGGTGGAGCGAATCCTCCGGCCGGGCGACCGGATGCTGATCGAGTTTGGCGAAGGCGCTTCCGCGGAGGAAGCAATTGCGCGGATCGAGCGCGTCTTCGGAGTGGCATTTTATGCCGTGGCGCGAGTGGTGCCGCGCACAGGCATAAACGATATCGAAGCCCTGGGGCGCGCGGCCTGGGAAGAGATTCGCAACGAAAAATTCGCTACGTTTGCCGTTCGCGCCAAGCGCAGCGACAAGAAATTTCCGCTTCGCTCGATCGATATCGAAGCCGCCGTTGGCGAATACCTCATTGACCGGTTGCGCGAGGAAGGGCGCGACGCTCGAGTGAAACTGAACGATCCGGATTTAACGTGCCGGATCGAAGTTCCGCCGGGACCTTCGCTGCTCGTCTATGCGCGGAAAATCCCGGGCGCCGGAGGGCTTCCTCCGAACACCGCCGGACGGATGGCGTGCCTGCTTTCGGGTGGATTCGATTCCGCCGTCGCCGCGCACAAAATGATGAAGCGCGGCGCGCATTTGAGTTTCGTGCATTTCTGGGGAGGCGGCGCGGCGCCGGGAGAATCTTCGCTGCACGTCGCTCGCGAATTGGTGCGCCGCCTGGCGCCGTGGCAATTTTCGGCAAAACTTTATCTGGTGCCGTTTGAGCCGGTGCAGCGCGAGATCGTGGCGCGCGCCCCGGAACAATTTCGCATTCTCCTGTACCGCCGCATGATGCTGCGCATTGCTGAGCGTATCGCACGGTCGAGCCGCGTCCTCGGACTCATCACCGGAGACAGCCTTGCGCAGGTCGCTTCGCAAACGCTGCATAACATGGCGGCGGTAGGCCATGCCGTGCGCATGCCGCTCTACCGTCCGCTGGTCGGCGACGACAAAATGGAAATCATGGATCACGCCCGGAAAATCGGCACGCACGATATTTCCGCCGAACCCTTCCACGATTGCTGCCCCATCTTTATGCCGCGCAATCCCGCGCTGCATGCCTCGATCGAGGAACTTGACGCTGCCGAAAGCACGCTGGACATCGAAGCGCTCATTCAACTGGGGATCGATACGATGTCTGTCGAGCGTTATCGCTACGGGATGGGGCGCGTGGAAAAAGTGGAATCGTTTAAGTCTGCGACGGCTTGATCTTCGATGTCACTCAGTAAAATTCCAAACCGCTCCCAACCATTTGACCGGAAAACGTGCGGCAAGGGAGTTAACAAGCCGTTCGTCCGCGGTGATGAGTTGGGCTTCGGACTGGACGGCAAGGGCGACATACATACTGTCATAGACAGTGCGGTCATATGCCGTCGCAATCTGAAATGCACTACTAAACAGATTCTCAGAAGGTACGGTGGGAAAATCGAGTTGAACCAGCGAATCGATGGACGTTACAGCCGAAGTTTTGGGAAAACGGCCCACGCGAACCGCTTTCCAAAATACGTTTGCCATCTCCACCCAGAACAGATCGGGAACTATGAACTGGATTTCCTGTTTCGCGTATCTTTCAAGCAATTCCTTCGCTCTGTCCACCAGCGTTTCACCGGACTTTGGCAGATACCACTTTGCGGCGACGCTGGCGTCCAGAACAAATAGGCTCACCGTTCTCGGTCCTCGCGAATCATCTCCTCGGTTGTTGGAAATACCCGGCCCGATTCATCAGGTTTGTTGGACATCTGTACGAGCCGGTTTAACAGCTCTTGCCGCGCTTTCAATTGCTGCGGGGTGGGGATATTTTCCTCGAGCAAAGCAAGGACCTCCGCTGAAATCGAGCGGCGACGCGCCTTTGCGCGTGCACGAAGGGCTTCGTAGAGCTCGTCGGGGACATTTTCGACGTATAGGGTTGCCATAGGTTTTTCCTAGTGAAAGCATAGACCAGAAGGTGAGCCTTTGCAAGCAACGAATCCGTGGGGGGAGACTTCCGCGTAGCACAGTCACTCCTGGCTGTGTGCTTTTCTCCCAAGATTACAAAAGCAAAAACCGCACAGTCCTGGGTGGCTGTGATACGAAAAACCCACAGAAAATAAAACCGGGGAGCCTGAATGCTCCCCGGTTTCTTTATCGCAAATTGGCCGGAAACTGTCTGATTTGGCGCCGGATGCACCTGCGACGAAACGCCTAGAATTGGAGCGTATAGCCGAGCGACACAGACTGAAGTCCCACCCGAACGGTGCTGTTGTTGTATTCGCCGGCAAGCAGATTACTTTGCTGCGTCTGCGCTTGCGACGTTGGATCGTAGGTGTAATCGAAGTCGAGGCGCGATCTGCCGCGATGGTAGGCAAAGCCAGTGGAGAGCTGATTGGTCATGATGGCGCCCGTCAACGGAGTGAGAGTGCCGCTGGGGACCGGATTGTTGCCGTGGGCGTACCCGAAGCGAAGGGACGTGCTTTCCGTCAGCAGCCGCTCGACGCCGCCGTGGAATGAATATTGATCGGCCCAGTGCAGGGGCACGCCGTCGATCAGCGTTGTGGAACCCACCACGCTGTTGATCACTGCATTGTTGCCGTTGGTCAGCGTGACGGGCAGGTTGACAAAAGCGCTGCTCCAGTTAACCCAATCGGTCTGAAAGGCAAGTGTCCAGCGGGGATTCACGTGCCAGGCAACGCTGCCGTTCACCGACTGCGGAAGGATGTTCTTCACCGAGGCGTTGTAGTTGAATGTGGAGGGGTTCGAGGGAGCCGCTCCAAGAGCATAAAACAGCGAGCTGGCATTACCGCCGGCCAAACCATTGGTGACGATTACGGTGTGCGATTTCCAGGCCACGCCCAGGTCGAGATTTTTGGTGGGTTCGAACATGGCTCCAACGCTCATATTCCAGCCGGTGCCGTAGGTGTGGAGATCCAGCAGGGTTTTCGTCCCCGCCAGTTGCGGCTGGCTCTGGAAGATGTAGGGAGCCTGCAGAGTATTTGAATTGTAATCGGCGCCGGCGGTCAAGCCAATCGACAGCTTGTGGCTGACCGCGTAACTCAATCCCGCCATCATGCGGCCCGCGAGGATCGCCGACTTTTGTTCCTGCAAGCCGTAGCTTACGCCCAATGTGCCGGGAGCGTCCACGTAGCGCCAGTCGGAAACCGACGCCAGGTCGGGTGCGAAACCCACACCGAATGTAAAACGCGATTTGGGAATCGGAATGGCGAACGCGCCATAGGGAACTACGCCTGGAGAAGTAGTCATCGGGGCGTTGTTATTTACGACGTTGCTGAAAGAACCGCGCGCAAACACCGCGGACATGTTCAGGTTCAACGTGGGGCTGGATATATACGTCAATCCTGCGGGATTGGTGGAAAGCGCTCCGATGGCATCGGAAGAAGATGGCACATAGGCGCCGCCGAGAGCCAGTGAGCGCGTGCTCGCCGAGTTCCAATAAAAATCCTGCGCGGAGGCGGAAGTTGCAAGGAACGCGAAAATCACAAACAACAGGCTGAGTATTCTGCGGAATCTCATCCTTTTATTTCTCCTTTTATTTTAGATTTGAACTCACTAAATCACCGGCTCGCTGAATGCCAGGGGCTCGGAATCGGTCTTGGAGGCGATCAGCGCCTCGACACAGGGCAAATCCAGAGCACGCGGGGCATCCTCGCGCAAAATCGCAAAAACTTTTTCAAGGGGCATGGAATCTCTGTACGGCCGCTTGGCGTGAAGTGCGTCGAAAATATCCGCCACGGCAAGGATGCGGGCGTAGCGGGAAAGCTGCTCGCCTCCCAATCCCTTCCAATAGCCGGACCCATCCAGTTTTTCGTGGTGGGCGGCGGCATCGTGACTCAGGCGATCGAAGCCGGGGAGACGCTTTAGGATTTCGAACGTGTAGAACGGATGTGCTTTGACCACTTTCCATTCGTCCTGCGTCAGCTTGCCCGGCTTCTCGAGGATCGCATTGGGTACACTCAATTTCCCGATGTCGTGCAGGAGCGCGGCGCGGCGGAGCAGCTTCATCTGCCGGGCATCCATCCCGAACCACCTTGCGATTTCCACAGCGGCTTCGGCGACGCCGCTGGAGTGCCGGTAGGTGAATGGGGATTTGGCGTCGATGACCTCCGAGAAGGCCACGCAGATATTGTCGATCGAATCCTCGGTGGCCTCGATACGGCGGTGCTCTGGTTCGAGGTCGACCGCCTTTTCGACCAGGTTCTCGCTGTCCAAGCCGCTCCACAGGGTTCCGGCGTTCGACAAGGAAGCGGCGGCCCTCACCAGATCCGGATCGAACCATCGGCCGCTGCGTTTCTGCGCGGCCTCAATTGCGTCGGCAGGTCCTTTGGAGGTGTAAAATACATCCAGCGTCTGCGCCAGATTCGCAATCCTCGAAAAGATTGGGATTTCCGATTTATGCAGTCCGCCCGGATACCCTCGGCCGTTCCAGTGTTCGTCCAGGCTGTGAATGCCGTCGGCGACGGCCGCGGAAAACCCGAGCTGCCTCGCGATAAAGGCGCCGCGCTCGCAACGGATTTTGACCAGGTCGCACGAGTCCTGCTGTTGGGTGGCCGCAACTTGAAACAGAGTTTGCATGCGTTGCAGGAATGGTGCTCCGGTGGCGACGTGCGTCAGCGCATAGTGCAGGCTCTCCCATCCTACGCGGGTCCAATCGGTTGTCTTCACGTCGCGCTTGGCTCGAATCTCGTCCGCATTCAGAATGTGGAACAGCCGGGAAGCGTTGCTGCTGCACCCAGCATCCTTAAGGAGCAACATGTAATAGAGATCCGCTTGTTCAGCGACGGGAAGACCCGCGTGTTGGGCGATCCGCATCCCGATCATGCAGCTTCGCACCGAATGTCCCATGGGTTGGCCCTCGGTAAGGTCAAGGGCGTACGAAAGCGCCGAAATAATCTCGGACAGGTGGATGGAAGCAGGCTCTTCTCGCCGTTGCCCTTGCGCCGTTTTCTGCGGCATCCGTGTAGCCAAATCGATGGTGGCCATTCATACTCCTTTATTCTCGGCTTCTCGCAAGCTGGTCTCTGGTAATGGAACTATAAGTAATAGGACCGGCCACACCAATGGCCCGACGGTCACGTTTTGGATAGAACCGAAGTACTAAGTAAGTGAACTAAATCGACAATCAAGAAGGAGCAGGCAGGAGGCCACTGGGAGCATTCGAGCCGCCTTAAACACGCGTAACATTATGAATATAAGATGCTTATTTGATACAGAGGCTACCAATAAAAAACGGGGAGCGATATGCGCTCCCCGCCAATCCTAAACCTCAATTCAGAATTGCGAACCCAACGCTTACCAGCGGCCGCCGCCACCGCCGCCACGATCGCCGCGGTCCCGGCCACCACCCCCGCCTCGATTGCCACCGCCGCCTCGATTGCCGCCGCCGCCGCGACCGCCGCCGCCACCGCCGGGACGACCGCCCCCACCGCCGCCAAAGCCGCCACGACTTCGACCCCCTCCAGCGCCGCCAGCGCCACCACCGCCTTCGCGAGGCGGACGCGCTTCGTTAACGACGACGTTACGGCCCATGAAATCCTTGCCGTTCAAACCCTGAACAGCACGGTCTGCTTCTTCATCGTTTGTTACCTCGACGAATCCGAAACCGCGCGGCTGACCCGAAAAACGGTCGCGCACCAACGTCACATTCGCCGCAGTGACTCCCGTCGTGGAAAATAAAGCGCTGACCTGTTCTTCTGTAACCTGAAATGGAAGATTACCCACGTAAAGTTTCTTCACTGCAATACTCCTTTTGGCCGCGGCGGTACGGAACCACGGAACCGGGAGCTGAGGGAGTAGCGTCAAAATCGGTGCCACCGTCGGAGGCCCGGATCAAAACCAACAAGGACACACTCAAGCTCCGGGCGAATCTTGCTCCAAATATGAACGGGCGTCAACATAAAGATAGTTTCTTAACTAACTATTTAATACCTACCCCTCAGTGAACCTTGGCCGATGGGCGGCGGCAAATTAGATTTGAATGATGGTAGGATGCTGCATTCTTTCCGGAGGCGCACAAAATCGATGCAAGGCTCGATGATGAATTTTCCGCTGACGGTTCCCGCGCTCCTCGAACGCGCGGGAAATCTTTTCGGCAAAGTAGAAATCGTGACGCGGCGGCCGGACCGTTCCGTGGCGCGCACCACCTGGGGGGATGTGTTCAGGCGATCGATGCGGCTGGCGAACGCCCTCACCGGGCTTGGCCTGAAACGCGGAGACCGCGTGGCCACGCTGCTGTGGAATCAATCCGAACATGTGGAAGCATATTTCGGCGTACCCTCGGCTGGTGGAGTTTTGCACACGCTTAATTTGCGCCTTCATCCGGATGAAATCGCCTACATCGCGAATCATGCGGAAGACAGGTTTCTGATCGTGGATGACGTTCTTTTGCCCGTGTATGAAAAATTCCGCGAACGTGTGAATTTTGAGCGAGTGATCGTCGTGCCGTTTGGCGGAGAGGCGACTCCGGCGGACTGCGACAACTATGAGGAGATGCTGGCAAAGTCGAGCGAGGATTTCGCGTATCCGGAGCTGGATGAAAATGAAGCCGCCGCGATGTGCTACACATCGGGTACTACCGGCCGTTCGAAGGGCGTCGTCTACTCCCATCGCGCCATTGCTCTGCATTCGCTGAGTTGTTGCGCCGTCGATTCGTTCGGAATATCCATGCACGATTCGGTATTACCGGCCACCTCGCTATTTCATGCGAACGGCTGGGGCATTCCTTTCACCGGAGCATTGTCCGGGGCCAAGATCGTACTGGCCGGGCCGTTCGCGGATGCCGAAGGCCTGCTCGATCTGATGGTGCAGGAGCGTGTCACCGTGACGACTGGAGTGCCCACGGTCTGGTTCCCTGTTTTGGAGGCGCTCGACAAAAATCCGGGGCGATGGAAATTTTCCTGGCCGGTGCGGATGCACGTGGGCGGTTCGGCCACTTCCGAGGCGCTGATGCGCGGGCTCGAACGGCACGGAATCAAGATCGTCTGCTCGTGGGGCATGACGGAAACCACTCCGGTGGCGACCTCTTCGCACCTGCGTCCGTATATGAACGACTGGAGCGACGCGGAACAATATGCGCAACGATTGAAGCCTGGAATGCCGGCGTCCTTCGTGGAGGCGCGTGTGATGAAACTGGACGGCGCCGAGGCGCCGCGCGACGGTTCAACCGTCGGCGAAATCGAAGTGCGAGGACCGTGGGTCGCCGCCTCCTACTATAATCGCCCGGACGAATCTCATAAATGGTCGTCCGACGGCTGGCTGCGCACCGGGGACATGGGCCACATGGATGAACACGGATTCGTGAAGCTCGTCGATCGCAGCAAAGATTTAATCAAGTCCGGCGGCGAGTGGATCAGTTCCGTCGATCTCGAAAACGCGTTGATGGGCCATCCCGCCGTGAAGGAAGCCGCAGTGATCGGCGTGCCGCATCCCAAATGGCAGGAGCGTCCGCTCGCGGTCGTTGTGCTAAATGAAGGCGCCGTGGCACATGCTCCCGAGCTGCGGGAATTTCTGGCCGCGAAATTCGCGAAGTGGCAATTGCCCGACGGGTTTGTGTTTGCCAGGGAAATTCCGCGCACATCGGTGGGGAAATTTCTGAAGACGGCGTTGCGCGAGCAGTTTATCGATTGGAAGTGGGAGGGTTGAGTAGGGCAGGCTTCAGCCTCTCCGCTTTTGACTTTGATAACTCCATCGAAATTCAAGAACGGACAGGCTGAAGCCTGTCCTACTTACGTGCGATAGCTCGCGTTAATATGAACGTACTCCGCCGTGAAATCGCAGGTCCACATCGTGGCGGAGCCTCGACCCTGATGCAGATGCACGACGATGGAAATATTTTTCTCGAGCAGGCGCGCGTGCGCGACGGCTTCATCGAGCGGCAAAGCTACCGAATAGGATTTGCCCTTCGGCGGGCCGTACATTTTCATTCCGCCCAGCCAGATTTCGGCGCGATCGGGATTAAACTGGACACCCGCGCGGCCGGCCGCGGCCAGGATGCGTCCCCAGTTGGGATCGGCGCCGGCGACCGCTGTTTTCACAAGCGATGACAAGGCAATCGTCTCGGCAACTTTTTTGGCGTCGCGGTCGTCCGGCGCGCCGTGCACTTCGATTTCCACGACGCGTGTCGCTCCCTCGCCGTCTTCGACGATCGCCAGAGCCAGCGTCTTGCAGACTTTTTCCAGAGCGGCGACGAAGGCTTTGTAGTCCGCGCCTTTGGCCTGCGTAATTTCATTTGCGCCGCTCGCGCCGTTTGCCAGCACGAGCAGCGTATCGTTGGTCGAGCTGTCACCATCGACGGTGATGCAATTGAACGTACGCCCGACGACCTCCCGTAGCGCGCCATCCAGCACGCGCGGGGCGACTGCCGCGTCGGTAACGACAAACGCAAGCATGGTGGCCATGTTGGGATGAATCATTCCCGCGCCTTTGGCGCAACCGGCGATGCGAACCGTCTTTCCGCCGATGCTGCACAATCCAGCAGTCTGTTTCGGGCGCGTGTCCGTCGTCATAATCGCGCGCGTCAATCCATCAAACGCTTTCGGCGAAAATTCCAGCGTACTCGCGAGTTCGGGAGCCGCTCCCAGAATTTTTTCAACGGGCAGCGGCACGCCGATCACTCCCGTCGAGCACACAACCACTTGATTTTCATGACAGCCCAGCAATTCGGCGATGCAATCCGCGGCGGAGCGCGACGCGACAAGTCCATCGGGGCCGACCGAACAATTCGCATTTCCTGAATTGACGATGACCGCGCGCATCGAGTCGGGGGATTCCTTGACATGTTTCCGCGAGAGCACGACCGGCGGCGCCTGCACCAGATTTTGCGTGAACACAGCCGCGGCCGACGCCGGAACATCGGAAACGATCAAGGCAACATCGAGAGATCCCGTGTGGCCGCGTTTCTTCAAGCCGCACGACGCCGAGGCAAAACGAAACCCGCGCGGCAGTGCGCGGGATAACGGAAGATGACTCATTTTTTCATTCACCATGGATGACGAACCGGCTTTTACTGTCGCTCGAGTCTTGCTTGCCTATGGAAAGAACCATTTGCCGTCGTCTCGCTCGGAATGACATCGCGCTTCACTTCGAACGCTCTTTCCATAAAACGCAGTTCCCCATTGCGTGCAATCCGCAAATTCGCGCTACGCCACCGAAAGGGCTTTTCCCGCTCCGTTAAGAACGGGCAGCAAATCGTGTTCGGGGCAAATCACCGCGACCGTGGCGACCAGGTCGCAGCGGCTTTCCTTGGGGCACGTGGCGCAATCGCGCTCGTTTTTTTCCGGCACCATCTGTCGCGGGCCGGACGCGAACCCGTGGCGCGTGAAAAATTCCGGGCGATGCGTCACGGCAAACAGGCGAGTAATCTTGCGGCGCCGCGCCGTATCCATCGCCGCCTTCATCAGGCGGTCGCCAACGCCGCGGCCCTGCCCGCGAGCGTCCGGAGCGACGGCAAGCGAGCGGACCTCAGCCAGGTACGGGCCGTAGGGTTCGAGCGCGACGCAACCAAGAATTCTTTCTTCCCCGTTGCGCTTTTCCACGAGAACGAGAAACCGCGCGATATTTTTGCGAATTTCCGCCTCGGTGCGCGGGAGCAGCAGTCCCTCGCCCGCGTAGTGCGCAATCACGCGATGAACGGCGGAGGCATCGCCGATTCGAGCGGCGCGCGCCCTCATGTTTGCGTCTCGCTTTTTCCATCCACTTTTGCAACCAGCGCGACGAGCCGCTGCTTCGCCGTCGCAATCGCCTCGCGGACGCGATCCGGCGCGGTGCCGCCCTCCACATCGGGGCCGGCCAGCGCGGAATCGAGTTTCAGCGCATCGTAGAAATCGGCCGCGAAAAGAATTGAGAATTTTTGCAGCGTTTCCAGCGGCAGCGTGGAGAACGATCCCCCGGTGCGCTCGCCTTCCCGCACAATCTGGCCGACAATTTCGTGGGCCTGGCGGAACGGCGCGCCGCGACGGACGAGATAATGCGCCGCTTCGGTGGCCAGCAGTGCGGGATCGGACGCGGCATCGCGCATACGTGCTTCATGGGGACGCGTCGCCGCGACCGCTCCGGCGGCAACGGTGAGCATCGCGACGGTCTGATCGTGCGCGGCGAAGACAGGTTCCTTGTCTTCCTGCAAATCGCGCTGGTAGCTCGAAGGCAAACCCTTCAGCGTGGTCAGCAACGTGTGCAGCGACGCGGTAATGCGGCCGGTTTTGCCGCGCAGCAATTCCCAGGCGTCCGGATTTTTCTTCTGCGGCATCAGGCTGCTGCCCGTGGAAAATTCATCGGGCAACACAATGAAGCCGAACTCCTGCGAAGCAAACAAAACAAAATCCTCGGACAGTCTCGAGAGATGCGTGGCGATCACGGCCAGCGCGTAGAGATAATCGAGCGCAAAATCGCGGTCGCTTGCCGCATCGAGGCTGTTCGCCGTCGGGCGCGCAAAACCCAGTTCGCGGGCGATCGCTCCGCGATCGACATCGAGAGCGCAACCCGCCAGCGCCCCCGAGCCCATCGGGCAGGCGTCCGCTGTAACCATCGCGGCTTCGAGGCGGACGGCGTCGCGGAAAAAAGCCTCGGCGTGCGCGAGCAGAAAATGCGAAAACAAAATCGGCTGCGCATGCTGCATGTGCGTCATGCCGGGCATCGGAATTCCAAAGACGTTTGCGGCTTGCCCGACGAGAGAGGCGATCAAACGCGCCACAACGGCGCGCGTTTCACCGGCATATTCCTTCACCAGCATGCGGAAATCGGTGGCGACCAGTTCGTTGCGACTGCGGCCCGTGTGCAGCTTGTAGCCGAGCGGACCGAGATATTCCACCAGCGCCGTCTCGACAAAATGGTGCACGTCTTCGGCAGGAGAATTGTCGAGCCACGCGGAATCGTTTGCCGCGCGCTCGCCGATTTTATCGAGCGCGGTCAGCGTGTCGCGCATTTCCTCAACGCTCAGGATGCCCGCCGAGACGAGCGCGCCCGCCCACACGCGATCGACCGCCAACTCAAACGGCAGCAGGCGGCGATCGAATGAGAACGAGCGTTGAAACTGGTAGAACAGCTCGTCGGGCGCGCGGTCAAACCGGCCGCCCCACAACCCGCCTTTTGGGCTGGAGAGTTTTCCCGACGGCTGTTCTTTGGGCCCTGCGCTCACTTGACTTTCGCTTCCTCCGGAATGGTCACGGGCAATGCGTACAGATTGATGAAACCTTCAGCGTCCTTCGGGTTGTAACCGGTCATGGAGAAACTCGCGAGTCCCTTGCGGTAGAGCGAATAGGGAGAAACGCGCTTGGTGACGGTAACATTGCCCTTATAAAGCTTGAGGCCGACGGTTCCGGTCACGCGCTTTTGCGACTCCGTGAAAAATGCGTCCAGCGCTTCGCGCTGCGGCGTGAACCATGCACCGTAATAAACAAGTTCCGCGTAACGCAGCGACAGCATTTCGGAATAGTGCGACGTTTCGCGGTCCACCGTATAGCGCTTCGAGTTCGCGATGCGCCGTGACCAGCAGTGTGCCGCCCGGCGTCTCATACGCGCCCCGCGATTTCATCCCGACCAGGCGATTCTCGACCAGATCGATCCGGCCCACGCCATGCTCAGCGGCGATTTTATTCAGTTCATCGAGCAGCGCGACCGGCGACCGCTTCTTGCCGTTGACCGACACAGGCGTCCCGCCCTCGAATCCGATTTCGACAACCGCCGGTTTGTTCGGCGCTTTTTCCGGAGAGACAATCCACTGCCACATCGCTTCGTCGGGCTCGTTCGCGGGATCTTCGAGCACGCCGCCTTCATGGCTGAGGTGCCAGATATTGCGGTCTCGGGAATAAATGTTCGCCTTGGTCTGCTCGACCGGAATTTTGTGTGCGTTCGCGTAGGCGATGGCGTCCTCCCGGGAATTGATGGTCCACTCGCGCCATGGTGAAATAATTTTGACTTTCGGCGCGATGGCTTTGTAGGCCAGCTCGAAACGCACCTGATCGTTGCCCTTGCCCGTGCAGCCGTGCGCCACGGCATCGGCGCCGGTTTCCAGGGCAATTTCCGCCTGGCGCTTGGCGATCACAGGACGCGCCATCGACGTGCCAAGCAGATATTTATGTTCGTACACCGCGCCGGCGCGCAGCGTCGGCCAGATGTACTCGGTCAAAAATTCTTCGCGCAAATCTTCGATGGTCGCCGAGGAAGCGCCCGTGGCCAGAGCTTTTTTCTTCGCGGCTTTCAGATCTTCCTGCTGGCCGACGTCGCCGACCATGGCGATCACTTCACAGCCGTACGTTTCCTTCAGCCAGGGAATAATGATTGACGTATCAAGTCCGCCCGAATAGGCGAGAACTACTTTCTTTGGCACCGGTTGTCCTTTCAGCTTAGGAGCATTAACAGGATGGCTTTCTGAACGTGGAGGCGATTTTCCGCCTCGTCAAACACGATGGAACGCGGCGATTCCATGACCTCGTCGGTCACTTCGGAGCCGCGATGCGCGGGGAGACAGTGGAGAAACACAGCGTCGGACGCGGCCTGGGACATCAGTTTTGAATTCACCTGATAAGGCGCGAAAATCGCTGCGCGCTCTTCGGCTTCATGCTCCTGGCCCATGCTGGCCCAGACGTCGGTGTAAACGGCTTGCGCACCCGAAACGGCTTCTTCGGGCGAGCGGAACAATTCGATGGTTCCCTGCGTGGCCGCCGCAGCGCACCTTGCTGTTTCAAGAATTTTTGCGTCCGGCTCGTAGCCCTCCGGCGTGGCGATGCGCACATGCGCACCGACGCGCGCTCCTGCAACCATCAGCGAATGGCAGACGTTGTTACCGTCGCCCACATAGGCAAGCGTGACTCCGCGCGCGGAACCGAATTTTTCCTCGATCGTGAAGAAATCGCAGAGAGTCTGGCACGGATGATAAAGGTCCGAAAGCGCGTTGATGACCGGCACCTTCGCATAGGTGGCCAGCGTTTCCAGCGCGTCCTGCGAGAAAACGCGTGCGACGATTCCCTGCACCCAACGCGACAGGCACCGCCCCACGTCCGGAATCGATTCGCGGTCTCCCAGATGCGTATCCGCATGATCCAGATATACGGCCGTGCCGCCGAGGCTCGAAATTCCCACTTCAAATGTAACGCGCGTGCGCAACGACGGCTTTTCAAAAATCATCGCGAGATTTCGCCCGGCGAGCGCGGTTTTGTAGCGTTCCGGATGCGCCTTGACATCAGCGGCCAGACGGAATAGTTCCTTCACCTGAGCGGCATTCCATTCCGCACCAGTTAAAAGATTGGGAGATAGGCTTAGCGCCTGGGCCTGCGCATTCATGGTTACCTCGCCGCCGCGAGCGCCAGGGCCGCGGCTGCGTCAGAGGGTACGGCCGTCGATAAGGCGGGCCGCTCGGTTTTCGCAAAAACCGATTCGAGTTTTGAAAGTCCTTCCTTCACCTGTGCCGAAGTCAATATGTAGGGCGGCAGCAGGCGCAGGATGTGATCGTGCGTGCAATTAATGAGCAAGCCCTGCTTGAGCGCTTCGGCGACAAACGGCGCGCCTTCGACGCTCAAATCGATGCCGAGAATGAGGCCTTCACCGCGGATTTCAGCGATGAAATCGAATTTCGCAGCCAGCTTTTTCAGTCCGGCGCGCAATTCCGCGCTGCGCGCGCGAACGTTGTCGAGCAGACGCTTTTTCTCGACCGTCTCCAGAAAAGTTAATCCCGTCGCGCACGTCAGCGGGCCGCCACCGAACGTGGTTCCGTGCAGGCCCGGTGAAAACGCCGCCGCAAATTTTTCGTTCGCGAGAATCGCGCCCAGCGGCAAACCGCCGGCGAGGGGTTTCGCAACCACAACAATGTCCGGAAGACCCGGCAGGCGCTGATAGGCAAAGGCGCGACCGGTGCGGCCCAGGCCGCATTGAATTTCGTCGGCGATCAGCGCGGCTTCGTGTTCGGTCGCCAGTTCGCGCGCGCGATTCCAGAACTCACTCGTGACAGGATAAATTCCGCCCTCGCCCTGAATGGGCTCCATGACGATCGCGCAGACATCGCCGGTAAATTTGGCTTCGAGGTCGGAGACGTCGTTGAAGCGGACAAATTCGACGCCGGGCACGAGCGGCTCGAACGGGTCGCGATATTTCAGCGTGTGCGTGATCGAAAGCGCGCCGAAGGTGCGCCCGTGAAACGAATTTTCCATCGCCAGAAAACGCGTCTTGCGAACGCCGCCCGTCTTTTGTTTTGCTGCGATCCGCGCAAGCTTCAGCGCGCCCTCGACGGCTTCGGCGCCGCTATTGGTGAAAAAGACGCGGTCCATGCCCGACCATTTCGCGAGTTTTGCGGCGAGCGGCCCCTGGAACGGATTGTGAAATAAATTGGAAACATGCACCGCGCGGCCCGCTTCGCGCTTGATGGTTTTGACCAAATCTGGATACGAATATCCCAGCGCGTTCACGGCAATGCCGCCCAGAAAATCGAGATACTTCTTTCCATTTTGATCGAACACGTAGCAGCCGCGCCCGTGCGTAAAGATCATGTCGGAGCGCCTGTAGGTGTTCATCAGGTGCTGCGATGCGTCCGTGAGAACAGACTTCGACACAACTCCGGCAGAAGAAGCCTTCTTCGAGGACACCGATTTCTTCGATTTCGCAACGCTACGTTTCACTGTGACAATCCTTACCGCGCAACGCCCGAGGCGCTAACGGGGAATTCCGACGTGACGCGCGTTCCCGGAAACCGCGCGCCGTTGGCCGCGGCCAGCAAACCCTTGGGCACCGAACCGCCGACGATGCGCACTTCGGCAACACCCGCCGAGAGAGCGCGCTTGCACGCTTCGAGTTTGAGAATCATTCCGCCGGAAACTTTGTTGAGGCGGATCAAATCTTCCGCATCGCCGGTGGATACGACTTTCAAAACTTTCGAGCCGTCCAAAACGCCGGCCACGTCGGTGAGATAAATCAGCCGGTCGGCATGAATGTATTCGGCGCACGCGGCGGCCATGTGGTCCGCATTAATATTATAAAGTTCCCCGTCCGCGCCCAGACCCATGCAAGACGCCACGGGAACCATGCCCGCCTTCCAGAACGCTTCCAGAAATTCCAGATTCGCTCCGGTCAGATAGCCGACAAAGCCAAGGCCCCCGATCACTTCATCGTGCATCATCGGCTCGGCGAGAAAGCAGCTGGAATCGGAAGCGCAAATGCCCACGGCGGGCTGCCCTGCGGCGGAAATCGCGCCTGCCAGCCGCTTGTTGAGCAAGCCGCCGAGAACCATGATGGCCACGTCGCGAGTCGCGCGGTCCGTAATGCGCAGTCCGTTGACGAAATTGCTTTCAATGCCCATGCGCTTGAGCGTGGCGGTGAAAATCTTTCCGCCGCCGTGCACCACGAGGATTTCGTGGCCCTGGTGAGCGAGCTGCGCCACCTGACGCGCCAGCGTTTCCATCGCCGCCGCGTCATCCAACAACTGTCCCGCAACTTTCACGACCATTCTCATCTGAGTCCCGTGGCCTCCTCGATGCCCAGCATCGCATTCATGTTCTGCACAGCCTGGCCCGCGGCGCCCTTGCCGAGATTATCCAGACAGCTCACCACCGCGAGGCGCCGCCCCGCGGAATCGAGTGCAAACCCGATATCGCAAAAATTCGTGTGCGCCACATGCTGCAGCTCCGGCAGCTTCCCGTCCGGCCAGATGCGCACCATCGGCCGCCCCGCATAGAACTTGCGGTAGAGCGATTCGACTTCTTCCGCCGTGTGCGGCTCGGAAAACCACACGTACAGTGTGGAGAGGATTCCGCGCGCCACCGGCAGCAGGTGCGTCGTGAACACAATGTCTTCACTGTTGATTCCGGTGTGATCGGTAACTTCCGGCGTATGCCGGTGCGAAAACAAACCGTAGGCTCGGAAATTTTCGTCCACTTCGACGAATTGCATCTCGCGCTTGGGTTCCTTGCCCGCGCCCGTCGCTCCGGACTTGCAATCGCAGACAATGCCACGTTCGCGCGCGATCCATCCCGATTCCACAAGCGGCCGCAGGCCGAGAATCACGCTCGTCGGATAACAGCCGGGATTGGCCACCAGGCGTGCATCCGTTATCTGACCGGCATAAAGTTCCGGCAGACCGTAAACGGCTTCTTCGGCCAGTTCCTTCGGCGGCGCCGGCAATTTGTACCAGCGGGCGAACGTTTCCGGATTGTGAAAACGAAACGCCCCGCTCAAATCCACCACGCGCAGGCCCGCATTCAGAAGATCCGGAACCATTTCGAGAGACGCTTCGTGAGGCGTCGCGAGAAAAACGGTCCCCGCGCCGCTCGCGGCGATGGCGTCCACCGAGTACGTTTTGCACGGCGCCTCGCCCCAGCCGCGCAGGCGCGGGAAAATCTCGGTGAGGCACTTGATGTGCGCCGAACTTTCGCGCAGATAAAACGTCGGCTTTTGAATGTTCGGGTGCCGAAGCAGGAGTTGGGCCAGCTCAAAACCCGCGTAGCCCGTTGCCCCGACGACGGCGACCTTGTGTGGGCCGCTCACCGGAGCAAATCCTCCATGCGTTTCTGGACGGCCACGCGCGAGGCCTTCGACGGTGTGATCACCAGCACCGTATCGTCCCCGGCAATGGTGCCGGCCACTTCCTTGAATTTTTCGGCGTCCAGCGCGGCGGCCAGCGGCTGCGCGCCCGAAGGCGGCGTTTTCAGCACCAGCATGTTGAATGCGGGGCGCAGGTCCACCAGATAATCGCGCAACGCGCGGCCCAGCGGCGGCAGCGGCGCGGAAACTTCGTCGCCGTTGGTCAGCGGCTTGTAACCGGCCGTGGTCTTCACCAGCTTCAGCTCGGACATATCCCGCGACAGCGTCGCCTGGGTCACGCGAACCTTCACATGAGAGAGGCGCTTGCGCAGCTCATCCTGGCTCGAGATCGGCTCGCTCGTGATGAGCTTCAGGATCTGCCCCTGCCGAAACCGTTTTTGTGCGTTGAGTCCCATATGCATTCAGATTATACAGTCAACTGCATAATTATGCGTACGTTATCCGAGTCCTGTCAATCCATATTTTAGATTTTTCATGATTTTCATTCGAACTGTTTTATGGTTCGTCACATCCTCGCCGCGAGGGAGTGTTCTTTGTCGATTTGACGAGCGGCGCGGGTCGCCGTAACATTCCGCCGCCGGGAGATTCCAGTGCGCCACTCGAAAAATACCCACAAAATCCTGCTCGTGATGTCGCTCGGAGCCGTGCTGCATCTCTGCGGCTGCGGCCGCAATCAAACCTCGCCGCTGACCGAAGCCGGAGAAAATTCCCCGGCGCCTTCCCTGGCAAAGCCCGCCGAATTCCCGCTCAACCAGCAAACCGAGCAAAAACTCGACCCGCTGACGCAGGAAGATGTGGACCTCTACCTGCGCGTGATGCAAGCCGCCGCTGCACGAGTGAAAAATCCGCTGCCGGAAGACAAATCCACGCTCGATCGCGCAAAGAAAATCCTCGCCGGCGGCGCCGATGGGCGCATTCCGACTCCGGACGACGTGAAAACGCTCGAACGAGCGACCCTTGTGGCGATTTCAATGGACCAGATTGTCGCGGAAGAGATGAAACTCGATGGCCGAACCTATCGCGGCATCGTGGAAGCTGTGGAATCGGTGGTTCCAGATCCATTCGCTGTCAAACCGGTCGGAGACGCCAAGCCCGTGCTCCCTGACCACGACTCGACGCCGCTCCTGAAACGTCTGGAGGAAGCGAACGCGGCAAACGAAAAGTTCCTCATGCCCTACCGGGACGAAATTAGGAGTTTGATCACGATCGTCCGCAATCCGGGAAATTTGCCGAAATGATTTCGTGCCGCGGGACGACCGCGCTACAAAGTCATTCGCCGTTCGCGTTTGAGCCTACGGAAACTGAATCGCCGCCAAATAGCAGAGCGAAAGAAACTCGTGCGCCACGAATCGCCTAGTCCGCGGGCGCAGGGCTTGGTTGTACCCTCTTGCGGTGCGCAATTTTCAATCGCAACCGGTCCATATAGAGGTAAACGATCGGCGCAGTGAAGAGCGTGAGTACCTGGCTGACCATTAGCCCGCCAACGATGCTGATGCCCAGCGGGCGGCGCAACTCCGAACCTGTACCGTTTTCAAGAGCCAGCGGCAAGGCGCCGAACAAGGCAGCGGTGGTGGTCATCATAATCGGCCGGAAACGGAGCAGGCAGGCTTGATAGATCGCGTCAATGGCCTTCTTGCCTTCTTTGCGCTCCGCGTCGAGAGCGAAATCGATCATCATGATCGCATTCTTCTGCACGATGCCGACCAGCAAGATAATTCCGATCAGGGCGATGATGCTGAGGTCCGTGTGAGTAATCCGCAAAGCCAGCAACGCGCCCACGCCGGCCGAGGGAAGCGTGGAAAGAATCGTCACGGGATGGATATAGCTCTCATAGAGCATGCCCAGGACGATGTACACCGTCACGAGAGCGGCGAGAATCAGATACGGCTCGTTCTTGAGCGAATCCTGAAAAGCCCGCGCCGTGCCTGAAAACGTAGGATGAATGGTGGCCGGCATTCCCATCTGAAATGTGGCCGCTTCGATTTCATTCACCGCGTCGCCGAGCGCGAAACCCTCCGCAAGATTGAATGAAATCGTAACCGCCGGAAATTGCCCGTCGTGGTTGACAGCGAGGGCGGAAGTCTTCTGCTCGTAGTGAGAGATGGTGCTAAGGGGCACCTGATCGCCGGCCGCTGTGCTCACAAATAAATCCTTCAGGGCGTCGGGATTGTTCTGGAAGGCGGGATCGACTTCCATCACCACGTGATATTGATTCAGCTGTTCGTACATGGTCGAGACCTGGCGCTGGCCGAAGGCGTCGTAGAGCGTCTCATCAATCTGCTGCGATTGAATCCCTAGGCGAGCGGCCGTGTCACGATCGATCGTAAGCGAGGCCTGAAGTCCGCGAGTCTGCTGGTTGCTGACGACATCCTGCAAACCTGGAAGCGAACGAATCCGGGCTTCAATGCGCGGCGCCCAATCCTGAAGGTCCTCGAGCGTTTCGCCTCGCAGGGTGTATTGATATTGTGAACCGGTGGACAGGGCTCCGATGCGGAAATCCTGGAAGGACTGCAGAAAGAGGCTGGCGCCGGGAACGACCGCCAGCTTGCGGCGAAGCCGCGCGATCACTTCATCCGCGGTGGCCTTGCGCACTTCGATGTCTTTCAACTCCACGAAAGCGCGCGCCGTATTTTCCGCCCCTCCTCCAGTGAAGGCCGTGGTGCCGCTGACGGCCGGATCGGTCTGGATAATTTTTACAAACTGCTGAAGCTTGTCCTGCATCGCGGGAAACGAAATATCCTGAGAGCCGACAATGGAGCCGTTCAGCCGTCCCGTATCCTGCTGGGGGAAAAATCCCTTGGGAATGGTAATAAACAGGTAGACATTCAGGCCGATCGCCACAAACGTCACGACCAGCATGAGCGGCTGGTGGCGCAGCACCCAACGCAGACCGTGCCCGTATGTGGCCAGAGCCCACTGAAAAATCTGTTCCGTCGCCTTGTAGATTCGCCCGTGCCGCATCTCTCCCGGCGACTTCAGGAAATGCGCGCACATCATGGGCGTGGTGGTCAGCGATACGCACAGAGAGACGCCGATGGCGATGCTCAGCGTCACGGCAAATTCGCGAAATAAACGGCCAAGCACTCCGCCCATCAGCAAAATGGGGATAAACACGGAGATGAGCGAAATGCTCATCGACAATACCGTCGGGCCGATTTCCTGCGAGCCCTTGAGCGCCGCCCGCATGGGCGAATCGCCCGCTTCGAGATAGCGAACGATGTTCTCAATCACCACGATGGCGTCGTCCACGACAAAACCGGTGACAATTGCCAGCGCCATTAATGAAAGATTGTCGATGCTGTATCCGAGCACATACATCGCGCCAAATGTTCCGACAAGCGACAACGGGACGGCGATGCTCGGGATCACGGTTGCCCACAGATTGCGCAGAAAAATAAAGATAACCATGATCACCAGCGCGACGGTCAACAAAAGAGTGAACTCGATATTCTTGACCGAAGCGCGAATGGTGCGCGAGCCGTCCCCTGCGAGAATGAGATTTACACTGGGCGGCATCGAGGCGCGCAATTCCGGCACGAGTGCGCGAATCCGGGCCACGGTATCGATCACATTTGCCCCAGGCTGCCGGGAGACGATCATCAGCACGCCCGGCTCGCCGTCAATCAATCCGAAATTCCGAACATCCTCAATGCCGTCCGTTACGTTGGCAATGTCCCGCAACCGGACGGGCCCGCCGTTGCGATACGCAACGATCAAGGGCGCGTACTCCTCGGCCAGGAATAATTGGTCCGTTGCAAACAGTGTCCACCGGCGGTACGAGTTCTCGATTAGGCCTTTCGGTGAATTCACGTTGGCCGATTTCAAGGCCGCGCGCACTTGCGCCAGGCCAATCCGATAGTGCGCGAGCGCCAGAGGATTTAAATCCACGCGAACCGCCGGCCTCGCCGCGCCAACCACATTCACCTGTCCCACGCCATCCACCTGGGAGATTTTTTGACCGATATTCGAATCCGCTATGTCGTAAAGACGGCTGCGAGGAATCAGCTTCGAAGTCAGGTCAACGTCCAGGATCGGCGCATCGCTCGGATTCAGCTTGTGATAGTGCGGCAGGCTGGGCAGGCCGGAGGGCAACTGACCAGCGGCAGCATTGATGGCGGCCTGAACATCCCGGGCCGCCCCGTCAATGTCCCGGTCCAGATCCAACTGAAGCGTAACGTTGGTTGTTCCCAGCTGGCTGCTCGAAGTCATTTCCGTGACTCCGGCAATGCGGCCGAAGAATCGTTCCAGTGGAGTGGCCACGGACGAAGCCATCGTTTCCGGGCTTGCTCCCGGAAGCGAAGCCGAAATACTGAGGGTGGGAAAATCGACGCGCGGCAATGAAGCCACTGGAAGAAAAAAATAGGCCACTCCGCCGGCAAGCAAAATCGCTATGGTCAGCAGAGATGTAGCAACAGGGCGCTCGATGAAAGGCCTGGAAATGTGCATGATCGATCAGTTCACGGATAAGGTCGCTTCAATCTTTCGAAAGCTCGTGACAGGGAAGACGAATTGCAAAATGCGCCCCGTGTCCCCTGGAAATCGCGCAGATTAAAAACTGCCCTCCCACTCTTCCAGGGTTTGACGTTCGTTAACTCAAAAACGTTCCGGAAAACACTTTACCCTAAGTGAATTGGGGCGGAAGTATACAATATCGTTGTGGTGCTGAGCCCTGAAAAGATGAGCAGAGGCTCGGCAAGTCTTGCACCTCTGTACCGGGGACAAACTGTGGGCGGACCAAAGCAAATCGTATTCTACTATGGTGGAAAAGCGGCTCTGGACGAAACCATGGAGGATTGGACGGGCGAATTGAAGGTTCCCGAAAAGGGCGACATTCGGATTCGTAAAGGCATGTCCTGGAAAGTTGAGTTGGTCATGATTCAACACCTCGAGGGACCATTACCGATTTATAAGGTATTTCTCGACAAGGATATGGGTTAACGGATAAGAGTTAACGCGAATTTTTGGCACAGTCTAAATTTTCCGGTTCACCCAGGCATAGCCCAAGAATGGGCAACCAGTGGCACAGGCTTTCGCCTGTGGATTTTGAATTCAGCTGTGCCCTGGAAAGTCAAATACCCACAGGCTGAAACCGTGCCGCCGGGACCTAGCAGCTTTGGTAGTCAAGCGACCATCCTCTAATTCGCAAGATGGATTCACGACCAACCCTTACCGATTGTTGAGTCGCGCCCGGAAAGGGCGTACCATCCTTCCGCGCTCACCCCAGTTGAAAATCTGAAAGTACGAGGAGGAATGAAGATGAGGACACGCAGACTGAAACGGGTATTCATCACGGCCATTCTGTCGACCGTCACGATCGTGGCGTTCGGAATCGCAATCCACACGCGAGTCCACGCGGCCCCGCAGGCGGCCGGTGCGATGGCGAACGGCTCGAGCGAGCCCGCGCCCGTCAGGTATTATTCGAAAGCGACCGTGGACGGGCAATTTGAAAATGACAAGCTATTTCTGGACCGTGGTCACAACGGCCAGTTTTACGTCGAAACGAGCCGCCGTATCAAGGATGGCGAAGCGGAACTTCATCAGGACGAAACCGACGTGTTCTACGTCCTGAAAGGTTCCGCCACGGTCGTCTATGGCGGAAAAATGGATGGGCCCTCCAATAAGATGGGCGACGGCAGGCCCCTTCCGGCGGGCCAGATTCATGCCAAGGGAATCATCGGAGGGACATCGCAAATGGTCACGGTCGGCGACGAGATGATCATTCCCAGCGGCCAACCACACCAGTTTACGAAGGTTCAGGCCCCGTTTTGGTACCTGGTCGTGAAAGTTCGCAATCCGGGAGCTGTGCTGCCGCCGAACTGGTCTATCGGCCGTTAATCGCGGCCGTTAATCGCGGTCCTTGATCACGATCGATGATCATGATGGATGATCACGATCGATGATCGGCAAAACAATGCAGCGGAAGAAATGCCGCATCTCGCGACATGAGGCAGCGCGAACTTGGAATTTCGCGCTGCCCCGTGTTTCGCGTCCTACGATGGTCAAGGCGACTACTCAGGCACAACATGAAATACCGACCACGCGTCGACTCCGCCCGGTGGCGGATACTTCTGGGCGTATTTTTTCGCTCGGGCCTGCAGCACGGATTCTTTTTCGCCCGGATCGGTGACTGGCGAAAGGGTTCGATCGAACAGTTGATCTCCTATCTTCAGGCGAACGTGAGGATCGCGCGCCACGTTTCGGGTCCAGGCCCTGGTTTCAG
>CAWBGM010000007.1:0-109588 GCA_963788335.1 Terriglobia bacterium
CTCGATGGTTCCTGACGAATCACGAGTCACGAGTCTCGAATTGCGAATCACGAGTCTCGAGTCACTAACTCCTGCCGCACATCGTTTACTAAATTCCTCACATACGAGCGGCGATTCAGAATTTCGTTCATGCGTTCCATGAGTTTTTTTCTGGCCGTTTCGTCGGCGCCGGAATCGAGGGCGGCATCCCATTCGGACCCGACGCGCGCGAGTTCCTTGTCCACATCGGAAAGCAACAACTCAAACTTGTGCTGCGCGGCCTCGAGTTTCGCGCGCAGGCTTGACATCTGGGCGCCGGTTCCGCCAGACTGCCGCGCATCGCGCAGTTCCTCCAGGGATTCGTTGAGCTCAAAAACTTCTTCGAGCAGTTCAGGCGGCGCCTGCTGCTTTTTCTGGCCTTCCCGGCGCATCCCGGCAAGGCCGAGCAGGTACTCGACGCGCGCCACCGGATCGCGCAGCGTTCGGTACGCGTCGTTCAGTTGCGACGAGCGGTCCAGCGAGAGCTGGCGTTCCTCCTGGGCGGCCC
The DNA here is from genome assembly GCA_963788335.1 of Terriglobia bacterium. GTDB lineage: Bacteria > Acidobacteriota > Terriglobia > Acidiferrales > UBA7541 > Palsa-360. The sequence continues at coordinate 527 of CAWBGM010000007.1, forward strand.
GGGCGAAATGATCGGGATGCAGCTTCCAGGAGAGGGAGTGGAACCGCTGCTCGAGCGCCTCGAGATCGATCGTCAACTTTTGCGCCAGTCCGAAAAATGCGAAGTAATCGGTGTCGGGCGGCAGCGGTTGAATTTTCCCGCAACCGGCGCAAAAGTGCGCTCCGCTGGTTGGCGCTGAGCATTTCCAGCAGTGCGTGGTTGCCGCTACGGTTGTGATTGGCGCGTTCATACTCTCGTGTTGAGAAATCTCAATCTATGTACGATGCAAAAAAAAATGGCTGGCGGGTTTTCGTTCCCGGCCAACCACGCATATCGATCGTTCCGGCGCTTTGAGCAGCACAGGCTTCAGCCTGTGGGTTTTGATTTCATTTAGAACGAAAACCCCACAGACTGAAGTCTGTGCTACTAAAACCCTACACCGTGAAAGAAGTGCCACACCCGCAACTCCGCGATGCCTGGGGGTTCTGGAACACGAAGCCGCGGCGCATCAGGTCTTCCTGGTAATCCAGCGTGGTTTCATTCAAATACAGGAAGCTCTTCGGGTCCACGAACAAACGCGCGCCGTGTTCCTCGACCACCTTGTCGCGATCGCGCGCCTGCGTCTCAAGGCGCATCGCGTACGTCAGCCCGGAACAGCCGCCACCCTGCACGCCAACGCGCAGTCCGCCGGTTTCCGCCGCCACGCCTTCCTTGACGAGGAGTTCCTGAATTTTCGTTGCCGCTTTTTCCGTAACGTGAATCATTTTGCCAGACCAATCCTTTTGAATTCCGTGATTCGTGATTTGTAATTCGTGATTCGTGAAAACCACCGATCAGCCAGGTCGCGGTTCGCAAATCACGATTCACGAATCACGCTCTTCAATCGCCTACGCTTGCGCTGGCCGCCGTCTTCTCGACAGCCTTCTTGCTCTTCCAATCCTCGATCGCCGCCTTGATAGCGTCTTCGGCCAGCACCGAGCAATGAATCTTCACAGGAGGAAGGCTCAGTTCCCGGACAATGTCCGTATTCGAGATGGCCATGGCCTCCTCGACCGTCTTGCCTTTGACCCATTCAGTGGCCAGCGAAGAACTGGCAATGGCCGAGCCGCAACCGAACGTCTTGAACTTGGCTTCTTCGATGATCTGCGTCTCGGGATTAATCTTCATCTGCAAGCGCATCACATCGCCGCATTCGGGCGCGCCCACCAGCCCGGTGCCCACATTCGGATCGTCCTTGGGCAGTGTGCCGACGTTTCGCGGATGCTCGTAGTGATCGACTACCTTATCGGAATACGCCATTTCGTTCCCCCTTCAATATTCAGACGAATAAATTCTTTCACCGGCGGGTTCACGGCGAACCCGCAGCGGATATTAGTGCTCTGCGGACGCCTTCCAGTTCATCTTGCTCAGGTCGATGCCTTCCTTGGCCATTTCATAGAGCGGCGACAGTTCGCGCAAACGCTGCACGACTTCGATTACGCGATTGGCAACGTAGTCCACTTCTTCCTGAGTGTTGAAGCGGCCCAGGCCGAAACGGATGGACGTATGCGCAAGGTCTTCGCCGACTCCCAGCGCCTTTAGAACGTAACTCGGTTCGAGCGTCGCCGATGTGCAGGCCGAGCCGCTCGAAACGGCAACGTCATTGATCCCCATCAGCAGCGATTCGCCTTCGACAAACGCGAAACTGATGTTGATATTGTGCGGCAGCCGATGCGTCATCGAGCCGTTGATGTACACCTCATCGAGCTTGGCGAACAGGCTATCCTTCAGGCGGTCGCGCATGCCGCGCAGACGGACGCTTTCTTCCGCCATTTCGTTCTGGCAAATCTCAGCCGCCTTACCGAAGCCGACGATGCCCGGAACGTTCAGCGTGCCCGAACGCATGCCGCGTTCGTGTCCGCCGCCATCGATTTGCGCGGAGAGTTGCACGCGCGGGTTGCGGCGCCGCACATACAGAGCGCCGACGCCCTTGGGGCCGTAAAGCTTATGCGCGGTCAGGGAAATCATGTCGATGTTGTCGCGCTGCACGTCCACGGAAATTTTGCCGAGGGCCTGCACGCCGTCGGTGTGGAACAGGATGCCCTTTTCCTTGGCGATCTTGCCGATTTCCTGGATGGGCTGAATGACGCCGATTTCGTTGTTGGCGTACATGATCGAAATCAGGATGGTCTTCGGCGTGATCGCGCGCTGCAGGTCGTCAAGATCGATGCGGCCATCCTTGCCGACGGGCAGGTAGGTCACTTCGTAACCGTATTTTTCCAGGCGCTTGCAGGTATCGAGGACGGCTTTGTGCTCGATCACCTGCGTGATGATGTGATTGCCCTTCTCGCGGTACATTTCCGCGGCGCCCTTGATGGCCAGGTTGTTCGATTCGGTCGCGCCGCTGGTGAAGATGATCTCCTTGGGCGTCGCGTTGATCAGGCGGGCAATCTGTGCGCGCGCGTTTTCCACCGCTTCCTCGGCCGCCCAGCCGAAGGAATGGTTGCGGCTGGCGGCGTTGCCGAACTTCTCGTGGAAGTAGGGCATCATCGCTTCGACCACGCGCGGGTCCACCGGAGTGGTGGCGTGATTGTCCATGTAAATCGGCAGCTTGATAGCCATGCTTTTGTCTCCCGTTACGCTCTGCAGTCCACTGAAAAAACCAATTTGGGCTACCAGTAGCACAGGCTTCAGACTGTGTACTTTAACCCTGTTGGCTTTCCCAGATGAAACTTAAACCCCACAGGTTGAAGCCTGTGCTACTTAAACCCTGAAAAACTAAGTCGACAGACCTACCAGCTCGACTTCGGGCGAATCTTCGCTCATTTGCGAGATCGAAACCGAACGCAATACCTGCGCAATGCTTTCATTTACCCGGCGCAGCGGTTCGCGAACGGTGCATGTGGAACTCTGATCGCAGTTTCCGTGACTCGTCACACAGGACGTAATCATAACTGGCCCGTCGACGGCGTTGATAACTTCCAGCGCGGAAATGTCCTTCGGGTGCCGGGCAAGTTGGTACCCTCCACTCGATCCGTGGCGCGCTGTGACCAAGCCATGCTTGGCTAGCCGCTGGAGAACCTTTGCCAGAAGCGTGGCGGAGATACCGTAGACTTCGGCGATGTCGGAAGCACTCTGGGAACGGGCATCACCCTGGGTCGCCAGGTGCCTGACGGCGATCAATCCGTAGTCCGCTTTCTTTGAGAGCTTCAACATGTTCCATATGCGACTGAATCAGTCGCAATTGAATATTATGCCTGCACCAAAGGTTTGTCAAGTCTGAGGCAGGAGCCAACCCTTGTTTCCCCAGCGGCTTACATTGCGACCGATTTGGTCGGGTTAAGCCAGGACGGAAATGGGTTGAGGCTCGCTCGAATGCCCGGAGATGGAAATAAAAGCTTTTCCTTGAACATTCAAAAGGAGGTCTTTCCAACGGACGCTAATCGTCGTCCGTCGTACTCGCGACTTTCAGAACTGCGAGAAACGCTTCCTGGGGAATATCCACGCGGCCTACGCGCTTCATGCGCTTCTTGCCTTCTTTCTGTTTCTCGAGCAGCTTGCGTTTGCGCGAAATATCGCCGCCATAGCATTTGGCGATGACGTTCTTACGGATGGCCGCGACGGTTTCGCGCGCGATCACCCGGCTGCCGATGGCGGCCTGGATCGGGACTTCAAACATTTGTCGCGGGATAAGTTTGCGCAGGCGCGAGACCAGATCCCGTCCGCGGTCATAGGCAAATTCCCGGTGGCAGACAATCGCTAGCGCGTCCACGGGTTCGCCGCCCACCAGCACGTCCATCTTCACCAGATCGGCTTCCACATATCCCGCCAGGTGATAATCGAGCGAAGCATAACCGCGCGAGGCGCTCTTCAGCCGGTCGTAAAAATCGAGAACGATTTCGTTCAGCGGGAGCTCGTACGTCAGCATGACGCGCTGCGGCGAGAGGTACTCGAAATTTTTCTGTGTGCCGCGTTTTTCCTCGCAGAGCTGCAGGATCGGGCCCACCGAATCTTCGGCGGTAATAATCATGGCCGTGATCACCGGCTCCTCGATCTTCGCCATTTCATTGGGCGGAGGAAATTTCGTGGGGCTGTCCACTTCCATGACGACCCCGGCGGTCGTCGTGATCCGGTAGCGCACGCTCGGCGCGGTCGTAATCAAGTTGATGCCGAATTCACGCTCGAGCCGCTCCTGCGCAATTTCCATGTGCAGCAGGCCGAGAAAGCCGCAGCGGAATCCGAAGCCCAGCGCCACGGAATTTTCAGGCTCGTAAAAAAATGCCGCGTCATTGAGCTGGAGCTTGCCGAGAGCATCGCGCAAATTTTCGTAATCGCTGGCGAGCACGGGAAACAGCCCCGCAAACACCATCGGCTTGATCGCTTCAAATCCGGGCAATGCGGGAGCGGGCCGTGCGGGCTCGGTAACGGTGTCACCCATGCGAGCATCGGCGACGCGCTTGATGTTGGCGACGACGAAGCCGACATCGCCGGCCACGAGTTCTTCGAGGGCCACGGGCTTTGGCGTCAGCGCGCCCAGAGCCTCCACTTCATAGATTTCATTGCTGAAGCAGAGACGGATTTTCATGAAGCGCGTGATCCGTCCGTTCATCACGCGCACCAGAACCACCGCGCCGCGGAAAGGATCGAACCAGGAATCGAAAATGAGCGCTTGCAGCGGCGCTTCGGAGTTGCCGGTCGGCGGAGGAACGCGAGCCACCACGGCTTCCAGCACGGATTCGACGCCGATGCCGCTCTTGGCGCTGATCAGCAGCGCGTCGGAGGCGGGAATCGCCAGAACATTTTCGATTTGCTCTTTCGCATTTTCCGGTTGCGCGGCGGGTAAATCGATTTTATTGATGACGGGAATGATCGCGAGGTTGTGCTGCGCCGCGAGAAACGTGTTGGCGACGGTCTGCGCCTCCACTCCCTGGCTCGCATCCACCACGAGCAGCGCGCCCTCGCACGCCGAAAGCGCGCGCGAGACTTCGTACGAGAAATCGACGTGGCCGGGTGTGTCAATCAGGTTGAGCTGATACTCGTTGCCGTCTTTCGCTTTGTAGTGAAGGCGAATGCTCTTGGCCTTGATCGTGATGCCGCGCTCGCGCTCGAGGTCCATCGAGTCGAGCACCTGCGCGCTCATTTCGCGCTGGGTCAGCGCGCCCGTCAGTTCCAGCAGCCGGTCGGCCAGCGTGGACTTGCCGTGGTCAATGTGAGCGATGATGCAAAAATTGCGGACGAAACGTGGGTCCATCGGTTAGCCGGCCGGCGCTTCGCAAACTGCGCCGGAACAATTTCTCCTGTCGTGAGCGGTTCATTACACAGGCCGATGGCGTTGCCGCCCTGCCGCGTTTTGTGTCCGCTCCGGAACTATTTAGTGTGCCACAAATGACGGCAGGCCGGAAATGTTCCGGCTGGTGGGTAGCGACTCAATTTCCGTCAAACTCGGACGCGAGAATCGGATGGCTTTTGGTAGGTGGCCAGTTGCACTTGCCGAATTGAGCAGCACCCCACGATCGTTTTGGCACGCAAACGCGCGACAGGTTATAGTGTTTTTTGGCGCGGTCACGGCCTATGGGTGTCTCCGTGGCCACGAATTTACAAAAGGAATCACCCGAAATCGCATGACCGTTGACATCGTCAAGCAGCTGGATCGCGCGAAGCGTTTCGTCGAGAAGAATCGTCTCGACGACGCGATCGAAGCCTATCAGACGGTCCTCGCCACGTTTCCAAATCATCTCGAATCCATCCAATCGCTCGGCGATCTTTACACGATGCAGAACCGGTTTGACCGGGCCGCCGTTTATTACGGCATGTTGTTCGACCGGTTTACGGCCCCTCGCGAAGAACTGAAAGCTTTGGCTCTGTACACGCGTTTCCTGAAGCCACACCAGCAGCCGCCGGAACGCGTCGCGCGCTATGCGCTGCTGCTCCAGAAACAGAACCGCGCCGAGGAAGCCATCGAGCAGTTCATGTCCGCCGCGATGGCGTATGAACTCAGCAACAAAGGCGATGAAGCCCTGGAATGTTTCGTGCGCGTGGCGCAACTCGATTCGGAAAATCGCGACCGGCATCTCGCCGTCGCCGAACTTGCCGAGCGGCTGGGAAATTCCGCCGCGGCCGCCCGCGGATACCTGCGCGCGGGACAGCTCACGCCGGAAAATGAAACCGAAGCTCTGGAATTTTTCGCGCACGCGCACAGGCTCGTGCCCCATGACCGCAGCGCCGCGCTTCTGTATGCGCAAGGCCTGCTGCGCAACGGCGACCCTGCCGGGGCCGCGACTCTGCTGACGCCGCTTGCAGAAACCGAGCGCGACGTCGCTTTCCTGGAAACCTACGCCGATGCCCTGGTGAAATCGGGTCAACTCGACACGGCCCGCTCCGTGCTCGAGCACATGACGAATCAGGGCGCCGGCTCAGCCGAAAAATTTTTCCTGCTGGCGAACGAGTACCTTCGCGCCGGTCAGGAGGAAAAAGCCGTCGATCTGCTGGGTGGCACCAAGAAGAGCATGCTCGCCGCCCGCCGTGAATCCGAATTTGCGTCGGCCGTGGACACGTTGATTCAGGAATATCCGAAATCGATTCGCCTCGCCGAATTCTGGGCCGCCCTGTACAGCGAACTGAATCGTGAAACAAAATACTTTGACGCGCTGGTGCTTCTGTTCGATCTGTATCTCGCGAACGGCCAGGTTTCCGGAGCGGTTCAATCGCTCGAAAAGCTGATCGAAATCGATCCCTACGATGCCCGCAACCAGGAACGAATGAATCTGCTGCAGGGCAGAGCGGACGCCTCGTTGCTGGGCCCGCTCACCTCGCGCATGACCAGCGCCGCCACGCATGCCGCGCCTGCCGCCCAGGATCAATCGCGCTCGCAAGGCGGCGAAATTTCTCCGGTGATCCTGGAAGACGTTCGCGGCGGGCAAACGCTGGAAGACCTTCTTGTTCAGGCGGAAATTTTTGTTCAGTACTCTCTGCAATCCAAGGCCATCGAGCGGCTGCAAAGGATCGCGGAGCTATTTCCCGGCGAAGGAGAGCACAACGAGCGTCTGCAAGGCTTGTACGAGGCCGCGCACTGGTGGCCCCAGGAGGGAGCCGCCAAGCCCGTTCAGGAGCGCCCTCATCCCGTGAACGTCGAGGAGCCGGAGCCGCGTTCCTCGGCCTATGCGCCGGAAACTCTTCGCGATCTCGCGAAAATTTCCGAAATCAATCAAAACGTTTTCCGCCAGCCTTCGCCGCGCGCGATGCTTTCAACCGCCGTCAATGAGGTTGGCAATCATATGCGAGCGACGCGCTGCATCGCTGTCGTGGGATCGCCCGGCCAGCCGCCGCAAATGGCTTCGGAATTTTGTTCCTCGGGCATTGAAGCTTCTTCCGGCGGGCAAATTGTTCGCCTGATCGGCCAGTTGGAACGCGCGGCGCCCGACGCGATGGGAGGCTTGCCACTGGACTCCGCCGCAGGCCCCGCGCTCAGAGAAATGGGGTTGGAGACCGTACTGGGAGTCCAGCTCACCGATCCGGAAACACAGACGCCGGCCGGCATGTTGATTGTGTGTTTTGCCGGGCCGCACCCGTGGAAACCCAACGAAACCTATTTTCTGCAATCCATCGGCGATCAGATGCTGATGTGCGTGCACCACACGCGCCTTCGCTCGCTGGTCCGCACGTTGGCGGTGGCCGACGAAAAAACCGGGTTGCTTGCCCGCAGTTCCTACATCGACTGTTTGCTGCACGAATCGCAACGGGCGCGCACGCAAGGCATCCCTCTGGCTCTCGCGCTACTGCAAATCGACGGCGGGCCGGATCTGATGCGTCAGCAGGGCGAAGGGCCGTTCGATCGCTATATGGAGCAGCTCGGAAAAGCCGTAAATGGAGTTGTCCGGCAAACCGACCTCGCGGTGAAGTACACTTCCTGGGCGCTGGCTTTTGTTTTGCCGGACACGCCGCTCACCGGAGCCCACTCGCTGGCGGAAAAATTAAAGCGGGCGGCCGGAGGCATACGCCCCCCTTGGGACGGCGCACAATTAACCACCAGCGTTGCAATTGCCGAAGCCAACGCGCGACTCGATTTTGACAATGAGGATATCGTGACGGATTTAATCAATCGCGCGGAAACCGGTCTGGAAGAGGCGCGCAGGCGCGGCGGCAATGAGATTGTCTCGCTGGAGTCCGTCAGGAATTGAGGCCACGCGATGGCGTACGAAAACCTGCTGTATGAGAAGCGGGACAAAATCGGTCTCATCACGTTCAACCGTCCCAAAGTGTTGAATGCGCTGAACCGGAAAACAATGGATGAGCTGAACGACCTCCTGATTGCTGCGCGCGACGATGAGGATGTGCGCGTTCTGATTCTTACCGGCGCCGGGGAGAAATCGTTTGTCGCCGGGGCCGACATCGCCGAACTTGCGGTGCAAAATCCGGTAACCGGAAAAGAAATTGCCGCGTACGGCCAGAGCGTTTTTCGCCGCCTGGAATTTCTGGGAAAGCCTTCCATTGCGGCAATCAACGGCTTCGCGCTGGGCGGCGGATGCGAACTCGCTCTCGCGTGCACGATCCGCCTCGCCAGCGTGGTCGCGAAGCTCGGCCAGCCGGAAGTGAAGCTTGGCATCATCACCGGCTACGGCGGATCGCAACGCCTCCTGCGCCTGTGCGGCAAGGGAATGGCGCACGAACTTTGCCTGACGGGCGAAATGATTTCGGCGGAAGCGGCTTTACGCATAGGTCTGGTCAATCATGTTTACGAGCCGGCGGACCTGTTGCCCGCGGCCGAAGCCCTGGCAAAAAAAATCATCGCGAATGCTCCACTCTCCGTGAAATACACAATGGAGGTGATCGAGCGGGGATCGGAAATGCCCCTCGAAGAAGGCCAGTACCTGGAAAGCGCTCTCTTCGGCCTGTGCGCCTCCACCGAAGACATGCGGGAAGGCACGCGCGCATTTCTGGAAAAACGCCCGGCGCAATTTCGCGGGAAGTAACGCCCGTCGCACGCTACACTGTAATTTACAACCATGACGAAACTTCATGACACAAAGGAAATTCGGCCGTCGGCGAACGCAGCAGGCTTGCACTTCGCAATCGTCGTCAGCCGGTTCAATAGTTTTATTACCGAACGTCTGCTGGCCGGGACGCTCGACGCGCTGGGAGCCGCAGGCGCCCTCGCGGAAAATATTGAGGTCGTCCGTGTTCCCGGTTCCTTTGAAATTCCGCTAACGGCGAAAATGTTGGCGGCCCGCGGCCGCTCCGACGCCGTGGTTGCCATCGGCTGCATCCTGCGCGGCGAGACCGCGCATTTCGACTACGTGGCCAGCGAAGTCGCGCGGGGCGTGCAGCTCGCCCAACTCGATACCGGCGTGCCCGTCATTTTTTGTGTCCTCACCTGCGATACACTGGAACAGGCCATCGACCGCGCGGGTCTCAAAAGCGGGAACAAAGGATACGACGCCGGCGGGGCCGCGATTGAAATGGCGAATCTGTCAAAACAACTCCGCTCCAAAGAACCTGCGCGCGCCCCCAAGAGCGCGCCTCGCGGGAAGCGCCGCTAGATGTCCCTGCGTAAAAAATCACGCGAATTCGCACTGCAGATGCTCTTCCAGTGGGAAATGGGAAAACAGGAAACGTCGCGCATCGAGGACGGCTTCTGGAAAAACGTGCGCGCCCAGAAATCCACGCGCGAGTTCGCCAATCAATTATTTGAAAATGCCGCGGCGCGCGCGGAAGAAATCGATCCCATCATTTCAACGCATGCCCGCAACTGGCGGATCGAGCGCATGCCGGCCATCGACCGCGCTATCCTTCGCCTCGCGATCACGGAATTGCGCACCATGAGCACGCCGGTTAAGGTTGTCATCAACGAAGCCGTGAACCTCGCGAAAAAGTTTTCCTCCGAAGACGCCGCGCCTTTCATCAACGGCATTCTCGATGCCGCCGCGAAATCGTTTGAGGTGGAGTAGCACGGGCTTCAGCCTGTCTGCTTTTGAATTTTGCGGGTGTTAGGCAGATTTATTCCAGCGTGTCGGAAGTCAACAGAACACAGGCTGAAGCCTGTGCCACTAAAGGCCGCGAACGATCGAGCAGGTCTCGTCCAGAATCCGACGCGTCGCCGCCGGACTGGTCGTCTCCGAATACACGCGCAGCATCGGTTCGGTCCCCGATGCGCGTACCATCACCCAGCCGACGTCTCCCAAATACACTTTGATGCCATCAAGATCCTCGCGCCGCGCGACGGGCCAGTTCAACAGGGTCTTCATTTTGGTATCGCTGAAATGTTCGATGGCGCGTTCCTTTTGTCCCGGCTTCAGGTCAAGATCGACGCGCCCGTAATGATGCTCGCCGAATTCAGCGTGAAGCTGCGCAACCAGTTCGCCGAGGGATTTCCTGTGCCATGCCATGACTTCCGCCAGCAGCAGAGCCATGACGGTCGCATCGCGCTCGGGCAGATACAGCTTGGTGCCAATCCCGCCGGACTCTTCCCCGCCCAGCAGAATGTCGCGTTCCAGCATCAGTTCGCAGATGTATTTGAAGCCGATTGGAGTCTCAAACACTTTCCGTCCGAATTTCATCGCGATTCTGTCGAGCATCTTGGTCGATGAAAATGTTTTTGCGACGTCGCCGGGAATCTCGCGTGTTCCGGCGAGATGCCACAGCAGGATCGAAAAGATCTGGTGCGGGGTGACAAACGTCCCGTCGCGGTCCATCGCGCCGATCCGGTCGCCATCGCCATCCGCGCACAGACCCGCATGGTAGTGGCCGGAAATAACGGCGTGGCGCAAGGCTTCAACGTGCGGCTCGATGGGTTCCGGATTCACGCCGCCGAACAAAGGATCGCGCGTCCCGCGAATCTCATCGCACGCGACTCCATTGCGCGTCATCAGTTCGCGTAGCAGGCCGCGCGCCGCGCCGTGCATCGGGTCCACGACAAACCGGAAGTGGGCGGAACGAATTCGTTCCCAGTCCACGAGTTTTTCAATCGTTTCCAGATACGGCGAAAGAATGTCGAGGGAATGAATATTGCCAGGCTGGGCAGGAAGAGGCGGCACACCGTCGGCCAGCACAGTCGCCAGTTCCTTTTCCACTTGCGCGACAATCGACGGCAGCGCCGAGCTTCCATAACTCGCCTTGAATTTTACGCCATTCCATTTGTAAGGATTGTGGCTCGCCGTGATCATGATCCCGCCCGCCGCGCCGCGTTGCCGCACCAGCAGCGAAAGCGCCGGCGAAGGACAGGCCTTCTCCGCGACCCAAACCGGCATCCCCGTCATCGACACAGCTTCCGCGGCGGCGCGTGCAAAGCGCTCCGAGCCGTAACGCGTGTCGTATCCCACCAGTACGCCGGCGTTTGGTTTTTCCGAACGAACGACATAGCGAGCGATCGCGCAAGCCACCTTGCGCACATTTGCAAACGTGTAGTCGTCGGCGATGACGCCGCGCCAGCCGTCCGTGCCAAATTTGATTGTCGTCACGGTTCAGAAGTATATGCGAGGCCGATGAGATGGAAAAGCGGCTCACCCATGGGTAAGGGGCGAAAATGACATCTGAGGCAAAAGCTGCGCCGGAATGTGAGAATGATAGATGCACCCGTGATTCCGAACGAAGCCAGGAGTCACTCTATCTTTTGCCGGCGGGCGGCGGGAAGGTTGGATTCCTCGCTTCGCCGGGAATGACAGGTAGGGATGCGGTTCGGGAAATCAAAGCAGGTCCGAACGCTTTTCCGCCTCCAGCCATTTCACGACCTGTCCCACATCCTGCGCGCGCTCGCGTGGGCAAATCAACAGCGCATCGTCGGTCTCCACCACAACGAGATCGCGAATCCCGATGGCAGCCACAAATTTCTTCGGGCTCCACAAAAAATTCCCCTGCGCGTCGAACGCGAAGGACTTTCCGGCGGCAACATTCTCGCCGGTTTTGCGGGCCAGCAATTCATACACCGCCGCCCACGAACCAATATCGCTCCAGCCTACTTCCGCGGGCAGGACAAAGACGCTGGGCGCCGCACCGGGCCGCGTGGCCGGTTCGAGAATCGCGTAATCCACGGAAATATTTTCGAGTTTCGGATAAACGCGCGCCAGAGTGCGCGCGTATCGCGGGGTTCCGATTTCCCCGGCGAGTGACATCAGCGCGTCATATGTATTCGGCAAGAATTTTTCGAGACTGCCCAGGAACGTCGACACGCGCCAGAAAAACATTCCCGCGTTCCAGAAATATCGCCCGGACGAAACATATTTCTTCGCCACCGCAAGCTTCGGTTTTTCGGTGAAGCGCTGCACGGAAAAAACGGGAACGCCATCGGCATCCAACGATTTTGAACGGGAACGTTCGACATATCCGTAACCCGTTTCGGGCCGCGAAGGAGGAATGCCCAGCACAACAAGCGATCCGGCGGAATGCGCGACGTGAAGCGCGGCGCGCACGATTTTCAAATATTGCCCGGGTTTGGCAATGTAGTGATCGGCGGGAAGCACCGCCATGATGGCGTCATTTTCCTTGCCGGAACCCTTTTGCAGATCGTGCAGCAAATGCGCCGCGGAGAGACCGATCGCGGCCGCGGTGTTTCGCCCAATGGGCTCGGCAAGAATGTGCGACACGGGCACGCGCGGCATCTGCTTGCGGACGGCGGCGGCCTGTTCGGAATTGGTGACCACCCACTGCCGCAACGGCGGAAACAGCGAGGCAAGCCGCGAAACCGTTTGCTCCAGCATCGTGTCGCTGCCGACGATGTTCAGCAATTGCTTCGGCGTACGCGTGCGGCTGCGCGGCCAGAAGCGCGTGCCGCGTCCCCCGGCGAGAATGATGGCGTGAGCGGCCAGCGATTTGGTTGTCGCCTTATTTTTCACGGATGCACCACGCGCGACCATGCCGCTTCCTCGACGCGCTCTTCGTTCAGGCGCTGGACAAATCCCTGCAAGTCGGGCACATACGTTCGCAATAAAGTTGCAGGGGATTCGGGAAGCAGTTGATACGCGCCCAGCGAAGCCGGCAGCATCCAGACCTGCGCCGGCTCGTAGGATTCTGCGCCGTCGGCGAATTCGATGCGGCCCTTGCCTTCCAGAAAAATAAGCAGATCGAAATGTTCCGGGGAGGTCACCGCGGCGATTTTCTCTCGAAATTCCCAGCGCTCCGTGGCGAAGTGGCGGCACGCGGCAAAAACAGTTTCCGTCACCGCGCCGTGCGTCACGCGCACCGGTTCGCACAGGCCGCCGCTCTGCTCGCCGAATTGCATTACGTTCAGCGCCTGGCGGACATGCAAATCGCGCGGCTTTCCGTCCACGCCCACGCGGTTGTAATCGAAGACGCGATACGTAATGTCCGAGTGCTGTTGGATCTCGCACAGCACCACTCCCGGACCAATCGTGTGCGCGGTTCCAGCGGGCACAAATACGGCGTCGCCCGCGCGCACCAGAACTCGTTCAAAGCAACTCTCGACGGTTCCATCGGCAATGGCGCGTTGAAACGCCTCGCGCGTGACATTCGGCCGCAGGCCCACGAGCAGTTCCGCTCCTTCGCGCGCCGTGACGGCGTACCACATCTCGGTTTTTCCGATTCCGCCGCTCGCGGGTTCGTGCTGCTCGGCGTAAGCGTCGTCCGGATGCACCTGCACGGAAAGCTTGTCTTCCGGGAAAATAAATTTCACGAGCAGTGGAATGCGCGACAGACCGAGCAGACGCGTGCCTGTCCATTCCTCCGGCAGCGTTTTCCATACTTCGCCCAGTGCACGACCCGCGAACTCGCCTGTGGCGAACACGCATTCGTTACCGGTCAGCCACGCTTCGCCAATCGGTTCGGTTTCATGGGAATGTTCGGGAAAAAGCGGGGAGAGATCGCGAGCGCCCCAGATGCGGGGCATAAAAACCGGAGCGAGTCGCGCAGGCGCTCGCCCCGTACGAACCGCACGGCCCGTCTGATCCGTGCGGCCCCCATTGCTTGGTGCACGGCTCAACTGGCCGAATCCGCCATGGCAAAGAATTTCTCCAGGCGCCGCAAGCCTTCCTCGATGCGCTCAATCGAAGTCGCATACGAGAGCCGGAGGTAGCCGGGCGTTCCGAAGGCTTCGCCGGGCACGACAACCAGATGCTGCTTTTCGAGTAGTGCTTTCGCCAGCGCCGTCGTATCCGCAACACCTTTGCCCAGATGCGCGGAAACATTCGGGAACGCATAGAATGCGCCACCCGGCTCGACGCAGGTGACGCCGGGAATCGCGCGCAATCCGGAAACGATGCGGTCGCGCCGTTTCGAGTATTCCGCGAGCATTGCGGCAACGGTGTCCATTGGTCCCGTCATCGCCTCGAGTGCGGCGTACTGCGCGATGGAAGTCACATTCGAGGTAGACTGGCTTTGCAGCTTGACCATTGCGGAGACCAGCGCCTCGGGTGCGAGGGCGTAACCGACGCGCCAGCCCGTCATCGCAAATGTTTTTGAAAGCGAACCCGCCACGATAATGTTCGGCTTGCTTCCCGGCACGCTCGCGAGCGAATACGGCTTTTCGTTTCCGTAAACGAAATGCGAATAGCACTCATCCGTGACGAGCCAAATCCCTTTCGCGCGGCACACTTCGTAAATTTTCTCAAACTCTTCTCTCGGCACCACGGCGCCGCTTGGATTGCTCGGCGAATTCACGATCAGCATCTTTGTTTTCGGGGTGATCGCCCGCGCGACTTGCTCCGCATGCAACTGGAAACCGTCGGACGGGTCCGTCATCACCGGAACAGGCGTCGCTCCGGTAAAAAGAACGATGTCCGGATACGTGACCCAGTACGGCGCGGGAATCAGAACCTCATCGCCTTTTTCGAGCAGGCAGCAAAACGCATTAAAAAGTACATGCTTTCCGCCCACCGACACGATGCACTCCGGCGCCGTATAAGACGAGCCAAATTCCTTCGCGTGCCACTTGCAGATCGCATCGCGCAGCGGCCCGATTCCGCCCGTCGGCGTATATTTCGTGCGCCCTTCGTGAAGCGCGCGAATCGCCGCGTTCACAATGCGTTCTGGAGTTGGGAAGTCCGGTTCACCCGGACCAAAATCGGCCAGGTCCACGCCCTGAGCGCGAAGTTTTTCGGCCGCGGCCACCACGGCGGCGGTCGGAGAAATGGAAATGCGGTTCACACGGGCTGCGAGTTGCACGGGTTCAGGCTCCTTGGGTGATGCTCGACGTTGAACGACGATTCGATTTGTTCGCCAGCTAAAACTGCCCGTCATTCTGAGTTGCGAACCGACAAGGAATCCCGCTTTCGTTGTGCTTAGCGGGCAAGAAAGGCATTCCTCGTCGCTTCGCTCCTGGGAAGGACGGCAAATAACAAGTCACTAAAACACTTTCGCGCGCAGGCGCTCTTCCACCGCCGGCGGCACAAGGCCAGTGATCGGCCCGCCCAGCCGCGCGATTTCGCGCACCAGCCGCGAACTTAAATAACTGTACGACAGCGCCGGCATCATGAACACGGTCTCAAGATCGGGGTTCAGCTTGCGGTTCATCATGGCCATCTGCAATTCGTACTCGTAATCGGACACCGCGCGGATGCCGCGCAGAATCACTTTCGCGTCGCGCAGCCGGGCGTAGTCCACAAGTAATCCCTCGAAGACATCGACCTCCACGTTGGGCCACTGGCGCGTCACTCCGCGCAGCATCTCCAGGCGCTCGTCCAGCGTGAACAGGGGTTCCTTGTCGACGTTGCGCAGAACGCTGACGACAAGTCGGCCGAAAATCTTGGCGCCACGCTCGATCAGGTCGAGATGCCCGTTGGTCACCGGATCGAATGACCCCGGATAAATGGCAAGAACATTATTCATGGTTTCGTCCGTCCGCGCCCGACTGATTCCGAACTATTGTAGCGAAAATCGGGAGGGATTACGCAAGGGAATTGGCGCGGCACGATGGGAATGGACGGACGTCAAAACCCGGGAGTGCGTCCGTTTGGTTTTTGTTGCACAGCCACTCCTGGCTGTGTGCTTTTCGCCCTTGCTTTTGCCTCAAAAGCCACACAGCCAACAGTAGCTGTGCTACTCGAGCGTTTTAAAACCAAACGGACCAACGACCCGAAAATCCGGGGATTTGAGTTTTTGAATGATATAAACTTGAATGCCGGATACGGGCCGGGGCGAAATGAAGATCATCCGCATCACCGTCATTTCAGTTTTTTCACTTTGCGCGCAGGCTTCCGCATTCGCGCAAACTCCAGCACGATACACACCATCAAGGAAGGCTTCCCCTGCCGCCTCGTTTGCGTTCGAACCACTGGACCGATGGAAAGCCGCGGTCCTGTCGGGAGATCGATCCGCTCTGGCCGCTCTGTACACCACCAATCCGCCGGCGAGAGCAAAGACCCCACAGGGAGAAACGCAGGACCCCTCGGAAGAACCCGGATTCTGGTCCCGCTTGAAGCAGGATGGCCTCGAACGCCTTGATGTAAAAGTTTTGGAAGCGAAAACCATTCAGCCCGGCGTGATGGCTCTCGTCCTGCGATTTGAGGCGGGAATTCGGACAGGGGCAGGCGAAAAGCCCGGCGTCATTTCCGGGGCTCAGATTTGGGTGCAACGGCTGGGAGACTGGAAGATCGTCTCCACGCAGCGCAGCGACTTCGTCGAAAAACCGATCATGCGCCTGCCGGAACCTGCGAAGCCAAACACACAGCTTTATCCCGATCCGGCGGCGGCTCCCTCCGATATCTCGTCCGCCCTCTCCGCTGCGGCCAAGGACCACAAACGCGTCCTCCTGGTTTTCGGCGGCAACTGGTGCTATGACTGCCATGTCTTGGACGCGACGTTTCACTCCAAGGCGATTGCCCCGCTGGTCAACGCCAACTATCACGTCATCCATATCAACGTCGGGGATTACGACAAGAACCTTGACCTCGCCCGGAAGTACGAAATCCCTCTCGACAAGGGCGTGCCGAGCCTTGCCATCCTGGACCCGGACGGCAAACTGGTGGTTAGCCAGAAAAAAGGAGAGTTTGAGTCCACTGTCCGCCTCGGCCCGGAGGATGTGGCTGGCTTCTTGAAGAAGTGGAAGCCATAAACGAGACAGGCTTCACAGGCTGGCGCGGACGGGAGATTCAATTTTTGAGGAAGCGACGGACGAACCCCCACCGTGCTGCGCGTCCGCCACGGGCAAGATTATCGATGGGCGGCGGAAATTTCTCCCATCGGCGGGCCGCACATCCGGCTAAACGTCAATCCCTCGGCAAATCTTTGATTTTCACTTCCGCGCCTAAGCGTCCGCGGGCGAGTTGCATATTGACTTGCGCGCCGATTGCCACTTGGTCGGCTGCGCTCACGACGTTGCCATCCGCGTCCGTGCAAATCGCGTAGCCGCGCTGCAGAACGCGCAACGGGCTGCGCTCTTCGAGTTGCAGGCGCAAGCGTTCGAGCTGCGCAATCTTACCGACCATCAGTCGCTCCATCTTTATTCCTAATTCGGTCGAGCGTTGAACGACACGCAAACCGAAAGTCCGGATGCGCGCGCGCAGATCGAAGGACGCGATGCGCGTGGCGGCAACCGTGTAGCGGTGGCGCAGCCGCTCGATGCGGCCTTCCAGAGAAATGCCGAGCCGCGCGGTCAGCTCGTCGGTCTGCTGGCGGTGTCGGCGCAGCAAATCCTCGAGACGGCGGAAACCCATGTGCGTCGTGAGTTCCTTCAGGTGATGGCGCAATTCGAGCAGCAGGTAGCGCATACGCTGCGAGATTTTATGTTCCAGTTCCTGCAAGTGGCGCTGAAATTCCTGGCGCGACTTCACGACGATTTCGGCGGCGGCGGATGGCGTGGACGCGCGCATGTCGGCGACAAAATCGGCGATCGTGAAATCGGTTTCGTGCCCAACGCCGCTGACGACGGGAATCATACACGCCGCAATCGCGCGCGCCACCGATTCCTCATTGAACGCCCACAAATCCTCGATGGACCCGCCGCCGCGCGCCAGCAGAATTACGTCCACCATTCGCTTGCGATTGAAATATTTCAGCGCCGCGACGATTTCATCCGCTGCGCCGTCCCCTTGCACGCGCACCGGATAGACGATCAGGTGCAGATTCGGAAATCGCCGACGCAGGATGCGAATAATATCGCGCACCGCTGCGCCCG
The DNA here is from genome assembly GCA_963788335.1 of Terriglobia bacterium. Taxonomy (GTDB): domain Bacteria; phylum Acidobacteriota; class Terriglobia; order Acidiferrales; family UBA7541; genus Palsa-360. The sequence continues at coordinate 18,543 of CAWBGM010000007.1, forward strand.
TGGGCGAGGTGACCACGCCGATGCGCTGCGGCATCATGGGAAGCGGCTTCTTGCGCGCCTCATCGAATAATCCCTCGGCTTCCAGGCGCTTCTTGAGCTGCTCAAACGCGAGTTGCAGCGCGCCAACGCCGGACGGCTCGATGTGCTCCACGTAAATCTGATATTCGCCGCGCGGCTCGTACACGCTGATCGACCCGCGCACGATCAGCTTCAGGCCGTCCTCGGGCCGGAATTTCAGCCGCATCGCCTGCGAGCGGAAGCAGACGCACTTCACCTGCGCCTTCGCATCCTTTAACGTGAAATACAGATGCCCGGACTGCGCAGGGTGAAAATTGGAAACTTCGCCCTCGACCCACAGATTTGAAAAATTCGTCGCGAGGACGCCGCTGATGCGCGAAGTCAGTTCCGCGACGCTCCAGATTTTTCGCTCCGGCGCGAGATTGAATTCCAGTTGTTTTATTTTTTCAGCCATTGCACCAGCCACATGACGAGCGTCAGCACGACGCTCACCAGAATACACGTCACCACGGGGAAATAGAATGAACCGTTCTTGCCTTCGTACGCGATGTCTCCCGGCAACCGTCCAAGCCGCAGCGGCAGGCCACCAGGCCTCGCCGAAAACCACAACAGCGCGCCAATCGCCGCCAGCGCCGCGCCGGCGAAGATCATCATTTTCCCCAAGTGGCGAATCGGCTCCATTGGTTCATTCTAGCTAATTTTTATGAGGTTCGTTGCAAGGTGAGAACGCAAAATCCCGTACCACGTTATTCCTCGCTTCGCTCGGAATGACGAGTTCAGGTTCGCATTCAAATACTTTTCAATCCAAACTTTTCTGTGCCCGGCGAACACTTCAGATCAATTCATAGCCCGCGAAAAAATAACCCAGTTCAAACGCCGCAGTGTCGGGAGCATCCGAACCGTGCGTGCAGTTGTTTCCGATGTTGGTGCCGAGGTCGCGGCGAATCGTGCCCGGCGCGGCTTTGGCGGGATCGGTGGCGCCCATCGTTTCGCGCCATTTGAGAATCGCGCCATCCGCTTCCAGACCGAGCACGACGATTTTGCCGGAGCTCATGAAGTCGGTAAGTTCGCCGAAGAAGCCACGCTCGCGGTGCACGGCGTAGAAGCCTTCGGCTTCTTTCTTGGTCAGGCGCAAAGATTTGACCGCAATGATTTGGAAGCCGGCTTTCTGAATGCGCGAAATAATTTCGCCTGCCAGACCGCGCTCAAAGGCGTCCGGTTTTACGATTGCAAGTGTGCGTTCGATTGCCATTTTAACATTTCTCCATGATCGAAAGGTTTGGAATTTCGTAGCACAGGCTTCAGCCTGTGGAGTTTCCGGTCTTCGCAGCGCCCAAAACCCCACAGGCTGAAGCCTGCGCTACTCACTACTTCTTAATCGCTGCCGCCAATGTTGACCCAATATCGGCCGGGCTTTGCACGGTGTGAATTCCCGCTTCGGACATCGCCTTGTATTTCTCGACAGCCGTCCCGGCACCGCCGCTGATGATCGCCCCCGCGTGACCCATGCGGCGGCCCGGAGGAGCGGTTTGCCCGGCAATCAATCCCACGACGGGCTTTTTCACGTTGGCTTTGATGTACGCGGCCGCCAGCTCTTCCGCGTTGCCGCCGATTTCGCCGATCATCACGATCGCTTGTGTGTCGGGGTCTTCGTTAAACAGCTTGATCGCATCGAGGAACGACGTGCCGATGATCGGATCACCGCCGATGCCGATGCACGTGGACTGACCGATGCCAAGATTCGTCAGTTGAAACACGGCTTCATAAGTTAGCGTTCCGCTGCGGCTGACCACGCCGACATTGCCTTGTTTGTGAATGCGTCCCGGCATAATTCCCATCTTACATTTGCCGGGAGAAATCACGCCCGGACAATTCGGGCCGATCAAACGCGTTTTGGATTCCTTCAACACGGCCGCCACACGAACCATGTCGAGCGTCGGAATGCCTTCGGTGATGCAAATGACGAACGGCATGGCTGCATCGAGCGATTCGAGAATCGCGTCGGCGGCATATGGCGGAGGCACAAAAATCAGCGAAGCATCGGCGCCGGTTTCGCGCATCGCATCCGCGACGGTGTTGAACACGGGCACATCGAGATGCTTCGTGCCGCCCTTGCCCGGCGTCACACCGGCGACGACTTTCGTGCCGTACTCGATCATCTGCGTCGCGTGAAACGTGCCTTCTTTCCCGGTGAAACCCTGTACGACAACGCGTGTATTTTCGTTAATCAATACGCTCATCGCGCACCCCCTGCGAGAGCCACTATTTTTTCCGCGCCATCTTTCATTCCATTTGCAATCGTCAATCCCAAACCCGACTCCTTCAAAATTTTCTGTCCCTCTTCCACGTTGGTTCCTTCCATGCGAACGACGACCGGCAATTTCAATTGCAATTCCTTCGCGGCGGCCACAACGCCGGATGCGAAAACATCGCAGCGGAGGATTCCACCGAAAATATTGATGAACACGCCCTTCACGCTGGGATCGCCCACCAGAATTTTAAACGCGTTCTTCACTTGATCGGCCGAAGCGCCTCCGCCGACATCCAGGAAATTCGCGGGTGAGCCGCCGGACAGCTTGATGATATCCATGGTTCCCATCGCGAGACCCGCGCCGTTGACCATGCAGCCGACATTGCCGTCGAGCTTGATATAATTGAGTTTGAATTTCGACGCTTCCACTTCGAGCGGATCTTCTTCGTTCAAATCGCGCAGCTCGACGAGGTCCTTGTGCCGGTAGAGCGCGTTGTCGTCAAACGTCATCTTCGCGTCCAGCGCCACGAGCTTGCCGTCGCCGGTCACAATCAGCGGATTAATTTCCGCGAGTGACGCGTCGGTTTCCAGAAACGTGCGGTACAGCCCTTGCAGAAACGGCTCAGCAGCTTTGGCCGCATCGCCCGAAAGTCCCAGGCCGAACGCCAGCTTGCGCGCGTGATAGGGCTGCAATCCTGTCGCGGGATAAATCGTCTCGCGCAAAATCAGCTCCGGATTCGTGTGCGCCACTTCCTCGATTTCCATTCCGCCCGCCGTGCTCGCCATGAGTACGGGAGCGGCGACGGCGCGGTCCACCAGAATGCTCAGGTAAAGTTCGCGCTTGATGTCGAGCCCTTCCTCGACCAGCAACCGCTGCACGATGCGTCCGGCAGGCCCCGTCTGTGGAGTCACCAGCTTCATGCCCAGCATCGCCTTCGCCAGATCGGCTGCTTCGGCGGGCGATTTTGCCAGCTTCACGCCGCCGGCCTTGCCGCGGCCTCCGGCATGGATTTGCGCCTTCACGACAACGATCTTCGTGCCCAGCCGTTCGGCCGCAGCCCGCGCCTGATCGGGAGTGGTAACCATCTCTCCGCGAGGCGTGGGAACGCCGAACCGCCGGAATATTTCCTTCGCCTGATATTCGTGGATCTTCATCGTCCGTCCATCAATGCTAGAATTTACCTGCAATCAAAAGGAAGAGTTTATAGGACACGCCCGAACCGGGCAAGCGAAAGCAGCCGGAGCGCTTCCTGTTGAGAAGATTGGCTGACTTATTCTCTTCCTTAGTCTGGATTGTTCCAACATGCTGAAATCGCTCATCGACAAATTGGAGACCGGCGGCGACCTCTCACGCCAGGAAGCCGAGAACGTCATGGAGGAAATTCTCTCCGGGCGCGCGGCGGAAGACTCGATCGTCGCGCTGCTTTCCGCGCTACGCAATAAGGGCGAAACCGTGCAGGAACTGGTTGGCTTTGCGCGCGCCATGCGGCGACATGCGACGCCGATTTTTCCCGAGGGACATCTTCCTGAATCGCTGCACGATGAATTGCTGGTGGACACCTGCGGCACCGGCGGCGATGCCTCGGGAACATTTAATATTTCCACCGCGGCGGCGTTCGTCGCGGCCGGAGCGGGCGTGCGGATTGCCAAGCACGGCAACCGCTCGATCTCATCGAAATGCGGCTCGGCGGATGTTCTCGAAGCACTGGGCATTTCTCTCGAAGTAACGCCGGACCGCATCGGCGCGGCCATTCAGGAAATCGGGATCGGCTTTCTTTTTGCTCCGGCGATGCATACGGCCATGCGGCACGCCATGCCGGCAAGACGCCGCCTCGGGCGCACCGCGTTCAACTTGCTTGGCCCGCTAACCAATCCAGCCGGCGCGCGCGCGCAGGTGGTCGGCGTTTATTCGGATAAAGTCGTCGAGAAAGTCTCGCTCGCGCTTAGCGAACTTGGCGCCGAACACGCGTTTGTGGTGCACGGCGCGGGAGGCCTTGACGAAATTTCCCTGTCCGGCGAGACGGCAATCGGAGAAATTCGAAGCGGCACCGTGCGAATTTACGAGGCCACGCCTGAAGATTTCGGTCTCGAATGCGCGCCACTCGAAGCGATCTCCGGCGGCGACGCAGTCCACAACGCGGAATTGATTCGAGCGATTCTTTCCGGGGAACACGGTCCGCGCCGCGACATTGTCGTCGCCAACGCCGCTGCCGCAATTGTCGCTTCCGGACGCTCGCCCGATTTCCTGGAAGGAGCGATTATGGCCGCTCAATCCATCGATTCCGGTGAAGCGGCCAGGAAACTGGAAGCGTTGATCGCGTTGACGAAACCGTTGTAGCTTTGCGGATCGCAGCCGCTGGACAAATGTTGACCAATCGCTGGACGGTCGCTGAAGAACTGCCGAACAGTCGCTCAACAATCGCATTCTCCGTTTCACGTCAAATGATGGTACAAAACAGTGTGCTCCTACACGGCTGTTTTCGGATCCTCTTTCTCTACGACGTAGCCGAGTCATTTGACCTCGAAAAGCTGCGCAATTTTCTCGGCGAGCGAGGCGGTCTCGTGGAGCCCGCCTTCCCCCGGCGCACACCCCAGTACGTGCGCTTCGAGCAGGCCCCCATCGTGGAACCTGCCGAGGCCGTGTTCGTGTGCGAGGGAGTCACCGCCGCTTGTTCGGTGAAGTATTACGCGTTTGGCGTCATCGTGATTCAAGCGGAAATCCCGTTCGAGAGCGGTTGGGATGCTCTCGTCGAACAGGGCTCGCGGTGGATGGAGGCGCCCGACGTGGAACCCCAGTTGCGCGCCTTGGCCCAACGACGGTTGGAGCAAATCGAATCTATGGTGGTCCGCCCGACCGAGGACTGGCTGCAGGAAAGTTACCTCGTCGTCGAAATCCACGAAATTCACGACACGGACGGGAAACAACCCACCGCCGACCAACTGCTTGCGCTGCATGGCGCTGAAATTGTGCAGTTGGTTCGAGGAGAGACTCTTCCGTTGGCGGCAAAAGCAAGGGAGGAAGCCCTGCAGTCCGGCCTGTCTTATTATCCGACGGACCTGGTGGTTATCGGCTCTCACGGCGCGGTTGTCTATGACCGGCCGGAAGACGCGACGGCGGCAACTCAGATTCTCGAGTATGCGAAAATGCAAATCCTCGAATTCCGCTATTACGACCGGTTCATGACCCGCGTCCTCTCCGAATTTTACACAACGCTCGAACGAAAGCGGAATATTCTGCTCGCGCGCTGGAGCATGCCGCGCGAAGCCCAGCGCTTCAATACGATTCGGCTGGACGTCATGGAACTGGCCGAGCGCATCGACAACGCCATCAAGTTTATCAGCGACTTTTACTACGCGCGTATGTATCGCCTCGCGGCAAAGCGTATCGGCGTGCCGGATTACCGGAATCTGGTGGAACAGAAACTGAATACCGTCGGCGAACTCTACGATTTCATGATGGATCAATTCAATGAGACGCGCTCGTTCGTCCTCGAAGTCCTCGTCGCCATCCTGGCGGTCCTCGACGTCATCTTTCTCTTCCGAGGCCGTTAATATCCTCGACCGGCGCCTTGGTGTTCTCGCCTCCTGACACGCAAGACTCACCGCACAAGTGCGCCGGAATGCGATAGCTCAACCCCGCATATTGAACGATTCCCTGTTCCTCCGTGCTGCACGCTTCCTGCACACTGTTAACTACTAAGTCTCGTTCCGATTGCCATAAAATATCCAGTGAGAGAAGATTGCCAAAGCATGAAGGGGTCATTCCGCGATCTTCTCGATGCCGCGCCCGATGCGATGATCGTTGTCAATTCGCGCGGGCGAATTGTACTCGTCAACATCCAGACGGAAAAACTGTTCGGTTATCAGCGCGACGAGCTCCTCAACAAGCCCCTCGAAATCCTGATTCCCCCCCGGTTTCGGCAACAGCACGATGGTAAGCGCGAGCAATTCTTCGGTCATCCTAAAGCGCGATCCATGGGCTCCGCCGGCGACCTGATGGCGCTGCGCAAGGACGGCAGCGAATTCCCCGCGGATATCTCGCTCAGTCCGGTCGAGACCGAAGACGGCATTGTGGTTCTCAGCTCGGTGCGAGACGTCACCGAACGCAAGAAGCATGAGGAACTCTCGCGCCGACATGCGGACCTTCAAGCTCAAATGGCGGAAGAGAAATCGCATCATGCCGCGGCGAAACGAGAACTGGAAATCGTTGCCGAGCGCAACCGCGTAGCCGAGGCGCTCCGCAGGAGTGAAGCGCGCCTCCGCCATCTGGCGGACTCCAACATCATCGGGATTTCGACTGGCGACCTCAACGGCAAGATCGTCGACGCGAATGAAGCTTTTTCCAGCATGTTGGGTTTCACCCGTGAAGAACTTCTCTCCAGTCACGTGCGTTGGGACACCCTGACACCTCCCGAATATCGCGAGGCGGACCGGTTGGTGCTCGAACGATTGATGACCACGGGAGTGGCGCCTCCCTTTGAAAAGCAATTCTTTCGCAGGGACGGCAGCCGGGTTTCCGTTCTGATCGGTATTGTGACCCTCGTGGCGGAATCCGGCGAAACCGAAGCCACCACATTTGTTCTCGACATCAGCGAACAGAAAAAATTGGAGCGCCAGTTGCGCCAGGCGCAGAAAATGGAAGCGGTCGGCCAACTCGCGGGCGGCATTGCCCATGATTTCAATAACCTGTTGGGCGTGATTATTGGTTACAGTGAAATTCTTGAATTAAAACTCGGCCCTGACGATCCACTCCGGTCGAAAGCCGACCAGATCAAGGAGGCGGGAAAGCGGGCGGCTGCGTTGACCCGGCAGCTGTTGGCGTTTAGCCGCAAACAAGTGCTGGAACCGAAAGTGCTGGACTTAAACACAATCGTGGCCGATACGCTCGGGATGCTCCAACGTCTGATTGGCGAGGACATCGAGTTAGTTGCGGATGTGGCGCGGGAGCTGGGCCGTGTCAAAGCCGATCGCGGGCAAATTGAACAGGTCATTATGAATCTGGCTGTGAATGCCCGTGACGCAATGCCTTGTGGCGGAAAATTGACCATTTCAACCGCCAACGTGCAGATCGATGCCGCTTTTCGCCGGCAACACCCGGGCGCCGTTGTGGGCCCCTGCGTGATGATGTCGGTGACTGATACGGGCTGCGGGATGGATGAAGAAACTCAGTCTCATGTCTTCGAGCCGTTCTTCACAACCAAGGCGGAGGGTAAGGGAACGGGGCTGGGGCTGGCTACCGTATACGGAGTTGTGAAGCAGACCAATGGCTACATTTCGGTCGATAGCGTGGTTGGACAGGGCACTTCATTCAATGTTTACCTTCCCCGGATTGAAGAGGCCATGGCGGCCATGACCAGCAGTAAAGACAGCTCTGAAGCGGCGCGGGGATCGGAAACTATTTTGCTTGTGGAAGACGCGAAAACGTTGCGGGATTTGGCGCGCGAGCTACTTGAGGCCAACGGCTATACTGTCCTGGACGCCGCGAATGGCCCCGATGCGATCCGAATTGCCGAGGAATATCATTCCCCCATTCACATCCTGCTCACCGACGTGGTGATGCCTGGAATGGATGGCCGGGCGCTGGCCGATCGTATCACTCGCATCTGCACTGGAATTAAGGTGGTCTATATGTCCGGTTATACAGACGACTTCATCGTTCATCTTGGCGTGTTGGATTCCGGGGTTACACTCATTCAGAAACCCTTCACAAGAGAAGACCTGCTGGGAAAAGTGCGGGAGATTCTGGGAACGCGGAAAGTTCGACCCGCGATTCAAACGAGCCAAACACAGGAAAAGGGTCGCGGAGACGCGCCTCGAATTGACCTGCCTCCCAATCCATCGAATAATTCCGCCCTCTGACGTAAAATAAAATTGTGTCGAGCTATTCTCACAGCAAATTGCAGTCCTACCAGCAGTGCCCGCAAAAATATAAATTCCGTTATATCGATGAAATTCCTCCACCCATCCGAAGCATCGAGCTGCACCTGGGAGATTCGGTCCATCGCGCGCTGGAACAGCTTTACACGGAGGCGAAAAATGGAGTGGTGACTTCGCGCGACGATCTTCTCGCGTGGTTCCAACAGAAATGGGACGAAGGGTTTTCTCCCGATTTGCGCATCGTACGATCAGGAACCGCCGCACGGACGTATTTCGAGGCCGGACGCAAAATGCTGATGGACTATCACTGGAGCTTTCATCCCTTCACGCAGAACACCACGCTGGAGCTGGAAGAGAAATTCCTGCTTCCGATCTCCGAAGATCATGCCATTCGCGGAATCATCGACCGCCTGGCCAGAAATGAAGACGGGACGCTGGAAATACACGATTACAAGACCTCGCGCCGTCTGCCCAGTCCCGAGCAAGTCGGCAAGGATGTACAACTCGCGTTATACGAAATCGCGATCCGCCATCGCTGGCCCGAAGTAAAAGGCATTTCGCTGATCTGGCATTACCTGGCCTTCGACAAGGAAATCAAAATTACAAAGACCCCGCGGGAACTGGAAAAGGTGAAGCAGAATACGACCGCCCTTATTCACATCATCGAGGCGGCGACGTCATTTCCCACTCGGGTCTCTCCCCTGTGCGATTGGTGCGAGTACAAGGAACTCTGCCCGGCGATGAAGAAGTAGTAGGCAGGCTTCCGCCTGTCTGCAATTGAATTTCGTTGGAATTATCAACATTTAAAAAGGATTACAGGCTGAATCCTGTGCTGCTGGCGTCCGGAATATATTTGGAAATGAATTTAAATTGAAAGCGAAAGAAAATTGCGCAGCAACTGCATCCCCACTTCCGTCAGAACGGACTCCGGATGAAATTGCACGCCTTCGACCAGCATTTTCCTGTGGCGCAGGCCCATGATAATTCCATCCGTCTTCGCGGAAATCTCCAGATCGGCAGGCAGCGATTTTTCCTCAACGATCAGCGAGTGATAGCGTGTGGCGACAAAATCCTGCGGCACATCCCTGAAGATTGTCCGGTTGTCATGATGAATCCGGCTGGTTTTTCCGTGCATGATTTCGGGCGCGCGAATCACTTTCCCTCCAAACGCATAGCCGATCGCCTGGTGTCCCAGGCACACGCCGAGTATGGGAATTTGCCCCGAGAACCGCCGAAGCACGTCCACGCAGACGCCGGAATCTTCCGGCTTGCCCGGACCGGGCGAAATCACGATGCGCTGTGGATTTTTATCGGCAATTTGGTCGAGCGTAATCTTGTCGTTCCGAATCACTTCCAGTTTTTCGCCCAACTGGCCGAGGAACTGCGCAAGGTTATAGGTGAATGAATCGTAGTTGTCGAGAAGCAGGATCATCGATTTTAACCAGGTTCAGTTTTTTTTTAATCCGCCGCAAGCGCGCACTGCCCCTCAGGGAAATGCCAAAAGCGAGAGTATAAGGCTCAACGGCGGGAGGCACAAATCAATGCGCTTGCGCACGCATCGTGTCCGGGTCCGGCTCTTCCTGATCCTGGCTGCATTTCCTGCGCGTGTCGGTGACAAACTCGTCGAGTTTTCGCTGTTCCCGCATCTGCACCAGCTTATCCATCTGCGCCCAGCGAGCGGAAGAATCCTGCTTCAGAATCGCCTGGTACGCCTTGATCGAACCAAGAAGGCCCGTGAGCGCGATGGCTTGCTCGTCCTTGACCTTTTCGGGATGCTCAATCATGAACGCAGCGCTGGAAATTACCATCTGCCGCGTGATTTCGGTCGAGTAGCCCTGCGGCGGGTCGGGAAGTTTTCCGAAATAATCGAAGCAGACATTCACAGTAATATCAGGAATGTCGACGATCCACTGAATCACCCATTCCCGCTGGTCCTTGGCATTCTTGGCGAGCGGTTCCCGTTCGAGGTCGTGCGCGATCTTTACAGCCTTGGCGCGTTCCTCGGCAGTCGATGGGCCGCGCTGCTGCGCGCCGGCAATTTGACCGGCGACACATCCCAGCAAGAACAACGTAATCGCGAACGCCCGAATAAATTGCGCTTTCATGATCCGCTCCCTGCAAGCGCGCACGCTGCGAAGGGGGCCCTGCTCCCCTGAAACACAATACTACACGAATTTGTGGGGCAGGCGAATTGTGAGCGCAGACGTCAGCCGGTGTTCTTTCGAATTCTCCGAGGCCAGCAAGAAAGTAAAAATCCAGTCCCGCCTGTGCGACTTGTCCTCGTTGATCGTCATTGATTGACACTCACAGACAGCGAAGGTAGGCTGGCGTCACATTTGCGGCGGCGCTATTTCTCAAAGGGATCGCGAGGGATCGATGAAGACCAAGACAATTCTGCTCCTGCTGTGCGTGCTGCTGGGTTCGCCAACGTTCCCGCGACTTAACGCGCAATCGGCCGCGCCTGTTATTGATTTTGACTCCGTTCCGAATTTATTAAAGTTACCCTACGGAATGAATTTCGGCGAAGTTCCCGGCGTGGCAGTGAATTCCAAAGGACACATTTTCGTGTTCACGCGCTCGAACAGCGCACAAGGCCCGGCCTACGGAGCGGCCGCCGCTCAACTCCTGGAATTCGGTCCGCGAGGCGAATATCTCGGAGAAATCGGCAAGGGTCTTTATGCCTGGTCCGAAGCGCATTCCGTGCGCATCGACAAGGATGACAACATCTGGGCCATCGACAAAGGCTCCGACATGGTAATCAAGTTTAATCCCTCGGGGCGCGTCGTGTGGGTTTTCGGAAGGAAGGGTGAATCGGCGGACGATCCCAAGCCCTATGGCCATCCGAATCCTCCGCTGGCTCCCATTGACGGCCTGTTCCGCGAACCCACCGATGTAACGTGGGATTCCGACGGCAATATTTATGTTACGGATGGATACATCAATTCACGCGTCGCAAAATATAACAAGGATGGGGAATGGGTGAAATCCTGGGGAGAGCCCGGCAAGGGACCGGGAGAATTCCACCTCCCTCATTCCATAGTCGCCGATCGAAACGACAACCTCTACGTTGCCGATCGCTCCAATCGCCGCATCCAGGTGTTCAACACGGATGGAAAATGGCTGCGCACATTCACCATCGACGTGCCGCCGGATCCGAAACTGCATCCGGTCTACGGCAACATTCCCACCGGCGAGGCCCTGGCCGCCGTAATCGGCGCTCCCAACGCCCTGTGCATCACGCCCGGACCGAATCAGGTTCTATTCGTGGGAGAAGTGACCTACCCGGGTCGAGTCTTCAAGCTTTCACTGGACGGAAAAGTACTTGGTGTCATCGGCCGCCCGGGACGCATGCCTAAGCAGTTCGCCGGAGCGCACGCGATCGCGTGCCCTTCCGAAAATGAAATTTATCTCGCGGAAACCGCCAACTGGCGCGTGCAGAAGCTGCTGCTGCATTAAGTAAAACAGGCTCTGAAGACTGTTCCGCTGAAAACCAAATCTACTTCGTATTCCGGCGCTTGGCCTTCGCGTGTCCGCCCGGAGCAGGGTCTTCCCCGCGATGCGCAAATTCAAGCGCCGTGAGCAGTGCGCGCGCCTTATTCACCGTTTCCGTGAATTCCTTCTCGGGCACCGAATCCGCCACCAAGCCCGCTCCCGCCTGCACATAGGCCATTCCCTTTTTGACGACCATGGTGCGAATCGCGATGCACGAATCGAGATTCCCGGAAAAATCGAGATACAGAATCGCACCCGCATAGATGCCTCGGCGCGTGGGTTCGAGTTCGTCGATGATTTCCATCGCGCGAACTTTCGGCGCGCCGGAAAGAGTGCCACCTGGAAAGCAGGCCGCAAGCGCGTCAAAGCAGTCCACGTCCTCGCGCAATTTCCCGCGCAGGCTCGAAACCAGATGCATCACGTGCGAGTAGCGCTCGACAAACATCAATTTATCCACTTGGACAGACCCGTATTCCGAAACGCGCCCCAGATCGTTGCGCCCCAGATCGACTAGCATAATGTGCTCGGCGCGTTCCTTGGGATCGGCGGCCAGCTCGGTCTCCAGCGCCACGTCCTCCGCTTCACTGGCGCCGCGCGGGCGTGTCCCGGCAATGGGGCGGTAGAGCGCTTCGCGGCCCTGCACCTTCACGAGCATTTCCGGAGAGCTGCCGACAACCGCGAGATCGTTCAGCTTAAGGAAATACATGTACGGAGAAGGATTCACCACGCGCAGCGCGCGGTAAATTTCAAACGGGTCGGCGTCCGTTTTCGCGGCAAAACGCTGGCTGATCGCAACCTGAAAGATATCTCCCGCGCGAATGTATTCCTTCGATTTTTCGACCGCGTGCATGAATTTCGCGCGCGTGAAATTCGATGTGACGTTCAGCGGGCGAGCCTTGCGCCGCTTGGGAACTTCGGCGGCAACGGGTTCCTCAAGGCGCTTGCGCGTGGCGCGAATTTCTCGCACCGCCCGATTGTATTTCGCGCGCAGGCTTCCTTCTCCATCGGTGAATACGTTGCGAACAATCCATACGCGGTGCCGGACATGGTCGAACGCGACCAGGCCAAGAAAAAACATCATCACGGCGTCGTCCATTCCCACATCGTCGCGCGCGGTGTCGGGGATCTTTTCGACCAGCCGCACCATGTCGTAGGCGAAATAACCGATCGCGCCCGCCACCAGCGGGGGCAATCCCGGCACGCGCACCGGACGGTAGCGCTCGACGCGGTTGCGCAGGTAATCGATCGGATTGGTCTGCACCCACGAAGTGCGGCTGTCGCCCTCAAGCACGCACGCTCCGTTGACGTACCGAAACACTTCGCTTGGATTTGCGCCTACGAACGTATAGCGGGCAATTTTTTCGCCCCCCTCGACGCTCTCGAGCAGGCAGGCATAGCGTGCGTCATGCGCGAGTCGCTGGTATGCGGAGACAGGCGTGAGCGTATCGGCCGTATAGGAGTCGTACACCGGGACGAGGTTCCCGTGACGCGCGAGATTGCAGAATGTTTTGAAGTCCGGCTGGATCATTTTTATTTAGCCTGCCTGCCGTTCCCGGTGAGCCATTTGCGCGAACCGCGGCCTTCACCTTTGCGTTAAGAACGCTTCCCGTTTCCAGCGATCAATTTCCGTGGACAGCGGCACTCACCCCTGAGAGTTATCATTCCGCTCCAGCACCTTGGTCACGACGCGGCGCATCGCCGCTTCCGGAGCGCGCTCGCCCGTCCAGATTTCATATTGCGCGAAACCCTGCGCGAGGAACATTTCGATCCCGGAAATAGTTTCAATGCCCTTGCGCCGCGCGGTCTCCAGCAATTCCGTCTCGCGCGGGCGGTACACCATATCCATGACGATCCGGCAATTCAATTCGTCAGCCGACAGCGGCGAGCCGCCGTGCGGATGCATCCCCACAGGCGTGCAATTCACTATCGCGTCAAAAAACTCGTTGCTTAGTTCGCCGCGCTTCACCACTTGCGCTCCCGCGGCTTTCGCCAAAGCCATTGCGCGTCGCGGCCGCCGCGAACACAAGCACACAACCGATCCCGCCTGCGCCAGCGCGAATGCCGCCGCTCGCGCGGCACCGCCGGCGCCGAACAAAAGGACGCGGCTTCCCGCGAGTGTCATGCGGCTCTCCAGGCTCCGCAGTACACCCACGTAATCCGTATTGTACCCGTACACACGGCCCGCGCCACGCACGACCACGGTATTGACAGCCCCGATGCGAGCCGCCAACGGGTCGCAGTCGTCGAGCATTTTCAGAATCGACTCCTTGTGAGGAATCGTTACGGCAAACCCCGACACCCCAAACGATTTGACGGCGCCCAAAAAATCTTTCAGGTCACGCACCAGAAACGGCAAAAAGACCGCGTCGACTTTTCGCGCCCGAAACGCCGCGTTGTGCATCAAGGGAGAAAGCGAATGCCCGATTGGATTTCCAATCACGCCAAACACCTTTGTCCTGCGCGTGATTTTCTCGGCGCGATACAGATTCACCATCGCGCCCAGAGAAAGCTGCCCCGGCGCTGTAGCCTGCCCCACCGAGGCGTACGCGAGTGCGCTGCCCGCCTTCATGGAGAGAACCCGTCCGGCGAGCCCAATTTCGCCCATGGGAACGGCGACTACATCGCGGCGTCCGCGCGCCAGTTCACAGATGCGAAGGCTGTCTCCAATGGTATGGCACGCCGCGGCGATTTTTACGACTTGCCCCCCGGCAAGTCGCAACCCACGTGCGATGACCGCAAGATTTCGCGGCGTCCGTCGAAAATCGTGATGGGAAATCATCACGCGCGCAGGGGAGAGTGCGCGCCGAAGGTCGGGGGCCAACATCTTTTTTGCCGTTTCAATTTCGACGTCGCACCAGCCGCACCCGCCTCGCGCCGCCGATGCCAGGATTCCGATTTGCTCTTGCATGCTGCCAGCGAACAAGCCTCCGCCAGGCTTGCTCCGGCAGGTCGCGATCAGTACAGCTCGCGGGCGCTCTCGCCCGAGCCAGCCCAAAAATGCCGACCGCTCTTTTGCACTGTCCAGATAGTCCAGGCGGAGCTCAAGCGTCCGGGTATGGCGAAGCCCGATCCGGAACTGCCTTTTCATCTCGCTCGCCGTTGCGGCCGCTATGACCCCGCAAACGCGATTTTTCCCAAAGCGTCCTTGCAAACCGTCCCTCCACACCAAAAACCTGGGCCCTAGGCTTCTACCATGTGGGTAACAAGTGTGTAAAGCGCTCCCCTACGTTTTCTTGACGCTCCGTTGGGCGGGTGCTAGCGTGAAGTAGCAACCTGGCCGGGACAAGAACGTGTTTCGTATCGACTGAAGGAGCTTTCGCCATGGCGACAAAGCGACGCTATCGTATTCTTTCTTTGTGGTTTAGCCTCGGACTTGGCATCTCCATTCTAGCCGCCGGCGCCCGCGCTCAGGGCGGCTTTAAGGCTGCAGCAGAAAGCCCCAAAGCGCCGACCCAGGTGGACATGTATTGCTCGGGAGTAGTCTCCGATCAGGCCCCGCCCAAGGATACTTACATTATTTCCGGGGAAGAATCTCGATACAGAATTACGTTTAACCAGGGTGACCACATCTACATCAACCGCGGCTCGGAGCAAGGGGTGCGGGTCGGGGACCTGTTTGAAGTTGTCCGGGCGGTGAAAGAGACCGTTCCCACCAAGTGGTTTGAATGGCAGGATACGCTGAGCAAGGCGATGGGCACCACCTATGCGGACATTGGCCGCTTGCGAGTCGTTCATGTGGACTCAAAAACGTCAACCACTGAAGCAGACGTATTGTGCGACGCAATGCAACGCGGCGATATTGTTCGTCCCTTTGCTGCGCGCCCCGCGCCGGCCTTCCACGACGTCAAGTTTGATCGCTATGCCGCGCCCTCCGGCAAGAAGACAGCAATGGTCGTAAATACAAAGAACTTTGGAGTGATCTCCGGGTTGGGCAGGATCGTGTATGTAAATCTGGGCAGCGGGCAGGGAGTCCAAATCGGAAACTATTTCCGCGTGTTCCGCTATCAAGGGACACATAGCGAAACGCTCTACCAGGTGAGGGACATGGCTTACAAAGTTTATGGATTTGGCAGCGCCCCGGTGGCGTACAAGTGGGACAACCTTCCGCGCCAGGTGCTCGGCGAAGGGATCGTGCTGCGCACGGGAGCCAACTCCTCCACTGTGCTGTTAACCACCGCCCACCAGGAAATCTTCGACGGCGACTACGTGGAATTGGAGTAGCGGTAAAAAAGTTTCTTCATGCAATCCGCAGTGAAGACGAAAAGGCCCTGTTCCGCGCAACGGTGCAGGGCTTTTTTGCATCAATTCAGAGCGCCTTGCAGTTTGCGCCAGGCCGGACCATTAAAAATCTAGGATTTGGGAATCGATCGCTCCCCCGCTTCTGAAAAAACTTCCGCTGTAAATCCATAAACTTGCGTTGCCGGATCGCGCCAGGCATCCCCGGGCAGTCCGGCCTTCTCGCACGTTTCTTGAAGGAATCGCTCGCCGTTCCATTTTCGTTCGGAGGCAACTTGCGGAAGGAGAAGTCCCCTGTTTCGCCCGCGAACCACCATCAACCCGTGTTGGCCGGCAACGATTTCCTCGACCCTGATGGGTTCCAGCGGGGATAAAACAGAAATTTCAATTTCCAGCAGGGGAACTTCCTCGGCGGTAACCGGGCCAAACCGTGGATCGTTTAGTGCCGCGTTCATCGCAGCGCGGGCCACGACTTCCGCAAGAGGCCCCGGGTGTTCGACTTGCCCCACGCAGCCTCGAAGTCTGCCGGACCGATGAAGAGTTACAAAGGCGCCCCCCGAACGAGTAAGAGCGAGAGGGCAGGCGGGCAGATCCGGGAGGCAGCGTTCCAGGACGGCGCTGGAAATTGCGCGCCGGGCAATCACTATTAAAGCCAGCCGGTCCTCACTGGACAGTCGGGACATCCTGAGCATTCTTGTGCCGTTCGAGAATTCTCAGGTGACGCCGCTGCTTCACACTGCCGTCGACACGGCCCCAAAATTTTTGAAAATACTGAACTGCCGAAACCGTGGCGCTGCCCACCACGAGCCACAACAATACGACGGCGAGCGGACGGATCATCGGATGCCTGGCGCCCAGGATCGCCGCGCAAACCGCAATCACCTGCAACACCATTTTCGTTTTTCCCAAAGTCGACGCGGGAATCGTGAATCCTTCGGCGGATGCGATGTTGCGTAAACCGAGTACGACAATTTCGCGGCCGATGATGATCACTACCATCCAGCCATGCACCAGATGCATTTCGACCAGGGAAATAAACGCCGCCGACATCAGAAGTTTATCGGCGATCGGATCGAGAAGAATTCCTAGCGTCGTCACTTCACTGCGCCTGCGCGCAAAAAAACCGTCCGCCCAATCCGTCGCCGCTGCGGTGAGAAGAATCAGCACGCCCCATTCGGAAAAATTTATGGGCACGCCAAAAAACACCACATTGGGTTCGCGGGTCAAAAGGACAACGACCAGCACCGGAATGAAGAAGATCCGTAAGACTGTCAGACTATTTGGCAGGTTCATGACGCACCCGGGGGGCTCCCTGGTTCTACTTGCGCGTTGCCCGCCCAGTCGCGAGGCGTTCCCAACTATAGTCGTCCGCACGCGGGCAGTCAATGATTGCAAAAAATGAATTTTCCGGCAGTCGAAAACAACGCTCCCAAGCTCCAATTTCACTCGCAGGGCCAGTACTCATAGGGGACATAAACCTGCAAGGTTGTGCAAATCATGAAGTTACAGGAAAGTGGCTCGCCTCACTCGCAAATGCTGCTCGATGCAGCCAATAATTCCGTAACCATATGCATATAAATGGCTTAACGAGCACTCGATGAGGCTTTACTCAGCCCAATTGGAGCAAAACCCTTGTAAAACAGCATTTCTGCAACCTGGGATTTCCACAAAGATATCCACAGCTGAAGCCGATTCCCAACTTGAAATTTCAGTTTGAAATTCGCTCGGATTTTATTGATTCGGGAGGGGTTTTATCGCGTTTTCGCTCACCGTTCCTCACTCGAAAAAATGCATTTTGGAACCAGCTTTCGTTTCAAGCCACGACCGGCGCGCGATAAATCTTCAATCGCCGGGCTACCGATTCCGGCAGCTCCGCTTCGATTGACATGGTTGTGTCCCGCACTTCTGAATGCAGCACGCGTCCTAAAGCGTGAACGAGCGCAATGGACTTTCCATCCTCCAACGGCAGAGTGAACTGCAAATGCAAAACGGGATCGACAGGCATTGCTTCATCGATTCGAGCGAGAAGGTTCTCCAGGCCAGCTCCGGTGAGTCCGGATACACGCACCGAAGAATGATTTCCATTTCGCGAGGACGCTTCTTCGGGAGAGAGGCGGTCGATTTTATTGAGAACATGAAGGCGAGGACGGTCCGCCACGCCAAGGCCCTTCAGAATTTTTTCAACTTCGGCGTCCTGCTCGGTGTGATGAGGATTCGAGATATCCGTAACGAGCAGGATCAGCGCCGACTCCTGCACTTCCTCGAGCGTCGCGCGAAACGCGGCAATCAAACCCGGCGGCAGATCGCGAATAAATCCCACGGTATCGGAAAGGAGCACTCGCCGGTTGGACGGAAGGCGCACGGCCCGCACGGTAGGGTCAAGCGTGGCAAACATTTTCGACGAAACCAGAACGCCGGCGCGGCTTAGCGAATTGAATAGCGTCGATTTTCCCGCGTTGGTGTAGCCGACCAGCGCGACAGTGCCCAGCGGCACGGCCTGGCGCGTCTGCCGACGTAGCGACCGCTGCTTGCGGATCGCTTCAATCTGTTTCGTGATTTTGGACAAACGGTCGCGAATACGCCGCCGGTCGGTTTCCAGTTTCTGTTCGCCGGGACCGCGTGTGCCGATGCCACCGGCCTGCCGCGAAAGTTCTTTCGCGCTTCCGGCCAGGCGCGGCAGCATGTAATTCAACTGCGCGAGCTCGACCTGCAACTGCCCTTCGCGGCTGCGCGCATGGCGCGCGAAAATATCGAGAATCAGTTGCGTCCTGTCAATCACGCGGCATTCGGTCCCGCGTTCGAGGTTGCGCAACTGCGTCGGCGAAAGATTTCTATCAAACACAATCAGCGGCGCTTTGTGCAAATCGGCTTCGATTTTCACTTCTTCTATTTTTCCGCGCCCGATCATGGTCGCCGGATCGATCTTGTCGCGCATCTGAAAAATGCTTCCCGCCACATGCGCCCCCGCGCTGCGCGCCAACTCCGCGAGCTCCTGCAGCGAAGAGCGCTCCGCCTCGCCCGCATCGACGCCCGGAACATGAGAGACTTTTTTCAGGCCCACGCCCACAAGGAAGACGCGTTCCAGGTTTTCAGTCGTTCGTGTCGTTTTCATTCCAGTGCTATCGCCGAGAACGCAACCGGAGAGCGGTGCATTTGGTGAGGAAAAATCACGGCTGAATTATACATCAGCAGGGGAGATCGCGGAGACGAAGATCGCCACCGACCGGTTCGAAGCGCACTCCGAAAAAGCTCGACATCCCCTGAGAGACGCCATTTGATAGGTACAGCGTTCTATTGTCGGTTTTGACGGGATTCGCTCATATCCCCATCTCTTCACTTCTCTTAACATCGTGATCGTTGGCGGAGAATTACATGGAACTCAGCCCCACTTTACACTTTTCCGCCCGTCGTGGTTCTTCCCGCCGGGAATTTCTTCGACAAATTGCCTGCGTGGGCGCACTTGCGCCCATGCCCCGTTTCCTTTCCAGGGTGGCGCTCGATCCTTCGCCAATTCATTTCAACGCAGTATCCCGTCCGCTGACCTTTGGGGAAATGGTTGAACTATACCGGGATGCCCAACCACGGCCAGCTCTTGCGGAAAAACTCACTCGGTTGCTGACGACTCCCGTCGTGTCAAACCAGGCATGGGAAGGGGGTATGCGTCCTCGTAAACCAGTGTCGGACATCATCGGAAATTATTTGCGCGTGGTGCAATGGAATATTAACCGTGGCTATGCGTTCGATGCCATCCGTCTGGCGCTCAGCGATCCCGAAGATTTCGTCGCCTATATTCAGCAGCGACGCGACGGTATGGGCGCCGAACAGACCGATCTTTTGAGATCGCAACTGGACATTTTGAAAGATGCCGACCTGATCGTCCTCAATGAGGTGGATTGGGGAATCAATCGTACAAAGTTCCGCAATGTCGCGGCCGAGCTCGCGAAATCGGTGGGCATGAACTATGCCTTTGCCCCCGAATTTATTGAAATTGACCCTCTTACGATGGGTCTGGATCCGCGCCAAATTGATCCGGAAGTGGTCCGAGCAAGCATGCGTCCCGGCGATACCAGGCAAGCGGCGATGCAGCGTGCCAGGAAGGCGATGGTCCCCAATCCTTCTCGCTATGTCGGCTTGCATGGGACGGCCATCCTCAGCCGGTACGCCCTGCGCCATGTGCGAGTGATCCGGTATGACACTCAGGGACACGATTGGTATGCCCAGGAGAAAAACGAAGTTGTGGCCCAAAAAGTTGAGTCGTTCGTGGGCAAAGTTATCTTTGACGAACCGTTAACCCGTCAGGTGCGCCGCGGCGGGCGCATGATGCTGCTCGCCGATGTGGAAGACGCCGACCTGCCAATGGGAAGAGCTACCATCGTCGCCACGCACCTGGAAGACCTGACCACTCCGGCGAACCGGCAAAAACAACTCAGCGAATTGCTACACATGGTCGGGGAGATTCCGAATCCGGTGATTGTCGCCGGGGATATGAACACGACAACCCACGCGGGCATGCCCATCGGCTTCGTACAAGCGATGGAACAAACGGTTCGTAATCCGCGAGCCTGGGCCGCACGCGGCGGCGCCGAAGTCGTCGAAAAGGTTGTGCCACTGGGCTGGGCCTGGAACATCGCCAAGGACGCGGCAAAATTCATCCATCAAGAGCACGATCCCACCAGCACGGATATTCCTTTTCTGATGGATAATCCGGAAGAAAAATTTTTTCGCATGATGGAACAGTTCCGATTCGCGGATGGGGCGTGTTTTGATTTTCGCGGCGATACGGATCGCTCGTCCAACGGGCGCCGCGGCATTCTGGCGAACTCAAATGAAAGAGCTGAAAAAGGATTCATTCCCACGCAGGAACTGGCGCGGACCTATGGGCCTGTCGGACAATACAAAATCGATTGGATTTTCGTGCGGCCCGGTCATCTCACCGATCCGCATGACGCGGAACAAAGCTATCGATTTTCTCCGCACTTTGGCAGGACTCTCCGCCATCTCAACCACCGCGTGCCCGGCGGAATGTCAGACCACAATCCCATTACAGCCGATTTGCCGCTGAGCAATTTGTTCCACGGGGACAAAGTGTGAACTTCGCGGAGGCGGCCGGGCAGATGCTAAATGACAGCAGTGGATTGCAACTGCCCGGCCACCACTTGCTCTGCGGCCGCAACCACCGCAGGATCATCTCCGAAGCCTGGGAGCCAGTGAACGACCGGCTCTTTGCGAAACCAAGTCACCTGCCGCTTGGCGTAACGCCGCGTGGACTGCGAAATCGCTTTCGTGGCGGCAGAACGCGTGATCGTGCCTTCCAGGTGGGCGCGCAGCTCACTGTAGCCGATGAAGTCGAAGGGTTTCGTGTTTTGCGGGATACCGGTTTCAATTAAGCCCTTCACTTCATCGAACCACCCGCGGTCAATCATCGTGTGGACGCGTTTCTCGATGCGTTCGTAGAGAGCGGCGCGCGGCGGTTGCAGGCCGATTTTTACGGGGTGATAGCCTTCGAGCGGCATGCGGCCCGCCTGATGAACTTCGCTGACCGGTCGCCCCGTGAGCAGGCAGACTTCGATTGCACGAATCATCTTGGGACGGTCTCGCGAACCGATGCGCGTGGCGGCTTCCGGGTCCAGGCGCCGTAAAACCCGATGCAAATACTGTAGAGAATTTGAGTTGGCGCGCGCTTCCAGGCGCGCCCGCAATTCCTCGGAGCGCGCTGGGGCGTCCGCAAGACCCTCAAGCAGCGCCCGCAGATAAAGCCCGGTCCCAACCGTGAGGATGGGTAGCCGGGAGCGCTGCCGCAGGTCCTCGAGAACGCCAATCGCGCGTGTACGATACTCACCCGCCGTGAAGACAAACGTGGGATCGACCAGATCGAGCAAATGGTGTGGGATACCGCCGCGTTCTTCCAGAGTAGGCTTGGCCGTGCCGATATCGAATCCGCGATAGACCTGCGTGGAATCGCAAGCTAAAACTTCCCCACCGAATTTCCGGGCGAGATGGACTCCCAACGACGATTTGCCGGAGGCTGTAGGGCCAACAACGGCGATTAGAGGCAGAGGGCCCGGGCCTGTCCTGGCAGGTTTCCCAGCCTGGTCCGGCGTCGGTTTTGGGGCGGTGCTCATTGCAAAAGATTCCAATAACGGATTACCACGTAGATCAGGCACAAAAGAGCCAGCAATAGGATTCCCGAGACTTGTGTACGGGTCGGCTTCACTGTGCTGCTGACAAGGGAATATTATACAGGAAGATGAACCGCAACTCGATATAGGGGCCGCTGAAGGCGGACGGCAGCGGCTCAAACGGCGTCGAGGCCCTGATTGAGGACACAGCGGCGCGATCCAGCGGGTCTTTGCCGGAACTCCCGAACATGGTGGGTTCAGCCTCCGGCACAACGCCATTGCGCATGATCCGAAACTGCAGCGTCACCCTCCCTCTATCCCCGAGGCGCGCGGATTCCGGCATCACGGCATACCAATTCCTCTTTACGCTGGCCAGCACTCGCGCAAGGTAAGTGGAAAAATCCACTCCCTCGGTCGGAGTGAGCATTTGGAGTGCGCCACCGAGCTGCCCACCTCCGCCGCCACCGCCTCCACTTCCCAATCCTCCGCCACCCGGGGGGATGGACCCGCCAAACTGCGCCCCCGCGGTTCCTCCATCCTTCAGCGCCTCGTGCATGGACTCCTGCAAGGCCTTTCCGGGCGAATAGCGGGGCAAAACCAGGCTGGAAGCATCCGGCATGGTCGTTTCCGGAGGCCGGATCGGGCTTTCCACTTCGGGCTGCGCCGAGCGTGGCGCCGGCATCGTGGGCGCTATCATCTTTGTCGCAGGATTGTCTCGAGTGACGTGTTCTGGCTCCTGTGAAGCTGGCGGAGCCTGGAGAGCGTGGGGCGGGGCGAGTTGCCTCAACAGGCGCGGGTCGATGCGCATCTGCGGGCTTTTCGGCTGCGGCGGCAGTGGATTCTTCGTCAAGTTGCGAACGTCGTTCGGAAGGTAAAGGTCGGTGATGTTATCCCGAGCAATTTCGGACGTCGACGGCCGCGGGGCAGGCCTCGGCCCAAACAAAATAAGCGCAATCACCACAAAGTGAAGCGCGATGGAACCGAAACGCGCGGCTGTATGCCACGGCGTGGTTCGATCTTCCACCGGCTTGGTCATGAGGTTGACTTCGCCTGTCGTGAGAACGTCCGGGTCGATCAGGTCGGGCAAATCCTGAATTGGGGTGAATTGTTTGGGCTCGAGCTTGGCCGCGTGCGCGCCTTTTGGAACCACCACGTTCGAATCCAGAATCGTCATCGGTACGTAGTCGGGCATCTTGCTTCTGCCATCCAGGGGCGTGGTTGGCATGTTGTCTCGGGGAACGACAACGGGCGCGCCGAGGACTTCGAGCTTGAAATAAGAGGGAATCGCGGAGCGTGTATCGAGTTCGAAATGCGGTAAATCGGAAGGGACAAGCGTCCGCGAATCCATTTCCGAACTGGTGCGCTTCGGCGGCGCATCGGAGGGAGATGCGACCGGGCGGGCATTCCTCGGAACTAATATTCGCGGAATCATGGATTTATTGATGGATACACGAATGCACCCAATTGGACGCGCTTGCCGTGTTCGAGGATGCCTGCCATCACGCGGTCGGCCAATTCCAGCGCCCTTCGCCCGGCTGCGCCATCCACCATCGGAGCGCGGCGCGTCCGAACCGATTCAAGAAATGCCCGCAATTCAGCCTGGAGAGGCTCCCCACGTTCGGCAGGAAGCGTCGTGAAATCGAATTTCGGCTGCGGACCCGGCTCCAGTACGCGCACGCGCAGCGCGTCTTGGCGCGTGAAGTCCAAGGAAATGTATTCGTGCGCCTGGAAAAATCGCATCTTGCGGACGCGCTCGGTCGAGACGCGGCTGGCGGTGACATTGGCGACCGCTCCGGAAGCAAAATCGAGGCGGGCGTGCGCGATGTCTACTTTGTCGGTGAGCACAGGAATGCCGATGGCTTTGATATCCGCAACGGGCGCATCCACGATTGCCAGCAAAATGTCCAGGTCGTGAATCATTACGTCGTAGACAACATCGATATCGAGGCTGCGCGGAGTAAAAATACCGAGGCGATGAACCTCGAAATACAGCGGGCGGTTTACCGCCGGCATCACCGCGATCGTGGCGGGATTGAAGCGCTCGAGATGCCCGACCTGAAGAATGCGGCCCGATCGAGTTGCGGTGGAGAGCAGTTCATCGGCCTCTGCCAAGGAAGCAGCCATGGGCTTTTCGACGATCACATCAATGCCGAGTTCCATCAGGCGGCAACCGACGCGGGCGTGCGCAATCGTAGGGACCGAGACGCTCGCGGCATCCACACGCCCGGCGAGAGATTCAATATCTGGAAAAACTTCGGTGGAAAATTCCTGGGCAATCTGCGCGGCACGGTCCGGATGGGAATCGACGATACCGACGAGTTCGGCATCGCCGAGTTCGCGGTACACGCGCGCGTGGTTCCGCCCAAAATCTCCCGCGCCCACCACGGCGACTCGGACTTTATTTTCTGGCTGAATGCCCGGACTCAATGCTTCCCCTGTGTCGCCGGTCGTTCCGCCACCCCAATGGCTTCCAGCGGAAAAGCTTCGATTGCGATGCCCGCCGCGTCGGCGGCTTCAATGACGCGCGCGCGATCGAACAGCAGCGTGCGCCCCGCGTCCATTGCCAGCGCGGATACATGGCATCGCTGCATCACTTCGACGGTTTTAAGGCCGATCACGGGTACATCGAATCGCATATCCTGTTTTGGCTTGCTCACCTTCACAACCACCAGCGAATTGCCGCCGGCGATGCGCGCGGCACGCTCGATGGTTTCGTCGGTGCCTTCCATGGCTTCGACCGCCACGCAGGCGCTGTCTCGAATCACGACGGTCTGGCCGAGATCGAGCCCGGCAATGCGGCGCGCGATTTCGCGCCCGTAGGCGATGTCCGCCGCTTCGCGCGCATCCGGCGCGCGTTTGGTCAGCACTCCGGGAGCGGGAATCAGAGGTTTCAGAAACGTTGTCGAATCTACCAGATGAATACCTTCCGATTCCAGTACCGCCGCCACGGCCCCGATCAACGAATCCGTATTTTTCAGGGGCAGCGAAAATAATAATTTTGCCAGCTTCCAGTCGGGGCGAATCGAACTGAAAATCTTGTTGTGCTTTACCTGTCCGGCCATCACGGCGCGCGTAACGCCTTCCTGATGCAGCAATTCGAGTGTGCGCGACAATTCTCCCAGGCTGACCCAGTGCAGGCGCGATGCGATTTTTTCCAGTTCCGGCGAGGCTTCTTCCTTGATCGCGATCACGGCCATGTCAATGCCCTGACTGCGCGCCGCATCAAACACCAGAAACGGAAACTGGCCGTTGCCGGCAATGAGTCCCCAGCGAACGGAAGTGTCCGCGCTCAGTGGCGACGGTGGAGACATGGAGGATGTCACTTGTGTAGGCCGCGCTCGGCCGACTCAATGAACTCGACCAATTCGCGAACGTCCGCCGAGCCGTTCATTTGCGCGCGAATTTGCTCGACCGCCTGCGAGGTGTTGAGCTTTGACCGCAGCAGCAGACGGAAGGCACGCTCGATGGCATCGAGGCGAGCGCGATCGAACCCGCGTCGCTCGAGACCCACCGTGTTCACGCCATAGCAGTACGTATTGCGCTCGGTGACCACGCGCGAAAACGGCGGCACATCCTGCGTGATAACGGTGCACGCGCCGATATATGCGTAGCGGCCGACGCGGCAGAATTGGTGCACCGGGCTGAACGCGCCGACGCTGGCAAAATCCTCGACAATCACGTGCCCGGCGAGCGTCGCGCCATTGGCAAACACTGTGTGGCTGCCCACAATGCAGTCGTGAGCGACATGCGAATACGCCATAAAAAGATTATCGCTGCCGATTTTCGTGACGCCGCCGCCCTTGGCGGTGCCTCGGCTGACTGTGGAAAATTCACGGAAATGATTTTCGTCGCCGACAACCAGTTCGGTGCGCTCGCCGCTGAATTTCAAATCCTGCGGATCGCCGCCGACCGAGCAGAATGAATCGAAAACATTCTTGCGTCCTATTTTCGCCGGTCCGCGAACCACCGCATGTGGCTCGAGGACGCACCCTTCGCCCAGCTCCACTTCGTCCCCCACAACGGCGAATGCGCTGACGCGTACGCCGGGCCCGACCCGAGCGCTGGGAGAAACAATTGCCCGGGAATCGACCTCATTCATTGCGCGCACCAACCGTTGCATCCGCGGGAGCGTCGCTCAGTTCCGGCGCGGGTTCACGGTCCACCAGCATGCATCGCAATACCGCTTCCGCCGCGACGGCTCCATTCACGGTAGCCACGGCCTGCAACTTGCAAAAGGTTTGCCGCCACTTGAGGACCGTGACTTCCATCCGCAATTGATCGCCGGGCAGCACGGGACGCCGGAAGCGCGCTTCGTCCACAGCGGCGAATAACAGCAGTTTTTTATCGCGATCGGGAATTTCCAGCAGCAACAGAAGGCCGCCGGTCTGCGCCATTCCCTCAATAATCAGGACTCCGGGCATGATCGGTTTGCCCGGAAAATGGCCCTGAAAATAATTCTCGTTGGCCGAGACGCTTTTCAGACCCACGATGCGCTTCAACCGCTCCAGCTCCACGATCGTATCCACCATCAGGAACGGCGGGCGGTGCGGCAGAATTTTCTGTATACCGACGGTGTCAAATATCATCTCTTCGCCTCGATGGGCGTCCGGAGGCGGTTCCCAGTGGCGCCCGGAGCACGATGGGAATTATATGCGAAACACGCCGCCCAGCAAACGCGGTTCCACGGCGCGTGATGAAATGGGAAGTTTTTTCGTATCGCGAAGAATCAGATGCGCGGTTGCGCCAGGGCGGTTGTGTTCTGGGATTCGACGAGCAATCGCTGCGCGGCGCTCCGCAGCATCTTGACTTTGTCCGCGGTGGGGCTATTCGGGTCGAGCTGGAGATATTCGTCCAGATCGTTCAGCAGGGCGCGGTAATTTTTTTCGCGGCTGTGAATGTCCGCAAGCAGCCGCAGAATCTCGGTGGATTCGTTTTTTTGACGAAGCGCTCCGATGGCGTTCTTCTCGGCTTCCTCGACGCGGTCCAGATGAAACAGGGCAAACGCGCGATAATAAAGACCAGACCACGAATCCGGCGCCAATTCCAACCCCCGGCGCGTGACCTGTTCAGCCTCCTCAAATTCGCCCTGGTAGATGAGGACCGCGCCCAGGCCGAACAGCGACTGCACGTACCGGCCGTCGCTCAGATCGATGGATTTTTGGAAGGCGCATTCCGCATCGGCAATGTATTTCAGCGCCAGGTCGGCAACACCCATTTCGTAATAAGACTCATAATAACCTGGATATAATTCAACCGCGCGCTGAAACTTGACCAGACTTCCCGCTGCGTCCTTCTTGAGCAGAAGTTCAGCACCCTTTTCGAAAACCTCGTGTGCCTTTGGTGGAATGCTCAGTTCGTGGACAGACACTAAATATTGCGATTGCGCGCTGCAAAGAAGGGGAACAGACAGGAATGCGAGGAGCAGCAAACCAGTGCTGAATCTTGCGCCTACCGCGTTGAAGCCGACGGTGAAGATACTCGCCTCCCGCTCTTTCTTTATTAACACGAAGGTATTCTTCTTTTAGCGCGATTGTAATAATGGAACTTGTGTAGTTACCTGTACTTCCGTACAGGTGCTCGCCCTTCCCTTTCATCGGCTTGCTAAGTGCCTGCAATTGGCGCCCGGTTCAGCCTGACGGGTTGCTCACTTCATGTCCCGTTGCTAGCATATCGACAGAATGAGACCTCGACTCGAATTGAACCCTACGGCGACCGCGCCCCTCGAAATGGCTGCAATCCTGAAGTGGCTGCGGGCGCGTGAAAACGCGATGGCACGGCTGGTTGGCCGGTTCGTACGGGCGGAGTCGCCCAGCTACGAGAAGGCCGCCCTGGACCGTTTGGGCCAACTTGTCGCGGACGAATGGACACAGCGTGGAGGCAAAGTCACGTTGCTGAGGCAGCGTCATCGGGGCAATCACGTCCGTGCGGAGTGGCGTCCGCGAGGAGGCCGTGCGCAGGGCCAGCTTCTCGTCCTCGGGCATCTGGACACGGTCTATGAACTGGGAACTCTGGAGAGAATGCCGTTTCGAATTGCTCAAGGGCGAGCGTGGGGACCAGGGACGTTTGACATGAAAGGCGGGCTTGTCATCGCGCTTTTCGCGGTCGATGCTCTGAGGGCCCTGGGCCGTCTGCCTGAAAAGCGCATCGTCTTCCTATGGACGAGTGACGAGGAGATCGGCAGCCAAAGTTCGCGCGCCCTGATTGAACGAGAAGCCAGGCGCAGTGACGCCGTTTTTGTGCTTGAGCCGGCAGCAGGCCTCGACGGCCGCGTGAAAACGAGCCGCAAGGCAGTGGGGGAGATCGAGCTATTGGCTACCGGATGCGCCGCCCATGCTGGATTGAACCCGGAGGACGGCATCAACGCCATCGAGGAAATCGCATTTCAAATCGGGCGAATCTCGAAGTGGAATCAGCCGAACCGGGGCATCACTGTAAATCCGGGAGTGGTCGAGGGCGGCACGCGCACGAATGTAATCCCGGACGGCGCCCGAGTTCTGGTGGACCTGCGTGCGAAGCGCCCCAGCGATATGCGAGCCCTCGAACAAAAATTTCGCGCCCTGCGGCCCGTTCTGCGTGGCGCGAAGCTGGAGATCCGCGGCGGATTTAACCGCCCGCCAATGGAGCGGAAAAACAACATGGCTCTCTACGCCAAGGCTCGCGACCTGGCGCTGGAATTAGGCGTCACACTCGGCGAAACATCGGTGGGCGGCGGATCGGATGGAAATTTCACATCAGCGCTCGGGGTGCCAACGCTCGATGGTTTAGGCGCCGTGGGTGAAGGCGCGCACAGCCCGGGTGAAAATATTGTAATCGGCAAATTACCTGAGCGCGCTGCGCTGCTTGCGGGACTTTGGTTGTAGCAGCACAGACTTCAGCCCGGCTGCATTTGAATTTTTTGGACGACAGGCGCGATTTATATTCGCTTCGTTCGGGTGCGATTGAGGGGGACCACACAAAAGTCGGAAGCGAACAGGCTGAAGCCTGTGCTACTGAAAACCTACAGATACGTCTTCCTCAGGTACAGCACGGTGGTCTGCATCAGGTCCGCATAGGAATCGTGAAGGACGGCGCGCGTCGCGTCTTCTCCCGCCGCTCCTGCCGCCAGGCGATCCAGAATTCTTCCCAGGTCGTCCATTCCCCCGGTATTTACGATCGCTTCCACGGCCGCGAGAGACCATTCATACGCTTTCAGGGCGGTATCTTTCGGCAGATTCATCCAGGAGGATTCATAGGAAGTCAGTGAAAAATCCATGTGATTTTCGTATTCGTTTGAAAGCGTGCCGGCGACATTCCTGCTTCGCTTGCCCTCCATGTATTGGGCGATGCCTTCCTGAAGCCAGACCGGACAACGGCCGCCGGTTTTCTGTGCGACAAAACTGTGCGTCAGTTCGTGCTTGAGAACGCGCGCCAGGTCGTCGGTCATCGCGCTCAAGCCCTCGACGGGCACTCGAATGCGGCCGTCATTCAATGCGCCGGTCCAGCTGGGTGCGCGGGTAATGTCCGAAAATGCCTGGTTGGTGTAAAGAATCACGCCGATCGGCTCGGGAGGCAAGTAACCTAAAGTCGTGGAAATCTCTTCAAATTCAGATTCGAGCGTGCGAAGGACGGCTCTGGCAAGTTCCGGAGCGGCGCCCCCGTTATATTTCAATCGAAAATGTGCCGTTTCACCTTCCTGATAGGATGCTTCCTCACGCGCGTCGACCTCGGCTTTTTCCAGCGCCTGCTGCACTTCGGCATCGGGCTTAATCGCAAGAGCGCGTTTCCATTCGGCAACTGCATCGTTGACGCGATTCAACCCGTAATAGGCCCAACCCGAAAGTTTCGCCGCGTCGGCGGAATCCGGCTGGAGGCGTTTGGCGCGGTCGAGCAATTCGAGAGCGGCCGAATACTCGCTCCGTCGAAGGTGGAGATAAGCGGTTTCCAGAAGTAGTCCGACATTATCGGGGGAGTAGCGAAGCGCGGTTCCATAGTACGTCGCCGCCTGGTTGAAATCGCCCACGGTAATTTCAAATTGCGCCGCGGCGCTTTCCGCAGCCACCACGCGGGCGATCGCCGTGGCGCTGGGATTCGCGGAGGCCTCGGATTCCAGTTTCGAAAGCTGGCTGACGTCGATGGAGCCGTCGCGGACCGCGCTATTCGAGGCATCGTCGTTGGCGGCGGGGCTTAACACGTTGGGCGGCGCGAGCGGCAAATTCGCGGCGCGGTCGCGCGAAGTTCCCGGCGGCGCATCCAGAGAAACGGCGGATTCGCGCGTGACGCGATCCACGATCGAAGCGGGAAGACTTAGAGTTCCCGAAGAGGTGTCATAGCTGACCTGGCCATTGGCCTCAACAACATTCGACGCCGCAATTTTCCTGCCGTTTTTGAGATAAATCGTGTCCGCCGGCGTAATTCCGGGCAAGGCTGCGACAATGCACAGGACTGCGAAAAACCGAAGGGGATGCGCCGCGGACGACCGCATGAACCTATTTTATCAAGACAATCACGCCGCGGGCGCTTCGGGTTTGCCGTGTTTGCCCAATATTGCTACAGTCGAACCATCATGCGGACAGGGCTGGAGAAGTTCTTTGTGGCGGCGATAGCGATTGCAGCAGGCGCGGCAATGGCCGCAAGGGTGGGGGCACAATCCCTTGCCCCCTCGCAAGCAAGCCCGAAGGAAATCTATCAGGCTCTGAACGCGTTGCGCGTCGATGCCTCGCAAATTTATCCGGTCAGCGAAATCCGCCTGCGCCGCGACGGGGTAAGCATGACTTTTTCGAACGGCACGATCGCGCTTATGGAAGCGTATGACGGCCGGGTGACCGGCGCCGTGTTTTCAGGCCGAGGCCATGTGAGCGCGAATCTTCGCGACCCCGTCGAAAAGCAATCGCTGCTGCATTTTCTGGGTGTGCCGCTGCTGGACCAGAATTTTTCCGGCGCTTACCTGCGATTCGACGACGGCTCGGCGGATGAAATTCTCGCTCAGTTGCGCCGCAACGCCGCCGTGCCCGGAAAGGGCGAGGAGTTTGCCGCCACCTGGAACAAGTCGATGGCAAATTTAAACCCCGACGAGTCTGCGAGACTTCTCGAGGACTGGCTGGCGGAAAAACCCACGCCGTTTTTTTACTCCGAGCTATTGGATGACCGGCTGGGGGCGTTCGAAGTCGTCGTGGACAGCCGGCGATCCGATTCGGTAATGATCGGGCAGGAGCGATGGGCGGGCGGGAACCGGTTCTACGACGTGTGGGCTTCCTACCCGGGGAATGAAACCACGGCGGCTCCGCTACGGATATTCGTGCCTGTTTCCTATTCCATCGATACGACTATCGAACCCGACCGAACGCTTCGGGGCACGACTACAATTGAATTGCGCGCAGACCGCGGCGGTGAACAAGCGGTGGCGCTCGAACTCTCGCGATTTTTAAAAGTGCAATCCGCGCAGGACGACGCTGGGCACGACCTCCCGTTTCTTCAGAATGAATCGATTAACCGGAATCAGTTGGCCCAGCGCGGTAATGACCTGGTGTTTGTCTATCTCCCGGAGAAAGCTCGATTGGGCCAATCATTCCGGCTTCGAATTTCCTATCGCGGCAACGTGATCAGCGATGCCGGAAATGGCCTCTACTTTGTCGGGAATCGCGGCACATGGTATCCGCACCTGGGCGGCATGGGACAATTTGCGACTTATGAGACGACATTTCATTGGCCTCATAAACTGCAACTGGTCGCCACCGGTGAAAAGATCGAGGAGCACGAAGCGGAAGAACAGCGCACGGGCCGCTGGCGTTCCGAAGGCCCAGCCAACATCTCCGGATTCAATCTGGGCGATTACCGGATTGAAACCATAGAAACAGTGGCCGGCGTCAAAATCGAAGTGGCGGCAAATCCCGCGCTCGATACCGCCATTGCCGAACACCTGCGCTCTCAGTCGATTGTTGGACCCGATCCGGAGGTCTCTGTGTTGCCCTCCCGGCACCCAAGAACTCCGCCCAATTTTTCCGATGAAATGCCATCGCCACAGGCCAACGCGCTCAACGAAGTCGGACAGAAAATCGCCAACGCCATTCGGTTTGACCAGCTGTGGATGGGACCATTTCCCTATCGCCGGCTGGTCGTGTCTCAACTGCCCGGCGTGACGGGGCAAGGTTTTCCGGGACTGGTCTACCTGCCGTCGCTTACCTTTATTTCCACCGCCGCGCAGCAGAATGCCGGAATCACCGCGAGGACTCAGGAGGCATACGACGCCATTGTGCCGTATCACGAAGTCGCCCATCAGTGGTGGGGCAGCGTGGTCGGCTGGGACAATTACAGGGACCAGTGGCTCACGGAAGGCCTTGCGAACTACATTGCACTGGCCGGCGCCGACGCGGAAAGGCCTGGCTCCCACCTGCTCGCGCAATGGCTTGACCGGTATCGCAAGGCTTTGACCACTCCTTCTCCCAATCAACAAGGCGATCGGAAAACCACGCCGGACGATGCGGGGCCGCTGGTCCACGGATACCGCTTGAATTCCTCGCTGGACCCGGACGCCTACCAGAAAGTCGTCTATGGAAAAGGCACGTGGGTGTTTCACATGTTGCGCATGATGATGCAGGACCCATCGGCGAAAAATCCGGATCAGCGATTCATCAATCTGTTGCATGGCCTGCTGGAATCGCATCGCTACAGCGCGTTGACGACGGATGATTTACAAAAAGCCGTGGAGCGCGGCGCTACTCCCGCCATGGCCATCGAAGGCGGCCGCTCGATGGACTGGTTTTTCGAGCAATACGTGAAATCAACGGGGGTGCCGATTTACGAAGTTCAATACTCGGTGCGGCCCGGAGCGAAGGGTTTTCAGGTGCGCGGCAAACTGATCCAGAAAAATGTCCCTGACAGTTTCGTCTTGAGAGTCCCGATCTATGCCCAGGGACAAAGCGCCAAGCCGGTGCTGCTGGGCCACGTGGTCACGTCGGGCGATGAAACCTCATTTCAGTTCGTGGCCAGTGTGTCTCCGAAGAGGCTAGTAATCGATCCGCAAATGACGCTGCTCTGCCTGACTTCGGCGGCCTCGTCGTCGCCTTCCATCCAATAGTTCGAAAATGCATGGCCCACCCGGCCCGATTTTTCCTTCTACGCGAAAAAACAGAAAGGGATTCGGATTGATCCTATCCGTTGAGTTGTGGGGAATGATAATAGAAACAAAGCCGAGGACACATCGGCTACGAAAAGCGAACGTAAGGTGCGGGGTTAGTGGAACGGGCTTCGGCCTGTTCGATTTTTGACTTCCGCCCCAACCAACCAAAATCAAAACCGCACAGGTTGAAGACTGTTCCACCAACCTCGCAAACAGAAACGGCCAGCCCAAACATCGGGCCGGCCGTTTCTGTTCCGGAGGAGAAATGAATTACTGAGTTGGTTTGTCTTGCGTTGCGGTTTTCGAATCCGCTGAAACGGCGCCGGGGACGACGGCGCTGTTGGTATTGATCTCGCGGGTCAGGTAGAGCATGAACGGAGTGACTTCGAACGGCATCTTCTCGCGTTCCGCAACGCTGCCCACTGGTTTGGATTTCAGCATTTCCAGCTTGTCGCTCCACGGGTCGATCTTGATGCGGCCGCCGAGCGGCAACGCGACGATGATTGGATTGCCCTTTGAATCCACAGTGACGGCCGCGGGAGCCTGCGTTGCGGGCATCGTGGACGAGGCGACCGCCACGGACACATTGGCCGGAACGCGATCACCGAGGTGCGGGCTGATCAGGTTCGGGATGTCCTTCTGGCGGGCATCGAGGGCGTCGATGAAGAGCTTGGCGGTGGCGAGCTGATCCTTGTACGGCGAGTTCTTGAGCAGTTCGTTGGCCTTGACGTTGGCTGCGTCTTCTTCGGCCTGCGTGCGAGCAAAGCCGAAATGCTTGAACGTGTCTTTCTCGTCAAACAGCAGCCGGTCAAAGAAGGCGTACTGGCCGTCGATGCGGTGGCCGAGGACGACGTGAGAGACTTCGTGAGCGACCATCATCGCCAGGCTGGCTTCATCGGGCAGCACGTCAATCAAGCCGCGGCTGAAGACGATGGTGTGGCCGATGGTGAACGATTCCAGCGTGGAAGTGAGCAGCACGCGGCAGCGAATCTCGGGTGAAATATCCAGGTTGTTGGTAACTTCCAGGTTATTGACGACGGTCTCAAGAACCTTGTCGACTTCGCCGTTCGGCGCGAGCAATCCGAGCCGTTCGAGCCGATCGACAACGTTATCTTCCGCCTGGCGGTCCCAACTGCGTTGCGCCATCACCGGATTGAAATCGTTTGCCGTGGTGGACTGATCCTTCACCGGGGTCTGCGACTCGATCAGGATCTTGCTGAGTTCCTGCTCCTGCTGCGAGTGGCCCAGGTTGTAGCCCCAGAGGCGCGTCTGCGCCTTGAAGGAAAGCCGCTTGGCCAGCGCGAAGTTCAGGTCGGACTCTTCGCTGTAGATGAACGCCGGGAGCCACAGGTTCGGGCCGGAATTCACGCGCCAGCTGTCAAAGTGGAAATAGTAATTGGTGCGCGAGCTGCCGCTGTACGCACCGTTGAACCGGACGATATGGAAGTCCTGGTCCTCGACCCAGATGCGGCCGGCGAAACGCCCTTTTCCGGCTTTCGCCGTCGGCGTCACGTCAAACACGAGCGTGCGCACTTCGCCGAGGAATTCGCGGCGAACGTAGTCGAACTTGTAGTGTTCCTTGTCAAAGCCGTTGGTGTCGAGATAGATCATCTGCAGGAAACCTTTCGGCAGATATTCCATCGACAGCGACAGCATGTTCCCAAGACCGCCAAACATTTTCCGCTTGGTGCCCCCGGATTCATTGCCATCGGTCAGCGGTTCCAGATCGATGCCCTTGGTCAGTACGGCCCGGCCCATGAAATACTTGTCCCCGGCCGGAACCATTCCAAGGTCCTTGTCGCCCTTCAGGTTCTGAATATATGTTTCCACCAGTGGGGTGTAAGGCTTGAGAGCGTTCATCTCCGCCTGTTCCTGACTGATGATGCGGTCCACCACCTGGCCCAGTGCATCACTCTGCTGATCGGCCGCTCGTAGCGGCAGAACGCTTAGCACCAGGACCACCAATACCGTCTTGAGAATGCGCATATCCCCTCCGGAACACAGTTGACATCAATACGCTATTTGAAAAACGATGTGAATCACAGCCGGAAAATCTACAGGGTGTCCATTTGATACAGCGGGTTTGAACTTGATTTGTTCGGCCGCGCGTTTCGCGGATTCGTCCAAACCGTGGCCCAAGCCTTTCACCACACGATTCACTTGAACCTCTCCGCCGGAAGCAGGGAAAACCACTTCCAGCAGAACCTCGCCTTCAAGATTCAGCTTCAAAGCCTCCGCCGAATAAACGGGTTTCGGCTTGGAAATAATCACGACCGACTCGACCGCCGCCGCATCATCCACGCGCTTTTTGGGCGTATCGATGACCTGATCGTTTTGATTCGAAAACCCGCCGGCTTGCACGGTTCCGGACTTGCGACCGCCGCTGGGGGGAATCGCCACGCCGTTGCCAAAGCCCGTGCTGGCCACAATTCCTCGGGTACCGTTTGCGCCGCCTGTGCCGTTTCCGTAGCCGGGGCCCCCGGGCAGCGCGGGATTTCCAAATTGTCCGACGTTAGCTCGCTTATTCGGATCGCTCTGCCCTGCAACGCCATTCGGGTCGCCGAATCCGCCGGTCTGCACTTTATCGAGCGGCTTGCTTTGAATTGTGGGAACTGCGGAGCTTCCGCCCGTCATCATACCGGTCTTCACGGGCTCGCGGGGACGGGCCGGCTGGCTGGAAGCGATTTCGACCTTTGCAGGCTCGAACGTATCGTTGACCTTCGGAAGCTCGGCGTCCACCTGGCGAATCTTCGGCTTGGGCGCCTCAATCCGGGGCGCAAAGAACTTGGCCACGTTCACCTTCGGTGCGGGAGCTTCAACCGGAGGAGGAGGCGGCGTAACTTTTACTTTGGCCACGGGTGGTTTTGGCGGCGGAGGAGGCGCTGGGATATCCAGCGGCGGTCCTTCAATTTCCGTCACCATGTACATGACCTTCGGAATCATCTGCTGCGGAAACAGCAGTGGAATGGCGACCACGAAAGCGGCGAGACAGATCTGAATAATCAAACTTGTCCCTAGGGCTCCCATGCGAGGCTTGGTATTGGGCAACAGGGAAAAGCGCGCGCTGACAGGCTTTGTTCCGACCAGAGCCTTCCAGGCCTCCGGGTTCGGTTTCGCCGAAGGGGAACCCGTCTGAAGCCGAAGACTCCCCTGCGTAAGTTGCTGTGCCGTCGTTGTCATATCGTCACGTCGCCTATCTAAGGATTCCGGGCGCGGAGAGACAGCTACTCAACCTGTGGGTAACAGGTGCGGGGCTGGCGCTGCCGCGTGCGAATACAAATGTACTGGGACTGGCTGGGTGCCTGAATAGGACTTTTGTACTACTGTTTCCTAATCGCCACCTGAACTTTCGGCCACTGAAGCGGAAAGTGGTGGGACCGTGAGAAAAGCGGTTTGGAGGTGACTGTGCCATGGAATGGTCAATCGAAACTCACCTCATGGTGTTGGGAACTGCTGAAAAGTGTAGCACTATGGCCATCCTCCGGCAAGAACCCAGAAAACCAGGAAAAGTTGCTCCCGGCTCACTCGGGGCCTCGAATATTAGGTGCCGCAGGCACTCTTTCCCGTACTGCGTGGCGCACTATTCCCGGGTCCCGTAGTGAGACTGGCGAGCCTTTCGCCAGGCTTTTTTCGTTGCAGGTGCGGGCTGTACTTGCAACGCTCCGGACGATAGGATAATCACGTCTCGATGCAGCCCATCGCCCTCCATGTCGACCGCGCTCTTACCCCGTTCGAAGAAATTTCCGATGCCATAATCTTAATTCTTGGGGAGAGGATCGTTGCCGTCGGGAAGCGCGGGAAAGTCGATGTTCCACGGGGAACACGCGAAATTGCGAGGAAGGGGCTGACCGCGGTTCCCGGGTTTGTCGATGTCCACATTCACGGCGCCGGCGGGCACGACGTGATGGAAGGCACGGCCGAGGCGCTTGAAATCATTGCCACCACGGTTGCCCGCCATGGCACAACCTCGTTCGTGGCTACGACAGTCACGGCCAGTGAGATTGAAACGTGCGAACGGGTCGCCGGAATTGCGCGGTTCATATTGAAATCGAGCGAATTCCCTCCTCGTGAGGCGGCTGCTGAAATTCTGGGGATTCATTTCGAGGGGCCGTTCATTAGCAAAACGAAACGAGGCGTGCATCCCGAGGAATGGATTGTTCCTCCATCGACGGAATTGTTGTCGCGTTTCCTGAACGAAGCGCGGGGCACGGGAAAAATCCTGACGCTTGCACCAGAATTGCCCGGGGCGACGGAACTCATCGTCGCAGCGCGGCAGGCGGGCCTGGTGATTTCCCTGGGCCACACGGACGCGACCTATGAGCAAGCAATGGCAGCGATCGAAGCCGGCGCAACACATGCCGCACACGTCTTTAACGCCATGCGCCCATTTTCGCATCGCGAAACGGGCGTGATCGGAGCTGTTCTGACCTCCCCCAAGGTGAGCGCTGAACTGATCGCCGATGGAGTGCACGTGGACGAAGCCGCCATGCGGATGCTGGTCGAGCTGAAAACTCCCGAGCGCATGATTCTGGTGAGCGATGGCACATCCGCCACAGGAATGCCGGACGGAAAATATCAACTGGGACTGTTCAAAGTGGAAGTCACCGGAGGAGTCTGCCGTAGCGCCGAGGGCAAGCTTGCCGGAAGCACACTGACGCTGGACCTCGCTCTCCGGAACATGGTCGCGATGGGCGTTCCACTGGCGTCTGCCCTGCAAATGGTCACCTACAATCCGGCGCGGCAGATCGGTTTCGGCTTGCGAAAAGGCACGCTGGCCGCGGGAGCGGATGCGGACCTTGTGTTGCTCGATGACAAGCTTGAAATAGCTGGAGTAATGACACGCGGCGCCGGGGATTTTCAGTAGCACAGGCTTCCGCCTGTCTACTTTTGACCTCTGTGGATTCACTACCCAACTTAACCAGGGAACTTGCACGGCTCAAGCCTGTGCTACTAGAACCTCACTTGTTCAGCGGAATATTCAGTTCAGACGAAAGCTGGTAGGGATCGAACGGGCTGGAGGCGAAAAATCTCTCGCCGACTTTGATTGTGGGCACTTTTCTGCGGCCTTGGTTTACGCTCAAGACGAGATCCTCGGCGTCGGGTTCCTCGTCGATGTTCACTTCGTTAAAGGCGACGCCGCGATCTTTGAGGAATTGCTTGGCGCGGCGGCAGTCCACGCACCAACTCGTCCCATATAATGTGATTTCTTCCATAATCGCCTGGATATCACTGCTTCCAATCGCTTAGATGCTACTGTTTCCACAGGGATTCGGCTGGAACATTTGAGGCCGGTAATCCAATGCGCCAACAGGAGGATCAGCCCGTGGAACAGGCTTCAGCCTGTTTGCTTTTGAATTTCCTTGGGGTTGGCGGAATTCAAAAACCCACAGGCTGGAGCCTGTTCCATTCGGAGAAATTCCTTCCTCGATCCAAAGGGAATGAAATCGTCCTAGTGCGAACCCGCCGCGACAGAAGCCGCGCCGGCCTTTGCCGCCACCTGCAAGCGAATTTGCGCCCGCTCAAGTGCCGCCTGCGCGCGTTTCCAGTCGATATTCGGATCGTTGGGATTCGCGAGGCGCTTCTGGGCACGGTCTTGAGCGGCCTGCGCGCGAGGCACATCAATCTCTTCGGCGCGCTCGGCCGCATCGGCCAGCACAATCACACGATCGGAAAGCGCTTCAACAAAACCGCCGAACGATGTGCACGAATAAACGCGATTGCCGTCGCGATAGCTCAGTTCACCGTTGCCCATCTCGGCCAGAAACGGAGTGTGTCCCGGCAGCACGCCGATGTAACCGCCAAGGACGGGAATCTGCGCTTCGGCTGCAGAAAGGCGCACGACTTGCCGGGCCGGGGTGACGAGTTCGAGTGTGAATGTGTCAGACATTGTCGATTGTGACTGGCGACTAGTGACCAGTGACTGGTGAAAACCGGGGCGGAGCCAAAGGCTACAGCGTCGGTTTCACCAGTCACCGTTCACCAATCACTAGTCACGTCTCCCTACGCCGTCGCGGCCATCTTCTCGGCCTTTGCGCGCGCTTCTTCAATCGTGCCGACCATATAGAACGCCTGTTCGGGCAGGTCGTCGTGCTTGCCTTCGACGATTTCCTTGAAGCCGCGGACGTTGTCGGCGATCTTCACGTACTTTCCTTCGAGGCCGGTAAACTGCTGCGCGACGAACATCGGCTGCGACAGGAATTTTTCAATCTTTCGAGCGCGCGCGACTGCCTGTTTGTCCTCGTCCGAAAGTTCTTCGATGCCCAGAATCGCGATGATGTCCTGCAGGTCTTTGTAGCGCTGCAAAACGCCCTTCACGGCGCGGGCGGTGTTGTAGTGGTCCTCGCCGACGATGCGCGGATCGAGAATGCGCGAGTAACTGGCCAGGGGATCGACTGCGGGATAAATGCCGCGCTCGACGATTTGCCGGCTCAGGTTCGTGGTCGCGTCCAAGTGCGAAAACGTCGCGGCGGGAGCGGGGTCCGTATAGTCGTCGGCGGGCACGTAAATGGCCTGTACCGAAGTGATCGATCCGTGCTTGGTGGATGTAATGCGCTCTTGCAGTTCGCCGATTTCGGTGTTCAGGTTCGGCTGGTATCCCACGGCCGATGGCATGCGTCCCAACAGCGCCGAAACTTCCGACCCTGCCTGCACGAACCGGAAAATGTTGTCGATGAAGAGCAGAACGTCGAGGCCCTCTTCATCGCGGAAATATTCCGCGACGGTCAGTCCCGTCAAGCCGACTCGAAGCCGCGCACCGGGCGGTTCCGTCATCTGCCCGTAAATCAAAGCCGCCCGCGATTTCTCCGGATTGCCGGGAACGACGACGCCCGATTCCGTCATTTCGAGCAGAAGGTCGTTTCCCTCGCGCGTCCGTTCGCCCACCCCGGCGAAGACGGACACGCCGCCGTGCTTCATGGCGACGTTGTGAATCAGCTCTTGAATCAAAACCGTCTTCCCGACGCCCGCGCCGCCGAACAGGCCGATCTTTCCGCCCTTCAGGTAGGGTTCGAAAAGGTCCACAACCTTGATGCCCGTTTCGAACATCTCGAGCGTGGTGGACTGGTCTTCGAGCGAAGGGGCCGGACGGTGAATCGGATAGCGCTTGTCGGTTTCGACTGGGCCGAGGCCATCGACCGGCTCGCCAAGCACGTTCATCACGCGCCCAAGAGTGGCGCGGCCCACAGGCACGGCGATCGGACCGCCGAGATCGACGACAGGCATTCCGCGCACCACGCCTTCGGTGGCCGTCATGGCGACGGTGCGGACGCGGGCTTCGCCAAGATGCTGCGCGACTTCCGCGACAATGTTAATCGGCTCAGGTCCTTCAAAGCCTTCGCTCGTGATCCGCACAGCGTTGTGAATTTCGGGCAAATGATGCTCCGAAAATTGAACGTCGATGACGGGTCCGATAACTTGGACGACGTGGCCCTTGTTTGGTGTGTCTTGCGACATCTGGAACTCCTCGAATACGTGATTCGTGAATCGTGATTCGTAACTCGTGAATAACTAACCAGCAGAAGCGGCCCCGCTGACAACCTCGATAATTTCCCGGGTAATCGCAGCCTGTCTGACCTTGTTCATGTGGAGCGTCAAAGCATCTATGACATCCGACGCATTGCTGGTCGCGGATTCCATCGCCGTCATGCGGGCGGCGTGCTCCGCCGCGGATGTTTCCGCCAGCATGCGATAGACCTGCATCTCCACATAGCGCGGCACCAGTTTGTTGAAAATTTCAGCGGCGGGTTGTTCGTAAATATAATCGACATTTTCCGCCGACGAGGCTGGGGGAGCGCCCTTTTCATGGCCCGCGAGCGCTTCGCGTTCCAGCGGGAGCAGCTTTTCCACGCGCAAGGTTGCCGCCATGACGTTCTTGAACTCGTTGTAGATCAGATAGACCGAATCCGCCTGGTGCGCTTCGTAAATCTTCATGACCTCAGCGGTTATCGTCCGGGCCACTTTGAGGTCGGCTTTCGTGGTCACATCCACGTACTCGGCCACGATTTTATAGTCGCGTTTCCGAAAGGCCTCGCGGCTTTTTTTGGCGATCGGAATCACTTCCACCGATTTTCCGCCTTTGCTCTTGATAAACTCGAATGCCGTGCGAAGAACGTTTGCGTTAAACGCCCCGGCCAATCCGCGCTCACCGGCGGCGACAAGGACGAGGACGCGATCTTCCGGGCGATGAGCCAGCATCGGAAATTGGTCCGGATTTTCAATGCGCGACATGGCCGAGCGGAGCACTTCGCGAATTCCTGTGGCATAGGGCCGCAGCGATAGCGCTGTGTCCTGCGCGCGACGCAGCCGCGCCGCCGCGATGAATTTCATCGCGCGGGTAATCTGCTGCGTATTCTTCACCGAACGAATACGCCGCCTGAAATCGAGAAGTGTAGGCATTTAACTATTTACGCTCGTTGCGATACAGACCGTTCAAGCCTTCGCCGCGGCCACACCGGCCTGGAACTGTTCTTTAAATTCGCCGATCACGCGCTTGAGTTCGGCGCGCATGTCGTCGGTAATCTGTTTCTTCTGTGCAATGGTCGTCAGCACCCCGCCGTAGCGCGTGTGAACGAATTCCACCAGGTTTTTTTCGAATCGCTGAACATCGGGAACCGCGACGTCGTCCAGCAAGCCCGTGGTGCCGGCAAAGATCACCAGCACTTGCTCCTCGACCGACAGAGGGGAAAATTGGCCCTGCTTCAGAAGTTCGACAAGCCGCTGGCCGCGGGCCAGTTGCGCCTGCGTCGCTTTGTCAAGCTGGTCGGAGCCGAACTGCGCGAAGGCCGCGAGCTCGCGATACTGCGCGAGGTCGAGACGCAGCGAACCGGCAACCTGCCGCATGGCCTTGATCTGCGCGTTGCCGCCGACGCGGCTCACCGAAAGGCCCACGTTAATGGCGGGGCGGACGCCGCTGTTGAACAAGTCGGCTTCCAGATAGATCTGACCGTCGGTAATCGAGATCACGTTGGTCGGAATGTAGGCCGAAACGTCGCCGGCCTGCGTTTCGATCACCGGCAAGGCCGTCAGCGAACCGGCTCCCAGCTTGTCGTTCAGTTTCGCGGCGCGCTCCAAAAGGCGTGAGTGGAGATAAAAAACGTCGCCGGGAAACGCTTCGCGGCCGGGAGGACGGCGCAGCAAGAGGGAAATTTCACGATACGCCTGTGCGTGCTTGGACAGGTCATCGTAGAAGCAAACGGCGTGGCGGCCCGAATCGCGGAAAAATTCGCCCATCGCGCAAGCCGCGTATGGCGCGATGTATTGCAAGGTCGCGGGTTCCGTGGCGGATGACGCGACGACGATCGTGTATTCCATCGCGCCCGCGTCGGTCAGCACCTTCACCAACTGCGCAATCGTCGAGCGCTTCTGCCCGATCGCGCAGTAAATACAAATCATGTCGCCGCCCTTTTGGTTGATGATCGTATCCAAAATGATGGCGGTCTTTCCGGTTTGCCGGTCGCCGATGATCAGCTCGCGTTGCCCTCGTCCAATAGGGATCATCGAGTCAATGGACTTGATACCAGTCTGGAGCGGTTCGCGCACCGGTTGGCGATCCACGACGCCGGGAGCGATGCGCTCGATGGGGATGCGCTGGTCGGTCACAATCGGGCCCTTGCCGTCGAGCGGAATTCCGAGCGGGCTCACGACGCGGCCCACCATCGCTTCGCCGACCGGCGCCGACATAATCGTTCCCGTGCGCTTGACGGTGTCGCCTTCCTGCACCAGCGTGTACTCGCCGAGGAGCACGGCCCCGACCTGGTCTTCTTCGAGGTTGAGCGCGATGCCGAACACGTCGTGCGGAAACGCCAGCATTTCGCCGGACATCGCTTTTTCCAGACCATAGACGCGCGCAATGCCGTCTCCCACCGAAATGACGGTGCCGACTTCCTCGACGGCCACCGCCTGGTCGTAGTTGGCGATTTGCGCCTTCAGTATTTTTGTAATTTCATCCGCTTTGATCGAAGCCATTCCCGCTCCTATTCCGTAATCATCCGGACGCGCAGGCGATCGAGTTGCGCGCGCACCGAGCCGTCATAAATCGTGGAACCGATTCGCACGACCGCGCCGGCAATCAGCGCGCCATCCGTCTTGAACTGCGCCTGCACTTTCTTGCCTGTAAGTTTCACAAGCGCGGCGTCCATCTCCGCGCGTTCCGCGTCCGTCATTTCGGTTGCGGACGTGACGGTGGCCTGCGTGATCCCCATCCGCTCATCGAGGATCGCGCTGAACGCCTGCTCGATATCGATCAGCATCGCGGCGCGCCGCTGGTCCACGATCACAAACAGATAATTGCGCAGCGTGCGGCTCGCGCCCATTTGCGCAACCAGTTGCTCGATCGCACCGTGCTTGGCCGCCCGCGCAATCGATGGGTTCGACAGAAACGAATGCAGGTCCGCCGACTCGCGAACCATGGTTGCGAAAGCCGCAAGTTCCGCCTTGACCTGATCGGCCTGCTTGTTTTCAAGCGCCACGTCCACCAGCGCAGCCGCATACCGCTTCGCCAGGGCGTTCAATTCGCGCTCCTTCCAAGCTCATCGAGGAATTTGCGAAACAGTTTGGTACGGGCTTCCACGTTCAGCCGGGAGCGGACCAAAGCGCCAGCGCGTTCGACCGCCAGCGCAGCCGCCACTTCGCGCAATTGCTGCTGAGCGGCGCGTTCCGACGCGGCCAGTTCGGCCCGCGCCGACTGCTTGATCTTTTCAATTTCGGCGACCCCGGAAGTGCGCAGCCGCTCGGCCTCGACGGCCCAGTTCTTTTTGCCGGCTTCCTGCATCTCGGCCACTTCCGCATTGAGGTGCGAAATCTTCGCGTCCACTTCATTCAGCTCGCGCTGCGCCGCGTCCTTCGCCGTGGTTGCTTCGGTAATGTCCGCCGCAATCGCCTTGGCATTGGATCGGAAAAAAGAGCCGCCCTTTTTCGCGAAGTAGGCGATGGTCAAAAATATGATCGCGAAATTGAGCCAGCGAAAAATCACACCGGTCGAGGTATCGGCCGGGTTCTGCGCGGCTTCCTCGGCAAATACGGGAAGGGCGCCGAGAATTACAAGAGCCAGCCCGGCAGAGACGGAAAAAAGAAACGGGCGGAGGGATTTCATCGCGCCTCCCCGCTTCGTGGGCCTTCCGAGCCGGATGGCGTACCGGCGAGGATTGCATCGGCGATTTCATCGGCCAGAACGGCGCCGGATTGTTCCAGTTGCCCGCGCACCGCTTGCACTTCGGCGGCCAGGGCTTGCTTTGCGGCCTGCAATTCGTTTTGCGCGGCGGTCCGGGCGGCGGTGATGGTCGCCTGGCGCTCGTCCAGCACGCGGCGGCGGACGGTTTCCTGCTCGGTGAAGATTTCAGCGCGCGTC
Source organism: Terriglobia bacterium (assembly GCA_963788335.1). Classification (GTDB taxonomy): domain Bacteria; phylum Acidobacteriota; class Terriglobia; order Acidiferrales; family UBA7541; genus Palsa-360. The sequence continues at coordinate 62,975 of CAWBGM010000007.1, forward strand.
TTTTTCAGCACGTCGTTATAGGTGCGCAATTTTTCCTGTACGGCCGCGCGGCTGACTTCCGCGTCGTGCCGGGCGCCGTCAGCGCGCTTGTGGCGCTCGTCCAGCACGCGCTGCATGGGGGTGAAAAAACTCCAGCGTAGGAAGAAATAGAAAAGGAAAACGATAATGACCGTGGGGACAGCCGAGAGGAACAGATCGCCGAGTTGGTTTAAAATTTGCACCGATTATGAAAAGGCATCCGACAATGCCGTTATTAAACAATCTCCGGAGTTTCAGACGTGCACACCCGCCCACCAAGGCGATTTCTACAAGGACAAAGGAGTGATTTTATAGCATCGCAGGGCGTTTCGCGCAAGCCCGAACCGCCCCTCCTCCAGTTGCACAGGATTCGTGGCACAGGCTTCAACCTGTGGATTTTGAATTTTGCTTAAAATTGAAACAGGCCAAAGGTTGAAGCCTGTGCCGCCAAAACCCGCCAAGCGGGCATTCTGCAATTGGCCGAAGTGATTCCCCATGCAATGCATTGATATCCCAAGCACACCGCCGCCCATTAATACTGCCGCTACGCACCCGAATGCACGAAGATGGACAAGTCCCTGAACTGCCGAAGGACGCGGCGGCCATCCACGATTTCAAATTGCACCGAAGGTGTAGCCAAGTGTCGCCTGTTCCTGCGAATATTGAGTTGTTTGCCCGAGCCGAAATGATGGCATCTCAACAACCCGAAGCCTCCCGGCCGAAAATCGTCGTGGTGATGCCCGCCTACAACGCAGCGAAAACGCTGAAGATCACCTATGACGCGATCCCGCGCCAGGACATCGATCAGGTCATCCTGGTTGACGACGGGAGTACGGATCGGACTTTGGAGATCGCGCGGGAACTGGGCCTCACGGTTTTCGTTCACACACGCAACTTCGGTTACGGAGCCAATCAGAAAACCTGCTACACCGAAGCCCTTAAAGAAGGCGCCGACATCGTGGTGATGCTTCATCCGGACTATCAGTACGATCCGACGCTCGTGCCCGATGTCGTGGCTCCGATCAAGGCCGGGGAGGCGGATATCGTGCTGGGTTCGCGGTTCCTCTCCGGAAGCACGATGAAACAGGGGATGCCCTGGTGGAAGTTTATAGGGAATAAATTCCTGACGGCGCTGGAAAACTGGACACTGGGGTTACACCTGTCCGAATATCACACCGGCTACCGCGCCTACAGCCGCAAAGTGCTGGAGGAGATTCCCTTTTCGCTAAACTCGGATAAATTCGTTTTCGATCAGGAGTTCATGGTGCAGGCGGCTCACTTCGGTTTCAGAATCAAGGAAGTCCCGGTACCCACGAAATATTTTGCGGAGGCGTCGAAAGCGAGTTTTGTGGACAGCACGATCTACGGGTTGAGCATCCTCGTGCTGCTGTCGCGTTACCTGTTTCAGAAAATATTTCATGTTCCGTTGCGCCAGTTTCAATCGTTCCATTCCAGATACCGGAAAGTGCAATGACCGCGGCCGGCACATCTGAATCCCCTTACGAATTCAAGCCCTTCAAATACAGCAGTCACGATTTAATACTGAACATTCTGAATCGTGAAACAAAACCCGTAAGAATTCTGGACGTGGGCGCTGCGAGCGGTTATCTGGGAAAAATCTGGAGGAGCAAGGGCCACTATGTGGCCGGAATTGAATACGACGCGGCGACCGCCGAAAAAGCCCGTGGATTTTATGACGATTTCCAGATCGCGAACGCCGAAACCTACGAGTTTCCCTACCGTGGGGAATTCGATTACATCGTCTTCGCGGATGTCCTGGAACATCTGCGCGACCCCGCGGCCGTGCTGCGCAGGTGCATTCCCGCATTAAAAGATTCGGGCACGATCGTTATTTCGACGCCCAACGTCGCCAACTGGATCGTTCGCCTGAGCCTGCTGGCGGGAAGATTCGATTACATGGATCGCGGCATCCTGGATAGAACTCATCTTCGATTCTTCACATTACGGACGCTCAAACAACTGATGACCGAGGCGGGCTGCACGGTGAAGGAAGTGAAACCCACGCCGCTGCCGTTCCAACTCGTGCTTCCGTTCACCGAAAATAAAATCTTCCTGCCGTTTCACGAAATTCATTATGCGATCACGCGCGCCTGGAAAACGCTGTTCGCCTACCAGTTCGTAATCGCCGTTTCGCCGTGCGTCCCGCTGCGTCCGGTCCACTCCGGTGCCGCTTCCGCCGGCCACGCGAGGGTGCAAACTTTGGTTGCCGAAAAATGAGCACGCAACTCACGACCGAGCCGTGGAAAGATCCATCGGCGGAAACCGCGCCTGAAAGGATTGAAGGCGACGAGGCCCGCCACACCCGCACTTTTGAGAACTGGCTTGAGACACACCTGAATGCCCTGGCGCTCGTCACGATCGCCGCCGGACTGGGAATCCGGATTTACGTTGCCGGCAGAAGTCATCTGAATCCCGACGAGGCACTCCACTTTCTTCTGATCAATCAACGCTCCCTCTGGTCCGCCTATCAAGCCAGCCTGACCAACGCGCATCCTCCGCTGATTTATGTGCTGCTGTATTTCTGGCGCTTCCTGGGACGATCCGAGCTGATGCTTCGCCTGCCCTCGGTCCTTGCCGGAGCGGCCACCTGTTGGTTCGCGTTCAAATGGATTGGAAACATCTTTGGCAAAGCGGCCGGCGCGATTGCCCTCATCCTCTTCACGTTTTCCCCGGCCATGATCGCACTCTCGGCGGAAGTGCGCGCCTATGCGCTGTTGCTATTCTGCATCGTCGCCGCTCTTTATTTTCTCGACCGGGCGTTTCATGACTTCTCCGTGCGTCACCTCTGGTATTTCTCGCTTTTTCTTTGCGCGGCCATTCTTTCTCATTATTCGGCTCTGTTCTTCACGTTGGCAGTTGGCTTTTATTCACTGTTGAAAATCGCAGAGGCCGGTCCTCCCCGGAAATTCGTCGCCGCGTGGGCGGGAGGGCAAGCATTGGCTTTCGCCATTTATGTTTTCCTGTATCTGACTCATGTATCGAAAATACAGAAGAATGAAATGTCGCTTTGGGCGAGCCCCTTCGACGGCTCTTTTTTCCACCTGGGGCAGCAGAGCCTTCTCACATTTACTCGAGAGCATACCTACGCGATCTTCGTCTTTCTGTTTGAGCAGGACTATATCTCCGAGGCCATGTTCTGGCTCTTCCTTGTGGGACTGACCCTTCTTTTTTTCAGGGATTGGACTTCCGGTCATGACAGGGCGGGGGCTCGGCGCATGGGTATTCTGTTGCTGATTCCATTCATCGCTGTGTGGGCGGCGGCCGTCGCTGGAATTTATCCCTACGCTGGAACGCGGCACACCGTGTTTCTTGATCCGTTTATCATTGCCGGAATCAGCTGCGGACTAGCCAATATTTTCAGGAGGCAACTCTGGGCGCTCCTCATCGTCGCAAGCCTGCTCATGGTAGGGTCCAACACCTCCGGAAAAACATCGGAGCCGTTTATCCGGAAAGAAAATCAGCGACGCGATCTGATGACAGAGGCGATCACGCACATTCAGCGGACCATTCCCCGGGGCGATCCGATCTTCGTGGACCTGCAAAGCAGTTTCCTGATTTCGTATTACCTCTGCGCGCCCGCCGACACGATCCAGATCGAAGGATTCCGCCGGGAATTTTATAAATTCGGTTGCGGCGGCTATTCCGTCATTTCCACGAACGATCGCGCCTGGAAACTGAATCCGGATAATTTCGCTTTCCAATTTCAACGGATGGCCGTCGCCTACGGCTTGCACCCGGGAGACCGGGTTTGGGTCTACCAAGCCGGTTGGGGAGCCAATCTCGACACCGAGTTGTCCTGGCAAGTCATGAAATTCCGCTGCATGACGCCGGCAAGCTTCGGCGACAACATTACCGTTATCCCCTTCGTTACAGAGCCGGACCTTTCGCCTGCGCTGCCCCCCGGATCGCCTCACTTGACACCGCTTGGCCGATGCGCCAATTGAGGCCGGAGCTCGACGAGCCTGTGAAGAATGGCTAATACTCGTTAAGGCAATGAAAACCGATCGAACCTCGACATGCCCGGACGGCAAAGAGTGTAATGAAGATTGTCGATCGCCGCTCTGGATGGAACAGGCGGAAGGCGTTCCCGATCCCATGAATTATAGAATGGCGGCCAGCACGGTGGTGGATGCAGGCGAAGAAATCGCTCCCACGAAGATCGAGCGGGACGCGACCCGCGGCGCATTCGTCGAGAACTGGCTGGGGGATCACTTCGGTGCAATTGCGTTCACTCTTGTTGCCGCCGCTTTTGCTGTAAGAATTTTCGCTGCCACCAGAAGTTATTTGAACCCGGACGAAGCGCTCCACTACCTGTTGTTCCATCAGAGTTCGCTCTGGTCCGCCTACCGGGCCAGCCTGACCAACGCTCATCCGCCCCTCATCTATCTGATTCTTTACTACTGGCGATTTCTGGGAACTTCGGAGCTGATGCTTCGCATGCCATCAGTGATCGCGGGAACGGCGTTCTGCTGGGTCCTGTACAGGTGGATCGGAAACATTTTCGGCCGGGCGGCCGGACTGATCGCCTTGATCCTGGCTGCTTTTTCTCCCGCTCTCGTCGCACTGTCAGCTGAAGTGCGAGCCTACGCTGTTTTGCTGCTCTGCATCGCCTGCGCGTTGTACTTTCTGATCCGCGCCTTTGAAGAAAATTCCGTTCGGAGAATGTGGGCGTTTTCGGCGTTTCTCTATCTCGCCATTCTGTCGCACTATTCCACGGTCTTTTTTGCGCTGGCCGTCGGAATCTATTCCCTGGCAAAAATCGTCGATTCCAAACCCCCGCGAAGATTCATCACTGCCTGGGTTTTCGGCCAACTCGGCGCGTTAGCGATCTACGGATTCTTGTATGTAACCCACGTCTCGAAAATCAGGAACAGCGTAGCCGTGTGGGCCATGCCGTTCGGGACTGCGTATTTTCATTCGGACACGGGAAACATTTTTACGTTTACCGGCCAGAGCACTTTCAACGTGTTTCTGTTTCAATTCGGACAAGCATATATCGCGGCAGCCATGCTGTTGATTTTTATCGCGGGGGTCGCGATTCTGTTTGGCAGGGACTTGCTGTCGCAGGAAAAATCGCAAACGAGCCGTTTAGGAATTTTGATTTCCTTCCCTTTTATCGCCGTCTGGGGCGGCGCCCTTGCCGGGATCTATCCGTACGTTGGCAGCCGCCACACGGTGTTTCTTGCGCCCTTTGCCATTGCCGGCGCGAGTTATTTCCTGGCAACGATGTCCGCACAAAAACTTTGGGCGGCCGTGTTGGTCGCCACACTTCTGGTGACATTGTCGAATGTGTTAGACAGGCCCGTGGGCGAAGAGGTTACCAGAGGGGATTCCAGCCCCGCCGCGATGTCCGCCGCGATAAATTACATGAGGCAGGCGATTCCGCAGGGCGACCGCATTCTTGTGGATTTTCAAAGCAGTCTTCCCATTGCGTTCTACTATTGCGGCCCGAAGAAAATTTTGCCGATGGACACATTTCAGGGCGAGCATTTTGAATTCACGTGCAACGGAAACCCCATCACTTCTTTTCATATGTGGAAAGTTCTGGGCAAAACGTTTCCGGATTTCTTTCAACAAATGGCGCGCAGCCACAACTTGAAACCCGGCGACCGCGTTTGGGTTTTTCAAAGCGGCTGGGGCGTTAATTTGAACCGGGGACTCGATCGAAATCTCACAAGATTTCGATGTCTCGCTCCGAACAATTTTGGAGATGCCATTACGGTGATCCCGTTTGTCGTGGACGGGGATGATTTGCCCGCTACGCCGGTGCAGTCATGCCAAAATCCGCCCGGCTGAACCTTCGGGCGATTCCTGAAACTCCGTTGAGAAATTGGAAACTCGGGCGAGCTTGTTGCTTCCCGACACGCCGCGATAGAATGCTTTCGACGGCGGGCCTGGGTGCTTGCTTCTGAAATGCGATTTTCCCCGCCTGTTTTTCTCCCCTAAGGAGAACCTGATGCCCGCGTTTTCCGGCGTGGATTTCCTGGAGTTCGATTCCCTGCTAAACGATGAGGAACTGCTGGCGCGCAAGACGGCGCGGCAGTTTGTCGAGGAACACGTCATTCCCATCATCGAAAAGCACAACCGCGAAGCGACGTTTCCTATGGACCTCGTCCCGCACCTCGGCGAACTCGGATTTTTCGGCTCGAATCTCGAAGGATACGGCTGCGCGGGAATGTCCAACGTCGCCTACGGCCTGGTGATGCAGGAACTCGAGCGCGGCGATTCCGGCTTGCGTAGTTTCGTGTCCGTGCAGAGCGCTCTGGTCATGTATCCGATCCACGAATACGGTTCGGACGCGCAAAAAGAGAGATGGCTGCCGCGAATGCAAAGCGGAAAGGCGCTCGGCTGCTTTGGCCTCACCGAGCCGCAATTCGGCTCCAACCCCGGCGGCATGCTCACGCGCGCGGTAAAACGCGGCGACCGCTACATTCTGAACGGCGAAAAACTGTGGATCACCAACGGCTCGATCGCCGATGTCGCCGTCGTGTGGGCGAAATGCGAAGACGAACGCATCCGCGGATTTCTCGTCGAAAAAGAAACGAAAGGTTTCCATGCGTGGGACGTGCACGGAAAGCTTTCGCTGCGCGCTTCGGTCACTTCAGGCCTGGCAATGACGGATTGCGAAATTCCAAAAGAGAATTTGCTGCCCGGAGTTTCCGGATTGAAAGGCCCGCTGAGCTGTCTGACGCAGGCGCGCTACGGCATTGGCTGGGGCGCGATCGGAGCGGCGATGGCTTGTTACGATACCGCACTGCAATACGCGAAAACCCGCAAGCAATTTCAGAACAAGCCCATCGCCTCGCACCAGCTCGTGCAGGACAAACTGGTTTTCATGATTACGGAAATTTCAAAGGCGCAGTTGCTGGCGCTGCACGCGGGGAAATTAAAAGACAAGGGCCGCCTCGATCCCGCGCACATCTCCATGCTGAAAATGAACAACGTGTGGATGGCTATGGAAACGGCCCGCAAGGCGCGCGATATTCTGGGCGCCAACGGCATCGTGGACGATTACTGCATCATGCGCCACATGAACAATCTCGAATCGGTTTCCACGTACGAGGGCACGCACGACATTCATCGCCTGGTGATCGGCGAGCGCATTACCGGCATTCCCGCATATTTTTGATGGCAGAGTTGAATGGAGCGCAGAAGGAAGGGACTTTGCAATCTGCCAAAAAACACAAGCCCCGCGATTCCGAACGCAGCGAGGAATCCCTCCTTCCTTCGACCGGCGACTTTTCCGTCGGCGTCAAATAGGGATCCCTCACTTGGTTCGGAATGACGGCATTTTGAGTATTTGCGAAAATGAGTGAGGACATTCAAGGCCGGTAGGCAACAAGGAGTCGCCGATGTTTCGCACCAGCAATTGTTTCGCGATGATGATCCATCTTATTTCGCAAGTAGCGTTGGCTGGAGTTTTCCTTCTGGGCGCAGCCATCGCGCCCGCTTCCGCCCAAGTAAAGCCAAAAGTCCGTACAATCACCGCTTTCATCCGCCTGGACGCCGGCCAATACGGAGAGCAATTGGCCGATACGATACAAATGCTGCGCAATGCAAAGGCTCGATTTGAACTGGCGGGATATCAGGTGGAATCCATTCGCATCGCCACGCAGCCTTTCCCCGAATACACCCAGGGCATGACGAAACAGGCCGCGCTCGCGATGTTTCGCAATCTTGACTCCCTGGCGAAAAAAGAAAATGTCATCGTCGGCATCGGCCCCGCGCTCACGACGGAAAAAGACGATCCCGCGCAGTTGCAACTCCTCGCCGAAGTTCTGGCCTCTTCCGGCAATTTGCACGGCAGCGTCGTCGTGGCCGGAAGCGACGGCGTCCACTGGAAAGCCGTGCACGCGGCGGCAGATGCAATGAAATATCTCGAGGATCGCAGCGATAAGGGCATGGGGAATTTCCATTTCGCGGCAATCGCCAATGTTCCCGCGTACACCCCGTTTTTTCCGGCGGCGTATCACCAGGGCATCGGCCATCAATTCGCCATCGCCCTCGAATCCGCGAATTTGGTAGCGGCTGTCCTGGCCGTGCAGCGCGACCCGGAAGCCACTCGCCAGGCGCTGATTGCTGAACTCCGAGTCCATGCCGAAGCAGTGCAGGACATCGCCGCTAAGATCGATCTGGAAACGGGCTGGAGTTACATGGGCCTCGACCTTTCCCCTGCGCCGTTAAAAAGCGCGTCGATCGCATCGGCGACCGCCGGGTTCACAGGGGGAAGATTCGGCGCCAGTGGCACGCTCACCGCCGTGGGCCTGATCACCTCGGCGTTGCGCGATATTGCCGTGAAAAAAGTGGGTTATTCGGGAGTGATGATGCCCGTCCTCGAAGACACGCGCCTCGCCCAACTCTGGGGCGAAGGCGCGCTCTCAATGGACCAGCTTCTCGCCTACTCGGCAGTCAGCGGCACAGGCCTCGACACAATTCCATTGCCCGGCGATGTGAGCGCGGCGCAACTCGAACGCATCATCGGCGACGTTGCCAGCCTCTCTGTGAAATTGCAGAAGCCGTTGAGCGCCCGATTGATGCCCGTCCCCGGCGCAAAACCCGGCGATCAAACCACATTCGACGATCCGAATCTGGTAAACACGGTGATCCAACCGCTGCCATGATACGGATTTGCTCTTAGTAGCACAGGCTTCAGCCTGTCTTCTTTTTACTTTTATGACAATGGTACGAAATTCGAAAGAAGACAGGCGGAAGCCTGTGCTACGTTGCCGTATCAGACAAGCAACCCTGCCCTCCAATTTGTTGGTGCTACTCGCCGCATGGTTTAGGATATGGGACATGTTTGTGGTGTGACCGCGCGTAAACGGTGTCCGACTGCGCGCATGTTTCAAGAATCTTTTCAACCGGGAGATCCGATGGAAATCGAACTGAGTCTGGAATTCTTGCGCGTGGTCGAAAAAGCGGCGATCGAGTCGGCGAAAACCATGGGCCTGGGCGACGCCCACAAGGCCGATCAGGCGGCGGTCGAATCCATGCGAAAAGTCATGGACGAAGTGCCGATGGACGGCACGATCGTCATCGGGGAAGGCGAGCGCGACGAAGCTCCCATGCTCTTTATCGGTGAACGAGTCGGCGCCGCGCAGCATGTTCGCAGCTTTAATTTCCCGGCCGTGGATATTGCCGTCGATCCGCTCGAAGGCACCAACCTGTGCGCCACCGGCGCGCCCGGCTCGATTACAGTCCTCGCCGCCAGCGAAAAGGGCGGCCTGCTGCATGCTCCCGACCTGTACATGGAAAAATTAATTGTGGGCCCATCCTGCAAGGGAGCGGTGGACCTGGACGCTCCCGTTGCCGATAATTTGCGCGCCATTGCCAAGCGGCTCGATCGCGACATCGAAGACCTCGTCGTGATGGTCCTCGAAAGGGAACGCCATCAGAAACTCATCTCGGAAATCCGGGCCGCCGGCGCCCGCATCCGCCTGATCGGCGATGGCGATCTTTCCGCTGGTATTGCCGCTGCCGTCATCGGCACAGGCGTTCACGTGGTCATGGGCACCGGAGGCGCTCCGGAAGGCGTGCTGACCGCCGCGGCTCTGCGCTGCTTGAACGGTCAGATCCTGGCGAGACTGGTGATCCCCAAAGATAATAGTGAAAAGATGGAACGGATCGAGAAGATGGGCATCAAGGACCTGAAGCGCATCTACAGCACGGAGGACCTGGCGCCGGGAAAGAAAATTATTTTCGCGTGCACGGGCGTGACAGACGGCAACCTGCTGCGCGGCGTCCGTTTCTTCGGCGAAGGCATCCGCACGCAGTCGCTGATCGTTACGCTGGATGAACGGCAAGTGCGCTTCATCGACACCGTGACACTCGACAAGCGCCCCGACGTGAAAGTGCGTTTCGCATAGATTCGAGGCGAACTCTATTGCAGTCTTTGCACGGTCACAATTATCAGGTTGAAAAGAGAGTGCGCGGGAAGCCGGTGAGTGGCGAGTGGCACGGGCTTCAGCCTGTGGGGTTTTGACTTCTGCCAGGCAACTACCGGCCAAACAATTTGGATTGCAGCTTCAATTGAGCTTGTAGTTTTCGGAATTCAAAATCCACAGGCTGAAGGCCTGTGCCACTGAAGCCCTCCCGCCTCGACTCGTGGGTCTCCCCAAACGAATCAACGCCCGGCAAGGAATTCGAGCGGGAAATGACGATACGCACTCTCCCTGCCGGGAGAGTGCGCGCCATCACACTAAATTTTTCGTCTTTGCAGCCTACCGGTGGCCCATCGCAGCTGGGTGCATCCGACGCGCCAATTGTTCCATTCGTGCCGGCTGTGGCTGTGCCAAGGGGCGCACAGGACCACTGCCGGAAACGTGGTCGCTGATCGCGGCCAGGCGCTTCAGAATCGACTGCCACTGTTCCCAGTCGAGCTGCCGTAGGAACGGCCGCAACCCTTGGATGAATGGATCTTCCAAGAGCGCTTCGCCATTCGTTTCGGGGACGAAGAAGCGGTTCAAACCGACTCCCAGAGCTTCGGAAATCTTTTCCAGCGTTCCGAGGCTGGGCGTCATCTGCCCGCTTTCGATCCGAGACAGGTACGACCGCGATACCCGAGACCTTGCCTGGAGCTGGCTCTGCGTCATCCCGCGTGATTCGCGTAATTGCCGGATGCGCTGCCCAATATTCTCCACCGTCTCGCGGTTCGGCCACTTCTCGAAGAGCTGCCGGTCGTCACCTGGTAACTCCTGCGGTTCCGGAGGCGGAATCAAAAATTCCACCTTCGGTGGTAGCAGGTGCAGGCACCGGCGGCAATTCCCCGTGCGGGTTCGAAATTGAACGAGCCCGCAGGTTTTGCAACGGATTACTTCGCGGTCCAGGTCCATATCTGACGCGGCCTTGTTTCCGTTTGTTCCGTTCGTACCATTCACTGTTTGTTCCGACACCGGTACTCCTCGCAGACTATTCCGGCATGCGGATGAGAGGAACCACGATCGGGGGGAAGGCAGAAGCTGGCGCGATCGACATCTTGCGGTCAGCGGCCTTCCTTGTCAAGCCCTTTTTCTCCATCCGCAAAATAAATCGGCAAAAAATAGTAATTCATTAGACCTTTGTTGACTCCGCCCGCCTCTCCCAATCTATGAACCCGCCGAACGGCTCGATGTTGCGGTATCCTGAGGACTGCAATTTACGCCAGGCGGCTGATCTCGCCGGTGCGCCATTGAATTCAGCGCTTGCAAACCGCACGGGCAGGTAAGATAGATCCCGCCTCGGGCCGATGAGTTGGACGATTCGCAATTTTCTTTGACGCCGGCAAGATTCAATAGGAAACGGGTGGCCTTGCCTTCGGGCTAAAAAGCCTGTTCTACTCGATGCTGAACCTCGAAACCAACAATCGCCTCAAGCACGCCACCAAAACCGGATTGGCTGCAGTCCTCGCGCTCTACCTGGCTCGATTTCTCGGTCTGCCGGAAAGTTATTGGGCGGCGATCAGCGCCATCATCGTGATGTATTCGGACGTCTCCAAGACGGTCCAGGCATCCGGCTATCGTCTGGTCGGAACCGCGATTGGCGTAACCATCGGGGGCATCTTTGCGGCCCTATTCGGGCAGCGACTGTGGGCATTCGGCGTGGCTGTAACGCTGACGGTGCTTGTGTGCGCGCTATTAAATTATGCGGACGCGGCGCGCCTCTCGGGGGTTGCGGTCGCGATCGTGATGTTGATCGGGCATCCCGCGCGCCCGTGGATCGCCCCGCTTCACCGATTCCTCGAGGTCTCCTTCGGAATTGTAATTGCCGTGCTAGTTTCGGCACTCATCTGGCCGTCGAGCAAATCCAACATTTTCAAACAAATCTACCCATTCCCGGGTCCATCGAATAAAAAAGCGGAAGAGCGCACCTAGCCCCTTCCGCCATAAAATCGGTTTTTTGTCGTGACGTTTACCTGGCTGCCGCAGCTTCCGCCGATCCCCCCGGCACGATGGCGTGAGAGGGTTCTGCGCGAATGAGCGGGTCAGCATCGCTAATGCTGCCCTCTACCAGGTCGGTCTTCAGCATGAACTTCTGCTTTGGAAGCAGTTCGACGGATGTTTCAAACGCCTTATAACCCGGCAACGCAATCTTGATTTTGTGTTTTCCGGGCATCACAAGCATTCCACGTCCCATGCCGTTGTATTCGTCTACATGACCCACGAAATAATCATCCAGAAAAACGGCTGCCCTGTCCGGATGAACATCGAGCTTCACCTCCGAACTGGTCTTTCGATCGGGATATGAAAACTGTGGATCTTTCTCCATCTTTACGGAAATATCCAGAACCAGTCCCGGCTCGATCATCGCCTTCTGGGCAAAATCGGCATAGCCGGCCTGGCGGACAACAATTTTGTGTTCCCCCGGCAAAAGTCTGATCCGGTTCGATCCTCCCAGTTCGCTCAGGAACCCGACATATTGCCCGTCAATCCACACGCCGGAAGCCTTTACCGCCTTGGACGAGGCCTTAAACTGAATCTGTCCCATGATCTTGTCTTGCGCGCGGGCTACCGTCTGAAGAATGGACAGGCAAACAAAGGTTAAGAGTACAAAAAGTTGGGCTGGCTTCATATGATATCTCATAAGTTACACTCCGCCTCAGTAGGGGCGCCGCCGGACTGGGACAGAAATTGTCGCACAATGGTGCAATTTTGCAAGTAAATCGGATTCGTAGCAGCGCCTGGGGGGCTTTGACCCTTACCCAGGCTTACCACCCGAAAGCTTTGACCTCACGTGGGGGGCTGCTATGATATGTCTTTTATAAAAGGCGGCAAATGCAGATTTTTCCTATCACGCGCCGGAAAACGTACGGCGTCAAAGTCGGCCAATACCAAGTGGGTGGCGGCGCGCCAGTCGTCGTCCAGTCAATGACCAACACCGATACGGCCGACATTGACGGGACGGTGACGCAGTGCAAGGAACTGTCCGAGGCGGGATCGGAACTGGTACGCATTACCGTGAATATGCCCGAATCCGCGGCCGCCGTGGCGGAAATTGTCGCGAGGCTGCGCGATTTGGGCTGCGACGCACCGATCATCGGCGATTTTCACTACAACGGGCATGTCCTGCTCACCAAATATCCCGATTGCGCCAAGGCGCTCGACAAATACCGCATCAATCCCGGCAACGTGGGAGCGGGCGCGAGGCGCGACGAGCAGTTCGCAACGATCTGCAAGGTGGCCATCGATAACGGCAAACCCGTTCGAATCGGCGTAAACGGCGGCTCGCTCAATCAAGAGCTGGTGATGCGCAAGATGCAGGAGAACACCGACCGCGACCTCGGCCTCGACTCCGATGAAATCATCAACAACTGCATGGTGCAATCCGCGATCGAATCGACCGAACTGGCCCTCGAGTGCGGCCTGCGTCACGACCAGATTATTATTTCCTGCAAACTCTCGAAACCGCAAAATTTAATCAAAGTGTATCGCGACCTCTCCCGCAAAACCGAGCAGCCCTTGCACCTGGGCCTCACCGAAGCGGGCATGGGTACAAAAGGTACGGTGTGGTCCGCCGCAGCCATTGGAATTTTGCTGCAGGAAGGCATCGGCGACACGATTCGCATCTCGCTCACACCGCGTCCCGGCGGCGACCGCCGCGAGGAGGTGTATGCCTCGTGCGAACTACTCCAGGCGCTCGGCCTGCGTTCCTTTGCGCCCAGCGTAACCGCATGCCCCGGCTGCGGACGCACGACCAGCACCACGTTCCAGGAACTCGCCGAGCGCATTCAGGGCTACATCCGTGACAGCATGCCGCAATGGAAATTGCAGTACGAAGGCGTCGAGGAAATGACGCTCGCCGTGATGGGCTGCATCGTCAACGGCCCCGGCGAATCCAAAGCCTCCAACATCGGCATCAGCCTCCCCGGAACAGGCGAAGAGCCGAGCTGCCCCGTGTACATCGATGGCCAGAAGTTCGTCACCCTGCACGGGAACTACGATGAGCTTTCCACCGCGTTCCGCAAGTTGGTGGACGATTACATTCAGACAAAATATGCGCGGCGCTCTGAAGCGCCTGCCGCCGCCTCAACCGGCAGACCCTGAAGCATTTACTGCCCAAACCATCAACTGTCATTCCGAACGAAGTGAGGAATCCCTCTTCGTTTTGCAACCAGGAGAGGCAAGAAAAGAGGGATTCCTCATTCCGCTTGGAATGACGGGCCTTTTTTTCCCATTCGTTGCCGCAGTCTTTCACTTCTTGCGCAAACCCACACGGGTGTATACTAGGACTGTCCCCGCCAGGAGGAATCATGCGTCCTTATCCCTTGGCACTAACCGCAGTACTCGCACTGGCGATCGCGCTCCCCTCAAGCGCAGCCGAAAAACCGCGCCCCGCACAGAGCAATCAAAGCCAGCCGAAAAAAGTATGGACGAATGACGATATGGATCAGTTGCGCTCGCGCGGCCTGATTTCCATCGTCGGGCAAGAAGCGCCCGCAGTGGCGCCACAACCAGCCGTCGCCCCCGCAGAGCCCACGTTGCCAATTTACAATTCGAGGCTCGAAGATCCCGACTGGTATGCAAAGAAGGCGGCGGATCTGCAGGCGGAGTTGGACAAACGCGAAGCCGCTCTCCAGGAACAGCAGAATGCACTCGCCTCAGCGGTTGATCGAGTCACGCAGCCAGGCATCGCCATGGACCAGCCAAGCGCTGTGACGCCTGCGGAAAGCATCGCGATGCTTCAGGGGCAGGTGCAGGAAGTTCAAACCCAGCTCGATGAATTGAGCGATCTCGCGAGGCGAAACAATATTTCGCCGGGCGTATTGCGCGGTTAAGGGATTGTTGATTTCATTGAAGTCAAAGGAAGCCGGCTGGCAGTCTGTCCTGCATCGGGCAAGTAACATCTGGCCCAAGATCAAAAAATGTCGAGAATCAGGGTGCAAAGATAAAGATATGGACATAAAACGAGCAGGCTCAGAACCCTCCACCAAAGGACCCTCCGAATGGTTCGCCGGCACGGTGCGAATCGATCCCCTGTTTCAGGCGCCCGATCCGGCGAGGGTTCAAGGCGCAAGCGTCACATTCGAGCCGGGCGCGAGGACCGCGTGGCACACGCATCCGCTCGGACAGACTCTCATCGTCACAGCAGGATGTGGCTGGGCTCAGCGCGAAGGCGGACCGATCGAGTTAATCCGGCCCGGCGATGTGGTCTGGTTCTCTCCAGGCGAGAAGCACTGGCACGGGGCAACGCCGACAACGGCCATGACGCACATCGCCATTCAGGAAAAGCTCGACGGCAAGGTCGTGGACTGGATGGAGCAGGTAAGCAGCGAGCAATATCGGATCGAGAAGTAGCATTCGCCGCCGAGTAATCGATCGGCTAGTGAAAATCCCCTCACTCCCTCGCGGGTCGTCCGACCCGGCTACAGTGTTTTCTTCGAAGGGTTTTCGGTTGGTGCCGCACGCCCGTCCGCTTCGGCGGAAGGGGGCGGGTTTAGTGTCCACTTTCAACGAAACTTAACCCGGAAGAAAACCAGCATCCGCGATAAAAGCGTTGGCGTTGTCAAAACTTCGAACATGCGCCCTATCCCCTTCGCGCATTTCCTGTGGTAAACTGCGGCCAATGCGACGTCGACAATTTCTAGTCCTATCCGCGGCCAGTATCGGTGGCGTGCTCGTCTATTCGCTGGACCGGCGAGCCTCGCGCATCTTTGCCCAGGAAAAATCAAACCAGACATTGAAAATTCCGCTGCGCTTTTTCACCGAGGAAGAAGCGCTAATCGTCGCGGCCGCCGCCTCGCGTATTTTTCCGGGGGACGACTCGAGCCCCGGCGCGAAAGAAGCCGGCGTGGTGATCTATATCGACCGCCAGTTAGCGGGTCCGTACGGGCACGACCGCTACCGCTACAAGCAGGGCCCATTCAACGATAACGCGCCGCGCGAATTTGGATATCAGGGCAAGGCCACGCCCGCCGAAACCTATCGCGAAGGCCTCAAAAGCCTGAAAGACTTCGACAAACTCTCGACCGCGGAGCAGGACAAGAAGCTTCATCAGATCGAAGATACGCATTTGTTTGCTCTGCTTCGGCAGAACACCATTGAAGGAATGTTCTGCGATCCCGTGCACGGCGGAAACGTGGACATGGTCGGCTGGCAACTCGTTGGCTTCCCCGGCCCGCGCATGAGCAATTTTGACGACATGGACACGCACTACGGCGAAGCGTTTCGCCCCAAACCGGTGAGCCTTGAGCAGATTACTCACCGCAAAGTTCGTCCCAGCGAAGACGAGGACCTGAAATCATGAAGACGCTGCCCCGCAAGGATGTCGTCATCGTCGGCGGCGGATGGACCGGCCTGCTGATGGCCAAGGAACTGGGCAAGCGCACGCCTCTCTCGATCCTGGTGCTGGAGCGCGGCCCGTTGCGCAAGTCTGTGGACTACGCTGCTGGAATGGACGAACTCGACTACTTCATTCGCCTGCACATGATGCAGGATACGTCCAAAGAAACGTTCACGCTGCGCCACGAAGAAAGTCAGACCGCCATTCCCGTGCGGCAACTGGGAGGCTTCCTTCCCGGCTCCGGCACCGGCGGCACGGGCGAACACTGGGGAGCGGTTTACCCGCGTCTGATGCCCGAATGTTTCCAGTTGCATTCCAAGACGGTCGAAAAATACGGCGCGAAGAAATTGCCGGAAGACCACATGATGCAGGATTGGGGCATCACGTACGACGAGCTGGAATCTTTCTACACGCGCTCTGAAAAAGAGGTAGGCGTTTCCGGCAAAGCCGGAAACATCATGGGAAAAAAGATCGAGGGCGGCAATATCTTTGAAGGCTGGCGCAGCAGCGAATATCCCATGCCTCCGAAGAAAACCCCCTATGTTTCCGCATTATTTGAAACCGCCGCGCAATCCCTCGGCTACCACACTTATCCAAATCCGTCAGCCATCAATAGCGTGCCCTACACGAATTCGGAGGGAATCTCGCGTCCTCCCTGCGCACTGTGCGGATTCTGCGAGCGCTTCGGGTGCATGATCGGCGCCAAATCGCAGCCGACCAATGTGCTAATGCCGATCATCCGGAATCAGAAGAGTGTAACGATTCGCAACGGGGCCTTCGTGCGGCGCATTGTCTATGAAAAAGGACACGACGCGGCGCAAACCCAGGGAAAAGCGCGGGGAGTCACGTACGTGGACGAGTCCGGCGAGGAAGTTTTTCAGCCGGCGGACATCGTATTTCTGGCGTCCTGGACTTTCGGCAACACCCATCTCCTGCTGATTTCCGATATCGGCAATCGCTACAACCCCGCCACCGGAAACGGAACCCTGGGACGCAACCTGACGCATCAGGCGTTTTTCTCCCTGCAGGCATTTTTCGATAAACCGCTCAACCGCTTCATGGGCGCGGGCGGTACGGGAAGGCGCGTCAGCGATTTCGAAGGCGACGTCCTGGATCAAACGAATCTGCCTTTCGTTCGCGGCGGATCGATCCAGTGCACCAGCGTGGGCACGCAACCCATCGCTGGATTCGGCGTGCTCCCTCGAACCATAAAGGCCACCTGGGGCGATGAGTGGAAAAAAGCCTCGATCGACCATTACGACCGCATGGGAATTATTTCCTTTTCAGGCGAGCAAATCCCCCACAAGGGAAATTATCTGGATCTCGATCCCACCTACAGGGATCATCTGGGCGACCCGCTGCTGCGTATGAACATGAACTGGCGCGACAATGAGAAGAAAATGGCCGAGTACATGAACAAGAAAATTCTTGAAATCGTGCATGCCATGGGTGCGAAAGAAGTGAACGCGTTCCCGGGTTACGGCGATTACGACGCGGTGCGTTATCAGTCCACCCACGTGCAGGGCGGCACGATCATGGCGCCCACTCCCGAGATGGGCGTCGTCAACACCTTCCAGCAGCACTGGCAGGCCTCGAACCTGTTCGTCCTCGGCGCATCCACGTTTCCCAATAGCGGCGCCGCCAATCCCACGCCCACACTCCTGGCGCTGACCTATCGCACCGCCGACGCGATTGTGGACCAGTATTTGAAGAGACCTGGGATGTTGGGGTAGAGGTTTTTTGTTCCAAGACCGCTTCAATTCAATCCTGCTCAATCCTGATCCGCACAGGTTTTCCTGAACGCAGCGCGGCGGCCTGTTCATCGTCAAGGTAGAGGTTGCAGCAATAATAGCGGTCGGCGAGGGCGACTCCGGCATTGGGATCGCGTTCCAGCGAAATTTGAATTCGGTATTCGTCGCGCTTGCCCCAACTCTGGCTGCGGACCATGTCCGTCACGGTGCCGTTCACGAAGACGCCGGATTTTGCCTTGGATTTGATGGGAGCTTCCGCAACCGTGGCGGCCGGGGCGGCCGCTTGCTTGGCTTCGCCGGAGAGAGCGGCAATCAGCGCACGCGCGAGCAGCACGGTGCCGGAACGATCCAAGTGGGCGGCCGGCTGGATCGTTGTTGTCTCCCGATGAGAGCGGCGGACGAGCGACGCCAGATCCAGCTGCGACGCCACTTTTCTTACAGTCGTCGAATCGATCGTATCCTGCCCTTGGGAGAAGGCCAGGTGCAACGCGTTGAAGCAGATATTGTTGATGCTTCGGGGCACGCCCTTGCTGGCTTCGGCGATTGCCTCGAGCGCTTCAGGGGTAAAGATTGGCTTGCCGATCCATCCGGCGGCGCGCAGGCGGTGCTCGACGTACTCGGCCGTCTCCCCCGCGCCCAACGGTTCCAGGCTGGATACCGTCGCGATGCGCTGGCGCAGTTGCGCCAGGTTCGGCCTCATCAGCGTCTCCGCCAGTTGCGGCTGGCCGGAGAGCACGATTTGAATCAATTTCGAATGTGTAGTTTCGAAGTCGGAAAGCAAACGGATTGTTTCAAGCACCGAGTCCTGCAAGTTCTGCGCTTCGTCCACTACAAGTACGAACCGCCTCCCCAGCAGCATCTCCCCCATCAGCGCGTTATTCAACGCGCGGTGCATCGCCACGATGTCCATCGCCGAATGATCGATCTGTAATTCATCCAGGATGAAGCCGATCAGTTGGCTCGAGGTGCACTGCGTCTGAAACAAGAACACGACGCGCGCCGTATCGCCCAGTTCGTCCATCAACTTATTCAATAGCGTGGTTTTGCCCATGCCGGGCTCGGCAACCAGCGCCATGAATCCGCGAAAATTTTCAATTCCCTGTGTGAGCGAGGTGAGCGCATCGTGATGCGATGGACTGAAATATAAGAACGCCGGGTCCGGCGTGACGTCGAAAGGTTGCTGCTTCAGGCCGTGGAAATCGAGCAAGTCCGTACTCCGTGAAGTGTCATTTGCCCTAGCCGTTTCCATTTCCTGTTTCGGGTTGGGTACCCCGTCCGCTAATTCGTTGGCTGGCTTGAAGTTCGGATTGCTCTCCGCCACGGCCAAAGGCAATGGTTCAACGGCGAATTCGGGCGGCGCGGGCACAGGAACGACAACCGTGGTGGCAATCTCGACCGCCATTTCGGGAACTTGCGATGACGCTTCGGACACGAGAGGCTCCTCCATTAGAATCGTTTGATTCATCGTTGCGACCGAAAAGGCGGATTCCATTGAAGGCTTTCTTGCAACGGCGATTGCCGGAAAGTCCAGGGGATTGATTAAGCGCGCCGAAGAACTTTCCCACTCTCCGATTTTCACGTTTTCGACGGGAACTTTTTTCGTCGAGCTATTTCGTTTCGTGGGAGTGGAAGCGCGATTCGGCGTAGACGGCTGCCGCAAAGCAAGTCCAGGGTAGCTTTTTGCCGCGGCCCGCCCGGCAACGCCATTAGGATATGCATAAAACGTAAACGGAGTTCGAGTTCCCATTTTTTTGCTCCTCATCGAAAGACATAAAAGACCGATGAGCAGCATGGCTGCACCGGAAGCAACGATCGTTTCCATCGCCGGACTGATCAAATACATGGGTCCTCTTTCCAGGTGATCTCACTCACATCGAGAAGCTTCAGGGCAACTCGCCATGCTGAGTCCGTATCTTCATGAATGAGCCGAGGGTCAAAGAACCTGTGAAAAAGTTTGCGGTCCTTGATCCCGTGCCAATTGTAAACAGGGCTGCAAAAATGACCGATAGGCGACCCGGCTCAAAAATTTTGGTCCCGGGGTACTAGGACCAGACTTGAATCTGGTGAACAACGCAGATGAACCGAGTGGTAGTGGGTCAGATTGATGAGGATACCTGCCTTTGACACGCGTTGCGACAGGGCCCAAGCCTTGGGGTTTTGCGTCTGATCAGATTGCATCGAAGTCAGATATTTCTGACCGACCCACGACCGACCGTCGCCACAAGGGTGGACGCGCGGGGCGCCTGTGCTAGAATCTTCACCCTGAATCTCAACGCATAGGCAGGGTCATGAAAATCAGCCGGGAAAGTGTTTTGAAAGTGGCGGCTTTGGCGAATCTGGAGCTGACCGATGCCGAGGTCGATGCCTACCGAGGCCAGCTCGATGACATTCTCAGTTACATCGACAAGCTGAACGCACTCGACACGTCGGAAGTCGAGCCTATGACTCAGGTTGTTGCCGCCTCCGAGAACGATTCCGCTCTGCGGGAGGACGTAATGGTCCGCGCGGACATCCTCACGGAAGTGCTCCAGGGCGCTCCCGATCCTTCGGGCCCTTATTTCCGCGTGCCCCGGGTGATTGAAAAGTGAGCGTCCCGACGACGTGGACGATTCCGGAAGTACGGGCCGCTCTTGCGGCGAAAAATATTTCCGCGCGCGAACTGGTAAATGAATTTTACGCGCTGATCGAGAAACGAAATTCCGAACTGAACGTTTACCTCGCGCTCTCGCCGGAGCGCGCCTACGCGCAAGCCGACAAAATTGACGCCTCCATCGCGGCAGGTGACGCGCTTCCGTCGCTCGCGGGTGTGCCCGTCGCGGTGAAAGATGTGATCAGCACGCGCGGCGTTCCCACGACGTGTGGCTCTCGTATCCTCGAGGGCTACAAGCCGGCTTATGACGCCACGGCCGTTGAGCGGCTCGAACAGGCCGGCGCGGTTATTCTGGGCAAAACGAATTGCGATGAGTTTGCCATGGGCAGTTCGAATGAAAATTCGGCCTACGGCCCTGTCCGCAATCCTGTTGCGCCTGAATACGTTCCCGGCGGCTCCAGCGGCGGCTCCGGCGCAGCGGTGGCCGCAAACCTCGCAGTGGTTTCGCTGGGCACCGATACAGGCGGCTCGATCCGGCAGCCCGGCTCGTTTTGCGGGGTCACAGCGCTCAACCCCAGCTACGGCCGTGTTTCGCGCTACGGCTTGATTGCCTACGCCTCTTCTCTCGATCGCATCGGACCGTTTGCGCAAACGGTTCGGGACGCGGCAAGCGTGATGTCCGTCATCGCTGGACGCGATCCGCGCGACGCGACTTCCTCCTCCATGCCCGTTCCCGATTACGCCGCGGGATTCAATAAATCCCCGGCAGGTCTGCGCATTGGGATTCCCGAGGATTACTTCGGGGAAGGAATCGATCCGGAAGTACGCCAGAAGATTGAAGCGGGCATCAGACTGCTCGAAAAACTTGGCTGCAAGCGCGTCTCAATCCGTATGCCACATACCGACTACGCGATCGCGGCTTACTACATTATCGCGACGGCCGAGGCGAGCTCGAATCTGGCCCGCTACGATGGCGTCCGCTACGGGCCACGCGTGCCGGGATCGACCCTGATTGAAATGTACCAAAAAACACGCGGGCACGGCTTCGGCGCGGAAGTGAAACGGCGCATCGTCCTTGGGACTTACGTCCTCTCGGCGGGATATTACGACGCGTATTATTTGAAGGGACAGAAAGTCCGCGCGCTGATCGCACGCGATTTCCGCGATGCGTTCGAACAGTGCGATTTCATTATTACGCCGACTTCCCCCGTGCCGCCCTTCCGGCTGGGCGAACGAACGGCCAATCCCCTTCAAATGTATCTTGCTGATATTTATACAGTTACAGGATCGCTCGCGGGAGTGCCGGGCATTTCCGTTCCCGCCGGAAAAACGTCCAAAGGGCTGCCGGTCGGTTTGCAGATTTATGGTCCGGCCTTTGGTGAAGACAACGTGCTGAGCCTTGCGCATGCCTTCCAGCATGCCGGAGGCGCGAACCTTTAGCACAACGCGATGCTTACCCTCAGGCCCCTATTCGAACGGCTTCGGCGGACACGGGAAAGATTCGAGGCGGCTGCGCGAATGATTCCGGAGCGGGACTGGCGGACACCACCCGCCGCGGGTGCATGGTCGGCTGCGGAAATCGTTGCGCACGTGACGATGGTAGAAACGTTGATGGCCGGAGCGGCGGCGAAAATCACCAAGAAACCTCCTGTCACGGTTCCTCTCCTGAAACGCTTTCACATTCCTGTGATCTTCGTTTCGTTGCGCGCCATGCGCGTCGAATCTCCCATTCCACTCGACACTCTGCTTCTGGATGACCGCGAAGTTATGCTGTGGCGTTTAGCGGAACAGCGAAAAAAAACCCTCGCGATCCTCTCGGCCGACCGGGATACGAGTCTGCGGAAGTACCGCGTGCAACATCCGTTTTTGGGAAGCCTGCACTATTACGATTGGTTCCGCACACTGGCGGGGCACGACGTGCGGCATGCCAAACAGTTGCGCGAGGTGATGCGTAGTGTCACCAAAGTGCATGAAATTTCGTAGTTGATTACCAAAAATGTCAAAATATCAACATAAGAAGTCCGTCGGTCCGCGTCGCTCCTGCCGTCCGATCGTTGAATTCACCAGCTAAATCATTTGATTTAATCCGGTTGTAACTTTCTGTTGGTATCAAGAAAGTGGCGGGCGAAACGGAAGCTAGATTGCTCGTGAATTACGGGAACGCTCTACCAGAATG
This sequence comes from Terriglobia bacterium, assembly GCA_963788335.1. Classification (GTDB taxonomy): domain Bacteria; phylum Acidobacteriota; class Terriglobia; order Acidiferrales; family UBA7541; genus Palsa-360. The sequence continues at coordinate 85,785 of CAWBGM010000007.1, forward strand.
GCAGGTGAAACATGGTCACCGTCAAATCCAGTCAGAAACTTTTCACCGATGAAGAAATTTCCCGCCTGACGGGAATCTGCCTCGATCATCTTCACGGCGTCGCCCGCAGCAAACACCTGGGCTCGATTGTGCGCGCCGCCGAAGCCGCCGGACAGCAAGCCGAGCGCTGGCTGTTCACCAACGTCGATCTGAATGTACTCGCCGTGCTGTTCCCGCGCTGCAATCACTAAGTTCGCGTTTCGCGTCCAGTGGCACAGGCTTCAGCCTGTGGGTTTTAGAATTTTCCCCAAACAAAGACAAGTCAAAATCCACAGGCTGAAGCCCGTGCCACTTAAAGCTCTCAGGTATGGCGGCTGGGCGCGCTTAGGGATATGCTGGCCTTCCCAGGCATAACTTGACGAGCCTGGCAGCATCGTAGAATAGGGGAAGACCGGTATGCCGGACGGGTGGCGTCCTCGCACAATGAAATCACGTAGAAAAATCGTGATCACTCTGGCGATGGTGTTGGCCTTCGGACCAAAAGTCCTCGATTCTCTGCATGCCCAGGACGCAGACACAAAACCCGCTGAGGATCAATCCGGCATCCGCATCGTCCTCCCGAAAGGCAAGAAGCTGGTCCTTAAAGACGGGACTTTCCAGATCGCACGCGAATATTCGGTGCAGGACGACCGGGTGCGTTACTGGAGCGTCGAGCGCTCGGACTGGGAGGAAATTCCATCGAGCCTGGTGGATTGGGACGCGACGCACAAAGCCGAATCGGAACAGGCGGCGCATGACGCGGAACTAAAAGCGAAAATCAAGGCATCCGATCTCGCCGAGCGCGTCAAAGACATTGACGTGGACCGCAGCCTCGAAATCAGGCCGGGGATCTTCCTGCCCGACGCCGTCGGCTTCTATGCACTCGAAAACGGCAAGCTGATTTCTGAAATGAAGCAAAGCGAGGCGGACGCTCATCTTTCCAAGAAGCGTGAAACGGCAAAGATTCTGACGGGAATCCCGCTGATTCCCGGAAAGCAAACACTGGAACTTCCCGGGGCTCGAGCGACGATGCGTTTTACCAGCGGCGAACCCGAATTTTTCATGCGGCCAGCCGACGACCGCGAACCGCAATTCAAGCTCGTCCGCACGGAAGTTAAAAACGGCCACCGGATTATAGAAAAAGTCAGTCTCTACATGGGCGGCGGAGAAGGACATAGTACGAATGACGTCTCGTTACAGACGTGGACGCCGGCGCGCGGCGTTTTCCGCTATACCGTCGAGAAGCGACTCGATCCCGGCGAATACGCATTCATTGAAACCACGAAAGAAGGCGTCAGCGGCTACGTCTGGGATTTTGGAATCGATCCTCCCAAAATCGGCGTCGAGAAATAGCTCGGCTGCACTGCATCGTGCATCCCGGTACCCGGCGCTTTCCTTCTTGCAAGCGCCGGAAGTTTCGGCGTCTTAAGAAATTTCCTTGCTCATCACTTTCGACAAGCGTCCCTTGCCACTCGACAATTCGGAGGTTGTCCACTCGCCGAATAGCGAATGGTAAACGAGTCCACCAATCGCCCCGCCAATGATCGGCGCCAACCAGAACATCCAGAGTTGCGCAACGGCCCAGCCGCCGACAAAAACAGCAGGTCCGGTGCTGCGCGCAGGATTAACGGAAAGGTTCGTGACCGGAATTCCGATCAGATGAATGAGCGTCAAACCCAGGCCGATGGCGATGGGAGCAAAGCCTTGCGGCGCGCGCTTATCGGTCGAGCCCATAATAATGAGCAGGAAAAACATGGTGAGGACGACTTCTGCGACGAAGCAGGCGACGAGGGAATAGCCCCCTGGAGAATGAACCCCGTACCCATTCGAGGCGAAGCCGCCGCTCAGATCGAATCCATCCTTGCCGCGGGCAATGACATACAACACGGCCGCGCCACAAATGCCGCCAGCGACCTGTGCGGCGATATAAGGCAGCAGATCCGATCCGGGAAACCGCTTGCCGACAAATAATCCCACGGAAACCGCCGGATTCAGATGACATCCCGAAATGTGACCGATGGCAAAGGCCATGGTCAGGACGGTCAAGCCGAACGCAAGAGCGACGCCGGCGAAACCGATTCCCAGGTTCGGGAAACCCGCCGCAAGCACCGCGCTGCCACAGCCGCCGAAGACCAGCCAAAACGTGCCGAAGAACTCCGCTGAAGCTCGTTTGCCCAACGACATTTTTTCCTCCCAAGAATTCGTTGCGCGGGTTTGGTTGTTCGCGCCCGACGGGCCCGTTCAGACAGGCAGGGGATGATATCACCCCCAGGGTAAACGCGGGATGAAGTTTTTTGAATCGGGATTGCAGCTTCGAAGGAAGAAGAGCGAATCAGTCCGTGGAACGGTTCTTCGGCTGGAAGACATCGGCGGAAGCCGGCGTCTGGTTCAGCAGGGACATCAATTCGGAAATGCGGAATGGCTTTTGCAGAATGCGGTTGCCTTCGCTCCCGGCGCGCTCGGAGATTGCGGCATCGACCAGGTCCCCGGTCATGAAAATAAAATGAGGACAGACGCCGGAGCGCGAGGCCAGAATTTCACGAATAGCATCATGAAGTTCGAAGCCGGAAGCGATGTGGCCTGAGGCAGATTCGAGGGTCAAGTCGCACAGAATCACCTCGTACATATTTTCCACGGCGAGCGCCAAGCCTACATCGGAAGAAGCAGCACGATCTACGATGCATCCGCGCGAGGTCAGGCTTTCGGTGACCAGGTCCAGAATGCTTTCCTCGTCGTCCACCACAAGAATTCGTTTTCCTGCCAACGACGCGCTCCCGAGCGTTTCCGTCTCCGCACGGTTGGCTGGAGCGGCGGGCGTTTCGACCACGACAGAAGATTGAGTACAAACGGGAAGAGAGACGGTGAACACCGAGCCTCCATCGGGCAGGGGCTGGGCGGAAATATCGCCATGGTGCTCGCGAATGATCGCCATGCAGATGCTGAGTCCCAGGCCGGTGCCGCGGCCCGGACGTTTGGTTGTGAAGAACGGATCGAAAATGCGTGGCAGCAATTCCCGGCGAATGCCCACGCCGTCGTCCTGAAACGTGATCAGGACGCGATCGCCCACAACACCCAAACGAATGCGAAGCGTGCCCTGTTCGCGAACCTCATGAATCGCCTGCTCGGCATTCACGATGAGATTCAGGAAAACTTGCGTGAGCTGGTTGGAATCCCCCAGCACGGTGGGGAGATCCTGGCGCGCCACGATGTCCACGTGAATCTTATTGATGCGCAGGGAATGCTCGTGAAGTTGGAGCGTGCGCTGCAGCAGGTCGGGGAGGTGAAGCAGAGCGTTGCGCGGCGTGGACGGGCGCGAGAAAACCAGCAGGCTCTGGACAATGTGAGCGGCGCGGCGAGCCTGGCGATGAGCAAGATCAAGTTGGCGGTGCGCGTTTTCATCGGAGGTCTTGTCACGCAATAGTTCGGTGACCCCGAGAATGGCGGTAAGCGGATTGTTGAGCTCATGGGCGACGCCGGCAATCATCTGGCCCATGGCCGCCAGGCGCTCGGATTGAATCAGCTGTTGCTGAAGCCGCTGTGGCTCGGTAATGTCGCGTGCGGATGCGATCACTCCGGTGATTCGCCCCGTTTCGTCGTGAAGCGGCCGTGCGGAGGCGCGGAACAGCCGCCATTCGCCGCTTTTGTGTTGCGTGCGGTATTCGACTTGCCCATCCGCCAGGCGTCCGGAAACCAGATCGTCGAACAATTCCATCATGGCAATGCGGTCATGAGGATCGGTGCGTCCCCCGATCCGTTTTCCGATCAGTTCTTCGGGATGAAATCCGAGAACGTCGAAAATCTGAGGGCTGGCAAACGTGTAGCGGGCGTCGGTGTCCAGCGCAACGACAACGTCGGGAAAACTGTCCATCAGGCGGCGCGCGAATTCCTGTTCGCGATGCAAAAGACGTTCCATCTCGCGCTGCTCGGTCACATCCACAAACGTGCCCTGGTAGCGCACGAACTTGCCTGCCGCGTCGCGAATCGCCGCTGTGGTGTGGACGGCAACGATTTCACGGCCGTCCTTCCTGTGATTCAGCGTGATTTCGTGGGCGCGGAGAAATCCAAGATCGGTAAGGTTGTGGCGCTCCTCGGCGCGGTCCGAGGGGTTGCGGTAGAGCGAAGAAATTTCAAGGTGAATGAGGTCGTCTTTGCTCTCAAACCCCAGCATCTGCGCCAACGCCGGATTGACCTCGGTAATCCGATCGTCCGCGGAGGCCAGATAAACTCCCTCGCGCAGAGTCTGAAATAATTCCGTGAAGCGCGTTTCGTTCTCGCGCTGGCGCGTCACGTCTCGTGCAAACCCGCTGATCCCCTGCACCACGTCTTCGCGAACAATGGCATGGAGCACGCAATCGAAATAATGGACTGCGCCTGTATTTCTCACGCGTGCGCGAATCACTCCGTTCCAGCGCCGCCGATCGAGAAATCTGGGAAGCATTTGTTCCAGTACGAGGCGATCGCCGCTATCGGGAAGTTCCAGAAATTCGTCGAGCGGGTGGCCGATCACGTCGGCAAAGGAAAGATTCAGCAAGTTGGCAAAACTGCGGTTTACGGTGAGAACTCTGCCATCGATCGAAATCGAAAACAGATGATCTTCAAACGTGTCGATCAGATCGCGATAACCCTGCTGGGATCTGGAAATGAGTGAAAAAAGCTGATCGAGCTGGTCGTTATCCTGATCGGTGTTGGAGCGTTGTTCAATTCCCCGAACCAGGCCGCGCAACTCCGCAATTTCATTCGTCTTGCTCCAGGCATAGGCGACAAACAACGTCACCAGCACAACCAGGCCTACCGGAAGCGCCTCAAGGTGATGAGGCATGGCACGAATGCTCTGCCACGAGGTGATGGAAAATGCCACGGCCAGCGCAGCCAGAAGCACCAGGGCCGCGCGCCAGACCCCGCGCTCCCGGCGTGTAAGCTGGTCATGTTCCCCTGAGGCCGAAGGCAGTTCGGCCGAAACTTCCGCGCGCTTCTTACGAGTCTCGATCATTGGCTGTGTGGACTGGAAGGAGCCTCTGGATCGCTGGGGGGATCCGAGAGGACCGCCTTGCCCAAAGATTATGGCGTCATTGGCCTGGGAGAGGCAACGAAGGCAAACCGAACGAATATCGTACTCGACAATAGGATCAACAATGTTGATGGGCCGTTAAAGGGCTGTTGATGGGAAAACGCTACCGGTGGAAGCGGCCCACCAGCACGGCCTTGCCCAGAATATGCCCGTCGATCGCTTTAAGGACGTCCGCGCGAATCGCGTCCGGCCCCAAATCCAGCTTCCTATCCAAGGCGAATAGTTCGAACGTGTAATGATGGTAAGGGCCCGCGGAGCCGGCGCCCATTCCAATGTATTCGGCTTTTCCGAGGCCGTTCTTTCCCTGAATGGTTCCGTCGGTAAATTTTGGCCCCTGGGCCGCGCCTTCGGGGAGTTCACGAACAGATCCTGGAATATTGAACAGCATCCAGTGAAGAGCATCCTCCAGATTCATGTGCGCCGCCCCATCCGGGTCATGCACGATCAAAACGAAGCTCACCGTGTTTTCGGGAACGTAGCTCCACTTCAGCTCCGGCGAGACCGGATGGGGGACCAACTGAGTATATTTAGCCGGAATAATCCCCCCATCTTCAAATGACGTGGTGCTGAGAGTGAGCCGGGGACGCGCCGCCGCAGCGGGTTGCTCCTGTGCTCCCACACGCTGGACCTTCGAACCAATCACGGCCAGAAATAATATCGTTGCCGCGCCAATCGTTCGAACTCGATGGATTCTCACTCGCGTATCTCCACTTATGAAATTAAGAGCAATCGTTCCGTTCTGGAACCGGACCTTCATCCGGCTCCGTAATCTCCCCGTTCCGCGAAGGCGCGCAAAACCTTCTATTGCTTGCCTTTGTAATCCATAAAGAGATCGGGAAACTGCTGCTTGAGCGCCGCGATCTTTGGAAGATCGCAGACCTGGATGTATGGATTCGAAGGATTCTTCAGCGCATAATCCTGGTGATAGTCTTCTGCACGATAGAAACCTTTCAGAGGCGAAACTTCGGTGACGATCGGTGCCGGAAAAAATTTCGCGGCGTTGAGCTGAGCGATGTATGCGCTGGCTATCCGCTTCTGGTCGTCGTTGGAGTAGAAGACGGCAGAGCGATACGACGTGCCGACATCCGGCCCCTGCCGGTTTAGTTGCGTGGGATCGTGTACGACGGAGAAAAATATGCGTAGAAGCTGACCATAGGTAATACGTGAAGGGTCATAGACGACTTCAACGGATTCGGCGTGCCCCGTTGACTCGGTGACGACCTGATCATAGGTGGCCGTTGACGCAGTGCCGCCCGAATATCCTGTAGTGGTGCCGATCACGCCTTTGACGCGCTCAAATACAGCTTGCGTGCCCCAGAAACAGCCCCCGGCAAAAACCGCAATTTGTTTGCCGGTGGAGGATGCGAGGGCAACGTCAACGGTTGCGGGAGGAATCGGGGAAGCCGGCGCCGCATTACTCGCACAGGCGGAAATGAAGACGGCTAATCCAATTACCAGATATGCGTGGGGCAGCCGGGTCTTCCCGCGCAGATCCTTGTGATTGTCCATAAGAAATTCCCCTGTCGATATCAAATCCTATTCCTTTGACGATTAAAATCATACAAAATCGGCACCGATAAAGTCCTGGCTTCTCTTGAATCATGCTTTGAGAGAAATATTCGCTCGACGGGATGTGTTATCGGTGGAATCGGCCCATGACCACTCCCTTACCCAGAATGTGCCCCTCCATTGCCTTGAACACGTCCGCGCGTGTCGCATCCGGCCGCAAACTCAGTTTCGCATCCAGAGCGTACAACTCGAACGTGTAGTGATGGTATGCGGGTGGCGGCGCACCGGGCCCCATGTATCCGACCATATCGCGGAGGGTTTTGATTTGAATTGTGCCGTCGGCGAGTTGAGGGATGTTCGGCACGGCTTCGGGAAGTTCGCGGGAAGTCCCGGGAATATTGAACGCAAGCCAATGCAGGGCGTCGTCCGCTTTCTTATTGATCGTAACGTCGAGGTCGTGAACGATCACAACAAAACTCACAGTGCGATCCGGAACATTCGACCACTGAAGCCGCGGAGAAACCGGATTCGCGACGGAATGCGTGTACCTCGCGGGGATAACCGAGCCGTCTTCAAACGCCGGCGTGGTAAGACCGAGGTTGGCGCCAATCGCCGGCAAGGGCGGCTGCGCTTGTGCTCCCGCATTTGGAATTGATAAACCCAGCGCGGCCAGAATTAGAATTGCAGACATGAAATTTCTTCGAGTACGCATCGTCCTTTTCATTTCCTCCCATAAGATCATAACAATAATTTGGTGTGGGCTCATTTGCGAAGTGATTAAAAGCCGATGACAGGTTGGCCTTGGTGGCGCCGGCGTCTCACCGGCGGGTTTTTCGTTTCCCGCGCGCCGCAACCCGCCGGCGAGACGCCGGCGCCACCAAAACCAATCGTTGTTCACGCCAGAGTTGGACGCTAAATGAACCACTTCCAATAAATCGCATCGATGGAATCCGGACAGGACGCAAGATTAGAAGCTTATAACCGATCCATCCCACCAAATTGCACTGCAATGACCCGTACAAGGCCAAAGGCCTCCGCATCCCGCGTCCTTTGGGAAACTGCCCGACGGAGACACTACTGTGAAAATAAAGCATTTCATCCTCGGGATGATTTCTTTGAGCTGCGTGGCTGGATGTCCCAAGCCGGTGCTCCCGGTCGAGACGGCCCCCCTTGTTTTGCCCGCCGATATCGGGCCGATTCTCGTCCTCGTGGATCATTTACCCGGTGAAGAGGACTACCTGGCGAAGCGCGCGGAACAAGTTGCAATCGGAATGCGGTATTTCTCCGCGCAAACTTCCTGGGGGTACGTGGACAGCGAAGCGATGGACGAAGTGCGCTCCGCCAACGCGATCGTCTATCTCGGATTGAATGGCAACGATCCGCTTCCGCCGAATGTTCTGGTGCGGTTGCGCGCGGCACGCCGTTTAGTCGTTTCCCGGTATCATCTTTCGAGGTTGCGCGAAGCTGGGATTGCTTTCACGCACACCAAGGGCGGCGAAGATGTTCTGACCCCGGCAAATGCGCTGGTGAGATACAAGGGGCAAAGCTTTGCCTCCGTCATGCCCGATCTTCTTTCCTTCAAGGTTCAGGCACCGGCGCGTGTGATCTCCGACTACAGCATCGCTCAATCGGACGGAGCCCAATTTCCATACATCGTTCGCGATGGAACCGCGCTCTTCATCAACGGCGAAATTTCATACTTCTCGAGCGACGCAGCCCGGCGTGGCGGCATGCTGACGGTATGCGATGCGCTTGCGCAATTTTTCGGTGCGACCCCGTCGCCTTCGCGCCCCCAGGCAATGCTGCGGCTGGAAGATGTCTCAGCGCTCACACCAGAACCGCAATTGGAAGCCATCGTTCACTATCTCGCGGCGGCGCACGTTCCCTATGGCATCGGAGTCATTCCCGAATTGCAAGTGAGAGGGAAAACGTTCGGCTCGCTGCCTGATAATCGCGGATTGCAAAAACTGCTCCGCTGGGCCGAGGGGAACGGAGCAACAATCGTTCTGCACGGGTTACACCATTGCTGTTCCTCCGATGGCGCCGAAGGTTACGAGTTTTGGGATGTCGATCGCAATTCTCCGGTTTCGTACGATTCCGCCGCCTGGGCGCGATCCACAATTGCCGAGGGCAAGAAAGCCGAAATCGCCATGGGTCTGCATCCACAACTATGGGAGACTCCGCACTACTCAGGGTCTCCGGTGGACTATGGAGTTGTCACGGAGTTCTTCAGCGCCGCATGGGAATTGCGCCGCCCGGTCGGATGGCTGCCGTGGGTGCTCCGGCGCGATCAATACGGTGTGATGCTTTTGCCGGAGGACTTGGGTTACGTTTCGTTGGACCGAACCAAGACGGTTGCCGACCAGATGACACGGGCTAAAGAAATTCTGGTTTGCCCGAACTGCGTCGCCGCAGGGTTCCTGCATCCTGCCACCGTATCGATATCCGACGTTCACGCATATGTGGAGGGCTTGCGCACGCTTGGATATGTCTTTGTCGATCCAGGGCAGGCGATTCGCGAGTATGGCGCGAAAAAGTAGCACAGGCTTCTGGGGTGAACCCCTCAACTGAGACAATTTGAAACTAGCACACTTGCCATCCGCTGGATTTTGCTTGCTATCTGACGTCCTTAATTTTCTCTGCCAGCATCGTTGGCGCGGGCGAAAATCGATCGTGTGCTAGCACATCGGACGGATAGATCTCCTTATGCCTCAAAACCTTACCGTAGATCCGGCAGTGATTTTCGCTGGCCAGATGTCATCAGCTTCGCGATGTCGCATCCGCTGGGCGGTTTCCTTACATAACTATTCGCTGTAAAGTGTGCCAGTTCCGTTTGTCTCAAAATAGGGGTTCACTCCACTTCAGCGTGTCTCCTTTTGAATTTCGCCGAAGTGATCGGAAATCAAAAGAAGACAGGCGGAAGCCCGTCCTACTTGCAATTCGATTGAACAGAAAGCGCTATCGATGAAACCGTCCGCCCATCGTGGCTTTTCCAATAATGTGCCCGTCCATCGCCTTGAGGACATCCGCGCGAGTGGCATCCGGCCCCAGATCCAGCTTGATCTCGAGAGCGTAAATTTCAAACGTGTAGTGATGATAAGGCCCAGCCGCGCCCATCCCGGGCCCGCGATATCCGACATCTCCATGACCATTCTTGATCTGAATGGTTCCGTCGGGCAGCTTTGGAATCGCGGGAATTCCTTCGGGGAGCTCAGTAACATTCCCCGGAATATTGAACAACATCCAGTGCATGTAGGTTTCCAGCCGTTTCATCGGCGCGCCGTCGGGATCGTGCAGAATCACGACGAAGCTCACCGTGCCCGCCGGGACATTGCTCCATTTCAACTCCGGCGTGACGGGATTCGGGACCGCTTGTGTGTATTTCGCCGGAATAATCGAGCCGTCTTCAAATGCATTGGTGCTCAGCGTGAAGCCGGGTCCTGTCTGAGCGGGAGCCATTGTCGCCTGCCCCTGCGCTCTCACACCCTGTCTACCGGGGCCCATCAGAATCAGTAAAAATAATGCGGCAACTCCAACCTTCCGAATTCGCATGGTTCTCTATTTTCTCCTTTCGCCAGATCATACCAAGAATTTTGTTCCGATGTGGAACGCATGTGATGCGTGTCACAGAGATTTGTGATGACGCGCACAGAACTACTGCCGATTACCGTAAAGAATGCATCATGAACACGCGAAACGCGCAGAAACCAGCGCAGACTCGCTCTACAAGAGAGGTCCCACAATGAAAACCACATTGCCTCCCGGGAAAAAGATCGCAGTCGCACTTTCCATGACGCTGGTTGCAGCTTTGATCGTGATCGGGTGGAATGCAAGTGCGGCGCAGAAAGCCGCGCAGAAGACTGCCATCCTTCCTCTGAACATGAGCATCAACCAGGTGATGGTGGCCGTGGTGGATGACGCGGCCCATGAAATTTGGGAAGGAGGAAACAGGACCAAGCCCTTGACGACCGGACAATGGCAAACGATCGAGGAGCATACCTTTCAACTGCAAGCCGCGGCCACGCTCATCTCAATGGGCGGAACCGGAAAAATGGACGCTGCCTGGACAGCGACGCCGGAGTTTCAAGCCAAAGTAAAAGAATTGCGGGAAATGGCTATTATTTCCCGGAAAGCCGTCGATGCAAAAGACCAGGTGGCCTTGCGCAAGGCGGGCGACGACTTGGTGACCCTGTGCGAGGGCTGCCACAAGATGTTCAAGCCCAACGCTCCGACCGAAGGTATCTATCACAAGCCGTATTACGACGAGTGCACCAACTCGTTCGTACCCGAGTAGCAATAGGACTTGTTTGTGCGATGAATGCGGGGCTGGTTCGTGGATGTTTCGGGCGAACCAGCCCTTGTTCGTCCCCTTCATGCTTCGGGATTATTCAACTCACGCCTGCAACATCTTCCAGCATTGCAATCGAAAACGGGCCAGTGTAAATTGTCGTACGGATTAGACGGTCCACAATTAAAATTCAGTTAGGATGCATCACTATGAATAGGCGCATGTGCGTGTTCGGATGGACGGGCGTTGTGCTGATCCTGTGTGCGACTCCCCTGGCGGCGAAGACGTCCCGCATCTATGTCACCAACCACGCGGGCACAACGATTTCAGTGATTGATCCCACAACCAATAAAATCGTGAGTGAGATCAAGGACATCGAGGCGCCCGAGGGCGTGAATTTTTCCCCCGACGGTAGCCGAATCTACATCACTGAAATCGGTGAAAATGTCCTCAAGGTTCTGGATCGCAAATCCGGGAAACTGATCAAGAAGGTTCCCCTGAGCGGAATTGCGAACGATGTGATTGCATCCGTGGACGGTAAGTTCGTATTCGTGTGCATCCACACCGAACCGGGAGCGCTGGATGTGATAGACGCGAAATCCCTGGAAAAAGTGAAGAGCATTCAGACGTCCAAGGGCCTGCACGACATTGCCCTGTCTCCCGATGGCAAAGTGGCGGTCGCCAGCGCGGAAGGTGGAAAAAAGCTGGCTGTTTTCGATCTCACCACGCTGACGCTCGCCTGGGAAAAAGAGTTCGACATGGGAACCCAGGTGCTGGCGCTCCAGGCGAACCCGGACGGCTCCCCCAACCTGCTTTATCTGACGATGAACCGCATCCGCGGCTTTGCCGTGTTTGATTTTGCCAAACGTGAGATCGTAAATCGCGTTACCTTTCCCACCGACGAACCCGAGCTGATTCCCAGCGGCAGCCCGAGCCACGCGATCGGATTGACGCCGGACGGCAAAACATTGTGGGTCGGCAGCCGCACGTACGATGCCGTGTTTGTGTATTCGGTGCCTGATTTGAAATTCATCGGCCGCGTGCACATGCCGCAGGTAGAACCTCCAGGGCACCCGGCCATGAGCGGCGCTCCCTTCTGGGTCGTCTTCACGCCGGATAGCAAAACAGCTTACGTCTCCAATGCCGCGGACCGGTCGGTGTGCGCCGTCGATGTCAAAACCTTGAAGCTCGTGACGCGCATTCAGGTCGGCGAAGAGCCCGGGCGAATGAATACCCTGGCATTGCCGTAGGCCTATTCGCCGTTTAAAAATTACGCTCGTTCAATAAATTTCGTGAATCCATATTCCGGGAGTCGAGCATGAAGCTTGAAATTCGTCTGGCAAAATTTGCCGCGCTCTTGATCTTCGTTCTAGGCGCTTCCGCGATGGCTGCGCATGCTGCGCCGAAGTCCCGCGCGCTTCCCGCGGCGCAGGACGCTTCCAAGACGAGCCAGCCGCTCGACTATGAATTCTTCAAGGCGCGCGTCGAACCGATCTTTCTGAAGCATCGCCCCGGCCACGCCCGCTGCTACACCTGCCACGAACTCGGTCCTGCCCCCAAATATCTCGTGAAACTCGATCCCGGCAGCGAAACCTGGACCGAAGAGCAATCCCGCCAGATTTTCGCGAATGTGTCCAAGCTCGTAAATCCCAGCGACCCCATGAACAGTCGCTTCCTGATCCACCCCCTCTCGCCCCTGGCCGGCGGCGACATCGAATTCATCCACACCGGAGGCCGCCAGTTTGAATCCAAAGACGACCCCGACTGGAAAAACATGGCCGCATGGGCCAGCGGCGCGAAGTTGAATTCCAAGTAGCATAGGCTTCAGTGTAAAGTTCCAGGACATACCTTACACTTTGTTATCAGGACATCCTTTACACTTTTAGGTCAGCGCTGCCAGCGGTCCACCGCGGTGGACCGCTGGCAGCGCTGGTCGAGTTCGCGCACTAGGCTGCGGCAGTAGTACACCAGAATCCGCTGCTCGATGCGGATTATCCGCACCCATTCTCTTGCCAGCGCCCGGCTGATTCCCCAACTGCGTCCTCCCACTTGTAGCCGTCCTTGCCCGGTCAGCTGCCGCACTTCCGCTCCCGCTTCATATTCCCACGCCGCTGGTTTTACCTGATAGCGCCTTTCGCTCTTGCTCCACACCGACGCCGGCGTTCTCATCGACAGCGCTTCGTGCGGCCGCACCTGGTTGTACTCTTCGCGAAATTCGTCCAGCCACTGTTGCTGCGGCGGACCCGCGGGCCATCCCCGTCGCCTTCTCGCCGCTTCCAACGATCCATGGAATCGTTCCACTTTCCCCTGCGTCTCCGGATGCCGATACCCGCTCAGGTACAACCCAATTCCTTGTTTCATCAACCACACCGTCAGCCACGTCCATCCCGCCGCCGCTTGCATGTTCCACCACGGCGTCCCGTGATCCATCAACATCGCTTCCGGCACTCCGCACCGCTCAAAGGCCTCTTCCAGCCGCTCCTGCACTGGCTTTGCTTGCGTCGATCCGGTTTGCTGCAGCGTGATCGCGTACCGGCTGTGATCGTCCAGCACCGACAGCGGTCCCATCGGCGCATTCCATCCCACTGGCCCTTTGAAATCCATTTGCCACAGCTGATTCGGCGCCGCCCGCTCAAAGCGCTTCTTCGCCGTCCGGTGCCGATCCTGCTCCCGCACAAGATCGCGCCGCAATAAAATCCGATGGATCGTGATCACCGGCAGCTTCACCGCTTCCTGCTCCAACAGCACTCGCAACTTCCGCGCTCCCCAATCCGGCCGCTGCTTGCGCAACTCCACCACTCGTTGCTCAATCCCCTCCACCGTTTGACTTGGACTATGCACCGGTCGCCGGCTCTTCTCCACCACCGCGCTCATCCCTCCCTTGTCGAATCGTCGTAACCACTCATATCCGGTCGGCCGCGAGATCTCGAATTCCTCGCACAACTGCTGCATCGTCTTCTCCCGCCGATGCGCCAATACTACGAATTCCATTCGTCGTTCCTTTTGTTCACTGTTCCCCACGCCATCCTCGCCCTCGTCCGAGGGCTCATTCCTTCTCTCGCCCCTCGTCAACTGCCTCGGCGAGTGTAAAGGATGTCCTGATAACATACTGTAAAGGATGTCATGAGACTGAACACTGAAGCCTGTGCTCCTTTGAGCTCTGTCAACCAAACCAAAATTCAAACAGACTCTGAAGCCTACGCTACGCAAGGCGATCAGACCACGACATTCGAAATTCAATTCTCGGGGGGCCATCGCTGTGCGCCATGAATTACGCCGGCGATTTCTACCGCGTCCTGAGTGACGCGATAAACAACGAGAAATGGAAGCGATGGCATAGGCAACTCCCGCGTGCCGTCCACACGCCCGGACGACCTCGGAACGGGAATGCACTCAATGAACTGATGTTTTCGTAAATTTTAGCGGCGACTCGTTGTGCGGCGGGAATACTGTCTCTTCGAATAAATTCAATAATGCGGAAAAAGTCTTGCGCTGCGGCAGTTGACCAGCGGATTTGCATTTACGAAGGGAACATCTGATCGATCCGCGCGCCGATTTCTTCGTGGGTGACAAATTCTCCCCGATCCAGCTGGCCCAGCCCCGCCTTCACGTTATGCCGGAACCACGCATCGTGGTCCAGGTAATGCTCCACCAACTGCCTGACATATTCTTCCGCACCGCTGTTATTTTCCGCCGCGATATGGGCCAGCTTCGCCAAAAGCTCGGGACTCAGATTCACTTCCATGAATCAAGGTTAGGCGCAGTACTGACGAGTGTCAAGCTCCAGTAGGACGGGCTTCAGCAAGTCCAGTTTTGACTTTCATGGCGCAATTAGAAGTCAAAAGAAGACTGGCTGATGCCAGTCCTGCTAAAAACAGAATGAAAATCGAAACCCGGCAACGGCTAGCGCGGCGATACGCAAAGCTTGAGGCTCTTACGGACGCGCCCAAAGACTTTGCCGCCGGCGATCCCGCTGGCGTCAGCTTCATCAAGGCCTGCCGGGAGCGCCGCAAGCTTGGCTTCATATGACTGTTCCTATAAAAAAATGGGCGGCCCAAACATCGAGCCGCCCCGTTCAGTCACAAGCCTTTGTTCCAATTAATCCGACCCCTCCGCCAGCGCATCCGCATCCTTCCGCAGGAAATCGAGCGCGGCAGCTTCCTCCGCCGAAAGATCGGCGGGAGGCATAATCGCCTCGGGCGGCGGCATCGGAGGCACTTCGGTGAGCAGTTCGATGTTGCGGTACCGTTCCAAACCGGTGCCCGCCGGGATCAGGCGGCCCATGATTACGTTTTCCTTGAGGCCGCGCAGGTAGTCTACCTTGCCGGCTACGGCGGCTTCGGTGAGGACGCGCGTGGTCTCCTGGAAGCTGGCGGCGGAGATGAACGAATCCGTCGAGAGCGACGCCTTGGTGATTCCGAGCAGCAACGGACGGCCGGTGGCCGGGCGGCCGCCTTCGACGATCACGCGGTCGTTCTCCTCGCGGAAGCGGAACTTGTCGATTTGCTCCTCGAGCAGGAACGCGGTGTCGCCCACATCTTCGACCTTCACCCAGCGCATCATCTGGCGGACGATGGTTTCGATGTGCTTGTCGTTAATGTTGACGCCCTGCAGGCGGTAGACTTCCTGGATGGAATTCACCAGGTAGGCCTGCGTGTATTTTTCGCCGAGCACGGCCAGCAAGTCATGCGGGTTGAGCGGCCCGTCAATCAGCGGCTCGCCCGCCTTGACGTGTTCGCCTTCCTGCACGTTGATGTGGACGCCGCGGATGATCGAGTATTCCTTCTGCGTTTTGCCGTCTTCGCTTTCGACGTAGATCTTGCGCAATCCCTTGCTGATCTCGCCGTATTTCACGACGCCGTCGATTTCGCTGATGACCGCGGGGTCACGGGGCTTGCGCGTTTCGAACAATTCCACGACGCGCGGCAAGCCTCCGGTGATGTCCTTGGTCTTGGTGGTTTCGCGCGGGATTTTCGCCAGCACGTCGCCCGGTTGCACTTCGTCGCCGTCCTGCACCATCAAGTGAGCGCGCGATGGCATCAGGTATTTCTTGCGTGTGCGGCCGGCGGAGTCGCGGACCAGAATCGTGGGCGCATGTTTTTCATCGCCCGGCGGCAGCGTGACGACCAGCTGCGACAGGCCAGTGACTTCGTCGACCTGCTCTTCGATCGTGATGCCGGGCTGGAGGTCCTTGAACTGGATGGTGCCTCCGGCTTCGGTGAGAATCGAGAACGTGTACGGGTCCCATTCGGCCAGAATTTCGCCCAGCTTGACGGGTTGATTTTCCTCGACCAGGAGCTTCGCGCCGTACACAACGTGGTAACGCTCTTTTTCGCGTCCCTTTTCGTCGACAATTGCGACCAGCCCGCTGCGGTTCATTGAAACGAGATGGCCGCCGCGTCCGCGAACGACGTTGAGGTCGATGAAGCGGACAAAGCCGGGGTTGCGCGCTTCGAGTTTGGATTGTTCGGTGACTCGAGTGGCCGTTCCGCCGATGTGGAACGTGCGCATGGTGAGCTGCGTGCCCGGTTCGCCGATGGACTGCGCGGCGATCACGCCGACCGCTTCGCCCATCTCGACCGTGCGGCCCGTGGCCAGGTTGCGTCCGTAGCAGCGGGCGCAGGCCCCGCGGCGGGTTTCGCAGGTCAGCACCGAGCGAATCTTGACGCGCTCGATTCCGGCGGCCTGAATCTGGTTCGCCAGTTCTTCGCTGATTTCCTGGTTGATCTCGACGATCACGTTGCCTTCGTAGTCCTTAATTTTGTCGAGCGAAACGCGACCCACAACGCGGTCGCGCAGCGGCTCGACTTCGACGCCGGCTTCGGTAATCGGTTCGACGTAAATTCCGTCGGCGGTGCCGCAATCGATCTCGCTGATGATCACGTCTTGTGCGACGTCCACCAGGCGACGCGTGAGGTAGCCGGAGTCGGCGGTCTTGAGCGCCGTGTCGGCCAGACCTTTACGCGCGCCGTGCGTCGAGATGAAATATTGCAGCACGGTGAGGCCTTCGCGGAAGTTGGAAGTGATCGGCGTCTCGATGACTTCGCCCGAGGGCTTGGCCATCAGGCCGCGCATTCCGGAAAGTTGGCGAATCTGCTGTTTCGATCCGCGCGCGCCGGAATCGGCCATGACGTAAATCGGATTGATGATGCCTTCCTTGTCCTGATTCTCCATCGCCTTAAACATTTGTCCGGCGACTTTTTCGGTGATGTCGCTCCAGATTGCGACGACTTTGTTGTAGCGCTCGCCGTTGGTGATCGCGCCGTCCAGGTATTGCTGCTGCACCTTGACGACTTCCTTTTCCGTGTCCTCGACCAGCTGCACCTTGTCGCCGGGGATAACCATGTCGTCAATCCCGATGGAGATGCCGGACTTCGTGGCGTACATGAAGCCGAGTTCTTTCAGTTCGTCCAGCATCTGCACGGTGCGCTTCAGGCCGAAACGCAGGTAGCAGTAGTAGCAAAGCTGCTGCACGCCCTTTTTCTTGATCAAGCCGTTGATGAACGGCATTTCCTTCGGCAGGTGATCGTTGAAAATCACACGGCCCACGGTGGTATTGATGAACTGGCGCTTCATCACGACGGGCTCGGCGTGCGGCACGTCCTGATCGTCATATGCGGCGGCGAGATCGATCACTTCGCCGTCGTAGCGGAGGCGAATCGGCGTGAGCAGTTCGACTTCCTGCGACTCGAGCGCGAGAACGACTTCCTCGGTCAGGCCGAAGGCGCGGCCTTCGCCCTTGGCGCCGGGCTTGCCCTTTGTCAGATAGTAAATACCGAGGACCATGTCCTGCGTCGGGACGGCGAGAGGCAAGCCGTTGGCCGGGGACAGAATGTTGTTTGCGGAAAGCATCAGGACCGACGCTTCCACTTGCGCTTCCGGCGAAAGGGGAATGTGCACGGCCATCTGGTCGCCGTCGAAGTCCGCGTTAAAAGCGGTGCAGACCAGGGGGTGAATTCGAATGGCCTTGCCTTCGACCAGGGTCGGTTCGAACGCTTGAATGCCGAGACGGTGAAGCGTGGGAGCGCGGTTCAGCAGCACCGGATGCTCGCGAATCACTTCTTCCAGAATGTCCCAGACAACCGGGTCCTGCTGCTCGACCATTTCCTTGGCTTGCTTGATCGTGGTGCAGTGGCCCTGCGCCTCGAGGCGATGGTAAATGAACGGCTTGAACAGTTCCAAAGCCATTTTCTTCGGCAGGCCGCACTGGTGCAGCTTCAATTCGGGGCCGACGACGATGACGGAACGTCCGGAATAATCGACGCGCTTGCCGAGCAGGTTCTGGCGGAAGCGGCCCTGCTTGCCCTTGAGCGTATCGGAGAGCGATTTCAGCGGGCGGTTGTTGGTGCCGCGCAATACGCGGCCGCGCCGGCCGTTGTCGAATAACGCATCGACAGCTTCCTGCAACATGCGCTTTTCATTTCGAACGATCACGTCCGGCGCGTGCAGTTCCATCAACTTCTTCAACCGGTTGTTGCGGTTGATGACGCGGCGGTACAGATCGTTCAAATCCGATGTGGCGAAGCGTCCTCCGTCCAGGGGCACCAGCGGGCGCAGCTCGGGAGGCAGGACCGGAAGAACGTCCAGAATCATCCATTCGGGGCGGTTGCCGCTCTTGCGGAACGATTCGAGAACTTTCAGGCGCTTGGCGTACTTGATGCGCTTCTGGAGGCTGGGATCGACCTTCATCTTCTCGCGCATCTCTTCGGATAGCTTATCGACTTCCACGCGCTTCAGGAGTTCCTTGATGGCTTCCGCGCCCATCTGCGCGCGGAACTGGCCGGCGAAATCCTTCTGTAATTCGCGGTACTTTTCCTCGGGGAGCATTTCGCGTTCCTTGATCCCCGGGACTTCGCCCGTGTCAATGACCACATAGCCTTCGAAGTACAGAATGCGCTCAAGATCGCGCATGGAAATGTCGAGCAGGTAGCCGATGCGCGACGGGAGGCCCTTGAAGAACCAGACGTGCGAGCAGGGCGAAGCCAGCTCGATGTGGCCGAGACGTTCACGGCGGACCTTGCTGAGAGTGACTTCGACGCCGCACTTGTCGCAGATCACCCCGCGATGCTTCATGCGCTTGTATTTTCCGCAGAGGCATTCCCAGTCGGTTACGGGTCCGAAAATTTTCGCGCAGAACAAGCCGTCGCGTTCGGGTTTAAATGTTCTGTAGTTGATGGTCTCCGGCTTGGTGACTTCGCCGTGGGACCAGGAACGGATTTTTTCCGGACTCGCAAGGCTGATCCGGATGGAATCGAAATCGGCAATCAGGCTGGCACGATCATAAGGGCTGCTTCGATACAAGGTATGTCCCTCCTGCTTCGGCGGTTCGCGCCGGAGCGCCCCCGGAGAACCGGGAGTAAAGCTATGAAATCGTTCTGTTCGCCGGAAGAAACAAGTGTCGCCCCTCCGGGGCTTTCTCGAATTTCTGGCCGCCTACCCACCGCTAAAGCGGTGGGCTACGATCTGTCGTCCCTACGGGACTCTCAGAAAAACCGGAACGCGGATTTCTAATCCGCAGCCGGTTTTTCTACGTTCTTTTGGCGCTTCATTAGTTCGACGTCGAGGCAGAGCGATTGCAACTCGCGGACCAGGACGTTAAACGATTCGGGAACGCCCGGCTCGATGCCCGGCTCTCCCTTGACGATGGCCTCATAGATTTTCGCTCGGCCGTACACATCGTCGGATTTTGCGGTCAGCAATTCCTGCAGGATGTGCGCGGCACCGTAGGCTTCCAGGGCCCACACTTCCATTTCTCCGAAGCGCTGTCCGCCGAATTGCGCCTTGCCGCCGAGGGGCTGTTGCGTGATGAGTGAGTACGGCCCAATCGACCGCGCGTGAATTTTGTCGTCAACCAAGTGGGAAAGCTTCAGCATGTAGATGTAACCCACGGTGACTTCCTGCGCGAACTCTTCGCCCGTCATGCCGTCCCACAGCGTGACTTTTCCGGCGTTCGGCAGGCCCGCCACTTCGAGCAGGTGGCGGATTTCGGTTTCGCGCGCCCCATCAAATACCGGCGTCGCCATCGGGATGCCTTCGCGGAAACTTTCCGCGTATTCGAGAAGCGTGTCATCGTCGAGGTTCGTGAGCGTCTTCCAGATGGCTGTGTCGGAGAAGACTTCGCGGAACCAGCGGCGGATCGAATCGCCCCGCTTGTTCTGATCGACCAGGCGCGCGATACTTCGGCCAAGTTCCTTCGACGCCCATCCAAGATGCGTCTCCAGAATCTGACCGACGTTCATACGAGAAGGAACGCCCAGCGGATTCAAAACCATTTCCACCGGAGTTCCATCCGGCAGATACGGCATGTCTTCCTCGGGAACGATGCGCGCGATAACGCCCTTGTTCCCGTGGCGGCCGGCCATTTTGTCTCCGACCGACAGCTTGCGCTTCATGGCGATATAGCACTTCACTAATTTGATGACGCCGGGGGGCAGTTCGTCACCTTTGCGGAGTTTCTCTTTGCGCTCCTCGGTAATTTTGCGGAGCACGTCGATCTGGCGTGAGGTCATCTCCTCGATCTCGTCGATTTTCTCGATGAGCAGAGGGTCCTTGTCCACCAGTTTCAGGCGCTTCAGGTTGCGCGTCGCGATCTTTTCAATGATGTCGCGCGTCAGTTCGGTGCCCTTGGTGATCAGGCGCTTGTTGGTCTTCTCGTCGTGCAGGTCGGCGGTGAGTTCCTTGCCGTCCAACAGCACGGAAAGCCGCTTCAAGCGCTCGTCGGTGAGGATGCGGATTTCGTCGGAGAGGTTCTTCTCCAGCTTGAACACCTGCGAGGCTTCGATGGCCCGGTGGCGTTCGTCTTTTTCCGCGCCCTTGCGGCAGAAAATCTTGACGTCCACGATCGTGCCTTCGATGCCCGGCGGGCAGTAGAGGGACGCGTCGCGAACATCGCCGGCCTTTTCGCCGAAGATGGCGCGCAGAAGTTTTTCTTCCGGAGTCAGTGTCGTTTCGCCCTTCGGAGTGACCTTGCCGACCAGGATGTCTCCGGGACGCACGGTCGCTCCAATGCGGATGACGCCGCTTTCGTCGAGGTTGCGGAGAAACATCTCGCTGATGTTGGGAATGTCGCGAGTGATTTCCTCGGGGCCGAGCTTGGTGTCGCGCGCCTCGATTTCGTATTCCTCGATGTGAATCGAAGTGTAGTAGTCGTCCTTGACCAGCTTCTCGCTAACCAGGATGGCGTCTTCGAAGTTGTACCCGCGCCACGGGAGGAACGCGACCAGGACGTTGCGGCCCAGAGCGAGTTCTCCGCGCTCGGTGCATGGCCCGTCAGCAAGAACTTGACCCTGACGGACGCGATCGCCGACGCGGACCAGCGGCTTCTGGTTAATGCACGTATTCTGGTTCGAACGCTTGAATTTAATGAGCTGGTAGATGTCCGCTCCGACTTCGCGGGACAGCACGCCCGAGTGGTCGGACTCGACGCGCACGATGATGCGCTCGGAATCGACTTGATCGACGATGCCGTCGCGGCGGCAGATCACAACCGCGCCCGAATCCCGAGCGGTGACGCGTTCCATTCCGGTGCCGACCAGCGGAGCTTCCCCGCGGATCAGCGGCACGGCCTGGCGTTGCATATTCGAACCCATCAAGGCGCGGTTCGCGTCGTCGTTTTCAAGGAACGGAATCAGCGACGCCGCGACCGAGACAAGCTGCTTGGGCGAAACGTCGATGTAGTCCACTTCCTCGCGCTGCTTGAGGACGAAGTTTCCGGCCTGCCGGCAATTAACGAGTTCAGTGGTGATTCGCTCTTTTTCGTCGAGCGAGGCGTTGGCCTGGGCGACCACGTAGCGGTCTTCTTCCCAAGCGGAAAGATAGAAGCAGTACGGGTCGTAGGTGACTTTTTTCTTTTTCAGTTCCTCGTTGACCGCGTCCACTTTATCGCGCTCGATGATTTCGCCGGCCTTGAATTCGCTTTCGCCGGAGTTGACGATGAGCGCGTAGTCGATCACGCGTCCGCCCTTCACCTTGCGGTAGGGCGATTCGATAAACCCGAATTCGTTGATGCGCGCGTAGCAGGAAAGCGAGCTGATCAATCCGATGTTCGGCCCTTCCGGCGTCTCGATGGGACAGATGCGGCCGTAGTGCGTCGGATGGACGTCGCGGACTTCGAATCCCGCGCGTTCACGTGAAAGTCCGCCGGGCCCGAGAGCCGACAGGCGGCGCTTGTGGGTGATTTCGCTGAGCGGATTGGTCTGATCCATGAACTGCGAAAGCTGCGAACTGCCGAAGAATTCGCGAATCGCGGCCATGACCGGCTTGGCGTTGACCAGATCGTGCGGCATGGCGGTGGACATTTCCTGGTACACCGACATCTTTTCCTTGATGGCGCGCTCCATGCGGACCAGACCGATGCGGAACTGGTTCTCGAGGAGTTCGCCGACCGCGCGAACACGGCGGTTGCCGAGATGGTCGATGTCGTCCACCGTCCCGATGTTTTTGCGCAGCTTCAGCAGGTAGCGGATCGACGCGACGAAGTCGGCGGCATCGAGCGTGCGCGTGTTCAGCGATGTTTCGAGACCGAATTTAATGTTGAACTTCAAGCGGCCCACGCGGCTGAAATCGTACTTGCGCGGATCGAAGAACATGCCGTTGAACAACGCGGTGGCCGTCTCGAGGGTCGGAGGATCGCCCGGACGCAGTTTGCGGTAGATTTCGATCAGCGCTTCGCGCGAGGACTTGATGGCGTCCTTATCGAGCGTGCGCGACAGAACAACACCAACATCGTCGCGCTCGGGGAAAAATACGTCCACGCTGGTGATTTCTGCCAGACCCAGCGCCGACCAGATTTCGGCAGTCAATGGTTTGTTGGCTTCGAGCAGGACTTCGCCGGTCTGGCGGTTGACCAAATCCGCGACCGTGTAAGCGCCTTCGAGGTCGGCGAGCGACACGTGAGCGGCGGGAACCTTGGCCTTCACCAATTCCTTGTAAAGGGCTTCGGTGATGCGCTTGTGCGCGCCCACAATCGTTTCGTCGTTCTTCGGGTTCTTGATCTCATGCGACAGTTTGCGGTCGATCAGGCCTTCGGAAATGTTCCAGTGCAATTCGGAGTCGCGCAGCGTGACGCGCTCGACCTGATAGAAGGTGCGCAGGATTTCCTCGTTCGACTTCATTCCCAGGGCGCGCAGGAAGATCGAGCCCAGGAATTTCCGCTTGCGGTCGATGCGGACGTAGAGAATGTTTTTGGTGTCGTACTCGAACTCGACCCACGATCCGCGGTAGGGAATAATTTTTCCGAGGAAGTAGGTGCGGTTGTTGGCGGATTCGTAGAACACCCCGGGCGAGCGGTGCAACTGGCTGACGATGACGCGCTCGGTGCCGTTGATGACAAACGTGCCGTTCTCCGTCATCAGCGGAATATCCCCGAAGAAAACTTCCTGTTCCTTAATGTCGCGAATATTTTTCGCGCCGGTGTCCGGGTCTTTATCGTAAATCGTGAGACGGATGGTGACCTTGAGCGGGGCGGCGTACGTCATGCCGCGCTCCTGGCACTCGTTCACGTCGTACTTGAGCTGCATGCCGACCGGATCGCCGCACTTCTCGCAAAACGTCGGCGTGTTTTTGTTAAACGTGCCGCACTTGGTGCAAAGCACGTCGCCGGTCTTGTACGGATCGGTGACCACCGAGGCTCCGCAACTGCGGCACGTGGCGCGCAGGTGATGCAGCCCCTTCAGGTTGCCGCACTTGCATTCCCAGTTGCCGATCGAATAGTCCACAAAGTCCAGCTGCGACAGGCCGCGGAAATCCTGAATCGGAAATACGGAAGAAAAGACCGATTGCAGGCCCCCGTCCTCGCGCTCGGACGGCAGCAGATCCATCTGAAGAAATCGCTGGTACGAATTCTTCTGAACCTCGATCAGGTTCGGGATTTGAATCGAGCTCTGAATTTTCGAGAAATCCAGCCGCTCTCGTTCTCGCATA
>CAWBGM010000008.1:0-264380 GCA_963788335.1 Terriglobia bacterium
GTCCGCAGTCATTTTGACGTGTACAAATTCCGAAACGGCAAGATCGCCGAGCACTGGGACTGATCGTAATCCGGCGCCGGCTGGGGTTCGTCAATTCTCATCCGTGCGAGCGGGTTCAAAATGACAATCTTCGGTTTATTCCGTGGGCTGAAAAGGTGAATGTGAGAACTTCAACTTTGCGTCGATCCAATTGGCCGATTTTTACGCTGATTTTATTTGCGAGCGTCCTGAATTTATCCGCGCAGAGCGATTGGACTACCTGGGGCTACGATCAGGAACGCTCGGGCTGGAACAAAGCGGAAACAACGCTCTCCAAAGAAAATGTGTCGGGCCTGGAACTGAAATGGACGGCGCAACTGAGCACGCCGACCGATTACCTGGTGCTCTCCACAATTACCGCGCCTTTGGCGGTCACAGTCGCGACGCCGCAGGGGGCCAGGACAATGGTCATCGTTGCGGGCAGCGACAATACCGTGTACGCGATTCACGCCGAGTCCGGCAAAATCGCGTGGCAGCGCAAATTCCCCAACAGCTCGACCCCGAAAAAAGCGCCGACCACAAGCTGCCCCAACACGCAAAATGCAACGCCGGTCGTCGACAAAGCCGCCGGCATCGTTTATCTGAACACGACGGATGGAAAACTGCGCGGCCTGAATCTTCTCGATGGAGAAGACCGCATGCCCGCGGCGTCCTACATGCCCGAGTACGCGCGCAACTGGAGCTTTAATCTGATCGACAACGTTGTTTACACATCGATGGGCCGCGGGTGCAACGATGTGACCGCGCAACTCGACGCCATCGACCTGAACGATCCCAACAGGCGCGTCGCCACTTTCTTTACCGGCGCCGTGCGGATCGCGGGGGCCTGGGGCCGCGGCGGCCCCGTGCGCGGGCCCAAAGGCATTTACGTGCAAACGGCGGACGGCGCGTACGATCCGGCAGCCGGCAAATTCGGCGAAACGGTGATGGCCCTCAATTTCAAAGACCTGCGCCTGGTGGACTCCTTCACTCCCACGAATTGGCAGTATCTGGACAAAAAAGATCTCGACATCGGATCGGCCAGCCCGCTGATTTTTCCGTTCAGGAATTGGACGCTTCTCGCCTCCGCCGGAAAACAGGCGGTTATCGATCTGCTCGACGCCAACAATCTCGGCGGCGCCGACCACCATACGCCGCTGTACCAATCGCCGCGCTGGGGAAATGAGATTGAAAAACTTTTCGGGCTGGGAGTCTGGGGCGCGATGGCCACTTGGGAAGATCCCGCCGGCAACCGCTGGATCTACACGCCCCTGTGGGGACCTCCAGCCAAGGATGCGCCGGCGTTTAAATATACCTATGGCGATCCGACGAGCGGCAGCGTGATGGCTTTTCAAGTGGGCGTCGAAAACGACAAGCCCACGTTGATTCCCATGTGGCGGTCGCGCGACATGCACGTACCCGATCCGCCGGTTGTCGCCAACGGAATTGTGTATGCACTGCAAACGGGAGAAAACACGGCTCTGGATTCAGCCACTCCCAAAGTCCGCTGCACTCCCGTCGCGAATGCGATTCTCTACGCGTACGATGCGGAAACGGGAAAGGAACTTTATTCGAGCAAAGACTCGATCAACAGTTGGACGCATTTCAGCGAGCCGGTCGTCGCCAACGGCATGGTTTACATTTCGACGTGGGATGCGCGGGTGTACGCATTTGGATTGAAGAAATAGCGCGAGCGCGTTTCCTCAGAGAAGGAAATGGTCTGACGCCTGCTGAACGAATACGCGTTACCTCAAAAGCCGATGGCGGGTCATCCGGGATTTTAAATATTTTGGTAGCACGGGCTTCCGCCTGTGGATTTTTGCCAGGCCGTCGCAGTCTAAACCATCTTCGTTGCATCCCTATTTGCTCTTGCGTTCATCCGAATTCAAAACCCACGGGATGCCCTTCCTTCGTCAGGGTAAAAATCTGTACCACAGAAGGCCATATCCAGGCTTTCCGCGAGTCAGACCGAAACTGAGACCCTGCCCGGAACCCGATTTGCTTTACTCGAATCGGGCCTCCGGTGTATAAGTGACCGCATCCAAATACATGGTCTGTACGTCCAAATTTAAAGCAGCCACGAAATCATAAAGGGGAACCGGTAGATATGAGAACTCGAACTCTGCGTCTGTTCGGATCGCTGATTTTGCTAATCACTTGTTTTGCGATGGCACGCAATTTGTCCGCGCAGAGCGACTGGACCACTTGGGGCTACGATCAGGAGCGATCGGGCTGGAACAAAGCGGAAACCACGCTTACCAAAGAAAATGTTTCGCGTCTCGAACTGAAATGGACCGCACAGCTGAGCACGCCGCCCGACCACGTAGTGCTCTCCACGCTTACGGCTCCCATTGTCGCCACCGCCGTCACGCCGCAGGGACCGAAGCCGTTCGTGATCATTGTAGGCAGCGACGACACAGTCACTGCAATTGCCGCTGACACAGGCAGGATCGCCTGGACACGGAAGTTCCCTAATACGATGAAACCGGTGAAGCCAGCGACCTGGCTTTGCTCCAACACCCAGAATGCCACGCCGGTTGTCGATAAAGCGTTAGGGATCGTCTATCTGAACACCACGGACGGCAAGTTGCGCGGCCTGAATCTTCTCGACGGCGAAGACCGCATCCCGGCAACGGCCTTCATGCCGGAATTCGCCCGCAACTGGAGCTTCAATCTGATCGACAACGTCATCTATACATCGATGGGCCGCGGATGCAATGACATCATCGCGCAGGTCGATGCCATGGACATGAGCGATCCCAACCATCACGTTTCCACTTTCTTTACCGGAGTCGCGCGCATTGGAGGAATCTGGGGACGCGGCGGCCTTGTTCGCGGACCCAAGGGCCTGTACGGGCAAACAGCGGACGGCGCTTACGATCCCGCATCCGGAAAATTCGGCAACACCGTGATGCTGTTCAACCCGAAGGACCTGCGGCTGCTCGATTCCTTCACTCCCTCCACCTGGGAAGACCTCAACAAGAAGGACCTCGATCTAGGCTCAGCCAATCCAGTGGTCTTCACCTACAAGAACAAAACGCTCGTCGCCTCCACCGCCAAGGAAACAGTGATGTATTTGCTCGACGCGAACAACCTGGGCGGCGCGGATCATCACACGCCGTTGTATCAATCGCCGCGCTGGGGCAACGATGAACTGATGTCCTACGGCCGGGGAACCTGGGGCGCTATTTCGACCTGGGAAGATTCCACAGGCAACCGCTGGATCCTGATGCCGATCTGGGGACCTCCGGCCAAAGACGCTCCGGCCTTCAAGATGACTTACGGAGACGCGGACAACGGCAGCGTGTTGGCATTTCAAGTCGGCATGGAGAACGACAAGCCCACGCTGATTCCCACGTGGCGCTCGCGCGACATGCACGTTCCCGATCCGCCCGTCATTGCCAACGGAGTCGTGTACGCGCTCCAGACCGGCGAAAACACAACGCAGCACGGCGCCACGGCGGTTCAGCGCAGCACGCCCGTGACGAACGCGATTCTCTACGCCTACGATGCGCAGACCGGCAAGGAATTATATTCCAGCAAGGATGCGATCAACAGCTGGACACATTTCAGCGAGCCCGTCGTAGCCAACGGCATGGTGTACGTTTCCACGTGGGACGCGCGGGTGTACGCGTTTGGGCTCAAGAAGTAATTCATCCGGGAACTCTAATTTTGTAAGTACGGTGTGTCGGGGCCTGAATTTTCATGTGCCCCATTCTTGCGGTTTGTGCGGGGGTGGGGCTTTTGCTTTGATCCTTCGAATTTTTCAGAGTGCAAGATTTCCGTCCGCACAAACCACAAGGTTGGGGTATTATTGCCTCAGTCCTGAACAGCCATTACCAATTTCGGCGAACATTCGAACGCCTCGGCAACGATCTCGTACGTCGTTTCCAGTTTCGCCGCCTGTTTCAACATCGCTCCTACCGAGCAGTATTTTTCTTCCGACAGGCGAATTGCTTCCTCAATCGCCTTCGAATCGATTTCAAAGCCTGTGACAACGTGATGGATTCGGACTGTCGTAAAGACTTGCGGCGGCCGCTCGGCCTGATCGGCTTCCACCCGCACTTCGTAGCCGGTCACTTTTTGATGAAATTTCTGGCGAAGAATCGTAATCACATCGAACGCCGTGCAACCGGCCAGAGCTGTGGCAACCAATTCAATGGGTTTGGGACCTGAGCCTCCCGCCGCATCGTCAAGCACCATATGGTGTTCGCTGCCCGTTGTAGCGACGAACTGGCGCCCCATTTTCAGTGGTTCAGTCAATCTTACTTTTCCCGTGATCATTTTTGCCTCCTCAATCGTGTGCTGCCTCGCAGCCCCTCGACCGATTACTTGTGCGCTGTGGAACAAGTATTAAACCCGAACAGTGTCCACGCCGGGCAGAACTGAACCAGTCCCGTGACCAGCGCGACCCCTCCAACAACGTACGCAACTACCGCCCAAGTGCCCGTTGCGACATGCATTAAACCCAATGCCAACAATGCGATACCAAGCACGAGACGAACAGCCCGATCTGCACCTCCAACGTTATTGCGCATTGCCCTCACTCCTTCTCCGGCCAGGATCGTGTGAAGCTTCCTCAGCCCGGACGGCTCAATTCCTTCAGCCGAACGAATAAATGCAACCTCTTGAGATTTGTTACAGCAAATTGAGGGGGGGCGGGGGAGGGGAACTACGCGCGGCGCGAGACGTCTTTGCTTTTCCTGCCTACCGATGCCATCACGTTCTGATATTCAGCCAGCAGGTCTCGCCTGAGTTTCGCCGCTGCGTCCGGGTCAGGCTTCTCATTCGACGCGGTCCGGCATTGCTCGATCGATTTCTCCAAATTTGCAAGGAATGCCACGCATGGCTGGCATTCATTGATGTGTTTTTCCAGCTCTTCGCATAGCGAGTCGTCCAGTTCATCATCCAGATAGTTTGAAAGTTCAGCGAAGATTTTCTTGCACCGGTGATCGCGTGACGGCGCCGGAAGATTTTTCTCCGCCGCGGTGGCGGTACGGCGGGAGTGCGAAGGAATCTCTTTGGCGAGTTCTTTACGCACAAATAGCCGGGCCCGATGCAGTCGCACACGGATCGTTCCCGGTCGAAGGCCGGTGATTTCGGCTATCTCGTCGTCCGAAAGATCTTCCATGTCGTGCAGCACGAGGATGATTCGATACTCGGGAGGCAATTTCCGGATGGCATTGCGCAGGTGATTCGCGCTTTCGCGCTGCAGCAATAGAGTTTCCGGGGAACGATCCGCATTGCCGGCCAGGTTCGCCAATTCCTTCCGGCCGGGCATCAGATTTTCGAGGGAGAGGTCTTCCTTCGGTGCAAACTTGCTCTTTCGCCGGCTCATCAGGCAGCGGCTCTTGGCCACTTTGTAGAGCCAGACCACGAGCGCCTTTGGGCTGTCGAATTTCGGCAGGGAAGGAACCGCCTTCAGAAGCACTTCCTGCATCGTGTCTTCCGCGTCCTGCCGCTGGCCGCACACTTTCATGCTGAAGGAAAAAACCGTATTCTGAAGTAACTGCAGCGCTTCCTCAACCGACTTCGGGTCCTTGCGCTGGATGAGTCGAACAGCCTGCTCGATTTCGGGCCGCATGTCTCAACTCTATCACGCGGGGAATCACAAACCATTCTTCTCGCGTTCCCTGGTAGCGACTCAGTTTCCGCCTGACGTGGGACAAATCTTAATTTGGGCCACGGTGGCACAGGCTTCCGCCTTTGGGTTTTGAATCCTGAAAACCGCAAGTTCAATTGAAACTGTAATGCAAATGCTGTTGGCCTGTACTGGCCCGGCAAACGTCGTCAAGAAGGATGCATAACGAGAAGTGATTGATTGGGGATTGGTGGACGTGACAGGGATCGAACCTGCGGCCTCATCCATGCCATGGATGCGCTCTCCCAGCTGAGCTACACGCCCGTTCCGGAATAATTCAGTTTAACAATGGTCAGGCAGACCTCAAACATACTAACGAATATTCGTATGGAATTCCAGTAGCACAGGCTTCACCCAGTCTACTTTTTCACTTCTGTGGCAGCGTCATAATAGTCAAAACCAGGCGGGCTGCACTTTCTTGTCATGATAAAAAGCCTATCCTACTAAAATCACCCGCACTTCCAGTAGAATGTCACCCCTATGCCTAAACTCACGTTTCTTGGCGCGGCAGGAACCGTTACCGGCTCAAAATATTTAGTCGAAGCGGAAGGCAAGCGGTTGCTCATTGACAGCGGGCTGTTTCAGGGACTCAAGGAACTACGGCTCCGCAATTGGAATCCGCTTCCCGAAAAGCCCGCGACATTCGACTATTGCGTTCTGACGCACGCCCATCTGGATCACACCGGCTATCTCCCACGGCTTGTGCGCGACGGTTATCGCGGCCCGATTTACGCCGATGGCGCGACCATCGAGCTGTGCAATATTCTGCTCCCCGATTCCGCGCACCTGCAGGAAGAGGACGCCGACCGCGCGGGCCGCAAAGGGTACAGCAAGCATTCGACACCGCTGCCCCTGTATTCGTCCGACGACGTCGCGCCTGTACTGAATGCAATGCGCGAGATTCCGCGCGCCGGGGCGTTTACTATTTCTCCGCAATTCACCGTGAATCCGCATAATGCCGGACACATCCTCGGCGCCTCGAGCGTCGAACTCACGATTACGGAAAATGGCAGGAAAACCATCGTCCTGTTTTCCGGCGATGTGGGCCGGTATGACCAGCCGATCCTGAAAGATCCCGAACCGCCTGTGCGTTGCGATGTCCTGCTGTGCGAATCCACGTACGGGGACCGCGACCACCCCACCGATTCGGCGGAAGATGCGCTGGCAGAAGTAATCAATCGCGTCTCCAAACGCGGCGGCGTGATCGTGATACCGGCGTTTGCCGTGGACCGCACGCAAGCCATCATGTACATCATCCGCAAGCTGGAAGACTCAAAGCGCATTCCGCGCCTTCCCGTTTTTGTGGATAGTCCGATGGCCATCAGCGTCACCGATTTGTACCTGCGCCATCACGAGGATCACGACCTGACGTACACGGAAGAAGAAAAAAAAGGCAATCCCCTCGACGCCCACACCGTGCATTACATGCGCACCGTCGATGACTCGAAGAAAATCAACGATGTAAAAACTCCCGCCATCATTATTTCCGCCAGCGGCATGGCCACCGGAGGACGCGTGCTGCATCACCTTGCGGCGCGTGCGCCTGACCGCCGGAACTGCGTTCTGCTCGCCGGATTCCAGGCCGAAGGCACGCGTGGCCGTGCTCTTGAAGAGGGTGCGAAAACACTGCGCATTCACGGCGAAGATGTGCCGGTGGCGGCGGAAGTCATCAACCTGCGGCAATTCTCCGCCCACGCCGGGAAAAGCGAACTCATTCGCTGGCTCTCCGCCATTCCTGCCCCCCCGCGCCAGACCTATCTGGTACACGGCGAACCTCAAGCTTCCACCGCTCTCAAGGCCACAATCGAGTCGAGTTTCAAGTGGCGGGTGACGCTCCCGCAATACCTTCAAACCGTGGACCTTGATTCGCAATGATTCGATTCACAATGATTCATAATGGACGGGGCGGCTCCCAAGGCGTTCGTTTCGTCTAAACCGCACATCTCAAGCCGTGCTACTATGGCGGAAGCTTCCCCCGCTGATCGGAGGGATTATGCGTTTTCGCCACGCCCCTGTTTTGCTGGTCCTCCTCGCTATAGGTGCGCTTCCAGGATACGCTCAATTGCGTACCGGTTCCCGCCAGACATTCGAGATTCAAGGCTATGTCCGCGACGATAGCAATCAACAGCCCATGGAGAACGTTAAGGTGGACTTGAGGCAATCCGCCGGGAGTCCGATGGCCACTGCGTTCACGCACGGGAATGGCGAATTTGAATTCACGAACCTTGGCAGCGGTGCCTATACCATCGAGGTTGTCGTCCCGGGTTACGATACCTACAGCGAAAGCGTCACCGTCTTCAATTCCTCGGTTCGAGGCATGGGCATCTTCATGACTCAGCCGGTCACCTTCGCAAGTTCGACGGGTGGCGCAACCATCTCGGCTCACCAGTTGAGCGCCCCCCATAAGGCGCGCGATGAGTACGACAAGGGTATGTTCCTGATGTACCGCAAATCGGATTACCCGGGCGCCATCGATCAGTTTGAACGCGCCATCCGCGATTTTCCCACCTATTACGAGGCTTATGCGCAGTTGGGATCCGCGTATCTTCTTCTGGTTCAGATCGCCCCCGCCGAGGCCGCCTTTCGGAAATCGGTGGAACTCAGCTCCGGAAATTTTTCAGAGGCTCTGTTTGGCCTTTCCGCTCTTCTCTCCGACACCAAGCGGCCGTCTGAGGCCGAGCCATTTGCTCGCAAGGGGATAGCAGTCGATCCATCTTCCTGGCGCGGACCCTATGAGCTTGCACTGGCGCTTTCAGGGCTCAAACGGATGGATGAGGCGGAGAAAAGCGCCCTTCAGGCAAGGGATCTTAAACCGGATAACCCTAGTATTTACTTATTGTTGGCAAATATTCATATGCAGCAAAGGAATCCTCAGGCGCTTTCTAAAGACCTGGACGCCTACATCAAACTTGTCCCCACAGGCCCCGTGTCCGACCAGGCGCGGAAAGACCGCGACCAGCTACAGGCCAGAGTTCAGGAATTGGACAAGCAGGCACGTTCCGCCGCAAAGGAAAACGCTCATTCCGACTCTCAGCCCTCAACCACTGCCAGCGCAGCAGCCTCTTCCCCGGGGCAAGCTTCGACTCCAGCCCTCGAAGAGGATACCTCCGGCCTGCCGTCCCTGCCGCCCCCAACGCAAAGCGCTCAATAGCGAAGGGGGCTCGATCTCACCCCCCAACCCTGAAAAAATAATTTATGGAGCTGTAACCTGTTGCGGAGGGTGTACGTCTACTTAGGCAAGACCACTCGGGGGGTAGGAAGTAACCACCACAATGCTACCGACCATTGTCTTCCTACCCCACTGTTCTTATAACCGATTCGACCGGCGGGAAAAACCAATAAAATAATCTGCCTATGGGCTGCACGTGAGGCGCTTGTCAATGTCAGATCGATTATTCTGAATTATTTCGCAGCGCTCGCCTGCGCCACCGGCACGCGCGCGGGCATTGCGGGAATCTCGTTCATGTGCAAGCCGAAAACGAACATGGGCATGGGAGCCACCCGTCCCCAACGGTTCAGATCCCAACCGGCGCGGATGTAATTTACTTCGGGGACGAATGTCAGATCGAGAGCGGCGCGCGTTTCGCCCCGATAAAATTGTTGGGGCAACTTCAGAATGGGATGGGTGCCCCAGTTTTCTCCGTCAGCCGAACCCCAGATGGAGACGTCCAGCGATTCCTGTTCGATCTGATCGCTGACGTGCATGGCACAAAAAAAAGTGCGCGTCGCACTCGTGCGGATATCCACGGCTTCGCCGTGACCATTTGCCTGAACCAGCGTTCCCTGCGGGATGAGATCGAATTCCATCGCCATTCGGATTCTCCTCGGTTGATGCGCGGGATTCTAACACAGGCTTCGCAGGACAGCTACGGATGGTCGAAGGAGAGAGGGCGAGTTTTCCCGCGGATTAATTTTCATCGAAAGTTGAATCTCCCCCCGCTGTAAAAAAGGAAGGGTGCCGCACCCATCATTCAAAAACTTTTGTTGAAGCGCGACTTACCGAATAGAGAAGAAGCGCGCACTCCCGCAAGCACTACCAGATTCCTATCTTCGCCCAACATCCTCCGGAGCATCGCCTTCGCGGTAGCCGAAATACTGGCGATTCTTGATCACTTGCGCAATTTCCGGCGGCACCATCGCTTCCCAGGATTCGTCGTGATCCTTAATCCGGCGCAAAACGTCGCGCGAGAAAATCGAAAGAATGGTGGAATCGTAATTGTCGAGCTGCTTGATCCGGCCGCGCTCGACGAGATGACAATACAGGCTGTGCAGATCGCCGGGCATCTTCAGATTCTGCACGGTTCGGATTTCGCCCGTCGCCTGGTCCAGCAGGGGATAAACGTAAATCCGCAAATCCTTCGTGAATAATTTTCCGAAGGCTTCGAGGATGCCGCCCTCAAGTCCCGAATAATATTGCTCCATGAACAGGTCCTGGAGGCTCGCGACGCCCATGGTTACCGCGATGGGTTGCGTCGTATATCGCGTCAGATAGGCAGCCAGGCGGTAATATTCAAAATAATCCGAAATCAACACGGTCTTGCCAACGGCGGCCAGTAAATCGGCGCGTGCCAGGAAATCGTTCAGGTCAATCTTCCCGGCCGCGAGAAGATTTTTCATCGTGATCTCCATCAGCTCGACCACCTGCCCGGATTCAACTTCCGGTTCAGCGGCAAAGCGCTCGCGAGCGCACCGGATCATGTCGATGTTGACTTTTGTAACCGGCCGGAAACTGCCGCGCTCGACCAGGATGGGCTTCTTGCGCAGGATCTCGGAGGGCTGCAGCACTTCACCGGTAGGGCCAAACATGGCCGCGCCGCTGAGGCCGAGCTGCACGAGTTTCAAGCTCATCACGCGGTTATCGACGTGGCGGAATTCGATGCCCGAGAACTCGATCATATCGATTTCAATCCTCGATGTGGTGAGGTTGTCGAGCAGCGATTCAAGAATCATTTCCGGCTTGTGGTGCAGGAAAAACGCCGCATACAGCAGGTTCACGCCGATGATGCCGAGTGTCTCCTGCTGCAGGTCGTTTTCCCGGTCCAGCATCCGGACGTGGATAATGATCTGGCTATTATCGTCGCGCGGATGCGCCTGAAATTTAACTCCCATCCAGCCATGACATTCGTTGGTGCCGAGATAATTGCGCGCCGCGACCGTATTGGCGAACGCGAAAAATGCCGTGCTCTCGCGGCGTGTCGATTGCAAGCGTTCCAGGTTCAGGCCGTGCTCATAATCGAGCATGCCCTGAAGGCGCTCACGGGAAACGTAGCGTTTGCAGCGACCGTAAATCGCGTCGCTCACGGCCATGTCATAGGCGGAGATGGATTTTGAGATGGTTCCCGCGGCGCCGCCCACTTTAAAAAACCAGCGCGCGACCTCCTGCCCGGCGCCGATCTCGGCGAATGTGCCGTAAAACAAGGGATCGAGGTTGATCTTCAGCGCTTTCTGGTGCGTGCTCAGTTTTGGATGATCTTCGTTTTCCATTGTGGTCTCGACTGTTTTTACGAGGATGCAATTTTAAGCGTTTTCGGACAGGGAAAGAGTATATCCAACTAATTGTTTCGCACACATGAACAAATTGGATTGTGACGACAGGGAAAACGGATACACAGCCACGCGCAGAAGATGGATTCCCCGAGAGGACAGTTCACGACTTCGCTCGGGACGGCGGCGCACGGCGCCGCCCCGCACCTCGATCAATCAGGCGGGATGTAGCCGGGACAGCTTTTCCGCACACGCTGCCAGCGTCGATTCTTTCTTGCAAAACGTGAAGCGCACCTGGCGCGCGCCCATCGACGGAACGTCATAAAAACTCGATCCCGGCACCACCGCGATCCCAATTTTCTCGACAAGATATTTCGAGAAGGAAAGATCGTCGGGAAAGCCGAACTTCGAGATGTCAGTCATGATGTAATACGCGCCCGCCGGCTTGAAGCACTGGAAACCCGCGCTCGTGAGAATGCCGAGCATGCGGTCGCGCTTCTCAAGATACCCCTGCGCAAGCTTGGCGTAGTAGCTCTCGGGCAGATTCAGTGCGAACGCGCCCGCCTGCTGCAAGGGCGCGGCTGCTCCGACCGTCAGAAAATCGTGGACCTTGCGGATGGGAACCGAAGCCTCCGGCGGGGCTATGACCCAGCCGACTCGCCACCCGGTGACGCTGTAGGTCTTCGACATTCCGTTGACGGTGATCGTGCGGTCGCGCATGCCGTCAAGCGAAGCCATCGAGATATGCCGCGTGCCGTCGTACAGAATGTGCTCGTAGATTTCGTCGGTCACGGCGAATGCATTCCAGCGCACGCAGAGATCGCGAATAAATTCCAGTTCTTCGCGGGAGAAAACTTTTCCCGTCGGATTGTTCGGCGTATTGACGATGATCGCTTTTGTCTTGGGTCCGAAGGCCCGCGTAAGTTCTTCGCGATCGAAGCTCCAGTCCGGCGTCCGCAATTGCACAAAACGCGGCGTCGCGCCGGAAAGAATTGCATCCGGGCCATAGTTCTCATAGTGAGGTTCGAAGATCACGACTTCGTCGCCGGGATTCATGATGCCCATCATCGTGGCCATCATCGCTTCGGTGGAGCCGCAGGTTACGGTGATTTCGCGCTCGGGATCGACGCGTACGCCCTGCGTGCGCTCGAATTTCCGCGCAATCGCGTCGCGCAATTCCTTTGCGCCCCACGTGATCGCGTATTGATTGATGTCGTCGGTAATCGCTTGGCGGGCGGCTTCCTTCACTTCCTCGGGAGCCGGGTAATCGGGAAATCCCTGCGCCATGTTGACTGCGCCATGGGCCATAGCCAGTCGCGTCATCTCGCGGATCACGGACTCGGTAAACCGCTCCGCTTTGGCGGAGAGCGCTTGACGGGCGGTGGAAATGATGCGGCTCGCGCCGGAACTATAACCCTCGGCCGCGCTCAACGCTGCGCCGCCTTCACCTGCGATATGATTCCCGCTTTCGCCGGCGCTGCCTCGGCCACGTGCGCCGGATGTGGATCGACAGCCGGCGAATTTCCGTACACTTGACGATAGACTTCCGCGTTGCGAATCACGATTTGCACGTACTCCCTTGTCTCGGTGAAGGGAATCGATTCCACAAATTCCGCCGTCTCGAGGTAATTCTGGCCCGCCGTCCATTGTTCCACGCGTTCTTCCCCGGCGTTGTAGGCGGCCAGCGCCGCTTCCGGATTTCCGTACGCCTGGATCAGATTGGCCAGATAGCGCGAACCAAGTTGCAAATTGTAACCCGGATCGGTCAATTGCGAACGTACATATCGCACTTTCAACTGCCGAGCCAGTTTGTTGGCCGTCTTGGGCATCACCTGCATCAGGCCAATCGCGCCCACGCGGGACATGGCGTTCGATTCAAACGCGGATTCCTGGCGAATCAATCCCGCGACCAGCATGGGATCGAGATCGTTTTTCGCGGCTGCGGTGCGCACGCTCGGTTCGTAGGGCAACGGGAACGCCGCGCGCCACGCTTCGTTTGGAATTTCCGATACTCGTCGCGCCTCGAGCTGCGGAAATGCCTGACGGATCGCAACCATGCCTGCCGCATAGTGCCCGGCGGCGACGGCTGCTCCGCCCGCCTCCACTAGAAATTTGGGAGCGCGCGTCGCCGTGTATGCGGCGCGATATTCAAGCTCCGCCGAAGCGTCGAAGGCGATATCGCTCAACGCACGCGCCCGGATTTCCCGTTCTTCCAGCTTGGCCGAAACAGGTTGATCCATCGGAGTCAGCGCAGGTGCGGGAGGAATCACGGACAGAAAATCGGCGGGGTTTGCCGGCGAAGCGCCGATGCCGTCCGGCTCCGGACGAATGCGCTCGGCGGATTTTTCGCCAAAGTATGTGAGAGGGAATCGGGTGGCTGCGGCGAGATAAAAACTTCGCGCGTGAGCCGGATTTCCGGAGCGTTCATACGACCGGCCCAGCCAGTACAAGGCGTCCTGGATATAACTCGACGTCGGATATCGGCGCACGTACGCTTCGATCATGTCGGCGGCTTCCGGCTTGCGTTCCAGATACGCCGTCCAGGCCACGCGCCACGCGGCCGACGAAGCGTCCTTGCCGTTGGGGAAAACGTCCAGTGCGCGCCGGTAATAATCGGCGGCGCGGTCCCGGTCCAGATTCACCCAATAATAGTTTCCTGCTGAGAAAAGACCGTCTTCCACCCACGAACTCTGCGGGAATCGCCTGGCCAGATCTTCGACATCGGCGAGCATTTGCGCTTCCAGCTTTTTATTGCGATGCTCCTGCGAAATTGTGTAAAGGCGTTCGGCGTCGAGTTCCGGATCTGTCAGCGAAACCGAATTCAGGATTTCGGGCCTGCCGCCCGATTGCACGTCGCACTGCGCGATGCGCAACGTGGCGCGTTCATGGTCGACCCCGGCCAGCTTCGGCAGAAGGCTCGTATATTCGGCGCGCGCTTCGTGCCAACGCTTGGCGAGATAAAAAGTTTCGGCGCGAACGATTTGCGATTGCATGGGAGTGCCGGGAAACGCTTCGCCCAGCGCGAACTGCATGGCCGGAATTCTTTGCCCCGCCGCTTTGGCTTCTTCGTTCAGCGGGAAGCGATAATATAGATCGAGATAATCCACGGCCGCGGCGGCGGGTTTTTCGCCTTTCTCCGCGGCCACCTTTTCCCTGGCCTGCGCGCGCAGCAGCAAAAGGTTCGGCTTGGAAATCGTGTTGACGTCGGAATCGAGCAGCGCAACCGCGTCCTGAGCCTTCCCGAGCGAAAGGGCCGCCTGTGCCGCCGTCGCGGCCGCCTGATCGGACATCACGCTATCGGGAAAATCGCGCAGGAAGCTCTGCAACTGCTCAAAGCCTTCCTCTTTTTGGCCCAGTGCCAGCGAAGTCTGTGCCTGCCAGAACTGCACGTATTCACGGAGCGCTTTGTCGCCCGCGGCTTTGCGCAGCCAGCCGAGCGCGAGATCCGGTTTGTCCCGCGTGAGATCGTAATACCCGAGCGCGAGCGCCGCGTGCGCGCCCAGATCGCTCTTCGCGTTCCGCGCGGCAAAAGCGGAAAGCGCGCCGTACGTGGTCGCATTTCCGTTGTCGCGGAGAGCGCGGGAAAGCAGCGCAAGTTCCCGCTCAGCGGGATCGCTGGCCGGCAACCCCAGTCCCGAAGGAGATTTTTTTCGCGCGATGGAATGGGATTTTGCCGCCGGCTTCTTTGTTTTTTTTGCGGAGGATTGCGCGTACGACGGCCCCGCCGGAGAAATCAGAAGTGCGAGGACGACAAATCCAGCGAGGACACGGGAACGGATGAATTTCCCGGCAGTGGAATTCGCGTTAGCGGTGCATGACGGGCGAAGGATAAGGATATTCGCCGAGCGCTTGCGGATCTCCGCCGCCAAGGATTTCCACCATCCAGTCGTAAAAATAATCCACGGGATGCGACTGGATGGAATGGAACCGGCGATCGTATTCTTTGTGAGCTTTCTCAATGTCATCTTTCAACCTGAAACACAAATCTTTGTTCTCGCGCCCCACGCGAACGTCTTCCGGGCGCAGCATCTTGATATCCTGCATCGATACTTTGGCCACCCGGAACGCGCGTCTGTGCAATTCTTGCTCTTCCGGCGGCAACGCGTCGAGCCGAAAAATTCTTTCCGCTTCCGCAGGAGCACTTTTCTCTTCCGCCACTTCCCGCAGCGTTTCGGATATTCCACCAGGTTCGTACGCCGTCACCGGCTCGTGCACGAAAACCGGCACGGGTTCGCTTACAAACACAGGCTCAACCGTATGAGTCATCGCCACAGGCGAATCGAATTCCGCGGTGGGCGGCATCTCAAAAGGTGGTTCAATCTCATGTCTCGCGGGTGACGATGCCACGACCGGAATATCGGAAACGGCGGGCGGTTCCTCCACAGCTTTCACATCCGCCGGCGCCATCCACGCCCGTTCGCGAACATCCTCCATCATTGGATGCGCGGGGAGAGGTTCCTGCTGCTCAACCGGAGCAACGGCAACCGGAGCGACGGGCGGCGGAGTTGCGGCCGGAACTTCCGGCAAAGCAACCGGCGCGGTCATATGAATGGGCGGAATCCGCAAAGGTTCCGGGTCAAAAGCCGGGCGCGTTGCGGGCTGAAGTGAGCCTGTCACAAATCGGGAAAGTACATCGAACGTCGCGGCGAGCGAAGCCGCGGTGGTCTGGGCGCGTAGCATCGAAGGCAGCGCGTTGCTCGGACGGCTGCTCGCGCAGGCGGAGACCAGGTCATGCACGGCCTGGTTCAGTTCCTCCGCGGTCCGTTGAATTTTTTCCAGGTTGTCGCGCAGAGTTCGCGAAACCGCCTGTTCGACTGCGTTTGGATCTGCCGCCATCCGAACGCCTCCCGTGGGCCAGGCCCAAATTCGATTATCGGAACCTGTATGAAGTATTGTCAACTCCACTTCGGGAACGGGTTTCGGCCCGCGCAAGAGGGTGGCCTGGGGAGTCTGGAGCTACTATTAAAGAATCAAGCCACGCTTCTTCACTCCGACTTCGCGTGCCACAAATGCATGACCGCTCCGTCGGGTTCGTTGGGCGGCTTGCCATAAACCGCAACAAATTCAGCCGGATCCGTAACAGGAGACAAAACGCAATTATATAACTTGTCTCCAAACTTCAGACGAACATGCGGATCGCGCATTACATTCGTATCCCAACTCTTGCCGCTTGGAAACGCCGCTCCCTTCGGGAATCGCGAAGTGATGTAGAGTTCGCCGTTGTACACACGGAAGCCCGTCGTCACCGAGTGCGGAATCATGTACCAGGTTCGCGTCTCCACCCGGTCGGTTTCGAACTGCTTGGCGAACGACCAGTCGGTGACAGGCGTGGTTACTACCGTTCCCGATAGCCACAAGCCGGGCCTTCTCTCCTTGGGATCAAGACCGGTGAAACGAAACACAATCAACAGAACGACCAGACAGATCACGATTGCTCCAACAATCTTTGCAACAACCTTCATCTTTGGCTCCCGGAAATAGGATGGGAATTTATATAGATGAAGATGGGCAATGGCACAACACTTTGTTTCGATAAGAAGCTCCAAAATACCCGTCTGACTCGAGCATGATCCGGATATGCCCTCCAGTGGCACAGGCAGTGGCTTTTGATTTCTGCCGATTCCAAACAAAGTGAAAAAAACACAGGCTGAAGTGTAAAGTTCCAGGACATACCTTACACTTTGTTATCAGGACATCCTTTACACTTTTAGGTCAGCGCTGCCAGCGGTCCACCGCGGTGGACCGCTGGCAGCGCTGGTCGAGTTCGCGCACTAGGCTGCGGCAGTAGTACACCAGAATCCGCTGCTCGATGCGGATTATCCGCACCCATTCTCTTGCCAGCGCCCGGCTGATTCCCCAACTGCGTCCTCCCACTTGTAGCCGTCCTTGCCCGGTCAGCTGCCGCACTTCCGCTCCCGCTTCATATTCCCACGCCGCTGGTTTTACCTGATAGCGCCTTTCGCTCTTGCTCCACACCGACGCCGGCGTTCTCATCGACAGCGCTTCGTGCGGCCGCACCTGGTTGTACTCTTCGCGAAATTCGTCCAGCCACTGTTGCTGCGGCGGACCCGCGGGCCATCCCCGTCGCCTTCTCGCCGCTTCCAACGATCCATGGAATCGTTCCACTTTCCCCTGCGTCTCCGGATGCCGATACCCGCTCAGGTACAACCCAATTCCTTGTTTCATCAACCACACCGTCAGCCACGTCCATCCCGCCGCCGCTTGCATGTTCCACCACGGCGTCCCGTGATCCATCAACATCGCTTCCGGCACTCCGCACCGCTCAAAGGCCTCTTCCAGCCGCTCCTGCACTGGCTTTGCTTGCGTCGATCCGGTTTGCTGCAGCGTGATCGCGTACCGGCTGTGATCGTCCAGCACCGACAGCGGTCCCATCGGCGCATTCCATCCCACTGGCCCTTTGAAATCCATTTGCCACAGCTGATTCGGCGCCGCCCGCTCAAAGCGCTTCTTCGCCGTCCGGTGCCGATCCTGCTCCCGCACAAGATCGCGCCGCAATAAAATCCGATGGATCGTGATCACTGGCAGCTTCACCGCTTCCTGCTCCAACAGCACTCGCAACTTCCGCGCTCCCCAATCCGGCCGCTGCTTGCGCAACTCCACCACTCGTTGCTCAATCCCCTCCACCGTTTGACTTGGACTATGCACCGGTCGCCGGCTCTTCTCCACCACCGCGCTCATCCCTCCCTTGTCGAATCGTCGTAACCACTCATATCCGGTCGGCCGCGAGATCTCAAATTCCTCGCACAACTGCTGCATCGTCTTCTCCCGCCGATGCGCCAATACTACGAATTCCATTCGTCGTTCCTTTTTGTTCACTGTTCCCCACGCCATCCTCGCCCTCGTCCGAGGGCTCATTCCTTCTCTCGCCCCTCGTCAACTGCCTCGGCGAGTGTAAAGGATGTCCTGATAACATACTGTAAAGGATGTCATGAGACTGAACACTGAAGCCCGTGCCACTAAACCCGCGCCAGCCACTCATTCTGCAATCGCCCACACGGACTCACCCCCTTTCAATGTTCCCTTTCGACACTTCTCCGCGAAGATGTTAAACTATGCAACAGGGGGCGACACGGTTTCGACGGAAGCTGTCGCGACTCGAAGGCATGCCGGGCGCCACCTGCCCGCAATCGGGTGGAAAACTATAACTGCCAATCAACAACTGGCACTTGCAGCCTAGCTTAAACTAGCGCTGCTTCGTTTCCCTGGGCTTTGTCTACGGGCCCAGTAAGAAACGTCACACAGTAGGCTGGCCGTTGCGTCTCGGTCCGCGGCAAGACGGCGAGAACCAATCGGACTAGCTGGCTGCGTTTCTTGCTCATTCTGAGCGCGGCCGGCGAAACAAACCGGAACTGAGCTAAGCATGTAGTCTTCGAGCCGTAGCGCTTTTCGGACGGGGGTTCAACTCCCCCCGCCTCCAAATAAGTTATTTATAATCATTAGTTTACAAAAAATTTCGGCGGATTAGTTTATGCGACTGGCCGATCCGAGGATGAATTCCGCCACGCCGACGATTCACGCACTTGGGTTCAACTCCTCCCCAAACCCCGTGACCAATAGATCTCGCTTGACCGACGGGCCTCGTATCATACAAATTAGCTGCCATCGTCCGCCGGAAACGAGGTCGATACGGCGACACACGATACAGGTAAGCTTCGCCCAATAAGTCCCGCCGAAGATTTGCTGCGGCGCGTCATTGATACTACTCCTGCGTTTCTGCACAGTTCTGACCCTGAAGGCAAACTCGGTTTTTTCAATCAACGTTGGCTTGAATACCTTGGCGTCAGTGAAGAGGATCTGCAGGGCTGGGGCTGGACTGCTTTCATTCATCCTGAGGATAAAGAGGGAATGCTGGCAAGGTGGCATGCTTGCCGCGCGAGCGGCGAAGTGTTTCAGTACGAAACCCGGGTGCGCCGTGCCGACGGAAAATATCTCTGGTTTCTTCATCGTAACGTTCCCCAGTGGGATGCCCAGGGGAACATCGCGGTGTGGTATGGATCCAGTATCGAGATTGACGATCGGAAGCGCGCAGAGGAAGAACTCAAGAAAGCATTTGACGAAATCAAAACGTTGAAAGACCAGCTGCACAACGAGAACCTGGTTCTCAAGGAAGAGATTGATCAGGCATCCATGTTCGAAGAGATTGTGGGAGCATCGGATGCAATCAAACGGGTTCTCGCTCTTCTGTGCAAGGTTGCGCCGACCGATTCCACCGTGCTGATCACGGGTGAAACGGGAACCGGAAAGGAACTTGCAGCCCGTGCAATCCACAAACGCTCGCGCCGCGCACGGAACGCGTTTGTGGCGGTCAATTGTGCTGCCATTCCCGCCTCTTTAATTGCTTCTGAACTTTTCGGCCATGAAAAAGGAGCTTTCACCGGCGCTACTCAACGGCGCTTAGGGCGATTTGAAGTTGCCGATGGCGGGACGATCTTCCTGGATGAAGTAGGTGACCTCCCAGCTGAGACCCAGATCGCTTTACTGCGAGTGTTGCAAGAGCGTGAATTAGAGCGAGTGGGCGGCACCCACGTCGTGCCGAT
Source organism: Terriglobia bacterium (assembly GCA_963788335.1). GTDB lineage: Bacteria > Acidobacteriota > Terriglobia > Acidiferrales > UBA7541 > Palsa-360. Next base: position 19,702 of record CAWBGM010000008.1, read on the forward strand.
TGACGTACGGGTCATTGCCGCCACCAACCGCGATCTGCCAGCGGCGGTGCAGGCGGGCTTGTTCCGAGGCGACTTGTTCTACCGATTGAACGTGTTCCCAATTCGCATGCCATCGCTGCGCGAGCGCGTCGAAGACATTCCCCTGCTCGTCGCATACCTTGTTCAGCGCTATGCGAGCAAAATGGGGAAAAAGATCAACGGGATCGACAAGAAAACCTTGGAGTTGTTTCAGGCCTATCATTGGCCTGGAAATGTACGGGAACTGCAAAACGTGGTCGAACGAGCCGTCATTCTGTGCGAGGGAGGAACGTTTGCGGTGGATGAGAGCTGGCTCGTGCTGGCATCGCCCAGACCTGCCCAGAGTGGAGATGCTCTCGCCTCTCTTACCGATCGGGAAAAGGAAATGATCGAGAAGGCGCTGACCGAGAGCCGCGGACGGGTGTCCGGTCCCCATGGTGCAGCGGCCCGCCTGGGCACCCCCGCCTCAACTCTTGAATCTCGAATCAAAAGTTTAGACATTAACAAGCACCGGTTCCGGTCTACCTAGCTGAAATTTCAATTCGTTCCGTCCGAAACAGCGACACGGTAATCGCTTTCGAAAACTCGATAATTCGCGAGATCTCGCGACACAAACTTCTCATCATCCTCAGTCCTATCAGTCTTTTGCGAATGGTATCCGATTTGCATTGATACCAAGCGTAGTTGCTTTGAGTTCTGGTCCGGAATGTTCAGACTTGAAAAAAGTCGCGACTCAAACCTTCTCCGAGTGAGTGGGCGTATCGACGCGGAGAACATTGCGGAGCTGAAGATGCAAATGCAAATTCATCCGTCGCCAGTTGGTCTCGAACTCAGTGACGTGACGCTGGTGGACGCTGACGCTGTGCGCTTCCTGGCCGTGGCAGAAGCGGCTGGCACAGAACTTCGAAACTGTCCGCTGTTTGTTCGTGAATGGATTCGAAGAGGGCATCCCGAGCTCACAAAACGTGAGGAAGGCGAATCAGCCCGGAATCACGGGATCGTGTGATCAGCGTCACTGTGATGCTTGACGATGCAGACTAGATTGCGCGACAGCTCGGAGAAGGAAATCTGAGTGGCCGCTAGATTCTGGAGGCAAGGACATGACGAGAAAAAATGGATTTAGAGATGCTGCGGTAAGAGTTGGTTCTGCAATCGGCAGGGTCGATGCCAAAGCTCACACAACAGCTCGTAAAGCAGCCAAAGCGGCGCACGTAGAACTAGTCGCAATTACGAAGCAGGTCGACGCACTCAAGAAACGGTTAACGCAGAGCACCAAACGGCTGAAGACCGCCTTGAAATAGCGCGGCGACGTTACTCGTAATTCTCGATAGACGGCGTTATCAGAATAGGGCCCGAAATTGCCACGGGGAAAGAAGCCACAAACAAGATAAAGGAGGATTCAATGTCAAGAAATGAGTTAGTACAAAATCCGCTTCTCACAGGCATGGAGGAAATCCGGAAGTCGTGGGGCTGGTTTCTGGCTTTCGGAATTCTTCTAATGCTTCTGGGAGCCATTTGCATCATCGGAGATGTCACCGCCACATTTGCGACCGTCCTGGTTTTTGGATGGTTGCTGTTGTTTAGTGGAATCATCGCTTTGGTTCACGCCTTTGGCACCAGGAACTGGAGCGGATTCTTTCTTAACTTTCTCAGCGCACTGTTCAGAGGATTCACCGGATATTTGCTGATCCGTTATCCGCTTGCCGGAGCTGCAAGCCTCACTTTGATTCTTGCCAGTTTTTTCGTGGTGAGTGGGATATTTCGAGCAATCGCAGCGGGAATGATGAAGTTTCCGCGCTGGGGTTGGGCGGTCTTTTCAGGGGTCGTTTCCGTAGCCCTGGGAGTTGTGCTGCTGGCGCAAATGCCACTTTCGACCCTCTGGTTCATCGGTTTCGCAATTGGTGTTGACTTGATTTGTGATGGTGCATCGTTGGTCGGCTTTCGGGACGGCAATTCATCAGGTTTTCCCGAAGGCGAAGGCCTCTCAAGCTGTCTAAATTCATTAAAGGAGAATTCTCATGGAAAAGATGCTAGTCGTAGTGTTTGACAATGAAGTGAAAGCATATGAAGGCGCACGTAGCTCTCAACCAACTCGATGCCGAGGGAAGCATTACCAATCTACGCGGAATCGATCATCAAGAAGAACCCTGACGCAACGGTCTGCTGTACTTCGGAATCGACGATGATTTTCCGGTTCGAACCATCGACGGTACTGCCATCGGTGGTCTGATCGGTTTGCTGGGAGGGCCCATCGGCTTAGGCATCGGCGCTGTCGCTGGCACGTTCGCGGGAAGTTGGGGGATGTATACGCTGCCGGAGTCAACTTCGATTTCGGAGCTGACGTTGCGGCTGTACTTACCCCCGGCAAGTGCGCCGTGGTCGCCGATGTTAGCGAGGAGTGGGTAACACCGGTGGACTCAAGGATGGAGGCTGTGGGCGGCGTTGTGTTTCGCTCGCTAAAGACCACCGTCGAAGATGATCAAAGGGCCAGAGACGTGGCCGAGTTGAAAGAGGAAATTGCCCAGATGAAAGCCGAGCATGCACAGGCGCGGGCGGAGCGCAAGGCGAAGCTTCAAGCCAGGATTGACGCCCTGAACTCCAAACTTCAGGAAAAGCTCGACCAGGCCAAACAGAGGTCGGAACAGATCAAAGGTGAGACCGACGCAAAGGTGCAAGCGCTGCAGGAAAGAGCTGCAAAGGCACAGGGCGACGCCAAGAAAGCCATTGATGCCCGCATCGGTCAGTTAAGGGGAGAATACGAAGGGCGTTCGAGACGGCTTGAAGGGCCTGGCTGCTGAGCAACTGAGAAAGGCGGCTGCACAAATCGAGAAGTAAGCTTATCCGGGTTTCACGGCGGGGGCATTGCCCTTTGCGCCGCCGCCGTGAAACAACACACATCATAGGTTCCGGGAAACGGGCTAACCGAAAGTTGAGCTTGTTTACCACTTCGCAATCAAAACGATTTCTGCGTCGTTCGGAGAGATTCAGCGGTTGTATATGATCCATCTTAATGTGGTCGGGAACTTCCGCCCCGCTTGATTGCCGAAAGGCCTCGGGCGGGGTTATTTCTTAATGCCCCAATCAATGCTGAACCATCCACCGAGCGCCCAGCGAACAAAAAGCGATGTTCCAGTTACGTCCCAGTTGGGCGCAATTTGTGAGACCCGTGCGTTTTGAGCGTGTCGCGTTTTCACTAACTTACGTATTTTCAATAATGCTTTATATTCCAACCCTCCCCCCCCCCGCCTCCAAATAAGTTGTTTATAATCAGTATATTAAAACATTTCCATGGCTAAGTTCCATCTGTATCGGACGGCCAACCCGAGGATCACTTCTGTATTGCCGACATTACGTACTCTATCCAGGCAAACCTCCTCAAAATGCTGTGGAGATTTGCAGGGTGAAGTGCGATTGAAGTTATTTGCCTAACGTCTCCTTCCGCCGTGGAAATAGCTGAATCTTAGGCCTTCACGCCTGCTTTGCGAAGGAAGGTCATCATCGGGCACCAGTTCGTAAAGGCAGACTGAAACAGGTTCAAGCCTACGAAGGCCGTAAACAGAAACCAATATGGATTCACCCAGTATCCCAGCGCGAGTGAGAGTAGGACAAAAACCCCTGCAATCAGTCTGATATAACGTTCTATATTCATGGCACTGCCTCCTTTTCAGTCCGCGGCGGACACGAGATTGTCGCTAACAGGCGGGACGGATCTTGCGCCGCCGCGTTCACTCAAGTAATAGAGAACCGGAACGGTCATACGCGAGAGGACCGTTGAAGCGACCTCGCCTGCCATCAGTGAGATGGCCAGCCCCTGAAAGATCGGATCAAACAAAATCACGCTCGCACCCACGACAACAGCCGCCGCCGTTAACAGCATCGGACGAAAACGCACTGCTCCGGCATCGACGACGGCTTCTTCTAGCGACATTCCATGCGAGCGGCGTAGTTCGATAAAGTCCACGAGGATGATCGAATTCCGAACAATGATGCCCGCGCCGGCGATGAAACCTATCATCGAAGTCGCAGTGAAAAATGCTCCCATTAGCGCATGTGCTGGCAAGATGCCAACGAGCGTCAGAGGAATCGGTGCCATGATCACCAGAGGAGTCTTGAAGGACTTGAACCAGCCGACCACCAATACATAAATCAGCACCAACACGGCAGCAAACGCCAAACCAAGGTCACGAAATACCTCGACCGTGATGTGCCACTCACCGTCCCATTTCATAGAGAATCGCCGGGTGCTTTCCGGCAGCACGGTGCCTTTGTATTGCTTCACATGATAACCGTCCGGCAATTGAATTTTGTCGATCTCGTCACTCATCTTCATAATGGCGTAGACCGGGCTTTCGACCACGCCCGCGACGTCGCCCGTCACGTACACCACCGGCCGCAAATTCTTCCTGTAAACGGTTTGGTCAATCGTAGTCTGCTGGACTTTGGTCACTTCGCGCAGCGAAACTTGCGCGCCGGATGGGCCCGGCAATTTCAGATCGCCCAGGTCCGCGATGCTGGAGCGATCTGGTCGCGACAAGCGCACTTCAATTGGGATATCTTCCCTTGACGCGGGATCGTGCAGTAGCCCGGCAGGCGCTCCACTCAATCCCGTCCGCACCGTGCGCGTTACTTCCGCCGCGGAAATTCCGTGCAAGGCGGCCTTCTCGATATCCACGTCCACGTCGTACTTGATTTGCGGGTCCTCGACATACCAGTCGACGTCCACCACTCCAGGAGTATTCTGGAAAATCGTTTTGATTTTCTCAGCCAGCTCGGTCTGGCCTTTGTAGTCCGGGCCATAGACTTCCGCCACCAGTGTTTCCAGCACGGGCGGCCCTGGGGGAACCTCGGCAACTTTAATTCGAGCGCCGAATGGAGCGCCGATCTTGTCGAGTTCCGGCCGGAATTTTCGCGCGATTTCGTGGCTCTGCGCGCTGCGTTCCTTGCGCGAAAGAAGATTCACTTGAATATCCGCCTGATTCGGCTGCCGCCGCAAAAAATAGTGGCGGACCAGGCCGTTAAAATTGTACGGTCCGGAAGTTCCTGCATAAATCTGATAGTTGACGACCTCGGGCTGCTGTCCCAGGTAGCCGCCGAGCGCCTGCGTCACGCGCGTCGTTTGCTCCAGCGGCGTCCCGTCGGGCATATCGACAATCACCTGGAACTCGCTCTTGTTATCGAACGGCAGCATTTTCACCTGCACCCACTTCAGCGGAATGAACGCCACCGCCGCAAGAAGCAGCACGACCACGCCACCGAGAAACATCCAGCGCACGCCCGCATTTTGCAGTAGGGGATACATCATGCGGCGGTAAAAACGCGTGGTCCAACCTTCCGATTCATGCCCGCCGTCGGGCCGGTCGGCATAGTGTCGCAACAGGCGCAGCGCGGCCCAGGGCGAAACCACGAACGCCACAATCAGCGAAAACACCATCGCGGAAGATGCGCCCACGGGAATTGGCCGCATGTACGGCCCCATCAGCCCGCGCACAAACGCCATAGGCAAAATCGCGGCGATCACCGCGAACGTCGCTAGAATCGTGGGGTTGCCGACTTCATCCACAGCTTCGACGGCCATGTCGGCCAGCACACGCCCGCTATTTTCCGGCAGCCGGAAATGCCGCACGATGTTCTCGACCACCACTATGGCGTCGTCCACCAATATCCCGATGGAAAAAATCAGCGCGAACAGCGTGACGCGGTTCAGGGTGTAGCCATAGAGATAAAAAATGGCCAGCGTCAGCGCCAGCGTCACAGGAATCGCCAGCAGCACGACGCCAGATTCGCGCCAGCCAAGCGCGATGGCGATCAGCAGAGTGACCGAAAGCGTGGCAATCAATAGATGCTCGAGCAGTTCGTCGGATTTGTCCTTGGCCGTGTCGCCGTAATTGCGCGTGACCGTCACGTTCAGATCGTTCGGCAGCGTGTCCCCTCGCAGCGCTTTGATTCGTTGCAAGGTGCTCTCGGAAATCAACGTGGCGTTGGCGCCTTTGCGCTTGGCCACCGTGATGGTGACGGCCGGTGATTCCGGACCTGCTCCACCGGCTGCGCCTTTGGCGTTGGCGAACAGAACATATTGATCGGGTTCAGCCGGGCCGTCCTCGATCTTGCTTACCACGTCGCGCAGATATATCGGCCGACCCGCATGAACGCCTAGGACAACTTTCTGCAATTCCTCGGGCCGCGTGAAGAAATTTCCGGCATCGACTTGAAATTCCCGGTTGTCGCTGGCAAAACTTCCGGTCTGCCCCCGGGAATTCGCGTCGCCGAGTTGCTGGACGACCGCGCCAGGCGTAAGTCCATAGCCGGCCAGACGCTGCGTGTCCAGAACCACGCGCAGTTTCCTCGGTTGGCCTCCGATAATGGTCGTTTCGGAAACATTGTCGAGTTGCTTGAGCGAATGATCGAGTTCGGCAGCGATGCGCCGCAACTGGTAGGCGTCGTAATTCTTGCCCCACAGCGTCAGCGCCAATATCGGCACATCGTCGATTGAGCGCGGCTTGATGACCGGCTGCGATACGCCCTGCGGAATGCGGTCGAAATTCGAGTAGAGCTTGTTGTATGTCTGAACGATCGCGTCTTCTTCCTTGGCACCCACGTAAAACCGTACGATCAACGTGCTCAGGCCCGGACGGCTGATCGAGTAGATGTACTCGACGCCCGGAAGCTCGCGGATTAGCTTTTCCATGGGTACGGACGCGCGCTGCGTCACTTCGTCCGCGGACGCGCCCGGCATTTGAACGAACACGTCCAGCATGGGCACGACGATTTGCGGCTCTTCCTCGCGCGGCGTTTGCGCGATGCTGAACGCACCGAGCAGCAGCGCGGCCACGATGACCAGCGGCGTCAGCTTCGAGTGGATAAAAATGTGCGCGATGCGTCCCGCCAGCTGCAGGGTGTGCTTCGGTGCATTCGGTTTGGAGGAATTTTCGCTCATGGTTTTAAGGCAATCTGTTTGCCACCGAGTTCGCGTGTTCCCGGAGCGGTTACTATTTTTTCTCCGTCTTCGAGACCGGAGAGCACTTCCACTTGCTGCCCATTTGTTTTTCCGAGCGTGATATAGCGCAATCCGGACATGCGGTTGGCGTCGATCACATAGACGCCCTGCATTTGCCCGCGCGCAACCACCGACGCGTCGGGAACCAGCAGCGCCTGGCGCTCACCGAGCGGGAATCGCGCCCGGCCGAACATTCCCGAACGCAGGCCGGAAAGGGCGCGCGCATCGGCCGACAATCCGATCTTTACCAGGAAACTCCGGCTGCCAGGATCGGCCGCCGGAACGATCTCGGCAATTTTTCCGTTGAATTCCGCGGTGCCAAGAGCATCGAGCGAAATAGGAACGCTCTGGCCGATATGCACGATGCGGATGCTGGATTCATCCACCGTGACTTCGAGCCGGAAGGTGCGCGGATCTTCCAGCACGAATAGCGGCATGCCGGGTGCGGCCAGCGATCCGACGTCTGCTTTTTTCTCGGTGATCAGGCCGGCGAACGGCGCGCGCACGTCCGTGTAGCCCAGCGATGTGCGGGCCTGTGTCAGAGCGGCATTTGCCTGCGCCTGTCCGGCAATGGCCATGTCATGCCGCGCTGCTGCCGATTGGCGCCGCGCTTTGATTTCGTCAAATTCCTGAGGGCTCACTGACTTCTTGTCGAACAGTTGTTGGTAGCGTTTCAGTGTTGAGTCGGCCAGCGCCAGGTCCGAATCCGCCGCTGAAACTCCTTTTTCCGAAGCGGTTACGGCAGCCGAAGCCTGTTCGACCGCGGCGCGAGGCTGCGTATCGTCAATGGTCGCCAAGGTTTGGCCCGCCTGCACGCGATCCCCTTCCTGCGCACGGATTTCGCGGAGGTTGCCCATCGTCTGGCTGGAGACCTGGCTAATTTGCGCGGCGCGCACCGTCCCCACCGCCTCCAGTGAATCGGGCACAGTTGTTTTATGAACGATGACGGTTGCGACGTCGCCGATCGTTTCCGGCGGGGGACTTTCCGCGGGTTTTTCGTTCGAACATCCGGATAGACCCGCGCCGAATGCGGTGAGCAGTAGAGAGAAGGCTGCGGTTCTGTATAAAATCGTGCGGTTCATGGAGTCACCACGGGAGATTGCGAATTTAATGTTCCGCTGGCCAATTCCAGCGCGGCGTATCCGGTGTGATAGCGATAGACGGCTTCCCAGTAATCGGTCTGGCTGTGCCGCGCGGATTCTTCCGCGGCTAGCAAGTCCGCGATGGTGGAAAGTCCCGATTCATAGCGGTCCTGATTGATGCGCAGGCTTTCCTCGGCCGCAGCAATGGCAGCGCGAGCTACCTCAATTTGCCGGTGCGCGGCATCCACGTCGTACCAGGCGCGCCGAACTTCGAGTTGCGCTGCATCGCCCGCCATTTCTTTCAGGGCGGTTACTTTTTCCTGCAGCGCTTGTTCGCGGGAAAGCTCCGCCTTTTTAGCGCCGCCCTGGAACAGGTCAAACTGGATTTCGATGCCCGCCACCCAGTTATTTCCCCCGCCCGAGACGAACGCGGGATTGTCGGCTTCCCAATCCGCGAAGGCGTTCACTCGCGGGCCGAACGCCGATTTGGCCATCGATACGCTCAATTGTTGCGCGGATTCTTCCGCGCGAATGCGCTTCAGATCGGGACGCGATACCATCGCTTTTTTCTCCGCTTCCTCCAGCGATATGGCTGGGAGGTTTTTTTCCGCCAGCGCATCGGCCGGATCGAACTCGCTTCCAGCCGGCAGCCCGAGGGCGGTGCTCAATTGCGCGTGAGCCAATGACAAATTATTTTGTTCGTGAATCAGTTCCTGTTGCCGAGACGCCAGGCGCACCTGGGCGCTCAAGGCGTCCGATTGCACCGAAACACCGCTTTCGTAGCGGTTGTTCCCGCGGTCCTGAATGGCCTGGGCCGTTTTCAGCGCCTGCCCGCCCACTTCCAATTGTTTCTTGGCCAGCAACACGCCGTAATAGGCGTCTACCACCCGGAACACGATTTCCTGCTCGGTGCGAGCCAGTTGCTCGCCGGAGGCATCCTGCGCGCGCCGAGCGCGATCCACACCGTGCCAGCTCGCCATGGAATCAAACAGGTTCCAGGTGCCGCCGAAGCGGGTCGCATAGTTGCCAAGCGGCGTCGGATAGTTCAGCGCGTTCAGCGCCAAATCCGCGGTGGTGAATCGCTGCTGCCGCAAGCGGCTGCCAAATACGTAAACGGGATCGTTACCGCGCGTGATCGTTTCGGAAAACAGGAGCCGCGGCAGCAGGGCGGATCGGGCTTCCTTTATGTCGGCGGAAGCCATGCGTGTGTCAGCCAACGCGGCCTTGCGCTGCGGATTGTTTTTCAGCGCGATTTTCACAGCGTCCGCAAGAGTCAATGTTTGTGTTTGCGCGGCAGGGTTTTGCTGTGCGCTCGCCACGGTTGGGTTACCGCCCGCCAGCGCCAAGATCGCCAGTCCCAGAATCGCTGGAATGGCACGCCGCGCCACGCTAATTTTGTTTCGTTTCATGTGCTCCGAACCTCTGACAGTAGTCTTCTCTACGAAGTGTGCCGACGCGGAAGCATGGCTCCGGCACTGGGGGCACAGGATGAATCTTGTGCCACCAAAGGATTCACGCTTACCCTTGCACCGCTGTCGTCGCGGCCGAAGTACACTCAAATGTCTCTTCGACAATTTCGGAGGTTGTCTCCATTGCGGCCGTCTGCTTCACCATCGCGCCCACCGAGCAGTACTTCTCTTCAGACAGGCGAATCGCTTCGGCCACGGCTTTCGGGTCCACTTCAAATCCGGTCACCACGTGATGAATCCGGACTTTGGTGAACACTTGCGGCGGCCGCTCGGCCTGATCGGCTTCCACGCGTACTTCGTATCCAGTCACCTGCTGATGAAATTTCTGCCGCAGAATGGTGATTACGTCGAACGCGGTGCATCCGGCCAGCGCCGTTGCCACCAGTTCGATGGGTTTTGGGCCGGTACCTCCGCCCGGATCGTCCAGCAGCATGTGGTGCCCGCTGCCGGTATCGGCCACAAACTGTCGGTCCATTTTCAGAGGCTGTGTGAGCACAACTTTAGCGCTAATCATTTTCGTTCTCCTTAAACGGCCATTTCAGGGAAATCAGTAGCCGGGATGATGCGCGTTCGTTCGCGCTTCGCCGTCCCTTCCGTCACTTATTCGCTGCGGGCGTCGTGTTGATCCCGAAGATCGTCCACGCCGGGCAGAATCGAGCGAGTCCAGTGACTAGCGCGATGCCTCCAACCACATACGCCGCAATCGCCATGGTGCCCGTGACCACGTGCGTGAAAGCCAGCGCCAGTAGTGCGATGCCGATCACCAGCCGGATTCCGCGATCTGCTCCTCCAACATTGCACGTCATTTTCTCTTCCTCTCCTCGGGCACGCGCTGTGGCTTGTGGGCGTGGCTCGAACTGCTACTGCATGACTGTCAAATGAAAGAATGCAAACCATCGGAACTTGTTACAAGAAAAGGAGTGAAAATAGAAAAGTAATTAGTGGTTTGTTACCAGCGACTTAAGAAGCTCTTCCGGTTTTCGCAGCCGCCGCCATCACTTCGTGATATCGCGATAGCAAGTCTCGCCTTAGTTTTGCGGCCACGCGCGGGTCAGGCAAATGGTCAGGTTGGTGGCGGCATTGCTCGATCGATTTTTCCAGGCTGGCAAGAAAGGCGACGCGCGGCTCACAGCCCTGCATATGCTTTTCCAGCTCTTCACATATCGATTCGTCCAGTTCGCCATCGAGGTAATTCGAGAGTTCGGTGAGCATTTCCTTGCACCGGCGCTGGCGAGGCTGCGCGGCTGAAACGGTTGCGCTGCTTCGTTTCCCTGGGCTTTGTCTACGGGCCCAGTAAGAAACGTCACACAGTAGGCTGGCCGTTGCGTCTCGGTCCGCGGCAAGACGGCGAGAACCAATCGGACTAGCTGGCTGCGTTTCTTGCTCATTCTGAGCGCGGCCGGCGAAACAAACCGGAACTGAGCTAAGCATGTAGTCTTCGAGCCGTAGCGCTTTTCGGACGGGGGTTCAACCCCTCCCCCCCCGCATCGAAGGAACTGACGATCCTTAGCATTCCCCACGGCCACGAATTCCGATTCAACGGGCCACCTCGCCAGATTCACGCCGTGGCAAACTAGAACAGGTAGATGTTGAAGACCTACGTTCATTACGGGGTGACCGTCAGGGTCGTTGTGCCAGGGATCCCTCCCAGGCCGGCCCGGATCGTCGTGCTTCCTGCCTTCACCCCGGTCGCGACGCCATTGCCCTTGATCGTCGCCACCGATGTGTTGGAGGAAGACCAGTTCGCACTCGCCGTAATATTTTGGGTACTGCCGTCCGAGTAGGTTCCCATGGCCGTGAATTGCTGGGTCGTGCCTTTTGATATGGACGGATTGATCGGCGTCACGCTTACAGACACAAGGACAGGACTGGTCACGGTCAATGTCGAGGCGTCCGAGAGACTTCCTAGTGTTCCTCGAATTACCGAGGTTCCTATTCCAGTTCCCGTTGCGATACCCACGCTGGTGATAGTCGCCACTGATGTTATTGACGAAGACCAAGTCACACTCGTCGTGAGGTCCTGCGTGCTGCCGTCACTATATTTACCCGTTGCGGTGAACTGCCTGGTGAGACCCATTGCGATCGATGGGCTGTTCGGAGTGACATTAATGGATTGAAGTACCGGACTCGTTACTGCCAGCACGGTGGAAACGGTGACACTCCCAAAAGTTGCCGTAATAGTAGAAGTTCCCGTTCCTGTTGCAATTACGGTCGAATCGTCCCCGTCACCATCTCCACAGGAATGTCCATCACCGTCCGGATCGAACTTCGCCACGGAGATCTTCGACGAGGCCCAGCAGACGCTCGATGTGATGTTCTTCGTGGTTCCGTCACTGTAAGTTCCCGTTGCCGTGAATTGCAGCGTCGTGCCCTTGGGAATGGATGGATTTGCGGGTGTCACGGCGATGGTTTTGAGGATAGCTCCAGTCACCGTTAGTGTCGTTGAACCCGATACAGTTCCCAGGGTCGCCTTGATGGTCGTAGTTCCGGTGCCGACGCCAGTGGCCAATCCCGTGCTATTGATCGCCGCTACGGAAGTGTTCGAGGAAGTCCATGTCACGCTCGCCGTAATGATTTGCGTGGTCCCATTACTGTAGGTTCCTGTAGCGATAAATTGCAGTTGCGCGCCCTTTGCAACAGACGGATTGACCGAAGTCGCCGGAGACGCCGAAGTGACTTTGATCGAGACCAATGTCAGTGTCGATGAGGTAACGGTTAGCACCGTCGAGCCGCTCACTCCGCCCAGCGTCGCGCTGATCGTGCTTGTCCCTGTCGCTACCGCGTGCGCCAGGCCAGCGGTGTTGATCGTTGCCGTCGCTGTCGTCCCCGACGCCCACGTTACGCTTGCCGTCAGATTTTGCGTCGAGTTATCACTGTACGTTCCGGTCGCCGTGAACTGCTGCGTTCCGCCTGCGGCCACGCTCGGATTTACCGGCGTTACTGCGATCGACTGCAGCGTCGCCGCCGTTACCGTCAGCACCGTCGAGCCACTCACGCCGCCGAGCGTCGCGCTGATCGTGCTTGTCCCTGTCGCTACCGCGTGCGCCAGGCCTGCCGTATTGATCGTCGCCGTCGCCGTCGTCCCCGACGCCCACGTTACGCTTGCCGTCAGATTTTGCGTCGAGTTATCGCTGTACGTTCCCGTTGCCGTGAACTGCTGCGTTCCGCCTGCGGCCACGCTCGGATTCGCCGGCGTCACTGCGATCGACTGCAGCGTCGCCGCCGTCACTGTCAGCACTGTTGAGCCGCTCACTCCGCCCAGCGTCGCGCTGATCGTGCTCGTCCCTGTCGCTACCGCGTGCGCCAGGCCTGCGGTGTTGATCGTTGCCGTCGCTGTCGTCCCCGACGCCCACGTTACGCTTGCCGTCAGATTTTGCGTCGAGTTATCACTGTACGTTCCGGTCGCCGTGAACTGCTGCGTTCCGCCTGCGGCCACGCTTGGATTTACCGGCGTCACTGCGATTGACTGCAGCGTCGCCGCCGTTACCGTCAGCACCGTCGAGCCACTCACGCCGCCGAGCGTCGCGCTGATCGTGCTTGTCCCTGTCGCTACCGCGTGCGCCAGGCCTGCGGTGTTGATCGTCGCCGTCGCCGTCGTCCCCGACGCCCACGTTACGCTTGCCGTCAGGTTCTGTGTCGAGTTATCACTGTACGTTCCCGTTGCCGTGAACTGTTGCGATCCGCCCGCTGCCACACTCGGATTCGCCGGCGTCACTGCGATCGACTGCAGCGTCGCCGCCGTCACCGTCAGCACCGTCGAGCCACTCACGCCGCCGAGTGTCGCGCTGATCGTGCTTGTCCCTGTCGCTACCGCGTGCGCCAGGCCTGCCGTATTGATCGTCGCCGTCGCCGTCGTACCCGACGCCCACGTTACACTTCCCGTCAGGTTCTGCGTCGAGTTGTCGCTGTACGTTCCCGTTGCCGTGAACTGTTGCGATCCGCCCGCTGCCACACTCGGATTTACCGGCGTCACTGCGATTGACTGCAGCGTCGCCGCCGTCACCGTCAGCACTGTTGAGCCGCTCACTCCGCCCAGCGTCGCGCTGATCGTGCTCGTCCCTGTCGCTACCGCGTGCGCCAGACCTGCGGTGTTGATCGTTGCCGTCCCCGTCGTCCCCGACGCCCACGTTACACTTCCCGTCAGGTTCTGCGTCGAGTTATCACTGTACGTTCCGGTCGCCGTGAACTGCTGCGTTCCGCCTGCGGCCACGCTCGGATTTACCGGCGTTACTGCGATCGACTGCAGCGTCGCCGCCGTTACCGTCAGCACCGTCGAGCCACTCACGCCGCCGAGTGTCGCGCTGATCGTGCTTGTCCCCGTCGCTACCGCGTGCGCCAGGCCTGCCGTATTGATCGTTGCCGTCCCCGTCGTCCCCGAGGCCCACGTTACGCTTGCCGTCAGGTTCTGCGTCGAGTTGTCGCTGTACGTTCCGGTCGCCGTGAACTGCTGCGTTCCGCCTGCGGCCACGCTCGGGTTCGCCGGCGTCACTGCGATCGACTGCAGCGTCGCCGCCGTTACCGTCAGCACCGTCGAGCCGCTCACTCCGCCCAGCGTCGCGCTGATCGTGCTTGTCCCCGTCGCTACCGCGTGCGCCAGACCTGCGGTGTTGATCGTTGCCGTCCCCGTCGTCCCCGAGGCCCACGTTACGCTTGCCGTCAGGTTCTGCGTCGAGTTGTCGCTGTACGTTCCGGTCGCCGTGAACTGCTGCGTTCCGCCTGCGGCCACGCTCGGATTTACCGGCGTCACTGCGATCGACTGCAGCGTCGCCGCCGTTACCGTCAGCACTGTTGAGCCGCTCACTCCGCCCAGCGTCGCGCTGATCGTGCTTGTCCCTGTCGCTACCGCGTGCGCCAGGCCTGCGGTATTGATCGTTGCCGTCGCCGTCGTCCCCGACGCCCACGTTACGCTCGCCGTCAGGTTCTGCGTCGAGTTGTCGCTGTACGTTCCCGTCGCCGTGAACTGCTGCGTTCCTCCCGCTGCCACGCTCGGATTCGCCGGGGTCACTGCGATCGACTGCAGCGTCGCCGCCGTCACCGTCAGCACTGTTGAGCCGCTCACTCCGCCCAGCGTCGCGCTGATCGTGCTTGTCCCTGTCGCTACCGCGTGCGCCAGGCCTGCGGTGTTGATCGTTGCCGTCCCCGTCGTCCCCGACGCCCACGTTACACTTCCCGTCAGGTTCTGCGTCGAGTTATCGCTATACGTTCCCGTTGCCGTGAACTGTTGCGATCCGCCCGCTGCCACACTCGGATTCGCCGGCGTCACTGCGATTGACTGCAGCGTTGCCGCCGTTACTGTCAGCACCGTCGAGCCACTCACGCCGCCGAGTGTCGCGCTGATCGTGCTTGTCCCTGTCGCTACCGCGTGCGCCAGGCCTGCCGTATTGATCGTCGCGGTCGCCGTCGTCCCCGAGGCCCACGTTACGCTTGCCGTCAGGTTCTGCGTTGAGTTGTCGCTGTACGTTCCGGTCGCCGTGAACTGCTGCGTTCCGCCTGCGGCCACGCTCGGGTTCGCCGGCGTCACTGCGATCGACTGCAGCGTCGCCGCCGTTACCGTCAGCACCGTCGAGCCACTCACGCCGCCGAGCGTCGCGCTGATCGTGCTTGTCCCTGTCGCTACCGCGTGCGCCAGGCCTGCCGTATTGATCGTTGCCGTCGCCGTCGTCCCCGACGCCCACGTTACGCTCGCCGTCAGGTTCTGCGTCGAACTGTCGCTGTACGTTCCCGTTGCCGTGAACTGCTGCGTTCCTCCCGCCGCCACACTCGGATTTACCGGCGTCACTGCGATTGACTGCAGCGTCGCCGCCGTCACCGTCAGCACTGTTGAGCCGCTCACTCCGCCCAGCGTCGCGCTGATCGTGCTTGTCCCCGTCGCTACCGCGTGCGCCAGGCCTGCGGTGTTGATCGTCGCGGTCGCCGTCGTCCCCGAGGCCCACGTTACGCTCGCCGTCAGATTTTGCGTCGAGTTATCGCTGTACGTTCCCGTTGCCGTGAACTGTTGCGATTCTCCCGCTGCCACGCTCGGATTCGCCGGGGTCACTGCGATCGACTGCAGCGTTGCTGGCGACACCGTGAGCGTGAAGCTTTGCGTCGCGTCGGGTGACACGCCATTGGACGCGGTGAATGTGATGATGAATGGGCCACCGGCATTGGGCACGCCGCTAAGAGTGCCTGTGCCATCGCCGTTGTCGACGAACGCAACCGTACCCGGCAAACTCCCCGACTCGCTAATTGTCGGGGTCGGGAAGCCGGTCGAAGTAACGGTAAATGTCCCTGCAATCCCCGCCGTGAATGTCGTGCTATTTGCACTGGTGATGGTCGGCGCTTGAGTATTCGTCAATGTGAAGCTCGCGCTGCCCACACCAGTCGACGCCGTCACCGAATACGCTCCAGCCGTGCTGTTCGTGGTGAAGACCGGTGCAGTCGCAATTCCCGACGAATCCGTCGCTACCGTCACCGACATGACGTTTCCAGCGAACGTGCCGCTCGCTCCCGAGGCAGGAGCTGTGAACGTAACATTTATGTTAGGGACTGGGTTGCTGTTTGTATCAGTAACAGTTGCCTTTAGATTCGTGCCGAAGGCGGTTCCCACCGGCGCGCTTTGCGGCGTTCCAGCCGTGGGCGTGATATTCGCCGGCTTCCGCTTACCCGCGCTTCCTGCGGTGTAAATTGCTTGTATCTCAGTCGCGGAAAGTGCGCGATTGAAGATCTCAACTTCATCCACTGTGCCTTTGAAGAAGCGCTGCGGCGTGCCTCCGCCCCAGGTAAAGCCTATGTTTACAGGCCTAGTATTGTTAGCTGGCGTCGCAAGTGGCACCAGCGTGCCTTGCAGAACCCCATCAATGTAGAGCGCAACATTGGCGCCGTCCCATGTGCCGGCGACAAGGTGGAAGTTTCCGTCCAAAATATCCGTTGTCCCGAAGACGGTAGCGAATTCGCTGGCGTCACCTGGGGCGCCTCCCTCTCCTACCGAGAAATAGCCAATCCCCGTTCCATTCACAGCGTGAAAAGCCCATCCGGTAGAATCGACAAATCCGTGCGATTTCTCAAGGATGGTGGACAAGGAGGACGTCTGGTTCTTGTTCCCGCTCACCCAGAAATCCGCAGTGAAGCCCGGATTCTGGACGTCAAAATTGCCACTGTCAGGGATCGTTACGCCATCGCCATCGTTGCTAAAGGTGAACCCTTGCCCGACCTCGGCAGGCGCAAAGGAGGCGCCACCCAGCAAGGTACCGTTAATCCCGCCAATGATGTCATTGGTATTGCCGTCTCCGGGCCACCACGCGACCATGCTGGGTGGTGGGACGACAGCGACAGGCTGATTCACGGTTAGCACGAAGCTTTGTCCAATACTGCCCGCGACGTTAGTGGCCGTGAAGGTGATCGGGAAGGGACCGGACTGCGTCGTTACGCCGCTTAGCGTTCCTGTGCCGTTGAGATTGTCAGTGAATGTCACGCCGGTGGGCAGCGTTCCGGCATAACTTAGTGCAGGGACCGGAACACCTGTTGCCGTCACCGTAAACGAATTGTTAATGCTCGCGACAAATGTGGCACTGTTCGCGCTTGTGACGACCGGCAACCGGTATACCGAGAACGACTGCGCACTTCCATCTGCTGCCGAGTAGTTCGCCCCAGGCGTGGCGTGGGCGGTCAGCGTACACTGCCCCACGCCGATGAAGTTCACTACGCCACTCGTTACCGTGCAGATCGTCAGCGTGCTCGATGTCGCAAAGGTCGTCCCGTCTCCCGTATACCCGAACGTCGGCGTGAAGCTTCCGCCGAACGCCGCGCTGCCAGGGATGTTGTTGATGCTGACTGTTGTGGTCGCCTGCCCGATTGTGAACGACTGCGCGCTACCATCCACCGCTGTGTAGTGTGTTCCCGCTGTGGCGTGCGCCGTCAGCGTACACTGTCCCACGCCGATGAAGTTCACTACGCCGCTCGTTACCGTGCAGATCGTCAGCGTGCTCGATGTCGCAGAGGTCGTCCCGTCTCCCGTATACCCGAACGTCGGCGTGAAGCTTCCGCCGAACGCCGCGCTGCCGGGGATGTTGTTGATGCTGACCGTGGTGGTCGCCTGACCGATTGTGAACGACTGGGCGCTACCATCCACCGCTGCGTAGTGTGTTCCCGCTGTGGCGTGCGCCGTCAGCGTACACTGTCCCACGCCGATGAAGTTCACTACGCCGCTCGTTACCGTGCAGATCGTTAGCGTGCTCGATGTCGCAGAGGTCGCTCCGTCTCCGGTGTACGTGAACGCCGGCGTGAAGCTTCCGCCGAACGCCGCGCTGCCAGGGATGTTGTTGATGCTGACTGTTGTGGTCGCCTGCCCGATCGTGAACGGCTGCGCGCTACCATCCACCGCCGCATAGTGTGTGCCCGCTGTGGCGTGCGCCGTCAGTGTGCACTGCCCCACGCCGATGAAGTTCACCACGCCACTCGTTACCGTGCAGATCGTCAGCGTGCTCGATGTCGCCGAGGTCGTCCCATCTCCCGTATACGCGAACGTCGGCGTGAAGCTTCCGCCGAACGCCGCGCTGCCAGGGATGTTGTTGACGCTGACCGTCGTGGTCGCCTGACCGATCGTGAACGACTGCGGAGTTCCATCCACAGCCGCGTAGATCGTGCCGGCGGCAGCGTGGGCGGTCAGCGTGCACGTGCCCACGCCGACGAAGTTCACCACGTTACTAGTCACGGTGCAGACAGTCGTCGTGCTCGACGTCGTGGAAGTTGCGCCGTCACCGGTATAAGCATACGTCGGTGTAAAATTCCCCCCGAAAACAGGACTCACCGGGAGGTTATTGATGCTGATTGTTGTCGTGGACTGAGTGATCGTCACGCCCGCGCTTGTAACAGCGGCGCCCGGCGAGGCACCCGTGGCCGCCACGGGCGTCACTTCGAACTCGATTACATGACCCACGTCAGTGACCAGTACCGTGTAAGTCGTGGTCGTGTTGCCTGTCGCTACGCCATCACGCAGCCAGCGGAATGTGGACGTGCCTTGAGGATCGCCGTCCACGTCGCTATACGTGAAGGTTCCCGTCAGATTCTGGCCAACGTTCGGAGTACCTGAGATCGTCACGTTCGATGCCACAGGTGCGGAGTTCAGGATCGTTACGCCAGCGCTGGTTGTAGGCGCTCCCGGCGACGTGCCAGTCTGGGCAACCGGTGTCACTTCAAACGTGATGACGTGGCCAGAATCTGATACCACAGTCGTGTAAGTAATGCTGGTTGCTCCGCCGATGGCGACTCCGTCCCGCAGCCACCGGAATGTTGATGTGCCTTCCAGATCCCCGTCCAGATCGCTATATATGTAGTGGCCGGTCAGAAGTTGCCCGACATTTGGTGTACCCGTGATGCTTGCTCCTATTTCAGCGACCGTCATGACAGTACTAGGCGAAGACCCGGCGGGAAAGGGCGAGCCAGAGATGGCTGTCAGCGCCCCGGTGCTGGCATTGATCGTAAACCCGGAAACAAGACCGGAGGAAACGCTATTCACGACATAGGCGAACTTCCCTGTTGGATCCGTCGTCACCGAAGAAGGCTCAGTGCCCGCGGCAACGGGAGAGCCCACCGCGGTCAGTGCCCCGGTGCCCGCGTTGATCATGAACGCGGAAACGGTGTTGGAGCCGAGATTCGCTACATAAACGAACTTTCCGGTAAGATCCACTGTCACCGAATCCGCCTGAGTGCCAGCAGCGAAAGGCGATCCCGCCACAGCCGTCAAGGCCCCTGAACCGGGATTGATCGTAAACGCGGAAACAGTGCCGGTGGGAAGCAACTCGTTCGCCACATAGAGAAACTTTCCCGTGGGATCGACTGTCACCGAAACAGGTCCGGCGACCGTGAAGGGGGACCCTGGTACCGCCGTCAGCGCCCCGTTTCCGGCATTGATCGAGAACGCGGAAACCGTATTGACATCGCCATTCCCCACATAGACGAACTTCCCCGTTGGGTCCACCGTCACCGACTGAGGGTGAGCACCACTACTGCCGAGGGAGAAGGGGGACCCAGATACCGCCGTCAGCGCCCCGTTTCCGGGATTGATCGAGAACGCGGAAACGTTGCTGGAAGAGAAATTCGCGACATAAGCGAACTTCCCCGTCGGATCCACCGTCACTGACGAAGGGCTAGTGCCAGCCCCAGTGGCGAAGGGCGAGCCTCCCACGGCTGTCAGTGCTCCGGTGCCAGCATTGATCGTGTATGCGGAAACATTATTGGAACCATTATTCGCGACATAAGCGAACTTCCCCGTCGGATCCACCGTCACTGACGAAGGGAAAGTACTTGCGCCGGTGCTGAAGGGCGAGCCCGCCACCGCCGTAAGTACCCCGGTGCCGGCATTAATCGCGTACGCGGAAATGTTGTTGGAAATCACGTTCGCCACATAGGCGAACTGTATTGTCGCCGTCGGCGGAGAGTTCAGAACCGTCACGCCGGTACTTTGCACGGAAGCGCCTGGCGAGGTCCCTGTTACCGCCGCTGGAGTCACTTCGAACGTGATCACCTGCCCGGAATCCGCCGCCACCAAGATGTACTTCGTACCTGTTGCTCCGCCGATCGCTGTTCCGTTACGCAGCCAACGGAAGGTTGATGTGCCTTGAGCATCGCCGTCAACGTCGTTATAGGTATAGTTGCCGGACAGAATCTGGCCCACTAGAGGCGTGCCACCGATAGTCACGTTCGATGCCACAGGCGCGGAGTTGAGAATCGTCACGCCGCTGCTTTGGACCGCAACGCCTTGCGAGACACCCGTGGCCGCCACGGGCGTCACTTCGAACTTCATCACGTGGCCAATGTCGGTAACCAGAACAGTATACGTTGTGCTCGTGTTGCCTGTAGCTGAGCCATCGCGGAGCCAGCGGAAGGTCGATGTGCCTTGCGGATCGCCGTCCACATCGTTGTAGATATAACTGCCCGAAAGCACCTGCCCGACGAAGGGATTTCCTGTAATCGTGACATTCGAAGCCGTCGGAGGCGAATTCGGCGCTATAACGGTTAGCAGGCTATTAGCGCTCAGCGAACCGTAGGTCGCTGTGATGGTCGTGCTACCGGCAGCGACGGCGGTAGCCAGCCCACTGACCGGGTCGATGGTGGCAACGCCGGTGTTGCTGCTAGTCCACCCCACGGATGGAACCAGTGGACTCGTCGCCACCGGGGTCGGCGTCGGCGTGATGATAAACGAGCCAGTACCCAGCTGGCCCTGCGAACTGTCGCCCCAACACTTCACTGTTCCGTCCGCCAGGGTAGCGCAAGCGTGATAGATGCCAACCGCGACGTCGGTAGCGCCCGTTAGGCCGCTCACCGTCACGGGAGAATTTCTCTGCGTTGTCGTGCCGTCGCCGACCTGCCCAGAGGAGTTGTAGCCCCAGCATTGCATAGTGCCCGCGGCGAGCACCGCACAGGTGTCCCAGTACCCTGCTGCAATTCGCGAAGCCCCAACCATTCCAGTGACCACGGCCGGCGAGCTGACGTTGGAGGTCGAACCGTTACCGAGTTGACCCGCGCCGCCCTGCCCCCAGCACTTCATCGTGCCGTTCGCGAGCAGCGCGCATGTATGGTAAGTGCCTGCAGCGATGGCGGCGACAGAGGCAAGACTGCCGGTAACGGTCACCGGCGAATTTCTCTGCGTCGTCGTGCCGTCGCCAAGCTCCCCATTATTATTGTAGCCCCAGCATTGAACCGAACCTCCGACGAGCAGCGCGCAGGTATGAAGGCCCCCTCCGGCAATCGCGATGGCCGCGCCCCCGAGGCCGGTGACCGGAACGGGTGTAGTGCTTCTGGTTGTGGTGCCGTTGCCAAGCTGACCGGAGCCATTCGCGCCCCAGCACTGGATCGTGCCATTGGGAAACAAGGCACAGGAGTGATCCGAACCCGTGGCAATAGCGGTCGCTCCGCTTATGCCAGTGACGACAACCGGCACATTGGAGCTAGCCGTGCCTCCGTTGCCCAGTTCGCCATTGGGCCCAAAACCCCAGCATTCCACCGTGCCGCCTGAAAGCAGCGCACAGCTATTATTGGAGCCCGAGGACGTAGCTATGGCCCCCGTTAAGCCAACTACAGATACGGGCGAGGACCGGTTGACATTGGTTCCGTCGCCAAGCTCGCCGGAACCATTACCGCCCCAGCATTTGACGGTGCCATCGGAAATTACCGTACAAGAATGATATGAGCCGTCGCCGGCGCTAATCGAGGGGAGGGCACCGCGGCCGGGAAGGGCGTTGCTGCCCGTGACCGGGACTGGCGTGCCCGGCTGGTCTAGCGCGCCGTCTCCCAGTTGACCCTTGTAGTTATTGCCCCAGCACTGAATCGAGCCGTTTGAAAGCAGGGCGCAGGTGTGTTCGAACCCGGAGGAGATTGCCGCCACGCCACTCAGCCCAAGCACAGGGGTTGGAACATAAGAGACCGTAGTGGTTCCGTTGCCCAAGTCGTAATAGTTGTTTTCACCCCAACATTGCACTGTTCCATTGGAGAGTAGTGCGCAGGTGTGATAGTCCCCGGCTGTAAGAGCCGTAATTCCAGTGAGGCCACTTACGGCTACGGGCGTGGAGGTTTGGGTGGTGGTTCCGTTGCCCAGTACGCCATCATAATTAAAACCCCAGCAATCGGCAGTCCCACCCGTCAATAACGCGCATGTGTAAAAATCGCCATTGGCAACCGAGGTCACTCCGGTCAGGAATCCCGAGCCGCCCACTCCTTTTACTTGTACCGGTGTCGAGGAATTGGTCGTCGTTCCGTTACCCAGTTGACCGTATGGGTTCCAACCCCAACAGTAGAGTGTCCCATTCGACAGGACCGCGCAGCTGTGGTCGTTATTGGTTGCTATGGTAATCGCAGGGTTGGGAAGCGTGACCGCCACCGGTGTGCTGGAATCTACCGTCGTTCCGTTGCCCAGCTGGCCAGCGAAATTGGAGCCCCAGCATTTTACTGTTCCATCCGATAGCAATGCGCAAACATGATTGCCATCCACCACCGAAAACGAAACCACGCCGCTGAGTGTTCCTGCGCCGCCGACACCTTTCACGACGACCGGCGTTGAGGAGTTTGTGGTGGTTCCGTTGCCGAGTTGCCCGTTTGAGTTATAGCCCCAACATTCCATGGTGCCATTCGACAAAAGCGCGCAAGAAGTATTGCCAGCGCTAACCGATGTGGCTCCACTCAACCCCGTGACGATGACGGGGGTCGTGGAATCAGTTGTGGTTCCATTGCCCAGTTGGCCGTAGGCGTTATATCCCCAGCACTGCACCGTCCCGTTCGCCAGCAGCGCGCAGGAAGAAAGGGACCCGGCCGCAATTCCTCCGCCTTCGCCCAACAGAAGAGTGCTGCTACTTTGCGCACTGAACTGTAGTGTCTGGCCAATATTGATGGCCGGGTTCTGCGGCGTGACCGTCACTGACGTGGGCTGCGTTTGCGACTGGATAATCATCACGCTCGCACTCGTCACCGTAATTCCTGGTGAAGTTCCCGTCAGCGCCACCGGGGTAACTCGAAACGCGATCGCATGGCCGAGGTCTGCGGCAGAGACCGCGTACGTTTGATTTGTGGCGCCGGAGATCGCGACGCCATCGCGTAGCCAGGCGAATACGGACGCGCCCTGTGTATCGGGGTCCACATCGTTGTAGATATACTCGCCGGTCAGAATTTGCCCGACTTGCGGAGAGCCCGCAGCGATCACATTGGTCGCTGTCGGCGCCGAATTCAAAATGGT
This sequence comes from Terriglobia bacterium, assembly GCA_963788335.1. Classification (GTDB taxonomy): domain Bacteria; phylum Acidobacteriota; class Terriglobia; order Acidiferrales; family UBA7541; genus Palsa-360. The sequence continues at coordinate 42,970 of CAWBGM010000008.1, forward strand.
TATGCCGCTGCTCTGCGCGGTGCTCCCCATGGGAACCCCTGTCAGCGCCACGGGTGTCACTTCGAATGAGATCACGTGCCCGGTGTCTGTGTACTGCTGTACGATGTAGGTGTCGGCGGTCGCGCCGCTGATCACGACGCCGTCGCGCAGCCAGGCGAAGATGGAGCTGCCCTGCAAATCCCCATCGGCATCGAAATAGGTGTAAACGCCCGTCAGCGTTTGCAAGGTCGCCGGCGTCCCGGAAATGCTGACACTGAGCGCCATCGGCGCCGAGTTGTTAGGACCAACGGTCATCAACGTATTCGCGTTGATCGCGCCATACGTGGCGGTAATGGTCGCGGTTCCGGCGGCGAGGGCGCTGGCAAGCCCTGTCACGGGATCGATCGTTGCCGCGGCGGTATTGCTGCTTGACCACACGACAGACGGAACCAGCGCATTTGTCGCCACCGGAGTGGTGGAGTTAGTCATCGTTCCGTTGCCGATCTGGCCTTCAAGGTTATAGCCCCAGCATTGCATCGTTCCATTGGAGAGCAACGCACAGGTGTGGAAACCACCAGTGGCAATCGCCGTGGCGCCGCTCAGCCCGGCCACTACTACCGGCGTACTGACCGCATAGGGAGAGACGGGGTTCGTTGTTCCGTTGCCAACCTGGCCATAGATGTTTTCTCCCCAACATTCCGCCGTCCCGTTCGATAACAATGCACAGGCATGATACCCGCCTGCGGCGATGGCCGTGACTCCGGTCAGGCCGCTTACCGGTACCGGAGTATCGGAGTTAGTGGTGGAGCCATTGCCAAGCTGGCCATTTGCGTTTGAGCCCCAGCATTCCACCGTGCCTCCCGATATCAGTGCGCAGGAGAATTCATCCCCGACAGCGATGGCAGTAGCTCCGCTCAGACCGCTCACCCCCACCGGGGTGTGGGAAGGGGGGAGGGCTCCGTTGCCCAGCTCGCCATCGGCACCGTAGCCCCAACAATCCACGGTCCCGTTGGTTAGTAACGCGCAGGTATGCTCAAACCCGACACCAATGGCCGAGGCTCCGGTCAGTGTCCCCGTGCCGCCCACTCCTTTCACCACCACCGGAGTGGTTGAGTTAGTAGTGGTGCCGTTGCCCAGCTGGCCACTCGCGTTATAGCCCCAGCAGTTCACTGTCCCGCCCGATAGCACCGCGCAGGAGTGCCAGCCACCGGGGGTAATGGCCGTGACCCCGCTGAGTTGCCCTACACCGCCCACTCCTTCCACCACCACAGGAGTGCTCGAGTTCGTTGTGTTTCCGTTGCCAAGGTTGCCGTAGGGGTTATAGCCCCAACATTCCACCCCTCCGCCCGATAACAGCGCGCAAGTGTTGTCGGTGTATACCCCTTCGCGAATCGCCTTCACCCCACTTAGACTGCTCACCCCCACGGGAGTGCTGGAGTTGGTTGTGGTGCCATTGCCAAGCTGGCCCGCATCGTTGTAGCCCCAGCATTGCATCGTCCCGTCCGATGTCAGCGCGCATGATTCAAGGTTCCCGGCGGAGATCTGGCGCGCGCCGCGTCTCGGCAGGACGTTACCTCCGATAACCGCGACCGGCGTAGTGCGCTGGTTCGTAGTGCCATCGCCAAGCTCGCCCTGGTTGTTATTTCCCCAGCACCTCATCGAGCCGTCGGAAAGCACGGCACAAGCGCGTTGGTCATCCTCATCCGCGGCAATGGCGATAGCTCCGCTCAGGCCAGTCACTACCACCGGGGAGTGGGCGTCGGTAGTCAGTCCGTTTCCAAGCTGGCCAAAGAAGTTATCGCCCCAGCATTTCGCCGTGCCATCGGAAAGCAACGCGCAATCGTTCGTAATTAACGTGGCCGTGGTCAGGCCCGTGACTGACACAGGGGTGCTGGAACTGGTCGTGGTTCCGTTCCCTAGTTCACCGTTGGAATTATTGCCCCAGCATTTCACTGTCCCGCCGGAAATTAGAGCGCACGAATGGTCGTAAGCGATTTCGACAGCGGTTACTCCGGTCAAACTGTTTACCGGTACCGGAGTATTGGAATTGGTCGTGGAGCCGTTGCCCAATTGGCCAAAATTATTGGTACCCCAACACTTTACGCTCCCGCCGGAGAGCACGGCACAACTCGTGCTGCCTGCGGCGGCAATTGCGGTCACGCCACTGAGGCCGCTGACGAGCAGGGGAGTTGACGAGTAGCTACCGGAAGTTCCGTCACCCAATTGGCCATTGCCATCGCTGCCCCAGCACTTCACGGTGCCATCGGAAATCAACGCGCAGGTGTGGCCATCCCCCGAGGAGATGGCGGTCACACCGCTGAGGCCAGTCACGGCCACCGCCGTCAAACTCTCGAAGCCGGCACCAGCATTGCCTAGCTCACCAAGGCTGTCATAGCCCCAGCATTGCACGGTCCCATCGCCCAGCAGCGCGCAGGTGAATTCGTTCCCCGCGGTGACGGCAACGGCTCCGCTCACGCCGAGTACAGCAACAGGGGAGAACCGCTGGGTGGTAGTGCCGTCGCCTAAGAAGCCAAAATCGTTATAGCCCCAGCACTTTACGGTTCCGTTGGACTGCACCGCACAGGTGTGATACAGGCCGGTGGCAATTGAAGTAGCCTCGCCAGAATTGAGCACGCTTCCGCTTTGAGCCCCAAACTGCAACGTCTGAGTGCCATAAACGAATGGAGCGCTCGGCGAGATTGTGACAGAGGTGGGCTGGGTCTGCGCGTTCAAACCCGGCGCGACGAGCAGGATGAACCCAAGAAGTATGAGTGTGCCGAAGGCGGCTAGAAATGCTCGCCAGTGATGCGGGTCATTTTGTTGTGAACTGGGCGCCCCGTCATGACGACGATCTGCGCGGGCAAGCCTACTACGGGAGCAACCGCGAGATTGGAATAAATTAAGGAGACGTGACAAGCGGCTTGCGAACATGGTCTGGGTGCTCCTGTACGCCAAAGTTCAAAGAACTGCTAAGAGAAAAAATAAATCGTCCGATTTCCGGTCTCCGCTGGACGTGAGGAGACCGCGATTCACGGAACCGGGCTCCCAAATTGAGGCAAGGGACCGATATGCGGGAGGCGAATTCTATTTCCGATAACAATTACTAGTCAAGTTAATTTCTGTTCGTGAATTTGGGTCGGGTTCTAGTACGCATAAGTCTGCACAGCGAGCGTTGTGCCGTTTGGCCAACCGTTCGATATTCAGAGAGACTGGCGAGAATTTCCGTGTGTGTGTTACGTGTGGCGAAACCGCAATTCCTGAGACTGACGCGTATCGTGCGTGTTGAAAAATCAGCAACTTACTTGTTTTCAACACACATTCCTATTCCATTCCCCGGCCTCCAAAACTTTTGCCTCCACTTGTTCTCGCCTGCCAATCGCACGATTTTCACGTATTCGATATATAGTTGAAACACTCAACGACTAAAAGCTATGATTTTGCCCACGATTCGCAGGAGGATTTTCTCCATCGACAGTGCTTATTGAGGCGGTCGTCTCGACGCTGACATTTGCAGCGGGGATGAAGATCGCATGAACCGAAGGAATTTTGTACGTCTGGGATGCGCCACCGTGATCGCGACGGCGGCAGACATGCTGCGGCCCGCACTCGCGCAGCCGCCAACTCTCCGGCAGGTTTCGGGACCGCGGCAGGCTTCGACGATGGCCCCGTCCGATACGAGGGCCATCGAGCGCGCCGCGAATTTCACCCTGCGGATCGCGCCGATGATGGTCGAGCTGGCGCCTCAGGTCGTGCTCAGCACGATTGGCTATAGCAACCAAGTCCCCGGCCCCCTCTTGCGGGTGCGAGAGGGTCAGCGTGTCGCCGTCGACGTTGTGAACGAAACGGACGTCCCGGAATACGTGCATTGGCACGGTTTGTTCGTTCCCTCGGACGTCGACGGAGTCCAAGAAGAAGGTACCCCCCCGGTGCCCCCGCATGGTCGTCGGAATTATCAATTCGTGGCCAAACCGGCGGGTTCGCGATGGTACCACTCGCATACCGAGGCCATGATGGATCTCCATCGCGGCGCCTATACCGGCCAGTTCGGTTTTCTCATGATCGATCCTGCAAATGATCCCGGGCGCTACGACCAGGAGGTGTTTCTGGCGTTGCGCGAATGGGAGCCTTTTCTGACCACGATGGATCAGGATGAGGCGCCAGATCCCAACGATCCGATGCCCGAAAAACCCGCCACTCCTGATACGCGTCCCAATGGCCTGGAAGTCGGTGCACCTCTTTACTCGATCAACGACAAAATGCTCGGTGCGGGGGATCCCCTCCGCGTGAGGTCTGGTCAGCGCATCCTGATGCACCTGCTCAACGCCAGCGCCTCGCAAATTCACCGCATCGGTTTATTCGGTCACCATTTTCAGGTGATTGCGCTCGACGGAAATCCCGTGCCCACGCCTCAGCGGGTCGATATGATCGAAATCGCGCCGGGTGAGCGCGTCGATGCGATCGTGGAGATGAATCTGCCCGGGGTCTGGATTTTAGGCGAGCTGCGCGATGCCGCACGGCAATCCGGCATGGGCATCGTGGTCGAATACGCCAATCAGGCACAGCCGCGCCCGCAGTGGCTTCCGCCTCCGATGGTGCGCTGGGACTACACCATCTTTGGCAAGCCGGTTTCCCATCCTCCACCGGACCAGACGATCGATATGGTTTTTGAAAAAGTGCCGGGCGGGCCCCACGGTATCAATCACTGGCTCGTCAACGGCAAGGAATATCCTCATGAGCGGGAATTCGTGTTTCGGCAGGGAAATCGCTACCGGTTGGTGTTTCACAATCGCAGTGACGATTCCCACCCTCTGCACATGCACCGGCATCTGTTCGAAATTGTAGACTTCAACGGCCAGCCCACAGGCGGCATCATGAAGGATACGGTAATCGTCCCCGCATATGGGCGCGTTGCCGTGGACCTGGTCGCCGACCAGCCGGGCCTTACCCTGTTTCACTGCCATATCCAGCAGCACATGGATTTTGGTTTCAAGGCGCTGTTTCGCTATGCCTAAAACAGCTTTCGAATAGATTCAAACGGATCGCCTGAATTGGGACCTGCAGTCGCACAGGCTTCAGTCAGTTTCGAATTCTGGAAATCGCAAGCCCAGTTAAAATCGAAATGCAAATTTGTCGGGCTGTAGTGGCACGGTTGGTCCTGGCGGGAATAAAAACCCGCGGGCTGAGGCCTGTGCTACAAAACTCTCGAGCCAAACTGAGTCATTGCCCCTGTACCCGGGCGCTTCAGATACATTCCCGATTGCTTAGGGGGTAAACGACCTCCCAAGTAATCCGCGTTACAATTTTTTTACACTTCAGAGATATCGGAGAAATGTTGAGCGGATAGAGTCCGCCTCTTCTGCAACTATTCAATTACAAGTTCGAACGGGAGGAACATCATGAACATGATCCAGGGAAAGTTCCGAGCGGCATTGCTCATGGGAGCGGTCGCCTCGGTGCTGGCATTTGCGGCTGGGGCAAAGGCCCAGGCTCCTAGCGCCAGCAACAATACATGGCCATACGCAACGACAGGTAAATCGCCTGTCCTAGCGGTGGTGGGCGACATCGCCTGCCAACCAGGATCGACCGAGGTAGGTGAGGCGAGCAAAGAAACCTGCACCACCCCCTCCACGAGCAAGGGCGCTTATACCAGCGCCTCTCTGTACCAATCCCAGGAAGCCACTGCGACACAGATCGAGAATATGAAGCCCGACGCCGTTGCGCTCCTCGGAGACCTGCAATATCAGGTAGGTTTGTATTCGGACTTTGAGAATTCGTTCGATCTGACTTATGGCGCTTTCAAATTTCTCGAGCGCCCTTCGCCCGGCAACCACGAATTTTATGACGAGCATAGCGCAACCGGCGTTGCCGGCTACGGCTACTTTTCCTACTTCAACGGCTTCCTGATCGATACGACCAGTGACGCGAATGAGGGCAAGCCCTTGACGACTACGATCTCCGACCCGTGCCCGCCATCTTTGGCTACGGCGTGCAACTATCCGGGCCTTACTACTCCCACTCCCCAGCCCACTCCGCGTGCGGATGGACAGGCGGGGCATTTCGAGTCGCAGACCGGAGTGGCAGATGGCTGGTATTCCTATAATCTGGGTTCGTGGCACCTTATTTCGCTCAACGTAGAGTGCTCGACGCAGCCGGGCGGCTGCTCGGACACGGGCTCCTGGTTTGGCGCCGAACTCGAATGGCTGAAAAAGGATCTCGAGGAGAACCACTCTTCTTGCACAGCCGCGTACTGGCATCAACCCACGTTCAGCGCCGCCGACAGCCTCGCCCCAGAGGGCACGGCCGCTCAGGCATTCTGGAAACTGCTCTACGAGCATAAAGCGGACGTGGTGCTGAACGGGCACGATCACCTCTATGCCCGCTACAAGCCCCTTGACCCCTCCGGGAATCCCGATTCAGAGCGGGGCATTCGGGAATTCATCGTGGGCACCGGTGGCGAGACACTCGATGCGGTCGCCTTAAGCACTACCGGCGATGCCGGCGCGCAATTCAACGCCGCAAATCTCGAGGCGTATACCGGGGACTACTGGGGTGTGATGGCTCTGAGGCTTGATCCGAACGGCTACAAGTGGGATTTCGAGTCGGCGCCATTGGCAAGTCCTACCGTTGCACTCAATGGTCCTACATCTCCTGCTGCGATTGCGGGCGTCTACAGCGACAAGGGTTTCGGTTTCTGCCACAATTCACCGGACAGGGATCGGCACGATCATGATGACGATCACGATCATGATCACGATCATGATCACTAGTCCGTTTTCTCCGCATTATCGGTAATCTTATCTTTCGGTACAAATCCCCCTTCGCGAGAAGTCGCGAAGGGGGATTTTTTTATTGCCGTGCTCTCACTCCCCGTTTATGGTATTTTCCGCGCCTGCACAGGATCTTCAGGGCCACGCCGCATGGCAACGCCGTAAAAGGGGCGCGCCAAACCTGGCCCGTCCCGTCCCCACCGATGCACATCAGTATTTAAATTATGGAAGAGTTACCGATGATCGAGGTTTGGCGCCGTAAGCTGTTTGGAATTTCTCCGTTCCAGATACGCTCCAGTGAAGCGCGAAGTCCTGGATTTCATCGTCCTGTGCGAATTGCAAAATCAATAAGTTTTTTTAACACTCAGCTTTATTCCAACTCACCCTGGCTCCGCTTTTTGATATCCTCTCGTTCGCGCTTCACGCGACATGAATTCATGACACTTCACAACGACCCCTCGCCTGGGGCCAAAGAATCCGAGCGCATCGCCAAGGTCATCGCCCGAGCGGGACTCTGCTCGCGCCGCGACGCCGAGCGGTGGATTCTTGAGGGGCGCGTGAGCGTCAATGGAAAGACGCTGGACTCGCCGGCCTTGACCGTCGGTCCGAATGATCGGATCGTCGTTGACGGCAAACCGTTGCCCGCCTTCGAAGCGCCCCGCCTGTTCCTGTATCACAAGCCGGTAGGCCTGGTGACCACCATGCGCGACGAACAGAATCGTCAGACCGTGTTCGCCAATTTGCCGCACGGCCTTCCGCGCGTGATCAGCGTCGGCCGGCTGGACCTGAACAGCGAAGGACTGCTGCTGCTCACAAACGATGGCGGCCTCGCGCGATACCTGGAATTGCCGGCGAATGCCTGGAAGCGCCGCTACCGTGTGCGCGCACACGGCGCGGTAAAGGCCGCGCATCTGAATCGACTTGCGCAAGGCATCACCGTCGAAGGCATGAATTACGGCCCCATAGAAGCCCGGCTGGAACGCGCGCAGACCGGCGCCAATGTCTGGCTCATCGTTACATTAAAAGAAGGCAAGAACCGCGAAATCCGCAAAGTCATGGCGCATCTTGGACTGCAAGTCAGCCGCCTGATCCGCACGGCCTACGGTCCGTTTGAATTAGGCGACCTGCCGGCAGGATCGGTTCGCGAAGTTCAACCGGGAATCCTCAAGGCCAGTGTCGCGGGTTATTTTAAAAAAGATTAGCCTTCGTATCGGTCCGCGGCAAGACGGCGAGAACCAATCGGACTAGTTGGCTGCGTTTCTTGCTCATTCTGAGCGCGGCCGGCGAACCAAACCGGAACTGAGCTAAGCATGTAGTCTTCGAGCCGTAGCGCTTTTCGGACGGGGGTTCAACTCCCCCCGCCTCCACTAAACTATTGCAGATAAACGACTTAGAGCTGCACAGGTCAGCAGAACGGCGCCAGGTCAGCAGTTGAGTTTCGCTAATCGGGCCAGACGTGGGGATCGCATTCATATTTCGGAGTTTACCCCTAGTCGGCTAATCAAGCCAGCATCTCTAGCAATTTACTTTCGACCTAATACTTCGAAGTTTTGGGGTTCGAAAATCTAAATGCCTTATTGTCCGTTGCCTACGGGCGAAAACCATTCTGAAACCTGTCTTCAGTTGGGCTACATGGGCTACAACATTAGCTGGAAACCCAGATCTCAACGCAACTTTCGATGCGCAGCGCCTGGTAATCAATAAGCCCTGAATCGCCTCCGATCGACAAAGAATGTTTCCGTGCTTGCTGATAGTTAAATTGTCCTGTATTCTAGAAGCGGAAGATCCAAGATGAAAAAATGTTTGGCCTAATTCTCGTGGCTAAAAACGAGTAAATAAACCCTGGACGTCAGAGGACTACCCTCTGATTTCGGCTATCAAAACGATGAACCTATTTTTCGGGATGATGGCGAAGGGAAAAAGCCTAACTAAAAAAAGACAGTTCAGTTGTGATATGAATTGCGTTCGTCGGAACGGAAAAGCCGAAAATATGGATTTTGTAATTGAGATGACCTCCCGTGAGAATCAAGGGAGTAGCCAAAGCAAACGTACACCTTGGAGGTCATATGTCCGAAAAGGACAAGTTGTAGATATTGGAAAATGTGAGAATTTCGTACGCTAATTCCTCGACTGCTGCATCCCTCAATAAAGCTTCAGACGAACTCACAGAAGCCGTAACCGTACTCGACGAAGCCATCAAGAATTTGAACATTGGGTTGACCGTTTGGCACTCCTTTGCGTGGGGATATGTCGAACCCCCAGAGTATTCGGCCGATCAAATCGGATATGCGAAGGTGAATGGAAAGTGGGGAATCGCGCTTCGCCATATCTGGGGCAATGAAGCATTTGATGACGACCACTCTGACGGGCCTTGGTTGTTTGGCGAAGCTCCTCGGCAGATGCGGATTCGGGCGGCTGACCACTTTCCCAAACTGATCCAGACATTGGTCAAAGAATCGACGGAGACGGCGAAGAAACTCCGCGCAAAGGCAACGGACGTGAAGAATCTCGTCGCGGTCGTCGAGGGAATCACCAAAGAGCAGGTGTCCAAGTGAGCGCCGCAGTTGTGGTGTTAGGCGGCGGTCTGGCTCGTAGTGCTCGTTATCGCGTTCGCGCTTTGTCGGAAGGATTCGGTTTGCGCGGCTGTTTGGCTTCGTCCGTTCGGGTTCTTCCTGCTGGCACGGAACAACGAGTCGAACAGAAGCGTAAATAGACGGCAGCGAGGATCCTTGTGCTCGTAGTGCTCGTTATCGCGTTCGCGCTTTGTCGGAAGGATTCGGTTTGCGCGGCTGTTTGGCTTCGTCCGTTCGGGCTCTGGCTCGGCACGGAACAACGAGTCGGAACAGAAGCGTAAATAGACGGCAGCGAGGTGGCGATATGGACAAAGATACGATTGCAGTGATCTGTTTGAGCGTGTTCGGGATTGTGACGGTGATCGGAATTTTGAAAACGAAAACGCCGGGATGGGGCAAGTATTCGAGCAGCACGCTGATTCTGGCGCTTGCCCTGTTCATCGGCACCACGCTGTTGGTCCTCGGCAAGCTCGAAGGCCAGATATTCGCGAACGTCATTTTTGCGGTGATCGGGTACGCCGGAGGGTTGATTGGGAAGACGCAGGGAAACGGTCCACGCTGAAAAATCTGCGTTCCAGATACGTTCCAGTTGGGTGTGTATTCAGCACTTTCAGCGGTTTTTGGTGCATTGAAAAATCAGCAACTTATTTGTTTTCAATGCACACCCTTATTCCAACTCCCCCCGCCTCCACCAAATCTTACCTTCATCAGCATCTGAAACTTCACTTCGCAGCAATCCGGTCGTCTTCGGACGCCTGAATTCTGGACTGGCGTGCGAATCCCGGACCTGTCGTCATTAAAATTCACTCACACACCAACTATCGGTGTGATACCGTTCCACTCCATCAAGTGTGATTCGCGAGAGGTGGAGATAAAATCATGAAAAACATAAGCAGAGCGCTGATCTTCGCCGCGGCGTGCGCGTGTTGTCTCATAGCGGTCGCAACGTCCAGCGCCCAAACGGCTGCGCCGGCTCCGAAGCCGAAACGGATCAATCGCGCGATCGAACTGTTGGCCGAGGGTCAGCCGATCTATTACACCGGCTCGCACTCGGGAACCGTCGGCACGTTCGAGCAGGGCAAACAGGACGCGCAAACGTGGGCCGATTACATCAGTTACGACATGGAGGCCGCACCGTATGACATCGCGGGCCTGAAGGCCTATATGCAGGGCCTGGCGGCGGGCGGCCCTACGCGCACCGGGCACAGGACGCCGGCGGTGATCGTCAACCTGCCCGTGCGCGGCACCGATGAAGCGACTGTGCGAGCGAACGCCTGGATGGTGGAGCAGGTTCTGGCAACCGGTGTCCACGGAATCCTGCTGTGCCATGCGACAACGGCCGGGGCGACGCGCGCTCTGGTGGAAGCGGTGCGCTATCCCAATCGCATGCAGGGCGTCGGCCAGAATGGTCTGCAGGAGGGCCGGCGAGGCGCGCACGGCGGATCGGAAGCGGCAAAGATTTGGGGGATTTCCACGAAGGAGTACATGCAAAAAGCCGACGTGTGGCCGCTGAACCCCGATGGCGAAATCATCCTCGGCGTGAAGATCGAAGACAAGTACGGCTATGCGAATCGGGAAGAAATCCTAAAAGTGCCGGGGATCGCGTTTGGAGAGGGCGGCCCGGGCGACATGACCCTTTCGATGGGCTTCGATTATCGCGACCCCGGGCTTGCCGAAATCGAAAACGTGCTTTTCGATTCCGCGAAAAAACAGCACCTCTACTGGCTGGGGATCGGCGAGAGCTGGAATAGCGGGCGCACAGAAGAGGGGATCGCCGCCGGGATCAAGAGCGGTCTCATGATCGGCTATGACGAAAAGACGGCGGCCATTGGGCGAAAATTTACGAATCGGGCGCAGCCGTATTGAGCGCAGCGGCGGTGGCCGGCTCTTCCGAATTTTCCATTTGACGATTCTTCACGCGTGGATAATACCACTCGAATAAGTCATCGCTGAATGATGGTTTTGCACTTCCGGGTGGCCGACTCTTTCCGGGGGCTGGAAAGGGTCGGGGTTTAGATTCGGTCCTACCCAAAAATCCGGAACGAAGTCCAGGCCTGCGTTTGAGGATGAAGTGGACTCTGAACACGGCTTCTTAAAAACCGAAGGGTCGGCCACACGGAAAATCAAGTTCAAACGCTCGGCCAGCCGCCAATCGATACTTCAGTCTATTCGCCGTGGCACCCGCGCAAAACGTCATCTAATCAGCCGCGACGGGACAAAATAAGCATTGCATGCTTTGATGAACTGGAATATAAACCTAAACACCAAGGGGGGTCGTGTAACTGTGGGTGTTCCAATGATTTGAAGGACGGAAAGACTTCCTTCCCGCGGCACGCAAACGACGCCTGAATTTTAATAAAAATCGTAAATATTGGGGGAGTTGCATGTCGATAGAGTTTTGTAAAGTTCGATTCAGCCATACGCTTGTGATCAGTTTCATTGCCATCCTATTTTGCTCCGCGATTCTTGCGCCTTCGCTCTTCAGCCAGACGGCTGCGACCGGGGCCCTCGCGGGCACGCTCAGGGATCCTTCCGGCGCGGTAGTGGCGAACGCGACAGTCACCGCCATGAGCAGCGGTACCGGCCAGTCTCGCTCCACAACCACCAGCACCGACGGAACTTACAAGATTGGGCTGCTGCCCCCGGGAAACTACAGCCTGAAATTTGAAGCCATGGGCTTCAACACAATCGAAATTCCCTCAATCACTGTGGTTGTAACGGAAACCGCTGTGCTCGATCAGACGCTGCAGGTCGGCGCTCAGTCGCAACAAGTGACGGTGACCGGCGAAGCGGAAGCTGTGGACACTTCCAGCTCCACAGTGGGCAATGTCGTGGACTCGAACGCCATGACGTCCATGCCGCTGACCTCGCGCAACTACACAAACTTGCTGGGACTTGCCGCCGGCGCCAACGCCAACGTGTTCAACGCTGCGAACATGGGACGAGGTTCGCAGGATATCGCCGTGAACGGCGCGACCATCGCCCAGAATAATTATTCGATGGACGGCGCATCCATCGTGAACTTTACAACCAACGGAAATACGGCGGACGGCGGGTCGAATCCCGGAATTGGGATCGTGAACCCGGACGCCATTCAGGAATTCAAGATTCAGACATCGATGTTCGATGCCGGCTACGGTCGCAAGCCAGGCGCCAATGTGAACGTGGTGACCAAGTCGGGAACCAATCAGATTCACGGCTCGGCCTTTGAATTTTTCCGCAATACCGTCCTCAACGCCAATGACTTCTTCCGGTCGGAAAACGCTCCGCCGCAACCGAATGGCCGCCCTGTCCTGAACCAGAACCAGTTTGGCGGTGCTTTCGGCGGCCCGATCAAGAAAGACAAGCTGTTTTACTTCGTCTCCTATCAGGAAACGCAGCAGAAGAATGGACTTTCACCCGCGGGTTACGCCACGCCCACGCTGGTAGGAATTCCAAGCGGCGACCGCACCACGGCGGCTTTCAAGTCCGCCCTGGGTTTGGCATTCTGCCCGGCGGGCACGCCCGGTTTTCCCGGCGCCGGAAGCGCTGGAGGGACAGCGATCACGGCGGGTTCCACGCCGATTAGCTGCACGGGTTCGAACATTAATCCTGTCGCCTTGACTCTGCTCCAGTTGAAGAACCCGGATGGCAGTTATTACATTCCCGGCTCGTCCACTGGAGTGAATCAGAGCGTGGCTTTGAGTCTTCCCGCGACCTACGATGAGCATCAGGCCATCGGCAATTTTGATTACGTCATTAACCAGAAGAATACCCTGGCGGGCCGCTGGTCCTATAGCGGAGACCGCACCAACGCGACGATGGATTGCTCGGCAACGGGTACGACCGTCAGCCAGTGCCTCCCCGGCAACCCCGCGCAGATCTGGTTCGTGAGTCAGTACGCCGTATTAAAGCTCACCTCCACCCTTACTCCCAATTTAGTGAATGAAGTGCGGCTTTCGATGCAGCGAAATATTGTTGCTCCGCAAAACCTGGTGCCCTTTACGGATTCGCAAGTGGGAATCGCCCCTCTGGTTCCCTCGATCAATACTCTGGATACTCTGACCATCAGCGGCCTCATGGCGTTCGGTGGCCGGGGCAACCTGGGCACGAACCAGTGGGATACGTCGGTGGAAGCGGCGGACCAGCTTTCATGGTCGCACGGCAAGCACACCATTCGCGGTGGGTTTGAGTTCGAACGCGACCAGGAGAATTGGCAGTACTATGGCGTCGCAATCGGAGCCTTGACGTTCAATTCCTTCCCGGATTTTCTCTTGGGGTTGCCTGGATGTGCGGTTCCCGGATCCGCGGCATGTACCACAAGCACCGCTGCGGGTCTCACCAACGGCATCGCCACCAGCAATATCGCCAATTCCGGCAGCCTGGTTTCCGCGACGCCTCCGGGAGGCGTCAGTCACGCCTACCGCATCGCCGCGGCGAATGCCTTCATCCAGGATGATTTTAAAGTGAGCAGCAAGCTCACATTGAACCTCGGACTTCGTTGGGAATACAACGGGCTGGTTTCCGATGCCAACGGCCTGCTCACGAACATTTGGCCGAGCTTGATCAAAACAACGCCGGTTCCGGGAACGACTGCTGCGACCGGAACCCTTGCCGGATTTGTGGTGCCGTCCAATTTTAACTTTGGAAATTTCCCCGCGCCTCCGGTGGGCGGACTCTTCCAGAATACCCAGCTCATTGACACGCAAAACCACCCGTCCTACAGGAACTTTGCTCCGCGCATCGGGCTTGCATGGAAACCGCTGTCGAGCGACCGATTTGTTGTGCGGGCAGGCGGCGGATATTTCTATGACCGCGTCGGTGTGACCACGTACAACAAGAGCACGCAGACAGCTTCCCCCTATGCGTTTCCGGCGCAACAAACCGGAGCGGCGAATTTCTTCTCTTCGCTGGCTTCGCCCTACTGCACTGGTGCAAACGCATCGACACCGGTGAGCGGTTGCACGCCTCCCGTACTGGGATGGACGCCTCGCTATATCAACGCGGCAGGCGCCGGCTCGTCCCTAAACGTCGTTTCCACAGATCCGAATTACCCCTCTCCGTTAACCTACGAATGGAACATGAACCTCCAGTACGAGTTCGTTTCTCACTGGGTTATGGAGTTGGGTTACGTAGGAACCCGCAGCATCCATCAAGCTCCCGACAACACAGTGAACCAGGTGCTTGAGCACCAGATCAACGAGCCCGGCCTTGCGAGCGCAGCGAATCCGATCAATGGAGTCGCGTTCAACAGCACCTCGGCTGGAAACATTGCGCTGCGTACCCCGTACCTGGGATTCGCCCCGGCCGGCTTGGGTCTCGATCAGGCCAATTCGGATAGCCATTACAACAGCCTTCAGGCCACGGTGCGTAAGCAGTTCTCCCACGGTCTCACGTTGACCGCGGCATACGCCTATAGCCGCGGCGTCACAACGACAAGCTATATCGATTTCAACGATCCCGTTCAGCCGGTGCAGTACGGGTTCACTCCGTTTATTCATCCTCACCGTTTTACGATCAATTACAGTTACGATTTGCCGTTTGGACAACATGATGGCCTACTCGGCAAACTGACGAACGGCTGGAACGTCGGCGGCGTAACGGTCGTACAGGATGGCACGGCGCTCACGCCCACAGACACTCGCGGTGGAAGCGTTTATGGGTACAATTCGAGTTCTTCCGTAATCTCCACGGCCGAATTCCTGCCAGGCATGGGTCCTGCCAATGCAGCCAGTACGCTGGGGGGAAATGACAAGACTCGTCTCGGCTGCGCAAATACACTGCTCACTGCCTCGGGCGCCGGTACCTGTGCGGGCGGCGGCTGGTTTAACAGGGCGGCGTTCACCACGATCCCCGTGATCGGCGCAGGCAACGGAGGCGCCGGCGGCACCGGCTGGGGCAATACCGGCTACGGCATCGTTCTCGGCCCCGGCCAATTCAACTTCGATACGACCATCCAAAAGACCACGAAAGTGGGCGGGATTAACGAGGGCGCCGTGCTGATCTTCCGCACGGAGTTCTTCAACACATTCAACCACGCGCAGTTCAACAATCCGGCTGTTCTGGATATTTCCAAAAATAACTTTGGACAGATTAACAGCACGTCGGTGGCTTCGCGTTTGATTCAATTCGCACTGAAGTACGTGTTCTAAAGATGGGAAGCCTGCCGTCGCGCGTGAACCGCGCGATGGCAGGCTGGTCTGTCGCGGGAATCGTCGTTTGTTGAAACCGCGCTGATTGAAACCTCACAGAAATTTCAGCAGTGCGTCGGTGGTTCCCTTCGGTTGTTGCTACAGAACCCAGTGTCCTCTATTTTTGAGCACGATCTCAGGATGATGTCCCACATTCAAGGTTTTCTTGCTTCAAATGAGGCCAAGGCCAGAGTATCATCATCAATTACGTAACTAATTTCAATAGGATTGCAGCAGACTTCACAATCCTCGACGTAGGTCTGCCTTCCAGCGGTCATGTCCAGAACCATCGAGATTTCTTCCCCGCAATACGGGCACAAAAAATAGTGTTCCACCGGGCGAGCCCCTTTCCGAGTTTACACTCCCACAGCCGATTCTTGACCCCTGGAAACCTGCGACCGCTCGCTAAGCTCTTTCCCTGCAATCAAGTCCTATCACCCTTGTACCATTGCAAAACGGGTACCCACAGGAGCACAATAGCCGCAAGAGGGGAACTATTCCCTCCCTCTGGTGTCTAATTTAAATAGAAGCGTTCACCAGTTCGCCAATTGGCGGCTAAACAGGCCTCTGGTCGGGAGGCACTGTGAACGTCTTTGAAGCTCGTTATGCGCGGCATTTGGCGGTTCGCGGGGTAATATTTCGCGAAAATGCGCGGCGCGGACGTGCGAGAAGGGCGGCAAACGTGTCTGACTTGGCCCGCGTCCTCCCCTGGTCCCAGGACGAAGCCGAGCTCGTGACGGAGTTGCAAGGCGGCTCCGCCGCAGCCTTCGACTGGCTGGTGACACACTACTCGGGCTCGGTGTACAGCCTGGTGGTGGGAATGGTTTCCGAGTCCTGCGATGCGGCGGACATCACGCAGGATGTGTTTCTGAAGGCGTTTCGCGGCATTCGCGGTTTCCGCCGCGGCAGTTCGCTGAAGACCTGGCTGTACCGGATCGCCATCCGCGAGGCGCTCAATCACCGGCGCTGGCTGTGGCGGCATCACCGGCAGCAGGACTCGATCGACGTCGAACCGGAAAACGGCCATGCGTCGATTGAAATCGAGGACGAGAGCGGCACGCCGTTCGATCAGGCCGCCTGTCATGAAGTGCAGCAAGCGGTGCAGCGCGCGTTGAAAAGCGTGCCGGAAGTTTTTCGGAGCGCCGTGATTTTGCGGGACCTTGAAGGGATGTCTTACGAAGAAGTGGCCGAAGTTCTCAGCGTATCGGTGGGCACAGTGAAATCGCGCATTCTGCGCGGGCGGAGAATATTGCGCGAGATTCTCGAACCCGTCATCCGCAGCCCCCATGCCGCGCCTCCGGTGCGGCATCAAGAGGAATCGGTTTTACATTCGCCGCTGTTTTCCGTCGCGGCGGAGAAGAGGAATTCCAGCCGGTCCGACACAACCGGCTGGGCGAATCCCGGCAAGACGGGTGACGCTGAGGGAGGTGTCTAGTGGATTGCAAAAAAGTACAACATCTATTGCCGGGTTATCTGGACGGCGCGCTGCCCACGCGCGCGTGGTCGGAAACCCATGTTTCGATCGGACATCATTTGGAGATCTGCGGGGATTGCCGCGAAGAGCTTCAGGCATATCTCGCTTTGTCATCGTTGATGTCACAGGCGCAGCGCCCGGAGCCTCCGGCAAACCTGGCCCTGAAAATTCGTGTGGCGGCTGCACAGCGGCTCTCCCGGCAACCCTGGCTACACTATATGCGCCGCGCGCGCATCCGCGCCGAGATGGTGCTGAAAAATATTCTGGAACCGCTCGCAATCCCGGCGACCGGCGGCTTGACGGTCGCCCTCATCGTTTTTGTGCTGGTTTGCCAGTTACTCGGCATGGGCTCGCCCTTGCGCGCCGGTTCGAATGATTCCCCCACCAATCTGCTGCAACCGGCCCGCTTGGAGTCCCTCGCGCCATTTCCAATTACGGGGATGGAGGAGTCAGGCCATTCCGGCCCTCACGCGCTGCTGGTGGAAGTCACGGTAAACGCGGAAGGGCGAGCGGTCTATTACCGGATCCTTGCCGGTCCGGATAATGCCACCGTCTCGCGCCAGCTTGACCTGGTCCTTCTATTCTCGCGCTTTCGACCGCAGATGAGCTTTGGACGTTTCACATCGGGCGGCCGCGTGGTTCTGAGCTTTAGTGACATATCCGTTCGGGGTTGAGCTGAAGCGAAGTTAGAACCGTGCGGAAGCGAACCTGAAAAATTCACAAAATAGCGACAAAGCTCCCTATTGTCTTTTCGCTCCCATGTAGTACCCACGTACTATAGCCAGCCAGACTGTTCCCGTAGGAAACTTGTTCCATTGTGATGGCGCACGCGTTGAACCAAGCGTGGGGCCGATCATGATCGGAATGCCATGACGCTGACGGTCAAAGATTCCCCCACAGAAGCCGGACCGGAAAAACCCGGCTCGCCTTCCCAGAGTACTGTCGATACGTCCAGCACTTCTACTCGTTCCAATCCCGTCTGCCTTGAAGTACCGGTGGTGGTGCGAAGCTTGCCCGGCGAGCAGGGAACTGCTGGGGGAGCGTCGGGCCCGTCGCGCGAAGAGGGCCGGACGGTTATTGTTTTCGATAACGGCGCGGTTCTCCGCATTTCGAACCAATTGCCTCCGGGGCAGAAGCTGATCGTTTCCAACCAGAAAGGGCGCGACGTTGTCTGCCGCGTCATGGGAGGACGGACTCCCACCAAAGGGTACATTGAAGTTGAATTCATTGAGCCCGTTGTCGACTTCTGGAACATCCATCAGGTTTCCGAGCCCGCAAAGATTCCTTCTCCGCAGGAACCGGCCATCGCGCCACCGCAGGCCGCTACGGAGGAGCCGCCTCCCGCGGCAATCGTGACACCGCCCGTCGAGATTCAAGCCAGGAAACCAACGGCTTCTTTCGGAAGCGCGCCGACATTTGAGGATATCGCCGGATTGGTTAACATGGCTCCCCGGAGCGCCGCGCCTCCGGCATCTCAAGATCAAAAAGAAAAGAAAATTGAAAAGAGAGTTGAGTCCGCTCCTTACTCCGCCAATCTGAAGGCTCGCGACGAATTGGCATCCGGCTTGACCGATACCGGCAAGTACATTTCTTCCGTAAAATCCGCACCGTCGAATCCGGAACCGCGATTCGAGGAGTTGCCGGCTCCGCAGGTTCGGGAAACACCGCCGTATGCACCCCAAACGCAAGCGTCCTCGAGCACGATCATGGGGAAAGGACTGCTGGCCTCACCCTACAACCCGCCGGCTTCTGCGGCGGGGGAATCCCGCAGCCGCACGCCCTTGTTTGTGGGCGGAGCGGCATTGGTTCTGCTGGGGTTCGGCGCAGGATATTTCCTGATGCATCGGGGCGGCTCGCCCGCGACGGCTCCCGGAGCAATCGCCAGTGAATCTTCAGCGCCTGCAATTTCCGCGGCGGCCAGCGCGCCATCTCCCGTTGGGCAATCGGCAGTCAATCCGCCAGACGCGAATCCGGGATCGGCGCCGGCGATCCCTCCGGTTTCGACGACCGTGCCGGTGACCGCGGCCGCGACCGTGCAGGAA
This sequence comes from Terriglobia bacterium, assembly GCA_963788335.1. GTDB lineage: Bacteria > Acidobacteriota > Terriglobia > Acidiferrales > UBA7541 > Palsa-360. Next base: position 61,975 of record CAWBGM010000008.1, read on the forward strand.
GCCGCTGCTTCTCAAAATACACCACGGTCGGTGAACGCAACGGAAGCGAAGCAGGCGGACCGCGCGCAGGCGCGTCATCAGGCGATAAACAATCTCAACATGGGCGCTCCGAATGCGCCGAAGCAAAATCCGGTGAAGTTCACTGACGGTCCGGCGCTCAGTCCGCTGGATGTGAATACCTCGGTCGTGCCCGGCGGAGCTTCCAGCAATGGATTACTCTCCTCGGTTGCGCACCCTGAAAGCGTGCCCGCGCCCCCGATGTCGATGAATTCCCCGGCGCCTCCCAACAAGGTCGTGCGCGAACCGAAACTGGTTACATCTACACGCCCGGTTTATCCCTCGATGGCGAAACAAACGAATGTTCAAGGCAATGTAATCGTGACCGCCACGGTCGATAGCAAGGGTAACGTCGTCGATGCGAAGATCGTGAGTGGACCGCAGCTTCTTCGCCAGGCCGCGCTGGACACGGTCAGGCAATGGAAATATTCTCCCGCGCAAGTCGATGGCCGGCCCGCTTCCGCAGCGGTAACCGTGAGTCTCGACTTTCGCTTGAAATAATCCGTCCGGAAATCCTTTTTCCTCTCTCCGTTCACCGTTACAATAGCCCGGTACAACCTGGGCCCGCAAGGGACCTTCCAATACGCAGGTGTTTTCTTGACGGGGCTCCATGAGCCTTGTAAATTCAACAGAAGACAGGACGGACGATTGCGCCGAATGCAGAACAGGTATTCACGGACGCTGCTCGCAGTTGCGGGCACGGGTGTGCTTTTTGCTTGGCCGACTGGGGCGAGCGCGGCGCAGCCACAAAATAAGGCTGCTGCCATTTCCGATACTCAGGAACCGCACCGCACCGTTGCGGTTGAAACCCGCCCGCAATTGTTCGCCGTGCTTTGCGCGCTGGATGCGGCCGGATTCGATTCGGAGATGGATACGACCAATGAATCGCCGGGGCGAATTCAATTACGGCGCGCCATGCTGGGTCTGCAAGGGCCGGCTGTGGATGCCCTCCGCAAGTATTACAACGAGCACGCCCTAGCGGATTCCGGGGCCACATTTTCCAGATTTGTTTCCTTCGGCCTGGCTGTCGGCCCCCCGCCGAAATTTGAATTTGAACTGCGCCGCGACGATTTGCCTCCAGACGCGCTGGCTCTGGAAGGCTTAAACGAAATCATGTCGAAGTTTTACGCCGAAGCGCGGATCGACGAACTCTGGAAGCATTACCAGCCCGAATATGACCGCCTCCTGGAGGTCTATCGCGCGCCGGTGGCGGACTTGATTTACAACGTGTCGAACTATCTTCGTGAAATTCTACGACCGAGCAGCCCGCGGGTATTTTCCATCTACGTCGAGCCGCTCGCCGGAAAGAAGACAGATTTCCGAAATTATGGCGACCATTACGAACTGGTGATCAGCCCCAATTCCGAGTTGCCGATGGATGACATCCGCCACGCGTTCCTGCATTTTCTGCTCGATCCGATCGCCATCCGGTATCGCGTCCAGGCCTCCCGGCTATCGCCGCTGCTCGAATATGCCGCGCACGCGCCGTTGCTTCCCGCGGATATGCATGACGATTTTCCGTCGTTTTTCGATGAGTGCCTGGTGCGCGCGGTGGAACTCCGGCTTCGCAAACTCACGCCCGGGGATTTGGGGTCGGCGATGGACCAGGCAGAAGCGAGCGGCTACGTTCTGATTCGCCCGATCTATGCGGGCCTTACTGGATTCGAGAAATCGGAACCTGCGATGGGGTATTACCTGCCCGACCTGGTGAAGGGAATCGATGTGACCGCTGAACAGAGGCGGCTGCGCGGCGTAAAGTTTGCCGAGGCGACGCCGGACAAGGACGCGGCCGCCGAAAAAGTCGCCGCGGCTGCTGCGAAACCCGCTGTGAGTCTGGATCCGGTGGATCAGGCTCTCGCCGAAGGGCAGAGGCAAATTTCCGCGCGCAATGGCGCCGCTGCGGCGGCATCGTTCGAACACGTCCTTGCGTCGAATCCGAACGATTTGCGCGCCACCTATGGCCTTGCCGTGGCATCCGCGCTGATGGGCAGGCCGGACCAGGCCCGCGAACTTTTCGCCAAGGTGATCGCCGCGCCGCCGAGCGCTTCCGGCGAACCCGGTGCACAACCGGATCCTTCCAATGTTTCCTGGTCCCACATTTACCTCGGAAGAATGTACGATGTGGAGGGCCACAGAGACCTTGCCGTGGCGGAATATCGCGCCGCACTGGCAGTGGCTGGGGCCCCGGAATTGGCGCGCGCGGCGGCGCAACGCGGAGTCGATGCCGGCTATCAGACCCCGTCACGCGATAAAAAGCCCGACGGCAATTAATGGTTTTACAGGTCATTTTTACAGATAAGTGGAACGGCCAGGCACTGCAATGCGTATCAGGCAGTACACTCGGAGAATCCCATCCATCTCCGAGAATTATTTGAGCGGAGGAGATTGAACTCATGACGGCAAAGTTTTTCAAGTGGCCTGTCGCACTTCTGTTTTGCACGATCGCCATTTTGCCCGCCGGCGCAGCCAGGGCGCAGAACAAGAACGATAAAGGCAAGAAGGGACAGCCCATTACCAATCCGGAAGATGAGGACTACAAGAAACTTCTCGCGGCAAGCGGCAGCACTCCCCTAACCCAAATTTCGCTGGGCGAAGATTTCATTATGAAATATCCGATGAGCCACTATCTCGGATCGGTTTATGCAATGCTGACCACCCAGTATTCGAACAATGGCCAGGAAGATAAGATGTTCGCGGCGGGCGCCAAGGCAATCGAACTCAATCCTGACAACGTGGACATGCTGGCGCTGATGGCCATGGCCATTCCTCGCCGGATCAAGGCAACCACCCCCGATGCGGCGGCGCAGATGAAGAATGCAGAAGCCTACGGGCATCATGCGATTGAGTTGATTCCGACACTGCCGAAGCCGGCCGAGATGGACGACGCTACGTTTGAGAAAACGAAGAACGATAAGCTCTCCATGGCTCACAGCGGATTGGGATTGATCGACCTCAACCACCAGAAATATGAAGACGCGCGAACCGAGTTGATGCTGGCCGTCCAGCTGTCTTCCGCTCCCGATCCGGTGGACTACTATCTGCTGGGCAATGCCGATTCAGCCGCCAGCTATTACAACGATGCCGCCGCGGCCTTTGATAAATGCGCGGCAGCGGGACCTTTGATGGCGCAATGCAAGGCACGTGGGGATGTCGCCAAGAAGGACGCCACGACGAAGTTGGGCAGGTAGGCGGATCCCAACCGTGGCCGCCGAAGAGATCGCGGAATTGGAATCCGTATTCGGGCATCGATTCCGCGACCCTCGACTACTGGTTCAAGCATTGACGCACAGTTCGCGCATGCCCGAACGGGGAACGGACGATGCGGACGACAACAATGAGAAGCTCGAATTTCTGGGCGACGCCGTTTTGGAATTAGTGGTGAGCGAATATCTGGTCCGCGCATTCCCCGTCTGGGGCGAAGGCCAGCTTTCTAAAAGCCGGGCCCGTCTGGTGAATGCCACTGCACTGTCCCTGGCCGCACAGCGTTTATCCCTTGGACGGCATTTGCGTTTGGGCAAGGGAGAAGAAAAAACCGGTGGGCGATCCAAGCCGGCGCTGCTGGCGGACGCATATGAAGCTGTGATCGCGGCGGTTTACCTCGACTCTGGCCTCGAAGCCGCGCGGGGATTTGTCCAAAGAACGCTGGTGGAAGGCGCGATGGCCGTGGAAGCCGAGAGGCTGGGACGGACGGACCACAAGTCCGCGCTGCAAGAGCTTTTGCAATCGCGCGGAATCGCCCCGGGCAGTTATTATATTGTGGAAGAGAGCGGACCGGACCACCAGAAGATGTTCCGCGTCGAAGTCCGCGTCGCCGGTGAGATCGCCGGCGTGGGAACAGGAAAAACCAAGAAGGAAGCCGAGCAATTGGCCGCCGTCGCGGCGCTCACGCAATTGGGCGCGGAAGGAATCTGAGGAACCGAAACGATGTCTGAATCTGTCCAGGCCGTGGAATCGCGAGGCGCCGCGGCCAACCATGCGGAAACGCGTCAGGCGACGGTGCGCGAATATATCGAGTCGCTGCTGGTCACCGTGATTCTCGCGCTGTTCGGCACCACATTTGTCGTGCAGGCTTTTAAGATTCCATCGCCCTCCATGGAACCGACATTAATGGTGGGGGACCATCTGTTGGTGAATAAATTCATCTTCGGCGGCCGCGACAACTGGTATGACCGTGTGCTCCCGTATCGCGACATCCGCCACGGCGACATCATCGTTTTCAAATTTCCCTACAACATTCACGAGCATTATGTGAAACGCGTCATCGGCCTTCCCGGAGACCGCATCAAGATCGTGGACCAGCAGGTGTTCGTCAACGGCAAACGGATCAGCGAGCCTTATATTGTTCGCGATCCCACCGCGCCGTACGATCCGTTTGGAGACAATTATCCTCCGCGCAGTCCTCAATACCTGCAGGCCAACATGCAGCCGGAATGGGCCGACCAGATTTTTCAATTTATAAAGGATGGCGAAGTCGTGATCCCTCCGGGAAAATATTTCGCGATGGGCGACAACCGCGATCACAGTTGGGACAGCCGTTTCTGGGGATTCGTGGATCGCGACGCCGTCATGGGCCGCCCGGTGGTTATTTACTGGTCGGTGCAAACCGCGCGCGACGACGAGGCGGATCAAAATGCGAATGGATGGTTGCTGAATTTTATCGATACGGTGATGCATTTGCCTTCGCGGACGCGGTGGTCGCGGATGCTGCATGAAGTTCACTGACGCCGCGCTTTTCTTCGCTCCCGCCTTTTGACACAATTCATCGTCACATGATTCACAAATAAACGATGCGCAAACAAAAATGGCTGCGTTGGATTTCGACTCTGGCGATCGTGATTTTGTTTGCCAGTTTCGGATTTTCGCGCGCGCTGCGGACCAACGCCGCGCGCCGCTACCTCATTGCGCGCCTGGTGGCCAGTTTCGGGCGCCCCGTGGATGTCCGGTATTTTGAGTTCAGCCTGCTCGACGGCGCTCGCATCGAAGCCCATTCGGTCACCGTCTCGGAAGATCCGCACTTCGGAAACGAATATTTCCTGCGCGCCGAAACATTGACGGCGGGATTGCGCTGGGCCGCCCTGTTTTCCGGGCGCTTTGAATTCGGCACTCTTTCCTTGCAGCGCCCGAGCCTGAACCTCGCGCGGGACGCCGAAGGGCACTGGAATATCGAACGCTGGCTGCCCCCGGCCCCGTCCGGAACTTCCCGCCCCGGTTTCATGGGACCGCTGACATCCCCCGCCCGCGCGGCTCGTCTTTACCGCATCGATGTGGACGGCGGACGAATTAATTTTAAACAGCGAGACGATAAAAGTCCGTTTGCCCTGCTCGATCTTTCAGGACTTGTGGAGCAGGACAGCGCGGGCCGATGGCAACTCGATATTCAGGCGCGTCCCATGAGAGCGGGCGTCGAGCTGCAAGACATCGGCACGCTCCATCTGCGCGGCACGATCGCCGGAACCTCCGCGCGGCTTCAACCGGCCGATCTCCATCTCACCTGGCGCGCGGCGTCGCTTGCCGATGCATTGCGAATCGCGCGCGAAGACGATTACGGAATGCGCGGCGCTCTGGACGTGGACCTCACCGCTCGCGTTGCTCCTCCGGCATCCGCGCCGAATGCCGTCGCTGAATCGGGCGGCGCGCAATGGACGATTTCCGGCGTGGCCCGGCTCACGGGAATTCACGGCTGGAATCTTCCCGGACACGATTCCGATCCCTCGGCCAATCTTTCTCTGGACGCCGCCTGGCGCGTGGGCGAATCGCGCGCGCACGTTCAGAAACTGCTTGTGGAAATGGCGAACTCGCATTTGCAGGGTACAGGCGACGTGGATTGGGCGCACGGGTTCCGCCCACAAGTGCATGTTGCATTATCGAGCGTGAGTTTTAGCGATGTCCTTTCCTGGTATCGCGCGTTGCGCCCCGGCGTTGCGGGAGACCTCCGCGCGGATGGATCGGTGGGAGTGGACGTATCGCTGGGCGGATGGCCGGTTCAGCTTCAACAGGGAACCATCGCTGGAATCAGCGGAACGCTGGCGTCGGCGTCGTTTTCCGCGCCGCTGCGGATCGGCGCGGTAAACGCGAGCGTATCGCGCGGGGGTTTGGATTTTGCGCCCACGGAAATTTCTTTTTCTCCGGCGCCTTCCGAGACCGTCAAAGGAGCGGGCTCGACCGGCGCTGCCTCTCCGAGCGCGTTTGTTGTTCGCGCCTCCTTGTTTCCCCCGGGGACGAATATTTTTCGATGGCCACTGGGCTGGAGTTTTGCGATTCAGGGCGCGACGCCAAGCGCGCAGGATTGGCTCGCCCTTTCCGGTGCGCTCGCCCAACCGCTGAACTCGGCCTGGACGGCTACCGGTGGATTTGCGATCCGGATGCGCGGAGAGCACAAGGCGGATTCGCCCGCGACCTCGTGGCTCGGCACGATGGATCTTCGCGACCTATTCGTGAGTCCTCCGTATGTGAACCAGCCGGTTCACGTCGTCAACACGCATGTTGAATTTTCGCCGGTCAAGCGAGCGATTACGCTGGCGGCTGTCGAAGCATTGGGCGCGACGTGGCGCGGTTCGGTCACGCGCAAAAACTCGGACAAGCACTGGACCTTCGACCTCGTGGCGGATCGCCTTGACACCGCGGAACTTGACCGGTGGCTCGGGCCGCGCGCGCGCCCAGGATTTCTTCAGCGGATTACAAATTTTGGTTCCGATGCCTCCGCCGCTCCCCCAATCGGAGCGACGATTGACAGGATGGAGGCGCGCGGGCGCCTTCGCGCCGGCGAAATCGCGTTGGGACTTCTGCGATTCGATCGATTGGACGGCGACGTTGAAATTTCCGGCCGCGAGATCGTGCTGCGTAAAGCACAGGCGGATTTCTTTGGCGGAAATATTTCCGGCCAGTTGAATGCGAGGCTACTTTCCGACCCATCCTACGAATTTCAAGGCCGCTTCGACCGCGTGAATCTCGCCCAACTCGCGCGCGCCGTGCCCTTCCTGAACGACCGGTTTTCCGGCATTGCTTCCGCGACGCTCTCACTTGCCGTGCACGGAGTCGGCCGCGAGAGCCTCGTTGAATCGATGGAAGGCGCCGGAACGTTGGACGCGCGCAACGCGGAAATCCAGGGGCTCGATTTGACGTCAATCTTTTCAGGATATCGCCAGGATCCCTTGTCCGGCGAGTTCGCCGTCGTGCAAGGCGACTTCCGCATTCGCGACAGGGAGGTTGACCTGACGAATTTCCTGCTGGAACATTCGCGCGGCCGTCTACAGGCGGAAGGACGGATCGATTTTTCGCATGCCCTTAGTTTGCATATTCATCCTTCGATTTTTCAGGCCGCTGCTTCGCCGTCCTCCGCGGTGTCTCCCACATTCCTTTTGAACGGGACCATCGAGGATCCGAAGTTGGCTCTTCCGCCCCCCGCCCCTGCGCCCGCTTCCAGGCCGGGATCGCGCAGCAGGTAGCGCGTCGCCGCATCATGCGACGCGTTGCAACCTTACGCCCAGCCATTTACTATCGGATGGTGCCCACTGTTTCCGCCGCTTCCGGGATCCGCATTTCGCCGATCAGGATCGTCGTCTGCATTGGTGTATTGCTGCTGGCGATATCCACTGAAGCGCTCGCCCAGAAAAATCCGGCCCCCGGCAAATTGCCGGCGCCTCGAACCGGGGCCCTGCCGGCGCGCGTCTCTCTTTCCCCGCAATTTTCTCCCGGGCAGGTTTTTCGGTATGCCATGGAATTTGAAACGACGACCGCGACAACGCGGTCCGGCCTGGTCAGCGATCCTCAGGGGCCCTCCACTCTGGGGATCACCTGGGATGCGACGATCCGCATGGAAGTTCTTCCGGGCGAGGGCGGCGCTCGCGGCGGCATTCGCCTCCGAACGACGTACGAAAAATCCGCAGCTACCGTTCGCACGGATACATTCGATCCCGCCGCCGATGCGACGCAGAAGCAGTATCGGGATCTCGAAGGCAAGGTTATCGAATTCACGCTGGATGCCTCGGGAAAAGTCGTTTCAGTTTCCGGTATCGAAGGAATTGTGGAAGGCGACAAGGCCTCGCTAGCCGCGCGACAGTGGATCGCTCAGCTTGGCGCCAGCGCGGGAGCGCCTCCGGGCGGTGTCATCGTGGGGCAGACGTGGTCGTCCGACGAGCCCGCCAGCACGTTGCCTTTAGCGGGAATGGTTTGGCGGACCGAGACGCAGTATTTACGAAATGAAGAGTGCCATCCCCCGAATCCCGACGTCCCCGCGGAAACTCCGCCCGCTGATTCTGCAAACATAACGGCGACCGGTGAGATGTGCGCCGTCTTGCTCTCCCGCCTGAATCTGGTTCGCCCCAAAGCTCTCCGCGATCCGACTCCCGAGGAGTACCGCAAAAATGGAGTTTCGACCGCCGGTAAATGGGGAGGAACGGCAGAAAGCCTGGTCTATGCTTCTTTGCGCACCGGAGAAGTCATCAGCATCACGCAGACCGGGACCGAAGAAATGGACATCACGATGACCAGCGCGCAAAAGACTTCCATTCATTATGCCGGCACGATTCAGTCCCGGTCGCAGGTTGCGTTGCTCGCCGATGCCGCGCCTTGAGTGGCACAGGTTTCAGTCTGTGGGGTTTGACTTTTGTTGGACCAGTTACAATTCTAAATCCCACAGGCAGAAACCTGTTCCACTGAAACCTGTGCTACTGAATTCAATGCCCATCTGCGATATAATAAATGGTTCTGCGGTCGCAATTCGAGGCGGTGTTTAACACCATGGCGATGAACTTCAAACTGATGAGCGACTACGAGCCTCGCGGCGACCAGCCGGAGGCCATCGAACAGCTCTCGCGGGGACTCGAAGCGGGCGAGAAACATCAGGTGCTGCTCGGCGTCACCGGCTCGGGGAAAACGTTTACCGTCGCGAAGATGATCCAGCGCGCCAACCGGCCCGCGCTGGTCCTCGCGCACAACAAGACGCTGGCCGCGCAACTCTATAGCGAATTCAAAAGTTTCTTCCCGCAAAACGCGGTCGAGTATTTCGTCAGCTACTACGACTACTACCAGCCCGAAGCGTACATTCCCGCGTCGGACACCTACATCGAGAAGGAATCGACGATCAACGACGAGCTCGACAAGCTGCGCATGAGCGCGACGCGCTCTCTATTCGAGCGCCGCGACGTGGTGATCGTCGCTTCGGTCTCCTGCATCTATGGCATCGGTTCGCCGGATTCATATTTCGGCATGCGCGTGCAAATCGAAAAGGGGCAGAGCACCGCGCGCGAAGCCCTGCTGCGCAAACTGGTGGACATCCAGTATGAGCGCGCCGAGGATCTGCGCCGCGGGACGTTCCGCGTGCGAGGCGATCGCATTGAAATTTATCCGCCGTACGAAGACAACGCCTACGCCGTCGAACTCTGGGGCGCTCAGATCGACGCCATCCGCCAGATCGATCCATATTCCGGCGAAGTGCGCTCCGGGCAAAACGATCTGGGGAAACTGACGATCTATCCGAAATCGCATTACGTGCTGCCGCCCGCGCAGCGCGAGCGCGCCATCAAAACGATTTTGCAGGAACTCGACTGGTGGAAGCCGGAACTCGAGAAACAGGGAAAATACGCCGAGGCCCAGCGCGTGTGGCAGCGCACCATGTTCGACATCGAAATGATGCGCACCATCGGCTACTGCCACGGCATTGAAAATTATTCCCGGCACATGTCCGGACGCCTGCCCGGCGAAGCCCCGCCCACGCTGCTCGATTATTTTCCGGAAGACTATTTGCTCTTCCTCGACGAATCGCACCAGACGGTTCCGCAGCTTCACGCGATGTATCACGGCGACCGCTCGCGGAAGCAGAATTTGGTGAACTACGGATTCCGCATGCCCTCGGCGCTCGATAATCGCCCGCTGAATTTCGAGGAGTTCGAGCACCGCACCGGGCAGGTGGTTTACGTTTCGGCGACGCCGGGCCCGTATGAGCTGACGCACTCGGCGGGAGTGGTGGTCGAGCAGGTGATTCGCCCGACGGGCCTGGTCGATCCGCAAATCGAAGTGCGCCCCGTGAAGGGCCAGGTGGACGATCTGTTGGAGGAGATTCGCGTTCGCGCGGAAAAGAACGAACGCGTGCTGGTCACCACCCTGACCAAGCGAATGGCCGAAGACCTGGCCGAATATTTTACCGAGACCGGAGTACGCTGCCGCTACATGCACTCGGAAGTCGAAACGCTCGAGCGCGTGCGCATCCTGCGCGATCTGCGCCGCGGGGAATTCGATGTCCTGATCGGCATCAACCTGCTGCGCGAAGGCCTCGACCTGCCGGAAGTTTCACTCGTCTCGATTCTGGATGCAGACAAGGAAGGCTACCTACGAAGCGCGACCGCGCTGATTCAAACAATCGGCCGCTGCGCGAGGCATGTCGAAGGCCGCGCCATTTTGTACGCCGACCGCATGACCGGTTCCATGGCGCAGGCCATCGAGGAAACCAATCGCCGCCGCGCCAAGCAAGTCGCTTACAACGAAGCGAACGGCATCACGCCGCTATCCATCATTAAATCGGTGGACATGAAGCTCGCCGCGATCGTTGAAGCCGACTACGTCACCGTCCCCGCCGACGATTTCGACGATGCCGACATCACCAGCGAGCAGAGACTCGGCGAAGTTCTCGCGCAGCTCGATGTGCAGATGCGCGATGCCGCGAAGAAATTCGAGTTCGAACGCGCGGCGTCGTTGCGCGACCGGATTCGCACGCTGAAGCAGCGCGATCTGTCTGGATTCTTTTCTGCTGCGGCGGAACCTGCGCCTGCGGATTAATGGTTTGCAATACGCGGAAACGCCCTCACCCAGGTATTCCCAGCGAATAATATCATCCAGCCCTGTGTGACGCCCGCGGACTCCTTTACACCATTCCCTTCCGCAATTCGTTGAGCGGATGAAACGTATCGCGCCACACCACGCCGCCGCGCCGGAGCGTCGCAATCGCCGAGCGCGTCATCATCCAGCAAAAGATGAATGCGCCGAGCGGATGCGTCAACCCGTAGAGTGAAGACGCGTCGGTGGACCACACCATCATGCCGTGGATGAACACAGCAGCGCCGGCAGCGATTCCGGCAAACACGCGCGCCCAGCCGGTTGCGAACACGACGCCGAAAAACGGGAGAACGCTCATGACCAGTGTTAATGCCACCGCAAAAGCGGCAAAGAACGCGTTGTAGTGAACGGCGGCAAACATATTTTTCGTGACGCCGCGAATCACGTTATGCACGCCGCTGTGCCAGCGCACGCGGACCATATCCTGCGCGACGGCGACGCCGGAGCGGAACCCGCTCATCTTCATCAGTTTTCCGAGCTTCATGTCTTCGATCACGTCCATGCGCAGGCGGCTGTGGCCGCCGCTTTTTTCATAGGCGACGCGGCGCACCAGTTGAAACGCGCCCACTCCCACATATCGCGCCGAGCGGGGATTGGAAGCCAGCCACGGCTCATTGCCAAACACAAATCCGAGGCCGAAATACGAGATGGCCGTTTTCTCCCAGAATCCGCTCATCTCGACCGCCGCGAGCAGGCTCAGATGGTCCCAACCTTTTTCTTCGGCGAGGGTCAACGCGCGGCTCAGGACATCGGGTTTGAAATGCACATCCGCATCCGTAAAAACGATCCAATCGCCGCGCGATTGCTCGAATCCGGCGACGAGGGCATGCGGCTTTCCGAGCCAACCATCGGGCAAGATGCCAATATCGATAACTTTCAGATTGTGATGCGCTCGCTCGAATTTATGAAGGATTGCCGAAGTCCCGTCCCGCGAGCGGTCGTTGACCGTGATGATTTCAAAACGGGGATAGTCCTGCGCGAGCTGCGTGGCGAGGGCGCCGGACAGTTTCTCTTCTTCATCCCGCGCCGCGAAGATGATGGAAATCAAAGGAGCGGGTCCGGATCTCTTTGGGTGGACATCGGATAGCCGCGGAAGACCCGCCATCCCAAAGCCAGCCCGAATCCCCTGAACGATCCAAAGCGCCGCGATCAGGCCGAACAGTGCAATCCAATAGAAGTGCAAATTAACTTTTCCGTAAAACCGATTTTTTTCTGAGACGAAAATGCGCCGGACAAGTTATGCTAACACATCGAATGTCTGAAACATTATCCATCGTCGGCGGGGGACGCGTGGGGTGCGCCTTCGGTCGCCTGTTGCACCAGCACGGCTGGCGGATCGGCGTAGTTAACGCGCGTACCGCGTCCTCGGCGCGATCGGCGGTGCGTGCGATCGGCGCTGGGCAACCCGCGGAACATTTTACGCGCCAGCTGCTGGCTTCCGATGTCGTCTTGATCGCCACTCCGGATGGCGCTCTGGAAGATGTTGCAAAGCTTCTGGCAGAGATGGGCCGCGAAGAGTGGCGCGGCAAAGTCGCTCTCCATACCAGCGGCGCGATGGATTCTTCCGTCCTCAAGCCGCTGGCCGATCTTGGCGCGGCTACCGGATCCATCCACCCGATGCAGACGTTCCGGGATCACAGCTTGCCGGACCTGGTGGGACGCACGTTTGGAATCGAAGGGAAGCCCGCCGCCATAAAAGTGGCGCGCAAAATGGTCCGGCACATGGGCGGCGCGGCGGTCCGCTTGTCGGGAGTGAACAAGGCGGCGTATCATGCTGCTGGATCGTTTGCGTGCGCTCACATTCTGGCTGTCATGGAAGCAGCCACTCGCCTGCTGATGGCCCAGGGATTCAAACGGAGACAGGCGGCTCGAGCGCTCCTGCTGCTGACGCGTCAAACGCTGGATAATTTCGAGAGCGTCGGCCCGCGAGCGGCGTGGACCGGACCCATCGCTCGCGGCGATTTTTCGACGGTGGGCAGACACGTTCGCGCTCTGGCGGATTTTCCGGGCGAATATCTTGAAGCGTATAAGGCGGGTACGCGCCTGGCTGCGCTCGTGCTCTCCGGCGATCCGGACGAAAAGCTGCGGGAAGTGGATCGTGAATTGGGTCCACTCAAGAAGCCGGGGAGGAAGTGATCGTGCGCCGGATTGGTTTTTGTAACGCCGGCATCTTGCCGGCGGATTTTGGCGGATTGAATTCATAAAACCCGCCGGCAAGATGCCGGCGCTACAGTTTTCCCGTATTGTTCCATGATGTTTGTGTGGCGAGTGGGAATCGTTGGCACCGGTAAAATGGATTACCTTTTTCGCGGGGGACTTCTTGACACAACTGAACATTCCAATCGAGAGCACGACGCTTGCAAACGGCTTGCGCGTAGTCGTTTCGCCGGATCGCGCCGCGCCGGTGGCCACGGTAGGCGTTTATTACAACATTGGATTTCGCATCGAGCCGCGCGGCCGCAGCGGTTTCGCGCATCTGTTCGAGCACATGATGTTCCAGGGATCGGCGAACGCCGGAAAAATGGTGCACATCAAGCTGATCAATTCGTCGGGCGGCGTGCTGAACGGATCGACACACTACGACGTGACGAATTATTACGAGTCCGTCCCCTCCAACGCTCTCGAACGCGTGCTGTGGCTGGAGGCCGACCGCATGCGCGCCTTGAAAGTGGACGACGAAAATCTGCGCAACCAGCGCGATGTGGTGAAAGAAGAAGTCCGCGTCAACGTGCTCAATCAGCCATATGGCGGTTTTCCGTGGCTCGACATGCCGCCTGTCGCTTACCGCAATTGGGCGAACGCGCATAACTTTTACGGCGATTTTGACGATCTCGACGCCGCAACGCTCGAAGACGTCCAGAAGTTTTTTGAGACTTACTATGCTCCCTCCAACGCCGTTCTTCTGATCCTCGGCGATGTGGACATGGACGAAGGATTCAAACTGGCCGAGCGCCATTTCGCTTCGATTCCCTCGGGCCCGGCACCCGCGCCTGCCGACATCGACGAACCCCCGCAGATCGAGGAGCGACGCGGCATCGTCGAGGAAAAATTCGGCACGCTGCCCGGCGTCGCCATCGGATACCAGGCGCCTCGCCGCCTTACGCCGGAGTGGTATGCCGCGGCGATGCTCGATCATGCGCTGCACGGCGGCCGCGCGGGACGCGTGTATCGCCGCATGGTGCTCGAACGGCAAATTGCGGTGGATGCGGATGGCGGCATTCATTATCCGGTCGGCGACCTGTTCGATTACAATGGGCCGACGCTGATGGTCACGCGCATGTTGTACAAGCCCGAGTATTCCGCCGACCAGACCATCGCTGCGTACGACGAAATCCTCGACGAGATGAAACAGAAGGGAATGACGGCCGAGGAACTGGACCCGATCAAAGTGAAATTCCGGTCGAATTATTTTTCCAATCTCGAGGGCGGCGCGTCTATTCCGCATTACGGGTTGATGCATCTGCTCGCATGTTTTTCTTTGTTCGACAATGAGCCCCGCCTGGTGAATACAATTCTCGGCGGTTTCATGGACGTCACGCCCGAGGCCGTGCAGTCCGTCGCGCAGAAACTTTTGACGCGGCCCAATCGCTCGATCGTCATTCGCCAGCCGGCGAAGAAAGGCGCGGCCTGATGGCTACCGCCCCGCTCTCGGAAACAAACACGACAGTCCCAGCGCTGACACATGAGCGGCCCGTCATCTGGCCGCCGCGCGTTCGAACGACTCTTTCGAACGGCCTCGAAGTCGTCCTCGTGGAATCGCACACGATCCCGAAATTCAACGGCCAACTTTTTTTCCGCAGCGGCAACGCCATGACTTCCGCGACCTCTCCCGGCATCGCCGACATGACGGCGACAGTGGCCCGTACGGGCACCACCGCGCGCTCCAGCCGCCAAATTGAGGAAGACCTGCGGCGGATGGGCGCGGACCTCTCCACAGGCGCGGGAGCCGATACCAGCGCCGTTTCCTTTTCAGGCCTGGTGGACTTTTCGAACGAACTGCTGCGACTTGTCGCCGAGTTGACGCAGCACGCTTCGTTTCCCGCGGACGAATTCGAACGCGAGCGGCGCCAATTGGTCGAAGGTTTGAAGATCGAACGCACCACGCCCGGATTTCTGGCCAGCGAGCGGTTGCGCCGCGTGCTGTTCGGTGCGCATCCCTACGGCACGATTTCGCCGACCGAGGCGCAAGCCGAAGCCTACCGCCTCGATGAGCTCAAGGATTTTTACACGCGCTACTATCGCCCGGGAAATGCATTGCTGGTCATGGTCGGAGATTTCGAGCCGCAGGCAATGCTGGCGCAGGTCGAGAAGATTTTCGGCTCGTGGGCAAACGCTCCGGTGGAAGACGCTCCGAATCCGGCGCTTCCGGAATTGAAGGGACGGCGCGTCTATCTGGTGCATCTGCCGGGCTCGGTGCAGACGCAGGTCTCGGTGGGCAACCGCGCGATCACCCGGAAACATCCGGACTGGCTGAAGCTGACGCTGGCGAATTCGATTTACGGCGGCGCGTTTAATTCGCGCCTGGTCATGAATATCCGCGAGGACAAGGGCTACACCTACAGCCCGCGCAGCGGGGCGCATTCGCTGCGCCAGCATGGCTACTTCAGCATCGGGGCGGCGGTGCGCAACGACGTGGTTGCCGCGACGCTCAAGGAAATTTTCTACGAGATCGACCGTATGCGCACCGAAGCCGTTGGCGAAAGCGAACTGGCCGATGCGCGCAATTACATGACGGGAGTTTTTTCGCTGGGTCTCGCGACGCAGGACGGACTGTCCGGGCAGCTCGCCACATCCACGCTGGAACGCCTGCCGGACGATTATCTGGAAACGTATCGCGATCGCGTATTCAAACTCACGACGGCCGACGTTCTCAATGCTGCGCAAAAATATTTCGATTCGGCGAACGCGCAGATCGTGATCGTCGGCGATCGCGCCCTGATCGAATCGCAAGCGGCGCAGTACGGCGCGCCGGAGGTGTACGACGCGCAAGGGAATCGCATCTGATCCAGGTTGGCGGAGCAGGATTCCCGGAAGCGTCAGCGTGGCCCTTTTATTCGCGGGCTTGGTATTACTCGGCGTGGGCCGAGTCTTTTTGGTGCTGTCATTTGCTCCGGCGGCCAAAATATTTTTTTTCGTTGCCGGTGTTTTGCTCTGCAGCGTTGCATTGTTCATTCATGACCGCAGATCGAAGGTCGCGATGAGAATTTTTTCTATCCTGCTCCATGCCGGCGCTTTGATCCTCTGCTGTATTCTTGTCCTTTCGCATTTCTGTTGTTCATGGCGAAAAGCATCCTCCCGCGAAGCCAATCGATCTCAACGTGGCGAATGTGAAGGAGCTACAGGAATTGCCCGGCGTGGGAGCCGTCACCGCACAGCGGATCATCGATATGCGGCAGAAATCGGGACGTTTCCATCGCGTGGAAGACTTGCTGGCCATTCGAGGCATCAGTCAGAAGAAGCTGGATGCGTTAAGGCCGTACGTGACGGTTTCCGCGCCTCCTCCACCGGTTGTGAAGAAGGTCATTCCCCCCGGGCCCGCCAAAAAGACAAGTTCCCCGTAGCGCTGGCGGATTTCTCGCGGAGGATTCAAAGCCTGCGGGCCGCTCGTCAATCGGGGCAACCAGGAAATCCACGCTACAGCGTCTGATGGGTACGCTTTTTCGACCGGGTCATCAAAGGCGCCTGCTCGGTAATGTTCAGGCCGTAGCCTTCGAGGGCGACCACTTTTCGCGGATGGTTGGTGAGGACGCGCAGGTTTTTCAATCCCAGATCGATCAGGATTTGCGCGCCAATGCCACTTTCATGCTGCAATTGGCGCTCGCGCGCGACGTCCTGGCCCATCTGATTTCGCGAGTGATACACGATGTGCGGAAGCGCGTTCACTGCCGGGGCGGAGGATTCGATTCCGAAGCCTCGTCCCGTGTGGTGCAGGTAGACGAACACGCCGCGATCCTCGGCGACGATGGCTTCGAGGGCGTGTTCGATCATTTCATGGCAATCGCATTCTGTGGATGCAAAAACGTCTCCGGTGAGGCAGTGCGAATGTACTCGGACCAGCGGTGGCTTGCCGGCCAGGTCTCCGCGCACGAGAGCAATGTGCTGTTCGCGATCCACGTCCGAGGCATAGACAATCATGCGGAAATCGCCGTAACGTGTGGGGAGAGCGGCTTCGGCCACGCGGCGAACGTAGCGCTCGTTCTTCATCCGGTAGCGAATCAATTCCGCGACCGTCAACATTTTCAGCCCATGCGTGCGGCAAAATTCCACGAGCTGCGGGACGCGCGCCATTGTGCCGTCGTCATTCATGATTTCGCAGATCACGCCCGCGGGAGTGAGGCCGGCGATGCGCGCCAGGTCCACCGACGCTTCGGTTTGTCCCGCGCGCACCAGCACGCCGCCATTGCGCGCACGAAGCGGGAATGTGTGGCCCGGCCGCGCCAGGTCGGTGGGGCGCGTTGCTTGGTCGATCGCCGTCAGAATGGTCGTCGCGCGGTCGGCGGTGCTGATGCCGGTGGTGGTGCCGCGCTTCGCGTCAATCGATTCGCAGAACGCGGTGCCGTAGTTTGAAGTGTTCACCGGAGTCATCAGCGGCAGGGCAAGTTCGTCGCAGCGTTCCTCAGTGAGAGTGAGGCAGACCAAGCCGCGGCCGTATTTGGCCATGAAGTTGATCGCCTCAGGTGTGATTTTTTCCGCCGCCATAGTGAGGTCGCCCTCATTTTCGCGGTCTTCGTCGTCCACCAGCACGATCTGGCGCCCCTGGCGGATCTCTTCGAGGGCTTCTTCAATCGTGGCGAACGGAATTGTTTCACCTGGCATGCTGCGTTTCCTGCTCCTGAGCCGTCTTTTTTGAATGTGGATGGCTGCTTTGAATATACCGAAATGGCGAAGGCCCGGCAAGGCGGCGGGAGTAGCACAGGCTTCAGCCTGTAGGTTTTTGAATTCTGAAGACTTCTCCGAAAGTCAAAAACCGCAGGCTGAAGCCTGTGCCGCTTGACGCTATGCGCCCTTTGTTTGCCACTTTTTCATTTCGTCGGCTGACGGACCATACATGCCGGGGAACTGGACGTTGTTCATGCGCAGGTAAACGGTCAGCTGCCCGCGATGGTGGTAGAGATGGTTCATGCACATGTTGCGCAGGACGAGCGAGCGGGGCATCGAGAAAACCTGCTGTCCCTTGTATGTCAGCGTCCAGATTTTCGCGAGGTCTTCGTCGGTGGCTTTGGAGAGCAGTTCGCGCGCTTCCACGGCCGTCTTGTCGAAATTGTCGAGCAGCTCCTGCCGCGTGGCGGGCTGAACTTGCTTTTCTTCGCCTGTGAAATCGAGCCGTTCCAGCTTCAACGTCGAGATCACGTAGCTGTTGATTTCCGCCACGTGCGCGGCGAGACGCCCGAGCGTCATGGATTTTTCGTGCGGCTGGTAATCGAATTTTCCGTCGGGCACGCACTCGAGCAGCTTGCGCGTGCTTTTCACTTCCTGGTCGAATTCCGGCAAAAGCATTTGAGCGAGGGACATAGATTCTCCTTTGAAGCAAAGGTAGAAAGACGGCAAGAGGATACCACAAGCATTGGCGAAACTAAAGCGAATATTGTGGCCGGTCGTGACTCATTTCGCCCAGATCGAGTCTGTCGAAGGCAACTGAATTTGGTAGCGCCGGCGAGACGCCGGCGCTACTAAAATCGCCCCATCGGTAATTTGTGGTCTATTGAAAATGAGTTACTACTCTGTCGCCGGTCGTAAATCTGTTTCCGCTGCGATCCGCCAATATCGGCGATGGGCCTGCTGTGGCACGGGCTTCAGCCTGTGCATTTTTCAATTTTGAAGATTTCTACGAAAGTCAAAAAAACACAATTTGAAGCCTGTGCCACTAAAACCGCCCGATGTTGTGCTTGCCGGGCGGTCACTGAATGGGAACAGGGGGCCTTCCTAGCCCAGCTTTCCCGCTTTCAGGAATGTGCCCTGATCGAGCTCCCGAAACGCTTCTTTGAGCTGATCCTGGGTATTCATCACGATGGGGCCGTACCACGCCACCGGCTCCTCCAAAGGCTTGCCTGAGACCAGCAGGAAGCGTATCCCGTCGTCCCCCGCCTGCACCAGGACCTCATCGCCTCGATCAAACAGGACCAGCGAGCGGTTTTCGGCGGACCTGGGGGGAGCGGTGTCCGCCCATCCGACCGGCTCGGTCGGCACCGCCAGGGGCTCGGAGGCGTTTCCGAACTTGCCACCTCCGGCGAACACATAGGCGAAGGCATGGCGCGTCGTCTCGATGGGTAGGGCTTTCCTTTGTCCAGGGGGAACGGAAATATCGAGATAAAGGGGGTCGGCGGCAATGCCGTCGACCGGGCCTTTCTTGCCCCAGAATTTTCCGCACACAAGGCGCACGTGGGTGCCGTCGTCATCCGTTAGCTGCGGAATTTCACCGGCTTTCACTTCCTGATAGCGGGGGGCGGTCATTTTGAGTGCGGCTGGGAGATTCGCCCAAAGCTGGAAACCGTGCATCCTGCCGGCGTCGTCGCCCTTGGGCATTTCCTGGTGAATAATCCCGCTCCCCGCCGTCATCCACTGAACGTCGCCCGAAGCGATCGATCCCTGGTTTCCCATGCTGTCGCCGTGCTCCACGGTTCCGGCCAGGACGTAAGTGATCGTTTCGATCCCGCGGTGAGGATGCCACGGAAAGCCGGCTAAGTAATCCTCAGGGACGTCATTGCGGAAATCGTCCAGAAGGAGAAAGGGGTCGGTGTCAGTGGTATTCCCGAAGCCGAATGCGCGGCGCAGGTGCACGCCAGCTCCCTCCAATGTGGGTTTTGATTTGATGAGCTTTTTCACCGGTCGAATCGACATTTTTCCCCCTCCCAAATCGATAGTCTACTCCCATGCGCGCCCAGGAACCAACGAACAGGGATATACCCTCGCCATAAAAAACAGATACGGGTACTTTGATGATTCGAACAGCGAAAAAGTGGCAGCGTCCGGGCACACATGCGCGTCCGCAGCCTTTTTCCAGGAGCTACATTGCTGAGCTTGAGAATGAAATCTCTCTAAATGCGGAGTTCCATGCCGATTTTGAGATGGTCCGGATTGCGGATTTGGGGATTCGCCTTAAGCAAGGTTCGCCAGAGGGTGCCGTGGCCCAGATAAACGCGAGCCAATTTCCACAGAGAGTCGCCGCGTCGCACCGTGATTGCCTCAAAGCGGACTCTTCTCACTTCGTCCAGATTTTTTTTCGCATGACGCGGAGCAACAGGGCGCGTTATCGCCACGACTTTCGGGGACGGAACGGGAATGCGCTTCCGAGGGACTGGCGAAGCGAGAGCGGCCCAGGTCCCCGGAAAATGGAACTTCGAGGGGGCACGCGCCTCCTGCGATCGTTCCCGGTCCTGATACGCAGTCCGTGCGATATCTCCAAGGGGCGCTTCGGGGGCGGGTGATTCGCCAAACGTAGTTTGTGCCGTAATCTGAATCTGTACCGCGGGCAGCGGCTTTTTTAGCGCCGCCTCGTAGGCGGCACGGTCCCCCTGCGTAAGGATCGTGGGGCGGAGCATCTCATCGTCGGTATACACGTGTTGCGCGACGGTGGGCCGATCTTCCGACGGTAATTGCTGCGCAAGTTTTCTCTGGCGATATTGCCGTGCAATCTCACCCAGGGAAACCTCCGGCGCCGCCGGTGCTTCGGCGTCCGGAGGAACTTCCGCCAGTACGGGCGCAGATTCACTCCGCTTCGCGTCAAATATCGATTTATCTTCAGGCGCAAGAATCTGTGGGCGCGAGAGGTCGTCGTTCGTATAAACGTGATTCGGATGCTCCGGGAGCGCTGCCTTGCGGGCTTGCTCCGCGCGGGCGAGCGCGCCCAGGTCCTGTCCCGAGCTTTTTACTGGAGAAAAGAAAACGATGAGTGCCAGGAGAATGAAGGCGGGGAAGAATCTCCAATCTTGAAGAAAATTTCCGCACGGGTCCAGCCGAATCGAAGGCCGGCCGAATGTGCTTAAATGGTACATACAGAAGCGATTAAGACTCCTTAAAATCCTACAGGAAAGGGAAGGGAGGCGAGCTTCTAATCAAGGAGGGATGCCGCACAACATCATTAATTCAATGGACACGCGAAAACATGCGGGGGGGGCCGGGAAATCCCCGGACACGACCCTTTACGGGCAGAAATACATTCCTGCGGGGGACTTGACGGGGATAATTGAATCTGATGCGCCGGGTGTGCCCGGGATTACTTGAGCGCGCTCTGAAGCTTCTTTGCGCTTTTCTCAATTTGCTTCTTGAGAGATGCCACTTGCTTTGAAAGCTCGGCGAGTTCCTGCCTCGCAACCTGCGCCGCCTTGTGCGCTTTGCCGTCAAGCTTGCCGACGGCGGAACCGATTTTCACCGCTGCATCTTTCAACTCGTTCTTCCTGGCCATTTTTGTGCCTCCTGTGAATTTTACAATGGCAGATTGCGGCCCCCAAAAGCAAGGTGGAATCGTGAGCGACTTTGTATTCCGCCGCGCTACTGGACGCTTTTAATCCAGGCCAGGACTGCGCCGGAAACTGTTTTGTCGCTCGTATCCACGGAAAAAATTTCCGACATGTGGCTCTCGCCTTTCATCACCACGAGCATTGGGCAATGTCCTTTGCCGTCGGCGAGCGTTCGCCTTGAGGCGCCGGAAACTGTGTTGTCAGTTCTTGTATCCACGGAGAAGAGTTCGGACATGTGGCTCTCGCCCTTCATCACCGCGAGCGTCGGGCAATGACCCTGGCCGTCGGTAGCGTTCGCGCCGTCGAGCTTGCACAACTCATCGTGCAAGGCTTGGTTAAAGACGCTCGGCTTGCCGTTCGCGATTCCGGGATCGAATTCGGCGGAAGCCAGGAAGAGCTTTGCGCTGGTTGTCTGAAGGCCGGGCAGACTGGATCGCTTGATCATGTTCGTCCCGGGCTACCGGTAGAGCCGGACCTGCCGCCGCCCGGCGGTGGTCCGGCTGAATTGGGACCGCCGGGTTGCCCCACGATCTTTGCCCGGAATTGGGGCGTCACTCCGCATTCGGACCGCCCGCGCTGCATGTGGTTCCCGAAGATGCAAATGCTCCTGCTCCCGGAGGAGCAGCGCTTTTCGCTGGGATTATTGCCATCGGGTCCGAAGAATGTTGAACTGGCCCGACATGAAAACGATCCCTTTCACGCCGATGCCTTTTGGGCCGTACAGTTCCGGATGCCCCGCATAGATTCCGAGCGGGCCGTTTCCCGCCGAATGGGCCCAGATGAACACGCGCGCAGGATTTCCCTGGTACTTCGAGATATTCGCCTCAACCCACTGCACCATGGCCGAAACATCCCTCGCGCCTGCGTAAAAATCGGGTGGCGCGCCCGGCGCAAGGCCGTGGCGCTGCATCGTAACGCCGACCATTCCATTTCTGGTGGCCCAGCGCATGACGTTGTCATAGAAAGCGTTGGCTTCCTTGTCCTGCAACTCAATCTTGTTTCCGGGCCCTCCGGGAACATAAACCAAAACAGTGCGCAGGGCAGGACCTTTCTCCGCATGAAAAATATCCACGACATCTTTGGGATCAGGCCCAAAGGAAACGTCGCGCTCAATTGTAATTCCCGGATACAGAGGAACCTGGCTGCTCGGTTTTCCCGTTTTTTCCATCTCGAGATATTGGTCGGCCACTTCTTGCGGCGGCATCAGCGGGCGGTAAATTTTGGCGGTGCAGGAAGGATCGACAATGGGGCCGATTTTCTGGAGCCGCGCCTCGATCTCAGGCGGCACCTGCGCGCACACTACGCCTGCTCCCAGCAGGGCGATCAGCGCAACGAAACCGAGGGCATCCTTCCGTGGAAACACACGTTCGCGATGGCCAAGACCGTGCCGTTTTGAATTCATGCTTCCTCCCGATTTCATCCGTGGGCAAACCCTATGCCCATTGCCGGCAAGTGTCAACCATGAGCGCCAAAGCTTGTCAAAGCTTCAAAGCTCCCCGCCCCTCGAACGTGTGATGGGCGTCACTCCGATTTGTGATCCAGACCACTGTAACGGAATTTGTTCATTGGCAATCTAGTGTCATGAAAACTCGCACGTTAGCTATTTATCTCTCCCTTGCAGTGCTGCTGGGTGCTGGGAACGCTCGTGCCCAAGGATTCGGCACATTGCGCGGAACGATCAAAGATCCCGGTGGCCTGGTGGTACCCGAGGCAGTTGTGACCTTGCGCTCCACGGCATCGTCCTGGTCACAGGGCACGAAGACGAACATGGAAGGAACATTCGTCATTGGGACAATTCCACTCGGGGAATACATGCTTCAAGTAGAGCACGACGGCTTCGAAACGATCAGCCAGCCCGTCCAGATTATTATAGGGAGCGCGCCGAATCTGCAATTGAGTCTCGCGCTGACCGGTGCAGTCAGCTCTGTGACCGTCACTGCGGAATCGATGGCCGAGGCAACCGCTCCAGCTGCGGCCAGTCCGCCCGTGCTCGTTTCCAGCCAGCAGATTCTCGAGGGGCTTCCGGGCGCGGACAAAATGAGCAGCCTTGCGTTCATTACCGATGTCACGCCGGGCGCCTTCGTCCTGCACGATCACCTTCACGTGCGGGGTGGACACCAGATCGATTACATCATCAACGGGGTGCCGGTTCCGAATACCAACATGTCCAGCAATGTGGGCCGCGCGATGGACCCCAAGGACATCGAGGAAGTTGAGATTAATCGGGGCGGCTATGGCGCGCAGAGCGGGGACCGCACCTTCGCGCAGGTGAACATCTACACGAGAAACGGTTTTGAGTTCAACGACGATATCGATATGACGGCAACCTTCGGCAGCTTCAACCAAACCAATGACCAGATCGGCTGGGGCGGGCATACTACAAAGTATGCTTACTATCTAAGTATAAGCGGGAACAGGACCGATTTAGGTCTGGAGCCTCCCGTCATCCAGATCAGCCACGCACAGGGCAGCGGCGAAAACTTTTTCACCAACATGAGTTACAAACTGGGGACTTCGGACCAACTGGATTGGACGGCGTCGGTTCGCAACGATCACTTCCAAATTCCAGTCGATCCGGCCGATTTGAATCCCGTGAGCACAAGTTTTGGGGGTTTGCGGGACGTCGATCAGGAGCGGGACGCCTTCATCACATTTTCGTGGACACATACGATCAATCCGGATGCGGTGTTGACCGTCTCGCCCTTCTATCACTACAACAACGGGCAATATATTGCCGGCCCCACCGATCCGTTCAGCGCCAACAGTCGAAACGTTTCGAACTACCTAGGCAGCCAGGTAGAACTCAAGTATGTGCATGGGCCAAACAACCTGGTGGGCGGAGTGTACGGTTTCTACCAGCATAACAATCAGATTTTCAGTCTCGACGACGCGACGGTCTCTCCCGCTACCTCCGCAACGGTCAGCGCGATTCCTACCGGCGGCGTTGGAGCGGCTTATGTCAACGACCAGTACAAACCTTTGCAATGTCTGACACTCAATGGGGGAGTGCGAATTACTCATTTCTCCGGAATCACGAATGAAGACGCAGTCAACCCGCGCGTGGGAGCGACCGTAGAAATTCCCAAGCTGCATTGGGTGGTACGGAGTTACTACGGCACCTATTACCAGGCGCCGCCGCTGTACACCGTGGGAGGAGGAATCTTCGGTCCCGCGTTGTCCGGGACAAAAGACTTCGGTTTCCAACCTCTCCTGGGTGAACGGGATATTCAGAGAGAAGAAGGGCTCACCATTCCATTTCGTGGCTGGATCTTTGACGTCAACCACTTCGCGACGAGCGTGCGAAATTTCCTGGATCACGACGTGCTTGGCAATTCCAATATTTTACTCCCGCTTACCACTCCGAATGCCCGAATGCAGGGCCAGGAGCTCTCGATCCGTTCCCCTCAACTGATGCGCAAATTGCAGTTCCATCTGGCCTACTCGAACATGATCGCTCAATACAAGGGGCAACCCATTGGCGGGCTTATCGAGCCGGTTCCGGCGCCGTGCCTGACGGCATTCTGCTATATCGATCATGACCAGAGAAATACTCTGACGACCGGCTTCGAGGTTCAGTTGCCCAGGCGGGCTTTCTTTTCGGCGAACGTCGTGTATGGCTCGGGATTCCTGCTGGCGGACGGACCTGCACACCTGCCGCAACATACCCTCTGCGATGTCGAAATGGGGAAGGCGTTCGGAGAACGCTGGAACCTTGGTCTAACCATTCTGAATATCTCCAACTCTCGTTTTCCGTTCGACGTAAACAATTCGTTTGCCGGGAATCACTTCAACAACCCGCGCGAGATCATTGGATCGGTCCGGTACCACTTTCACCTCCGGGGTTAATCCCACACTGGAGCGCAGAACACCCCCAGGCTCGTGCCAGCGAGCTTGGGGGTGTCTCTATCCGAATGAAGTAAAGTGTGTATCCCGCGTGTCGAAGAAAATCTCAAACAATATCAGGAACTGTTCACAAGTGAACGGACAGCCTCGCTCGCTTCGACTAACATTACTCGCATAGAGGAAACTGTTAGAGAGGAGCCAACCATGACGCAATCCGGCACGAACGATCAGGTGGAAGGCAAATTTCACGAAGTGAAGGGGAAAGTGAAGGAAAAGATAGGACAACTGACGAACGATCCCGATCTTGAAGACGAAGGCATTGTGGAAGAGGTTGCGGGGAAAGTTCAGAACAAAGTGGGACAGTTGAAGAAGGTTGTCGGCAAGTAGCAGTGTGGATAGGGATCGCGGGAATCCGCCACGGAACATGAAATCGATGACGCGAATACCGAAGGAACATCTGGAGGCTGCCATGTTTGGATACGGACTGCTCGGTACGCTCGTAATTCTT
This sequence comes from Terriglobia bacterium, assembly GCA_963788335.1. Classification (GTDB taxonomy): domain Bacteria; phylum Acidobacteriota; class Terriglobia; order Acidiferrales; family UBA7541; genus Palsa-360. The sequence goes on from CAWBGM010000008.1 coordinate 87,670, forward strand.
TGTTTAATCGTTTGGCTTATCCGTAGAGTGTGATGAAAATATTCAGCCGCCAACATCGGAAACCAGATGTTCCCGAACATCCTGTCCAGTTGGATCGCGCGGCCACAGGGGACGAAATCCGCTTCGCGGCCAGGGTTTCGCCGAGGGACCGCGTTGAGACCGACTCCGCAATGGGCCTCCAGCATGAGACGGTGATTGACGTCAGCAAGTGCGAAGCCGTGCTTCCCGATGACCTTGCCTGGTATGCGATTGCCCTTGAAGTGGAAACACGGGAAAGCAACTGATCGCTGGGCGGGAGGAACAAATGGCCAATGAAAATATTGGGAGTGAGCAAGACGGTCTCGGAGTGAAACCCGCGCGCGACGGCCCTTATGTAGTCGATGATCTTCTTCTGAAAGAGGCAGGCCGCGAGGTGAATGAAGCCGCCCGCGGCGAGGCGGAACAGGCCCGAAAATTCAATGAAGATGCGCGCATTCTTCATGAAGAGCATCGCCAGGCGCTCGAACAAATCCGAGAAGAGCGCGAGGAAGCGCGTCACGCGGCGGAGTCGGCCCGAGGGGCTGCTGAACAGGCGCGAGCCGCAGCCGAAGAAGCGCGCCACGCCACCATCGACGCGGTGCGCGCCACCGCGGATGTGCTCAGCACGAATCTCGAACAGATGAAATTTGTGGAAGAGATGCGGCGCACCTACATGGACTTGAAGGAGAATATCAGGAAGCCGGATGCCGATTAGGGATTTGGCGGTGTCTGTTTTTTCGCCGTTATTCCAAATTTCATGCGCCGTCGTTCCTCGCTTTGCCCGGAATGATTCCGCCTTTTTTTGCGGAAGCTTTTCAGCCCCGGCGAGAAGCCTGATGCCAGGGCCGAGCGGCTCACTCGCTACGCCGGAACTCCCTCGACAATCGAATCCATGACAGCGGTGGGAATCACGCGGCTCAACTTCCAGCCCGACGCCTCGAACAGCGCGCGGAATTGTGCTTCGGTGCGTTCGCGCCCGCCGGGGAAAATCAGCATTTGCAGGTCGAGGAATTTCGACGGAGAGAATTCGTTGCCGGGCTGAATCACCGAGTCCACTACCAGGAGTTTTCCGCCTGGATTCACGCCGGCGCGGCACGCTTTCAGAAGCTTGACGCATAATTCATCCGGCCAGTCGTGAATGATGTGCTTCATGATGTACGCGTCGGTTCCTGCGGGGACCGATGCGAACATATCGCCCGAGGCGAGCGTGCAGCGGTCCATCACCGGTTTGAGCGGCCCGTTCGTCGCGCCTGCCACCACGTGTTCCATGTCGCAGAGCGTACCCTTCATTTGCGGATTGTTTTTCAGAATCGTTGCCAGTAGCAGGCCGTGCCCGCCGGCCACATCGACGATGGAATGAATCCCGCTAAAATCATAAGCGGCGGCGAGGGCGGGGCTATCCATTGTGGAATATCCGGTCATGGCGTCGTTAAAGATTTTTCCCTCTTCCGGATTGTTCGTGAAAAAATCAAATGTGTGCGTTCCGTAAATCTGTTCGAGCGCCTGCTTGCCCGTTCGCACGCAGTATTCCAGGCGCGACCATCCGCGGCTGTGCCATTCCCGGTTTCCCAGCATCGCAATCGCCCGCAGGCTGGGATTTCCGTTGCTGCGCAACACCGCCGACATCGGCGTCTCCGAAAATTTTCCGTCGGGCCCTTCCGAGAGCACTCCCACAGAGGCTGTGGCGCGCATCAGGCGGTAGAGCGCCTGCGCATCGGCTCCAATTTGCTTCGCCAATTCATCGGCCGATTTGGGACCGGCCTCGACAAGGTCCGGAATTCCCATTTGGGCGAGGCAGGAAATTGCACCAGCGACGTAAGCGCCGCCCAGGATTTGCATCACGCCCGCGTGGGGTGGGATCGTGTGTGGTTGCGTTGCCATAATTGTATTCCTCCGGCAGCTTTTGATTTTCACGTTTTCTTTCCGTGGAAGTATACACGCGATGGGCGCGTGGTGATTCAGAGTCACGGAAAACAGGCGTCATTCCTCAGCGTGCTCATGCAGTTTATGCTCCTCAAATTCACGCGTAAGAATGCCGGCGTCGCGCGCATCGGGACGGAACACAACGCCGCAGACCGAGCACGCGTACGTGCCCGTCCAGACGCTCTTGCCCTCGAGATTTGCCATAACGGCTTTCAGGCATAATTTCTTTTCTGGCATGGGAGCGAGTTTACCCCCGACCGCCAGCGACCGTGAAGCGCCGAGTGTTTTGGTGTTTTGGGGTGCCCTGTCGGGGCGGTCTTGACTCCGCCCCGCACAAACAGGTTTTTGCAATTTTCGGTAGTCCCGGAGGGACGGCGGACTGTGGGCTACGATCTGCCGTTCCCCCGGCACTTTAGGATTGGCCATGGAGCAATTGGTCGCGTTATGCGGACGAGGGAAGGGGATTCATCGTAATCGATTGGTCGGACTTGGCGGCGGACGTAAATCTAAACCCGCACCCTCAGATTTGCACTCAGGGCATTTCATTGCGTAGTCCTCGGATTCATACCTACCACGAAGTAAAAAAAGGGCGCCCCGAACAACTCGGGGCGCCCTTTGAACTACATCTTGTTCCTTCGAGCTAGTACATCCCGCCCATGCCGCCGCCTGGGCCGCCGCCATGTCCGGCGCCGGCTGCTGCTTGCTTGGTGTCTTCCTTGATGTCGGCCACCAGGGCTTCGGTGGTGAGCATCAGGCCGGCGATGGATGCGGCGTTTTGGAGGGCGAGGCGCGTGACCTTGGCTGGGTCGATGACGCCTGCCTTGACCATGTCGCCGTACTCGCCTGTGTCCGCGTTGTAGCCGAAGTTGTCGTCTTTGCTGTCTCGGACGCGGCCAACGATTACGGCGCCTTCTTCGCCCGCGTTCAGGGCGATTTGCCGCAAGGGTTCCTCAAGCGCGCGCTTGACGATGTTCACGCCGATGGCTTCTTCGTCATTCAGCTTGAGCTTGTCGAGCACCGCGATGCAGCGGATGAGAGCCACACCGCCGCCGGGGACGATGCCTTCCTCGACTGCCGCGCGAGTGGCGTGCATGGCGTCTTCGACGCGAGCCTTCTTTTCTTTCAGCTCGGTTTCGGTTGCCGCGCCCACCTTGATCACCGCCACGCCGCCGACCAGCTTCGCCAAACGCTCTTGCAGCTTTTCGCGGTCGTAGTCCGAGGTTGTGTCCTCGACCTGCGCGCGAATCTGCCGGACGCGTCCTTCGATTTCGCTGGACTTGCCTGCGCCTTCGATGATCGTGCAGTTGTCCTTATCAATCGTGACTTTCTTGGCCTTGCCGAGGTCTTCCATCTTCACGTTCTCGAGCTTGATGCCGAGATCCTCGGTGACAGCCTTGCCGCCGGTCAGTGTCGCGATGTCTTCGAGCATGGCCTTGCGGCGGTCTCCGAAGCCAGGGGCCTTGACGGCGGAGCACTGGAGCGTGCCGCGCAGCTTGTTCACGACCAGAGTGGCCAGGGCTTCGCCCTCGACGTCCTCGGCAATGATCAGCAGGGGCTTGCCCAGCTTGGCGATTTGTTCGAGAAGGGGAAGCAGGTCCTTCATCGAGCTGATTTTCTTTTCGTGGATCAGGATGCGCACGTCTTCGAGCACGCACTCCATGCGCTCGGGATCGGTGACGAAATAGGGGGAGAGATAGCCGCGGTCGAATTGCATGCCTTCGACCACTTCGAGCGTCGTTTCCATCGTGCGGGATTCCTCGACGGTGATGACGCCATCCTTGCCGACCTTCTTCATGGCTTCGGCGATGATGCTGCCGATCTGCTTGTCGTTGTTGGCGCTGATCGTGCCGACCTGGGCGATCATGTCGCCCTTGACGTCACGGTGAAGCTTCTTGATTTCTTCGACCGCCACTTCAACGGCGCGCTCAATGCCGCGCTTGAGAGCGGTGGGACTTGCGCCTGCCGCCACTGTCTTCACGCCTTCGCGGAAGATGGCCTGGGCCAGCACGGTTGCCGTGGTGGTGCCGTCGCCGGCGACGTCGGAAGTCTTGGAAGCGACTTCACGAACCATCTGGGCGCCCATGTTTTCGAGCGGGTCCTGCAGCTCGATTTCCTTTGCTACCGTCACGCCGTCCTTGGTGATGATCGGCGCGCCGAACTTCTTTTCGATCACGGCGTTGCGGCCCTTGGGGCCGAGCGTGATCTTTACAGCGTCGGCGAGTGCGTTGACGCCGCGTAGAATCGACTGGCGCGATGCTTCACCAGTCACGATTTGCTTTGCCATTTGTCATTCTCCTCTTCGTCAATAATTTCAGATTCTGATGGTGCTAAGAACTGCGGCCCTGTGCCCTAAGCTGTTTGTGCGAAGCGTACGACCTTCGTCAAGAGCGTTCAGGCGAAAGGGAAAAGTTACTTCTTGCCGCCGGCAGCCTTGGCCGCGCCGGAAAGTTTTGCCAGGATTTCATCTTCGCGGAGGATGAGGTAATCCTCGTCGTCCACCTTGATTTCGGAGCCGCTATACTTGCCGAACAGCACGCGGTCGCCGACTTTTACGTCGAGAGGAATACGCTCGCCCTTCTCGATTTTGCCTGCGCCAGCGGCAATCACTTCGCCCTCTTGCGGCTTTTCTTTCGCCGTGTCGGGGATGATGATGCCGCCCTTGATTGATTCTTTCTCTTCAATCCGCTTGACCAGTACGCGATCATGCAGCGGAGTTACATTGACTGACATCGTTTCGTGCCTCCGTTCGATTTGTTTTGCGGTGGGCTCCAGGCATTGCGGGGAAAACGCAGCGCAAAACTGGAGCCTTCATGCTGAGCCAGGATTTTCTTGCCGAAGGAGTGTGGCAGACGATTAGCACTCCTCTCGGGCGAGTGCTAATATACGTAAATCACATCCCTTTGTCAAGCAAACTCATGGTACCCGGCTAAAGATGTAGGCAGTGTGAATGTCATGCTAATATCCCTGTAATTCAATGAGTTAGCTTAGTTTTTGGGGCGCGCAGCCAGTAGCACAGGCTCCAGCCTGTCTGTTTTTGACTTTTTTTGCCGGGGCCACAGAATTCAAAAGCAGACAGGCTGAAGCCTGTGCTACTGAGAAATTCCTTTGATTCTGCGCGGCGCCTCATCAACAATACGGACGAACCAATGGACTCCCACTACATCGAATTCCGCAATGTCAGCAAATCGTTTGGCGACCACCGGGTGCTGGACGGTGTGAGCTTCTTCGTTAACAAGGGCGAGACGTGTGTGATCATGGGGCGCAGCGGGGTGGGGAAATCGGTAACGCTTAAAATAATCCTGGGCTTCCTGCAGGCAGACTCGGGGCGCGTGCTGATCGACGGCGTGGACATTACCGATTTTACCGAAGAGCGGATGCACGCGATTCGACTTCGCGTCACGATGGTTTTCCAGTCGGGCGCGCTATTCGATTCGCTGACGGTGGCGGAAAATATCGCCTTCCCGCTGGAAAAACGCACGGACCTGACGGAAGACCAGAAGGACGCGCGCGTCGCGGAGCTGTCCGAGATGCTGGAAGTTTCCGACGTTGCAGACAAACTGCCGTCCGAGCTGAGCACGGGAATGAAGCGCGCCGTGGCCATCGCGCGCGCGCTGGCGCAGGATCCCGAAGCAATTTTGTACGACGAACCGACGACGATGGTGGACCCGCTGATGGCGGTTCACACGGGCGATTTGATTTTGCGGCTCAAGGAAAAATTCAGAAAAACTTCGATTGTGGTTACGCACGATACGCATCTGGCGAAAAAACTGGCCGACCGCGTTGTGTTCCTTCACGAAGGCCGCGTTGCATATTTCGGTCCGTGGGCCGGGTTTGAGGCCGCACCGGAACCGTTCCTCCGCAATTTCCGCAGGCAAGACGAATTGATCCCCGAACTGGACGTGACGACTTGAGCGAGGCGGCGCCGGAAGCCGCGGAAGTGAAGCATCAGCTTCGCCGCGTGATGGGCTTCTGGGACGTGCTGCTGTTTTGCCTGGCGGCGGTGCTGGGGCCGCGCTGGATCGCGGCCGCGGCGCGCAACGGGCAATCGTCGATCAGCCTGTGGATTCTGGCGGCGATTTTATTTTTTGTGCCGACGGCTTATGTGATTGTCGAGCTTTCGACGCGATTTCCGGAAGAGGGCGGGTTGTATGTCTGGACGAAACTGGCGTTCGGAGATTTTCACGGATTCGTGGCCGGATGGACGTACTGGATTTATACTTTTTTTTATTTTCCCGGCCTGCTGATTGCAAGCACGGCAATGACGGCCTATGCCGGCGGCAGTGGCACTGCGGCGCTGGCGCAGAATCGCACGTTCCTGCTGGCCGGTTCCTTCGCGATGCTGTTTGTCGCGGTGTTTCTGAACATCATTGGCTTGAACGTCGGGAAATGGCTGCAGAACGCGGGCGGGGTGTGCACGTATGTGCCGCTGATGATGCTGCTGGGCGTGGCGCTGTTGCTGTGGGCGCGGCATGGATCGGCGACGCATTTCACGGTGGTGGCGATGATGCCGCACTGGAATTGGGACACGGTGAATTTCTGGCCGCAGCTTGCGTTTGCGTTCACGGGGCTGGAACTGGTTTCGGCGATGAGCGAGGAAGTGAAAAATCCGCAGCGGACATTTCCACGCGCGATTTTCGCTTCGGGCGGCTTGATCGCGCTGATGTATATCGCGGGCACGGTGGCCGTGCTGATGCTGTTGCCAAGCGAGACGGTCGATCCAAAGAGCGGCGTGTTTCAGGCCATCACGGAGGGTTCGGCGGCGCTGCGAATGGCGGCGGCTGGTGTGATCGCGGCGCTGCTGGTGACGGTGGGGAACGCGGGCGGCGTGGGTTCGACGGTGGCGGGCGTGGCGCGCATTCCATTCATCGTGGGGATTGACAGGCATCTGCCGGCCGCGTTTGGAAAAATTCATCCGCGCTGGAAGACGCCGTACATTTCGATTCTTGTGCAGGCGGGAGTTTCGGGCGTGATCCTGCTGGCCGCGCAGGTCAACGAAAACACGCGCGGGGCGTATCAGATCCTGGTGGACGCGGCGACGATACTGTATTTCATTCCGTTCATTTACATGTATGCGGCGGCGATCAAGCTTTATGCGCGTCCCGACCGGCGCGAGAATCGCTCGGCGGTGGTGATTCCCGGCGGGTGGCTGGGAGTTTGTGTTGCGGCGGGGCTTGGGCTTGTGGTTGTCGCCGCTGGAATCGCGCTGTCGTTTGTCCCGCCGGGGGACACGTCGAGCAAATTTCTGTTTGAGATGAAGCTGGTGGCGGGGACGGTTTTATCGGTGATGCTGGGATTGATTTTGTATTATCGCGGCTCACGGGTGGGGGTTCGGTAGGACAGGCTGAAGCCTGTGCTACTGAAACCCCGAGCTATTCGCTGCGAACAAGACTAGAGTGGATGCATGATCTACCCATGGACGACGATTATGATCTGGCTGGGTACCCGGAGCCCCTGTTGCGGGGCCAGGATCGGTTTTCATAAGAGCTTCAACCGGGTTGCCTGCCTCAATTGCGGTCTGCGGTGCGAAGTGAAGAAGATACCCAAACGCTGGTAGTCACCACTTCATCCCTCCCTCTCCGTACTGTGTTCGCAATGACCAAAAAAACGGCGTCATTCCGAGCGAAACGAGGAGTCCCTCTTTCTTCGGATTCCAATCGAAGAGGGATTCCTCGCTTCGCTCGAAATGACAATGTAGCGGGGGCGGTAGTTGAAACAAGATCAAAAAGCCGTCTGGCAGTTCATTCTCGATGAGCACGATTTCGGGAAACTAGAGTATGCTTGGCGAGCGATATTCGCGAATCAGATTCACAAATTTGCAAAATCGAAATCGGCGCGACGAGGAGAAAATCATGGGGCAACGAGGCAACCGGGACATTCGGTCTCGCGAGAAGAAGAAACCAAAAAAGGAAAAGGCGGCACCCGCGCCTCCTGGGAAAAAATACTCGGAATGGACTCCGTCGAAGCCTGCGACCCCAACGGCGCCGACCAGCGGCAACTGATATTGCCTTTTCGTCTAGAAACCTTCTTCCACCATGCGGGCAACGGTGAGGCGTGAAGCCGGCGCCGCGTTGCGCGATTCCATCAGACGTTCGACGTATTTCGCGAGGACATCGCACTCGATGTTCACGGGATCGCCGTGCTTCAGGGCCGACAGATTCGTGTGCTTGTAGGTAAACGGAATAATGGCGGTCGCGACGACGCCGTCGTGCCAGGCTGCGACGGTGAGGCTGATGCCGTCGAGCGAGATCGAGCCTTTCATCGCGACGTAGCGTGCGAGATCGGCGGGCACCTGCACGCCGAACCACCAGTTCTCGCCTTCCGGTTCGAGGCGGGCGACGCGGCCTACTCCATCCACATGGCCTTGAACGAAATGGCCGCCCAGTTCCTTCATCGCGGTCAGCGGGCGTTCCAGATTGACGCGCGTGCCGGGCTTCATTTCGCCGAGGCTCGTGCGGCGCAGGGTTTCGCCGGAAAGATCGGCGGCGAACGTGTTTGCTGAAATATCGACGGCGGTGAGGCAGCAGCCGTTCACGGCGATGCTGCCGGATGTTTCGAGGCCGACGGTGAGCGGGCCGGCGTTCACGCGGATTCGCGCGCCATTTTCGCTCCGCTCGATGGATTCAATTGCGCCGACGTGTTCAACGAGTCCGGTGAACATGTTTTTTTAGATATACCTCAAATTCGAAATCGGAGCCATGTTGCGACGTGACTTCGCCATACAATTTCTGCGCCTCGCGAAATCCGATGGCCGCCGGCCCCGCGCCCGGTTTTTGTTCTGCAAGCCCGGCAATTTTCGGAGCGTAGAACAGACGCATCTTATCCACAATTCCGTCGACAATCGCGGCGGCATTCAAAATTGCTCCCGCTTCCAGCAAAACGCTTAATATTTCACGTCGCCCGAGTTCGGCGATGACAGCGCGCAGATCCGGTTTTCCCCCCTCGGCCCCGATGCGCACGACTTCGATTCCGGCGCGGCGCAAAGCACGCGCTTTTGGCGAATTTTCTGCTGCGCGCGTGAAAATCACAACATCCCCGTCCGCCGATTGCACGAGTTTCGAGCGGACCGGAGTGCGCAAACGCGAGTCCATCACGGCCCTCAGCAGTTTGCGCCGGCGCGGCAGGCCCGTGCGATCAGTGAGCAGAGGATCGTCGATGAGGATTGTGCCGATCCCTGTGAGCAGGGCGTCGGAGGCATGGCGCATCCGCTGTACTTCAGCGCGCGATTCCGGCGATGTGATCCAGCGTTCCTTCAATGGCAACGCGCGCTTGCCCGGGGTCGGTAGGACCAGGTGGCCGTCCTGCGTGAGCGCTGATTTCAGGGTAACCCACGGGTTCCGCGTGACGATCCATTTTGCAAAGGCTTCATTCAGGCGCTGCGCTTCGACTTCGCGCACGCCTGTGCTGACTTCGATTCCGGCGGCAAGGAGTTGTTTGAAGCCGCCCCCCGCGACATCCGGATTCGGGTCCGCCATCGCCGCTACAACGCGCGACACGCCCGCTGCGATCAACGCCTGCGTGCAGGGTCCTGTGCGGCCGGTGTGGCAGCAGGGCTCGAGATTAATGTAGAGCGTTGATCCGCGGGCGTCTTGCCCGGCTTCGACGAGCGCGACGATCTCCGCGTGGCACCTTTGGTCAAAAGTGTGAAATCCTTCGCCCACGATTTTGCCGTCCCGAACCAGCACAGCGCCGACCATCGGATTGGGACTTGCCAAACCGGTGCCGTAGGAAGCGAGTTCCAATGCGCGATCCATGAGGTAAATATTTGCAGCAGATCGCCTGGCCTTTTTTATCTGTGCAGAAGTGTTCATGGATTTCCGGGATACAGCCGGTCACACACCATTATCTGACTTCGCGAATCAAATCCTCACTCAAACAGGGAAGAGACAAAGACTTCGGCGTCAAACGGGACCAGGTCTTCCATTGATTCGCCGGTGCCTACGTAGCGGACGGGCAGACCGAGTTCGCGCGTGATGGCTACGACGATGCCGCCTTTGGCAGTGCCGTCAAGCTTGGTGAGCACGATGCCGGTAACGCCGGCGGTGGCCGTGAATTCGCGGGCCTGCGAGAGGCCATTCTGGCCTGTCGTTGCGTCCATGACGAGCAGGACTTCGTGTGGGGCGCCGGGGACGATCTTTGAGGCCGTGCGTTTCATCTTATCGAGTTCGGCCATCAAGTTGGATTTTGTGTGGAGGCGGCCCGCGGTGTCCACGATCACGACGTCGGCGTTTCGGGCGCGCGCGGAAGAGAGGGCGTCGAATACGACGGCCGCGGGATCGCCGCCCGATTTTGTTTTGACGATTTCGGCTCCGGTGCGTGTGGCCCAGACGCCGAGCTGCTCGATCGCGGCGGCTCGGAAGGTATCGCCTGCGGCAAGCACCACGGTTTTGCCGCTCTGGCGAAGGCGGTGCGTGAGTTTTCCGATGGTCGTGGTTTTTCCCGTGCCGTTTACGCCGACGACGAAGATGACATGAGGCCGCGTCTCCTGGACGGCGGACGACGCGCCATTTGAAGAAGGCAGAGTGCGCAGGGCATGCAGGAGCTGGTTTTTCAATTCCGTTTTAAGATCGGAAACATTGTTCAGCGCATGCCGTTCGAGCTTCTGGCGCACCGCTTCGAGGATTTGATGCGTCGTGCGAGGACCGAGATCGGCGGCAAGCAACACGTTTTCCAGTTTGGTGAGCAGCTCGGGATCGATTTTCTTTTCGCCCGAGATGAGGTCTTCGACCTTGGACGCAATCTGCGAACGCGTCTTCGACACGGACTGCTTCAGGCGATCAAGGAGCGACCCGCCTTCTTTCCGTTCTTTCTGGTCGTCGTCTTTTTTGAAGATCGAAAACATAAGCGTTTCGCGGCCCTGTGCGGCGAATCACCTATTCTAGCAGAAGAAAACGGCGTTCAGGCGGAAGACGGCTCAACGTTGAGAATCCAGTTGCGAGTCCGACGACCGGTAGTTGGCGTATCGAACGACTTCATGAACGTGGATGTCGCCGCGGGGGAAGATGACGAACTCATCGGCCTTGGCGTAGGTGGCGAACCAGAATTTGTGGTCGATCTCTTCCCGGTAGGTCACGAACAGGGGCGTGCGGCTGGCGAAGCCTTTTTTTTCTTTTCCATCGGGGTGGGGTTTGCCGCAGGTTTTTACGATCATCAGGTCCCGGTCATCCACCCAGAGGCGGCCGGTGAAAAGTTTCTTTTCGTTCTTCGCATTTTTGGGAGTGACGTCAAACACGTATGTATCCAGCGTGTCCACGTGCTGGCGGCCAACGTATACAACCGAAAGAAAGGGCAACTCTTCCGTGGTGGGCGCGGAGGGCAGGCGCAAGCGGGCGTCGTCGAGATCGTCTTCGGTCAGGTTGATTCGCTGGAGAGTGCTTTCCGGCGCCAGCGTGACTTTTTCGATGTGCGTACCATTTTGCGCACCGGTCAGCGCACCGATGTTACGAGGAATATTTTCGGTCACCTGGTGGTATTCGCCGTCGACCCGGCCGGAGACGAGCAGCGTCTGGATGGTGAGGTCCATTATGAATTGGTAGTGGTTTCGGGCCTCCCGGAATGTGGACTCCTTCGCGGCGAACGCGGGAATAATCTCAGCAGGCGTTGTGCGCGAGGGTTGCGCGGGGTCGAGCGGTTTGTTGCCGACGTCGCAAACTGTTTGCGCAAAGAGACCGACAGGGGAGAACATGATCCCCAAAAGGAATCCGGAGCAGGCAATCCGGCAGCACGAAGCAAATTGCGCATTGTCGTTAAGGCGGAGAGGCATTGTACAAATTCCTCCTGTCTTTCCGAACTCCCAAATCGAACGAACTTTCACAGCCTGGAATCTGAGCCGGGGGATGGTACCACTATGAAATGTTTACTTAAAGTTAAAAGTTAGCGAGCCACGGCCCGGCCAAATCACTTTTGAAAGGATCAAACTGAGTAGCGGGCCAAGTGCTCCCCCGGAGGATCGAAAAACCCGCACCCGTCACAACGCCGGTGAAGGGCGCGGCACGCTCCGTTCAAAAGGGTTTGGTTTGCAGAGGGGTAAGTGTCTAGTATCATGCCTCGTTTCAGTAGTTTAGGTACTACTAGTACTGCTTGAAATGGGAATCTGTTTGGACATGGTTGGAAATTCGGGCTCTGGTTCAGCGAGAAAAACGGACGGTGAAATATGCCGCGAATTGCGATCTCGGCGGCCCAATTCAATTGTGGGCTTGGACTTACATGCTGGCCGCGATTGCTCTCTCGATTGGTCGTGGACCTGCCATTAGGTATTTATGCGGCGCGAGGCGTTGGCAGGGTTTCCAGCGACGGCGCCGGCGGAGTGGGAAAATCGAGATTGAATTTGAGTGCGGAGGGAAACTGATGAGCTCATCATTTGGCCGCTTATTTGGACCTGCAACCGACGCACAAGTGGTTCTGAGTCTGGCCGTCGTAGCCGTCGTCTTGGGTTGCATGTTCTGGTCCTACTTGTGAGGGATTGAGCCGAGAGGTCTAGACTTCGACGAGGGTGGCGCTGAGGCGGAGTTTCCCGGCGCGAACGGCGCGGTCGAGGGCATCGACCACGGCAGCGTCGAAACGGGTGTCCACGAGGCTGCGAATGCGGTTCATGGCGAATTCCAGGTCCATTGCAGACTGGTAAGGGCGGTTTGTGGTAATGGCATCGAGCGTGTCGGCGACGGCGATGATGCGCGCCATGAGGGGAATGGAGTCACCTTCCAGTCCGTGCGGGTATCCGCGGCCGTCCACCTGTTCGTGATGCAGTTCGATCCCTGGCAACATGTCCTTCAGTTGCGCGACCGGACGCATGATGTTCGCGCCTTTGGATGGGTGCTGCTTCATCAGCGCGAATTCTTCATCGGTGAGCGCGCCGGGCTTCTTCAGGACACGGTCGTCTACCCCAATTTTTCCAACGTCATGCAACAGCGCTGAAATGCGAATTTTGTCGAGCTCCGCTGGTTGCAGGCCGAGTTGCTGCGCGATGATGAGCGAATACTTGGCCACGCGGCCGGAATGGCCGCGCGTGTAGGGATCTTTTTCGTCGATGGCGGCGGCGAGCATGCGGATGGAGCCGAGAAAGAGTTCGTGATTCTGATCGGCGGCCTGCTTCAACTGCTCGATGAATTCCTCGATGTCGCCGGCCATGCTGTTGAACGTTTCGGCCAGCTCGCTGATTTCCGCGGCCCCCTGCACGGGCGTTCGCTGGTGGAATTCACCGCGGCTGATGGCCAGTGTAGACGCGGCGAGCGCGCGAATCGGCGTGCTGATGCCGACGGCGAAGAGGTAGCCGAGAATCAGCGCCGCGAAGGTCACGACAACCACGAATTTCAGCGCCTGAGCGTTCAATTCCGTGACGCCCGCGTCTTCGCGGGCCTGATCCAGGCTCCGCTGAGCGACCACGGCCCAGTTCAGGTCGGGGATTGTGCTGTAGGTCCCAACCATCTCGGCGTTGTGGCCGTTTTCTTGCGTCATAAAGCGTCGCAGCGTTTCGGTGGTGCGAAGCCCCTTCGGCAAGACGCTGACTTGTAAAACCACAGACGAGCTCTGCCGGGCGTCCGCTCCCGGCACGAACTGCCGCGTATCCGGATGGGCGACGATGTGCCCGCCATGATCCACCACGAAAACCACGCGCCCACGGACGCTGGTTTCCTGCAACCTGCGCAAAATTCCATCCAGAGAAACGACGGCCGCGAGCATGCCTGAAAACTGGTCGTTGATTTCCAGCGGGACAGCCATGATGAACGCGGGACGATTTTCCGCGCCGATTGCCAGGGGATCGCTGCGGAAAACGAGCGATTGCATCGTAGTGGTGAACGCGCGTTGCAGCGCCTTGCTGACGAAGGGGTCCTGATCGGCTTGGAAATTTCCGGCGCCAGTGCCCTTGGCGTCCTTGCTGACGGCGGTCAGGTACAGAATATCCGGGTTGCTGGCGACGAAATTTTCAAGGACGCGGGTGACCTGAGGGGCGCGTTGGGTGTCGTCCACTTTGTCGGTCAGTCCGGTGAGGGCCAGAATCTGGCGCTCGCTGATCAGTTGCTGGTAGAGGTTCGTGTCAAAGAGCTGGATTTCTTCGGCCATGGACCGGGTGACTTCGGTCTGCTGGACACTCTCGGTATCGGTGAGCTTGGCCTGGCTAAGTTGCAGAACCTGCCTGTGATACAGCGCCAGCGGCAACACACTGACCAGCAGCATGGCGCCCAGCACCAGCCAGAGAATCCTGGGCCGGCGGAAGACTAGCGATCTGAGGCGTTCGAGGTCCACGGTTGGGTTCCTGCAATCATCCCATTTTACGATTAGGTGGGCCGCGACAGAAGGGAGGAAACCGCCTGTGGTGCCGATTAGCTACGGGGTGGGTGTTACGACGCTTACTCCTGTTTGAGGCGGCGTTCCATCAGCTCGCGGATCGAATCCCGGGAGGCTCGACCAGCGGTGAGGACGGCGTGAACCTGTTCGGCGATGGGCATTTCGACGCCTGCGCGCTTTGCCAGCTGCAATGTGGCTGCCGCAGTGCCGACGCCTTCGGCGACCATGCGTGTGGCGTCCAGGATTTCGCGCAATTCGCGACCTTTGCCCAGCTCAATGCCGACCGAGCGGTTGCGGCTGAGTGCTCCGGTAGCCGTGAGGATGAGGTCGCCGACGCCAGCAAGGCCCGCGAGAGTTTCGCGGCGTCCGCCGAGAGCCACAGCGAGGCGAGTCATTTCGGCGAGGCCGCGGGTAACGATGGCGGCCATCGTGTTGGCGCCGAGGCCGAGGCCCACGGATGCACCGGCGGCAATGGCGATGACATTTTTCACCGCGCCTGCGATTTCAGTGCCGATCACATCGTCGTTGGTATAGAGGCGGAATCTTGGGCCTGAGAATTCCGCCTGAACTTCTGCGGCCAGCGCAGCGTCGCTCGATGCAAGAACGACTACCGTCGGATCTCCGGCGGCGACTTCGGCGGCAAAGCTTGGGCCTGAAAGTACGGCGACGCGCGAGAGGGGGCCAATTTCCTCGCGGATGACGTCACTGATGCGCGCGTGCGTATCGGGTTCCAGGCCCTTGGTGGCGCTGACGAATAAAGATTTAGGGTCCAAGTGCGGCTGCATGGCGCGATACATTTCGCGTGCGTGGGCCGAAGGCATGACGCCGAGGACGATGTCCGCGCCGGCAAGGACTGTCTTGAAATCCCCGGTCACTTCCACGTCGACGGGCAATTCAAATCCGGGCAAATATATTTCATTGACCTGCCGCGCTGTGAGCATTTCCACGATGTCGGCGCTATGCGCCCAGAGCGCGATCCGGTGAGCGCGTGACGATCTCGTCAGAGCCAGCGCAAGAGCTGTGCCCCAGCTTCCACCTCCGATGATTGCAATTTTCCTCACGATTTCTTTCGCCCCATTTCAAAAGGAGGTTCCGTGCCGGCCATCAGTCGCTCAATATTGTCGCGATGCTTGATGATCACGATGACGGCGACCAGCAGCGTGCACGTCGAGACAGCGGTGGGGGGCGCGTGGCCCGGGGCGTAAAGCAGATACACCAGAAGCGGAAGCGCCGCAGCGGCGGAGATCGAAGCGAGCGAAACGTATCGCCAGAACAGGATGACGAGCAGAAAGACCGCGACTGCGATTGCAACAGCGGGCCAGGAAATTGCCAGAAAAACCCCCAGCGCTGTAGCGACTCCCTTGCCGCCCTCAAATTTCAGCCAGATGGGAAATACGTGGCCGAGTATCGCGGCGAGACCCGCGTACATCATGTAGCGGATATTGTTGTTTGAATAATGCCCGCTGAGCCAGACAGCGAAATATCCCTTTGCCGCGTCGAGAAATAATGTTGCAACGCCGACGAACACGCCCGATGTTCGCGCCACATTCGTGGCCCCGATATTTCCGCTGCCCATGTAGCGGATGTCGCGGCCGGTTTGCAGGCGCACAAGCAGATAGCCGAACGGAATCGAGCCCAATAAATATCCCGCTGCAACCAAGCCCCACAGCATAGGGGCGCCGACTGTTATTTCCGGAATCACTTCGGATCGCTCTCCTTGGAGCAAAATGTGGCCACGCGAGTATATTCTGCCCCGCCTTGTTTCAAAATGCTTAGATAGAGATGAAATTCCCGGGCGATGGCATCGCCGAAATCGAGGGGCCCGGCCTTCGCGATGGCTGCTTGCAGAGCTTCGAGGCTGTCGGTGCGGCGGCGCGGATCGAAACGCGCGAGCGTCAAGTGTGGCGAAAATGTGCGTGCTTCTTGAGCGATCCCGAGAGGTTCGAGAGCCTTTTCCACGGCGGAGGCGAGCGCGGGCAATTCCGGGCCTGCTTCGACTCCTGCCCAGAGGACGCGCGGGCGGCGGTCGTTCGGGAAATAACTCAGGCCGCGAAATTTTATTGGAATGGGACGAGGGAATGGCGCGGTTGCAAGCGCGGTCTCGATTTGCCCGGACAACTCCGGGGAAACTTCGCCGATAAATTTCAGCGTGACGTGGATGCCTTCGATGCGCACCCAGCGCGCGTCATTGCAAGCGGGACGCAGCTTCGCCGCGATTGCGCCGATTGCATCGCGTACAATTTCGGGAACGTCGAGCGCGACGAAAAGCCGCATGTGGTTGAGCCTTTTTTAGTAGCGCCGGCGTCCCGCCGGCGGGTTTTCGGCGCTTCACTCCATCTCAAAAGCCGCCGGCGGGACGCCAGCGCCACGAAAACCTGCGATCTCTGACAATTCCGCTATCGTTCCCGTCCGCACGAATAAGAGACGAGCAAAATGAAACTTGTTCACGCCCCCGATTTTGCCTGCGGCGCGTACAGAAAATATCGCCGCACCAGATCGAGGGCGGTTTGCGAGGCTTGCCACCGGATACGGTCGCGCTCGCCGAGATAGAGAATGCCGCGCTCTTTGCTGCTGGACGCGTCGGCGATGGCGATGTGCACGGTGCCCACCGGTTTTTCGGGAGTGCCGCCGTTGGGCCCTGCCACTCCCGTAATTCCCACGCCGAGCGTCGCGCCGGTACGGCGGCGGATTCCGTCGGCCAGAGCGACGGCCACTTCCGAGCTGACCGCGCCGCGCGTTTCGATAATTTCAGCAGGTACATCGACCCAGGCGGATTTCAGCGTGTTGCTGTAGACAACCACGCCGCCGAGGAAATACGCGGAGCTACCCGAGATGCGCGTAAGGCGTTCGGCGAGAAGTCCTCCGGTGCAGCTTTCCGCGGTGGCAATCGTCGCCTGATGCATGGTGAGTTCCCGCGCGACGACTTCCTCCATCGATTCGCCGTTGCTTGTGAATACGGCCTCGCCCAGCGCCAGCAAAATGCTTTCCTGAATTTGTTGCAGCACACGTTCGGCGGCGGGTACATCCGCAGACCACGCGCGCAAATGAATCTGAATTTCTCCCGGCGCGGCGAGGATCGTTGTCTGCACGTCTGTGTGGCGCGTGTAAATCGGCGCAATGCGCTGGTCCACGTCGGATTCACCCATTCCCACGACGCGCATTTCGCGCGCCACCAGGCGCACGCCTGTCGAAAGGCGCGCCAGTCGAGGTTCCACTTGCCCGGCAAACATTGCTTTCAATTCATGCGGCGGGCCGGGCAGCAGAATCACGATGCGGCCTCGAGCTTCGAGCCACAATCCCGGCGCGGTGCCTTTTAAATTTTCAAGGACTGTCGCGCCTTCCGGCACCATCGCTTGACGCTTGTTCACTTCCGACATCGTGCGGCCCAGTTTGCGAAAGCGCTCTTCAATTTTGGCGAGCACGGCGGGATCGCGAGCGAGTTTCCGTCCGAGCAGATCGGCGACGGCATCGCGCGTGCGGTCGTCCTCGGTGGGACCAAGGCCGCCGCTGGCGACGACCAAGTCCGCGCGTTGCATGGACTCGTCAAAGGCATTGCGCAGATCGGCGAGTTCATCGCCTACCACCGTCTTACGCGTGACTTCAATGCCGAGACGATTGAGTTGCGCGGTGAGAAAAAGGGAATTGGTATCCACCCGGTCCGGGGTGAGCATTTCCGATCCGACGGCGATGATTTCGGCTTTCATTTTTTTTCAGCGCGGGAGAGGCAGGCCTTCCACATCCCAATCGAGGCTGAAGAGCGCGCCGTTGGTAGCAAGAATCGCACGCTGGCCGGGAAGCAGCACGAGGCCCACGAGGCCGCTGCCGCTGAGCACGAGTTGCGCCGTGCCATCGGAAGCGATTCGAATGATGCCGCGGCGGCCTTCGTGAGACGCGCTGACGTAGAGATTTCCGCGGCGGTCGAATGCGAGTCCCTGCGGACGTCCCAGGCCGCGGAAAAATGTGCTGATCTCGCCCTTCTGATTGATGCGCAGGACGCGATCGTAGCTCGAGGTCGTCGGGCCGGTGACAAACAGTTCGCCGGTGGGACTGAACGCGAGGTGATAGGCCGACACCGACGGTTCGAGCGTCGCAAACACAAAAATCTGGCGGTCGGGACTGATCTTGAAAATTGTGCCGCTGCGATCGCCGACAAATAAATTACCGATCGTATCGAACGCGATTCCGGTGGCGGTGCCCATGCCTTCGACCCAGAGCTGCGAGCGGCCGTCCGGCGAAACACGATGAATCGTTCCGTCGTTGCGGCAAGAGACGTAGAGAAAGCCTTCGCGATCGATCGCCAGGCCGGTAGGATTCATCAATTCCGTGACAAATGGTTTTACCGCATAGTTGGGCGTGATTTTGTAGAGAGAGACGGCGACTTTCTGTCCGCGCTGGCCGCTGTAGGTGACGTAGATGTTGCCTTCGGCGTCCACAGCGGGATTTGCGACGGGATGAAGATTGTCGGCAATCTGCACACCCAGATGAAACACGAACGGCTGGCTTTCCGCGCGCGAGGTTTCCACGCGCACGATGCTGCCCGCCGCGCCATCGGGCACGCGAGCGATCAGATGACTTTCAGCGGAAAGCAGGAGATTGGCTTCCGTTTCACCGAAACGCACGCGCGGCCGCGTGTTGGGGCGAGGCACGAAACCTGCGCCGTAGATCGTGACGTCACCGCCGGGAATGCCGGCGCCCGGCTGGATGCGGTCAATGCGTGGTATGCCGTTGGTGTCCAAAGTTGATTCTCGAATCGGCTGTTGAACCGCTCTTCCTAGAATGACGGCGTTCCCGCTATTTTTACGATCCAGCAAAGAATATCACGCGTCCGTATGGGGGCTTGCTAAAGTCCCAATGCGCGAGCGGCCCACAATCCCAGTCCCGCGTAAATCCCAGCGACCCAGTCGTCGGCCATGATTCCCCAGCCGCCGGGAAGCGATTCAGCCTGCCGCGCGGGAAAGGGCTTCCAAATATCGAAGACACGAAAAAGTATAAAGCCCAGCAGTAAATATTTCCAGTTAGGGGAAACCCACATGCTCGTTCCCAGAGGATGACCGGCCCAAAACATTCGATGATTGCCGACGAGATCGTTCCACGGATTTCTGACGGCGGACGCGCGCAGCGGCCAAAAACCGCCGAGGAGCAACGCCAACATCTGGCCGGAAACTTCGTCGATGACGACTTTCTGCGGGTCCCCGATCTTCCAATACTTCGCCGTGCGGTCCGCAGCCCATAGGCCAAGGATTGCAATTGCAACGGAAAGTAAACACTGGATGAATACGAAGGAGTCCAGTGTAAATTCCCCATGCGAAAGAATGAGAACCCCCGTTCCCACACTCCCGCGAAAAAGCAGTAGCCAGAATGGGAGCATGGCGAGGAGGATTCCGCCAAGCGATCCCCATGTCCCCGGCGCCTTCGGCAAATAACCGAGCCCGAACGCCGTTGCGATGGCGATCGAGACGCTCGGCTTGCGCTCGGCGTTACTCGTCGTCGTTGTCGTGGGATTCGTGCGGTGCTTGTTCATTGGTTTCGATTTCGTCGGGTTCCGATTCGTCCAGGTTGGGGACGGCCACTTTATATTTTTCCATGGCCCAGTTGCCGAGGTCGTGTTCGCGGCAGCGCTCGCTGCAGAACGGGAACTCGGGAGTTGTGTCGGAGTTCACTGGCTGCTTGCAGATGGGGCATTTTAGTTGCATCGTTTTTAGTGGAACGGGCTTCAGCCTGTTCGCTTTTGACTTTTGCACGCGCGCCAGGAAGATCGAAACCCCACAGGCTGAAACCTGTGCTACTGACTATCCCAAAATCCTCAGCGCCGCGGTTGTTTGCACGCGCTGCACCTCGGCGTTGGCGGCAGACATTACAACCGCGGGGCGCGGAACATCCAGAATTTCCACGACACGGCCTACCAGATCGTATTCATGCGTTTCGGTGATTTCGACTGTGACGATGTCGCCGGTCTGCGCCGACAAAGATGTCCCCTCCACTTCGATGTCGTTCAGGTACACCTTGCCGTCGATGTCGGGGGCCATGCCTTCCAGGCGTGCCTCCCAGACCAGGGGCGTGTCCTTCGATGGACCTTCGACGAGCGCGGTTGCGCGTCGTCCTCGAAAGCGCTTCAGCTTTCGCGCTGAAATTTCCTGCTGAATTTCCATCAGGCGGCCCTGGCGTTCTTTGATCGTATCTTCGTCCACTTTTTCATCGAGGCCGAAGCTTGAGGCGTTGTCCACGTCCGAGTAGGGAAACACGCCCATCCAGTCGAATTCGGCGGCTTCGACGAAATCGCACAGCTCGCTGAAATCGGAATCGGTTTCGCCGGGAAAGCCGACGATAAACGAAGTGCGCAGAGCCACGCCGGGAATTGTTGCGCGAATGCGGCTCAACAGTTGGAGGAACGCATCGCCGTTCGATCCGCGCTTCATGCGCGCGAGGACGTTGCGGCTGGCATGTTGCAGCGGCATGTCCATGTATTTCGCGAGGCGCGGGTGCGCGGCGATGGTGTCGAGCAAACGCTGCGTCACGCGATTCGGATAGCAGTAGAGGAAGCGCACCCATTGCAGGCCTTCCACGCCCGCCAGGCGTTCCATCAAGACGGCCAGGCCATCGCGCAGCGCGAGGTCTTCGCCATACGAAGTGGTGTCCTGTCCGATCAGCGTGACTTCGCGGACGCCGGCGGCCGCGAGATTTTCCGCTTCCTTCACGACGGATTCAAACCGCCGGCTGCGGAATTTTCCGCGCAATTGCGGGATGATGCAGAACGTGCACGGGTGGTCGCAGCCTTCCGCAATTTTTATGTACGCGGCGTGGCGCGGGGTCGAGAGAATGCGCGGCGTGAGATCGTGATACAGGTAGGAAGGCAGAGCCGCTTCACTTTCCGCATCGGATCGCAACTTGCCCTCGACGGCGACAAGAATATTTTCGACTTCGCCCGTCCCCACAACTGCATCGACTTCGGGAATTTGTTCGAGGATCTGATCGCGGAAGCGTTCGACCAGGCATCCGGCGACGATCAGTTTTTTTGCGACACCGAATTTTTTGTATTCGGCCATTTCCAGAATCGTGTCGATGGATTCCTTTTGCGCGGGTGCGATGAAACTGCACGTGTTGACGACGATGACGTCGGCTTCCTCGGCGCGCGGCGTAAATTCGTAGCCGTTGCGCGCGAGCACACCCATCATGACCTCGCTATCGACGAGGTTCTTCGGGCAACCCAGGCTGATGAATCCGGCTTTTGGCATGATGGGGCGTCTCACCGCGATGAAACAATTTATTATATCTAGCACGGCCAGAAGCTTGCCGCCCGGAAGGCGAGCGCATCGGCCTCCGTCCGATTTGGGCAAAACACAATTTCACATGGATTTCGTTTCAAAATCGGCGATAGCCATCCAGTAGCACAGGCTTCAGTGCCACTAAAAGCCCGCAAGGATCAATTGGGCTTTTGTCCAAGGAACATTGTTGATTTCCCCTCCTTCCGGCGCCTACAATCACGCCGCAACCCAAGGAACCCCATGGACATTCCAAAACTTTCACGGCGAAACTTGCTGGTGAACGCAGCGCTTCTCACAGGAGCGGCTGTGGCGCTCGAATCCAGCCGGCACGAAGCTGCGGCGGCCGAACCATATCCGCGCAATTTAACAGCCGAGGATATCGAACGGTGGATGACTGAACTTTCGAATTGGGGCAAGTGGGGCCCCGAGGATTCGGCGGGAACGATTAACCTGATTACGGCGGCCCACCGCAAGGCCGCGGCGGCGTTGGTGCGCGACGGCGTGTGCGTGTCCGCATCTCTCAATGCCGACCTGCCGAAAGGCGATACCACAAGCGGACCGTTGCCGGGCGGACCACCAATTCCGGGTGTTGCGCCTGCGGATCGAACGACATGGACGCTGACGTCACACCCGCCCGGACCCGACCCCAAACCGCGACCCTCCTACGTGACCGACACGATCGCGGTCGCGTACCACGGGAACAACACCACGCACCTCGATGCGCTCAGCCACATCTATTACAAAGGGCAGATTTACAACGGATTTCCGCAAACCAGTTTTACCGATCGCGGTGCTCAAAAAAACGATGTCATGGCGTTCAAGGACGGCATCTTCACGCGAGGCCTGCTGTTCGATATCGCCCGCCTCAAAGGCGTCTCCTACTTGGGGGACGATGAGGCGATCTATCCGGAAGATCTCGAAGCCTGGGAAAAGA
The DNA here is from genome assembly GCA_963788335.1 of Terriglobia bacterium. GTDB lineage: Bacteria > Acidobacteriota > Terriglobia > Acidiferrales > UBA7541 > Palsa-360. The sequence continues at coordinate 110,089 of CAWBGM010000008.1, forward strand.
GAGCGGGCTTTCGCCTGCAAGCTGGGGACGCCATGATCGTGCGCACGGGCCGCTGGCTGCGTGTGAAAGAAAAGGGCCCGCTCGATTTAAATCGACTCGCGCCGGGGCTTTATGCTTCGTGCGCGAAGTGGATGCGCGAGCGGGGCGTGGCGATTCTTGGCAGCGATGTGGTGCAGGACGTGAGGCCGTCGCGGATCGAGGGCGTCAATCAACCGATTCATCTGTTGGGGTTGCGAACGATGGGACTTCCGCTCATCGACAACTGCGACCTTGAAGCTCTCGGCGAGGCTGCGGCGCAACGTAAACGATGGGCATTTTTGCTGACGATCAATCCATTGCGCGTTCCCGGCGCCACGGGCGGGCCAGTGAATCCGATCGCCGTCTTTTAGGTCGATTCCTTACGTGACCGTTCCGTTTATTTTGGAGTATATTGCTGTCAACATACGAATGGGGGGCTGGCCGTGCAATTTAAAGAATCCGAGAATTATCCGGGCCGAAGGGATTTTCTACAGATAGCGGGTGCGACTGCTCTCACGTTGAGTTTGTCCAACGCTGCCGGCGCTGTGGATCCGTTGGCTGCGCCGGCGAAGCCATTTTGGGGGCTGTTTCCCATCGGGCAGAGCCCGTTCACGGCAGACGATAAGCTCGATTTGGATGGTCTCGCCGCCGAGGTGAAATTCTGCAACCGGGGAGGCGTCGCCGGTTTTGCGTGGCCGCAGATCGCCAGTTCGTGGTCAACGCTTACGGAGAAGGAACGGCTGGACGGTGTGGAAGCCATACTTGCAGCGGGCAAAGGCGGGAAGACCTCGCTGGTGATCGGGGTTCAGTCGCAGGGTTCCGATCTCGCCGCGTCGATTCGCTATGCCAAGCATGCCGCCAAGAATGGCGCGGACGCCATTATTTCGCTGCCACCTGAAAAAGCCAGCGCCGACGCGATCTCGGATTATTACAAGGCGATTGGCTCGGCGACGGAACTTCCCCTGGTCGTGCAGACGATTGGCGACATGAGCGTCGATTTAATCGTGCAGATGTTTCAGCAGATACCGACAATGAAGTGCGTGAAGGATGAAGTGGGTGATCCGCTCTCGCGCGTTTCGCAGATTCGTGAGCGCACCAATAACAAGCTCGCAGTTTTCTCGGGACGCGGCGTTCGCACCATGCTGGATGAAATGCGACGCGGTTTTTCGGGGCATTGCCCCACGACGGGCCTTTCCGATCTTTACCAGTCCGCGTTTGATTTGTGGCACGCGGGAAAACAAAAGGAAGCTTTCGACATGTTCGGCCGCGTGCTCGCGTTCGAAAGTATTCCGAACGCTGGAAATTATGTGCTCGAGGCGCGCGGAGTGTTTAAGGAAAATACGCAATCGCGCAAAATGCCCGGCATGGGAGGCGGCGGGCGCGACATTCCTCCTCTCGATGCGGCTCAGAAGCAGTTTATTCACGAGGCGCTTGACACGTACCTCAAGCCCTATCTGCGTGCATAGAATGGGCGGCAAAGCGCTGCTTCTCGCAGTGACAGGGGCGATGATCGCGTTCGCCGTTTCCGACGCGCACGCTACGGCGCAGCAAACAGATTCCGATTCCCCGGCGTTGTCCGCAAAAGCCCAGTTTGAAAAAGCGTGTGTGGTCTGTCACGGCAGCGATGCGCGGGGGACCGACCGCGCTCCCGCGCTTGCGAATAGCCGCGGGCTTCGCGGTGTTAGTGAAAACGAAATTGCGAATGTGATTCAGAATGGCCGCGGCGGCATGCCCGCGTTTCCCTTTCCGCAAATTCAGCTTCAGGCCATGGCGCGCTTCATTCGATCCATGAATGCGACCGCATTTGAAATGCAGCCCGAGGGCGACAAAGCGGCCGGCAAAAAAATATTTTTTGGCGGGGGCGGCTGCGCACAGTGCCACACCGCGCTTGGACGCGGAGGCGGAAACGGACCCGACCTCTCGCAGGTTGGTAAGCAACTGACGCTCTCGGAACTGGGCGGCGCCCTTGAAAATCCTGGCGCGAGAAATTTTCCGGGATACCGAGTTGTCAACGTCCAACTGCGGGACGGAAGTTCGTTGCGCGGATTTGCGCGAAATCGCGGAACGCATAATTTGCAATTGCAGACGTTCGACGGCCGTCTGCGACTGTTGCGCGATGACGAATACAACTCAGTCTCGGATGAGGCCGCGTCTTTCATGCCCGCATTCAGCGGCACATCGCAAGAGCGACGCGACTTGATGGCATTTCTCAGCGGTTTGGGCGGCACGCCGATCGGAACGGTTGAAGCGGGGCAGCAAAGCGTATCGCCGCAGGCGATGGACGCAATCCTCAAGCCCCATCCCGGCGACTGGCCCACATACGCAGGCCGTCTTAGCGGCAATCGTTTCAGCGCGCTCACGCAGATCAATACAGGAAACGTCGGCGCATTGCGCCTGGAGTGGAGCTATTCACTCCAATATTTCGGTTTGGAAACCACGCCGCTGGTGATGGACGGCGTCATGTACGTGACAGGACCGAATCAGGTCTCGGCGCTCGATGGCCGCAGCGGCCGCGAGATTTGGCATTACTCGCGCGCGCGAACCCCCGGCGGAACGATTGCCGACGATGCCGCCAAGGGCGCGAATCGCGGCGTCGCGTTGTTGGGCGACCGCGTATTTTTTATTACCGATAATGCGCACTTGATTTGTCTTCATCGCCTCACGGGTGCTGTGCTTTGGGAGATCGTCATGCCGGAACAGCCCGGACATTACGGGGCGACTTCAGCTCCCCTTGTCGTGAACGATCTGGTGATCGCAGGCGTGTCAGGCGGCGATGAAGGCATCCGCGGTTTCGTGGCCGCCTACAAGGCCGCAACAGGCGAGCGAGCGTGGCGGTTCTGGACGGTGCCCCGCCCGGGCGAAGCCGGGTCGGAAACGTGGAAGGGAAATCCCGACCCGCAGGGTGGCTCGACATGGGTGCCCGGCAGTTACGACGCGGAAACAGGCGTTTTGTACTGGACGACCGGCAATCCTTATCCTGACACGGACGGCGACAATCGCGGCGGCGACAATCTGTTCACGGATTGCGATCTGGCGCTCGATCCAAAATCGGGAAAATTACTCTGGTATTTTCAATACACCCCGCACGATCTTCACGATTGGGACGCCAATCAACCGCTTGTTTTAGTTGACGCGATTTTTCATGGGAAACAGCGGAAACTTTTGTTGCACGCCAACCGCAACGGATTTTTTTATGTACTGGATCGGACGAACGGGAAACTGTTGCAAGCCACGCCCCTGGTTAAAAAGCTGACATGGGCCAGCGGCATCGGCGAAGATGGCCTTCCGAAGCTGACGCCCTCGAACGAGACCACCGAATTTGGCGTGAAAACTTGTCCCGCTGTGCGAGGCGCGACAAACTGGTATTCAACGGCGTACAATCCCGGTACAAATTTGTATTACGTGATGACGGTGGAGGATTGTTCGCTTTACCGCAAGGCGCATGACGGCGGCTACGGGCGGATCAACGATCCCGCCGATCCGGGAAAAAAAGTTTTGCGCGCGTTTGACATTGAAACCGGGAAAATTGCGTGGGAATTGCCGTTTATCGGCCCCGTGGAGGCGAATTATTCCGGCGTGCTTTCCACTGCGGGAGGTTTGGTATTCGCCGGGGAAACCAGCGGAGGGTTCGCCGCAGTCGATGCAAAAACAGGGAAGTACTTGTGGCATTTTGAGGCCAACCAGCCGTGGAAGGCTTCGCCGATGACCTATGTTGCGGGCGGCCGGCAATACGTCGCCATCGCTTCGGGCGCGAATATTTTATCGTTTGCGTTGCCTGAAACGCTTCCTGCGAAACGATAATGAGTTCATGAATGCGGGTTCAACATGACGGGTTCAAGATGACGGGTTCAAAAGGAGAACAGATGCCCAACGAGAAATTCTCGCGTCGAAATTTTCTGCGTGATTCCGCTTTCGGCATCGCCGCAGGTTCCGCGGTGGCGGCCGGTGCGGCAGCGCTGGCCGATCCGGGGCTCGCGGCAGCGCAAGCGGTCGGAGTGAAGAAGGCGGACCTGCCCGACTTCACGATTAAAGAAGTGAAAGTGTACGTGACGGATACGACGGGTCTTCACAGGCTGAACAGCACGGAAACGGGTGAAATCGTCTCAATCGTCACGGCGGACGGCATCGAGGGAAATTACGCGCTCGGGAACCGCAGCCGCACCGAGCACTGGCTGGATTGGGCGAAACCCAATCTGACAGGGAAGAGTGTCATCGAATTGCTTCCGACGCTCACGGCGACTTCCGGGATGAAGGGCGGCGGCGGATTCGGCGGCCCGCGCCCACGGCCGGCGACGGGCATCGGCCCCGGCGGAATTGTAAAACCACCTCCGAATTCGCCCAGCGCGCATTCATCTTTCGGCGATCCCACGCGCGGCGGCGGGGCATGGCCGGATGATTACACTTCGGCGGCCGATATTTGTTTTTGGGATATTCTGGGCAAATCCGTGAACCTGCCCGTGTATAAGTTACTGGGAGGCGGTTCGAAGGATCGCATTCTGGCGTACGCCAGTTCGCAGCATCTCAACGCGGTCGAAGATTATGTGGCGGACGTGACGAAAGCCAAGTCGCTCGGCTACAAGGGTTACAAAATCCATCCGGGGCGCGGACAACACACAACGGGTCCGACGATTCCTTCGTACATCGGCCACATGGAGGAAATCCGGGAAGTCCGCAAGGCGGTGGGCGACGAATTTGTGTTGGCGCACGATCCTGTGCAGCAATACAACCGGCACGAAGCGATGGTGGTCGGACGCCTGCTCGACGAACTGAACTATTTGTGGTTCGAGGACCCGGTCCGATCGTCCGACACGGAGGGATTGGTCGAATTAGCCGCTGCGCTGGACACGCAGATTCACGTCGGCGAATTTTTATATTCGATCGCGGATTTCGCGGAATACATCAAGCGCGGCGCGATGGATGTGGTACGCCTGATTGCCGATAATGTCGGCGGGATGAGCGGCTCGATGCGCGTGGGCCTGCTGGCCGACGCCTTCGGGATGGAGTGTACGCCGCACAACTGGGGAAATATTCTCGATCTTGCCGTTCATTTTCATCAGGAACTGGCGCTGCCCAATGCTTTTTGGTTTGAAATGCCGTTCCCGGCTGAATATGCCGACCGTCCCTACCACAAGGATAAATTCCGGATCGACGCGGACGGCTACGTGCTCGCACCCAAGGCGCCGGGCCTGGGATATCCGTTTGACCGCGACGTGCTCGACAAGATGATGCTGCGCATCGATCGCTGATTCAAGGCGAACAGTTGAACAGGCTTCAGCCTGTCTTGTTTTGATCTTTGGGAAGCCATTCGAGGCAAAGTCAAAACCAGACAGGCCGAAGCCTGCCACTAAAAGCTCACTAAAACTTCACGGATTTCGATTCCGATGCGCGCAGCCTAGGGTTTTTTACCTATTGACAGAGTAAAACAATTGTTTTAAACATATGTTTGATATGGCCCATCCCGCACTCAGTGCCTCTCCGGCGCCACGCCGGCCGGGCGCCAAACACAAATCCTCCGATCGCACCCGCGACAACTTGATCGAGGCCGCCGGCCAGGTGTTTGCCGAACGCGGATTCCGGTCCGCGACGGTTCGGGAAATTTGCCGGCGCGCCGGGGCCAACGTCGCTGCCGTGAATTATACGTTTGGCGACAAAATGGGTCTGTACACGGAAGTACTGAGGCATTCGGTTCGAGTGGCCCAAACGCCGGCCATGCGTGCCGCTTTGGATTCCCGGCTTTCCCCCGAGGACACGATTCGCGGTGTAATCCGCGCGCGTCTAATGAGCCTTTGCGAAGATACGAATCCGGACAGACACATTCGTCTGGTCCTGCATGAATTTTCGCATCCCACGCCCGCGATGGGCCGCGTGGTCGACGAAGGCATGCGCCCGATCTACGAGCGCATGCGAAAGGCGGCGGGCGAAATCATCGGTTTGCCCGCCGATCATGAAGTCACGCGCCTCTCTGTAAACAGCATCGTCGGTCAAATTCTGTTTTATATGTTTTCAAGGCCCGTGCTGGCGCGATTGCAGCCGGAGTTGAAGCTGGCCCCGGATCAGTTGGACCGTATTGCGGAACACATTGCCGAATTCTCGCTCGCGTATTTGAAGAAAATTAGGACAGGGAAAGCGCCATGGATGATATGAAAGCCACCACAATGACTCAACCTCCCGCTCAGCCTCAGCAGCCCGCGCCGCAAAATCAGGGGCCCGCTGCACCCGCGCCAGCCGACGTCAAGGCTCCGCGCTCGCGCGTCAAGATCATTCTAATCGTTGTCGGAGCGATCGTTCTCGCAATAGGAATCTGGGAAATCTTTTTTGCGACGCCGACCCTGCCGGCCAGCATCGTGGCGTTGAGCGGACGCATTGAAGGCGACGATTCCGCGGTGGCTCCGAAAACGAGCGGGAAAATTCTGGAAGTCACCGTACGTGAAGGCGACACGGTAACGGCGGGACAGGTCATCGCGCGGCTGGACGATGCGCAGGTGCGCGCACGCGAAGATCAGGCGCGGGCGGCGCTTGCCGGCGCGCAGGTAAATTTTCAGACCGCCCGCGATCAGATCGGCGTTCTGCAGGAGCAGTTGCAGCAGAATCGCCTGGAATCGGCGCAATCGAGTACGGATGCGGCAGGCCGCGTCCGACAAGCGCAGGCAGACTTGACCGTCGCGGAAGCGAATCTGGCGCAGCAGCAATCCGCATTGAAGCTGGCCGAATTTAACCGCGATGCCTATACGCGGCTGGCCAAAACCGGCGCGGTTTCCGAACAGCAGGGGCTGCAAGCCCAGGTGCAGGCCGACCAGCAGGCTGCGCAGGTGGCGTCCGCGCAGAGGCAGGTCGAGGCGGCACGCGGCGCGCTGACGATGGCCCAGGCGACTCTGGAAAATCCCAGGATTCACGAATCCCAGGCTGCGGGAACGCAAAGGCAAATTACCGTGCAGGAATCCCAAATCGCTGCGGCGAAATCGAGCATCGCCCAGGCTCAGGCACAGCTCGATCAGGCAGCGGCGGACCGCGCCGATTTGACCGTGCTCGCGCCTTTTTCCGGGACTGTGCTGACGCGAGCCGCCGAGCCGGGAGAAGTGGTGCAGGCGGGCACCGCCATTGTGACGTTGCTCGATCTCTCAAAGGTGTATCTGCGCGGATTCGTTCCGGAAGGAGAAATCGGCAAGGTGAAGGTGGGCCAGCCCGCGCATATTTTTCTGGATTCCAACACGAAGCAAGGGTTGGATGGTTACGTTCTGCGAATCGATCCTCAGGCGACCTTCACTCCGGAAAACACGTATTTTCGCGACGACCGCGTGAAGCAAGTCGTCGGCGTGAAGGTGCAACTCACGCAGGGGATCGGCTCCGCGAAGCCCGGAATGCCGGCGGACGGTGAAATCCTGACGAGCGGAAACGTCTGGCCTCCGCACAAACGGGCCGAGCAATGAACTCCGTGGTCACAGACCGGGACGAAATTCGCCGGAGCGCCGCCGCGCTTTCCGGCACCGCCATCGATGTTCGCGACTTGAAAAAACATTACGGCGAGCTGGAAGCGGTTCGCGGCATTTCCTTTGAGGTGCAGAAAGGCGAAATTTTCGGACTGATCGGCGCCGACGGCGCCGGCAAGACCACGACGTTTCAAATTCTGGCCGGAGTCATGGAAGCCTCCGGCGGCACGGCGCAAATTTTCGGCCGGCCCGCGCGCGATGCTCGAGCGCGTACCGGATACCTTACCCAGACGTTCAGCCTCTATCCCGATTTGAGCGTGTCCGAAAATATCGATTATATCGGCGCGTTGCGGCATGTTCCGCGGGAAGAGATCGCCGAACGCGGCGGCCGGTATTTGAAGATGTTCGATATGGACCGGTTCTCGAATCGGCTGGCGGCGCAGTTGAGCGGCGGGATGAAACAGAAGCTGGCTCTGGTGTGCGCTCTCGTTTCCGAGCCGGACATATTGCTGCTGGATGAACCGACCACTGGCGTGGATCCAGTCTCACGGCGCGAATTTTGGGACACGCTCGCGCATCTTGCCGGTCAGGGTCTTACCGTGCTGGTCGCCACGCCTTACCTCGATGAAGCCGAGCGTTGCCACCGCATCGCCTTGATTCATCTGGGCGAAATCAAGCAAATCGGGACGCCGGACGAATTTCGCGAGAGCCTGCGCGCAAAGCGCATCGAACTGGGCACTCCGGATCTCCGCAAAGCATTCCGCGCGATTCAGAAGGCGGCGGGGCCGGACAAAGACATCTTCGACGTCCAGCGTTTTGGAGACCGGCTGGACCTGCTGTCGCGTTCGCCGGAAGCGGCGCAGCGCAAATTGGAAGAGCTGATGCGCGCCGAGGGATTACAAATTGACAGCGTGCGCGTGGATGAGCCCACGCTGGAAAATACGTTTGTTTCAACGCTTCAGTCTCTCAGCCAGGAAATGAAGGACTCGCCGTTTCCCGCCCGCCACGATCACAAGGGGAAGCGCGGCCAGATCGCGATCGGAGCGGAAAACATTACAAAGCAGTTCGGCTCGTTCACAGCGGTGCACAACGTAAGCCTGCAAGTCCGCTACGGAGAAATCTACGGATTGCTCGGCGCCAATGGCGCGGGAAAAACGACCACGATTAAGATGCTCTGCGGTTTGTTGGATGCCACCTCTGGGAACATGCAGCTTGCCGGGGAGCGAGGCTCGCTGCGCTCGACCGCGGTCCGTCAGCAGATCGGCTACATGTCGCAAAAGTTTTCGCTCTACGACGACTTGTCGATTGCCGAGAACCTCGATTTTTTCGGCGGCGTTTATGGAGTTCCTTCCGAGGAGCTCAGGGAAAAGGAACGCTGGGTCATGGAATTCTCCGGTCTCGAGGGCAAAGATAGGCAGATTACCGGCAGTTTGCCCGGCGGGTGGAAGCAGCGAGTGGCCTTTGGCAGCGCGATCATGCACGAACCTCCCATTGTGTTTCTCGATGAGCCGACCTCGGGAGTCGATCCGCTGGCGCGTCGCGCGTTCTGGAGAATGATCAACCATCTCGCCGATGCGGGGACCGCGGTGCTGGTGACGACCCACTATCTGGAAGAGGCGGAGCAGTGCAACCGGCTGGGCTTCATGGTGGCTGGAGAGCTTCTTGTGGAGGGAACGCCGAGTGAAATTAAGGCGCGGCAGAAGGGCCACTTGCTCGAATTCCGCGTGGATAATCCGCAGGGCGCGGCCGATCTGTTGAAATCCGATACGCAGCATTGGCGCGTCGCGTTGTTCGGCAAGCGCCTGCACATCGTCACCGATAGCAGCGTCGATGCGGGCATTCGCGAGAACACCCAAAAGCTCGAAGCGGGCGGGATCCGAGTCCTCAGCGCACGCGAAGGGCGGTTCTCGTTGGAAGATGTGTTTATCAGCGTGGTCGAGCAAGCCCGCGAGCAGGGCAAAGTGGGCTCCGAGGATTAGTCGGGACAGGAGGACCTGGCAATGCGGCGCATTATCGCACAGGCGAAAAAAGAATTGACGCAACTGGTTCGCGACCGCCTCGCCGTGGCGCTGGCGCTGCTTTTGCCGGTGATTCTGCTGCTGTTGCAAACAACGGCGATTTCGCTGACGGTCAAAGATCTTCCGATCATCGTGCAGAATCTCGATCAGTCGGAAGCCTCGCGCGACCTGGTGGACCGTTTTCGCCAATCGCTGAGCTTCCACGTGGTTTCGTGGCCCGCGGACCGGCAGCCGGACGAGGCGTTTACGGCCAACAAGGCGCGCGGCGCGTTGATCATCCCGGAAGAATTCGGGCGGCAGATCGCTCGAGGTGAAAACGCCACTGTGCAGATGCTGGTCGATGCCTCGGATGAAAATACGGCGCAAATCATAGCGGGCGACTCGGCGCAAATCGTTCGGGCGTACAATCTGGAAAACGTCGGCGCAAGCCATCCTCAGCCCGTCATTGCCGCGATCCGGCTCTGGTACAACCCGAGCCGGTCGTCGCAGAAATTTTACGGTCCAGGAATTTATGTCCTGGCGATGTCGCTGTTCCCGCCGCTGCTGGCGACGCTGGCGATGTCCAAGGAAGGCGAACAGAAAACGATTCTTCAAGTCTACGTCTCGAATATCTCCGCGCATGAATTTCTTCTTGGCAAGATCGCCGCGTTCATGATCGTGGCATTGACGGAATCGGCGGTCATGATGGGAATCCTGTTTTTGGGTTTCGGGCTGCGCTTTGCCGGCGACCCTACGCCGTTTCTTGTGGCAACGCTTTTCTATGTGTTTTGCGTGACAACCTTTGGAAACATGCTGGGCGCGGCGATTCCCAGCCAGGTGGCCGCCATGCAGGCTGTGGCGCTCACCGGATTTCTGCTGGTGTACATGCTGTCCGGCCTGCTTTTTCCGATTGAAAATATTCCGGCGGGGATCCGCTGGATTTCCAATTTCGTATGGGGCCGCTACTACATCGTTGTCGTGCGCGACGCACTGCTTTCCGGCGGAGGCTGGCCGTCGGTGGGGTTCGATGTGCTCGCCATCGCCGCCATCGGGTCTTTTTTTTACATGATTGCGTGGCGCAATTTACGCCGCATGCAGTTGAAGGATTAAGCGCCGTGAAACCCATGAAACCCGTGAAACGATTGATCGGCAAACTTCGCGCTCTGGTCACTTATCGAATGAGGGCTTTGATCCTCAAGGAATTTCGTCAGATCCTAAGGGACAAGCGACTGGCCATGTCATTGATTTTGCCCCCGACCTTGCAACTCTTGGTTTTTGGCTTCGCGCTCAACGCCACGGTGAGCAACTTGAAGCTCGGCATCGTGGACGACAGCAGAACGCCGGAGAGCCGTGAACTGATCGCAAATATGACTCAGAGCGGGAGCTTTCAAAACGGCGGCACATTTTTTTCAATCAATGACATGAGCAAGAAGATCGCCTCCGGCAAGCTGGATGGCGGACTGGTGATTCCGTACGATTACGCGCGGGACCTTCAGCGCGGCACCCCAGTCACCGTTCAGGTGCTGCTGAACGCCATGAATTCAAACACCGCTACGATCGGCCAGGGATATGCCCAGGGTGTGATCGCTTCGTACAATCAGACGCTCGCTGCCGGAGGGCTTCACGCGAAATTTCAGCAGATCGCCTCGTCCGATGTAAGCCATCGCGGAGCGGTCTTGCTGGACCCTGCCTATCTCTACAATCCGGGGCTTGAGTCCACCTGGTTTGTCGTCACTGGAATTTTGGGCGTGCTGTTGATTCTCAACGGCTCGCTGATTTCCGCGGCGGCGATTGTGAAGGAGCGCGAGGCGGGGACGCTCGAACAGCTATTGATGTCGCCGGCGTCGACGACGCAAATCATCGTAGCAAAACTTTTCCCGCTCTTCGCGCTGCTTTGCATGATGGGCCTGATGGCGATCGGGATCATGCGTATCGTGTTTGGAATTCCGTTTCGCGGAAACGTTTTCCTGGTCATGGCCGCGGCGGCGCTCTGCCTGTTATGTGGAATCGGCATCGGCACGTTCATTGCGACATTTACAAAATCGGCGCGACAGGCGCAGCTTACGCTGTTTTTCGTGAACCCTCCGCTGACCTCTCTCTCGGGAGCATTTACCCCAGTCGAGGCCATGCCCAAGTGGCTGCAACCGGCCGCGCAATTCAATCCCATTCAGCATTTCGGCATGATCTCGCGCGGCGCGATGCTGAAGGGAAGCGGCATCGAAACGCTCTGGCCAAATTTCCTCGTTCTCCTGGCATTCACCCTCGTGCTTGTTTCGTTGAGTATCTGGCGATTCAGAAAACAGCTTAGCTAGTCCCGGTTTAGGGGAGTCTTATGCGCAGAAAAAATGAATTTCGATGTTTCTCAAATCCTGAACGGTGGAAAACCGGCGGCGGGATGGCGCTAATCGCGGCAGCGATGATGACTGCCGCGCCTGTCTTCGCGCAATTTGGGCCTCCCGCCGGGCAATCGCAAGGCACACAGGCCGTCCAACTTCCGCTCTCCGGACGTTCGGCGCAATCGAGCGGCGGCGTGAAGGCCACCGAATCGCCTGCGCCAAGCACCACGGCGACCGTGAACACGCTGAATCCAAGCCTACAGGTGCAGGGCGCGTATGCGGGAAGCACATCGGGCGCCGCGAAAATGCCGTTCAGCGGAAAATTGAGCTTGCAGGAAGCTATTCAGCGCGGCCTTTCCTACAACCTGGGCCAGACGGGCGCAACCAATGCCATGCGCCAATCGCAGGGACAAAGCAAAGTGGCGCTGAGCAGCCTGCTGCCCAACATCAATGGCACGATCAATGAGAATTTTCAAACCACCGACTTGCGCGCGCAGGGTTTTCGTTTCAACTTTCCGGGCTTTTCGATTCCCGCGGTGATCGGCCCGTTTAATTACATCGATTTTCGCGCCCGCGTTTCGCAGTCGATCTTCGATCTCGCGGCGATCAACAACTATCGGGCGGCAAACGATGTCGCGAACGCCAATCGGTATTCGGCGCAGGATGCGCGCGACCTGGTGATCCTCGCCGTCGGAGGAACTTACCTGCAAACGATTGCGGCAAAAGCGCGCGTGGCTTCGGAGGAGGGGCAGGTTAAAAGCGCCAACGCCGTGTTTGAGCAGAGCACGCAACAACTCGCGCAGGGAGTCACCGCGAAAGTGGACGCCGACCGGAATGAAGTGCAAACGCTGACACACCAGCAACGCCTGCTTTCGCTTCAAAACGATCTCGCGAAACTGAAAATCAATCTTGCGCGCATGATTGGCCTGCCGGCGAACGATCAATACGATATTACCGACGATATTCCCTTCACCCCCGCGGCGCCGATGACACTCGATGACGCGCTCGCGCAAGCCTTCCAGCAACGCGCCGACCTGAAATCCGCCGACGCCCAGGTGCGCGCCGCCGAACGGGCCCGCGCCGCTGCCCATGCGGAACGTTATCCTTCGCTCGGCGTGACCGGGGATTACGGCGGCATCGGCGTCAACCCCAACCAGTTGCAGACCACTTATACCGCGCAAGCCAGTTTGAAAATTCCTATCTGGCAGGGGGGCCGCGCCGAAGGCGATATTCAGCAATCGGACGCCACGCTGGCTCAGCGCCGCGCCGAGTATGAAGATTTGAAAGGGCAAATCGAAAGCGATGTCCGCAGCGCTTTCCTGGATCTACAGGCATCCGCCAGCCAGGTGGCCGTCGCTCAGCGCAACCTGCAAGTCACCCGGGAATCCCTCGATCTGACGCGGCAAAAAGCCGAAGCAGGCGTGATCGACAACGTTCAGTTCGTGCAAGCGCAGGAAGCCGTGACCGACGCCGAATTCGATTACATCAATGCCGTCTTCGCTCACAACGTCGCCAAGCTCAGCCTCGCTCGAGCGATCGGCCACGCGGCGGGCGCGCTGCCGGAAGTACTCAAAGTTCCATAAGACATGAAAGTCATGTAGTAACTCATTTTCCCGAAATCGAAACTGTTGAACGCAATTGATTTTGGTAGCGCCGGCGTCTCGCCGGCGCTACCAGGACCGCCCGTTCTGAAATTTGAGTTTTATTGAAAATGAGTCACTACTGAGGGTCGTAGTTTCTTGCCGTTTTCACCCGGGACGTTGTATAAGCTTCCTAAAGCCAATCGGATAATTGTATCGCTGGCCGGATTGGGCCGCGAAGGCGCAAATCGTCTTTCGCTGAAACCGTTGCGACTGGGGTGCAGTCCAATCAGAAAGAGGGTCCGTCATGCCTGAAAACAATTTCGTTCCGCCGCACCCTTGCGGTTTTCAACGCTGCGGGTTTAGATTCCATTTTTAATGCGAATTAACAATGAAGAAAACCCGCTCCTTTCACGAAATTCTTCAAGGTTGCGGCGGATGACGTTGTCACCGGATCGGTTGAAGATCTGCTTCTACGAAAGAGGGGCCGTGATCATGAATAAGAAAATTGGTTTGCGGTTTGCCGCATTGTCACTGCTTGGTCTCGTCACAGCATTCGCGATGGTTCGCACGCAGGCTGGTTCTCAGAATAATCCGATTCATGCCCGCGTTGCCGATACCGTCGTGGCCCCCGACAATATCGCCGGCGTTGTCGCAAGCAGTTCGGGTCCCGAGGCGGGCGTTTGGGTTGTCGCCGAGACCACTGAATTGCCCACCAAGTTCCGGAAAATCGTGGTGACCGACGATCGCGGGCGATATCTGCTGCCCGAATTGCCCAAAGTAAATTACAAAGTGTGGGTGAGAGGCTACGGGCTGGTCGATTCGCGTCCCGTGGACGCAAAACCGGGCCAGTCGTTGGCGCTGAACGCTGTGATCGCCCCGAATGCGCGCGCTGCCGCTCAATATTATCCGCCCAACTATTGGTATTCGATGATTCAGGTCCCCGCGAAGAGCGAATTTCCCGGCACAGGCCCGCAAGGGAATGGAATCGCGCCGACGATGACGTCGCAGGCCCAATGGCTGCAGCAGATGAAAACCGGCTGTGAAGTGTGCCACCAGTTGGGCGACAAATCGACGCGGGAACTTTCTCCCAGTCTGGGCACCTTCAAATCACCCGCCGAAGCCTGGGATTATCGTGTGCAAGTGGGACAAGATGGAATGTCCATGAACAGTGCGTTCAATAATTTCGGGCGCCAGCGAGCAATTGCGATGTATGCGGATTGGACCAGCCGCATCGCGGCAGGAGAAGTGCCGCCCGCGCCGCCGCGTCCTCAAGGCGTCGAACGCAATCTGGTGCTCTCCAGCTGGGAGTGGGGCGATGCCGTAAGCTTCGTGCACGACGAAGTCTCCACGGATTGGAGAAACGGCACGTCCAATCCAAATGGCCACATCTACGGCGTGGACTGGGCCAATGACAAATTTCTGATTCTCGATCCGCTCGAAAACAGCGTCGAGGAAAAACATATTCCCGTGCGCGATCAGGGCATTGAATCCAACAAGCCGCGCAGCATGCCCAAACCTTCTCCTTATTGGGGAGACGAACTGTACTGGAACGATCCGGCCGATCCCGCAGCGATGGCCATGGATCGTAAAGGCCGCGTCTGGATGTCATCGAGAATTCGCCAGGACGACAACGTTCCGGCATTCTGCAAGGAGGGGTCGGACAATCCTTACGCCAAACTTTTTCCAATCCAACACAGCGTCCGCCAACTCGCCGTTTTCGATCCGAAAAC
Source organism: Terriglobia bacterium (assembly GCA_963788335.1). GTDB lineage: Bacteria > Acidobacteriota > Terriglobia > Acidiferrales > UBA7541 > Palsa-360. The sequence continues at coordinate 125,180 of CAWBGM010000008.1, forward strand.
AAAAAAATTCAGCCTCGTCGATACCTGTGCCGAAGCCCATCACGTTGTCTTCGCCGATGACAAGGACGAAACCATTTACATGGACGGCATTCGCAGCGAAACCATTGGCTGGGTGAAAACGCGCATCCTCGATGAGACGGGCAACCTGTCCGCCTCGCAGGGCTGGTGCGGCGCGTATTTTGACATCAACGGCAACGGCAAATTCGATGAGGGCGTGGACAAGCGCATTCCCATGCGCGGGGTTTACAGCGTTGCACCAAGTGTTGTCGATAGCAGCGTCTGGGGCGCGATTCCCGGAGTTCCTGGACGCCTCGTTCGCATCGATCCCAAGACTTGCGCTGCGGAAGTTTATGAACCGCCCTATAACAATCCGAAAGAGCCGGAAGTGCTGGCCTTCTCCCCGCGCGGCATTGACACGGACAGCAATGGCGTCATCTGGAGCGCGCTCGGCAGCGGACACATGGCCAGCTTCGACCGCCGCAAGTGCGCGCCGGCGACAGGCGAGGCGATCACGAATGCACAACGCTGCCCCGAAGGCTGGACGCTCTATCCTTCGCCGGGACCGCGATTCAAAGGCGTAACCGACAACATCGCCGTCGATCATCACTATTTTAATTGGGTCGATCGCTTCGACACGCTAGGCCTTGGCAAGAATGTGCCAATCGCCGATGGCACGGGCTCCGATTCGCTTCTCGCGCTGATGCCCGGCACCGGCCAGTGGGTCGTCTTGCGAGTCCCATATCCCATGGGTTTCTTCCAGCGCGGCATGGACGGTCGAATCGACGACGCCAAAGCCGGATGGAAAGGCCGCGCCGTCTACGCAGATTATGGAGAAAACGCCGTCTGGCACATGGAAGGCGGCCGGGGAGCCCGTGGCGGACTGGTAAAATTCCAGATGCGTCCAGATCCGCTGGCGAGATAATTTGATATCGAGGGTGCGGGTTTAGATTCCAACTCCACCGGGAATTAACGTTTAAAGAAAACCCGCACCCTTCACAAAAGCAGCAAAGGGCCCGGCACCCAACGCGAGAACATTTGTGAGCCCTATTGCCAAGGGTGTTATTGACACGCCTCTCTCGCCCGAATAAAATTCCAATAGTCGTGTGCAACATGAGTTTCCCAGGTGCCTAACGTGCGAACGAAAACAAGCAGTGCTATTCCCCTGATCCTCGGGTTTCTGATGGTTGCATTGCCGGGCTTTGCGCACCACGGCTATGCTGCATACGACATGACAACGACGAAGAGTTTCAAATGCGTCGTGACCAATTACGAGATGGTTAATCCGCACTCCCAAATCGATGTCGATGTAAAAGGGGCTGACGGAAACGTGGAACATTGGGTGATCGAAGCCCTGGGCGTGCGCGGCATGGAAGGCCAGGGCTTTAAGTTTGATTCCCTGAAGGCCGGAGATGAGATCGCCATCACGTACAGTCCGGCAAAGAGCGGCGCACATTCGGGTGTGTTACTCAAATTGACGCTGCCTGACGGCACTGTCCTTCCGAAGTCCAGCGCAGCGCAGTGAGAGCACGGGTCGTCGCTCAATATCGCGCGAACACCCAGGGGAGAATTCGTGATCCGATTTCGTACAGTAGTCTCCGCGATGGTTCTGCTTGTGTCGCTTTTCTCTTCGCCATTTCTGTTTGGACAGGAGCAAAACGCGGCTCCATCCACGAAACTCCCGGCCGCGAAACCCGACACCAAAAATCTGCCGTTTAACCCTCACGACCTGACCGGGCCGTGGCTCGGCTACAACTGGAATTCCCGGTCGATGGCTCCGGGAAGAGGCCCCGGAGGTATTACCAATGTTGAAGCTTTCGACCAGAAAATTCCGGAGCCGCCTTTAACCGATTGGGGAAAACAGCATCTGCTCCTGAAATCCATTTCCCACGATTCCCTGGGCGGCCCTCACCTTCCGGACTGGAAGGATATTCCCGGCCGCGTCTGTCCGAGCACCGACGCCCCTTGTTTTGCCACCGACACCAACGGTGTCCCGGCCAATGATTTTCAGGGCGATTATCCCGGCAAGGATTGCGAGCCGCTGGGCCCTCCGGCCATCTATGATTTTCCGGAACTGGGCCGCATCGAGTTTGTCCCCACCCCCGATGGCAGCCGCATGATTGTGCTTTACGAATACCACCGCGAATGGCGCACGTTCTGGATGAATCTGAAAGAGCATCCCGCCGATGTGGACCCCAGCTTCGAAGGCGACTCGATCGCGCACTGGGAAGGGAACACGCTCGTCGTGGACACAATCGGCTTTAATGGCAAGAGCATGATCACCGGAAACGTAGGCCACAGAAAAAGCGACGCGTTCCATCTGGTCGAGCGCTTCACGCGCGTAAACCATGACGACCTGGTCATCGAGATGACCTATTCCGATCCAAAAGCCTGGGGAGATAAATCCTGGCCCGGATTCAAAAAATATCTACCACCTCGTGCCGAAGGAAGATTTCCACGAATACATCTGCAGCCCCAGCGAAAACCGCGCGTTCGATTCAACTGTGTTGGATCCGATTAATAAAGGCCCGGCGGGGAAGTAAACGATTTCGAATTGTTGCGTGCCCCATCCTCGCCGCAGCGAGGGTGGGGCTTTTGTATTTCTCGAAACAGCAAATCAACCCTACGGCGCCAACCCCAGCGCCAGCGCCGGATTCGTCTTCGCCATCAGATTAATATCCGCCACCGAAATTCCTTCCTTATGCAGCGCGTTCATGAAATCGAGCATGCCTTGTGGATGCAGCGGGACGGGCGGATTGCGGATGCTGCCGAAATTCGTGGCCAGGATGCAGTATTGCGGGCCGACCTGGCGAATGGCATCCGCGTAATCTTTCATGGATTTGTGCGGCGGGGGGCCCACGTAGGGGCCGTCGGCGTCGAATTCGAGATAGGCGCCGTCGGCGGCGGCTTGCTTCATCTGGGGGACGGACATGTCTTCGATGAAATACATCGCATGGGTGACGACGACGTGTTTCACGCCGCGCGCCTTTGCCTCATGCGTGACCATCAGAATTTCATCCGCTGAGATGTGGCCGGTTTCGAACAGCAGTTGGGGATTCTGCGCGATGAAATCCATCAGTTCGAGAACACTCGGGAGAAGTTTTCCGTCTTTCTGAATCGGAACACAGTCGGTTCTTTTAAATCGCTTGCAGTCGTTTTCCGCGTCCTGCGTGGGCAGCCAGATCACTTTTCCGTAGCCGCCTGACATCGCGGCCATGCGCTTAACGCCCTCGAGATTGATCCCGCCGTTGGAGAGGTCCATCGTCATGCCGCCGAAAACTTCGAATCCGGGAACTTCCTTGCGAAGAATGTACGCAAGATCGGCCGTCGGCTCGAAGTGGTTCTTCAGCACGATGCCGCGCATCCCGCTCGCTTTGGCAAGTTTAACCAGGTCGTCGGAGTCAATCGCGCGCTTCACCACGTCGGGGCCGCTGTGCGCGTGGATGTCGATCACGCCGTTCAGATTAATTTCCGGCGTCTGCCCGTACAACGGCGCGACCAGCAGGAGCAAACAGATTCCCGCCCATTTCCATGATTTGCCGAATGTGTTTGACAACTTTGAATTCATGTCGATCTCCTCTTGGATTTGGACACCCCGCTGTGGCGGGAACATAGCCGGACAGTGATACCCTCGCCGACCGAGAGGCCGTTGTGGCGCGGGCGAGACGCCCGCGCCACAAAAAACACGATCCGCGTCGTTGGCCCAAGGAAACTTAGCTGCCAGCGGGAAATCCCAGGTATTACAGGCTTACCGCGCCGGAAGCAACGGAACCTGTCCCACCTGTAATTGCTGATCGAACGCGGTCAGTTCCGCCGCATCGGCGGAATAACCGGCCATCAATTCGAGCAAATCGACCGTGCCTTTGTTGCCAAACAGCCGCCGAATTTCGGCGAACGTCTCGGGAGAAGTTTTCCTGTCGCCAAATGTTTCGCGTCCGAACTTGATGATCGCGGTCTCTTTTTCGCCGAGGCCCATGACGGGCTTGTTGTACTTGATGATGTCAATCACGGACTGATCGATGTGGCGCGGGTCTTTTGGGTTCCGGCCGAAACGCTCCCACTGCGTCCATTCGTACTGACATTCCATCTCGTATGCCGTGACCAGAATCGCAATCTCCATCAACTTTTCGTCCAATTTAATTTCATACTTGCGATAGTGGGATGTCTCGGCCAGCGAGAGCGCGAGCTTGGGCGCATACAATCTTTCGGTGACCTGTACGGTTCCAGTGGGCAGAAATCCTGGTGCGGGAGAGCCGTCCGGCTGGGTCTTTCCACGCGTCGCTTCGTCGAAAGCTTTTCTGCCGAAATCGTCTGTCATGTCCTCGCGTTTCGGCTCGGGCAGGCGGTTTCTGGAATCGGGATAGACATCCTTCGGCATCGGGTTCGCGGCAGCGGCCATAAAACGCCCGGGATCGCGCGGGTGGGCGATCGGAGGCAGCAGCGGCAATTGGTCCGCGCGCAACTGATTATCGAACGCCGTCATTTCCGCGAAGTCGCCGGAATAGGCGGCCATCAGCCAGAGCATTTCCACAGTGCCTCTGCGTCCGAAGAGGCGCAGAACGGTGGCGAAAGTTTCCGGCGTGCGTGCGTCGCCGCCCAAACGTCTCGCGCCCGAATTGAATGATGGCGGTTTCCTTTTCGCCGAGGCCAGTCAAGGGTTTTTCGTACTTGATGATATTGATGAGCGAATCTTCGATGTGCCGTGGATCTTTCGGGTCGCGCCCGTGTGTTTCCCATTGCGTCCATTCATATTGAGAATCGCACTCGCGCGCCACAGTCAGGACAGCGATCTCCAGCAAGCGGTCCGGAATTCCGAGTTCATATTTCAGATAGTGGAAGGTAACGGCCATATGCTCGGCAAGTCCAGGGTCCCACAGGCGGATCGTGGGCTGCTCGATTCCCATCGGCAGTTCGGATTTTGCCGTCAGCTTGTCGAAGATTCGCTGGCCATCGGCGTCCATATCCGCGCGCTTGGGCAATGGAAGACGCTGGCGGGATTCGGGGTAGATGTCCTTGGGCAGCGGCCTGCCTGTTGCGTCTGCAACTTCCGCCGGTTTCTGGGCATGGGTGGCAACGCCCGCCAGAAGACCCACGATGCCGGCAAGTAAAATCGCGCTGGCAATTTTCGGAACGTTCATCTTCAACCCCACTTTTTTTCAGCCGGTTCCGGTAGCGCCGGCGTCTCGCCGGCGGCCTTTAGGTTGCCAGCAGCGGAAAATCAGCGGGCGAGAGCTGCCGCCACCAATGCCACCCTGTTGACGCGAGTCTTGATCGGGGAAATTGAGCCATGCATCGAAAACTAAGACGACAGCCCCAGCAACTTTTTCGCGTTCCCGGACAGAATTTTTTGTTTGTCTTCCGGCGAAAGGTTCGCGTTCCGCACGACTCGCAGGTTCAGAGTCTCGCCGCCATCGCCGCCGGCCAGCAGCCGCTCCGCGCCAAAACGCTTCACAAAGTTTTCAATCGTGCGCTCGCCGTTATAGACGGCCGCTCCCGTATCCACCAGAATGTTTTTCCGCCGGGCCAGGATCTGCGCCATATGATCGCGGTCATCGCCTGTGGTGAACGTATCGAAGGCCACAAACGTCGTATCGGGAAATTCCTCTGCCAGGATTTCGAGGCGCCACACCGCTTCGTGTTCGGGCTGGCGGCAATGGATGAAGGGAATCAAATTCATGGCCTTGGCTTGTTTCAGCAGGGGACGCATGAATGGATGATCAATATTGAATCCTGTAAACCCGTGATGCCAGATCACGCCCTTGAATTTCAGTTCCTTGGACATGCGCTCGAGTTCGCGCAGTGAAGCTTCGCCGTCGGATAGCTGCACAGTGCCGATTCCGACAGGGAAGCGGTCGGCATGTTTCGTGATGTACAGGGCGATGATGTCATTCATCTTCCGCGTGTTTACAATGCCCTCGGTTCTGCGATAGACGAACCCTGAGGTCAGAACGGACTGCGAGATGCCGGTGCGGTCCAGGTATTTCACGCGCTGGGCGTAGTCCTTGGCGACCACTTCTTCGGGGAGACCAAAATCAGCAAAATTTTCCGACGGCGGATCGAAATGCGCGTGAATATCAAACACCATATCCTGCGGAGCGAATCCTGTGGCCTTCATTTGCCCTTCGGCAGTTTCCGCTGTCACGCCTGTGACGCCTGCAGCCGCCGCGACGAGGCCCGCTCCCGCAACACTTCCGATCATTTCACGCCGTGAAATTTCTTTGCCCATTTTTTCTCCTCGAGTGCGGCGAAAAACTTTTCTCGGTTTATTCCGTGCGCAGGCGCCTCACAAATCAAGAACTACCATTCGCACAGGCTTCAGACCGTGGATTTTAGAACTTGTGCGCACGGGCAAAATCCACAAGAAAAATCTACGAACAAAACCCACAGGCTGAAGCCCGCGCTATTGATACCAATCTGTGTCTGCCTTTGTTTGAGATCCGTCAGGGTTAAACCAAAACCGGACACCCGCCCGGTTTTTCACTGCTCGTTCTTTGGCACGCCGTTGGCCTCGGCCGGCTTCCAGCCATCGTACGAAGGGCCGCCCTGGAACATGTAGCTGTCCTTGCTGAACGGGCCGGTCGCATATTTGTTACTGGCCTGGCCAAAGATTTTTCCGGCGCGCAGGACGTCGTCATGCACTTTTTGAATCAATGCATGGTAGCGGTCGTCGGTTTGAGCGAAACCGGAAAAAACGCTCATATCGTTGTTTCCAATAATGACGGCATCAACGCCGGGAACCGAAGCAATGTCGTACGCGTTCGCAACGCCCGTGGGAGTTTCGATCATGATGACGACAAGCATGTTTTGATTCGCGGTCCGGGCATAAAACTCTCGCGGAGGAACGCCGAACGTGTTGTCTCCCCAGAGCGTTACCGCCAGGCCGGCGCCAGTGCTGCGACGGGCAAAGGGAGGATAGCGCGACCACTTGACGGCCTCGCGCGCTCGGTCCACATCATCCACGGTCGGCACGATCACGCCCAGCACGCCGATGTCCGTGGCATGCTGGATGCGCATCTCCTGCGCGTCCGGCAATCGAATCATGGGAGTGGCATGCACATGAGGACACGCGGCCAGCATGGCCTGGATATCGCGGAATTCCAGGACGCTGTGCTGCATTTCAAACCAGGTGTAATCGTAGTGCTTCGCTTTTTCGCAATAGCCGGCGGGATCGAATGTGTCCTGCGTGAAGCTGAAAATCTGCTTGCCCGAGAATAATTTTGCCTTGGCTAGATTATACATCGGCACATCTTTGGGCAGGGGAACTGTCGCCTGCGCCTGGCCCGGCTGCGGCGGCTTGGCGAATGCGAGGAAACTTGTCAGTCCAATGAAACAAATGAACACCGCGGAAATCTTGATTGCCGTCAACTTCATGGACTGGCCGCCTTTCAATACTTTTATATGCATTTGTAGCACAGCCACTCCTGGCTGTGTGATTTTTGCCTCTGGTCAGCTGAGCAAAACCCACACAGCCAGGAGTGGCTGTGCTCCTCAAACCTAAACGAGAGGTCCCGGCTTCTTCAAATACTTGTCGATGACCGCATCGGCCGTTCTTGCCGTTACCGCAACCACCGTGGAAGTGGGGTTCGCGGACCCGGTTTGCGGGAATGCCGACGCGCCCAGGACAAACAGGTTTGTATATTCCCAGTGCTGGGAATAATTATTCAGCACTCCGGTATCGGGCGTGGGAGACATGATCGTGCCGCCCTGCAAGTGCGTGGTCTGGTAGCGCGTGACCGTGTAATGCGTGAACGGCTCGGGATGGCCGACTTCGGTTGCTCCCATGGCGCGCGCGATTTCCATCGCCTTCGGCCGCATGAACTCCATCATGTTCCGCTCGTTGTCGTTCCAGTCGATCGTCATGCGCAGCAGGGGATCGCCGAAACGATCCTTATAGACCGGGTCCAGGTCCATATAGTTCGTCTTGTACCCGATGTGTTCTCCCGTGCACCCGACGCCGCCGATATAGTCGTACGCTTCAATCGCGGCCTTCTTCCATTCCGATCCCCAGCGCGCCTTGACTTTGGACGAGGTCGCGCCAAAGACAGCGACCGGTTGACCGCCGCCGGCTCCCGCCGCCATCGATCCGCCTCGAATGAAGTTCAGGTTGCTGTGGTCGAACACGTCTCCTTCGAAGTCGCCGATGCGCATGCCCAACGTGGCGCCGCCGATAAACCTGTTCAACGGTTTCGGAAAAATAGCCGAAACGCCGCCATTCACCTGGTGCGTCAGGTTGCTGCCCACGCCGTCTTTGCCCGTGTTCGGATCGTACGCGTTGCCGATGCCCGAAAGCAACATCATGCGGGTGTTGTTAAATGTGAAGGTGGAGAGAAAAACCAGATCCGCCGGCTGGAAATATTCCTGGCCGTCTTCCGTCATGTACGTGACGCCGGTAACTTTTTTCCCGGATTTATCGTGTAGGATGCGTCGCGCCGTCGCGCCCGTCTTGATTGTCACGGTTTTCTGCTTGCGAATCACGGGAATCAGAATGTTGGAAGGCTGCGCCTTGGCTCCTGCCATGCAGCCATAAAAGCCGCAATAGCCACAGTTCTGGCATTCGCCGCGCACAATGCCATCCACATTCCTGAATGTTTCCGTGTTGAGAGCCGCTGCCGCAGGGTAGGGATGATATCCGAGGTTTTTTGCGGCGGTCTCGAACATCGAACAGATGTAAGCGAGCTTCCCGGGAGGCATCGGATATTCCGTGCTGCGCTCGCCCTCGAAGATATTCCCTCCTTCGATCAGCTTGCCCTTGATGTTCCCGGCCTTTCCGGAAACGCCCACGAGCTTTTCCGTGCTGGCCAGGTAGGGTTCCACGTCTGCCCAGGTCATGCCCCAATCTTTTACGGCATGGTTTTCCGGAAGCTTTTTGACTCCATACCGTCCCACTGTTGCAGAGTAGAGATTAAACGTATCCGGCTGATACCTGGGATAGCTGCCGCCCCAGTGCTCGCCACTGCCGCCGACACCGGTGCCCGGCAGGAATGAAACAAGCTGGCGCACAGGCCGCGCCTTATCGCTCTTGTTATGGCGCATGGTAACAGTTTCCTGAGAAGTATCCTGCATCATGCGAAGACGCGCGACGTAATCGATCTCGTCCATCGTTTCCGCATACTGGGAGGTGTTGCGGGTTTTTTCACCGCGCTCCAGCACGAGCACGTTCAACGATGTGCGCGCGCCCAGTTCCTTCGCCATCAGGAGCCCGGTCCAGCCGCCGCCGATAATTACGACGTCTGTCTTAGGAAGATTTTTCATTGTCGGAGTCCTCAAGGAGATTGAATTTGTGTCCCGGCATCTGTTGCTGCAGGGTGACGGGCTTGGGGCGGAACGCTTCTCCGTAATTCTTGTCCACCACATCGTTGTAACTCATTCGCGGACCGGGGAAGCCAAGGATCTGCCAGCCGATCATGTCAATGTTTCCGCCATGCATGGGATCGCAGAACATTCCTTCGATCGTGTTCTTGCGCAGCAGGGTAAACCAATACGTGTTTTCAATCGCTTTTAGCTTCTCGTCCTGCTCTTTGGGACTGAGTGTTTCGAGGCCGGAGAGATTTTTCAATCCGTTGCGATATAGCTCGCGAGGCGTCGCCTTTCCCTGCCAGCCGTAATCCGCAGGCGCATCTTCCTCAAATGGTTCCTGTTTGTAGCGCCAGCGATCGCGTCCCCAGGGACCGGCGAGTTGCCGGTCAATATAGATGGTTACACCCGCCTCATTGGCGCCAGGGCCAAAGTCGTCACTGGGGAAAATCCGGCCCACGACGGCGGCGAGCGTCAGCGCTTCGGCTTCTGTCAGGAAACGCAAAGCGACGCGCTTGGTTTGAGGTTTCTCCTGACCGGTGATCAGGGAGGCTTTGCGGTCAAGCGAGTAGACAAGCTGACCGCCGATGGTCATACCTGTAAGTACTAAAAATTGTCGGCGTTTCATGGTTTTCGGAGCTTATTGCACAGTTCTTAAAATGTCAAACATCTTCAATCCGCCATCGCAACAAAATGATATGTCCGGTTTGCGCAAAGACGAAATCGCGAGATGAAACTTGCACGGTGGGAGCGTGCGTAAACAATTTTGAAGAAATCGCGACCGGAATATTCTGTTTCGGCGGCAATAAAAACGTGAGTATAATTCAGATCGCAGCTCAGGCATCTCGAACTCAACTGAATAAAATTGTTAAAAAGCTAGAGGAGAAGAATCTGTGCAGAGGATAATTGCTTGTTTGGTATTGATTGCAGCGGGACTCGTCGCGCCGCGTGCGCGCGCCCAGTCCACAGCCCCGACGCTGGATTTTGAATTCTTCAAGGAAAAAGTTCAGCCGATTTTTTTGAATCAGCGCGGCGACCATGCACGGTGCATCACCTGCCACGGCGATCCCGAGAGCACTCTTCATCCTCATCTGGCGGAGCTCAAGTCGGGACAACTGTTTTGGGATGAAGCCGACTCCCGAAAAAACTTTGAGGATTATTCCAAGTTTGTGACTCCCGGCAGCGTCGATAGCAGGATTCTGGTTCATCCTCTGGCCCCCGCAGCCGGCGGCGATCCCTTTCACATGGGCGGTCCGCAGTTCAAAACGCAGGACGATCCCGACTGGCAAACAATAAAAGCCTGGGTCATGGGCGCGAAGATGGCCCCGCTCGGCGGCCCGCTCAAGCCCCGAATCATCCAGACAAATTTCGCCTCGAATTATGTCGATATCATCGATCCCGCCACGGACAAGATCGTAGGGAAGATCGAGGGCATCGAACTGAACCACGGCGCCGCCGTGTCGCCGGACGGAAACCGCATTTTTATTTCTGACGAAACAAACAGCTCGCTGGATGTCGCCGACGGCAGGACGTTCCAGCTCACCAACCGAATTCCCCTCAGCGAACATCCCAACAAAATTTATATTGGACGCGACGGCCACTACGTGTATGTCTCCATCGCGGGCGGCAAAGGCGCCGTGGATGTGATCGATACCACCACGATGCAGCGCGTCAAAACAATTCCGACGAACATGTCGATTCACAATACCTACATCACCCCCGACGGCAAATATGCCCTCGCTGGATCGATTCGCGGAAAGGGTGTCGCCGTGATCGACACCGCCACGAACGAGATTGCCTGGACCATCCCGATGGACCTGGGCATTCGCCCGATGGCTATGTCCAAAAATCCGGACGGCTCAACGCAATTTCTCTTTCTCCAGATGACCGCGCTTCAACGGTTTTGCCGTCATCGATTTTGCGACCCACAAGGAAATCAATCGGATCACCATCCCGGACCTCCCGCCGGGACGTACCAAGTTCCCTCCAGGCGCCGAAGTCTCGCACGGCATGTTTGTCACGCCGGACAACAAGACATTGCTGGTCGTGAGCCGCGTCAACTCCGGCCTTTACTTCTATTCCTTGCCGGATTTGAAAGTGCAGGGCGTGGCGTTCATGGAAGGCAAAGGTTCCGGCTGGATGACCGTAACCCAGGACGGGTCGAAAGCCTACATCGCCAATGCGGTTACCAATGACGTGTCGGTGATTGACCTTAAAGAGAAGAAAGAGATTGCGCGCATTCCCGTCGGCGCCACTCCCAAGCGAAACATTTCGGCCATGCTGCCGTAATACCGACGGGCTCGTTACTGAAATGGGCGCCGCGCCCTCGCAACGATACATCCGGATCCAATCGTTCTCATCATCCACGAGGGCACGAGGGACCATTACAAAAAAACGGGCGGTACCGTCTCAATGAATCGCGAGACTGTACCGCCCGGTACACCAAGGTCTCTGCAAATCTACCTCTGCGGCTCCTCGTAAAATCTCCGCACGATTGCCGGAATCGCTCCCAGTCCCTTGAAGTCCGGATACTTCACGTCAAACTCCGCCGTCAACGTTTGTCCCGCCTGCTCTTCGGTTTGTCCCTGCGCCTTGAGTTCCCGCGCGCGCATCTGCAAATCCCGCAGGACAACCCGCGTGTTGGAGATCAGCTTGCCGTCGCGGATTTCGCCGTGATTGGGCAGGACGATTTTCGGATGCAGCGCATCCATCCGGTCCAGGATATCGAGCCAGTTGGTTACACTCGGAATATCGTCCGGCATTCCGGGATAGGAATTGCTGCCCAGAAAGTTGCCGGAATGCATGAACCCGTCCTCGGGGACAAACAGGACGATGTCTCCGTGTGTGCGCGCGGGACCGAACCACAGTAACTGGACGGTAACTCCGCCCAAATCCAGCCTCGCATCGCCGTCGAAAACGATGGAGGGCTCCCGCAGCTTTACATCCGCGAGGGCCGACGCCAGGTCCTGCGAACGCGACGAAAAGTTGGAAACATATTTCATCGTTTGTTCGTGAATGTCACGCAACTGCCCTTCGGGAACAATCCATACCGTGCTCGTTGGAAAAGCCATCCCGCCGGTCACATGCTCGGGACGAAAATCGCTTGTGGCGAGGATAGAGTTCCGTACTTTTCGTCAGCCGCTGCACTTCGTGCAGGACAATTTCGCCGCTTTTCTGGCCCATCCCCGTATCCAGCACCAGGGACGCGCGGCTGCCGATCACGATGACGACGTTGGGCACGCCCGGCCGGTTTCGGTCCGGGATCTCATACACGTGATCCGATATTTTCTTCACGATATGTTCTTCCACGATAAACGGCGTCGGAGCGGCGGCAGGCGCCGCATGTTCCTGAGCCATCAGGAACGCCGGTAATAGTATGGTAATCGCACCGAGAAAAAGCGTCGCGATACGGCGAAACGCGGCAAATTGCCTCATGGGATTCAAATTTCCTTTCCGCTAGGGATGATCGGGAATTGACCGCTGAAAACCTACTCAAATTCCCAGTTGGCGTCAATCGGTTTCTGGAAATCTGGAAATTCAAGACAGGTTAAAGAAATCGCTTGACTGGCAAGTCGATTCATTCTAACGTCCTATCCACTTGGTGTGTCGAGATCGTCGGTGTTGTCTCTTGGCACGCTAATTGAGTGGGTGGTTCCAGTTTGCATCAAAAAAAAATCGAGTGGGGTGAACTGTATGGTTAACGCTGCTTGCATGCGCTCGCAACGCCGCATGCGTGTGCTTAGTTTTGCGCTCCTGATTTGCTTCTCCATCATTTTGGCTCCATCAATGTTCGGCCAGTCGGCCTCCACCGGAGCCATCTCCGGTACACTAAAAGATTCTTCCGGCGCATCCGTGCCGAACGCTACGGTCACACTGACCAGCTTGGAAACCAACCAGGTTCGCACCTCGACGACGACCGCCGATGGCACCTACCGGTTCGGCTTCCTGAATTCGGGCGCGTACAAGCTACGGTTTGAGGCCGCCGGTTTCAGTCCCGTGGACGTGCCTTCGATCACAGTCATCGTGACGCAGACCACTGTGCTTGACCAGACCCTTCAGGTTGGCGCACAGACTCAGCAGGTCGAAGTTACTGGAGAAGCCGAACAGATCGATACCGCCAGTTCCACTGTCGGCACGCTCGTCTCTGGCTCCTCCGTCTCCAGCCTGCCTTTGACCTCGCGCAATTACACGAATCTTTTGGGCCTCGCGGCCGGTGCGAACGTCGGCGTTTTTAACGGTACCGTCCTTGGCCGCGGCACAACGGACATCCAGGTGAACGGCGCCCTCGCTGGTCAGAACAACTATCAGATGGACGGAGCTTCCATCATCAACACCGCCGGGACCGGGACCGGCGCGGACTCCGGAGGCGCCACTACTGGCATTGGCATTGTGAATCCGGACTCTGTTCAGGAATTCAAAATCCAGACCTCTTCGTTCGACGCCAGTTATGGACGCAACGCCGGCGCGAACGTGAACGTCGTCACCAAGTCCGGCACCAACGCGTTTCACGGCACGGCGTTTGAATTCTTCCGCAACACGGTCCTGAACGCCAATGACTTTTTCCGCTCGGAAAACGTGGCCCCCACTCCTAACGGCCGCCCGGTTTTGAACCAGAATCAATTCGGTGGGGCCCTCGGCGGGCCCGTCAAGAAGGACAAGCTGTTCTTTTTCGCCTCTTACCAGAGGACTTGGCAAGCGAACGGCGCTGCCGGGGCTGGCTATGCGATTCCCAAGATCGTCGGGATACCAGCGGGTCCACGATCTAGCGTCCTTGGCAGTCCGTGGGTCAATCAGTTGGGTGCGGCGTTTTGCCCTGGCGGTAGCGCTCAATCAGATCCGGGCAATGTGACCAAAGCGGGACTGGTGTTCAGGTCGCGTGCGATGGTTCGAACATCAGCCAGGTCGCCCTCAACCTTCTCAACTTGAAGGTTCCAGGCAGCGTTGACCCCAACGGGTATTACATCCCCGGTTCTTCCACTGGACTGAATCAAAATGCCTTCTACAGTATTCCTGCCCATTACACCGAAGATCAGGGCGTGGGCAACTTCGATTACGTGATCAACAGCAAGAACACGCTTTCGGGCAAGTATTTTTATAGCGCCGTTCAGACACTGGGCACGATCGGGACGGGAGCGACATCAGCCACGCCCACAAACGGCTTGCCCGGAGCGCCCGGCAGCCTCAGGTTCCCGAATATGTACATGCTTGCGAAGCTCACTACGATTGTTTCCACGAATATCGTCAATGAAATGCGAGCCTCGCTGCAAAGCTCCGTAGTCTATGACTACCCGGGTTTTGTCAACACCAATGGTAGCCCCGTCACGAATACCCAACTGGGAGTCACCTCGGTCGAACCGACCTTCGACGCTGCCGAAAAATATTCAATCAGCGGACTTTTCCAGTTCGGTACGGGAGTGAATCCCTCGCAAAAGCATAATGCGTCCTGGGAAATCGCCGACAGCATCTCATGGTCGCATGGGAAGCACACCGTCCGGGCGGGTGCCGAATTTGAACGCGACCGCCTCAATTGGATCTTTATCGCTTTGTCCAACAGCACATTGACGTACCAAACCTTCCAGGATTTCCTTATCGGCCGGCCGGGCTGCGGAGCTGCCACAAATGCGAGCGGGGCGTGCATTTCGCCGACGACAGCGCAGTGTTCAATCGTGGGGAACCCCTTGTGCAATCCTGTTCCGAACTCCGGCATTGCCAACGGTAACATCTCCGGCGGCGGAACATCCGCTTCGCTCACAGCTCCTGGCGGCGACAACCACTATTTCCGGACACCCGCTGCCAGCGCATATCGTTCAGGATGACTTCAAAGTCAATAATAGCTTGACCTTGAACCTTGGCTTGCGTTGGGAGTATTACGGTATCTTCTACGACCAGCCCGGCAACCTGACGAACTTCAATCCGAGCTTGGCCGCAGCTGTCAATTGCCCGCTCGCCTTGGGCGCATGCCCGGCAGGCACGGGCGTGGGCGCTACGGCGGCCGCAGGGACTCTTGCCGGATATGTTGTCCCGTCGAATTTCCAGCCTTCCCTGTATCCCCCGAATCCTTTTCCAGGTCTCACCACGCTTAGCCATAAAATTGAAACTGCGAACAACGCTCCTAGAGATGCTTTTGCACCGCGCATAGGTTTTGCATGGAAGCCTCTCAAGAGCGACCGCCTGGTCGTACGCGGCGGAGCCGGAACTTTCTATGACCGCAGTGGCGTCGGTTCCCTTTACGGCGCTTCCGCCCAGGATTTCCCATACACCGTCCCCGTGTGGCAGAACAGCGCCGCCACGAATTACCTCGCCAGCAATGCGCTCCCTTATCCAGGGGCTGTCGGAGCGGCTCTCGGCTGGGCGAATGCCTCACGGTGGTTCGGTGTTACCAATCCGTTGACGCCAAGCGCAGCGCCGACGAACCCGGCGCCCCCAGGCCTCATCTACGTGAATCCGAACTGGCAGATTCCCACGACTTACCAGTACAACCTGAACACTCAATATGAGTTCGCTCCTTCGTGGGTGTTGGAGCTTGGGTACGTGGGAAGCCACACGATCCACCAGTTCCTGGCGTCAATCCCGGGAGGCGGCAGTCCGGCTCAGATCTATGTTAATTTACCGCAGCTTGCGTCCCCGACCAACCCAGTGAACGGCTTCATCGCCAATTCAGGCACTAACTCGGCTGGCCGTGTTCCGTATCTGGGCTTTTCTCCAACCGGTCTGGGAGACATCGGCGATCTGGGAATGACCCTATTCAATAGCGCACAGGTTACGGTCCGCAAGCAGGTGTCACACGGCCTGACCATGCAAGCCAGCTACACATGGGCTCGGGTACTCGGGACGGCGGATCACTTTTTCTATAACAATCCGCTAGTTCCGAACTATGCGCCATCCGGGAACTATCGTCCGCAGCGCCTCTCAGTCAGTTACAGCTATGACCTTCCCACGGGCCACCATGAAGGCCTTGTGGGTAAATTTACGAATGGCTGGAACCTCTCTGGCGTGACCATCGTTCAGAACGGTCTGCCACTCACCCTTACCAATAGCCAGGGCGGAGCCGTTTATGGCATTGGCGGAGGGTCCAATCAACAGGCTGAGGCTCAGTTTGCCGCGGGAATGTCCGTTGCCAACATTGCGAATTCGGGCAGCACGAAACAACGCGTCGCCAATGGCTGGTTCAACAAAGCGGCGTTCACCAGCGATCCAATCGTTGGCGCCATTCCTCTTACAACCCCGGGCTGTAACGCTAACCTCTGTTCCGGCGCTACGGGTTTCGGCAATGTCGGCATCGGGAATATTCTTGGCCCCGGTCAGTTTAACTTTGACGCAACGATTATGAAGACCACCACGGTTGGCGGCATTCACGAAAATGCCACCCTGGTGTTCCGCACCGAGTTCTTCAACGTCTGGAACCATGCCCAGTTCGCCGCTCCGAGCGGGTCGCAGCTGGACACTACCAACGGATCGTTCGGACAGGTCAACCTGACCTCGGTGAACCCGAGATTGATCCAGTTCGCTCTGAAATATATTTTCTAGTTGTCCGGATTGTTAACAGGACCGCAAGATGGGGCCGGCAACCGCCGGCCCCTTTTTGCGTAGGTCAATAAAAATGTAGTCACCGTAATTTTGCGCCAGGCGCAATTGGGCCCATATTTACAGGCAATCTTGCGGAATCCTCCAGCCTCTTAGCACTTTCCGGGCCCTCCTTTGCGCCATTGCCTTCTGCGAACCCATCAGTCAATGCCATGTTTCATCGGCTCGAAATGAAACTGGTTAATCACCTCAAATAGAAACTAAATTATTGACTGGTCATGCTAGTTAGTTTACGATTTTGAACACTTGTTCAGGTTCAGGTTCAGGTTCGGGTTTCGGTGTGGTTTCCTGAGTTTGAGCAGAGCAGGGGTGGTTTCAGTTTGGGTTGAAAAAAACTTGAGTGGGGTGAAATACATGTTGAACGCTGTTTCCATGCGCTCGCAACGACGCATGTTTTTGTTTAGTTTTGTTCTTCTCATTTGCTTCTCAATCGTTTTCGCACCATCGATGTTCAGCCAGTCCTCTTCGACGGGCGCATTGTCCGGAACTGTGAAAGATTCTTCCGGCGCATCCGTGCCGAACGCAACTGTCACATTGACCAGCCTGGAAACCAACCAGGTACGCAGCTCGACGACAACCGCCGATGGCACCTACCGTTTCGGCTTTTTACCGTCGGGCGCATACAAATTAAAGTTTGAAGCCGCCGGCTTCAGCGCGGTGGATGTCCCTTCGGTCACGATCGTCGTGACGCAGACCACCGTGCTTGACCAGACCCTTCAGGTTGGCGCTCAGACGCAGCAAGTGGAAGTTACCGGCGAAGCCGAGCAGGTCGATACCGCCAGCTCCACCGTCGGCACAGTCGTGGCTGGCGGCTCGCTCGCCGCGCTGCCTCTTACGACCCGGAATTACACGACCCTCCTGGGTCTCTCGGCCGGAGCAAACGTCCCCGTATATAACGCCGCCCTGATGGGCCGCGGCACGCAGGACCCGGTTGTGAACGGCTCGCTCTCCAGCCAGAATAATTATCAGATGGACGGCGAATCCATCGTCAATACGGCCGGAACAGGAACCGGCGCGGACTCCGGCGGCGCCACCACCGGCATGGGCGTCGTCAATCCCGACTCCATTCAAGAATTCAAAATTCAGACCTCATCGTTTGATGCCAGTTATGGACGCAACTCCGGCGCCAACGTGAACGTTGTCACCAAATCCGGCACGAACGCATTCCACGGCACGGCGTTTGAATTTTTCCGCAACACCGATTTGAATGCAAATGACTTCTTCCGGTCGGAAAATGCGGCTCCACTTCCCAACAGCCGCCCGGTCCTGAACCAGAACCAGTTCGGAGGATCCTTCGGCGGACCGGTGAAAAAGGACAAATTGTTCTTCTTCGCCTCATACCAGAGGACGTGGCAGAAGAACGGCGCTGCCGCTGCCGGCTTTTCCGCTCCTACACTGGTTGGCATTCCGGCGTCTTGGAACGCAGATGGCACCCCCAATGGTCCGATCACAAATCGCAGCGACCCCACTTTCGCAAAGGCGCTTGGATTGGCGTTCTGCCCGGTCACTGCGGGTATTACCGATTCAGGATATGCCGACGTGGGTTTAGGCCCCAATGCTCCCGTCCCCACCACCAAGACCAAGAATGGCGGCATTCAAGTCGCTTGTGACGGTTCAAACATCAATCCTGTAACCCTCACGATTCTCCAATTGAAGACCCCAGGCAGTGCCGGCGTCAACGGCTACTATGTTCCCGGCTCCCCCGTGGTTGCTGGCAACATAACCGGAGGATTTCAGAAGGCTTCGTTCAGTGTTCCAGCCCACTATTTTGAAAACCAGGGTGTTGGCAACTTCGATTACGTGATCAACAGCAAGAATACCCTTTCAGGCCGGTATTTTTACAGTTCGACAACTACGGACGGCACAATCGGAACCGGTACGACGTCTGCCACGGTCACGCAAGGCCTCCCGGGAGCGCCCGGCGCCGTCAATTTCCCGACGATGTACATGGTGGCCAAGGTCACGTCACTGGTTTCCTCGAATCTTGTTAATGAAGTCCGGGCCGCGCTGCAACGCTCCGTGGTCTACGACATTCCGCAGTTTGCGAACGCTGACGGAAGTTTGGTCACCAATACCCAACTGGGCGTAAGGCCCGTGGAACCTTCCTACGACGTGAGCGATCGTTTCACGATTCAGGGCTTGATGGCGATTGGCACGGGAGTCGCGGTTGCCCGCAAGCTCAACACTTCATGGGAAATAGGCGACAACATCTCCTGGTCGCATCAGAAGCACACCATTCGGGCCGGGTTCGAATTCGAACGTGACCGTTTGAACTGGTACTTTCCGGCCCTGGCCGGCGGTGGCAACGCGAACCTGACCTATGGAACCTGGCAGGACTTCCTGATTGGCCGGCCCGGTTGCATGCCATCCGATGTGGCGTGCACCGCAGCCACCCCGACCACGACGGTACAATACCCAGGTGGTCCCGCTGTTCCAAACAATGGCTCCTCCTTGAGCAATATCCTAAACGGAGGTACGTCGGTTTCCCTTACGCAGGCCGGTGGCGACGATCACTTTTTCCGGACCCCAGCCGCGTACGCCTTTGTACAGGATGACTTTAAGGTTTCCGAGAACCTGACGCTGAACCTCGGTGTGCGTTGGGAATACTACGGACTCTACTACGATTCCCGCGGCAACCTCACGAACGCGTGGCCGAGCTTGATCGCCGCTGTCAATTGCCCGCTCACTTTGGGGGCATGCCCAGCCGGCACAGGGGTGGGAACCACGGCTGCGACAGGGACTCTGGCCGGGTTTGTAGTACCCTCCAATTACAATCCAACTCTGTATCCGCCGACGAGCTTGCCGGGTCTGACGACGAACTCGAATAAGTTGGAAACCCAGAACAACGCTCCCAGGGACGCATTTGCTCCGCGCCTTGGATTCGCCTGGAAGCCTCTGAAGAGCGACCGCCTGGTTGTCCGTGGCGGATTCGGAATCTTCTACGACCGCGGCGGAATCGCCGCCTTCAACTCCAGCGCCGTGCAGAATTTCCCGTACGCCGTGCCGGCTTTTATCCCAACCGCCGCCCAGAACTATGTGGCCAGCAATGCGATCCCTTACCCCGCTGCTGTTGGGGCCACCCTTGGCTGGGCCGGTGCGGCCCGCTGGTTCAGTGTCGCCAATCCATTTACCGTCGGTGCGGCCGGAAGTCAGCCTGCCGCTCTCAACCTCATCGTTGCGCAACCTGTGTATCAGGTTCCGACGTCTTACAATTACAACCTGAACACACAATATGAATTCCTGCCTTCCTGGGTTTTGGAAGTCGGATATGTGGGCACGCACTCAATCCACCAGCTCCTACAGAGCACAACCGGAACCACGGGACAGGATTACATCAATTTGCCTGCACTGGCCTCGCCAACAAGCCCGGTAAACGGATTCATCAACAATACCAGCACCAACGCGCCTTATCGCGACCCGTATCTCGGCTTTGGACCAGAAGGACTCGCAGAGCAGGGCAACCTTGGAAGGACGCTGTTTGACAGTTTGCAGGTCACCGTACGCAAGCAGATGTCACACGGCTTAACCTTGCAGGCCGCCTATACCTGGGCTCGGGTGCTCACAACCGTTGACCATTTCTTTTATAACAATCCCTCGGTTGAGAACTACGCGCCGTCCACCAACTATCGTCCGCAACGCCTCACCATCAGCTATGGCTGGGACATCCCCACAGGCCACCATGAAGGTCTTATGGGCAAGTTCACCAATGGCTGGAATCTGTCGGGTGTGACCATCATTCAGGACGGTTTGCCGCTTACCGTTTACAACAGCACCGGCGGAGCCGCCTATGGCGTGAACGGGACTGGACAAATGTCCACGGCTGAGTTTGCACCTGGAATGGGTGTTTCCAACATCGCAGCTTCAGGCAGCAATAAGCAACGAATTGGAAGCTGGTTCAATAAGGCGGCGTTTCTGACAACCGTGCCGAATGTCGGGGCCATTCCGCTCACAACCCCAGGCTGCACCGCAGCGCTTTGCAGTGGTGCAACCGGTTTTGGAAACTCCGGAATCGGGAATATCCTCGGTCCCGGCCAGTTCAACTTCGACGCGAGCATTGTGAAAACCACCGTCGTCGGCGGAATTCACGAAAACGCCACGCTGGTGTTCCGCACTGAATTCTTCAACGTGTGGAACCATGCCCAATTCAACGCCCCGTCGGGGTCGCAGTTGGACGTTTCCAACGGATCCTTCGGCCAACTCTCCACCACTTCGGTGAACCCGCGGCTGATCCAATTTGCTCTGAAGTATATTTTCTAGTCGCTTCAGACGGGACTCCAACTCGCGCCAGGGGAAGGCACTTTTCATCCTCTGGCGCGATTTTTTTTGCTAGGATGGTGGCGCGATCTCACGCACATCCCGCCAGGAGTTTGAATATGTTTTGCCGCCGTCGAGTGTGTGGCTTCGTGCTGTTTATCGCCTTGATCGCGCCGGCGTCACTCTTACCTTTGCGCGGCCAGGACGATCCCTCCGCCCCGTCTCCGGCGAAAAAATCCGCGCCCCAAATCGTCATCGACGACGACGGCACGTATCACCTGCCCGCGATGGCGATTCCGATGTCCACTCTCATGAGCAAGGAATTGAAAGCCTCGCTCCTCTACATGGACCGCGGAGCGCGCGACCCGAAACTTTCCGTAAAGCAGCCTGACGGCTCAACGCTCCTGTTAAGACCTTTTCGCGACCGCCAGGACGCGCTGTTTCCTCTGCACAAGCAAGATATGAAACTTGGCGGCACGCATGTCATCGTCTACACGCCGAAAGACGGGCCTTCGGCCCGGAACAAGAATCGAGTCTTGATTCAATTGCACAGCGCCGAATGCTGGACCGATTGCAACGCGCTCGGCTCGCAGCCCATTGCCTTCGTGGGGAAAATAAAAGTGGTCGCCGTGGATTACGGCGAGCCGTCGTTTCCGGTGGGCGTCGGAGATGTCACCAACGTTTATACCGAATTGCTGAAGACGTATAAGCCGCAAAACATCGGCATCTACGGCTGCTCGCGCGGCGGCAACCTGGTTGCCAGGTCTGTCGCATGGTTTCAAAAGCACAATCTTCCGAGGCCCGGAGCCATCGGAATGTTGTGCGCCAGCGCCGGGGGAGATCGCGGCGACATGATGTACATCGGCAACGCATTGGGCAATGGAACGGTCTATCACCCGTCCGGAAACCCGGGCGAACGGGATTTGGGAAATATCGATCCCGCGGATCCCATGGTGAACCCGGTAAATTTCCCCGAGGTATTGTCCAAGTTTCCGCCCTCGCTTCTGGTTACCGGGACGCGTTCGATCGATTTAAGCACGGGCGCGTATTCGCATGAAGCGCTGGTGAAGCTTGGCGTGGAATCGGATCTTCACGTGTTCGAGGGAGGACGGCATGAGTTCTGGTACGATCCCGACCCGCCGGAATGCAGACAGGTGTACGACATCATCGTTCAATTCTTCGACCGTCACTTGGGGATAGGGAAGTAATTCCAGAGTGGATGATTGCCGGCGCTCTATCTTTCTGGTAACGCCTGTCTCCCGATTTGCGTCTTTAGATGAGGAACTTTTTCCAGGACGGCAGTGGATTCGCGATCGCGATAACGGCAAGGTTTTAGTGGCACAGGCTTCAGCCTGTCTGCTTTTGATCTTCCTTGCAGTGGGCGGACTAAAAAATACAGGCTAAAGCCTGTGGCACTCAAAACCGAGCTTTTGCAAGCTTGCGCTGCAACGTGTTTCGATGTACGTTATTGGCCAATACTGATGTCAATTTGAAAATTCCGGGGAAGAGGAGATTTTCTTGTATCGGATAAAGTCCTTGTATCTACTGGTTGCGGCGTGCCTTATCCTGGTGGGCATGTCCGGATTTCTAAAAGCGCAGACCCCCATGTCATCCGGCCAATCGGCCAAACCGGCGGCATCGGCCGCCTCGGAACCCGCGCCCCTCAATTACGAATTTTTCAAGGAAATGGTGGAACCGATCTATGTAAGAAAGCGCCCTGGCCATGCCCGCTGTTTCCAGTGCCATGGCGATCCGCGAATCAGAATCATGCGACTCGTGCACCTTCCGCATGGCGTAACCACGTGGACCGACGAAGAATCCCGGAAAAATTTTGAATCGGTGAAGGGTGTCGCGTTCCCCGGCGATTTGGACAGCCCGCTTCTGGTCCATCCGTTGGCCACCGAAGCCGGCGGCGACCCCGCACACACGGGCGGGAAACATTTTCAGACCAAGGACGATCCCGAATGGCTGACGCTGCGGGCGTTCGTCATGGGTGCGACTCTGCCGCAGCAGTGATTTGTGGGACGATATTTTAGTCAAAATTTATCCGACCAGGGAGCTGAGCATGATGGATACAAAGCAACGGCGAATTTCTTTTGTTTCGTTCTCGGTATTGGGCACGGTTGTTTTGGGCGCGCTCGCATTTTCCGTGGCTGCGGCGCCGCCGAAATTGAAGGCGCGAATTCTGCAGACCAATTACGCGGGCGATAACATCAGCATTATTGACCCCGTAACAAACACGGTGGTGGGGAACATCACGGGGATCGAACTGGGCCACGGGGTTGCCGTTGCGCCCGATGGCAGCCACATCTACGTGAGCGACGAAGCCGAGGAAACCCTCGACGTGATTGACGGAAAGACGTTTGAAGTCACCAGCCGCATACCCCTCGACGGCCATCCGAACAATATCGCCATCACGAAAAACGGCCGGCGTGTATTTATCGCATTGCTGGGCGACAAGGGCGGCCTGGACGTCGTGGATACGGCCACTGGAAAGCTCGCCAAGCGAATCGACACCGGCAGCACCGTCCACAATCCCTATCTGTCTCCCGATGGAAGGTATGTGCTGGCCGGTTCGCAGACCGCGAAGAATATTACGGTTGTGGATACGGAAACCGAGGCGCCGGTCTGGTCGGTGAACATGGGCCTCGGCGTCCGGCCGCTTACCATGTCCGCAAATCCGGACGGCTCTTCGAAGTGGATCTTTGCGCAGTTGACGGGATTTAATGGTTTCGCGGTTGTGGATTTTGCCACGCACAAGGAAATCAACCGCATTAAGCTTCCGGACATCACCCCCGGCAAGAAACTGTTTCCGGGGGGCGGCGAAGTTTCGCATGGGATGGCGGTAACAAAAGATCAGAAAACGCTCCTCGTCGCGAGCCGCGTAAATACGGCGGTGTATTCCTATTCCTTGCCGGATTTGAAATTGCTCGGAACGACGGAGTTGGGAGGAAAAGGGCCGGGCTGGATGACTCTTTCCCCCGACAGCAAAACGGTTTATATCGCCAATGCCGTGACCAATGACGTTTCGGTGATCGATATCGCCAGTATGAAAGAAATCTCCCTCATCAAGGTCGGTTACACGCCCAAGCGCAGTACGACGGCCATGATTTTTCAGCAATAATTTTTTCGCCTTTGGGAGGAAATCGCGATGCGAGTGAACTGGTCAAGGTGGTCAACCGCACTGGCGTTACTGGCGTGTGGTTTGGTGGCGGCTTCGGCCTTGGATCGCACACAAGCGAAGCCCCGCAGCAGTGAAATGTCCGCGCCGCCCCAGGCAAGCGCGATGACCGCGGGGCCGGACAACATCGGCGGCGTGGTCACCAGCTCGAAAGGCCCGGAAGCCGGCGTGTGGGTGATTGCCGAATCGACGCAATTGCCGACCAAGTTCCGCAAGATCGTGGTCACCGACGATCAGGGCCGCTACATGCTGCCCGAGCTCCCCAGCGTGATGTACAAAGTCTGGGTGCGCGGCTACGGCCTGGTGGATTCGACGCCGATTGAGACCAAGCCGGGAAAGATGCTGAACCTGACCGCCATCGTCGCGCCCTCGGCGCAGGCGGCCGCACAATATTACCCCGCAGATTACTGGTACTCGTTAATAAATCTTCCGCCCAAGAGCGCCTTTCCACTGAAAGATGCCGAGGTGAAGTCGCAGGCCGAATTCGTCACCGAAATGAAGCGCGGCTGCAACGTCTGCCACCAGACCGGCAACAAGGCCACGCGCGATCTGGAACCGGCCCTGGGCAAATTTGCTACGCCTGAGCAGGCCTGGGAACGCCGCTTCATGTCCGGCCAGGTGGGCGTGCAGATGACCGCCACCCTCAATAAATTGGGACACGAGCGCGGCCTCAAGATGTACGCGGACTGGACCAATCGCATGGCCGCGGGAGAAGTGCCGCCTGCTCCGCCAAGGCCTCAAGGCGTGGAACGCAACGTGGTCGTGACCCTGTGGGAAACGGGCACGGATAAATCCTTCATTCACGATGTGCTGGCATCGAATGAGCGGAACGTCACAATGAACGCCTACGGGCCGGTCTATTCGCTGGAATTCGCGGCGGCCCAGATCTGGGCGATTGACCCTCGGGAGAACACGAAAACGAAACTCCTGGACGTTCCCGTCCGCAATCCAGCCGACATCAAGAAGTTCAAGACGTTTACACCGCAGACCGTGGCCATGCCTTCCCCTTACTGGGGAAATGATATCGTTTGGAACGATCCGAATTTTATCGGCATGCCCCATATGGACACCAAGGGCCGCATCTGGTTCCATGCCCAGACGATCCCCGAGATGGCCCCCTACTGCAAGAAGGGCTCCGGAAATCCCTTTGCCGAGCATTTTCCGATTCCCGATGGCTATGTTCCAAGGGGCGTCGATATCTACGACCCGAAGACTCAGAAGCTGGAAATGATCGACCTGTGCCTGTCGGCTGGGCACATGGCTTTCGGAGACGATAAGGACGAGACTCTCTATTACACCAACACCACGGCGGTTCCCACTCGAATGGGCGGAGTCGGCTGGATCAAGACGCGCGTTTGGGATGCGACTCACGATCCGCAAAAAGCGATCGGCTGGTGCCCTTCAGTCATCGATTACAACGGCGACGGCAAAATCGGCGACTACACAAAGACGGACGAGCCGATCGATCCGAAGCTGGATCGCGCAATCGAAGGTGGCAACGGGTACGGATTGACGTTCAGCCCTTCGGACGGAAGCGTATGGATCGCAGGACTTTCCCCCACGGTTCCCGGAAGAATTATCCGCTTCACGATGGGCTCAAATCCCCCGGCAACGTGCAAGACCGAAGTCTATGAGCCGCCGTTTGACAATCCGAAGCGCCCCGGAGTCGAGGCCTATCAGACGTTGGGAATTGCCGCCGATGCGAACGGAGTGATCTGGGCTGCGCTGGCTGGGAGCAACGATCTTGCCGCGTTTGACCGGCGCAAATGCACTGGGCCATTGAATGGCCCGACCGCCACGGGACAACAGTGTCCGGAAGGCTGGACGCTGTATCCGGTGCCGGGTCCGAAATTCAAGGGCACCGACATTTTGGCGGACTCGTTCTATCACAACTGGCTGGATAAATTTAACGTTCTGGGCCTGGGCAAGGACGTCTCGATCATCAACGGAAACGGATCGGACTCCCTCATCGCCTTTCAGCCGGACACGAAGAAGTTTGTCACCATTCGTGTCCCGTACCCATTGGATTTTTACACGAGGAATGTGGATTTCCGCATCGACGATCCCAAAGCCGGCTGGAAAGGCCGCGGCATGTGGACCGGCAACGAAGACCGCGTGATCTGGCATCTCGAGGGAGGGAAGGGGAATACAACCTCCATCGCGCATATCCAGATCCGGCCCGATCCTCTGGCGAAGTAATCGTGTGTAGCGCCGGCGGCTTTTGAAGCAACCTGAGTGGCGACCCCGCAGGCGAGACGCCAGCGCCACGAAAGCGCTTGACCGTTCGGGTGCGAAGTTTGTGAAGTGGTGGCTCACAACATGGGTTTGAGAATTGGGCAGCGAAATACGCTGGAAGGAAAACGTTATGAAATCAAACTGGATGAGGCGGTCGGCAGGTCTCGGGATTCTGTTGTGCGCTTTTGTCGTGGGTTCGGCAGCTAGACCGGGCAGGGACTTTCCGGCAGCGCAGTCCCTGAGCGATGCCCAAGTCGGATCCGACAATATCGGCGGAACGGTCACCAGTTCGAAGGGGCCGGAAGCGGGCGTCTGGGTAATTGCCGAGACGACGGATTTCCAGACGAAGATGAAAAAGATCGTTGTGACCGACGATCGCGGCCGGTTCCTGATTCCCGAGCTTCCCAAGGCCAACTACAAGATTTGGGTGCGCGGATACGGGCTCGTCGATTCGACTCCTGTCACGTCCGCTACCGGCAAGTCACTCGCACTCACGGCGGTGGTCGCCCCCGATCCTCGTGCCGCCGCTCATTACTATCCGCCCAATTACTGGCTCTCGATGGTGAAGATTCCGCCCAAGGACGCGTTCCCGATGAAGGCCTCCGAGGGTGGGAAGATGATCGCAACGCAGGGGAACTACATCGATACGATCAAGTCCGGCTGCCAGTCGTGCCACATCCTGGGCGATCAGATCACGCGCGATATGCCCATGAACCTGGGTACTTTCCCATCGACAAACGCCGCATGGAAGCGCCGCATCATGTCCGGACAGCTCGGACAGGAGATGCTGGCGCGAATGAATGACATTGGATACGAGAACGGCATTTCGATGTTCTCGGATTGGACGGACCGCATCACGGCAGGAGAAGTTCCACCCGCACCCCCACGGCCGCTTGGCCTTGAAAGAAATATCGTTTTGACGGAGTGGGATTTTGCCGGGCCTGCATCTTTTCTTCATGGAGTTGCCGCGTCAAACCGTTACAACCCGCACGTGAACGCGAACGGGCCGGTTTTCAACGGCGATTGGCACGGCGGAACGCTGCTGATTGTCGACCCGCAGGAGAATACGGCCAGCAGCCTGGCAATTCCACTGCCCGCCGGAGTGGACAGGAAAGCGATGCCGACTTGGTCGCCGCAGCACATCGTGGAACCCTCGCCGTATTGGGGCGACCAGATCGTCATGAAAGACGATGTGGAAAATCCCAAGAACAATCAGATTGATAGGCAGGGCCGCGTTTGGATTAACGTGGAAACCCGTCCGGCGGCGGCTCCTGCAGTCTGCAAAGCCAGCAACGGAAATGTGTGGGCAAAGGCGTGGATGGCCGGCAACCCGTCGATCAAGGAAGTGACGGGAACTGCTCGAATGCCCTGGGAGAGTCCTCCAGGATGGGGCCTGAACATTTACGATCCCAAGACTCAAAAATTCGATCCGATTGACCTGTGCTTCGGGCAGGGCCACGCGGTTTTCGCGAATGACAAAGATCAGACGCTCTACTTCTCGTTGCGTCTTGGCGGCCTCGGCTGGTTTGACAGCAAAGTGTATGAGGAAACCCACGACGCCCAGAAAGCTCAGGGCTTTTGCGCTCCCATTATTGACTACAACGGAGACGGCAAGGCCGGGGCCTTCACCCTGCCTAGCGAGACACCCGATCCGAAGCTCGATCGCCTGGCTACGCCAATGCAGATCGGCTATGGCGTCGCTGTAAATCCTGTCGATGGCAGTGTTTGGTACGCAGCCACGGGCCCCATGCCCGGGAAGATCATCCGCGCAGTCAAAGGGTCAAATCCTCCTGCGACGTGCCAGACGGAGGTTTATGAGCCGCCGTTCAATAATCCAAAGCTACCCGGCGAACTGCACTACACTCCTCGAGGAGTGGACGTGGACAGCAAAGGTCTCGTCTGGACAGCGCTTGCGGGCAGCGGTGAACTGGCCAGCTTCGACCGCCGCAAGTGCAAGGTGATGAATGGACCGACCGCCACGGGGCAGCAATGTCCCGAGGGATGGACTTTTTATCCGGTGCCTGGCCCCAAGTTCGGTGGGACCGACACTCCGTCCGATTGGCACTATCTCAACTGGGTTGACCGGTATAACACGCTGGGCCTGGGTGTTGACGCTCAAGTCGTGTTAGGCACGGGTTCCGATTCATTGCAAGTCTTCAAGCCCGACACGAAGGAATGGTTCACCATCCGCGTTCCGTACCCGATGGGGCTCTATACCCGGGATATCGACGGGCGCATTGACGATACGAAGACAGGCTGGAAGGGCCGGGGCCTGTGGACTTCGACCGAAACACGCGTCGTGTGGCATACCGAAGGCGGCAAGGGCCAGGTGCCTCAGATGGTGCACTTCCAGTTGAGGCCTGACCCGCTGGCGAAGTAGTTTGGTTCGCATTCGAATGTTTCGAGTTGATTTTCGGCCCTAGCGAAACGAAATCAAAATCGCCAAAAGAGGAGAAATCATGCGGAGAATCGCAATGGAAGCAATCGGCGCCATCGCCCTATTCGGACTGGGCGCGGTGGTGGCCCACAGCAAGCCCGGGCAGACGATGATGGCCAAGTTCGATCATGGCTCCAAGGCTCCCGCGCCGCCGACGGACAAAACCGCTTTCTGGACGGCAGAAGAACTCGAAGCCCGATGGAAAGAAGACGAAGCTATGAAGCAAAACAATTCGCGGTTGTTCAACGGGCCGAAGGACGAAACAGTGAACATTCGAATTGCGACCGAAGGGGCCCCGCCGCTGGTGCATCCCGAAACGTCAGACCTCTGGATCGTGACGGCGGGAACAGCTGTCGCAGTCACGGATGGCGAAGTGGTCGGTCCTATGAGGCCCACCAATACGCCCGGCGATGTCGCGGCCAAGGAACTCAAGAATCCCACGGAGCGCAACGTGAAGGTGGGGGATATGCTCTATGTTCCGCCCAAGGTGGGCCACTACTTCAAGAACCTGAATGGATTCAGGGCGTTTCTGATTCGCTTCAACCCCTAAGAAGCGAAGGGTGCGGTTGAAGTGACAGTTGCATTTGTATTGGGAGGTTCTCCGTCGGCGGGGAATCGGGGACTGCCGGAAATTCGGAGCACTGGATCCATTCAGCTTTTCGCACCCCGAAATTAAAAAAAAACGAAGCCGGTGTTGCCACCGGCTTCGTTTTTTTTCGGGATCAGTCGTTCTTTTCGGGATCGCCCGTAGCGCGCAGAGGCCACAAGGGGCGGCACGGTTCGGGATCCCACTTGGAACCGTCCGGTTCTTTTTTGAATTGGCCGCTGGTGATCAGCGGTTCGTTCAGGTACTTGGGATCGGTGACAACGGAGGTCACCGTCAAATAAATTGTGCCCTGTGGGCCGTGGGGATAGAAGACGTTGTAATATTCCGTCAGGGTTGCGTTCTCGCTGTAGGGAACTCCATTCTTGCGCAGATATCCGGCCTTCAAATGCGTGGTGATCACTTCGAGGTCTCCACCTTTGCCTGGCGCGGCTCCTCCCACGGACGCGGGCCCCATAAATTGAGACTGTTTTTCCCAGCGCGCCGTGGAATCTCCCTGCCAAGTGGCCGGGCCGCCCTGCCACTTCGACCCGTCGAAGTGAAACAGACGCTTCTGCATCCCGGCATCGGTGTCCATTTCCAGTGTGTTGTCGTCGGCCCAGGTAATGTGCAGGCGTTCCGGGATGCGCATGATGTTGCCCGCGCCGTATGCCTTGCAGTCATTGCCTTCGGCCTTGTCTTTGGCTGGATCCCATGCATCTGCAACTTTCCGGGCCTCGGCGTTGATGGGGAGGCTGGCATAGTCGCCCTTGGCGGGCGTGATCATGCGCCAACGCCAGTCTTCATTGACGATCGCCACCCAGTAGCCGGTCATATCGATGACGGCGGCCTGTTTGGGAGTCAAAACAGGCTTAGGTGGCTCGACGGAGCGGACTTGCGCCCGGGCGATTCCTGGGGCGCCCAGCGCAAAAGTTAAAATTCCCGCGGCAACGAACGACAAAATTGAACAGTCTTTCAGTTTTTGATACCCGACGGTCATCTTCGGCTCCTTCTTCATCATTTTTTGCCTTGCTGGGATTTATCATTGGTCAATTCGTGATACACAAGTTCGGTGAACTTATCGGCGGGCATGGCGCTTGTCGAAAACAGGCGGTCATAGTCGAAGCTGGGCTTGGCTGCCTTGACCTGATCCAGCTTCATGCCTTTCCGAATCAAGTCCTGAACACGCCCGCGGATAATCGTCAGCATATCGCGGTAGTTGACAATATCGTTGCGGTCGGAAAGGTGCCCGTGGCCGGGGATAACGTACGTGCCGCCCTCTTCATTTTCTTTCGGAACCATCAGATCGATTACATCGTTCAGGGAGCCGATCAGTCCGTTGAGAGTGCCGCCATTTTCCGTGTCGATGACCGGGTAGCTGAAGGGACAAAACAATTCGCCCACACTGATCACATCCGATTTTCGGAAATAGACCATCGAGTCGCCGTTGCTGTGTGCCGATTTCATGTGATAAAAAATGACGGCTTCGTCATTATAGAGTTTGAATCCTTCATCGTGATACGTGATGGAATTTGAGGCCAGCTTCTCGCTGGTCGACCGAAAAATCGTATCGGCGTGACCTAGAATCGGGGCGCCCGACCCCAGGCGGGCTTTCGTGGCGACCGCGAGGCCCACGGCGGGGTCCGCGCCGGTGATGCCCGCGTTAGGCAAAGCCCAACCGGCCTGGGAAACCTTGGCATTGGCCGAATAGTGATCGGGGTCAGCACTGGTATTGACAATGAACATGATGGGCAGACTGGAGAGGGATTTGATCTTGGCAAGCATCTCATCGGCATACTGAGCCTCGCCCGGGTCGACGACGATAATGTACTCGTCGCCAATCTGCACGGTGACGTTGTTCATCCCCGGTTCCACCAGCATGTAGACATTCCCTTGCACATGCATGACATGCACATTTGAATTGTCGGCCTGTCCTTCCGCGGCGGCGTGCGCCGGGGAGACAAAGGCAACTCCGGCCAAACCAATAATCGCCAGGGTTAACGCAAGGATGCCTCGCGATTTACCGACACCTGTCGAGAAATTCCAACTCATTGCGCCCCCTTGGCTGCCGACTGTTCCGTTTTGACGACCGTCATCGTGGCCAGTTTTTTTTGATATTCCGGGTACATCGTTTCCGCGCCGCCTCGCGTTGCCTGGTGCGGTATCCCGACTCTATCCGCCCATTCATAAAGGTAAGGATTCTTTCCAGGCAGGTAGTTCGGGACCCAGCCTCTCTCGTGCTCGACTTCAACACCGGGAATGCATACATTCGGATAGTTCAAAGCGCCTTCGGCTTGCACCCAATCCGAAGTCCGGATGAGAGGCTCTGTGAGATAGATCGGATCCTCCACAATCGTGACCATGGTGAGAAAGCGATGGTGCCGCACAAGATATTCAATCAATGTGCCTTGGTCGCTTCGTACCAGGCCGTTGCGTCGAACCCAGCCTTCTCTTAAATGGGTTGTCGTTATTTTCAGCGCATCGCCTTCCCATTCCCCCGTGGAAAATCCCTCCCATGTGTTCGCCGCCCAGGGCTGTGGATGGGGCCGGTCGTCCATGTAAATGTCCCTGTTGAGGAAAGTAATATTCGTATTGATGTGCCACGCCGTCACGCCTTGGGTCAGTTGGTCCACATCGTCGAAGATCCGCAACTGTGACGATCCGCGGTATGCGAAGTCGGGAGATGCTGTCACGCATTGACGCTCCACCTGCGTCCAACTCGAAGAACTCCAGGTGTCGCCCCTCATTCGCGCCACGTCATTGATGGGCATACCGGTATAATCACCGATCCAGGCGCCGGCCACTCGCTCAGGGGCGTCTTCGAACATCTTCTGCTGCCATTGCCCGGAAAGTTCCTTCTGAGCCAGAAGAGGCCCCGGAGCCACTGCTCCGATCATCAGCAACATGAGCGGAAACAAACACACTCGATGGCCATACGCATCATCGATCTCCCTTTGCCGGAGACGTCACGCTTCGGTCTTGATATTCAGACGTGGGCGTAAAACAAGACGCTCAATTGCCGGAATTCTTCACCCGATATCGTAGAAATACTGGCCCCGAAAGGCAACCCTCGTCAAACCAACCCGTTTTATTGTGGTTCCCTGGCCGACGAGGATTGCGTTTTGCCGGCCAACTCCGCCAGCTTCTTCTGATATTCCGGGTACATGGTCTCCGCGCCGCCCCGCGTGGCTTCATGAGGCATTCCCACTTTATCCGCCCATTCATAAAGCCACTGATTCTGTCCGGGAAGGTGGTAGGGAACCCAGCCTTTCTCATGCTCAACTTCGACTCCGGCAACGCACACGTTGGGGAAGGTCAAGTTGCCTTCTCCCTCGACCCAGTCCGACGTGCGAATAAAAGGCTCGGTGAGATAAACAGGATCCTCGACGATGGTGACCATTGTGAGATAACGATGGTGACGCACGAGGTATTCGATCATCGAAGCCTGGTCACTGCGGGCCAACCCATTGCGGCGCACCCAGCCTTCCCTCATATGATCCGTGGTGATTTTCAGGGCGTCGCCTTCCCATTCACCGGTGGAAAATCCTTCCCAAGTGTTCGCCGCCCATGCCGGAGGATGAGGCCTCTCGTCCATATAGATGATCCGATGGGGCATCATCCAGCTGGTGGTAAATTCCCAGGCCGTCACTCCTTGCGTCAGCTTATCCACGTCCGCCCAGACACGCAGTTCCGCGGGGCCTCGAGGAGCGTAATCGGCCGGGTGAGGCTGGCACTGGCGCTCCACGACCGTCCATTTCTCCGCATCCCAGGTATCGCCTCTCATGCGATCCGCTGCATTGATGGGCATGCCTGTGTAATCGCCGATCCATGGCCCGGGACCGCGTTCCGGATGGTCTTCGAATTCTTTCTGCTGCCATTGTCCGGAGAGTTCTTTTTGAGCCAGCGCGGGGCGCGGGGCGACAGCGCCGATAAACAGCAGCGCAAGCGGCAAACAACCTAGTCGACAAATAAATCGCATCTTCAAATCTCCTTCACCGGAGAAGTACTGCTTCAATTTTGATTTTCACGTGCGGGCGTATTACGAGCGTCAACGACCCAACTTTGTCATTCGATTTTGAGATTAACATAAGACGCCAACCTTGGGGTGGCGTAATTTTGACGGTGGGAGCCGGAAAGCGGTTGCAGAATTCTTTCCCGCGGGCAACGGAATTGAAAAAACGGGATCAGGAATCGAATGCCGTTTTAGACGAACTTTGGGGACTGAGATTCGAATACCGAAATTCGAATTCCGCCAAAGCGGGGCAAGTATAGCGCCGCGGCCGGATCTTATTTCGTGCCGCAGTCTGGAATTAAACGTTCAATTTCCCCACGGCCTACGGCTGCGTGACCTTCACATAATCCACATTCAGAGTGGTTGGTAAATTGGCGGGGGTTCCACCGACGCCTCCGGTTTGCGTCTGGATGATGAGGAACAGCGGCTGGTTCATGCTCAGGTTACAAGTCGACACGGTCACGCCGTCCACGGCTTGGGTGACACTGGAGGCGGTCCAGACCGTGGTGAAAATATGATAGTTGTTATCGACCGAGTAAGAGGATTGGCAAGCGTCGCCGGGGTTGTACGCGTTGAACTGGCACCAGGTGGAACCGAAACATTCGGTCAGGTCGAGTTCCCGGTATCCGGACGCGCCAAAATTGGGGCACGAGGAATAGCCGGTATCCGCGGTGTAGATATTGGTGAGCTGGCAGTTGGTGCCCAGCATCCACGTGGCCGGCCACACCTGCGTGCTTTTCGCCGGGAACTGCGCTCGAATCTCGACCGTTCCGTAGGTGAAGTTCAGGTTGGTCCACTGGATAGCGCCGGTGGCGTAGGGCCAGGACGTGGGCGCGTGCCGCACGGTTCCATCGGTGTTGAAATCCCCACAAGTGGTGGCCTGCGCCACGGTCTTGATCGTCAGGATGCTGTTGGCCACGGAAACCATTTGCGGGATGTTGCACTCGGTTTCGCCCTGGGCATATTCTCCGTGCCGCGAGATCACCGTCCATTCCGAGCCGAGGGAACTTCCCGTGAAGTCGTCATAGAAAATTAATCCGGCGGCGGTAAAATTGGCCGCGGCGGAGTTGGCGCCGCTGATCGTGATGTTGCGGCTGACCGGAGTGAAGGCGGCAGCCGAACTGGTTGGCGTCAGAACGTAGGAACCGTTCGCGATTCCGGTCAGAGTGAAGTTGCCCGACGAATCCGCCGTCGTGGAAGCGACGACCACTCCCGATGACGCGTTGGCCAGCGTGAGCGTTGAACCTGCTCCGAGTCCTTTCGAAGACAGCGTAATCTTTCCCGAGATCGAAAAGCCCGAAGGCGCGGCGCTGGCCGTGAAATTCACGCCGGTGACGTTGGCCCCATTCAGCGTAACGCTCTGATTCGAAGGCGTAAAGACATAGGCGCTATTGGTGGGCGAAATGACATAGGTGGACCCGTTGGCCAGCGCGCTGAAACTGTAATTCCCGGAGCCGTCGGTGGTCGTCGAGGCGGTGGATGGCCCGCTGAGATTTACCGTGACTCCCGCGCCTGTGCCGGTATTGCCGGAAATGGAATACGTCGGAGACGCCGTGGCTGTGAAAGCGCCGACAGTGATACTGCTGCCGTTCACGGTGGCGGGTTGACTGCCAGGGCTGAACGTAAAACCTGCCTTGCTAGGCGTTAAAGTGTAGGCGCCGTTGGTAACGCCCGAAAAAGTGAAGGTTCCCGATGAGTTGACGGTTGTGGTGGCATTGGCAGCACCGCTCAGCGTGATAGTGGCTCCATTGCCGCTGGCCGCAGGCGTAATGGAACCAGATATTGAGTACGTTGTCCCCGATACGCCACTGCCGCTAACGAAGACGATGTCGCGGAAGTAATTCGAATTCATCCAGCTGTTCGTGGGAAAGCTTCCCACCGATCCGTACAATCCATTGCTGCCAACCACGGTGCTTAAGTTTCCGCTCACGATCTTTGAGGCGAGCCCGCTATCCGTGGCTACATAGTAGGTGTTGCCGGTGTTGACCGTGACAACGTATTGAGTATTCGCCGAAATCGAGAGCGCCGCAGGCAGGGCCTGCTGCTGCCAGCCGGATGCCGTTTCATTGGCAAACGCAACCGATGCAAGCATTGTCCCCGTGTTCGACCAGATACGTCCTGTATGCGTACCGGATTCCTTGCTGTCTTTCCAAAAGCGTATCGCCGTAATCTGACCCGCGACGCTGCTGGTGAACGCCGTGCCCAATTCGTAGTTTGCCGATGAACCATCGCTGAGGTTTACCGATGAGGGCGTCTGGGACGTGAATAAGGTTTGTCCCGTCGTGTTCGCGGTCGCCGTGAAGTTTACCGCCGTAACATTGGCGTTACTGATGGATGCGGGAGAACTGGTTGGACTGAATGTGAATCCGGCCTTGGAGGGCGTGACAGTATAGCTACCGTTGGCAAGACCTGCGAATGTGAAATTGCCCGAGGAATCGGCGGTGGTTGAGGCGGTGGAGGTCCCGGTCAAGGAGACTGTAGTTCCGGGCCCATTTGCAATGGGGCCAATTGTTCCGGAGATGCTGTAAGTGGGCATGGGCGTGGCCGTGAAATTGACGGCTGTAACACTGGCGTTACTGATGGATGCGGGAGAACTGGTTGGATGAATGTGAATGGCTTGGAAGGCGTGAAGTATAGCTACGTTGGAGATGCGATGTGAGCGTATTCGCCGTAATCGAGAGCGCTGTGGGCAAAGTCTGCTGCTGCCAGCCGGATGCCGTTTCATTGGAAAACGACACGGACGCCAATATCGTCCCCGTGCTGGTCCAGATGCGTCCAGTATGCGTTCCGGATTCCTTGTTGTCCTTCCAGAAGCGGATCGCCGTAATCTGGCCGGCCGCGGTACTGGTGAAGGCTGTGCCTAATTCATAGTTTGTCGATGAGCCATCGCTGAGGTTTACCGATGAGGGCGTCTGGGACGTGAATAAGGTTTGTCCCGTCGTGTTCGCGGTCGCAGTGAAGTTTACCGCCGTAACACTGGCGTTACTGATGGATGCGGGAGAACTGGTTGGACTGAATGTGAATCCGGCCTTGGAGGGTGTGACAGTATAGCTACCGTTGGGAAGACCTGTGAATGTGAAATTGCCCGAGGAATCGGCAGTAGTTGAGGCGGTGGAGGTCCCGGTCAAGGAGACTATAGTTCCGGGCCCATTTGCGATGGGGCCAATTGTTCCGGAGATGCTGTAAGTGGGAACGGGCGTGGCCGTGAAATTGACGGCTGTAACACTGGCGTTACTGATGGATGCGGGAGAACTGGTTGGACTGAATGTGAATCCGGCCTTGGAAGGCGTGACAGTATAACTAC
The DNA here is from genome assembly GCA_963788335.1 of Terriglobia bacterium. Taxonomy (GTDB): domain Bacteria; phylum Acidobacteriota; class Terriglobia; order Acidiferrales; family UBA7541; genus Palsa-360. The sequence goes on from CAWBGM010000008.1 coordinate 162,061, forward strand.
CGTTGGCAAGACCTGTGAATGTGAAATTGCCCGAGGAGTCGGCAGTAGTTGAGGCGGTGGAGGTCCCGGTCAAGGAGACTATAGTTCCGGGCCCATTTGCGATGGGGCCAATTGTTCCGGAGATGCTGTAAGTGGGTACGGGCGTGGCCGTGAAATTGACGGCTGTAACACTGGCGTTACTGATGGATGCGGGAGAACTGGTTGGACTGAATGTGAATCCGGCCTTGGAAGGCGTGACAGTATAGCTACCGTTGGCAAGACCTGCGAATGTGAAATTGCCCGAGGAATCGGCGGTGGTTGAGGCGGTGGAGGTCCCGGTCAAGGAGACTATAGTTCCGGGCCCATTTGCGATGGGGCCAATTGTTCCGGAGATGCTGTAAGTGGGCACGGGCGTGGCCGTGAAATTGACGGCTGTAACATTGGCGTTACTGATGGATGCGGGAGAACTGGTTGGACTGAATGTGAATCCGGCCTTGGAGGGCGTGACAGTATAGCTACCGTTGGCAAGACCTGTGAATGTGAAATTGCCCGAGGAGTTGGCAACGGCCGTGGCGCTGGCAGCGCCGCTCAAAGTCAGAGTGGTTCCGGGTCCACTCGCAAGCGGACTGACAGTTCCGGAGATGCTGTAAGTTGGCGTCGCAGCGACGATAAAAGTCACGGTGACGGTTGCGGGCGAACCCTGTGCTCCGGAGGCGGTGACAGTGATGTGCCCTGTATAGGTGGCGGGTGCGAGCGACCCTGTCGCCGCTGAGATCTGCAAAGTTCCCGGCGTCGTGCTGCCGGTTGAAGTCGCAGTAAGCCAGGTTGAATCACTCGCGGAAGAAAAGCTAAGCGCGCCGCCGGTGCCTGTGTTGGTCACATTCACCGATTGCGAAGCCGGGCTTGCGCCGCCCGCGGATGAGTTGAAGGAAAGTGTCGAGGGGGCCACGCTGAGGATGGGTCCGGCGGAGCTGGCGCTGGCGTAAGCAGAAAGCCGGCAAGAGGCCCAGGTCTGGCCACTGGTCCAACTCGAGGGCAGCGATGAGAGTGTGCTCTGTGAGCTGCTCACACTCAAACAATTCGTTCCACCGTCGCGGAAATTGAGCGTGCCACCTGTTCCCAGGATCGCGATCCAATACAGAGTATTTGCCGAAACGGCGACCGGCGGGATCGTCACCGTATTCCACGCGCCGGAGGCAACCGCAGTTGTGCTGCTCGCCTGGCTTAGAAGCGTGGCGGGAGTGGCCGATGTTCCGGAGTAGAGGCCGACGATAAGATGGGTGGCGCTGTTGCCGGAATCGACATACACGCTCACCGAACCCACCGTGCCGGTCGTGGAGGCGGTGGCTTGAAACGCTTCGGCGGACCCTGCGTTGTCGGAATCCTTTGTGACTTCCACGGTCTGGTCCCCAACCAGGACTGCGGCAGCGGCCTGGATTTTTCCCGCAGGCGTCAGCATCAGAAGAGCCGTCAAGGACGCTAAGAACAAGACGCAGGCACAGGCGGTCCGAAATGTCCGCGCGCCGGAACTGTTTCCGGTAATTTTGCACACTGAAGCTTCCATAAATTCCCTACCCCCCTAATTCCGGCGGCTCGTGACGAGCAAATCGCGCCGTCTCAATTTCGTCCGTGGATCAATTAAATAAACAGGGCCGGAGCGAGAGCCGTGAATTCCGATTCATTATTTCCGGGCGGAATACAGCAACCGGGGACATATCGCTCTCCTGGAGTAAGTGATCGGCATTGCACCGAAATCCCTGAGACATTTTCATGCCTCATCCTTGGAGCGTCGCACGCAACGATTAGACTCAATTGAGACGCTTCGGTCTGTACAAAAAGAAACATTTGCTTAAGAAATACTCATTGAGTTCTCCGAAGCCACATTACAATCGTGACCAAATTGTGCGAATGCAGTGTTCCCGGTAGAAGCGACAGGGGAAAGTAAGGAATATGGGATTTGAAAATCAGTGTACTCGCGATGTCCGCCTATAATATAGTGCCTTCGCTGAGGGTGCGGCGTGAGCGGGTGGTTCAAATTGGATCAATTTTGACCGGTTTTCTTGCGTCATCCAAATTCTGAGTTGCGTAACGTGAAGGAGTTACCGATGAAATCCCCCTTCGTGCCAATTCTCGCGATGATTTCGTTCTGTTTAATTTCATGGCCCTTTGTCCAGCCGTCCATTGGCAGGCCTTCGCCGAATCGTGCCGATTTCATTCAAGGGGTAGTCGCCAGCACGAACGGTCCGGAAGCGGGCGTATGGGTGATCGCGGAAACGAACGACCTGCCCACGAAATACGCGAAAGTGGTCGTAACCGACGATCACGGGCGCTACGTGCTGCCGCAATTGCCTGAAGCGAATTATAAGGTCTGGGTGCGCGGTTACGGGTTGGTGGATTCAGCGCCGGTGATGGCCAAGCCGGGACAGAAGGTCGATTTGAAGGCAGTCGTGGCGCCGGACGCGAGGACTGCGGCGCAGATCTATCCCGCGAATTACTGGCTCAGCATGATGAAAATTCCGCAGGGCAAGCTCCCGGTGGATCAAGCGGCGGGGATGATCAAAAACTGCACAAACTGTCACCAGATCGGAGATGTGGCAACGCGAACGCTTCCGCCGGCGACGATGAATCTTGGCACGTTTCATTCCAGTCTGGAAGCCTGGGACCGGCGGACCAAATCCGGGCCGGTCGGCGCCAATATGTTCACAGGATTTAATGCGTTTGGGGAACAGCGCGTAATGTTCGCCGAGTGGACGGATCGGATAGCGGCAGGAGAATATCCGAAAGAAGCGCCGCCGCGCCCGAAAGGCGTCGAGCGCAACATCGTGCTGACACTGTGGGACTGGGGCACGCCGACTTCGTACATGCACGATGAAACCTCGAGCGATTTGCGCAATCCGTCCGTCAATCAGAACGGCCCGATTTACGGAGCGCTCTCGAGCGGCAACTCTGTCGCGGTCCTCGATCCCGTCAAGAACATGGCCTCGTTGATCGATGTCCCTTCGAGCGCCACGCCGCTCGGATCGATGAACATGACATCGCCTTACTGGGGCGATGAAAACATATGGCTCTCTGCATCGCAGCCGCGCAGCGTGGCGCTGGACGAACATGCGCGCGTCTGGTTTGCCGCACGAATTCGCGGGGGAGACAGCCTTACCGATGGAGGCAAACAGCCCGATTTCTGCAAGGCGGGATCCGGAAATAAATTTGCCGAATATTTCCCGATCGAGAAGGGCACAAAGCAAGTCGGCATGTACGATCCGGAAACGAAAAAGGTGTCCGAGATCGACACCTGCTTCACGACGGATCACAACGAAATCGGGCCCGACAGCAGCATATTTTTCGGCCAGCCCAACGCTATCGGCTGGGTGGACGCGAAGATGTACGACAAGACGCACAACGATGAAAAATCGCAGGGGTGGATTCCCGGCGTGCTGGACACCAACGGAGACGGAAAAATCAGCAAGGGATGGACGGAACCGGACCAGCCGATCGATCCCGCGAGGGATCACCGCATCAATTTCAGTTGTTATTCAATTTCCGTAAGCCCGGTGGATGGCAGCATCTGGTGCTCGGGAATTGGCCTTGCTCAACATTCGCTGGTGCGTCTGGAACGCGGTTCGAATCCTCCGGAAACCAGTAAGGCTGAAATTTACCAACCACCGCTGGGGAAAGTTCCTCCGCTGTTCAGTGCGGGCGGCGTATCCGTGGATAGCAACGGGGTGGCCTGGCAGAACTGGCGCGGGAGCGATTACATCACTTCGTTCGACCGCCGGAAATGCAAGGTGTTGAATGGACCTACGGCCACCGGACAGCACTGCCCGGAAGGCTGGACGATTTATGACACTCCCGGCCCGACGTTTCAGGGCGGGACGGACGTCAAGGCATCCATGAATTATCTGATTTTTGTCGACCGGCACGGCGCGCTGGGCCTGGGAAACGATGTGCCCATGACGGGGACATCCAACGCGGATGCAGTGCTGGCGGTGCTTCCCAAAACAGGCGAGGTTATAACGATTCGTTTACCATATCCGAGGGGGTATTACGCCAGGTCCATGCAGGGGCGGATCGACGATCCGAAGGCGGGGTGGAAAGGCCGCGGGTATTGGACCAGCTACAATCCGTACACGCCCTGGCACCTGGAGGGCGGCAAGGGCACCAAGGATAAAGTGGTTAAGATCCAGGTACGGCCCGATCCACTGGCGAAGTAGTCGCTAAGTTCGGCGGTTGTAGCACAGCCACTCTTGTCTGTGCGGTTTTTTTCAATGACTGACTTTGAGAAAAGCACACAGCCAAGAGTGGCTGTGCTACGAAAATCATCGATCACGATTCTTTTTTCTAAATTTGGGTTGAAACCCGCGAAGGGGCGTTACATGAAACGAACCAGTTACTCACTACGCGTTTCGGCTTTGATTGCATTGTGTATAGGGGCATGTTTGCAGGTCAAACAGAGCAGCGCCGGCCCGATTCCCGCGAAGTCCGACTATATCGAGGGAGCCGTCGCGAGCGCGAAAGGTCCGGAAGCGGGCGTGTGGGTGATTGCAGAGACGAACGATCTGCCCACCAAATATGCGAAGGTCGTCGTGACCGACGATCGCGGGCGCTATGTGCTGCCCGAGCTGCCCGAAGCCAATTACAAGGTTTGGGTTCGGGGCTACGGACTGGTGGATTCCACGCCGGTGATGGCGAAGCCGGGACAGAAGTTGGATTTGAAGGCTGTCATTGCGCCGGACGGCAAAGCGGCCGCGCAATACTATCCGGCCAATTACTGGTTGGCACTGGCAAAAGTTCCGCCGGGCAAGCAGCCTCCCGATGAATTGGCGGGGCGGGTGAAGGGATGCCTGGTTTGTCACCAGATCGGCGATCCCGCAACGCGCACACTTCCGCCCGCGACGATGAAGCTTGGAGATTTCAAAAATAGCCTGGAAGCATGGGACCGCCGCACGAAATCTGGTCCGGCCGGCGCGTCGATGACAACGACTTACAATACGCTTGGGCCACAGCGAAGTATTTTTTCGGATTGGACGGACCGCGTTGCGGCCGGCGAGTATCCGAAGGAAGCGCCACCTCGCCCCAAAGGGATCGAACGCAATCTCGTGATGACGTTGTGGGACTGGGGGACGACGAGTTCTTACATGCACGATGAAGCGGCCAGCGATTTACGGAATCCTACGGTGAACCCGAACGGACTCGTGTTTGGAGTCGTCGCCAGCAGCAACACGATTGCGGTTCTCGATCCGGTCAAGAACACTTCCACGCTGATTACGATTCCCTCAAATGCGGAACCGGCAGGAGAGATGAACATGCCTTCACCGTATTGGGGCGATGAAAACATCTGGCTTTCGACGGCGCAGCCGCGCAGCTCCGCGATTGATGACAAAGGGCGCGTCTGGTACTCGATGAGAACGCGCGGCGGGCCAAACGTGCGGGATGGCGGCAAACAGCCGGACTTTTGCAAGGTCGGATCGAGCAATAAATTCGCGCAGTATTTTCCGATTGAGAAAAGCAGCAAGCAGGTCGGTTTCTACGATCCCCAGACGAAGCAGCTCTCTCAGATCGATACCTGCTTCACGACCGACCACAACGAATTCGGCGAGGATGGGAGCCTGTTTTTCGGCATGACGGGAGCGGTGGGCTGGGTGGACTCGAAGATGTGGGATAAGACGCACAACTCGGAGCAATCCCAGGGCTGGCTGCCGGGCGTGCTGGACACCAACGGCGACGGGAAGATTACCAAGCCGTGGACCGAGCCGAACGAGCCGATCGATCCGACGAAAGATCACCGGATTAATTTTGCGTGCTATTCAATTTCCGTCAGTCCTTTGGATGGAAGCGCGTGGTGTTCAGGAACCGGGATCGACGAACATTCGTTGGTGCGTGTGGAGCGAGGATCGAATCCGCCGGAAACCAGCCACACGGAAATTTATCAACCGCCGCTGGGAAAAAATCCGGAGGCGTTCAGCACGGGCGGCGTTTCCATCGATAGCAATGGCGTGGCATGGCAGAACTGGCGCGGGAGCGATTACATCACGGCGTTCGACCGCCGGAAATGCAAGGTGCTGAATGGGCCTACAGCGACCGGCATGCACTGCCCGGAAGGCTGGACATTTTATGAGACGCCGGGGCCGACGTTCCAGGGCGGGACGGGCGTGAGGACTTCGTTGAACTATCTCATTTTCGTGGACCGGCACGGCATTTTGGGACTTGGCAAAGACGTGCCCATGACGGGAGCTGTCAACGCCGACGCTGTGCTTGCGGTGATCCCCAAGACGGGGGAATTTGTCACGATTCGCCTGCCGTATCCGATGGGATATTTTCCGCGCTCGATGCAGGGGCGGATTGACGATCCGAAAACGGGCTGGAAAGGGCGCGGCTTCTGGACCAGCTATAATTCCTACACCCCCTGGCATTTGGAAGGCGGGATGGGAACCAAGGATAAAGTTGTCAAGATTCAAATGCGGCCCGATCCGCTGGCGAAGTAAAGCATCCGGTAGCGCCGGCATCTTGCCGGTGGTCTTTCGTTCCTGCCTATAGCGAAAAACCGCCGGCAAGATGCCGGCGCTACCAAATCGTCCCGTCACTTTTCAATTGAACATTCCGGAGGATTGGTTGATGAAACGATGGGCCCGCTTCTTGAAAATTCCGATTGTCATCCCAGCGTTAATGTTGTCGTTGTTCATTCCGAAGCAGGGTTACGGCGGCCCGATGCCGGCGCGCGCCGACTATATCGAGGGAGTTGTCGCGAGCGCGAAAGGCCCGGAAGCGGGCGTGTGGGTGATCGCGGAAACGAACGACCTGCCTACTAAATTTGCAAAAGTGGTTGTGACCGACGATCGCGGGCGCTACATGCTGCCTCAGATGCCGGATGCAAATTACAAGCTTTGGGTGCGCGGCTACGGGCTGGTGGATTCCAAGCCGGTAATGGCAAAGCCCGGGCAAAAGATCGATTTGAAAGCTGTGATCGCGCCGGACGGGAAGTCGGCTGCGCTGGTGTATCCGGCGAATTATTGGCTGAGCTTGATGACAATTCCTCCCGGAAAATTATCGCTGGACGAGGCTGCCGGATCGGTGAAGGGCTGCCTGATCTGCCATCAGGTGGGCGATCCGGCGACGCGCACTCTCCCTCCGGCTACGATGAAGCTTGGGGATTTTCATTCCAGTTTGGAAGCGTGGGACCGGCGGACGAAATCGGGTCCCGCGGGCGCGCTGATGTCGTCCATTTACAATGCGATTGGGCCGCAGCGGAAAATGTTCGCGGATTGGAGCGACCTGATTGCATCGGGCGCGTATCCGAAGGAAGCGCCGCCGCGTCCGAAAGGGATTGAGCGGAACGTGGTGCTGACTTTATGGGATTGGGGTACGGCGACCTCCTATATGCATGATGAAGCGGCCAGCGATTTGCGCAATCCCACGGTGAATGCGAACGGGCCTGTGTTCGGAGTGGTCGCAAGCAGTAACACGGTCGCCGTCCTGGATCCCATCAAGAATACGGCGTCCATGATTACGGTTCCTTCCAACGCAGAGCCCGCCGGCTACATGAACATGCCTTCGCCGTACTGGGGCGACGAGAACATCTGGCAATCCACGGCGCAGCCGCGCAGCTCGGCGATCGATGACCAGGGGCGCGTGTGGTATTCGGAGCGCATTCGAGGGACAGAAAACGTAAGGGACGGCGGCAAGCAGCCCGACTATTGCAAAGCAGGATCGAGCAACAAGTATGCGCAGTATTTTCCGATCGAGAAAAGCAGCAAGCAGGTGGGGTACTACGATCAGACGACGAAACAATTGACCATGATAAATACATGCTTCACGACAGACCACAATGAATTCGGTCCCGATGGCAGCCTGTTTTTCGGCATGGACAATGTGGTCGGTTGGGTGGACTCGAAAATGTGGGACAAGACTCACAACGACGAACAGTCGCAGGGTTGGCTGCCCGGCGTGCTGGACACCAACGGGGACGGCAAAATCACAAAGCCGTGGACCGAGCCGAACGAACCGATCGATCCGAAGAAGGATCACCGGATTAATTTCGCGTGCTATGCGATTTCCGTCAGCCCGCTCGATGGCAGCGCGTGGTGCTCTGGAATCGGTTTGCAGGAAAAGTCACTGGTGCGCATCGAGCGCGGTTCGAATCCTCCGGAAACCAGCAAGGCAGAAATTTATCAGCCGCCACTGGGGCATGACCCGGAGCTATTCAGCACGGGGGGCGTTTCCGTGGATAGCAACGGCGTGGCCTGGCAGAACTGGCGCGGGACCGACTACATCACGGCATTTGACCGCAGGAAATGCAAGGTGCTGAACGGTCCTACTGCGACGGGACAACATTGCCCGGAGGGCTGGACGTTGTACGAGACGCCCGGGCCGACATTTCAAGGCGGCACGAAGGTCAGGGCGTCGGTGAACTATCTTATCTTTGTGGACCGGGCCGGCGTTCTGGGCCTCGGGAAAGATATCCCGATGACGGGGGCCGTTAATTCCGACGCCGTGCTTGCCGTTATTCCGAAGACCGGTGAATTCGTGACGATTCGCCTGCCGTATCCCATGGGATATTTCGCCCGTTCGATGCAGGGCCGGATTGACGATCCCAAGGCGGGATGGAAGGGACGCAGTTTCTGGACCAGCTATAATTCGTACACGCCCTGGCACCTGGAAGGCGGCATCGGGACAAAGGACAAGGTGGTCCGGATTCAGATGCGCCCCGACCCGCTGGCGAAATAACTGTTTCGAAAACGCGAGGAATCGTTCGAAGGCGCGCGCTTCCACGGGGAAGCGCGCGCTTGCATTTTCGGCAGAATCCTCCGGATCAAAGCATGAGTCACCGGTCTCGTCAGCTGCGGAAAACTGTTTTTGAAGTTTTGCATTCAGTAAGTTACGCGAACTGGTGACGAATTGTAAGTTCCGATTTGGAAGTGTAATCTGGCGTTAGATTTCCGAAGACAAACCGGCGACTCCGAAAGATCAGGATAAAGAAGGAGCTTGCAACGAACCGTGCTTATTCAACAAAAGAAATCAAGCGCAGTAGAAAAATCCGCTTCCGGTCCGGTGAAATGTCACCGCACAGTTTACTCCCGGCTCATCCACTGCTGTCTGGCTCTTGTACCGATGCTTCTGCTCCAACCCGGACTGAAAGCCCAGGACGCCAACGGCAAATATCCGCAGGCGGATATTGAATACGGTTTGCAGGTATATACGGCGCAATGTTCCACGTGCCACGGCCCAAATGGCGACGGCGTTCCCGGCGTCAACATGCGTTCGGGGAAATTGCCGAGGGCTCCCAATGACCAGGAATTGCGGACAGTGATTACGAGCGGCATCGCCGGCACGGGGATGCCCGCATTCGTACTCGATCCGGGGGAGATGACTGGAGTGATTGCGTATGTGCGGAGCATGGGATCGTTCGACGCCGGCTCCGTCACGATGGGCGATGAAGCGCGAGGGAAAATCTTGTTCGAAGGAAAGGGGCAGTGCGCGACCTGCCATCGCATCAACGGAAAAGGTCCCCGAGTGGCTCCGGACCTTAGCGATGTCGGCGCGAACCGTACGGCCGATCTGCTCAAGCAGACACTGCTCGACCCAACGGCGGCGATGATGCCCATCAATCGTTCCGTGCACGCCGTGACGCGCGACGGAAAAGTAATTAACGGTCGCCGCCTGAACGAGGACACCTATACGGTGCAACTGATCGATGACAAAGAGAACCTGGTGTCACTGGAGAAAGCAAACCTTCGCGAGTACACCGTCATCAAGACCTCCTCCATGCCCTCCTATAAGGACAAACTCAATACCCAGGAAATCGCCGATCTCATGGCGTACCTATTCTCCCTGAAAGGTTTAAAATGAGCCCCCGATGGCGCGGATTGTTTCTCATGTTGCTGTGTTCGCTGCTTCCACTTTCCCTGCGCGCTCAGGTTTCCAGCGACCGCCTGCTTCATGCCTCCGATGAGCCGCAGAACTGGCTCACCTATTCCGGCACGTATGCGAGCAACCGTTTTACCTCGCTTCAGCAGATTACTCCGGCGAACGTCAAGGACCTGGAATTGAAATGGGTCTTTCAGGCGCAGTCACTGCAGAAGTTTGAGACGACGCCGCTCGTGGTTGACGGGATCATGTACATCACGCAATCGCCCAACGATATTCTGGCGCTCGATGCCAAATCGGGGCGCGTGTTCTGGGATTATCACTACACTCCGGCTCAGGTTGTGATGGCATGCTGCGGCATCGTGAATCGGGGCGTGGCGATTTTGGGCGACACGCTGTACATGGCGACCGTCGATGCGCATCTGGTCGCGGTCGATGCCAAGAACGGCCATGCCCTGTGGGATGTCAAGGTGGCGGAGTCCACGCAAGGCTATGCGATGACGCTAGCTCCGCTGGCGATCAAGGACAAAGTGCTGGTCGGCGTGGCCGGCGGCGAGTATGGCATTCGCGGATTTATCTCCGCATACGATGCGCGCACTGGAAAAGAAGATTGGAAGTTTTACACGATTCCGGGGCCGGGCGAGCCGGGGAACGAAACCTGGTCCGGCGATTCCTGGAAGAGCGGCGGCGCCTCGGTCTGGGTCACAGGGTCGTACGATCCCAGCCTGAATCTGACATATTGGGGCGTCGGCAATCCGGGGCCGGACCTGAACAACAAGCAGCGGCAGGGCGATAATCGCTACTCAGGTTCCGTCGTTGCCCTCGATCCGGACACGGGAAAATTGAAGTGGTTTTTTCAATTTTCGCCCAACGATCCATACGATTATGACGCCGTCCAGATTCCCGTCCTCGTCGATACCACAATCAGCGGGACGCCGCGCAAGCTGATGCTGTGGGCCAATCGCAATGGATTCTTCTACGTCATCGACCGGACCAACGGCAAGTTTGTTTTGGGACGGCCATTTGTGAAGGTCAACTGGGCCAGTGGCCTCGATCCGGAGACCGGGCGGCCTCTGATAACGCCGCAAGCCCCCGGCGCTGTAACGTATCCGGGGATCCAGGGGGGCACCAATTGGTATTCGCCGTCTTACAGCCCGCGCACGGGGCTCTTTTACATTTCCACGTGGGAGGACTACGGGGCGATTTTTACGGGAGCCGCTCAGGAATACAAGCAAGGACAGCGGTTTGGCGGTGGGTCGGTGACGTCGCCTCTCCCGGGGAATCAAGCTCCGGGTAGCTCGCGCCGCGTGCCCATCAACACGTACACGGAGGCAGCCGCTCATGGAGGCGTGGCGGCGATGGACCCTCACACGGGGGAGAAGAAGTGGTCATACTATATGACGGACGTTAACGTCAGTGGAATTCTGACGACGGCCTCGGATCTGCTGTTCGTGGGAGGGCGTGAAGGCTACTTCCATGCGCTCGATGCGAAGTCCGGATCTCTGCTGTGGAAGACGAATCTTGGCGGCGAAATCGTTGCCGGTCCCATGAGCTACCGGATCGACGGCAAGCAGTACGTTGTGATTGCTTCAGGAAACTCCCTGTTTGCATTCGGCCTTCGTGAGTGATCGAAGGCGCGGGTGCAAACAGGGGACGCGACTGCCAATATTAATTGGGCTTGAATGTATCGAATGAGAATTGAATGAAGCGGCCGAAGGTAATGACGGCGAACCACAAAAACAGGGAAGTTGCCGCAAGGAGTTTGGCGGGCATCGTTGTATCTTCTCCGACGCCCACGTTCTCGACGCCCTCAAAAACATCCGTCATATAGAACAATGCCGCGTTTAATCCAAGCAACATGAGGCCCAGAATCTTCATCCAGAAATCTTCCTTGTAAATGTAGCTGTTGGGCTGGCCGATGAATGCCAGCATGCCCGTCAGAATGTTGATTCCCAATCCGGCCATCCCCCAGGGGATAAACTCGTGCACGGGGCGGATGGGGACCTGCTTCATGAATCCCATGATGCGCAGGTCGAGGAATCCTACCGTGCCGACGATCAGAATGAGGCCCATATAGTGCAGGATCAGCATAAAGGTCCACCACCATTTGCTGAACACCATGGCATTCATGAATTTGTCCGGCGAGGGCTCAAACTTGGACAGCAGGGAACCGATCGGTCCTTCCACCACCTTGTCATTGACCAGCAATTCATTGGCGGGCCGAAGCTCCGAGTGGCGGATGTCGCCACCGGTGTTTCCGGTCCTCGCCATGAGCCCAACGGTGAGGAGGGAAAGGATCAGGACAGCGGCGATGTTCGAGTTGGACGGGCGGGAAGTTTTCTGCGCCTGCCAGAGACCGATCAGCGCAAACGCGCCTGTGAACTCCATGAACCAGAACGATAGCATTGCCGAGCCCTTGTGGCGGTCAATCAAGGCGTCCGAGACGCCATGGCTGCCCCGGATTAAGGCGTCCGCGACATAACCGGTCATGAACGTGGGGATGGAGAGGAGAGCGACACCCGCGAAAATAATGTAGCTGGCGCGTCGCAGGTCCGTATTATTGCCGACAAAAGAAAAGAGAAACAAAGCGAAGCCAACCATCATGCCGATGATTGGAAAATGATTCAGCAACAGATGTAAGTGCGCAAGATTCATCATAAAATGGCTCCCATTGCATTGCGTAAAATGAGTTGTTCGCCCCGGTCCGCTAACCGAGGGACTCGCCGCTTCAATTCCTTGCCCTGCGGAAATCTAGCCTCCCGCGAGGTGGCCGTAGGTATCGTACGTTGCGGTCTCCGAGAGCAGCCGGCCGGCCGTGACGGCCAAAAACCAGAACAACAGAGACCATTTCGCCAGAGTCAATCCATTTGCGACCATCGCCTCTTCGCTCAAGCTATTGTCGCCGAAGACCCGATCGCTGATCTTCCGCATCGTAATGACGGCAAGAACGATAAACGTTAATTTGACGTAGAAATCGGGGTTCGTGGTTTCCTTGGTCGGGTAGGCTGTATACAGCGCGATCCCCGTAAGTATATTCAGAATCAAGCCGGCCCACATGATCCCGAAGAGGCGTTTGAGGGGCTTGAGCGGCAGGGCTTGCGCAAATCCAAGAATGCGCAGATCGATGATGAGATTACCCCCGACAACCAGCGACATTCCAATGCCGTGAAGCGTCAGGAAGAAATAAAAGCCAAAGACGGAATCGGATTCGCGGATCCAGGTGCTGATGCCGGTTTGTTCGATGGTCTGTAAAATCTGTGGTACGGCCAAGTTGATCTCCAATAATGCGGTATTAAGTCCTGAAAACACATGTTCCGACCTGACCTGGAAGGATGGAGCCTGCGCCAGGCGCGCAAGAGAGAAACACGCAAAGCAATTAATCTAAATTGTTATCACGGCCCCGCTAGAGACGTCAAGGAAGTATCGGAATAATTCCGCACCTTTTCGAGGCTAAATAAATTGACGAATTCGTAAGCCTATGGCTGGCCGGATGCGTCCGGCTGGGCGACGAGCAGCAGGACGATTCCCACGACGGTGAACATGCGGAACGCCGCGTCCTGGCCGTTCCATGTTTTTGACTGCCACATCAGAAACCACTCGCCTCCCAAGGCGAGGAAGGCAATCAGCCATTGGAGCAAACTCAGAGCCAGCGCGACAATTGAAATGCGTTTGGACCGGTCAAAGACCTCGGACGTTCCACCGGCCGCTTTGGTCATCCGGACGCAACCCCACCAGCAGAGCATCATGATGATTGCCTCCCATGCGATGATCGAGCAGTAGAATGCCGTGTGCCAGAGCGGAAAATTGAGCGCTCTCCACATACCGCGATTGCCGGGAAATGTGGTGTCCATCATCATGACGTGCCGCACAAACTGATAGTTCGAGTTGTAGTCGGTAACATTGTTGAAGACGACGAGGGAATAAAAAATAGCCACGCCAAAGACGAGGAGGATTTTGACGATTCGCAAGGTCATGGTTTTGTTTGTCCTGAAAATGTCTGGAAATACGCGGTGAGAGCGGCAATCGTCGCGCCGTCATATTGAGGATTTGCGGGCATATGAGCGTTCGGATTGTTTACGGAAGGATCGCGGATGTAAGCGGCAAAAGCGCCGGGCGATTTGGAAGCCATTTCAGCAAGCGATTGCCACGATCGGCCCGATTTGATTCCTCCTTCGCGCCCTGCGTTGTGGCAGCGGAAGCAATTCTGCCGGGCGATGAGGTAGCCGTCCCGCACATGCGGGTCGCGCGCGTGCGGGACGCGCGGAGCGATGGCGCCGAAAACAACTTTCTCATCGCGGAACTCGATGCGGACGACGCCCCAGGGAATCTGGGCTTCATCCACGTGCGAAAGAATTTTGAAACTGGGGGTGAAGTTGGGATGCGAAATCATGTAGGGCCCCATATCGAACTCATGATTTTGAGCGTCCTTGGGCCAGCCGGAAGGCGGTTTGCCGTTCACGTTGAGGACCAGTACGGGACGATGCGCCGCGATGTACGCACGCGGATAATTCGCGCGATAGCCGTCGTCGCAGATAGCGACGACCAGGTCCGCTGCGGATGATGCGCCAAGACGCCGGGCCAATTCTTCCAGCTTCACGCCCGAAATTGTGGTTGCGCCTGTAAAATTCGTATCGTTTTTCGCCACGAAATTCACCTGGGGCAATGCGAGAAGGTTTTCTCGGGTGATGTAGCGTGTCGATTCGGGAGGCAGGCCCGCCAGATCTCCGCCGACTTCCAGGTCCGAGGGAAGCTGCCGCGTTTCCTGAAAAAAAAGTGAAGATGACTGGGCGAAAGCGGTCGAGCACATGAGGATTGAAATGAAGAGGGAAATTTTGCTCATGAGCCTCATGATTCATCCTAACGCACGCCCGAGCCGCGACAAGCTCAAATCTCCAATCAACTGCATATGCTAAACTGATGCGATTCTCCAGGAATGGAGGCGGCCGCGCCGATGGCTTCGACAATCGAGGGAAAGTTGAAAGAGCTTGGCGTTGTTTTGCCGGCCCCGCCTGAGCCTGGGGGCAATTATCTTTCCGCAAAGACCGTTGGGCGGATCGTTTATCTCGCCGGCGTTATTTCCATTCATGACGGAAAAGTTGTCACGGGAACTGTGGGCGCGGACCGCACGCTGGACGAGGGATACGCGGCGGCGCGCGATTGCGGACTGATGCAGCTTGCGGTTCTCCGGAATTATCTTGGGTCGCTCGACGCCGTGAAAAGCATCGTCACGGTGAATGGTTATGTGAATGCTGTCGCCGGATTTCCAGACTCCCCTAAAGCGATCAACGGCGCGTCGGATCTCTTCGTCGAAGTTTTCGGAGAGGCGGGGCGCCACGTGCGCGCTGCGATCGGGGTCTCAGCGCTGCCGAGAAACGCGCTCGTCGAGCTTCAGATGACGGTCGAGGTGCGGGAAGTCTGATGGCGGAGCACGTACTTCGCGCAGAGCCGACCCATTCGCGGTGGAATCGCGCGCTCGCTCCGCGCCTTCACGTTTCGTCAGGAGACACGGTCCACATGGAGTGCGTGGATGCAAGCGGGGCGCAGGTTCAGCCCTCCACGTCGCTTTCTGAATATTTGGAAATCGATCGAGGCCGCATTCATGCGCTCACCGGCCCGATTTTTGTTGAGGGAGCCGAACCAGGCGACATTCTCCAGATTGACGTTCTGGAAGTGGCGCACAAAGGCTGGGGGTGGTCCAGCGTGATCGGCGGACTCGGTTTTCTGAAGGAGCGTTTTGCCGAGCCGTTTCTATTCCATTGGGAACTCAGTGGCGATATCAGCGAGTCGTTGACGCCGGCAATTGTGCCGTTGCGGCCGTTCTGCGGCGTGATGGGCGTCGCGCCCGCCGAAGGCGGTGAATTTCGGACGCGGCCTCCGGGAATTTTCGGAGGCAACATGGATGTGCGGGAGCTTTGCGCCGGCTCGACTTTGTTTCTGCCAGTCCTGAACCGCGGCGCGTTATTCTCCGCGGGCGATGCGCATGCGGCGCAGGGCGATGGCGAAGTCTGCATCAACGGCATCGAATGCCCGGCCGACGTTACATTGAGGTTCCTTGTTCACAAACACCGGAAACTTTCCGGGCCAATGGTCGAAACCACCGCAACTCAGAGACAAGATCCTACCGCCGCAGGCGCATGGATTGTCGTTGAATCGTCGCCGGACGTGGTGGCGGCCGCGCGCGGCGCCACTTCACGCATGATCGACCTGCTCGTGGATGGCTGGGGGTTTAGCGGCGTTCACGCCTATCTGCTGTGCAGCGTGGCCATGAATCTGCGGTTGAGCCAGGTGGTGAACGAGCCGATGTTCACGGTTTCGGCGGCGATCTCGAAACAGGTTCTTCCTCGACGGAGAATTTTTTAGAATATGAAGATTAACGATCCGAAAATTGTCGCGGAGTTGCAGGCCCTCTATCCGGAATACGAGGAAGCTCTGGTCAATAACAACGCGGAAAAGCTCACGAAAATGTTTTGGGCTTCGCCGCGCGCCATGCGATTTGGAATTTCGGAAAATCTATATGGGATCGATGAAATTGAAGCGTTTCGCAAATCGCGTCCTCCCGCCAATCTGGCGCGGACGGTGCGGCGCCTTGAAATTGTAACGTTTGGCCGGGATTTAGGGAGTATCACGCTGGAGTTTGAGCGCTTTGTGAACGGAAAAATCATCACGGGGCGTCAGAGCCAGGTGTGGGTGCGGCTTCCCGAAGGTTGGCGGATTGTTTCCGCGCACGTTTCGGTTTTGCCGTAACTGTTTTGGGTTTGCTTTTAGTGGGACAGGCTGAAGCCCGTCCCACTAAGATCCATTGCTGACCGTGACCGAAAGGATTTCCACGGGAGCCGCGATGAAAGCCTTCTGTAATTCCTCCGACGAAGAAAATAGTTTTCCTTTGACATGGCGCGCGGGGAATTGAAACGTGACCGGGGATTCCGCGAACGGATACGGGTTCAGGACGAAGTGCCTTGATGCGATGGATTTCACCTCGACGGGCGACCCTTTGCCGGCGTGCGTCGGCAATTCGTGCAACAAATGAATTGGCTTGCGAAAATCGACGCAGGTGAGCAAGGAAAGATAATCCGCGGCTTGCAGAAGCCGGAAATGATCCAGGATCGCGGCTTCGGTCTTGTGTTCCGATTTGAGTTTGGGGTTTTCCACGATTTGTTTTCGGAGCGCAGCCTGGAGCGCTCTCTGATCTTCCAAAAATTTATCGAGTAGGGGCAGATCGGCAGGGGCGATCGTGGAACGGTCCGCGTGATCGGTCAGTAGATTGTACGTGTGCATGGAAATCAGAATCGCGGCGTAGGGATCTTTCTCGGCGATCAGGCGGACGGCGCGGTCGCGCACGGCTAGATAATCATCGAGGTCGATTTCTTCGAAAGCGGAATATTTTCCGACCAACTCGACCGAGTAAGCGCTGGGCCTACCCTGGCGGGTGATCGTGGGTTTCGCATCGCGCGCGATCCATCCGTCGTCATGGCGAAACACGCCCTTCAGGACGTGCTCGCGAGGTTCGGGCGAAACAAAACGATCGTTGCCCCATTTTTCAGCAAATTGTCCCGCCAGATGGGCGTGGTCGGGATGCCTGACCAGCCAGTATCCGGTTTCCGTTTCGAGTCGCAGCATGTGAGTTCACCTCGTTCGAATCATTTCGATTATTCCATTTCTTGAGCGCGGGCCGATTCATGCCAGCGGTGCAGGAAATACCATTCGAAGAACATCACCAGAAAGAAAAAACTGAAGCCCAGGACCGTGGCCGCAAACACCAGAGCAAATAAATAGTCGGTCTGCAATTGCGAGGAAGCATAGAGGATCGAATACCCGAGGCCTCCCTGACCTACGCTGCTCGATCCCGCGTAAAGCTCTCCCGTGATTGCGCCGATCACCGCGATGCCGCTGGCGATGCGGATTCCCACAAACAGGGAAGGCACGGCGTGCGGCAAGCGCAGCTTAAATAGCAGCTGGCCGCGCGAGGCATTATGCATTAGAAAAAGGTGCACGAGATTTTCGTCCACGCTGATCAGCCCCTGCGTGGTGTTCGCGATAATGGGAGCGAGGGAAATAATGAATGCGATCAGCGTCACCGCCGGCGTGCCCGCTCCCACCCACATCAGTATCAGGGGCGCAATCGCGATGATGGGCACTGTCTGGAGCAACAGCGTGTATGGATAGAACATCTTCCGCACCCAGCGGGATTGCGCAAACACCAGCGCGATTAGGGTGCCGAAAACGACGCTCGCTGCCAACCCCCCGGCGGATTCTATCGCGGTGATGGCGAGCGAGGTCAACAAAGAGGGAAATCGAGCGCCCACGGCGCGCGCCACGGCCCCCGGCGGCGGCAGCATGTACGGCTGCACATGAAATATCCAGATGACGATTTGCCAGAGGATCAGCAGCGCGCCGAACACGGCGAGAGCGTTGAATGCGGCGATGGCTTGCTTCTTCATGCGGCGGTGGTCTCTCGTAGCGCGTGCGAGACTTTTGCAACCAATTCGTCAAACTCAGGCGAGGTGCGCAGCGCCGCCTTCCGCGGAGCGGGCAGGAAGACCGAAAATACCGCATGGATGCGTCCCGGATTCGGCGCGAGAACGATAATCCGGTCGGAGAGGAACACGGCTTCCGAAACCGAGTGCGTCACGAAGACCGCAGTCCAGTTTTGTTCTTCACGAAGGTGTAGAATTTCTTCATTCAATCTGTTCCGTGACATTTCATCGAGGGCGGCGAAAGGTTCGTCCAGCAGCAGCAGGCGTGGACTTGTGGCCAGTGCGCGGGCAATGGAGACGCGCATTTTCATTCCACCGGATAATTCGCGCGGGTAGGCATGGGCCACATGCCCGAGGCCCACGAGGTCAAGAAGAGCCGCAACCTTCTTTTCACGGCGCTCGGTCGAGGCGCCCTCCAGTTCCAGGCCCAGCGCGATATTGTTTTTCACCGTGCGCCAGGGGAGCAGAGTGGCGTCCTGAAAAATGTAGGAAATTGTCTCACGCGCGTTTAGAGGAGTCATTCCCTCCACGCGGATCGCTCCGCTGGTGGGGGCAGTGAGTCCGGAAATTAATTTCAGGATTGTGGATTTGCCGCAGCCCGACGGGCCGAGAATGCTGACGAACTCCGCCTTGGGGACGGTCAAACTGAGTGCATCGAGAATGGTGCGGCCGTTTCCGTAGCGCTTGGTGAGGCCGGAAAGTTCGATTTCCGGGACGACGGCTTCAATGTTCATTCGCGCACCTCGACTGCAGGCAAAGCCAGCGCGGAAGGGAATTGTGCGTCGTGAAACACCCGGTGGGTTGAGCGCTTCCAGTCCCAAGAGGTCGCCCGGCAGGAAGGAACATCGCCGCCCGGATTCCTGTCAAAGAGAGGGAACGCGCTGCCGGCGATTTCCAGACGAATGCGGTCGCCTGCGTCGAATCGGCAGGAGGTTGGGTCGAGCGAAAACTGCCAGCAACGAATTTGATCCGAGGCGTAGCCGGTTTCCGAAAACAGATAATTGGACCGCGCAATGCCGATGCAAATAAATTCCGCCGCGCCATTCGGTCTGACGCGCAGCAGTTTGGCAGTGAAATCCGCCGAGGTTGCGGAAGTTGCGCAGTACAAATCGACGCGCGGGATGCCGAAAATCGTTAACGGGAGGGAAAGCGGTTCGGTGGAATACACCAGCAGGTTGTTCCCCAATTCCATCGCGGCCTGATCGAATTGCCCGCCGGCCGCGGACGGTCCTCCCGGCGCCGCCACCGGGACTTCAGGATCGTGCACAAAAACGTCGCAGGGTTCTTCCATCGCGGGCTTTGCATGCGAGAGCCTGCCATCGCCCTTGCGCGAGTTGGCTCTACCCTCGCTGTGCAGATAGAAAACAGAATTCGCCTCCGCGGGGAAAACTTCCGCATGGCGCCAGCGATTTTCTCCAAGGACGAAATGGCGAATGCGCGGCTCGCTCGAAAAATCGCCGGAGTCCTTCAACCAATGATCGAACCATCTCAGGAGGATTGCATCGGTATCGAGCAGCGACTCGGGACCGAAATCGGATGATCCGACCAGATCGCCCCACGGAATATGGACCCACGGCCCGGCAATCAGATATTGGCGTTCGCGTGCAAAATCGCTGCCCGCCTGGCAGCGCAATTTCAAAAAGCCATCGACACTGCCCTGGAGATACGTGTCGTACCAGCCGGAAATGTGTAGCGCCGGGATATTAATCTTGTCGATAAGCCGGCTGACGTCGAGCGAAGCCCAGTATTCACCGGGCGCATCGTGATCCATCCAATCGAGGACATATTGAGGAAGACCTTCGGCGTGCAGTGCGGGATGAGAACGAAATGGAAGGACGCTCGTTTGCGATGCGAGATTTGCCCAGGCCCGCTCGAGCTGGTCGCTTGCTTCACGCAATCGATCGCGTCGCGCGTCGCCTTTCAACATCTGCAATCCCCAACCTAGCGTGGAGGCAAGGCGCAGCGCGCCCTGATTGTAAAACCATCCGTGGTAAAGGTTGCACGCCGTCATTGCCGGCGAAATGCAGAGCAAGCCTTCGGGTTGCTCGGCGGCGGCCAGAAGTTGGGTCATGCCTTGATACGAGAAACCGTACATTCCGACGCGGCCATTTGATTCCGGGCGCGTGCGCAGCCACGCGATCGTATCGGCGCCGTCCGCGCCCTCATTTCGGAAAGGGTAAAAATCGCCGCCGGAATCGCCGCGTCCCCGGACGTCCTGAATAACCACGTTGTATCCGCGTCGCGCAAACCACACGGGATGCGCAAACACGACGGTGGAAGCAATGTCGCGGCCATAGGGTTGGCGCATCAGGAGAGTCGGGTGGGGTCCGGGTTGAGGCGAGAAGTAGTGATCGGAAACCAGGTCCGCGCCGTCGCGCATTCGCGCACGGACGGCGCGTTCGAGGCGAACGCCTTCGCCGCAATCGACCAGCGCGGATTGATTCATGATTTGTGCGGATCCCGGTACCGATACATTTCCAGCAAAGTCGCGGCAATCCGGGCGGCCGCCTGCTCGATCCAGCGCGCGCCTTTTTCAGCGGACGCCGGACGCGGGTCGCCCATGACTCCGCTTGCCGCGATATCGCTGGTGAGCCACGAAAAATTCGCCGCGCCGTTTTCGGGTTTCAGCAGGCCGGGATCGGAAATATCCGCAATGTAATTCGCCGTGTAGGCCGATGGATCGACAAGTTTGGGTATTCCAGCCAGCAGGTAGGAGGTTTCCACTTCTCCCGCGTGAAATCCGTAGGCTTTTTCCTGAGGATCGAGTCCTTCAAACGAAATGCCCGCGGAGCCAAACAGCGTAAATGTTCTAAGCCCGAATTCGGCGCGAAGATCGCGGGCCATCACGTCCACCAACGATGTATTTCCGCCGTGGGAGTTGTACAGGACCAATTTCTGGAAACCCGCACTGGACAGACTGGAACCGAGATCGTGTAAAACGGCCATGAATGTGGACGAACTGACCGATAGCGTTCCCGGAAAACCGATATGTTCATTGCTTTTGCCGTAACAGACCGGCGGCAGGGCGTACACCGGCAAATCCGCCGGCAGTCTGCACAGCGCGTGGCCAAGCAGCAGATTGTTAATGAGAGTGTCCGTTGCGAGCGGCAGATGCGGGCCGTGCTGCTCGATGGCCGCGGTGGGAAGGACCAGCAGCGTGGAAGCGCGGTCCAGGGCATCGACTTGTTTCCAGTTCAGGTAGGCGAAATTTCGCGCGTCCGGAATCCAGGTTTTCATTTCACCTTTGCTCCCGATGTATTTGCTTCCGCGGATTCGGAATGAAAGCTAACCATTTTGCCGGGATTCAGCAGGCCCTCCGGATCGTAACGATGTTTGGCCCGCAACTGCGCGTTGTCGGCGCGATACCGTCCGCCTCCCTCGACATAATTGACGTGCGGATTGGCGACGAAGACGCCGATTCCGCGGCAGAAATCGATCATTTCGTTCAGTCGCTCCGTTGTCGTGAAATAGACCAACGGAATCGCGCCGGGGATCACGCGGCCCGCGGCGTTTTTCATGAATTCCATATGAAATAAAATTTCATTGCCGAAGGTTGCGCGCAATTGCCGCATCTGATCGCGCACGGTATCGGGATCGAAGCCGCATTGCAAATAGGTGTAGGCGTCGTCCGAGCGCATGGCCCAGAGCGTTGTATGATTCCAGGTGTAATCGGAGAGCAGAGGCCGGGAAACCAGGCCCGTATATTTGCCCGCGTAGGGAACCGTCGCGCCGGCTTCCCGGGCGGATGTTTCGAGCGCGGCGGATTGCGTTTCCGCAATCATAAAATAAATCAGCGATTTGCCCGCCGGAGAATACTGCCGCACCGGTGTGAAGAAAGAGGGAATCGGCCACTCGAATACAGTCACCAGGCGCTTTGACCATTCCACGCCGGTTGCAATTTTCTCGGCGAAGTCGAATGCGGCGGCATACGTATCGAATGCCGCGACGACCTGGGACCATTCCACAGCAGGGGTGAGCGCGAGCCATATCCGCGAGATAATTCCATTGGTTCCCCAGGCGTGCAGAATGTCGTGGACGGCGTCGCCTTCGTGGAAAACAACACGCGGTTCCGGCTCCATCGTGACAACTTCGAGGGCGCGCACCGTTTGAAAATCGCGCAGCGCGCCATGCGCCACCGAGCCAATGCCTCCCGACCCGCCGCCGAGAAATCCTCCCACCGAAGCCTTGATGATCGTCGAAGGATAGCAGCGCAGTTCCCATCCCACTTTGCGCGCTTCGCCTTCCAGCACGCCCAGACGAACTCCTGGCTGGCAGACGGCCACGCCATCCGCCTGAATCTGATCGAGGCGATCCATGTGCGCGAGGTCCAGCACTACGCCGCCCCGCAGCGGAACCGCCTGGCCGTAATTTCCGGTGCCAGAGCCGCGCGCCGTAACGGGAATATTGTTTGCGTGACAATAGCCCAAAATTTTCTGAATCTCTTCCGCGCCGTGAGGCTGCACAACGATTTCTCCGACTTTGCCCTCGAGCTGATTGCGAAGCACCGGGGAATACCAGTAAAAATCCTTCGAGAGTAATTCCACGACCTGCGGGTCGAGAATCACGCGCGAGGGATCTTGAATCAACAGATGGAGTGCCGCGGCGTGCTTTGGTTCCATGGGAATCGCCCTCAGCGCTTGCGCGAAATCTTCCTGCTCGTGCTCCAGGTGCGAAACGCCTTTTGCATATTCGGATGGGTGAACAGCGTCTTGCACAAATCCCCCAGCACCGGGCCTTCCACCAGGCATTTCATATCGGATCGCCGCGCGACTTCCTTTGCCGGAATGTAAATCTGCATCACATATTTGCTGGCATCGGCGATGGCTGCGCCGAAAACGACGCGGTCAAGCCGCGCCCAGAGCGCGTTGGCCATGCACATTGCGCACGGCTCGCACGTGGAGTACATCGTGTAACCGGCCAGGGAAGGGCGCTTCAATTTTTTGCAGGCGAGGCGCACGGCGCGCGTTTCGGCGTGGGCGCTGGGATCGCTCTCGCGCATGACGGCATTGGTGGCGCGCATCAGGCGCTCGCCGGTGCTCGTATTCACAATGAGCGCGCCGAAAGCGACCGGGTGCGCGGTTTGCAGGGACTTGGCCGTGAAGTCGAAAATCTCGCGCACGCGTTCTCTGTCGAACGCGGTATCCCTCGGCTTCTTCATTCCATGCAGCGCCATGCTCTACGGTATCATGCCGCTGCGGCGCGAATCCCGCGGCCTTCATTGAATTTTTGTATCGAGACGATTAGGCGGACTTTCGCGTAAATCCGCATGTTATCCTGCGTTTATGGCGTCATTCCGCCAATACGAAACGGGCCGGGTTATTCCGAGTTTTCGCTGCATCCTTCTGGTCATTGTTTTATTCGCTGCGGGCTGCGGACGTTCCTCGCCTCAAAATCATCTGACAAAAGTTACGTTGCAGGCGGATTGGTATCCTCAACCCGAGCACGGCGGTTTTTATACGGCGCTCGTAAAAAACTATTACGAGGATGAAGGTTTGGACGTCATCATCAAACCCGGCGGCCCCTATGTATCCGTGGAGCAGCAGGTCGCTACCGGCAGCGCGCAGTTCGGCATGGGCGCTTCTGACAATGTGCTCGAGGCCATCGCGGATGGTCAGCCGGTGATCGCTGTAGCGGCCACCATGCAGCGCGATCCGCAGGGGATCATGGTGCGAAAGGATTCGCCGATTCACACCTTCGCGGACCTCAATGGCCACACCGTCGCCGTCAAAGCTGGCTCCACCTGGTTTGAATTTATCGAGAAGCGCTTCCAGTTGAACAATGTCCGCGAAATTCCGGCGATGATGAATGTCGCTAACTTTGTGGCCAATCCCGAGTACATTCAGCAGGCGTTCGCGACTTCGGAGCCGTTTTTCGCGCACCAGGCCGGAGTCGAAACTCGCGTTTTGCTCACGAGCGATGCGGGTTACAATCCGTATCGCGTGACGTTTACGACCACGACTTTCCTCCAACAGCATCCGGAAGTGGTCGGCGAATTTGTGCGAGCTTCGTTGAAGGGATGGAGGGATTATCTGAACGATCCCGCACCTGCCCACGCAACCATCGCAAAATTAAATCCCGCCCTCAATCCGCAATGGATGCAATTTTCCTGGCAACAATTGCGCGACGGCCATTTTGTCGCCGGCGACGATTCCAGCGGCGCGCAACTCGGCCAGTTCGACCCCAAACGCTGGGCGACGATGTACGAGCAGCTTGTGGATTTGAAAGTAATTGGGAAATCGTTCGATCCGGCCACGGCGTATACAATGCAGTTCCTGTCCGGTCACTGAATGTGAGACGGAATCGGGTTTTAGTAGGACAGGCTCGGAAGCCTTTCGTGCTCAAACCGTCGAATTGGCGATTTTCCGCGTTGCGTTCGAGATCGGCAGCGTTTCAATGCGCGAGAGTTCAACCACGCGCGACCCGGCGAGGCGCGGCAAGCGTGCGACGCGGATCAGGAACGGCACGAGCCTGATATTGCGGAAAGTGACGCTATGACGCGCCGTTTCAAGCGGAGTGAAATTGCCATTGAGGGTGATGCCCAATTTTTCGGAAAGATGGTCGGCGAGATGGGCGGCGGATTCCCCGCCCGTTGTTTCCACCGCCGGAAATTGCCACAGGTTCGAAAACAACGCGCCATCGCCTCCGGGCTGGCGTATAAGCAACGTGCGTCCGCGCGGATCGAGCAGCACGGCGGCGGCGAGGGTCACGTCAACGGTCGAGCGCTTTTTGCGCGTGGCGGGCAATTCGCCCGCAATTCCGAGTTTGCGCGCCCGGCACCATCCTGCTACCGGGCATTCTTCGCATCGGGGCGATTTTGGCGTGCAGATGGTGGCGCCCAATTCCATCATCGCCTGATTCCAATCGCCGGGGGCGCGCTGATCGAGCAAATCCTCCGTGGTGGTTTCGAGCTTCTGCCACAATGCCGGAGCGCGCAGGTCGCCGCGCACCGCGCCGAGTCGCGAGATCACACGCGCTACGTTTCCATCGAGCGCGGCGAACGGTTGGCCGTAGGCGATGCTCAACACGGCCGCTGCCGTATAACGGCCAATGCCCGGCAGCGCCAGCGTATCTTCGTAGTCTCGAGGGAAGCGGCCATCGTGTTTCGCGACGATTACCTTCGCGGCGCGGTGCAAATTTCTGGCCCGGCTGTAGTATCCGAGTCCCGCCCAGCGACTCAGTACTGTTTCCATTTTTGCGCGAGACAGTGTCTGGACCGTTGGGAATTTTTCAAGGAATCGCTCGTAATAGGGAATCACGGCGGCGACGCGCGTCTGCTGGAGCATGATTTCCGAAAGCCAGATGCGGTAGGCGTCCCGCGTTCGTCGCCAGGGAATATCGCGTTTGTGCCCGGCAAACCAGAAAAGCAAACGGCGCCTGAATACTTTTATTTCCGGCTCAGGAATCGCGAGAAGGTTCACCGGCGGCATTCTCGCATACCGTCAACGGGAACGGAAGTTTCTCCGCAAGTGTGCGGCGCCCTGCGAATATTACGATTTCAACCTGGCAAGTTGACTCACCGGCGCGGTCCGGGGGATATGAACTACAACGATGAAACAAAAAGGAAGTACGAGGAATTCCACAGTCCGGTGGGAATCGATCCGCGGGGATGGCTGGTCAATACGATTTTGAAAATGTCCGGGGCGTCTTCCAATGTGTCGAGAAAACTTTTGTCCGGGGCCTGTTTTAATGGGGTGACACGAGCGAGGTATCGCAGAATATCATATATGATTTCGCCGGCGGTCACGCGCGGGGTGGCAAAACCGGCGGAACGAAACTCCAGCATGGAATTGATTTCATAGAAATGCCAGGCCAGCCCGGCGCACATGGCCACGGCTTTCTCGAACTGCGCCGCGTTTTCTTCGAATTTTGCGTTCGGATCGATGTAGGGATCGAACGCCAGCATCACGCGCCGCTCGTCCTCTCGCGCGAATTCGCGCACCTGCAGCGCGCCGGTGCGCGCCGAGGCCTTCCAGTCCACATGGCGCGCGCTGTCGTTGAATTGATAATCGCGGATGGCGTAGAGATCGTGTCCGCGCCCGCTCTGGTAACTCTCCAGTTCGCCGCTCACCAGCGGAAGGATCTCGTAAAACTCCTCGGTCGGTTGCACGGCGGGGTAGACGACGGCTTCAATCTTGGAACTAATTTTTCGCGTTTTCTGCAGAAATCCGAATGGGAAGGTCGTGCGCAATCCCAGCGTATCCTGCCGGTAGACGCCGCGCCGTGGAAATGTCAGCTCGATATTCTGCCGCAGAGTTTGCTGATGAGGAATGTGCGGGAAATAGATGGGCTTTTGCAGAATGCGCGGCGCGGGAGTTGTCCAGACATCCTTCCTGGATTTTGATTTTTCCTCGCTGACCAGCGAGACCGAAAACGAGGGCGCCATCGGTTTCGTATTCTGAAGTTCGGCGATGGCCAAAATCGAGCGTTCCGCGAAGATGTGCTCGGGCAATTCGAGATGCACATCGACTCCGGCGAGCACCAGGCGCGAAAGCCATCCGGAGATCAGCACGCCGGCGAGCAGGCAGCCGAGGATCATGAACAACAGATTGTTCCCGGTATTCAGCGCCGCCATGGCCACTACGAAAATTCCCACCAAATAGACGATGCCTTCGCGCGTCAGTTTGTAATCGATCTGGTAGGAGAGCCAGCGCAGTGGCGTCCGCCGCGCCAGCACCGGCACGATGGTGAACGCCACCCAGCCCGCCAATGCCAAAGCCGTGGCCGCCGATATCGCCGCGACGAAGAAATGCCCGCCTTCGACCGCCGCTCCCGAGTAGAGCGCCAGAAACAGCGCCCCGCCCAGGGAAAACAGGGCGACGAAGAAGCTTCGCCAGCTGGGCCGGTCCATCCCATACCACCGCTTATTTTTGCGGGATTCCGGCCGGTCCGGCGCGCGCCGTTCGAGGGATTCAAATTTCATCGAGTTGAGACTTTCCTCAGAGAGGAACGCGAGTGGTGTCGACGATTTCACGCAGGATGGATTCCACCTGCGCCTGCTTCTTTTGCGTCGTGGCGTAACGCGTGTTCACGACCACGCGGTGCGCGAATACCGGAATGATCAACTGCTTGAAATCGTCCGGCGTGCAGAATTCGCGGCCTTCCAGGAACGCCCGCGCCTGCGCTGCCCTCTGAAGCATCAGCAGACCGCGCGGGCTGACCCCCAGTGTGAGCTGTTCGCTGTTGCGCGTGCGCTCGACGATGTCGATGGCATAGTCCTGCAGGCTGTCGTCCACGCGGATACACTCGACGGCGCGCTGCATCACTTCGACGTCGCTGGCTTCCATGACGGCGGAAACCTCCGACGCGGCGCGGCGGCCTCCGGTGTGGGCTTTCATGATCTCGCGTTCGCTTTCTCGCGAAGGATATCCCATGCCGATGCGAAGAAGGAAGCGGTCGAGCTGCGATTCGGGAAGAGGATAGGTGCCATGATGCTCGATGGGATTTTGCGTCGCCAGCACCATGAAGGGCTGCGGCAGCTTGTGCGTGTTGTTATCCACCGTCACCTGCGCCTCGTTCATCGCCTCCAGCAGCGCCGATTGCGTTTTCGGCGTCGTGCGGTTGATCTCGTCCGCCAGGACGATGTTCGCGAAAATCGGACCGGGCTTGAAATCAAACCGCTGCTCGATCTGATTGAAGATGCTGGTGCCCACCACGTCGGACGGCAGCAGGTCCGACGTAAATTGGATGCGCTGAAAGGAGCAATGGAATGAGTTGGCAATCGCCTGCGCCAAAGTGGTCTTTCCCACTCCGGGAACGTCCTCGATCAACAGGTGGCCCCGGGCCAGCAGCGCCACGATTGACATGCGAATCACTTCGTCCTTGCCGCGGATGACGCGGGCAATGGAACTCTGCAGTTGCGCGATCTGACCTGCCGTGGCGGTTGTCATTGGTTGAAAATCCGTGTCACATCTGTTACAAACGAATGTCCATTCATGGGCGATTAGCTCAGTGGTTAGAGCGCTCGCTTCACACGCGAGAGGTCCAAGGTTCAAGTCCTTGATCGCCCACCATTCTTTTTCATTCTGCCATCAATTCCCTCAGGCCCCGAACAATTGGATGCTGAGGTGTGCTCAATCAGTGGTCAGAGGGTAGACAATCATGATCCGGCCCCCTCCGGTAGATTCTGCCCGGCACTCTCATGATTTTAATTCCAGTCATGACGCCGAACGGCGCGCAGGGCATTCACATTCCTCGACTTATTCCGGAAACGCTGTCATAGTCTTGGTGTGTTTTTGAGGAATTTATGGTGGCCAATACATTACGGTTTCTCCAGATTCTGTCGTTAGGCGCCTGGGTCGGCAGCATCGTCTTTTTCATTATTTTTACTCAGGGGATATTTTCGATCCTTCCGACCAAGGACCTCACGGGCGCAGTGGTGGGCTATTCGCTGGCCCGGCTGCATATTCTGGGAATCGTCGCCGGCGTCGTCTATCTGCTTGCGACCGTCACGCTGGAGAAATCCTTAGCCGCGCTGGTGCGTCCCGGGCCTCTCCTGGTTTTCGCGATGATCGTCTGCACAACAATTTCGCAGTATGGCGTGATCGCGCGCATGGATGCATTGCGTCTGCAGATGGGCTCGGTGGAGGCGACCCCTGCCGATAATCCGCTACGCGCGGCGTTCGATCGCCTGCATCAGTTTTCGGTTCGTCTTGAAAGCGCTGTTCTGTTGTCAGGACTGGTGGCTATGTTTCTCACCGCGCGGCAGAAGTCTTCTTAATATTTCTGCGAAAGAGGTTATAGGGACACAGGCTTCAACCTGGGGAGCTTTTTCTTGCCGTCGAGCCGGCAGAATTCAAAAACCACAGGCTGAAGCCTGTGCTACTAAAACCAAACCAACTCACCTTTTCCACCACGCCATTTTCCGGAACGACCGGCTGAGCTCGACCGGATGATCCAGCGGGAAGATAACTCCCCCTGTCAGATACAGGCCGCCCGCATTGTTTGCAACCGGCCCGCCGCCATAGTTCTTCCCGGCGCGGATCGCCCACCTCGGACCGCCTTTTACGATGGCCCGGTCAATCGTCGTACCGTAGGTCATCACATGACGCTGGTGATTATCGCTCTCCTGATAAAACGTTCCGTCGCCGAGGGGAAAGGAGATCTGGTCGTGGTCGCTTTGATATTCGATTTGAACAAACGGCGAAATCAAGAACCCTTTCACTTCCGGCGCATGCGCAGTCACGCAAACACCGGAAGTAAAATCCCAGGCTTGCACTGAGGCGCCATCCGGCTGGGAAGCCGCGCCCGAACGCGCCGCGAATCCGCAGAATCCGAACCACCTTGATGGATTAATTTCAATATAGCTGGACGGACCTTTCGCGGTTCCGGTCCGCCCGTAAAAAATCCCCGCTCTCAAGAATGGAATGCGATTCTCGTGGGAAGTCCCGAGATCCTGCACGAGGACCGGAGGGTTGGAGTTTCCTAGATCCTGTGCCCAGACCGAAGGGACGAAGCGGAGCAGGCAAGTGAACAGTAATGCATTTGTGGCGATCAAACGTGTGATGCCGACTGGGGTTCCCAAGGGTTAGCCTCGCTGGATGAATTTTCAGCGGGGCAAGGAAACGCGTGCGACAAGGAGATGTTCGCTGGAACTGATCGAAACCACACATTGCCATTGACCCGTTGTTCTTTCCGGGCGCATCAAAGATGAATGCCGCGGCAATTCGATTCGTGTCCGCGGCAACATGAGAGAGGCTGCGCTCGAAATAAAATGTGGCACGAACTACACCCGAACAAAACAAATGGGCGATTCCAAACATCCGCGCTCAACCGGGTAGAGCATTTCGCGGACCATCGATCGAGTTCCGAGAAAATGCACGCCTGGCTTTGTTTTAACGCGATGCGAGTGTTGGCAAAAATGGAAGGAAGGGAATTCGTGGACAAGTGATTGCCATGTATGTGAAAGCAAATGGGATGTGCCATTGTGAAACATTTTGTTTCTGCTTTATTTTTCTCGCGCGCACGACATCCAGTTCAAAAATCCAGGCCCGAATTCAAATTAAATTTGGCGCTTGAATGCGGGAGGGCCCGACGTTAAAATTTGCGTTCCCAAGTGGAGGGAAAAAATATGGAAATCGCGGCGTTCTGGGGCAAGGTGGATCGGGAAATCGGGAAATTCGATTTGTTGCAGCACCCATTCTATCAGGCGTGGTCGGCCGGGGAACTGACCACGAAGGATTTGAAATTTTATTCCGAGCAGTATTACCACCAGGTGTCCGAGTTTCCCACCTACCTCACGTCTCTGCATTCGCGATTGCCGGAGGGCGCGATGCGCCGCGCAGTTCTCGCCAACGCCTACGAGGAAGAATGCAAGGGCAGCGCGCATTCCGAACTTTGGCAGCGTTTTATCGAGGGCATGGGCGGAAACGGCGGCGGGAAAACACCGATCGCTGAAATCGATGGGCTGGTGAAGACGTTTCGCACTCTGGCGCAGGAATCGCCGGTGGCTTCGGTGCTAGGAGCGCTGTTTGCCTACGAGTCGCAGGTTCCGCGAATCGCCTCGGAGAAGCTAAGCGGCCTCAAGAAGCATTACGGCGCCGACGACCGCACGTGCAGTTACTTCGCGCTGCATGAGACGGCGGACGTGCATCACTCGAACGTCTGGCGGAAGTTGATTACCGCACTGGTGGAGCAGGATGAGCGGCACGCGGAAGAAGTTCTCGATGGAGTAACGCAAGCCGCGCGCGCTCTGTGGTCCGCCCTCGATGGCATCGAACGCCATCGCCCGAATCAAAGTGGCGGCAACTGTGTTGCAGCGGCGATGAATTAGCGTTTTCAGCAAGACAGGCTTCAGCCTGTCTAAATTTTGAACTTTGTGTTGCTGCCAGCGAAGTCAAAACAAGACAGGCGAAAGCCCGTCCTGGCTCTGCCATCCAGGCTGCTACTTTTGACTCACGCGCACAATCGTCACCGAGCAATGAGCGTGGCGCGCGACCGCTTCCGATACGCTCCCCATCAGAAAACGATTTAGCCCCGAGCGCCCGTGCGAGCCGAGCACGATCAAGTCCGCGCCCCATTCTTCGGCCACGTCGATGATCTTGTATTTCGGATCGCCCCATTCCGCCGATGAGCTAACCGCGAACCC
The DNA here is from genome assembly GCA_963788335.1 of Terriglobia bacterium. GTDB lineage: Bacteria > Acidobacteriota > Terriglobia > Acidiferrales > UBA7541 > Palsa-360. The sequence goes on from CAWBGM010000008.1 coordinate 193,456, forward strand.
CTTCGAACGGAGCAGTTCGACGGTTTTCGCCAGCAACGCTTCGGACTCTTTCACTTCTTCCTTCAACTCCTCATCAAGCGCGGGATCGTAACCGGCCATGCCACCGGCGGTCAGATGCGAGGGCCGCTCATTCACGGCGAGCACGCGCAAGGTAGTATCCTGCGGCCGGGTTTGCTGGATGATTGCTTCCGTAGCTGCTTCCGAATATTTGGAATCGTCCACTGCCAATAGAATCTTCATCCGTATCCTCCGCCTGCTGAGATTGAAAAAAATAGTGGGCCAGTCTTAGCTGGCCCACTACGTTACAGGGAATCCGCGATTATGAAAAACCTAAATTATTTCGCCAGAGGATCGGGCCGAATCTGGAAATGGAATAGCTGGCTCGGCGCTTTGCCGCCCATACCCTCGGTCAACTTCGTGCCGCGCGACTGGTTGGCTGCGTAGATGCCTCGTCCCTTCCAGCCGGCTTTGGCATCGTCGATCCGGGCATCGAAGAATCGCGAGAACATGCCCATGGGATAGGGTTCGGTCATCCTCACCCATGTTTTGGACTCGGGTAAAAACGCGATGAGGGAATCGGATGTGGTTCCGTCGAGGATCGGGATGTTGTTGCCGAGGCCTGAGGCATTATAACGGTCCACCCACATGTAATAGTTTTCGTCCACTTTGATATTCGGGTCTGAGTTTCCGTTCGGGTCGGACTTGAAGACAGGGCCCGGCACCGGATAGAAACTCCAGCCTTCCTGGCACGCCTTTCCGGTTAGAGCGGCCTTGCCGGTAGGAATCGGCTTGCACTTGCGTCGGTCGAAGCTGGCCAGATAGCCTTCCGCGGAGAGCGGTGTCCAGACAACCCCGTTTGTATCGACGTCAATTCCGCGCGCTCCGTTGGCCCCTGGGCCGTTTCCCTTGGCGTCGTAAGGTGGTTCGTAAACTTCAGTCGTGCAAGTGGATGGCGGGTTTGCTCCTCGCGTCATGCGGAACAGCCTGCCGGGCATCGTCTGCACGTTCGAATACCAGACGCTTCCGTCCGAGGGGTTAAAGGCAACGCCGTAGGCACCGGGTTTTTCGATCCCGGCAGCAGCGGGGCACCAGCCCTCGGACTTTTCGGAGTCGTGCGTTTCATCCCAGACCCGGGTATTCACCCAGCCGATTCCGCCGGGGTTATTGGAGACGGAAAAATACAACGTGTTGTCTTTATCGTCCGAGAAGACGATGCGCTCGGCTTCGAAGCAGAGGTTGACGAATTCGAACTTGCCCGTCTTGGGATCGTAAACATCCACACCCTTGCCGCCCTCTTCACGCGGAGAATACTTCGCGAAAATATTCTTCGATCCCGCTTTGCAAAATGCGGGGTTCTCCAGCTGATTTTCCACGTTGAACCAGACGCGTCCCTTGCCATCCATGGTGATCGGGCCCGGATTGATCGGATCGTCCCAGACCTGCTCTTCGCCGAAGATCAGAGAAGGAGCAAGCATCTGAGCCGGTGTCCAGGTCACCTGCTTGATGCGCTCGGATTCGTTTGGCAGCGGGACGGGTATCATAACTTTGGCATTTTCCTGGGGATCGACCACCGCAAGAGAACCGGCGGACCACTCGCCTCCGTAAACCGGACCGTAGGCGTTCACTGTGGGATTCCGCTTGTCGGTGCTGATCAGGGCGTGAAGGAAAGAAGCCCGCACAGCCCAATCCCACACGGTGACGACGACGTTGCGTTCGGTCCCTTGCGGACGCGGCGGCACCGGCGGCAGTTCACCTGCGGCAATGCGGTCGCTCCAATCGGCGAACATCTGTACTTCACGGTCGCGATTCAACCGGCCTGCAAAGCCGTACATCGCTCTGCCCAACTGTCCGGAAGACAGCATGCGAACCCAGGCTTCTTTACTTGTTTTGTACTGACCGACCAGGCTAGGAGTGATTTCGCGCGTTGCTTTCAGGCCCACCTGGTGGCAGCCTGAATTGCAACCCTTCAACGCTTGAATCCATTCACCCTGCGTCTTGAAGACGATGGGTCCAACCGGCTTCGGTGGCGGTGGGCCTCCGTGCGTCAGCTTCACAGGATCGGGAGGGCCGGGGATGTCATCGTTTTGGGGAACCTCGATCGGAAAAGCGCTCTTTGGGGGAACGCTCGTGACCAGAGAGAACCAATAATCCGCGGGATAATACTCAGCGGCCGCTTTTGCACTGGGAGCGACCACGGCGGTCAAGTCCAGATTTTTTCCCGGCGTTGATTCGACAGGCGTGGAATCCACCAGGCCGTAACCGCGTACCCAAATCTTGTAAGTCCCGCTGGGCAATTGGGGTAGAAGGTATTGTCCCTTGTCGTTGGTGACCACAATCTTACGGAACTTTGTTCCGAGCGTGGTTTCTGCGATTACCCATACTCCCGCTTCAGGGCCATTCGCGCTGGTCACCGTGCCGCCGATGTCATCGGAGTCAATCGACACGGCACCCATTTGTCCGGCTACCGGACGGCTCCGCGGGTTCGCTTCCGTGCGCATCGCCGAAGAAACCACCGCAATGCCGCACAGCAACAGAGCGAATCCCAACGATCGCATCAGTCCAATCTTTTGCATCGCATTTTCTCCTTTTCCACGTGGTGAGACGTGGGACCGCGCATTCCAGTTACAGTTCTTTCCTTAATTTTGTTTGTCTATCTCCGCGGTGGGGGAAGTCGAACTCAACTCTAACGGCACCGCGACGAAGGCGCTGTCTGCGTTTCGAGCTTCCCGTCATTAAACCTTATACATCCGACAGCCGTCCGAGTGAATCAAATTGTTCTTCGGTGCGAGGCCGGCACGATTCTGTTGCAATCCTCAGAGCCGATTTGTCAATTAGCAGTTGATTTTTAAAGGGCGGCGCGTATATCGTTTGCGCCGGAACGTAAGGAGCCATTCCGCGTCATGAACTTAAACATTTTGAAAGTGAATTTGCCCGTATGGGTTTCGCGGCGCCTTTCGCCTGTGGGAATTGCCTGCGTGATGCTTGCAGCGCCGCTCGCGGCCGCTACCTCTCGCGTCTATGTTACCAATCACGCCGGGCGAACGATTTCCGTAGTGGATACGGCGACGAACAAAGTCGTCCAGGAACTCAAGGATGTCGAAGTGCCCGAGGCGGTTGATTTTTCCGCCGACGGGAAAACGGTTTTCGTTTCCACCGGTGCGGAAGATTTTCTTCGGGTCCTGGATCGCAAGACCGGAAAGCTGATCAAGAAAGTTCCGCTGAGCGGGCACGCCAACGATCTGGCAGTGACGCCGGACGGAAAGCTGGTCGTTGTCTGCATCGGACAAGTCCCCGGCGGGCTTGATCTCTTCGATGCAAAAAACTTTGAACTCGTGAAGACGATTCCGGCGGAAACCCGGCTGCACGATCTGGTGATTACGCCCGACAGCAAATATGCGATCACTACTTCGCCCAACGGCAAATTTGTGCGCGTGTTCGACCTGCAGGCGCAGCAGATGGCATGGGAAGTGAAGATGGACCAGGGCACACTGGTTCCCGCAGTGGAGACCTCCGCCGATGGCTCGCCGAAAAGAATTTTCGTGCAGCTCACATCGACGAAGGGATTCGCCGTCATTGATTTCGCGACACGCAAGGAAGTCGCGCGAATTCAATTTCCCGCTAATGAGCCCGCCATGCCTTCGAGCGGTCCACCCAGCCACGGCATCGGTATCGCACCGGACGGCAAGAGCCTTTGGGTTTCCGCCGGAGTGTACGATTCCGTTTTTGCATATTCCTTGCCGGACCTTGCGTTGTTGGGCCAGGTGCGCCTGCCTCAAGTGGAAATCCCGGGCCAGGCCTCGGTCAACGGGGTTCCCGAGTGGATCGCCTTTACCCCCGACAGCATGAGAGTTTATGTGACCAATGAAGGGGATCGCTCCGTCTCGGCGATCGACATGAAGACGATGAAAGTTATTGCCCGCATTCCGGTTGGCGAAGCGCCCGGCCGGATGAATACGCTGGTCCTGCGATAATTTTTGAACTGGAGGAACTGGATGGTCACGCGCAAGCGAAAATGGAGGGCTGTTTTTTTTGGGTTCGTGACCGTCGTGACGGCTGGGGTGTTCAGCCAGGCGAGACTGAATGCCGCCCCTCGACGACAGGAAGCCGCCCAGGCGGGGAAACCCCTTGATTATGAATTTTTCAAGGCCCGCGTCGAGCCTATTTTTCTAAAAACACGCGGCGCGCATGCCCGATGCTACGCCTGTCACGCCTCCAACACAGGCCCGCAGTATCTCGTAAAACTTTCGCCCGGAGCGACGACCTGGAACGAAGAGCAATCCCGCAAAATATTTCAGAACGTCTCAAAGCTCATCGATATGGACGAGCCGATGAAGAGCCGGTTCCTGATTCATCCTCTCTCGCCCCTCGCCGGCGGAGATTCGAAATACATTCACTCCGGCGGCCGGCAATTTGAATCCAAGGATGACCCGGACTGGAAAAACATGGCTGCCTGGGCGAATGGCGCTACACTGACAAGCGATTCCGCAACGAAATAGGGTTGAATAAGCAAAGCCTTGTGGGGTTTTGAATACCTAGGCCCTTGAGGCAGCTTTTCCACTGGCTTCAAAAGTAAAAGCCACACAGGCTGAAGCCGGTGCCACTGGTAGTGGCCCGCATCGATGAGCGACGAACTCCGGCGAGACTGGACGAATTATGAAGATAGCAAGCATGCGCGCGTCGTTTTTACTGCTGATCGCTTTCCTGATGCCTCTCGTCCCTGCCGCGAACGCGCAGACGGTCCCAGGGAAAACATTCGACATCTATGTGATCGACGTCGAGGGCGGAAACGCCGTTCTCTACGTCTCACCCACCGGCGAATCGCTGCAGATGGATATCCCCAGCGGCGGCACGACGACTCGAGATGTCGATCGCGTGATGGATGCAATAAAAGATGCGCACCTGACGAAGCTCGATCACCTGCTCATTACACACTGGCATGGCGATCACTTTAAGGGCATGTCCGAACTCGCATCGCGCATTTCCATCGGCGAATATATCGATCACGGCCCCGATGTGCAGGGCCAGGCGGATACTCACAAATTCGTGATGGGCGACTACGCGGCGCTCTACGGCAAAGCGAAACATACGGTTGTAAAACCCGGAGACAAACTTCCGATCGGCGGCCTCGACTGGCGCATCGCCACCGCTGCCGGAAATGTTATCAAGACTCCGTTCCCCGGCGGCGGCATTCCCAACCCGGACTGCGCGAATTTCGTGCCCAAGGATAAGGACGACGACGGCGGAATCGAGAACGCCATGTCCGTGGGAAGCGTCATCACCTACGGAAAATTCCGGATGGCCCATTTCGGCGACCTGACCTGGAATACGGAATACAAATTAATGTGCCCGACAAATCCAGTTGGACACGTTGATTTGTGGATCGTTTCCAATCACGGCTTGCCGATTTCAGATTCGGAAGTAATGGTACACGGGCTTCGTCCACGCGTGGCGATCCTGAACGACGGCACGCGCAAAGGCGGGGGACCCGAGTTAATGAAGGCGCTGTTTACGACTCCGGGATTTGAAAATCTGTGGGAACTTCATTTCTCGCTGCTCACCGGCCAGGAATATTCCGTTCCCGGAGTTTTTATCGCCAACGATTACGACACTCCGATGACCGCCATGCCGATCGCACCAATGCCGCCTCCCGCCGATTTGTACGTGCCGCGGGAGCCGAGGTCGGGTCCTCCGCCGGCTCACAACGGAAAGGCGTATTGGATTAAGATTTCGGCGAAGGCCGACGGATCGTTCACGGTTTCGAATCCACGCAACAATTTCAGCAGGACTTACCTGCCGCGCGCCGATCGCTAGTCACGCCGCCGGCAACCGTCAGCCTTATTTTGAAATGCTGGGCGGCGGCGTAGCTGCGATAAACTTGCGGATCATCCCGTCCGATTTCGTCAAAATATAAAATTCACCGTCATCGCCCGGAACGATTCGCCCGTCGGCGCGTCCGCCGCCCCAGGGTACTCCTTCCGGATCGGCCTTGGGGTGCTTGTGTTCCTTGTCGAGCCAGCCGGTGGTTCCCGCACCGCCGCCCGGAAGCACATGATCGGGGGGAGGCGTTCCTCCCTTGTGTCGATAGGCGTCGGCAATGATGTCATACATGCGGCGATCGACGGGTTTCTGCTCGGCCGAGTCGTATGGACTTTTGTACTGGATCTGAATCTCGTGAATCGTCGCCTGTTTGTTGCGCTGGCCGTGGCCCGCGATCATTTCCGCGAGGTCGGTATAAAAAATGCGGCCATTGGTGATGTCGCTGAAAATATATTTCCCGCGCATGGCCGGCATCAGCTTGCCGCGATAGACAAATCCGCTGGCAATCGCGTCACCATCCGTGTGGCTGTAAACCGCGGAGGGATAAATGGGAGCGACAGGTTCATTGAGCCCGTCCACGTGCAAAAGATCGGGATCGGGAAAGGGAACAGGCGGATTCATCAGGCTGGTGGTCTTGCTTTCGCTGTCCACGAAAAACTGTTCGTTGCCTTCCCGCTCGGCGTAACCGCCATTGTCGCCTTTGCGGACGATATAAACCGCTTCCCAGTATCTTGCGCCGATATCCGCGACGATCAGTTTGTTGCTGGGCACATCCCAGTTCATCCGGTGGGGATGGCGAAAACCGTACGCCCAGATTTCGCCGCGCGCCCCGGCGACCGAGACGAACGGATTCGGATCCGGCCCGGTCGAGGGAATGCGGTAACGGCCGTTGGGGCTGAGCCGGTCGTTCGGACGCAGGGTCAGGTCCGGCGTGATGCGCAGAATTTTTCCGAGCAGCGTGTTGAGTTGCTGCGGCATCGTGTGGCCCGGCCCGGGTGTCTCGCCGGAAAAACCGTCGCCGATGGAAACATAGAGATTGCGGTAATCGCTCGAACCGGGTTTCGCCAGAGGGTTGTACATTAAATCATCCATCGGATGGCTGCGCGCGTATCCGACCCGGAGCAACTCGCGCGCAGTTCCTTCAAACGTCGCATTCTTGATGTTGGTGTCGGTCCACTCGACCAGAACCGCTTCCATATGCGTTTCGCCGCCCGTCGGCATGACCGTGGGCGTCGTGGTGTACCCGGTCAGATCGAGGCCAGGCGTGCGGGCATTGGTTGGCGTTTTGTCTTTGCCCAATTCCAGCAATTCCGTGTGCACGGTGTAGAATTTGCCGTTCTTCGCGTACTCGGGATCGAACACAATCGAAACGATTCCGGCCGTGGTCCCCGTGTCCGACATAAAATTCTGAAAGATGTCGGGGAACGTCAGATACGGTGTAAATTTCTTCGTCGCCTTATCGAATATGTAGATGGACATGCTTTCATCGATCACAAACTCGCGCGATTTCGCGAGCGGCGCGTTCGACGGCTCCCAGCGGATTGCCGTGCCGCGCCCCAGCTGCAATTTGTAATCGATTGTGTCGCGGCTTTGTCCGGCGCGAGTGGGACTGGAAAGCGGCAGACTGGCGTAGTCCTCAATGACGATAGCCGTTCCGTCTTTTTTGATCATCGGCCCCGATGGATATGGATATTGCGCGAAAGTGACGGACGCGCTTGCCAGCAGCGCAATTGCCAGCGCGAGGGCTCCTGAATATTTCGCAGTCAACACTTTCCTTTTTGCGATCGTCATTGAAGACATCTCCAGAATCTCCGTTTTAATCGGCCAGTTCGCGAAAGGTAATCCACGAACCCTTCCAGTCGCACGCGTTTCGCAAATCCACTCTGGTTCCGATGTGGAAAGTCGATTCTTTTGTGATACACCGGCTGGTTCCCGGATTCAACTCTTAAATCACAAATTTAGACGGCCCAAAGCGGACAATGCATTTTTTGCGGGTTTTGTGGCACAGGCTTCCGCCTGTGGTTTTTGTTTTTCGCTGGAGTTGGAAGAATTCAAAATCCACAGGCTGAAGCCTGTGCCACTGGAGCCCATACCGAGGTCTTGCCCGAGAGAGACGAAAGCCGAGACACTGCCCTTTCTCGAACTCCCTTGACAAATTATCCGATGCAGCATATTTACTCTATACCTCAACCCTGATTGAAATGCGTTTCGATCTTTTGGACCGCGAAGGACACTTGGACCGAACTTCGTTAGACCGCAAGCCATTGAAGCTCGATTCAGGCCAGGCAGGGTTCTCACTGAAAGAGGGTGCAATGCAAAGATTAAGAGTATTTTTTGCAAATAAAACGATTGTCTTTGTTGCAGCCATTTTAATCTTTGCCCCGCTATCGGCCCTGGCGCAGGTCGATCTTTCCGGCGGCTGGGATTCTATCCGCCATGAGGATGCTCCAGAACGCGGCATGGGCCCGGAGATCGGCGATTACACGGGAATCCCGATCAACGATGACGCGCGCTCCCGGGCGGACGCTTGGGACGCGGAAAAATGGACCCAGCCTGAACACGAGTGCGAGCCGCATCCGGCCGATTACGGCGCGCGCGGGGGCGGCAGCATGAAAATTTGGGCGGAGACAAATCCGGCCACGCTGCAAGTGACGGCGTGGCACACGGAAATGATGTGGATGCAGCCGCGCCGAACGATTTACATGGATCGCCGGCCCCACCCGCGCGAGGATGCCATTCATACGTGGCAGGGATTTTCCACCGGCGAATGGGTGGGCGACATGCTGAAAGTGACCACCACTCATTTGAAGGAAGGATGGATTCGCCGCAATGGAATTCCCCGCAGCGACAAGGCCACCTTGGTCGAGTATTTTATGCGCAACGGAAATTACATTACCGTCGTGACGATCGTAAAGGACCCGGTTTATCTGACCGAACCCTTCATACGGACTTCGGATTGGACGCTGGACCTCGGATATAAATCTCGCCCATCCACCTGCATTCCGGCAATCGAGATCGAGCATCCGCGCGGTTGGGTCGCGTATCACCTGCCCGGGGCGAATCCGTTTCTCCATGAATATTCGGAAGCGTACGGAATTCCGCAGGAGGCCGTTCGGGGAGGCGCGGAGACAATGTACCCCGAGTATGTGGACAAAATGAAAAGGATGCCCGTCCCCGCGAAACCGGCAAATGCGGCGGGGAACCGCCAGTGATTCTATATCCCTCCGGCATTTTTGGCCCGATGAAAAGGATTTTCGCATTTATCTTTCTGTTTTTTTTCTTCGCATGGGTCGCGCCGATCGTATTTGCCCAGCAGCGGGATATGGATGTCGAAGGACTGCATGTCCAGCACGTGCAGGGGCGCGTCTATATGATTTCCGGCGCCGGCGGAAATGTCACGGTGCAGGTAGGCGATGAGGTTGTGGCCGTCGTGGACACGGGAACCCCGGAAATGGCGGACAAGGTTTTGGCCGCCATTCAGGCTCTGTCAGACAAGGTGATTGGTTTCGTCATCGATACTTCCGGCGATGAAGACCACGCGGGCGGCAACAGCGTCATCTCAGCAGCGGGCAGCAAGGAACTGTCCGGCGCTGCGGGGGACCAGACCATCAGCGTCGCGGGCCAGGCGCGCGAGGGCGCGTCGATCATCTCCTACGTAAATGTTCTCAACCGCATGATCGATCCCGGCCCAATGCATGCCCCGATTCTGAAAGCAAACTGGCCGACGGACACCTACGACAGCGCCAACTGGAAAATATTTAACGATGAAGCCATCGTGATTTACCACGCCCCAGCGGCACATACCGACGGCGATAGTTTCGTTTTCTTCCGGCGCTCGGACGTTGTCAGCGCCGGGGAACTGTTCGTGCCTTCGCTTTATCCGGTTATCGCCGAAGAAAAGGGCGGCAACATCGACGGAATTATCGATGCGCTGACGACGATGATCGACGACGTCCTGGTGCCGCGGGAAAACGAAGAAGGCGGCACGATCGTCATTCCAGGACGCGGGCGACTCTGCGATCGCACGGACGTGACCAACTATCGCGACATGCTCGTAATCGTTCGCGGTCGAATCGCGGATCTGGTGAAAAAAGGCAGGACCTTGCGCGAGGTCAAAGACGCAAAGCCAACGTCCGGCTTTGACGGGCTGTACGGCGCCGCTTCCGGCCCGTGGACCACCGATAAATTTATTGAAGCCGTTTATCGCAACCTCACAAAGGATAAGAATCGTAAATGACGCGAATCGCCGCCGTCGCCGCTGCCTTATGGATTGCGCTCGGAACATTTTCTTTTGTCGCGGTGGCACAAAACAATCCGGCCGCCGGAATACTGAATGGGAAGGGTTCCGCTCTGCTCGATCTCACAGGATACTGGGTTTCCATTGTCGATGAGGACTGGCGCTGGCGCATGGCTACTCCGGCGAAAGGGGATTACGCCAGCATTCCTCTCAATGCGGAAGGGAAAAAAGCCGCGGACGCGTGGGATATGGAGAAGGATAACGCGGAGGGAAATCAGTGTCGACCGTACGGCGCGGCCGGAATCATGCGAATGCCCACGCGGCTTCATATTTTCTGGAAGGACGACAACACTCTTCAAATCGATACCGACGCGGGAATGCAGACGCGGCTGTTGCACTTTGACGGCCCGCCCCGGACCGGCGGGGAGCCCACCTGGCAGGGCGATTCGGTGGCCGAGTGGCAAAAACAGAGCCAGGGAAACGGTTTCGGGTCGCGCACCGCAGGACCAACGCCGGGCAAGGGTGGCACGTTATACGTTGTCACCACGCGAATGCGGCCCGGCTACTATCGCAAGAACGGAGTGCCCTATAGCGAGAATGCGGTCTTGGTGGAGTACTTCACGCGCGTCGAATTCGAAAACTTGTCGTACTTGATTCTGAGGACGGTGGTACGCGACCCGAAATATTTGCGGGAAGAATTCATCACCAGCGAGCAGTTTTTGTTGGAGTCCGACGCTTCCAAATGGCATCCGGCGCCGTGCTCGACGGATAAACCAACGCGCTAGCGGGCTTCGGCGGCACTGGAGAATTTAACATTTGAAGTGTTTACAGGACGGATAATCGTCTTGAGCTTCAATCGCGGTGGGGCCTTGGGGAGAAGGGAAGTCATGAACGGATGAATCGTTGAGGAGGTCATAATGAGTGTGAAACACAAGTGGTGCGGGAGCGCAGCCCTGCTGTGCTTTGGTCTCTTGATCGCTTCGGTTTCCTCGCTTTTCGCGCAGTCCGCGGGAACCGGCGCGTTGACCGGAACGGTGAAGGATACGAGCGGTTCGGTGATGGCCAACGTCACGGTCACCGCCACAAGCAATGACACGACCCAGGCGAGGACGGTCGTGACCAGTGCGGCAGGCACCTATACGATCCCATTGCTGGCTCCTGGCTCGTACCGGCTCAAGTTTGAAGCGGCGGGATTCAAGACGGTTGAAATTCCGTTGGTCACGGTGGTCCTGTCGGAGACGGGAACGGTCGATCGTGAACTCGAGGTTGGCGCTCAGAGCCAGGTTGTCACTGTCACAGGCGAAGTGATGGGAGTCCAGACGGCGAATTCCACAATCGGCACGGATATCAGCAGCCAGACGGTTAGTTCCATTCCTCTGAACACGCGCAATTACACTCAGATTTTAGGATCTGGCTCCAGGAACCAGTGCGCCCGCGAACAATGCTTCCGCGCTTGGAAAAGGTTCAACCAACGTTCGCTGTCAATGGCGCGCCGGCGAGTTCGAATAACTTTCAGATGGATGGCGCCAGCGTCATGAATTCGAGCGGCGGAGGAAACGTCGGCGGAGGGCGGATCGTATTCGGCATTTGGAATTCCAAGTCCGGATGCGATCGAAGAATTCAAGATTCAAACGTCCATGTTCGACGCCGGCTCCGGTCGCAATGTGGGAGCGAACGTGAACGTGGTAACCAAGTCGGGCACCAACCAGTTCCACGGAACTGCCTTCGAGTTCTTCCGGAATACCGATCTCAATGCCAATGACTTCTTCCTGAAATATGCACGACAAGCCGCGCGCTATATTAAATCAGAACCAGTTTGGCGGCGTCATTGGCGGTCCCATTAAGAAGGACAAATTATTCTTTTTCGCCTCCTATCAGGAAACGCGGCAATTAAACGGGCGCGACGGGTGTGGGCTTTCGCATCCGGAATCGTCTTGCCTCCCATCCCGGCTGGGGACCGTTCGAACACGGCGACATTCCAACAAGCCCTGGGGGCCGCGGTTTGTCCCGCCAATAATATCGGACGTTAAGGCGGGATAATACATACATTCCGACCGGTTCCACGCCTGGCGTCCAGGTACTCTGCAATGGATCGAACATCAATCCGATTGCCATCAAGATTCTGCAGCTCAAGAACCCGGACGGCACTTATTATGTTCCCAGTGCGACCAACCCGAATCTTCCCGGAGGCTACCAGGGAAACGTCACATACACGATTCCAGCTCGTTACACCGAACACCAATTCATCGGAAACTTCGATTACATCATTAATTCCAAGAATACGCTGTCGAGCCGCTATTTTTTCGGCAGCGATCCGACCCTAAACCCGTTGTCATTTGGAGGGTCGGGGGGCGGAAGCTTGGGCGTTCCAGATACCGGCACACTTTCGGACTATCTCAATCATGAGCTTGTCCTGAAGCTCACCACGATTGTGACCAATAATCTTGTGAACGAAGCCCGATTCTCTTTGCAGCGCAACGATACGACCACAATCCCGACCGTGCCCTTTACAAATTCTCAACTGGGCATCGCCGACGCGACCGCCGGCGTCGATATCCTGGATCAGATTAAGATCAATAGTCAATTTTCGCTGGGTTCATACGGCCCGCAACCCGATCAGATTTTCAATGTCACTCAATGGGAAGCCGCCGATCAGGTTTCCTGGACCCACGGAAAACACAGCATCCGGTTCGGAGGCGAGATCGAGCGCGACACCTGGAACTGGCTGTTCGCGAGCCTCTCGCAAGGAAGCCTGACCTACCAGACATTCCCCGACTTCCTGTTGTCATTGCCCGGTTGCGCACCCGGGACGAATGGTCCAGCCGCCGGCCAATGCAACGCCGCCAATCCAGGCGGAACAAACGGGACGACCTTCAGCAATATTTATAGCTCGGGGAATGCTGTCGTTCAGGCTGCCCCCGGTGGACTCGATCATCATTTCCAGGTTCCGGCCGGCAATGCGTTCATTCAAGACGATTTCAAGGTGAACCAGCGTTTGACGTTAAATCTTGGCGTCCGCTGGGAATACATCAGCCTCTCGCACGACAAGTATGGACTGGAAACCAATTTCTGGAACACGCTCGGCGCCACAGCTGCGGTGGGAAATTCACCCGCGACGGGAACTTTCGTGGGGTTCGTCGTCCCTTCGAATTACCAGCAACCTATTCCCGCAGGCGTTTTCCAGGTGAACCACTTAATTCAAACGCAGAACGACACGCCGCTGCATGATTTTGCACCGCGGTTTGGATTCGCGCTGCAGCCCACCTCCTCCAATAAGCTCGTGGTTCGCGGCGGTATCGGCATGTTTTACGACCGCTGGCCCGGAAATAACAATCACGCTGCCGTCCAGGGAGTTCCCTACGCAATCACGATTAACCAATCCCAGCAGTTTAATTATTTCTCAACGATCGCACAGCCTTATCAGACGGTTCCCCTGGCCTTTACCCCTCGCTGGTTCGACCCGGCGACTGGTAACAACTCGCAATTGAACATGACGCCCATCGATCCACATATCTCCACCCCGCTTGTCTATCAGTACAATCTGAGTTTCCAGTATGAATTTGCTCCCACCTGGATCTTGGAACTCGGCTATGTAGGCATGACGGGTGTTCATCAGCTCTACGTGGGACGTCCGGAAAACGAGGCTCAGTTGGTGCCCGCTGGGGGGGCGATTAACGGCCAGACGGTGAACACGGTCCAAAATGTTCCTTATCGCGTGCCGCTCCTCGGCATCGTGCCCAACGGCTTTTCGGTCACGGGAACAGAGGGAAATTACAAGTCGAACGATGTGCAGGCGACTGTTCGCAAACAGTTCTCCCGCGGACTTACCATGCAGGCGTCGTACACTTTTATTCGAGCCTTTACGACGAACAATACCGCGAATAACGGCAGTTTCAACACGAACGATCCCAATAATTCACAAGCCCAGTATGCGCTCAGCAACGATTATCACCCGCAACGCCTCGCCGTGAACTATAGCTATGATTTGCCGTTTGGCAATCATCATGGCATTGAGGGCAAATTGATCGATGGCTGGAACGTCACCGGTGTAACCATTGTTCAGGATGGCACGCCTCTGACCGTCACGGATAGTAAAGGCGGCACGATCTACGGGTCAGCCGGAATATCCAGCGCTGAATTCGCTCCGGGAATGACGAAGGCAAATGTCACCGCCTCCGGCAGCACTACCGATCGAGTTAACGCAGGGCTGGCGAATACAGGCGGTTGGTATAATGCGGCCGCTTTTACCAGCGCTCCCACTTCCGCCCAGAATCCATTGTTTGGCAATGGGACCGGCTACGGGGACAGCGGCTTGGGGATCATCCTCGGCCCGGGTCAATTTAATTGGGATATATCGCTCATCAAAACCACCAAGGTTGGAGGCCTGCGGGAAGATGCCACTCTGACTTTCCGCTCCGAATTCTTCGACGCTTTCAATCACCCGCAATTTAACAATCCTTCGGGATCGGACGTCTCTACGAAAGGAAGTTTCGGACACATTACGACCTTGTCCGTGAATCCGCGCCTGATTCAATTTGCGCTCAAGTATGCTTTCTAAAAGCGCACATCCATTTGGCCGGCGCAGGTGGGTTTGAAATTTTTACGAGAGCGTCCGGTTCATCCGCAGCGGCGGACGGATCGGACGCAACAATACCGAACCCGATTTTGTAGCGGCCGCCCGTTTTTCGGGCGGGCTCTGTTTCGCTTTCCCACGTCGAAAGCGCCGCCGTGAATTTCGGAACCGGTAAAAGGGGAATTTCGATGCGGACTGAAGGGCTAAGACAGACGTCGCGATGGGCAATCCTGATTTGTTTTTTACTGACGGCTTCGGCGCTGCTCCGGACCGAAGCCAAGCCGAAATCCACGCCGGCCTCCGCGCAAACGGACTCCAACGGTGTGGCCGTGGGACCTGACAACATTGGCGGGTTTGTGACCAGCTCAAAGGGCGCGGAAGCGGGCGTCTGGGTGATCGCAGAGACCTCGGATTTGCCGACCAAGTTTCGCAAGATTGTTGTCACCGACGATCTGGGGCGCTACCTGCTTCCCGAGCTGCCGAAAGCCAATTACAAAGTCTTTGTGCGTGGATACGGATTGGTGGATTCCAGGCCCGTCGATGCGACGATCGGCAAGACCGTTAATCTGACGGCTGTCATCGCTCCGACTCCTCAGGCAGCCGCTGAAATTTACCCGCCGAATTATTGGATGTCCCTGCTGAAAATTCCGCCGAAAAGCGCTTTCCCGATTGCAAATCCGGGCGTGCACAGCGCGCTGTTCGGCATCAACGATGAAATCCCCACGCAGGCGCATTGGATCGACTTGATTAAATCCGGCTGCCAGCCGTGCCACCAGATGGGCGACAAAATCACGCGCGAAATGCCGAAAAATCTTGGCGCGTTTCCCTCCACCAAGGCCGCCTGGGAGCGGCGCATGTTGTCCGGCCAACTCGGCGCGGAAAAAACAAATTCCATGAAGCAGTTTGGTTATGATCGCGGCATTGAAATGTTCGCTGATTGGACGGACCGCATCACGGCCGGTGAAGTTCCTCCCACTCCGCCGCGGCCGCAGGGCATTGAACGCAACGTCGTGCTGACGCTTTGGGATGTCGGCACGCCAAAATCGTTTTTCCATGGCGCGGTCACCACCAACAAATGGAACCCGCAGGTAAACCGCAACGGCCCTGCCTACGAAGCGGACTGGGAGGGCGGCGAGCTGACGGCCGTCGATCCAGTGGAAAATACGGCCAGCATGATTCAGATTCCGCTGCGCGTCGAAGCCGACAAACCGTTGATGCCGACCTGGTCTCCCCAAACTGTCACGGCTCCGTCTCCGTATTGGGGCGACGAACTGGTCTGGAAAGACGATGCTGTCAATCCCGCCAATACGCAAATGGACAGCAAAGGCCGGCTCTGGATCAACCTGCAGAATCGCAAGCCCGAGCCTCCCGATTTCTGCAAGGCGGAGAACGGGAATAAATATGCCCTGGCATGGTCCAACGGCAACGTGAACAACGGAAATATTCAGCGCATCGAAGTGGACCTGCGGCAAAGCAAAGGCCGCGTCGTTAAGCCCTGGGAAAATCCTCCGGGATGGGGCGTGGACATTTACGATCCCAGGACGCGCAAAATTACGGCCGTCGATCTCTGCTTCGGACAGAGCCACGCCGCGATCGCGAATGACAAGGACGAGACCGTTTACTTTTCGCTGCGCCGCGGCGGCCTCGGCTGGTTCAAGACGCGCGTCTGGGACGAAACGCACGATGCATCGAAAGCCCAGGGCTGGTGCGCCCCGGTCATCGATTACAACGGGGACGGCAAGTCCGGCCCGCTTTTTACCATGCAAAACGAGCCTCCCGATCCCAAGATTGACCGGATAGGTACCCCCGATGGATATGGAGTATCGGTAAATCCAGTGGATGGAAGCGTCTGGTATGCGGGGCCGTTTCCGCTGCCGGGAAGAATCGTGCGCGCGGTCCCCGGTCCAAATCCTCCCTCGACTTGCGCAACGGAAGTATATGAGCCGCCTTTTGACAATCCCAAATTTCCCGGCGAATGGCATTACGCCCCGCACGGCATCGATGTCGACACCAACGGAATCGTCTGGACAGCGCTGGCCGGCAGCGGCGACCTCGCCAGTTTCGACCGCAGCAAATGTAAAGTCCTGAAAGGCCCCACCGCGACCGGGCAACACTGCCCGGAAGGCTGGACCATCTATCCGGTCCCCGGCCCCATGTTTAAGGGAACCGATGCGCATACGGACTGGCACTACTTAAACTGGATCGACCGCTACAACACCCTCGGCCTCGGCAACAACGTTCAGGTCGTGCTGGGAACCAGTTCGGATTCTTTGCGGGTTTTTAAACCCGATACAAAAGAATGGTTCACATTCCACGTGCCCTATCCGATGGGTTTTTATTCCCGCGATCTCGACGGCCGCATCGACAATCCGAAAACAGGCTGGAAAGGACGCGGCCTTTGGGGCGCCACGGAGACACGTGTCATCTGGCACGCCGAGGGAGGCAAGGGCCAGGTGCCGCAAGAGGTCCACTTTCAGTTGCGGCCCGATCCCCTCGCCCGATAATCCGCGTTTGGAAAATCGTGCGAAATCGCGACTTGGGCGGCGCGCATTCCATATTCCGTGGAACTGTGCACCCGCTACGTTCATGTCAGGTTTGACGATCCGAAAACGGGATGGAAGGGCCGAGGATTGCGGGCCTCTACCGAAACGCCCGTTGTCTGGCGCGTCGAAGGTGGCATGGGGCAAGTCCCGCAAATGGTTCATTTCCAATTGACGCCCCATCCGCCAGCCAGGTAATTCGGCTTCTCCCTCGCAAATTCCAATCTCGGCACTGTCCTTCCGGACAGGCTGGGACAGGTGCGGAAACATGGCCTTAATCACCCGCCTCGGAAAATGGGCAAGTGATAAGATTTTTTGCGCCCTGAATTCCGCTTTCTTGAAAAAATCGGGCGTCAAATCAATCGTTGGTTAACGCACATTGTCCGGAAAAAATGAAGCCGAACCGCGCGCCCACGGCCGATTCCATTCTCGGGTCGTTCTGCTTCTGTTGTGTGTGCTGCTTGGCCTTGGGTTCGCAGCTCCGGGCCATGCCCAGATATCTCCCGGTCCTCTTTCCAACCCTCATCAATTTCTTTCCGGACAACTGAATTGCACGAAGTGTCATGAATTCGGCGGTGGCGCGTTCCTTCTGAAATGCATGGATTGCCACAAGGAGATTCGCGAACGAATCGCGCAGCGGCTCGGCATGCACGCCGTTTGGCTGGGGCGGAATGCGGCCGGAAAGGATTGCGTGAGCTGCCATTCCGAACATAACGGCGCGAATTTTCCTCTGATTCATTGGCAGCCCAACAGGGAATCGATGGATCACAGTAAGACGGGCTTTCCGCTTACCGGCCGACACGCAGGAACCGGTTGCAACGATTGCCATAAGGCAGCGAATATTCCGGCTTCGGCGCGGCCTGGCATCTCGATTAAGGATTTAAATCGCACCTATCTTGGGCTCTCCCTCGATTGCGCAACCTGCCATACCGACGAGCATCGCGGCCAACTCGGCAACGATTGCGGGCGCTGTCACACGGCGCTCGCCTGGAGACCCGCATCGGGCTTCAATCACGCCGCCTCAAAATTTCCGCTAACCGGCGCGCACGCGACCCTGGCCTGCGCCAAATGCCACGTTTCGGTTCCGGAGGCGAAGCCGTATGTCAAATATACCGGGCTCTCCTTCAACAAATGCACTGGATGCCACAGCGATCCGCACAAGGGAAGCTTTTCAGCGCCATGCGAATCGTGTCACAACACGACAAGCTGGACTCGCGTGGCGCAGCTTGAAGGCTTCGACCATTCAAAAACAGATTATCCGCTGCTGGGAAAGCATCGCACCGTGCCTTGCTCCGATTGCCATACTCATGGAGACTTTAAGACGCCGGTCGCACACGCCCAGTGCATGGATTGCCATGTCCCCGATCCGCACAAAGGACAATTTCAGTCTCGCGCAAGCAAGGGTGAATGCGCGGAATGCCACACGTTGGATGGATGGAAGCCGAGCTTGTTCGACGTGAAGGCGCATTCGGCGACCGCCTATCCTTTACTGGGCAAGCACGCCGGCGTGGAATGCGACAAATGCCATATCCCCTCGGGAGCAGCGACACTTTTCAAGGTGAAATTCGGGCAATGCACGGACTGCCATCGGGACGCTCACGATGGGCAATTCGCGAAAGAGCCCTACGGGAATCGCTGTGAATCCTGCCACACCGTCGTTGATTTTCACCGCTCGAAATTTACCGTGGCCATGCACCGCAATACGCGTTTCGCCCTGGAAGGCGCTCACGCCGTGGTCCCTTGCATCGGGTGTCATATGGAAGGAGCGGCCGGGCGCGTCGATAAAATTCTGCCGTTTTACTTCCAAGACCAGAGTTGCGCGTCGTGTCATCGGGACCCGCACACCGGTGAGTTCAAAGAACGCATGGAAAGGAACGGGGCGAATGGCTCGAAGCTCGGCTGCGAGGCTTGTCATAATGTGAAATCCTGGATCGACGCGGAAGGTTTCGATCACTCCAAAACAAAGTTTCCATTAACCGGCGCTCACGGTGCGGTGGCTTGCAGCTCCTGTCATCAGGTCCCCCCGGGCAGTCATCAGGCGGAATTCAAGGGCACGTCCGCCGTTTGTGAGGAGTGTCATGCGGACGTTCACGGCGCTCAGTTCGCCAAAAATAACCAGACTCATTGCAGCGACTGCCATAACACGGAACGCTGGGCGCCCTCGACCTTCGATCATGACAAGCGAACTTCCTTTCCACTGACGGGAGGACACTTGAAGGGAACCTGCGAGGCCTGCCATAAACAAACCCGAATGATCGGCGATGCGGATGTGATCGTTTACCACCTCGCGCCCACCGAATGCGCCGCGTGTCACGGAACGTTGGACCGGTCACTTGCGCCCGTAAAGTGAAGTGAAATCCATGCGGAGGCTCCGCAAACAATTCCGCTTGAAACTCCCCATCTCTCTCTCTGGATTTTCATTCCTTCGCAACGCGGCCCCATCCTCGGGGCCGGACCGCGACCGGTTGTTTTAGGCCCGCTGGCCCAGAACTGACCCTCCGAGCAGTTGTGCGGAACCACGGCAGTCACCCAGACTTCAGATGCGCCATTCTGTCCGAACCGCTAACGGTGGGGGCGGGAAGCGAACAAACGAGGCTCATGCGGCAGTGAGACACGTACTGGTCGACATCCTGTGCGGTGTAATTCTACTGGTGTCCTACACGTGTGCTGGTTCTGCGTCTCCTCAACGCAGCCCCACGCCAAATCCGCATGGCGCTCTCGAAATTCCCTGCGACGATTGCCACACGTCGGCAAATTGGGAGCCCCTTCGCGCCGCTCTCAAGTTCAATCACGACCACACGCGATACGCGCTTCGTGGCATGCATGAAAAAGTAAAATGCACGCAGTGCCACGCCAGCCCCATCTTCACCGACGTCCGAAAGAACTGCTCCGATTGCCATGCCGATATTCATCTGCGGAAATTCGGCGCCGACTGCGCCCAATGCCATGTCGTGCAGGGCTGGTTCACTTCCCGCCAGCAAGTCCGCAATCATCAGAATCTTTTTCCGCTGATTGGAGCCCATGCGGCCGTGGAATGCGAGGCTTGTCACAAAGCGTTTGTCGGGGGCCAGTATCGCGTCCTTCCGTATTGTTCCGCGTGCCACTCCAGGGAATTCAAGGAAACGACAGATCCCAATCATGTGGCCCTGAATTTTCCGGAAACCTGCGACTCCTGCCACTCCCAGGACAACTGGTTCGGCGCAACATTTGCTCACCAGCAGGCCGCGAATTTCCCGTTGTCCGGAGCTCACGCGGCCCTCGATTGCCAGAGTTGCCATGCGGGCGGGAAATATAAAGGCACGTCATCCAATTGCTTCGCCTGTCATTCGAAGGACTTCCAGAAAGCCGCCGCCTCTCACATCGCGGCGGGATACTCGACCGCCTGCGCCACGTGCCATGGAACGGCCACGTGGATCGGCGCCGCCAAGCCCCAGGGCCGAAGCCCGATTTTAAGCAACAAGTTTGCAGGCGGCCGCTAAGATGGAGACTGTCGCCATCCGACTCTCGGCGTTATTTATGCTGGCCTGCATCTTTGCGGGATTCTCGACTCCGATTGTTCGCGCGCAGGGTCAGCAACAGGTCACCTTTCACGTGCTGCATGTCGAGGAATCCTCGGTCTACATTGACATCGGCCGCAACTTGGGCCTGCACGAAGGGACCCAGCTTTCGCTCTTCCACTCTGAACAGGCTGCGGCCGCAACCAGCGGCGAGCCGTCCGGCGCGAAGCCCATCGCCGAATTAAAAGTGCTCATCGTCGCGGATTCCTCCGCGGTCGCCCAAATTCTGACGTCTCCCGAGGAAGTTCGAATCGGCGACATCGGATACGTCATGGCCAAAGGCAAATCGCAATGGCCCCACGACGCAATTCTCGTGCCCGCGAACACTCATCCGATCTCCCTGGGATTCCTGGACGGCGATCCAAGGGACGATGAGGAGGAGCCGGTTAGCGCTTTGAAGCCTCCATCCCCGGGCCATACGGGCGTGCGAATCGGTTTGGACTACGATGGAACACAGGTTCAAGGCGGCTTCCGCGCCAACGAATTTGGTTTTCAAATCAGCTCGGACATGACTAAGATCGCGGGCACGAACTGGAATTTCACCGGCTACTGGCGCAGCCGGTTCCGTGAAACGTATTCCGGATATAACGGCGCGCAACTTGAGTCGCTGTCAGACCGCATCGACCGCACATATCACATCGGACTTTATTACGATAGTCCCACCTCATCCATCGTCGCCGGTTTTGGACGGCTCTCCGTTCCCGGCGCGCCGAGCCTTTCAACGATTGACGGCGGGTACGCCGGGCGAAAAATTACTCATCGCCTGACAATGGGAGTTTTTGGAGGGTCCACGCCGGATCCTTCGTCCTGGGACTACAACCCCAGCCAGCGCATTGCCGGAATTTTTACGAATCTCGAAGCGGGAGATTTCAGCGGGCTCCATTTCGGCGGCGCCGAGGGTGTCGCGCTGACCACTGTCGACTGGCATGTCGCGCGCCAGTTTGCCTTCTTTGAAAATACGCTTTCCTGGAAACGATATTTGTGGCTCTACAATTCCACGCAGGTCGATGCCGCTCGAACGTCCCCCGTGCCGGGTGCAGGCAGCAACAATACGGGCATTTCGTTCACTTCGTCCTCGCTGCGTTTCCAACCGCTCGATCGTCTGAATGTCGGCGTCAATCACAGTTATTTGAATAGCCTGCCGACATTCGATCCCAATCTGCTCGGCACTTCGCTGCTGGACAAGTATATTTTCCAGGGGCTCAGCTTTGACGCGCGATACGAACTCCCCCATCGCATCGGTTTATTCACACAGTTCGGCCGGAGTAAATCGATTGCCGACATCAAACAAATGTGGAACCAGATGTACGGAATTTCCATGAGCAACATTTCAAATACGGGTTTTCGCGCTGAGGTTCGCTATTCAAAGTTCGACAGTACCTTCGGTCTGGGAAATTACCGCTCCCTTTCCGTCTCGCGGAGCATCAAGGACGCTTTTCAGGTCGAATTCCTGGCAGGCAGCCAGAGCCTGGTCTCCGACGCCACGACAAATTCTTCTTCCCATTTTGTGACCGCCTCCGTGACCTGGAACCTCGGTCCACGATACTTTTTTGAGACCGGATATACCTGGAGCAAAGGAACGACCATGAATTATCGGCAATGGAATACGATGTTCGGCTATCGCTTCGGGAGCTTGCGCGGGCAATGAGTTCACGGGCCTGCATAACGATGCTCGAGTCCGGCGCCGCCTCCCGGATTTTCCGGACAACGCTCTGTTTGTTTCTCCTGAGCCTGGCGGGAAATCGGATTCCGGCCGCCGCACAATCCCTGCCTGCTACGATGGTTTCCGCAACGGACTCGGATTCACAGATGGCAATTCTCGCGCAGGCTCGAATTTCGGTGGAAACATTGTTTCAACAGTCCGTGAATTTCAGTTGCACGGAAAGCGTGACGCAGAGCGTCCTCGACCGGTACGACAGATCAATGTACGAAGAACATTCCCTTTTCAATTACTGGTTCGTGGCGGACAGCGGCGGCAAGTCGCTGAAATTCGAGGAGTCCAGAAAACCCATCCAGGCGCCGTTTCATGATCCGGGCCGCACGGTGCTTACCACCGATGGCTTCGGCAACATGCTGCTTATCCTGCATCCCGCCTACGCGGGCAGTTATAAATTTCACGCCGACGGAAACGAAGTCCTCGAAGGTCTGCCTACCGTCAAATTTCGTTTCGAGTCGATGCTCGATACCCCTTCTCCCCTTATGTTGCAAGTCCGCGGCCGCAACTATTCCGTCGCACTCAGCGGAACCGTTTGGATCGATTCGCGAAATAATACCGTGGTCAAGCTGGCCGTTTTCAACGGTTCCGACATGGGTGAATTGGGCATAAAAAATTTCCACAGCGAAATTCAGTATTTGCCCACGAAATTCGGCGCTCCCGACGAATCGTACTCGATGCCCGTGTTGGCGGTCGTCGACGTCGAAACCGCGAAGCGGCACTGGCGAAACATCCATCGCTTCACAGCCTATAAAAGAATTCAACCTGCCCTACAGGCAACCGAGGCGAACTGATCTCCCGCGCAATCTCCAGTACGCACAACATGTCCCAAGGGACATTCCTCGCACTGTACGGGCTGGATTCGATCACTGCCCTTTATCCCGTCTTCGGACCAGTAGTTGTTCCCAGGCTCAAACTTCTATCGTTGCAACATCAAGGAAATGGCCGTGGCATTTGTCCCGAAGCAGCGCCCTGAATGCGTTTGTTGGAATATTCCATGCCGACGCTTGATTACGAAAACGAGGGCGCACGTTGACAGGGATCCGGGGGAAAAGGCGAGGAGACGATCGCGATGACAAATCTTAGGGTTGGAACCGTTTTTGCGTTGGCTCTGGCAGCACTGCTCTTAGGGGGCAACGGAAGGGCATTTGGCCAGGAGAATATTCCTGGATTTCGCGGAATGGATCGCCATCAGAAAAAAATCACGCCTCCTCCTCCCCCCGCCTCCACGGTGGCCGGTCCAAATATGGATTGCACTCTGATCGTACCCAATCACCCGTTGACCGCTGCGGGACTTTCCACTCCCTATCAACTCACGGCAACCGACCCGGCTGAGGGGCCATGCAACGAATCCAATCCAGCTCAATCCACTTTCGTTTCAGCAGCCATCTTCGATCCGGCCACCAGTCAAATCTCCGTATATAATCCGCTCGTTATTGACAAGGGAACAACGCCGGCGACAGCGCCCGTTGTTCCAAACCTTCCAGCGAACGCAATCGTGGCTGTCTGGTTTGGCTATAACGCCGATAACCTTACCCTGGATGCCGTATCGCCCCACGAACTGGCAAATGCCAATTGCGTGAATGGATCGCAGGGCAGCGTCTTTACTCAATATGCGTACTGCAATGCGGACCAGTTTTTCAGGGCGGCCAACGAGGCCATCGCCAACGGCACTTTGCAAGTCCCGCCGCTCGGAACGGCCATAGACGGCCAGGCATGCCCAACGGTCCGCGATTTCTTCGTTGTCGATCAGGATCAGAGCGATAATCTGCCCACCCTCTATCTTTTGACGACGAATGGAACCATCGCTCAATACACTCAGAAGAACCTTGCCGCGTTTCCTGGCGCCACCCCGCTCGGGAATCCCAGCGATAACCGGCTTCTGGATGTGTTTGTGGACGGGGCCTTGGTGTGCACACCGTGGACCGTGGCAAATCTGGGCGACCCGGGGCAGAAAGTTCCAGCCTTGCCGCTGAACGAATTGCAAGCCCGTATGTTTCAGAATACCCCAGTCGCGCTCGTGCCCGATGGCGATCCCATGACAATGCTCAACGGCAACTATGATCTTTCCAAGACCAATCTCTATCGCAGGGGTGTGAATCAACCGGTCGCGGATTCCTATTTCGATGTCGAAACCCAGCGTTATTGCCGGCAAATGTTGAGAATTGCTCCACCCAGGATGTTCAATGACCAGGCCGTCCTAACGAGTTTTAAAACTCCGGTCCCTTCAGCCGCCACCACGCTGTTCACATTCCTGGCTCAGCGTTTTGTTGCGAGCTATGAAATCCTGAACTGCGAGAACCTGATCCTGCAACCGGACCCGATTGTAGTGACGACAAATTCGGCCGGCGTTGCCACCAGCGCCACCTTGAACACTCTCACCTACAGTCAACAAGTCCAGGATATCGCCAACGAAAAGGCCGCCGATGACGCCGCCGACAGTGCGGCACGATCGCGGAGAAGAATCGAGTAGTTCAGGCTCGCCGCCGCGCACGCCTGTATGCATTGCGGAACAGGCGTGAGCAGCCATCGAAAAAAACACACGTTGCATGGCCGGAGAGCCGTCCGAACTCCGGCCATGATCTGCAATAAAGGCCACAAAACGACGATGTGTTTTCCCGATGGCAACGGCTCGCAAGAGTACCGAAGGAGCGGATCGCACACGGCATGAGCTTCAACCCCACATTTCCGCAAGTTGTGACGTCTGCCGCCGATCCAGAACGCGCGCACCGCTTACGCCTTCGCCTGGCGCACTGGGCGGCCGGACTTTCCATGCTCGCCGTATTTATTTACGGTTTTGATTATTATTTTGCGTCCGCCGTGCAGCGCGGCCTGTCATCCAAACACGCTTTACTGAAACCGAGCGGAACGATCGGACTTCGCCTCGGATTCCTCGGCTTCTTTCTCTTATTGCTTATGTATCTCTACCCGATTCGTTTGCGTTGGGCCTGGCTCGGCAGGCAGGGCAGTTCAAGGCACTGGCTGGATTTTCACGCCCTGCTCGGCGTGATCGGCCCTCTGGTCATCACGTTCCACTCTTCTTTTAAATTCGGCGGCCTCGCTGGAGTGGCCTATTGGATCATGATCTTTGTGGCCCTCAGCGGATTGGCCGGACGATACATCTACGGACAAATTCCGCGGAGCCTCACGTTTGCCGAAATGACGCTTGCGGATGGTCAGGAGCAGGTCGCCAAATTGGCGGAGCGGATCAAATCTCTCGGGATTCTTTCGGTGCGCGATGTGGATGGACTTTTGCACCTCCCCGACCTACAGCAAGCCGAGCGGATGTCCATCCCCGCGGCGTTGCTGGAAATGATCCGATTCGATATCGCGTTTCCCTTTCGGATGTGGCGGCTCAGACAGAAAATGCTGTGGTCTCACCGGAAGCGGTGGTCCTTGGTTGGCTTCAGGCGCGGCCACAATGTCCCGCTGGAATCCGCTATATCGATGGTTCGTGAACAGGCGCTGATCAGAAAGAAGCTTCTGTTTTTATCGAAATCCCAGCGGATGCTCAAACTCTGGCACATCGTTCACCGGCCGTTCAGCTATTCGTTCGCCCTGCTGGCGTCGATTCACGTTGTTTTGATGTTCATGCTGGGATTCTACTAAAGCGCGTCGCGCGCTGTGCGGGCGGTCCGCAAGCCCTCGCCCGGCGCGACGACATAGAACCGGGGCTCCATGCAGACGTTTATTGCAGCAATCATCGGCGGAATCGTCACGCTTCTCTTCGTTCGGCGTCACTTGATTCATTTGGAGCAACGGGACGCCGCGGCGCGGGTCGCCGCTGAAAGAGGCAAGGTACATTCGGAAGGGCCGCGCGCCCAACATCCCCAGATCGACGCCGCCGCATGTATTGGCTGCGCGACCTGCACGACGGTTTGTCCCGAGGGTGACGTCCTGGCCATGATTGGCGGCAAGGCGATGATCGTCAACGGCCATAAATGCATCGGCCACGGCATCTGCGCTGAAGCCTGCCCGGTCGGCGCGATCACAATGGTTATGGCCAGCCCGGGGGTTGGCGCGGACATGCCGGTATTGACTGCCGAATATGAAACGTCCGTGCCCAATCTGTTTATCGCCGGCGAACTTGGCGGACTGGCGCTCATCAAGAATGCGATCAACCATGGACGGGAGTGTATCGATACGATTGCCGCAAGGAGAAACGGTGTACGGGACGTCCCGCCCTCGCCGGGTATCTACGAAGTCCTGATCATCGGTGCCGGCCCCGCGGGGATCAGCGCCTCGCTTCGCGCAGCAGAGAAAAAACTCAACTACCTCACCCTCGAGCAGGATGAAATCGGCGGCACCGTCGCCAAATATCCTCGCCAGAAACTGGTTTTAACGAGTCCCGTGGAATTTCCGCTCTACGGCAAATTCAAACGGACCGAAATTTCCAAGGAAGAATTGCTCGCATTCTGGAACAAAGTCCTCCAGCGTGCCGACTTCAATGTCCGCACGAACGAAAAGGTGAAGGACATCCAAAGAAATAACGACGGCATTTTTACAGTCACTTCATCCAGCGGACAATTCCGTTCTCGCGCCGTCATACTGGGACTCGGCCGGGGAGGAACCCCGCGCAAGCTTGGAGTGACGGGCGAGGGTTTGCCGAAAGTCATGTATCGCCTGATTGAGGCCGATCATTACGTCAATAAGCGAATCCTCGTCGTCGGCGGTGGCGACAGCGCCGTCGAGGCAGCCATGGGCCTGGCCCAGCAAAGCGGCAACGAAGTCATCCTTTCCTACCGCAAAGAAGCTTTCACCCGCATCAAGGAACGAAACGCTCACCGCATCGAACTGTGCAGGAAGACGGGCAACCTGGAAGTGCTCTTCGAATCCAACCCCGTCGAGTTTAAAACGAATTCAGTGGTCCTTAATATTCGCGGCGAATTGCGCGAAATTCCCAACGATTACGTGTGGATTTTTGCGGGCGGCGACCCTCCCAACTCCTTCCTCAAGAAAATCGGTATCGCTTTTGGCGCACGCGACCTGACAAAGGAAGGCTCCGACCAGGCAAAAGCGGTGGTTGAAATCCAAACTCAAGAGGAACTTTCTTTGGCTTGAAACGGAACCCTGCATTTCGATCCAAAACATCGATTTGCCACAACATAAATACAGGAATGAAAATGCCCCGCTGCGCGGCTCGCCAACTGCGGAGCCGCGGAATAATTTCCACAGCCCGATATATCTAACGATGGTGACAAATATCTGAATAGGACTATAATCCGCGAATGGCTTCCGCCGGCCATGGCCCCGCACCTTCTGGAAAGGCGGATGACATTCGTCTTGCCATCGATGCTATCCCGGGTCTGGTAAAACCGACACGAGCGGATGGCTCGGCAAAGTTCTCCCACCAGCGCCGGATCGAGTCGACCGGGTTCTCTTTCGAACAAGGGCTGAATCGGGGTCGAAAAGACGCGACAAATCCTGACGACTTTCCTCGCATCGTGTGGACCTTCCAAAAAACGCTGACATTCGGACCGCCATTCGATGTGGAACGCCGTTTTCTCCGCTCGAACGGCGAAGCCCAACTGGGTAACGAAATTGCAATAAAGACCTGTCACGAACCTGTCAAAGATCGCGCTTCGTCTATACCCGTTACCCACCTTAAAGCTGAGAAGTACGCCAGACTGCAATCACAAAAAGTCGACAAACTCATCAGGAGGAAAGAACATGGCAAGCCCAAAGAATGCAATCCCGGGTAACGATCCGAAAAGCACAGCAACGCCCGCGAAAATCGACATGAAGCTCGAGGTGATCGTCATCCCCGTCTCCGATGTTGACCGTGCAAAGGAGTTCTACGCCAAGCTAGGATGGCGGCTCGATGCCGACTTTAATTTCCCTGGCGACTTCAGAATTGTTCAGTTCACGCCTCCGGGCTCCGGTTGCTCGGTCTCATTCGGCACTGGTGTCTCAAGCGCCGCGCCCGGCTCGGCCAGGCATCTCGAGCTCGTCGTCTCCGACATCGAGGCCGCCCGGGGCGAGCTTCTGAGCCGCGGCGTCGCTTCGGTCGAAGTGTTCCACGGATCGCCATTTGACCCCAACAAACGAATCAGCGGCCCGGACCCCCAGCACGCCAGCTACAGGTCTTATGGCTCGTTCGAGGACCCGGATGGCAACCAGTGGTTGCTGCAAGAGGTCACCGTTCGGCTGCCGGGTCGCATCGACCCCGCGCAGACGTCGTTCTCTTCGACAAACGACCTGGCGAGCGCGCTCCGGCGTGCGGAGGCAGCTCACGGGAAGCACGAAGCACGGATAGGACAAGCCGACCCGAATTGGCCCGATTGGTACGCCGCGTACATGGTGGCGGAGCAGACTGGGACGGGGCTGCCGACGTAACCGACGACGATGTGATCGTTATCGGCGACAGATGAAGTTCGCTCCGTGGGGCCGGGCGGCGGGCGAGTGGCTACAGTAAGCCGCGTTGACAATCCGGGCCCGCGTGCGGCTCGCGGTTTTGAACGGCAAGATCCAGCCGTTTATGAAAATTTCGCGAATTTTTGCGGTGGTACAAAAGTTCGCAGCGAAAAATAGAAAAGGAGCGCACATGGCCACGATCCACCTCCACCAGACGACTACAGCAACACCCGAACAGTTCGTCGACGCACTCACCGACTTCGGCCCGGGCCGCTCGGAACTATTTGGCAACAGCACGGATGAGTACATGAAGGTTCACTCCCGGGGTCTTCACCGGGCGGATGTCACCGAGGGCTCGGGCGGCATCTGGGAGCGCCTGAACTACGACTGGTCCGATCCCCACCACATCGTCCTCACGACCACCGATTCAAATCTGTGGGGAGGCAGTTCGGGCCATACCTACACCTTGAAGCGACTTCCCAACGGGACGACGGACATCGACGCTGTCATAGTCCGCGAGGGCAAGAACTTAAGAGGATGGCTGCTCGGGCTCGTGCTATGGGCCTTCGGCAAGCGCGTCCTGGGAAAAGCGTTCGCGAACACCCTCAAGGCCATCGAAGCCCGCAGCGGCAAACCGAAAGCAGCGGCGGCACGGGCATAGACGTCGCGGAGGTTAGTCATGCGTTCTGACATCGTGCCCGGCAGAATCTTTCCCGACTACCAGCTGCCCGATCACACGGAGACACCCCGCAGGCTCAGCGAACTGCAGGGTGACGACCCAATGATTCTCACACTTGCGCGCGGCCATTACTGCCCCAAAGAGCACCAACAGCACCTGGATCTTGCCGCTTTCTACTCGAAGATCGCGGTCTCATACACGCAAATCGCAACGATCGCAACCGACGACCACCACACGCTTCAGGAATTTCGCGCTTCAGTCGGCGCTCAGTGGCCCTTTCTCTCGGATCCTGATCGAATTGTCCAGAAGGATCTCGACATTCAGGAATATACCGATCCCGAGCATAATCCGATGATCCCGCACACGCTCGTGCTCAAGCCGGGACTCGTGATCCACCGCATCTATAACGGCTACTGGTTCTGGGGCCGTCCGTCGGTCGTCGACCTGTGGCACGACCTGCGCGTCGTTTCGAGCGAGATTCGCCCCGATTGGGATCTGAGCAAGCCAGGTCTTCGCGAGAAGTGGGACGCGGGTGACCGTTCACCATTCCACGGGTGGAACAAACGGGGACAACAGAAGCCTGTCCCTGTAAGACACGAGGAGGAGCAATGACAAGCGCAACGGCACATCCAAGCACAGGGCGTGTTCCCGAATTACTGGGGCAAACGGTGGTGGTGATCGGCGGCAGCGCGGGTATCGGATTCGAAACGGCGCGGCTCGCACGCGGCGAAGGAGCCGACGTGATCCTCGCCGCGCGCGACTCGGATCGCCTGCGCCGCGCCGGCGTCGAGCTTGGCGCCGCTGGCATCTCGTCCTTCGACGCCACCGATTTCGAACGGCTCGGGGGTTTCTTCGAATCGCTGCCTAAGCCGGTCGACCACGTGCTGGTCACCGGCCCCGGTCCCTACTATGCGCCGCTGGCGGAGTTGGACCTCGAAAAGGCGCGACGCGACATCGAAGCCCATCTCTTGCTGCCGATACAAGTCGCCCGGGAAGCCGCGAAGAAAGTTCGCCCCGGAGGATCGCTGCTCTTTATGAGCGGCACCGGTGGCCGCCGCACGGCGCCGGGTCTCGCATTGATCTCGGCGCTCACGGCCGCGCTTCCCGCTCTTACGAAGAACCTCGCGCTTGAGCTCGCGCCGATCCGCGCGAACCTGATCGCGGCCGGATTCGTTGACACGCCGCTATCGGCAGTGCTGCTCGGCGATCAACTGGACGCGCGCCGCGAGCAGCTTCGCACGACGCTCCCAATTCGGCGCGTGGTCGGTCCGGCAGACATTGCCGCGCTCGCCGTCCACCTGATGACAAATACGGCGGTCACCGGAGCAACCTATGACATCGACGGCGGGCAGCAGCTCGTCGAGGGGTGAGCCTGCGACAAGCGGGAATGAGACGCCTCCGTTTCCGAAAGGGATCGAACGTCGCGCCTCAAGGAAGAACTAATTGTGCCGGTTGAAGTTCGCATCCAACAGGATGAAGACGGCAAACCGGCCGACGAGAAAGCACTCCAAATCGGTTTGGAGAATTCAAAGGAGACAACATGGCAACCTCAAAAGTCGCAATCACACCCATGAAAGCAGCGCAAATTCCCAAGCCGGGCGCGGATTTCGAGATCGTCGATCGGGAAATTCCCAAGCCGGGCCCCGGACATGTCCTCATCAAGGTGCAGGCCTGCGGCGTCTGCCACAGCGACGTGTTCACGAAAGAAGGACTTTTACCCGGCATTCAGTATCCCCGGGTACCGGGACACGAAGTTGCGGGTGTCATTGATGAACTTGGCGCTGGTGTTTCGTCCTGGAACAAGGGACAGCGTGTTGGCGTGGGATGGCACGGCGGCCAGGACAACACGTGTCTCTCGTGCCGCCGCGGAGATTTCCGGAATTGCCAAAACTTGAAAATTTCGGGCATCAGCTATGACGGCGGTTACTCCCAATACATGGTGGCGCCGGTCGAGGCGCTGGTGGCCATCCCGGATAGCCTTAGCGATGTCGAAGCGGCGCCGTTGTTGTGCGCCGGAATTACCACCTATAATGCGCTTCGGCACAGCGGCGCGCTCCCCGGAGACCTGGTCGCCGTGGAGGGGATCGGTGGATTGGGTCACCTCGGAATTCAATTTGCCAACAAGTTTGGTTATAAAGTCGCGGCGATCGGCCGCGGTCCGGAAAACGCGGCGCTCGCGAAGAAACTCGGTGCGAACGTGTATATCGACAGCAAATCGACGAACGCAGCCGAGGCATTGCAAAAACTCGGCGGCGCGCAGGTCATCCTGGCGACAGCCCCGAGCTCAAAAGCCATGTCGGAGTTGATCGACGGTCTTGGGCCGAACGGGAAGCTCATGGTGGTCGGTGCGGCATTCGAACCCATTGAAGTGACACCCGGACAACTCATCTTCGGTAGCCGAACCATTCAGGGCTGGGCAGCGGGAACTCCTGCCGACTCCGAAGATACGCTGCGCTTTGCCGAACTCTCCGGCGTGCGTCCGATGATTGAAACCTATCCACTCGAAAAAGCGGGGGAGGCCTATGCGCGCATGATGAGCGGCAACGCCCAGTTCCGTGTCGTTCTAACAATGTGAAGTTGCCCGACATTCGATCCCGCCCGTCGGACGATTGCGGGCGGCGTCGGTCACAACCTGCCTCAGGAAGCTCCGGAGGCATTGGCCAGGGCTGTAATCGATGTCAATCGTTTTTCGGCCTAGGTCCCCCAGTCACAACTGAAAATGGACTCGCGACAGGAGGTTTCGTCATGAAGCATCTTTCCCTTTGGATTTCCGCCGCGGTTCTCCTTTGCGGTGTCGTCGCAATTGCCTCGGGCCTCGAGGCCGAAGAACAAATGCCGGACATGGGCGGCGCGATCGGCTGGCTCAACTCCGCCGCCCTGAACGGAAAGGCCCTGCGCGGCAAGGTTGTGCTGGTGGATTTTTGGACCTATACCTGTATCAACTCCCTGCGGCCGCTGCCTTATATCAAGAGTTGGGCGGCGAAGTATAAGGATGCCGGCCTGGTTGTAATCGGCGTCCATACCCCCGAGTTCTCATTCGAACACGAGCCCGCGAACGTCCAAAATGCGGTGCGCGAGTTGAAGGTTACCTATCCGGTCGCCATCGACAGCAATTACACGATCTGGCAGGCGTTCAAAAACGAATACTGGCCGGCGCAATACATTGTCGATGGGAAAGGACGCATTCGCTATCGCCATGCAGGCGAGGGGGATTATCCCGAAATGGAGCGCGTTATTCAGGACCTTCTGAAAGAAAACGGAGCGCCGGGAGTTGACCAAAGCACGGTCAACGACACAGGTGAAGGAATCGAGGCGCCTCCGAGTAAGTTCGAAGGATCTCCCGAAACTTACATTGGTTATCGCCAGGCCCAACATTTCGCATCGACCGAGCGATTCGCCAAGGATACCCAAAAAATATATAGCGCGCCCGCGAACCTGTCCCTGAATCAATGGGCGCTCATCGGATCGTGGAACGTGAATGCCGAGGCTGCCGTGCTTCAAATATCGTCCGGCAAAATTGTGTTTCGCTTCCATAGCCGCGACCTGCACCTGGTGTTGGCTCCGGCAAAGGACGGCAAGCCCGTCCGCTTCAGGGCGAAACTGGACGGCGCCGATCCTGGTGAAAATTGCGGAACCGACAGCGGACCCGACGGCGCAGGCGTGATCCGAGAGCCGCGCCTTTATCAGCTCATACGGCAAAAAGGACCGATACAGGATCGGACATTCGAGATTGAATTCCTCGATCCCGGCGTTCAGGCGCTGGACTTCACGTTCGGGTAGAAATTCTTACGATCCCAGTCGGGGCAATCGCTCCTGCAGCGCTTCGGCGCAATCCTGGATTTTTTTATAAATCAGCGACATCCTTTTCAGAATCCGTATGTTGGGCCTGCTTCCGTGGAAATGGGGCTGGGATTTTTTCCGCTATTGACGAAGAAAAAGCTTCGCACTTTCTGGTGGGCGGTCCCTTCGTCTATTTTGTGCAGGTCTGGAAATTGTGTTTGATGGCAAATTAAGCAAGATCGGTGCAGTACCCATTCGTACTGCCTTCCCCTCCATCGCATTAGCCATCTATGAGTACTCAAGGTAGACCGAAAACAGTACTTCATTTGGTACATGTTTGAATCTTACCTTCTTCTCGGCTTTCCCTCAGACTCTTCCTTCAAATCGGATCGTTCGAAGAGGGGGAGCGGAACGATGGACGGCCCCATACGAGTTGTTGTAGCCAACCAACCAACATTGATGCGCGAGATGGTGCTGGAGACGATTTTTGGACATGCCGACATTGAAGTTGTGGCGGAGATCAAGAACAAATCGGAAATTGACGAGGTTGTGGATGGGACGCGTCCGGATTTCGTAATTATTGCGTTGGATGAATCCGACCGGCGCCCTCCTTTATGCGACACGCTTTTGCAACGCCATCCGGGGATTAAGATCCTGGCCATAGCCCCCGACAGGAACTGCTGCACTTTTTTCTGGGCATCGCTCGATATTCATGCAAGCCCCGTCGAAGCCTCCGAAGCTGGAATTCTCGGCGCGCTGCGGCGCAAGGGGCGGTACGCAACGGGGAGTTGAACGTGAAGTTAAACGTGAGGTTGACCTTGAGTCTGGGGAACACTTTGAATTTCGATCGCTTGCGTCCGCGCGATAGCCGGGGGTTGCTTTGCCGGGCGGGGTTCATACTCCTGCTTGCGTCGCTGGTCCCACTCGCGCATGGGCAACAGCAAAACGGAAGCAGGACGAGCACATCGGACCTGGCAGCGCAGAATTTGCGCCGTGTGGCCGGCTCTGTCGCGGAAATCAAGCAAATTCTCCTTAGAGACGATGGAATGATGGTTCAGCTCAAACGGTGGGTTGCAAAAGACGCGGCCGACCACGGCCAGATTGTTTCGGATTCGGACCTGACCAATGAGAGCATCCTCGATCGGCTGGAGACGGACGTTCAATTCCGCTCCATCGCCACGATTCTGGTCCAGGGTTACGGCTATCTTATTCCGAAGGTGAACCCGGATTCACCGGCTGGCACGGAACAGGCCCTACTCATGCAGGAGCGCGCCAAATGGCTGGCACAGGACCAGGAAGAGCAAAGGACGCAGGCGCGCCAGGATCAGGCAAAAAGTCTGAAGCGGGCAGCGGCCTGCGAATCCCAATGGGAGCAGGGCTGCATTGCCGCCCCGGTGCAGCCGTCATTCACAGGCGTTCCGGAAAGAGAAACTCAACCGGCAGAGCCGCCGAACGGGATTGGTCCGGACGGGCAAAATCCCTCCGTGCTTCCGGCCGGACCTGGCGGGAATGCTACGATGCGCACGCAGCTTGCGCCGGACAACGCGGATTTTACCGCTGGCTCCTCCCAACTATCCATTCCCAACCTCGATGGGTCTTCCCAGCCATTTAGCGGAGTAAATGTGAGCGCCACGGGGTCGCTTGATTCGCTGGTTGGCGAAACAAGAGCGCCCTTCGGCGTTGAATCGATGCGCGGGAATTCCAGGTTTGAGAATGGCGGCGACGGATTGCTCGCGGCGTATGGTGGCGCAATGGCTCAAGGCCTGCCACGGGACGGGACAACGCAGGAGGCGAACCGCACTGATTTCCGCGCCCCCGGTTCCTACGCAACGCAGGGAACCTCGATGTCGCGTCAGGCGGCGTCTTCTAATCCGCATCCGCAGACCTCGTTCTTCGCTCAGCCCCTGGAAATGGTTCGAAAGACGAGTCCCTACAACAATATCCCATCGCTGTATGACATGTATGTTCAGGCGGTCCCTCGCCCCGTGGCTCCCCGGAGATTTGGCAGCGAGGTCTTTGAAAATGGATCTCGAGACTCTCAGCTGATACCGATGGACCTTCCTGTCGGTCCGGAATATGTGGTTGGACCGGGCGACGGGTTGTCTGTCGATTTATGGGGCGGAGTATCGCAACGCCTTTATCGCGTAGTGGATCGCGAGGGCAGAATCACCCTGCCGGAGGTGGGGCCGATACTGGTGAGTGGAAAGAGCCTGGCCGCGGTGCAGCAGACCTTGCAGCAGACCCTGAGGACTCAGTTCCGCGATGTGTCGGCCGATGTTTCGCTTTCCCGCCTTCGAACGATCCGGGTATACGAAGTGGGCGATGTGACAAGTCCCGGCGCTTATGACATCAGTTCGCTTTCCACCCCATTGAACGCGCTTTTCTCCGCGGGCGGACCGACCGCGCGTGGCTCACTGCGAATCCTGAAACACTATCGCGGAACGCAACTGGTGGAAACCGTGGATATGTACGACCTGCTCCTTCACGGCGTGAAGACGGACCTTCAGCGACTTGAAAATGGAGATACCGTGCAGGTGCCGCCGATTGGGCCGCAAGTGACCGTCGAGGGAATGGTGCGCCGGCCGGCGATCTATGAATTGAAGGACGAAAAAAATCTCGCGAGCGTGCTTGAACTGGCGGGCGGGCTATTGCCCACCGCGACCCTGAGCCACATCGAGGTCCAGCGCATCGTCGCTCATGAAAAGCAAACCATGCTGAACTTGGATATCCCCGAGAACGAGGGCGACGCCGCGGTGACGCAAAAGCTCGAGTCGTTCGAAATCCACGACGGCGATCGTGTGCGGATCTTCCCCATCGCTCCCTACAATCCCGATGCCATCTACGTCGAAGGACACGTCGTCCGGCCGGGCCGCTACTCCTATCGGGCGGACATGCGCGTTACCGATGTCATTTCCTCCTATAAAGATATGCTCCCGGAACCGGCGACACGATACGCGGAAATCATTCGCCTCAATGCGCCGGATTTCCATCCCAGTGTCGAGGGATTCGATCTGGCCGAAGCCTTGAACAATCCCGCTCAGGCGCCCCTGCTCCATCCCATGGACACCGTCCGGATCTTCAGCCGTTTTGATTTCGAGAATCCGCCGACGGTATCGGTTCTGGGCGACGTTCGCAAGCCGGGCACCTACGAGACCTCGGGACAAATTCATTTGACCGATGCGGTCCACCTCGCCGGGGGAATCACTCCGGACGCGGAGACCGGGGACGCTCAGGTGTTTCGTTACCTGCCGGACGGCAAGTTCAAAATATTTAGTGTCAGTCTTAGCCAGGCCCTCGGCGGAGATCCGATCGAAAATATAATCCTGCAGCCGAGGGACCGGCTGCTGATTCACCGCAATCCGGACGCGGTGGACCCGGCGAGCGTCTACATCCAGGGAGAAGTGGCGAGGCCCGGACGCTTCCCATTGACGGCCAACATGCATGTAGCGGACCTGATTCGCATTGCCGGCGGGCTGCAGCCGAGCGCGGACACTCAAACCGCCGACTTAACCAAGTATCAATGGTCGGATAAGTCCCAAAGCAAGTTAAACGGTCAGCAGGAAGTCGTATCCCTTTCGGCCGCGCTGGCCGACGATCCGAAATCGAATATAGCCATGCAAAATGGGGATGTTCTTACCATTCGCCAGCTCCCCGGCTGGAATGAACTTGGCGCTTCCATCACCCTCAAAGGGGAAGTGAAGCACCCGGGAACCTACGGAATCCGTCCGGGGGAGCGGCTAAGTTCGATTCTGGAGCGAGCCGGGGGATTCCAGCCGGATGCCTACCCGTACGGGTCGGTTCTGCAAAGGGAGCAGGTCCGGGAATTGGAAGCAAAATCGCAGGCCGAAATCATCACGCGTGTTCGAGGTGCGCAGACCAGCCTTGAATTGCTCCCCGAAAATGACAGCAAGCAAAAAGAAGCGAAAGCGCTGGCCCTGCAACAGGCGCAAGCCAGCCTGGACCAGTTGAGCGCGTCTGCCGTGCTCGGCCGCCTGACGATTCGAATTTCATCGAGAGTGGATCACTGGAGAAACACGCCCGCGGACATCGAGGTGCGCGCGGGCGATACGCTGATCGTGCCGAAGAGGCCGAGCTTCGTAATGGTTACCGGAGAAGTGTTCAACCCAACCGCCGTCTCCTACCGGCCGGGCAAAAGTGCAAAGTGGTATCTCAGCCAATCCGGGGGCCCGGGACCGCTAGGGAATAAAAAAGGAATCTTCGTTATTCGAGCCGACGGCTCTGTGATTGCTTCCAGTAGCGGTCTGCTGAGCGGGGACTCGTTGGCGACCGCGCTTGAGCCGGGAGATACGGTCGTCGTTCCGGAACGTGCAATCGCCGGAGGGGTTCAGTGGCAATCCGCGTTGCTGACCGCCCAGACCGCGGCTTCCATCGCCTCCGCCGTGATTATTGCCGTGCATTACTGATGAACAAGAATCGCACATGATTCGAAGAACAT
Source organism: Terriglobia bacterium (assembly GCA_963788335.1). Classification (GTDB taxonomy): domain Bacteria; phylum Acidobacteriota; class Terriglobia; order Acidiferrales; family UBA7541; genus Palsa-360. The sequence continues at coordinate 231,163 of CAWBGM010000008.1, forward strand.
GATTCGAAGAAATAGAAAAAGCGGCATGGTCCATGCTCTTATTCTCGCTGCTGGAGCGTTGTTCTCGATGTCAATGACGCGTGATGCCGATGCCCAAAGGCCGCCATCCGGCGACGCGCCGGTTTTAGTGCCGGCGAAGGCGGCGGCCCAGGAAACGTCTCCGGACATGGCAGCGAACAATATGGGGCCTGCAGGCGATTTGACGGTGCAGACCCGCAATGAGAACGAGTTGGGAATGTCATTCTTGAAAAATCTGGTGGCGGATCAAAAGGCGATCTGGTCAAGCCCGGCGCATCTCCGCTGGGACGACGCCACCTGGTTGTTTCCGCTCACTACGGCAACGGCGATTTTATTCTCGACCGATCGTGCCGTCCCTCCGGCGTTGTCAACCGATCCTGCCAAGCTCAACCGGTACACCAGCTTTTCCAACTATGGTTTGTACTCCATGGCGGGCGCAGGCGGCGGAATTTACCTGTGGAGCAGATTCATCAGCCATGACGACCGTCAAAGGGAGACGGGCATTCTCGCAACGGAGGCTGCGGTCAATAGTCTGGCAATGGATACGGCCCTAAAATATTCATTTGGCAGGGCGCGACCCTATGAGGATCAGGGGCGCGGAAAATTCTTTCAAGGGGGAGATTCGTTTCCGTCCGATCACTCCGCCATGGCGTGGTCGATCGCCAGCGTGATTGCCCACGAGTACCCCAGCCCGCTGACGAAAATCGCGGTGTACGGCCTGGCGACCGCCATTTCCGCCACGCGCGTTGCCGGGGCGCAGCATTTCCCGTCAGACGTGCTGGTGGGCGGCGCGATTGGATGGCTGATCGGCTGGCAGGTCTACCGAACCCATCATGATCCGGAAGTGGGAGGGAGCGGTTGGGAACCGTTATCGGGGAACGACGATACCGAAGACCACAGGGATCGCCACAAAATGGGGTCAACGTTTGTTCCGTTGGATAGTTGGGTCTATGACGCGCTTGAACGGCTGGTCGGATTGGGCCTCGCCCATACGGCCATCATGGGCCTTAAGCCCTGGACCCGCATCGAATGCGCGCGCCTTACGGAAGATGCGGGCGAAGCTTTGGGACAGGGGTCGGCTTTGAATGAAGAGGCGGCTCAACTGCAAAGCCGGCTCGAACGAGAGTTCGGCCGGGAAATCGAACTGCTGAGCGGGGGCCGCAATCTCTCGGCCAACCTCGATTCGGTTTACGCACGCGCCGTTTCCATCAGCGGACCGCCCCTCACCGATGGCTATCATTTCGGGCAAACCATCGCCTACGACTATGGCCGGCCGTTTGAACGCGGAACCAATGGGCAGGTCGGCGGATCGTTCAGCGCAACGGCTGGACCTCTGGCGTTCTACGTTCGCGCGGAGGTCCAACATGCCCCGGCCGCGCCGGCGCCGGCATCGGAGGTTGTCAGCGTCATCAGCATGCGGGATGGGGTACCCGCATCGCAAATTCCATCCGGCCCGGTGAATGCGATCGACCGGGTCAGCCTGCTCGACGCCTACGCGCTCGTGAACTTAAACAACTGGCAATTGACGATCGGCAATCAGAGCCTTTCGTGGGCTCCGGGGCCCGATTCCATGATGTGGACGAACAATATCGAGCCCGTCCACATGGTCCGTCTCGTGAATCCCGAACCATTCTATTTGCCGGGGTTTCTCAGCCATCTTGGCCCGGTGCGGGTCGACCAATTCGTTGGGCGGTTGGAGGGCGATACCTATATTCGGCGCCCGTTTGTTTTTGGACAGAAAATTAACTTCAAGCTTTTTCCGTTTCTGGAACTTGGTTTCGGGCGCAGGACCACCCTCGGCGGCGAGGGCGGCGATCCTGTCACCTTCAGAAATGTTCTTCACGCCTTCATCGGAAAACAACTTCCAGGAAACGTTTCCGTGCCGGGCGACAGCGAATCGGAAATGGACTGGACGTTTTATGTTCCCAGGGTTCGGAAGTACATCGTGCTGTACGGCGACGCGTATGCCGAGGACGACGTGTTGCCGCTCGAGAATCCGGCCCGAAATCCCTGGCATCCCGGCCTGTATCTCACGCGCATTCCCGGAATTCCCAAACTCGATTTTCATATCGAGGGAGTTTCGACGGAACAAAACGGGATCGTGGGAGGCGGGAACGGCGGGTACTTTAATTACTGGAACAGCACCTATCGCGATGGGAATACAAATGGCAGGAATTTGATCGGTAACACGGTGGGCCGCGAGGGCCGGGCAATCCGGCTCTGGTTCACGTACTGGATTTCTCCGCAGGATTCGCTTCAGGTCCTATATAAACACAGCACGGTCAGTTCGGATTTCATTCCCGGCGGGGGGACTGGCAGGACTACGGCCTGAAGAACGAAATGCAATTGCACGGCGGGATGTACGTGAAAACCGAGCTGCAATACGAGCGCATTTCGCGTTACCCGCTGCTGTTCAGCGGTCCGCAAGCCAATTTCAGCGCCATCCTGGAAATCGGGTTTTCGCCGGAGAGGAAAAAATGACCCCGGAACCGGTGAAAGCTCGGAGCGCGGATGGGCAGGAAACCCTGATGAGGGACGATTTCGCCCATTCGTCGAGGGCGACGGTGGACACTTTCGACGGGGGGCCGATGTATGACGGCCTGAACGGGGAACGTCTGGCCCGGCAAAAATTCACTGGCCTGTTGCGTCTGCTTTGGGACAACCGGCGCATCGTCCTGCGCCTGTCCGTGTATGGCCTGGCATTATCCACCGCGGCCGCGTTTCTGATTCCAGCGCGCTACGAGTCCACGACGCGTCTGATGCCCCCCGACCAATCCGGTACCGGGGCTGCGATGCTCGCGGCGGCGGCTACATCGCAAGCCGGAGGCTCGCTGGGGTCGAGTCTTGGCGGAGTCGCATCCGATATCCTTGGCCTCAAGAGTTCCGGCGCGCTGTTTATCGGCATCCTGCAAAGCCGGACGGTAATCGACGACGTGATCACTCGATTCAATTTGAGGAAAGTGTATTGGGACCGCACATGGAGGGCTGCGAGGGAAGACCTCGCGCGGAATACCGAAATCTCCGAAGACCGCAAGAGCGGAATCATCACGATTCAGGTGACGGACAAGAGTCCTCAACGAGCGGCCGGCATTGGCCGGGAGTACGTGGAGGAACTCAACCTGGTCGTTACGCAGCTCAACACATCGTCGGCTCATCGCGAAAAAGAGTTCCTGGAAGGAAGGCTTGTCGAAGTTCGGCAGGACCTGGAATCGGCGGAGAAAAGCTTTAGCGAATTCGCGAGCAAGAATACCGCCATCGATATTCAGGCGCAGGGCAAAGCCATGATTGAATCCGCCGCCACGCTGGAAGGCGATTTGATCGGCGCGCAATCGCAATTGCAGAGCATGAAACAAATCTATACGGCCGAAAATGTGCGCGTCCGGGCGACGCAGGCCCGCGTGGATGAATTGCGGCAGCAGCTTCAAAAACTTGGCGGCAAGTATGACGCTCCCGCGGATGCAACCGGTCCGGGAAATCAACCAATTTATCCCTCGATCCGCCAGCTGCCCATTCTCGGCGTGAGTTACGCGGACCTTTATCGAAAGACGAAAGTCGAGGAAGCGATTTACGAGACGCTGACGCGGGAATACGAGCTGGCCAAAGTCGAGGAAGCCAAAGAGACGCCGACCGTGAAAGTGATTGACCCTGCGGACGTGCCGGAACGCAAATCGTTTCCGCCAAGACTGGAAATCGTTATGTTCGGCACATTCCTGGCGGTCTTCGCAAGCTTCGTGTGGATTTTTGCCGAACAAGTTTGGCAAACGACCGACCCGGAAGATCCTCAGAAAGTTCTGGCGCTGGAAATTTACCACGTGACGATCGCCCACCTTCCGTGGGCTTTTCAAAACGGTGAAGGTGCCGGCTCCTCCGGCAAGCGGTTCTGGAACCGGCTGCATCAGGGACAGCCGAATAGGAAGTCCTAACAGGCCAAATCGACTGTAAGTAGCAGATTACAAAGGTGTTAGATGAAGAAGGCGCCTGTGGGCGACGGGGCGAAGCTGCATCCACGCGGGGAAGAGAACGAGCGATGTTATCTCCAAGAGTTTCGGTGGACCCGACGGAAGCAACCATCGGCTGGCCGGTGGAAATCGACGCGCCCCAGTGGTATGCAATTTATTCCTGCGCCAACCACGAGAAACGAGTTGCCGATCAACTGTTGCTTCGGCGCGTGGAGCACTTTCTTCCCGCGTTCGAATCCGTTCGCCGGTGGAAAGATCGCAATGTTCGCCTGCAATTGCCGTTGTTTCCCGGCTACCTTTTTGTCCGCATTCCGCTGATTCATCGCTTGCAGGTCCTGCAGGTTCCCGGCGTGGTTCGGCTGGTAAGTTTTAACGGCCATCCGGAGGCCCTCCCGGATATCGAAATCGAAGCACTGAAAGACGTGTTGATCCCGGGATTGAAGGCGGAACCGCATCCGTACCTGAAGAAGGGAAGAAGAGTAAGGATCGTCAACGGTCCAATGCAGGGAACCGAGGGAATCTTGATTCGAAAAAAAAACGCGTTCCGCGTAGTGATCTCGGTTGACCTGATCCTGAGGGCCGCGTCGGTGGAAGTGGACGTGAGCGACGTGCGGACGATCTGAGAGTCGGGTAAGCCTGCACCATCGTCAAAATGTCAGTTCCACATCGCCTGTAGTTTCGCAGCGGCAAAGGCTGAAGTCCGTGCTAACGCCGCAGGAAAATTGTAGTGAATATCGATTTACATGAGTCATGCAGACCAAATTCGCCCCCAGCTTCTTGACCAAAAGGCCGTCGTCAGCGGTGCTTGTTCGGAAAGGCTTACGCCTCCCGGCGATGCCGGTTCCGTTGTTTCCAGCCCGGCGCTCGCGATCGTCGGCGGTCTGATCTCTCAGCTGCTCAAGGCCATCGTGATTCTCTACATTGCCAGGGCATTCGGACCGGCCGAATTCGGCTCGTTTTCGTTCGCCTTCTCGATCAACGGAATACTTCTTGTCATTTCTCAATTCGGGCTTCCGGTGTTCGGAGCGCGAGAAGTGGCTCAGACCGGCAGGCTGGACAAGGGATTGCTTCAGGCGATCACCGGAGCGCGATTTCTCCTGGGCCTTTCCACCACAGCGGTGGCGCTGGCGATCTTGCATTTTGCCTCGGGCGCGACTCGACCGGAAATCGGGTTGGTCGCGGGGTTCGGTCTCGGAAACGTGGCGATGTCCGGATTCTACGACTGGGCGTTCCAGGGCATGGGGCGCATGGATATCTGGGCGTTGCTCAATATTACCTGTCAGGGCATGTGGCTGATTTTTACGTTCGGCGTAGTGTTCGCCAATTCCTCGATTGTACTGCTTGCCGTTGGCTACGCGATCGCCGGATTGGCGGCTTCCTTGGTTGGCTGGCCATGGCTGCGCGCCCTTGTGTCGAAGTCTTCTTCCACCTTTCCGGTCCATATTGGCCGCATGAAGTCAGTGCTCGGAGCGGGAGCAAACCTGGGAATCGCCACACTGTTTACGGCGGTTCTGGTCTGGTCGGACACAATCGCCGTACGGTGGCTGAAGGGCCCACAAGCGGCTGGACTATATTCGGCGGGAAACCGCGCGGCCCTTGCATTGTCCATGCTATCGGCTTACTACGTTTTGGGCGCATTTCCCGGTCTCAGTCATTCCGCCATCGACTCGCCGCGGGAATACGAGCGTCAATTTCAAAATGCGTTCGAGGACCTGGCATTTCTATTCGTCCCCGGAGCGATATGGGCATTTTTCTACACACCGAAGATCATGCTGGTGCTCTTCAACAATCCGGAATATGTCGAGGGTGAGGGAGTATTCAGGATCTTCCTTTTGGTGTTGCTCGTCAATGTGTACAGCTATCTCTACGCCATGGGCGCGCTGGTTGCCCACAGGCGCGACCGTGTCTACCGCTGGGGATATGCAGCCTCCACGGCGACTCTCCTGGGTCTGTGCCCGCTCTTTATCCTGAAATGGGGGATTGAGGGCGCTGCCTCTGCGGCGCTCTTTAGCCAATGCCTGGCCTTGGTGATTTTCGTCGTGCAGTCGAGGGGGCTTGTTCACCCCAAAGTGCGCAAGGCCCTGGGCATCCCCGTGCTGCTGGCAGTTCCTGCGGTCTTGCTGGGAACAGTACTTCATCTGGGATTTTGGACGTCGGCTGCCGCGTTGCTGGTGACGTATGCCGCGATTATCGTCTGGCGCCTGCCTGCATTATCGCCGATGGAGAAAAAAGCGACCATCTCATGAGCACAGACGAAACATCGATGATCCAAAGAATTCGTTTCATCCGGAAGGCCGGCTAAAAAGCGATGAGCTCAGTTCCCATCGGCCCTGTAGGGCTTAAACGACCGGTGTCGGCGGTGGCGTTATCCACTGTTTTTTGGATGGCGCTGGCGACACTGCTTCCTGCCGCGGAGCTGCTTGGCGGGATGGCGGTTGTGATGATGGCGCTTGCCGTTGGATTGTCGGTGGCCGTTTGGGTGCGTCCGCAGGAGGCGCCTGCCGCCGGAGTTTTATATCTGTTTGCATGCAGCGTGATTTTTCCCTATGGCGCGCGATTGATTTTCGACGCCCCGAACAGCGGGGAAATGTACTACTGGGCCGTCGGCCTTTTTCTGATCACCGCGACTGCCATGGCGCGGCTGGGGGTATGGAAAACGCTCGCGAGTCACTGGTCCCTCAAGGCGCTTCTCGCAGTCGCTATGATTGCCTCGTTCTGGGGCGTAAGACAGGGTGTGGCGGCAAGTTATGTCCTGCGACAGTTTTATGGCGTATTCCTGATGATTGTTTACTTTGGCATCGCCCTCCACACGGGCAGCGAAGACCTGCTGGTTCGGCGGATTCAGACATTTGGGAGCCTTTGCGCAATAATGTTTTTCATTTATTTCGCGTGGGTCTTTGCGGAGTACGGCTTTCATCGCGAACAGACGACGACGGGAACGCAGGCTGCTTTGTTGGCCGCAGTCCTTTTTGTCGCAGGGATCGAACGCAGGAAGCCATCGTACTTCGCGGGGGCTATTTTGCTCCTCTGTGTTCCTCTGTTGCTCTTCCAGCGCGGCGCCGTCCTTTTGTTTCTTTCGGTGCTCCCGCTTGCTGGCGCGATTTACTTTCGGACAATCAAGGCGCGTCTTCTGTTCGGGCTGATTTTTATTTTTATCGCCCTACCCGCCTACGTTCCCGGAATCGCCGGCATGGTCGGCGAGTACATTGGGAATTCTTCGAAACTTGCGGCGGTAGTCCCTGGGGATGCGATCGCCTCGGATACGCTGCTGGACCGAGCCCTTCAACTCGGCGCTGCCATGGAAACCGTTCGGGCTCATCCCCTGTTGGGAATGGGGATGGGGAGCGAAATCGGATGGGACAGTCCCACATTGGGCTACCGCGAGGTCCCCTTCATCGAGAACGGCTGGGCTTACCTTCTGCAAAAGATGGGGATACTGGGTGCAGTCGCTTTTGGCGGTTTTCTGTTCGCAATCCTCGGCGGAATCTCCCGGGAGTCGCTGGGGCTTTCGGCGTGCTTATTGGCTGCCATCTTGTTGACCATGTTTAATGAGTCCGTCTTTTTCCATTTCACAACGTCGCCCTTCGTGGGAACTTTCGCGGGGCTGTTGCTTGCCCGGAAGGCGCAATTGGCCACTCCCCGGGCGGCGGTTGTGGTCGCCCCGAAAATTTAAGGGGCTGCATCGGGACCCATCGAAATTCCACCGCGGTGGATTTGGCGCGAACCATGATTCATAGGACACAGTCATCTCCGGCAATCGCAAGTCGCCCGCGCCGGGAGAGTGGAAAAAAATCACACGCACACAGAATTTTGAAGCGGCTCTGGGTTCGCCTGATCGGGGCAACCTCGACTTGTGAACAGCCTCATGCGACGCATATCCCGGTTCTGATCGGAATCGCCGCGGCATGCCACCCGAAACACCTGATCGAGTTTGGCTCCGGAAATTTCAGCACCCTCGCGTTCCTGGACGAAACGGCGTTTCCCAGTCTCTCGCTCATCGAGTCCTATGAGAACGACCCCGTCTGGATGGGGCAAATGGAAGAGAAGCTTGCCGGAAATCCACGAATGGCATACCGGTTTTTCGAGGGAAGAATGCGGGACGCGGTTTGCCGGGCGAATTTGGCTGAAGCGGATCTGATCTTCATCGACGATTCAAGCGACAGTTGGGAAAGGGCGCATACGATCCGGGAGGTGACGCCAGCCTGCGGCGAGCGTCCGATCTCAATTGTCCACGATTACGAACTGCCGGCGATTCGTTTTGCCTGCCGCAAATTCGAGCATCGTTTTATCTTCCCCATGTTTACCCCGCAAACCTGCGCCGCATGGAATGGCGATGCGCGGCGAAAGCAAATGATGGATCGTGTTGCGCGGAAGATCGAAGAAAACAACGCCACCCTGAAGGTTACCGACGTGTCCGGATGGGCGAATGCTTTCCGAGGCTAGCCGGGCTGTCAAATCAAAAATATAGCTTCCATTTCCAACGGGAAGCGCGGGAGCAAAACAATCCCCATGCAAGAACATCAAGAACATCAAGAACATCAAGAACATCAAGAACATCAAGTACATGATGATGGCGTGCTTGAAATAATAACCGCCGTGGCTCCGAGGAACGAAGAAAGGGAGCCCTCGCCGGAGACCGGATGCCTGCTCTGCGGCGGCTTGGTTTTCCGGACTATGCTTGCCGGCGTGGAGGACACACGCTTGGGGACGTCTGGAACCTACGACATTCGCCAATGCGTCCATTGCGGGCTCGAACAAACCTCTCCTGTCCTCTCTCCCGAGGCGCTCAAAGGGCTCTACCAGAAGCATTACAATTTCGGTGGAGAGAAAGATACATTGTATACACGCTGGAGGGAGCGATTTTTCTTTTCCCCTTGCTACCGGCTGTGGACCTGGATCGATGGCGATGCCGCCTTTTATTGGCGAGGGGGTTCGGGCCGCCTTCTGGATGTGGGTTGCAACGAAGGCCGCGGCACCCGGATGTACGCCCGCAACGGATTTCAAGCGGAAGGACTGGACCTGAATGAAGCCGCGGCGCAGGTGGCCAGGGACGCCGGGCTCACCGTGCATGTGTGCACCCTCGAGGAGTTCCATCCCGAGGTTCCCTACGACGTTGTGGTGCTGTCGAATGTGCTCGAACACACGGGCGATCCGCGGCAAATGCTGATCGAAGCCCGAAGAATTCTCGCCGATGGCGGGCAGGTGTGGATCAGTTGTCCGAACGGAGAGAGCTGGCTGCGCCGAATGTTTGGCCGGTACTGGATCAACTGGCACGTGCCGTTTCACATCTCTCACTTCACGCCAAAAACAATGTTCCACCTGCTTGCGGAAACCGGTTTTGCGCCGATCGAAGCGAGCCAGGTGACGCCGGCCTCCTGGGTGGCCCAGTCATTCATCGCATACGTTTACGATAAGAAAGGCGTTCAGAATCGCCAGCTTCGAAATCCTCTCCGGGTTGCCGCGCTGATGCTGTTCGCCCGGTTCATCCTCTTTCCGGCGTTGTGGCTTGGGAACGTACGAGGCCGCGGGGATTGCCTGCTCGCGGTAGCGGTCAAAACCTAAGGCCCGGCGCGGCGATTGCACCCGGCTCGCGCGGACACTTCGGACCTTCACCGAAGAGCGTTCACCGGGAGAATCGGAGGCCGGGATTTCAATCGGAAGGAAAACAAATCTCAAGGAGGGGGAAATGGAAATTTTTCTGGATTCATCGAACCTGGACGAAATGAAAAAATGGATGGAACAAGGCGTCGTGGACGGCGTGACGACCAACCCCAGCATCATGCTGAAGGATGGAGTGAAGGATCTGGAATCCTGCACGCGCCAGATATGCAAAATGCTGGGGGAACGCCCGGTCAGCATTGAAGTTACATCCAACGATCACGAAGAAATGCTGCAGGAGGCGCGGGCCTTTGCGGATTGGGGTTCGAGCATTGTCATCAAGATTCCCGTCGTGAATCAGGATGGAGTCTCCTCGCTCGGCGTGATTCACACGCTGACCGAGGAAAACATCGCTGTGAACGCGACCGCTATACTCTCCTTCAATCAAGCCGTTCTGGCGGCGAAAGCGGGAGCGACGTACGTCAGTATTTTTGCGGGACGCATCGCCGACGAAGGCAACGATCCGGCGGTGACCATCAAAAACGTTCGCGCGTGGCTCGACATGTGGGGCTACACGGCCAAGATTATCGTGGGCAGCATGCGGGGCGCGATCGATATCCAGACCGCGGCGCTGGCGGGAGCCCATATCGTCACCATCCCCCCGCCCCTGCTGCCGAAAATGATTGACCACAAATACAGCCGTGAAACCGTGCGCCAGTTTAACGAAGATTCCGCCAAGGCCGCCCAACACGTCGCCAGCCGCGTGGCGGCAAGATAATGAAGCACGCGAAAAATAGCGCCAAGAAATAAATGAAAATAAGAAAACGGAACAGAAAAACGGAATGGAGCAACAGAAAAAAGGACGCGGAAACCAAGGGCACGGAAAAAAGGAAGCGGGATTCGAATGATTACGGCACAGACGGGGCAAATTCTCGATCTCTCCAGCCTGCCGCGGGGGGCGCGCGTTCTAGTGACAGGGGGAGCCGGATTCATCGGTTCCCATACCGTGGACCATCTGCTCGATCGCGGTTACCGGGTGCGCATTCTGGACAGCCTCCAGCCACGCGTTCATCCCCGGGGCAAGCCGGCTTGGGTGGATCGGGAAGCGGAATTTATGGAGGGCGATGTTTCCAATGCGGAAGACCTGACTCGCGCTCTCGAGTCGGTGGACGCCGTAATGCATTTGGCGGCCCATCAGGATTACCTGCCCGAATTCAGCAAGTACATCCGGACAAATAGCGTCAGCGCGGCGCTGTTGTTTGAACTGATCGTCTCCGATCCTGCGCGGTTTCCTGTACGGAAAATCGTATTTGCATCCTCGCAAGCCGTCTGCGGCGAAGGGAAATATGCCTGCAACGGCGGCGTCGAAGTCGGCAAAACCGCTTTCGCGACACTTGCCATTCGCCCCTCGATCCAGCGGCCGCGCTCGGTCCAGAGCGTACGTGCGGCGCACGGGGTGGTCTCACCTGGTCCCAGGAGCCTCGAACAATTGCGCCGTGGAAATTGGGAAATCCAGTGCCCGGCCTGCGGCGGAGAGATGGATCCGCTATTGATTGACGAAGCCGTCGCCAACCCCCATACGGCCTATGGCATCTCGAAGCACACCGTGGAACAGCTTGCCGACCGACTGGGCCGCCGTTACGGCATACCCGCGGTTTGCATGCGTTACACGTATGTGCAGGGCCCGCGCAATTCGTTCTTCAACGCCTATTCCGGCGTGGCGCGGCGCTTCGCCATTCGCGTGCTGAACGGAATGGCGCCGGTCGTGTATGAAGACGGTGAACAACTGCGCGATTATGTGAACGTTCGGGACGTGGCCCGCGCGAATGTTCTCGTGATGGAAAGCCCGGAAGCTGACTACGGCATTTTTAACGTGGGCGGGGGACGGGCCGTCACGGTCCTGGAATTTGCCCGCATGATGCTGGACGCGGTGGGGTCGACGCTGGAGCCGCTGGTCCCGGGCGATTTTCGACTTGGGGATACACGGCACACCATCTCCGACATCTCCCGCCTGAGCGGGCTGGGATGGAAGCCGATCTTCCCGGTAGAGGAAAACGTCCACGAATACCTCGAGTGGCTGAGGACACAGACGGTGACTGCGGAATATCTGGAGGAATGCGACCGCGTCATGCGTGACTCGGGCGTCGTCCAAAAAGTGTTGGTCGCAAGCTAACGAACAACATGCCTTTACTCGTCAACTTGTCAAATCGCGCGAAGGCGGCGGGTGCTCCCCGCCGAATTTGCATCCTTGGACTCTGGCATCAGGCCACGGTTTTGTCGGCAAGCTTTGCTCAACTGGGGCACCATGTTCGAACCGTGGGAGACAGCCATTCCGCCGTGGCCGAGCTCAATCGAGGCAAGTCTCCCGTCCTCGAACCCGGTCTGAACACGCTGCTTCGGCGCGGCCTGAAATCCGGAAAACTGCAATTCACGACGGACTACCGTGAAGCGATGCACGAAGCCGAATTTGTTTATCTCTCGATTGACACGCCGGTCAACGATCGGGATGAGCCTCAGCTGGAGTCCCTGTTTGACGCCGTTCGAAATGCCGGGAAATTCTGGAAGCCCGGCATGATCCTTTGCGTGACCTCCCAGGCGCCGGTGGGAACTTCCGAGAAGCTTTCCCGGATGGTGAGCGGGCAGATGTCAGAAGCGGGTTGCGATGTAGCCTACATTCCCGAATTTCTGCGCCTGGGCGACGCAGTGGGAACGTTTCGCAGGGCGGACCGTTTCGTCATTGGAGCAGATCGGGAATCGGTGGTTGACCGGATCGCGGAACTTTATCTTCCCCTTCGTCGTCCCATCCTGTGGATCGGCCTGCGTTCCGCGGAAATGGCAAAACATGCCTGCAACACATTTCTGGCGACATCGATCAGCTTTATTAATGAAATCGCGGACCTGTGCGACTGCGTCAATGCGGATTCCCTCGAAGTCGCGCAGGCGATGAAACTCGACCGGCGGATCGGGCCGCACGCCTTCCTCAGTCCCGGGCTCGGTTTTGCGGGAGGCACGCTTGGACGGGAAATCCGCGCATTGCAGGAGCTTGGCCGGGAAAACCGCAGGGAAACGCCGTTGATGGATGCCGTGATGTCCGTCAATCTTGCCCGTGCCCGCGCGGTTAGGCAGCGCCTGATCGACCAATGCGGGCCGCTGAACGGGCTCACGATCGGCATTTTGGGAATCACCTATAAGCCGGGGACCAGCACGCTGCGGCGTTCGGTCGCTCTCGAACTGATTACCACATTGGTGGTGGAGAATGCGCAACTCCGCGTTTACGATCCACTGGCGAACTGGAAAGAGATGGATGCCGGTGTGACTTTCACGATCTCGCCCGACCCATTTTCCATGGCGAGTGGCTGCGATGCGCTCGTGCTGGTCACGGAATGGGACGGTATCCTCGATCTCAATTTGGGCAGGTTGCGGGCGGTCATGCGGCACCCGGTATTTATCGATGCGCGAAATCTTTTCGATCCCCGAGCCATGTTGCGGGCCGGCTTTCACTATTCCGCGCTGGGGCGCGGAACATTTCGACCGGCGCGCGCCGCGGGCGGCAATCGTGACTAAGAGGCTAAAATGACCGCAACAGTTTCTGAATCGTTGCCATCGGCGAGACGCGAGCGGCAACGGATGCAAGGCCTCGCCGCCCTTGTCGTTGGCGCGGGCCGGGGAATCGGCGAGGAGGTAGCTCTGCGCTTTGCCCGTGAAGGCGCTCGCGTCGTGCTGGCCTCCCGCACCGCAGGAGAGCTCGATTCGGTGTTTCAGCGGATTCAGGCGGAGGACGGCGCGGCCTCGGTGCAGGTTACCGACGCGACCAGCCGCGAACAGGTGGATCGCCTGGTGCAGGCATCGCTGAACGCGTTTGGGCGCATCGATGTGCTGGTAAATGCCGCCGGAATTTATGGGCCCATTGGAAATCTATGGGATGCCGATCCGGACGAATGGTTCAAAACATTTTCAGTCAATCTATTCAGCGCATTCCTGTTGTGCAGAGCGGTGGCGCCGCACATGATCAAGGCGCGGCGGGGGAAAATCGTCAATTTTTCCGGCGGCGGCGCGGCGTCGCCAATCGCGCGATTCTCCGCCTACGGTGCCTCGAAGGCGGCGGTGGTCCGCCTGACGGAAACACTCGCGGAAGAAGTCCGGGAATTCAATATTCAAGTAAACGCGATCGCGCCCGGCGCCGTGGATACCAAACTGCAAGACGAAGTGCTCGCGGCCGGGGACCGCGCCGGAGAAATTTACCTCCGGATGAAGAAGATGCGCGAATCCGGCGAGGGCGCGACCCCGCGCGATCTTCCGGCCGAGTTGGCCGTGTTCCTGGCGTCCGAAGAATCCCGGGAACTTACCGGAAAGCTGATCTCCGCGCCGTTTGACGGGTGGCAGTCCTGGGACGCACAGCGGATTCACGAAGTCAGTTCGAAACCGTGGTATACGCTTCGCCGCCTGGACCTTTTCACCCTAAAGCCGCTGGTCGAGGAAGTTCGGGCCGCTGTGGCGAAAAACAACGGCGATTGAACCGAAGACAGGCTCGACGGCTCACCGGAATTACACCTTGAAAAAACTAAACATAGCGATTGTGGGCGCGGGCCGCATGGGCCGCATACGGGCGCAGTCCGCCGGCCGGCATCCCGATTGCCGCGTGGCCGCAATCGTGGACACCGATTTAGGGCTGGCGGAGAAGCTCGCGGCTGAATTCGGATGCGCGGTCCGGGCGAACTGGACCGACCTGCTTGACCGCGCCGGCCATCCTGGGGAAAAAATCGACGCCGTGGTTGTAGCTACACCGCACAGGTTTCTCGCTCCGATTTCGGCCTCGTTCATCGAGGCGGGGATTCACGTGCTTTGCGAGAAACCCGGGGCGCGAACTTCCGCGGAAGCGGAAACGGTGCTTCGCGCGCTCTACGGCGCATGGCCGCAGACCGGTTCCACGGATTTACCTGCCCAGCGGGCACAGGGCGTCGCTCAACTCGTGATGGGATTCACCTTGCGGCATCATCCCGCGGTTCAGCAGGCGCGAAAGATGGTGGCGGCCGGGGAGATTGGACGGCCCATGTACGTGCTCGGCCGCTACGGCCACGGCGGCCGGCCGGGTTACGAACGGGAGTGGCGCGGCATCCGCGAGCAATCCGGCGGCGGGGAACTGCTCGATCAGGGAGTCCATCTCATCGACCTTTCGCGATGTTTTCTCGGCGAATTTCAGGAAATTTCGGGATTTGTCGATGCTTATTATTGGCGGGCGAAAGACGCGGCCGGAAACGATCCGGTCGAAGACAATGCCTTTGTGTTGATGCGTTCCGCCGGCGGGCGCGTCGCATCGCTGCATGCAAGCTGGACGCAATGGAAAAATCTTTTCGCCTTCGATGTGTTTGGCGAAACGGGATCCATTCAAGTTCACGGATTGGGCGGCAGCTACGGGCCGGAAAAAATTGTGGTCGCGCATCGCCGCACCGATGCCGCGGAGAACGGCGGCGCGCCAAAAATCGCGGAAATCGATTTTTCGGCGCGGCAAGCCACAGGCGCTTCCACCGACGCCTGGGCGAACGAGTGGGAAGCTTTTGTGAGCGCCGTGTTGCATCCGGATTCACGCGATCCGCAAACCTCATCCGCAATACAGCCCGCTTCGGCGATTGACGCCTGGCAGACACTGCGCATTGTTGAGGCGGCTTACCAGGCATCCGAGGCCGGGGCCACGATTCGCCTGGAGGGCGGGGCAAACGCGCCTCCCGGCCGCGAATGCAGGACAGCGCACGCAGTTTGAACGGAAATCGGCCAATGTCCCAGGGAATCGGGCGCGGTTCGACATACGAACGCGTAAAACTAATCCATTCAGGACGGCAAAATGATCCTTGCAAGAGCACCACTTCGAATTTCGCTGGGAGGCGGGGGCACCGATCTTCCCTCCTATTACGAAAATAGCGGCGGGTTTGTCCTCAGCGCCGCGATGAACAAGTACATCTACATTTGCGTGAACCAGCCCGCGGCGGACGACCTGATTCGGGTTAAGTATTCGCGCTACGAGCAGGTGAGCTGTCCCGATGAAGTTCAGCACGATCTGGTCCGCCACACGCTGAACCTTCTGAAGTTGAAGGGCAGCCTCGAGATCACGTCGATGGCGGATGTCCCCGCCGGAACCGGTCTGGGGTCTTCCGGGTCTTATCTGGTAGCGCTTCTGACCGCCTTGCGCGCCATGAAGCGGGAAACGATACCCACGCACGCCCTGGCGGAGCAGGCCTGCGACATTGAAATGAACATGGCCGGGCATCCCGTGGGCAAGCACGATCATTATCTTGCCGCGTTCGGCGGGATCACATGTCTCGAGATCGAAGGCGACGGCAGCGTTCGCGTTTCTCCCGTCAATATTTCGCATTCCACCCTGGAAGAGCTGTCCGCAAACATTCTATTGTTTTATACAGGCGTCAGCCGTTCGAGCACGGAAATCCTGGGAGAGCAGAAAACGCTGAGCGAAAAAGGAGACAGTACGGTTCTCGACAGCCTGCACCGCACCAAAGAACTTGGCTACCGCATCAAGGAATGCCTGGAACAGGGCAATCTGGATCAATTTGGCCAGTTGCTCGATGAGCACTGGCAAAACAAAAAGAAACGCTCCGTGAAAATTGCCGACGAACGAATTGACGAGTGGTACCGCCTGGGCCGCGAAAATGGAGCGCTCGGCGGGAAGATCATGGGCGCGGGCGGCGGTGGATTTTTCATGTTTTATTGTCCCAACGGACGGAAGAACACGCTGCGCCAGGTGATGGCCAAAGCCGGCTTGCGGGAAATGCATTATGACTTCGATTTCGAGGGCGCGAAAGTTCTGGTGAATCTGTAAATGGGGTCTCGCGCCGTATTTCTGGACCGCGATGGGGTCATCAACCCGATGGTTCATCATCCCGAGTTCGGCATTGTCGATTCTCCGGGAAATGCCGCGGAGTTTTCCCTGCTTGCCGGTGCGGGCGAAGCCATCGCGCGTTTCAACCGTCTGGGTCTGCTGGTTGTGGTGGTCTCCAATCAGCCCGGCATCGCGAAAAAGCGATTCACGGTCAGCCATCTGGACGCGATGACGAACAAAATGATTCGCCTCGTCCGGCGCGCCGGAGGAAAAATCGACGCCACCTATTATTGTTGCCACCATCCTGACGCGGCGCTCCCGCTATACCGCAAAGCCTGCCAATGCCGCAAGCCAAGTCCGGGAATGCTGCTGACCGCCGCCCGCAAGATGAGTCTCGATCTGGGCCGTTGCTACATGGTGGGCGACGGGGTGAGCGATATCCTGGCGGGAAGAGCGGCCGGAAGCACGACTCTGTTTGTGAGCAGCCGCAAGTGCTACGTCTGCGACGACCTCGAGCGGCACAACGCCCAGCCGGATTTTCTGGTTCGCGATCTTCTCTCGGCGACGGACGTGATCGAGCGCCTGGAAAAGGGAAATGCCAGAAGCCTCGAAAAATTCTCTTACGTAAAATGCGCGATCGGCCAGGTTCGATAAGTCCGATAGGTTCGAAAAGGAGGATCATGGATTACATAGGTGAATTCATTTCCGATGCGGTATCGATTCTGCAGCAGCTTGACCAGGCCGCGATCCAGCGGGTGATCGACGAGCTGGTCCAGTTGCGGTCCAGAAAGGGCCGGCTGTTTTTTCTCGGCGTGGGCGGAGGGGCGGGACACGCTTCCCACGCCGTCAACGATTTTCGCAAGATCGCGAATTTCGAAGCGTACACTCCCACCGACAATGTTTCCGAATTGACTGCCCGCGTGAACGACGACGGCTGGGAAACCGCCTACGCGCAGTGGCTGCGCGGGAGCCGATTGGGGAAGAGGGACATGGTGTTCGTCTTTTCGGTGGGCGGCGGAGACGCGGAACGCAACATCAGCGCGAATCTGGTGAGCGCTCTGCGCTATGCCCGGGAAGTCGGCGCGGCCATCTGCGGCGTGGTGGGCCGCGACGGGGGCTACACCGCCAAGGTCGCCGATGCGTGCGTGGTTGTGCCCACGATAGACGCGGACGCTGTCACGCCGCAGACCGAAGCCTTCCAGGCCGTCATCTGGCATCTGGTGGTTTCCCATCCCATGATGAAGGTGGCAGAAATGAAATGGGAATCCGCCCTTGTCGCCAAAGCCGGAGTCTGACGGAATCGAACGTGCTCAGACGACAGAGTCAACAATAGAGTCAACAACCGTGTCGCGAGAAACTGCCGGGACGCTTCTCTCGACAAACCCCTTTTCCGTTTCGCATTTATCGCCACCTGCAAAACATAGGACATAGAGATAAGGGGAGATCGCGCGTGCGCATTTTGTTGATGGCGGGCAACTATGCCCCGGAAAAAACAGCTTCGGCTCCGATCACGACAGACCTTTGCCGTCACCTGGCCGAGGCGGGACACAGCGTCTCGGTCGTGACCACCTTTCCGCACTACCCGCAATGGAAAATCTGGAAAGGGTACGACGGTCAATTATATTCCAAAGAAAACGAGCGCGGCGTTTGGGTTCGCCGGGTGCGCAACTACATTCCGCGACGGCCCAGTTCGCTCAAGCGCGTGCTCTATTACGCCAGTTTTGGCGCCCTCGCATTTTTCCCGGCTTGCCTGGCAGGCCGTCCGGACTTAATTCTATGCGTTACTCCTGCACTGGAATTGGCGCTGTCGGCCCGAGCGCTCCAAATGTTTTGGGGCGTGCCCTATGCGCTCTGGGTTAAAGACCTGGTGCCGGATATCGCGATCCAAACCGGCATGATCAAGAACGGGATGGCCATTTCGCTGGCCCGGCGTCTGGAACGCTTCGCCTATTCTCATGCGGCCAGGCTGATTGTTCTATCGGAGTGCTTCGCGCTCAATCTTCGCGGCAAGGGCGTCCCGGGCGCGAAATTGACAGTCATGTCCGACTGGGTGGACACGGAAGCGATTCGGCCTGAGATTTCAGGAGCGCCTTTCCGGAAAGAGTTGGGCATCGATCCGTCCGCGTTTGTGGTATTGCACAGCGGAAACATGGGAGAAAAGCAGAAGCTCGAGCTTTTGATCCAGGCCGCGAAGCTCCTTGACGAGCATCGATCGATTCAGTTTGTGATTGCCGGCGAAGGCGCAAGGAAGGATGCAGTCGTTGCGGAAGCCCGGAGACTGGGCGTGCGCAATGTGAAATTCCTGCCCCTGCAGCTGCATGAGCGTTTCGCGGAGATGCTGGCGGCGGCCGATGTCCTTCTACTTCACCAGCATGCGGGCGTAACCGATTCCGTGGCTCCCAGCAAATTGCTGACCTACATGGCTAGTGGGCGGCCCATCGTGGCAACTGCCACTTCGGACAGCGAGGCGCGGCGCGTCATCTCGCTTGCTGAGTGCGGCCTGGTTGTCGAACCGGAAAAGCCGACGGAGCTGACGGAAGCGATTCTGCATCTATTCCGCGAACCGGAATTGAGAGCGCGCATGGGAGCCAGCGCACGCGGTTTTGCCTGCGAAAAGTTCTCGAGGCGGGCTGCCATGCCTCGCCTGGAATCTCTGCTTTACGAGATCGCCGGAATTGCGCGCCCGGCCACACGAGAAGGCAATGAAGCGGGGCTCGTGAGGGAGGTGGCGATGCATTCCAACGATTCGCCCGAGCCGCTCGCATGACATTTCCAGTAACTCCTGTCGCGGTAAATATCTGCATGAAACGCAGAGCCCAACTCGTCGTTAAGAGACTGGCGGACATTGCGATTGCGGGCCTGAGTCTCGCGCTGGTCTCGCCATTGTTGCCATTGCTCGCGCTGCTGATCCGGCTGGAATCGCCGGGACCTGTGATTTTTCGCCAGCTCCGTTCGGGGCAGAACGGCGTTCCTTTCCATATGTTCAAATTTCGCAGCATGTATCAGGGTGTTCCGCATCTGCGCAACGCGGATGGCTCAGCCTATGTGGGACGCAACGACAGCCGGGTCAGCCGCGTCGGCCGGTGGCTGCGCGAATTCAGTCTTGACGAGCTGCCCCAGTTGTTCAACGTGCTGGTGGGAGAAATGAGCATCATCGGGCCGCGCCCGGAAAAACCGGACTATACCGAAGAGTTGCCGTCCTGGGCATTGGAAAAGCTACAGTTCAGGCCCGGATGCCTGAGTTTGCCGTTGATTCATGGCCGAAACGATCTCCCGTGGGTCGAACGTAACAAGCTGGATGTTTTTTATGTCCGGAATTACACGCTCTGGCTCGATTTGCGAATTCTGGTGAAAGGCCTATGGAGCATGTTCGTCACTCGAGCGGGAGTTTATTGTTCAGCGGAAAGAAGCGCCGACGCAATCGTACCGCAAATTCACGAAAACAAAGTGGAAGCAGTCGTAACTCAATCCTTCACCAAGGAGCAAAATAATTGAAACCCTCGATGCAACAAGCGGCCCCGGAAGAGCTCGCAATGAATGGCGGAACTCCCGTGCGTTCGGAGTTTCTCCCCCTGACTCGCCCGTGGATTGGAGACGAAGAAAAAAGGGAAGTCATGGATACCCTTGACGGCGTCTGGTTGAGCCGCGGCCCCAAGGTGACGCAATTTGAAAACGATTTCAAGAACTACACGGGAGCGGGACACGCCATCGCCGTGAGTTCGTGCACGGCGGCGCTTCACGTTTCCATTGTCGCCGCAGGGGTAACCGAGGGCGATGAAGTCATCACCAGCCCGATCACATTCCCGGCGACGACCAATGCCGTGCTCTACGAGCGAGCCACGCCTGTTTTAGTCGATGTGGACCGCCGCACGTTCAACATCGATCCCAACCGGATCGAGGAAAAAATCACTTCCCGAACAAAGGCCATCATCCCGGTCCACATGGCCGGGCAACCCTGCGAGATGGATGCGATTCTCGAGATTGCCCGGCGACGCAACCTCAAGGTGATCGAGGATGCGGCGCACGCCATCGGCGCCAAATACGGAGAAAAGCACGCGGGCGCGATGGGCGACGCCGGCTGCTTCAGTTTCTACGCCAGTAAGAATCTGGTGACAGGCGATGGCGGCATGATTACCGCGGCGGAGGACAAATTCGCCGAATTCGCGCGCGTGATCAGCTTGCATGGCATGAGCAACAGCGCCTGGAAACGCTACTCGAAGGAAGGTTCGTTGAGCTGGGAACTGGTCTATCCCGGATTCAAATACAACATGACGGATATCGAAGCGTCGTTGGGAATTCATCAGCTCGCGAAAATCGAACGGATCACCAGCCTGCGCCAGAGGTGGACGGACCTATACGATCTTTTGCTCGGGGATATTCCCGAGCTGGCCGTGCCGTACCGCGCGCCGGGCCGCCGGAACGCCTGTCATCTCTATATCCTGACGCTGGATTTGGATCGTCTGACGGTCACCCGCGACCGTTTCGTCGAGATGCTGAAGGCCGAGAACATCGGGTGCGGCATCCACTTTGTCTCCGTTCATTTGCAACCCTATTACCAGAAGCGTTTTGGGTTTGCTTCGAAGGATTTTCCCAACGCGGCCTGGGTTTCCGATCGCATTCTTAGTCTTCCGCTTTTTCCGCAAATGACTGAAACAGATGTGCAGGATGCCGCACGCGCCGTTCGAAAAATCGTGGTTGGCACGCGTCGGTCCTGATTCAAAAATTCCATGGAGGAAAAATACATGTTCTCACTTGAGGGGAGTCGTGTTCTTGTCACCGGAGGCGCCGGGCATATCGGTTCGCACATTGTGGATGCGGTCCTGAAGGAGGGCGCTTCGCATGTCGTGGTCTACGACAATTTTGCCGAGGGCAATCTGGGGAATCTGGATTCCGCGTTGAGCACGGGGCGCCTGGAAATCGCGACGCGCGACATCCGGGACTATCACGACCTGGAAGCGGCCATGGCCGGGTGCGACTTCGTCTTTCACACCGCTTCGATCATGCTGCTCGAGGCCCGCGTCGCTCCCCGGAAAGCGATTGACACGAACATTATCGGCACATTCAACGTTTTGCAGGCGGCGGCGAAATGCGGCGTCCGCAAGGTTGTGTTCTCCACCACAGGTTCGGTATACGGAGAGCCGCTGTTTCTCCCGATGGACGAAAATCACCCGTACAACAACGAAACAATGTACGGCGCCACGAAAATTGCAGGCGAGCAGTTTTGCAGGAATTTCCACCGCGAACACGATCTTTCATTCGTCGCGCTCCGTTATTTCAATGTGTACGGGACGCGGCAACACATCAAAGGAGCTTACGCTCAGATTGTTCCCCGCTGGTACGACCAGATGACATCGGGCCAGGCGATCACCATATTCGGTGACGGCAGCCAGACGATGGACATGACCAACGTGGAAGATGTCGCCCGGGCCAATATTCTGGCGGCGAAGTCACCCGCGCGGGCGGACTTTTTCAACGTGGGCACGGGTGTTGCCACCAGCGTTGCCCAGGTGTTTCATTATCTGAAAGATCTGACCGGATACGAATTGCAGCCCGCGTATCAGGATCGCGATGTGAATCTGGTGAAGCGTCGCCAATGCTCCACCGAGAAAGCCAAAACGGTTTTGGGATTCGAGGCCCGGGTGAACGTTCCGGACGGATTGAAAAAATACGTGGAGTGGCGCCGCCGGATCGAGCAAACTCAACCCCGGGCGGAAGCCGTGCACGCGCGGTGAGCGCCTGCCAGCCCAGTTTTACGCTTCCCGCCAGGATTCGTCCGGCAGAACGCGGCGATTGGGGCAACCGCGCGCTGTTGGGGGACTATTTTTCGTCTTCGACGCCGATCGGGCGCGGGCTGGAATGCTCCGCGATTCAATCCTTATTCGCAAGGGCGCTCGAGCCGCCCATCGCCCTGGGATTATTCGCGGAGGCGAGCGCCGGGTCGATTGCGGGCTTGATTGTTGAGAACAAGGATTGGGATACCGAGCAGCTTTCCGTGCGGATTCAAAATCTTACGATGGTTTCTGCCGCCGCCAATCAGGCGTCGCGCTACGAAATTGCGAGTCGCCTTTTCGTTCATTTACTCCAGAACCACAGGGAAGTTCTTGGCGATTGTATCTTTGCGCGGATTCCGTCGGACGACGCATCCTTGCTTCGCGTCCTGGAAGAAAGCGGCTTCCACGTCCTGGTGCCCATGGTTACTCTCGGCATGAAATTGTCCGGCGACCGGGCGCATGATCCGGGGATCAATGGCAGCCCTGCTTTGGGGGACGGGATGGATTTCGACGAGGTCCATCCGGAAACGGACGTCGACCAAATCGAACGAATTGCGGCGACGGCCTTCCGCTATGGCCGCTTTACCGCGGATCTTCGAATTCCGCGCGATCGAGTGGAAAAGCTGCACGGGACCTGGGCGCGAAACTGTTGCCTTGGAAAACAGGCGGACCACATGATCGTTTGCCGGTGTCGCGGCAAAGTGCTGGGTTTCATTGCTTTGAAATTTCAGATGGCGCACCACGTGCGCGTGGGCGCGATCGAACTGATTGCCATTTCGGAAAATTCGAGAGGCAAGGGAATTGGACGCGCGCTGGTTCAGCAGGGCTGCGCCTGGCTATCGCGGTTTACAAACTACGCGGTCGTGCGCACGGAACTCCCCAATACCACCGCGGTCGATCTGTATGAAGGGCAAGGATTCCACATCGTCAACGGCTCTTTATACCTGAGCCGCTGGCAGAATTCACCCGCGTAATATTGTGCGGCCGCTCCGAAGGTAGAGCGCCAGCCGATTGATTCCCGAATCTTTAAACGATTGAAAAATGACGACCGCCAGGTTCTCCGAGGTTTTCGGGGTTGGCGGATTCACTCCAAACCAACCGGATCGTTGCGATTTTTAACGGCAAATTCCTCAATTCTTCCTGCCCGAACTTTTTCCTCGCATTACATCTGCTCCACGGACTCCTCTGACCGCTGCCCTGGCATTACTCCCTTCAAAATCCAAAACCGTCCCCGCTTCTTTGGCGGCCATGTGAAATATATACTCTAAAGGTAATGTAGACAGGCGATTATAGATGCCGGGTTCCGGGGAGTCCGCCCGCGAATTTATCCGTTGCCGCGACCAGGGCGCGGCTGTTTGGCGGATCGAAGGCGCTGTGACCGCTGTCGGGAGTGACGATGAGTTCGGCCTCGGGCCACGCGCGATGGAGCGCCCAGGCGCTTTCCATCGGGCAAACCACATCGTAACGGCCCTGCACGATGACTCCCGGGATGTGTCGGATCCGCGAAGCATTCCGAAGCAACTGATCGTCGGCGTCGAGAAATCCTTTGTGAAAAAAATAATGGGCCTCGATGCGGGCAAAGGCGAGCGCGAATTCATCCTCTTCGTAGTGACTCGTGAAAGCCGGGTCCGGCAGAAGTTTCGATGTGCCGCCCTCCCATCCGCTCCAAACCTTTGCCGCGGCGAGTCGAACGGCCGGATCGTCGCTTGTGAGCCGGCCATAGTAAGCCGAGAGCAGATCGCCGCGTTCGGCCTGTGGAATGTGAGAGAGGTACGGTTCCCACGCGTCGGGATAAATCGCCGACGCGCCGCGCTGGTAGAACCAGTCAATCTCTTGTTTGCGCAGCAGAAAAATTCCGCGGAGTACGAGTTCGGTAACGCGATCAGGATGCGTTTCGGAATAGGCCAGCGCCAGTGTCGAACCCCAGGATCCCCCGAACACCTGCCAGCGGTCGATGCCGAGGTGCTCGCGGAGCTTCTCGATATCGCCGACAAGGTCCCACGTCGTATTGGCCTCGAGGGATGCGTAAGGCGTACTTTTGCCGCAGCCACGCTGGTCGAAGTTAACGATGCGGTACTTGTCAGGGTGAAAGAAACGGCGCTGCTTCGGGTCGGAACCCCCTCCGGGACCACCGTGCAGAAACACGACAGGCCTGCCGTCCGGATTACCGCTCTGCTCAAAGTAAATCTCGTGGACAGCGGAGACCTTCAGCCGCCCTGTGTTATAGGGTTCAACCGGAGGATACAGCCAAGTGGCCGGGTCCTTCGTCACAGATTCGCGAACTTGCCCATCCGTCATGGGAACAGTATACATAAGGCCATTGCTCTCGACGAACCTCGTGCAACACTTGTTTTTTCACGGCAGTCTACAGCATCAGTCGTCGAGCCCGATCATCGAGCCCGATCATTGAGCACAATTATTGAGTACGGTCAAATTCATAGCTGAGCGAATCGGAAAGAAGAAGCGTTCCGTTTTTTTTCTGTAATAATTGCCATCGCCGGATCTTTCCTTTATCTAAACCCGTCTCTAAACTCGCCTATTTGCGGTCCGTCCTACTGTGTTTATTCGCGTGGATCGAATATTCAAAAGCCTGCCATTTTCTGGTCGGAATTCCGTGTTTCGTTTGGAGAAAGACAATGGAATCATCAGGAGCTTTGGAGCGGGCGATGGGAATCGAACCCACGTCCGAAGCTTGGGAAGCTTCTATACTGCCATTGTACGACGCCCGCTCTAGGCCTTACGCTACCAAACCTGTCAGGGTCTTGCAAGAATTCAATGACCGTCATTTCATGCTAGAGTGTCGCGTTACCTCTGGAGGGTGGTTTGGCGTATCGAGATTTGCGCGAGTTCATTGCGAAGCTGGAAAAGGCGGGTGAGTTGCAGCGCATCGGCGCTGAAGTGGATCCGGTTCTGGAGATCACGGAAATTACCGATCGGGTGACGCGCGCCGGGGGGCCGGCACTTTTATTTGAGCATCCTAAAGGTTCACGTGTGCCGGTGCTGATCAATATGCTGGGCAGCGAACGGCGTATGAATCTGGCGCTCGAAGTAGAGGACGTCGAGGAAGTGGGCGCGCGCATCCGCGGATTTCTCGACATGCAATCGCCGCAGGGATTGCTTGACAAGCTCAAGATGCTGCCGAAGCTCGCCGAGCTCGGTTCCTTTTTTCCGAAATCGGTGAAATCCGGGCCGTGCAAGGAAGTCATCCGCCGCGAAAACTTTTCGCTCTTTGATTTTCCGATTCTGCAGTGCTGGCCGCAGGATGCCGGGCGGTTCATCACCTGGCCTCTGGTGATTACGGGCAATCCAGAGACAGGGAAGCGCAATGTCGGCGTTTATCGCATGCAGGTATATGACGAACGCACCACCGGGATGCACTGGCAGACTCAGAAGCACGGCGCCGAACATTTTCGGCGCGCTCGGGATGCGAATCCCGATGGACGCATCGATGTTGCCGTGGCCATAGGATCGGACCCGATGACTTGCCTTTCGGGGATTCTGCCGATCCCCCCGGATCTGGACGAAATGATGTTCGCGGGATTTTTGCGGCGCGAACCGGTCGAGATGGTCCGCTGTGAAACAAACCCACTGGAAGTTCCGGCCAACTCCGAAATTGTTCTCGAGGGCTACGTGGATTTGAAGGAGATGCGGACGGAAGGACCGTTTGGGGATCACACCGGTTTTTATTCTCTCGCGGGTGAATTTCCCGTTTTCCATGTAACGTGCATCACCCAGCGGCGCGATCCGATTTATCTGACCACGATCGTAGGGCCGCCGCCGCAGGAAGATTATTTCATGGGGCATGCGGTCGAGCGCGTGTTTTTACCCGTCATGAAGATGCAGCATCCCGAAATTGTGGACGTGGCGATGCCGGCTGAGGGGGTATTTCACAACCTGATGATCGTTGCCATTCGCAAGTCATACCCTGGACACGCGCGGAAGGTCATGCATGCGATTTGGTCTCTGGGGCAGGCGATGTTCACGAAGGTCGTGGTCGTGGTGGACCACGACGTCAACGTGCAGAACTTTAGCGAAGTGGTATGGAAATCCCTGTGTGCGATTGACCCGCAAAGGGATATCGAATTCGCGATGGGGCCGGCGGACACGCTGGACCACGCCTCCCGCATTCAGGATTACGGGTCGAAGATGGGGATCGACGCGACGCGCAAATGGGAGAGTGAAGGTTTTCGGGGCGCGTGGCCGGATGAAATCGTGATGGATGAAGCGACAAAAAAGCGCATCGACACAATTTGGAACACGCTGAATCTCAAACGATAGCAGAAAGTCCCAAGGAAAGTGTCCCGAAAGCCTATACCAGTAATAGTGGTCCTAGTATTCACCAAACTCTACAAATAGTATTTTCTGGCCGTTTCCTGTCCGCTTGTTCAGCCGCTTAACCGGTATTCTTCAGAACAACTTGCGAATCCGTTTGCTTGACACCCCGAGTGCCGGATGCCAAATTCGCTGTACGCGGCGCACGCTCCTGAACGGAGTGGAGCGAACGCCGCTTCAAGTTTCATGGGGTTGTGCAACAGTCGGGCGTGAAATCAGCTTATGTTCCATGGTTTGTTGGCAGATCATGCCGGCGAAGACAGGCAAATCAGGGGAAAGTTCGATCGTGCGGGCGGGCAGCAGGGATTGCTGAGGGGTTGCAACCTATGTTTGGTGGCGCAAAACAAAAGTCTCTGGTGGGTCTGGATATCGGGTCAAGTTCCATTAAGGCCGTTGAGCTGAAAAGTACCAAACAGGGGTACGAACTGGTGAGTTTTGGCCTGGAACCCCTGGCTCAGGACACGGTCGTGGACGGCGCGATCATGGACGCGCCTTTGGTGGCTCAGGCCATTGGCAACATCTTCGATACACAAAAAGTAAAAACCAAGAATGTGGCGACTGCAGTTTCCGGCCACTCGGTGATCGTCAAGCGCGTCACACTGCCCTCGATGACGGAGGAGGAAGTTTACGACCGCATTCAATCCGAGGCCAGCCAGCACATTCCCTTCGACATCGCCGACGTGAATTTGGATCATCAGCTTCTCGAGTCCGTGGACTCGCAGATGGATGTGCTGCTGGTTGCCGTGAAGAAGGACAAGATTCTGAATCACACGAACGTGCTGGCGCAGGCGGGAAAAAATTCAACCGTAGTGGATATCGACGCCTTCGCTCTGCAGAACTGTTTTGAAGTGAATTACGATCCCGACCCGGGACAAACCGTCGCGTTGCTCAATATCGGCGCCAGCGTCATGAATATCAATATCGTCCGGGGCGGAATTCCGCTGTTTACGCGCGACGTTTCCGTGGGAGGCAATCAGTTTACCGACGCGCTGCAGAAGGAATTGGACCTGAGCTTTGAAGACGCGGAGCGTTTGAAGAAGGGTGAGAACATTGCGGGAGTGGCCGAGGAACACCGCGCCACGATTTTGCGATCGGTGACCGACATTCTGGTTCTGGAAATTCAGAAGACATTCGATTTTTTTCGCGCCACCGCGACGGGCGAGAGTATTCAGAAAATTGTCGTGGCCGGCGGCAGCGCCCGCGTCCCGGGTTTAATGGATATTTTGCGGGAAGAATTTGCGGTTCCGGTCGAGGAAATGTACCCGTTTCGCAAGATTGTCATCAATCCCGGGCGGCACAATGAAGAACAGATTCGCGAACTTGCGCCGCGCCTGGCCATCGCCGTAGGTCTGGCGCTCAGGAGCTTCGACGAACCATGATCCGCATTAACCTGCTGGGGAGAGCGCGGCCCAAGGCCACGCGAACGGCTGTGCCGATCGAGGCAACGCTTCAATATGTCTTGCTCGCGATCGCGCTGGTCGTCAGCATCGGCATTCTCTACGGACATTACCTGTTGATGGACCGCGAAAATACGCAGGTTCTGGCGCACATCCAAAAACAGATGGGCGAGAAGGCGCGCCTGGAACAGCTCAAGCAGCAGGTGGAAAATTTCGAGAAACAAAAAGCGGTGCTGCAACAGAGAATTGGCGTGATCGAACAACTTCAGCGCAACCGCACCGGCGGCCAGGAACTTCTGGAAGCGATTGCCAACACGGTGAGCCGCACCGATACGCTTTGGCTCACTTCGGTGGATCTGAAAGGCGACGCGCTGACCATTGTAGGTTCCGCAGGATCGATCAATGCGGTCGCCAACTACATCACGCAATTAAAACGTTCCGGCTATTTCCAGCAGGTGGAAATCAAGGAATCGCACCAGGACGACAGCAACAGGGCCGTGGAGATATTTAGTTTCACCTTGACGGCAGTATTCGGTTTGCCGCCTCAGGGCGCGCCCGCCGGCGCCACCGCCCCATCCGCAGCCAGCGCGCCTGGCGCGAATCCGCCGTCGGCTACCAAGCCGGGAAAGACTTAGGGGGAGCGATGGCGATTTCGTTCCGCGAATATCCGTGGTACCTGCAGGCGCTGGTCTTCTTCGCGCTGGCTCTGATCTTGATTGGAGCAGGTGAATACCTGCCCCTTTCTCCGGTGGCTGCGTTGCGGACAACGCTGGACCAGAATCACCAGAGGGATGCAGACCTGAACCGGCAGGTGGCGGAATTACAAGTGTACGAGCGGCGCAATGCGGAATTTAAAATCGAAATGGCGGCCATGGAAAAGCAGCTGGATACGCTAAAAACCATCGTTCCGGAAGAAAAGGAGCTGGATGAGTTCATGCGCCTGCTGCAAGGGTCCGCATCCGCATCCGGCGTGCAGATTCGCAGCCTCGTCGCCCAGCCGGTGGTGCCGAAGGACTATCACTACGAACTGCCGTTCCAAATCTCGGTGGACGGGCCTTATTTCAGCATCGAGGATTTCTTTTCGAGGCTGAGCCGTCTTTCCCGAATCATTAATGTGGGTGACCTGGCCTTTACGGGGCTGGATGCTACCAAGGGAACGAAATTTCCGGTGCGTCCCGGCACGACGGTCCAGGGCACATGCCTGATTACTACATTTTTCAGCAAGCCCGGGGATACTGCAACAACCCCGGCTGCCAAGAATCAACCCGCCCGAAAATAGGCGGAATTGAGCCGACTGAATATGCGACTCGCAAAGTATTCGCGAACACTGTTGATGGCGGCACTCCCGGCGGTCCTGGCGGCCAGCGCATTCGCCCAGGAACATCCGAACGTTTCGCCGAATGCCGTGCGCGATCAATTGATGAAGGGCGGCAGCGCGGCGCAAACCACGCCTCCGGCGAACGCCCCGCAGCCCAGGAAGTCTCCCGCCCCGGCAAAAGCCGGGAAGGGAGCTTCCGCGAAGTCCACCGCGGCCGCGAAGTCTCCTGCTGAAAAACCGGCCGAGGAAAAAATTTCCACGTCACGGCGCGATCCGTTTGACACGCTTTTGAATCGAGCCAAGGCCGCCACGGGAACTCCTGAAAATCTGCCGCCGGGAAAGGCCGGCTTAGTGGTTGCATCGTTAAGGATTGACGGGATCGTGCACAACACCGGAGGCATGATCGCCATCGTTTCCAATCCGCAGATGCGTGTTTATTTCCTTCGGGAAGGCGACAAATTGTATGACGGCTCGGTCGATAAAATTACGCTCGACTCCGTCTCATTTCATGAATTAGGCAAAGACGCTTTTGGAAAAACCCTTGAACATCAGGTGACCAAGCGACTTTACCCAAGTCCAGGAGAATCGCAATGAAGAGCAAATGGCCGGCTTTCGGGTTCGGTTGCCTAATGCTGGCGGGGGCTACGATGGTGGCTCGGCCGGGGAGCGCACAAACCGCTCAGGAAATCAGCGCCACGGCGGATGGGCGAATGGCGTCGATCTCGGCGGTCGATGTGTCACGCGAAGGGGAGCAAACCACGGTGCGCATCAGCGGGACAGGGAACCTGCGTTTCCAGACATCGCGTTTGGACTCACCGCCGCGCCTGGTCCTGGATTTTTCCAATACGAAACTTGCTACACGGCGCAACCAGGTGACGGGTGAATATGCTCCGGTGCAGGAAGTTCGCCTGGGGCAGTCCGCGTCAGGACAGTCGCGTGTGGTGATCGACCTGTCGGAATCGGCGTCGTTCACATCGAAAACCGAGGGTTCAAGCGTCGTCATTTCCTTCGATACGGCCGAACCGCAGGTGACGACCGGCTGCGTCCCATCGGAATTCCAGGAGCAGGCAACAAGAGGTTGCGTCCGTCAATGTTCCGCAGATGCCGTTGCCCGCCTGGCTGACCGGAAAAGAAATCGGCTTCGCGAGCCCGGCAAATGTTCCGCCCGCGCCCCAGCCCCAGAATGCGGCGGTGATGCCTCAACAGGCAGCCACTGTTTCTCCGGATAAAAAATATACGGGTGAGCCGATCTCGGTGAATTTGAAAGATGTAGACCTCAAGGATTTCTTCCGGCTGATTCATGAAATCAGTGGTTTGAACGTTGTGCTCGATCCCGCAGTGCATGGAACGGTCACTCTGGTTCTGGACGAAGTGCCGTGGGATCAGGGCCTGGACATCGTGCTGCGCAACAACGGCCTGACCAAGGAAATCGATGGCAATGTGCTCCGGATCGCCACACAGGCGACGCTGAAGAGTGAAGCCGACGCGCGCCGCGAACTTCTTAAGGCCCAAACCGACGCCATCGAACCTGTCACCGTCACGCGTGTTCTCAGCTATGCACAGGCAACGACGATGACAAACACGCTGAAGCGTTTCCTGACGGCCCGAGGCGATGTGATCGCCGACACACGGTCCAACACGCTGATCATCCGGGATATTCCTTCCTCGATTCCGAAGGTGGACGATCTATTGCGGCAGCTGGATCGAAAATCGCAGCAGGTGGAAATCGACGCCCGCGTGGTTCAGGCTACCCGGTCGTTTGCGCGGGAAGTCGGCACACAATTCGGGTTCTCCACTCCCACCGGCTCCTCCGGCAACACAGCCATCGGAGGGTTGGTGGGCAGCGCGACCAATATCAGCCCGGTCATTCACTCGATCGCAGCGCCGTTTTCGACCGGCGGTCAAATTCCGCTTGTTTCCAATTTGGGAGCGACAGCGCCGACGAGCGGATTCACCATTGCAAACCAGGGGCACAACTATGCCATCGACTTTGTTCTGAGCCTAATGGAAAGCCGCGGCGTGGGTAAGGTGCTTTCCGAGCCGAAGGGCGTTACACAAAACAACGAAAAACTGACTGTGAAACAAGGAACCCAGATTCCCATTCAAACCAGCATCAACAATACAGTTTCCGTTCAATATGTTGATGCCGTGCTGAAGCTGGAAGTGACCCCCCAGATCACTGCCGAGGGCACGGTATTTCTTGACGTAACAATCGAGAACACGCAAATCGACGATGGTGTCGCTCGTATTCAGGGCACTCCCGCTCTGAGCACGCAATCGACACAAACCAAGGTGCTGATCAATGACGGCGGCACAGTGGTCGTCGGTGGTGTTGTGGTTACCAATCAAACGACAAACGTCGATCAGGTTCCGCTGCTCGGCAGCGTGCCCCTGATGGGTAACTTGTTCAAGCACACCACGATTAACGTTTCAACCCAGGAATTGTTGTTCTTCGTAACACCCCGTATTTTGCCGGGATAGTTCCCGAACGCTGAAATTCAGATGTGGAACGGATGGGGCGGAGGACTGACATTAATGTGTTTTAATAAAAGGTATTATTAATACTAGAAACGAGGAACAGATTTTATGAAGCCCATGCCGAAATCTTACTTTCTTTTTACGCTACTCATGGCTTCCGTTCTGCTCGGGGGTTGCCGCATCACCGGCGGAACGACGGGCGCCGCCGGCACCACGACAGGGACAGGCTCCGCCACGACGGGGAATACCGCTGCGGGGCCCTTCATGATCGGCGGAATGGTTTCCGGGGTAGTGGGAACCGGCATGGTTCTCGAGGATAATCTCGCAGATGATCTGACGATTACCGGAAACGGAACGTTCACATTCAAGACAGCCGTGACCGGGCCATTTTCCGTGACGATCAAGACCCAACCCAGCGCTCCCATCCAGACGTGCACCGTAGCCAACGGCACAGGCACCGCATCGGCCAACGTGACCACCGTACAGATCAACTGTAACAGCGGCCTCCAACTTAGCGGGACGATTTCCGGGCTGATTGGCTCAGGAATGGTGCTGCAAAATAATGGCGGTGGCAATTTTAGCGTGAGCGGCACGGGGAACGTCGCGTTCACCTTTGGTACAGCGATCACTGCCGGTACAACGTATGCCGTCACGGTCCTGACGCAGCCCTCCAACCCGACGCAGAACTGCTTTGTGGCGAATGGAACGGGAACCGTGGCCGGGAATGTCACGAACGTGCAAATCACCTGTTCGCAGCCGGCCTTTACCATCGGCGGGTCCGTCGTTGGCCTAATCACAGGTCCGGGGGACACTCTGGAAATGATTGATAACGCGGGCGATAATCTTTATGTAACCGGAGATACAACCTTCGCCTTCCCGACAAAGGTTACCTACGGCGGCATTTATAATACGGATGTTTTCGCTCCGCCGACCAGCCAGCCCGGCATCCCCTGCAACATCTTCTTTTATACCGGTATTGCTCTGGCTGACGTCTCGGATATTGTTGTCGATTGCCAGCATAACGATTGGGATTTCATCTCCTACTATATTACCGCGACGGAAGCGTCCAACAATTACGCTACGATCACGACACCGCTTTACCCGGTCGGTGTGCTCCCGCCGGCCAACGTTGGTTTTCCGGGTGGCCGGGATTTTGCAGCTACCTGGACCGATGCCCAGGGTAGAATGGCTCTTCGGCGGAGGGCGTTACGTTTATTTGTCTCCCTACGGCAAGCAACTGCCAGGGTTCCTGAGCGATCTCTGGGTTTACAACGGGGATTCTGGGTTTCGTGAACTTCCATTTTTGTGGATACCGGAGGGAATTACGAAGCGAATCCGGGACCGATGGAAGCAGTAGACGCACCCGGCATCTATGGGGGAGCAGCTTCAGCCCCGGGAGCACGATGGGGTGCTACGACATGGACTGACGCCTCAGGCAATCTTTGGATGTTCGGTGGACAAGGAGTCAATGGCTCCGGCGGAGAAGCTCTTCTCAACGACATTTGGGAATGGACCCCG
>CAWBGM010000009.1:0-100280 GCA_963788335.1 Terriglobia bacterium
GGAGTAACCCGGTGGATCCGTCGTTTCTGCAACTGGGCGAGGTGGTCGCCATCCATCGCGATCAAATCAGCCGCTATGGCGGGTCGACGGGCGTACGCGATTGGGGCTTGCTACGTTCGGCCTTGGCAATGCCCGAGGCTACGTTCGCGGGCCAGCATCTGCAAACCGATCTTTGCGAAATGGCTGCGGCATATCTATTTCATATCGTCAGCAACCACCCTTTCATCGATGGGAACAAACGCACAGGGGCTGTGGCCGCCGACGTCTTCCTGACATTAAATGACCTGCGGCTGAACGCCGCGCCGGATGACTATGCGGAGCTTGTACTGGCGGTTGCTCGCGGCGAAAAGAGCAAGTCGTCGGTCGCCGAGTTCTTCCGAGCAAATACGGCAGCGACTTGACGGCGAGTTACAGAATGATCGCCTGGGCGATGGCGAAATAGGTCACGATCCCGGTCACGTCCACCAGGCTGGCCACAAAGGGGTTCGACATCAGCGCCGGATCGAAGCCCAGCCGCTTGAGAACCAACGGCAGCAGCGCCGACCAGGTTGCCGGCCAACACCACCACGGCAACGCCGATGGCCACGACCTTGGCCAATTCGAACATATCCAAGTGCGGATTCTTCGCAATATCGATCGGCGTCAGCCAGGCGCGGACAAAACCGACCAGCCCCAGCGTTACGCCCAGGCTGGCTCCCATCAAAACCTCATGCCACAGCACGTGAAACCAGTCTTTGGGCGTGAGTTCGCCCAGGGCCAAAGCACGGGTAATCAGCGTGGCCGATTGCGAGCCGGAGTTGCCCCAGCCGAAATGATCAAGGGGAGAAACAGTACCAAGGCTGGGAAGCGCTCGAACTCGTTCTCGTACTGCACCAGCGCCGTGGTAGTTAAAAAGCCGCCGACGAAGAGGATGGCCAGCCAGAAGCCCCGCTTGCCCCAGAGCGTGACGAAGGGCGTGCGCAGGTAGCTCTCGCCCAAGGGTTCGACGGCGCCCATGCGATAGACGTCTTCGGTCGCCTCGTCGACGATCACGTCGATCACGTCGTCGTGCGTCACGATGCCCACCAGCCGGTCTTCGGCATCGACCAGCGGCAAGGCCAGCATGTCGTATTCCATCAGCTTCTGGGCCACGGATTCTCGATCGTCATCGGCGTGGGCCAAAACGACGTCGGTTTCCATGATGTCGCGCACGCGGCGCAAAGCCGGAGCCACGATTAAATCCTTGAGCGAAACGAAGCCGATCAGGTGCCGGTTGTCGTCGACCACGTAGCAGTAGTAAATCGTCTCTTTGTTGGGAGCTTCTTTTCGCAGCAGTTCGATGGAAGCGGCTGCCGTAATGTCGGGGGGCAGCGTGGCGTAGTCGCTGGTCATCACCGCGCCGGCTCGCCCTTCGGGATAGGCGGTCAGTAGACGGATGTCTTCGCGTTCGGCCCGGGCCAGCAGCGGCATGATTTGTTCGACGCGTTCTTCGGCCAGCCGCGTCACCAGGTCGGCGCTCGTCGTGCGACATGAACGTGATCAATTCGGCCAGCGAACTCCGCTCCATGATGGCGGCAATGCCATCTTGCAAGTTCGGCTCCAGATAGGAAAAGACCGCGGCCTTTTCCCGGCCATGCAACAGCCCGACCACGAACAATGCCTCTTGCGGTTCCAGGTCGTCGATCAGTTCCGCGGCCTCGGCCGGGTGATGGGCCGAAAAGAATTCGCCCACCGCCACCTCATTGCGATCGGCGATCAGCTCGCGCAGATCCGGAATCAGTAGCGGGTGACGCATGGTTTGGGCCATATTGCGGGGTACTTATGGCAGACGTTCGAGTAGCGGCTGGCAGTCGGCGGCGACGCCCAGGATACCCCGATCGGGCATTTCGTGCCATGCATGCTCGTCGGTCGGCTCCGAGGCCACGCTGATGGTTCGATCGCCCGCGGTTGATCCTTCTGACCGCCAGTAGAGGGTGTGATTCCAGCGGCTGGCCAGCAGCAGGCGGCCCTCGCTGAGCACGAAGTTCAATCGAGGCGGCTCGGCCGGAGATGCCGCGGCACTGCGAGCGGCCAGGTTGGGAATTGCCCGCGAGAGCACGTCCACCAGCAATTCCAGCGGCGCCGCGTGGCTGCCGTCGGCGGTCACGCCTGCCCGGCGGAACCAGCTTAACAGCCAATAGAAGACTAACTCGCTGTCTGTGGCTCCCCGCCGGCAGGCGAGCAGATCCGGATCGGTTTCCGCCGCCAGTTGGGCGCTGAGCTGATCAAAACCGGTCACCGTGCCGTTGTGGGCGAAAATCCAGCGGCCATGCACGAAAGGGTGCACATTCGCCAGCGTGCGACTGCCGACCGAGGCCTGCCGCACGTGCCCCAGCAGCGTGCGGGTTTCGATCGGTTCGATCCGAGGCCGCCAGGTTTCGTCGTCGAAAGCCGGTTGCGAACTGCGAATCGTTATCGGCTGCCCATCACGGAAGTATCCGACGCCCCAGCCATCGGCATGGCATTCTCCCCGCCGATCACAACGGCTCTGCACCAGCAGCGAGTGCGGATCGCTGATCAGCAGTCCGACGGCGCGGCGGGGCTGCTCGGCATGAAAGGCGACGAGACGACACATAAGGGGGAAGTGATGAATGATAAGTGATGAGTGATAAATGACGGCATTGTCGTTCGGTTAGCCGCCACCGCTTGCGGTACGAGTCTTCGCCTGGCCGGTCACGAGCGCTACAACATCCGGCCGTCGGCCAAACACTCCGCAAGCTTACGATATAGATTATAGAGTTGTTCGTGCGGCGGGCTGGTTCCGGAATTTTCCAGCCGACGCAGAATTCGCCGCGCCAGCGGCCCCTCCTCGCTAAGCACGTTCCAGGCGTCGGCCAGGGGGCGGCAGCCGGCCCTAGCCGGTCGCGAGCAACGCCCAGCAAGTGTCGCCATAGTTCGCCGGCCGTGCATCCCCCGCTGGTGGTCAGGCCCAATGCCCGCAGATACTCGACGTTTTCGATTCGAGCGCCGATCCGCGTCGCGGGCCACGACCAGAAAGAATCTCTGCCAACGGTTCGACCGGCCAGGCTTGCTGACGGTCAAGCGACGTCCACGCTTCGTCGATCAAAGTCTGGAGCACCGCGACGACGGCCGCGCAAATCGCCAGGTCGGCTTGGGGGCATTCCTGCACGTCCAGGACGCGGATTTCGATCGTGCCCGCG
This sequence comes from Terriglobia bacterium, assembly GCA_963788335.1. GTDB lineage: Bacteria > Acidobacteriota > Terriglobia > Acidiferrales > UBA7541 > Palsa-360. Next base: position 3,180 of record CAWBGM010000009.1, read on the forward strand.
GCCGAAGCGGGCGATCGCTCCGCGGGCGTTGAGCCATTCGTCTTGCAAGTACGCCTTCGGGGTCGTGCGGGGCGATGTCGGCGTAGATTCGCTGGAAAATTTGGCGATCGTAATCCGCGGCAGTGAAGACCGGCTCGGGGATCACCTGGCCGGCAATCGAAGGGATCTTTCGCGAGTTCGAGCGGTACACATCCAGCCGCGAATCGAGCCAGCCGGTCATCCGGCCTTCGACTAGCGGCGAACTGGCCGCCAAGGCCGGCAAGAATCGGCAGCAACAAGCGGATGGCGGCGTGCAACCGGCCGAATTCGTCGTCATCGGCAAACGGCAGATTCAGGTGGACACTTTGCAAATTCGACCAGCCGTGCCCTTGGCAGCCGAAGACCCGATCGAACGTCTGGTACACGACGCTGTTGTCGTGCGGCCACAGCCGTGTCTTCCCGGGCCGGATCCATCCAGGGATGCATCGCCGAGGGGAGCAGCCGGGCCCCGCGCGTCGCCAATAGCCGGTTGATTTCGCCGACTTCGCGTTGGAATGCGTCCGGCAATGCCGCCAGGTCGGTGGCCGGGGCGGTTGTTTTCAGTTCGATGACGTGGGCCACCAACTCGTTCGACCAGGAGATATCGTCGTGCTCGACGTCGGAAACATACTCGCGGCCGCCGGCTGCATGCGCAACAGCTCGTCGGCGATGGGTCGCACCGACAAGCGAGCTGTCGTCGACGATCATGTATTCCAGCTCGACGCCGTAGGCCGCGAACAAGCCCAGGTGATGCTCGCTCACGGAATCCTCGCCCCGGCTTTGCGTTGCTCGATCCGTTCCAGAAACACATCCATGATGCGATCGTAGAGCTCTTCCTTGAGAAACGCGTCCTCGACGCCAGCGTCGATGTTCGGATTGTCGTTGACTTCGATCAGGAAGCTTTGCCGGCCGGCCTGTTTGATGTCGACGCCGTACAGCCCGTTGCCGATCAGATTGGCGGCTTTGAGCGCCGTCTTGAGCACGTGGCGCGGCACCTGCTGCACGGGAAGCGTTTCAGTGCGGCCGTAGCGGCGCTCGCCGCGGTCGTCCTTGTGGGTGATCTGCCAGTGCTTTTCGACCATGTGGTACTTGCAGGCATACAGCGGCTGCCGATCGAGGATGCCGATCCGCCAATCGAACGTGGTGGGCAGAAATTCCTGGGCAATTACCAGGTCGCTCTTGGCCAGGAAGAGCTCGGCGACAATTGGCCATGTGCATCTTCGTTTTCGATCTTCACCACGCCCTGCGAAAAGGCGGCGTCGGGCTGCTTCAGAATGCAGGGGAAACCCAACTCTTCGCCGACCAGGCTGATGTTGTCCTTGTGCACCACCAGCGTCCGCGGGACCGGCACCTTGTGCCGGCCCAGCAGTTCGGCCAGGTAAACCTTGTTCGAGCACTTGAGGATCGACTCCGGGTCGTCCATCACCACGAGGCCTTCGATCGCCGCGCGGCGAGCGAAGCGATACGTATGGTGGCTGACGTTGGTCGTTTCGCGAATGAACAGGGCGTCAAACTCGGCCAGCCGGGCGTAGTCATCGCGGCCGATCATTTCGACGTGCAGCCCCTTGGCTTCGGCCGCCTTGGTGAATCGCTGCAAGGCCTTCTCGTTCGACGGCGGGAGCATCTCCTCCGGATTGACCAGGATGGCCATGTCGTACTTGGCCGGCTTTCTGCTTGGGCAGGCTGATACGTCGGCCGGCAAAGTGTTCGCTGGCCACTTCCATCACGAACGGCTTGTGCTGCTCGGGAATCTCGTCGACCGGAATGGGGTCGATCGTGCGCAATTGCCACTTGCCGTTGTTGACGAACTGGGCACGCAGCAGCGGCGCCTGGAAGAGGTTGAACATGTGCAGGCTCAGCCGTTCGTAGCGGCGGGCCAGGTTGCGGCCGAAGTAGATGCTGAGCGTGAACTTTTCCGACTCGATCGGCGCCAGGCTGCGCTGGATCAACTCGTCCAGGTCGTCGGAGACGAAGCGGACCACCGTCTGGCTCTTCAGGTCCTGCAGCGACATGATGTTCGGCAGCGGCTTGTGCCCCCGGGCCGTGGCCAGCAGCGTGACGTAATAGCCCAAGCTCTGGTAGCGGTACGAACGGCAGAGGTTGAAGAGCTTGATGCCGCGCAGCTCGCCGTATTCGGGCTTCGTCAGATAGGTGCGGGCGTCAACGACCTCTACGCCCGGTATATCGAAAGGCCACTCAGCGCTGTTGTTGACGACGATCAGAATCTGCATTGCGTCCCTGCTTGGAAGACTTCGACGGCTCGATGATCAGCAAGTTGGCATCGTAGGTGACGATTCCCAACAGGATCGCGCAAATCACCCGGTCGATACTTACCAGATATTGATTGCTGCCCGATACCGGATTCGACTGCAGCGGGTCGGCGACCAATACCTGGCGTTCTTTGTTGTCATAGCCGCACAGCACCACAAAGTGGCCCGAGGGCAACCCGCGCACGTCGTCCGGCTCGTCATGCGGGCCGAATTCGCGGGCACTTCGATATAAATACGTGGAACTTAGCCCGGTGAGCACGGGAATTCCACGGTTCAAGTATTTGCGGATCAAGGCCGCGGTCAAATCTTCGAACCGCAATTGTCCGCCACGGCCCAGAAATTCGAGATACGCCTCGGTGGCCACGGCCAGCTTATGGTTGGGCCGGAAGGCCATTTGCTCGCGCATTCGCTCGCGGATATCGAGTCCTTCGTCCGTGCCGGAAGCGAACCAGGTTGGATCGAAGATGTTCAGGTTGTACGTGAAAATCTTGGCCTGGTAGCCGCGCCGCAAAGCGTGGCAGGCCAGCAAGACGTCGAGCGTGCCTCCCTCTTCCAAGTGAGACACCTCGGCAATCACCTGCTCCAGCGGCAGTTCATCGCCGTAGTAGCGGTAGACCGAGTGCAGACAGGTCGCGCCGCAGGTGTTGTCATCCGGCTGGGGCAGGATCTCGACGGTGAGTCTGGTTTCCACCGTCTGGATCTCCGCAACAAGCTCTGGTATTGCTAGCACACACCGTGCCATCTCCCGGTGCGCCCCGGGGGCAATTCTAACCCGGCCGGCGGGCTTCGGGAATGAGGAACCGGCCGTAGGGCAAGCAAATCCGCGGAAGCGGCCCAGGCGATTCTAGCGTCGCCCAACTGGTATGTTGCACTGGCTTTCGGCCGGCTTAGCCCCCGCCCTTAATTGCAAGTGCAGGGGGCTATGGGCGAAAACAAGTGGCCGGAACGCCCGCGGCCGGGGCATAGGTTTGCTGTTGCGGCAGCATGACCGGCACGCCGGCCGGCAGCGCACCTACGGGCTGCGCGGCGGGCTGAGGCAAATAGCAACTGCCGCCATTCCAACTTCCGCCATGCTGCCAGCAGCACATACGGCAACAGCCGGCCAAGGAAACGGCCACCAGAACCGCGGCCACCAGCAGCATCCTGTCGCATGGAGTGTTCCTTCGAAATAGCCTGCGGTTGCGCGCAGGCGTGCCGTCCTGCCGTCGACCCCCCGCAAAAGTGGAAGTGGGGCGAGACGTTAGAAGATCGACCGACGTGTCAAGGCGGGTTCGAACGCTAGCGTTTCGTCAATTCCCGATTCGTTCCAACTCTTATCAATGAGCAGGTTTCTTCGGCGGCTGCCAGGCGGGCCAGCTCGGTCCATCGGCTTGGGCCGCGGTACTTCTCCACTAACATCGCGGACAACGTCGCAATCGCTCCGGCTCTGTGGACGCCACGTCGTGCTGCTCGCCTAGGTCGTCGCGGACGTTGAACAACTCGAAGTCGGTCAACTGGGCCGTTTTCAAGATCTCCATATCTCCGGGCGGCATGCCGCTGATTGGCTTCAACTCCTCCGCGTTTTTCCAAGACCCGAGGATCACCCAATCGCCGACTCGCATCGCGGCCTTTGGCCGGCCGAGCGAATGGTAATAATGCCAGTACAGCGGCGCCGGTCGCGAGAACGGCTCGCCTTGGAGCAGGGCGCTGATGTCGCTGCCGTCGAGCGTGCATTCGGCCGGCGGCTTCGTGCCGGCCCGTTGGCAAAACGTCGGAAACAAATCAAGGCTGCATACGGGCTCGCTGATCGTCTGGCCCGGCCGGATGCGCCGGCCAGCGGGCGATGCCTGGCACGCGTATACCGCCTTCATACAAATGCAATTTCCGACCACGCAACGGCCCCGACGAGCCGTGCGAGCACGGCGCGGGATAACGGTTCAATGTTTCCGGCCCGTTGTCGGAACTGAAATAGACCAGCGTGTTGTCGGCCAGTTTCAATTCGTCGAGCGCCGCCATTAACTGGCCGACGGCCCGGTCCATGTTCGTGACGTTGGCATAGTACAACGCTTCGCCGCGACTTCGTGGCCGACGGGTATTCCGCGACCAACTCCGGCGGCGAATCGATCGGCTCGTGCGGCTCGTGGAAACAGACGAACTGAAAAAAGGGCTGCGCCGCGTCGCGCTGCTTCCGCAACCAGCCGATCGCTTCGTCGGCCACCAACTGGCAGAGAGTATCCGGCCAGGTGCCGACGGCCTGCCCGTTGCGGACGAAATTGGTCGGGTCGTGATGCGTCGGCGCGGCGTTGTTCTGCGTGCTGAACCAATAGTCGAAACCAAGATCGCCCGGCTGAGGTTGCTCGGCCGAATTGAACAGGCCGTTCAGATGCCACTTGCCCACCTGGCAAGTCGCATAGCCGGCTTGCTGCAACAGGCGGGCAATGGTCACCTCGCTCGGCCGCAAATGCACCGGACTGCCTTCGGGAATCCAATCGTAGATTCCGGAGCGTTGCGGCGAGCGACCGGTGAGCAGTCCGGCGCCGAGGAAGAGCAGACCGGTGCGGCCGAATAGCAATCGGTAAAGCGGATACCCTGCATGCCAGGCGGTCAAGATTTGGCGTTTTGATGATGGGGTGTCCGAAGCAGGCCAGATCGCCATACCCCAGATCGTCGCAAAGGATCACCAGGAAGTTGGGCCGCGGAGCTTCGGCCGCCTGCGCTGCGGAAGAAAACAGCCCGGCGAGTCGCGCTATCGCACACAAGGTTTTCAGAGCGAGACGTTTCATGATCACCTATGCCCAGCGCGAGAGGATGTTTTGGTTCGGCGGCGAAGCCTTGATCCTCGCCCGATCGTCGAGGCAATGCAAAAATTTTGCGAGATTTCTCTTGCAATGGACCCGGCAACTACTGTATTACTACTCTTAGTACAGTTGATAGGGGGCGTCGAGTCAGCCGGCCATGCAATTTCAGATCCAAACATCAAGCCGCATACCGATTTACGAGCAATTGGCGGAGCAGATCCGCCAGGCGATTGCCTTTGGCCAGGCCCGGCCCGACGAGCGTCTGCCCAGCGTACGGCAGCTTTCGCGTGAGCTGTTGGTGAATCCCAACACCATCGCTCGCGCATACCAGGAGCTGGAGCGCGAGGGGCTTTTAACAAGTCGCCCTGGGTTAGGCATCTTCGTGGCGCAACCGCGCCCCGAACTGACGCAGGAAGCTCGCGAGCGGAGGCTGCAAGAGCCGCTCGACCGCTGGCTGACCGTGGCCGTACACCTGGGCTACTCGCGCGAGGAAGTTTTGCATTTGGTGAATCAGCGCATCGGACAGTTTCAGTGGAATTCGCAGGCCAGTCCGGTTCTCTAAAACCAGTTTTTGCCAGGGGGGCGCCTTGATGAGCGACGCCATCGCAACCCAACGCCTGACCAAGTTCTACGGCCGCAGGCCGGTGGTCCGCGACCTGAACCTGCGCGTGCCGCGGGGCTGCGTCTTCGGACTGCTGGGCGCAACGGGGCCGGCAAATCGACGGCCATCAAAATCCTGATGGGCATGGTGCAGCCCGACTACGGCCGCGTCGAACTATTGGGCGAGGACTTGTGCGCCTTGAAGCCGCAGACTCGGGCTCGCATCGCCTACCTGGCCGAAGGGCATCCGCTGTATACCTGGATGACCATCGACCAGGCCGTAGCCTTTACGCGTCCGTTTTATGCGCAATGGAACGATCGGCTCATCGAGCAGGTGCTCGACCATTTCGCCCTTTCGCGCCGCACGCGCATCGGCCGGCTCTCCAAAGGGCAGCGAGCCCAGGTTTCGTTGGTGCTGGCCTTGGCTCCCGATCCCGAGTTGTTGGTTCTCGATGATCCGACGTTGGGGCTCGACACCAACGTGCGCCGCGATTTTCTGGAATCGATGATCCAGCTTATTCAGCGGCAGGGGCGCTGGATCCTGCTCAGTTCGCACATTCTGGCCGACGTGGAACGTGTGGCCGATCGCGTGGGCGTAATGGTCGACGGCGTGTTACGGGCCGATTGTCCCACCGAGCAATTCAAGCAATCGGTCCGCAAGGTGGTGGTGGAGTTTTCCGGCGCACCGCCTGAGTTGCCGCAGATTGCCGGACTGATCGGCGAGTCGCAGGTCGGTTCGCGGCGGGAGTTGGTTTTCGTCGGGTTCGGTCCGGAGCAGCAGTCGGCGCTCGAACAGCTTGAGCCGCGACGCATGGAAGTGGTGGAATTGAACCTGGAAGATGCTTTTGTCGAATACACGCGCGGGCCGCGTCGCCCGCTGGCCCTGGTGCAGGAGGAGCCCGCCCGATGATCAAGGCCCTGGTATTCAAGGAGCTGCGTGAGAACGCCTGGATTGCGGCGACGGCGCTGGCGCTCTATTTGGCATTGGTTTATCAATTGATTCCGCGTGAGAAGAATCTGCTGAGTTACGGTTTCCGTCTCAGCTTCACGGTCTCACCGGAAGCCATTCCCTTCGTCAGTGGAACCTTTGCCTCGTATTTCAGCCTGATTTCCTTCGCAGCGGCCATCGGCCTCGGCTTCCGGCAATCGACCCGCGAATCGGGTCAGAGCACGTACCTGTTCCTGCTGCATCGTCCCTGGTTGCGAGACAAGATCTTCTTGACGAAGCTGGGCGTGGGCAGCGCGTTGCTGTTGGGTTGCGGAATCGTGCCGATCATCGAATACGCCTGGTGGGCGGCGACGCCCGGTGACGTGGCCGCCCCCTTCGATTGGTCGATGACGATGAGCGAGTGGGTCGCCTGGGCAAATGTGCCGCTGGCTTACCTGGCGGCCTTCTTGAGTGGCTTGCGACCGGCGCGTTCGGTACGGCACGCGCCTGCTCCCCCTCATCGCTCTCGGAACATTACTTTCTCTGTCGGGAATGCTGCAGATGTTCACCGGGGCGTGGGTCGTGTTTTCGGGCACGGTGCTCGCCTATCTGATCTACCTTTGGCTCATCATCCACGTAGCACGCACGCGCGATTATTCGTAGGCAACCCCGAGGACGAACTCCGATGCGACGGTTCTCTCTGACGACATCGCTGCTGTTGGCGACGGTTCTGGCATTAGGGTTTGCGCCGGTCTGGGGACTGCTCGCCAGCTCGCTGGCTGAGTGCGTGCTGCCCTCGGCCCCCAGAGCGCCGAACATCACGATCCGTCAGGACGGAACGCCGCTATTGATGCATACCGACGTCGTCGGCCGGTTGACGTTCTACACCGATCTGCGAGGCCAGCCGGTGGACGTCGATTCGAAAGACCGTTGGCTGCCTTGGGCCGAGCTAGCACCGATGGCCGCCGAACAACCGGCCAATGTGTCTTGGAACCAGCGCATTCGCAAGTTCTCCGACGGTCGCAGCCGGCCCACGTATTGGTACGCAATCAGCGACGGGCAATTGCATGGCATCGCTTACTTCGTGGGCTACGACGCTGCGAGCAAGTATCGCGTCGGGTTCGTCGGCAAGAGCGGGTTCCGCGAGAGCCTTCCGCCGGCCGAGGATTGTTTTCCGTTTGCCGGCGGGCTCCGCGCAGTGACCACTCGCATTGCCAGCCAGCAGAATATGCCGGTCGATCCTTCCGGCTGGCCCACGGTGGGTAGCTTCTCGACCGATCGTAGCGAATGGATTCGCGCGTGTAGCTGTGAATGATCTCGCGCAATCCGTCGTCGGTGAACTCGACCTGTTCGCCCATCGACAGGCCGTGTTCTTTGGCCTGCTTCGGCACCAGGTACTTGTTGGCGATGTGAACCTTCTCGATCTCCGTGTAGCCCGCCAGCTCGATAATTTCCATACGATCGCGCAGAGGCTCCGGAATCGGGTCAATCATGTTGGCTGTTGCGATAAAGAATACCTTCGACAAATCGAACGGCACGTCGAGGTAGTGATCGCGGAACGATCCATTCTGCTCCGGATCGAGCACTTCCATCAGTGCCGCCGAAGGATCGCCGCGGAAATCGCGCCCGAGCTTGTCCACTTCGTCCAGCATGAAGACTGGATCGTTGGTTTCGGCCCGGCGAATTCCCTGGATGATCTGTCCCGGCAACGCGCCGATATACGTCCGGCGGTGTCCGCGGATTTCGGCTTCATCGTGCATGCCGCCCATCGAGATGCGCACGAATTTGCGGCCCAGGGCTCGCGCAATCGATTTGCCGAGCGAAGTTTTCCCCACGCCTGGAGGCCCGAGGAAGCACAGGATCGGCCCCTTCATGCCCGGCTGAAGCTTTTTCACCGCAAGGTAATCGAGAATGCGCTCCTTGACTTTTTCCAGATCGTAGTGATCTTCGTTCAGAATGGCTTGACCCTTGGCGATGTCAATTTCCTCGGTTCCCGAGGACTTCGCCCATGGCAGGGAAATCATCCATTCCAGATATGTGCGCGCGACCATGTATTCGGCCGAGGCCGGAGTCATCTTTGCCAGACGCTTCAGCTCGCGGTCGCATTCCTTGCGTCGCCTCAGGCGGCATGCCGGATTTCTCAAGCTTCTCGCGAAGCTCGTCGATCTCCGCCTGGCCGTCGTCGGATTCGCCCAGTTCCTTGTGAATGGCCTTGAGTTGCTCGCGCAACAGATATTCGCGCTGGCTCTGGCTGACCTGTTCCTGCACCTGCTCCTGAATCTTGTTGCGCAGTTCCAGGACTTCGAGTTCCTTGGAAAGCTCGCGGATCAGTGTCTCCAGTCGCCGCCGCACGTCCGCTGTTTCCAGCAGTTCCTGACGAAGCAGCGTCGGAAGCGAAGGCAGATTGGCCGCGATGAAATCGGCGAGGCGAACCGGATCGTCGATATTGAGCGCCGCGGTCTGCAGGTCGTCGGAAAGTTGCGGCGAACGAGCCACCACGTCACGGAACAGTTCGCGTGAATTGCGCTCCAGCGCCATCAATTCAGCATCGTGCGGACCAACGATATCCGGCTGAATTTCCACATGCGCCGTGAGAAATGGCCGGAAGCTGATCAGCTCCAGCACGCGAATTCGTTGTAAGCCTTCCAGGAACACTACGACATTCCCGTTCGGCATCTTAACCAGCTTGTGAATCTTTGCCGCCGTCCCCACCGTGTGCAGGTCGGCCGCCGCAGGTTCCTCGACGCGGGGATCGTGTTGTGCGACGATTCCCAGCAGCTTTTCGTCGCCATGAAGCGAGTTGAGCAGGGCGAGCGAACCTTCGCGCCCCACAGTTAGCGGTTGTACCCCTCCAGGAAACAGCACAATCTCCCGAACAGGAAGGATCGGCAGTTCTTTCGGAATTGCAATCGGTTTTTCAGTCATTACGCCCCCCCTGAACTACTCCAAACAGACCCTACAATTGCCCTAACAAGTCAATTAGATGCAGGACAAAAGGAAAAGGTACCACCAAAAGATATTCCGGTTAGCAACAAACTTTAGTGTATGCCACTAAAGAGTAAGGGCATTTTAAGATTCCTGCCAAAATAAATATAAAGTTAAACAAATGAATAACTTATAGAAATATATGGCTTCCGTGTCCGCTATCCCATTCGCCTTTCACTCCAGTTTAGGTCACCATCGGCATGAATAGCCAGGGACTTAAATTAAGTTTTGTCCCATCGATAACCAATAGTACATGGGCCTGCAGGTCCGATCTCGGTAGTCGCCTACCCCGCCTGAGTCTGGCAGATCGACCGGGCAAACTGCAGGGCGCTTTCACGGTCGGCAAATTGCCCGTCCAACTGGGCCTCCTCCACGGCAAGCAGGATTTCCTTGAATTTAGGGCCGGGCCGCATGCCCATGTCCTTGAGGTCCTGACCATTCACCAGCCTGGGTGGCCGCACCTGTTCGGGCGAGGTTTCAGCCAGAAAGCGCTGGACGAAGTCATAGGCGTCCAGATTGCGGTGGCTGGAAAGGCAGTCCATCCGATGCAGCTCGAGATGTTCATCAAACCGGGGCAGGCGGACGAACCGCTTGAGCGTGGCCTGCCGCATCTGCCGCACGTCCTTGAACCGCAGGTGGTTCGCCACCAGCGTCTCAATTTGGTCTGTATCCTCGTTGGAGAATCTCAGCGCCCGGCAAGTGCTTTCGGCCATCTTCGCGCCGACTTCCACGTGTCCGTCGAAACGAATCCGAGTGCCGGGGCCTGTCGCGGGCGCGAACGTCGGCGGCTTGCCCACATCGTGCAGGAGCACGCCCCAGGCCAGCGTCGGCGAACAATTCGGCGGCAGCATTTCCAGCATCATGCGCGTGTGGATCCAGACGTCGCCTTCGGGATGATACTGAGGCGGCTGTTCGACGCCCTTCATTCGCGCGATGTCCGGCAAGACGACGGCAAGCAAGCCCGTTTCATCGAGCAACTCGAACCCGCGCCGCGCGGCGCCTTCGGTAAGCAGTTTGGTCAGCTCATCGCGAATCCGCTCCGGAGAAACTTGAAGGATTTGCGGGGCGAGCGACTGAGCGGCGGCCATTGTTGCCGGCTCAATCTGAAAGTTGAATCGCGCGGCAAATCGGACGGCGCGCATCATGCGCAGTTTGTCTTCGGCAAACCGCACGCGCGGATCGCCGATGGCGCGAACGATTCCCGCCTGCAAATCCGCGCGGCCTTCGACAAAGTCGAGCACTTCGCGCGTCGCGGGATCCATCAGTAGGCCGTTGATCGTGAAGTCGCGGCGGCGCACATCCTCCTGCGGCGAATTGGAATACACGACGGCGTCCGGGTGGCGCCCGTCGGAATAGCCGACGTCGCAGCGAAACGTCGCGACTTCAACTTCTGCGCCGTCTTCGGTGACCCCTTCCGTAACATCCTGAGTAACAAGGATCACGCCGAATTTTGCCCCCACGGACAGGCTGCGCGGAAACAATTCCCGTACGCGATCAGGCCGCGCATCCGTGGAAACATCGTAATCGGATGGTTCGCGTCCCAGCAGGAGATCGCGCACGCATCCGCCCACCAGAAAAGCCTGATGGCCTTTCTCTCGAAGCCTGGCGCAGACCCGCTCGGCTAGTTGGCGCCCGTTCATAGGCGAATTATGCGCCTGTTTGGCGTGGGCACAATATAGAAGTGAGGGTCAGTCTGTTTTCTGGTTCGATCCGGCCTGGAAGCGTACGTTTTCAATCGGTCTGCCGGAATGCATTTTCACGTTCCAGATGCAGAGCGACCGCGCCCAGCGAATCGAAGGTGGCGCTTGCTATCTTTTCCGCCGCCGCCGATGCAGGCTTAAAGTCAGGCACAAGATAGACAAGCATTCCGGCGCGGCGCGCGGCGATCACTCCCGGTTCCGAGTCTTCCAGGACAAGGCATGCGCTAGCGGCGATACCCAGACGTTGCGCCGCAAGCAGAAAAATATCCGGCGCAGGCTTTCCATTGGCGACTTCGTCTCCTGCCACAACAGCGTTAAAGCGATTGTACAATCCGGTCTTTTCAAGTTGCGAGACAGCTCTCCTGCGTTCCGACGAGGTCGCAACCGCCTTCGGAATTTGCCATGTTTCGAGCAACATCAATAACCCGTCCAAGCCGGGTTTCTTCGGGGCCGGGCCGGTTGAAAAAACCGAATCTTCGAATTTCCGGCAAGCCGTCCGAAAACGTTCGACGGAAAATTCCGGACCAAACTCATCCCGCAGCAGCGACTCCGAGTCCGCCCTTTTCTTGCCGGTCAGCCGGAGATGCATTTCATGCGTCAACGTAAACCCAGACTCAGCCGCCGCCTGCTTCCAAGACAATTGATAGAGAGGCTCGGTATCCAGCATCAATCCGTCCATATCGAAAATGACTGCACGAATCATCGGGACAATATTTTAAGGGTTAAAGCGTAGATCGGAAAAGGAGAACGATCCGGATGGATGCCCCGGCCGGTTTCAGGGGCGAGGGCGTCCCGCCTGCGGATTTCCCGCTCATCGTTCCTCTAAGCCCGCCGGCGAGATGCCGGGACTATCCAGCGCAGCCGCGAAAGTAAGCCCAGCCTACTGTAAAAACTTTATCGTGAGTGAAAAAAACGCACGAAATTGCGGCTTTTACCAAAGGGAAATTCGCCTCCGCATACCCGGACGTATTCCCCGAATAGATGCGGCGTGACCAAACGGTTACGCCGAAAGTTGGCTTCAAGCTCTTTCCTACCAGTATTCCCGTATGACTCTTTGGCGCGGAGAAAAAATATTGTTCAAGCACCCCGATTGGAATTTTAGTATGGAACCCCGACTGCTCCTATCGTGGCACTCAGCTACGAAAAATCCAGGGGGCTACTCCATGTTTGAGAGCACTGTATTTTGTAACGTTGAGAACGGGACGGCCGAAGAAAAGCTGTGGCGCGCGGTGATCGCCAGAACTTTGGAAGAATGGGTTCGAGGGCCGTTGCGCTACAGCCGTAAAGCCGAAGAATTTCTGTTCAACGACAATCGGGATTTCCTTGACGTTTGCAGTTCCGCGGGAATGGACCCGGATAATCTCAGAAAAAGGCTGCTTTCCATCCGGGCGCGTGGAATTCAAAAGTTGACCGCGAGCCTTCCATTTCGCGGGCACAAGAAAACGGACTCTCAAATTCGTGGGATTCTCAGGCCGAAAGCAGTAGGAATTTGAAATTCAACGCGCCGCGCTTTGACCGGGACGTCGAAGCGCGGCGCGCCTGTCCTTCGCCTTTTCCTAACCCTTGATCGCCTTTGCTACCTCTTCCGGAAGTTCGTTCTGGAGCGCCATCAAAGCCACGCGAAGCAGTGCCCCTATGCTCATGGAATCGCGAATCTCGCCGCGCTTGACGCGGGCCACCGCTTCCCAGAAGGGCACATGTGCGATCTGGATTTGTTCCGTCTCCTCGGGTTCAGCGGCGGTGCGCGAAAGATTCCATGCCAGATACATCGTGCCACCCTCGTCGGACACGCTGTTGGAAAGGTCCATGCCTAAAATTTCCATCCAGGATTCGGCGACCATGCCGCATTCCTCTCGAAGTTCCCGCTGCGCCGATTCGAGAATGGGAATCTCTTTGGAAGCGCCGCCCTCGGGAATCTCCCAACTGTAAGTCCCCAGCGCAAAACGATATTGCCCCACCAGGATGACATTTCCATTTTCATCGATGGGAACTATCCCGGCGGCAATATTTTTGAAGTGAACTGTCCCGTAAATTCCGGGCCCGCCTCCCGGGTTTAAAACGTCGTGATGATCCACGCGGATCCATGGATTATCGTACTTCGTCGTTTTTGAGAGCACTGTCCACGGATTTTTCGTCTCGTCCATGATGATTCGGCTCATAGCCAATAGTAGCGCAGGTATTAAGATCGCGAGGGAAATCGGGAGGCGGCGGTGTGGAAGATGCAACGGAGGTTGGAAAAAGCGCACAGGCTCTGAAGCCTGGGCTAGGGGTGGCGATTATTCTATATTGCGCCGCGCGGAGGCTACCCGAGCAATCCCGGCCAGATCATTCGTAATCGCGACATTCGTCCACTCAGCGGTGCTGAGCAGGAGTGAGACGTGTTCCTCGGAGTTGTGGCCCAACTCCAACGCTAAAATTCCGCCGGGCTTAAGCACCCCGGCAGCCTGCTTGATGAGGGGCCCGTAAATTTCCGTTCCGATCTCTCCTCCGTAGAGCGCCGATTCCGGCTCATGTTCTCGGACTTCGCGCGGCAGCGTTGCGGCTTCGCCTCGCCCGATGTAGGGAGGATTGCTGACGATGAGATCGAAAGGCAGTGACTGGTGGCTGGTGACTGGTGACTGGTGGAATGCCACATCCAGTAGATTGCACTCAATCCATTCGATTCGACCGGCGACTCCGTGGCTTGCAGCATTTCGGCGTGCGACTTTGAGTGCCGCTTTGGAAATATCGGTCGCGACAATACGCGCCTCAGGCAGTTCATGCGCGAGTGCAACGGCGATGCAGCCGGACCCGGTGCCCACATCGGCAATGCGAAGCTCTGCCCGGCGGTTTGGCGAATCCCGATCCTCCTCAATTCCCAACCGGCTGAGCGCGACTTCGATGACATGCTCGGTTTCGGGGCGGGGAATCAGCACATCCGGCGTGACTTCAAATTCGAGGCCCCAGAATTCCTGATGCCCCGTGAGGTATTGTGTTGGAACGCCGCTGGCACGCTGTGCAATCAAAGCGAAATATTTTTCGCGCGTTTCCGCGTCGGGTTCCTTTTCCGGATGTGTGTAGAGCCAGGCCCGCTCGCGGCCAAGAGCATGCATTAACAAGAGCTCAGCGGCCAGTGCGGCCGAAGGCACGTGCGCGCTTTCGAGTTGCGCGATGGCGGCGGAGAGAAGTGCCCGCAGTGACTGGCTCGCCCCGAGGGTAAGTGAATGGTGACCGGTGACTGGTGATTGGTGGCCCATCGATTTAACGTCTGAAGAAATCGTATAACAACACGTCATTCCGAACGATGCGAGTAATCCCTCTTCGAGCTAAGTCCAAGGAACGCAAGGAAAGAGGAATCCCTCGCTTCGCTCGGGATGAGGGGCTGTTCGTTTTTCCGCAGCCTGTTTAGCGGTGGCAAACCGCGCCGGGCTATCCGGGACTTTAGTCCTTGACGCATTGGACTGCGCCAGGGACTAAAGCCCCTTGTTACTTCGCTTGTATGTCACGACTAAAGTCGTGACCAACAAAGCGCCCGAACCATTTCATCGCCGCGGGCACGGATCACGATTCACGAATTCACCAGTCACCAGTGACCCGCTTCAACTCACGCCTCCACCAACTCCTGCTTCAGCCGCTCCGTCTCGTAATGCGTCATCAGCGCATCGACGAACGGGCCGAGCTTGCCGTCCATGACTTCGGTGAGCTGGTGCAGCGTCAGGCCGATGCGATGATCGGTGACGCGATTCTGCGGGAAATTGTAAGTGCGGATTTTTTCCGAGCGGTCGCCGGTCTTGATCTGCCCGAGCCGTTCGGCGGCAATCGCTTCGTGTTGTTTCGATTGCTCGAGTTCGTACAGCCGCGCGCGCAACACGCGCATGGCCTTGGCGCGATTCTTGATCTGCGATTTTTCGTCCTGCTGGGAAACGACAAGGCCCGAAGGAATGTGCGTGATGCGCACCGCCGAATACGTCGTGTTCACCGACTGCCCGCCCGGGCCCGAGGAGCAGAATGTATCGATGCGCAAATCTTTCGCTTCGATTTTGATGTCGATTTCGTCGGCCTCGGGCAGCACGGCCACGGTAGCCGCCGACGTGTGAATGCGCCCCTGCTGTTCGGTGGCCGGAACGCGCTGCACGCGGTGCACGCCGCTCTCGTATTTCAGTTTCGAGTACACCTTTTGCCCCTGAATCGAAGCGACCACCTGCTTCATGCCGCCCAGCGAACTCGGCGAACTTTCCAGAATTTCCACTTTCCACTTCTGAGTCTCCGCGTAGCGCGAGTACATGCGGAATAGTTCTCCGGCAAATAGAGCCGCTTCGTCGCCGCCAGTGCCCGCGCGAATTTCCACGATCACGTTCTTCTCGTCGTTCGGGTCCTTCGGCAGGAGGAGAAATTTCAACTCGCGCTCGACCGCTTCCTTGCGCTCGGCGAGCTGCTTTTCTTCGTCCATCGCCATCTGCTTCATCTCGGCGTCGTCGGATTCGGCCGCCATCTGTCTGGCTTCGATGAGGCTCTTGTCGAGCGCCTTCCACTGGCGATATTTCTCGACCATCTCGGAAAGCTCCGCGTGCCGCTTTGCGAGCTTCTGGAAATTGGCGGCGTCCGCATGTACTTCCGGCGAGGAAAGCTGCGCGGTCATTTCCACATAGCGGCTTTCAATCTGGTTGAGTTTTTCGTACAGCGTCAAATCTGCCATGGGTTGCACCTGTCCAATCGGAATCCAATCGGGATATCAATGCCCATCGAGAGAACGAAATCGTGCGGCGATCCCGCGAGGCGGGATACAAAAGAGGTTGCGGCTAATAGAACGCGGAGATCATTTTTTCCATCCAGTAAAATAGCTTGAAATTGCTTAAAAAGCAATGCGCTGGCGTTGAGTCAGTCACCGATAAGATGGGACGACTTCTCGGGCTGTGGCCGCATACGGCGCGGTAGTTGCTCCCGAGCACTTGTACTGAAAGTCCCAATCACATAGTATCGGCCCGTTCATATGATAAAGTGCTTTCTAGTTCTCGCTGTTGCGGGAATGGCCGCAATCCTGACGTTGCTTCTAATCAATCCGGTGATCTCTACTCCCGCCACGCCTCTCTGGGAAGTTTGGGTTGTCGATTCAGATGGGCATGCGTTAGCGGGGATGACGGTTCGGCTCTCGTGGCAAAACTATTCCGCAGAAACCAGCGGCCACCAAGAAGACCAATTGACAGACGAAAGGGGATACGTCGTTTTCCCCGCCAGAAAATTTAGGGCGTCGATCGATGAACGCCTCCTCGGAACGATACGCGCCGCCGACGGCGGTGTCCATGCCAGTTTTGGCCCGCACGCGTTTGTCTTTGCTTTTGGCAAAGGTCTTGAAGGAGATGCCGTCACGGGCAAATATGTCGCGGATTGGACCGGGAAGCCGAACAGAATGCAGTCAAGGATTGTCGCCGAACCAATGCGATGACTCTCCCATGCTGAAGAATTATTCTCTGTGTTCCGCCTGTGAAACGGGCTTATCGGTAAATGGCCCGTATCACTTTCCGTCCAATTAAGGGTTATGATTACTCAGACTGGGTCACACACAACTACGGGAAATCCATGGCAGATTAGCACATGCGAACAAAGCGACCGCTCAGAGAACCGGCGCGTGACGAACCCGGACCGCCACTCAAAAATTACATCACGCCCGCCGGATTGCAGCGGCTGAAAGACGAGCATCGCTTCCTGCTGAGCCGCGAGCGGCCCGCAGTGGTGGAGGTCGTTGCGTGGGCTGCCAGTAACGGAGACCGCAGTGAAAACGCCGACTACCATTACGGCAAAAGACGGTTAGGGCAGATCGATTCGCGGATTCGCTTTCTCACGAAACGCATTGACGCCGCCGTGGTCGTCGACCCCGCCGCTCCGCGGCCGGGATCGGCCGCTTCGCGCGTCTTCTTCGGCGCAACCGTGACCTACAAGGACACCGCCGGCCTCAAACACGTCGTCTCGATCGTCGGCACCGACGAGGTGAACCTCGACCGCAGCTACATCAGCTGGCGCTCGCCTCTCGCCATTGCGCTAATGAAGGCGCGCCCCGGCGACCTCGTGGACCTGCACGCTCCCGCCAAGACGGAACATCTCGAGATCATCGACGTCGAGTACGCGCCGATTCCCATGGATCCTTTCCGCGAACCGCCAGGAGCTCAGTCGACACCCAAAGTCGAGGGTTCTTAGATCGAGCCGCCCGACTCGCCAATCCAGGTCCTGAGAAACGGCGTTACCGGGTGAGGCGCACACTGTCCGTATTAATTGCGGCTGAAGATTAGCTTGTATTTGTCCCAGTAGGCATAACCCAAATAAGCGGTCAGCACGAAGACAGCTGCACCGATCCATAGGAAGGAAGGCATCAAGCGGGAGTTGACGACAACTATTCCAACAACATCCGGCGCAAGGAATAATGTTGCCAACGCCGGGAAAATATTAAATAGCAGCATGAACCCTGCGACGATCTCAGTAACCTTGACCATCTGAAAGATGCCCGAAGCCAAGAATACTTGGGTAACCGTGACCATTTGCGGCGGTACACCTTTTGTTGAATTACCCATCAGCAGCCCGCTTATGCCGCTTGCGAGCATGACGAGACCAAGCAATATTCGGACAGCAATGATCAGATAGCGGTTGCGAAAATTCATAGCCCTTATCCTTCGCCGTCGCGGCAAACACGAGGCCGAAAATCATGTCCAGCAGCGTTCTTCCGAATACATCTAACCACACACAGTACTATAAGGATTACACATTATAGCAGCCTGTTTGTCCAAGTCCTGAGAAACGGAGTTCTCGGTAACTGGCCCACCGCCAATTATGTTGGCATACCATTGCGAGCACGAGTGAACGGTATATCATAGGCGTGCAATCGCTCATGAATATGAATTCACTTCCATTCATCCCCGGAGTAACGGCGTCGAATGTTGACGGCGAGCTGCTATGGGGCTTCTGGTATCCGGCGCTGCGCAGCGGCGAGCTGCGAGGACGAGCTCTCGCGACTTCGACACGCATGGAGATCCCGCTCGTTCTTGGACGCGACGCCGCCGGAAAAGCGTTCGCGCTGCGCGATGTGTGCCCGCACCGCGCGTTTCCGCTGTCGGCGGGATCGTGCGATGGACAGACGGTCGAATGCACGTATCACGGCTGGCGGTTTGATGCGCATACGGGACAATGCCGCGAGATTCCCTCGATCACGGCGGATTCGAAGCTCCAGTGCGAGCGCATTTATGCGGGGAGTTTTCCGTGTGAGGAGCGCGACGGTTTTGTTTGGGTGTATTTCGCGAATCCAGAGGGCCGCGCCGTCGATCGCGCCGCAATCGCGCCAGTTCCCGAGCTGCCGAAATTCAGCGAAAACTATCGCACGATCCATCTCACCGCCGATCTCAATTGCGGCATGGACACCGGCATCGTCGGCCTGATGGACCCGGCGCATGGCCCGTTCGTGCACCAATCATGGTGGTGGCGCAGCCGCCGCAGCATTCGCGACAAACAGAAAACATTCGAGCCGATACCAAGCGGCTTCCGCATGAGCTCGCACGCGCCGTCGGCCAATAGCGGCCCGTACAAGCTGCTGCGTTTTTACGGCGAAGAAGTCACAACGCAGATCGATTTCGTCCTGCCGAACATGCGCACGGAAATCGTCCGCTGCGGCTCGCGCTGGTTCACCAATCGCACGACGGTTACGCCGGTGCGGCGCGATTTGTGCCGCCTCGATTTCATCGCGGCTTGGAATCTGTTTCCGTGGTTTCCCGTGACGCCGTTTCTGCGATTTTTTGGAAATCGTTTTATCGGGCAGGATCGAGAAGTGATTGAGCGGCAGCAACCGGGCCTGAAAGTTCAGCCACGCATGATGCTGATCGACGATGCCGACCGGCAGGCGCGCTGGTATTTTCAGTTGAAGGCGGCATATTTGGTCTCGCAACAATCCGGCGCGTCGATGCAGCATCCGCTCGATGGCCCGGTGACGCTGCGGTGGAGGAGTTAAGTAGCACGGGCTTCAGCCTGTCTGCTTTTGACTTCCGTGGAAGCGCGACAAAAGTCAAAATCAGACGGGCTGAAGTGTAAAGTTCCAGGACATACCTTACACTTTGTTATCAGGACATCCTTTACACTTTTAGGTCAGCGCTGCCAGCGGTCCACCGCGGTGGACCGCTGGCAGCGCTGGTCGAGTTCGCGCACTAGGCTGCGGCAGTAGTACACCAGAATCCGCTGCTCGATGCGGATTATCCGCACCCATTCTCTTGCCAGCGCCCGGCTGATTCCCCAACTGCGTCCTCCCACTTGTAGCCGTCCTTGCCCGGTCAGCTGCCGCACTTCCGCTCCCGCTTCATATTCCCACGCCGCTGGTTTTACCTGATAGCGCCTTTCGCTCTTGCTCCACACCGACGCCGGCGTTCTCATCGACAGCGCTTCGTGCGGCCGCACCTGGTTGTACTCTTCGCGAAATTCGTCCAGCCACTGTTGCTGCGGCGGACCCGCGGGCCATCCCCGTCGCCTTCTCGCCGCTTCCAACGATCCATGGAATCGTTCCACTTTCCCCTGCGTCTGCGGATGCCGATACCCGCTCAGGTACAACCCAATTCCTTGTTTCATCAACCACACCGTCAGCCACGTCCATCCCGCCGCCGCTTGCATGTTCCACCACGGCGTCCCGTGATCCATCAACATCGCTTCCGGCACTCCGCACCGCTCAAAGGCCTCTTCCAGCCGCTCCTGCACTGGCTTTGCTTGCGTCGATCCGGTTTGCTGCAGCGTGATCGCGTACCGGCTGTGATCGTCCAGCACCGACAGCGGTCCCATCGGCGCATTCCATCCCACTGGCCCTTTGAAATCCATTTGCCACAGCTGATTCGGCGCCGCCCGCTCAAAGCGCTTCTTCGCCGTCCGGTGCCGATCCTGCTCCCGCACAAGATCGCGCCGCAATAAAATCCGATGGATCGTGATCACCGGCAGCTTCACCGCTTCCTGCTCCAACAGCACTCGCAACTTCCGCGCTCCCCAATCCGGCCGCTGCTTGCGCAACTCCACCACTCGTTGCTCAATCCCCTCCACCGTTTGACTTGGACTATGCACCGGTCGCCGGCTCTTCTCCACCACCGCGCTCATCCCTCCCTTGTCGAATCGTCGTAACCACTCATATCCGGTCGGCCGCGAGATCTCAAATTCCTCGCACAACTGCTGCATCGTCTTCTCCCGCCGATGCGCCAATACTACGAATTCCATTCGTCGTTCCTTTTTGTTCACCGTTCCCCACGCCATCCTCGCCCTCGTCCGAGGGCTCATTCCTTCTCTCGCCCCTCGTCAACTGCCTCGGCGAGTGTAAAGGATGTCCTGATAACATACTGTAAAGGATGTCATGAGACTGAACACTGAAGCCTGTGCTACTCAGCCCTTTTCTTCCGCGAACGCGCGATGAATCAAAAACAAGACCGCGGCATTTAATGCAGCCACAGGCAACGCCAGCAGCGCGTGATGCTCGGCAATCCCTCGAACGCCGAGAAACAGAAAAACGGCGACCTGTCGCCCCGCTCCCTCTAAACCCGCCGCATCCGTCGCGCGCGACGCCCAGCGCACCGCCCACGTGATCGGCAGAGAAAGAATAATTCCGGCAAGCGCCCACTGCCACAGGTTTTCGGCGCGCAGCCAACTCATGGCTTGGCGCAACAGAAACGCGAACAAGAACGACAGGAACGCGCAAAAAATCAGCACGAGAAAATAGGTCGTCAGGATCGCTGCGCCCGCCCCAGTCGGCCCGATCCCCATTCCTTGCGGCGAGGCTTTTTCCTGCACAAACATCGCGATGGTCAGAAAGAATCCGCCGCAGATCCACGAGGCGAGGTAATAGACGAGGCTGCCGCGGCGCGTCATCGGAGTGGAGTTAGAGTTTTACCATGCGTCAAAACTTTGTCCTGTGTGCGGTCTCAGCCCGGCGCCGTCATTCCGAGGCCGCTGTGACTACGGGAATCCGCCTGTCTTCGCCTTCCTTGGCGCACAAAAGAAAGGGGGTTTGCTTGCTTCGCTCGGATTGACGGTTTCACCTGGGATTCCCGCAACCCGACACGGATGATCAGGCTGTCAGACGCGCGGCAATCAAATTCGTCTCTCGATTTTTGGAAATTCCTGCCAGACTTTCACGCCGCAGAAATGCGACCCTTCCGTGCAGATCGGCGTCGCAATCCCGGCGCGGATGTAGCACGGCGGTCCCAAATAGCGCCCCACCGACGGCAGGGCGGCGCGGACCTGCTCGACCTCTTCCATCGACGCCTGGTAAATCTCCTCCTGCGCGTTGAAGCAGGTGCGCATTGTCCACTTGTGCAGCAGGTGCAGCAGCGATCCGGTTTCGATCAGGCGAATCGATTTCGCATTCGGCAGCAGGTAGAGAGCGATTTCCAGCGGCGCGCCGCGATCGAGCAATTCGTTTTTCGCGGTCCAGGCGTCCGCCATCGCGCGTTTGTATACTTCGCGGGCCTGCGCGTTTCCCGCGATCAGCATGGGCACGATGAAATCGGGAGAGCGTGTATCCGTAAGAACCAGCAGCGGCCGCGAACCGGGCACCATGCGGTGACGCTGGTCCTGACTGTCGGCGGTGTGGCTGATTTTTTTCGCGAACGTGAAATTGGCATGTTGCAAAGCGCGCATGATCGGCGCATGCACGCCGATGTTTAAAGTTTCCAGGCGATACGCATTGCGCGCGGGATTGAGCAACCGGTCGATTGCTTCCTCATCCGGGCACGCACTTTCCATGAGGCCCAGCACGGCGCGATACGCCTCCGCCATCACGCGCGGCGCTTGCGGCGAAAAATCGGTGAGCAGGGAGACGCGACCTGCAAGCCGCGCATCGAATTCGCGCGCGAAAGCATCGCCGTCATTCGCGGCTGCGCCGGAAGCCGCCGCCCACTCCGGCATTTCTTCCCGCTCCATCGGCGCATTGTCGAAACGGTCGAAGAACTGGGGATCGATTTCGCGCACGCGCGCGACCATTTCTCCGATCACGGCGCGCGCCTCGGACGAAGTATCCGACGCCGCAGCCATGCGCCACAATCGATGCAGCACAATTCCGGAAACTGTGTGCACCATCGTGGTCGCCGCCGCCACAGGCAGCACGTAGCGCGCAACTTCGATGGCGCGTTTCTCGCGCCTGGCGATCCACTTTTTGCACGCGCTTCACGTGAGACATCGGGCTGATGTGCCAGATGTCGGCGAGAATTTCCCGCGCGTCTCCTTCCAGCAGGGAAGTCAGTTCGCGGTAATAGCCCCAGGCGCGGGCAATCGCATCTTCATAGATCTCGCGCTCCGCCTGGCCGAATCCCGGCGCCTCCGGAGGCAAATAACTCATTGCGCGATCGAGTCGCACGTATCGCTGGCTCTGCTGCTCGGAGTTGTAAAACGGATGCGCATGCAGGAACGACCAGACAAATTGACGGCTGACGTTTTCGAGGCCGAATTCAAAATGAGCGTGCTGGTAAACCGTATGATGACCGCCGTAGAACGTGGACGCGCCAATCTGCACGCGTTGCTTGTCTGTGATTTCTTCGGGGCCGATAATGCGCGGCGCATAGCACGTGCGTGCCGCGGCGATTGCGGAGTCGTAAGGATGCGCGAAATGATTGCGCAGCGTAACGCGCGGCTCGGCCGCTTCGAAGGTCACGCGATCCGGCTGCGGAGTATTCATTGGTTGGGTCGCCATCTTTTGACCGGCCACAGGTCGCGCGGCATTCTACACTGGAGAAACTCGGCTGAATAGCGAGTCTGGGCGAAAGTTGAGGAAATGAAGGAGGTAAAGGAAGTTAAGGATGCCGGTCCCGTTCCTTAACTTCCTTTACCTCCTCAACTTCCTTCACTTCCCTAAACCACTATTTCTTCTTTTTGGCGTCCTTGAGTGCTTGCTGTTCCGCCGCGGCCTTCTCGTATTTCTTCGTGAAGCGCTCAACGCGGCCGGCCGTATCCAGCAGCTTCTGTTTGCCGGTGAAGAACGGATGGCAGTTGGAGCAGATTTCGACGCGCAGGAACTCGCCCTTCATGGTTGAACGCGTGGGGAACGTGTGCCCGCAGGCGCAATGCACGGTAACAGCGTGGTAATCCGGATGGATGTTCGGTTTCATGAAAAATCTCCCGCCGGCTGGCCGGTCTGCGCGATCCCCGGCCGGTTGCCGGGCCTACAGTCGCGTCGCTTGGTCAGCGGACAATTTTCCATTATACGTGATACGTCAAGACCAGCCAAGGGATTCACGATAATATGTTCAGGAAAAATCTGGCCGAGGCGCAGAAGGCGCTATTGTTTGGGGCGCGTACACTAAGATCAAAGGGTAGGATGAAAGGTTAGCGAATGAAGTTCACGGAGAGAATTTCCGCTCGCAAGCTCAGGTCACGAACGAACAGCCGATGCGCACAGAGCCGGTGCTCCCTGGGCCCTGATAAACACGTTTCAAATTGACCCGCACAGGCGGAAGAATGGGCACGTGGAGCACAGCGTTAAACGCTTCCTCGAATTCCTCCGGACGAGATGTTTCCAGAGCGACGCCGCCATAACCCAGGTCAATCACGCGGGCCGTGCGTTCAACCCCTTCGCCAATCAGCGCGTAAGCGCTCGTCGAGGCAAGTGACACGCGCTCCCACCGCCGCCGCTCAGCACCCGAAGTCTTTTCAACCGCTGCGGGAGCTGGTTCCACGGGAGGCGGCGCTTCTTTTTTTTCCGCCACTGGAGTTTTTTCCGCAACAACAGGCGGCCTGCCGGCTCGGGCTGCTTGCGCCTGCTTCGCCGGGTGAGATCCATTCTTGAGTTGATAAAGCCGCTCATCGGCGACTCGAATCAGGACCTCTTTCAGTTCACCGTCATCGGGGTAGACAGCCAGGCCGTAATCCAGGTCCAGGGAAATCCCGAGATTCAACGGGGCAATGGCGGTTTCATAGGCGGCGCGCAACCGGCGGCTCAGCACAGCCGCTTGTTCGGTGTCCGATTGTGGAAGCAGCAGCGCAAACTCATCTCCGCCGATCCGAAACGCGTAGTCTGAAGTACGCAAGGATTTTCGCAGCGTGGCCGCCGCCATCTGCAACAGAACATCGCCTTGCGGGTGTCCGTAGCGGTCGTTGACTTCCTTGAAGCGGTGCAGATCGAAAACGACAAGAGCGAGGCGGTGCGAATATCGGATGGACCGATTGAGTTCCTTCTCGAAATAATCGTCAAAAAAACGCCGGTTATAAAGTCCTGTCAGAGGATCGGTGGCCGCGTTGAACTGCAGCTTCCGAAGTTCCTCGTACTCCATCAAAATCGGCAGGCGCAGAAGATTCGTGGAAGCCAGCACATCGACGATGGCAACCTGGAGCGAAACTCTCTTGCCGCGGCTTTCGGAAAGCTCGCGCCTGCGCGCCTGAGCTTGTTCCCACAAATCCAGGGACTGAGTCTCGGTCAAATCAATATGTGCAATGGATTTGAAAAATCGTTGCAGAAATTGACCGCGTCCCGCTCGCTCCATGCTTTCGAGCGTATCGGTAAGCAGTTCGAGGAAGGCATCCTCGGCAGACCAACGCGATGGGTTAGGCTCACCAGGGTGAGGCATTCATCATTCCGATTTAATTCTTCTAAGGATACCTCAACGCGGGACGGGCGCCGAGAATACGATCAGTGAATTCAATGCACGGGGACTGCCATTAATTGGGTACAATGAAAAATAAGCCTATTCCATATGGTACTGAATTTAAAGCGTTAAGATTAGCAAAATCCGGCCGGAGGCCGGGCAGGAAAAAGAGTGTCCAAGGGAATGCAAACTATTGCACACTCTTTCCCACCAATTTATGCTTGCTCTTTCCCAGAAATTTCGACAGGCTTTAATCTAACGCCTTCAAAAACTCGACACCCAAAAGATGCACCCCCCCGGACGCGCGATGCCGTCGCACGCGCGCTTGGATCGGAGGCGTTTCCGAGGGCATTGTCGCACTGGGCGAGGGAGGCGCCGGGATCGTCAAGTTCAACAACTGATTGTCACGCAACAAACGCGGGCTCGCCAGATATGCACCGGTAGCACTGATATCGAGGGTTTTCGTTAAATCGAGAAATTCAGCTCCGGCTGCATCCACGCCACGAATGAACATGGGTATCTGCACATGAATACGTTGAGAACGCCGGCGCTCAGCGGGGGTTAAGCGCATACCATCTCTTTCACTCCGAATTTGTTCCAAGGAAAACAATTTCCCTAGGCAATCGAACTAGTACTTTCGACCTAGTACTTCACACTCTATTGCACTTCGGTTGCCACGCTCGGGCCCGAATCGAGTATCTGTTAACATACTGAATCTAAAGTGTTTGTATTTATAGTGAGGTGCGGGGAAATCATTTTCCACTGCATCCCCTTTCACTAACGGAAACTGGTTTCCTACATATGTGCAAAATAGAACCCATTTACCATTGACAGTGCCGGTTCCTTTTGACAGTATCCCCTTGGTTCCCCGCTGATAAACCGAAGTGAATCAAAATGGATTCCCCCGCTTCAATGGAAGCGGACAAGTGTCCCGAGGAGAACGCATTGAGACGTAGTCCTGTCATCGAGTCGCTGGCCGGAGAAGGAATGCCGTTGAGCGTGGTGGCAAGCCTTCTTGATTTGATGGAGCAGCCGATTCTGGTCTCCGACCGCTCAGGACGAATTCTGTTTGCCAACACGCCGGGAAAGCAGCGTCTGGCCGCGAACGGGTTCACCCTCGAAACCACTCTAAATTTATTTTCGGATTTCCTGCATATCAGCCCCAAAGAAATTGTCGATCAGGTGGAAGCCGGAGATCGCCAGATCGACAGGAAATTCGATTGCTGTTCCGGCACCGCCGTCGCCCGCGTCCAGTGGCTCGCCGAGGCGAATTGGCTGGTGGTGCGAATCGAAGACGCGGGGAAGCAAGACGACGCCTCCTCAGCCGGAGAACAGAAACATACGGTGCAGGAGTTGCTGCAGGAGCGTGAGATTACCTACCGAAACCTGCTTGCCGCCTACTTGCGGCTGCAGGAGGTAAACCGGCAGAAGACAGTCTTCCTCGCTTCCGCCGCCCATGAACTGAAAACACCCTTGGCGGTCATCAAGGGTTACTACGATCTGTTGCTGTCCGGATCGTTGGGCAAGCTGACGGACAAGCAGCGCGACATTCTGCAGGAATCGAAAGAAAGCTGCGAGCGCCTGGTTCGCCTGGTTTCGATGTTCCTGAACTACTCGGCGCTGGAGAGCGGCAAGCTGGTCCTTCATCTGCGCGAGAACGATCTGCGCGACTGCCTTGGCGAGCTCGCGACGCGTTGGCACGAAGCGTTTGTGCGGAAACATGTGCGGCTGGACTCGACAATTAATACCGACCTGCCGATTTTCAAATTCGATTATCAAAAAGTGCAGCAAACCGTCGCCAATCTGCTGGACAACGCATTGAAGCACACTCCGGCTGGCGGCCACGTGATCTTGCGCGCGGAACTCCACTTCTGGGAGCGCCGCTCGGCGGAGGAAATCCAATCGCTCGAACGCCGCCGCGAGCGCATCCAGTATCCCAACAGCATCAAAGTGTCGGTTTCCGATTCAGGTCCCGGCATCGCCTCCGAGCATCACCAGGAAATTTTTGAAGATTTTGTCCGCGTGGACCGCACTTCTTCCGGGATGGGCCTGGGCCTCGCGATTGCCAAGCGTTTGGTACAGGCGCACCGCGGCAAGATCTGGGTCGATAGCGAACCCAAGCGCGGCTGTACCTTTACATTCCTTCTGCCGATAGACAATTTGTGATCGCGAGGAAATGAAGTCGAAGAAACCAAGAAGGCGGGTCCAATGGCTGAAAAAGAACGAATTCTTGTAGTGGACGACGAACCCAGCATACGAAAGTATCTGGGCACTCTGCTCGAAGTCGATGGATACGAAGTCGAGTCCGTTGTCTCGGGTCAGGAAGCGATCGAAAAAATCGAGGCCGGAGATCGTCCCGACTTTATCATCCTGGACGTCCTGATGCCGGAGTTGAACGGCCTGGACACCTTGAAACAATTAATGCAGATCGACCGCTCGCTGAACATCGTCATGCTTTCCTGCTCGAACGAAGTGGGAACTGTCGTGGAAGCGATTCGCCTGGGCGCTCAGGATTACCTGACCAAGCCATTTGAAAAAGCCGAGCTCGATGTGGCTATGCTGAAGTGCCGGCAGAAGCAGCAGCTTCGCGCGGAAAACAAGGCCTTGCGCGAATATTGCGACACGATCACCGAAGACCTCTGTTTCCTCGCCGCCAGCCCGCAAATGGTTCGCATCCGCCAGCAGATTCTGCAAATCGCTCCTGTCGATGTGCCCGTATTTATCTATGGCGAAAGCGGGGTCGGAAAAGAAGTCTGCGCCCGCATGATCCACATGCGTTCCATGCGCCGCAATCAGGCTTTCATCAAAGTAAATTGCGCCGCGCTTCCCGGCGAACTGCTCGAATCCGAGTTGTTTGGGTTTGAACAGGGCGCCTTTACCGGCGCAGTTCGGTCCAAGCCCGGAAAATTCGAGCTCGCCACCAAGGGAACGATCTTCCTGGACGAAATCGCGGAAATGAGCCCGCACCTGCAGGCGAAACTCCTGCACGTTCTTCAGGATCACCAGTTTTCACGCCTCGGTGGCCGCCAGTTGATTGACGTGGATGTGCGCGTCCTGGCCGCGACCAACGTGGAAATTCAGGAGGCCATGAAATCGGGCCGCCTCCGCGAGGATTTGTATTATCGCCTCAACGTGCTCTCAATCAATGTGCCGCCGCTGCGCGAGCGCGCCTCGGAAATTCCGCTGCTGTTCCGCCATTTCCTGCAGAAATACAGCGAAAAATTCAGCAAGGAAACAGTCACTCCTTCGCAACACTTGCTGGAGGCGGCCGTGCGGTATCCGTGGCCGGGCAATCTGCGCGAGCTGGAAAATTTCGTGAAACGCTACGTCATCCTCGAGGACGACGAAGGCAGCTTCCGGGAACTGCTCGAGATGTCCGCGACCCGGCAGCGCATTTCTCCGCGAGAGGAATCGGCTCCCGTGCGCGATCAGGGATTGAAAGCCCTGGTCCGCAGCCTCAAGGACGAAGCCGAAATGGAGGCCATCGCCGACGCCCTCGAGAAAACGCACTGGTGCCGCAAGGACGCCGCAAAAATGCTGGGCATTAGTTACAAGGCGTTGCTCTATAAGATCCGCCAGTTTGGTTTGGATACCGGCCGCACTGGACGCGGAGCAGCCAAAGAAGCTGCCAAGACAAAGGATGCGGCAAATCCCGAGCCCGTCCCGGCAGGCCTTTCGCCCGCTGGACGGCACACCTAAACGGGGAACCTTGTGCAACAGTTTGCGCAAACGGGATACACAAGTCTCCCTCTGAAGTTTTGTCATATATTCGGACAAGGGCGCCGCCGAAGAATCTCAGTCGAATGCGTGAGGGATTGAGGAAAGATTTCAAGCAGACGGCCGGATAACCGGAGAAATTGGAACTTTTGCTTTGGATGGCGGCAATCACCACTACGCTGGATTGTGTTCCGACCAGTATTCAAGCGGGTTCCTCTGATAGTGCTCCGTGGGGCTTGCGAAACGGGTTGGGAGCTAATATCCTTGGTTTTCAGAGAATTAGATGCGAAGCACTCGCCGGAACAGAGCAGGATGGGGCGTTTGACGGATCGAGCGGGAAGATAAAATCTTTTAGATGTAAAACGTTGTAAAAATATGGAAGTTGAATTGCACCTATTCCGATCGGGAGGATTAGGTGGAGATGCCTCTTTCATGGGGGTTCAGGGGAAGAAGATGACCGAGCGTCGCACAGCACGCCGTTATGATTTATCACTTCCGGTCATTATTCGCGTACCGGTTGAAAAGGAATCCGCTGCGCGCAACGGCAAGACGCGCGATATTTCCACTCGCGGTCTGTACTTTACCATTGACCAGGACTTGGGCGCCGGGGCCGAACTGGACATCACTCTTACTCTTCCGTCGGAAGTCACCCGCGGTTCCGAAGTTTTCATCCGGGCGATGGGCAAAGTTGTTCGCGTTGACAAGAGGCCCGAGAACGGGTCTTCTCGCGTTGGCGTGGCCGCTGTCATCGAGCGGTACGAAATCATTCGCAACGAACCTGCCTCGGCTTAAAATTCGCGCCACCGTCTGTTTCGGACTTTTCGGATCAACTCGTTCTGCCGGGAAATTCTTTTTCCCGTTCCATTTGTTCATTTCGCTGTCGCCTGATTCCTCGCAGCTCTTCGTGGACGAATTCATCTTCAATCGCTATAATCGCGATTTCCTGGAGGCAAGACTTCTGCCGCAATCATGCTGCGGCGTTCATCTCAAATGAATTCGCAGCCATTGGACCTTTCGATCGTCATCCCTGCCTACAACGAAGCGCAGCGTCTGCCGAAAACGCTCATTTCTGTCACTACGTATTTGAAAACGCGTCCCTGGAGCGCGGAAATTCTCGTCGTGGACGACGGCTCCTCCGACGTGACGCCGGGCCTGGTGACCGCTTACCGGAAAAATCACCCCTGCGTGCGCCTGGTTTCCAATGGGACCAACCGCGGCAAGGGTTATAGCGTGCGCCACGGTATGCTTGATGCCCGCGGAGAAATCGCTCTGTTTACCGACGCCGATCTATCCACGCCGATCGAGGAAGCGGACAAGCTTATAGAAGCGTTGACGAAGCGGGGATTTGACGGCGCCATCGGCTCTCGCGCCATGGACCGCACCCTCATCGAAGTCCATCAATCCGCAATCCGCGAACAAGCGGGGATTTTTTTCAATCGCCTGGTGCGCTCGATCATGGGAATTTCATTTTCCGATACGCAATGTGGCTTCAAGGCTTTCCGCACCAAAACCGCGCGAATCATTTTTGACCAGCAGCGGATTGAGCGTTTCGGTTTTGACCCTGAAATCCTGTTCCTCGCCCAGCGCCACGGCCTGCGCGTCGCCGAAGTCCCCGTCCGTTGGTCGCATGACGCGGCCACCAAGGTGAATGTGGCCGCCGACGGAATTCAAATGTTCCTTGACCTTCTCACGATCCGTTGGAACGCCCTGCGGGGCCTCTACCCACGCTCGCAGAAATCCTAGAACGCCGGGATAACGATTCAATTTGAAGGATTTTCAATCGTGACGATTGGGCGGCCCCGGTAGCGCCGGCGTCTCGCCGGCGGGTTTTTCGCTCATGGGGTCTCTAAGTCCGCGGGCGAGTCGCCGGCGCTACGAAAACCATGCCCAGCTTCCGTCTGAATCTGAGGGTAAACGGCCCGGAACCAAAATCTCAGTAAAATATGGCCGTGTCTGGTGAGCAACGCGGCGACTAAATCGTTTGCGTCCCCCGCGTTCCTATTGAATCATATTTCAATTGTGGGGTCGAATTCCCTTGAATTTCCGGCAGCGCAGGTTCGCGGCCGGCTGGCTTTGTGAGAAGATTCCTGACGGAGAAGCGTGAATCCGAATGAAAGTGTCCATCGTTATTCCGGTCTATAACGAACGCGCGTTTATCGAGGAAATCCTGTTGCGCGTGCAGGCTTCGCCGATTGACAAGGAAATCGTTGTCATCGACGACAAATCGACCGATGGCACGCGTGCACTGCTCGAAGAATTCGACAAGGCGCAATCCGCGGGCCAGCGCGAAATCGATGTGCAAAACGGCAAGGCCCGCCTCCATCTCGGAAACATCCGCTTCCTGTTTCAGCAGCAAAACGGAGGCAAGGGCGCCGCGTTGCGTCGCGGTTTTGAAGCGGCCTCCGGCGATATCGTCCTGGTGCAGGACGCCGACCTCGAGTACGACCCCAAGGATTACGAAAAACTTCTCGAACCGATTTTCGAGGGCAAGGCGGATGTGGTGTACGGTTCGCGTTTCCTCGGCGGCCCGCAGCGCGTCCACTATTTCTGGCACTACTGCGGCAACAAATTCCTCACCCTGCTTTCCGACGTTTTTACAAACCTGAAGCTCACCGACATGGAAACCTGCTACAAAGTCTTTCGACGGGAAGTCCTGCAGGGCATTCAACTCAAGTCCGATCGCTTCGGCTTCGAGCCCGAAATCACCGCCAAAATTTCAAAAGGCAACTGGCGAATCTACGAAGTCTCCATCTCCTACGCCGGCCGCACCTATGCCGAGGGCAAAAAAATTACCTGGAAAGACGGTATCTCCACGCTCTGGTGTATCCTGCGATTTAATTTGTTTGAGTGATCGTCCGCTGTCGAATCTTTGGAGCCTCTTCGTTGCCGGCTTAGCAAGGCGGGACAAAATGAAAGGCGCCCGGCAAACTCACAGGCGCCTCTCAGCTACAGCTTAATGTTTCGCGTACCTCAGGGATCACCTCCTTCTCGGCAAGAACGCCGACATCCAACACAATTATAAACCATCGCGGTTTTTTTGCGCACATTTTACTTGTCGAGTTCCCCATGTTCGCTCTCGGATTCTTTATGGAGTACGGGTGGACTGCCACAGAACCCATTGCCAGCGTCCATTCGTCCGCTTGTAAACTTCGGTAAAATACATGGCCAGCACGACGTCCTTCTGGTCCTTCATGCCGATCAGGTCGCAGTGGCCGGTCACCAACGCCACGTCGCCATATACGCGCACTTTCACGTTCGTCAATGTTTGAGATTTGAAGTGCGAAACTCCGGTCCTGATCTCTTCGAGGAACTCGGATTTGGTTTGCGTTCGGCCGGACGTGTGGGTGTACGCGAAATCGTCCGTCATGAATTTCTCCAGCATGGGGATGTCCACCTGGACCAGCGCCGAGCTTCGCTGTTTATCCAGCTTCAGGATCTCCTGCTCCGCGCCGGAGTTTTGCGCGCTGTTCGCGGCAATTTGGGATGACAGCAATAGAATCAGGAGAACGAATATCCGCTTCATGGCGCACCTCGGATGGGTTTCGATGTTCCGGTTACAAGAACGGGCAGGATGTTACCCCCATGAAAAGCCGGCAGCAAAGCCTTTCCTTAATTTGAAACTCGCCGAATGAGGCTGAATTCGCCAATTCAAATCGATTTGGCTTGACTCTGGTCACTCTTCAATGTACTTACCTCTCACGTGGAGACCCTATGAAGCAGCCTAATGTGAAACTATTTTTTGTTCTTCTGTCAGTTGCTGCCATTGTTTGCGTTTTTTCGCTAAAAAGTTTTGGCCAAAGTGAAAAAGATAGACGCCGCGCGGAAGAAGCCGTGCGTGAAGGCTTGCCGCACGCCGACCTGGGCAACGGCTATTTTCGCAATCCGGTTCTCGGGCCGGGAAGCGACAACACCCTCGTGAAAGTGGGCAGCGATTATTACATGATGGCCGGAGGAGGCTGGCCGGATCAATTGATCTGGCATTCGCGCGACCTGGTCAATTGGGCGCCGGTCACGCGCACGCTTCGCAAATTTGACGGGGGCGCATGGGCTTCCGAGCTCACGTATTATAAAGGCAAATTTTATATTTACACGACTCAGTCCGATCCTTCGCGCGGGAACGTGGGCCATCACCGATCGCTTCTCGTTCCGGAAAGGGCCCAGGGCGACAAGCAATGGAAAAATATCGTCATGTGGGCGGATCGCCCGGAAGGGCCGTGGAGCGACCCCATCGACATCGGCGTGTATGGATTATTCGATCCCGGCCACGTCGCGGATCAGCAGGGCAATCGCTACCTCTACTTCAATCGAGGCATGATGATTCGCCTCGCTCCCGATGGCTTGAGCGCCGTGGGAGAACTCAAAAAAGTTTATGACGGCTGGCAGTATCCGAAAGAATGGGCGACGTCTTGCCTGTGCCTCGAAGCTCCCAAGTTTTTGTTTCGCAACGGCTATTACTACTATCTGTCAGCCGAAGGCGGCACCGATGGACCCACAACCGCCCACATGGAAGTCGTGGCGCGCTCCAAGTCCGTGGAGGGCCCGTGGGAAAATTCTCCCTACAATCCATTGGTACACAACTTCAGCGCGGATAACAAGTGGTGGCGGCAGGGGCATGGAACGATCGTCCCGGACGACGCCGGGAAATGGTGGTTCCTGTATACGGGCTTTGAAAACGGGTACACCGTGTTCGGCAAGCAGAGCCTGTTGCTGCCGATCGAATGGACCGACGACGACTGGCCGCGCGTCC
Organism: Terriglobia bacterium; assembly: GCA_963788335.1. GTDB lineage: Bacteria > Acidobacteriota > Terriglobia > Acidiferrales > UBA7541 > Palsa-360. The sequence continues at coordinate 36,478 of CAWBGM010000009.1, forward strand.
CGTCCGGCATTACGGCGACGGACATTTTGCACAAGCCGGCGGGAGAAAATGTTGGCAACGGCATGCCTCTCTCCGACGATTTTTCAAGCAGCACTCTGGGGATTCAATGGAATTACCCGCCCTCGACGAATCCTGAAAATATTTTCAGCATCGGCGGCGGAAAACTTGTCATGAAGGCCGCGGGCGCCGTCCACGGAAATGCAATGACGCCTCCCACGGATGCGACGACTCTGGCCGTCGTGCCCGTCAATCATTCCTACGAAGCCGAAGTCGAGATTACGATTCCGGAAACCGCCGAAGCTGGTCTGCTGCTTTCCTCCGGCCGCGAAAGCGACGGCCGCGGCGGCAGCGCCGCAACATGGGCCAGCGTTGGCCTGCATAAAGGAGAAGTGTTCCGCAACGGCGATCACAGCGATTTTGTTCCAACCGGCCAGACGCATCTGTTCTTGAAACTACGAAACATCCATTACGACATCACCGGGTATTACAGCAGCGACGGCAAGAACTGGACGCAGTTTGAATTCGCGACTTACGTGAATGACGGGCGGCGGCTCGCACTCTACGCTTCCGGCACCGGAGACGTCGTGTTTCGGAATTTCAAATACCACGGGATTGACTGATTTTTGTAGCACCGGCGTCCCGCCGGCGAGACGCCAGCGCTACAAAAACCTACGTGCAAAAAAGATTTCGATTTTTTGCAATTCATTTCGCAGCATGTTTTGGAAAATTCTGAGAAGGAGGAATCAACCGTGACTGTTACAAGGCGTGACTTCGTGAAACTGGCGCTCATGGCGCCCATCGGCGCGTGGCTGGCCGATTTCGAAGTGCTCGCGGCCCCTGTTCAAGGCATGGTCAAAATCACCGCGATCAAGGTGATCAAGTTGAACGAGAAGAGGGGAAATTCCCGCGGCCTGATTAAAATTGAAACCGACGCGGGCTTGGTCGGCTACGGCCCCACCGATGGCGGCCCGGCCGCGCGGGTAGCGATTGCCGGAATCTCGGGCGGCCCCGACGGATTGATCGGCAAAGACCCGCTGTCGATTAAAGTCCACTTCCACAATATGTTCTATTCGCACGGCCAGCGCCCGCGCGATATCTCCACGTACAGCGGCATCGACATGGCGCTGTGGGATCTTGCCGGGAAAATTCTCAACCAGCCAGTTCACAAATTGCTGGGCGGCCCGTTCCGGACGGAAATTGAATGCTATTCCCATCTTCTGCCTCCCAACCGCAAACTCACGCTCGAAGAAGCGCAGGCCGATTACCTGAACAAGGACAATTGGAAGAAACGGGCGGAGATGCTGAAGGCCTACAAGGGCGGCTTCCGCACGTTCAAGATCGACATTCATCCGTCGCTCGCAACTGGCAACGGCCAATTCAAGCCGGACCTCGGCCCGCAGAGAAGTCGACAAAGTCCGCCAAGTCTATGAACTCGCCCGCGAGGCGCTGGGCTTCGATTACGACATCGACGTTCATTGCCACAACGAACTCGATCTCCCCAGCGCGATCAAAGTCGCGCGCGCCGTCGAACCGATTAAGCCGATGTTTTTCGAAGACCCGCTCTCTCCCGAGTATTCGGAAGCCTGGCTGCACCTGCGCCAATCCACCAATATCCCCATCATTACGGGTGAAAGCCTTGTGCTGATCGAAGGAAATCTGCCGTTCATTCTGAATCAGGCGTGCGACATCCTGCAGCCCGACTTGGTCCACGGCGGCGGAATCACCGGCGCAAAAATCGTTGCCGATACGGCCGCCACCTACCGCATGCCCATCGCGCTGCACAACGTCGCTGGCTACGGCCTCAACCTCGCGTCGCAACAATTCGCCGCCAGCGTTTACAACGCCCCGAGAATCGAATGCCGCCCCTGGTACGACGAAGCTCCGGAAGCGACAGGAAATATTCCGGTGGTCAAAGACGGGAAAATGCAGGTCCACTCGGCGGTGGGTTTGGGCATCCAGTTGAACGACGATTATCTGAAGGCCAACCTGGCCGATGGCGAAACGTGGTGGGGGTGAGCTAGGATAGGCCTCACCTCGACCGGTTTAGTTTCTCGTCACGTGAAAATCGCGCACATCTGAAGCCCATGCCGCTGAAATCTACCGCGCTGGCAGCAACGGCGTCTGCCCCGGCTGCAATTGCTGATCGAACGCAGTCAATTCCGCCGCCGCAGTAGAATAATTCGCCATCACCCACAGCAGATCGACGGTGCCTTTGCGGCCAAAGAGGCGCAGCACTTCAGCAAACGTTTCGGATGAAACTTTCCGATCGCCAAAATCCTCGCGTGAGAATTTGATGATAGCCGCTTCCTTTTCGCCGATCCCCACGACGGGCTTGTTGTATTTGATCAAATCGATCAGCGAATCTTCGATGTGGCGCGGATCTTTCGGATTCCGCCCGAAGCGTTCCCACTGTGTCCATTCGTATTGGCACTCGAGTTCATAGGCGGTTTGCAGAATCGCGATTTCGAGCAGGCGGTTCGGCAATCCGGTGTCGTACTTGAGATAGTGGCCGGCATCGCTTTGCGCCATCGCGAGTCTTGGAGCCCAGAGACGCACATCCGCCTGCGGCGTGCCTGTCGGAAGAAATCCTGAAGGCACCTCGCCATTGGCCATTGGTTTTCCTCGCGTCACGTAGTCGAAAATTTTCTGGCCTTCCGCATCGAAGTCCTCGCGCTTGGGCATGGGCAGGCGGTTGCGCGAATCGGGATAGACATCTTTCGGCAGCGGATTCGAATAAGACGCGGTGAAGGTCAATGGATTCCGCTTGTGGACGACCGGAGGCATCAGCGGCTTCTGGTCGGCGCGCAAATGATTGTCGAAGGCGATCAGTTCCGCCGAGGCCGCGCCGTAATTCGCCATCAGCCAGAGGACATCCACCGTGCCCTTACGGCCGAACAATCTGAGAACTTCGGCGAACGTTTCGGGAGTCACGTACCGGTCGCCAAACGTCTCCCGTCCCAGCTTGATAATCGCGGTTTCCTTCTCGCCGAGGCCGACCACGGGCTTTTCGTATTTAATGATGTCGATTATCTTCGGATCGAGCAGGCGCGGGTCTTTCGGATCGCGTCCATGCGTTTCCCACTGCGTCCATTCGTACTGGCAATCGTTTTCGCGCGCGGCCGTCAATACGGCAATTTCGACCAGCGGATTCGGCAGCCCGGTTTCATACTTGAGATAGTGACCGGATTTGCTTAGCAGGTAGCCGAGCTTCGGGTCCCATTCGCGCACTTCCGGCTGTTCGATCCCGACCGGCAACTCGGATGGTTTATTCACTGCGTCGAAAAGCTTCTGTTCTTCTCCGCTAAAATCATCGTGCCTCGGCAGAGGCAGGCGGTTCCGCGAGTCGGGATAGACATCCTTCGGTAGCGCATCACCCGTGGCCGCAGCGCCACTCATCGAATTTTGCGCGCGGATTCCGAACGACAGAGCGCCCGCAACCGCGACAAGCAGAAATATCCCAACGCTTTTCGACACGTTCATATTTTTCTCCTGAAGAAATTCTATCGAGCCGGTAGCAGCGGCGTTTGCCCGGGCTGCAACTGCATATCAAACGCAGTCAGCTCCGCGGCGGCTGCGGAATAATCGCCCATCGTCCAGAGCAGATCCACGGTGCCTTTGCGGCCGAACAGGCGCAACACTTCGGCGAATGTTTCGGAAGAAACTTTCCGATCGCCAAATGTTTCGCGCGAAAACTTGATGACCGCGGTTTCCTTCTCGCCAAGTCCCACGACCGGCTTGTTGTACTTGATCATGTCAATGATCGAGTCTTCGATATGGCGCGGGTCTTTGGGGTTGCGCCCGAAATGTTCCCATTGCGTCCACTCGTACTGGCATTCCAGTTCATACGCCGTCTGCAAAATCGCAATTTCGAGCAGCCGATCCGGCAGTCCCGTTTCATACTTGATGTAGTGGCCCACATCGGCCGCAGAGGCGGCGAGCTTGGGAGACCACATGCGCACAGTAACCTGCGGGTGAAGGGTGGGAAGGTAACCCGCCGGCACCGATCCATCCGGTAAAGTCTTGCCGAGCGAAACTTTATCGAAAATTATTTTATCTTCGCCCTCGAAGTCATCCCGCTTCGGCAAAGGGAGGCGATTGCGCGAGTCCGGATAAACGTCCTTGGGAAAGGGGTGCGCGAAGGCAGCCGTGAAGCGTTCCGGATCGCGCGGATGTTTCGCGGGAGGCAGCAGCGGCTTCTGGTCCGCCCTCAGGTGATTGTCGAACGCCACCATCTCAAACGAAGCGATGCCGTAATTGGCCATCAGCCACAGGATATCCACCGTGCCCTTGCGCCCAAACAATCGCAACATCGTCGCAAACGTTTCCGCCTTCACCCTTCGGGCCCCAAATGTTTCCCGGCCGAATCGAATGATCGCGGCCTCTTTCTCACCGATTCCCTCGATGGGCTTTTCGTATTTAATGATGTCGATAATTTTTCCGTCGATCATGCGCGGGTCTTTCGGGTCGCGTCCATGCGTCTCCCATTGCGTCCATTCATACTGGGAGTCCATCTCGCGCGCCGCCGTAATGACCGCGACTTCCTCAAGCGTGGGCGGCAGTCCAGTTTCAAACTTGAGATAGTGGCCGGTTACGCTTGTCAGCTTGTTGAGCTTGGTATCCCAGATGCGAACGCTGGGCTGCTCGATTCCGACCGGAAGCTCCCTTGGCCCCGAGCCCTTGTCGAAAATGATTTTGCCTTCGTCGTCCAGGTCCTCGCGTTTCGGCAAAGGCAGCCGGTCCCGTGTTTCGGGATAGACGTCCTTGGGCAGCACGTCCGCGGATGAATCCGCCCCCGGCGTGGATTTTTGCGCGTGAATTCCCAAAGACAGCGCGCCCGCGGCCGCGACAAGCAAAAATATGCCAATGCTTTTTGAGACGTTCATTTGATCTCCATGATGAAACGAGCGGAACCGGAACTTCGATTTCGATTCTCAGATGTGCAAACTTATACACCTGAAAGGCTTCGGGGCGCACCCGTTTTTTTATCGTCCGCGGTGGGGCCGCGGAACCGGGGCCACGACGGAAACGATAACGTATTTCGATAATGTATCTATTGACGAGCGCCGTGTGGTGCACGGCGATGCACAATTTTGGTTCAGGATTCCCATGAATAAAGTACCTCGGAGCACGGTCAATCCATACCTGCCGGTAGTGCGCATTTCAACAATCTTGGAATTTAGCCATTGACACCATCCCGCTTTCGATAGTAAATCCTTGTACTATAAATCGTGTGATTACCTGTACAAGTTTGTGGTGAACTGGGGAACCGCACGAGAGTGGTTTCAGTTGGGGTGGTTAAGTGACAAAACAACCTTGTGTGGAGGTTCTATCGATCGGGTGTAACTTTGAGGTTTGGGCGCAAATCTGCGCTTGTTTTGACTTTTGTTGCATTTCTGGTTTCTTCTCTGGCATTTGCTCCCCGGCTTTTCGCCCAATCGGCCACTACCGGCGCCATCACCGGCACGGTTACGGACTCTTCCGGCGCAGTGGTTCCCAACGCAACCGTCACGGTGACGAGTCTTGCGACCGGACAGGCGCGCACCACGATGACCAGCAGCTCTGGGGCTTATACGGTTGGCTTCCTGGCGCCCGGAAATTACTCGGTCAAATTTGAAGCCGCGGGTTTTGGAACATCGACGATACCGTCGGTCACGGTCAACGTGACCGAGACGCCGCAGATCAATCAAACATTGACGGTGGGCAGCCAGACGCAGCAAGTGGAAGTGACTACGGAAGCGGAATTGGTCCAGACCACCAATGCCACAAACGGCACGGTCGTGGACTCCAAGACGGTCACCGACATTCCTTTGACCACGCGCAACTATACGAACCTGATTGGCCTCTCCGCCGGCGTGAACGTTACCGTGTTCAATGCCATCACCCTGGGACGAGGTTCGCAGGACGTTATGGTGAACGGCGCCGGACCGTCACAGAACAATTACTCGCAGGACGGAGCATCCATCAACAGTTACGCCGCCACCAATCGCACCGCCGACTCCGGCAACAATCCCGGAATGGCGATTGTGAATCCGGACGCCGTTGCGGAATTCAAGATCCAGACCTCGATGTACGACGCCTCGTACGGCCGCAACCCCGGCGCGAATGTCAACGTCGTCACCAAGTCTGGAACGAGTGAATATCACGGCACCGCCTTTGAATTTTTCCGTAATACGGCACTCAACGCCAACGACTTCTTCCGCCCGCAGAATCCGGCGCCCAATCCGACCACCCGGCCGGAACTGGACCAGAATCAGTTTGGCGGATCTTTTGGCGGGCCGATCAAGAAGGACAAGCTGTTTTTCTTTGTCTCGGAGCAGGAAACCCGGCAGATCAACGGCGCGGCGACGCAAGGATATGCCACCCCCGGTGTGGCGGGGATCCCGACACTGTGGGACAAGAACACAGGGAGCATAACCACCATTGCCACCCCTGACTCGAATCGCAATGATGCTTCTTTCCAGAATGCGCTGGGGCAGGCATTCAGCCCGGCCGGTGTCTGCGGCAATAGTTTTAAAACAAACATCAGTACGCAAGCAGGTGGGACTCAGGTTGCCTGTGACGGGTCAAACATCAGTCCGGTGGCCTTGGCGATTCTCCGGTTACCGTTTAACGGGAGCTACTTCATTCCCAGTTCCTGCCCGCCATCCGGATGCACCGCTGCCAATGGAAACGGTGCGAATGCGACGATTGCTGAAAGCTTTCCGGTTCACTTTACTGAGCATCAGGTGATCGGCAATTTCGACTATGTGATGAACCAGAAGAATACCCTGTCGTTCCGTTTCTTTTGGTCGGACGATCCGGCGGCTATCACCATGTCCTGCGCGGGCTCAGGAGGCGGCGCCAATGCGGCCGGAACCATTACGGCCTGTCTGCCCGGTGCCCCGGGGTTGACCGATTTCCCCGCCATGTACGACACGCTCAGGCTCACCACGCTCGTGACCAACACATTCGTGAACGAAGCGCGTTTTTCCTTACAGACGGTCAAAGCGACTCCGACTCAGCTGATCCCCTTCACCAACGCGCAAGTCGGAATTGCCAATATCATCCCGGGAGAACCCGCTCTCGATACAATCAATATCACCAATCCCAAAGTGCAATTTGGCGCCGGCAACAATCTGGCGAATTTTGTCAAGACCGGGGCGTGGGTTGCCGCGGACAATATTTCCTGGTCGCATGGAAAGCAGACCGTTCGCGCCGGATTTGAATTTGAGCGCGACCGGGTGAACCAGATTGCATTAAAAACTTCCCTTGGATCGCTGAACTTCCAGGATTACAATGACTTTCTAATCGGTCTTCCGGGTGTGTGCCCCACCAACATTAACCCTGCGAACTGTGCGACGGAGCCGAGCACCAACGGGTTTGTTCCCGCGCCAGGCGTGACTTACACCAACGGCACCGGCAGCCTTAGCAATTTAACCAGCACAGGGACGAGCGGGTTCGCGGGTCCGACTGGCCTCCAGCAGAACTTCCGGGATAGCGTCATTGATTGGTTCGTTCAGGACGACATTAAGGTCAATCAGAATCTCACCGTGAATCTTGGCGTTCGTTGGGAATATGACGGTTGGCCCGTCGAAATTAACGGCAAGAACACCAATACCTGGCTTCCCTTGCTGGGCGGTGCCGGGAACATTCCGGTTTCTCTAGGAGGCACGCTCGGAAACGCGCCCACTTGCCCGCCCCCGGCCGGTTTCGTCATTACGGGAGGGGCGGCTTGCACTGCTGGTTCGCTCGATTCGTATGTTACGGCTAACAATTACAACCCTGCGAATTATACAGCGCCGCCGGTGGGTGGCCTATCGCAGAGTCCATGGGGCGGCGTCGCCAATTTTCCCAAGGATGCCTTTGCTCCGCGTGTTGGTGTAGCGTGGAAGCCTCTTTCATCGGATAAGCTTGTGGTCCGCGTCGGATTCGGCATCTTCTACGACCGATTGGGTTATTCTTTCACGGGCAGGAGTAGCGGCAACCCCCCCTACTCGAGCACTCTCGGGGCGATGGGTTCGGCCACTGCCGCTTCCAGCTTTAGTCAACCCTATCCCGCCGGCCCTTACGCGTTGGGATGGCCCACTGCGAGTATTCGGTGGGCAAACCCGGCAGGGACGACGGCAACCACGGAAAGCTCAAACCTTAGCCTCTCTGGGCCAGTGGGACCTTACCTGCCCGTGCCGACGACCAATCAATACAACCTGTCCATCCAGTACCAATTCCTGCCGGGCTGGGTGCTCGACCTGGGATACGTTGGGAGCTATGCGTACCATTTGTTCCCCCAGAGCAATTTTACGGAACAGGAGTTTAACCAGGCCAGCCTGGCAAGCCCGTCAAATCCGATTTTAGGGCAAACTACGAACTCGGTAGCAAACGTGAATTTGCGCGTGCCCTATCTGGGCTATAGTGCCGGCGGGCTGTTCAGCGACGAAACCAACACGTGGTCCAAGTTCAACAGCATTCAGGCGACTGTGAGAAAGCAGTTGTCGCATGGACTCAGCCTCCAGGCGGCCTACAGCTTTAACAAATCGATCAGCAACGCTTATTACTTGAACTACGACAGCTTCTATACACCCCATTACGGACTGAACGGCTTCTACCGCCCTCAGCGCCTCTCCATTAACTACAACTGGACCATACCGACGGGCCAGCACCAGGGTCTGGTTGGCAAGGCAGTGAACGGCTGGAGCGTTGGTGGCGTAACCATCATACAGACGGGAGACGTTCTGACACCTGTCGATTCACGTGGAGGGACGGCCTATGGATTTGGTCCCGGAGCTCGCCCGCTGTCGACTGCCATTCTGCTTCCCGGAATGACCAGATACAATGAGCCCAGTACGGCGGGGGGAAACGACCAGAATCGCCTCGGATGCGGTGATACGACAAAGTGCAACGGCTGGTTTAACAGGGCGGCATTTGACGCGAACGCATTTGCGAACATTGGTGCAGGGTTAGCCGGCAACGGTAATGGACTTGTTCCCAATGCCGTTGGCAACGCCTTCGGCTGGGGAAACTCCGGCTACGGCACGGTTACTGGTCCAGGACAGTTCAACTTTGACATCTCCATCTCCAAATCGACGATTGTTGGAGGACTTCACGAGAATGCCAGCCTGCTGTTCCGCGCGGATCTGTTCAACGCTTTCAACCATCCGCAGTTTTCCGATCCGTCGAGCGTCGATGTAAGCACGGCTGGTTTCGGACAAATCACCACGACGAGCGTGAACCCGCGCTTGATCCAATTCTCACTGAAGTACATTTTCTAACGTTGTTTCAAAACGAATGTAAGTTTCCCGACGGGCCGCGTATCGCGGCCCGTCGGCGTTTTAAGACTCGTGCCGGGCGAACCAAACAGGAGTAGCGGCTCAATTTGCAGGATTCTCAACGCCGGCGCTACCGGGAGCATCAGTTTTCGCGCCCGAGTTTGACGGAAACAGAACCGATACATAAAGAGGGGAACCGGATGCTAACGAAATTTTCGCGTTTTCTTGTTATACGATTTGCCTGGACGTCGATCTGCTTTTTTTTGCTCGCTGCATCCGCGCACGCGCAGGCGGAAATAAATCTCAAAGGCGCGATCGACTTCCGCGTCCACAGCGCTCCCGACAGCAATGACCGCTCGATCGACGCCGACGATGTCGCTCAACTGGCGAAAGACGCGGGCATGCGTGCCATCGTGCTGAAAAATCACTGGGAGACAACGGCCACACTGGCCTACGAAGTCCGCAAGCACGTCCCCGGCATTGAAGTCTTCGGCGGCGTCGTGTTGAACAACGCGATGGGCGGCATCAACCTCGACGCGATTCAGCACATGGCTGCGCTGAAAGGCGGTTACGGTAAGGTCGTCTGGATGCCTACATTCGACTCTGAAAATTTCCTGAAGAAATCGGGAGACAAGCGGCCTCCCGTCGTCGTCTCGAAGGAAGGCCATCTTCTCCCCGAAGTAGTCGCGGTCATCGATTTCATTGCGAAAAATCCGCAACTGGTCCTCGAGACCGGAGATGTTTCCGCCGACGAAGGCGTTATGATCGTTCATGAGGCGCATCAGCGCGGCGTTAGGCACATTGTGGTCACCAACCCGAGGGGAATTTTCCCCGATTGGACGGAAGAGCAGATGAAGCAGGCTGCCGCCGATGGGGCCTATCTGGAATTTATTTACAACGCCATCATCGGATCGCACCCGCAGCGTTCGATCGCCGAATATGCCGCCAACATCCGCCACATGGGCCCGGAACATTGCGTCCTCGGCACGGACATGGGCAGCGCCGGACCGAACGCTCCCAAATTTTTTCATCCCGAAGGCTTGCTCAAGTTCATGCAGGCCCTGCAGCAGCAGGGTTTTACCGTCGCTGAAATCAATACAATGGCGAAAACGAATCCGGCGATTGCGCTGGGGCTGGCGCCTTGACGTTGCGCAAAAAAGTGTCGTCATTCCAAAGCTGCCGCGGAAGGACGACGAAAGTGTTTGATGGAAGTGCAGAAAACCGCTCCAGAGGAGAATCCGATGCCCACGAAATTTTCGCACTCTTACATCAGGCAACTCGCCTGGATGTCGATCTGCCTTTTCCTCCTCGCAGCTTCCATGCGCGCCCAGGATGAAATTAATCTCAAAGGCGCGATCGATTTCCGCGTCCATAGTCGTCCCGACAGCGTGGAGCGCTCCATCGATGCCGACGACGTCGCCGTCCTGGCCAAGGAAGCGGGAATGCGCGCCCTCGTCTTAGTGGATCACGGCGAAACCACGGCGACTCTCGCCTACGAAGTCCGCAAGCACGTTCCCGGCCTGGAAGTTTTCGGCGGCGTCGTGCTCAATCGCCCGATGGGCGGCATCAACCTCGCGAACGTCGAGGAGATGCAGGCCGTGACGGGCCACTACGGCAGGGTCGTCTGGATGCCCACCAGCGATTCCGAAAATTATCTCAAGACGCTGAAGCAGAATCGCCCCACCGTTCCCGTCGTGAAAGACGGACATCTTCTCCCGGAAGTCATCGACGTAATCGATTTCATCGCCAAGCACCCTCAGATGATTCTGGCGACCGGACACATTTCCGGCAACGAAGCCTCCATGATTATTCATGAAGCGCACGCACGCGGCGTAAAACATATCGTCGCCACCAACCCCACGGGAATTTTTCCAAACATGTCCGTCGCACAACTCAAGCAGGCCGTTGCCGATGGCGCCTATCTGGAGTTCGTCTATCTTGCCGTCATCGGAAACCATCCTCAACGCAGCCTTGCCGAATATGCCGCCAGCATTCGCGCCGTCGGCCCCGAGCATGTCATCCTCGGCACCGATTTCGGCGAGCCCGAGCCCGAGATGCCTCACTACCGCCATCCCGAAGCGCTGCTACGGTTCATGCATGCCCTGCACGATCAGGGCTTCACCGTCGCAGAAATCAACATGATGGCAAAGACCAATCCGGCAAGCGTGCTGGAGTTGAAACCTTAGTTCGCAGAGAATCTTTGGAATTGCGAAACATTTTCCGTCCTTTGCACAACGAATTCGCAAATTGTTCGCGCGGCGCGGCGACTCCAGATTTTTCCAGGCTCGCCCCGGAGGGCCGGGCTTCAGCCCGGCCATTATGTCCGGCTATCCATTCGGCTTTCGCCGCTGAAGCTGCGTTTGTTTGCGGCTCTCCCGCAATTTGTCTTCCTGTAATTCAACTCAATTGGGAATTCATTTCGGATTTCAGAAACCTGCCAGGGTTCAAAGCCGTTACATGGGTACGTGAATCCGAGCAACGATTTTTCGAGTTGCAAATATGCCGGCGAAAAAATTCTCTGGCTAGCTCGGAACGTCTCCGGGTGTATAAGTGGGCCTAATCACGAAATCGAGACTGAAATGTTAACGTGTACGAAAGTATTCACTTCGCTCCATGGAGGAGAACCGCAATGGTGAAAACGTGGATGCAACGCCCGTTGCCCGTCATCTTTTTGGCCGGCGTCTTGACCGCGGTAACGGCAGGTTTCTCCCGCATGGAGGCGAGTCCAGACCCGACCGCGGCGGCCTCACCGCAGACGCAAGCGAACAGCGTTGCCACCGGCGCTGATGATATCGGTGGCGTCGTCACCAGCACGATGGGACCTGAAGCAGGAGTGTGGGTGATCGCCGAAACAAACGACCTGCCCACCAAGTATCGCAAGATCGTTGTTACCGACGGACAGGGCCGCTACCTGATTCCGGGTTTGCCGAAAGCGTCTTACAAAGTGTGGGTCCGGGGATATGGCCTGGTGGACGGCCCCACCGTGTCTCAAGTGATGCCGGGGCAGCATCTCGCCCTGACGGCCTTAATCGCTCCAAACGCCAGGGCAGCGGCGGAATATTATCCGGCCAACTATTGGTTCTCCCTGCTGCAAGTCCCGCCGAAGAGCGACTTCCCGATGACGGTTACTTCCATTCCCGTAACAGGTAGCGGAAGAGTTGCCGCCGGGGCAGAGGGGGCGGTGCCCACGCCGCACGTGATACACACTCAGGCCGAATGGGTGGCCGCGGTCAAGAACTGCAACGGCCTGTGCCACCAGATGGGAACCAAAGCCACGCGCGAAATTTCGCCCGTCCTCGGTGCCTACGATACCACCGCGGAAAAATGGAACCAGCGCATTCGTATGGGCCAACTCGGCGCGGGGCATCTGAATTCCATCGACAGTCTGGGCCACGACCGCCCGTTGTCCCTGTTTGCCGATTGGACCGACCGCATCGCTCGAGGAGAAGTCCCGCCGTCGCCGCCGCGTCCCGCCGGGATCGAGCGCAACATTGTCGTCACGCTCTGGGACGTCGGCACGCCCACCACGTTCATGCACGACCTGTATGCGACCGACGAGCGCGACCCCACGGTGAACGGCTACGGCCCGGTCTGGGGTAACGATTTTAACAATAACGCGATTATGAAGCTCGATCCGAAACTCAACACCGTCGAGAGCATTCCTCTCCCGTTCCGCGATCCCGATGAGCTGCGTAAGATGACGCAGTCGATGGAGCGCCCGTCCCTCTACTTCGGCGACGAGCTCATCTGGGACGAGCGCGGCGGGTCGCACGTGAAAAATGTGGACCGCAAAGGCCGCGTCTGGATCGCCTACGCCTGGCGCTCTCAGCAAAAACCGCCCGCCTTCTGCCTGGAGGGCGCGGACAACAAGTACACCAAATATTTTCCGCTCAACAAATTGTCGCAGCGCCAGTTGGGCTATTACGATCCGGCTACGAAAAAATTCAAGCAGATCGATACCTGCTTTAACAACCGCCACGCCGCATTCGCAGACGACGCCGACCAGACCATGTACTGGGCCGGGTACGGCATCATGGGCTGGATTAACCCGCGCATTTTGGATGAAGGCGGCACGGACGAACAGGCGCAGGGCTGGTGCCCCGCCTACTACGACCTCAACGGCAACGGTAAATACGATAAGGGAATCGACAAGACCATCCCGCAGCAGGGTTACTACGTCACGTATAACCCGGTCGATAAGAGCGTGTGGTATGCGATCAACGAAACGCCCGGCGAACTGGTGCGGGTCGATCTCGGCTCGAACCCTCCGGAAACCTGCCGCACCGAAGTCTATGCGCCGCCTTATAACAGCGCGAAAGCCCCCGGCAAACTCGGCTACTACCCGCGCGGAATCGATTCCGACAGCAAAGGCCTGATCTGGACCGGCCTGATGGGCAGCGGCCAACTCGCCAGCTTCGACCGCACAAAATGTCCCGCGACGACGCCCGCGAACATGGAAGACCTCCAGCGCTGTGTCCAGGGCTGGACGCTCTACGATCTCCCCGGCCCGCAACTGAAAGGCATCACCGACGGCGGCACCGCCGATTTCATCTACGGCAACTGGGTTGATCGCTTCAACACGCTAGGGTTGGGCAAGGACGTGCCGATGCTGACAGGCACAAGTTCCGACGCGATGCTCGCACTGATGCCCGACACGAAAAAGTGGGTCGTCCTGCGTGTCCCGTACCCTCTTGGATTTAATGCGCGAAATCTCGCCGGCCGCATTGACGATCCCAGCGCCGGATGGAAAGGCCGCGGCCTATGGGTCGGCAACGAAGTCCGCACCCCCTGGCACATCGAAGGCGGCAAAGGGACGTATCCTCAGGCGGCGCATTTCCAGTTGCGGCCTGATCCGCTGGCGAAGTAGGGCCTGATGTAAAAAGTAATGCCCCGTGCGTGACAAGGACCTCATGCACGGGGCATTCAGCGATCTTCTATTCGAGACGGCGTTACATTTCCGCGTTAATTGCTTTCGCTTCATACTCAACCGGCCCGTTCTCCGCACGAGGCTCGACCAGTGGCGTATCGAATTTTGCCGAAGCCGTCTCGAACGTCGCCAGCGGGTAGAGGAACACCTGGGTCAAACCCACTCCCAGGTAATCCAGATGTCCGGCGGCCGCCTCGGAGAGATCGAGGATTCGATGCAGCCTGAGATTGGGCCCTCGGTCTGTGATGGTGACGACCACGGATTGACCGTTCTTCATATTGACCACCCGCACGGGCGTGCCGAGCGGGAAATACCAACTGGCAGCCGTTAGTTTGTTCCGGTCGAACCGTTTGCCATTGGCCATTTTCTGGCCCTGCTCTTCTTTTCCGTACCAGGATGCCGTACCGATGTAATTCACCTTCAGATACTTAGCCTTCGTTCCCACCTTCAATGTCGCCTTCGCCCTATGGGAAGCAGCAGACGTTGGGGAAGTCCAGAGCAGGCTTGCTACGACAACAAAACCAATGAACCGTAGTTTTGTCTGCATGAGTTTTTCTCCTTTGCGTCAGGTATTTCAATGCCCCCCCGGGCTGTTGTTTTCGTCTCTAAAGGCCTCCTTTTTGCCGAGTCGACGTAGATTTCATCGAATCAGTACTTGTCCGTTCCCGCTTAGGCGCTCGCCCTGGCGGCTTCCGCACTCATGTTAGACATTGAAACTGTGCTAGTTAGGTCCCTCTTCATATCTACCACGGCCACCGCTTCAGATTCGCAGCTGCCGCATCGGCCATGCGTGTCCAGATCCACTGCTGTTTGGCAATCTAAACAAAACCAACTTTTCATAAGACCAATCCTCCTAAAGAAATTATGATTTGTTGTATGAGAACATTCTGAACCGGGCGCCATCGGATGGCGATAGGCGGATGGGGCTATTTTGCGGGGTACAGGAGTACTGGGGAAATTTCTACCCATAATGGAACAGCCATCGTTGACCGCCGATGAAATGCCCGCGCCGGAGAAAACATTTAATACACTCATTACAAATAAGTTACAGCGATTCCGGGGTCGGTTCGGGCGACCTGTCCATGCGCCCCATTCACACTGGACTTTGGTTCAAGTTGGACAGGTAAGCCCGCCCAAGGAGGGCTACGGCCCGCCTGGTTTTTGAATTCTGAAAGCGTGGGCGATGGCTTAAGGTCGGTGGCTTACACGGGTCGCTCTTTCACTCTTTCAATGGTTCAATCCAATATTGGGCAGGACCGCACTGAGGTCCTTGCAGCTGACAGTTCCGCCATCGAATTCAAAAGTCAGAGACGCGAAGTACTTCTCCGGGAGGCAGTCCTGCCAGGCCCAAATTGCAATCACGATAATTCGCCCTTAGTTGTGAGCGCAAATAAAGCATTTCAAAAGGCGTTCAACGGCGCGAGTGACCTGCTGCCAATAAAAAAACATCCCCCGTTGGCTGCACCACATCGCCGTTTAACCCCGGAATGAAGCCTTTGGCTTCATCCCTCTGGACGCGGGTCCTATTAACGGGCAAACTACACGCTGGGAAAGCTTTAGCTGGACTATAGGTGTTTCGCTCTATTAGGATTATTGAGATTCAGGGGCTTGGTTCATCACTGAGGGCTCCCGTTTAGTTTCAAGTAGTCGATTTTTTCATTGAATCGTAATCGTGGAGGAGTGTAGAAATGCCTCAAACATTAGGGACACGTGCATGGAAAGCGATGGATTATGTGGTTTGCAAGACTGCAGCCGTGGCCTTCGATACCATCCATTTTTTCAACAAGCACAATCCCAATCCGAACTTTACGCCCAAGTGGTCCGATAAGCCGTTACTGAAGTCGTGGGAGAAGTCAAAGCCCACTTTGGGCTTCCCGCGGCAGACCGACTCGCTGTGCCCGGGCTGCGTCAAGGACGCGCGCGACGCCATCTTTGAAGGCAAGAAGGACTGGCGCGACTTGATGAGCGAAAAAGTCGGCGAAATTAAAGCTCAGATCATCGAGCGCGACGGGCAGATCTGGATGACCAAGGAATGCCCGATTCATGGCCGCTACGAAGACATGATGGCCATTGACGCGAAGTTCCTGAGCTGGATCGAGCAGAATTTCCCCGGCCGCGATATTCCGGCGCACAATGATGAAGACATGCACAAGCATGGGTCCAGCACCGTCCGTTACGGGCGCGGCTCCGTGCTTACCGTGGACCTCACCAACCGCTGCAACATGATGTGCGATCCCTGCTTCATGGACGCGAACCAGGTGGGATACGTTCATGAACTGTCGTGGGACGAAATTCAGGAAATTCTCGACAACGCGTTGAAGATCAAGCCGCGCCGCCAGATGTCCGTGCAGTTCTCGGGCGGCGAGCCGACGATGCATCCGCGCTTTTTCGACGCGATTCGCCACGCGCGCAAGATCGGTTACAACAGCGTGCAGGCCGCGACCAACGGCATCGAGTTCGCCAAGAGCAAGGAATATTGCAAGGAAGCGTTTGAAGCCGGTTTGCGCTACGCCTACCTGCAATTCGACGGCATCGGCAACGATGCCAACAGCCACCGCCAGGTGGGCAACCTGTTTGACGTGAAGCTGCGCGCCATCGAAAACATGCACGCGGCGGGCATCGAAATCATCCTGGTCACCACGATTGTCAACAACCTGAACAACGATCAGGTGGGCGCCATCGTGAAGTTCGCGATGGAAAACCCCGGCAAGATTTCGTTCGTGGCGTTCCAGCCCGTGTCCTTCACCGGTCGCGACGAGGAAATCACCCCCGAGCGCCGCATGAAACAGCGCTACACGCTATCGCATCTGGCGCAGGACGTCAGCGCGCAGGTGGGCCGCATTGAGCCGACGCGCGACTGGTTCCCCATCTCGCTGATCAGCACGTTCTCCGCGTTCGCCGATCTCTCGCACGGACCCGACGCCACGTGGGGTTCGGTGAGCTGCGGCTGCCACCCGAAT
The DNA here is from genome assembly GCA_963788335.1 of Terriglobia bacterium. Classification (GTDB taxonomy): domain Bacteria; phylum Acidobacteriota; class Terriglobia; order Acidiferrales; family UBA7541; genus Palsa-360. Next base: position 53,607 of record CAWBGM010000009.1, read on the forward strand.
TGTGGGGTTGGCACCGGAGTATTGATCAACAAGGAAACAAAGGAATGGGCGCCCGTGCCGAAGTTCCTGAACGTGCCGCAACTGGTCGAAGACATCAAGAAGGTCACCGACGCGGCCCGCAGTAAGAATTTTTCCAACCTCACCTTTGCTCTGGCGATGTTGAAGAATTACAACCCGTACGGCGCGCCCTCGACGTTCCGCCTGATCGACCTGCTCAGGAAGATGGACAAGTCGTGGGGCCTGACTCCGAAACAGCGCGAGAAGTACGGCACCGCCGGCCCGGAGCGCACCTACGAAGACGCCATGAAGCGTCGCAACACCGATCAATGGAATTTCCTGATGATCGCCGGCATGTGGTTCCAGGATTTATTCAACTACGATTTCCGCCGCACCGAAATGTGCATCATCCCGTATGCGACGCAGCAGGGTGAAATTTCCTTCTGCGCATACAATACGGGCATCGGGTGGCGCAAGATCATCGAGAACATGTACAAGAACGCGACGGTCGCGCAGTGGTACAAGGAACACGGCAAGCATGAAATCTACGCCAAGGGCAGAGCCGTGAGCCTCGATGCCTACGAACACAACCTGGTGATCGACGCCGAAGACGCCGCGCGCGTCCGCGAAGTCGATCACGATGTGCCGAACACGGCCGCTGAGGAAAATCGTGCACGCCGCCGCGCTGAATTCCTCAAGGAAGAAGCGCGCGTCCGCAAGATTTACGAGGAACTCGTCCTTAAGCAGGCGCCGCAGGAAGTCGTGCAGATCGGGTCGGTCATGGACATCAAGAAGGCGACTCCTTCCGTGGTTCCCGTGCAGATCAGCAACGTCAACTCAACCCCCAAGCCTCAGGTGGCCGAACAGGTTGCGGGCGACTAGGCGAGTTCAAATTAGAGATTTCCAAAGCAGCCCCCGGTTCGCCGGGGGTTGTTTTTTGGCGGCACAAGCTTCCTTATGTCTGGTTTTGAATCTTGTGAAACTTTAATACAAGTCAAAACCAAACAGGCGGAAGCCTGTGCTACTTAAACCCTTGCACTAATCCTCCGATCCGTGCAAACTTCCGGCAATATTTACAAACGGAGACAGATGTGGGAGGAAACATGCGTGTCTTAAATCGCTGGTGGATTGCGCTCGCCGGCGTATGCTTCCAAATGTCGCTCGGGGCGGCTTATGCGTGGAGCGTTTTCCGGATCCCCCTCTCCAAGGAATATGGTTGGAGCATTTCCCAAATCACTCTGACGTTCACGATCAGCTGGTTTTTTCTTGGAATCATGTCGTTCGTGGGCGGGATGTGGATGAAGCGAATTGGCCCGCGCGTGGTAGCGCTGGTGGGTGGCGTATTCTGGGGCGGTGGAGTGATGCTGGCCAGTTTTTCCGCGCACAGGCTCTGGTGGCTGTATCTCACCTATGGGGTGCTCGGCGGGATCGGCTTGGGAACCGGGTACATTGTTCCCATTACAGTGCTCGTGAAATGGTTTCCCGATCGCCGCGGGCTGATTACCGGAATCGCGGTTGCCGGGTTCGGCGTGGGTTCTCTGTTTTCCGCCCCCGCTGCGGGATGGTTGATGCGCAACGTCGGGCTGATGCCGACCTTCACGTATCTTGGGATTGTGTACCTGATCGTCGCCGTCGCCGCGGGCGGCTTCATGCAAAATCCACCGGAGGGCTGGAAGCCGGAAGGATGGACGCCAAGCGCCGTGCAATTATCTCAGCGCGCGGATCGCGATTATTCTCTTGGTCAGGCGCTGAGCACCTGGCAATGGTGGGCGATTTGCCTGCTGATGTCGATCAACACGATGGCGGGGCTTTCGATTGTTTCCCAGGCGTCGCCGATTTTTCAGGAAATGGGAAAAGCCACGCGCGGCGACTGCGGCGACTCTTGTGGGTATTATCAGCATTGGCAATGGCATCGGGCGGATTTTCTGGGCCTACGTATCTGACCTGACCACGCGAAGGACCGCATTTTTCCTGATGTATCTCACGCAGGGCATCCTCTTCTGGGCATTCCATTCGGTCGGTTCCTTGCCGGTGTTGGGAATCGTCGTATTTATTATTGTGATGTGTTACGGCGGAGCTTACGGAATTACTCCAGCGTTCGCGGCGGATTATTTTGGGCCTCGCGATGTTGGCGCGATTTTCGGATTGATGATGGTACCTTGGGCGTTCGCCGCCTGCCTCGGGCCGCTCTATTTTGCGTATCTTCGCCAGGTCAACGGGAACTACAACCAGGCGTTGTATCTGATTGCGGGGATGGTTACGGTGGCATTGATCCTTCCCCTGCTCGTTCACCCGCCCCGCGGGCGGGTCCACGCGGATGAACATTTGGCGGGCCATGCGATCGAGGCGGAAGCGGAAGCGATTTCGCCGGAATAGCGACAGTGGGGCAGGCTTCAACGTGGCTTCTATTGACTTCTGTGGCGGGGCTACAAAATTCAAAATCAGACGGGCTGAAAGCCTGTCCCACTAAAACCCGTCGTCTTCTGCGGGTTTCTTCTTCGTAATCTTCGCCGTCACGCGAATCCCGCGCGAATTTAAATCCTTTACGATGGCCTGCCGGTTTCCCAACGGGAGGGTTCCAGGGGAGAGTACCCCGGCCTCATCGCGCGGAAAATGCTTGATGAACAGGGAGGCCATCTGTGCGGTAGCGTACGAAACAGGGGAGAGCGCCAATCCCAACTGCCGGATCTGAAACAGGGACGGGAAGATCGCGTCGTAGCGTACTTCGATAGGGCGATCATGCTTCACTCCTTTCACAACGATGGCGGCGGCAAATCTGGCATTCTGCAGGCGGCCGGCGCGAATCATCCCGGCCACCTGGTGGGGAGTCGATGTCTTGGGAAAACGCGACGCGACCATCCCCCGCGATTTTGAAAGCTTTCCCTGTTTGTACCAGCGGCGCAGGCGGTCGATTTCATTGCCGCCGATTTTCACGTCCATTTCGTTCAATTTCACGAAATAGGGGACGATCCCGACTTCATCCTGCGCCGCGAGCATGACGGTTGCTTCCCCAATCGGAGGCGGAAAACGAAATTTTTCAAGCTCGCCGAAGCGTTTTCCGAACATGAATTTCCCGTCGCGCACGATACGCGGGAGCGAAATCGCTTCGTCGAAAGAAACATCCGCGGACCACTGCGAAATCGGATCGTCGCTTTCGGTGCTTTCGTACAGGCGAATGTAAACAGCATCCACGCTGTCCATCCGCGCGGCTGCCCGCGCCGCAAGCAGATCGGTGAGGCCTGGAGCGGCCCCGGCGGTGATCACGGCTGCGCGATTTTTTTTCCGGAAGCGCTTGTCATAGCGAAACTGCTCGGCCTTGAACGGATTGCGGGTCATGTGCGCGCCCAGGTCCACATAATGGGAACGGATGTGCAAGGCCGCGCGCAGCACGATTTCGTTGAAAACGGCGGCGGAGGCATTCACCAGCAATTGTGAGCCGCGCGCGGCGCGGATGATTCCACGCAGGTTCCGCGCGTTCACCTGAACCACCGGAATTTTATTTTTTTTGCCGAGAAACCCTCGGGCCCGCTCCACGTCGCGGTCGCCGCAGGTGACCTGATGACCCTGGCGCGCGAGCAGATGGGCGAGGTAGGAGCCGGTCGCTCCAGTTCCCAGAACGAAGATGCGCATCGGAGAAAAACTTTATCATACTTAATTCGGAATATGGCGCGATGGCCGGGGTTTCAGAGGGTGCCGCACCCGAAGCTTTCTTCGTATTGCGCGCGGTCTTGACTGGCAAACCGCTTCGTAATGAAAGAGAATAGGACCGGGACGCAGGGGCTGCAACTAAGGCAATAGGTAATTCATGGACCACGAAGAACACGAACCAAAACTATTTAGCCTCTCCGAGGCTGAACGCGCGCGCCGCGTGGTTGAGCCTTTGCTCATCGAAGCGATGGAGGGACATCGCACGATGGAAGAACTCGACGAAAAACTGAGCGCCATCGCCAACCGAATTCTGGTGATGGGCGGCGTCACGATCGATTACGATGTCGCGGCCCATTGGCGCTCGGAACACACTCGCACCATGGCCAAGGTCCGGGACGCCCTCGAACAAATTCAAGCTACCGGCTGCGTGGTGAAAGACCTGGACACGGGGCTGGTGGATTTTCCGGCGCTGCTCAAAAATGAAGAAGTGTATTTGTGTTGGCGACTGGGAGAGGACCGCATCCGTTTTTATCATCGCCAGGACGAAGGTTTTTCCAGCCGGAAACCGATTGACCCGGAAGACACCGGGCCACAGCACCCGATTCAGTAAAATTTATTTTCCGCGCGGTCCAAACCGCGCAACCTGGAAGGAACGCCGTGACCGAAAAACCGGAAGGCCGCCTCGCGCATTCCGCGAGTCCTTATCTTCGCTCTGCCGTGCACCAGCCCGTGGATTGGTACGAATGGGGCGCGGAGGCGTTTGCCCGCGCGAAAGCGGAAGACAGGCCGATCTTGCTGGACATCGGCGCGGTCTGGTGCCACTGGTGCCATGTGATCGATCGCGAGAGTTATGAAAATCCCCGGATCGCCGAAATCATTAACCGGCTTTTTATCCCCGTGAAAGTGGATCGCGACGAGCGGCCCGACGTCGACGCACGTTACCAGGCTGCGATCAGCACCATTTCAGGGCAAGGCGGCTGGCCGCTCACCGGATTCCTGTTGCCCGATGGGCGCCCATTTTATGGCGGCACGTATTTTCCGCCTGAGGACGCCATGGGGCGTCCGGGCTTCCGCCGTATCCTTGAGGCTGTGGCCGCCGGGTTTCATAACAAGCGCGCTGATGTGGAAGAGGCCGCGACGAAACTTGCCGAAGCCGTCGCGAACGCGGAGACATTTACGGGAGCGCGAGGCGTGTTCAATTCGCAGATTGCCGAAGAGCAGGCCGAGTCCATCCTAAATCTGTTCGACTCGCGCCATGGAGGATTTGGCCGCTCGCCGAAGTTTCCGCATCCCGCCGCGATCGATCTGCTGCTGGAGCTCTATCAGGCCAACGGCAACCCGCGGTTGCTGCAGGTTGCGGCCTCGACGCTGGAAAAAATGGGCGCGGGCGGTGTGTACGACCAGATCGGCGGAGGATTTCATCGCTACTCGGTGGACGAGCGATGGTGCGTGCCGCATTTTGAGAAAATGTCCTATGACAATTCGGAGCTGCTGAAAAATTTTGTACACGGCTACCAGGTCACGCGCGACCCATTTTTTCTGGAGGTGGTCGAGGGCATTGTAAACTGGACCAATACCGTGCTTTCCGACCAGTCGCTCGGCGGATTTTACGCCAGCCAGGATGCCGACCAGACGCTGGATGACGACGGCGATTATTTTACTTGGACGCTGGACGAAGTCCGCGCCGTGCTCACGCCCGAAGAATCGCGAGTGATCGAACTGGCCTACGACGTGGAAGCGCACGGCGAGATGCACCACAATCCGGCGAAAAATGTTCTGTGGACGGCGCGGTCCGCCGAGGATGTGGCGAAGACCATCGGTGGGGCGGAAGCGCACGCATTTCCACAAATTCTGGCGAGCGCAAAGAAAAAGCTATTGGAGGCGCGCGGCGCACGCCCCGCGCCGTTTGTGGACACCACGCATTACGTCGCGTGGAACGCCATGTTCGTTTCGGCCTTTCTCGATGCGGCCACCGTGCTGAGCGGAGAACAAGGCGTACAGTGCCGCGATTTTGCCCTCAAGACGCTCGATCGCATCCTCGCGGAAGCGTGGAGCGGCACACGGGGGTTCGCTCACCGCATGGGCGGCGCGCGCCTGGACGGCTCGCTCGACGACCAGATTTTCACGGGTCTGGCGTTACTTGACGCTTACGAGGCCACGCTCGATCGAAAATATTTCGACGCAGCCGCGCGCGCGGTGGAATTCGCACTTTCCGAATATTTCGATGCGGAAGCCGGAGGCTTTTTCGATCGCGCCTCGGGCGCGGCGCCGATGGGCGGCCTGGAAGTCCGCCGGAAGCCGCTGCAGGATTCACCCACGCCTGGGGCGAATTCGTCCGCAGCGGTCCTGCTCGACCGGATGTACGGTTACGCGGGAGACCCCCGTTACCGCGCCTGCGCCGAAGCTACGCTCGAAGCATTTGCCGGCATCGCGCCGCAATTCGGCATTCATGCCGCCAGTTACGGCCTTGCCGCAGTGATGCATGCGCGGCAGCCGTTCGAGGTGGTGATTACGGGCAGTGCCGGTGACCCCCTAGCGGACGCGCTTGAAGAGGCCGCGCATTCCGTCTACCGGTACGGTAAAGCCGTGCTGCGCGCGACTCCCGAACGAATTGCGGCGGGGTTGCTGGCGCCCGCATTGGCGGAAACGCTACCTCACCTTCGTGCTGACATTGCGCAGGCCCTGGTCTGCGTGGGAACCTCATGTCACGCTCCATTGACCGACCCCGGCGCTCTTGTGGCGTTACTGACGTCAAAACCCGTCAAAGTAAGCGCGGATTGAGGTAAAAATGGGCCAGGATGAACGGCGTACTTCGCCGCGCTTTAAGGCCAAACAAGGCAGCCACATTGTTTTTGTGGAGGGGTTTGCCACGATCCGGGATCTGAGTTTGAACGGCGTGTTTGTGATCGACCCCGAGCCTCTGGACGCGGGAACGAAAATCAAATTCTCTCTCCGCCTCGGAACCAACGACATTCAACTGCAGGGAGTAGTGATCCGCTGCGAGCCGGCCAAGGGAATGGCGATTCAATTTACAGATATTACCCGCGAGGCGCTCCGGCGAATAAAAATTTACGTCTCCGAATTGGCCGTCACGGAAGAGAAAACCCACCGCTGAAATTTTCGAGTTTCTTCCCGTGAGAAAATGAAATCCGCAGCCGCCCTTATTCTTCGCCTTCCAGCTTCCGAATCCGCACTTCAATTCCCGTTCCTTTTAGTGCGTCCGCGAAATCCTCCGGTTTGGATCCGCGATAGTGGATGGGATACACAATTTTAGGCCTGAAGGCCTTCACGCACTCCGCCGCCTCGAGCGGGGTCTCGGTTCGGGGTGGATTCATCGACATAAAAGCGACGGTGATATTTTTCAGAGCCTTGATTTCCGGCGTGCATTCGGTATCGCTGGAAAAATAGATGCGCGTATCGCCGAAATTCAAGATGTAGCCGCTGCCCACGCCTTTGTGGTGGTAGGGTTTTCCCGGCGCGGATCCGTTCACAATGTTGTACATCGGGACGCCCTCAAAACCGATGCCCATCACCGTCTTCTTTTCGGAATCGCTGATCGGCTCAATAACGCCGCAGGCCGGAGCGCAATTCAGCGTGTCGGTAGCGGCGGAAGGACCGACGATAATGGTTTCAGATTTGTGGAGCTTGTCGATCATGGGACGGTCCAGATGATCGGCGTGGGTATGGGTTACGACAATCAAGTCCGCCTGAGGAAGGCCCGTGTAATCCCCCTGGCTCCACGGATCGACGTCGATTACTTTTCCGCCGAATTCAAGCATCACGCTGCCATGATAGAGCGGCATGATGCGGACGTCTCCGACGGAGGTTTTGATCACATCCGCCTGCCGGTTGGACTTGTTAGCGCGCACAAGCGCCGGCAATGCAAAAAGCGAGACGACGACAATCGCAAGACGAGCGGGCATGATTTTAAATGTGTTCGCATAAAATAATCTTGGACTCCTTGCGTGCTTAGCGGGCTTCTTCGACCGCCGCCCAATCCAGACCCCAGAAGTTTTCACAGCCGATGAACTCGACGCCGATCCGGATATCGTCTTTCCCCGACGGGCGCTGCCAGGCGATCCGGGCGATCGCTTTTTCTCCCGTATCCGGGCGCATGACCTGGATCGTTTCGCCAAGCTTGGCGGGATGGCTGCACCGCACCGAAGCGCCGTACTGGCTTAAAAGGACGGTCTCGGTAGTTTCTTCCCATGCGGCGCCCAGTTTTTCCGAGCTGAGACGCACCGGAATTGCCACCGCCTTGCGCGGGCTTCGACGAAGATAACATCCCAGTTCGCTGGCCGATAAAATGATGTGGAGCAGCTTCGCGCGTTCCAGATTGTCCAGATCCTGCACCGTGTGTTCGATCTCGTCCGCCTGCCGAGTGCTTTCGTTGACGAAGCGGCGCACCGATTCCGCATCCGCTTTGTTCAGACCGGCGCCTTTTCTTTTTTCCTCATATTCATCCAGTCGGGCATAGCATTGCGCGATGAAGTGACTCCGGCAGAGCGCTTCGCCGTTCAGCGATCCGGCAATGTGCTGATGGCATTCCGCGAATATTGCAATGGGCGATTGTCGTCATTTTGAGCGGCATAGAATCGAAAGCCTGCGCGGCGATTTTACCTTCGCCCGGAACCTTAGGCCAGCAATTCTCTGGTGTCAACCTCTTATAGAGTCAAGAGTAGAGTGCCAGCAATGCCATGGAGGCGCGCTGTCCTCTAAGGGACAGCATGGGTATTGGTCCGGTGTCATGATGTTCGCCGAGGACAAAGAATTATGTCATTCGGACTTTACGCGATTGGATTTGGGATTGTGATCCTTGGGCTGGTCTATGGCGCTCACTTGATGCACGTGCCCGCTCAGTGGATTGCCGTCATGGCCATCGTCATGCTTGGGTTCGGGATCCTCAGCGGAGTGAAAGCGACGCGCCAGAAGGATCCGCCGGTATAGGGCGACTTCTTACGATTTCTTGGGCGGCTCGATCAAGCGTTTGACCATCGCGCCGTTTAGGACTTTGAATTCCTCCAGTTTTCCGGCGAGCAATTCAACGGAATTCCAATGGTTTCTCACAAGCTTTCTGGCTTCTCCCTTCAGGTGTTTCAGGACACGCTGCCTTTCCGCGCGATCCTTGAAGACCTGCTTCAACATTTCCCGAACCACTTCCCGGTCAAGGCTGAAGCCGGTTTCCTGAATCGGGTGGGCCGGCTTGTGCGCGCACCACAGCCGCTCCGATACCTCACCGGCGAGAACAACCGTCAAATATTTTTCCCACTTCGCGCGGTTCCGCAAAGCCCGTGAGAAATTGAAAGGGCAAAATGTCGCCCCGCCGATCCGCAATCCAAATGGACCTTGCTGCTGCTCGATGCTGACGAGCGTCAGAGGCACATCGAGCACGATTGCTGCGACGGCATGCCCGGCTTCGTGATAGGCCGCTCTTCCGATCGTCACGGTTTTCTTCATCGGGTGACTCGATAAGGAAATATCAATCCAACGCAGGTGCACAAAAGCATGTGCGGTTTCCTGGCCAGGCGCATTCAAAAATAGAAAGCCCTATCCGGGGTCAGGTGCTAGAATCCGCTGACGACATCGTCAGCTTACGAGGTTGAAACCGCCGTGTCCATACAGGCAATCCTGAACTCAAAGAACAAAAAAGGAGCAGTTTCCGATGACCAGTAAGCAGCGATTGGCCCCGTCTTTGACAAGGATTCGTCGTGAGTTGGGATTGGCGGCTGGTTTATTTTTGGCTGGATCCATCGCGTTCGCGCAGTATCCAACGAAATCCGAGGTGAGCAAAGACGGGACCGCCGTCCTGCTCCAGGATTTTGCGAATCCGCCAATTTCCAGCGGCACGCATGGCGGCGCGGGTACCGCTCCGATCAATTTCAAGGGCCAGCTGGGCCGGATCACGTCCGTGCGCTCGGAGCCGGCGAATGCACCGCTCGCTGCGAAGCGCATGTTTATTGACGATCAGAGCGGGACTCTCTACATTTTCGAGACGGCGACGAAGAAATTCATGCCCTATCTCAAATTTGAGGAGATTTTTCCAAAGTTCGTTTCCGACGCCGGCCTCACCACCGGGATTATTTCCTTCGCGTTCGATCCGGGCTACGCAAAAAACGGGAAATTCTACACCGTGCACATTGAAAAGCCGGAGATGCCCGGCTCCGCTACGCCAAACAATTCACAAATGCCGAGTCTCGATCTCATCGGCTACACGACCACCGATGTGGTGAATCCGCCGGCGGGCGCTTTCCACCTTCAATCGGTCCTTGTCGAATGGACGGACACAAATATTCGCAACGCGACATTCGAGGGAACCGCGCGGGAACTTCTCAGAGCTTCGTACGACCGCAACCATCCCATGGCCGATTTGATTTTCAATCCCCTGGCGAAATCCGGGCAGAGTGACTACGGAAATCTCTACGTCAGCGTTGGCGACGGCGCACAGGGAGAGACTCCCGGCCCGAGCCACGAGCTTCCTCAGCAACTCAATAATTTCATGGGCAAGATTTTGAGAATTACTCCGGATATCAAATTGCGACCGAAAGATATGCTGAGCGCGAATGGCCGGTATCGCATCCCTTCCACGGGAAAAGATCCGAACCCGTTCGTCGCGGTTGCGGGCGCGCGCGCGGAAATCTATGCCTACGGCCTGCGCAATCCGCACCGGATGGCGTGGGATATCCCGACCAGAACTTTACTGGTGGACGATATCGGCCTGCATTACTGGGAGGAAGTCAACATCGTCAGCAAAGGCGCGAATTACGGTTACCCGGAGCGCGAAGGGAACGAACAGCTTTTTGTCGAGAGCGCGGGAAAAACGGGCAGCCTGATGACTCCGCCCGTCTCCTTTCCCGACCGCGATCTGCTCACAGTGGACGGCCTCGATGAGCCGGTCGCCCCCGTCTATCCAGCCGCTGTTTATAGCCACAACGAAGGCGATTCAATCGGCAGTGGATTCGTGTACCGCGGCAAAATGATGCCGGCAATGCGAGGGAAATATATTTTCAATGACATGACGACCGGACGCATTTTTTATGTCGATCTGGACCAGATGATCGAGGGCCACGGACTGCGCAATCACGCCGCGCCAATTCACGAGTTGCAGATGATTTATAAAAGCGCCGACGACACTTCGGCTCAACCCGCCGCGAAGAGTCGCATGTTTGACATCGTCGCTCAAACTTACAAACAAAAGGGAGGAACTCCGGCAGCCGACCGCGTCCTGCCCGCAACGGGCGCGGCCACGACCGGATGGTATGACGCCGAACACAAGCGGCCGAAGACCGATCCCGAAGGCGTACCCTACGGAGGAGGCCGCGCGGACCTCCGCATCGCCACGGCCGGCGACGGTGAAATTTATGTCCTGAGCAAGTCGGACGGCATGATTCGCAAGATGACGGCCGTGGTCACGCCGCCTCCAGCGTTAAAATGAACCCCCGGGACGGACCGGACATACCGCCCGGATTCGATGTGATTTCCCCGGCTTGCGAAAGAAAACGCGCCGTCCTTCCGAGGCCCCGGCGGCGATCTCGAAGTGACGGCGTCTTCTTTGCTTCGCGCACGATCGGCTCCCGTGGCTTGTGAGTTGTTCCGCGCAACCAAACAGTCAACCACCTGTCCTGAAGTCCCGGTGCAACTTTTGGCCAATCCTAGTAATCTAATCGGCGAGGTTCAAGTTCGATGTTCCATGCGGTTCTGGTCTTCCTCGGATTCCTGGCAATTGTTGCGGCCTTCCTGTTGGCGTTTCTCTCGCAGCGGTATTGGTTTGCCCGCGCGTGGCGATTTGCAGGGCGTATCCACGATCCGGCCTGGCGCAAGAGGACGCGCGGCGCGTTACTCGCGTTCGTTTCGGCAGTCGGGCTCATTACCCTGATTGACGTTGTAAGAAATATGCGCGGGACGGTTTCCCGCGGTTCGTGGTGGGTTGCGCTTCTGGGGTTGTGGCTATCCAGTTCCATTGTTTCCTACCTGTTCATCAAAATCGTCAAGGCTGCGGAGTGGATCTCCTACCGGGTTCGTGGCGCATACCTTTCCCGCCTCGGGGCCCCTTCCGCGCCACCCGCGCCGGATGAACCCATCGCTCATTTCGAGGGCCGGGCGGAAGTCCGCCATGACGTGCGTCCGGATTTTCGGTTGGAAATGATCAATCATTCGCGGCGACGATTTTTTCACGCGGCGGGAATTCTCGCCGGGGCGATCCCCTTTGTCAGCGCGGCGTATGGATTTGCTTCCGAACGTTTCCGGTTCGGTGTGCGGCAAGTCGAGCTTCCTATCCCGAATCTGCCGCCGGGAATGGAAGGGATGCGAATCACGCAACTGAGCGACATCCACATCGGATCCTACATGCCAGTCGCCGAGGTGCGCCGCGCCGTGGGCATGGCCAACGAACTGAACGGCGATCTGACCGTGGTCACCGGAGATTTTTTGACCCGAAAGAACGATCCGCTCGAGGATTGCATCGCCGAATTATCGAAGCTGCGCGCGCCGCTGGGCGTTTGGGGATGTAACGGTAACCATGAAATCTATGCCAAAGCGGAAGCGGAGGCCGCAGCGTTGTTTCACCGGTATGGGATGAAATTGCTCCGCCAGGAACACGCCGAATTGCGCTGGCAGGGAAGCGCCTTTAACCTGATCGGCGTCGACTATCAACGCCAGTCGAATCTGGACGGGACGCCGGCGCAGATGCTGGTCGGCGCCGAGAATCTGGTCCGCCACGATGTTCCCAACATTTTGCTCTCGCACAACCCGAATTCCTTCCGGCGTGCCGCGGAACTCGGCGTCGAGTTGACCCTGGCCGGCCACACGCACGGCGGGCAGGTGCGCGTTGAAATTCTCGATCATCGCTGGAACCCGGCGCAATTTCTCACCCCGTACGTCGCCGGGATTTATCGCCGGCCTCTCTATTGTCCGTCGATCCTCAAGGATGAAAAAATTGCCTCCTGGCCCGTCGATGTGGGCATGCCGGCAGGTCGTTCAAGCACGATCTACGTGAATCGCGGACTCGGCACGATCGGAGCGCCGATTCGCCTGGGCGTCCCGCCCGAAATTACGCAAATCACGTTACGCCGCGCGTAGGAATTTAGTAGCACAGCCTGTGATTTTTTTGATTTCCGATCGCTCCATGAAAATTCCAACCCCACAGGCCGAAGCCTGTGCCACTGGTCCCCGGTTGCCGTGCGCCGATTGCAGTGCGATAATTCCCCAGCGCTACAGAGACGATCCGGATGCGGAATCTCTTCAGGGGGAAGCATGGGAGTTCGAGATAGTTGGCTTGAAAAGCGAATGATCGAAGCGGCAGCAGCGAATGGTTCGCGCAACGTGTCGCAGATGCATTACGCGCGGAAGGGCGTAATCACCGAGGAAATGCGCTTCGTCGCGGGCCGCGAAAAAATCGAGCCGGAACTGGTGCGCAGCGAAATCGCGCGCGGCCGGGCCATTATCCCCGCCAACATTAATCACAAATCGCTCGAACCCATGGGCATCGGCATCGCTTTCAAGTGCAAGATCAACTCGAACATCGGAAATTCCGCGACCACTTCGGACATCGCCGAAGAGTTGAAGAAGCTCCATCACTCCGTGCACTACGGCGCGGACACCGTGATGGATCTCTCGACCGGCGGCGACATTCCCGAGATTCGTAAAGCGATAATTCAAGCCTCGCCAGTGCCGATCGGCACCGTGCCGATTTACGAAGCACTCTCGCGCGTGAAGCGCTCCGAGGATTTGAGCATTGGTCTGATGCTGGATGTAATCGAGGAGCAGGCCGAGCAGGGCGTCGATTACATGACGATCCACGCGGGCGTGCTGCGTGAATTCGTGCCGCTGGTGCGCAATCGCATCACCGGCATCGTCAGCCGCGGCGGCGCCCTGCTGGCCCACTGGATGAATTTTCACAAGAAGGAAAATTTTCTGTACGAAAATTTCGACGCCATCTGCAAAATTTTCAAGAAGCATGACGTGAGCTTTTCGCTGGGCGACGGCCTGCGTCCCGGCTGCCTTGCCGACGCGAGCGACGCCGCGCAATTCGCCGAACTGAAAGTTCTGGGCGAGTTGACGACGAAGGCCTGGGAACATGACGTGCAAGTAATGATCGAAGGCCCGGGCCACGTGCCGCTCGACCAGATCCAGATGCAGGTGCAAAAAGAAATGGAGTTGTGCCACGAGGCCCCGTTTTACACGCTGGGGCCGCTGGTGATCGATATCGCACCGGGCTACGACCACATCACGAGCGCCATCGGCGCGGCGATGATCGGCTGGCATGGCGCATCGATGTTGTGCTACGTCACGCCGAAGGAACATTTGGGCCTGCCCAACGCGGAAGACGTGAAGCAGGGCGTGATCGCCTACAAGATCGCCGCGCATGCCGCCGACGTGGCTCGCCATCGCCCCGGCGCGCGCGATCGCGACGATGCGTTGTCCTACGCGCGATTCCTGTTTGACTGGAACAAGCAGTTTGAATTGTCGCTCGATCCGGAAACCGCGCGCGCCATGCATGACGAGACGCTGCCCGACGATTTCTACAAGGACGCGAAATTCTGCTCGATGTGCGGCCCGAAATTCTGTTCGATGAATGTCACGCAGCACGCCGAAGCGCTGGACGGAAAAGATCAGTCGCAGCGCCAGCAGAAATTCGTCGAGCTGCTCGCGAAAATTCAATAGAGCCACCAGTAGCACTGGCTTCAACGTGTGGGGTTTTGACTTTGCAAGATCGAAACCCCACAGGCTGAAGCCTGTGCTACCGAATTCGGATTTCCACCCATGACACCCGAATCCCCACCCAACGAAAAAATCCGCGACGAATTCAACCGCTGGGCCGAAGCCGGCCTCTGCGACGGCATGGAAGAAGAACATCTCCCCATCGTCCTTCCCGTTCTCGATCAGATGAATCTCGTGCCCGATGAAAATGTGCTGGACCTGGGCTGCGGCGCGGGCTGGCTGGTTCGTTTGCTCTCCGAGCGAGTGCCCGAAGGCCGGGTCGTCGGCATGGACATTTCCGATGAAATGGTGCGTCGCGCGCGAAAAAAATACGTCGCGCTGGAAAACGCCATGTTCGTCGTTGGCAGCGTGGACGAAATTCCCTGGGACGCCTATTTTTTCACACACGCGATTTCGGTCGAGTCGGCCTACTATTGGCCCGACCCGGCGCGCGGATTAAAAGAAATCCACCGCGTGCTGCGCGAAGGCGGCTCGGCGTGGATTTTAATCAACTATTATCGGGAGAACCTCGATTGCCACCAGTGGGCGCGGAATTTTTCAATACCCACGCATCTGCTCAGCGCCTCCGAATGGGAAGCGCTGTTTCACCAAGCGGGATTTGGCAACGTTGCGAACCGCCGGATCCCGGACCCCACTCCGGCTCCCGAATCCTACAGCGGCAAATGGTTCCGCGACGCCGCACAGCTTCGCGCTTTCCGCGAAGCGGGAGCGCTTCTGATTCACGGAACAAAATGAGGGAAAGATTTTCGTGGCACCGGCCTCCCGGCGGCGAGCCGCCGGCGTTACCATTCTGGGTTTGACTCTTCTTACTCGTGATAGATATACTCCCCCTTCCTGATCAACCAGAGGAGTCCCATGGGCGTAATCGACCAGCGATTTGAAAAGAATTTCATGATCTCTTCGGTGGACTACGTATTCAACTGGGCGCGCAAGTCCGCCATCTGGCCGCTGACGTTTGGCCTGGCCTGCTGCGCGATTGAGATGATCGCTTCGACCACGTCGCGCTTTGATATTGCGAGATTTGGCGCCGAGGTGTTTCGACCCTCCCCCCGGCAGTCGGACCTGATGATCGTAGCCGGCACGGTGACCCTGAAGATGGCTCCGGTGCTGAAGCGCGTGTGGGATCAGATGCCCGACCCCAAATGGTGCATCTCGATGGGTGCCTGCTCGAGTGTAGGAGGGCCGTTTAACGCCTATCCCGTGCTCCAGGGCGTCGATCGGATCGTTCCGGTGGATGTCTATGTCGTGGGTTGCCCGCCCAGGCCTGAGGGCCTAATCTACGCCCTTCTGAAGTTGCAGGACAAGATCGATCAGATGTCCCTGGCCAAGCGGCCCACGGAAATCCGGCTGCATTCCGGCATGGCTGAGGATTTTAAACGCAACGTAATGGTGGCGCAGACCCCGTCACCGCGCTAGGGACTAGGTTCGAGTCATCGGATACAGGCACAGGAACCAGCAAAAGGAGATGTCCAATGCCAGTTGTGCGCGCTGCGCGGAAGGATGAGATTCCGGCCGGGTCCATCCGTGAATTTCAGGTGGATGGGCTGACGGTCGCCATCGCAAACGTGGGCGACAAGTTTTACGCGATTAACAACACCTGCCTGCACCGTGGCGGACCGCTCGGTGAGGGCACACTGCAAGGCGTAGCCGTAACCTGCCCGTGGCACGGCTGGCAATACGACGTGACCAACGGTAAACTCGTTATGAATCAGGCGATTGGCGTGAAAACCTATGCGATCCAGGTTCGTGGCGAGGATCTTTGGATCGAAGTGAACTGATTTTCCCCTCCAGGGACCCCTGCTTTATACAAGTCAATGATAAATATACGTTTATCGGCAACGGGGGTGTGCTTGTAAATTATTTTGTTGCGCCCGCTATCCATTTCAATGCATCTAAGTCTATTGGGTATAGATGGGTTGCGGTTTTCTCTCGACCGCAAGGTTCCTAAATGAACGAAATGCTACACTTCGGGCGAGGTCCCGTGTATAGTGTCCGACCGGCATAGTTTACGGAAAACAATCATTATTCGGAGGATGCCCGGTTTGACGACGATTCGCCCGCCGGCTAAGCGGAATCATTGGATTTTTTCGGTGAATCCGCATCATTATCATTGGGATACGCTGTTTGTGAAAGGCAAGGAGATGTGGCGGGGTGCGGGAACACGCGCGGACGCGAATCGGGCATTGAAACAGGTCCGCAAGGGCGACCGGGTGCTCTGCTACCACGCTGCGCCGGAGCGCGCCCTTTACGCCATCGCGGAGGTCACGCGCGACCCCTACCCGGACCCGCACGACCGTGAATCGAAGATGATGGTTGCCGATTTGCGGGCGATGGAACGTCTCCCCCGGCAGATTCCCCTCGACGAATTGCGCGGCAACTCCGCCGTGCGCAAGGTGAAATTCTTGAAAAATGTCCGGCTGATCATCTCCCCGGTAACGGACGAGGAGTATCAGGAGATTCTGCGAATGGCCGGGATCGTCGCGACGCCGGGTCTTCCGCTGCCGTGAGGCCGTGGGCTCGTGAATCGTGATTTGTGATTCGTGAATGGTGAAACGAGGATTCCTACGCAGTGGTGGCGTCCACCAGATTTTTGAAATCGTAACGGTACTCAAACACGCCGTCATTCCAAGCGGGGCGAGGAATCCCTCCTTCTTTCTGCATTAGATCGAAAAGGGATTCCTCGCCCCGTTCGGAATGACGGTGTTTTTTTGTGGTTTTCTGTAAAGAGCAATCCATCATGCCAGAACTCCCCGAAGTCGAAACCGTTGTCCGCGGACTGCGCGCCTGCCTTCCGGGCCGCACGTTTTTGGAAATTCGACTGGGCAAGACCGACTTCATCGATGACCCGGCAGCCCTGGAAAAGAGCCTGCCCGGCTCTCGAATCGTGGACGTCGTTCGCCTCGGAAAATTTGTGCGCATCGTGCTGAAAACAGGAAGCCCGCCCGGGCCGCTGCCGAGGCCGCCACTCCATTTCATCATTCACCTTGGCATGACGGGACAACTGACCGTTGCCCGGCCGAGCGATCCCGTCGCGCCGCACACGCATTGCTTTTTCGTTCTCGACGATGGGCGCGAAATGCGCTACACGGACATCCGGCGATTCGGGCGAATGTTACTGGTTCCGGAATCCGGCCTCGGGGAATTTGGAGGGCGGCTGGGCAAGGAGCCGCTCGAAATCGACGCCGAAGAATTTTGCGCCCGATTGGGATCGCGGCGGGCCCGCGTGAAGGCTCTATTGCTGGACCAACGCGTGCTGCGTGGCGTGGGGAATATCTATGCCGACGAGAGCCTGTTCCGGGCGCGCCTGCATCCCGCACGCATCGCGCAACGCTTGACGAAAAAACAGCTGCTGGCGCTGCACCGCGCCGTGCGCGAGATTTTGGCGACAGCGATCGAAATGCGAGGGTCTTCGATATCAGATTATGTGGATGCGGCGGGAAATCGCGGGGAGTTTCAGCTCCGCCACCGTGCATACCAGCGCGAGGGAAAACATTGCTTTCGTTGCGGGGAAAAAATTCGCCGGATAATCGTCGCGGGGCGGAGCAGCTACTTCTGTCCAAAGTGCCAGCCCGCGCCGCGTCAGCGAAGAATCGTTTGAACCCGCGGATTCACACGGAACGAAACTCCCAGGAAAAAAACACGAGGCGTCAAGTTTCCCTCCGCGGCACCAATGTTCCACGGTTCCTTCGCGTGACATGACGATTCTCCAATCAACCACTCGCCCTCACTTCGTTCGGAGGGACCGCGGGTGAATGAGCACGGTAAATTTGCGCGCCCCTCAGGCGGTTTCAATCGCGTTTCCCCTGAAAATTAACGAGCGGTAGCAGCCTGGGCGCGGAGCGCGGGACGCAGCAGCGGAGTCACGGCAGCGAAGATGGTTTCGCCCCAGACGCGCCGGTCGCGCCGGTCGAGCCACAGGACGCGGCCGTGATTGGCGGAAAACGGGGGCACGTTCAGCATTTCGGCGATCAGTTCATGGATGCGTTCTTGAAATTCCAGATTTTCCGAGCGGAAGCCGTCGGGTGGAATGCCGTCGGCCATCGGCGGGACAAAGACAAGCAGGGAATAGCTTTCCATCCACCAGGCAAGCCACTGCTCGAACTGCGATTGCCGGCCGAACTTGTTCACCAGGTAGCAGTAGGTGTCCAAAACGGACCGGTCGCAAATCTGATGTGTGGCGCGGGAAGAGGCGGCCAGTTCTTTGGCGATTTGGGTGTGCAAAATCCAGAGTTGGCCCTCAACCGTCGTTCCTTCATTCACCGGAAAGGGAGAACGGCGCACCACTTCCGTCACCAGCTCGACGTTGTGGTCGGCTTTCTTCAGCAGTGCGCAGATTTCGTAGGCGAGCGTTGTCTTGCCGACGCCGTGTGTTCCAATCAGTGCGAGTTTCAAGGGCTGAGCTACCTCGGGCGACACTTTTTTAACATAGGTTCGTTCGAGGGCGCAAATCGCGAAAAACGAATCTGTGGATTTGTCTCGTCGTGGGTTAGAATCTCGCGAACGGAGCATGCGGGTTCCACACGGAGCCCATTGGAGTCGGAGAATTTTCATGCGAGCGGTCATTCAGCGAGTTACCCGCGCGCGCGTCGCCGTCGAGGGCCGAACCGCGGGAGAAATTTCTTCCGGCCTGCTGATTCTGCTGGGCGTCGGAAAAGCGGACAATCCCGAAGCCTCCTCTTCCCTTGCCGAAAAAATCGCCAACCTTCGAATTTTTTCGGACGAAGCGGGAAAGATGAATCGTTCGATTCTCGACACGGGAGGTTCTGCGCTGGTGGTTTCGCAATTCACGCTCTACGGAGACACACGCTGGCGGCCGGCGGCCTTCGTACGTTCAGGCCGCGGCGCCGGAAGACGCCAACCGGCTCTACGAAGAGTTTATTCGCTCGCTGCGGTCCCTGGGAGTGCGCGTCGAAACCGGCGTCTTCCGGGCGCACATGGAAGTGGAATTGGTGAATGATGGGCCGGTTACGATTTTGCTGGATTCGGAGATGGCATTTTGATGGCGATGAACGGGCAAATCTCGCGCCATTCCTCGCTCCACCGGGAATGACGGGGCGGTGATTCGGGAAACCGCTGTGCAAATCCATCTGGCATTTATATCGGGAGACGATATAATTATATGGTGAGCGCCGGGACGATGACTTCCGCCGAGTTTCGCGCCCTTGCGGAATTTCGGTACCAAATTCGAATTTTTCTGAACGGCAGCGAAGAAGCGGCGCGCGGAGCGGGCCTCGAACCGCAGCAATATCTGTTGCTGCTCGCGCTGCGCGGCCTGCCGCTCGGGAGCGTGGCCAGCATCCGCCAACTTGCCGAGCGCATGCAACTCCGCCATCACAGCGTCGTCGAACTCGTTAACCGTCTTGAGAAGCGCGCGTTGCTTCGCAGGGAACGTTCCCGGACCGACCGGCGGCAGGTGATCGTGTCGCTGACGCCGCGCGGCGAAAAGATCCTCACGCGCCTCGCCAAGCAGCGCATTGCCGAGCTACGCACCGCTGCCCCCGTGCTGGTCCGCGCGCTGGCGGCAGTGATTCGCTCGACGCACAAATCCGGACGCGCCCGGTCATAGCAGTGCGATACGCCGATGGGGCTTGCGCGCTCCAGGAGATCGACATTCGAGGAGTTTTTAGGATTGAATTCCGCTTCATGGTTCGGTGCGCGTGACAATGTCTCGCAGGCCCCCTCCGAGTTCCGGCTTGGTTTTATATCCCTTTTGGCATCCCTTGTCGGCGTCATTTCCGGGATTGTTGCGTTTCTCCTGTATAACCTGATCGGACTGTTCACGAATCTTGCGTTTTACCATACGTGGTCATTCCGCTTCCGCGGAGCGGAACAAAATCAATTCGGGATTTGGGTCATCCTTGTACCCGTTATGGGCGGGCTCCTCATAGGCCTCGTGGCGAAATACGGTTCTCCAAAAATTAGAGGCCACGGAATTCCCGAAGCGATGGAGGCGGTTCTCGTTTCACGGAGCCGCATTGAAGCCAAGGTGGCAATCCTCAAGCCGATTTCAGCGGCGATCGGGATCGGCACGGGCGGCCCGTTCGGCGCCGAAGGTCCGATTATTCAGACGGGCGGAGCATTCGGCTCGCTGATCGGCCAACTGGTTTCAACAACCACGGCGGAGCGCAAGGTCCTGCTGGCGTGCGGCGCAGGAGCGGGGCTGGCGGCCATGTTCAACGCTCCGATCACGGGCGCACTGCTCGCGATTGAACTTCTGCTGTTTGAATTTCAGGCGCGGTCCTTTATTCCGTTGATGCTTGCAAATTCGCTGGCCGTCGCCGTTCGCCTCGTATTATTCGGCGATGAAACGATCTTCCGCGTGGGTTCCTTCCAGTATGACGTGGTTCGGGGGATTCCCTACTACGCAATTCTTGGCGTGCTTTGCGGATTTTCGGCGGTGGGATTTGCCGCTGCGCTGAAATGGCTCGAGGAATTCTTCGACCATATGAAAAAGATTCCAATGGTATTGCATCCGGCGATCGGTGCGTTGGGTCTGGGGATTGTCGGTTATTTTTTTCCTCGCGTGTTCGGTCCGGGCTATTCGACCATCGGAGACGTATTGAACGTAAATCTGGCGTTCACCGTGTTGTTGCTGATTCTGATTCTGAAGGCCGCGGTTGTCCTGCTGTCGCTTGGTTCGGGAACCTCCGGGGGACTCTGGCGCCCATGTTCATGATCAGCGGCGCAATTGGAAGTGCGTTCGCGATCGTCGTGAATCGCATTGTTCCCGGGGCGCATCTTTCTCCGGGGGCGTACGCAGTGGCGGCGATGGGCGCACTGCTGTGCGCCTGCGCCCGCGCGACGTTTACATTCATGGTTTGCGCCATCGAAACCACGCACGATTTTCACGCTGTGGTGCCGGTCATCCTGGTGTGCGTGATCGCGGATGCGATTGCGGTGCGCTTCATGCCGAATTCGATCATGACGGAAAAACTCGCGCGGCTTGGGTTCAGCACCCGTCACGAGTACGAGTTGAATGCGCTGAAGCAGCTCAGCGTTGCGGACGTGATGGCGCGCGATGTTGCAATCGCCGCCCCTGGCGATACGATCCGCGAACTGGCGGACCGCTTTGCCGCCGGCGATTTGAAAATGTCACGCCACCAGGCGCTTCCCATCGTGGATTCTTCGGGAAAATTGCAGGGAATTGTGACTCAGGGAGATCTGCTGCGCGCCCTGGAGTTCGATCCGTCCGGCCGGATGAATGTGCGGGATGCGGGCGCTCAATCGCTTATTGTTGCCTATCCGGATGAGCGTGTTTTCGATGCCGTGACCAAAATGCTCAACAACAATATCGGCCGGCTGCCTGTTGTGGACCGCGACGATCCGGGGAAAATGGTGGGATATCTCAATCGCGCCAATGTGATGGGCTCCTGGAGGGGGCACATGCGCGAAGAATCGGTTCGCGAACACGGCTGGCTCAGGAATTTATCCACGGGAAACGGTTGGAACGGAACGATTAAAACCGTGACAGGACACGTCGCTGCAATTACGCCTTATGAAATCCGCATTCAAACGGATTCACAGCCGATCGGGGCAGCCCAAGTATTTATTCTCCGGAATCCGGTCCGCGGAGTTGTCGCAGGCGATGAGGTCCTGATCGAGTTTTGCAGAGAGACCGATGGCAATGTTGTGTCGCGGATTATGGAGCTGTCCAGGCATCAATAGCGCGTCGTGCGATCCCGTTAAAAACCCCCGCCTCCTCCGCCGCCGAATCCTCCGCCGGAGGAACCGCCTCCGCCAAAACCGGAACCGCCGCTGCTGCGCGGCGCCGAAGACATGACCGAGCTGGCGCGCGCTGTCATATTGTCCAGGCTGTTGATGAACACAAGAGAATAAAACCCGCCGTTGTACGCGCCGCCCTGATACCACGAGGGGGGCTGCGAATAAATATTCTTAAACGCGCCGACCCATTTCTTTTCCACGCCCAGCGCCATGGCATACGGCAGGAATTTCTCGAATGTTTCCGGCGTCTGGTTAATGCGGTCCATGCGATCGGCTTCGACGTGCGTCAGAAAATCCTCGAAGCCCAGCACGCCCGCAAGGGCTTTCGCTCCGTCCACTGTGCGCGCCGGCATGAACCAGCCGAAACCGACGATGATCGCCGTGGAAAGAATTGCCGCGATGAAATATGGAGCCGGCGCCATGCCCATTTTTTGAGCGAGCGCGTTGCCGATAAAAAACATCAGGAAGCCGATCGCGAGTCCTCCGCCGACAAACGCGCTGCGCACGTAATCGGGGCGGTGCTGGAAGTATCCGTGCTCCATCAGTTCGCTGAAGATACTGTCCTTGATGCCGGGAAGATTCTTGTAAAAGCGGTTTTGCAGCGTGGACAGTTCCACATCGGGCATCAGGCCGTTTCCGAAGATGCCGGAAAGCAGCAGCAATTCGTGGGACTTTAGTCCTGCCCACTCTTTCGGGCCTTTTTTCAAATGAAATACATATTCCTTGTTTGAGATCAGCCCGAGCAACTGCGATTTTTCTTTTTCCTCGATCACGATGTAACCGCGCACGGCGAGATCCACAATGGTGGCTGTGATGTCGCGCATAGCCGCTTCATCATCCACCAGAGTGCCCGCTTCCGCCGGAGTCATCCCCGCCGGCGGCGCGTACTGCACGGCAATCGGGCCGACGCGAGGATCGCGCCCGCGCGTGTACCACAGCCAGAACATGATCAGAAAAACGGGGATAGGAAAAAATGCAGGCCAGTTGCTGGCCAGAAATTGATTGATCAGGTCGGCGGTCCCGGGCTCTTTGACCAGTCCCTTGTCCCAACCGATGACGACTGTCAGGCCTTCGTGAAACGCGAGCGGCCGGCCCATGGAAACTTCCACGGTGTTCTCGGACGTCGTCACGTCGGCGCCGTGCGCGCGCGAACCGTTTGCTCCTGTGAAATCCAGCGCGCGGATTCCGGTCGCGCCGGGAGGCAGCAGGATCTGCGCGCTGGCGTTTTCAATGGGGATATCCCACTCGTCGCCGGTCACGTTCCAGTAGAGTTCGTCGTGATCCTCGAAGAATTTCAGACCGTTGCTGACGCGGTAGTGCAACGTAATGGTCCGCACCGCGTCGGTGGCGTCATTGATATAAATTTTCCATTTGAGGTAATGCCGTTCGCGCGTGGATTCCACTTTCAGCGCCTGCCCGGCCTCGTCGGTCGCGCCCTGAAGTTTCACGAATAGTGAATAGTTGAATCCCTGCGGCGTCACGTACTCGACGGGAATCGTGCGGTACATCCCATGCCACGCCCCGATGAAATTCGCTTCGATGGTTTCGGTGACGTCGATCGAGGAATCCTGCTGAACGAAAATTTCGGCGGTGAATTTCTGAATTTTTAATTGGCGCGCCGATGCGGATGTAGTGAAAGCGCAAGCCAGTAGAGCCAGGAACGCGGCCCGTCGGAATTGTCCATACCACACACCATGAGAAAGACTGCCACTCGAAGAATCAGTCGTGGCGCGTTCCGGAGGGCCGGGCTTCAGCCCGTCCGTAAAAATGCGAGAGAAAACCGGCTTTAGCCGCTGATGCATCACGACTAGTCGCCCGTCGAGCTGAAGCTGACTTTGGGCACTTCGCGTTCGGCCGGGGCGCTGATCTGGAAAAATTCGCGTTCCTTGAAATTGCCCATCCCGGCGACGATATTGGAGGGGAACTGCTCGATCATCGTATTGAAATCGCGAACCACGGCGTTGTAATACCGCCGCGCATTCTGCAAAGTGTCCTCGATGGAATTGAGCGTGTTCTGTAGCTGCGTGAAACTTTCGACCGCGCGCAACTGCGGATACGCTTCGGCAAGAGCGAACACCTGCCGCAACGCTCCGGCAAGTTGCCCTTCGGCTTCGCCCTTGGCCGCCGGCCCTTGGGCGGACATCGCCGAATTGCGCGCCGCCACGACGGCTTCGAGCGTGCCCTTTTCGTGCGCGGCGTAGCCTTTCACCGTCTCAACGATGTTGGGAATCAGGTCGTAGCGCCGCTTGAGCTGAACATCGATATCCGCCCACGCGTTGTCGCATTGCACCTTCAGACGCACCAAGCCGTTGTACGCGGACATCAGGTACAAGACCAGAGCCACCACAATCACGACGAAGACAATCAACATAGAGGAGCCTCTCGCGTCCGGTTCGAGGGGCAAACCGGGAGCCTGATTCGACTATAGGAGGGGTCCTCAAGGCTGTAAAGGATTGCTCGATTTCAATGTGTAGTAAGCATCCTTAGCTGTCAGGAACCGCTGCCGAACCTGGCCGGATTGAGGTTTGAGTCGGCACAGGCTTCAGCTTGTGGGGTCTCATTCTTGCACTGGGAAATCGCACAGGCTAAACAGGCTGCGGAAAAACGAACGCACCGTCATTCCGAGCGAAGGGAGGAACCCCTCTTTCTTTGCCCTGCTTGGACTTAGATGGAAGATGGATTCTTCGCTTCGCTCGGAATGACGGGATGGGGGACTATTTCCGCAGCCTGCAAAGGCTGTGCCACTAAATTCTGTCGTACACTGGCATGAATGTACCATTTGAGTTACTCTTGCGCTCGCCGGAAGGTGTCACATCAGGTGACACGTGTAACCGCATGCATTTCAAAAACTACAGCGCGGCTGTCTTTGGCATCGACGCCTATCTAATGGAGGTGGAGGTCGACGTCGGCTCGGGCAAGCCCGGCGATTTCAATGTGGTCGGCCTGCCAGACATCGCCGTGAAGGAAAGCCGCGAACGCATCAAGGCGGCGCTGAAAAATTGCGGTCACGATTTTCCGTATCAGAGCGTCACCGTGAATCTTGCGCCGGCCGACATTCGCAAGGAAGGCTCGGCATTCGATCTGCCAATGGCGCTATCGATTCTCGGCTGCGAGGGCGCGTTTTTCGGCAAGCGGCTCGATCAATATATTTTTCTCGGGGAGCTGGCGCTCGACGGGCAGGTGCGTTCGGTGCGCGGAGCGCTTTCGGCCGCGCTGGCGGCGCGCGAGCACAAGATCAAGGCCGTGGTCGTGCCGGAGGCGAACGCGCGCGAGGCGGCAGTCGTCGAAGGCATCGACGTGTTCGCCGTGAATACGCTGCCGCAAGCCATCGATCTGATCAACGCGCCGGAATCGTTCGCGCCGCTGCGCGTGGACGCGCACACGATGCTGGCCGATGCCGCGCAATATTCCGTGGACATGCGCGACGTGCGCGGGCAGCAGGCCGCCAAGCGCGCGCTCGAAGTCGCCTGCGCCGGCGGGCACAACATCATTTTCATCGGACCGCCCGGCGCGGGAAAAACGATGCTCGCGAAACGCATCCCCACGATCCTGCCGCCGATGTCGCTCGACGAAGCGATTGAAACCACGCGCATTCACAGCGTCGCTGGGGTCCTCGATAATTCGCGCGGCCTGGTGGGGACGCGGCCGTTTCGTTCGCCTCACCACACAATCAGCGACGCGGGCTTGATCGGGGGCGGCGCTGTGCCGCGGCCCGGAGAAGTTTCCATCGGCCACAACGGCGTGCTGTTTCTCGACGAGCTGCCGGAGTTCGAGCGCAATGTTTTGGAGGTGATGCGCCAGCCGCTCGAAGACGGCGCGGTCACCATTTCGCGCGCCGCGACCTCCATCACGTTTCCCGCGCGATTCATGCTGGCCGCCGCGATGAATCCCTGCCCGTGCGGATTTTTCGGCGACTCGACGCGCCAGTGCCACTGCTCGCCGCCGCAGATTCAGCGCTACGTCTCGAAAATTTCCGGTCCACTGATTGACCGCATTGATATTCATATCGAAGTTCCCGCCGTGAAATACAAGGAACTGCGCGGAGCGAGCAACACCGAAGATTCCTCCACGGTGCGCGAACGCGTGTGCCGCGCCCGCGATCTTCAGACAGTGCGCTATGCCGGCGAGAAGAAAGTTTTTTCGAACGCGCAGATGCCCCCAAAGCTGATCCGAAAACACTGCGCGATCGGCGAGGACGGCGAAAAAATGCTCGAAAATGCCGTCTCGCGCATGGGCCTCTCCGCGCGCGCCCACGACCGCATCCTGAAAGTCGCGCGCACGATTGCCGATCTCGATGCGTCGGAAAATCTCGATACGCGCCATCTGGCCGAGGCGATTCAGTACCGGACGCTGGATCGGACGTATTGGGCGTGAAAAGGAGTTGTACGCGATGGGATGGAGTCGCAATCGACCCCAGCGGCTAGATCGCTCGACAGGCCGGTCGAAACCCAGGCATTCCGAACGAAGTGAGCAACCTCTGTCCGGTTTAAAAGTCGAGAAGGAGGAATTCCTCACTTCGTTCGGAACCGCAGCGCTTGGCGGTGTGCCGCTATTTTGCCAGAAGCTTTGAAAAAGGAAGTTGTCCTTGCTGCATATAGAGCCTCGGGCTGAGAGCATCGGGAATATTTTCGGCGTCGTCCGGTTTTGCGATGGGCAGGTCTGTTTTCAGGCTGAAGTACTCGGACTCGTTTGACGCCAGCAATCCATTGGAAATCGGACTTCCTTTTCTGTAGCCCCAACCCCACACCGTTCTCAATTCAAATCTGAATTGAATGAGGTCGCCCGTCCGGTCAAAGCAATAGTCCGTGTACGCCGTAAAATCCTCGCCGGGCTCCTCCGTGCGAATCAAAAACTTTCCATCGACGCCCATCCACTGACGCGCGAAAACTCCCCCCTCGCCGTACAATTGCGAAATTGCCTCCGGACCTGGATATTCCTTCCATCCGCTCTGGCCGTCGGGGTCGGCAAAAAAATGCTGCGCGGGAAGATTCTGGTCCACGCCGCATCGCAAAGCAGCTGGAGATTGAGCCGCAATGGCGCTGGAATTGGAAAGCATAATCAGCAGGAAGAGAATCGACGCCACGATTATGAAAAATGTTTTGCGCATTGTTTCATCCGCATCTTGTCAAAAGTTGTTCGAGAGAAACTCGATTCGCCGGAGTCTCCGATTTCACCGGATATTGTAGCGCCGGCGTCCCGCCGGCGGGTTTTGTGGCGCAATAAGCGAACAACCCGCCGGCGCTACAAAACGGCTCGCGGTTCGTTTCTGATTTAGGGGTTGAGCGAAGCCAGATACGCCGCAATCGAAATCAGATCTTCCTGGCTCAGCTTCGCGAGCGGCTCATTCATCAACGCCGTCCACTCCCCATTGCGGGTACCGTGTTGAATATCGAAGAGCTGCCGGAAAATGTACGTCGCCGATCTCCCGGCAAGCGGCGGTACGGGGCCGATGCCGTGCAGTTCAGGGCCGTGGCAGATGGCGCAGCGGACGGTTTTCCCCCCTCCGCCGCTGGTCACAATCGCCTCACCTTTCTGGATGCTTCCGGGCGGAACATAGGCGACGAATCCCGAGGCCGAATCGCGCAACCGGGCGCGGCTCAAATCTTCAGGCAACTCGATGATGCGGTTGCCGAGCGGCTCGCTGCCTGCTCCCTCATCCTGGATCAGCATCGTGGTCGAGACACGCGTTTTCGGCACGGTGGTGGCTTCGACGACCTTGACCCATGGCTTCAATTTCAGAGAGGCGAAATATTGCGCGGCGATTTTCACGTCCTCATCGGTAGCGCCTTTTGCGGCGGCGATCATTGCGTTGGGCGGCTGCATTTTCGGCTCCGAACTTTTTCGCGCGCCGGATTTGAATTCCGCGACTTGCTCGACGATGTAATCGGCGGAGAGTCCCGCCACGCTGGCATTCTCCGGACGGCCAAGGCCGGTCGGCAGGTGACAATAACCGCACGCGCGCACCGCCGGTTTTCGTCCATGTTCGACCACATCGGGCATCGCCGGATGATCTTCCGGATGCCAGTCCGGCACATTGAACGTGTCCAGAATCTGCGGCCGCGTGAATGATTTGCTGCTGTTCGGAACGCTGTGCGGACCGTCATCGGCGGGCGGTTTGTCGTCGGGTGGATTCACGGGATACGCCCAGGGAGGCGGCACGACTGTCTGCGAACTCTGTTGCGGTGGCGCAGCATTCACCGCAGGCACCGCCATCATCGCAATCGCAAGCAAACCAGAGGTGAACTTCATGAATCCTCCGCATGAGGGTTACAGTAGCTCAAGCTTCAGCCTGTCTTCTTTTGACTTCCGTGGCATCGCGACAAAATTCAAAAGCTGACAGGCCAAAGCCCGTCCAATTAAATTTCATTACGGCTTGAGCGAAGCAAGATACGCCGCAATCGAAATCAGATCGTCCTCGTTCAGTTTTTCCAGGGGCGCGTTCATCAACATCGTCCACTCGCCGTGGCGGACGCCATGTTGGATATCGAAAAGCTGGCGGAAAATGTAGCTCGGAGAGCGCCCTGCGATCGGCGGCACGGGGCCGAGGCCGCGCAGTTCCGGGCCGTGGCAGATCGCGCAGCGCACCGTCTTTCCTCCTCCGCCCGCGATCAACTCCGCGCCCTTATGGAGGCTGCCCGGCGGCACGTACGCGACAAATCCGGAACCCGCATCCCGCAATTCGGTGCGCGCCAGATCTTCCGGCATCTCAACGATGCGGTTGCCGATGGGTTCGGTGCCGCCGCCTTCAACAGGAATCAGCATCGTGCCCGAGACGCGCGTCTTCGGCGCGGTGCTCGATTCGACGACTCGAATCCACGGCTTCAGTTTTAGCGACGCGAAATATTCCGCCGCGATTTTCACGTCATCGTCCGAAACCGCTTTGGCAACTCCCTCCATCGCTTTGACGGAGCCCATGCGCGGCTCGGAACTCTTTCGCTCATCGGCTCTGAATTCCGCCACTTGCTTCATGATGTAATCGGGGGAAAGTCCCGCGAGGCTGGCGTTTTCCGGACGCCCCAAGCCATTGGGCAGGTGGCAATACGCGCACGCGCGCACAGTGGGTTTTTTGCCGTGCTCGACGACCTCGGGCATTGTGGGATGCTCGTCCGGGCGCCAGTCCGCCACGTTGTAGCCGTCGGTGACTTGCGAGCGCGTCATCATCTTGTTGCTGCCGGGGACGGTCTTCGGTTTGCCGTCGTCCGCCGGGGGCGGTTCGTTAGGTGGATTGACGGGGTAGGCCCAGTAGGGCGGAGTGGCCGCGTCTTTGTTCGATTGCGTACTCTGTTGCGGCGGCGCGGCTTTGACCGAAGGAACGGCGAAAATCGCCAGCGCCAACAAACCAATCGTGAATTTCATGAAGCCTCCCCCGTGTGGCCGGCAGGAATTTCAGACCACGCCCGTCCACAATCCATATCACGCGGATACGGCGAGTTCAACGGTATTTAAGTGGCACAGGCTGAAGCCGGTGCCACTTGAAACCCCGTCAAGCAATTGTAACAATTTCACGATATAATTAAGGGCTATGCTTTCGATTAACGACATCACTATGCGCTACGGCGGGCGAATCCTCTTCGAGGAAGTCACCGCCACATTCATGGAAGGTCGCCGCTACGCGATCACCGGGCCCAATGGCGCCGGGAAGACGACGCTGATGAAGATACTGGAGGGAGAGATCGAGCCGACGAAGGGTTCGGTGACGCGCCCCAAGAAGCTCGGCATCCTGCGTCAGGACCAGTTTGCGTTCGACGAATTCCGCGTGATCGACACGGTGATCATGGGCAATCGCCCTTTGTGGAAGGCGCTGCAGGAGCGCGACGCGCTTTACGAAAAGCCCCACGATCAACTGACCGACAAGGACGGCATGCGCCTCGGCGAACTCGAAGGAATCGTCGGCGATGAAGGGGGCTACACAGCCGAGGCCGACGCGGCGATCCTGCTCGATGGGTTGGGCATTGAGGCGGAACTGCACGAGCGAAAGATGAGCGAGCTGCAGGGCGGGCAGAAAGTCCGCGTCCTGCTGGCGCAGGCGCTGTTCGGCAATCCGCAGGCGCTGTTGCTGGACGAGCCGACCAACCATTTGGACCTCGATTCGGTGCACTGGCTGCAGGAATATTTGCACGAGTACGAAGGCGTCCTGATCGTGATTTCTCACGATCGGCATTTCCTGAATCGCGTGTCCACCCACATTGCCGACATCGACTACCAGACCGTGATCATGTACAACGGCGGGTATGACGACATGGTTCTCGCCAAAACGGCGATTCGTTCGCGCATCGAATCGGAAAACGCAGTGCGCGAAAAGAAAATCGCTCAGCTCAACGAATTCATCGCGCGGTTCTCGGCCGGCACGCGCTCTTCGCAGGTGATGTCGCGCAAAAAAGAGGTCGAGCGCATTCAGACTTCCGAGCTTGCGCGATCGAATATCGCGCGCCCGTTTATCCGCTTCGACATGAAGGTTCCTTCGGGCCGCCATCCGCTCGAGTTCAAGGGAGTTTCAAAATCCTACGACGGCGTGAAAGTGATTGCGAATTTCTCGGCGAACATCGAGCGCGGCGAAAAAATCGCACTCATCGGCCGTAACGGAGCGGGCAAAACAACGTTGCTGAAATCGCTTCTGCGCACGGCGCCCGGATATGTGGACGAGTCGCTTGCGAATTTCAAAATCGATGGCGGCCACGTGAAATGGGGCCATGAAGTCGCCGTCGGCTATTTTGCGCAGGACCATACCGATTCCATCGTAAAGGGAACAACGGCGATCGAGTGGCTGCGCCAGTTCGATCAAAAAGCATCGCAGGAAGAGTTGCGAGCCGTGCTCGGGCAGATGCTGTTCAGCGGAGAGGATGCACTCAAGCCGACGGGCGCGCTTTCCGGAGGCGAATCGGCGCGTCTGATTTTCTGCAAACTCATGCTGCAGAAGCCCAACGTCCTCGTTTTCGATGAGCCCACAAACCACCTGGATTTGGAATCGATCAACGCACTGAACATCGCGCTGCAGAAATATCCCGGCACGGTTTTGTTCGTCACGCACGATCATGACGTGATCGATGAAGTGGCCACGCGCATCTGGCAGTGCAAGAGCGGCCATGTGGAAGACTTCAAGGGACCATACGAAGATTTTCTGGTGTACGCGAAGGAGAAGGCTTCCTAAGCGCAAGGCCGCAGATTGAGTACCCGACGGTCACATTTGAGCCCCGAATTTGCCAGCACAGGCTTCAGCCTGTGGGGTTTTTCCAAGACCGGGCAAAATTCAAAATCCACAGGCTGAAGCCTGTGCTACTGAAACCCAAATCAACGCCCCCTCAGAAAAAATGCAGCGGTGATCGCGACGCTGATGACCGTAATTATGGCTCGTAAAATGCGCTGATTCACCTTCTTGGCCGAGCTGGCACCCACATAGCCTCCGATCACTGCGGCGATGAGCATCGCAGTGGTCTGCGGCCACCAGATTTTATGCGCAATAATGAATAGAGCCACAGCGACAACATTCATTGTGAGGACGAGCACGGTCTTATTCGCGTTCATGACATGAATGTCTTCGAGGCCAAATACGCTCCACGTTGCGAGCATTACAATTCCCACAGCCCCGCCAAAATAGCCGCCATACAAGGCCACAAAAAATTGAATCACGACAACCGAGACGGGTCCGATTGTGATGGCTCGCTTTAAGATGGGCGAGATGGCCGGTCCAAACGCAAAAAGCAACGTCGATGCCAGCATCAGCCAGGGAATCAACGCATCGAAATTCCTCTGGGGCGTGAATAACAGCAAAAGCGCGCCGCAGATCCCCCCAATGATGCTGACGATAAACATCGCCCGAATCGGGAAATCCTCGGCCTTATGAAAGTCCTCGCGATAGGTCCACGCGCTCACCGCGCTCCCGGGAATCAGGGCGAGTGAGCTGGATGCATTGGCGATGATCGAAGGAACTCCCGTGAACACCAGCGCCGGAAAGGTGAGAAAAGACCCTCCGCCTGCTACCGAGTTGATCAGCCCGGCGCCCAGCGCCGCGAAAATGATAAGCAGATAAGAAGCCATAAGCCGTTCGAGCCTCTGAAATTATCATTCTTCGGGCCCACTCTTCCACTCAAACCAAGGATATCCTGCCCGGCCGTTACACAAAGTTTGACGTTCCGAATGGCTGCCTCTAAAAGTATCGACGGGTAAGAGTTTTTATCCACGTTAACCCAACTGCATGTGTGGGATTGACTTACCTGACGGCGCTGTGCTACCCATACAGGTCTTGTTTCATTGGTTTTAATGGGTCTTAACGGCAGGATGCATTCAAAACCTCAGAAGATCGAAGTGGTTCTGGAGACGCTCATCGAGAGCATTACGCTCGCGGAGGAAATTGGCGTCCGCGTGGCCGCGACAGCGGGATTCGATGAGGACGACCAGTACAAGATCGGTCTCGCAGTCCACGAATGTGTGATGAACGCGTTCCAATACGGGAATGGGCAGCAACGCGAGAAGCAAATCCACCTCGTTTTCGAGCTACACCACGACAAATTGATTATCCATGTGACCGACCAGGGCACTGGATTCCAACTCTGCGACGTTCCCGATCCTCTTCACGATGACAATGTTCTCGGGCATTCGGGGCGTGGTGTGCTTCTGATGAAGGCGTTCATGGACGAGTTTGATGTGACGACCGGTTCCACAGGCGGCGCCAAAATTATTATGTGCAAGCGCCATAAGAATCAGGCATCCCAGGTAACATAGCCCGCCCAGGAGTTCTCCAGCCAAATCTGCCTGGTTAAATGCATGGAAACAGTGTCTACAAAAGGTGAAGCTGTGAGTGCAACGAGGAAGGGCTTGCAATGAGCTTCAAGGCAACCAGCCGCGAAATTGGCGGTATAACCGTGATTGACATGAACGGGCGGATTACGCTTGGCGAAGGTAGCGACCTGCTGCGCACGTTGATTCGAAAAAACCTCGAGACCGGCCACAAAAACATGATCATGAACCTTGCGGAAATCAATTACATCGACAGCACGGGTCTTGGCGAACTTGTCAGCGGATACAGGCAGGTGAAAAGCCAGGGGGGCGAATTAAAGCTCCTGAACCTGAACAAAAAAGTCAGCGATCTGCTTCAGATCACCAAACTCTACACCGTTTTCGACATCCATAACGACGAAGCGCAAGCCGTCGCCGGGTTCCGGGTCCTGTAGCACAGGCTCTCGCCTGTCTGCTTTCGAATTTTGTGGGACCGGCACGGAAGTCAATAGAAGAGAGGCTGGAGCGTGGCCTGCCGTCCCATCCCAAAATGGGAAATTCTCTAGACAGGCATCCAATTTTGTTGTATTGATGGCGCGCTTTTGTTGGCTCGGTAATTCCGGAGGGGGTTCGGAGGCCCGCCAGGGTTCACTGAAACGGTGACCGGGGAAGTTGGGCAAATTTCTACCACCGAAAGGCGTTACGCCCGGCAAATAGCGACCGCTCACGAAAGAGGAGTCACGAAGTTGAGCAGAGAACAAGGTGTTGTGAAATGGTTTAATGCATCGAAAGGCTATGGATTTATCCAACGCCAGTCGGGCGAAGACGTGTTCGTTCACTTCTCCGCCATTCAGATGGACGGATACAAGACACTGAACGAAGGCCAGATGGTCGAGTTTGAGGTCAAACAAGGACCGAAGGGCTATCAGGCTGAAAGCGTCACCGCAGCATAATCGGGGCAACGCGTTCTGGGGGCTCTATCCGCGTAAGTGGACAGGGCCCTTTCGCTTTTGAGTCCGGTAACCTGTGATAGTATGGGATGCTCAAAAACCAGTGGAGGAATGACTCAGTGGCGCAGCATATCTTGCGCAAGGACCTGAAGAAAGACGAATTCCGTGACTCGATCGTTCACGGCGTCGAATCGGTCGCTTCGCATCAGCAGGCAGTATGGTTGGTGATTGCCGCGGCGATCGTTGTGGCGCTTTCTGTGTTTGGCTGGAGCACGTATACCAGCCGGCAGACGGCGAAGGCATCCGCGTCGCTCGATGACGCCATGAAGATTTTTCAGGCGCGCATCCGCGCCCCCGGCGAGCAGGCGGAACCCGGCGAAATTACCTATGTTGACGAAAAAAATAAATACGCCGACGCAGAAAAGAAATTCCTCGAGGC
Organism: Terriglobia bacterium; assembly: GCA_963788335.1. Classification (GTDB taxonomy): domain Bacteria; phylum Acidobacteriota; class Terriglobia; order Acidiferrales; family UBA7541; genus Palsa-360. The sequence continues at coordinate 87,792 of CAWBGM010000009.1, forward strand.
TGCCGGTCAATACAAGAGGACGAAGCCCGGACAAGTGGCTCAATACTATGCGGCGCTTTGCGAAATTCAGTTGAAGAACTATGCCCAGGCGGAGAAGACGCTCGGTGAATTTTCCAGTTCCGACGATAGCCTGACCGGCCTCGCAAAATTCCAGTTGGCCGGGGTGTATTTGCAGGAAAACAAGGATTCCCAGGCAGTGGCCATCTACAATCAGTTGTCCGACAAGCCCACTGTTTTTGTGCCCAAACCGGTTGTGCTGCTGGCTCTCGCCGATCACTACCGCAGGAGCGATCCCGCGCAGGCGGAAAAACTTTACAATCAGGTCAAAAAGGATTTTCCGGAAGCCGCCCAGGAAGCCGATCAGGGCTTGGAACTGCTGAACGCGAAGAGCTAGATTAAGCGCCACAACTTTTCTCGCCGCCCCCCACGGGCTGTCCATTCCTGTGCAAACGCGCGTTTGTCGTGACCGCCGCCCTGACATAGAATAAAATCATGGCAGTGGCTCCTTATGCGATGGACGCGGCATATTCTCGTGGCAGGCGCTATACCGAAGCGCAGCATCCCTACCGCAATCCCTACGTTCGCGACCGCGACCGTGTAATCCATTCGCGGGCATTTCGGCGTCTCGAAGCAAAAACACAGGTTTTTACGACGCGGTATTCGGATCACTTCCGCAACCGGCTCACGCACACAATTGAGGTCGCGCAGATTGCGCGGACCGTCGCCGGAGCGCTCGGCCTCAACAGCGATCTGGCCGAAGCCCTGGCGCTGGTGCACGATATTGGGCACCCTCCGTTTGGCCATGCGGGCGAGCGCAAACTCGATCAATTGATGCGACCGCACGGCGACCGCTACGATCACAACCTGCAGGCGTTGCGAATCGTCGAACAATTCGAGCAGAGCTATCTCGATTTTCCGGGGCTGAATTTGACATTCGAAGTCCGCGAGGGGATCGTGAAGCATTCGAAGGAATACGATCCGGCCCAATTTCCCGAATTGGCGGAATACCTGCTCAATCTGCGGCCCCCGCTGGAGGCGCAGTTAATCGACTTCGTGGATGAGATTGCCTACAACAGCGCCGATCTGGACGACGGGTACGAAGCCAAGCTGCTGGATATCGAAATGATTTGCGCCGAGGCGCCGCTTTTCGAACGATTTTACAAGGAAGTGGAGCACAGCCACCGGCAGGGCCGCGAGAAACTGAAATTCAACGATGCCATCCGGCGAATGTTTGACGACCTGACCACCGACCTGATTGAGAACACGCGGGCAATGGCGATTTCATCGGGCGTGCAGAGCGTGGAAGATGTTCGCAGGCTGCCGGGCAGAGTGGCCGGATTTAGTCCCCGCATATCGGCGGAAAATAAGGCGGTCAAAAAATTCCTGATGACGCGGCTCTACAATCATCCTTTCATTGTCATGGATCGTGAACGTTCGGTGGAAGCGTTGGGCCAATTGTTCGAGTATTACCTCGATCACCCGGAATCCATGCCCAGGTCCTACACGGAACTCGCCACGCACAGTCCTCGCCATCGAGTCGTATGCGATTATATCGCCGGGATGACGGATCACTATTTGCTCCGCCTTCACGCCGAAATGCTCGGCGCAAGTTCTACACGGTCGGCGGGGTGAAGCGTAACAAAAAAAGGGGGAGTGCCTGGTGGTTGGACGTTTGATCGGCACAGGCTTCAGCCTGCGGGCTTTGAAATCTGAAGACTGCGAGCTCAATGAAGGCTGTAATGCTAGTGGATCGACCCCTTACGACATGGTGGATTGCAAACCCCACAGGCTGAAGCCTGTGCCACTGGAACCTCTCGCCAAACTGAGTCAGTACCGGAAATTCACACGAGGGTCAGTAGAGCCTAGTGGCAGCTTCCCGTAGCACAGCCAGGAGTGGCTGTGCTACACGAGCCGAACTGCCCGGTCTCCGAAAATTTAAGAGGGGATGACCGTGCCTGTTTCGATGCATTCGCAGCGAACCCTGTTTTGCCTTCCTTGACATCAATCGACCGGGACATATAATGGCTTCTAGTGAAGGGGCAGGGCCCTTTGCGCGCGCCAGGTCGATACGATGTTTCTAGACGTCAAGGAACTTGCCGTACGAAAGATCCGCATCCGGAAGAGTTACGCTCCCGGAACCGTGGATTACCACACCGGAGACTTCCGGCAGGTGGAACCTCTCGAGGTTCGTGCAACCGCTGAACTGATCGAAGGGCAGATCCGAGTTACGGGCGACCTGCACACGCGGCTTGAGATGGTCTGCGCGCGTTGCCTGGAGCCGGTGAATGAGGACGTCAGCCGCGAATTCGACTTGTTCTACCGCCCGCTGGCCTCGATGACCAAGGAAGAGGAAGAGCGTCTCAAGCTCGACGACACCGAAATCGCGTTCTTCGATGGCGAGGGAATGTTCCTGGCCGACATTCTAGCCGAGCAGGTCCTGCTGGCGCTGCCGATGAAGGCAATCTGCAGGAGCGATTGCCGGGGGCTTTGTCCTCAGTGCGGAGTGAACTTGAACAATGAGGAATGCCGCTGCGAAAGCCATCTCCCCGATTCGCGATTGGCGCCGCTGTCACGCCTGAAACAGGACTGGTTCAAAAAGCAATAGAAATCCAAGCGGAAACACCATAGAATAGCCCATCCCATGATGGGTCATAGAAGGAGTTCGTATGCCTAATCCAAAGCGGCGTCACTCACATGCACGAAAGAACAAGCGCCGCGCGCACGATTTTCTGGTACCGCCGGCCCTGGCCAAGTGTCCCAATTGTCATGAAATGAAGCAGCCCCACCAGGCTTGCAAACAATGTGGCTATTATAAAGGCCGGGAAGTGGTTGACACCGGGGCCTGAGCCCGCATGTTCGCCGTGCCGTTTACGGAACCCCTGCCGGAGTTTTAATGATCACAATCGCAGTCGATGCAATGGGAGGAGACCACGCGCCGCGTCCTGAGGTTGAGGGTGCGGTCGCAGCGGCTCGTGAACTTGGCGTGCGGATCCTTCTCGTGGGCCTGTCGCCCGAACTGAAGAAAGAACTGGCGAAGCACACGCATCGTGGCTTGCCCATTGAAATCGTTCCGGCAACCGAAGTGATCACGATGCAGGACTCGCCTTCGCAAGCCTTTCGAAAGAAGAAGGACAGTTCGGCGCATGTGGCGGCGAAGCTGGTCCGCACAGGACTGGCGGACGGATTCATCAGCGCGGGCAATACCGGCGCTGTGATGGCCGTCGCAAGATTCGGGCTTGGCACATTGTCATCGGTGGACCGGCCGGCGTTGGCGGCGCCGTTCCCGACTTCAAAAGGCGGCACGGCGGTACTGCTCGACGTGGGTGCGAACGTGGATTCGAAGCCGGCGCATCTGGTGCAGTTCGCGGTGATGGGAGAAATCTATTACCGGACAATTTTCAGTACGCGGCGCCCCAAGGTCGCACTGCTGTCGATTGGCGAGGAAGAAACCAAGGGGAACGAGCTGACACGCGAGGTGTTCAGCCGTCTGAAATTGGCGTCGATGAATTTTACGGGAAACATCGAGGGGCGCGACATTTTCAACGGTTCGGTGGACGTAATTGTCTGCGACGGGTTCATCGGCAACATCGCTTTGAAAATCAGCGAGGGCGTTGCGCAGCACATCGGGATGTTGCTGAAAGAGGCTTTGCAGAGCACGCTCAGCTCTCAGGTCGGGTACGTGCTCTCGCGGAAGGCGTACAAAAGTTTTCGGAAGAAAATCGACTATTCGGAATATGGCGGCGCGCCTTTGCTGGGGGTTAAAGGCGTGACGGTCATTGGCCACGGGAGTTCAAATCCTCTCGCGATCAAAAATGCCATCCGGGTGGCGATGGAACTGGTGCGGGGCGGAGTCAACGAAAAGATCGAGCAGGAACTTTCCGCGATTCCCGTCCCTGTGGAAGCCTGAGCTAGGAAACGGCGGTACATTCAATGGGAAAATTGGCATTTTTGTTTCCGGGACAGGGTTCTCAGTATCCCGGCATGGGCAAAGAACTGGCCGGTTTGTATCCGGCGGCTCAAAGTGTGTTCGATGAGGCGAACAAGACTCTCGGATTTTCCGTGTCGGACCTTTGTTTCACGGGCACGGAAGAGGCTCTCAAACTGACGGCGAACACGCAGCCGGCGATCCTGACTGTTTCCGTCGCCGCCTATCGTGTTCTCGCGGAGAAGGGAGTGCGTCCCGATTTTGTCGCTGGGCACAGCCTGGGAGAATTCTCGGCGCTGGTTGCAGCGGGCGGATTGGAATTTGCCGACGCCATCAAGCTCGTGCGGCGGCGCGGTGAATATATGCAGTCGGCGGTGCCCGAAGGTGTCGGCGCGATGGCGGCGATCCTTGGGCTTGCTCCCGCGCAGGTCACCGAGCTTTGCCGGAAAGCGGCGAACGGGCAAGTGGTCGCGCCTGCGAATCTGAATTCTCCTGAACAAACGGTTATCTCCGGGAACGCGGAGGCCGTGAAAAGGGCCGTGGAGCTTGCTTCAGCGGGCGGGGCCAAGCGTGCCGTGATGCTTGCGGTTTCCGCTCCCTTTCACAGCGCTTTGATGCTTCCGGCAGCCCAGAGGCTCGAAACCGATTTGCGCGAAGTGGAGTTTCACACTCTGCGCGTGCCTCTGGTAACCAATACCGATGCGGAAATCACCACCAGCGGCGATGAAACGCGGGAATCTCTGATTCGCCAGGTGTCCTTACCCGTGCGCTGGGAAGAATCGGTGCGTGTGCTGGTCGAGCAGGGCGTGAACACATTTGTGGAAGTGGGCCCGGGGCGAGTGCTCACAGGTTTGCTAAGGCAGATCGATCGGTCCGTGCATGTGTTTAACGTCGAGGATGAAAAATCCTTGCGGTCGACGGTGGAAAAACTGGCGCAGGCACAGACGGAAGCGGCGGAAGTTTGAAAGTGGCATAGGCATCGGCCTGTGCATTTTTGACTTCCGTGAATTTCAGCTGGAACGCTTTTGGAAAAGATCAAGTTCAAACCCCACAGGCCGAAGCCTGTGCTACTGAAATCCATGTTTAACTTAAAAGATCGGGTCGCGCTGGTTACCGGCGCGTCGCAGGGAATCGGCCGCGCCACGGCCCTGGCTCTGGCAACAGCAGGAGCGCGCGTGGCGGCCGCCGCGCGAAACGCTGAAAAATTGGCCGGTGTCGTTGCTGAAATTTCCGCCGCCGGAGGCGAAGCGCTGGCCGTCTCGATGGACGTGGCCGATGCGGAAAATGTAAAAGCCGGATTCCGTCAGGCGATCGAAAAATTCGGCAGGCTAGACATTCTGGTAAATAATGCGGCCATTAATCGAGACGGCCTGGCCGTGCGAATGAAAGCGGACGACTGGGATGCCGTGATCCGCACAAACCTGACCGGCGCGCACTTCTGCGCGCAACAGGCGATGTCCACAATGATGCGAGCGCGATATGGGCGCATCATTAATGTAACTTCCGTGGTCGCGGAAACGGGAAACCCCGGACAGGTAAATTATGTTGCAGCGAAAGCCGGTCTGATCGGATTGACGCGGGCGCTGGCCATTGAAGTGGCCTCGCGAAACATTACGGTAAACGCCGTTGCGCCGGGATTCATCGTATCGCCGATGACCGATCCTTTGCCGCAGCCTGTGAAGGACGCCCTGCTTGCCCGAGTGCCTCTCGGACGGATGGGCACCGACGCCGAAGTCGCCGCGGCGATTGTGTTTCTTGCGAGCGAAGAAGCGGCGTACATTACGGGCACGGTCCTCGACGTGAACGGCGGCTTGAGAATGGGGTAGTGGACCTGCCGGATTCGCTATCATTGCAAGTGGAAAGTCCTGGTAGCGCCTGCGTCTCGCCGGCGAATTTAAATGCGACAGAAGCGGAAAACCCGACGGCGAAACGCAGGCGCCATAAAAGCAATCCGATGTTCGCGCCCAAGTTTGACGTAAAAAAATCGCTGCTGAATTCAGAGTTAAGTTGACCTGAGGCAGGGCCATACATAGAATATGCGGGTCTTAAATTTCGGCAACCTGTAGAAGTCCAATCTTGGAAATGCGAGAATCAACACACGAAGCGGCGCATAACGCATAGCGGAGGCAAAACAGCATGGCCAGTGTCGAAGAACGCGTAAAACAAATTATTGTCGAGCAGCTCGGTGTGGATGAAGGCGAAGTGACCCAAACCGCTTCTTTCGTGGACGATCTGGGCGCGGATTCCCTGGATACAGTGGAATTGGTAATGGCTTTTGAAGAAGCCTTCGGCATTGAAATTCCGGATGAGGACGCCGAAAAGATCGCCACAGTGAAAGACGCAGTCGATTACATCACGAAGCACGCCTCGGCCAAGAAGTAGCCCGGCGGCCGCGCGCAAATTCGTCAGGGGAGAATTGTTAACGTGAGCCGCCGTGTTGTCGTAACGGGTGTCGGACTGGTCTGCGGACTTGGAATCGGCACCGATGAGGTTTGGAAAAGCCTCCAGGTGGGGAAGAGCGGAGTCCGCTCGATCACCCATTTCGACACCACAGGTTTCGATTGCACCATTGCGGGCGAGGTCCGTGATTTCGATCCTCTCCATTGGGCCGAGAAAAAAGAAATCAAGAAAATTGGACGCTTCATCCAGCTCGCTCTCGCGGCCACGGATTTTGCAGTTCGCATGGCGGATCTGCAAATTCCTCCGGAGATCGCGGAATCTGTCGGCGTCTATGTGGCCAGCGGAATCGGGGGGTTCGACGTGATCGAACGCGAACACTCGAAACTGTTGCAGGGCGGCCCCGGACGAATCTCTCCGTTTTTTATTCCCGCGGCCATTATCAATCTTGCTTCCGGGCATATTTCGATTCGCTACGGCGCGAAGGGACCGAACTCGGCGACAGCCACAGCGTGCTCCGCTTCGGCACACGCGGTCGGCGATTCGTTTCGATTGATCGCGCACGGCGACGCGGAAGTGATGATCTGCGGCGGAGCGGAAGCGGCCATTACTCCTATGGGAGTCGGCGGGTTCGCGGCGATGAAGGCGCTCTCCACGCGAAATGACGAGCCGGAACGTGCCAGCCGTCCCTTTGACGCCAACCGCGAAGGCTTCGTGATCGGCGAAGGCGCGGGCATTTTAATTCTCGAGTCGCTGGAGTACGCCGAACGTCGCGGCGCGCCAATCCTGGCGGAAATTGTGGGATACGGAATGTCGGGTGACGCGCACCACATCACCGCTCCGGAGGGAAATGGCGATGGCGCCTATCGCGTTATGCGCGCGGCCATTCGCGACGCGAAGATCGAACCTTACGATATCGGTTACGTCAACGCTCACGGTACTTCCACGCCGCTGGGCGACGCCATCGAGACCAAAGCCATGAAGCGCGTGTTCGGCGATCACGCCAAGAAAATCGCCGTCAGTTCGACCAAATCCATGACGGGACATCTGCTGGGCGGCGCGGGCGGTTTGGAAGCGGGTATCAGCGTGCTGTCGCTGCGCGATCAGTCGATCCCGCCGACGATTAACCAGGAAACGCCGGACCCCGAGTGCGATCTCGACTACGTTCCGAATCACATGCGCAAAGCCGCCATTCAATACGCGCTCTCCAATTCGTTCGGCTTCGGCGGAACCAACGCCGCGCTGCTGTTCAAACACTGGGATTCGCGGTAGCAGGCGGCTTTTTACCTCGCTTTTTCCGATTCTTCATTCCGAGGCCGCCGCGGCGACCAGGAATCCCCCCTTACTCTTTGGCAAGAAACTCAAGAGCGATCCTCGCGTCGCTCTAAATGGCGGGTTAACATAAACCTCGGTCAATTCGATAGCACATGAGGAATGGATGAAAATCGTCGTTTGCATCAAGCAAGTGCCGGCCAAAGACGCTCCGCTCACCATTGCCGACGGCAACTGGATCCGCGAAACCGATATTGGATTTGAAATGAACGAACCGGACAGCTACGCGCTCGAGGAAGCCCTGCGACTGAAAGAAAAACACACCGGCGAAGTGATCGCCGTTTCGATGGGCCCGGAACGCGTGAAACAAACCATCAAGGAAGCGCTAGCCAAGGGCGCCGACCGCGGCATTCACATCGCGGACGACAAGGCGCATACGCTCGATCCGCTGAGCTCGGCGAAATCGCTGGCCTCTGCCATTGAGCGCGAGAAACCGGATCTGGTTTTAACGGGACTGCAGAGCGACGATCAGGGATTTGGACAGACGGGCGTGCTTCTAGCCGAGCGCCTGAAGTTGCCCCATGCGACATTGATCATGCAGATTGATGCGCAGGCCAATGCGATGCGCGTGAAACGGGAACTCGAAGCCGGATGGTTCCAATGGGTCGAGGTTCCGATCCCCGCCTTGTTGACAATTCAGTCCGGCATCAACAAAGTCCGCTACGCGACACTGAAAGGCATCATGGCTGCGAAGAAAAAGGAGATCGCGACGATACCGCGCGAATCGCTGGGCGTCACTGTTGAACCCACCGAACACATCGAGCGCATCTATGTTCCGGTGAAAACCAAGAAGACTGAATTTATCGCCGGCACGCCAAAAGAAGCGGCATCGAAGCTGCTCGAAAAATTAAAGCATGAAGCGCGAGTCCTATAGCCGAGGCTTTACCAAAACGACAAAATGAAAATTCTCGTCATCACCGAACAGCGCGAAGGCCAGTGGAACAAAGTCAGCTTTGAGACTTTAGCGGGGGCGCAGCAGATTGCCGCGGAAACCGGCGGCGCCCTTTCAGCGATTGTCATCGGGAAGGGAGTCTCCGCCCTTGCGGATGAGCTCGCGGCCCGCAAGCTGGATGAAGTCTTGCTCGTCGAACACGATTTGCTTTCCGCGTACACGCCGGACGGCTACACCGTTGCGCTGCAACAGGCGATCGCGCAGGCCAAGCCCGATCTGGTGCTGCTGCCGCACACCTATCAGGTGCGCGATTTCGCTCCGAAGCTCGCTGCGACTCTTGGCAAAGGCATGATCGGAGACTGCATCCGCTATCGTCTCGAAACCGGCAAGCTGATTTTTCAGCGGCAGATGTTTCAGGGCAAAATGGTTGCCGATGTCGTGTTTGAAGGCGCCGCGCCGTGGTTCGCGACATTTCAGGCCGGCGCGTTTCGGTCGGATTTAGTCGCGGCCGGCTCGTCCAAGGCTGCGATTGCGACGGTTGCAGTCGACCTCAATCCGCAACAGATTCGCACCAGGCCGCTCGAAATATTTCGCGAAGCCAAGCAGGCCGTGGACCTCACGCAGGCGCCGATACTGGTGTCGGTGGGACGGGGCATCAAGGCGCCGGAAAATATTCCGATGGCGGAGAAACTGGCAAAACTTCTTGGCGGTGAAATTTCCGCGTCGCGCCCCATCTGCGATGAAGGCTGGCTGCCCATGGACCGCCAGATCGGCAGCTCGGGGCAGACCGTTGCGCCGAAACTTTATCTCGCCCTCGGAATCAGCGGAGCCATTCAACATGTCGTGGGCATGAAAGGCTCGCGCACCATCGCCGCCATCAACAAGGATCAGAACGCGCCGATTTTCGAAGTCGCCGATTACGGCATTGTCGGCGATTTGTTCGAAATCGTTCCCGCTCTCATCGAAGAACTGGAAAAAAACAAAACCACATAGTCCACTCGCAAAACGTCACACCGTCAAGCGGCAAAGGCTTTCGCCCGTTATTTATTCACTTTTGTGACGCTCCCGCCAATCGAACCGAATGGATTTTCTGTGAATCAAGATTTTCACCACAAAAATTCAAGGGAAAACAGGCTGAAGATGTCTACTCGCCCCGCATTGATGTCAGCTTCTGGAAACGGCGCAGTTCGGGAAACCCATAGGCCCACAAGCCGGTAACGATCAGCGTCCCGATTCCGCCCAGAATCACGGCCGGAACGGCCCCAAACCATTGAGCCGTAATTCCGGATTCAAACTGTCCCAATTCATTCGAGGCGCCGATGAAAATCATGTCCACGGCGTTCACGCGGCCGCGCATTTCGTCCGGGGTTGCGATCTGCACCAGTGTGGCGCGGACGACAACGCTCACCATATCCATGGCACCGACAAAAAATAGCGCCATCATCGAGAGGATCAGGCTTCGAGAAATTCCGAACAAAACGGTGAATGCGCCGAAACCAGCCACGCACCAGAGCATGGTCGCTCCCGCCCGGCTGCGGATCGGACGATAGGCCAGGAGCAGCGCCATGCTGCCCGCGCCAATCGCGGGTGACGCGCGCAACAAGCCCAACCCCCACGGTCCAGTCCTCAGAATTTCACGCGCAAATACAGGAAGCAGCGCGACCGCTCCGCCCAGAAGCACGGCGAATAAATCCAGTGAAATGGAACCAAGGATGATTTTTTTCTCGCGGATGTAGCGAAGCCCCGCGAGCACCGTCTTCATGCTGACCGGTTCTCGGGGCCGCGCCTTGACGCGCAATTTGATTCGCGACATCGCGAATCCCGCACCGGTGGCGGCCAGTGTGGACAGCAGAAAAACAGCTGCGGGGCCTTTCGAGACCGCATAAATCAGGCCGCCCAGAGAAGGCCCCAGAATTGTCGCGCCCTGAAAGAAGGAACTATTCCAGGCGACTGCGTTCGGCAGATGTTCTTCAGGAACGATCTGCGCGAGCATGGCGCGGCTCACGGGATTATTGAACGAACGTACAATTCCAAGAAGCACCACAACGATATAGATGGGATATACGTCGTGAATCCCGTGCAATGCAATCAGGAGCAGAAGACTGGAACAGATGCCGAATCCGGCGCAGCAGACGATCAGTAATTTGCGGCGGTTGAACGTGTCCGCGGCATGGCCGGAGACGAGAAACAGAAGCATGCCCGGCAAAAATTGCGCCAAGCCGACCAGGCCGAGATCGAGCGGCCTCTTCGTGATTTCATAAATTTGCCAGCCGACGGCGACCGACTGCATTTCAAGTCCGGCCACGACGAGGAACCGCGCCAACTGGTAAAGCGAAAAGTCAGGGTAGATAAAAGCAACGCGCCCTGCGCGTGCTAAGTTCTCCGATTCGGCCATCGCAGCGTTCTACTCTGCCATAAAATTCGGATTTTCACGATAGAGGAGAAGCGAAGGAAGGAGCGCAGAAAGTGTCTCTGCTCCCGTTTAATTCGGGCAAAACCTTAATTTGGGCCCACAGTGGCACAGGCTTCAGCCCGTGGGTTTTGAATTCTGAAAATTGCAAGCTCAACTGAAATTGAAATGCGAATGGTTTGGCCTGTGTCGGCCTTGCAAAGGTCAAAAACCCGCAGGCTGAAGCTTGGGCTACGAAAACCTTTAGCCAGCCGGTTAAAGCGGTGCAACCTGCACGAACTCTGTCTGTGCCGTACGTCGTTTCATCACTGGTTGATCCGGATCGGGCGTCGTATCGGGCTGCGGCTGCGGGGCCGGTGGAGGGGTTGTCGAGGCGCCGTCATCGTCGGATTTGCGTTTCATGACGGGCTGATCGGGATCGGCAGGTTGCGCGGGTTGCGCGTTCGTGTTCTGAGGCGGGTTGCTGTCCGAATGCCGCTTCATGATGGGCTGGTCGGGGTCGGTCTCGTGAGTCAGTTGCCTGGGTGGTTCGCCGATGTCGTATACATATTGAATGACCACTGGCGTCTTGGATTTGCCGGTCTCGATGTGCAGGGTTTCATAGAACTGCCTGCCATCCTGGGACAATTCAAATTCCCTGCTGAATTTTCCTTTATCGGGGCTTTTCTCATCCGAGACGAGGCGGGCGCCATCCCAGTGCGCGGCGACTTCGACGCGGGACTGGTCGATCGGCTTTTGCAACTGTCGCCCATCGGTGAAAAAAATGAGCTTCCGGGATTGATCCACCGTCAGGTCCACTTCGTCCTTTTTCAATTCGATCATGAGCGAAGACGCAGGCTGGACGATTTCCATCAGTTTGGGGTCCGCCTGGCTATTGTCGTCGCCACGGCCTCTTTGGCCGCCCCCGCCCGGTCCGCCTGGCCCACCCGGTCCGCCTCCGGGAAACGGAAAACCAACTCCCCCTCCTGTCCTGCCGCTTGGGTAGTTGGAATCGTCCCGTTTGTTTTTCTTCAAGTCCTTTAATTTTCTGCTGGGGTCGTCGCTTTCATCGGTATTCAGCTTCCAGGCCCCGGCGAGCGTGGTTCTTGGTTGGGGTTCCTGCCGTTTTGGCCTGGGGGGTGTCGGTGTTGCAGGGCCCTGCGAGCGTGGCGTAGGAAGAGGTCCGGGGGCGGCCTGCGCCATTGCGCGGCCCGGGGAAGCGAGGAGAGACACGCTCAGGAATCCATAAAATGCGGCGATGGCGGCGATTTTCGATTTCAAGTTTGGTATCGGCTCCAGAGCGCCTCAAAGGCGCATTTCACATTGTAATTCTACGACTCCCGATGGATGGGGCACAGCGCTAATACAATGCACGCACATGGGTAGATGGAGCCGATCTTATCCTGAGTTGCCTGCCCAACGCACCGTATTTTGGGGTCTTCGAAAGGCAAGCGGGCATGTCCGATTTTATACATTGAGGTGGTGTTGTATTCTGGTAAGCTGTCGGAGTTTATAGAATGCAAATTCCGGTAGCGCGTCAACAGGCCATAGGCT
>CAWBGM010000010.1:0-242577 GCA_963788335.1 Terriglobia bacterium
CGTTTTGCTGGATACCGATTGTAAGTTTGGAAAGCACGCGATGTTTGAGCTCTTATCTATGGCTTCGGAATAAAATCCACGATGCCGAGTCGTTCTCTCATCTTGTCCGCTTCTGATAGGTGCGCATGTTTTGCGGAGACCATGGGCCGTTCTTGAGCCACGTCAGGGGAAAATGTTGGGCCCTGCGGATTGCTTGCAAAGGAGGCATGACGAATCTGGTGAGTTCGGCAACTACTTCGTCCAGGGTGGCATGGTCGTGATCGAGATTGCCCTTTTTAACGAAGGCTTGCCACAGCTTGGCTTTCTGCAAGTCGCGGGAGAACTCGTGAGTTAGCGCAAGCGGCGTGTCTGACGGTATTTCTGTCCGTCTCCGTTTGAATGTTGCCTTGATCGCATCGCTCAAAAGTGAGCCATCAAAATCGAAGTCGCACGAAAGCTTCCATAAATCGTAGAAATCTTTCATCCGTGTATTGGCGATCCCCAACTTTACGAGAGCCTCAAGCTTTTCCGAAACCACGGTTTCTCTTGGGTAGGCCAGGAGATGGGCGCTTGGGAAATCCAGCATCGCAGGATATGCAGTTTCTTGGGGCGGGGGTACGATCACATCGCCGAAGCCTACGTCCACTTGCATGTGAATTCTGGCACGTTCCAGGCGAGCCAAGAAATTGACACGGAGCCCCTCGTATTCTTGATCTTCCTTGATTCTTGCGACGTTGAGAGATTGAGGGTCGAAAACCAAACCGTCATCTTCTACGGCTTGACTGATGATCTCGGCAAACAATCGTTTGATCCGAGCAATGCTATTTTCGCCGAGGCCCTCCAGATCCAAGTCACGGGTCGGACGATATGGGCGATGCGTCCACAGTTCGAAGAGTAGTGCACCCTTCAGGACAAACTGGTCCCAATATTTTGACTGCGCCAGACGATAAAGAAAACGTTCCAAGCCATATTTGGTCAGAACCAGGCCAAAGTCCTCGTGCCTTTGCTGCGCGCGATTGAACAGTTTTTGATGAACAGAAGCAGCAAGATTTCGGGGTTTTTCTCGGCTCATTGCAGAGACTCCAGATATGGGCGCATAACGTTCGCGACTCGGCATGCTTTGGCCGCTTTCCAGATGTCGTCCGTCGTCGCTCGGCGCCTTCGTTTGCATTCGCGAAGAGCTTCAAGTGCAACGTCAAGTCCAATCTTGTTCCGGTATCTGAAGCAATCTGCAACTGTTTTTGCGGGGAAGAAGACTCGAACGACGACGCCGTCAATGGAGTGTTCTTGAACTCCGTAGGCCAGTGTCTCCCGTGAGAAGCGAACAATGCGGAGCGGTGGATTGTCGAGTTTGGGCAGGCGGGCTTTTTCGCCGATTGCAAGCCATACTTCGAACGGCGACTGCGTGGTTAGGTTGTGGAAACGAAGTGCAGATAGAAGGCAAACTACACCCTTTGGCACCCGTTTCGAGGCCTGTGCAAGGCTGTGATGTTCAGTTGGCCTCGCTCCACGGGCGACATACAGCCCGCGACCAACACGCATGATCGCGCCTTGGTCAACGGCGATGCCAAGGTACAGTCGAGGAATTCCGTATGCGTGGAGGTCTCTAGGCCGAAGTATTCCGGCCTTCCTCACGAGTTTCACGATTTCGGCCGTGCGATGATCGGACATAGAACGACCTTTACTAAATGTCGGGGAATATAAACAAGTACCGACATATTGTAAAATAGGACACCCTGGAAACCTAGGATTTTAGAACAACGCGGTCTCGATCTGAGATCGCGAAGTCGGCAGTGGACGGACTTTACAAGAAGCAGGCGCGTCCCCTGTGCCAAAACTGTGCCAGAATCCGATGTTTTCATGCCATTGGGGTTAGCTTTGAGCGAAAAGCAGATTCCCCAACTTACTGAAAACACAGAGAAGTCAAAGTAGGGAATGGAGCTGTTGGAGTCGGTCGGTCCGCGCCCAAGGCAGGCGCGCTACCAGGCTGCGCTACGCCCCGACATGAAGTGCGTGAAGATTATAATGGATTTCCGAATTGAACTGTTGCTCCATCTGACCAAGTTCGCCTTCCACTATATCAAACCGCATCAAATGGATTTCACTGAACCATCGCTGCGCCAGGTTCAAACGGCACTTCGATGGTTTGAGGGTCGGGGGGGGAGGGCGACTCCCTCCGGGCGCGCCACAGCTTCGGAATCCAAAAACTCAATTGTTCACAATTGGACAGCTGGCCCGGGGAACGTAGGGCAACTATATAGCTGGCGTTGGGTTCAAACCTATAGCCAATCGTATTGGGCATTTTGTGTATACGCTTATGGAACAACCAAGGTTCATTCTCCGGATATTTCTCTCCTTCGCGTTATTGACCGGGTTTGTGACATATGCCAAAGCGGACGCCACCGTTCTCCTTGAAGAACCTTACAGTTATGATGGAACTCTGGCCGGAACGGGCCATACCGCGGTTTATCTTTCGCGTGTCTGCGCGGACTCCCCTCTCCTGCTGAGGCGCTGCAAGCCGGACGAGCGCGGTGTTGTGATCAGCCGGTACACGCGGATTGCCGGGCACGATTGGGTCGCGATTCCGCTGATTCCCTATTTGTATGCGGTCGAAAAACCTGAAGATGTTCCTCTGTACGCGGATGCAAAGCTCGTCGCTTTCTTGCGGGATCGGTACCGGCGGTCGTACCTCGAAGAGATCGCGCCCGATGCGGCGTCGGGCGAAATGCCGAAGGGCGACTGGATTCAACTGGTAGGGTCGTCATATGACCGGACCAGCTACGGTTTCCAGATCGAGACGACGGCGGCGCAGGACGACGCGTTCGTCGCCTGGTTCAATTCCCTGCCGAACCGGACCTCCTACAATGCCGTGATGCGCAACTGTGCGGATTTTGTTCGCGAAGTTATAAATTTTTATTATCCGAAGGCGATCTCTCGCGGTTTTATTACCGATCTCGAAGTCACAACTCCAAAACATGCGGCGAAATCATTGATTAAATACAGCAGACACAATCCGGATTTGGAGTTCACGCGAGTCGTGTTTCCTCAAGTTCCCGGAACGATGAGGCGGAGCAGGCCGATTCGGGGCGTGCTCGAGTCGGTTTTCCGCGCCAAGAAATATGTCCTGCCGTTTGCCGCGTTTCATCCCATTATTGCCGGCGCGGTAATGTCCGTGTATATCTTCGGCGACCGTTTTAATCCGGCGAAAGATGCCATGGTTTTTAATGTGAATGGCGATCCGGAGAGTCCCCTGCCGGGGGATGAAAGAGAAACTTATCTGAGGAATCTGGAAGTGGGGAAGACCATCGATGCGGATCGAAACATGAGGAGTGACGAATTCCTGTGGCGTCAATTTCAGGAAAGGGCGAGGTTTCAGATGGATGAGTCCGGTCAGGTGATCGTCTCAGGACTTTTCGCGGACGAAGAGATCCAGATGGGAATTTCCCGAAACAATCTGATGGGCGCGGATGTCCCGCCGGAGCTCCAACGAGGCCTATTGTTGACGCGCTTTCATCAGGAATTGAGCCAGGGCCGGGCTCCTAAAATTTCGGCAAGCCAAATGCGCGCGGATTGGCGGCTCCTGCAAGCGGTCAATTCCGGGGAGCGCGTAGAAACATCGAGGCACGTGAACACCGGGAACTAAGCTCCGCTGGGTCCGACAATTCCCCCGGAGCCTCAAAAGTTGAATCCCGAGGCGCGAGACGATAGGAAGGACGGGAACTCGCCTCGGCCCTACTGAAAAAATCTCTGGCGCTCCGGCCAAAAACAGTGGAAACTCCTTCCCGCACTTGTTTGCTCCACGGTTCAGGGTTGTACCGATGGAATGGGTTGACATCGGGTCCCCAGTGTTTCTAGAATCAGCCTTCGACAATTATTTTTATTTGGCCTTGGAACCATTTTTAATTTGCATGCGTCTGTCTCAAAGAGAATCCCAATGATTAATGTAAATGGATTGACAAAAAAGTACGCTCACAATACAGCCGTGGATCGCATCTCGTTTGAAATCCAAAAAGGCCAAATCGTAGGCTTTCTTGGACCAAACGGGGCCGGCAAGACCACCACGATGCGCATGCTCACATGCTTCCTGACACCCACCGGGGGATCGGCGACCGTGGCGGGCTTCGACATCCTCGAACAGCCGTTCGAGGTCAAGAAGCGCATTGGCTATCTTCCTGAAACGCCGCCGGTTTATCCCGAGATGAGCGTTGGCGAATACCTGACGTTTGTCGGACAACTCAAAGGGCTCTCCGGGTCGGACCTGAGGTCTCGCGTGGACTATTCCTGCGAGCGCTGCTCGGTGGCCGACGTGCGAAACAAGCTCATCGGAAAACTGTCGAAAGGCTACCGGCAACGCGTGGGCCTGGCGCAGGCGATCATTCACAATCCCGACGTGCTGATCCTTGACGAGCCGACCGCGGGACTCGATCCCAAACAAATCAATGAGACGCGCGACCTGATCAAGAGCCTCGCCGGCGATCACACGATTATTCTGAGCACGCACATCCTTCCCGAGGTCAGCCAGACCTGCGAGCAGGTGATCATCATCGCCAAGGGCAAAATCGTGGCGACCGATTCGGTGAGCAATCTGCAAAGCCGCGCGAGTTCCGGGCAGTCTGTGGTGGTAGAGGTAGCGGGGCGCAATGGAAGTCTGGATTCCACAATCGTGCAGGGCAAACTGGAACAAATAACAGGCGTGACACGCGTAATAGCCAAGGCGGACGGACAGAAGCGCGCGATTTTTGAAGTCGAGGGAAGCAAGGACGGGTTGAATCGCGGCGATGTGGCCCGCGCCGTGGTCGAATCGGGCTGGGATTTGAATGAACTTCGTCCGGCGGCGTTGAGCCTGGAAGAAATCTTCCTTCAGCTTACCGGTACCGAGAAACCCGCGGAATTGGAAGCTGTCGCGGCGGGGGGAAACAATTAATGAAAAATATCTGGATTATCTGCCGAAAGGAACTTCGCAGCTATTTTACTTCTCCGGTCGCTTACATTCTGCTCGTCATGTTCGCCGTCATCTTCGGATTCTTCTTCTGGAATTCGCTGGGTTACTTCGTAAACATGGCCATGGAAGCGCAGATGGAGGGCGAGCAGTTTCCGATGAACGTCAATGAGCAGATCGTGCGGCCGCTGCTGTCGAACATCAATGTGATCGGGCTGTTCCTGATTCCCATGATCACGATGCGCTTGTTTGCCGAGGAGAAGCGGACGGGGACGATCGAGTTGCTCGCGACTTCTCCCATCCGGGATTCCGAAATCATCATCGGGAAATGGCTGGCGGCGGTCCTGATGTACGCCTTGATGCTCGTGACCACGATGCTCGACTTCGTTTTTCTGTTCCGGTACGGCAACCCCGATTGGAAGCCGCTCGCGATCGGATACCTGGGGCTGTTGCTTCAGGCCGGAGGCTTGCTGGCCATCGGAACTTTTATTTCTTCGCTGACCAAGAATCAGATCATCGCGGGCGCCGTGACGTTCGGCGTCTGCCTGATGCTCTGGGTGCTCGGCTGGGTGAGCGAGTATGAAAGCTCGACATGGGCTCAAGTGCTTTCGTATATGGCTGTCATCCCGCACTTTGAAACATTTGCAAAGGGCGTGATCGACACGAAAGACGTCATTTTTGACGCCACCGTAATTTTCCTCGGTTTGTTTTTCACCGGGCGCTCGATGGAATCCCTGCGTTGGAGGTCGTAAGTGAAGAGCCGTTGGATTGAAGCAAGACAAACCAAGTACGCGGCGTATGCGACGCTTTATATTGTCATCGTCCTGGGCATTATTTCCGTGGCGAATATTCTGGGCAATCGCTACAACAAGTCGTTCGATTCGACGTCGAACAAACGCTATAGCCTTTCGGACCAGACGGCAAAGATCGTCAAGGGCCTGCCGCAGCAGGCCAATATCACGTACTTCGACAAGACCAGCAACTTCGGGGTCGCCAAGGACCTGCTCGACCGGTATACGTCGCTTTCGCCGAAAGTTCATCTGGATTACGTGGATCCGGACAAGAGCCCGCAAGTGGCACGCGCGGCGGGCATCACCAAGTACGGCACAACCATCGTCCAAATCGGCGCGAAACAGGACCAGGCCAAGGCTATGACCGAGGAGGAGATCACCGGCGCGATTATTCGCGACCTGAAGACGTCCTCCCGCACCGTTTGCTTTATCACGGGTAGCGGCGAGCACCAGATTGACGATACCAGTCGCTCCGGATATTCGGCCTTTAAGGACGCTCTGGGCAAAGACCGGTATGAAGTCAAATCCATCAGCCTGTTGGAAAAGCCTGAGGTCCCTGCGGACTGCACCGTGATAGTGATTGGCGGCCCGCAGAGCGATTATCTGCAACCTCAAGTCGATGCAATCAAGAACTTTGTCGAGCAAGGCGGCCGGGCGATGTTTCTGCTCGATCCCCCGTTAAAGATGGGAAAAGCGACGGCGGATAATGAATCTCTGGACAAGGTGCTGGAGAGCTGGGGCGTGACGCCGGAAAAGGACGTACTGCTGGATCCGAATCCGATCGGCCAACTGATGGGCGTCAGCGCAGAAGTTGCGCTTGTCTCCACATACGACTCACAGCCCATCGTCAATGAGATGAAGGGAACGGCAACGGGTTTCCCTTTAAGCCGTTCGTTGACCGTCGGTACCGCGGACAAGACGAATTTGCAGAAGCTGTTCGAGTCTTCGCAATCGAGCTTCGCCACAACGAAGTTGGATACGCCGGCGGTGAATCCGAACGACCCGAAAAATTTGAAGGGGCCCTTGACGATCGGCGTGGCAGGAAGTTACACGACCGGAAAGCCAAACTCCGAAGGACGATTTGTAGTCGTGGGCAGTTCCTCCTGGGCGGCCAATTCGTTCCTTAAGTTCAACGGCAATAGCGATCTCGCGCTGAACGCGATGAACTGGCTCTCATCGGACGAAGATTTGATTTCCATTCGTCCCAAGGCCGAGGAAGACCGCAAGCTCACCATGACCCGCGCTCAGTTCAACTGGGTCCGCTTCAGCAGCCAGTTCCTGTTGCCCGGCGCCCTTCTATTTATTGGCCTGTCCGTGTGGTGGCGGAGAAGGTAGCGGGGCCGGATTCCAACTTCCCTTTTCGCGAGAATTCCAATGATGAAAATGAAACAACTGCTGATTGCTGCCGTGGTGCTTGGCGCGCTAGCCGGGGCTTTGTTCTGGTCCAACCGTCATCCTCAGGCGGATGGATTCACGAAAACCGATAACCTCGCGGCAAACCGAATCGTTTCGATGTCGCAGGACGATATCAACAAACTGGAAGTAAAGAAAAAAGGCGGAGACGACATCGTTCTGAGCCGCACAGGCCCGGAGAGCTGGAAAATTATTTCGCCGAAACCGCTGCTTGCGGATCCGGACCCGATTTCCACGATGCTGTATAACCTCTCGCCGATGGATTCGACGGCGGTCATTCAGGAGAAGGCGACCGACCTGAAAGATTTTGGCCTCGCCGATCCTGCCATCACGGTGACAGCGACCAAAAAAGACGGCAAGACGCAGACCGTTCTGTTCGGCGACGATTCGCCGACGGGCGACAGCACCTACGTCACGCTGGTGGGCGACCCGCGAGTTTTTTCGGTGGCGAAGAATACCAAATCCGCGTATGACAAAGGCGTGAAAGACCTGCGCGACAAGCGCCTGCTGCCCGTGGATTTCGACAAAATCGCTTCCCTGGCAATCGTGGGCCCAAAACTCAACCTCACTCTCGGCTCCGACAAAGGCCAGTGGACGATTCGCAATCCGAAGGATATGCGCGCAGACCAGTCCAAGGTGGACTCGGTAATCCAGGACCTGAAGGGCGCGACGCTGGACGCGAGCGTTTCGGACGCGGATGCGAAAACAGCGGCGTCTTCGTTTGCCTCCGGCACGCCGGTCGCGACAGTGAAGGTGGCGGATGCCTCCGGGACGCAAGAACTTCAAGTCCGGAAGAATAAGGACACGTATTACGCGAAGAGCACGGCGGTGGATACGCCGGTCAAGCTTAGCGGATCCTTCGGCGCCGACATTGACAAGAATCCCGAGGACTTCCGCCAGAAAAAAGTTTTTGATTTTGCGGAAACGAATCCGGACAAGGTCGAAATGCGCGATGGGGCAAAGTCGTATTCAATGAGCCGCAGCGGAGAGGACTGGTTGTCGGGGGGCAAGAAGATGGATGCTGTGACCGTGGAAGCGTTTCTCAACTCGATCCGCGCGTTGGAGGCGACGAAATTTTCAACCTCGGGATTTTCAAACCCCACGATTTCGCTGATCGTTACGTCGCAGGACGGCAAGCGCATTGAAAAAGTGGGGATTGCGAAGGCTGGGGGCGGTTACGCTGCGAAACGCGATGACGGCCCCACCGTTTACGAGCTGGATGCGAAACTGGTGCCCGCCCTGCAAGAGGCCGCCGCCGTGCTCAAGCCCGCTGAGGCGGCTCCGGCTGCGAAATAAGTTTGATTGATTACGGATGTAAACTTCGTGGACGAAAAAATCGGCGGGATTGGAAATATTCTCCAATCCCGCCGATTTTTTGCGCATTCTTGATTCCCACGGAATTCAAAAGCGGACAGGCTGAAGCTTATCCTGCTAATTCCTACGACGCTTTCGGATAAAAATCCAGCAAGCGGACTTCGATTCCTGTGCCTGCAAGAGCCTTCTCGAAGACGGTCGTGTCCTGGCCGCGATAGTGATACGGGATCACGACCTTGGGATGAAACGCCTTCACCGCGTCGGCTGCCTCTTCCGCTGTCATCGTGTAGGGCAGGTTCATGCACACAAACGCGACGTCGATATTCTTGAGGGCGCGCATCTCGGGGATGCCTTCGGTATCTCCCGAGAAATAAAAACGCTTGCCGCCGTAAGTCATGACGTACCCGTTGCCGCGTCCCTTGTCATGAAAATACTTGCCGGGCGCGGGACCGCGGGTCAGGTTGTACATGGGGACTGCTTCGATCGTCCATCCGCCCCAGGTGGTCTTCTCGCCATTGGAAAGCTTCGTGGCAGTTACGATGGTCGCGGCGACAGCAGGCGGAGCAATGACTACCGTTCCCGTCTTGCTTACGTCGCGAATCGAATCGGGATCAAGGTGATCGCCATGAATATCCGTGATGATAATGAGATCGGCCGGCGGAAGGCCTGAAAAATTGGCGGGCTTGGCGGGATCGATGACAATGACTTTCCCTCCGGCTTCAATTTCAACAGCTGCGTGATACACCGGCGTGATTTTTACCGGGCCGGCCGAAGTGTCAAAGGTCTGAACCGGACGCATCGTCTGCGCCTGGGTTCCCACGGCAAATAACAGCACGGCCGTACATGCGAAAAGACGAACGATCGATTTCATTGATTTACTCCTGTCGGGGTTTTTCTGAAGCTCTCGGGCTGATAGTAACACGCGCAACGGGCCGCTTCAATCAGAGGCCATTTGCGGTAGTGACTCCGTTTGGCAAACCGCAGGATGAGCGGTTGGCAGGTTTTCGTAGCACGGGCTTCAGGCCTGTGACCCTTTTCCAGGTCCAGGCAAAATTCAAAACCCGCGGGCTGAAGCCTGTGCCACTGGATGCCCATCACCGATTCGGAAACTGAGGCACTTCCCCATTTGCGCCGGGTGGAGCGAAAATACGCGGCAAGAATACATGAAACCTCGACAGGATTCACCGTCAGCATTTACACTGATGCGCGCACCGGTGACAAGCAAGGTACACTCAATCAAGGGGCGCGAATGCCAAGCGTTACATATATTTCTTCGACGGGAATACCCACGAAAATCGATGTGCCGGAAGGGGTTTCGGTCATGCAGGCCGCATTGACCGACAGGGTCGGGGGCATTCTCGGCGAATGCGGAGGAAATTGCATGTGCGCGACATGCCATGTCTATGTGGATGCCGATTTCCTCGATCGAATTCCTCCCGTAAAAGAAAATGAAAAATTCATGCTGAGCATCGCGGCGGAAGGGCCGCAGCCCAACAGCCGGTTGAGCTGCCAGATCAAAATGACGAAAGAACTCGACGGGCTGATTGTCCGGCTCCCAGGCAAACAACGCTGAAGTTTCGAATATACTTCAGCCGTGAAAGGAAATTTGACGGCCATGAAGCTACGTGAATTCGCCAAGCCCTTCCGTGTGGAAGATGGTGGGCAGTTTCGCCTGAAAGATTTCGATCCCGCGGAAACGCTCGGATTGAAATCCAAGGAGCATGCGCGGGATGCGCTGGAGCGCGGGATCCAGCGCCTCTCCGCGATGCAGGAAAAACTTTACGCGCAGGACCGCTGGGCGATTCTGATCGTCCTCCAGGCAATGGACGCCGCGGGCAAGGACAGCACGATCAAGCACGTCATGTCCGGAGTAAATCCGCAGGGCTGCGCGGTGAATTCGTTCAAGACTCCTTCCGTGGAGGAGCTGGATCACGATTACCTGTGGAAGAGCCAGCGATTTCTACCCGAGCGCGGCAAGATCGGGATTTTTAATCGCTCCTACTACGAGGAAGTTCTGGTGGTTCGCGTTCATCGAGGGTTGCTGGCAAACGAGAAAATTCCCGAAACCCTGGTCACGAAAAATATTTGGCGGGAACGCTATGAGGATATCAACGCCCACGAACGGTATCTCTCCAGGAACGGCATTGTAGTTCTGAAATTTTTTCTGAATCTCTCGAAAAATGAGCAGAAAGTGCGGTTCCTGAAGAGGATCGAGGAGCCGGAGAAAAACTGGAAGTTTTCAGAGAGCGACGTTCTGGAGCGGCAGCATTGGGACAAATACATGCAGGCGTACGAGGAGATGATTCGCAGCACGGCCACCAAACGGGCGCCCTGGTACTTAATTCCGGCCGACCACAAGTGGTTCACGCGACTTGCCGTGGTGGAAGCCGTCATTGACGCGATGAAAGAGTTGGACATCTCATACCCCAGGATGGATTCGAGCAAACGGAAAGACCTGAAGAAGGCGCGTATCGCACTTCAACGCGAACGTTGACCACGGACAATACATCGCAGGACAACTTTACCTATAGGCCGGACATCTGAATGCTTGTGGCAGCCAATCCATGATTCCACGCAATGATGTTGTCGTGATCGGAGGCGGCCCCGCTGGAATCGCCACAGCCCTGGCAGCCAATCAAAATGGATTTCGGACCGTGGTGCTGGACTCGCGCGTGCCCCCTCTCGACAAGCCCTGCGGCGAAGGAATTCTGCCTGGCGGCGTCGCCGCGCTCGCCACGCTGGGCGTGCATCCGGCACCGACCGATGCCGTCCCTTTCGCAGGAATCCGGTTTGAGGACGAGGAATCTTCTGCGTGGGCGGAGTTTTCCGGCGGCGCGGGCCTGGCCCTGCGCCGCGTTCGGCTTCATGAACTCCTCGTCGCGCGAGCCCTTCAGGCCGGGGTGGATTTCCGATGGTCCACTTCGGTGACCCACGTGGATCCCGGCTATGTGACCACGGATAGCGATCGGATTCCGTACACCTGGCTGGTCGGCGCCGACGGGCAAAATTCCGCTGTCCGGAAATGGGCAGGGCTCGATTCGGGAACCTCGTGGGGGAAACGATTCGGTTTTCGCAAGCATTTCCAGGTGCGCCCATGGAGCAACATGATTGAGGTGCATTGGGCGGCAGGCTGCCAGATTTACGTTACGCCGACGGGGGAACAGGAAGTGGGCGTCGCCGTATTTTCCCGCGATCCGCATTTGCGGCTCGATCAGGCGTTGCAGCGTTTCCCCGCTCTCGCGGAAAAACTGGAAGGGGCCATTTCGACCAGCGTCGAAATGGGAGACACGACTTGCCTGCGAAGATTGCCGGAAGTCACGCAAGGGTGCATCGGGCTGGTCGGCGACGCGTCCGGAACCGTGGATGCGATTACGGGCCAGGGACTGACACTATCGTTTCAGCAGGCGATTCAACTCGCCGAGTCCTTCAAGCGTGGAAATCTTTCCACGTACGAATTGGCACACAGAAAAATATCGACGATTCCCGCCGCCATATCCGGCCTGTTGCTCCTGATGGAGCGAAGCAATGGGCTGCGACGGAAAACCATTCGCCTGTTTCAGAGTTCGCCTGCAATTTTTGCGAAATTGTTATCGATCCATGCGGGAGCCCTTCCACTTTCGTCCATTGGAATGAGCGAAGTGGCGGATTTTGGCTGGAAACTGTTACGGGCGTAGAAACAAATCCTGCCGCTAGAATTTAAAAATCAGCCCCATCTGAATAATGCGCGCCGTGGAAGCGGTCGAGGTCGCGACGCCGAATTTCGGATCGTTGATGTACATGTCCGTAGTGCTCGCACCCGGATTGGCGATCTGGTAGTTTGGATTCCCCACCGCAAACGTCGGATGATTGGGAGCGTTGAACATTTCCACGCGGAATTGCAGATTTTTCGATTCCGTAATTGGAAAATCCTTCTGGATGCCCAGGTCCCAGTCAAAGTAGGCGGGGCCGTTGAAGGCTTCGCGACCCAAATTTCCCACCGTCCCCGGCTGGGGATTACAAAATCCTCCGGCAACCAGCGGCATGCAGGTCAAGCCGTCGTTGGGCGCGCCGCGTCCGTCCGGGCCGATATATTTCGGATTGATGAGCAGGACCTCGCCGTTCGGTTGCTGAAAGACGCCGAGTTGTCCGGCAATCTGTTGCGTTGTCGACGTGCTGTAGGCCGTATTGGTCATCAGCGATCGCGCCGATCGATTCAACGTCCCCACGCCCGACAGGATCGAAAATGGCGGTCCACTTTGCCACGTAAAGATCGACGACGTGGCCCAGCCGGACACCAACTGGCTCAGGACGTTGTTCGACGGCGCCCAGGCGCGTCCCTTGCCAACCGGCAACTCGTATCGGAAGTTGGCCTTGAACGCATGCGTGATATCGAAGTTCGCGCGGGATTTCTCCAGCCCCGGATTCGCGTTGTCGAGATACGGGTAAAATCGCTCCTGATCGAGATTGGTGCTGGCGCTGTAATCCGTGAGAACTTTGCTGAACGTATAGTTGGCCTGGAAATTCAATCCGCTGCGGAAACGGCGGCGAAATTCTACGACGGCGGCGTGGTAGGTCGAGCTGGAGTAGTTTCCGAGCAGGTCGGCGGCCTCAAGATATTGATTGGGCGCGAGCGACACGGGCGCTACGGTTCCGGGACCATAAAAATAGCTGTAAACGGCGGACGAATCCGAACCATTCGAATGGTAAAGGTTGGCGAGTTCTCCGACGGCTCCCTGCTGAAGATATTGATTCACAATAGCGGGGTAATACGCGCCGAGATCGCCATACACGAAATTGTTATTAAAATAATTGACCTGCTGGCTTCCCGGAATTGACGAATTGTAATTTGGATTAAACGTCCCTGTCGCGGCCAGCGCCAGGAATCCATTTTGCCTTGCTGCGTTGAAGGCCTGAAGGAAACCATTGCCGTTGATCTGCACCTGGTTCAAATCGACGGCGCGATACAATTTTGTCCCCTTGTTTCCGACATACGAAACGGTCAACGAAGTGTCGTGTCCGATCTCGCGTTGCACACTGAGGTTCCATTGCTGAACATACGGCGTACGCAGATTCGGATCCACGGCGTACCCGTAACTATTGCCTGTATAATAATTATATACGTTGATAAAATTTGAAGAGAAGGTGTTGTACATCTGCGGCGTCGGAATCGGAAGTCCGGGACTGCTGATTGTGGCACTGGGCAGTTGCGAGGCGCCGGTTTGCGTGCTTATGCCGGGATTGCTCAGGCTTGCGTTATACGGACCGCTGATCAGCTCATCGTTCACATAGTTGATGCTGTATCCAGCGCGGATCGAAGTCTTGCCGTTTCCGAATGGATCCCAGGCAATCCCGATATTCGGCGCAAAGTTATTCAGGTCTTTCTTGTACAAGCCGCGTCCCGTATTTCCGCCGTAGTAGGCCAGCGACGCATCCGAAAGCAACGTCTGCTGCACGGTCTGCCCATTTGGAATCACGGGAAACGAAAGCAATCCATCGCGTTCGTTAAACGGGCTGTTGTACTCCCACCGCAGGCCGTAAGTCACCGTGAGATTTCGCCGCATCTTCCAGGAATCGCCGGCGTACAATGACCAATTGTCGTAGCGGAAATTCTGGGCTACCGGAGCGCCGGAAACATAGCCGGAAGTCTGGCTGGTGACATTAAACGTCTGCGTTTCCGACCCCACAAGCCCCGCGAGCGTGCTCAACAACTCGTTCGCCGTGTTGAGATCCGAACTGGAAATCCCGCCGAGGCTCGTAAAATCGCTGGAACTCAAAAGATTGGTATTTCCCGAAAGTGTATAATCCAGATTCAAGTTCGGCACGGTATTCGCGTAATTCTGTGCAAATACAGTGACTCGCTGCACTTGGATTCCAAACGTCAGTAGATGATTACGATGCACCCAGCTTGCATTGTCCTGCCACGACCAGGTATGCGTCGCGCGGGACTGGGGGAACTGATTCTGATTGGGATTGTTGAACAGTGTGTTGCTGACCGTGAAGCCTCCAAACTGCTGGCTGGTGAGAAAGATAATTGGGGCCAGATCGAAACCGAAACGGACTTCGTTAGTGAAATTCGCCGTAGGTGTCCACCGCCAAGCCGCTGAAAGAAAATTCTCCTTGTCGTTGTTGGAGACGACGGGGACGGCGCTATATGTATTCGGCAGGCCAAGGCCTGAACCGGGGCGATCGAGGACCTCACGGTTCCATGCATAGGAGACGCTGAAGGAATGGTGGGCTGCGGGATTGTAGTCCACGCGAATCAGAATATTGTCGCGGGTATCGTTGTCGCGCTGATTGAAAGAATATCCGCCCGTGTTCAAGCCATCGCCAATACTCGCATTGTTGATCGTCGTGGGAACCTTCGCCAGCAGGCCCGCGATGTACGGATCGATGGAATATCCCCCAGTGAGAAGATTAAGCGATTGAATGGAGCCGGGAGTCACTCCCGTCGGACACGTGGGAAGGTTGGGGTTTGGCATACTTGCTGAAGCGCAATCCGCGGCAAACTTGAACACTCCCGAGCGCGCCGAACTGGTGAGCACGGTTGTATCCGTGGGCAACTGCTGGCGTCTCCGGAAAAGCTCGTATGTTCCAAAAACAAAGAGCTTATCTTTGACGACAGGACCGCCGATCTTCGCGTTTGCCTGATTCTGTAGCAAATTGGCCTTCGCAATCCCGTTGGCATCATTGAACCAATCATTGGCTGCCAGCGCGCCGGAGCGGTAGTACCAGGCGCCGCCGCCATGCCAGTTGTTTGTCCCGCTGGGCGATACCATGCTGACCTGCGAGGAGCCCGTTCCCGACTGTGGCCCCGCATTCTGCGATGTTGTTGTGAATTCGCTGACCTCGCTCATGAATAGCTGGTTGGGCGTGTAATCCAACGAATCGGTGCGAACGTAATTGTCTTGAATGTTGATGCCGTCGAGCGTCATCGAACTGAACGATTGCCTTTGGCCGTTGATTACTGTCGGGCCGCCCGGAATCTGGCTAACTCCCGCCTGAAGTGAAATGAGTTCCAATGGATTGCGATCCAGCAGAGGCAGTTCATCAATCTGCTCGCTCTCCACCGTGTCCGTGATTTCCGCCCCGGCGGTTCGAACCTGATCCGCGCCCGCTTCGACGCTCACCGATTCCGTAACCGCCCCGACGACGAGAACAACCGGCGGCACGGAATATTCCGTCGAAGCATCCAGCTTGACGCTGGTTACGATGAAACTCTTGAATCCAGGCTTGGAAACCTCCACTGTATAGAGGCCCACATTGAGATCGGTAAACTCGTACGCACCTCGGGTGCTCGTCCTATTGCGCTGCGTCCTGGCTGTGCCCTGGTTGGTTAGAGTAACCGTCGCACCGGGCACCGAGAGGCCTTGAGTATCCTTAACGGTGCCAACGATGGACCCAGTGGGAACCTGCGCATAAACGTTTGCGCCCACCGCGACAAGAACCGCAAAAACCAATACGGAAACTCTTTTATCATGCCGGATCATCATCCAGCCCTCCCCGGACTTCAATATTCATCGAAAGCGCAGAATCAAGGTTCCGTTTTGGAACTTCCACACCAACCGCCAGCCACCGGTAGAAACCACCTTCTAACATAGATGTTATCGCAAACGTGAGACGCCATACCTGGCGACGGTTCCATCATGTGGCGGATAAAGGACGGGACTAATAAAACACACGGATAAACACAATATATTGTGTTACTTTATCGATTAACCGCAAGGGGTTGGATAAACAGCGGAGTTCCAGATTTTCGGACCAGCGCATATTCCGTGTTCACATGCCAATTTCAAATTGGAACTTGCCCCCCCGCCGTTAACCCGGCCGCGTGTATTGCTTGCGACATCGCGCCAAGCAATGGCGCTTCTTCATTGAGGACCATATAAACTGGAATTTGCGACATCAATTCCGCAAATTTTTCTTTTTGGCAGAATGCTCGGAAAAATGTCCCGTCTTCCATTTTGGCGCGGATTTTCACAGCAATCCCGCCCGCCACCCAGACTCCGCCGCGCGCGAGAACTTTCAGCGCCAGATTTCCCGTTTCAGCGCCGTACAGGGCAACCCACATTTCGAGAGTTCGCACACAAACGGGGCATAGGCCCTCCAGGCCAAGGCGGGTAATTTCCGGCGCAGCGTCCGCGTCTGGTCCATTGAAGGAGGAATGCTTCACGGTGGGATCGAGAAAATCGTGAATGGCGCGAAATCCCCTCCCCGAAAGGATCAGCTCCACGCTCACAAATTCATGGCGATTCTTCATGTACCGCAGCAGCTCAATTTCAAGATCGGTGCGCGGGGCAAGATCGGCATGCCCCCCCTCTGAACTGCCCACCACGTAGCGGTTCCCTTCCCAGAATAGAAAGGCCTCGCCGAGGCCAGTCCCGGCGGCAACCAGGGCCTGCGTGGACCGCGGCGAGGGAAGCCCTGGGTTGAGGATGGAAATCTCGGAGGGCTTCAATCGTTGTAGGCTGTAACCTGTTGCTTCCAAATCATTTAACAAGACGACGTGGTCTGTCGAGAGCTGTTTTGCCAGTGTGGCGGCATCCACGGACCAAGGCAGATTTGTGGCTTTAACCCGGCGATTAATTACAGGGCCAGCGACGCCGAATCCCGCCGCTTCGATTCTCAGCGCGTGAGCATTCCGAAGCGTCTTCCTCGCTTCGGAAAGGAACATTTCGATAATTTCGTCAAAGGTGTCGGATTCCCTGCTCGCAAAACGCAGTTCAAAGGCCTTGTGGTAACCCTGCTCATCCAGTTCATAGAGGGCCAGGTTGCTCTTGGTGCCGCCGATGTCGCCGGCTAGAATCACGAGCCTTTCCCCATCTTTCCTCGAGTCGCGCCTGAGGGTTTGCCAGGCGACGCAGTTTTTGGAAAATCGTCAGATCCGAGCAGGGCGGCGGCGGCAGCTTCATCGATCAGAAAAAGTTTCACGCCGTTGTCACGCGGCTGGACGAGTTGGGCCGGAAACGGCGGGTCGTTCTTTCCCAACAGCACGGCTCGCAACATTTCGGCTTTTTCCGAACCGGTAACGAGAAACACCACGCGCCTGGCTGCGTCCAGTACGGGGAGCGTGAGGGTCATGCGGCGGGCATTGAGTTTTGTGACCAGCGGGGTGCTGACCCAGCGCGAAGTCTGTCGCGTCACGCGCGTACCGGGAAATAGCGAAGCCGTATGGCCATCGGGGCCCATGCCAAGATAGATCAAATGGAAGCGCGGAAAGCCGCGATCGTCGAGATCCAGATATTTTCGCAGGACTTCCTCATATTCGTGTGCCGCTCGGCCCATGCTGAGCTTCTCGGCTTCCATGCGGTGGACGTTCGATTCGGGGATTGCCACGCGGATCAGAAGTTCGCGCCGCGCCATTCCGTAATTACTTTGTTCGTCGGTGGGAGGAACGGCGCGCTCGTCGCTCCAGAAGACCTGGACCTTGGCCCAATCCACCTGCCCGCGAAACTCCGGGGAGGCGAGCATTTCGAACATCATTTTCGGCGTGTTGCCGCCGGACAGCGCGACCAGGAACTGCCCATGCCTGGAAATCGATTGCCAGGCACACTCCACGAAAAGCCGCGCTCCAGCGCGTGCCACTTCGTTTGGATTCGGGTGCACAATCACGCCGGGAAGAATTTCCCGCGGCGCGTTCTTACGATTTCCGCCAGTGTCGCCCATCGCGCTCCAGAAGTTCATCGGCTTCTCGCGGACCCCAAGTGCCCGCCGCGTAGTTTGGAAAATTCGGTTTGTGAGCCTGGAACCAGTCGAGAATGGGATTTACCAGCGCCCAGGCCGCCTCCACGCCATCGGCGCGGTCAAACAAGGTGGCGTCGCCGCGCATGCAATCGTTAATCAGGGTTGCATACGCGCTGCGTTCGCCGCCGCCAAATTCCTTTTGATAGCTGAAGTCCATTGTCACGGTTTTCAATTTCATAGCCTGCCCCGGCAATTTCGTGTGGAATGAAATTGAAATTCCTTCATCGGGTTGGACGTTCAGGACCAGTGTATTCGCCGCCAGGTCCTGGCCGCGGAAGACCAGATGCGGCGCGTGCCGGAACTGGATTGCAATTTCCGTGGTGCGGCTAGGTAAGCGCTTGCCGGTCCGCAGATAAAACGGGACGCCAGCCCATCGCCAGTTGTCGATCAGCAGTTTCAGAGCGGTAAAAGTCTCCGTGCCGGATTGTTTCGCGACGCCCGGTTCTTCCCGGTATCCCGCGAGCGGGTTATCGCCTGTGGACTCTCCGGGCCCATATTGACCGCGGACAATATCGGTCGAGATCGTCTGGTCGGTAAAGGGGCGGATCGATTGCAGCACCTTTATCTTTTCATTTCGCACGGCGGTGGCGTCAAATGCGACGGGGGGTTCCATGGCCACGAGCGAGGCCAGTTGCAGGACATGGCTTTGAATCATGTCGCGCGTCGCCCCGGCGGTTTCATAAAAGGCGGCGCGCTGCTCGACGCCCAGCGTCTCGGCCGCGGTAATCTGCACGTGGTCCACGTAATTGCGATTCCAGAGCGGCTCGAAGATTCCGTTTCCAAATCGCAGCACCAAAAGATTCTGCACCGTATCTTTTCCAAGGTAGTGATCGATGCGGTACACCTGCGACTCTTCGAAGGACTTCAGTACGGTATGGTTCAGTTTCTGCGCCGAGGCCAGATCGCGCCCGTAGGGTTTCTCGATAATGATTCGCGTCCACGATTTTCCATTGGGGTTGCTGGTGAGGCCGGCTTTATCAAGCTGCTCGATAATGACCGGATATACATCCGGCGGTGTGGCCAGATAAAACAACCGGTTTCCATTGAGATTGTGCTCGGCGTCAAGTTCCTCCAGCCGATTCTTGAGTTTTTCAAATGCCTCCGGCTGGTTGTACCCGCCCGAAACATACGCGAGAGCCTGCGCAAACTCCTTGCACTCTTTCTGCTGCGAGGCGGCGTCGGCAAACTTTTTGATCGAGTCGACGGCCGACTCCTGAAACGCCTCATCGGTCATGGGGCTGCGCGCAAATCCGATAATTGCAAATCGCCTCGCCAGGCAGTTCTGCGCCGCCAGACCGTACAAGGCCGGAACAAGCTTCCTCCGGGCAAGATCTCCGGAAGCGCCGAAAATCGTGATCGTGCAAGGGTCGGCCGGGGAGATCGAACTGGTTTTGTCATTCTCGACAACTTCGTCAACACTGCCGGTTGGCGGCGTCATATTGGGGCCCTCACTTTTTCGGCTCTGTCTTGATCGCGTGGCCGCCAAATTGATTTCTCATGGCGGACAGCAATTTATCCGAATACGAATCGGCGTCTCGCGAAGTCAGCCGCTGAAGCAGCGACAGTGTGATCACCGGCGCGGGAACATCCAGATCAATGGCCTCGGCCACGGTCCAGCGTCCTTCGCCCGAATCCGAAACATACGGAGCGATGCCGCCCATCTCCGGATTATCTTTCAGCGCAAGGCTCAGCAGGTCCAGCAGCCACGAACGCACGACGCTTCCCGTGCGCCAGATTTCGGAAACCTGATGCATGTCGAGCGGATATTCCTTTTTCTTTTTCAGGATGGCGAAACCTTCCGCGTATGCCTGCATCATTCCGTATTCGATGCCGTTGTGCACCATTTTCACGAAATGTCCCGCGCCGGACGGCCCGACGTGCCCCCATCCCAATTCCTTCCCGGGAGCGAGCGTTTCAAACAGCGGCCGCAAACGTTCCACGGCGGGCTTATCGCCGCCAATCATCATCGAGTAGCCTTCCTTGAGGCCCCAGACGCCACCGCTGGTGCCGACGTCCACGAATTGATATCCCTGTGCTTTCAGAGTCGCGCCACGGCGTTGCGTGTCTTTGTAATTGCTGTTCCCACCGTCGATGATCGTGTCGTCCTTGGCAAGATGCGGCAAAAGCGCCGCAATCGTTTCATCGACCGGAGCGCCCGAAGGCACCATGATCCAGATGGCTCGCGGCTTGCCCAGTTTCCCGGCAAGGTCGGCGAGCGAATCGGCGCCCTCCGCGCCAATGGAAACGACGCGCGCCACCGCGCCAGCATCCCGGTCGTATCCCACGACACGATGGCCGCCGCGCACCAGTCGCTCCACCATGAAGGCGCCCATCTTTCCCAGCCCAACCATTCCGAGTTCCATCGGATCCTCCGAACTACTTGTCTACCACAACCACGCCGTTGGCCGCCAATTCCGCTCGCAACTGCGCCGCATTCTGAAAATGAATCGTGCGCATCCTCAACATGTTCGCGCATTCCAGGTTCAATTCCCGGTCGTCAATGAATAGGCATTCCTCGGGCTCCCGCTGTGTCACCTCGAGCGCCAGCTTGTAGATGCCTTCATCCGGCTTCCGAATGCCGACAAAACAGGAACTGAAGAATGCCTTGAACTCCCGTCTCAGGTCAAATTGCTTGATCCGGCGCTCATTTAATTCGAGCGGTTCGTTATTGATTGTGGCGAGTAAATACTTCCCGGCTGCGGCGACGCCGGATAAAACGGCGCGCGATTCGGGAAACTCGGAAGACTGCGCAAAAATAAAATCGGTAAATTCTTTGCGTGTGAACGGCCGCTTGCGGTAGAAGACAATTCGTTCCAGATACATGTCGAGCGTGATCTTTCCGGTTTCAAACGCGGGGCTTGCCAGGTCGTGGCGATCCTGAAGTTCTTCCCAATCCAATCCAAATTTTTGGGCGGCGGCAGCACGGGCGCCGCGATCCCAGCCATTCGACAAAATCACGCCGCCCACATCCCAGAACAAAGCTGTCACATCCGGCATGTCGCCTCCCTCAGAATTGAGCGCATGACCCGGATATTGTAAGCGAATTGGGGCGCCAAGGTCTTTACTCTTCCAAAAACATATATTGGTTCATATTGGGACGGGGACTCGTAGGACAGGCTTCCGACTGTCAGCCCTTGACTTTCGTCGATTTGGCGAAATTCAAAAGAAGACAGGCCAATAAGTGTCCTGCCGAAACCCGTGGTCCGTACAATTTGGATTTCAACGATTCTTGCAGTATGGTAGTGGGAGTAGATCACTGAACAATTCGATGGAGAAACCAGATGGCAAACGATTCCTGCGGACCGACGAATCCCGTACCATCGGGCCCGCCCGCGAAACCGTCCTCGCGCACCGTTCATTGCGTAAAATTCGGCAAAGATTTGCCGGGACTGGAACGCGTTCCCTGGAAGGGCGATCTGGGCAAGCGGGTTTATGAGAATGTCTCTCAGGACGCCTGGAAGTTGTGGATCGAACACTCCAAGATGCTGATGAATGAATACCGTCTCAATCCGCTGGATCCCCAGTCGCAGAAAATCATGGAAGAACAGATGGAACAATTTTTCTTTGGAGAAGGCGCGAAGCTTCCCGCGGAATATGTTCCGCCCCGCGCCAAAGGTTAGGCGGGATTTCAGGCTTTCATTCCAGCCGTTCAAAGGTTCTGTGGCGCCGGCGTCTCGCCGGCGCTACGAGATCGTTCCCGTCACCGGGTGCTCGACGGGTAATCGTTCGACAATCACAAATTTCAGTTCGCCATGAGCGCGGCGTAGCGCGGACTGTACTTCCTCCTGCGATTTTCCTCTCGCGAAAATAAATCCCAGATAGCTCGATCCCTCGGGCCACGCGGCAATGAAGTCGTGTAAGCGCGCCGTGATCTGTAATTCGACGATGCCGGGAGCCGCGCGAGCGCGTTCTTCCCCTTCGACACGCTCCAGCACTCCCGCTTTCGGCACCGGAATCATCAGGACACCAGATGCGTCGTCTTCCCGGTCGAGATCGCTCCCTGGAAGTTTCATCGCCTGGCGCACCAACAACTCTTCCAAGAAAATCCTTCCGGGTCCGAATCGAAGAGCGCGCGAGCAGAGACCGCCGATCGGCCTTGGGGCCGCTTCGAGCACCCACGGGCCGTTTTCATTCACCCGAAATTCGGCATGGACAGGGCCGTGCGTTAGTCCAAGCGCACCGACGGTCGCCATCGCGCAATCCGCGATGCGCTCCTGCATTTCTTCCGACAGGCGCGACGGAGTCACGTAGAGGGTCTCCTCGAAATATGGTCCCTCCAGCGGGTCGGGCTTGTCGAAGATGGCAAGAATCCGCAACTTCCCACGGCTCAACAGGCCTTCGACGGAAACCTCCACGCCGGAGATATATCGCTCGACCAGCAGGCGATCAAGTTCCTCCTCATGAGTGACCTGAATTTCCGGCGATTTCAGCAGCGCCTTGATTCTTTCCACTGCCGTCTGAAATTCATCCGCATCGTTCGCGCGAATCACGCCCTGGCTCGCCGCCAGGCGCGTGGGTTTGATGACGCAAGGAAATGAAACGCGCGGCAGAATTTTTTCCAGCGATTTGTCGATGCGAAAAGAGAAAAATCCCGGCACCGGCAGGCCCGCATCCCGCAAAATTTCCCGCTGTCTCAATTTGCTGCGGCAATTTTCGACCGCTGCCGGCGAATTGTAGGTAATCCCCAGAGCCCGCGCCGCATACGCAGCCGTCGTCGTCGGACGGTCGCCCAGGGCAATCAGGCCGTCCACCGGACGCACCAGCGATTGCCGCACGATACGCCGCGCGGCATCCTCAGGTTGATCGAAGCGCACTGCGATCGCGCCATCGGACCACGGATCTTCGAGCTGGTGGCAGCGGTCGCTGGCGAAAACAACTTCGATGCCCAGCGCGCGGGCCGCTTCGGCGAAGCTGCGCGTCTGGTAACCGAGCTTACTGGCGAGGATGAGAAGACGGCTCATTATTTTCACTCGTTTGCGATTGGAAGGCTTTCCGCGGGACAGCTTTGAGTGGCACAGGCTTCAGCCTGTGGGGCTTAATCTTTGCACGTGCAACCTCGAAACCCACCAGGCTGAAGCCTGTGCTACTAAACATACTGATCCGCCTTGGCAACTGTTTCCTTCACTTTTCCAATCGATACATATTGTTGCTCCATCGGTTCGGCGCAGCAATACCAGGGTTCATCGAGATAAGGCACCGGCACGCGTTGCGCTACTGATGGCTCCATTCCGCGTGGCTCGTGAATTCCGGATGTGGTTCTCGCCGCGCGCAATATATGTAAAAAGATTTCCGTCCGCGAAAGTTTCAGGCTCTCGCCGCGCTGCACGAGATCCGAAACCGCGCGGGCCAGCGCGTCCACGCGAGCGTCTGCATGGATCCACGGAAAAACCAGCGCCGCGGAATCGAACGGGCCCGCCAACGCCTGCACATCCGGCAAATTTAGCAGCCGGGAACCCGCCGGGATCAGCAGGCGAATCGCAAGCTGGATGGGCGAAACGTTCTCGGACAGATTTTCCTGTGCGATCACGCCGAGCAAATCGAGGTAGCCCTCGAGCGTGGTCCACGGCGTGAATGGCACAAACGTGGGCAGGAGTGTCATGCCCAATTCCCGGAACCGGGCGGCGACCGCGAGAAAATCTTCGCGCGTATGCCCCTTATCGAATTTTTCGAGTACCGCGTCATCCACAGATTCGACCGCGCTGATCACGAAAAGGCATCCCGTGTCTCGCAGTGTCTTGAGATGCGAATCGTGCTTGCGCAGATGTTCGATCTTGATGGTCACGTCGTAGCTGAGTCGGGGGAACTCGCGATGAAGAACTTCGACAATCGAAAGCGCGTGGACAGGCCCGTTGAAGAAATCCGGATCGCCGAATGTAATGTGCTGCGCACCGGCAGCAACCTGCTGGCGAATATCTTCCATCACAACATCGCGATCAATCACGCGGAACGCGCCGTTGTACACCGGCACAATCGGGCAGTGCCTGCAAAGATGCTTACACCCGCGCGTCGCTTCCGTCGAACCCGCCACGCGCTGCTCTCCATCGGGCATTACGATACGGGCATACTTTCCCAGATCCAGCATGCGAGAGCGGTCCGGCACAATGAATTTTTGCCGCGCTAGCGAAATAACCGGCTCGTTTTGCGGTCCCGCACCCTGGATTTGCGCCGCGCCATTTTGCAGGCGCTCCGCGAGACTCAGCAGGCCTTGCTCAAACTCGCCGCCGAGAATTGTCTCCACGCCCAGGCCGCGCAGATATTCCTCATTGACCGGAGCGTAAAGTCCATAAAAACAGATCCGGGCTCGCGGATTCATTCCTCGAACCGAGTCAATCAATCCAGCCGCTAGCCGCGTGGCCGTATGCATCGGGACATAAAAAGCGACCAGCCCGGCGGCGCGAACCGCTCCTTCATTCATGCTCTCGCGCGTCAAATCCAGGCACACCACATCGTGCCCGCGCGCACGCAGCCATGCCGCCGGCGACGCGAGTCCAAACGGCTGCCTTCCCAGCTCATACGTTGAAATGAGGACGATATTCATCCGCGTCGATTATAACAACATATAAATGTGAAAGGCGGCTGGAACAAAAGAGCCTTGCCCGCTGCTCGTATTCCATGAGCTTTTTCACGGACAAGGCTCCGAAGCGATCGAAAAATTGTGATTGGCTGCCGCGGAAAACTATGGGCAGGTGGGTGAGAGCATCTTGATCGAAGAGACCTTCATGTAGTGAGGCGCCTTCGGAACCATCTTGTCCATTTCGGCGTCCTTGGGAGCAACGGCCGTGCCGGTGATTTCAATCTTGTGTCCGACATGGGGGGCCAGGTTTGCATCGGAGGAAACGATTCCTACCGACGGGGGGCCTTTTTCAAGATCGGTGAGCTTGTAGCTGTTCGGTGCATCGCCGGCCCGCAAGCAGCCGGTCATGCTGTGTACTTTGGGTGCGTCCTGAGCCTGGGTGCCCAGCGCAATGGCGATAAAACAGAAAGCGGCCAGAACTGCAATCAGTGAAGCTTTCATGGAATCCTCCGTGAGAGAATACGAACTGTCCGAATGGTATCATAACTTTCGTGAATACAAGGTATTTCTCCCGCCGATGCTCCCCGGTGCATTTCATCCGGGCGGCGACAAAACACAAGACTCCCGGGCTGCAACGAGCACCGGGATGCGATATGATAATCACCCTGCATTCATTGAGAAAGGATAACGAGCAGAATGTCTCCCGCATCCAAGAATTCGTTCGGCACGCGCGACACGCTTCTGGTGGACGGCAAGAGTTACGAAATTTTCCGGTTGAGCGTTCTCGAGAAGAAGGGCATTGGACATGCCGCCAAGCTTCCCTTCTCGCTGAAAGTGCTGCTCGAAAATCTCCTTCGCCAGGAGGATGGACGGTTCGTTCATCCGGGAGATATAGAAGCGCTGGCGAACTGGAGCCCGAATGCCGCGACACAGAAGGAAATTTCCTTTATGCCCGCGCGCGTGCTCTTGCAGGATTTCACCGGCGTGCCCGCCGTCGTCGATTTTGCCGCCATGCGCGAAGCCATCCGAGAACTGGGCGGCGATCCGAAAAAAGTGAATCCTTTGCTGCCGGCTGAGCTGGTGATCGACCACTCCGTTCAGGTGGACAAGTCCGGCTCCGATATGGCTTTCGCATTCAATGCCGAACTGGAATTCCACCGCAACGTCGAGCGCTACGCTTTCCTTCGCTGGGGACAGGAAGCCCTGGATAATTTCAAAGTCGTACCGCCCGACACGGGCATTTGCCATCAAGTGAACCTCGAATATCTCGCGCGCGTTGTGTTTGACGCAACCTCCGACGGCGCAGCCTTTGCGTTTCCCGATTCTCTGGTTGGCACCGATTCACACACCACGATGGTCAATGCCCTCGGCGTCTTCGGCTGGGGCGTCGGCGGCATCGAGGCGGAAGCCGCCATGCTCGGCCAACCTCTCTCATTGCTGATCCCGGAAGTCGTCGGCTTCAAGCTGCACGGGCGTCTGCCTGAAGGCGCGACGGCCACCGATCTGGTGCTGATCGTGACCGAGATGCTGCGAAAGAAGGGCGTCGTCGGGAAATTCGTCGAGTTCTATGGCACAGGGCTTTCGAGCCTGAGCCTGCCGGACCGCGCGGTCATCGCCAACATGGCTCCCGAATACGGCGCGACGATGGGATTCTTTCCCGTGGACGCGGAAACGCTGGCCTATTTAAAATTCACGGGTCGCGACAACATACGCGTGCGCCTGGTCGAGGAATACACCACGGCGCAGGGTATCTTCCGTACCGACGCCACGCCGGACCCGATTTATTCCGACAAGCTTGAATTGGATCTCGCGTCCGTTGAGCCCACGCTGGCCGGCCCGAAGCGCCCGCAGGACCGCGTGCCGCTGCGGCAATCGAAAGCCTCGTTCGAAAAATCGATGGAAGGCACGGCGCAAAAGAATGTCGCCGTGAAAAACAATGGCGACAAGTTCGAGCTTTCGAACGGTTCCGTCGTGATCGCCGCGATCACCAGCTGCACGAATACTTCGAATCCCTCCCTGATGCTTGGCGCCGGCCTGCTGGCGAAAAAAGCCATCGAGCGTGGCCTGCACAGCAAGCCCTGGGTGAAGACCAGCCTGGCGCCGGGTTCGAAAGTGGTCACCGACTATCTGGAAGCCGCGGGCCTGGGAAAATATCTCGATCAGCTCGGCTTTCAACTGGTGGGCTACGGCTGCACCACGTGCATCGGAAATAGCGGGCCGCTCGAGGAACACATCGGCGCGGCCATCAAAGAAAACAGTCTCGTGGCCGTTTCCGTATTAAGCGGAAACCGGAATTTCGAAGGCCGCATTCATCCGCTGGTGCGAGCAAATTATCTGGCGTCGCCGCCGCTTGTCGTCGCCTATGCGCTTGCGGGCCGCATGGATTTCGATATGGCCACCGAATCGCTCGGCAATGGCGCCGACGGCAAGCCCGTTTTTCTGCGCGACATCTGGCCGACGCCGCAGGAGATCGAATCCACCGTGCGGGCCAGCGTAACCACTAAGATGTACAGCAAGGAATACGGCGAAGTGTTTGAAGGCGACGCCCACTGGAAGGGGTTAAGGTTCCGAAAGGCGATCTGTACGCGTGGGACGAGAAGTCCACGTACATTAAAAATCCGCCGTTCTTCGAAAAAATCTCGAAGTCGCCGCCGCCGCTCACCGATATTCGCAACGCGCGCGTGCTGGTGATGCTCGGCAACAGCGTCACTACCGATCATATTTCTCCCGCAGGCTCGATCGGCGTCGACACGCCTGCGGGAAAATGGCTGATCGCACAGGGCGTGAAGCCGGCGGATTTCAATTCCTACGGCGCGCGGCGCGGCAATCACGAAGTGATGATGCGTGGCACGTTCGCCAACATCCGCCTGCGCAATCAGATCGCTCCCGGCACGGAAGGCGGCTGGAGCGTGCATCAGCCCGACGGCGAAAAGATGTCGATCTACGACGCGTCGATGAAATACCAGAAGGACGGAGTGCCGCTGATCGTGCTGGGCGGCAAGGAATACGGCTCGGGATCTTCGCGCGACTGGGCGGCGAAGGGCACGGTGCTGCTCGGCATTCGCGCCGTGATCGCGGAAAGTTACGAGCGCATCCATCGCAGCAACTTGCTCGGCATGGGCGTGCTTCCGCTGCAGTACAAATCGGGAGACTCCGCGCAATCGCTGGGGCTGACCGGATTCGAGGAATTTACGATCGAAGGCGTCGCCAAACTAGCTCCGGGCATGACCGTCGAGGTTCGCGCTCGCGACAAGGACGGCAAGGAAACTGTTTTTCAAACCGTCGCGCGCGCCGATACGCCCGAGGAAGTCAATTATTACCGCCATGGCGGCATTCTGCCGTATGTGTTGAGGCAAATGCTGTAGGCCATCCATCGCAGCTTCAAGGGCTGAAGCCCGGCCCTCCCTAAATCAATAGTTTCAATGCAGAAGCCCGGAACCAGGCGGAATCACCTGCCGCGTTCCGGGCTTTCTTATCGGAGATTTTGCTCTCTGTATTGTCAGCCCATGCGTTCTTCGCACGGGACAACAATTTTGCTTTTTGGAGGGCCGGGCTTCAGCCCGGGCGTTATAACTGAACGCAAAACCGGCTTCAGCCGCTGAAGCTGCATTTGATGGCGGCTCTACCGCGCCGCCTACCGGGTCTTCACATTAAAA
This sequence comes from Terriglobia bacterium, assembly GCA_963788335.1. GTDB lineage: Bacteria > Acidobacteriota > Terriglobia > Acidiferrales > UBA7541 > Palsa-360. The sequence continues at coordinate 28,327 of CAWBGM010000010.1, forward strand.
AACCAGAACGGATACTGAATGTCGATAAACCAATGCGGCGTTCCGGCGGGGATCACAATCACATCGCCCTCCGAAATCCGTCGCGATTCGCCTCCGATGATGCTCGTGCCCATCTTGGTTTCCAGGAACGGCCGCCCATCCGGGAAATTCTTGATCGTCACGTCGTCCGCCAGTTTTCCACCCGTGACCAGCGTCGCCGAGCCCTTCGTGATATACAGGACGTCGGTCCATTCGAGGTGGATCTCGGCGTTCATGACCTTCGTGCGCGCGCTCGCCTTCACACGAAAACTTTCCGAACCGTAATCGCTGTCAAACAGCGTCTCTTCTTTTCGTTGATGGCTGAAGGTCGCCTCCACTTCTTTCTTCGAGAAATATCTCACCGGCGGCACAGGCGTCATGACGTCCCTCGTACCGACCGAGATATCGGCCGGAGGTATCTTCACCGTTTCCTTGCTTGCCTGGCCCGCCTGGGCCCAGGCCATGCTCGCGCAGACCAGAGTCACTGCGCCCATCGTCGATATTGCCTTCAATCTACGGTCCATTGTTTTCATTCTCCTTAGTTTTGAAATGGCGGCCTGACCGGAAGATTCGCGCTCGATGCAGATCGCCGGATTTCCTTCGCTCCGGAAATCGGGCGAGGCGGTCTCAATTCCAAATTATTTTCGATTGGCGCGCTGTACCCGCGCATGGTACGCGGTTTTGGCTCCGTTGCGCAACGGGGCATCTTGCTCTGTTTGCACGTAGTACAACTTTCACGACGTCGAAACTCGAATCGGCTCTCGTGGCGCGGGCGCCGCGGTTGTCGATCTGGCGACTTGAGTCGCTATTTTTCCGCGATGTTGTTCTTCCCTTACCGCGTCTTCACATTAAAAAACCAGAATGGCCCGTCGATATCGACAAACCAGTGCGGCGTGTTGTTGGGAATCACAACCACATCGCCCACCGTAATTCGGCGTCTTTCCCCGCCGTCAATTCGGGCGAACATTTTCGTCTGCAAAAACGGCCGGCCGTCGGGAAACGTCTTGGGAGTTTCATCCTCACCGGCCAGCTTTCCACCCGTGACTAGTGTCGCCGACCCCTTCTCCACATAAATCACGTCCGTCCAGATCAAGTGAACCTCGGCCGCCGTCGTTTTCACGCGGCGGCTGGCTTTCACCTGGTAGCTCTTCGAACCGTAATCGCTTTCGTAAAGCATCTCGTCATTCGTCTCGTGGTTGAAGGTCGCGTCGACTTGCTTCCTGGGAAAATATTGCACCGGCGCCGCCGGGGTATCGAACGACGCGCCGGCCACCGCCGTCTTCGGTCCATCGGTAGCCGGCCGGGCCAGCGCCATGCTTGCGCCGATCAGAGCCATAATAGAAAGAGTGGACACTTCTTTCGCTCTTCCAAGTTTCATTCCGATCCCCCCTTCGTTTTCAAAGCGCGCCCAGGACAGGCCTTTGGCTCGCGATTTTGTGACCGCCGGTCCGGCCCCCGCGATTCATAACCGGTAGTGGATTTTTTTTACCGCGTCTTCACATTAAAAAACCAGAACGGCCCGTCGATATCGACAAACCAGTGCGGCGTCCCGTTCGGAATGACGACTACGTCGCCTACGGACACGCGGCGCCGTTCGCCTCCGTCAATTTTCGTATAGGTGTGTGTTTCAAGATACGGCCTGCCGTCGGGAAATGTCTTGGGGGTTACATTATCGCCGGCCAGCTTCCCGCCGGTGACAAGGGTTGCCGCCCCCTTCTCCACATAAATCACATCGGTCCACACCGAGTGCGTTTCGGCCGGAAGTTCCTTCACCCGGCGGCTGGCCTTGACCTCGTAACTCTTCGAGCCATAATCGCTGTTGTAAAGCGTTTCGCTGTTGGTTTCGTGATTGAAGGTCGCCTCAACCTGTTTCCTCGAAAAATATTGCACGGGCGCCGCGGGGGTATCGAACGACGCGTTGTCCGCCAATTTCTTCGGCTCGTCCGCCGCGGGCCTGGCCAAAACCATGCTCGCGCCGATCAGCGCGGTAAACGCCAAAATCGATGCGGCCTTCATTCTTCCGTGAATCATTATTAGATTCTCCTGGTTTTCAATTTGCGGCCTGACCGGAATTTCCACCGGCGAATTATGCGGCGTTCTTCCGGTCGATCCGCGCGTCCGATCCTGCAATTTCATCGTCTAAATATTTCGATGGGGATCCGTACCCCGCATCCTACGCTGCTTTGGCTTCGCGAAGCAACGGGGCACGCAAACCGGTATCCAAACAAACCGGCCTCTCTTATAGACGGGCGATCCAAGCGGCGCGTTCCGAACCAAAGCGGGATGCGATTCAATTTCCGTCGCACTCAGCCGCGAACACCGGGGGAGTCTGCTCGCGCGGGCGTCTGGGCCCTCGGGTTTTAATGGAACTGAATCCGAAAACTGCTGGCGGGACTCCGGCGCAATAAATACCGCGCCTGCGTCATGATGGGGATTGGGTAAATGTCGTCTGCGGAGAAATCCACAGCGACTTTCCATCGCTGCGGAAACTCTGTTAACTTCTTTTCCTGATTTTATGAGGAGCTGCCGATGCGTCCCAAAACCAAGTGGGTCTTTTCTTTAACCCTCTCCCTCATTTCATTGGCGATGATTTCGACGAACCTTGCCGCTCAATATCCACAATCGGGACCGGAGCGGATTTACGCGATCAAAGCGGGAAAACTTGTCGACGTCGAAAAAGGAACCACTGATACAAACCAGATTATCCTTGTGCGAGGAAAGCGCATTGAAGAGGTCGGCTCCAACGTGGAGATTCCCCCGGACGCGAAAATCATCGACCTCTCGAAATTCACGGTCCTTCCGGGATTGTTCGACGCGCACACGCACCTGTGCATGACGTTGAAAAAAGAACGCGACGGCAACAGCTATTACATCACCACGCTGCTGGATTCGACTCCCTATCGTGCGATTGAGGGCGTGGCGAACGCCAGAGACATGCTGGCCGCGGGGTTCACGACGGTTCGCGACGTGGGCAATGCGGGAAATTACGCCGATACAGCCCTGCGCGAAGCGATCGAGCGCGGCGTCGTTCCCGGCCCAACGATCATCAATGCCGGGCGCATCATCGCTCCTTACGGCGGGCAATTTCACTTGCAGCCCGAGAAGCGCGATCTGGGAACTCCGGAGTACGCGTTCGCCGACACGCACGACGAGATGCTTAAAGCCATCCGCGAAAACATTCACTTCGGCGCAAAGGTGATCAAGATTGTGGTCGACGATCAGAAATATATTTACAGCGTGGACGACATCCGATTCATCGTCGCCGAAGCGCACCGCGATGGACTGAAAGTCGCCGCGCATTGCTGGACCGAGCCGGGAGCGCGCAATGCGGCGGAGGCGGGCGTGGATTCAATCGAGCACGGGCAGATGATGACCAATGACGACCTGCAACTAGCGAAAAAAAATCACATTGTTCTTGTGGGAACCGATTTTACGCAGAGCGCGGCCGATGAAGGAGGCTTCTCGGAACTCCACCCCGTATTTGTGGATCGGCTGAAACGCGCTTACCAGATCGGCGTGACGATGGCGTTCGGCACCGATGTGTTCATTTCCGTATCCGGTGAAACGCGCGGCACGCTTGCGGCTGAATATGTCGATTCCTGGGTCGAAGCAGGCGTGCCGGCGAAAGACACGTTACGCGCGATGACGATCAACGCGGCTCGCTTGCTGGGCGTCGATCGCGAGCGCGGTTCCATAAAGGCGGGCATGGCCGCGGACATCATCGCCACGCCGCAGAACCCGCTTGACAATATTCAGGCGGTCCGCAAAGTGTCCTTCGTCATGAAAGATGGCGCCGTCTTCAAGAACGAGTGAAATCAGATTTCATATTTCAGTTTTGAAATTCGAAAGAGATGCATATCGCCCCCGGAAAACACAGAGGGCAGCGCAGGATCCAGGACGCGCCGTGTGGGACAAACTCATCGCCTTAGCAGTCGCGCGTTTTTCAGATGGGCTCCCGTTTTCCTCTCGATTGTGACAGCCTGAATCGCGACCCCGGATTCGTGCTGGTTTTGAAACCAATTTACATGGCTTTTACATGATTCCTCCTGCGCCCGTAAAGTGGAGTCGGGATTGCGTGCTATCATGAGTTCTACCGGAGTTCTATCAAGCGGGGACCCAGGGCCGGAGGTGGTCATTGGAAAGGTTTCGTCATTATGGGGCAATTGCGGTGTTGGGCGTCTTGTGTGTACTTCTCGGTTCCAGCTCCCGGGCGGCCGCCGAGCCGAGAAAAGTAACCGTGGACGAAGCGCGCGAGTTGGCTTCCCTGGCGTTAACTCCAGAAGAGGCACGGCGTCCCGGCCTCACGTTCGAGCCCTACATGGACAAGAATTATCCTGACTTCATTTCGTTCGAAGTCTTGTGGGACAACCCCGTCCCCGACGGCCCGCTGGTCGTTGACGATTTGTCGGTCGATCCGCGAACCGGAGATGTCTGGAGGCGCGCCGGGTGTAGCGTGAAATCGGCTGCACTGGTCAAAATGCAGAAGACACTTCGAAAAAAAATGGGCCTCGTCGAGAAGGATTATGCGAAGCTGCGCCACGATGGGCCGGTGTGTTAGGCGGGAAACGCTCAGGCCCGTTCGGTTTTAAATTTTATGGCGATACCTCAGAAGTCAAAAGGAAAAAGGCTGGAGCTTGTCCGACCTAATTCGGGACTTTCACCACGGTCAGCGACTTCACCATCTTTGCCCACCGCGCCGGGCGTTTTTCGTGAGGGGCCACCAGTTTGAACGGCCCCTGGTCGGGAGCCAAGGGCGCGCCATCCATCGTATCCGCCATCAAAATTTCAGAATCCTGGAAACCGGAGTCGAGTTCGGCCAGCGAAAAAACCACGCGGTAATCGTCCGCCGCTTCCACTAAAACGTACGTCGCCATCCCCTGGCCACGAAGCTGCTCTCCCAGCGGGACTCCGGCTTTCCGCAGCAGGTCCTCGACCAGCACGCCTTCATAGACTTCCGTCCTCTTGGCATGGGCATTCTCGACGCCTATTGTTTTGCGCGGCATGTTCTTGAGGTCCGCTGCCGTCACGACGAGTGGTGTCGTTACGGCGCCGCTCACCTTGAATTCCGTGGGCCCGGTGGTCGCTTTCCCGTGTGTGGAATCCTGCGCCAGGGAAGGCAGCCCGATAAAACTTAAAATTATTGTGGCGAGTAATATTCGGCGCATGGCTGGTCCTTTCGGGTTTCAGTAGGACGGGCTGAAGCCTATCCTAAATTTTCACCCCTTCTGCAGCATGACTTCGGTGGATTTAATGACGGCCAGCACTTTGTCGCCGACCTTTAGCTTCATTTCGTCGGCGCTCCGCCGCGTAATCACGCTTTCGATCAGGTTCTTTCCAACCTTGACCGTCACATGAGCCATCACGCCGTCCACTTCGAGTTCCACAATCTTCCCTTCAATCTGGTTTCTTGCCGAAAGTTTCGCAGCCAATGGAATCTCCCTTCTCATGCGCCTCGTCCCGCATAGACGGGCGCTGTCCGGCCCAGCTTCGGTTATTTCCGGCGATCCGTCAAATCGGCTCAAACTGGCTCGGAATGGTACGCATTCATACGGTTTGGCCGGCCGCAAATCGTATCCGCGGAGTCAAACATGAATCCGCTCCGTCCGGTGAAATGCTCGCCGAGTGCGATTTTGTCACCGGCAGACCGGCGCAATTCATATACTTCCTATTCGTATTAAGTCGATTTGACATGTCGGTTTTTATTGTATTAAATCGAAAACGCAATTGAGCCGACAACAGAACGCAACTGTCTTTACTACTGCCCGTCCGCGGGCGCACCAGGGGGAACGTTTCATGATTCGTTTTGCAATTCCGGAAACCTGCAATCGTAAAGCTTTTCAATTCCTCGGCATTATCCGTATCGGGTCGTTGGCCTCCTTCGCAGGAGGACTTCTGGCAGGCATCTTTTTGTTTGTCCCTTCCGCAAAGGCGCAAGTTTCAGCGGCCATTTCCGGCAGGGTAATCGATCCAGCGGGCGCAACGGTGTCCGGCGCGGAGGTCACGGCAAAGAATGTGGAAACCGGCGGAACGCGAAGCGCCACGACCGATGATGCGGGCCAGTTCTGGGTGCCTTCACTGGCCGTGGGCGAATACGAATTGCACATCGGCAAGCAGGGCTTCCAGGAAGAGGTGCGCGGCGGGATTCACTTGGCCGTCGGGCAGCAAGCCGTCGTTGAATTCGCGCTGCGCGTTGGGACAATTTCAGACCAAGTGAAAGTGATCGCGGACGCCCCGGTCGTCAACGTGACGCCCTCCGACGCTTCCGGAGTCGTGGGAGAGCAGCAGGTAAAGGACCTTCCCTTGAATGGAAGGAGCTATGACAATCTGATGACACTGAATCCGGGCGTGGTCAACTTCACCTGGGAAAAGACCGGCGCGCTCGTGGGAGTCTCGAACTCCACGACGGCTAATATGTTTTCAGTCTCCGGCAATCGCCCGCAACAAAATCTCTTCCTGCTCAATGGGGTGGAGTTCACCGGCGCGGCGGAAAATAACATGACGCCCGGCGGCTCCAGCGGCCAATTGATCGGCGTGGAGGCCGTACGTGAATTTAATCTTCAGCGCGATACGTATGGCGCCGAATACGGCAAGCATCCCGGCGGCCAGGTTTCGATTGTTACGCAATCAGGAACGAACGACTGGCACGGATCGGTCTATGAATACTTGCGGAACAATGCATTCGATGCGCCGAATTATTTCGATGTGAATTCCGCCCCTCCCTTTCAGCGAAATCAGTTTGGGGGCGCAATGGGCGGTCCGGTCCAGAAAGATAGGACTTTCGTATTCGCCAACTATGAGGGCTTTCGCCAGAACCTGCATCAGACCTCCGCGGAACTTGTTCCCGATGCGCAGGCCCGCATGGACGCGGCCGCGATTGTTCAACCGCTGCTGAACTTGTGGCCCGTTGCTCCGGCGGGCGCTCCCGATTTCAAAGTGGCCGGACAAGACGGCGTCGCCGAAGTGTTCCTGAGCCCGTTGCAAACGATCCGCGAGGATTTCGGAACCATGCGCGTGGATCACATTTTTTCAAATCGAGATCAGATCACGGCGGCGTACACCAACGATGACAGCGGCAGCATCACGGCCACTCCGTTCGATGCCTATTCCACGGACATCATTCGCCTCCGCGAGCAGGTGATCAGCCTTGACGAAACGCACATCTTCTCGACGAACGTGGTGAACACCCTCCGATTCGGATTTTCGCGCGCCGGATATTTCTTCACCGGAGAACCGACCCCGGGCAGCCCGGCGGCAACAGTTCCTGGTTTTATCACGGGCCTCCCCGTGGGAGCCGTCGTCGTGGGCGGCAGCCAGGCGTCGAACCCGCAAGCGCAATTGGGACTCGCGGGTAGCAATAATGGAAGCAACCTGCATATCGCACGAAATATCTTTAGTTACACGGATCAGGTTGCGATCACCAAAGGCCGGCACCAGATTACGGCTGGCGTATGGTTTCAGCGCTTACAGTCCAACGAATTGATCGCTCTCAGCCAATACGGGCAGATGACCTTCACAGGGTTGCCCGCTTTCATTGCCGGGACCGCGAGCTTCCTGTACGATCCCGCGCCAACGCCACTAAGCTGGCGCTCTACCTACGGCGCGTTTTACGCCGAGGATGCCATCCGATTACGCAACAATCTGACAGTGAGTCTCGGTTTCCGCGATGAATTCAGCACGGGCTGGAATGAAGCATACGGCAGAGCTGCGAACTATTCTCTAACGAACGGTGTAATCTCATCGCAGCCCACTATCGGGAATTCTCTGTTCACCGTGAATCACGCAAAATTTCTCCCGCAACCCCGCGTTGGACTGGCTTGGACTCCGTGGGGAAACAAGACCGCGATGCGCGCCGGATTCGGCATGTACAACGACTTGCAGGACGCGCTCGGCTACCGCGCGGATCAGAACGCGCCGTATAACCCAACCTATACAATTGCGTCCGGCGCGATTGCGAATCTTCATCTCCCGATCAATCCCGCGGCTGCGCCGGCCGCGAATGCGCTGCTGGTTCCCGGCGGCGTGCAACAGGACATGCGCACACCGACGGTCATCGAATATTCCCTGCGGATTGAGCGGGAACTCTCTCCGAACACATCTCTAAGCGTCGGCTATGTGGGAAGCCACGGTTATCACGAGCTGATCGGAGTTGATGCGAATGCGCCTGTTCCAGTCGTTTGCCCCGCGTCGCCCTGCCCCGCCACGTTCCCAAACACTGCCGCCTGGGGCGCATTGGCGGGCACAGCGGTCCCTGCCGGGACATTCTTCATCAACCCGGGAACGACAAAGCCGAATACCGCCCTCGCGAACACATGGACCTGGTTCTCGGAGGGTACCAGCAACTACAACGCCCTCCAGGTGGACCTGAAGCGCCGTTTCAGCCAGGGGCTCACGATCCGTGGCGTTTACACGTGGTCGAAGGCCTTGGACGACGGAGATTCGTTGAACGCCACGGCAGCGGGCAACGCGGTCGCCCTGCTTTCAAATCCATACGTTCCAAGCGCCGATCGTGGACCGGCGACGTATGACGTTCGAAATATCGCAGTCGTCACGGCAACCTACGAATTGCCGTTCGGCCACGGGAGAAGGTATCTTGGCGGCTCATCCGGTGCGGTGGATGCCTTTACGGGCGGTTGGACAGTGAATAGCATTGTGACCGCGCAGTCCGGTTTCCCCTTTACGCCGCAGCTCGGCTATAACCCTTCGAACGACGGGGACACACGCAATCCGGTTCGCGCGTTTCTCAATCCCACGTTTTCAGGTCCAGTGGTCACTGGAAATCCAAATCAGTGGTTTAATCCCAATGCATTCATCGCGCAACCGAACAACAGCGGATTCTTTGGCAACGTCGGGAGAGACGCCTACACAGGTCCGGGGCTTGCCACGTGGGATTTTTCCGTGATGAAGGAGACTGTCGTCCGCGAACGCCTCAAGTTTCAATTTCGCGCGGAACTTTTCAACATGCTTAACCGCGCCAACTTCAATACTCCCAGCCTGATTACGAACGTATTGCTGCCCGGATCGACAACTTCAGTGCAGTCGCCCTCGGCCGGGCTCATTACGAGCACGTCCACATCGTCGCGCCAGGTTCAGTTTGGGTTAAAACTTCTCTGGTAAAAAAGTAGCACAGCCACTCCTGGCTGTGTGCTTTTTGCCGTGGTTCGATTTGCAAAAACCACACAGCCAGGAGTGGCTGTGCTACAAATTCCGCGGCCAATCAAGTCACGATGCTCGGATAGAGCCGCGTCGCGATGGCGATTAGGACAACGAACGCAACGAAGAGCATCAGGAAATCCCTGGCGATCCCGAACGAACTCACGCCGCCCATGATCATCAGGGTTCGCAGCGCGTCCACCTGGTAGGAGAGCGGATTCACGCGCGAAACAACGCGCAGCCATGAAGGCATCAGGCTGAGCGGGTAAATGGCGTTGCTCGCGAAAAATAACGGCATCGTCAGCACCTGGCCGATTCCCATAAAGCGTTCGCGCGATTTCACCAGGCACGCAACGATCAGCGAAAACGTTGAGAAAATAGCCGAGCCAAGCATGACCGCCACGACGACTCCAGCCACAGCAAAGATCTCAAAACGCAACTGCACGTGCAGCAGAAACGCCAGCCCATACACGAATACCATCTGGCACAGGCTGCGAGCAGTCGAGGAAATCGCCCGGCCCAGCACCAGCGTACTTCGCGGCGCGGGACTCACCAGAAACTTCTGCACGATGCCAAGGTCTCTTTCCCAGATCAATGAAATGCCGTAAAAAATTGCGCCAAACAGAACGCTCTGCGCCAGAATCCCCGGCGTGATGAAATCCAGATAGCTGATGCCGCCGGTCGGAATCGCCCGCGCGCGATTAAACACCTGCCCAAAAATCAGCAGCCACAAAATCGGCTGCACCATGCGCGTAAACAGTTCGACTGGATCGTGAAGCAACTTGCGGAGATCGGCTTCGGCGACGGCCATGGTGGTGCGTAAATAGTTCGCGACAGGAAACGGATCAGCCCAATCGTTGACTTGTGATTCGTGTGCGAGCGACATCTCTCAGCTCCCCTCCCTCCGAAATTGTCGAGCCCGTGAAGTGGATAAACACGTCGTCGAGATTCGCGTCCGGCCCCACCTGCGCCTTCAGCGCCTCGGGCGTATCCATCGCGGAGAGCACTCCCTGGTGCATAACGGCGACCATGCTGCAAAGCTGATCCGCCTCTTCCATATCGTGCGTGGTCATCAGAATCGTCGTGCCGTACTCGCGCCGAAGTTCCCGGATGCGTTCCCAGACCGATCGCTTTGCCGAAGGATCGAGCCCCACGGACGGCTCATCCATAAATAAGACGCTGGGCCGGTGCAGCATGGATTGCGCAATCTCGAGCCGCCGAATCATGCCCCCCGAATATTGCTTCACAAGTTTTCCGCCGACGTGCGACAGGTCCATAAATTCCAGCGCATGTCCGATGCGCTCCTTCCTTTCCGCGCGGTGAATGCCGAATAGTTTCGCGGATATCAGAAGATTCTCGTAGCCGGTCAGATCGCCGTCGGCCGACAGCATCTGCGAGACGTATCCGATCTTGCGCCTCACCGCTTCGGGATGTTTCACGACATCGAAACCCGCAATTGTCGCCGTCCCCTCGCTTGGCTGCAGCAACGTCGTTAACATCTTGATGAGCGTGCTCTTGCCCGCGCCGTTGGGTCCCAGCAATCCGAAGGTGGCGCCGGCTGCGCAGGAAAACGTCAGATGATTGACAGCGACGAGCGCGCCGAAGCGGCGCGTGAGGGAAAGAACTTCGATGGCGTTGGAGTTCGGCGAAGTTTCCATGAGTTTATAAGTCTACCCCGACTCCCGTTCGATGCGAAGCATGGCTATATCGGCGTCCCTCCAAACCCGCTATTCAGAGCGAAGCTTTGAATTCCCGGCTCTTTGGCCCACGTGGAGGCAACGCGTAAAGGGGGTGGATTCCCCGCGTCGCGTGAAATGACAATACTGTGTTTCTCCGCAAACCGAGTGGAGCAACAATCCGGAACCGCAGAGAAACTTTCGCCGCTTGCAAACGTCCATTAGAAGATAGGATAGAGTGTCGTGACAGGTTCACTCTCTTGGAGCACAAAATGAAGTATTGGAAACGATATTGCTTGGCCGCACTTGCCCTGATCCTCGCAATCGCGGCCTCATCGACACAGGCCGCCCCGCGAAACATGGCGGCGCGTCCGGCCATTCCCGCCATCCAGCAAGTCCAGATCCCCATTCAGCAGTTCACGCTGAAAAACGGGCTGCGGGTTGTGCTCTCGGAAGACCATGCGGCGCCGACCGTCTCCCTTTGCATGACTTACGACACAGGATCGCGCAATGAATTGCCCGGGCATACCGGATTCGCGCATCTGTTTGAGCACATGATGTTCCAGGGTTCGGAAAATGTGGGCAAGGGCGAGCACTTTATTCTGATTGAGAACAACGGCGGCGACATGAACGGCAGCACCAGCAGCGACTCGACCAACTATTACGAACGCTTGCCGTCCAATCAACTCGATCTGGCGCTATTTCTGGAATCCGACCGCATGAAAGCGTTACGAGTCACCCAGGCTACGCTCGACAACCAGCGAAGCACCGTCCAGGAGGAGCGGCGCCTGCGCATGGATAATCAGGCGTACGGAAAAACAGAGGAAATTCTCGAAGGCCTTGCCTACGACAATTTCGCCTACAAACACTCCACCATGGGTTCGATGGACGATCTAAACGCGGCCAGCCTGCAGGATGTGACTCAATTCTTCAAGACGTATTACGCGCCGAACAACGCAGTCCTCGTTCTGGTCGGGGACTTCAAAACGCCCGAAGCGATGGAGAAAATCAAAAAATATTTCGAGGACATCCCTTCGCAACCCGTCCCGCCCGCGGTGGACATGACCGAACCTGCGCAAAACGCCGAGCGCAGATCGCAAATTGAAGATGCCTTTGCGCGACTTCCCCGCCTCGACGTCGTTTATAAAACGGTCCCCGCGAATACGCCCGATTGGTACGCGCTCGATATGCTCGGCGACATCCTGTTCAGCGGCCCGTCTTCGCGCATGTATCAAAAACTGGTGAAGGAGAAACCGCTGGCCCTGCAGGTTGCAGGAGGAATGGACCTGCGGCGCGGAACCTCTCTGTTCCAGGGCTTCGCGCTGCTGCGGCCCGGGCAGGATGCCGGGGAAGTCGAAAAACTGATGTACGAGGAGTTCGACCGCGTGAAACAGGACGGTGTGACGCGAGCGGAAATGGATAAAGTGAGAATTCAAGACGACCTGCAGCAGGCCCGGTCGTTAACAAGCACGCTCGGGCGCGCGATGATGTTGGGGCGCTATGCCGTTTTCTTTCACGACCCCACGCTGGTCAACACGATCCTCAAAAATTACGATGGAGTCACTTCCGCCGACATCCAGCGTGTGGCTCGCAAATATCTCGGGCCCGCGCAGCGCACCGTATTGCTCACAACTCCCAAAGCTCAGCCGAAAATGGCGCCACCTGCCCGGTAAAGGTGAAGAGGAAATCCGATGACATTCACGCAAAAGAAAAATATTTTCGCGCGGACAGCGATTGTATTCGCGTTAGCCGTTTCCATGGCTGGAACCAGCTGGAGCCAGGCCGAACCGGCCCAGGACAAGGCCACGCCGCTCAGCAAGGTCGAGCGGCTGAATCGCGCGCCGGTTTCGCAGGAAGTTTTGAAGGTGAAACTTCCGCGCCCGGTGGAAACAGTACTGTCGAACGGAATCCACGTGATGATCCTCGAGGACCATCGTTTCCCGCTTGTCACCGTCGAGTTTGATATCGACGGAGCGGGCGCGTTCTACGAACCGGCAAATTTGCCCGGCCTCGCTGGAACGACGGCGCGATTGCTGGACCAGGGCACGAAAACTCGAACGAGCAAGCAAATCGCCGAACAAATCGATTCGCTGGGCGCAAGCATATCCGCGTCCGCTCCGTTCGGATCCGGCTCCACTGTTGTGAACGCTTCCGGCCTGTCGGACACGTTCGATCAATGGTTCGCCTTGGCGACGGATGTCCTCCTCCATCCGACATTTCCAGCCGATGAGCTGATGCAATATCAATCGCGTGCAAAACCTGCATTGCTGCAACAGCGCTCGCAGCCGAATTTTCTGGCGAACCAGACAATGAGCCGCGCCCTGTACGGGAGTTATCCCGCATCCGTGGTAACGCCGACTCCCGAATCGATCGACGCGATGACGCCCGCGATGCTGGCCGACTGGCATGATAAGCGTTACGCGCCGCAAAACACGATCCTCGCGATTTCGGGAGACGTGCATGCCGAATCGCTGATTCCCAAGCTACGCCTGTGGCTCGCGGAATGGAAAAGCTCGAAAGTGTCCGTGAAGTTTCCGCCCAGTCCGGCGGCGCAGACCAGGACCAAAGTGTATCTGGTGGATCGCCCCGGTTCGGTGCAGACGACTTTACTGATGGGCAATCTCGCGATCGACAGGACCAATCCGGATTATCCCGCGCTGGTTGTGCTGAACGAAATTCTCGGCGGCGGCGCGGCGAGCCGCCTGTTCCTGAATCTTCGGGAAGAAAAGGGCTACACCTACGGCGTATACAGCAATCTGGTCGCGCGCAAATATGCCGGCCCGTGGACTGCGGGCGGCGATCTGCGCACGGAAGTGACCGACGGAGCGATGACGGAATTCCTTCGTGAATTGAATCGCATCCGCGATGAGAAAGTTTCCGATGCGGAACTCGATCCCGCAAAGCGTTCCATCGTCGCGCACTTTGCGCTTTCGCTCGAATCGCCGCAACAGGTGATCGGCTACGCGATCACGCGCAAGGCCTACAATTTTCCGCCCGATTATTGGGATAAATATCCCGCGCAAATCGCGGCGATTACCGCGGACGACGTCCAGCGCGTGGCGAGAAAATACATTAATCCGGCGACGATGCAGGTGGTGGCCGTCGGCGATGCGGGCAAAATTAAAACGATCCTCGAGAAATACGGCCCGGTGGAAGCAGTAGATACGTCCGGAAAGTAGGGTTTTAGTAGGATTGGATTCAACCTGTCCGATTTTGAATTTCGATGGAGTTACCAAAAGTCAAAAGGGGACAGGCTGAAGCCTATCCTACTAAAACCATCACCCCATGCGCGACGTTGAGACCTTCGGCCGGCAAAAAACGAAGAGTGCGATCCCCGCAAGAACAGATACGACGCTGGCCGCCTGCGCGTTCGAGAGACCGTAGAACGTGCGCGGATTAATGCGAATCATTTCGACCAGAAATCTTGCGACACCGGTGAGCACGAGATATGCCGCAAAAATAATCCCGTTCGGCACGTGCCTCTTCAAACCGTGCGCACCCAGACGCCACAGAATCCAGAAAATAATCAGCGCGACCAGAAATTCGTAAATCGGTGTGGGATGAACCCGTTCGGTTGTCGGCACAATGCCGTTCGGAAAACTCATGCCCCACGGCAGCGAGGTGCGAATACCATAATCGCCGTCGCCGGAAATCAGGCATCCGATCCGGCCGATCCCGTATCCCAGCGCCGCGGCGGGTGAAGCCACGTCCAGCATCAACAGGATGGGGATGCGAAATCGCCGCGCCAGCAGCACCAGGGCGACGAATCCTCCGATCACCGCGCCGAAAAAAGCAAAGCCCATTGTGCTGAATAACTGCGGCCACGGATCGGCGAAAAACTCGCGCGGAGACTCCAGTAAATGATACAGCCGCGATCCTGCGAGTCCCGCAAGACCTGTGATGCCAATGATCGCTTCAGCATCAGCCGAAACTCCCCGGCGTGCAAAGTCCGCGCGCAGAATAAAAAATGCGCAAATCAATCCGACGGCTACCATCAAGCCGTACGAGCCAAGCGTCAGCGGTCCAATGTGAATAAAGGGATACAACGAAGCTCCAATTTCGTCTTTAATTTCGCGATGCGAACTGCGCGTGACGCGTGAAACCTGCAATCTTGTCTGCAAAAGTATAACTGAGATGCGGCGAACCCGCCCAGGCGCTGCCCGGTTTCTGGTAGCGCCGGCATCTTGCCGGCGGTTTTTGCGAACGCTATAGGATCGTAAAAACCACCGGCAAGATGCCGGCGCCACAAAAACCGTTCTTCTCACATTAAAGTTTCTCGGAACCTGAGCCGGCGCTGGCCACCCGCTTGAGCGCAAGCCACGGCAATTGCAGAATCGTCAACGGATGCGACCACAGGCGCTTCGCCATCAACCATGTGTGGCGGCGCGACGCGTGGATGCCGTCCGCATCGAGAATCCGCGTGGCGTCGTCAATCGTGTATAGATGCCACCACGCGCCGATCATGGCGCGATTGCTTCTGAATTCCGGCTCGTCTTTTCGAGCGGCCTGTCCCTGGAAACGATGCGCGTAATCGTGATTTTGATGAATTGCGACGACGGAGTTTGACGCGTCGACAAGTTCCGCACCGCGCGAGTGCACGCGCCATAATAGATAATTATCAAAACCGGGGCGCCCGATCGCCAGCGGCAGGAGTCCGCCGCACAAGCCGCGTGGAAAAACAAAATAGTCGATAAAATTTCCAGGCCGCTGCACGTTCGCACGCAGCGCCTGCTCTCGTATCTTTTCGGCCCAGCCCGCTTGAGCGAAATCGAGCCGTTCGTTCCAATCCACATCCCAACGGCGTCCGACCATCATGAATCTTTCATATCGCGACCGGACTCGATCAACCGCAGCGCAAAAATCGTTCCTGAGAATGATATCGGCGTTCACGTAGCCGAGCAGCGGCGTTTCGGCGTGATGTTCCGCCAGCCGAAAAAGATCGTGGAGCAGCGGAGTGCCGAACTCATTGCGCGCGACTTCGGGAACATGCCGCAGGCCAAACTCGGCGGCAACTTCCGCGGTGCCTTCCTCGTTCCCGAATAAAATGATTTCGGGGCGCGGATGGAGGCGGGTCCAGCTGCCGATGGCATTCCACTGAATGGTGGCAATGTGCCCGCGAAAATGTTTGGGCATGGCAAATAAGGTGAGCATGCCGCGCGTCAGGTTCGCTTCCTCTTGCGGGAATGTTTAATGTTCCGACGAAGCCGCCGCAGCGCTTTGGTAATCCCTGTCGGGTCGGTGGTCCACAGGTCGCCCGAAGGCTTCGGTTCGGGAGCAGGTTCGATAAGAGGAGAACTGATGGGCGTGAGTGAAGCGGCGATCAAAGTACGCGCGCGGGCGCGGCCAATTCCCGAGCGATAGTTTTCATGGTCGGGAAGTTCGCGAAATTTATACACATGCGGAAATCCAGCGCGGTACGCCATTTTAATAATCGCGCCCTCGGAGGGATAGCAACTGACCGCGTCGAGGCTTTGATCTTCTCCGGCGGGCTCGTCAAGGACAATCATGTACGGCTCGTCGTGAGGGACAGCCATGCTTTCCAGCAGCAAAAGTTTCCCGGTGAGAGCGCGAAGATTTCGAATGGCGCGCAACGGATTTTCCAGGTGATACAGCAGACCGGCGCATAAGACGAAATCAAATGTGCCGAGCGCCGAAAGCGCAGGGTCTTCCGCATCGGCAACGCGAAATTCAATGCCGGAATGCCGCTCGCGAGCCTCGGAGATATTTCCCTCGCGCGCGTCTGCTGCAGTCGTCTGAAATCCCAGGTCTCGAAGCATGGCCGAAAAATATCCCACGCCGCAGCCCAGATCGAGAGCGGTGCGCAGTCCCAGCGCGGATTGCCACGGCGGAATCGCGCGGCGAAGAAAATCGACCTCGGCCTCGCGCATTTCGGACTGCATGGGCCGGTCGAATACTAGAGGTTTGGGCAAGAAAAGCGGCTCCTGGTGCGATCTACACACTGTTCGAAATTTGAAAGCTCATCATAGCGTGTCGTTTATGTACGGAGCAAGACGAGTAGAGATGATCCTGGTCGATGCGAGATGGAGTGATATTAAAACCCGCACCCTTGTAAGCCCGCAAGGGTGCGGGTTTTCCCCAACGCCATCGATAATCGCCTTCCCGGAAAACAAATCATAGCGAGGACGGGCAAATCACTTCACGATTTCACCAAAACAATTCCGATTTCGGCCCAGGGAACCTGGAGGGAGTTCACTTCGTCCGCCGTCGGCATCGACGGATCGAGGTGCATCTTGTCGAAAATAACGTCGCGGTCCGCGAGAAGTTTTTCCGAATCGAATCCATCGTAGCCGGGAAATCGGCTCCACGCAGGCTTTTCGGGCGGCGCCAGGGAAGGCGCCGCCTCCAGCATCTTTCGCAGATTGAGTTCCGCGCTGATGCCAAAACCCTCCTTCTGCAGAATCGGATTGGTCGAAAACACATTTAACTTTTTTTCGTTCAATCCGATCAGGTAGCTCACCGTCATCGCCACCATTCCGCCGGGAACCAGAACGCGCTCTGCTTCGCGAAAAAAAAGCGTCTGCCCGGCGGCGGAAAAATGCTCGATGCTGCTGACGCTCGTGACCAGGTCCACCGAAGCATCCGGCATGGGAATTCCCTGCTCGAGATCCGCGCGCACGATGCTGGTATTCCCTTCGGTCCGCGAATCGATCAGAAAATCGAGCAGGTAGGCGTGTTTCACGCGCGGGCGATACCAGTTCAGCAGGCGATTCGAGAGGCCCGAGCCCGCGTCCAGCACGCGAATTTCGCCAAGTGGGAGCGGTTCCATGTGCCGTCGGACCCATGCATGCGCCCACCGGCGCGTGCCGAAATGTTTCGGGCAAATAAGGCGCGCCTCAGAATGCGTTCCCCAGCAAACGGTGCGGTGAACCGTCTGAAACGGCGATGTAGCGGAAAAAATACGGGTCAGTCCCAGGCCAAGTCCCATTCGTAAATCATACAGGGTTTTCGTAGAACAGGCTTCAGCCTGTTTTCTTTTGAATTTCGAAGGTCTTTCCAAAGTCAAAAGAAAACAGGGTTCAGCCTGTTCCACTGAAACCTAATGCATCGCAGGCTGCTCGCCGGCCGGCGCCTTGTTTCGTTTCATGATCAGCAGAAACGGAACCAGGCAAATCACAATGACGGCCATGACGGAAATCACTTCGACATAAGCGAGCGTCGTCGCCTGCCTGTCAATCATGTAGGAAATCATTCCGTAGGCCTGGTGCGTCGCGTCGGGTCCACTGGCGCCTTGTTTTTTGAGCGTCTCGGTTAGACCGCCCATCATGCCGTCGAATGCGGGACTCCCGGGAGCGGTATGGGCGGTGAGCGTTCCGCGCCGCTGCTGGCCGAGGCGAGAAACGGAAGTAGAGATCATCGCGATTCCAATGCTTCCGCCGACGTTGCGCACAAAACTGTTCATCGCCGATATCTGATTGTTTTTCTCGCGAGGCACGCCGACGTAGGAAAGAACGTTCTGCGGCACGAAGATAAAGGCCAGCCCCAGCATCTGCAGCGTGCGAATCATAAACGCCGTCCGGAAATCCATGGTAAGGCTGAAGACGGACTGCATGTGGTACAGCGCTGTCGAGATGGCAATAAAACCAAACGCCATCAGCTTGCGCGGATCAACGCGAGAAACGAGGGTTCCGACAAGCGGCAGCATGCAGATCATCGCGAACCCGCCGCCGGCGAGGGCTTCTCCGGCCTTTACCGCCGAATATCCCAGTTGAACCTGCAAGAACTGCGGGATCATAAACGTCGTGCCATACAGCACCATGCCCAGGGTAAAGCTGAAAAACATCGCCGTGGCAAAATTGCGCCTCTGAAATAAATGAATATCCACGACGGGATTCGGATGGTTCCATTCCCACACAATCCAGATCATGAATGCGTAAATGGACAGGATGACAGCGCCCGTAATCCACGGCGAAGAAAACCAGTCGGATTCCTGTCCCCTGTCGAGGGCGATCTGTAAGCTGGCAATCGCGATCGTAAGCAGCCCCAGCCCCACGTAATCGGCGCGAATGCCGCGCCTGCGTTCCTGTTCACGCTTCAGGAACGGCGGATCCTCGACCATCCTGTTTGTCAGATAAAGGGAAAGAATTCCGATGGGCACATTCACATAAAAAATCCAGCGCCACGAAAAGTTGTCGGTGATCCATCCGCCCAGTGTCGGCCCCACGGCCGGAGCGAGAACAACGGCCATCCCGTATACCGCGAACGCCATGCCGCGCTTCGCCGGTGGAAATGTGTCGGCAAGAATCGCCTGCTCGCTCGGTTGCAAACCGCCGCCGCCCACGCCCTGCAAAATCCGAAAAAAAATCAGCATGCTGAGGCTCGGTGCGAGTCCGCACAAAAAACTGCTTACTGTGAATAGCCCCACGCATGTCATGTAGAAACGCTTGCGGCCGATTATTGTGGAGAGCCACGCGCTGATGGGAAGAATAATCGCGTTCGAAACAAGATAGCTGGTAAGCACCCACGCCGATTCTTCATGGCTCGCGGAAAGGCTTCCCGCGATGTGCGGCAATGACACGTTGGCGATGGAGGTGTCGAGCACTTCCATGAACGTCGCCAGCGTGACCGTCAACGCGATCAGCCAGGGATTAAACCTCGGCTTCCACGGGGCCTCCAGTGTGTCCGTCGCGGCCATCTTCGCCTACTTAAGCCAAACCTTGGGCACAACGGACATGCCCGGCCGCAAACGGTCCAGCCCCGGCTGACCCGGCTTAAGCCGGATTCGAACGGGCAGGCGCTGCACGACCTTCACATAATTCCCCGTTGCATTTTCAGGAGGAAGCAAACTGATCACCGATCCGGTCGCGCCGGGCATCGCTTCAATGGCGCCATCGAATTTCTGATCGAATGCGTCCACGGTCACGGTCACCGATTGACCCGCGTGCATTTGCCGAAGCTGGCTTTCCTTGAAATTCGCCGTAACCCATAAATCGCCGAGATCGGAAATCGTGAGCAGCCTCTGGCCCTTGCTCGCGTGTTCACCCACTTCCACCGAACGCTTGCTGACGACTCCCGAAACGGGCGAAACAATCCTGGTGTAACTCAGATCGAGTTGCGCGCGGTCCACGGCCGCCTCGGCCGCCTGCACATCGGCTTGCTTGGATTGCAGATTCGCCTTGGTGATTGCGACTTGATTCGGTGCGTTCACATCGGCCAGCGTCCTCTCGCTGCGTGCCTGATCGAGTTGGGCGCGCCGTTGCTCGACCACCTTTTGCGCCGCCAGGGCCGAAGATCGCGCGGAATCCACCGAAGCCGCGAGGGCGTTCGCCGTCGCCACCACCTGATCGTATTGAGAGTGAGAAACCTCATCCTTGTCCACCAGTGCTTTGTAGCGAGCAACATCGGCTTGCGCCTTCGCGTTGTTTGCCTCCACTTCCAGCAAGCGGGATTGCGCGGCCGCCTGGTCTCCTTCTGCTGCCGCCACGGCAGCCTCGGCATTCGAGACTCCCGATTTACTTGTGGAAATACTGGTCTGGGAAGTGCTCTGCGTGATTGGCAGATTCGGATTTTCGGCGCGCACATCGGCTTGCGCCTTCAGCAATTGCGCCTGCGCCTGCTCCAGAGCGACCTGATAATCGCGTGGATCGAGTTCCACGAGAAGCTGCCCGGCCTGCACGGATTGATTCTCTTCCACGTAAACCACTTTCACTTCGCCGTCAATGCGCGCCGTAATTCCGTTGAGATGGCCGTCCACCTGTGCGTCATCGGTGGTTTCATACGTCATCGCGTAGAGCCAGAAACCGATGGCGCCGATGAGGATCACCGCACCGACAATGCCCGCGAATAACAGGCTCCTGCGGCGTCCCTCGGCAGTACTGCCCCCGCCGTCACTCGGCGTTGGCGAATTGGCCGAAGTTCCGGCGGGCGGCGTTGCCGGACGCGCCGCGGGGGTTTGCTGCAATTCATCGACTGCCATGATTATTGACTCCTCAAAAGAGTGCGCATGATTTTTTCAGCCTGTCCCGTGGCGCGCGCCACGCCGGCTTTCGCCAGATTGTGCGCGTTGAGACTTGCGATGTAATCCTGCTCCGCGCCGGAGACTACTTCCTGCGCCTGGACGACCTCAATCGTATCCGCGACACCGGAGGAAAAACGATCGCGGGCCTGCGCCAGTTCGTCTCTGGCAAGCTCGCGGCGGCTCTGCGCGACGCGAACTTGATCGGCGGCGGCGTTCAGGTCGAGAAACGCGTTGCGCACATCAGCCTCGACGCGCGCGCGCAGGTTTTCATAATCGGCGCGGCGCTGCTCAAGCGATGCGTCAGCCTGCAAGATGTCGCCGTGAACACGGTTGCCTTCCCATATGGGAAACTTCACCTCCCCGGTCACCGAAAACGTGCCATGCGAGTTCGACGGGTTGATCCCGATTACGCCGTAATCCGCGGCGATGTCGAGGGTGGGATAACGCTCCGCAACCGCAGCTTTTCGAGACAATTCCGCCGCGTGAAATCGCGCTTCCGCCGCTTTCAAGTCGGACCGGTTTTGCGAGGCCAGCGCGATAGCCTGATCGAGCGTGAGATTTTCCAGCGGGGCGTACGGCAACGTGTCCGTCAGGATGATTTCTTGTCCGGGCGATAGCCCGATGAGCCGGGCCAGCGCAATTTTGTCCTTCGCGTAATCGGCCTGTTCCCCCGTGAGCCGCTGCTGCTGCGTTTGCAATTCGACCTGGCTGCGCGTCATATCGATTTTCGCGCTGAGGCCGGAATGGAATCGATCCGCCGCCTGCTGGTAAATCGCCTGCGCGCTGGTCACCTGAACGTTTGCCGAATCCACGCGAGCGGCTTCGGCCAGGACTTGCAGATATCCGGCGGTCACCACGTAGACGACGATTTCGCGCGCGTCCGCGGCAGCCAGATCGGCCGCACGCTCAGATTCGCGCGAGGATTGGTATGTCCGGATCGCCTGCACGTCGGCCAGCCGCTGGGTCAAAGCCCCGCGCAGATCGAAATAATTGAAGGGCCCGACAATATTCGGAAAGGAAAATCCGGACCCCGGTGGTACGGAAAACTTGAAACCATAAGAAGCCAGATCAATCTGCTGCACAGATTCGCGTAGGCCGCCGCTGAGGTTGGGCAGAAGCTGGCTCAGTGCGGCGACGCTTCCACCCTGCGCCTGTCGCTGGGATTGCTGTGCGTCGATCGAGCCCAGGTTGTATTTCAAACCTCTCTGCAGCGCGTCATCCAAAGACAAGGGGAAGGGTTGATTCGAGGGAGTTCCCGAACTCACGCTCCCCTGAAAGTCGCCGGTCTGGGCGCTGGCTGGTCCAGACAAGAAAAATGTACCGAAGAACAAAAACAGAGTGATAAGCAAAGGGTATCGCATGAGGACCACTCGATTCATCCGGACAGTTTCAGGCGATCCGCCCATTCCGCCGCCTGCCCCTTCGCCCCGGCAAATCCAGCGAAGTTTCGGGCCGGCTGGCCATTTCCTAATAAACACTTGCGGGACCGACCGCATCCAAGTAAGATACATACACGTATGTATCTTGTCAAGCAAGGCGGCCGGCCCGAATGACCGGCATTTCCATGCGCGCAAGCCACTCCCGCAAGGTCCGCGCGCAACTCTCGCGCCAGCCGCGGAGCCCCGTCCGCCAGGCCGAACGCACCGCCGCGACACGGCAAAAATTGCTGGCGGCCTCGAAACGGATTTTCGCCCAGGATGGTTTCGAGGCGGCCCGCCTGGAGGATATCGCTGCCGGGGCGGGCTACACCCGCGGAGCTTTTTATGCGCATTTCAAGAGCAAGGAAGACATCTTCTTTGCCCTGTTCGAGGAATGGATTAGGGAACGGATTGAGTCCGTCACGGCGGCTCTTCGCCGGCAGGACGATCCCGTCGAGAAACTCGCGGCGCTGCGCAAGCATTACGCCGAACTCGCCAGAGATCGCCGCCTGGTGTTGATCTCGCTGGAATTCAAACTCTATGCCTTGCGGCACCCGGAGGCTCATGCCCGCCTCCGAAACCGTCACCGCCGTCTCCGCGCGTCATTCGGCCAACTTCTCTCCGAATTACTGGGCGCGCTGGGGCAGACTCTTCCTGTCGAAAATCCGGCGGCCTCGGCCTGCCTGGGCGCTGTTTCCCAGGGATTGCTTCTCGAACATCTGGTGGATCCAAAAACGCTTTCGGAGAGCGATGTTCGCCGGGTTCTGGGCTTTTTTTTCGATTCGCTGTTTTTAATTTGCAAATGAATTGGCATCGTTTCGTCGCGGGAAGACTGGATGTTCGGCACGTTAAATTTGTAACCGAATTCTGCAGTTTCGCATCACACTTGCATGGCAAAGGCATGAGTGTACCCGGCCCGCCGAGTGGCCTGTCTCTTTCTCCGGGCGGCTGGGTGGGCGCTCTTTCCAATTCGAAGAGCGAAGCCGCCGACCGCAGACCGGAAAAAGCGAGTTTTCGAATTCCGCACGAAATTCCGATTGCCGCGAAATTGAGCCGCGGATTCCGCTGGTCGGGCAATGAGCACGGTTTTGCGATAACATCCCGGGAGTTATAAATTCTGTATGTGGATTGTCCGATTAGCGCTTCGAAGGCCCTACACCTTCGTGGTCATGTCCCTGCTCATCCTGATCCTGGGGCCCCTGGCCATTTACAGGACTGCGATCGACATCTTTCCCAATGTCGACATTCCCGTGGTCGCCGTCGTGTTTCCATACAACGGCCTCCCCGCGACCGAAATGGCTTCGCGAATTATTTCGGGATATGAGCGCGGTTTGACGACAACCGTCGACGATATCGAGCATATCGAGTCTCTCTCGATCAACGGAGCCGGACTGGTTAAGATTTATTTTCATCCGGATGTCCGGATCGAGATGGCCGTAGCCCAGGTCACGGCGATTTCGCAATCGACGCTGCGCTTTTCTCCGCCGGGAACCGTACCCCCCACAATCGTGACGTTCGGCGCCTCCACCGTGCCGATTCTTCAATTGGCGCTTTCCGGAAAAAATCTTTCCGAACAGGAACTGAACGATCTGGGAACAAATTTCATTCGCAACCGACTGGCAACGGTGCAGGGCGCCACGATCCCGAATACGTTTGGAGGCAAGCAGAGGCAGATCCAGGTGGACCTGGACATGAAAGCCCTGCAGGCAAAGGGCCTGTCGCCCAGCGACGTCTCCAATGCGGTGGGGTTGCAAAATCTGATCTTGCCGGCGGGCACGGTGAAAATCGGCACACTCGAGGAAGACGTCGATCTCAACTCCAGTACGCAGACCGTTGAGGAATTGAACGACTTGCCCATCAAAACGGTGGGAACGAACACGATATATATCCGCGACGTCGCCCACGTCCGCGACGGAAATTCGCCGCAAACCAATATCGTCCACGTGGACGGGCAGCGTTCCGCGCTGATGACAGTCCTGAAGGGCGGCGGTGTTTCCACGCTTGACATCATCAGCAAGGTGAAAGCGCTCATGCCGCAAATCCTCGCCGGGCTCCCGCCCGAAATCCAGGTACATCAGGTCGCGGACCAGTCCGTGTTTGTGCGTTCCGCCATTAATGGAGTGGTTCGGGAAGCGGCCGTGGCAGCTTGCCTGACGGGCCTGATGATCCTGCTCTTTCTCGGAAGCTGGCGAAGCACGCTGATTATCGCGACTTCCATTCCCCTTTCGATTCTGAGCTCGATCATCGTCTTGAGCGCAATCGGGCAGACGATCAATATCATGACGCTCGGCGGCTTGGCGCTCGCCGTCGGCATTCTGGTGGACGACGCCACGGTGGAAATTGAAAACATCAACCGGAATCTGGCGCAGGGCAAGGAAACCATTCAGGCGATCCTGGACGGCGCGCAACAGATTGCCGTCCCGGCATTTGTCTCCACACTCTCCATCTGTATCGTGTTTGTGCCGATGTTCTTTCTCACGGGAGTCGCGCGCTACCTGTTCGTGCCGCTGGCCGAGGCCGTTGTTTTCGCCATGTTGGCCTCGTACCTGCTTTCGCGCACACTGGTGCCCACGATGGCTCGGTTCCTGCTGACGGAACACCACGAAGAATCGGCGGAAAAATCCCTGGCCAGCGGAAATCCATTCGTGCGGTTGCAGGGATATTTCGAAATCGGATTCGAAAAATCGCGAAATGCTTATCGCTCGGTGCTTCAACAATGCCTGGCCCACCGGGTTATTTTTCCGCTTGTGTTCCTGGCGCTTTGCGTGGCCTCGTTCGCCCTGTTTCCCTGGCTCGGCCAGGACTTTTTTCCCACCGTCGATGGGGGACAAATCAAGTTGCATTTGCGCGCCCCCACGGCTACCCGGGTGGAAGAAACCTCGGCCATCTGCGAGGCCGTGGAGCGGTCCGTCCGAAAAGTGATCCCCCCGGACGAGATGGGAACCGTCATCGACAACGTGGGTGTCCCCACCAGCCTGATCAATCTGACGTACGCCACCTCCGGAACGATTGGATCCCAGGACGCGGAAATCCTGATTTCCCTGAACGCCAATCACCATCCCACGGCGCAATACGTTCACGACATTCGCCTGCGGCTGGCGCAAGAATTCCCCGGCGTTTCGTTTTATTTCCTGCCCGCGGACATGGTCACCCAAATTTTGAATTTCGGTCTTCCTTCGCCGATCGATATTCAAGTGGTCGGGAACAATATCGACGGGAATCATCGGTTTGCGGCGGATCTGATGAAGCAGTTAAAGGGCATCACCGGAATTGCCGATCTTCGGATTCAGCAGCCTTTCGACCAGCCGAAAATACATCTCGATGTGGACCGCACCAAGGCCATGCAGGCGGGATTCACGCAGCGGGACGTTGCCGGAAATCTTCTCGTCGCTCTGAGCGGCAGCTTCCAGACGGCGCCTTCTTTCTGGCTGGACCCGAAAACAGGCGTCGAGTACAACGTGGCGACCCAGTCTCCTCAGTACGATTTTCATTCCCTGCAGGACGTCGAAAATATCGCTGTGACCGGAGGTACGGTGAACGGCGCCCGCGCGCCCTGGCAAATGATGGCGAATCTGGGAACCATCACTCGCGGCGTGGGCATGGCCGCGATTTCGCACTACGACTCGCAAAACGTGCTCGACATTTATGGCTCGACACAGGGACGGGACCTTGGCGGCGTGGCTCGCGAAATTCAGAACGTCCTGGACCAGAATCAAAGCAAGCTTCCGCGCGGCTCCCGAACCATCGTGCGCGGCCAGATTGAGACGATGCGCACGTCGTTTATCGGTCTGTTGAGCGGGCTGGCCTTTGCCATCCTGCTCGTTTATCTGCTGATTGTCGTGAATTTTCAATCCTGGCTCGATCCCTTTATCATTATTGCAGCGTTGCCCGCGGCACTGGCCGGGATCGTCTGGATGTTGTTCGTAACGCAGACCACGGTCAGCGTGCCGGCGTTGACCGGTTCCATCATGTGCATGGGCGTGGCAACGGCGAACAGCATCCTCGTGGTGAGTTTTGCGAAAGAGCGCATGGCTGAGGGACTCGATCCACTCATGGCCGCCGAGGAAGCCGGATACACGCGTTTTCGCCCCGTGATCATGACGGCCATCGCGATGATCATTGGCATGGTGCCCATGGCGCTTGGCCTGGGCGAAGGCGGCGAACAGAATGCGCCCCTGGGCCGGGCCGTCATCGGCGGCCTGATTTTTGCAACGGTAGCGACACTTTTGTTTGTTCCATCGGTGTACAGTTTGATTTACAGTTCGCGCAAGAATCCCGGAAAATCGGCGGTAATGGAGATTTCGGGCGTTTAGCTTCGTGTCATGACCGGAGGAATGAATTGGAAGTTTCCAGGAACTCAAAACTGGGGGTGGTAAAAAGACGTGGACGTTGCTTTGCATCGCCATCCACGGGCGCTGTCGCGACGCGCGCGGTCGTTCTCCTTCTCATCGTACTGGTTGTTGCTTTCGTTGTGATTTTTGGAATTTTGGGACGTCGGAAAGCGAATGCTCAACTCGCTCAGGAGACACGGGAACTTGCGATTCCGACGGTCGCGGTCGTCCATCCAAAATTAGGCGCCCCGCAACAGGAAATTATTCTTCCGGGCAACATGCAGCCTTACATCGACGCACCCATCTATGCGCGGACCAACGGGTACCTGAAAACGTGGACCGCCGACATGGGAGCGCGCGTAAAAGCCGGTCAATTGCTTGCGGAAATCGATTCCCCGGAAGTGGATCAACAGCTCCAACAGGCGCGTGCCGACCTGGCCACCGCCGAAGTGAATCTGAACCTGGCCGAAATCACAGCCAGGCGCTACAAGGATCTGATGAAGACCGATTCGGTGGCGCAGCAGGATGTGGACAACGCCACCGGAAGCTACGATGCGCGCAAGTCGGCGGTGGAATCGGCGCGGTCCAATGTGAAGCGCCTGCAGGATATGCAATCCTTCGAAAAAATCTACGCCCCGTTTGACGGCTTGATTACGGCGCGCAATACGGACATCGGAGCGCTGATCGATTCCGGCAGCAGCGGAGGGACCGCGCGTGAGTTATTTCATATCGCCGCCGTGGATCGCCTTCGTGTTTTCGTCAATGTTCCACAGGTGTATTCGCCTAAAATCAAAGCCGGGTTAAAAGCCGGGCTGACGCTCACTGAATACCCAGGCCGCCAATTCGAAGGAACGGTCGTGCGGGATTCGGGCTCAATCGATAATTCCACACGCACGTTGCTCACGGAAATCGACGTCAATAATCCAACCGGCGAGTTGAAGCCCGGAGGGTACGTGGAAGTCCATCTCAAAATGCCCTCCGGTGTGACGACGTACACGCTCCCTGAAAATTCCATCATCTACAAGTCGGCGGGACTGCAGGTGGCCACGGTAAAAGACGGGAAAACAATTCAGTTGGTCTCGATTTCACCCGGGCGGGATTTTGGAACCGAGATGGAAATCGTCTCCGGGCTGAAGGGCGACGAATCCGTCCTCGCCAACCCGCCGGATTCAATCGCCGACGGCCAGACGGTCCGAATTATTCAACCCGAGACACTCCCGGAGGCGAAGCGTTGATGCGCCCTCTGGAGAGACATGTGAATTTTCATGCGAGAGTTATGACTTCGTTCTGGCGGGCTTTTTGTTTTTTCTGTATTGCCGGCATGCTTTTCGTTGAAGGATGCTCGGTGGGCCCCAAATATACAAAACCGACAACGCAAATTCCTCCGGCTTACAAGGAAACCGGAAACTGGAAACCTGCCGCGCCCAGCGACGAAGCGCGCAAAGGCAAGTGGTGGGAAATTTTTGAGGACCCTCAACTCAACACGCTGGAAGATCGGTTGACGGTCTCCAATCAGTCTCTGCGCGCCGCGATGGACCGATTTCAGGAAGCGCGCGCCGAGGTGCGGATTTCGCGTTCGGCGGAATTTCCTTTGGTGACTGCCGGTCTTTCCCCCTCCCGCCAGCGCCAGTCCTCCAACCGCGCCTTGAAAGGCCCCACGTCACCGAACGACTACTCCGATTTTCTCCTTACCGGGGATGTTTCCTACGAGCCCGACCTGTGGGGAAACATTCGAAAAACGGTCGAATCCAGCCGGGAGCAGGCACAAGCCAGCGCGGCGGATCTGGAATCGATTCGCCTGAGTCTCCACGCCGAACTGGCGGTCGATTATATGACCCTTCGCGGACTCGACGCCCAGAAACAATTGTTCGATTCGAATGTTGCCGCGTTCGAAAAGGCGCTGGAGCTGACGCAGAATCGTTTCCAGGGCGGTGTTGCTTCCCGTGAAGACGTGGAACTGGCCGACACGCTGCTGGAACAAACGCGCGCGCAGGACATCGACATCACCTCTGCACGAAATCAATATGAGCACGCGGTAGCCGTTCTGGTCGGGCAGCCAGCCTCCACGTTCAGTTTGTCGACCGCGCCAATGCCGTCAGTTCCCCCGGTCGCAAGTCCCGGACTGCCGTCGGAATTGCTTGAGCGGCGTCCCGACATCGCCGGCGCGGAGCGCCGCGTCGCATCGGCGAACGCGCAAGTCGGCATTGCCCGCGCGGCATATTTCCCGACAATCATGCTTGGTGTCGTAGGGGGCTTCGAAAGCGGCCAGTTCCCTTCCTGGTTGACAGGGCCGAGCGCCCTCTGGTCGGTTGGAGCTTCGGCGGCGCAAACCGTCTTTGACGCAGGCAGAAGGCACGCCGTCTCCGATCAGGCCAAGGCCACGTACGACGAAATGATTGCCGACTATCAGCAAACAGTTCTCACCGCTTTTCAGGAAGTGGAAGACGCCTTGTCCGATCTACGCGTTCTCGAAGACGAAGCAAAAACGCAGGATGCCGCCGTCGCTGCCGCGAACCGTTCTCTCGAACAATCCACCAACCGCTACAAGGGCGGCCTCGATACCTATCTGACCGTAATCACCGCACAAAGCGCCGCACTGGCGAATGAGCGAACAGCCGTAAGCATCTCAACCCGCCGTTTGACTTCCGAAGTCCTACTTGTCAAAGCGCTGGGTGGCTCGTGGAATGTTTCCCAACTTCCCCCGGTTGATTAAAACTTCACTTCAAACAAAATCAAAGAGGGGTGCGGGTTCTGTGACCTATTTATGGGGCGGTGGAATGCAATGCCGAACCTGTTTTCGTAGCGTCGGCATCTTGCCGGCGGTTTAATTTTCTCCTCGACCAGTAAACCCGCCGGCAAGATGCCGCCACATTAGTCGCTGTGGTTCCTATCGCCGCCACCGTGCATTGTTTTGTCCACGGGGCAATAGGTTGGCGGCTCGGTATTGTCCACAAGATGCTTCACTGGTTTGAGAGTTTTCAAGTAGGCAAAGATCGACTTTAAATCTTCGTCCGTCATGTTCCGGTAGACGTGCCACGGCATAATCGAATTGAGCGGTCTGGCCTTCACGTACCCGGTCCTTATTGTCTGCACAAATAAAACTTCGTCGTAATACGGAATTCCGGAAGCGTCCGGCGTAAGATTCGCGGTGGCGACTTTGCCCCACGGGCCGTCAAAAATTTGTCCTCCGGCTAGATACATCCCGGCAAGGGGCTGGCCGCGTTCCGCGGGAGTGTGACAATCGCTGCAACCCGCGAGGGTTACCAGGTGTGCGCCTCGTTTGACCGGATCGGACAGGTCGGGCGCCGGCAGGGGCGTCAAAATCGGCTCCGGCACGCTGCGAATCAGGTATTTCACGGGGAAAATAATTTCGCTACGGGGCAGCGGATTCCGCACGGCCGGAAGCGATCGCAGATACACAACGATGGAAGCGACATCTTCGTCGGAAAGATACCGGAAATTTTCGTAAGGCATCATGGGGAACAAGGCGCGGCCGTCATGACCGATTCCCTCGCGGATCGCCCGGGCCAGGGCATCGTCGCTCCACGTCCCCGCTCCCGTCTCAGGGTCCGGCGTAATATTCGGCGCCACGACGTGGCCCGGCAACCCCTGCATATTGACGAAGTCGCCGCCCGCGCCTTCCATTCCGGGAAGGATTTGCGCATCGTGCTTGCTCCAATCGCGGGGCGAGTGGCAGACCATGCAGGGCGTGACGCCTTCGACCAGATATTTTCCGCGCGACCAGCGCTCGGTTGTTCGCTCAAATACGCGGCTCGTGAGCGGCCGCGCGCGTGGTCCGATGAATGGGCGCCATCCGATGGTCTCCGTGATCCCCACGGCCGCGAGAGCAACCAGACACAACGCGACAACGAGAGAAATTCTCAAGGAAAAGCTTCACGAGAATCGCCTCCGGCCTAAAATAAAATTCAAATGTTTACTCGATTTCCGCAATGCGCCGGATGTGCCGGCCGCCGGCAAATTCCGTCACCAGCCAGACTTTCACAATCTCCAGCGCCAATTCTTCCGGCAACATTCGCTGCCCGAGGGAAAGAACATTGCTGTCATTGTGTTCGCGGGCCAGCCGCGCGGTCTCCAGATTCCAGCACAGCGCGC
Source organism: Terriglobia bacterium (assembly GCA_963788335.1). Lineage (GTDB taxonomy): Bacteria > Acidobacteriota > Terriglobia > Acidiferrales > UBA7541 > Palsa-360. Next base: position 59,009 of record CAWBGM010000010.1, read on the forward strand.
AGCGCACTCCGCGCACTTTGTTCGCGACAATGGCTTCGCCATTTCCCGAACCGCCGAGTACGATCCCGCGATCGCATTCGCCCCGCGCCACCAATTCCGCCGCCGGGCGGATGAACAGCGGATAATCCACGGGTTCCGCGCTGAATGTGCCGACATCGGTAACTTCGTGTCCGAGTGCGGACAAAAGTATCTTGATCTTTTCCTTGTACTCGAACCCGGCATGGTCGGAACCGATCGAAACTTTCATGGGAGCCAGCATAGGGCGCGGAAAATATATGTGTCAAGTACCAGTAGGACGGGTGTGCGAAGGGCCTCCAGTGGCACAGGCTTCAGCCTGTGGATCTTGAATTTTAATGGACACCCCCGGAATTCAAAAGTACGCAGGGTGAAGGCCCCTCCTACTGAAGCCTCCCTAACTGGTAATTCAGATAGGCCATCTGCCCCTCGTAGTAATACTGTGCGCTGACCTTTGTAATCTCCGCCTGCGTCATATTCAGTTGCGCCTGGCTCAGCTCGACGATGGAACTTAATCCGAGCCCGTAGCGGGATTGCGCGAGATCGAAGGACTGCGTCGCCTGATCGAGGAGTTGCTCGGTCACCGCGAGGCGCTGGAACGCGGCGTTGGCATTGAGCCATGCGGTGCGAACGTCGCGCGTAATTCGATTCTGCAGGTCCCTCAAAAACTGTTCCTGTGCTTTGGCGCGCGACATTGCTTCGTTTTTCCGCGCGGTGAAAAGGCGCCCGTTGAAAATGGGAACACTCACATTAATTCCCGCCGCGGCATAACGGCTGGGGAGAGGGTCCTGGCGGTAGGGGATAAGTCCCGCCACACCAACCGCCGAAATCGTTGGCAGCCAGAGGTCGCGCTCCGCCGTGGCGAAACTCTCGGCGGCCTTGGCATCCAAATCCTGGCCGATGAGTTCCGGACGATTGTGAAGCGCTTCCTGGAGCAATGGCGAAAGTTCGGCTGGAGGGGAAGGCCGCTGTGTTTGATCCATCAAGGTGAAGATTCGCTGATCCGAATATCCCAGCGCGGCGGAAAGATCCGCGGACGAACTCTGCACGTCGTTTTGCGCCTGAATCAGCAACAGTTGGGCCTGCGCCAGATCCACGTTCGCGAAACTCACATCCAGTCCGGATTTCAGTTTGTTTTTCTGCAGCTCGCTGGTTTGATCGGAAACGAGCTGCCGCGATTTTACGGTTTGCTCGGCAACTTGCAAGACCGCTTGGGACCGCAAAACATTAAAGTAAGCCTGGTTGACTGCCAGTAATACATCCGCGCGTGTGACCGTGACATTTTCCAGTTGCGCCTTCGCATGCAGGCTGGAGCTTTTCACCAGTTGATACGTCCGGCCAAAATCGGTGATCATCTGGTTAACGGTAAATCCTCCGGCGAACCGGTCATAAATAATTGAATTGTTCAATCCTCCGGCGGCAACGCGACTGTCGTTTTCCGCTTCCACGCCGGTCAGGCTGCCGTACGCCTGCGGAAAATAAGCGGAACGAACCTCCGTGACCTGAGAGGATGCCGCCTCCGCCAATTGCACAGCCGCCTGAATCTGTGGATGGTTCTGAAGCGCGATTTGTTCCGCCTGCTCCAGAGTCAAAGATGGAGGAGCCTGCCCGCGCAACGGAACCGCCGATAGGATCAGCGCGATCGAGATAAAAATCCGGCCTCGCATTAGTGTGCCTCCTGTGGAATCGCAGGTACGCCCGATGCTTCGCGGCGCCGGTAGATCAGCAGGTATGCCGCGGGCACCACGAAGATGGTGAGCACGATGGACGAGAGCAATCCGCCAATAATCACGCGGGCGAGCGGGGCGTAAGCTTCGCTGCCTGTTTCGAGCTTGAACGCCATCGGCAACAGGCCCACAACCGTGGCCAACGACGTCATTAAAATCGGGCGCAGACGGATCCGACAAGCGTCCGCGACCGCTTCCACAACGCCCCGGCCCTCGCCGCGCAGCACGTTTGCAAAATCCACGATGAGAATGCTGTTGGAGACCACCATTCCCTGTAGCATCACGATCCCCATTAACGACTGGATGTTCAGCGTAGTGCCGGTAAAGGCGAGTGTAAATATGACGCCGACCAGCCCCGTGGGAATCGCCAGCACGATCAGGAAGGGATCGATAAACGAGGAAAATTGCGCCACCAGAATCAGGTACACCAGCAGGATCGCGAGAACCAAACCGATGCCGAAGCTGCGAAACGAATTCTGCATGGTGACGATCAGACCGCGCGTGTTGATCCGAAGATTTTGCGGGAGTTTCGTATTTGCGATAATTTTTGAAATCGCAGCAGCAGGTTTCCCGATGTCCTCCCCGGACGGCGCGACGTAAATATCCACCGATCGTTGCAACTGGTAGTGGTCCACTTCGGTAGGCGATTGCACCACGCTCACGTCGGCCACCTGATTCAAGTACGTTGGCATTTTCAGCGCAGCACCACGCAGGGGCATGGCTTTCAGATCCTGAATCGAGTGCAGCTGATTTTCCGGATATTGCACGGTCACGAAATAGTTGTTGCCGCTGCGCGGATCGACCCAATAACCGGGTGCGATCATCGCGTCCGATGTGAGCGATGTAATGAGGTTATCCACGACTTCCTGAGGGCTGAGACCCAGTTCGCTGGCGCGCGCGCGATTCACGTTGACCTGCAGAGCGGGATAGTCCATGTCCTGCGGAATGTAAACATCGGAAATTCCGGGAATCCGTCGGAATTGCCGCGCCAGGTCCTGTGCCATGCGTGCATCGGCGTTGAGGTCCGCTCCGCTCACCTGTACGTCAATCGGTGCGGGAGCGCCCTGGTTCAACACGGCGTCCACAAGCCCGCCGGATTGAAAATAAGTCCGCAGCTCGGGAATTTGCGAAGCGACGCGCGAGCGCACATCGTCCATGTAGGCAAAGCTGCTCCTTTTGTGATCTTCCTTTAGCCCCACCTGAACGAATGCGGTGTGCATTCCGGCGTTCGGACTGAACAGGGAGGAAAGATCGGGCGTAAGCCCAATATTGGAAACGACGGTTTCCATATCCCTGGGCGGAACAACCTGGTGCACGATGTCTTCGACACGCTTCACGTAGTCCTCGGTCAGCTCGATGCGCGTTCCCGTCGGCGCTTTTACGTTGATCACAAATTGTCCCGCGTCGCTTCGTGGAAAAAACGAGACCCCAATGAGCGGGTAAAGGAGAAAACTCAGAAAGAAGATTCCCAAAAATCCTGCAACCACCAGAACCGGAACATCGAGGGCTTTGCGAACCCACTTCTCGTAAACATTCAGGAGACCCTCGAACCTGGCGTTAAATCCCGCGTGGAATTTCGTCCCCCAGGATTTTTTCTCATTCCCGGCGGCATCTTCATGATGGATCGCCTTCAAATATCTCGAGCAGAAAAGGGGCACAACGGTCACCGCGTCGAAATACGATGCGAAGAGGGCCAGAACAACTCCGAGCGCCAGCGCGCCGAACAAATACTGGCTCACGCCGAACAGAAACGTGACGGGAAAGAAAACTACGACCGCGACAAGCATGATGGCCAGAACCGCGAGAGCGACTTCGTTTGTGCCCTTGACCGCCGCCACGGCCGGGTCTTCGCCCATTTCAATATGGCGGTGCACGTTTTCAATCACCACGACGGAGTCGTCAATCAGCCTGGAAAACGCCAGCGCCAGCCCGCTGAGCACCATGGCGTCGATCGATTTTCCGAAGCTGTGCAAAATGAAAAATGTGATGAACACGGAAATCGGGATGGAAAGAAAAACGGCAATTGTCGCGCGAAAGCTTCCCAGAAATATCAGGATCATCAGTCCGGTCAGGAAAATTCCAATTCCTCCCTCTCGCAACACGGTGGAAATCGCCTGCTTCACAAACACCGACTGGTCGAACGTGACATACGCATGAAGTTGGGAAGGAATATCCCGCAAATCCTGAATGGCTTTGCGAATTCCGTCCACCACGGCGATCGTGTTCGTATCGCCCCCCTGCTTCTGGACCGCAACGTATACGGATTTCTGGCCGTCGACACGCACAATGTTGTATTGCTGCGCCGAGCCGTCCACTGCTTTGCCGACGTCGGAAACAAACACAGATTTTTCGCCCTCGGTCTTGATCGGAATCTCGTTGATCGATTTCGGGTCCTGCACCTGCGCGTTCGTATAAATGTTGTAGTCGATCGGGCCCAGGCGTATATCGCCGGCCGGTAAAATCAAGTTGGAAGAATTCGTTGCGCGAACCACGTCCATGGGACTCAATTGGTGCGCCTGCAATTTCAAAGGGTCCACATACACCATGATCTGCCGGTACTTGCCGCCGTATGGAGGAGGAACCGTGGCGCCCGGGACGCCGGCAATCTGATTGCGTATCTGATATTGCAGGTAGTCGTGCAGTTGCGTTTCATCCAGCCCTTCGCCCGAGACGGTCAAGAGGCAGACAGGAAGCGTCGATGCATCGACTTTCAGTACCACAGGCGGAAGCGTTCCCTGCGGCAGCCTTCTCAAATCCGCCATCGCCAGATTGGAAATTTGGGTGACGTCCGCGTCCGCATCGGTCCCCGGCTGAAAATAAATTTTGATCAGGCTCACGCCGGGCAATGACCGCGATTCCATATGGTCCACGCCGCTTGCCAGCGTGAAAAACCTCTCGAATGTGTCCGTAATGTCGGCTTCGATCTGTTGCGGAGGCATCCCGCTATAAAACGTCGCCACCAGCACGACAGGAATTTTGATCGGGGGAAACATATCCACCGGCATTCGAGCCAGGCTGGTCAACCCGAGCACAACCACAAAAAGGCAAAATACAACGATCAAATAAGGATGTCGGACGGCGAATGAAGGCATCTGGTTCTCCCGTTAAATGCGAACTATTCCATATGCGAAGGTACGACGACCCTGGGTGCGACCTGCTCGCCCGGCCGATACTGCCCCAGGCTTCCGAAAATTACGGTTTCGTTTTCCTGCAGACCCGAAGTGATTTCGACATCGGTGGCCGTTTGTAATCCCAGCGCCACATCGCGCCGTTCCAGCTTGTTTCCCGGCCCGACGACGAGAACGGTCCCCTTTCCCTCGCCGGAAATCTGAAGGGCCTGTACCGGCACGGTGAGGACATTCGCCTCCGAGTGGAGCGGAATATTCACGGAAGCGTACATTCCAGGCACCAGCTCGTACTTGGGATTGGGAACATCCACTTCCGTGTGCATCGTGCGGGTGGTGGGATCGATCTGGCCAGAGTACCGAATGATTTTTCCATCGAACGTTTTCCCTGCTCCCGAAACATTGACGGCAACCGTCTGACCGTCGCGGATCGCGGAAACGGCGCGCTCCGGCACGGGGATCACCAGCCGTAAAAGATTGGTCTGCGACAGGTGGCAAAGCGCCGAATCGGATTTACTGGTCGAGGAAGTTCCAGCGGGAAGCAGTGCGCCTGTGTATTCGTAAATCTGAGTGACCACACCATCGAACGGCGCCGTCAGGCGCGCGTAATCGAACATGGCCTGGTCCTTGCCCAGAGCGGATTTGGCCACCTCGAGTGACTGCCCGGCGGAAGCCAGCGCGGCCTTCTGCGAAGAAACACCCGCGCTCGCTTCCATGTCCTTCCCCTGCGCGACGTCCACTTCCTGCTGCGCGACGAGTTCCGGGCGCGATTTCTGCACATCGGCGAGCCGCGTATAGGACAGGTGCGCCACGGTATAAGCCGATTGTGCGCGATCCAATTCGTCGTGCGCGCGCGTCAACTCCTGTTCGCTGCGCCGGACGGCAGCCTCATCCTGCTGCAATTGCTGTTGCAGTTCGGGGATTTCGAGGATGGCGAGCACCTGTCCCTGCCTCACGTGCGTGCCGAAATCCACGTTGAGCTTGTGGATATAGCCGGAAACTTTCGCGTACACGTCCACGTCCTGGAACGGCTGAAGTTCCGAAGCAATCTCGAGATTGTCGGCAATATTGCGGCGCGCCACTTTCACTACGGCAGCCGCCGGTGCATTTTCGGGATCGTCCGCCGCAGCCGGATGCGTCGCGCCGCAGCCGCACAGCAATCCGGCGCAGGCGATACAGAACAAAAAATTGCATTTCTTCGCGAAACTCAAGGGGCGACCTCCGGTTTTTTGATTCATTGATTCATCCTTGACGCTCTTCTTTTCATTCTCAGGTCGTTTACTTCCGCGCGAAACTTTTCGACCGTAAAATCAGCCGATTGACAAAACTTCATCAGTTCCCGCTCCTGCTCGTTCATCCTCCTCGCAACATCCGGAACCTTGTGAGCGATTTCCAGAGGAACGGTCTGAACGCCGTGAAGATCGCCGTGGAGCAGGTTGCCCGGCTGAACGTGCATCTGCCCGACTTCCACCGGAACCCCAAAATCGAAGACATGCGAATAGGCATGCGACACCGAAACATTACCTGCGAACATTTGAAACTGGAGCGCCTCCACTTCGCGAACATGGCGGACGGCCCCGTTCGTCACCACGCCGATACAGCCCAACGCGCGCAGAACAGTGGCGTGAACATTGCCGATGAATGATCCCAGTCCGGGATGCCGGTCCAGATCCTGCACGACAAGGACTCGAGGCTCCGGAACACGCATCACGTGCTCCAGCCAGTCCAGCCGGTAGTAATAACTTTCACCCTCCATCGGGGGCTCGGAAGTGCGAATTCGCAAAGTCGCCGCATAACCGACCAGGGGAGGAAGGTTTTCATAAATGCAGCGCACTGTGGAATCTGTGAATCCCGTATTGCGCAAGCGCACGTCGAAGGTTTCGATGGCATTCGCCACACTGCAAGAATCCAATTGCCTGAGACGGTCCAGCCGTTCCGGGTCCAAAGGATTTGAGGTCATCGGATCTCCTGAAATGAAACTTCACGGGTTCAGCACAACATCACTAATGATCGTGATCGACGGCCATGTCTGACTAAATTAGGTTGAGGATGCCCGCAGGGAGAATTCCCTGGTTGCGATTATGCGGAGGGCGGTGCGCGTAGCGGGTGATGGGAGGAAAAGAAATCGCCCCTACGGAAAACTGGTTCATCCGGTCGATAGACAAAAGTCGGTGCAATCCGGGGCATCGCAGTTGTCGATCGCTCAACAGCGGGTTTTAATGAATCTCCAAATAAGTGTTTGAATGGAGCGGCAAATTTCGATGAGTGGCCGGCCGATATTTCCAAAACAGTGGTCGCGGTGACCGGCCCGTCCTGAATCAGGATGGGTAGAAAACTCCATTGAATGAGGCCCAAGACAAGTACTGCCGTTAGGAGCAGGCAGTAGAGGGGCAGTCGGTTCGTTGAGAGATTTCTATCCATGCTTGTGCCAAAGAACATCGAATGGGGCTATGCTACTGTAGCGAGGCTAGCACCTTGCAAGAAACAGTGTCAAGGATCGGACAGGCAGCCTGTACCCGGAATCGCCACAGTCGGCGTCTTATCATCAGTAACTTGCTAGGGATTACGGTGACTCCACATGCGCGGTAACGTTCTGTTTGTCGAAGACGAAGAAGCCCTTCGAATGACCGTGGGGGACCGTCTGCGCAACGAGGGATACACCGTCGAATACGCCGCGAACGGCGATGAAGGATTTGAAAAAGCCAGCCATCTTCCCTTCGACCTCATCATTCTCGACGTGATGCTGCCCAATCGCAGCGGGTTCGTGGTCTGCAAAGACATCCGCGAGGCCGGACTGATCACTCCCATTCTGATGCTCACCGCGCGCGGGCAAACCAGCGACAAAGTAAATGGCCTGAAAATCGGCGCCGATGATTACGTCACCAAACCCTTCAACATGCAGGAACTTGTCGCTCGCATCGAAGCACTGCTGCGCCGCGCCCCGATCCGCCCGGCCGCGCAGTCGGGCGTGTTTGATTTCGGATCGCTCCACGTCGATCTTGTAGGGACCGAGGCAACGAAAGATAATAAGACTGTGAATTTATCCGCGCGCGAGTTTCAGCTGCTTCGGTATTTCATCGAGCGCCGCGGCGCGACTCTATCGCGCGATGAGCTATTGAAACAAGTGTGGGGATATAGTGCAGACATGTACACGCGCACCGTCGATGTGCATATCGCCAGCCTGCGCCAGAAATTGGAAGACGATCCCAAACAGCCGAGACTTATTCTGACCGTGCAAGGCCTTGGGTATAAATTCAAGGCGTAAATACTTTCCGGCCTCCAGGAATTAAGGCAGTCCTGGTGATCGATCTTTTTGTAAATTTTGAGATTGAGGATGACCCACGGGACGTGGCGTTTAGAGTTTTTCGAAATAAGAAAATACCGTCATCCCGAGTGGAGCGTGGAATCCCTCCCCCTCCGGCGCAACCTCGAAAAACCAGGAGGGATTTCCTCGCTTCACTCGGAAGGAAGACTCACCGGCGATCGTCGAAGCGATCGGACTCATCATGAAATTACCCGTCAAAGAGCAGCTTTTTTACAACGCCATGGTAATCCTTGCCGCGGTCGTCGTAATCGCTCTGGCGGCGCTGCAATACAGCTGGAGCAACCAGATCAGCGAGGCGACCAGCACACGCCTGGCAGACAGCCTTCAGATGTCGATGATCAACTGGCATCTGGATTTTTTCCGGGACTTCTCCGAAATTTGCATTGCCCTGCGCGCCGATCCGGAGGCCGACGCTCGGGAAGACTGGGACCGGTATGCGCGCCGCTTGGCAGACTGGAAGAAAACCACGGCGCACCCGGAACTCATTTCCAGCCTGTATGTCGTGAAGTCCTCCGACAATTCGGGGCCTCCAACACTCCTGCTGGATCCGGCGACCCAGCATTTCGAGCCGGGAAACCCGACGGCGGATCTTTCCAAATTGCGCCGGGAACTGGCAAATGCGCCGATCCAGTCAACGCCTCCCGGATTTCTCGATCGCTTCAGCGAACTTCAAGATCAGCGATCGCAGGCCTTCGATCGGGAATTTGCCGAGCGTTTTTTTTCCGGCGGGCCGCTCGCCGGATGGAGATTTGAATCCAGCATTCCGGCGCTGGTTCGTTCCGTCGCGCGGAATGGCGATCCCAAGGCGGAAATTCAGGATGCCAATCACAGGTACACGGATTGGATCGTCATCCTGCTGAACGAAAAAACAGTTCAAGACCAGTTGCTCCCCGACCTGGCGCAACGATATTTCCGTGGAACCGAAGGCCTCGATTATCAGGTCGCCGTCGTCGCGGGGGAAAATCCAAAACACGTACTCTATTCCTCCGATGCCGGTTTTGGAGCGCAGGAAGTCGTGGACGCGGATGGCACGATGAATATCTTTGGGCGAATTGAGAATGGCGCACAAGGGTCCCCGATTCACCTGTTCCAGATGCCCTCGGAAAATAGGGGGCCCGCTACGTCGGTCGGAATCACCTGGTTTCCGCTTCTCGATGAAAAGGGAGAAGACCAGGACTGGCGGCTCGTGCTGCGGCACCGTCGCGGCGGCCCTCTGGGCGCGTTCGTTGCCGACTCCCGCCGCCGAAATCTGGCCATCAGTTTCGGCGTGCTCTTCCTGCTGGTGGTCAGCATGGCGATCCTGATCGTCACCAGCACGCGCGCCCAGCGTCTCGCAAAATTGCAGATGGATTTTGTCACGGCGGTCTCCCACGAATTAAGAACTCCGCTGACCGTCATCAGCTCGGCGGCCGAAAATCTCGCTCATGGCGTGGTCGATGGGAAACAGCAGCAGGAACAATACGGTTCGGTGATCGGCAACCAGGCCGGAAAATTATTTGAAATGGTCGAGCAGATTCTTCTATTCGCGGCGATCCGCGAAGGCCACCAGCGTTACAGCTTGCGCCCGATTGAAGTCACGCAAATCCTGGACACAGCGCTTTCCGGCACGGCGGACCTGGTTCGAACGGCGGGGTTCCACGTGGAACAAGATGTCGAACAGAACCTGCCGCAAATCCTGGGCGATCTTCCGGCTCTTTCGCGTTGTGTGCAGAACCTGATTACCAACGCATTGAAATACGGCAGCAACCAGAAATGGATTGGTGTGAAAGTCGCGCTGATCGAACACGGATCGAGCGGCAAGGAAATCCAGATCAGTGTGGCCGACCGCGGCATCGGTATCGATCAGAAGGAATTGCTGCACATTTTTGAACCCTTCTATCGCAGCCCTTCGGTAACCGCCGCTCAAATTCATGGCACCGGCCTCGGCCTTCCACTTGCTAAGAGCATCGTCGAAGCAATGAAGGGCCGCGTCACCGTCAAGAGCACGCCGGGACGAGGGAGTACGTTTACGCTACATTTGCCGTGCATGGAGCACCCGCTGCTGCAGCCCGAAACCAATGCAAGCGAAGCTCTTACCTCGTAACTCACCAGACTAACCCTTTTGCATCGCGTATCTTGCAGGAATCTCCCGATCTAACTTGCTGGAGACGCGCCGCCTCATCGATGGAAATATGCGTCTTCCCAGGTTTTTTACAACATCCTTACAGCAACCGGGAACCGATCCGTTGTAGCTTCGAGGTCGCGGAAATTGCGTCCGCGTCCGGGGGATTTGTTTGGGTGCCGTCCCGCATGGGACGGGTAGTGAACTAATTCCCGGCGCGCATTCTTCAAACAAGTTCAGGTCAGGAGAAACCGATGACAATTGGTAACTATAGCGCTGTGATTAGTCTGTGGGAATTCGTAAAGAGAAGGCTCGCCGCAGTTCTCTTTGCCGGCGCGTTGATTTTGTTCGCGACCCCGGCGTTCAGCCAGATGAACACGGGCGAACTTTCCGGCCAGGTGAAGGACCCATCCGGCGCCACAGTCCCCAACGCTACGGTCGAAGCCCTTTCGACTGGAACTCAGCAGAAATATACGGCTGTGTCAAACGATTCCGGAGAATTCCTGATCGCGCAGCTTCCCGTCGGCGATTACCGTGTGACGGTGACCGCGACGGGATTCAAGCAAGCGGTCCAGTCCGGAGTAACCGTGCACGCAGGTGACAAACTCCGCCAGACATTCGCCCTTGAGGTTGGGGACCAATCCACGTCGGTCACCGTGACCGGCGAAACGGGGCTGCTGCAGACGGAATCGGCCGCGATCAAGGACACCGTTCAGCAAGCGCAGGTCATCGACCTTCCGCTCAAAGGACGCCAGTTTATCGATCTGATTGCCCTAACGCCGGGCATCACGTCTCCACCGGCCGGAACGCGCGGGTCGGCGCTGCAGCAGACCGGCCAGACGTACGGCATTCTGGGCCAGCGCGGAGGCCATAACCTATACCTTGTCGATGGAGTGTCGGTCACGGACGAAGCGTTCAATAACCTGGTTCTCAGCCCCTCGGTGGACGGAATTCAGGAAGTGAACATTAACCAGACCTCTTACGACGCCGAATTCGGCGGAAAATCCGGTGGAATTATCAACGTGATTTCCAAGAACGGCGGTAATAATTTCCACGGCAGCCTGTTTGAATTTGTCAGAAACGACATTTTCGACGCAAAAAATTTCTTCGTTGGCCCGACGCAATCAAAACCGCCCTTCAAACAAAATCAGTTCGGCGCGTCCATTGGCGGGCCGATCCAAAAGAATAAGACATTTTTCTTCGCCGACTATGAAGGTGAGCGCATCCACAAGTCCGTAACGCAATCGTTCACTGTCCCGACAGCCGCGGAAGCGGCCGGAAATTTCAATGGATCGGGCATCAGCGTCATTAATCCGGCTACAGGTTTGCAATTTGTGAACGATACGATCCCGACGATCGACCCCGTGGCATCTGCAATCCTAACTAAAGTAGCGAATGGCCTGCCCGGCGGCGTTTTTCCGAACGTGACGGGGGCGAATGCCTCTATCATCTCCACGCAGCTTTCCACGATCAGCATCAATCAATACAACGCCCGGATCGACCATTCCATCGGCGCGAATGACAACATCTTCATACGAGGGTCGGTGTTTGACGATAACGAGTTCGATCCCTTCGGATCGGGAGCGATCAACGAAACATTGCTGCCGGGGTTTGGCTATAATCTGCGAACGCACACCGACAACATCTCCGCGGCGTGGAGCCATGTCTTTAGCCCGTCCTGGCTCAATGAACTGCGATTCGGCTGGATGTGGGTCGGCGGAGGACAGGTTAGTCCAAACGCGGGAATCAATTTCGCCGGGCAGACGGGACTTCAAGGAGTCAGCACCAACCCTTTGGACACGGGTTTTCCGCAGGCTGCGATCACCGGCTTTACAACAATGGGTGAGTCGACACAGTACGTTTCGCGCAAGGACAACGATTACGAAGTGTATGACAACGCACTCTGGCACCATGGAACCCACACCGTGAAATTTGGCGTTTACTTTTTCCATCTGGATTTCGAGCCGATCAACGCCAACAACGCGAGAGGAACGTTCACATTCTCAACCACGTCCACATTCGCGGGAACCGGAAATGCCCTTGGGAATTTTCTCCTGGGGGATCCGACTCAAGGCTCGGGGTCAAGCCAGGGACGGGGAAACCTGCAAGGCTTGACGAATTGGGTCCATCTGTACGTGGAAGACGGCTGGCAGATTACACCCAGCCTGAAGCTCGATATCGGCCTGCGCTACGAGTATAACCAGAACATGACCGATGCGAATAACAACGCATCCATCATCAACATTCTGCAGCCGGGCGGGCAGATTGTCATCGCCAGCAACGGCCAGGGAAACTTTTCATCACTGGCCAATTCCCTGATCCCCACGTATATTCCGGCCAACGTTCCGGTCGTCTCCTCATCAACGGCGGGCTGGAATAACAGCCTGCTTTCGGGGCGCCCCCTTCGGTTGGCGCCGCGCGTGGGAATTGCCTGGTCCTTGCCGGACCACAAGACAGTAGTTCGGTCGGGATTCGGAATTTATACGAATCAGGCTGCGTACAACATTCTTCAAAACCTGGCTCTGAATCCGCCTTTTTACTACGCCAAGACGGTGAATAATACCGTTGCCGGCATCATTCCCGTCCACAACACGGAAAACATTCTAAGCGTGTCGGGCTCGGTCAGCGGAAACAACATCAACCATGATTTCAAGATCGAGTACAACAACGTCTGGAATTTGTCCATCGAGCGGAGTATTACTTCGACCTCTTCCTTCCAGGCGCAGTATATCGGCTCATATACGGTTCATGCCGACAACTACACTCTCCAGAATCTTTTTCCGGACAGTTGCTTAAACCCGGCGACCGGCTGCACGCACGCTCGTCCGATTCCGTCGATGAGCGGATTCCAATCGGTCACTTGGGACGGCTGGGAAAAATATCACGCGTTGACTCTCACTTTTACACAACACATGTGGCGAGGACTGATCGTCAATTCCAATTACACATGGTCGAAAGCGTTGGATGACGCATCCAACCCCGGCGCCAACAATGCCGGACCCAACCTGCCGCAGGACCCCAACAACCTGGCGGCCGAAAAGGGACTGTCCGATTTCGACCACCGCAATCGTTTCGTCACCAACTTCCTCTATCAGATTCCTTTCCTGAAGGACTCGACCGGGTTTGTCCACACCGCGTTTGGAGGATGGTCCGTGGGCGGGATCTGGACCTTGCAGAGCGGAGCGCCATTTACGATTAACACTCCGACGGACGTTGCCAATAACGGCGAACCACTCTCCGCGCCATCACAACGGCCGAATCTGACTTGCGATCCCAATAACGGCCCAAAAACAACGGCACAATGGTTCAACGTGTCCTGCTTCTCGACGCCCGCGCCGTTCACTTACGGAAACGCGGGACGGGACATTGTGACCGGTCCGGGCCTCGACGATTTCGATACAACCCTTCAGAAACAATTCCTGCTGCGGGAAAATATGAATCTGCAATTCCGCCTGGACATCTTTAATTTCATCAATCACCCGAATTTTAATGCCCCGGTTGGAGCCGGAAGAACACTCAGCACCTCTTCGAGTTTTGGCAAGATCACCAGCGCGAACGATCCTCGAGACATGCAGTTTTCACTGCGGCTGGCGTTCTAGATCGGAAAAAATAGCGAAACCGGGCAATCCCGCACCCGCGGGATTGCCCGGTTTTATTTTTCAGAATTGAAAATTGTTCGATAAGACGGCTTTTAGTGGCACACGGTTCAGCCTGTGGGGTTTTGATTTTTGCACGAACTGAAAAAAAACACGGGCTGTAGCCTGTGCTGCTAAAACCCGCTCACGCCGCGTCGCTGCGCGTCACGGGCCGCAGGACTCTGGGCGCCATCAGGCGCGTGCCAGGGGCGAGAATATGGACTGCGCGCTGGCAAGTAAACTCCAGCAAGCGCCGCGCCGCGGAAAGTTTCGGGCTGAGCTGCTCCCGATCTGAAAATCCCTCCGGGCGAACCACGATTACTCCGGAGATATCCTCAACCGTCAGGCGGCGGATCGCGCGATAAGGTTTTGATTGAAATGCATTCGCGAAACGCAAAATCGCGGCCAGCAATATCAGCCATTGCCGCATCGATGGATCAAGCGTTTTTAGAATTTTGTGATCCGGGCGAGGCAAAGCACGCCGGTGGAAACGCGCAATCAAGGCCGTCATTTCCATATCCCGCTTGGACCATCCTGCCGGCGGCGCAATCTTGCGGATCATCCGGTAGGATTCCTTGTGATGGGCTTTGCCTTTTTTGAGGCGCCCCACTTCCTGAAGAAGAGCAGCCGCCTGGAGAATCGAGCGTCCCTCCATGTAAGGATTCTGCGCGATCAAACCGCAATTCGAGAGCCCATCGTAAAGCTGCATGGAGAGGCGCGAAACCCGGCGTACTCGCGAAACATCGGGCGTCGCAAAATAAGCCCATTCCGACAGGCGCGACACCCCCGCCGATCGCAATTCCCTATCCGGAGTCAGTCCTTCGCGCCAAACCCAAAGCGGCGAAGATTTTCCCGCCATCTTTTCCCGATACTGGCGGACGCGGACCATCCGCTCCGCTTCAATTTTCTTCCGCCACGCGGCGCGCGCTTCTACTTCGGAATCGCGCAGGTGTTTGACCATGGCCTGTTCCAGGACACTGAGATCCTGCGCCTCTCCGAGCAAATCCTGCACAATTTTCAAATCCGGCGCCCATCCCGGATACATGGACGGCAGAAAATTTTCAACGGCGTAACGAAACTTCTTCAGTCCGCCGCGCAGACGATGATAGGCCACGCGGCTGCGACTCTTCTGCGCCCGGCGGTGCAATGAATGTACTGTCTCCCAGGCCTCAAAAATGAGCGATTCGCAGGCCGGGCGATTGGCGGCCACATGGCGATAATGACCGGAAAGCTGTTTCGACCAGGCTCGCCACTGTTTTCGATCGAAGTTTTTCAAAGCCTCTTGTGCCGCGGCCCGGTCTTTTTCATGTTGCAGTTTCAACGATTCCAGAAGCTGGTCCATCGAAGAATCCCCGGGGGTGCGAAGTTTCTCGATCCATTCCGTTCGGACTTGTGTGTCTCGTAGCGCTCCCAGGTGGACAAAAACGCGCCGGGCCGATTTCCGCATCGTTTTCCAGTCGCCGGTGGGATCCATGTCGCGCATGATGTCGGCGATCACGATGCATCGGCGCAAGGCCACGCGCAGGTCATGCACCGGTTCCGGAGACAGTTCACCGTCCACTTTGGAATATTCGTCGAGGACGCGATCCATCCAGCAGGGAAGGCCGATCTTTTCCGGATTGGTGGAACGCGCGGGTGACACGGCAAACACGTCCTTTTAAGCTCTGGGAGATCGCCAGAACCATCAATTTTAGCCGTGGGAGCTGTGGAAAGGCAAATTGGGCGCGTCGTTACTCTGTCGCTGCAGATGTCGATGGCTTGGCGGGCGCTTTGCTGGGCGCAGGCCGCCGACCCGGTTTAGAGTACCAATCGTACAGTCGCCAGGATAGCAGAACTCCGATAACTCCTGCATATTCAAGGGGTAAGTGGACATCTGATTTTACCAGCCAGTAAAAGTGAATCACGCCCAGAACGGCACTGATGTAGATCGCGCGGTGCAGTTTCTGCCAGTTCTTGCCGCCCATGCGGCGAATCCACCCCGCTGTGGAAGTGATCGCGAGCGGGATCATCAGCACGAACGCAGTGAATCCAACGGTAATGTACCGTCTCTTTAAAACATCTGCATAAATACCGTGGATATCCAGGACCTGATCGAGCCCAATATAAATCCCAAAATGGCAAAAACCATAAAAGAACGCGAACAGCCCCAGCATGCGCCGGAAACGAATCAACTGCGGCAGGTGAAACAGCTTGCGCAAGGGCGAGATGGACAGCGTGATGGCAAGGAAACGCAGCGTCCAGTCGCCTGTGGCGTGCTCAAGAAACTGAGTGGGGTTACTGCCCAACCCACCGGTGAAGATGTCCCGGATGAGGAGCCCGGCCGGAATCAGGCAGGATAGAAACACTACGACCTTGGTCCACTTGCTCG
This sequence comes from Terriglobia bacterium, assembly GCA_963788335.1. Classification (GTDB taxonomy): domain Bacteria; phylum Acidobacteriota; class Terriglobia; order Acidiferrales; family UBA7541; genus Palsa-360. The sequence goes on from CAWBGM010000010.1 coordinate 75,305, forward strand.
TCAAAATGGAATTCATATGTTTTCCGTTCAGAAGTTTTTCTTCAGGTCCATGCCGTTGTAAAGACTGGCCACTTGATCGTAACCGTTAAACATCAGTGTTTTTGTGTTCTTGAAGTACCCCGGCAGCCGGACTTCTTTTGCCTGGCTCCAGCGGGGGTGATCCACAGTGGGATTAACGTTAGAGTAAAAGCCGTATTCATGCGCGTTGGTGATGTTCCATGTGGTGGGCGGTTGATCCTTCACGAAACGGATCTTTACCAGCGATTTGGCGCTCTTGAATCCGTATTTCCACGGAATCACCATGCGAACCGGCGCTCCGTCCTGGTTTGGAAGATTGTCACCGTACATTCCGACGGTCAGCAGCGCCAGCGGGTGCATCGCTTCGTCTATTCGCAGCCCCTCAACATAAGGCAACTGAATACCGGCCTGGCTCCATAGCGGCATCTGCTTCTTGTCAAAATAGCTCTCGAAGGCCACGTACTTCGCGTTCGCCGTCGGCTCGACCATCTTCGCCAGTGCGCTGAAGGAATAGCCGACCCAGGGCACGACGATCGACCAGCCTTCCACGCAGCGATGCCGGTAAATGCGCTCTTCCAGCGGCGCCACCTTCAGAAGTTCGTCCATTGTGAACTTACGGGGCTTGGCAACCTCGCCCTCGACTGACACGCTCCAAGGGCTCGTGACGAACTTTGTCGCGTTTCTCGCCGGCTGGTCCTTTTCGGTGCCGAACTCATAGTAATTGTTGTAAGAGGTGACGACCTTTTCGTCGGTGACCTTCTCTGTAGTGCTGAACGGGCTTGGAGTAAGACCGGAAAACTTCGGGGCCGCATACGCGCGAGACTCCGGGTTCATGAGATTCGACACGCTCCTGCCCGCAAATGCCAAGCCGCCCGCTAACCCCATTCCATACAGAAACTTGCGGCGATTCAAGTAAATATCTCGCGGGGTAATCTCCGAATACTTCAGGTCGGGGGACCGTTTCAACAACATGGTGTGCCTCCAAATACGGGATATCGGACCTGCCTTCAACTCTGCTTATATGATTACTATACTCCGAATTTAGTTCCATTGGATGAGGTTTGAAGATTTGAATTTCGGAACATTCCCACTGATGGCAAGCCTTCCTGCAAGTGAGCGCGACGTTGCAAGCTGTGGAAAAACGAATCCTCCGTCATCTCTGAAAGCGATCTTGGGAAACTTCTCCTCGGCCTGTTTATCCTCCGGCCAATTCCTTTAACAGAGATTGGCGGAGAGCCTCCCGATGCTCGGGCGTGAGTTTATTGCCGGAAGAGGTGAGGTAAAAAACGTCGATGGCGGTCTGCCCCTCGGTGTCAATCAATGCAATATCAATATTGCAGTTCTGCTTCGAGAATGCCGAGCTGATTTTGTACAGCAAGCCAGGCCGGTCGGGGGCAACGATTTCGATCAGGGTGCTGTGCGCAGAGCAGGTGCTGTCGAATTGGACCTTGGGCGTCGCGCTGACTTCCCCGGGACGGTCTTTCTCGATGCGCAGGCGCTCACGCAGCAGGCGATTCAGGTCCTGCTTGCCCGACAGAACGCCGTGGACAGTGCTCTTAAAGCGCTCCCAGGCGGGCAGATTCATTTCCAGCGTTCGAAATCGGTCGGTGAAGCTGAACGTATCCACAACCGTGCCGGTGGAGTTCGAAAAGGCGCCCGCTTTTCCGATGTTCATGCCGCAGGCGGCGAGCACTCCGGCGACAGTAGCAAACAGGAAGGGCCGGTCCGTGGTCACCACGGTCAATTCGTACCAGTGGCGAGTGCGCCGGAGCGCGAGTTGCACGGAATCCTGCCCCAGCCGGTTTGCCATTTCAAAATGTTGCAGAATTTCATCCACCGGGTGCGTGCGCAGGTAGCGGCGCGGCAGCCCGTCAAGAAAGGTTTGAAGTTTCTTTCCTGCCGTGGCGGCCAGCGAGCGAAGGTGATTCAGGACTTCGTCGTTGGCGTCGGCTTGCACTCGCTCATCCACAGTGCGATTCAGATAGTTGGCCGTGCCGATATAGAGTTGCCAGAGATCTTCCGCCTTCCAGGGCGTCAGCGCTTCCGGATTGATTGCTTTTAGATCCGCGTACGTGAACAGGCACAGCATTTTCAGCCGGTCGGGCGTGCCAACATTATTGGCGAATTGCGCCACGGTCCCCGGATCGAAAATGTCCCGGCGCAACGTCGCCGCCATTTCCAGATGGCGCTCGATGAGAAACAGGACCGTCTCGCGGTCGGCCTCGGAAAACTCGAACCGGTCGAGGCACCCTTTGGCGGCCGTCAGGCTGGCAGGGATGTGATCCTGCAGCGTGACCGCCTTACCGGTGTCGTGAAGCAGCATCGCCAGGTAAAGAAGTTCCGGCCGGTCGAGTTCGTCGAGGATTCCCGCGTACCGTTCATCCCATTTGGATTTGGATTGGCGCAGCAAATGAAGATTTTCAATTGCCTGGAGAGTGTGTTCATCCACGGTAAAACGGTGAGAAATTTCGCGAACGGCCAGCGCATCGATCTCCCGAAACTCCGGCAGGAACAGCGTCAGCAGATGCAGCGAGTGCATGGCGCGAAGCGAGTCCGCCGCATGCGGCTCCGGCAGAACCTCCTGCAGAAAACGCCAAACTTCTGAACCGGGCGGGAGGCGATTGGCCAGGGACGGCCGGGCCATTTCGAGCTGAAGCTCAGCGGTGGGACTCAGCTTGAAACCGCGCTGTGCGATGAGGCGAAACGTTCGAAAAAATAAATTCGGGTCGGCGAGATTTTCCGGCTTCAGGAAAAACATCAGTCCGTCCACCACGGAAAAATTCTCGTCGGAAAAACCGGTCCTCCAGGTTTCCAGTTGCCTGTAAAAAAGCGACTGCGCCGCCGGCATTTCTTCCAACAGTTGACTGGAAATATGATCGACGGCGCGCGCGTGGCCGAAATAGATGCGCATCCAGTCGATGGCGTCATGAACGGCGGCATCCGCTGCACCGATTTTTTGCGCCGCCGCCTGATCCTGCGCATCCCAGGTCAAAAGATTCTGGTCGCGCCCGTCGCGAAATTGCAGAAAGCAGCGGACCGAGGCAAAGAAAGCAAGGGCGGCATCCATCGCCGGCTGTACGGCGGGCGTGAAACCGGCGTCCGGACTGGGCCAGCGATGCTTCTTTTCCATCGCGGACATCGTCGCCAGCCACCGCGCAATGATGTAATCCTGATAACCGCCGGGGCCGTCTTTCACATTGGGTTCGAGGTGAAACACGGTGTTCGCAAATTTGCGGTGGCGGTTTCGCGTCATCTCCGCGAGACGCTCGACCAGAACCTGGGCTTCCCGCGCCATGACTTCGGGAATTATTTTGTTGCGCAAGCTGGAGAAAAGTTCCTGATCGCCCGCAAGAAAACGCACGTCAAGAAGGGAGAGGATCGTTTCCGAGTTCTCGGAATCGAACTGCGTGAATTCCGACTGCAATCGCGAAGAAAGATTCGGCTTCAGTCCGACGTCCAGCAACTGCTGCGAAAACCGGGGAATCGCGTCCTTGCTTTTTTCCGAAGCCCCTTCCTCCGCGAAAAGAAAGAGTAGATCGATTTCCGAAAGGGGAAAGAGGATTTGCCTTCCGAAATCGCCGGTTGCCGCAACCGCCACGCCGGGACCTTTCGTTTCCGCCGGAAGAATTTGCTCCAGGAGGCGAAGAACGATGGATTGCGCCAACGCGGTCCTCTGCCGGGCAAAATTCAATCCATCTTTCGATGTGTAAAATCCGTTTTGCAGCCGCGAGGATTCAGCTTCGTAAAGGTCCCGCAATTCGGCGCTGAGTGGGGATCGTGTAGGCATGCCTGCTTTTCTGATTTTCTCGCCGGGATTCGTACCGGCCGGAACCGGAATCTAAAGCTCCGCTTCACGGGATGGCGCGACCCTGGGTGAAAAAACGATCGCTATGACCCCTCCCAGTTATACCCTTCCTCTCCATGTTGCGAAAGGTCCAGGCCCTGAATTTCATGTTCCTGCGAAACGCGCAGCCCCACCAGCTTGTCCACCACAAACAAGATTGCCAGCGTGCCGGCAATTCCAAGTCCCCAGGCTATCGCCACGCCCACCAACTGATTGGTGAGCTGATGCGCGTTTCCCTCGATCAATCCGGATGCGAGCACATTGCCATTGCTGTCCTTAAAAATGGGATTCACCGCGCTGACGGCGAAAATTCCAGTCAGAACGGCTCCAATCGTTCCGCCCGCGCCGTGCACACCAAACGCGTCAAGAGAATCGTCATAGCGAAAACGGGCTTTGACCACCGCAACCATCAAGTAACATGCAATTCCAGCGATGAAACCGATCGCCAAGGCGGGCATCGGCTTCACAAATCCGGCTGCCGGCGTAATCGCCACTAGGCCAGCCACGGCTCCGGAGATTACCCCCAGAGCGCTGGGCTTGCCGCTGCGTCTCCATTCGGCGAGGCTCCAGCCCGCGGCAGCGGCGGCGGCGGCAAAGTGCGTTGCGACAAATGCACTCGTTGCCAGGCTGCCCGAGGAAAGAGCGCTGCCCGCGTTGAATCCAAACCAGCCGACCCACAACAGGCAAGCGCCAATAAAACTCAACACCACGCTGTGAGGCGGCACCGATTCGGTGGGATACCCGAGCCGCTTGCCCAGATATAACGCGCAAACCAGGGCGGAGACGCCGGATGTAACATGAACCACTGTCCCGCCGGCAAAGTCCAGAGTCGGGATGCGCCCGCCAAGCGCGGCATTCAACAGGCCGCCCTTACCCCAAACCATGTGCGCCATCGGGCTGTAAACCACGATTGTCCACAAACTCATGAACAGCAACATTGCCTTAAACTTCATCCGCTCAGCAAAGGCTCCGGTAATCAGTGCCGGAGTGATGATGGCGAACATGAGCTGATAAATCATGAACGTCTGGTGCGGGATCGTCTCCGCGTACGCCGTGTTCGGCTCTCCACCCACGCCACGCAAAAATAGGTGTTCGAATCCTCCAATAAAACTGTTCCCCGAGCCAAACGCGAGACTGTATCCAAACAGTCCCCACATGATCGTCACCAAAGACATCATCGCGAAGCTCTGCATCATCGTGGCAAGAACGTTCTTCTTGCGAACCAGGCCCGCATAAAACAACGCCAGCCCCGGCCCGGTCATCAGAAGCACGAGCGCAGAGCTGACCAGCATCCAGGAGTTGTCGGCAGCGCTCTTGGCCTCGGCAACGCGCTTCTCCAACTCGGCAATGTGTTCCGCGTCCGTGTGCAGGGAGGGCGCGACCAACATCGCCACAGACCCCTCCAGACCGAGCGTACTCGCGGAGACGGCTGCCGGGGAAATCCAAAGAATCAAAGCAATGCATAGCAGAAACAGATTTCGTGTGATTTTCATAAGTTTGGTTTGGGAACGATATCAAATCTCACGTGCCGAAGCCAGATGATAAACGATTCTCTATACGATCTTTACATGGAGTTCCACGGCCTGCGGCGCCGGCAAAACCGGGCATTTACCTAAAGTGAATGTTCTCCGTTTGGTGTAAGCTGGCCGCCGCGAGTAAAATCTGAATCGCGATATTTCTGATGTAAACGATAGATTCTTTAGTCCATCAAACCAGGACGCGGCTTGATAAAGTCCTAGAATGACGGCGGTGCCATCAAAGATGCCTTTAGAGGGCTTGTTCGGGGATTACCAGGCTGCGCCATTTTACGACGAGATGTTCGTCGACCGGGACCAGCCACGGCCGCATTACGCCAAAATATTTGAAAAACTGGCTTCCATGGTGCCGACGCAGTTCGAGGAGCGCCGGCAGCACGCCGACCTTTCCTTCCTGCTGCAGGGCATCACGTTCACCGTGTACAGCGACGGGCGAGGCACCGAACGCCTGTTTCCATTCGACCTGATTCCACGCATCATTCCGAATTCGGAGTGGCAGAGGATCGATCGCGGCCTGGCGCAACGTGTCGTCGCGCTCAACTTATTTCTGCAGGATGTATACGGCAAGCAGCGTATCTTCGCCGACCGGCAGATCCCGCGTTCTCTTGTCTATTCCTGCAAGCATTTTCTCCGTGAAGTGATCGGCATTGAAGTGCCTCGCGGGATTCACACGCACATCTGCGGCATCGACCTGATCCGCGATTCGAAAACGGGCGAGTTCTGCGTGCTGGAAGATAATGTTCGAACGCCCAGCGGCATCTCCTATGTGCTGGAAAACCGGCTGGTCATGATGCGCACGTTCCCCGACGCGTTTCAGGCCTATGAAGTCCTTCCCGTCAATCACTATCCGGCCGAACTCTCGAGAATCCTCCGCAGCCTTTCGCCGCGCGGAGGCGATGACGCACAGATTGTGCTGCTGACCCCTGGCATCTACAACAGCGCCTATTTCGAACATAGCTTCCTGGCTCAGCAAATGGGCATTGAATTGGTCGAAGGCCGCGACCTGATCGTGGACGGCGGGATTGTGTACATGAAGACGATCCACGGGCTGAAGCGCGTGGACGTGATCTACCGGCGCGTGGACGACGAGTTTCTGGACTCGCTGACTTTCCGCCCGGATTCCGTGCTGGGCGTTCCTGGCCTCATGGGCGCATACCGCGCGGGAAATGTGGCGCTGGCCAACGCCGTGGGCAATGGAGTCGCCGACGACAAGGCGATTTACGCCTACGTTCCCACGTTTATCCGGTATTACCTGGGCGAAGATCCGATTTTGCGCAGCGTGGATACCTTTTTGTGTTCGAAGAAAGACGATCTGAAGTACGTGCTCGACCATCTACCGGAACTCGTCGTGAAAGCGGTTGGGGAATCAGGCGGCTATGGAATGTTGATGGGTCCGGCGGCGGACAAAGCGCGGCTGGACGATTTCGGCCAGCGCATCAAGGCCGATCCGCGAAATTATATCGCGCAGCATGTGCTGCCGCTTTCTCGCGTGCCTTCGTACGATCCCACGCTCGGAACGATTGAAGGACGCCACGTGGACCTTCGACCCTATTGTCTGTACGACGGCGAAAAAGTGACGATCGTGCCGGGTGGGCTGACGCGCGTGGCCCTGCAAAAAGGCTCGCTGGTTGTGAATTCATCCCAGGGCGGGGGCAGCAAGGATACCTGGGTTTTGTTTGGAGAGGACTGAGATGCTGTCGCGAATCGCGGAATCGTTGTTCTGGCTGGCGCGCTACATCGAGCGGGCAGAGTACACGGCGCGCATCCTTGACGTGAATTTTCACACCGTTCTTGAACAGACGAAGGACCGCTACCGTCTGCACTGGGACCCTCTGATCGTGATGGCGGGGGAAGAGGAACGCTTCCGCAAATTGTACGGCGAAGCCGATGCGCATGCCGTGTTCGAGTTCCTCGCCTTCCGGCAGGACAATCCCAGCTCGATCGTGCAGTGCATCAGCAAGGCGCGCGAGAACGCCCGAACCATCCGCGATTATATTTCCCGCGAAATGTGGGAAGACATCAACAGCCTGTATTTCACGGTCAACCGTTTCAATCCCAACGAGGAAATGGCGGCGGGGCCGCATCGTTTTTGCGATGCGATCCGGTTCGGCAGCCACCGGTTTCACGGCGTCACCGATGCGACGCTGCCGCACGATGAAGGCTGGGAATTCCTCCGCATCGGCTGGTTCATCGAGCGCGCGGAGATGACGGCGCGGTTAGTGGACGTGCAATATCACATCTTGTATGATGCTCCGGCTGAGATTGGCGGCGCGGATAACCATCAATGGATGGCCGTGCTCAAATCCGTGGGCGCCTATGAAGCCTATCACCGGAAATATCATTCCTCGATCGAACCGGAAAAAGTCGCCGAAATGCTGATCATGCACCCGCTGCATCCACGCTCAATCCGCTTCAGCATCACCGAAGTGCAATCCGGCCTGCGCGCCATCAGCGGCACCGGGGCAGGCTCCTACGCCAACGAAGCCGAACGGCTGACTGGAAAAGTTCTGGAGAGGCTGCGCTATGACAGAATTACGGAAATTTTCAAGGTCGGCCTGCATGCGTACCTGAGCGACATGCTGCAAATGTGCGGGTGCATCGGCGAGGACATCGCCCGAAACTATTTTTACTACGCGGTTGTCGCATGAACCGATATCATCTGCTGCATGCCACCGAGTTTCATTATGACGGCGCGGTTTCGGAAAGTTATAACGAAGTGCGGCTGCGCCCGATTCACGACGAAACGCAGAGCTGTCTCTCGTTCCGCCTGCTTACCGATCCGGTTTCACGCGGCACGTCGTACCGCGACGCATTCGGGAACTGGGTCCACGCATTCAACATTCTCCCCGAACACCACCATCTAAAAATCGAGGCGGAAGCCGTCGTCCTGGCGCATGACACGCCGCAGCCTCCCTCAAACGGCATGAAGCTTGCCGAACTGGAATCGCACCGTGACGAGTTGGAAGAGGAATATCTGGACTATGTAGTTCCGACCGCCTATGTGCCTCACCTTCCGCAACTCGATGAACTGGTTGAAACCGCCACCCAGAACAGCGATGGGACAATTTCCGGATTCGTCCAGGCGGCTTCCCAGCTGATTCACGAGCGGTTCCAATACGTAAAAGGAGCGACGCACGTTAATTCTTCCATTAAAGATTCGCTGGCCATCGGAGCCGGGGTTTGCCAGGACTTCGCGCATCTGTTGCTGGGGGTCGTGCGCAGGCGGGGACTTCCGGCCCGGTATGTTTCGGGATATCTCGTCCCGGAGAGCGCCTCTTCACCGGATGCGAAACTCCAACAGGTAATCGGGGGATACGCCTCACACGCCTGGGCGGAAATCTACCTGCCTGGACATGGATGGATCGGCCAGGACCCGACGCTTGGAAAACCGCTGGGATTGCAGCATGTTCGCATCGCGTACGGACGCGACTACGGGGATGTAGCGCCGGTACGAGGAGTATACAAGGGACAGGCCGGGCAGCGATTATCCGTTGACGTAACCGTACGACCCGCGGTGGATGACGATGGGCGGGAACAACTCAGCGAAAACAAAATATCTCCATCGGAACCACCCGCGATTGTGGAGCGCGCCCAGCAACCCGCCCAACAACAGCAATAACAGAGCCAAATTTATTGAGCGACCCGTTTGCGCTTGCGAATGGTAGTCTTCCTGCTTGCGGTAGCTCCTCGACTCGCCCCGTTGCGACCTGCGCCGTTGCGATTGGTTTTGACCAGAGCCATGATCCGCCTCAATTCCTTTTCCAAGGCGCCTTCGATGTCGGCGGAGCGCCGTTCGCCGCGGGCCACGCGGCTGACATAGGATGGGTCAACCCTCAACTGACGTGCCACACGCCCATAAAGGCCTCGAATCAGCGAAGCGAGGTTGTACGGAGGTGTGCCGACATGCCGCTTGTCAATGCTCATGACTCTCCTTGCAAATAAACTCTGCTACTAGGGATCCTGCCGCTCTAACGTTGATGTTAACTCAAGGTGGTTAAGTACACAACGAAAAACATGAAAAATGCCCAACAATCCGTGCGCCAGGCCTCTTGGTGGACATGACGAATTGCGTGAAACATACTGCGATGGAATAGGCCCGGCCCGCAACCCATTTCCACCGCACATTCACACGCACTAAGGAATCAACAACAGCTTTCCCGTTGTCCTGCGCCCTTCCAAATCGCGGTGCGCCTGCGCCGCCTCACTAAGCGGATAGACGTGCTCGATCCGCAGCTTTATCTTTCCCTCCGCAATCGTTTTGAGCAAATCCCCGGCGCGGTTCTGCAATTCTTCATGACTGGCGATGTAATCCGCCAGAGTGGGGCGTGTGATATACAGCGAACCTTTCTGCGAAAGCCGGACTAAATCAAACGGGGGGACGGGTCCGCTGGCGCCGCCGAAAAGCGCGAGGTAGCCGCGACGGCGAAGAACATTCAAATCTTTCTCGAATGTGGACTTGCCCACGCCGTCGTAAACCACATGCACTCCCTTTCCATCCGTTAGTCGCTTGGTCTCCGCTTCAAAATCATCCTGGGCATACAAGATGACTTCGTCGGCGCCGGCTTCGCGAGCCAGTTTTGCCTTTTCCGGCGTGCCGACGGTCGCGATGACGCGCGCGCCGATATTCTTCGCCATCTGAACCAGAAGGAGGCCCACGCCGCCGGCAGCGGCGTGAATCAGCGCTGTCTCGTCCTTCTTCAGCGGATACGTGTCATGAACAAGATAATGCGCCGTCATTCCTTGCAGCATCGCGGCAGCGGCCTGCTGGTCCGTGATCCCTTGCGGCACGTGAACGAGACGGTCGGCGGGCACAACCGCGAACTCCGCGTAGGAGCCCATGATACTGGTGTAGGCAACGCGGTCGCCGGGCTTGAAGGATTTCACATCGCTTCCAGGTTCGCTCACCACCCCGCTGGCTTCCATACCGGAAACGAACGGCATCGGCGCCGGATAGCGGCCTTCGCGGAAATAGACATCGATGAAGTTAACGCCCGCGGCGGAAATTTTTACGAGCACTTCATTCGGCTTGGGTCTCGGTGTGGGAATTTCAACCAGGGTCAGGGTTTCCGGACCGCCGGGTGTCAGAACTTGAACGGCTTTCATCATAGTATCTCCATCGATCGCGTGCGATCTGTTGGCTTCATTGATTTCGCTCCGCAATTATATTCCATCCGGAGAGAACCGGAAGGAAATGCTGTTATTTTTGCAGAAAGTCAGTGCCCCTGGAACCAGTTTTTCTCTCGCCCGGCGACCTGGCCGCTACCGGATTGTTTTACCCGGGGTTCTCCTGAATGGAACGGTTGCGGGCAAGTCCGATATTCCGATCTGAACCGATCCGTCTTATTTCGCCGGCTGCGGCTTCTTGCACATCAAGGCGAGACGCTCGCACGTGGCAACCTCTTCATCGCGCTGATTGAAGCAGCGGTGGATAAATGTCACGATTCCCCGGTCCGGCTTGCTGCGGCTCTCGCGGACGGCAATGACCTCTGTTTGGACATGAATTGTGTCGCCCGGGAAGAGAGGCTTGGGAAAGCGAACCTTGTCCCAGCCGAGATTGGCGATCGTGGTGCCCAGCGTCGTGTCTCCGATGGAAATTCCCACCATCATGCTCAGAGTCAGGCAACTGTTCACAAGCGGGCGGCCGTATGGCGAAGTCTTCATATATTCGGCGTCGAGATGCAGCGCGGAGGGATTGTGCGTCATTGTCGTGAACAGGACGTTGTCCGCTTCGGTGATCGTGCGGCGAAGCGCGTGATCGAAAACCATTCCGGCTTTAAATTCCTCGAAGTACAGGCCTCGCATCGATGCGCCTCCCGATGGGACTGCTTTTTGAGCCGCCCATCCTGACTGACGATACGATTTTTTATCGACAGGTATTCATAGAGGGTTACAAAAACAAATCCGCCAAACCAGCGGGTTTGTAAATCAAAAAAGTAAAACCGCGCCAAGGGGCTTCCGGCTTCAGCAATCCTTGGGGCGGCGAGTGCGAATGTCGGAAAGGTGTTTCCGCAAGTCTTCGATGATTTCCTGCCGCCGGCCATTGTGAAGATCTTCGCCGAGTTCTTCGAGCGCCAGGTGAACAACATCGTGGTGATGAAGGACTTCCGGCGCGACTTCATTGCTCAGTTCCAGCCAGATGCCGTGGAGCAGATCGATTTCCTTGGTGGTCAGGCGCGGCGCGTGTGGGCCGAGATAGAACACTTTTTCCTGACCGTCGGGAGAATAAATTTCGAGAGTTAAATTGGGACGCGGTTCGGGCAGCGCTTCCCAGGCGAGGCCGGCGATGCGGGCTTCGTCCTCAATCGCGCGCCAGGAAGACAGACCCAACGCGATGGTGGACGACTGAAGATTTTGAGCGGCGCGCAGAATTCCTTCCCACTTTTCGGTGGCCGGCGCAACGGCGAGATGAATGGGCTTGCCTCTTTTTTCCGCCAGCGAAAGCGCTCGAGTAAAAAGTTCCTGTTCGTTGATTCCGAATAAATCTTCCTGAGCGAGTTCATTGCCGCCCGAACCGGCGCGGCTCAGAACACGCAAGTGAAGGACCACGACATCCTGCTGGCGGCAATTGACCCGGTCGAGAACGGCGCCCAGGTTATAGAGCGCGTTCGAGTTGCGGACCATCACCAATTCATTGCCGGGACGGATTCCCATGGCGGCGGGGGTCAATTCCCCGTCGGACTCGAGGTTAAACATGTCGAGTTCCTGGTGCTTGGCGCCATGTTTCAGAGTGATCTTCTCGGAGATTTCAAACACGGTAAAGAAAATCAGAGTGAATGCGACGCCGGAGATGGTCGCGACCTGCTTGGTAAACAAGTTCATGATGCTGAGGGAAAAAAGCACGATCGTGATCAAACCCAAACCGACCGGGATCTCGGTCTTGCCGATCGTGAAATTCAGAGGCACACGGAAATCCCTCTTCCCCGGCTGTTTGTAGCGGAGGACCAGGACCGCCAGACCTTTCATCGAGAAGCTCCACATCACACCGAACGCGTACGCTTCGCCGAGCACAAAGATATCTCCGCGACTCAGGATGATGGTGAGCAGTTGCAAGCCCACGACGAGGTTGAGCATCCGGTAGGAAGTGCCGAACTTCGGGTGCGGGTGGCGAAACCAGTGCGGCAGGATGCCATCCTCGGAGACGCGATTGAGCACGCCGTTCGATCCCACGATGGCCGTGTTGACAGCTCCGGCCAGCATCAGAACGCCGACGATCACGACAAACCCATTGAAGACGAGCTTCAGACTGAGTGGTCCGACAAAATTCAAAGCCAGGCCGCTGATCAGATTCCCGAAGTATTGAGATCGAATGGCATCGGGGATGATCATGGAGGCGAAGAACGAAACACCGGCCGTGAAGATCAGGCTGTAAACGAAAATTACGAGCCCCGCCTTTTCCAGGTTGGGCAGTTTGGGATGTTCCACTTCGCGGTAAACCTGCGCGAGTGTTTCCTCGCCGCTCATGGCCAGAACGGAGTGGCCGAGTCCGATCAGAATGCCTATGAGCGCGACCGTATGAGGCAGGGCGCTGAGGCGCAGCCAACCCAGGGCATCGGGTGCAAACGTCAGAGTCGCTTTCGTGGGGAGCGGCGGCATATGGGCGCCGCGCATCCATACTGTGAGGATGCACCAGCCGATCATGATGACCACCATGACCGTCGTTACATACATAATGCGCAAAGCTTTGCCGCTGGATTCCGGAATTCCTTTTATGTTTTCCCACCAGAAATAAATGGTGACGGCGATTGCAAAGATGGCCGAAGTGGAATTAATCGGAAGAATTAAATTGACGTGAAAACGGACGAACAGCTCGTTCAGATATCCCGTCAAATACTGGCCTGCGGAAACGCCGCTGATCGGCCCCGTCAGGATGTAGTCGAACATCAGCGCGGAGACGGAAAATTTCGCCAGCGTGCTGCCCATGGCCTCTTTGACGACGCGGTATACCCCGCCCCGCACGAACATGCTGCAGCTCTCGATGTACATCGAGCGCACGGCATAGGCGAACAGCATGATGGCCAGGATGAACCAGGGCGCGGCCTTCCCGATCGCCTGCTCGGCGATGGCGCCCGCATAAAACGCGGACGATCCCAGATCGTTGAGGACAATGGCAGCCGCTCGCCAGAAGGAAATAAACGAGAGCATCGCCGTGGTCGCAATCACAACCTTGGGCAGGGATTGCTTTAGCGCTGAATCCGGCGGCTGGGGCGTAATTTGAGAGGACATAGAATTTGGGTGAATCAGTCGACCACTCCTACGCGTCGCGGCGGCGGGGGCACTTTCTCCTTTACCAGTATCAACTGTAACTGCAAAACTGTGACTATGAATAGGGGCCGGAACCGGGAGCGCAGAAATGACATCCGCTCGCTGATTGTACGGGCCAGCAGGCGCCCGCACCCGACGCGCCGTTCATGGCATAAAATAATACATTAGAATTCATAAGGAACTCATAAAGATGCTTCTCAATCCGATTTCGACCGCGCGCGTCCCCAATCGGACCTCGATGAGCGGAACCTTTCACGGGCGCAGCGGAATGCGGGAAAAGCCATCGAGCGGCCCTCGTTCGGCTTCCACCGTTGCCGGACGCGAAACAGGCGATAGATTTGGGTAATCTACCACGCGTGTTATATACTAATATATAGTTGTGGCTTGCGGGAAATTCCGCAGCTATCGCAATACCGATGGATCGCGAGCGAAAGCGGCGATACGTTCAGAGACGACCCGCAATCGCGGGATTGCCGGGGCCTTCACGACCAATCGGAATGCAAAACAGTTCAAACTGAGGACCTCCGTGGACGGGTTACGCGAGCTCGGCATTCCTGCATGTGTGCTTCTCATAATCGCTCTGGCCTATTTCGTATTCCGAAGCCGAAGCGGCAGACGCGATTCATGGCGAGACAAAACCGGCATTGATTTTCGCCCAACCATAGGATTTGCTCGCCAGGACGGCTTCCAGTCCGTGGCTTTGCTTCTGGACAACAAATCGGACGAATTCGTATGGATCGAAGAAATTGAAATTGCCCTGACGGAGCTCGATGCCGAGCAGCAGACCTCTGAAGCAACCTGCCGGGAGACTCACAAAGTCCGCCAATCCGTGCATCCGCATGACATGTTGCCCATCAGCCTGGTGGGAGCGATCTATAAGGCGGCCGGAGGTCCCCAGCGGACGTATTCATGCTCGATGTTTTCCGTGGTTCGATACCGGGTCGGCGAAAAGTGGTTCGAGGAGCCGATGAAAAGCTACCGGCTGAAAATGGCTGGGCTCACGGTTTCCGATTTGCGCCTGGCGGGCACGGCCGCGTTTCAGTTTGCCTCCAAGAACATGTCCGAAGAGCTGCAAACCGCCAACACAACTCCGCGATAGCCCCGTAAATTTCGAACTGGCATTAAAACTCTGGAGCATCGCTCGATCGCGAATTGGGACGGCCTGCGCAATGGCGGATTGCTCATCGTCCGCGGCACCGTCAAGATTGCGGTCGAGGCCGAACATGAGTACGATATTAGGCGCTCGGCAAACTGGGGCCAACCGTAAACGACGGATGATGACGATCCCTTTCCTTTCGAATCGCATGCTGCTTTCGTTTCTGATTGCGGCTTTTCCTTTATTTTTTGCCGGCAGCCCATCCCTGTTCGCGCTCACTGCCTCCGCTCTAGGAAATTCCGGGGAGCAGCCCGCAATTATTGTGGGCTTCACGGGGGGATTTGTGCGGCACGACGACCTCGTCCACGGCGAGGTCGAATTTGCCGCCCGTTTGCGCAGTGAATATCCAGCGGGAACAATCGTTGAAACATTCGAGAATCATAACGGCGACGGCGCCTACCAGAGAATCGTGACGCTGCTGGACACAAATCACGACGGAACTCTGAGCGATGGAGAGAAACACAGCGCGCGTATCGTCCTGTACGGACACAGTTGGGGCGGATCGGAAACCGTCGCGTTGGCTCGCCGCCTGGAAAAAACCGGCGTCCCCGTTTTGCTGACGGTCCAGGTGGATAGCGTGGAAAAGGTTGGGGAAGACGACCAGACAATTCCATCGAACGTCGCCCAGGCTGCAAATTTTTATCAATCGGACGGGCTGTTGCACGGAGAAACCCGGATTCAGGCAGCCGACAATTCTCGCACACAGATCCTCGGCAATTTCAGATTCCGCTACGACGGAGTTCCCTACAGTTGTGTCAATTATCAGTGGTATGCGCGACTCCTCATGAAAGCCCACATTCAGATTGAGTGCGATCCCAGAGTCTGGGATCGGGTGGACGCGCTGATCGGCTCGACTTTGGCCGGACGTCAGATGCCTGGCGCCGCGCGTGACGACTGATTTTTGAAATACGCGATGACACGAGCTTCGCCCCAGTAACGCATCTCTCCCGGGTAGCGGGAAATGAAGGCGCAGTGTCCTCCCTGCTCGGGGGCGTACAAAGTGATGTTTGGGTTTCTAATCAGCGCGGAATCCGAAAAACTCTCAAACGGAACGAACGGGTCGTCCTTCGCGGTCAGGATGAATGTGGGAACTTTTATGTCTGCAAGGACGCGCAAGGCGCTTGAACGGAAATAGTAATCGGAGGCGCCCTGAAATCCGCAGTATCTCGCCGTGATCACATCGTCAAAATCGCGCAGCGTGTGCACGCGCTCCATCGGGCCCAGATCGTACTGCCCAGGAAATAATTTCGATTTGCGGCGCATGCGCGCCTTGAGATTTGTGACGAAATGCCGCCGGTAAATGAAATTTCGGGGAAGGTCAACCGCGTCCGCGCATAAGGCCAGATCGATACAAGGGCACACGGCCGCGATGCCGCGCAATTCCCTGGGCAACGAAGCCCCGAGTTCTCCCGCCATTTTTAAGACAAGATTGCCGCCCATCGAATATCCTGCGAAATAAATTTCGGAAAGTGAGTCGCGTTCGATCAACTCCGCAAGAACCGCGCGATAGTCTCCGGAAAGCCCGGAATTGTAGAGCGTCGGCGTAAGGGATTCGGTCCCGCCGCAGTTGCGCTGGTTCAAACGTATGGCGTTCCACCCGGCGAGTCTGGCGCGTTCCGCAAGCCCGCGCATGTATCCGGACTGGATCGAACCCTCCAGACCATGAACCAGAACGAGCGTGGGGCGATTCCTCGTCTGTGCTTGCCAATGGCACTCACCCAGGATTTTTGTGCCGGGCTCGACTTCGAATTCACGCATGACGCCGCTCGATAGCTGCGGAAATTGCCTCGGCCAAAATGTCGAAGCAATCGTCTGCGCGTGAGGGTTGTGCAACAGGAAATAAGGTTCGAAGGGGAGCATTCGAACACCATTCTACGATAGTTTCGCGCAATGCCGGAGCATCGAGCCTTGATTTCAATGTGCGGCGCGCTTAGAATGGCGTTTCACGCATGAATCCAGGCTGTCGCGAATGCATCCGTCCATTCCGCCCGGCGTCCCTCCGCTGGACCGCGTTGTGTAGGGGGGGGTTGTTTTCTTATCGCTTGTCTCATTGGTCTCATTGCTCAAGGAGAAGTGAATGGAAGGCCCGATTCTTGAAGGTCTGACGTTTGACGACGTGCTGCTGATGCCCGGAAAATCATCGGTGCTGCCCACCGAAGTCAACACACAGACGCAATTGACGAGCAAGATTTCGCTGAACATTCCGCTGGTCTCGGCGGCGATGGATACCGTCACCGAATCGCGCCTGGCCATCGCCATGGCGCGGCAGGGCGGCCTTGGTTTTGTGCACCGCAGCATGACCGTCGAGCGGCAAGCGGAAGAAGTGGACCGTGTAAAGCGGTCGGAGAGCGGGATGATTGTCGATCCCGTCACGATTTCTCCGGAGCTGACCGTTCGCGAGGCCATGGACATCATGACCAAATACCGCGTTTCCGGGCTTCCGGTAACGCGAGGTTCCCTGCTTGTCGGCATCCTGACCAATCGCGATCTGCGCTTTGAAAAAAATCTCGACCAGCCGGTCAGCGCCGTGATGACCAAAGACAAACTGGTGACCGTGCCGGTGGGCACCACGCTGGAAGAGGCGGAGCGCATTCTGCAACGGCACAGGATTGAAAAGCTGCTCGTCGTCGATGCCGAATTCCGCCTCAAGGGATTAATCACCGTCAAGGACATCCAGAAAAAGCTGGAATTCCCCAATGCGTCGAAGGACGAACAGGGACGATTGCTGGTAGGCGCAGCGATCGGCGCGACCGGAGATTTTCTGGAGCGCGCGGTGGAACTGGCGAGGATGAAAGCGGATGTGCTGGCGATCGATACGGCGCATGGGCATTCGGCGCGCGTCATGGCCGCGATCACCGCAGTAAAAAAGCGGTTGCCCGAAATGCAACTGGTCGCCGGGAACGTGGGCACGTACGAAGGCGCGCGCGATTTGATCGCGCTGGGCCTCGACGGAATCAAGGTCGGCATCGGGCCAGGCTCTATCTGCACCACGCGCGTGGTGACCGGAGCGGGCGTACCGCAGATCACGGCAATCATGGAAGCTGCCCGCGCGGCCAAAGGCACACGTGTGCCGGTGATCGCCGACGGCGGCATCAAATATTCCGGCGATATCAGCAAGGCCATTGCCGCGGGTGCGGCTGTCACGATGCTCGGGGGATTGTTTGCGGGGACCGAAGAGTCTCCCGGAGAAACAATTTTGTATCAAGGCCGCACATTCAAATCGTATCGCGGCATGGGTTCGCTGGGCGCAATGCAGGTGAGCTCGGCGGCGGCCGATCGCTACTCGCAGGAAAGCGCGGCGCGCGGAAAATCCGTGCCGGAGGGCGTCGAAGGGCGCGTGCCTTATAAAGGCTCGCTGGGCGCGCTGGTGGATCAGCTCGTGGGCGGGCTCAAGAGCGGAATGGGCTATTGCGGAGTGGCCACACTGGCCGAATTGCAGGAGCGCTCGCGGTTCGTGCGCATCACATCCGCGGGTCTCCGCGAAAGCCACGTGCATGACGTCATCATCACGCGCGAAGCGCCGAACTACCAGGTCGAATGATGGCGTGGTGGAACCGGCTGAAGCAGTGGCTCCCTGCCATTCTCTGGGCCCTGATTATCTCGGGCGTTTCCACGGACGCATTTTCCTCAGCCCATACGTCCATCGTCATCATCCCTGTTCTTCACTGGCTGTTTCCGCACGCGGACCCCGAAACACTCGAGAGAATCCATAACTTCGTTCGTAAGTCCGCGCACTTCACTGAATATTTTATTTTCAGTCTCCTTTTATTTCGCGGCGTCCGCGGAAAAAATCGTGGCTGGCAATTGCGATGGGCCCTCTGGGCGTTCTTGATTGCCGCCGGATATTCCGCGTTCGATGAGTTCCATCAATCCTTCGTGCCCAGCCGTACGGCGTCGCCGTGGGATTCCCTGCTCGATACGACGGGAGCGGGGACCGCACAGATCGTATTAGGATTATGGTCGTGGCTGCGGAGACAAAAGTGACTGGTGACTGGTGACTGGTGACTGGTGACTGGTGACTGGTGACTGGTGACTGGTGAAAGATTCACGGCGGACTTGCTGGAAGTTTCAAAACTTTTTTATTCGCGGAAACGCCCTGAATGCCGACCTGTATTCAAAAACTCATCTCGTAAATGAAAAGGTCCATGAGAGAACCTCATGGACCTTTTCACAACGGCGATGGTTCTCAGCAGTCACTAACCATCAGTCACTTGAATTTTTACGCGCCGGCCTTTTCTTCCTTCTTTTCTTCCTCGACCGGTTCCGGTTTTGCCGCAGCGTCCTTCTTGATCTTTTTCTTGAGCTTGGAACCAAGCAGTTCCAGGATGGCCAGGTCCGCGCCGTCTCCGATGCGGAATCCGGCATGGATGATTCGCGTGTAACCTCCCGCGCGATCGGAATAGCGCGGAGCGATGTCGGCGAAAAGTTTCTTGGTTGCGCCAGGCGTCATCAGATACGAAGCAGCTTGACGGCGGGCGTGCAGCGTGTCCTTCTTGCCGAGCGTGATCATCTGCTCGACCAGGGGCTTCGCGGCCTTGGCGCGCGTGAGCGTGGTGGTGATGCGTTCCTTCTCGATGACATTCGTCACGAGATTGCGGAGCGTGGCGCGGCGATGAGCCGGCTGGCGTCCGAGTTTTGAACCATAGTTGCGATGTCGCATGAGCGTTTCCTTGGGCGATTACAGACCCGCGGTTTCCTCCGGTGTCGGCGGCGCGGTCTGGCTGGGGAGCGGCGGCCAGATGATGCGACCGTGCTCGTCAAACTTCATGCCCAGGCTCAGGCCCATCTTGTGCAGGATTTCCTTGATTTCATTGAGCGATTTGCGGCCGAAGTTTTTCGTCTTCAGCATTTCGTTCTCGCTCTTCTGAACCAGTTCGCGGATCGACTGGATGTTGGCGTTCTTCAGGCAATTGTAGGAGCGCACGGAAAGCTCGAGTTCCTCGACCGAGCGGTCCAGATGCTCGACACGCGGATCGTTGTAGGATTCCACCGGCTCTTCCATCATCTCCGGCTGTTCCTCGAAGTTGATGAAGATGCTCATGTGGTCCTTGACCAGCTTCGAGGCCAGGCCGATCGCATCCTGCGGCGTGATCGCGCCGTTGGTCCAGACTTCCAGGGCCAGCTTTTCGTAGTCGGTCATCTGTCCGAGACGAGCGGCTTCGACGGCATAGTTGACCTTGCGCACGGGCGAGTGGACCGAATCCACCGGGATGTAGCCGATCGGAAGATCTTCGTCAAAGTTGCGGTCCGCCGAAACGTAGCCGCGGCCGTTCTTCACGCGCATTTCGAGTTGGAATTTGCCGCCTTCGTTCACCGTGGCGATATAAACCGTCTTGTCCAGAACCGCGAAATCGGCGTCTTCCTCGATCATCGCGGAGGTGACGACGCCGGGATTTTCGACGTTCACGAAAATTGTCTTGGCCTGATCGTTGTTGAGCTTCAGCGGAACCTGCTTCAGATTCAGGATGATGTCGGTGGCATCTTCCACGACGCCGGGGATCGATGAAAATTCATGCAGCACGCCTTCGATCTTGACGGCGGTGATGGCGGCGCCTTCGATCGAGCTGAGCAGGGCGCGGCGGAGAGCGTTGCCCACCGTGGTGCCCCAGCCGCGCTCGAACGGCTGCGCGGAAAATTTTCCAAACTTATCTGTAAGCGACTCAAGTTCGGCCGCCAAACGCTTTGGCTTCTGAAAACCCTTCCACATCGGATAAGTCCTTCCTCCCCGCGTTCGCGGGGCAAACAAAATCTCTGTAATCTTAAATTTGAAATCTCAAATTTGAGATTTCAAATCGGGAGCGCGCTCGTTCCGCGCTCCGGACCGATCGTCGAAGCCTACTTGGAGTACAGCTCGACGATGAGCTGCTCGGTGATGGGCGGAGTCTGCACGTTTTCGCGCTTCGGCAGAGCAACGACCTTGGATTTGAATGTTTCGCGGTCGATTTCGAGCCACGGCACGGCGTTCTGGCTTTGGGCAACGTTGCGCGCTTCGAGAACCATCGCGTTTTCGTGCATTTTATTCTTGAGCGAAATCTCTTCGCCGACGCCGACCAGGTACGAAGGGATATTGACCTTCTTCCCGTTGATCAGGACGTGGCCGTGCAGCACGATCTGGCGCGCCTGCGAACGCGAACTCGCAAAACCGGAGCGCCACACGGCGTTATCGAGACGCCGTTCGAGCATGACGATGAGGTTCTCGCCGGTCGGTCCCTGGGCGCGCTCGGACTTTTCCACGTAGTTGCGGAATTGCCGCTCGAGCAGGCCGTAGGTGCGCTTCACCTTCTGCTTCTCGCGCAACTGCAAGCCGTAACCCGCGAGTTTCTTCACACGGCGCGACTGGCCGTGCTGTCCGGGGACGAAGTTTCGTTTTTCGATGGCGCACTTTTCTGTAAAACAGCGCAGCCCTTTTAGGAACAGCTTCTGCCCTTCCCTGCGGCAGAGCCGGCAAACCGCTTCACGATGACGAGCCAAATGCGTTTCTCCTTGTCTTGCTGCTTCTTAATATCAATAAAATTTTTCAGCCGCTTCAAACCAACAAATCAAACGCGGCGGCGCTTCGGAGGACGGCAGCCATTGTGCGGAATCGGCGTCACGTCCTTAATGTGCACAATGTGCAGGCCCGAAGAGGCCAGCGCGCGTACAGCGGATTCGCGACCGGAGCCGGGACCCTTCACGCGCACTTCAATCGATTTCATGCCGTACTGATCGCGCGCCACTCCAGCGGCCGTGCCCGAAGCCTGCTGCGCGGCGTACGGCGTGCCCTTGCGCGAACCTTTGAATCCGATCGATCCGGCGGACGACCAGGACACGGTGCGCCCGTCGGGGCCGCAGATCGTGATGATCGTGTTGTTGAACGTGGCTTGAATGTGCGCCACGCCATGCGGGACCACGCGCTTCTCCCGCTTCTTCTTGAACTCTTTCTTGCGCTTCGAAGTTTTCGACGCTGCGTCTGGTGCCGCGCCGCCCTGCTGCTGCGGTTCTTTTGCCAAGTCAGTACCCTCGCTTCAATCTTGCCGGATTTCGGAATTCGTTTTCGCTGGATCGCAAATTTACTTGCGCGCGGCGATCTTCTTCGCTGCCACTGCGCCCTTGCGCGGTCCCTTTCGGGTGCGCGCATTGGTGTGCGTCCTCTGCCCGCGAACGGGCAGGTTCCGGCGGTGGCGCAGGCCGCGGTAACACTGAATCTCGATCAGTCGACGGATGTTCATCTGGATCTCCTTGCGGAGATCCCCTTCGACGCGCCCTTCGACTTCGATGGCCTGGCGGAGGCGGTTGATTTCTTCCTCGGTCAGGTCCTTGATTTTCTTCGTATGTTCCACGTCCGCCTTGGTGCAGAGCGAGAGCGCGCGGGGCTGCCCGATTCCATAGATAGCCGTCAGGCCAACCCAAATACGCTTCTGCGGCGGAAGATCGACTCCAGCAATACGTGCCATGCGTGCTCCTTATTCCTTCTGGCAGGCTCCCGCGGGAGCCCGCGCACTGATCTTCTACAATTATCCCTGGCGCTGCTTGTGCTTCGGGTTGATGCAAATGACGCGAACCACGCCGCGTCGATGGATGACCTTGCACTTGTCGCAGATTTTCTTTACCGATGCCCGGACTTTCATTTCCAGCTCCTTGCCCATCTACTTTATTGATGCCCGGTTATTTATGCCGGTTTATTTATACCGGTATACAATCCGGCCGCGCGTCAGATCGTACGGCGAAAGCTCGACAGCCACTTTGTCTCCGGCGAGGATGCGAATGAAATTCTTGCGCATCTTTCCGGAAATGTGCGCGAGCACTTGATGCTTGTTCTCCAACTCCACGCGAAACATCGCGTTCGGCAGCGGCTCAATCACGGTCGCCATCACTTCGATAGCGTCTTCCTTCGGATTGGACGCGTCGGCCTTGCGCTTTTCGGGCTCGGGCCGCTTGCCCACGGGACCCCTGCCGCCGCGCCCTACCAAGACGGCCCCTGCATTCCCCGGGGGCGCGTCAGAACCCAAGGCCCGTCGGCGGTCACCGCCACGGTGTGCTCAAAATGAGCGGACTTTGTGCCGTCGGTTGTCACCGCCGTCCAATCGTCATCGAGCACTTTCACGTCCGGGCCGCCGATATTCACCATCGGCTCGATCGCGAAAACCATTCCCTCTTGCAGGCGCGGGCCCCGGCCCGGTTCGCCATAGTTGAGCACATTGGGCTCCTCATGAATGTGCGTCCCGATTCCGTGGCCGCACAAATCGCGAACCACCGAGTAACCGTTTTTGCGCTCGCACCAATCCTGCACGGCCGCTGAGATGTCTGACAGCCGGTTGCCTACGCGGACTTTTTCAATCGCGTGGTCCAGCGATTCCCGCGTGACCTGCAACAGTTTCTGCAGCTCCGGAGCGATTTCGCCCACGGGAACCGTCACGGCTGCGTCGGCGAAGTAGCCGGCATATTCTACGCCGAAATCCAGAGAGATGATGTCGCCCTCTTCCAGGCGTCGCGACTTCGACGGAATGCCGTGCACGACTTCGGAATTGATCGACGCGCAAATCGACGCCGGATATCCCTTGTAGTTCTTGAAAGCCGGGCGCATTTTCATTTCCACTGTCCGGCGTTCCGCGAATTCGTCGAGTTCCTTCGTCGTGACCCCCGGCTTTGCCATCTCGCGCAAAGCGTTCAACACTTCCCAGATCGCCAGGCCGGCGCGGTGCATCTTGTCGAGTTCGGCCTGTGACTTGCAAACAATCATGCGCTGATTTTCGCTCCGTCCAAAATCTTTGCAATGCATTCGGTCACGGCGTCGGCATCGGCCATCGCATCCACCGGGTTGAGCAGCCCCCGCAGCGTGTAATACTTTACCAGAGGTTGCGTCTGCTTCTCGTAGGCGTTCAATCGCTCGCTGATCACGCCTTCGGTGTCGTCCTGGCGGTGAATCAATTCACTGCCGTCGATGTCGCAAACGCCTTCCACCTTCGGTGGGCGCTCATAGATATTGTAGATGTGCCCGCCCGCTTTGCAAATCCTGCGGCCCGTCAGGCGGCGCATCAGCATTTCGGGATTCACCACCATGTGCAGGACGATGGTGAAACCCAGCTTGTTTTCCTTGCAGATCCGCTCCAGCTCATCGGCCTGGTGCAGCGTGCGCGGAAAACCGTCGAACACAAATCCATTCCTGCAATCCGGCTGGGAAATCCGTTCTCCCACCATTTTCAAAACAATTTCGTCGGGAACCAGTTCGCCGCGCGCCATCAGGGGCTTCGCTTTCAGACCCCACTCGGTTTCGCGTGCAATGTGATCGCGAAACATATCCCCGGTCGACAGATGCGGCAACCGATACCTCTGCGCGATTCTCTGAGCCTGTGTTCCCTTGCCTGCCCCCGGAGGGCCCAGCAAGATCACCGCGCGACCCAGGCCCCTTGCCGTTCCAAGTGCGCTTCGATCAGCCGTAACGGCGACCACGCAGCTTTCCCTTCTTTACAAATCCTTCGTAGTTGCGCATCACAAGCTGCGCCTCGATCTGCTGCACCGTATCCATGGCCACGCCGACGACGATTAGCAGCGATGTGCCGCCAAAGTAGAAATTGACTTTCAGGCCCTCGAGCACGAAGCGCCACATGTGGTTGTCAAACCACGTTCCGACCACCGGCAAATGTTGCAGGTGAATTCCGGCCATGAGCCATTCGGGCAGCAGGCAAACCGCGGCCAGATAGACGCCGCCGACAAACGTGAGCCGGCGAAGGACGCGGTCGATATGCTCGGATGTGTTGCGTCCCGGACGAATTCCCGGGATGAAGCCGCCGTACTTTCGCATGTTGTCGGCCAGCTCGGTCGGGTTAAAGACAATCCCCACGTAGAAAAATGCGAACAAAATAATCAGCGTAATGTAAACCAGGATGTACCATGGCTCGCCCCACGCCAGATTCGTCGCGATCCAGTCAACCGCCTTGAATTTCTTTCCGAGAAACAGATTAATGGTTCCGGGAAATGTGAGCAGCGAACTGGCGAAAATCGGCGGGATCACTCCGCCGGAGTTCACACGCAGCGGAAGATACGTCATCTGCCCGCCCATCATTTTTCTACCCATCACGCGCTTTGCATACTGCACCGGGATACGCCGCTGTCCACCCTCGACAAAGACGATGACTCCCACCACGCAAACCATCAACGCCATCAGTAAAATTAAAGCCAGGCCGGTGAACGGTCCCCACTGCCCGGTCTTAAACTTGTCGAACAGGTCGGCCACGGCGCGCGGCAATCCGACGACGATGCCGGCAAAAATAATCAGCGACATCCCATTGCCGACGCCGCGTTCGGTAATCTGCTCGCCCAACCACATGATGAACGCCGAGCCTGTGGTCAGCGTAAGGATCGTCATCAGGATGAATGCGACGCCGGGATTGTAGACCAGCGCCTGATTGTTCGGGCCGCCCGTCTTTTCCAGCGTTACCGCGATCGAGAACGACTGCACGATGCTCAACAGAATCGTTAGGTAGCGCGTGTACTGCGTGATCTTGCGCCGGCCGAGTTCGCCCTCTTTTTGCAGGCGCTCGAGGTAAGGCCACACGACGGTCATCAATTGCAAAATGATCGACGCCGTGATGTACGGCATGATGCCCAACGCGAAAATCGTCAGCCGGCGGAAGTTGCCGCCGCTGAACAGGTCAATGACGCCCAGGACCGAGCCCTGATTCTGAGTGAAAAACTGCGCCAGAACATCGGTATTGATGCCCGGCGTGGGCAGGAACGCGCCCAGCCGGTACACCGCCAGCATCGCCAGCGTAAACAGAAGCCGCTTGCGCAGGTCCGGAATCCGGAACATGTTGGCGAATGCTTCGAGGAACTGGTTCATGGCAAAATCTCGACCTTACCACCGGCGCGGGTGATTTTTTCCTCGGCCGACTTGCTGAATGAGTGCGCACGTACGGTGAGGGCGACTGGTGAGATCGCCATTGCCCAACACTTTAATTTCGGCGCGAACCTGGCGGATGAACCCGGCGGCGATCAGAAGTTCCGGTGTCACCGTTTCTCCCGCCGGAAAGGCGTTGAGCATTTCCACGTTCACCACCGCGTACTCGCTGTGCGATGGATTGTGAAACCCGCGCTTGGGAATCCGGCGGCGCAGCGGCATCTGGCCGCCTTCAAAACCAGGGCGGCGCGAATAGCCCTTGCGGGATTTCTGTCCCTTGTTGCCCTTGCCCGACGTCCGGCCGAGCTTGGAGCCGATGCCGCGTCCGACGCGCACTTTGCGGTGGCGCGATCCGCGGGCCGGCTTCAGATTGGAAAGATTCACAGACATGTTGTCCTCAATGTACGAATGCCGTAATCGGCAGATACTGTTCAAATCCCGGCTTCAGATCTGAAATTTCAAATTTGAAATTTCAAATCTGAAATCCGCAGCTTAAATCTCCACGCCTTCCACCGTTACCAGGTGGCGGACCTTGTGAATCATACCGCGGATGGCGGGCGTATCCTCGCGCTCGACAACCTGATTCATCCGGCGAAACCCCAGTCCGCGAATCGTCTGGCGCATATCCTTGGGGCAGGCAATGAAGCTGACCACCCACTTGATTTTCAGCGTTCCCGTTTTTTTCTCAGCCATGCTCTCACCCTCAACACGTAAATCGAAATGATACATTCCCGCGCGATTTAGCGCCCGAGTTCTTCCACTGTTTTCGAGCGAAGCTCGGCAACCTTGGCGACATCCTTCAGGCGAAGCAGCGCGTCAAACGTGGCCTTGATCACGTTGTGCGGATTCGATGTGCCGATGGACTTCGTCAGCACGTTCGAGATTCCCGCAACTTCCATTACGGCTCGCACCGGGCCTCCGGCAATGATTCCGGTTCCGTCGGGAGCGGGCTTCAGCAGCACTTGCCCGGAGCCGTACAGGCCCAGAACCTGATGCGGAATCGTTGTGCCCTTCAAATTCAGGTGAATCAGGTTTTTCTTGGCCTGCTCGATCGCCTTGCGGATGGCCATAGGCACTTCGCGCGCCTTGCCCATGCCGAACCCGGCGTGTCCCGCCTGGTCGCCCACAACGACGAGCGCGGAAAAGCTGAGGTTCTTGCCGCCCTTGACGACCTTGGTCACGCGCTGGATGGCGACGACCTGGTCCTTCAAGCTGTTCGCGTTGACCTCAAAGTGCCGCCGGACCGCCAGTGTTTCCCTGAGAATTTGTTTGGACATATCCTTAGAATTTCAACCCCGCTTCCCGGGCCGCTGCGGCCAGGGCTTCCACGCGTCCGTGGTACATGTAACCTCCACGGTCAAACACCACCAGTTCGATTCCCTTGGCGCGCGCGCGTTCGGCGACTTTCTTGCCGATCACTTTCGCCGCGGCCACGTTGTTGCCGTTCTTGAGCTCGGCGCGCGTTTCCTTGTCGATCGAGCTGGCCGAAACCAGCGTCTTTCCGGCGCGGTCGTCGATGATCTGCGCGTAGATGTTGCCGTTGGAGCGGTAGACGGCCAGGCGCGGCCGCTCGGGCGTTCCGCTGACGCGCGTGCGCACGCGCAGGTGAATCCGATGCCGGTGCGCGTCGCGCGATAATTTTCGTACAGGTATCTGTGCCACAATTCTCTCCTTAATTCTTTCAGGCCGCCGAAGCAGCCGACAACAAACTTTTTCCAGACGGCTCTAACCGAGCCCGGTTTACGCGCCCGTCTTGGCCGTGGCCCCCGCTTTTCCGGCCTTCTTTTTCAAGCGCTCGCCGGTGATGCGAATGCCCTTCTGCTTGTACGGATCGGGCGGCCGGAGCGAACGGATATCCGCGCATACCTGGCCCACCTGGCCGCGATCGGCGCCGGAAACCGACAGGCGCGTCTGCTTCTCCACCGTAATCACAATGCCCTCGGGAATCGCGAATTCTACCGGATGCGAATATCCGAGAGCGAAGGCGACCACTTTGCCCTTGAGTTCGGCGCGATAGCCGACGCCGACAATGTCCATGTCTTTCTTGAACCCGGTCGTCACGCCGACGACGGCGTTGGCGACCAGCGCGCGAGCCAGGCCATGCAGCGCGGCGTGGTCGTCGGACTCGCGAATGGCGTGAAGCTCGGCGCCCTTCTGCTCGAGCGTGATACCCTTGGGCAGGTTCACGTGCAGCTTGCCCTTGGGTCCCTGCACATCCACGGCGGTCGGGGCGATTTGAATCTTCACGCCAGCCGGTACGGGAATCGGTTTTCTTCCAATGCGCGACATAATTCTTTGGCTCTCCTGCCGGGCCTGAATCAGGCAATTACGAATCGATTACCAAACTTCGCAAAGTACTTCGCCGCCTACATGCGCTTTTCGCGCCGCGCGGCCGGTCATTACGCCCTTCGGCGTGGTCATGATGCTGATGCCCATCCCGCCCACCACGGGCCGGATTTCGGTCGAGCCTTTGTACCGGCGGCTGCCGGGCTTTGAGATGCGTTTCAGGTCGGTGATCACGCTGCGCTTGTCCGGCGTGTACTTGAGGAACAGGCGCAACGTCTTGCGGACCTTGTTTTCCTCGACCAGCTTGTAGGTCGAAATGTAGCCTTCTTCCTTCAGAATCCGCGCCACCTCCACCTTCAGCTTCGAGGTGGGGATATCGACGCGCGCGTGGCGCGCTTTGGCTGCGTTGCGAATCCTCGTCAGTAAATCCGAAATGGGATCAGTTTGCATAGTCGTTTTCCGCCGCTCCTACCAGCTGGCTTTCACCACGCCGGGAATTTCCCCGCGCAGCGCATGGCCGCGGAAACAGATGCGGCACATTTGAAATTTACGCAAGTAGCCTCGCGGACGCCCGCACAGACGGCAGCGGTTGCGTATGCGAATCTTGTACTTCAACTTCTTCTTCATCTTGGCGAATTGTGAGTCTCGCGCCATTTGTTTCTCCTCGAAATTCCCTTTACGCCTGCGGGCGCAGCGGCACGCCCAGCAGCTTCAAAAGTTCGCGGCCTTCTTCGTCGTTCCTGGCCGTTGTCGTCAATGTGATGTTCATGCCCTTGATCTTGTCGACGCGCGTGTAATCGATTTCCGGAAACACGAGCTGATCCTTCAGTCCCAGCGTGTAATTGCCCCGGCCGTCAAACGCGTTCGGCGGAAGTCCGCGGAAGTCGCGCACGCGCGGCAGAACCACGTTGCACAGGCGGTCCAGAAATTCGTACATTCGGTCGCCGCGCAGCGTGACGCAGCAGCCGATCGGCATGCCCTTGCGGATCTTGAAGTTCGCGATCGATTTCTTCGCGCGCGTTACGACGGGCTTTTGCCCGGCAATCTGCCCGAGTTCGATCACAGCCACGTCCAGCAGCTTGACGTTCTGGCTGGCTTCGCCCATGCCGATGTTGACGATCACCTTGGCGATCTTCGGCACAGCCATCGGATTCGTCTTCCCGAAGCGCTTCATCAGCGCGGGGACAACTTCCTTGCGGTAATGTTCATGCATTCGGCTCATCATGTTCCGGTCTCTTGACTCTCTTTCGCTTTACTTCTCGCTCGCTACTTTTCCAACGTGTTGCCGCAGCGGCGGCAGACGCGTTCCTTGGTTCCGTCGGGAAGCAACTTGTGCCCCAGCCGCGTGCCTTTGTTGCAGGCCGGGCACAGCAGCAGGACGTTGGAAATCGACATCGGCCCTTCTTTTTCGACAATCCCGCCCTTCACATTCTTGTTGGGATTGGGCCGAGTGTGACGCTTAATCATTCCGGCATGCTCGACAGTGACTGTGCGCTTGGCCGGATTCACGAAAAGCACCCGACCGGATTTTCCGCGGTCGCGCCCGGTCATCACGCGCACCTGGTCGCCTCGTTTGATTCCGGCGGAGCTTGGCGAAAGTTTTTCCTGTTTATTCATGGCGCTTACCAGACCTCCGGAGCCAGCGAAACAATCTTCGCAAATTTCTTTTCCCGCAGCTCGCGGGCCACCGGACCGAACACGCGCGTCCCCACTGGCTCGTTCGCGTCGTTGATCAGAACGGCGGCGTTGTCGTCAAACCGGATGTACGTGCCATCCTTGCGGCGGTGCTCCTTGCGGGTGCGCACGACCACGGCCTTCACGACCGAACCCTTTTTCACGGCGCTGTCCGGCGCGGCTTCCTTCACTGCGGCCGTAATCACATCGCCCAGGCCGGCGCGGCTTCCCGCGTCTCCGCCCAACGGCAAAATACAGGTGATCTGGCGCGCGCCCGAATTGTCGGCTACCGTCAGCCAGCTTCGCATCTGAATCATGGCATTTGTCCTTTTTGTCTCACGCGCGCCTTAGTTCACGCGGGTGCTGCGATTGACCACTTGGGCCAGCCGCCAGCGCTTCAGTTTCGACATCGGCCGGGTTTCGACGATTCGCACCGTATCGCCCAGACGAGCCTCGCGCTTTTCATCGTGCGCGTAAAATTTCTTGGTGACTTTCATGACACGCGTGTACAGCTTGTGCTTCACCAGGCGCGTGGCCTTCACGACAATCGTCTTTTCCATCTTCGCGCTGGTCACGACGCCGGTGATTTCCTGGCGCTTGTGCCGCGCCGGTGCCGTCGCCGTTGTTTCCGTTGTCGTCTCGGTTGCCATTATTGCTTCCTCAATTCGCGCTCGCGCAGCAGGGTCTTGACGCGCGCCAGATCCTTGCGGGCGCTTCGCAGCTTGGTCACCGCTTCGGCCTGTCCGGTCGAGAGCTGAAACCGCAGCCGGAACACCTGCTCGGCCAGCTCGCGCTGCCGCTCGGCCAGTTCCGCCGTATTCTGATCGCGCATTTTTTCAACTTTGCTTGGCATTAGAGTGCTCCCGCCCGGGTCACAAACCGCGTGTGAATCGGCAGCTTGTGCGCCGCCAGTTCCATGGCTTCCTTCGCGGTCGCCAGGTCCACACCGGCCATCTCAAACATGACGCGGCCGGGCTTTACCACGGCCACCCATCGCTCGGGAGCGCCTTTGCCCTTACCCATACGCGTTTCCGCCGGCTTCTTGGTGAAGGGCTTGTCCGGAAAAATCCGGATCCAGAGTTTTCCGCCGCGCTTGATGAACCGCGTCATCGCCACGCGCGAGGCTTCGATCTGCCGATCGGTGATCCACGCCGGCTCCATCGCTTTCAGCCCGTATTCGCCGAAAGACAATTCGCCGCCGCTCCAGGCTTTGCCTTTGCGCCGCCCGCGCTGCTGTTTTCGGTACTTCACTTTCTTTGGCATTAACATCGTCTTCGTCCCTCAAACCCTTCGCGCCCGTCCGGGGCGAACTTCAGTTCGTTAAACCGCTGCGGCTGCCGGAGCCGGAGCCGTCTTTTTGATTCCGCGCTCGGGAATTTTTTCTCCCTGATACACCCAGCACTTCACGCCAATCACTCCGTAGGTCGTGTTGGCCTGGGCAAAACCATAATCGATGTCCGCGCGCAGCGTCTGCAGCGGCAGGCGGCCCTGCAGATACCATTCCGTACGGGCGATTTCCGCTCCGTTCAAGCGCCCGGCCACGCGAATCTTGATGCCCTTGCAACCGAAACGCAGCGCCGAGTCCACCGCTTTGCGCATGGCGCGGCGGAAGGCGACACGCTTTTCCAGTTGCAGCGTGATCGATTCGGCCACCAGTTGCGCGTCAAGCTCAGGGCGGTGAACTTCCTGAATGTCGATGTGCACTTCGCGCTTGGTGCGCTTCTGGATTTCGCCCTTGAGCTTGTCGATTTCCGCGCCCTTGCGCCCGATGATGATGCCCGGACGCGCGGTGAACAGGCGAATGACCAGCTTGTTGGCGGCGCGCTCGATGTCAATCGAGCTGATGCCGGCCGACTTCAGGCGGTCTTTCAGCGTTTCCCGCAGCTTGACGTCTTCGTGCAGCAGGTCGGCGTAATCTTTATCGGCGTACCAGCGCGACTTCCAAGGCTTGTTGTAGCCCAGCCGGAATCCGTATGGATGTGTCTTCTGTCCCAAAGCTTCCTCCCGCTACTTCTTCTTGGCGACTGGCTTTTTCTTTTTCCCGGCAATTGCCTGGCGAGCTTTTTTCACGGCTCCCGCAACGCCCTTGTGCGATTCCGCTTCCGCGGTGGCGGCGGCCACGCGCTGCTCGACCGCCTTGTGATGCTCGAGCACGCCCACGATAATGTGCGCCGTGCGGCGCTGGTACCGGAAGGCGCGGCCCATCGGGGCGGGCCGCAAGCGCTTCCATCGCGAGCCTTCGTTCACGTAGCATTCCGAAACGTACAGGTGATCGACATCGAGCGATGCGCCCGCGTCTTCCGCTTTGCGTTCCGCGTTGGCAATCGCGCTGCGCAACACTTTTTCCACGTCCCGCGTGGCGCGCTTCTTGGTGAAGCGCAGAATCTGCAAAGCGTCTTCGGCGCGTTGACCGCGAATCATGTCCACGACCAGGCGAACTTT
Organism: Terriglobia bacterium; assembly: GCA_963788335.1. Lineage (GTDB taxonomy): Bacteria > Acidobacteriota > Terriglobia > Acidiferrales > UBA7541 > Palsa-360. Next base: position 107,398 of record CAWBGM010000010.1, read on the forward strand.
TTGCGGCGACATGCGCACGTGGCGAGCTATCGCCACTGCTGTAATCGCGGAAGATGGTACGGCTTCGTTTGCCATGGTTTATGCCTTCGGCGCTCCCGCGCCGCCTCCCGCCGGTGCCGGCGCCGCCACTCCCGCCGCGCGCTCGAGAGCAGCCTTCACCGCGTGGCCCTTGAAGGTGCGCGTCGCGGCGAATTCACCCAGCTTGTGGCCGATCATCTGCTCGGTGACGTACACGGGAATAAATTTCCGCCCGTTGTGCACGGCGATCGTGTGGCCGATCATGTCCGGAAGAATCGTCGAGCGGCGCGACCACGTCTTGATCACTTTCTTTTCGTTCCGCGCGTTCATCCCAGCCACCTTGTCGCGCAGGTGGCTGTCGATAAACGGGCCTTTTTTCAGCGAGCGTCCCATTGTTTCTCCGTACTCCTAATTCTTCAGACCTGAATTTCTTAAATTTCTTATTCTTCCACGCGGCGCAGCTTGATCCACTGGGCGCGCCGCAATTTCTTGAATCCCCGAACCGGCCCCGGCACGCGGTGCGAGAGCGGGCAGAACGGACAAACAAATCGTGTTCCCTGCGCGTTCGGAGTCTTCTCCACCGTGACCGCCCAGCCCGGCTTGCACAGCCGGTACAGCACCTGCACGGGGACCACGGCCACAAATCGCGTCGCCGGCTTTGCGGCGGGTTTCGCCGCCTTGGCCGGTTTGGCCGGACGCGCCGCGGGGCGCGCGGGCTTGCGCGTTCTGGACGAGGAAACCCTCCGCGCCGCCGTTCGTGTTCGCCTGCTTCGTGATGCACTCATCGTCATTGTCTCAACTTGCTCTCAAATACCCGCCGCGCCAGGCTGAGTATTTTCAGTTCCGGTTCAAATTTTCTACCGCCTCAAAACTACGGCTTTCTCCGCTGCACAATCTGCTTGTCCGACCGCTTGTTATGCGCGCGTCTTCGCGCCCAGCGTCGAGAAACCCCACGGAGTCTGCGGGTGATTGCCCTTCACGCGTCCCTCGCCGCCGCCGTGCGGATGGTCGACCGGGTTCATCGCCACGCCGCGCACCGTGGGCCGGCGTCCATGCCACCGCGTGCGTCCCGCCTTGCCGTACGTCACATTTTCATGGTCGAGGTTGCCGACCTGTCCAATCGTCGCCATGCAATCGAGCGCGAATTTTCTTACTTCGCCCGACGGCAGCTTCACCAGCGCAATGTCGCCCTCTTTGCTCAGCAGTTGCGCCGAGCCGCCCGCCGCGCGAACCACCTGCGCGCCCTTGCCGGGCTGCAACTCGAGGTTGTGCATCTGCGTTCCGGGCGGGATGAACTTGATCGCCATCGCGTTTCCCGGAAGAATGTCCGCACCCTCGCCGGTCTGCACCGTCATGCCGACTTCGAGGCCGATCGGATGCAGGATGTAACGCTTTTCGCCGTCGGCATAGTGCAGCAATGCCAGGCGAGCCGAGCGGTTCGGGTCGTATTCAATCGCCGCCACGCGCGCGGGAATGCCTTTTTTCTCGCGACGGAAATCGATCGAGCGGTACTGCTTCTTGTGCCCGCCGCCACGATGCCAGATCGTGATTTCGCCGTGCGAGTTGCGTCCGCCCGTGCGCTTCTTGGGCTCGACCAGCGACTTTTCCGGCTCTTCCTTGGTGATTTCGCTCTTATCGAGCATCGTCAGGAAGCGTCGCGACGCTGTATATGGATTAAAACTTTTCAGTGCCATAACTTTAGCTCTCTTCCCCTGGAACGCGCCGCAGGTCCTCGGTTCGGACTGTCGGAAGCGCCCGCCGCCAAGGCTCTGGCTATCTCAAACTCGGGCTACAGATTGTCCGCGTACTCGATCATTTTTTCGCCGGCCGCCAGCTTCACATAGGCCTTTTTCCAGTCGCGCCGGTGTCCTTCGGCGCGTCCACGGCGGCGAAACTTGCCGTGATGAATCGAAGTGCGCACGCCCGCCACCTTCACCTTGAAAATCTTCTGGACCGCTTCCTTGATCTGCGTCTTGGTTGCCGCCGGCGCCACTTCAAACACCACCGTGTGCTGGGTCTCTTTCACGGCAAGACCCTTCTCGGTGATGATGGGCCTGCGGATCACTTGATACTCGCTGATCAACATTGCTTCGTCCTTGACCTCGTCCTTCGACTTGCTTTACTTCTTGCCCTTGGATTTCTCTTTTGCCGCCGGCTTCTTCGCCGCCGATTTTTTTGCCGGAGCTGCTTTCTTCTTCGCTTCGGCCTGGTCTGCGCGGCTTCGGCCGGTTTTGCCGCTTCGATGGTTACAACGTCGGCCGCAGGAGTTGTGCTGCGCGGGCCAAGCGTTGTTCCGAGGCGTACAACTGCATCTTTCGACAGAATCAGGCGGTCGTGCCGGAGCAGATCGTACGGCTGCAACGCATGCGGCGCGACCAGCTTCACGCCTTCCAGGTTGCGGCTCGCCAATTCCAGATTCTTATTCGCCGCAATTTCCACCAGCAGAATTGTTTTCGTTGCGCCGTCCAGGCGGCTGAGCGCCTGGCGGAACGGCTTCGTCTTGTGCGTGTCCAGTTGCCAGGTATCGATCACGGTCAGCTTCTCATCGGCCAGTTTCGCCGAAAGAGCCGAGCGCAGCGCGCCGAGCAGCATCTTGCGCGGCAGGCGATACGAATAGCTGTGCGGCTGCGGACCATGGACCGTGCCGCCCTTGCGCCAGATCGAGCTGCGAATCGAGCCGACACGCGCGCGGCCCGTGCCCTTCTGCTTCCAGAGTTTCTTGCCCGAGCCGGACACTTCGCCGCGACCCTTGGTCTTGTGCGTGCCGCGGTGCTGCGCTGCCTGATACCACCGCACCGTTTCGTGCAGCAAGTCGGGATTGATGCGCGCGCCGAATACCGCGTCGGGCAATTCGATCTGACCGACGTTCTTGCCTTCGAGATTCTTGATGTCCACTACCGCCATTGTCGTCTTGTCCTTAACTCGCTACTTCCGACTGCTACTTCGCCTTGCGTGCCTTCTTGATCAAAATGTACGTGCCCACAGGTCCCGGAACCGAGCCGAAGACCAAAAGCAGATTCTCGTCGGCATCCACTTTCACGACGCGCAAGTTTTTCACCGTCACTTGAGCATTGCCCATGTGTCCGGGAAAATGTTGCCCGGGCCAGACGCGCGACGGGAACGAACTGCCGCCAATGCCGCCCGGGGCGCGGTGATGCATCGAACCGTGCGTCGCATCGCCTCCACGGAAGTGCCAGCGCTTGACGGCGCCGGCAAAGCCCTTGCCCTTGCTGATTCCGGTGACATCCACCAGTTCGCCGGGAGCGAAGCGATCGACCAGCACGCGGTCGCCGGCCTTGGTGTCATCGGCCGAATCTTCGAGACGCACTTCACCGAGCTTACGCATCGGCGCGACGTCGGACTTTTTGAAATGCCCCTTCATCGGATTCGAGACGCGCTGCGGCTTGATGAATTCCACCAGACCCAATTGCGCGGCGTCGTAGCCGTCTTTTTCCTTCGTGCGCCGCTGCACCACCACGCAGGGCCCCGCCTGCAGCACCGTGCAGCCCACCGCCGAACCATCCGCGGCGAACACCTGCGCCATGCCCAGCTTGATTCCGAGAATTCCGTTCACAGCCATCGAAGTTCCCCGTCTCTTCCTGTCGTTCTTTAATTTCCCGAATTTCCTAAACTTTCTTCACTTCCTGGGCTTCCCGCTACTTGCCTGCGTGCTCGCGCCCGAACGCCTTGATTTCCACGTCCACGCCCGGCGGCAGGTCCAGCTTCATCAACGCGTCCACCGTGTCCGGCGTCGGCTCGAGAATATCGATCAGCCGCTTGTGCGTGCGCATCTCGAACTGCTCGCGCGACTTCTTATCGACGTGCGGCGAGCGAAGCACCGTCCACCGGTTAATCGTTGTGGGCAGAGGAATCGGGCCGGCGACGTTGGCCCCGGTGCGCTTGGCGGTCTCGACGATCTCGCGCGTGGACTGGTCGAGAATTCGGTGATCGTACGCTTTCAAGCGAATGCGAATTTTTTCTCCGGCTGACATAAATTACTCGATGATCTCCGTGACGGCGCCTGCGCCGACCGTGTGGCCGCCTTCGCGAATCGCGAAACGCAGCCCCTTCTCCAAAGCCACCGGCGTGATCAAACTGATTTCCGCCGATACGTTATCCCCAGGCATCACCATCTCGACGCCCGCCGGCAATTTCACATCTCCCGTCACATCCGTCGTACGGAAATAAAACTGCGGACGGTATCCGGTAAAGAACGGCGTATGCCGCCCGCCCTCTTCCTTCGTCAATACGTACGCTTCCGCCTTGAATTTCGTGTGCGGCGTGATCGATGCCGGCTTGGCCAGCACCTGCCCGCGCTCGACTTCTTCCTTTTCCGTGCCGCGCAGCAGCAATCCAACGTTGTCGCCCGCCATGCCTTCGTCCAGCAGCTTGCGGAACATCTCGATGCCCGTCACCACTCGCTTCATCGTCGGTCGGAAGCCCACGATTTCGACTTCCTCTCCAACCTTTACCTTGCCCCGCTCCACGCGCCCCGTCACCACCGTGCCGCGTCCCGAAATCGAAAATATATCCTCAATCGGCATCGCGAACGGCTTGTCCACATCGCGTACCGGCTGCGGGATGTTCTTGTCCACCGCGTCCATCAATTCATCAATCTGCTTTTCCCACTTCTCTTCGCCGTTCAATGCGCCCAGCGCCGATCCGCGCACCACCGGAATCGTGTCGCCCGGAAATTGATACAGCTTCAGCAATTCGCGCACTTCCAGTTCGACCAGCTCGAGCAATTCGGGGTCTTCCACCGAATCGCACTTGTTCATGAACACCACAATCGACGGCACGCCCACTTGACGAGCCAACAGAATGTGCTCCCGCGTCTGCGGCATCGGTCCGTCCGTCGCAGCCACCACCAGGATCGCTCCGTCCATCTGCGCCGCGCCCGTGATCATGTTCTTCACGTAATCCGCGTGCCCCGGGCAATCGATGTGCGCGTAGTGACGGTTCGCCGTCTCGTACTCCACGTGCGACACCGCAATCGTGATTCCGCGCTCGCGCTCTTCCGGCGCGTTGTCGATCGAATCGAACGCCCGGAACGCCACCTTCGGATTGTGCTTCGATAGCACCTTGGTGATCGCCGCCGTCAACGTCGTTTTGCCGTGGTCGATGTGACCAATCGTTCCAATATTCAGGTGCGGCTTATTTCGCTCGAATTTTTCCTTCGCCATTGCTCTCTCAGCTCCTCAACGGTTACGTTCGCTTGAATCCTGCACAACCGCTTTCCGAAATTCGCTTTTACTCGGCTAGCGAGTCGACCTTCCGGTCGACTTCGCGATCACTTCCTCGGCGACCGACGACGGCGCCTCGGCGTAGTGAGAAAAATGCATGCTGAAACTCGCGCGTCCCTGCGTGCGGCTGCGCACATCGGTGGCATAGCCGAACATCTCGGCCAGCGGCACTTCGACTCGAATCACATTCGCCCCGCCGCGCGTTTCGGTTCCTTGAATCTGGCAACGTCGCGAATTCAAGTCTCCGAAAACTTGCGGCATGTATTCTTCCGGCGTAACCACTTCCACTTTCATGATCGGCTCGAGCAGCACCGGGCTGGCTTTCGCGCAAGCCGCCTTGAAGGCCATGGATCCCGCGATCTTGAACGCCATTTCCGAGCTGTCCACATCGTGGTAGCTGCCGTCGATCAGGAGGACGGCGATATCCACCATTTCGTAGCCCGCGAGAATTCCATTTTCCATGGCTTCGCGAATGCCGGCGTCGATGGGGGCGATGAATTCCTTGGGAATCGAGCCGCCCACCGTCTTGTCGATAAACAGCATGCGATGCTCTTTGTCAAAGCGCCATTTGCCGCCCGAACCGCCAACTTCCTTGGCCACGACATCAAGCTCATCGGTGGACATTTCGTGCATATTTTCGTGCGCCGAGGAAGGCAGCGGCTGAACGATAATTTCGCAGTGGCCATATTGTCCGCGGCCGCCGGTCTGGCGAATATACTTGCCTTCCGCTTCGGCTTTCTTGCGAATCGTTTCGCGATAAGCGACTTGCGGGCGTCCCACGGTGGCCTGCACGCCAAACTCGCGCATCATGCGGTCCACAATGATTTCCAAATGCAATTCGCCCATGCCGGAAATAATTGTCTGGCCCGTATCTTCGTCGCTGTGCACGCGGAAGGTCGGGTCTTCCTGCGCCAGGCGTTGCATGGCGTTGCCGAGCTTGTCCTGGTCGGCCTTGGTCTTGGGTTCGATGGCGACTGAAATCACAGGCGCGGGAAATACGATGTTCTCAAGTACCACGGCTTTATTTTCGTCGCACAGCGTGTCGCCGGTCGTCACGCTCTTGAGGCCCACGCACGCGGCGATGTCTCCGGCGTAAATGGCGTCAATTTCCTCGCGCTTGTTGGCATGCATCCGCAACAGGCGGCCCACGCGTTCGCGCGTCGATTTGGTCGAGTTGTAAACGTAGCTGCCGGCCTGCAGCACGCCGGAATAAACGCGAATGTAGGTCACGTGCCCGACAAACGGATCGGACATAATTTTAAAGGCCAGCGCGGAAAACGGCTCGTCATCGCTCGCGCGCCGCAGTTCCACCCCATCGTTGGAATTCACGCCTTCAACGGGAGGAACATCGAGCGGCGAAGGCAGGTAATCCACGACCGCGTCCAGCAGCGGCTGAATTCCCTTGTTCTTGAAAGCCGAACCCGCCAGCACCGGAACGATCTTGAGAGCAATCGTCGAACGGCGAATCGATTGGCGCAGCTCTTCGACCGAAATCTTGTCCCCGTTCAGAAATTTTTCCACCAGCGCGTCGTCGTGCTCGGCGATATATTCGACCGCCTTTTCGCGCTGTACCTTGTAGTAGGCCTCGTCCACCGCGCCAAACTTTAGCGCGGCGACAACGTCCGGGCGGCCCGCCAGAAACTCCGGATCCCACAGCTTCGCGACATCCATCACTTCAAATTTCGCGCCGAGCGTTTCTTCAAGCCAGATAATCGCTTTCTCTTCCAGCAGATCGATGACGCCGATGAAAAGATCTTCCTTGCCGATGGGGCACTGAATCGCCACCGGATGCGCGCCAAGGCGCTGGCGCATGGTCTGAATCGCGTGCTCGAAGTCCGCGCCGGTGCGGTCCATTTTATTGATGAAGGCAAGCCGGGGGACGCGGTACTTGTCCGCCTGCCGCCAAACTGTTTCCGATTGCGGCTGCACGCCCGCGACCGCGTCAAAAATCGCGACCGCGCCGTCAAGCACGCGCAAGGAGCGCTCGACTTCCACGGTGAAATCCACGTGGCCAGGCGTATCGATAATGTTGATCAGGAACTCGGTGCCTTCGCGCTTCCAGGAAGCCGTTGTCGCCGCGGACGTGATCGTGATGCCGCGTTCGCGCTCCTGCTCCATCCAGTCCATCGTGGCGGTGCCCTCGTCAACCGAGCCGATCTTGTACGTCACACCCGTATAGAACAGGATGCGCTCGGTCGAAGTGGTCTTCCCGGCGTCGATGTGCGCCATGATGCCGATGTTGCGTGTTTCCGCGAGTTGTTTCTTGCGTGCCATGTCTGAATTACCGCGACTTTCTCCCCTGAAACTGTACAGCGACCCTGAAAACCCACCGCGATGCTACTCCGGCCGAAGCCTGAAAAACTGGATTACCACCGGTAATGCGCGAAGGCCTTGTTTGCTTCCGCCATGCGATGAACGTCTTCCTTCTTTTTCATCGCGCCACCGCGGGCGTTGGCGGCGTCCATCAATTCCTCGGCCAGCTTGTCGGTCATCGTCTTGCCGCCGCGCGTGCGCGCATAGAGCAGCAGCCAGCGAATCGCCAGCGACTGCTTCCGGAACGGATTGACTTCGACGGGAACCTGATAGTTCGCGCCGCCGACGCGCCGGGTCTTCACTTCGAGCATCGGCTTAACGTTCTCGACGGCCTTCTTGAATACCGCGAGAGCGTCGCCATTGGTTTTGGCCGCGATCTGATCCATCGCGCCGTAGAAAATGCGCTGGGCGTTCGAGCGCTTGCCGTCCCACATCATCGAATTGATGAACTTCTGCACCAGATCGCTGCCGTAGACCGAGTCGGCCGGAACTTCGCGTCGTGGAACAAATCCTTTTCGTGGCATCCGCTCTATCCTCATTCCAGCGGGCCTCAAGCCCGCCCCTGCGTTACTTACGATGCGTTACTTGGCCTGTCCGGCCTTGGGCCGCTTGGCGCCGTACTTCGAGCGTCCCTGCTTGCGATTCTCCACGCCGGCGGCGTCGAGCGTCCCGCGAATAATGTGATAGCGAACGCCCGGCAAATCCTTCACGCGGCCGCCGCGCACGAGCACGATCGAGTGCTCCTGCAAATTGTGGCCGATGCCGGGAATGTAAGTTGTGACTTCGATACTATTGGTCAGGCGGGCGCGCGCAACCTTGCGCAAAGCCGAGTTCGGCTTCTTCGGCGTCTGCGTGTACACGCGAATGCAGACCCCGCGCTTTTCCGGGCAGCCTTGCAGCGCCGGAGACTTCGTCTTGGTCCGGATTTGATCGCGTCCGGAACGAACCAGTTGTGCAAACGTCGGCACGGCTCTACCTCAAACGAACAAGTTTCACTTCACAATCCACATCGCGGATTTCCGCAATGCGGCGTGTCGTGGATTTCACGCAATGAAAGAAAGGAGCGTTTCCGGAGCACCCGACAACAATCACCGCACTGAACCCAGTGAGCAGTTTCCCACTTCTGTCTGGTCGTTACGGAGAGGGTAACTCGGCTTTGCGGGACTGGCGTCCCATTCCGGCCGCTCTTCTTGCCCCAATCCGTCGTGCATTGTTCCGGGGCTTGAAGACCTTCCCTTTCACCTACAGGGCAAAACTATCCCTGACGAAGCCGTAAGTATAGGGAGAATCAGAAGGTATGTCAAATAAAAATCCTTTCCATAGCATAGAAAAAATTTTGGCTGTGGATTTCCATCCGCGAGAACCAGAAAGATCCCCTTATAGTGCTATATAAGGCGGCTTGAAATGTATATCTTTTATGTATATACTTAAGGAAGGAGTTGTTTATGACGAAAGCACGAGTCTTCCAGTCCGGCAACAGTCAGGCCGTGCGACTTCCTAAGGAATTCCGGTTTGATGTGAAAGAAGTCGAAATCTTGCGGAGGGGCGACGAAGTCATCCTGAGAAAGCCGAGGCGCAACCTCGCGCGTGCGTTCGCCGCGCTGGTTGCAATGCCAGACGATTTTATGGCTGAAGGCCGCCAGGACTCGCCCCCCGAGGAGCGGGACGAACTGTGAAATCCCGATATATGCTGGACACGAATATTTGCATTTACATCGCCAGGCACGGACCGCCCGAGGTGATGGCTCGTTTCAATCAAATGAAACCGGGGGAATTGATTATGTCTGTCGTTACCTACGGGGAATTGCATTACGGCGCGATGGAAAGCAATCAACAAGCCGTGGCATTAATGCATCTCGACGAGTTGGTACAAAGCATTCCGGCGGAGAGTTTGGATTCGACGGTCGCTCTGAAATATGGCGAGATTCGCGCAGCTTTACAAAAGCAAGGCTCCCTCATCGGGGGAAACGACCTCTGGATCGGGGCGCACGCCTTGGCGCTCGATGTCATCCTTGTGACCAACAATGAACGGGAGTTTAGTAGGATCGCGGGACTCTCGGTCGAGAATTGGACGAACTAAAGAAATTGAATTTCGTTACTTCACTTCCATAATTTCTCTTTCCTTCATCGCGCTCAAATCTTCAATCTTTTTCGTTTCCGAATGCGTCAGTTTTTCAAGTTCCTCGAGCGAACGTTTCTGTTCGTCCTGGCTGATTTTTTTATCTTTCTCCAGCTTATCGACGGCTTCCTTGATGTCTCGGCGGATGTTGCGCACGGCGGTGCGGTGATTTTCGAGAACCTTGTGCATGTGCTTGACCATGTCCTTGCGGCGATCCTCGGTGAGTGGGGGAATCGGAACGCGGACAACTTTTCCGTCGTTGGTGGGATTGAGTCCCAGGTCGGCGGTGCGAATTGCCTTATCAATCAGCGGCACGGCGCTGGGGTCCCAGGGGGCGATCACGATCATCGTCGCTTCGGGGACCGAGAGCGAGCCGAGCTGGTTCACCGGCATTTGCGTGCCGTGATAATCGACTCGAACGCTGTCGAGCAGCGTTACATTGGCGCGGCCCGTGCGGATCGACGAAAGTTCCTTGCGAAAATCCTCGACGGCTTTTTCCATCCGCAGGCGCGCCTGCGCCATCGCTTCTTTTGGATTCGTGATCGTGCTCATCGCTTCGCGCTCCCGTTCGATTTCATTCCGCTGTCACCGTCGATCCGACTTTTTCGCCCATCACCGCGCGGCGGATGTTTCCCTGAATATTCATGTTGAAAATAATGATCGGCATCCGGTTGTCCATGCACAGTGAAATAGCAGTCGAATCCATGACGGCCAGGCCCTTCTGAATCACATCCAGATACGTGATGCTTTCAAACATTTTCGCGCCGGGAACTTTTTCCGGATCGGCGTCGTAAATCCCGTCGACGCGCGTGGCCTTCAGAATCACGTTGGCCTTCATTTCCATGGCGCGCAGCGCGGCTGCGGTGTCCGTTGAAAAATAAGGATTGCCCGTGCCGGCGGCAAAAATCACGACGCGGCCTTTCTCGAGATGCCGCATCGCGCGGCGCCGAATAAAGGGTTCGGCAACCTCGTGCATCTCGATCGCGCTCAGCAGGCGCGTCAGCACGCCCTGTTTTTCAAGCGCGTCCTGCAGCGCGAGGCCATTGATCACCGTCGCCAGCATGCCCATGTAATCGCCGGTGGCGCGGTCGATCGAAAGCGATTTCTGGCGCGTGCCGCGGAAGATGTTTCCTCCCCCGACAACGATGGCCATTTGAATGCCCAGGTCATTCACTTCCTTCACTTCGCGGGCGATTTCGTGGACGGTTTCGGCGTCGATGCCAATTCCCTGCGAGCCCTGAAAGGATTCGCCGGAAAGTTTCAATACAATACGTTTGTATGCGGGCGCCGGTGCGGTATTTCCTGGTTGGGACGTTCGGTCGTTGCTCATGCGTCGGCGGGCATTCTAGCAAATATTTCACTTCGCCGCACGGGTCGGACGATTTATTTTTGTGCGCACGTGTAAAACGAGTGAAGGGGCGTGGTCCGCATATGCAGGTCTTGTGGCCACTCCTAAAACATCGTCATTCCGAAGTCGCCGCAGCGACATCGGAATGACAGTGTCCTGGATGTAATTTCAAACCCGATTAACTCGCGGGGACCGCGGTGGCGACGGGCGGCTCGGCGGTTGCAGCAGCGCCTTCGCCGACCTTGAACCTCACGTAACGGCGGATGGAAATGTTCTCGCCCAGCTTGTGAATCATCTGGCTGACCAGCTCGCCGACGGTGATCGATTCATCCTTAATGAAGTGCTGTTCGTAGAGGCAGTTTTCCTCGTAAAATTTTTCCATCTTCCCGTTGACGATTTTCTCGATTACCGGTTCGGGCTTGCCCGTCGCCCGGGCCTGGGCCTTGGCGATTTCGCGCTCGCGATCGAGAATTTCCTGCGTCACTTCCTCGCGGCGCACGTACCGCGTGTCGAGAGCGGCGATGTGCATCGCCACGTCGTGGCACAGGCGCTGAAAATCCTCGGTGCGCGCGACGAAATCGGATTCGCAATTCACTTCAATGATGACCCCGATTTTCCCGCCGGCGTGAATATAATGCCCGACGAGGCCTTCGCTGGCCTGCCGCGACGCTTTCTTTGCCGCAGCCGCCTGCCCTTTTTTCCGCAGGACATCAATCGCGCCTTCAATATTGCCCTTGGATTCGACAAGCGCGGAGCGGCAATCGGCAAATCCAGCGCCTGTGCGTTCACGCAAATCTTTCACGAGTGTCGCAGAGATGTTGACCGGTTCAGTTGGAGTTGTCATGATCCTGTTCTTTCCTTCAATGGCCTTCAGCGGCAATTTTGCGAATCGGGCGCAGTCGCCCGATGATGGCCCCGGCGGGGCTGATAACTTCGGTTATTCGGCGGCGCCCTTTACGGCCGTCACATCGGGCTCGGGCTCGGGTTCGGCGGCGAAGGCCTCCGCGACGGGTTCTGCGCTTGGTTCAGCGAAGTCGCCTTCCTGCTTTTCGTAAGATTCGTAGGCGCTGGTGTCCACGTAGTCGACTTTTTCTCCGCCTTCGGTCGCATCGGCAGCGGCCTTCTGATCGGCGATCTGCGACCGCTCGTACGCATGGCGGCCTTCGATCACGGCGTCTGAGATTTTGGACGTGAACAATTTGATCGCGCGCAGCGCGTCGTCATTGCCCGGAATCACCCAGTCCACCTGATCGGGATCGCAATTGGTATCGACGATGGATACGACGGGAACGCCCATGCGGCGCGCTTCTCGCACGGCAATCGCTTCGGCATGCGAATCGATCACAAACATCGCGTCCGGCAGCGCCGACATGTTTTCGACGCCGGAAAGATTCTGCTTGAGGTGCTTCAATTCGCGGTCGAGGCGCGCGGCTTCTTTTTTCGAGAGCTGCGCCATGCGGCCATCCTCGGTCATGGCCTTCAGCGTCTTCAGGCGCTTGATGGATTTCTGCAGGGTGCTCCAGTTGGTAAGAGTGCCGCCCAGCCAGCGGTGGTTCACATAGAACATGCCGCAGCGATTGGCCTCTTCGGCGACGGACTCCTGCGCCTGGCGCTTGGTGCCGATAAACAGAACGGTCTTACCGCTGCTGCTCAGCTCGCCCACAAAACGGGCCGCTTCGCGAAACAGCTTCAATGTTTTTTGGAGATCGATAATGTGGATTCCATTGCGTTCCCCGAAAATATATTCCTTCATTTTCGGGTTCCAGCGGCGGGTCTGGTGGCCAAAGTGAACTCCGGCCTCCAGCAATTCTTTCATCGTAATTTCAACTGCCAATTTTCCTCCTCAGGAGATAGATGTTTGCAAGCCCCCGTTTGCTGCGTGTCACGTTCAGGCGACACCCATGCACCGGGGACCGAACATCCTATTGCCGGCTCCTTGCCGGCCGTGAATTTGGTCCGGCAAGGTTAAACCCAGCCGGGCCAGAACTCGTTGGATACCATAGGGGCTTTCCAGCCCAAACGGTTAGCGCTTGCTGAACTGGAAGCGCTTGCGGGCGCCCTTCTGCCCGTACTTCTTGCGTTCCTTCATGCGCGAATCGCGCGTCAGAAAGCCATTCTTGCGAAGGCCGGCGCGAAGCTCGGGATTAAAAATCGCGAGCGCGCGGGAGACTCCCATACGGAAGGCTCCGGATTGTCCGCCGACGCCGCCGCCATTGACGGTGGCCATGATGTCCACCGACCCCGCGGTTTCGGTGAACTTCATCGGCTCAACGGCGCGATTGCGCCAGTTGACGTTCCGGAAATATTCGTCCACGGTGCGGCCGTTGATCGTGATCTTGCCGGTGCCGAATGTCAGGAACACGCGCGCCACCGATTCCTTGCGGCGTCCCGTGCCGTAAAATTTTTGTTTCGCGCCCTCAACAGGCGATGCGTTGGAACTCAACTTTCCTCCTAAAATCACCGAAAAGATTCATTTAAACTGCTGACTTCGCCACCCGTAGGACAGGCTTCAGCCTGTCTTCTTTTGACTTCCGTGGCGTCACCACGATCCCAACAAGAAAAAATTACTGCGCCAGCAGTTGCGGCTTCTGCCCGTCGTGGCGGTGCAATCCCTTATCGTCCAGATAAATTCGCAATTTCTTCGCGCGCAGCGCCCGTAGTTTGTTCTTGGGCAGCATGCCCAGCACCGCTTCGCGCAACATCCAGTCCGCGCGCGTCGGACGCAGCCGCTTCGCCGGAATTTCTTTCAATCCTCCGGGATATCCGCTGTGATGCCGATAAATCTTTTGCTCGAGCTTGTTGCCGGTCAGCTTAATTTTGTCCGCGTTGATGACCACAACGTGATCGCCGCAATCGAGATAAGGCGTGTACGCGGCCTTATCCTTGCCGATTAAAATTCGCGCGATGCGCGTTGCGACGCGGCCCATGGCCTGTCCCGCGGCGTCCACCACAAACCAGCCGCCGCCCTGCTCGATCGTTTCCGTGTCTCGTCCCCGGGGTACATACGTACGCATGTGCTCAGCCACACCTTTCCATGAGTAGTCAAACGTCAACGATAATAGGTAGCATCCGTTTTGTCAATGAGAGCCTGTGGATTTACAGGGCTTTACCTGACCACGCCTTGTATCCTCGCGAGTCGCGGATGAAGTACCAGGCAAAGTGACAGATGAGAAACAGATGAGAAATGAATAGGTAAGCGGACGGAGAACGCGCCGTGCTTTACTAATCCTTGTGGGACGCCAATCGCCGCGCGGCGCATCGCTTCTAGGCGAAGCACCGCGGGCGGGCGCAAAAGGCCTGGTCTGGACCTAGGATTTCGTCGTGGACACGTGCGCCGGAGTCGTCGCGGCGTTAGCCGAGGCGGTCCTGGAGTACGCGGGCTTGTCGAGGTCGGTGTCGCTGGACGACGATGCCGAGCGATCGATCTCGATCGAGCCTTTGAAGTACGCGCCGTCCTCAATCATGATGCGCGCCGTGGTGAGGTCTCCAACCACCGAGCCATCCTTCTTGATTTCGATCCGGTCGCGGGCTCGCAGATTGCCCTTTACGCTGCCATACACGACGACTTCGCGAGCCACCACGTCGGCGGTCAGCTTGGCGCTGGCGCCCACGGTCAGCTTGCGGTCCTCGAGCTGTACAAGCCCTTCGACGCTGCCGTCAATGTGCAGGTCTTCATTTCCGGAAATCTCACCTTTAACATGCAAGCTGGCGCCTAGCCGGGCGGTTGAACCGGACGGCGAAGTGCTCAGCGGGCGCATGGCATCAGTGCTCATGGCTGTTACCTCCGTTTTTGCCGAAGCCGGCTTCGCTACCGGTGCTGGTGTTTCCGGAGCTTTTGCGGTCGTCGGTTGCGGCGTTTCTGGTTTTTTGTTGCCCCACATGGTTCTAACCTCCACGGCCAACGGCACCTGTGAAATAGCGGGTGCAGGACCGGGGTGCGAAACACTGTATATCCATGCGCAAAAATGCAACAAGGAAATAACGGGCGTGGTGTTCCAGAAAGTAACACAGGCTGGGGGCCCTGCTGGGAAGTCTAAGCTAAAGGAAAATGGAGTTGTGCGCAATGGAAAATCTCTATCCATGTGAGCTGTGAGTACAGCCCTTTTGGCCGGCCCATTCCGGAACTCGCGATCGGACAGGCATTGTTCGCACGTGAGCTCTCAATATACGACTTCCTTACGATACCAATCGACAAACAGAATACGGGCCCAGGAGATGAACTTGGGTGCGGGGTTAGAGTCCACATTGCTATGAAACACAAATTGGAAGAAAACCCGCACCCAATTCAAAACCATTCGGCGCAATCTCAATTGCTTGGCGAGGGAGACCGGGAATTTTCACAAACCACAGCACAGGAAGTAGGCTGGATTGAGGTTAGTACTTCCGCAAAACTCCCACCACGCGACCTTGAATTTTTACGTCGCCGGCCGGAACGATGATGGGCTCCATTTCGGAATTGGCGGGCTGCAAACGAATCTTGCCGCCGGATTCGCGATAAAAGCGCTTGAGCGTCGCTTCATCGTTTCCGACCAGTGCCACAACAGTTTCGCCGGGATTGGCGACCTGCGTCGGCTCGATCACCACGTAATCGCCGTTCATGATGTGGTCTTCGATCATCGAATTCCCTTTCACCTGCAGCACGAATGTCTTATCCGAGCGCGCGAATTCGCCGAGCGAAATTGTTTCGTTTTCCTCGACGGCCTCAAGCGGGCGGCCCGCGGCGATGCGCCCCATCATCGGCAATTCCACCGTGTGGCGGTCGAGCACCTGCTCGCGCACTGGTTTGGGAAGATGCATCACTTCTATTGAGCGGCTTTGATTATATCCACGGCGCACGAATCCTTTGCGCTCGAGCGTGGTGATATGCTTGTGCACGGTCGCGAGCGAAGTGAGTTTCAGCGAGCGAGCGATTTCCTCGAAGCTCGGCGAGTAACCGTGCTTATTGTGAAAGCTCACCAGAAAATCGAGCACTTCCTTTTGCCGCTTCGTCAGTGTCATTCGACGCTCCTGTGCCGCGCCCATAGCATAGGCGAATTAAAAGCGAATCGTCAAGCACCAAATACGATTGCATGCAACCCGTCCCGGATGGCTCATTCATAGCGGCACGAGGGTTCCCTCTTTATTTCTAGTCCTCTACACAAACGAATACACGAGGAGGGATTCCTCGCTCCGCACGGAATGACGGCGTTCACGAGCGGACCAGATGTTCGTGGAGTTGACCGCAGAGGTCTCGCGCACGTTCAAATCGCGCGCCGTATCGCACATCCTGCAACCGCTCATATTCCTTTGAGAACAATCGGCACATATCAACTTCTTACCCCGTAACGGCGATTGTGCTACTATTTTATATGGGTATAGCAGGCCCTCTGGGGAACTTCGGATCCCGCAACTGATGGTCCTTCTTGGGGCATACCGGGTGAAATAAAATTATAAACAGAATTGGAGTCTAAACCGACCCATGGCTACGATTACGGACCCAGTCGTCCGCGCGCATAAGCGCGAGGTGATCGACAAAGCAGTGCTCCGCTTTTGCGGAGATTCCGGCGACGGCATGCAGATCACGGGCAGCCAGTTTACAAACACCGTGGCGCTGTACGGAAACGATCTCGCAACATTCCCGGATTATCCCGCTGAAATTCGCGCCCCTGCCGGAACGCTTCCCGGCGTCAGCGGTTTCCAAATTCAGTTTTCTTCGAGCGACGTTTTCACGCCCGGCGATTCCGTGGACGTGCTGGTGGCGATGAATCCAGCGGCGCTGAAAACAAATATCAAGGACCTGAAGACCAACGGCATTCTGATCGTCAATAGCGACGCGTTTCTCGAAGCCGACTTGCGCAAGGCGGATGTGACTTCAAACCCGCTCGAAGATCATTCGCTCGACGGCTATCGCCTTTTCAGCGTCGGCCTCGAACGCCTGACGCGCTCAGCGCTGGCCGAACTGGGCCTCGATGCCAAGTCAATGGACCGCTGCAAAAATTTCTTCGCGTTGGGCATGTGTTACTGGCTCTATAACCGCACCATGGACTTGACCTACAAATGGATCGACGACAAATTCAAGACCAAGCCCTTGCTGGTCGAAGCCAACAAGCTGGCCATGCGCGCGGGCTATAATTATTGCGAAGCAACCGAAGCGTTTCAGGTCAGCTACGAAATCCCGCCCGCCAAGCTGACGCCCGGCACGTATCGAAACCTCAGCGGAAACCAGGCTCTCGCCATCGGTTTCGTTGCGGCTTCGAAGAAATCCAATCTTCCCTTGTTCCTGGGCTCGTATCCGATCACGCCGGCGTCCGATATTCTTCACGAACTTTCGATGTACAAGAATTTCGGCGTCATGACGTTTCAGGCGGAAGATGAAATCGCGGCCATCACTTCCGCGATTGGCGCGTGCCTATTCCGGCTGTCTCTGCATTGACCACCACTTCCGGCCCCGGCATGGCGCTCAAGACCGAAGCAATGGGTCTGGCCATCATGGTCGAGTTGCCACTGGTGATTTGCGACATCCAGCGCGGCGGCCCTTCCACCGGCTTGCCGACCAAGACGGAACAAGCGGACCTGCTTCAGGCCATGTTCGGACGCAACTCCGAATCGCCGATTCCGGTGCTTGCGCCTGCCACGCCCGGCGATTGCTTCTGGATCGCCGTGGAAGCCTGCCGCATCGCCCTGAAGTACATGATTCCGGTCATCATCCTTTCCGATGGCTATCTGGCCAACGGCGCCGAACCCTGGCGGATTCCCGACGTGGACGAGGTCCCAGGAATTGACGTAAAATTCGCGACCGACCCGGTCGGATTCCTTCCCTACAAGCGCGATCCCCAGACCTTGGCGCGCCCGTGGGCCATTCCGGGCACACCCGGCCTCGAACATCGCATCGGCGGCATCGAGAAGCAGGACATCACCGGCAACGTGAACTACGAACCGATGAACCATGAAAAGATGGTTCGAATCCGCGCGGCCAAGGTGGAAGGCATCGCTCAGGATATTCCGGAAGTGATTCCGGCCGGCGATCCCGACGGCGATCTGCTGATCGTCGCGTGGGGCTCAACCTACGGTTCGATCACTGCGGGAATGAAAGCGGCCCGCGCCAAGGGACATCGCATTGGCCACGTGCATTTGCGCCACCTGAACCCTCTGCCGCGCAACCTCGGCGAAGTGCTCGGGCGCTACAAGCAAATCCTGGTCCCGGAAATGAACATGGGCCAGCTCTCCATGATCCTGCGCGCAAAATTTTTGGTGGACGCGCAAGGCTACAACAAGATTCAAGGGCAGCCCTTCAAGCAAGCGGAAATCGAAGCAAAGATCGAAGAGATCCTGGGCTAAGGCCCGCACTCATATCGGGAGACGAAATCCATGACGACCGCGACGTTGCCAGTACTTACTAAGAAAGACTTTCAGACGGACCAGGAAGTTCGCTGGTGCCCGGGCTGCGGAGATTACGCGATTCTCTCCGCCGTCCAGTCGGTTTTCCCCGAGTTGGGAATTCCCCGCGAAAAATTCGTAGTCATTTCCGGAATCGGCTGCTCGAGCCGCTTCCCCTATTACATGAACACGTTCGGCTTTCACACGATCCACGGCCGCGCACCCGCCGTTGCGACCGGCGTAAAGATCGCACACCCCGAACTCGAAGTCTGGGTGGCGACCGGCGACGGCGACTCACTCGCCATCGGCGGCAACCACACGATCCATATGCTGCGCCGCAACGTCGGCATCAAGGTGCTGATGTTCAACAACAAAATCTACGGATTGACCAAGGGGCAGTACTCGCCCACTTCCGAATTCGGCAAAAAGACCAAATCCACTCCGTTCGGCACCGCCGACCGTCCGTTCAATCCGCTGGCTCTGGTGATCGGCGCCGACACTTCATTCGTGGCGCGTTCGGTGGACGTTTTCCAGCAGCACATGAAGGAAACTTTGCGGAAGACCGCCGCGCATAGCGGCTCCGCCTATGTAGAGATTCTCCAGAACTGCAACATCTTCAACGACGGCGCGTGGTTTGACCTGACCGAGAAGGAAGCCCGCAGCGAACACGTCGTCCAACTCGAACACGGCAAGCCCCTGATCTACGGCAAAAACCGCGACAAGGGCATTCGCCTCAACGGCATGGAGCTCGAAGTCGTCCACCTTGGCAACGGCAACGGACTGACGGAGAAGGACGTTCTGGTCCATGATGAGCACCATCCGAATCCCGCTTACGCTTTCCTGCTCGCCCAGATGGAAGAGAAACCCGGCTTCCCCACCCCGATCGGCGTGCTCCGCTCGTGGGACCGCGACCGGTACGAAGACGTGATGGCCCAGCAGATTCAGGACGTCATCGCCAAGAAGGGTCCAGGGGATCTCTCGAAGTTGCTGCGCTCCGGCGATACTTGGGAAGTGCGGTAGGTTCAGACTCCAACAACGCTGCAAAGATTTCCGAGGCGGCCCAAGTCATCCGGGCCGCCTTTTTATTTTTATTTGCTTGATGAAAGAATCTGAATTTGAGATTCCGGATTTCGAATCAGAATAAAGATCGTGCATGGCGAAACCTGAAAATCCGCATTCAGTGTCAGGTGATCAATGTTGGGGATTGGAATGCGATTTCAAATCTCAAATTTGAAATCTGAAATTTCCCGAGACTTTCTTACTGCGCCGTGCCGGTTCGCACCGAAGGCACGCGCGCCTCGGCGCTGCGTGTCCCGAAATAATTCTCATCATTCAGGCGGCGGTAAATTCGCCCGGCGACTCCCGCGGCCATCGCGCCCTTGATTGCAGCGCTGTGCCCGCGCATCAGGACGACCAGAACAATCTTCGGATGCGTCTGATCGGCGTAGGAAACAAACCAGCCCAGGCGCGAAGCGGCATCCGAACACGTC
Source organism: Terriglobia bacterium (assembly GCA_963788335.1). Taxonomy (GTDB): domain Bacteria; phylum Acidobacteriota; class Terriglobia; order Acidiferrales; family UBA7541; genus Palsa-360. The sequence continues at coordinate 127,285 of CAWBGM010000010.1, forward strand.
CCCGTCTTGCCCAGAGCCTGCTCGTCGTCTGAAATGTAGCTGAGCTTTGCGGTGCCGTAGAGAACGGCGGCCAGCATGCCGTCGCGCAATTCGGGAAGCAGAGCTTCGATATTCAGGTTGCGCTTGACGCGCGGCGTAAAACTCTGCCGCTCGGCCGCCGTGCGCGGATATTGCAGATAATAAAGTGTGCCGCCGTTGGCGATGCTCGTTGCCAGCGCGCCCAGTTGCAGTGGCGTCATCTGGATGCCTTCGCCGAAGCTGGACATGCGCGCCACGCCGCCATTTGCCGGAGGCTCGGACGGAAATCCTCCAGGATGCTCTTCGGGAATCTGGTAGCCGGCGAGTTCGCCAAGGCCCAGCAGGCGGCCGTAACGCGACACCGTATCGAATCCCATGCGGCGGCCGAGTTCCTCAAAAAATGCATTGTTAGAATGCGCAATCGCTTCCGTCAGGTTCAGATATTTGCGCGGCGCAACGCGAATCATTGTATCGCTCGTCACCACGCCTTCCTGCAATGCGGCAACCGCAATGACAGGCTTGATTGTCGAGCACGGAATGAAGCCCGACGAAAACGCCAGCTTCTGATTCACGATCGAAAGAATGCGGCCGTTGGACGGATCGATTGCAACCACCGAACCGTTGTAGCGGCCCAGCGCGGCGATAGCCGCCTGGCGCACGACCGGGTCATCGTAACTCGCGACATCGTCCTTGGCGGAATCGGTGAATGTGGGCACGCCATAGACGATGGATGAATGATGTTTGATTGTGGCGCGAACCGTGCGCGGCCGGGGAGCGGCGAGAGCGGGCAAGCTCCCTGCAATCATCGCGCAGAGGAGAATTGCTGTGAATCGTAGATAGCTGGGCCGAAAGTTCATTTTTGTTGTTCCGATCTGGATTGCCTTAAGCGCTCCCATTGCGCGTACCGATCTGAGGTGTTCATTGTAGGAATATTTTTCACTTCCGCGCAATAGCCAATCTCGCCTATTACGTACTATCACGTAATAGGCCATTCAGAAGTACCTTCGTACTAGACTGGAAACACACAAGGTAGGACGCTGTAGAGGAAACCGGAGTTGTACCTTAGCGAAACGGTTTGGCTAAAACGGAAACGCGATCTCTCAACCGAGGGTGCCGCACCCCCGAGTTCAGATGTGTCAGTTTACCGAAGACAGGCTAAAACCTGTCCCACCAATACTATCGCGTAGGACGCGGCTTACCGGCCGACGCTACACCAGCAGCGGCAGCTTGCACGGCAGGCTTTTCCGCCGCAGGCTCCGCGGGAGCCGGGGCACCATTGGCTGCGCCCGGTATGGGTATCCCCATCTTCTTGCGCAGCGCGTTTTCGAGCTTCAAGCGAACGTCGGTATGCTCCTTCAGAAACAAGCGGGCATTATCGCGACCCTGGCCCAGGCGCTCGCCGCCATAGGAAATCCACGTGCCGGATTTTTCCAAAATGCCCTGATCGACGCCAAGATCGACCAAATCGCCTTCGCGCGAAACGCCTTCGCCGTAAAGGATGTCGAATTCAGCCTCGCGGAACGGCGCGGCGACTTTGTTCTTCACCACTTTGGCGCGAGTGCGCGAACCGACGACGCGGTCGCCTTCCTTGATCGACTGGATGCGCCGGATATCGAGGCGAATCGAGGAGTAAAATTTCAGCGCGCGGCCGCCGGTGGTGGTTTCCGGATTGCCGAACATCACGCCGATTTTTTCGCGAATCTGGTTGATGAAAATCAGGCAGGTGCGCGATTTCGACACGATGGCCGTGAGTTTCCGCATCGCCTGCGACATCAGGCGCGCCTGCAAACCCATCGACGGATCGCCCATGTCGCCTTCCAGTTCGGCGCGCGGCACGAGAGCCGCGACCGAGTCCACCACGATGATGTCCACGCTGTTCGAACGAATCAGCAATTCGGCGATTTCCAGCGCCTGCTCGCCGTTGTCCGGCTGCGACACCAGCAGGTTGTCCACATCCACGCCCAGCTTGCGCGCGTAGATGGGATCGAGCGCGTGCTCGGCATCGATGAACGCCGCCTGCCCGCCCATCTTCTGCGCCTCGGCAATGATGTGCAGCGTCAGCGTCGTCTTGCCGCCCGATTCCGGGCCGTAGATTTCAATCACGCGCCCGCGCGGCACGCCGCCGACGCCCAGCGCCGCGTCAATCGATAGCGCCCCCGTGGGGATCACGCTGACCGGCACCAGGACATCCCGGCTGCCGAGGCGCATGATCGCACCCTTGCCGTGTGTCTTCTCGATTTGTGAGATCGCCGCTTCCAGAAGTTTTGCTTTTTCGTCCGTCATAATTTCACCTCAAAGTGAATGTCACAAATGGTGACTTCGCGGGGCCGCTGCGCGGAGTCTACTACAAAACGAGCCGGCCGGCGAAACTTCCTCGCAAACGGCAAGATACCACAAGGCGAATAAAAAGCAAATACTATTTTTAGCCGCCCAGTCCCTCATACTTGTAAAACCCCCGCCCAGCCTTCCGCCCCAGCCATCCGGCCGCGACCATCTTCCGCAGTAGCGGGCAGGCTCGGTATTTCGAGTCGCCGAAGCCGGTGTGCAGCACGTCGAGAATGTTCACACAGACATCGAGGCCTATGAAATCGGCCAGTTCCAGAGGGCCCATCGGGTGATTCATGCCCAGCTTCAAGATGGCGTCCACGGCTTCGGCTGTGGCGACGCCTTCCATCACGGTGAAGGCGGCTTCGTTGATCATGGGCATCAGGACGCGGTTGGAGACGAAGCCGGGGGCGTCGTTCACGGCGACGGGCTTCTTTTCGAGGCGCGCGCACAGCGCCATCGTTGTGTGAAATGTGGTGTCACTGGTCTGTAGCGCGCGAATCACTTCCACGAGGGCCATCACGGGGACGGGATTCATGAAATGCATGCCGACGAAGCGGTCGGGGCGGCTCGTCGCGGCGGCCAGCGTGGTCATCGAGATCGAGGATGTGTTCGACGCCAGAATCGCTTCCGGACGCAGCAGCTTGTCGGCTTCCTGCAGGACGGAAAGTTTCAAGTCCAGGCGCTCGGGCACGGCTTCGACGGCGAGATCGGCGCGCGCGATTTCCGCCATGCTGGTGGTGGCGTGAACCCGTTCGAGAATTTCAGCTTTCGCGGACTCGGCGAATTTGCCTTTCCTGATTTCGCGGTCGAGATTTTTGGCGATCGTTTCCATCGCGGCGTCGAGAACGCGAGCGTCCACATCGCGCAGGATCACGTGGTAGCCGCTACGCGCGAAGACGTGCGCGATGCCGTTGCCCATGGTTCCTGCGCCGAGGACGGCGACGGTGCGGATTGGATCGAGTGTCATTTCAACTCCGTGGATACACGATGGTGAGGAAGTATAGGAAGTTGAGGAAGTAAAGGAAAGGAGGAAACCTTGAATCGCGATACGCTGCGGCGCTGCGATTCATATTGCCGGATCGGGAATGGTGACGACCGGTTGGCTTTGGTAGCGCCGGCGTCTCGCCGGCGGGGCTTCCGCCCCGGCTTCTCAAACTCCGCCGGCGAGACGCCGGCGCTACCAGGACGCGTTTCATTCGGGCAACTTGCCGTCCGTGATTTCCCGGACGATGTCTTTTGCGCGCGTGTAGTCGCCGGGGCGGACGCAGAGGCGGGCGCGGTGGCCGGGTTCGTCCGGAATGTGGCTGGGGATGCCGTTTTCGCGGAGCGCGCTGGCCAGGTATTCCACCAACGGTTCTTCTTCGCCGGACCAAACTTCGGAGGTCGCTTCTTTTGCGTTCCAGTCGTAAGGGAGAGCCTGTCTCGCATCGAGATGATCGTGTGCTTGCGGCGGAAACACAGTGGAAGCGCTTTCCTTTCCCGCGACCCATTCCAGCGCACTTGCGGCGCGATCCAAATCCGAAGAGCGAACACGGATTTCAAAGCCCGGCGTGGCTTCCAGATAATACGGGCGGGAAGAAAGAAAGCCGCCGGCGGGGTCGTACACCTGCGTGTGCCAGAATTGGATTTCCTCGTCGCGCAGGGCCGCTTGCAGTGCGGTGAATTTCGCGGGGTCGGAGCCGCGCCAGAGAAGTTCGAGGGAGTCGTCGGTCATATTTGCTTCGAGATAAATGCTTGGGGTAGTGGTGTCATTTGAATCAGCGATTCAGGAAAGCCAATAGCCGACTACGGCCCCAATCCATCCAGTAGCTAGTCTTTTTGTGCTCTCGTCAATCGGTTTGGGGAAAATCGAAGCTGGGGATACTAACACGATGAATCCGGCAGCTAGAAGCACTAAGCTGACTATAACCTGCATCCACACTCGGACCTTTTGCTGTGTTGTGGATGCAGTTGTCCCATGCTGACCAGTGCTCGTCTTAACGATTTTTTCAGCCAAAGGGTTTTATCCCCGAATTGTTCTATAAGCTGATGTAATTTTGTGGCCGAAATAAGGCGCAACTTTATCTCTGATTTTGAGACGGTTTCCTATTTCAGATTTAATTCGCTCGAAGAAATGCATGAATACCATTCCCAATATCGCAGCGACAATTGCGGTTCTTTCACTCACATTTGCAACGGTATGCAAGGGCCACAAACGAGTGAGAAGAGGTGCCGCGAAAAGGCCGATTACGAGGGAAACGACAATAACCTCAATCATGCCGCCAATGATTCTTGAAACGCGGGTGACCTCTACGGGCTGTTCTTCCTCAAATGCAATATCGGCGTGATCGTAGGGATTAATGGGTGAAGAACGCAGCACGTGGGCGGCATAGCGAATTCTGCTAAACATATGCATGCCCTCCAACCATTCAATTGTAATACACATCCCCCTAGCGGCACAAATCTGAGATTTCCCAAAGGTTATCAACAATTCCAGCCGCCATTGCCGGGGTTACTCGCAAAGATGGATGGACACGGCAGAAGTTATACCAAGCGAAGTGTAAAGCGCAAGCTGCTTTTAGATGCGAGAGTTTTTTCGAGAAGGCATTCGTGAGCCGAGTAAAACGGCGTAGCTGCATTCTGATAGTGAGATTCTGCCGTTCAATGCGTGACATTGAAATCAGGTGTTGCTTCGGATTTCCTGTGACTGGTATCGGTAGGGCATTGACGAACTCGCCGGGACTGTACCGCTTGTCCTGAGTCGAGCCTTCCTGATAGGTCTTAATCAGCATGGCGTAATCCACGTTTGCGCCGAACGCATCCTCAACTGCCGGGAGATAGGGCCGGAAGCCGTCTGTAGTCAATTGGACGCGATTAGCGAGCCGTTCCTGTAGTTCTTGGTAAAATACCATGCATTTTCGGAAGTGCGCTTGCCGACGCGGTAGCAGGGCACCAGCTTAGTTTCTGAGTCCATTGCCACGAACACGTATTGATCTCCTACCAGCGTGGGGTTATCGTCTGCCGTGATGCGCTTTTCCTTCTTGCCAACTTAGGTCCAAATTTCGTCAGCTTGCACGATTTTACAAGGTAGCGATTGCATCTTGGAATCCATGAGATCGGCGCAATTATCCCCGACGCGGAGTAGGACACGCATGACGGTCTTGTGCTCCACGCCAACCATGCGAGCTGTAGCCCGGATTGAACTGCCTTCCACTAACGCGCTGATGATTTGAGTTTGTTTCTCAATCGGTAGGACGTTCATTTCGGCTTGCCTTTTCTAGCGGGAAGCCGATAATGCTTTTAGTTTTCGGCATGGCGGCTAACCCCGCTTGCTGGATTTGGCCCTGTTCTCGGTTACAGCCGGGAGCAGGGCTTTTTGATGCCACTACCCTATCAATTTAACTTACGCAGGCTATCAAAATAATTGTTTATAATCAAGAACTATTTTGATACAATTATTTCTGTGAGGTGATCCCTATGAATCCTGCCCAAAAGATAATCGATAAATTTGGAGGGCAGTCTGCGCTTGCTCGGCTTGTTGGAAAGGGCCAGAGCACAGTGGCACACTGGTCTAAGACTGGTAGCATTCCTTCAAAATGGCATTCTGAAATCCTCAGACTTGCATCCGAACACAGTCTAGACCTGACCCCCGGCGACTTCATTGAGTCCCCGGGTTATCAAATTATTCACCTGTCGGGAAATGAGGTGAAGATTCCGAAGGCCAAATGGATGGGAACTTTACCCATTGGTGACGCAGAGCTGCCTGTATTTGTTCTAGACAATGGGGTTAGGGTGATGAGCCGTACTGGTGTGACTGGCCTGTTGACCGACAAAAAGGGAGGCGGAAACCTTGAAAGCTATCTCAGGATTGAGGCTCTTGAGATGTACCTGCCGCCTAATCTCCCCGGGCTATCAATTGAGTTCGAACTAGAGGGAGTTGTGAATAAGAAAGTAGGCGGATTTTCTGCCGAAACATTCATTGAGATTTGCCGTGCCTATGTAAGAGCTTTGAGCGACAAGGCTCTAAAAACAGACACCCAAAGGGAAATCGCTATTAGGGCCAGTATGTTCTTGGCATCTTGCGCCAAAGTCGGACTCATTGCCCTGATTGATGAGGCTACTGGGTATCAATATGACCGTGCGGCAGACGCGCTCAAGGTCAAGCTGAAAGCGTTTCTCTCCGAAGAAATGCGAGATTGGGAGCGGACATTTCCGAACGAGCTCTGGATTGAGTTCGGTCGCCTTACGAATTGGAAGGGTTCAGTAACGCAACGACCGAAGTATTGGGGCCATCTCGTTAGGGAATTGGTATACACCTATCTCGATCCTGACGTAGCAAAGTGGCTGAAAGAAAATAAACCGCAACCGCGCCACGGACGAAACTGGCATCAATGGTTGAGTGAGCAATATGGGCTTCAAAAACTCATTCAGCATATTTACATTTTAATTGGAGTCGCAAAGGCGTGTCACGACATGCGGGAGTTACGAGAGAAAATGGCCGAGATGTACGGTAGAGGTCCGGTTCAGCTTACTCTTTATCTGCCGACGCCGAGGCCTGAATGAGCACTTGGCGGCCTACTCTTGCGAGGCCGCCACTAACCTTACCGATCAAATTACACCACTACCAATGCTTCGAGATAACATTTCAGTCGCGGCGCCCACCGGATAGGCTATTTACTCCCACAAAGGAAGGGCAGCATGTCCGGTTTGAACCTCAGCGCTGCCTACAAAAATCAAAAGAAAACAGCCTGAAGCCAGCTCTACTTAAACCCTCTCCACGGCCATCGCTACCGCGTTGCCGCCGCCCAGACATAGAGCGGCGATGCCGCGACGCGCGTTGCGGCGCTCCAATTCGTAGAGCAGCGTAGTGAGGATGCGCGCGCCCGAGGCGCCAATGGGATGGCCGATGGCTACGGCGCCGCCGTTCACATTCACTTTCGCCGGGTCGAGGCGCAACTCGCGCGTCACGGCAATCGCCGCTGCTGCGAACGCTTCGTTCAGCTCGACCAGATCGACATCGCGGTCGCGATCCCATCCGGTTTTTTCGAGCAGCTTTTCGACCGCGTACACTGGCGCCATCATGATCCATTTCGGATCGACGCCGCTCACGGCCTGCGCGACGATTCGCGCCAGCGGGGTTTTCCCAAGCCGCGCCGCGTTGCGTTCGGTGGTGACGACCAGCGCGGCGGCGCCGTCATTGGTGCCCGGAGCGTTCCCCGCCGTCACCGTGCCGTCTTTTTTAAATGCAGGCCGCAATTTGCCCAGCGCTTCGAGCGAAGCATCCTCGCGCGGCGATTCATCGTATTTGACGACGATGGGATCGCCCTTTTTCTGCGGAACTTCGATCGGCAGAATCTGCGATTCAATGAAACAGGATTTTCTTGCGCGCACAGCGCGCCTGTGGCTCTCCAGAGAAAATTGATCCTGCTCCTGCCGCGTGATGCCGTATTTTTCGGCGACCAGTTCGGCCGTGATGCCCATGTGAAAATTGTTGTACGCGTCCCACAGGCCGTCGTGCACCATCGAATCGATAATTTCGGCGTTGCCGAAGCGATATCCGGTGCGCGCGCCGGGCAGCAGATACGGGCAGTTGGACATCGACTCCATGCCGCCCGCGACTACAATTTCGGCTTCGCCCAGAATCACGCTGTGCGCCGCAAGGCCGACAGCCTTCAATCCTGAGCCGCAAACTTTGTTGATCGTTAGGGCCGCGACGCGCACGTCGAGTCCACCGCCCAGGCCCGCCTGTCGCGCTGGATTCTGTCCCAGCCCGGCTTGCACGACATTGCCCATGATGATTTCATCGACCGCGTTCGGCTCGACCCCCGCTCGGCGCACGGCTTCTGCGACGACTTTCGCGCCCAACTGCATCGCGGACAGCGAGGAAAGGCCTCCCTGAAATTTTCCGACAGGCGTGCGGACAGCACTGAGGATGACGGCCTGATCCACGGTTGCTCTCCTAAAAAAAATGCAACGGGGGCGCCACAGGAATGGCGGCTTCACCGGAAATCAGTATAGGTGTGCCCCCCAAAATGGTCAATTTGGAGACCTGCCATGTCACATTCTAAAGAAGCTTGCGCGCCGGCCGCTTCAACAAAGGTTTGAGATGAAAATACGTCCTTTCCAGGGCGTTCATTTTCCGGCGCATGATTTTGCGGAAAATACGTTCGATGGGAAATTCCTTGGTGATCGAAAAACGCGGGCTGTAATTCATTTTCTTTTTCCTTCCTATGCCTTGTCTCGTATTGTCTTATCTCGATACCCTTCTCCTTTCCTCGGGTGCATTGAATTCGAGTACTGTATCACATCAGCAAACAAACGAGGCATTTTTCGTGCCTGACCATCGACCCTCGGCGTCCATGCCCTCTTTCGAACGCGGAATGTAACGACTGTGCTATTGTTGTCGGCTGGAACAATTGAAATGGCCAACTTATTTGAGCATGCTCGCGCGCCCACACCGGGAATTCAACTCAATCCGGAACAGCGCGCCGCAGCTCGTCATGGCGAAGGACCGCTCGTCGTCGTCGCCGGCGCGGGCACGGGAAAAACACGCGTCATCACCGAGCGCATCCGCTACCTGCTCGACACCCAACCGGAACTGACAGGCAAGGAAATTCTCGGCCTGACGTTTACCGACAAGGCCGCTTCGGAAATGAAGCACCGCGTGGTCGCGGCATCGCGCGAACGCGGCGAATCGGAAATCGAGCGCGCCGAGGCCGTCACGCTCAGCACGTTCCATTCGTTTTGCAATGCATTGTTGCAGGAGGTCAATCCCGACCTTAAGGCGATCGATAACATCGATCACTGGATTCTTCTGCGTCGCAATTTGCCACTGTTGCGGCTGGAGCATTACCGGCGGCTGGCCGAGCCCGGCCAGTTCCTCAGCGATTTCGTGCAGTTTTTTTCGCGCTGCCAGGATGAACTGGTCACGCCGGACGATTTTCAGCGACATGCCGAAAAGGAAGCGGCGGACTTCAGCCGGGTTCGCGCTGCGATGGAAGAGGATGAGCGCCGCATCCGTGACGAGGAAATCGCCAAACTATTGGAAGTTGCGCGGAGCCTACCGGGCCAGCGACCTGCTGATCCGGGAACGCAAGCTGCTCACGTTCGGCACGCAGATCATGGACGCGGTCGCGCGCCTGCGCGAAGACGATGAACTGCGCGAGAGACTGCGCGCGCGCTACCGCTATATTCTGGTCGACGAATTCCAGGACACGAACATCGCGCAACTCGAACTGCTCTGGCAGTTGGGCGGCGATCGGCCGAACCTTGTGGTTGTCGGCGACCATCGCCAGGCGATTTACAGGTTTCGCGGAGCGTCGTTCGGCAGCTTCACGATTTTTCTGAAACGGTTTGCTTCGGGCGGCGATGAGTCGCACCACAAATTATTGCGGCCGCTCACGCTGAATTACCGCTCCGCAGGAAGAATTCTTCGCGTTGCGGGACAAGCGATCCGTCACAACGAAAAGCCGACCAACATTCCCGAGTATCCTCTGACGGCCGTTCGCGAGGATGGCGACAAAGTGCGCATCGTCACACACCCGACGAACATCGCGGAAGCGCAATGGGTGGCGGGCGAAATCGAGCGGCTGCATCGCGCCGGGGCGAAGTGGCGCACGTTCGCCGTGCTCTATCGCAGCCACGCGCATCGCGACAGGCTGGTGGAAGTGCTCAAGGCGCGCAAGATTCCATTCGTGATCAAGAATCTCTCGATCCTTTCGCATCGTCTGGTGCGCGATCTTATTGCTTATCTTCGCCTGATTGAAAACTTGACGGACGATGTCGCCTGCGCGCGCGTGCTGGCGATGCCGGCGTGGGGCCTCGAACCTGCGGATCTGGTGCGCCTTGCCGAGCGCACAGCGAAGGCCAGAGGAGCTTCCCTGTGGGACACGATGCAGGCTGCGAAGGGCGAGCCTCCCTTTTCCGAAGGCGGGCGCAACCTCAGCGGACTCGTCGAACTCGTCACCGGCCTCCGAAAAAGAGTGAGGCAATTGACGGCGTCCGAATTATTCGACGAACTGGCCGAAGCGCTGGAAATTAACACCACGGTTACACTGGAAGACCGCAAATATTTTGACCGCCTCGCGCAATTCGTGCGCGACTGGCAGCCCAAAAGCGAAACGCAGCGCCTCAAGGAATTTGTCGAGTATCTGGACTACTTCGACCAGGCGGGCGGCTCGATCAACCTCGAGCAGGAGGCAGGCGACGCCGTGCAGCTCATGACGGTTCACGCCGCCAAGGGCCTGGAATTCGATCATGTGTACGTGCTCCATCTGGTGAATCGGGGATTTCCAGCCGGCGAAAAACCGCGCGTGCTTGAATTTCCAACCGCATTGATGAAAGAAGAACAGCCACAGGGGAGTTTCCACATTCAGGAAGAGCGCCGCCTGTTTTATGTGGCCGTGACGCGCGCGCGGCAACGGCTCACGCTCAATACGGTAGAAAACAAACGCTCAAAACCTTCCACGTTTCTGGAAGACATTCTGATGGACGCGCAGATCAAGAAGCGTGATATCGAGCAGCTCGCGCCAACTCCGGCGCCGCAAGCGCCGGCAACACAGGAAGCGGAGCCTGCGTTGTTCGACCTGCCCGAAGCGCGAACGAAGATCGGATCGCGCATCGGCGAGTGGGCCGCCACGTATCGGCCGCCTGTGCCGGAACCCCTGCAGCTCAGCCCTTCCGGGATCGGCGCGCTGGATTCCTGTCCGCAGAAATATCTCTTCAGCTACGCGTGGGGACTCCACGGCGGCCCGGCCGCGGCGATGAGCTTTGGCGCCGTGATGCACAACACAATCAAATATTTTGTCGGCGAACTGGCGAAGGGGCTCACGCTGCCGTTCGAGGAAGTCGAGCGGAAATTCGAACTCGAGTGGACCTCGGCCGGATTCGAGGACGACTACCAGGAGCAGGAATACAAGAAGGACGGCATCGCGCAGCTGCGCGCCTTCCATATGAGCACACTCGCGTCTCCCCCTGAAGTGATCGCGCAGGAGAAACCGTTCGAGCTGCCGATGGAAAATAACGTCGTGTTAAAAGGGCGGATGGATCAGGTGAACCGCATCGCCGACGGCGAAGAAGAAATTGTGGACTACAAAACGGGAAGGCCGGGAAATGAGGAAAAGGCTAGAAAGGACGTGCAGCTCAGCGTGTACGCTCTGGCGGCGCGCGAAGTGTTCGATTGGAATCCGTCCCGGCTTACGCTCTATTATTTGCAGAATAACGCGCCCGTAAGTTCAACGCGCGACGACAAAAAGCTCAACAAGGTGCGTGCGGAAATTCAGGAGGCGGCAGCCGATATTCGCGCCGGCGAATTTCCAGCGAAGCCGGGTTACCCATGCAGGTTCTGCGATTTTGAATCCATCTGTCCCGCCCGGGAACAGGGCGCGGCAGCCAGCGCCTCCGGCGAAGAGTAACCCGGACATTTCAAGAACTGGCCCCGGAGTTCCGCGGAATAAAAACGGGGCGATCGCTTTTGCCTTCCCCCGTTCGGAAACGATTCCCTGGATCGGATTCCTTGTGCCGCGTTTCCCAGTGCGCCCGACGCGCACGCGATGCGCACCAATGCGGCCCAATACGTGCCCAGTACGTGCCTGATGCGCGCCCTTGCTCCGTGAACCATTCTCCCCCGGGGAGCTGCGAGAACTTCGAAAGCAAATTGGCTTCCGCCGTCTCACGAGTGAACACGATCGAGATCAAGAAATAATTCCGGGCTGAGCAGGGCCGGCTTCCGCCTGTCCGCCTAAGGCGTGCCGCTCAAGTAATAGCCGTCGCGGGTCAACAGATTTAGCCCGGGACGCCGCACACGCACTTCAATGGCGTGATAGGGCACGGAGCGGTCGGTGGTCGAGCCGGAATAGCCGATGATGTATTGATTGCGCGCCTGTTCGGAAACGCGGGCGTAGAGGCCTTCGAGATCGTCGCGGCTCGTGCCGTAAAAAATATCGCCCCCGGTCGCGTGGGCATATTTGCCGATGACATTGTTTCCCAGAAACGTGACGCCGCGATTGAGATTGGCTTCGCCGACGCCGATCGCGTACACCGAAATATTTTCGGACTGGAGCAGCTTGAGCGTGTCCTCATAACTGTGCGTAGTTGTTCTTCGCGTTCTGCCCGTCGGAAACGAGGAAAATAATTTTGCGCCGGTCGCGCGGCCGGTCGCGCAACTGCTCCGCCGCGGCATAAATGGCATCGTTGATGTGCTTGTTGTTCAGGTGAGTGGAAGACATGGAAGGAACCGGAATCGGTCCCGGCACCGGAGACGTATTGACCACGGGCCCGCCGGTCATCGGCACGGAGCCGACCCCCGGAAATGAACTGCTGAGATCGATTCGCTTGAGTTGCGTGATGAGCGCGTCATTTTCCGTAAAAAATTCCTCGGAAACCGGTTCGGGCACGCTGTCGAAACGCCAAAGCGAGACCTCATCGGACGCGCTGAATCCGCCAGCGATTGACTGGAGCGACTTCTGCACTTTTTCCGCTGTGCTCCGCTTCAAATTATCGTCAATCAGGATGGCCGCCGACAACGGATAGGCATCCGCAGTGAACAGGGAAATCGGCTGTTCAATGCCATCCTCAAAAATCCGGAAATCGTTCTGCTGCAGATCGCTGACCAGTTCTCCGGACCCGTTTTTTACCGTGACCGGCACGAGGACCAGCGAAACCGTCGTTCGAATTCGCGCGTGCGAATCCTGGAACGGCGGCTGCGGCGGCCGGGAATCCGGGACCCGCACCCTTGGATTCTTGAGCGATGGCGGCGGACTATCATCCTGGCTGGTCTGGCCACCCTGGCCCGGAGCGGCCTGAGCCCGCAAGCCCGCCGGCGCCGCGCCAGCTAACCCCACTGCGAGAGTCATGACAATCAAACTTCGTGTACAATTCATGGGTATCCTGTCGCTATTCCCGCGCGGTCGCCGCTGTCGCGCATCTAAATTTCGCGGGGCCGCATCACACTGGCCTGGCCGTCGCCGGGGGAGATTATACAATGCGGATTCGAGCCGTCCTTTGCTTTCTGTGCATCACGGCGCTTGCCGGCGGGCTGCTTGCCGCTGCGCCGCCGGGACAGATCCGCGTGGAAGTCAGCCTGGTCAACCTGTTCGTCACGGTGCGGGACAAACATAAGGCGATTGTCACTGGCTTAATGAAAGATGACTTTCAGGTCTACGAGGATGGCCAGCCCCAGGAAATAAACAATTTTTCCTCCGAGTCCAATCTTCCGATCACGCTCGGCATTCTGCTCGATACCAGCGGGAGCGAATCCTACATGCTGTCAGCGGAACAGTCCGCCGGTTCCCGCTTCCTTGCGCGCGTGTTGCGCAAGGGCGATCTGGCCATGGTGATGTCGTTCGATACCGACGTAGACCTGCTCGCCGACTTCACCGACGACCGCGCTCGCCTCAATCGCGCCATCAACCGCGCGACGATTAACGTGCCCGGCGGCGGGTCCATCATCGCGCAGGGCCCCCTGCCAAGCAGCGGCGGTGGCGGCACGAATTTTTATGACGCCGTGTACCTCGCCGCCCATGACAAGCTGGCTGACGAAGCCGGCCGCAAGGCGATTGTGATTCTGACCGACGCCGAAGACACGGGAAGCAAAATGAGGATGCAGGACGCGATTGAAGTTGCTCAACGCACCGACACGGTGGTGCACATTCTGCTGGTGGCCCAGGATGGAGGCGACGAGGGCGTAGCCAGAAAAATGACCGACGAAACCGGGGGGCGCACAATCGTTGTGCGCAGCGAAAAAAACCTGGAGCAGGCGTTCGATGAAATTTCCGAGGAGCTTCGCAATCAGTATGTGATCAGCTACTCGTCCACAAACAAAGCGCACGACGGAACCTACCGGAAAATCAAAATGGATATGAAGAACAAGGAGTATTCCGCGCTCACGCGCCGCGGGTATTACGCGCCGAGCGAGTAGCAAGGCCTGCCACGATCGTTATTCCGGGCCGAGCGGCGAACGGCGGTATTTTTATTCGACGAACGTTGGGAACGTTCCCGAATTCCAAAACATGCTTCGTTGAGGTACGGACTTTACTGCGCGGGCCGAAGCGTACTTGGCGGAGGCGCCGCGTTTGCGTAGTATCCTTTTCGCGTTCTCACAACCACATCTTTGCGGTCCACCTGAATCCGAATCGTGTGATATTTGCCGTCGGGTCCTCGCCCCGCCGGGCTGTAGGCAAGCGCGTATTGGTGGCGCAATTCATCTCCGATGTCGAGGAAGGACTGGCCCAGATCGTCAACGCGGTATGGAAAAAACGCCCTGCCGCCCGTTTCCTGCGCCAGTTGTTCGAGAACTCGATCTCCCTCGTTTTTTTCAAACTTCCGATTGATGCGCTTGTTCGGGTCGCTCTGATCGTCGATGTTCACCCATTCCGTGCTTGTGCTGATCGTGTAGATGATCACGCCGGCGCGCTGTGCCGCCTCCACCGCTTCGCCGCGCGAATGATTGCTGCTGTTGTCGTCGCCGTCCGAAATGACAACCAGCACGCGGCGCACATCCGGATTCGGCCCCCGAGGGACGGGAGATTTCGTCAGCAATTCCTGACTGGCCATATACACCGCGTCATACAGGGAAGTTCCGCCGCCGGCGCGCTGCTTCAGAATCGTATCTCGCAAGTCGCCCGTGTCTCCGGTGAAACCCTCGATCACCTGGGGGCCGTCGTCGAAAGACATCAGGAACGCCTGGTCGCGCTCGCGCCGGATTGCGTTAAAAATAAAATCGATGGCGGCGTCCTGCTCAAACTTCAGGCGATCGCGAATGCTATTGGAGGTGTCGAGGACCATGCCGATGCGCAGCGGCAGATCGGTTGGCTGCGCGAAGGACGTGATTTCCTGCTGGACATTGTCGTCGAAGACCTTGAAATCTTCCTTGTTCAAGTCTGTGACCAGCTTTTCGCGCTTGGTCACGACGCTAAACAGCACATCCACCAGGTTGACGCTGCGAACAATCGCGCCCTGCCTGTCCTTCGTCATGTTTTGAGGCGGAGCAGAGGGCGCAGGCGGCGCAGGCGGTTGGGCAGGCATTGCGGGAGTAGGTGCCACAGGCGCGGGAGACTGCTGCGCGCCCACAATGCCAACCATCGCCGGCAAGAGAAGCAGTGAGCACCAAACGAAACGTTTTCTGAATGTAATCATATGTACGGCGCCAATGCCTCCGCGACCTCCGAGCCGCGCCCCCCTAAAGATGCTGCGATCTGTTCGAAGTATAACCGCAAATCCTTCGGCAGCGGTGCGCGAACTTCCACCCACGCTCCGCTCGAAGGATGCGCAAATCCGAGGCGCGCGGCATGCAGGAAATTGCGCTCGAGCAAGGGAAGGTTCCGCGAACCTGCCTTCAATCCACGTGGAGCGCCGTAAAGCGTGTCTCCCACCACCGGATGGCCAATCGCCGCAAAATGCGCGCGAATCTGGTGCGTGCGCCCGGTATGAAGCACGGCCTCGATCAACGTGCAGCGGTCCAGCCGGGCAATGACGCGCCAGTCGGTCCTCGCGTGGCGCCCTTTGGCTTCGCGCGCCGTCATTCGGGTGCGCCGGTGCGGATCGCGAGAAATCGGCAGCGTGATCGTGCCCGAGTCGCGCGGCATTTTACCGTGCACCAGCGCCAGATAAATCTTGCGGACATTGCGTGACCGGAATTGCTCGGAAAGTTGTTCATGCGCTCGATCGTTCCGCGCGACCACCAGTGCGCCCGATGTTTCCTTGTCGAGGCGATGCACAATCCCGGGACGCAGCGCGCCGCCAGCGCCGGAAAGTTTTCCGAGCCGGTGTAGCAACGCGTTGACCAGCGTTCCCCTCGCATGTCCCGCACCCGCGTGGACCACCATCCCGGCGGGCTTGTTCACGATCACAAAATCATCGTCAACCAGCAAGATCTCGAGCGGCAAATCTTCGGGCTCCGCCACCAACGCGGGGCGCGGCAGAATCCGTAACTCAATCGCCTCGCCTGCCGCCACCCTGTGCGCGGCTTTCGCGATTTGTGCATTCACTCGCACGTGGCCTTCGCGGATCAATTCCTGAATGCGCGTGCGACTCAGCTCCGGAACGCGCTCGGCGAGAAAAAGATCCAGCCGGCGCCCCGCGTCTCCCGATGCGGCGGTTATCTTCTGATGCGATGTTGGAGGTTGTGGCATTTCAAGGTGCACAGGCTTCAGCTGTACGGTTTTGGTACCGATTGCTAAAAAAACCCACAGGCTTCAGTGCTACTCAACCTGCCGGCGCTGGCCGCCGAATAGCAATTCAATGAGCACCAGCACGGCCCCGACCGTAATCGCGGAATCGGCGACATTGAACGAGGGCCAGATATACGTCCCCAGCCGTACCTCGATAAAATCGGTTACTCCACGATGAATTATGCGATCGAGTGCATTCCCAGCCGCTCCGCCGAGGATCATCGCAAGGCCTGCCTGCGCCAGTGCCCCGCCCATCCGGCCTGCGATCAGAAGCCATCCGAGCAATCCGATCATCGCCAGAGCGCCCGCTAAAAGGAGCGGCAAAAGCCACGGCGAATTCGAATTCGAAAATACGCCGAACGCGATCCCCGGATTCTGATTGTGGACCAGAGTGACGATGTCCGACACAATCGGGTGGCGAAAAAACACATTCGTGTAACGCTCAATCGCGAATTTCGTTGCGCGGTCGGCCGCCAGAACACCGAGCGACAACCAGAGCCAGCGCGTGCCTGGATAGCGACCAACCTTGGGGTTCGAAGGACCGCTCATCAGGAAGCAGCCACTTGGCCTCCAGCGTGGCCAGAGGCTTCGATTTCGTCCAGCGCCTTCACGCAACGTTCGCAGACGGTCGGGTAATCGGCGCTTTCGCCCACGTGTGTCGAATAATTCCAGCAGCGTTCGCATTTCGCGCCGTCGGCGCGAAGCACGGAGACACTGAACCCGGGAAGCGCTTCCGATTTCTGCGCGTCAGCGGAAGGCGATCCCGCAAGCTGAACTTGCGACACGATAAAAAATCCGGGCAGCACAGCCTTGTATTGGTCCAACAGCGGAGCAAGATCGCTGCCCGCGATCAAGACAACTTTGGCTTCGAGCGCTCCGGAAATCGTTTTCGCATTTCGAGCGGCTTCGAGCGCGCGCAATACTTCCGTGCGAACCGAGAGCAACTTCTCCCAATTGGCGGCCTTGGCTGCGTCAAACGAAGCGCCAAAACTTTCCGCCAAGGGAAACAGCGCCAGGTGCGCGCTTTCCGGATCGCCGGCCAGCTTCGGAAAATACTTCCAGATTTCTTCGGCCGTAAAAACCGTGATCGGTGTCGCCAGGCTCAACAGCGCCCGAGCGATGCGATACACGGCCGTTTGCGCCGAACGCCGCGCTCGGTTTCGCGGAGCGAACGTGTAGAGGCGGTCCTTGAGCACATCGAAATAAAACGCGCTCAGATCCACGACGGCAAAGTCGTGCAGGGCGTGAAAGACGCGGTGAAATTCAAATCCCTCGTACCAATTGCGGCACTGCTGCACGAGTTCCGCCGTGCGTGAGAGCATCCACCGATCGAGCTCTTCCATTTCGGCATCGGGCACCATGTCGCGCGCGGGATCGAAATCCGCCAAATTGCCAAGGGCGAAGCGGAATGTGTTGCGCAGCTTGCGGTACGCTTCAGAGAGCTGCGTCATCACGTTGTCCGACATGCGAACGTCGGCCGTGTAATCCTGCGACGCAACCCACAGGCGCAGCAAATCCGCGCCCCACTTTTCGCACACTTCAGTGGGCAGCACCACGTTCCCGAGCGACTTCGACATCGGCTGTCCCTTGGCATCGAGCGTCCAGCCGTGCGTAAGCACTTGACGGTACGGCGCGCCGTTTCGCACCGCGACACCCACAAGCAGCGAGCTGTGAAACCATCCGCGATACTGGTCCGGCCCTTCGAGATACAGGTCGGCCGGCCACGGAAGTTTCTGCCCCGCGGCGTCGAGTCGATCCAAGACTGCGAGATGCGAAGAGCCGGAATCGAACCACACATCGAGAATGTCGGTTTCCTTGCGCCAACTTGCAGCGCCACAGGAACATTGCGTTCCGGCGGGGAGCAATTCTTCGACCGAATGCGTGAACCATGCGTCCGCACCCTCGACCGCAAACCATTTCTTCACGAGCGCATGCAGCACCGCGTAGTCGTCAAATTGCTTGTTGCACTTCGTGCAATACAGAATTACTAATGGCACGCCCCAGAACCTCTGGCGCGAGACGCACCAGTCCGGCCGCTCCGCGATCATCGAGTGAATTCGCTGCGCGCCCCACTCGGGCGTCCATTTCACTTTTGAAATTTCCGCAAGCGCCCGCGGGCGAATTGCTCCCTCACCCGTTCCTTCACCATCCAGGTCGATGAACCACTGCTCGGTGGCGCGGAAGATCACCGGATTGTGGCAGCGCCAGCAATGCGGATAGCTGTGCGAAAGCTTCTGCTCGCCCAGCAGCGCACCCCGATCCCGCAGCAACGCGACAACAATCGGATTCGCCTCGAATACCGTTTTGCCTTTGTATTCCGGCAAACCTTCGAGATAACGACCCTGGTCATCGATCGGCGCGTACGCTTCGATCCCATATTTCTGTCCCGTCTGAAAATCTTCCACACCGTGGCCCGGCGCCGTATGCACGATGCCGGTTCCCTGATCGAGCGTGACATAATCCGCCAGCACGGCGGGAACGATCATATCCAAAAACGGGTGCTTGAATTTCAGGTCGGCGAGATCTCTCCCTTTCCACGGGCCGCGCACGCGTGCCGCTTCCAGCTTCAACGCGTCGAGAGCCGGGCCAACCAGATCCTCCGCGAGCAACAGCGGCCCCGCTGAAGTGTCCACCACCACGTAATCGTAATCCGGATGAAACGCGAGTGCGCGATTGTGAGGCAGCGTCCACGGAGTTGTCGTCCAAATGACGCCGCTGATCCCGGCGCCCATTTTCTCCGCCGCTTCCCCCGGTTCGACCGCAAACTTCACCCAGATCGACGGGCTCGTGTGATCCTCGTACTCCACTTCCGCTTCCGCCAGCGCCGTGGAATCGGTTATGCACCAGTACACGGGTTTCAATCCGCGATACACGTAACCCTTTTCCAGAAACGTGACGAACGCATCGGCAATCGTCGCCTCATAGTGCGGACTCATCGTCAGGTACGGGTCTTCCCATTGACCGAGCACGCCCAGGCGCTTGAAATCGCGCCGGTGCTGATCCACATAGCGCAAAGCAAATTCACGGCACATCCGGCGGAATTCACCCGGCGGCACACTTCCCTTTTTCCCGCCCAACTCTTTTTCGACCTGTGTTTCGATCGGCAGTCCGTGGCAGTCCCATCCGGGAACGTAAGGCGCGCGAAAGCCGGCCATCGTTTTGGACTTTACAACCATGTCCTTCAAAATTTTATTGAGGCCCGTGCCAAGATGAATTGTGCCGGTTGGATACGGAGGCCCGTCATGCAGGACATAGGTGGGCGCGCCCGAGCGAGCCTGCTGAATACGATGGTAAAGCCGGGTCTCCTCCCATTCGGCAAGCTGCTTTGGCTCATTCTTCGGCAGACCCGCCTTCATGGGGAATTCTGTCTTGGGCAAATTCAATGTGCTTTTCAATTCAACTGTTTTGGGCATAAGGTAACAATCGGTGCGGGTTCGCCGCAGCGAACTTTCCGCTGAAATACAAAGTGACAGCCGGTACAGTCTACTCCTGTACCGTGTCCTGTACTTTCCGGTCCGGAAACCTTTCTTCAGTGTTTGCGTCTGTAATGTTACAATGGATTTGGCGGCGTGTCAGCCGCGCCCGGCCGGGCATCCATTCGCGCCGCAGCGGAATCGTAATCCCTGAAGTGTGATGCGGCAGAGTGAGGCAGGAATCGTTGAGTACATTAGCGCCCAAATGGAGTGAACCGGGAACGCCTCCGCCAAAGGTAACCCTGCCTGGGGGAACGACCGCGCCACGCCTGGGCGGCTCGATCAAACCACTTTCTCGCGGCTTCGTCTCCAACCTGAAGGATTTCCTCACCGAGCGCCCTATTAAGGTGCCAAAAAACGGCAAGGGAGCCGTGTTCACGCCAGAAGGCTTCGGGACTGGCGTCGGCGAGAATTTCAAGGAATGGTTCAAGCCGACTCCCAAAGCCGTCTCCTCGCGCATGACGGTCGATTGGCAGCCTCCCTATAAAGTCCTTTGGCAGAATATTCGCGATCTTATTTCGCCGCCCAAACTCCCCCCACTGCAAGTAACCAGCAAGCCGATAAAAGTAAAAGATATCTGGAGCAAGGACGAAGCATTTGGCCCGGCGCAGGCGATTGCACTGGGTGTTCACATCACGATTACAATCCTGATTCTCTCGCCTTTAATGTATTCCGTGGTGAAGAAGGCAACGGCAAACCCTGTTAACAACACTTTGCTGACTCCCATCGACATTTCTGATTACGCGATGAAACTGCCTCCCGGCAAAGACAAGGCCGGAGGCGGCGGTGGCGGCGGCGAACGCAATCCCATTCCCGCGACAAAGGGTCGATTGCCCAAGTGGAGTATGCAGCAAATTGCTCCCCCGATGGTGCATACGAAACCGGATTCAACGATCCAGGCGACATTGCTCGGACCTCCGGATTTGAAGATTCCGAGCCCGAATCTGGATAATTTTGGCGATCCCATGGCCAAGATTGTGAATGGCTCCGGCGGACCGGGCGGCGGCAGCGGAATCGGTAGCGGCACGGGCACCGGTATCGGAAGCGGCGAAGGCGGCGGTCTGGGCCCGGGTTCCGGCGGCGGCACCGGCGGGGGAGCATTTCATCCAGGAACTGGCGGCGTCGGTTATCCGTCATGCGCCTATTGCCCCGATCCAAAGTATTCGGAAGAAGCGCGCAAAGCGAAATATCAAGGCACGGTCGTGCTTCAGGCTGTAATTACCGCTGACGGCCGCGCGATTGAAATTCAAGTCGTGAAAGGCCCCGGCTTGGGGCTGGAAGAAAAAGCCGTGGAAGCCGTCAAGCAATGGCGTTTCAAACCCGCCATGGGACCCGGCGGCAAACCCGTTCCCGTGGTCGTTCCCATCGAAGTCACATTCCGCCTGCTGTAGGATTTTCTCCAACTGTTCGAACTTCCGAGTTTAATAAGCCAGGCTGATTTATGTCATTCCGCGCGAGAGAGGACTCCCTGTTTTTTTGCTCCAGTCCAAAGCAGGCTTCCTGGCTCGCACCGGAATGGCCAATTTGAAAATGTGTCGGCAAAGGGTCCGGCGTGTCCGTAGCGGAAACACGGTCGCGCACAATCATTTTCATTGACGTTGCAGCGATGTACACTTCGCAGGGGATCTCATGAAGACAAAATCGCAGCGATGCAAGGCCGCATGGATCGTTCTGATCGCCGGACTTTTTCTGTCAGCTTGGCCCGCATCCGTCAAGGCGCAGTCCACCGGGCGCATCGACTTCACCGCGCGTGTCGCCCCAACAGGAGGGCGCCCGGAACCGGTCCGCCAGCTGACATTTTATGTTCTGAGCAAAAGCATTGACGACATTCGCGCGGAGGCCCTGCAGCTTGAGCCGCCTCCCGACCTGGACAAATTCGTTGACGGCCTGACGGTTTCGCCCGAATTTAAAACCTGGATGAAAAAACACCGCTCGGTGCAACTAATGGGTGGAGAATTTTCAAAGAGCCTGACTGCCGACGA
This sequence comes from Terriglobia bacterium, assembly GCA_963788335.1. GTDB lineage: Bacteria > Acidobacteriota > Terriglobia > Acidiferrales > UBA7541 > Palsa-360. The sequence goes on from CAWBGM010000010.1 coordinate 149,233, forward strand.
TATCATGAACATTCCCGAACTCTACAAGGCTTACATGTCGAGAAATGCGGCCTTTAAGGGAGTCGGTTTTCCCGACCCGAAATTCAAGGAAAAAGACCGAGAAGCGAATCCGGAAAAATACAATCAACAGAAGAAAGAATACGCGGATGCAATTCACAAATTCATCATCGCCGTGCCGGAAAGCGTCGAAGGCATTGACGCGGACATGATGGAAATGAATCCCTTTTCAAAATGGCAGCAACTGGTGAACGCCCACCAGCAGCGCCTCGATGCCCGCACAATTGAACTCGCGCAGCAGCGCTATCAATCCGGGCAGACCGATACCGACCTCGAAGGCCGGGGAGAATTCTCGAGCCTTGCGCCAGGGACCTATTGGATCGGAATGATGGGCATTCAGGCGATTTCGGGTGACGTTCGACTTCGTTGGGATGTGCCTGTCACGGTCCTGCCGGGCCAAACGACGCGCGTCGAATTGAATAATCTCAACGCCGAGCGCCCCAACAACGTGGCGCAAAATTCAAACCACTGAGGATTTCTCCCGCAGTGATCTGCTTGAACGAGGGCTCGCTCTAGATGGGCACCTGGACGCTCTGGATCGCGTTTAACGCCGCCGTAGCCCTGCTCCTTTTACTCGATCTGGGTTTGTTCCACCGGCGCGCTCATACGATCGCCCTGCTCGAAGCGGCAGTCGAGAGCGCCGTCTGGGTGGCGCTTTCCGTGGGCTTCGGCCTTTGGATTTACTTCACGCAGGGGCGCGCGTCGGGCCTTGAATTTTTCACCGGTTACGTGATCGAAAAATCGCTCAGCGTGGATAATGTTTTCGTCTTCCTCTTGATTTTTCAGTATTTCCGCGTCGATCCGCGATACCAGCATCGATTGTTGTTCTGGGGAGTTTTGGGAGCGCTGATCCTGCGCGGCGCAATGATCGGCGCTGGCTCGCTCTTAATTCACCGGTTCGAGTGGATCCTGTATCTGTTTGGAGCGTTTCTGCTCTATGCCGGATACAAGATGTTTCGCGCGGACCATAGGGTGCATCCGGAGAAAAATGCGGTCCTGCGCTGGGTGGAAACGATTCTGCCCATGTCGAACACCGGCGACGGCCCGAAATTATTCGTCCGGGAAGGCGGCCGTTGGCTCACAACCCCACTGTTTCTTGTCCTCATTGTCATCGAAATGACGGATTTAATCATGGCTGTCGATTCGATCCCCGCCGTGTTCGGCGTTACGCGCGACCCGTTCCTTGTTTACAGCTCGAACGTTTGCGCGATTCTCGGCCTCCGCGCATTTTATTTCCTGCTGGCGGGAATCCTGCCCTATTTCCAGTATCTTGACGAAGGCCTGGCTGTCGTGCTGATGTTCATCGGCGCTAAAATGCTCGCTGAACCGTGGCTGCATCTTTCGACGGGACTTTCCTTGTCCATTGTGGGCACAGTGATTGCCGCGGCTGTCATCGTCTCGGCGCTTCGCACAAAAGATGAGGATGCCACGATGGAATCGCCCGACAACATCAGTCTTCTCGGAGATCCCCATCCCGCGATACGCGCAATCGCCGCTGGCTACTTTTTTATCGGCGGCATGGACCGCGTCAGCGAATGCCTTCAAGAATGGGAAACAAATTTTGAATTCCGCTCTCTGCTCGTGCGGGAAGTAGAAGCTTCGGACGATCCTGAGATATACCCCTTTCCAAAACTCACCGTCGGAATCGCCGTTCAGCCGGAAACATTCGAGGCGATTCATGCGGCCAACGGATCACCAGCGTTCGCCGACGCGCCCGCCGATCAGGATGTAATCGAGTTTGAGCTGGAATTTGAAAACAACAGTTCATCGACGCATCGCCTGGATATTTTGACTACAAAAGACCCCGGCGGAAATGGCGCGATCGCCCGTTTTCTGAATAAATTCGGAGAAGGAATCCAGCAGGTGGAAGTGGATGTCACCGACGTGGACCGCGCGACGCAAATCCTCCACGATCATTTTCACGTCGAACCCATTTATCCCGCGACGCGTCCCGGCGCAAACGGCACGCGGGTGAATTTTTTCCTCGTGATCTCGGCAAACGGCGCGAAAAGCCTGGTTGAACTGGTCGAGCAGCCGAAACCCAAATCCTGTGCTACTCAAGTCTAAGTCTTGCCGTAGACCGGGATCGCCGCTCCATGAATCACGCGAGCTTCCTCCGAACACAAAAACAAAATAACACGCGCGATTTCCTCCGGCTTGGGCCATTTTGCAAAATCGGCGCCGGGCATGGCCTGGCGGTTTGCCGCCGTATCGAAAATGCTGGGCAGCACCGTGTTCACATTGATGTTGTAAGGTTTTACTTCCGCCGCGAGTGAATCGAACAGCGCCAGTGCGCCGGCTTTTGACGCGGCGTACAACGCCGATCCCGCGCCGTGGTCCAGCGCGGCTTTGGACGCGATATTAAGTATCCATCCGAGATTTTGCCGGATCATGACCGGCACAATGGTGCGAGAGAGCACAAATCCCGACCTTAGATTCAGCTGCAGCATCCGATCGTAGGCCCCGTCGTCCACTTCCCAGAGATTTTTTCCTCCGGCATATCCGCCAACCGTGTTGACAAGAATATCGATTCGCCCGTGCCGGGCGATTATTTCCGTCACGCTTTTCTCCACTGCGGTCGAATCGGTGACATCCACCGAAATCCCCTCCGGCGGCGCTGCCCCCGCTTTTCCCGCAGCGGACACGAGGGCGGCGTACTCTTCCGCTTTCGTGTACGTGGCAATCACGCTCGCCCCCGCTTCGAGGAATGCCTTGGCGACTTCGCGCCCGAGCCCGCCGGTTCCTCCGGCTACGACTACGACCTTGTCATGAAAGTTCATTTGCCCCCGGTAGCACAGGCTCTTTACCCTGACAAAGGAAATGCAGCCTGTCTGGTTTTTCCGACATTGTCACGATTCAAAAGAAGCCACGCTGCGATTCCTTTGTATGATGAAAATGCCTGTCCTACTCCCCGCTCTGCTCGAGCAGCTTGGCGACCAAACCCGTCCACCCGGTCTGATGACTGGCGCCCAACCCCGCCCCCGTATCGCCGTGAAAATATTCGTAAAACAAAATCAGATCGCGCCAGTAGGGATCGTCCCGAAACTTTTCGATCGATCCGTTCATGGGCCTTTGACCGGATTCGTTCCTTAGGAAAATACGGGTGAGCGAACGCGAAATTTCCGCGCTCACCTCCCACAGAGACATCTGCTGGCCCGACCCGGCCGGACATTCCACTCGAAAATCGTCCCCGTAGTAATGATGGAATTTCTGGAGCGATTCGATCATTAAAAAATTCATGGGAAACCAGACGGGTCCGCGCCAGTTCGAATTGCCGCCGAACAGCCCGCTCTGCGATTCTCCCGGCTCGTAATCCACGCGGTATTCGACGCCGTTCACGTCGAGGACATACGGATGCGCCGCGTGAACTTTCGAAAGCGCGCGAAGCCCGTGCGGCGACAAAAATTCTTCCTTGTCCGTCAAATACTTAAGGATGCGCACAAGCTGGGATTGGTCGACAAGGGACAGCAGACGCCGCGGGCCGTTCGGCGACTTCTGGCTGCTGTCCACGCGCGAGGCGAAGCCCGGCATGTTGTCCAGAAACCATTGCATGCGCCGTTGAAATCCCGGCAGCCGCGCGATCAACTCCGGTTCAAGCGTCTCGACGGCAAATAGCGTGGTCAAGCCCACCATCGAGCGAACTTTCAGATAGTGCTGTTCGCCGTTGGGCAGGTGGATCGCGTCGTAAAAAAATCCGTCTTCCTTGTCCCATAGGGCGATCCCGCTGGTCCCATGCTCGTTGATCGCTTTCGCGATATAGACGAAATGTTCGAAGAATTTGCTGGCTACATCTTCATAGGCGGGATCTTCGCGCGCCAGTTCCAGCGCGATCGCCAGCATATTCAGGCAATACATTCCCATCCAACTGGTGCCGTCGGATTGTTCGAGATGCCCCCCTGTGGGAAGCGGTTGCGAGCGGTCGAACACTCCGATATTGTCGAGGCCGAGAAATCCACCCTGAAACACATTCATGCCGTCGGGGTCTTTTCGATTCACCCACCACGTAAAGTTCAGAAGCAGCTTGTGAAACACGCGCTCGAGAAATCCGCGATCGGCGCGCCCGTGAATTCGCTTTTCAATTTTGTAAACTCGCCACGCCGCCCATGCATGCACCGGCGGATTCACGTCGCCGAACGCCCACTCGTACGCCGGCAACTGCCCGTTTGGATGCATGTACCATTCGCGCAGCAGCAAAATCAATTGCTCCTTCGCGAAGTCCGGGTCGACCAGCGACAACGCGATCGTGTGAAACGCCAGGTCCCATGCCGCGAACCACGGGTACTCCCATTTGTCCGGCATCGAAATCACGTCGGCGTTATACAGATGCGTCCAGTCGTGATTGCGCCCGTGCTTGCGTTCCGGCGGAGGCGCCGGCTGGCCGGGATCGCCTTCGAGCCATGTTCGCACGTCGTAGTGGTAGCACTGTTTGGACCACAGCATTCCCGCCATTGCCTGGCGAAGGACGAGGCGCGCGTCACGCGAACGATCCTGCGGAAAACGTCGGGCGTAAAACTGATCCGCTTCGCCAATCCTCAATCCGAATGTTTTCTCAAAGCTCGCGTCGAACGGATTCGCCATCGCCGCCGTGGGTTCGACATTGGTCAGCCGCAGCCTGATTGTCGCAGAGGCGCCCGGCGCGATATCCACATGATAGTGCGCGGCGCACTTGGTGCCCTTTTGCGCGGGATTCACGGCTTCCTTCACGCCGTGGACGATGTAATCGTGAAAGGCGTCCTTCACGTAAGGCGCGCCGGACGCATAACCGAAGATACGCGGAAAATTTGTTTCGTTCTCCGTGAAAAGCATTTCCGGCGCGGATTCGCAGAGCAGCCACCTCTTGCCGTACCGGCTTTCCTCCGCTGCCACCACCGCCGCTCCCATAAAATCCGCGGCGCGCGCAAGCTTCGGATGCCCGTGCTTCTCTCCGAACGACCAGATATTCCGGCACCAGAACGTCGGCAGCAAGTCCAGCTGCGCCGCTTCCGGCCCGCGATTCCACGCTGTAATCTTGATCAGGATATCTTCCGGCGAAGCCTTGGCATATTCGATGAACACGTCGAAATAGCGGTTCTCGTTGAACACACCCGTATCCATCAATTCAAATTCCGGATCTCGCTTTCCGCGCTTGTGATTTTCCTCGACCAGCCGCTCGTACGGGAAGACGGCCTGCGGATATTTGTACAAATACTTCATGTAGGAATGCGTGGGAGTTGAATCGAGGTAGAAATAATATTCCTTCACGTCCTCACCGTGATTGCCCTGATTGCCGGTCAAGCCAAAAAGCCGCTCTTTCAGAATCGGGTCGCGCCCATTCCACAACGCCAGGGCGAAGCAGAGCCGCTGATGCCGGTCGCTGATCCCGCCCAGCCCGTCTTCTCCCCAGCGATAGGCGCGCGAACGCGCGTGGTCATGCGGAAAATATTCCCACGCCGTTCCGTTCGGGCTGTAATCCTCGCGGACCGTTCCCCACTGCCGCTCCGAAAGATACGGCCCCCAGCGTTTCCAGTGTTTTGTCCGCAGATGAGATTCGTCCAGGCGTTGTTCTTCGGGTGTCATGGTTTTCTTCTTCGCTCCGGCCCTGTTCAGGGGAGGGAACCACGAAGGTCCGGACAGGGACAAGTATAACCGGAAGTCCCGTAGCACAGACTTTCGTCTGTGGGGTTTTTTATCGCCTAAGCTTTAAGCTTTAAGCTTCACAGACTGTAGCCTGTGCCACTGTACTGCGCATATGCCAGATCAGATCACCGAATCTCAATCACGCGCGCCTGCCGAATCGCCGTCATTGCACGCAATTCGCTCAGGACTTCCGCCGGAACCTTGTGGTCCACGTTGACGATGCCGATGGCTTCGTCCGAATTGTGCAGGCGGCCCAAAGCGAAGTTGGCGATGTTGATGCTGTGCTTTCCAAGCAGCGTGCCGACGCTGCCAATCACACCGGGCACGTCCTGGTTGCGGAACAGCAGCAGGAATCCGGTGAGCGGCGCGTCGATGTCGATGTTATTCACGCCGAGCACGCGCAGCACGTTGTTCAACCCAATCATGCCGAGCACCGAACACGATTCCCCCGAGGTCTTCAACGCCACGCCAAGGGAATTCACGTATTTGGCCCGGCGCGCGCTGCGCACCTCGACCACTTCAATGCCGCGGGCCTTTGCGAAATTCCCAGCATTGATCAGGTTGATCTGGTCCGCCAGGATCTGGCTGAGCACGCCTTTCAGCACTGCGTTTTTCACCAGGTGGGTATTCAGGTCGGCGAGGCCGCCGTCGTAGCTGATGGAAACTTCTAAAATCGATTTGTCGGCGAGCTGCGCGACAAAATTTCCCAGTTTTTCGCCGAGCTGAAGATACGGTTCGAGTTTCTTAAACTCTTCGGGGGAAATCGACGGCATGTTCACCGCGTTTTTCACGGCACCGCTCACCAGATAGTTGCGCAACTGCTCGGCGATGCGCGTCCCGACCACGTTCTGCGCCTCTTCTGTCGATCCCGCAATATGCGGCGTGGCAATCACGTTCGGATGATTGATCAGCTTCGGATCGTTGGGCGGTTCGGCTTCGAACACGTCAAGCCCCGCGCCCGCCACATGCCCGCTTTCAATCGCCGCCAGCAAGGCCGTTTCGTCCACCAGTTCCCCGCGCGCGCAGTTCACGATGCGGACGCCTTTCCGGGTTAGCGCAATGTTCTTCGCATTGATCAGGTGCGCGGTTTCCGGCGTGAGCGAACAATGCAGGCTGATGAAATCGCTCGTCTTCAATACATCTTCGAGGGACATCAGGCTGATATTTTGCTCATGGGCAAGCACAGTGGAAACGTAAGGATCAAACGCGACGACAGTCATCTTCAGAGCCTGCGCGAGGCGCGCAACTTCCGTGCCGATCGTTCCCAGGCCGATCAGCCCGAGCGTCTTGTCGCGCAATTCGCTGCCCGTGAATTTTTTCTTCTCCCACTTCCCCGCCTTCATCGAGGCATCCGCCTGCGCCACCGGATGCGCCAGCGCCAGCAGCAGCGTCATCGTGTGCTCGGCGACGCTGATCGCGTTTCCTCCGGGCGTATTCATGACGAGCACGCCCTTGCGCGTCGCGGCATCGAGGTCCACATTGTCCACGCCCACGCCCGCGCGGCCGATTGCCTTCAGTTGTTTCGCGTTCTCGAGCAGTTCGGCGGTGACTTTCGTCGCGCTCCGCACCAGCAGCGCGTCAGCGTCGCGAATTTCCTCGGCCACATTGCCCTTGGTCACGGGAAGATTCACGACCTGCCACGACGGATCTGCCTTCAGAATGTCAATGATGTTGTCCGGAACACTGTCAGCCACAAGAATTTTCATTTTATGCTCGTCGCCCAGAAGAATTTTAATAATTGAATACGAAAAATAAAGAAGAAATCAGCGCCTTTTTTTGCTCTGTGGCCCTCTGTTGCCCTCTGTGTTAAGTCTTTGCTCTTTCAGAAAGTCAAAAGCTTTAACACAAATCACACAGAGAGCCACAGAGAAATTCGGAGATTACGACGACTGCCGCAGATACACATTCTGCGCCGCTCGAACGCCGCTGCCCAATTCCACTTTATGTCCCACCTTTTGCAGCGAAATTTCCAATCCTCCCAAAACGGAGAGAAGATCGAGAAAATCGTAATACCCGAGATGCGCGATGCGAAACATCTGCCCCTTCATCGAACCCTGCCCATCGGTGAGGATCGCGCCGAATCGCGACTTCATATCCTTCACCACTTTTGTGGATTCGATCCCCGCCGGGGCATTGATCGCCGTGACGGCGTTCGCAGGCATGCTCGCTGCGAAATTCGTAAGCCCCATCGCGATCGATGCTTCACGAGTGGCTTCGGCCAGCAGTGCGGCGTTGCCGATCAGGTTCTCGCGCCCAAGTTTCTTGATGTATTCAAGCGCCGAGTGCAGACACACGACCAGCGAAGTCGCCGGCGTGTAGCTGGATTCGCCCTTCGACAGGCTCTTGCGTTCCTTGGCGTAATCGAAGTAATAGCGCGGCAGCTTCGACGTCTCCATCGCCTTCACAGCCTTTTCGCTGATGCTCGCAAACGCGAGGCCCGGCGGAATCATCGTGGCCTTCTGCGACCCGCCGATCATAATGTCGATGCCCCACTCGTCGGGACGAAGATCCGTCGTGCCAAGCCCGGTGATCGCATCCACCACGAAGCAACATTCGGGCACACTGCTCACGAGTTTGCCGAGCGCTTCAACATCGTTGCGCACGCCGGTGGAGCTTTCCGTCGCCTGAATGAAAACGGCGCGGAACGGCCCGCTCGATTCCAGATGCTTTTTCATTTCGCCGATCGGTACCGTCTGGCCGTAGGGCACTTCGACCACAACGGACTCAATCCCATAGGCCTTCGCCAGCGCCACCCAGCGTTCACCGAATTTTCCCGCCGTGCCGATCAGGACGCGGTCGCCGGGAGAGAGCAGATTCGAGACGGCCCCTTCCATCGCTCCGGTGCCGGAGCTGGCAAACACGATCACGTCGTTTTTCGTATTGAAATAATATTTCAGATTATCGAGCGTCTCCCGCATTAAAGCGCGAAACGCGTCGGTGCGGTGATGCAATGTCATCGTTAGGGCGCGCATTTGCGCTTCCATCAGCAGAGGCGTCGGGCCCGGCGTGAACAGTCTTTCCTTTATGATTCCTGGCATATGAGTGTTTTCAGTCCGTTCTTTTTAGGTTAGGAGAATATCGATCCGGGTCAAACGGAGCAGTCGTCCGGCCCAGGCGATTTCAAGGTACATCCGCCTTCATGAGTCTGGAATCAGGCAGACCTACAGGTTAAAGGATGGCGGGAATCTGGTCAACTATTGAGGAAGCGCCCGAGGATTCTGGTTCGAATGAACGCTGGAAAGAAAACGGGACCCGGAATTCGCCCTGACTGTCTGCTTCAGGGCGAATCCCGGGTCCTGCTCGTTTTTCGATTTTCGTTTCATCTCCGCTCTACGAAATCAGAAGCGGAGGTTACGTTTCGAAACTCCGCCCCTAGAACTGATACCGCAGGGCGAACTGGATCAAGCGAGGATTCACCGAGGTGCTGGTGATCTGCCCGAAAGTGCTCTTGGAAACGTCAACCGCACCCGTGAGTCCCGAGACTTGTCCGGGGTTGTTGAATTGTGGATGATTGAACGTGTTGAAGAATTCAGCTCGGAAAGTAAGAGCTCCATCCTCCCGAATACCTCCCACGTGGGTGGTCTTGGTTAAAGACATATCCCAGTTGAACTGTCCGGGACCCAGAAGCAGGCCGACCCCCGAATTACCCCATAGTGTGCCCGTTGTCCCCGTGTAGTTTGGAACCGTACAGGTAGAATTAAACGTAGTCGGGTTGAACCAGCCAACGGAGCTGAACCTGCCACCCAACCTCTGTTCTGTGCTGCCCGCCGATCCGGCCATGGAGGCATTTGTCCCGGCGCAATACTGGGCTGTACCGACGACACCGGTGGAATTGTTGAGGCCAAAAATTCCCCCAGCGCGACTGTCAGCCGCCGTCAGAGGAGTGCCATTCTGTCGGATCACAACGCCGGACCAACTCCATCCACTCGTGACCTTATCCAGCATTCCCTCATGCTTGCCCAAGGGCAGCGTCCAGAGATAACTGATCGCGAGGCGCTGCGGATGGTACTGAGGATTGAGCCCGTAGAATTGGACGTTGGGATCGTTGTATTCCGGCTGTGTCACGAAGGACCGGGCATACGTGTAGGCTGCCTGGATCTGGAAATCGTGCGTAAACTGCTTGCGCACGGTGGCTTGAATACTGTTGTATTTGAAGCTCGCTTCATCGCCTGTCATTGTCAAGCCGTTTGCGGCAAAACCCAGGTAGGGAACGCGCAAGGAGACATTGCCGGTTGTATTCTGAGTGACCAAGCCCGCGGTGATGCCCGGTGCATTCACTGTATTGGTTCCATTGGGATTTCCGACTAACTGAGCTTCGTTGACCTGTCGGCCGGTTACAACACCGGGTTGGTGAAGCGCGCGCGAGCCGACATATCCAAGTTCGAGCGTCCAACTTCGAATGAATTCATATTGGGCATTCAGGTTCCACTGGTATGTCACCGGCGTATTATAGTTCTGCTGAGTGATGGCTAACGCCAGATTCGAATTGGTGAATCCAGTGTTTCCAGTCGCAGCATTCCCGAAAGTGACAAAACGAGGTGTCCATCCCAATCCTGCCGATTGCAGGAAGGGGGATTGGAAAGTGGAGTAATAGATGGCCGATCCGGATCCGAAGGCCGAAACGGAATAAGGTTCGTTCTGCTCATAGCCGTTGTTGTAGTTGGCATTTCCCGTTTTGTCGTAGAAGTAGCCGGCGCCGCCGCGCAACACAAAACGATTGCTTGAAAACGGCGAATAGGCAAACCCAAGACGGGGAGCAAAGTTGTCGAGCGGGGTGTCGCCCATCCGGAATGTCTTGTTATTGTTCTGAAAAACGCCACCCACCGGCGGGGTAGCATTTGCGCTGGGGTTATAGTTGGATGGAACCACCCAGCCGGCCAGTGAGCCCGTCGCAGCCGTAGGACCAGGAATTGGCACGGTGTTAATCAGGCTGGTCCAGATGTTGGTCTCAAATCCTCCGCTGTCATACGCCACGGAAATATATTCCCAGCGTAATCCCAGATTCAACGTCAGATGTTGATTGACTTTGAAATCGTCCTGGATAAAGGCGTTTCCGTAGGGAGTCCTGTACCCGTGGACCAGACCGCCAGGAGGAAGAATTCCTGAGAGGTTCCCCGTGTTGGCAACGCTGCTGGTTCCTGTGCCGGTCGTCGGTGCACCATTAAACAGCGCTTGATTGTTCACGACCGGACAAGTTTGACTAGGAGGGCACCCCTGAAGGCCCAACAGAAAATCCTGAAAATTGTTGAAGTTGACTTGTCCCGTTGCGCTGCCGCCGATGAGGTGCCAGTCGTAACGGTCGCGTTCCATCTCAACGCCGAACCGTATTGTGTGCTTGCCGTGTGTCCAGGAAACCTGGTCTCCCGCTTCCCATGTGGTGACGAATTTTTGGACGGGATAGTTGGACGCATCGCCGATCGTAAAGATACCGGTCACACCGATTTGAGGCAGATACTGAACCGAAGGCTGAATCGGCGTCAATCCGAACTGATTCGCGGTAAACGGATTCGTCACGGCTCCCACGATCGTGCTTCGCTGAATCGCAATCTTGGCCTCATTCACAACATTGTTGCTTACGATCGTTGTGAGCTTCATGACCCCGTAGATGTTGCCTAAGGTGCTTGCAAGGCCAGTGTCGGGATAGCAGACACCGGGCAATCCGCCGCCGGAGCCGCACCCGAATGGAATCGTTGTCGGGTCGGTTGTCCAGAAATAGCGCAAGGCGAAGGTGTTCTTGTCATTGATGATGTAATCCATGTTGCCCAAGACCTGATTTTCGGTGAAATGCGCAGGCGAAGTAAATGTGGTGGCCTGAGAAACGGTCGTGCACGTGGCCGTCAGCACGCCTGCCGCGCAGGCGTTAGGATTCGTGATGGCGCCTGAGTTGGGAATCAAATACGTGCCATCTGGATTCTTCGCTTGCAGGAGTGCGATGGCCACGGAATTGATGTTCGATCCGTCGCACGCAACTTGTACCGCTCCGCCCACCGTCTTGGCGTTCGAAGCAATGCCTCCATCCGTTCCCGAAGGACAAAACGTCGACCCAAGTGATGTCCTCAGGGTGGCCGCGTTTGACCGGTCGGCTCCGACAGAAATCGGAAGCAGTTGAGGAGTGGAATATCCCTGGGCCGCCGCACCGTTAATCTGCCGTGTGCCCTGATAAGACGCGAAGAAGAATAACTTGTCCTTCTTCACAGGGCCGCCAATGACACCGCCGAATTGGTTCTGGTTCAAAACCTGACGGGAGTTGTTCGGCTGTCCGTTGACGGGCAACGAAGCGTTGCGGAAAAAGTCGTTGGCATTGAAAATCGTGTTCCGAAAAAACTCGAATGCCGACCCGTGGAACTCGTTGGTGCCGGACTTGGTCACCAGGTTCACGCTGGCTCCCGGTCCGCGCCCATACCCCGCATCAAACAGAGAGGTTTGAATCTTAAATTCTTGCATCGCGTCGGGGCTCACATATCCAAGGCCGGGATTGTTCCCGTTCTCGGTGAGTGTTCCCGCCGCCGACGTCGTCATGATGGCTACGCCGTCCATCTGAACGGTGTTCTGAGATGATGTCGCGCCATTCACGTTAATGTCTGTCGAGCCTTTCCCAAGCGTGGTCGCGTTAAAGACGTTCGCGCTGGCGCCACTGGAGAGGCCCAGGAGGTTTGTGTAATTACGCGTCGTCAGAGGCAGCGCCGTTGCGGAGGCGCCTCCCACCACGTCGCCAAGTGTCGCATTGGCAGTCTGAACGGCTTCAACCGCTTCGCCCTCCACCACAACTTGTTGAGATTGCGTGCCGACTTGCAATTGGCGGTTGAGCGTGGCAGTTTCAGTGACTTTCACTTCGACAGCGGGAACCTGGACAGAATTGAATCCAGTGGCCTCAAACTTCACGCTGTAATTGCCCAATGGCAACAGCGTCAGGTTATAAGAACCATCCGATCCGGTTACAGACGTTCGAACCGAACCACTATCCGCACTGACGGCCGTAACCGTCACATTCGCGATCGCCGCGCCGGATGGATCCGTCACAGTACCCGTGATCGCGCCGGTAGAAGCAGTCTGCGCCATCAGCGATGGAACAGCCACAACCAGTGTTGCGAGCATCACAATACAGCAGTAATTCAGGATTGTTCGAATCACCACACACCCCCCACCCTTTTTAAGAAATAAACCGATTTGAAGCAGCTTTCAAAGAACCGTCCATCCCCGTGCTGGAGCAAATCCGACGCCTTGCTAAACAAGTTGAACCGAGTCCAATGCTTCGTAAATCGTTAAACCAAATTCATCCATGTCACCGGCGTTGTTTCCGTAGAGAAGTGGGCTGGCGTTCGCCGGCCCACTCCCTGTTTGTCATTTCGCCTTCGGCGAACGGTTACCGCGCCAGCGGGTCGGGGCGAACCTGGAAGTGATACACCTGGCTCGGTGTTCCCTTGCCCCCTTCGGTCAGCCAGCTTCCGCGGGTTTCGTTGGAAGCGTAAGCGCCGCGTCCCTTCCACCCGGCGTTGGGATCGTCCACGCGGGCGTCGAAGAAGCGGGAGAAGAAGCCCATGCGGTACGGAACCCGCATGCGGACCCAGTCCTTCGTGTCCTGCCGGTAGACCATCAATGAATCGGAGTTGGCGCCGTCCACGATCACGGTGTCCTTGCCCAAACCGAGCGAGTCATACTTATCGATAAACATGTAATACGTGTTATCGGAAAGTACTCTCGGCTCGTTCAGGAAGTGCGGGCCGGGAATTGGCGTGGTGGACCATCCCTCGGGGCATGCATGTCCCGAGATGGCGTCCGCTCCCGTCGGCTTCACCTTGCACTTGCGCAGGTCAAGGCTCGCGAGAATGCCTTCCCCCTGCAGCGGAGTCCAGACGACGCCCTTGGAATCGATATCGATGCCGCGCGTGTGGTTGCCGCCCTCACCAGTCTTCGGGTTGTAGGGCGCTTCGTAAACTTGCGTGTTGCAGGTGGCCGGTGGATTCGAGCCGCGGTCGATGCGGATCAGCCGGCCGGGCATGATTTGCAGATCGGAATACCAGACGGTGTCGTCCACGGTATTGTAGGCAATTCCGTAGGCGCCGGGCTTCGGGATCGTCGGATCGGGTGAGCACCATCCCTGGGACTTTTCCGCGTCGTGCGTCTTTTCCCACTGCTTGGTGTTCAGCCAGCCGATTCCGCCTTCGCGTTGAATGCTGAAGTACAGCGTATCGTCCTTGTCGTTCGAGAACATGATGCGGGTGGATTCGAAGCAAAGATCGATGAAGCTGAACTTACCCGTTTTGGGATCGTACATATCCACGCCCTTGCCACCCTCTTCATATGCATGGGCCATGGCGAATGGATTCTTCGATCCCTTCTTGCAGTACGCCGCATTGTCCGAGCGGGTCTCGACGTTAAACCATACGCGGCCCTTGGCATCCATCGTGATCGGACCGGGATTGACAGGATCATTCCAGACCAACTGGTCACCCCAATAGGGAGAGGGCTCGAGCTGGCTTTGCGGCGAGTGGGAAACCATGCGCTTGCGGTCCCCTTCGTTTGGCAGCGGCACCGGAACGTTATAGGTTTCGTTCGACTTCGGGTCCAGCACCGACAGGCAGGTCATTGCGTCTTCGAACTTCTTTCCGCAGTTTCCATCCCAGTCGGAACCAAACACGGGACCATTCGCATTCACGGTCGGATTGCGGCGGTCGGTGCTGATCATGGCGTGCATGAACGAGGTCGGTACGCCCCAATTCCACATGGTGACTACGACGTTGCGCTCGAGGCCTTGCGGTCGCGGAGGCGTCGGCGGGATTGCTCCGGCGGCGATGCGATCGCCCCAGTCGGCATACATGGCCAGAGTTCGTGCGCGGCCCATGTGATCGACGGTATTCATCATCCCGCGACCTACTTGACCGGAGGAAATGAAGCGCTGCCAGGCAGCGGTGCTCGACGAGAACTTGCCCAGGTTCGGGGGAAGTTCTCGAGTCGCTTTCGAACCCATGTTGTGGCAGGTCCAGCAGCCCTTGAAATCGGAGAGCCATTCGCCCTGGTTGGCGTACGTGTCCGGCGGCGGCGGATCGCCGGCGCGGTTGTTGGCATGCGTTACTTTAATCGGATCGGGCGCGCCCGGCAGCGGAGGGGCCTTCTCGATCTTCATCGGAAAATCGGCCATCGTGGGAATCTTCATCAGCGCCGCCCAATATGCGGCGGGATAAACCTGCGCCGCAGCGCGGGCGTCGGGAGCGATCACGGCGGTCAGAGCCACAGTCTGCCCTGTCATTCCATCCACGGGCGTGGAATCCACCAGGCCGTAGCCGCGGACCCACAACTTGTAGCTTCCCTTCGGTAGATCGGGTAAAAGGTATTGACCCTTGTCGTCGGTGACGACGATCTTACCGAATTTTGCGGTCGAGTTCACTTCTTCCGCGATAACCCATACGCCGGCTTCAGGGCCGTTCGCGCTGGTGACCACTCCGCCGATGTTGTCGGCGCCGACCATCAGTCCAGACTGGGGTCGTGCTTCCGTCCTGACGATCGCGGTGGCTACCAGAAAACCAAACAGCACCACCGCCATCGTTCGCCTCGTCCAAAGTGCTCGTATCATGATTTTCCCTCTCCTTATATGAATTGCTGGCGGAACCGGGCAGCTTCCTGAATTTGAACTTCAAAAGTTAAAGTTCAGATTGCCGGAAACGTACTTCCCTAGTCGGCCTTTTCCTTCAAATGGCACTTACAACCGCGATGCTTATTAAATTCAGACACTCATGCGGTCTTACCCCTTCGATTTTGCTCCGGACGACGCGGAAACCGGATGAAAGACGCGTCCAGAAAACCGGATCAAGCCGGATGAACCCAATCGTAAAAACATATCTGCGGACAAACCTGTAGAGTTCAACTGCTGTGCGGAATAAAGTAGCGGGCTACAGCCTGATTGCATTTGCATGGCTCAATCACATTCCGGATTGCGCCGAATAGATTTCTAAAGGTATTCAACCAAATAAAAAGTCTGATTTGAGAAGGACACCCAAAGAAAATTTCTCCGATGCATACCTCATATCGCGTTCCCCGCCCAATGTCAATGCGGATTTTTCAGCGCTATGAGCTTTCGCTACGGTACAGACGCCGAAGACCCGCGGCACGTTTCATTTTGTTCTCGTAATGTGTTTCGCCATCGGGAAAGGCCCGCACCCGCGAGGGAAGAGTTATTTCAAAAATCAGGCGGGAAATAAATTTGGCTGGGAGGCCTGGATTCGTCTAGAAGAAATCTAAAAACTACAGTCAAACTGTCAAAATTGCTTTTTTCCAACCACTTATTGAGGTTTGCCTTACAACGTTCTACGACCTTCCGCAACCCTCAACCGCGGGATTCTACCCTAAATGTGTGACAAATGTGTGACAGACTTTTTGGAGGACGGTGGGGGTTCAAATGCGATCTGTGGAAAACCGAAAATCCAACAACATTGGGAAATCCGAAACATCAAAATTCGGTCGATGTCTTAGAATGAAACTTAGGATGAATTGCGGGAGGGTTACACTCCCGCCGTGCACGCATTCTAATTCTATCGCACTCATCCCCATAGATTGACGCTCGGACTTGACAGGTAGCCGACCAAGTTGTCTCATCTGCTTCGGGCGCTGCGGCGTCCGGAGTGAAAAATCTAAACGTCGCTGACTCGGCGTCGCTAACTACCGACGGAGCCTTAATTGTGATGACTTATCAGTGCCTTCGCCCGCGTCCGCCAGCCGTTATCGAGAAACTCGACAAAGGCGAAGAGGTCGATCCCGCGACGTACTATTTCCGCATGAGTCCGATGTTCGAAACGAGCGCGCCCGGATACGACTGGTTGAACCGCATCATCACCATCGGCACCGGCGAATATAAATTGAAGTTCCTGGCGCGTGAAAACGAATCCGGCAGAATCGGCACGTTCGAGGACACGATCTCGCTGGCGCGTTCGCAGCCCGACGTTCTGCAGTTGAGTTCCCTGCTGCTCTCCAGCCAGGTGGAAGCCGTGCAGAAAACCGCGCAAATTAAAACGCAGGCGCTTGCCGCGGACGCCAAGATGAAGTCCTCCCCGCTTATTGTGAATGGCGAACGCATTATTCCAAGCGTGACGCGCGTTTTCACGGATCAGCAGACGATGTTCGTTTTCTTTCAGGCGTACTTGCCGCAGAAGGCAGACGCCGACTCGATTCGCGCAGGCCTGGTATTTTTCCGCAACGGGCAGCGCCTTTCGGACACGCCGATGGTTGCACCCACGGAATACGACGATAAGACGCACACTGCGTCTTTCCGAATCAGCTTGCCGCTTGAAGGTCTGAACGCGGGCCGCTACACAGTCCAGGCGGTCGTGGTCGATGCGGGAACAACGTATGCGGCGTTTGCCAGAAACTATTTCGCGCTTCGCCCGGCAGTGGCAAAGCCCGCGGCGGCACCCGTTTCAACAGCGCCCACCCCAGAGGCGGCACCACCGGCGAATCAGTAGGATAGGCTTCAGCCTGTCTGGTTTAGATTTCGCGTATCCGAAACATTGAAACGAACCGAGCATTCTCGACGTGACAACTTCCATGCGAAGCTTCACGACTAAAGCAGCGCACTAATAAGACTGCCCCGCCGCCACCAAAGACTTTTCAGCCTGTCGCTTGCGTTGCACACCTGGCATCTAAACCCGACAGGCTGAAGCCTATCCTAACTTAAACTTAAAAATTAAACTTCGTCACCAGTTGAAGCAATCGTGGGGGAGCAGCGTTCACGATATAGCCGAAGGTCGAGTCGTTAATGTTGCCGTCGACGGCCTGAGGACCGTAGAACTGCGCGTGGTTGAACACATTGAAGGCATCAAGCCGAAGCTCCAGGGATTTCGATTCGGTGAACTTCACGTTCTTCTGCAACGTGAAATCGAAATTGTTGATTCCCGGCCCGGAGAATGGCCTTCGGCCGCTGTTACCTATCGTATTCGGGATCGTGTTTCCTACCGCTGGATCGTCGGCCGGCAACATGAAGGCGTTGGGATTAAAATACGGGTTTCCAGTGCGGGGATTGTGATTGATATCGAGCGGAGCCCCAGTATATGTAAGTTCATCGACAGTCAAATTGTTGACGCCGTTTCCAACCGTTCCAATCAACGAAGTGTCATTAGGATTCTGGATCGTCACCGGGAAGCCCGTACTGAAGCGAGTGATTCCGGAGATGGACCAACCCTCGGTCAAGCGATTCTTAGCGTGAAAGAGAGATTCGAAAGGGATCCTGTACGTGTAGCTTGCGGTGAAGTTATGCCTCATGTCGAACGCGGAGAGTCCCCGTAACAGGTTTGGATCAAATGGATCCACCTCGTCGCCTATATTCGAGGAAATATCGATGGATTTGCTGTACGTGTAGCTGAAAAACAATTGTAATCGTCCGCCGGTGTGCTGGACACTGGCTTCCAGGGCGTTGTAGTTGGAATTTCCCGCGCTCGCCTGATAGCTAACGCTGGCGAAATTGGGACCCAGGGGACCGCGCGTTCCATTGATCGTTTGCCCGGAACCGTTGATGTACGAAGTGTCTTCGCCGTTGGGACCGCAACCGAACACAGCCAGGCTGAGGCATAACGCGGGGTTGCCGGGATTCGCCGGCTCGAGCACGAGAAGATGGTGGGCCTGATTTCCAACGTAATTCACACTGATCAGGGTATTGGTTCCAATCTGTCGCTGGAGGGATAGCGTGTATTCCTCTGTGTAGGGAATGACGTTGTTTGTCTCGTAGCCCGGTGTCGCTCCGATCGGCTCGAATTGCGAGAAATCGATGTTCGGGTCCGGATTGCTCGCTGATACCGTCAGCGGCGCGAACTGCCCGGGGAAACGCTGCCCTTCATTGACGCCCGTTTCGCCGTCGATAAATGGATTCACGAAGAGCGGTAGACTGCCATTTTGGTACGTATATCCGTACGGCGGATTGTCGGAGACCAAGCCGAGAGTTTCCCCCGGAATCGATGTATAGAATATGCCGAACCCGGCTCGGATGCTTGTTTTACCAGGGCTTCCCAGGATTTTGCCGAACAGTGAGTCCGGCGATCCGCTAGGCGAGTAAGCCAATCCAAGACGCGGCGCGAAGTCCTTATTTCCCGGCGGGGCCATCGTCCGAGGGACTCCAGGATCCCCGGGATATACGATGCCGACGGGCGCACTCGGAAAAACTACGGACTGCTCGCCGGGGATGAATGTAATGTTGTTGTTATATTTTTCATACCACGGTTCGATCCGGTCCCATCGCAAACCGTAATTCAGCGTGAGGTTGTGCGTAACGCGCCAGCTATCCTGCGCGTAGAGGCCTACGTACTTGTTGCGGCCATAAAATGCTCTGAGTTGGTTCTGCGTATAAAAGGTCGAAATGCCCAGCAGGTAATCAGCATAGGCCGAGCCGGTTTCCGTCCCGTTGAAGTTAAAGCTGCCATTCAGGAAGGAGAGAGGATTCGTATCGATCTGGTCGTACTCCAACTGGGCGCCGAATTTGAGCAAGTGCGTCCCAAAGACCTTGGAAAAATTGTCGTTGATTCCGAAATCATTGTTAATTTGATCGAAGCGGCCGGGAACGGTGCCGATTACGAGAGCGCCCCCATTGAAGACAACGTTCTCGACGCCCTGGGCCGCACCCGGGACGATACCAGTGATGCCCTGCGACGCCAGGGTTACGCCCAACCCGCCAGACGGCTGGCCCAGAAAGTTTCTATCTCGCGTGTAAGTGACATGGAAATCGTTGACGGCGCTGGTTCCCAAGGTTTTGGTGATACCCACATCGTACAACTGGGCGCGGCCCGTCGTCAGGCCGCTAAACCCGGGCACGTTGGCCCCACCCTGAGCTGTCGGATACGGGCTGTTCAGCGAATAATCGTCGAACGAGTAATAGCCGAATATGGTACCCCATCGAGTGTTGGCATCAATGCGCTCTCCGAGTTTATCGTCGCGGAGAATTGAGTTGAACGCCGAGGTCGAGAAGGTAGCATTCGCCGTGGAACAGTTGGCATTGCAGGGGATATATTTCGATAAGGCCAGAGCGGGAGCGGAGATCGCGCCCTGCGGGATCATGGCATTCGGGAAAACGCATTGCGTATTATTGGCGCATGTGGGCGTGTAATACGGCTCTCCCACACTCACAGTATAGCCGAGCTTCTGAGTCAGTTGGTCCGCCAGACATTGCATAGCCACCGAGCATGGTCCGCCCACCACGCCGGTCAGCGAGGTCGCCTGGTCGGCCAGGTTGCCCATTAGATCCTGTGTGGAAGGCACAGGTATCAGCCCGCTGGGCACCCCCTGAATTTGCCGGGTGCCCTGATAATCCGAGAAGAAAAAGACCTTTTGCCGCACAATGGGCCCGCCGATTATGCCCCCAAACTGGTTTTGGATGAATTCGCCACGAGTGGGAGAAAAAGGATCGCGCGCATCGAAATCTGTATTTCGCAGGAACTCAAAGGCATCGCCATGGAACTGGTTGGTTCCCGATTTCGTAATGACGTTGATCTGGCCACCGGTAAATTTGCCGTATTCCGCGTCAAAGTTGTCGGAAAGGATTCGAAATTCGGAGATCGAATCGAGATTGGGTACGATCGCTGCGGCCATGCTGCCGGTCTCTTCGGCGTCGGCGCCGTTGACCAGGTAGCCGTTCGCCGATTCTCTCTGACCATTGATGGAGATCGTTCCCGCGTTCAAACCACCGGAAGGAAGATAAACGGCCTGGCCGAGTCCTTGGACCGTCTGCGAAGTGATCGTTGAAACGGGCGCTACTCCAGGCTGAAGCGAAAGCAAATCGGTATAACTGCGTCCGTTAAGCGGCAGCGCGACCACGTCTGTGCCTGCGATGGTGTCGCCCAACTGGGTGCTCGCGGTTTCAGCCTGCAGCGCCGATTCCGTTACAGTGACGGTTTCCGAGCTTTCGCCCAATTCGAGTGTCACATCCACCAAAAGAGCGCTGTTAACATCGACTACCACATTCGCGCGCTTGTAGGGTTTGAAGCCGTCGACTGTGATATCGACGTCGTAATGACCGGCGGGCAATGTGGGAAAGGAGTACGCGCCCGCATCGTTGGTCTTTATCGTTTGCTTGATGCCAGTCGCTGTATTGGTTGCGGTGACGGTAGCTTTCGGAACCACGGAGCCGCTGGGGTCTTTAACAGTTCCCGAAATGCTGCCGCCAACGGCCGCATGGGCCGGCATGGGGAGCCCGAAAATCATTATCAAGATCAGAAGCGAAAGGACTATTTTTTCAAATGTCCTGGCGAATATCATGGCGCTTGGCACGCCGATTCGCATGGTCAAACCAAAACCCCGGCTCGTCAGAGTCCGCATTGATTCCCCTTAGCAAAAATGTAGCTCTCCGACTAGCCATTTCATAAGCATAGGCCGGATACGTACGGGAAACTGTAATGATGTTGTAAGCTTCTTGTAATGATCCTGTAAGCTCACCGGCCGGTTAAGACTGCCTTTTCGACTCCGCAAATTCCTGGTATCTCACTGAAATCGAAGAACAGCGACTCCCCCGCGAACCCACAGCGGCAGCTGATCTACTCTTGGAAATTTGCGTTCGATCGCCAATTCCCGAAAACTCTATGGAGCGGCCCCTATTGGGAATGAAATTCCAAATCGGCACTCATGCTCCTGCAACGCGTTTCCTTCAGTCGATCTTAATATTTGTAACCGACGGTCCCCACGCGAGTTAGAGCGCAAGTAAGAATAATCACAGCCTGCCCAAAGATAGTTCGCGTCTTGCTCGGATGTACAAGAAACGACTGACAGGCTATGGTGCGCTTGGTTACACCGTCACCGAGATATTGAATTTGTAAAGGTTCCATGGAATCAGACCAACGTCAACAGGGCCGGAGATCTGGAGATTGGCCGTTTCGCCACTTGAACAAAAGATTAGTTTTGGCTGCGAGGATTCAATAGACACCAAACATGCTTAAGTGACGCAACTACCTGAAAACAAAAGGACAAAAAGTTTTGGCTGGGAGGCCTGGACTCGAACCAGGATAATCAGAGTCAGAGTCTGATGTACTGCCGATTGTACGACCTCCCAGCCGAGGGAGAACAAAGAAATAGGCCGTGGAGAGCCCTGAATTCCTCAAGGCCTCACGACCTAGCTTTCTTACTTTAGACAGGAAACAGCCATCCGTCAACCGCGCTTGAGTCAAACTGATTCAGTTGATTCTAACCATCGCATTGTTCTATCGGCCCGAGGACTTTTATCCTTGAGATAGGCGGCTGCGGCCAGTACCATCCCAGTTCAGGCGTTTCTAATTTATAGATTAGGAATGCTCACGCTCAGGGAGCTAACCACGATGCCGCCGGCAGTCAGCGAATGGACAGGCCTGTTTCTCCGTTGGATTCACATTCTTGCCGGAATTTTTTGGATCGGCCAAACCTATTATTTCACCAAGCTCGAAGGCCGCATGGCTCTGGACGAAGAGGCCGCACGCGCCGCCGGACGCAATCCGCAGGTCTGGATGGTGCATAGCGGCGCCTTCTCCGTTGTCGGCAAAGAAACGTCGCCGAAAGCAATCCCCGAGAAATTTTACTGGTTTCGTTGGGAAGCGTTGGTCACCTGGGTTTCCGGTTTTCTTCTCCTCGGCATGCTCTATTACTCCGGCGGCCTGCTGCTGGACGACAGCGTCTCAAAGATCGGCATGGGGACCGGCGTGGCAATCGGTCTCGGTACGTTGATTATTGGTTTTATTGTGTACGAGGGCATCTGGTCATCACCGTTGGGCCGCCTTCCGGTTCTGGCCGGAACGATCTGCTATTTCCTCGTTGTTGCTCTCGCCTACGGATTGACGCACACCATTAGCGGACGCGCCGCTTACATCCACATCGGCGCAATGTTTGGCACGATCATGGTCGCCAACGTCTGGATGCGCATCCTGCCGGCGACGCGAAAAATGCTGGCGGCTCTTCGTGAAGGAAAACAACCTGACATGGTGCTCGCCGAGAAAGCAAAAGCGCGCACGCGGCACAATACCTTCATGACGGTGCCGTTGATTTTCCTGATGATCAGCAATCATTTCCCGACGGCCACTTATGGGTCGGATTACAACTGGCAGGTTCTTTCAGTGCTCGTGCTGGCGGGCGCGGTTTCGGCGAAGTTTATTTACAAGGCTTAACCGCAACGGTCTCGCAGACATCGATTAAGCAGCTTCAACAGTAAGCTTCAAACCAATCGCCTTGGTGACGGCAATTAATGTTGACAGGCGCGGATTGCCTCTTTTCGACAAAGCCCGATAAAGGCTTTCCCGTTCGATACCGGCGGCCTTGGCAACTTTCGCGATACCTTGCGCCTTCGCGAGATGACGCAGTGCAATCAGCAGAACTTGTGGTTCGTCCTCATCCTCCAACGCCGATCGAAGGTATTCGACAGCGAATTTCGGATCTTTCCGCAGGTCGCGGATTACGGTTTCGTCGTGAGAGACGCTGGTTTTATTTTTCAAGTATTTCGGTCCTTTCCTTATAGTCCGCAAGAAACCTGAATGCCCTCTCGATATCAGCCGACTGTTTGCGTTTGTCACCACCGCAAAGAAGCAAAACACATTCCCTGCCAATCATCGCATAATAAACTCGATAGCCCGGTCCCCAATCGATTCGCAGTTCGAATAATCCCTGGCCTAACTGCTTGCAATCGCCAAAATTCCCGGGGATGAGCCGGTCGATTCGGACCGCGATCTTCGCTTTCGCCCGAACGTCTGCCAATTGTAAAAGCCATTCATGAAATATATCCTTCCCGGCGTGCGTGATGTAATGGCGAACCTCAATCACAGATTGTATTGTAACTTATAGATTACACTCTGGCAAGCCTTGAAATTCGCGGGAAAAGATTTAATTTAGGACGGAACTAGGATTCTTTTATCTTCCCCCAGCACGCGGCTCCACCGGAATCATCCGCCCCTTTTCCAGCGTGAACGCGCTTCCCCGCCACTCGATCCGGTTCATGCCGAAACTCGCCAGCCACACGAAAAACGAGAAGAAATCGCGGACCGGGAGCAGCCAGAAACGCCGCCGCAACACCGGATCGCGTAATCCCCAAACGCCGACCACCCACGCCATCGCGAAGCGCAATCCGAAATACGCCGCGAGATAAGCCGCCGCAATTCTTGCCGAGGAAGGGCTACACAGGCTGCCGCGATCGTCCACGGCAAGCCGTGTGTGAACAGCATGCCGAAATGTCCGCCCGGGCGGATGTTGCGAATTCCGATGGCCCAGCGCAGTTCGTGACGCAGGTACGCGCCGAGCGTCTGCGAAGGAAACTCCATTTGTACAGGCCGGGGCAGCAATTCGATTTTGTAGCCGAGATCGGCGATGCGTCGGCCGAGTTCGTAGTCGTCCGAGTGCAGATCGACCATCGCTTCAAAGCCGCCGATTTCGGCGAGGCGTTGTTTGGTCGTTGCCATCGTCGAGCCCATCATGAATTTCACGCCTTCGAGTTCGCGCGCAACCAGCGCCGCTCCGCAAAATGCCGCCGAGGAGCCGACGCAATCCATCGCCGCGACAAATTGCAGATTGTCGTGGCCGCGATAGAGCGCGGTTACTCCGCCAACTTTGGGATCGCGAAACATCGCCGCGACGCTGCGCAAATATCCGGGCTCGACGCGGACATCGCTATCCGTGATCACCAGCAGATCGTGTCGAGCTTCCCGCGCCATCCGGCAAAGATTCGAAACCTTGCCGTTCGGTCCCAGCCGTTCGCCGATCACGATCAGGCGAATCGCCCGCTCCGGAAAATCCGCAATCAATTTCTCCACGACGGCAATGGTGGGGTCGGCGGCCTCCGAGACGCCGAATAAAATTTCATATCCCTGAATATCCTGCCTGCAGAAGCTTGCAAAATTTTCGTAGGCGTTCGGATCGAGACCGCGCAACGGCTTTAAAACACTGATCGGGAGATTGATTTCATTCGTAACCGTGCTGCCCGGACGCATAGCTCGATGCGCCACGCGGAAAAATCGCCACGCGGAATAAATTCCGATCGTGTAATAAATCAGCGGCCCCAGCGCCAGCGCGAGAATCGCCCAGCGGATGAAGGTAAATGCGGAAGGAACATGCAAGGTCGCGGGAATGTCGTCCACCCATGCCATTGCCACGCCGAAACAGATCAGCAGAATTCCCGCCCAGCGCGTGGCGTTCAGCTTTTCGCCCAGGAATAGTTTCGCGCCGAATGCCCCGGCCACGTATGCGAGCGACGTTGCGGGAATCACGAAGCTGACCGGAAACCAATTCAACATCGCGAGAAAAGAAAAAAACGAAGCCGTCATCAGCAGCACGGCGAACCAGAGCCAGCCCACCCGCATTGCCCGCAAGACGAATGCAACGATCGCGCGCGGGCGAAAATCGTGAACCTCGCCAAGCAGTTTCATCGCGTGCGTCAGGCAGATTTCTCCGCCCGTCCCGGTAACGACCACAACTGTAAGGATGAGAGCGGTGCGCATGTCAGAGGGACGCGCCCGGCCCGCTGGTCTCCAACGTCGTGCGAGGCGGCGTGCGGTTGATCAGGATCACGCCGAAAAGAATCAGAACGATGCCAATCCAGCGCGCCGTGGAAACCAGTTCGTGCAAAAACAAATATCCGAGCAGCGGCACCAACGCGTACGCGACAGCTGAAAACGGCATCACGAAACTGTAGTCCGCCCACGAAAGCACGAGCATGTGGCACACCATGAACATCAGCATGAGAGCGATGCCCAGCCAGATCGTTCCGCTTGTCAGAACGTGAACCGCGCCCGCTTCCAGCGTGGAAAGATGCGAAACATCGAGGTCTCCCGCTCCTTTCATGCCTTTACTCAGGATCGTGTTCCCCACCGATCCGAAAAGGACCATCAGAAAAAGGAGAATATACGTCTTGGTCTTGTGGGTTTTAACGGAAACCATTTCAGCTACAAATCTAGCAGGGACAGTCGGAAATGAAACGCGTAATTTTCACAAATTGCGAAGCGCCGGTCAGTCCCCGGCGCTGTGTGCCGAAGCCGCCGACTGCGCCATCTCGCGCGCCGTCTCCTTGCGTTCGTGCAGGAACTTGAAAAATTCGACGCCTTCGCGCAGCCGCCGCTTCATCACTTCCGGATCTTTCAACATTCCACCGAACAGAGAAAACATCTTGCGCGGGCGGAAATAAAATTTCCTGTACATTTCCTCGACCGAATTGAAAATCACAGTCGATTGCAGCCCCGGATAATTCATCGCGGCCGTCTGAATCCCGTGCGTATCCACCAGATCGCCGGTCTGAATCTGCAGCCAACCCTGCTCCTGCGCCTGGCGGTAAAGTTCGGTGCCGGGATATGGCGCGGCGAGAGAAACCTGAATCGTTTCGGGCTCGATGTCGCAGGCAAACTTGATCGTCTTCTGAATGGTTTGCGTCGTCTCGCCCGGCAGGCCGAGAATAAATGTGCCGTGGATCTTGATGCCGAGTTCGCGGCAATTGCGCGAAAATTCGCGAGCGATGTCGATGCGCACGCCCTTCTTAATATTGATCAGAATCTGATCGTCGCCCGATTCATACCCGACCAGCAGAAGCCGCAGGCCGTTGTCCTTCATGATTTCCAGAGTCTTGCGCGGCACGTTGGCCTTGGCGTTGCAAGACCAGTTCATTCCCAACTTGCCGAGGCGGCGCGCAATTTCCTCGGCGCGCGGCAAGTCGTCTGTAAATGTGTCGTCATCAAAAAAGAATTCGCGGACCTGGGGGAAAAGTTTCTGCGCCTGCGCCATTTCCGCCGCGACATTGTCCGCGCTGCGCACGCGATACCGGTGTCCGCCCAACGTCTGCGGCCACAGGCAGAACGTGCACTTCGAGCGGCAACCGCGCCCCGTGTAGAGCGACACATATGGATGTTGCAGATACCCGATAAAATAATTTTCGATCGTCAGGTCGCGTTTGTACACTTCCGTGACAAACGGAAGATCGTCCATGTTCTCAATCGTGGGCCGCGGTGGGTTAAACGTCACGCGCCCGTTGTCGCGATAAGCGATCCCACCGACATCCTTCAGCGCCTTCCGCTCGGCGATTTCCTTGCAGATGTAATCGAACTCTCCGACGGCAACCCAATCGACAGCCGGAGCGCCGTTCATCGATTGCAGCGGCAGAACTCCAACGTGCGCTCCAACCATGCCAATCATAATGTTGGGATTTACTTCCTTGAGGTGCGCGGCAAATTTCGCGTCATTTGCAAATGACGGCGTGCTCGTATGCAGCACCGCCAGTTCATAATCTTTCGCCAGGGGAGCGACCTGGTCCACCGTAAGATTATCCGGCGGCGCGTCAATCAGCCGGCTGCCGGGAACCATCGCCGCAGGTTGCGCCAGCCATGTCGGATACCAGAACGACTTGATCTCACGCCGCGCTTGATATCGCGCGCCCGCTCCGCCGTCAAAGCCTTCATAGCTCGGCGGATTCAAAAACAGCGTTTTCATGACTTCCGGCATTCGTTTCTTCCCCTGATCGCGGACTGCACACCAAACTTCCGGGCGCACTGAGGCCTATATCTTACCTGAAAGACAGGTTTGCAAGCGACAAAAGTCTGCTCTCAGTAGTGCCTCAGATTCCAAATCGGTGATGTGCCTTCAGCGGCACAGGCTTCGGCCCGTGCGATTTGAATTTTGCCTGGATTTGAAAAAAGCCACAGGCTGAATCCTGTGCTACTGCAGCGCGGTCGACAACTGCCCGGTCTCCCGCAGCAAATCCAGCTGCGCTTGCTGCCGCGCGTAGTTCGCGTCCAGGTAGGCAAGCCACTTGTCGTTTTCCGAAAGGTGCGCGGCTTCCAGGTCCTGCAGGCTTCCGCGGCCTTGATCGAATTGCGCCTGCAGGACGCGCACATTCTCCTGCGCGATTTGCAATTCCAGCCGGGCCACTTCCCCGCCCAGATCGGCCTCGCGCACCAACCGCGTTTTCTTCCGTACATCCAGCGAAAGTTCGCTGCGTTTTTTATCCAGCGCCAGATTCGCTGCGTTCAGATCCTCCTTCGCGAATGAGACCGACGAGGTCGTCTGCGAGGCAAAAATCGGGACGCGGACTTCGAGGCCGAAAATAACGTTATTGCGCTGAAACTTTTTGAAAAAATCGTTGTAATTGTTGATCTTACTCAACACATTGTACTGCCCCGTCAGCGCAAACGTGGGCCAGTATCCGCCTTTTTCACCCTTGAGTTTTGCTTCACGTGCGAGCTTCTCCGTTTCCGCCTGCTTGATCTCAATGTTGTTGGCCATCGCCTGTGCGACAAGGTCCTTCGTCGCATCGATCGCCGCGCTGGGAAAATCCTCGGGCGTAACCTCGATCGGCTGGTCTTGCGGCAGGCCCATCATGTCGCGCAGATCGCCGGACAAGGAATCGTCGCGATCTTCCAGCTGCGCAATCCGCTGTTCGATTCTCGCGGATGTAAGCTGCGCCCGCGTCACCTCGATGGGGAGTTCGCGCCCGGTGTCCGCCCGCTCCCGGACAGCATCGAGGATGTGCCCGGAACTGAGCCGCTCGCTGCGCATCAACTCCAGCGCGTGGCGCACCTTGGCAAGCTCCAGGTAAGAAAGCGCCGCGCGGACCATGACGTCGTCGCGCACACCCTCCATCGATAGACGCTGGCCTTCCGCGCGTTTCTCGGCGGCGCGCTGGTCGCCCTTCAATGGCGGATTGAAAATCTGCTGGCTGTAAGAGAGATTGAAAACGGCAGGAGCGCCGCCGCCCTCCAGCAGCGGAAACCCGTTCGAATAGGCAACGCCGGTTCCCGTATACAGATTGGGGCGAAACGCGGACCGCAGCACACCCGCTTCGCGCTGCCCTACGCCGTATTGCAATCGCGCCAGAGCCAGATCCCGGCTGTTCACCACAGCGAGACTTACGGCCTCCTTCAAGGTCAGTTTGCGTGGGATCCCGGCGTCCTGCGATTGTGCGGCGGACACAAAAGTGACGATAAGCAACCCGAGTATCATCGCGTGCGAGCCGAACAGCCTAAATCGTCGCGCATTTTCATTTTCCAATCGGTCATTCATCGTTACCGTACCCGCTTTCCCTGCGCGATCTTTGCTGTTTTCCAGGTCGCGGATGTGTCTTCTCGCCCATCGTTCCCGGCGAATCGGGGAAAGACTGCGCATTTATTTTTCCGCAACCTGTTGATTCGTGTCCCTTCGCTTGAGCCCGTGAATTCTTTTATCTTTCCTTCCACAGCAGCTTCATTCATACCTTAACGATTCCGTCGGCTGTAATTTGGCGGCGCGGTTCGCCGGCAGATATCCGAAAAATACGCCGACCGAACACGAAACCAAAAAGGCCAGCACCACCGACTGCCATGGGACCGGCACGCGCAGATTCCCCGGAAGCAGCGGCTGCACCATGACGGGAATCGCCACCGCGATCAGGATCCCAACCACCGATCCGAACCCGCTGATCAAAAACGCCTCCAGCAAAAACTGCGACAATATTTCGCTCCGCCGCGCGCCGATCGCTTTGCGAATTCCGATTTCGCGCGTCCGTTCCCGTACGGTCACCAGCATGATGTTCATAATTCCGATGCCGCTGACCAGCAGCGCAATGAATCCGATCAACACGAGGACAATCGTCAGTGCCAGCGCGATTTTTCGCGCCGCCTCCAGGATCGAGCTGAGGTTCATCACCGAATACCGCGCGCGCGTCGGATGCCGGCTGCGCAGCAGAACCTCGAGCTGATTGGTCGCCGGAATCACGCCTTCCGGCGTGCCCGCCTGCACATAGAGCATTTCCAGGGATGTGTCCCCCAAATAATATTTCATCAGAGGAAAAGGAATGAGAACCGAATAGTCTTGAATTTCCGAGAGCCCAAACGTCTCGACGCGCTCTTTAAACACGCCAATCACAGTAAAGCTGAGTTCTCCGACGCGCAGGCTGTGCCCGATCGGATCCGTGAAAGGAAACATCAAATTGGCAAGCTGCGTGGTAATCAAGCAGACGCGGCTTCGCGAATTCACGTCTTCGGCGTCCAGAAACCTGCCGCGTAAAATCAAAAGATTGCGAATCTGCTGAAAGCCTTCGGTGACGCCCACCAGGTTGACGTTGCGCTCGACCGAACCGGCAATCACGCTGCTCTGCATGCCGCGAGTTCCTGCCACCGTCACGACACCCGGAATCCCACTCTTTGCAGCGTTCATATCTTCCAACGACAATTCGTCCTGCAGCATGATGGGACGGTTCGGATCGATGTCCAGGCGTGCATAGACCAGGTTCGAGCCGACGCCTTCGATCTGTGCGATCACGTAGCGGCGTCCGCTCAGTGCCACCGTCACGACCAGAACGATACAGGCGCTGCCGATGATCACACCGAGCGTGGTCAGGAACGCGCGGATCTTATTCGCCCACAGGGCGTCCAGGGCAACCATCCAGGTTTCGTTGCTCGGCATCATGATCGTCGTCGATGACTATAACAAATGCGGTTTCCGGCGCGTCTGTTTCCTGCCTATCCCTTGCCTATTTATCGCCTATGAATCGATTATCCCTCGACTACTTCTTCTCAACGCGCTTGAGGGCTTCCTCGACCGCCTTGTTATGAGGGTCGCCATTCAGGGAAATGCGATATGCCTGCGCGGCTTCGGAAAAGTGACCCTGCGATTCGTATAATTTCCCCAACCACTCACGGGCGGAGGCGTGCGGCGGCAGGTCGGAATTATTGGGGACCGTCGCTATGTAGGATTTGAGCAGCATTTCCGCCTCATTGGACTTTTTTCCTTCCATCACCAGTTCAACGCCCCTGTAGTACTTCAGCCGGCGATCGTTGGGATCGATTCGTTCGGCGGCGCCGATTGTCTCCGCCATCTTCTCGGTGTTGGGACGATCGCGGTAATAATCCGCAATTTCCAGGTAAACCCCGATCCGCGTCGGATTCGCCTCCATAATTTTCGCGAAGACCGCGTCCGCCTCCGGCATTCTCTTTTTCGTTGCAAAAAATTCGCCTCGGGCGAGTTCGCCTTCCAGGCTATCTATTTTTTCCAGCTCGTCGATGTGCTTCAGCGCCTTGTCGTCCCCGCCTCCCACAATCCCCGGCGCGTTGATCTCATAGCGGATCAAATCCCGTTGCGCTTCAAAATTGGACGGATTCAACTGGACGGCAACCTCAAATTCCTTATGCGTCTTTCGCGCGAGGCTCATCGCGTTAAAAAAAATGCTCTCCTCCGCTTTCCGGCCATACGCCCGGCCGAGCCAATCGTGATATTCGGATTGATCGGGAGACAACTTGACGGCGTGCTCCTCGGCGTCGATGGCCTTGGAAAATTCACGAAGCTGATAGTGGCACTGGCCCAGCAGAAAATAGAGGGGTGCATCGTCCGGGGATTTTGAGGTTTCGATGGTCAGCTCGTCCACCGCGCGAGTGTAGCGGCCCGCGTTGTAATCCTTTTGTGCGTCAGCCAGCGAAGTCTGTGCCCTCAGCGAGGAAACGCCGGCCCCTCCACAGGCCAGACTGAATCCAAAAAAAACGCTGAGAATTCGCGGGGTCATTCCGGCCGCACCGGTCGGATATGCAGATTTTCCTTCAGTGAAACGTCGCCGGGCAAAGCCACCACATCGCCTTCATTCAACCCGGAGAGAACTTCGATCATCGTGGGATTTGCCACTCCCACTGTAATGTAGCGCCGATTGATTTTGTCGTTCTCCACTCGAAACACGAACCGCTTGCTGCCTTCGATGTATACCGCGCCGCGCGGGACCACCAGGACATTCGGGCGCTCGCTGATCTGAATCCTCACATCCACGGTCGTGTTGGGCAGCAGGTCCAGCCGGTCATTGGAAACCGAGCAGATCAATTCGCCGACGCTTCGCGTGCCTCGATTGACCACCTGTTTGGGCAGAATTTCCGTACGGCCGTTCCATACGCGGTCCGGATGTGCGTCCCAGAATATTTCAACAGGCTGGTTGACTTCGATTTGCCCGAGTTCCGGTTCGTCGATAAATGCGCGGATGCGCACGTGATGCAGATCGGCAATTTCCGCCAGCAGATCGCCGGCCTTTACAAAATCTCCGGTGCGGATCGGCAGAGCGTACAGCGTCCCATCCATCGGCGCGACTCCGTGCGCGGAGGCCACTCTTGCTTCCAGATCGGCCACCTGCTCTCGAGCATGCTCCACCAGATGCTGCACGCGATCGCGATCGAGCGGCGCCTGTTGCTCCATGGTTTCTTTTGCTTTCTGCAACGCTGTGACGTCCGCCTCGGCTTGCGTCAGCAGCAGGCGGTTCTGATCCAGTTCCTGGGAAGTCGCGGCCTTTTCGGCCACCAGCTTCGTGAGCGATTCGTTGTCGCGCCGCAATTGGTCCCGCGACGCTTGCGCCTTCTGTAAATCCGCAACGGCCTTGGCCACCTGGCTTGCATGACCGCCCGACTTGGCCACGGCCAGCGCTTCTTCCTGGGCCGAGAGATCGGCGCGGGCTTCAGCGAGCTGCGAACGGACCTCCGTGTCATCGAGCGTAAACAGCGGTTGCCCGAGTTTCACTTGCTGCCCTTCCATTACGTCCACTTTCGTGACAAAGCTCGAAACTCCCGCGCGCAATGACGCAGGCATTACCGGCTCCACTTTCCCATTGCTCGACACCACCGAACTCAAATTCTGGCGCAACACGTCGGCCACGGCCACGCGGGCCGTGCCTCCCCTTCCACTGACGAACACCAGGACCGCCGTAAGCAACAACGCGCCGCCTACGATAATCCACAATCTTCGTCCCAGCGCCGATGTCATTCCGTCCTCGCTCTGCCGGTCTCCGCCGGCATGTTGAAAAAACGGCATTCTAACAAAGTTTCACGCAGCAAACGAGGGAACAGCGCGGGTTTCATTCGTCTCCGACTGCAATCGGTAAGATGCGAAAGACTTGGGACGGGATGCCGGTTAACACCCACCGCAGACACACAAGGATGTTGCGCCCCATTCCGCTGTGATAGAATTTCCGACATGGCAACTGAACCGGCTCCGACTCAACCTCATGCCCCGAAACATGAAGCTCCGGCTCCGGGGCAGCCCGCACTCCATCGCGTTTGCATTCAGTGTAACAACATGTTCCGCGTTACGCCGGAAAATTTTGACGCCAAGCAGTGCCCCAATTGTCATAAAGGTTAGGTCCCCGCGCCTGTATTTCATTTCCGTCCCCGCCGCGTGTGATTCTATTTGGGGTTCAGCTACAATTTGCGCCACACCTTCGCGAAATGAGATGCAATGATCGAAGTGCGCAATCTTGTGAAACGATTCAGGGACAGGAAGCGCGGCCTGGTCACCGCCGTGGACCGAATCGGTTTCTCCTGCCGCCCCGGTGAAATTTACGGACTCCTGGGCGCCAACGGCGCGGGCAAAACCACCACGATGCGCATGCTCGCGACAATCCTTGAGCCCACCGAAGGCACCGCGATCGTCGCCGGATACGATGTGGCGAAAGAACCAGGGAAAGTGCGCTCGTCCGTGGGCTTTCTTTCCACCGCCACGGCTCTCTATGCGCGCCTCACCGCGAAGGAAATGGTCGAATACTTCGGGCGTCTGCATGGCCTCGATGAATTCACGCTGCATCGACGTATCGACGCGATTTTCGAGCGCCTCGAAATGAACGATTTCCGCGACCGGCGCTGCGACAAGCTTTCTACCGGCATGAAGCAGAAAGTTTCGATCGCCCGAACGCTGGTGCACAATCCCACGGTCATGATCTTTGATGAGCCGACCGTCGGCCTGGACGTCATGGCCGCGCGCACCATTGCCGGATTCATTCGCGAGTGCCGCGATCAAGGCAAGACGGTTATTTTTTCCACGCACGTCATGAGCGAAGTTGAGAAACTCTGCGATCGGATCGGCATTATTCACGGCGGTCGGTTGATGGCCGAAGGAACCCTCGCCGAATTGCGCGACCGGTTTCATTTGCACGACCTCGAGGACATTTTTGTGCAGGTGGTCGAGCCATGAGCCTCCGCAATATCGGAATCGTCTATCGCAAGGAACTCATGGATTCTCTGCGAGACCGCAGGACCGTCGTTTCCATGGTCGCCGTCCCTCTCATCCTGATGCCCTTGCTCACCATTGGCGTCGGCGCGGTTTTGGTCAACCAGGTCGGCCACGCCATGGAAGAAGTGCCAACGGTGATGATCCTGGGCGGCCAGGATTCCCCGATGGTGACAGCCGAGATCGAACATCTAAATGAGGTTAAAATCGTTCCCGCATCGCCGGACTATGCCGACAAAATCTCGAACAAGCAAATCCGTGCGGCCGTGGCGATCCCCCCAGGCTTCGACGCGAAACTTGCCGCCGGCCAGCCGATGACCGTCAAGATCTACATGTACGAAGGCGAAATGAAATCGGGCTTCGGCGCCGACCGCCTGCAGAAATTTTTTCGCGACCTGCGCGACAAAACCGTGCAGGATAACCTGAAGGCCCAGCAACTTCCCGAAAGCTTGATCCGCCCCTTCGACATCCGGCAGGAAAACGTGGCTCCCGCGGAAAAAGTGGGAGGCGCGGTCCTTGGCGGCATCGTTCCTTACTTCGTCATCCTGCTGTGTCTTACGGGTGCCATGTACCCGGCCATGGACCTCACGGCCGGAGAAAAGGAACGCGGCACGATTGAAACCATTCTTTGCAGTCCAATCTCTCGCACCCACTTGGTCCTCGGAAAATTCCTGATGGTCCTCACCGCTTCGATCGCAACGGCTGTCTTGTCCCTCGCGGCGATGGCCGCTTCCTTCAGCGCGGGGAAAAAGTTGCTGCTCGGCGTGGCGCACGGAGCCGTCGATTCGGCCATGCAAATCACAATTTCGGGAAAGGGAATCGCCTCTATCTTTTTCGTCGTGTTCCCGCTCGCGGTTTTCTTTTCCGCCGCCCTGCTGGCGATTTCCCTGTTTGCGAAAAGTTTCAAGGAAGCCCAGAGCTATCTTTCACCGCTGATGATCGTGGCCGTCCTGCCCGCCGTCGCCGCATTGCTCCCGGGAGTGGAACTGACCGCCGCGATGTCTCTCGTCCCTGTGCTGAACGTCAGCCTCGTCAGCAAGGAAATCATTACCGGCACATATCACTGGACATTTATCGCACTGATCTTCGCCTCTTCGAGCGTTTACGCGGCAATTGCGTTAGCGATCGCAGTGAAACTATTTCAACGGGAAGATGTTTTGTTCAGGACTTGAAAACCGGGCTGGAAAACCAAGGAAGCAAAAAGGCAGGGAAAAGTCCGGCGGCCGTTATTTCCGTTACCCCGCCTCCTTGATACTTTCCTGCATCGGTTCACACACGCCCGGCATGCTCATGATGCTCATCCCAGGCGTTCGAAAGGCGCCTCACCGTTTCTCGCAAACGCACCGCAAGTTCCGCAATCGTTTGCAGGCGCTCGATGGCGGCGGGCGGCAACCGGTCGCGCCGCGCAAGCAGCAATTCCGTATTGCCCAGAATCCCGGTGAGCGGATTGTTGACCTCATGCCGCAGAATTTCTCCGAAATCTCCTGCCAGCTCGTCATGAGGAAATTGGATCAGCCCCGCGACACGCTCGCCGATTCGCGCGCGGCGCTCCAGCATGCCCGCGGCGATGGGAATGAAATTGCCCAGGCGCGCCACGAAATCGACCGCGCCTGCCGTAATCAGGAATGCCAGGTCCGCCTGATATTCCGGCGCGGCCGCAACCACGACGGGAGCCACTTCCGTGAGAGTGGAGACCACCGATTCAATGGATTCCCGGTCGCGATGCGAATCGACCGAGGATTGATCGAGAAAGATGACGATGGGAGGGGTGCGCAAAAATCCCGCGCGCGCCTGATCGACCGAACCCGTTTGTGGCGTCCGGAATCGCCCTCCGAATGCGCCAAGTTCGTCGACGCATCCCTGGGCCACGTGGGCATCCGCGCTGATAATAAATATTGTCGGAGTAGTTGAATTCATTTTTCTCTCCCTGCTGCCTGCGGCCATTCGGTCACGCCGGCGTTTTTTTTCGCGCCCCGCGCGCTGGGAAGCGCTTCACGCACCGCCGCCTTCAGTTCTTCCACCAGAAACGGTTTCGCCAAATACGGCAGGCCGCTGGACTTCAGGAAATCGAAGGTGCGAGGGCTCATCGTGTCGCCGGTTACAAACAAAATCCTGTGCTGGGAAGGGCTCCCGCGCCTCACCAACGCGCGGTACAACCCCGGCCCGTCCATATGCGGCATTTTCAAATCGCAAATAATCAGCGCGTAGTTTTTCTCCTCCAGCCGGCGAAGCGCTTCCCGGCTGTCGAGAAACATGTCCACCTGGTGTCCTTCATCGGTCAGAACATCCGCGATCAGTTCCGCCACCGTCGGCTCGTCCTCGACGACGAGAATCCGTTCCGCGCGCGCCGCCACCGGCGCGGCGGAAACAGGAACGACCGTGCTTGCGCGCGCGTCGGTCGCCTGTTCGCCTCGGGCAAAATCAAAACCCGCAACGGACAGGGCGGGAAGCTCGACTGTCAGTGTCGCCCCGCGCCCCGGCTGGCTTTCGACGCTCACTTCTCCGCCATGCTCCTGAATGATTCCGTACACGATTGAAAGCCCCAGCCCGGTGCCGAGCCCGGCGGGTTTCGTCGTAAAAAATGGGTCGAATATGCGCGAGGCCACCTCGGGCGAAATTCCGGGACCGTCGTCGGAAATTTGCATCTCGATGCGGTCGCCCGCCAGGCGCCGCGTGCGGATCAGAATCCGGCCGTGCCTGGCTTCCTCGCCGCGCCCCTGCTGAATTGCCTGTTCGGCGTTAACGATCAGATTCAGCACCACCTGCTGAAGCTGAGCCGCATCCGCAAGCGTTTGCGGAAGTCCGGGATCGAACACAATCTCCACGGCGATATTTTCCAGCTTCAGTTCGTACGCGCGCAGCGAAAGCGTCCGCTCAATCACTTCATTTAGATTCACCGCGCGCCGCTCCGGCTTGGTTTCCCGCGAGAACAGCAGAAGATTTTTCACGATCCGCGCGGCGCGTTCGGCTTGCTGCGAGATGCGCCGCGCGTCGCCCGCGCGTTCGGCGGAGGAATTCCGGCTCACCAGAAGCTGCGCGTACCCCTGGATGCTGGTCAGCGGATTATTGAGTTCGTGCGCGATCCCGGAAACAAGCTGGCCGAGCGCGGCCATTTTTTCCGTCTGCAGGAGCTTCGATTGAATGAGCCTCTGCCCGGTGATGTCGCGATAGACTTCGAGCCACCCGACGCGGGCTCCGTCCGGTGTGTGCAGAGGGCGCGCAAACCGTTCCACAATCCTGCGCGAGGGCCGCGCCAGTTCAAATTCGTCCCAGCCCGCTTCCTCGGTATGGCGCAAGCGTTCGCGCCAGCGCGCCGCGGCTTCCGCGGGATGCGCAAAATGATTCGTCACCGTGTCGATCAGGGCATCGATCGTGCCCAATTCCAGGAGCTTGCGCGATTCAAACCCGAGAATGGCGCCCAGCCGCTCACTCGCCATCCGGACGCTTCCCTCGCCATCCACGATCAACACTCCGGATTCGATCGAATCCACCAGCCCGGCCATTTCCGCTTCCAGACGGCCTTGCGCCTGCCGAAGCGTCAACTCTGCTCCGCGATCCTCAATTTGAATCACCCAACGCGACGCCTCGCCGCCCAATCCTTCCACCCTGGAACGCGAATGCAGCCGCACGATGCCGCCCCCCCGAAGCGCGGCCTCAAGCGATGCCGGAGCATTCTCGGATCGGGGCGCTTGAGCGGATTCGCTCGAATCCAGCTCCTTGCGCCACTCGGCCACCGCATCCTGCGCGACGCTGGAGAAACAATCCTCCAGCAGCGTCTCCTCCCGGAGGCTCCAGGGGAGATTCAAGACCTCAGCTGCGGAGCGGCTCGACTCGCGCAAGCGGCCGTGCTCGTCGATCACGGCGATGGATTCCGCGCTGGCTTCGATCAATTTCAGAAGCGACCTTGTCCCGGCCGCTCTTTCTTCCCGAGCGAATTCCCGGTCCAACGCCGAAGACGCCAGCAAAACATACGATTCCAATCTCGCAATATCCTCAGCGGAATCTTCTCCTGCAAGCAGGCCCGCCAGCACAACGCCGCCAACGCGGCTCCGCGCTTCGATAGGGATGGCAATCACCCGGTCGAGCGCCTGTCCGGCTCCGCCGAAGGCCGAACGTGGCGCAACAGATGACACTGAATTCATCCGCGCCGAAATCGCCTCTCCTGGAATTTCGCAATCGCTGCCTTCGTGGAATGCTTTATGCCAGAGGGCAACCAGCGGTCCCTGGCGAATGGCCGAAGCCCACTCGGCCGGCCCTTCGAAGCCTTCGCCCGATATCGGCGCTTCGCTTCCCCGCCCCACGGCCACGAATTCGGCCTGGAGGTGATGGCGGGCTGCCCGCGCAATCTGCGGGAGTATGGAATCCGCCGAAACGCCGCACAGAATCGCTCGAAACAGGTGCAACTGCGCACGAAGTTCCTCGGCGGCAAGCTCAGCACGCAGAGAGTCGCGATGCTGCTGGACCGCCAGGGAAATTTCGTCGGCGCGCAACCGCAACATTTCCATTTCCGCGTTCCCCGTGCCCCCCGAATAGGCCACCATGGCCAGTCCAAAGGTACAGTTCCGCGTTCGCAAGGGAATCCAGATCGCGCTACGCATTCCGACGAGAGGCCCCAGGTGGGACATCGCCTGGTTCGAGCCGAGTTCGACGCGCATCGGCTCAGGGCTGTCGAGCGCCGCTCTTAAGAATGGCGTCGAGACATCCAGGCGTTTCCATTCGATGGGGATG
Source organism: Terriglobia bacterium (assembly GCA_963788335.1). Taxonomy (GTDB): domain Bacteria; phylum Acidobacteriota; class Terriglobia; order Acidiferrales; family UBA7541; genus Palsa-360. The sequence goes on from CAWBGM010000010.1 coordinate 187,534, forward strand.
GGCCCGGGTTTTAACTCCATTACAGATCCCTGGCCCGTTTCGCCCCGCCTGTTTCCCGCCACCCATAGCCCGGCGCGGTCCGCGTCGCCTGCCGCCAGCAGCGCGCGCGCGCCCAGTTCCAGCAACTGTTCAATCCGCTCGCCCCGTGTCGCCGCCCGAATCAGCGAGCTAAGCGGATCGGAAGTCGCCTGGGTGCTTTTCCATTTTCGTATCCAGCCAGACGCCGGCATCGCAACTCCTAGAACCGCACGCGCAGGATCAGATAGCTGAACAAGAGCGCGGTGCCGATTGTGACGACTGCGGTGAGGCCCTCGCGAACCAGACGGTAATGCAGAAAAACCTTGCGTGAGATCATCGTAGACCTCCTGCGGTTTGTATTGCACTACAGTGACCAATGCGGCAGGTCGCACAACGTTATATAAATCAATGCGCTAGGGGGATTTTGATGGACGGGCGATTCCAGCCGTTTTCCCATCCCGATACTTTCAACTTGGCGCAATTCCCGGATGGGAAAATTCTTTCCTCCGGCACGTGAAGATTCGCCTCGCACCGTTCCGACTCGTCTCGCGGCTCGTGTATGAAGTAGCGGTAAAATATTCCGAGGGAGGCAGCGCTGGATCGTGCTTTCGCTTGACCCAATGAATTAGACCCGGGGATCTTGCCATTTCATTGTCGTTGAGGAGGGTCGCAGCAATCGTGGGCGAGGTTCGACCTGCGCTGCTCATCGTAGCTTGTCAGTGCGGTGAAACCATCGGGCCGTGAGAGTCACCGGATTCGATACGGCTTTCCCACAGTATGGGCAAGGCACTTTTACATCGTCAACTCATGCCTGCGGTCGCCCGGCTTCGTACTGTTTCAGCTTGCGGTACAATGTGGTTTTCCCGATCCCCAGCAGCCGCGCAGCCGCCAGCTTGTCGCCGGAGGTTTCCCGAAGTGCGCGGAAGATGGCGCGCCGCTCCAGCGCTTCCAGAGGAACCAGGTCGTCCACATCCGGAACCCTTTCGGTGGAAGAGGAGTTGTACTGAAGGTTCGACGGCAGGTCTCCCACATGCAGGATCGGCCCCGAACCGAGCGCTACAGCTCGCTCAATGGCGTTTTCCAGTTCGCGGATGTTTCCCGGCCAGTCGTAAGCCATGATTCGCCGCATGGCGTCTTCCGAGATGGTGCGGATGGGCCGCGCGGGATCGCTGAATTTTTCAAGGAACGATGTGGCCAGCAGAGGAATGTCGGTTATGCGGTCGCGCAGCGGAGGAAGCTTAATCTGGACCACGTTTAATCGGAAGAACAGGTCCTGACGGAAGCCTCCGGTTCGAATCGCGCTTTCCAGATCGCGGTTGGTTGCAGCGATCATTCGCGCGCGGATGCCGATCCGTTCATTCGAACCCACCGGCTTGACTTCATGCTCCTGCAGCGCGCGAAGCAGTTTCGCCTGCAGGTCGATCGGGAGATCACCGATCTCGTCCAGAAAGAGGGTGCCATCGCCGGCGGATTCGAACAGCCCCTGCTTGGTGTGCTGCGCGCCGGTGAACGCTCCCTTCACATAACCGAAGAGTTCGGATTCGATCAGCGTGGGGACCAGCGAGGAGCAATCCACCGGGGCGAACGTTTTGTTTTTTCGCGGACCGGAAAAATGAATCGACCGCGCCACCAGTTCCTTGCCCGTGCCGCTTTCGCCAAGAATCAGGACGGGATAGTTGTGCTGCGCGACTTTCTGGATGAGCTTGTACACGCGCTGCATCCGCGGAGAGATTCCCACGAATCCACCGAATCCCGGCTTGCTCTTCAGCTGCTCGCGCAGCAACCGGTTCTCCTGATCGGTTTCGATCGAGTGCACCAGGCGGTCCAGTTTGGTGCGCATCTCCTCGACATGAAACGGTTTTGTGATGTAGTCAGTCGCGCCCAGTCGCGTGGCTTCGATCGCCGTTTCGATGGTGCCGTACTGCGTCAGCACGATCACGGCGATTTCCGGATTCAGGGCGCGGACCCGCTTGATCAGCTCCAGCCCGCCAATCTGCGGCACCTGCAAGTCCGTCACAACAATGTCGATTGGATATTGATCCAGAATGTCCAGCGCCTGTTCCGTAGTCGCCGAAAGGTGCACATGCAGTCCGGCGTCGGCGGCCACATCCCGGCAAAGATTCCGGGTCGTGACTTCGTCATCGATGATCAGCAGATTCAGACCCGCTGTTCGCGCGGCGCTCGCCTCAACGGCATCGTCTGTCCGTGTTTCCACGTTTCTCATTTCCACATCGTTGGCTGCTACGTTGGTTTCTAGGTTGTTTTCGTGTCTGGTTTCCGCGTTTGCATTTGGATTCATGGCTGGGCGCCTCTTCTCAATTCAGGAGCAACATGAGTGCCAAATCAGGAGAATAGTTCAAGTCGCACAAAGTGTGTCACTTCTCGTGACATCGGCACTCTGTTAGTGGAGGATTCTATTGCCGAAATGGAAAATAATGCAAGCCCGTTCTTCCTTTTTATCGTGTAATTTCTTTCAAAGCAATGGGAAGCAGGATTGGGAATCCATCCCGTTTCAGAATGGAACAGTTTCCGACTGTCGAGCGCCAGCGATTGTCCTTCAACCGCTTCGCTGAGTTTTCTGTGGCGCGGGTGAATTCCAGACGGCTAGTTACCGGGCAGGCGATTCGGAAGAACATCTAAGGTCCCGTGACCGCCCCATTGCACCACGTAGAGTCCCTCCGTCGCGGAGGCGGCAAAGATCGTTCCGGAACCGTACTTGGCTGTTACGGCTGGAAAAAATCCATCGGCAAGCGTTCCCGCCACGCGCGTCCACAAGCGGCCTGCGTCCATTGAAACGTAGAGTCCTCCAGTCCGCATGGAGGCAAGAAAAATCGTTCCGGCAACGGCGAAGTCCTGCACCGGCGTATTTGGCAGCCCGGAGCCCGCCTGCTGCCACGAACTGCCGGCGTCGCGCGAAATGTAGAGGCCATTGTGGGCAATCGAGATCATCGTGTCTTCGCTCGAAGGATCCACATCCAGCGAAACAGCGCCGCCGGATTTGAGCGGCAAATCGTGCCAGGACCATGTTTTCCCGGCGTCCTGCGAAAAAACAAGCCCCCGGAGCGAGACGACCCACAGATGGCGGCCATCGCGTGAAACGCGAACGGATTGCACGGGCAGGGTGGTGAGCGGGCCGAGCGGCCTAAGGTCCCACGTCGCACCATGATCGGTGGACACCAACAGGCCAATGCCGGTCGCGGCATACCACTGGTTCGAACTAAAGGCCATATCGGTAACGATTTGCCGCAACGGACGCGGCGCACTCCCTGGCATGCTTCCCTGCGTCTTATGCGGATGGCTCGGTTGAGCCACGGCTGCCTCGGCCTTCGCCGCCTCGCCCATCACGATCCCCGCACTAAGCCAGACTTTTTTCTGCGCGTCATAGCGCATCAAGCCGCCATGGGCGAGCGAGGACCACCAGCCGTCGGGCGAAGCATATACATGCAGCATTTGCTCGGTATGCAGCCCCGGCCCTAACGGCTGCCAGGATTTGCCTTCATCGTCGGTTGCCAGGACCGGATCGGGAGCGTGGGCCAGGACGGCGAGAACCCGCCCGGGGTTCGCCGCATCCAGGGCCAGCGCTACAATTTGACGGTGAAAAAATCCATTGTTGGCGTCCTGAAAATGTTCGCCCCCATCGTCGCTGGACAGAACACCCAGTTCCTCGGTGCCGATCAGGACGCGTCCGGCGCCCTCTCCAGTCACCAACACGGTGTTCACCACCCAGGTCTGAGGGGTGGTGCGCCGCCAGGTCATTCCGGAATCCGAAGTCTTCCACAAACCCTCTGAAGTGGCCGCATAAACAACGGAAGGATGCTTCGGGTCCTGCGTGATCGAATACGTTCGCCGCGCCGTGTAGGGAATGCCCTGAATTTTTCTCCACTGCGCGGCCGCATTGTCGCTGCGATAGATGCCCGAGCAGGCGCTGGCATACATGCGCGCAGGGTCGGAAGCGTCGATCAACAGGCTCATGACGTCGGAGTCATCGATCATGCCTTCATGGATGGGATGCCAGTTCAGCCCACCGTCGGTCGTCTTCCAGGGAAGGTGGAACGTTCCGACAAAAATCGTGAGGGGATTGTGGGGATCGATGGCGAGGGAATCGAAGTTTCGAAGTTCCTCATGATGCTCGGGAGTAATCCGCTCCCACGATTTCGATCCGTCGAGAGAGCGGTACGCGCCGTCCAGCGTCCCGGCTACGAGCACGTTCGGATCGGAAGGCGCCATGGCCAGAGCTCGCACAGCCTGCCCCGCCAGGCCCGCGTCGCGCCAGGTCCGGCCGCCATCCTCGCTACGAAACACGCCTCCACCCGCGGCAGGGTCTTGTGTCCAGGCCGAGGCAAATATCCCTTCCTTGTTCCGTGGGTCCACCACAATCGAAGTCACTACGGCGTCCAGGCGTGGACTGACCCGGCCCAGCAGCGTCCAGTGCGAGCCGGAATCTTCCGAGGCAAAGACATGTCCATCGGCCGTGCCAAGAAATATGTGCGCGGGCCGCGAAGGATCGGCGGCAATCGTCCGGGCATCTCCTCCCGGCGGCCCCAGGGGTTTCCAGATTTGTGCCCGCACACCGGAGGCGGCAAATAAAGACAACACGAAAATGGAGAACTTGCGCATAAAGGAATTTTGAGCTTCGCAGCTTTCCCCTGCAACCAGTATTCTTCTAACTAGGATTCCCGTTCCGACCCGGCAGATTTTGCCCACCATGCCGAATCGGTCCCGATCGCCGGGGCTTTCGGGCGTTGACCGCAATGTGCCGGTCAGAGCAAGTGCGCAGAGGCGCAATAGCTCATACGATCAGAATAGTACCCCCGTACCACTCGAATTACTAAAGTCCGCGGCTAAAACTGTACGTGCGAATCCGAGCGTCCGCGATGGGGTGGGCGAAGGGGTTCGAAATCCAGAGGGTCAGGTTTCCCTCTCAAACGAATAAAGGTGGAAACTTCATGAACTCATTTAAAAAGGCACGGATCGCTGCGGCCGCGGTGGGACTTGCCCTCCTGCTCAGCCAGGCCTCACAGGCGCAGGCATTAAATTCGAACAACTCCACGGTAGCTTTGAACGCTGTCCTGGCGGAATCGCTGACCGTCAGCGCCACACCGGGGATCGTCAACTTTACTCTGGCCAGCACAGGCACATCGACCGGAAGCGCTCCGGTTGCCATTACGACCACCTGGGCGCTGGGCAAGACCCGCACCAGCGTTAAAGTGTTTGCCTATTTCAGCGGCACCACCGCGCTGACGGACGGGTCTGGCGATAACATCCCTACTTCCAATGTCTTGGGAGCAGTGGGCGTCGGCGCATATGCCCCCTTTACGGGCGGGTCTGCCGTCTTTAATGTGAACAGCATTCAAGTCGCTAACCAGGCCATCGGCGCGGCCGGCACCTTTAATTCCAGCCGGACCGACAACCTTTCACTGGAAATCGTTACCACCGGACTCGCCCTTCCGGCCGCGACATATACCGGGACGCTCAATGTCCAGGCGCAGGCCCTTTAATTCGAACGGTTCGGCAGAACACGTTCAAGGGGCTCCGGCTCGTTCCAGTATTCAACCTATGCGGGGCGGCGGATAGTAAAAGGATTGTCCACCGGCCCGCATCGACTCTCAGAGCGCGGCTTGCGCTCATAACCCGCCTAAAGTCCAGCCAGGCGTTCTGTGGTGTGGTGAACGATTAAGTTCCGCGACGATCTGTGCGAGTGGGGTTCGCGGAACCTGAGGGACAGTGGCTTGACCTCTTTTTTTAATGTCGCACTTCGAAACACCAAACGCTCGGGGAACCGGGGGCTGGCCTTTGCTCTGTTCGTGGCCATCCTCGGAATTCTCCCCTCGACGGCGCACGCTCAGTTGAATTCCAAGACGGCCAGCGTCTCGCTCAATGCTTCCTTAAGTAGCGCGATTACAATCACAGCGTCGCCGGGACTGGTGAATTTCAACCTCGCCCGATCCGGCATCGCAAACGGCAGCGTTCCCGTCAGCATCACCACGAGCTGGGTCCTCCCCATCCTGTTCGGCTCGGTCGCCGAGTATGCCTATTTTGCCAGCCCTGCGGCGCTTACCGACGGGGCAGGCGACAACATCCCGTCGTCAAGCGTATCCGGAAGTTACGACGGCGGGGCATACGCGCCGTTCACAGGCGCGAGCCCGTTCGCGGGGGGGAGCAGCCTCACGCTGTTCAATCAATTCGTGCTCATATTTTTCAATACCACAACCACGCGGACCGACACACTCAACCTGCAAATCAGCACCACAGGCTTGAATCTGCCCTCGGGCACATACGCGGGCGTGCTGCACATTCAAGCGCAGGCCATGTAGGAAGCCGCTGCGGCCGGGTGTTCAAGTTTGAAATACAGAACTGGGGGAAGTCATGAAACGATTGGTCCTGACGATCGCCGCGTTTGTTTTTTTCACACGGCCGGCTCCCGCTCAAACGATCTCTCCTGTCATCGTCGAGTATCCCGACAAAGCGGACGGGCGCTTCCAGCTTTATAACGACGCGGAGATTCCCTTGACCGTTGTCCTGGAACCGCACAGTTTTTCGGTGGATTCCGAGGGCAAAGCGGCGTTCCGCAAGCTGGATCCGGGCTTGCACGTCCAGCTCTCGACGACAAGCTTTCGCCTTGCCCCGAAACAGACATTTTACGTTTTCTACAAGGCCACGACGGAAACCTATCCTAACTGGTTCTGCGTCTACGCCACCGTGACGGGGCCCACGACGCCGACCGGATTGAAGCTGGCGCTTGAACTGCCTCACACGGTGTATCTGCTGGGGCATAAGCCGCTCGATCCATCGCAAATTGCCTGGAATCGCGCGGAAATCGCCATCGCGGGCGGCAAGCGTCAGGTGACAGCGGAGGTCGAGAACCACGGTGCGGAGTTTAGCCGCGTTCAGGAAGTGGAAATTACCTCGGCCTCGGGCAAACAATCCTTCGCGGGCTTCCCGCTGTTTCCAGGCCAGCGCCGCAATATTGCCTTCGATTGGGACCAGCCGGGAACTCCTGAACATATCATCTTAAAATTTCAGCGCTTCAAGGTTGAATCGAGCCTGAAGAGCACGATCGCGAAGGAATGAAGATACGGGCGCCACTATCGCCCGCCCCCCCGCGCGCATTTCCGAACGCCTTCCGGCTGACGATCTTCTGCGCAATCGCACTTTTTTGTTCGCGCCCCTCCGTCGCGCAGGTATTTCAATTGACCGGCGGCTCTTCGTCCCTGATGAACGCCGAAGGGGGTTCGCTGGAAGTTCATGGGGGAAATTATTCGGGAAGAATCGACCTGGGTTACCTCGACCGCCCGAGCCTGGGATTCTTTTTTTCGCATCCTTACAATAATTATCTGATTGGCGGGGGCGACCAGCAGATTCCGTTTCTGCTTCCCACGGATCTGTTCGACCGCTCCTTTTATTTCCAGGCCCGGGGATTGAGTCTGGCTGAGAAAACCGCCGACGGCCGCCTGTTTCTTTTTGCAGGCACCACGTCAAACGGATACACCGCGCCATTTCTCAATGTCGCCCGCGACGATACGCCCGCGGGGTCGCTCTTCTACGAACGCCAACTTTCCCCCACCGTCCGATTTTTTTCACGAAATATTATTTCGGAGCGGCAGACCTCCATCCAGGCGATCGAATGGTCGGCGAGGAAGGATATCAAACTGGCGTTGTCGGCCGGCATGGGCAACAACCAGCCATACGGGGCCGCAAGTTTCACGATGACCAATCACTGGATGGCGCTCGACGCCAGCTATGCGAGGTCGGGAGAGGACTTCCGCCGCGTCCTGGTGCAAACTCCGCAACTCGCCGAAAACGATCGCGAAAATATTCGTCTCGAGCTGCGCCCCTGGTCCAATTTTCGAATTGTCCTCAACCGGAATAATTATCTTTCGTCCTTTACAACCAACACGGTCGAGCGCGCCCTGGTTCAAGGCATCGGCGCCGGCACAAGCGTCGCCGGAGTCCAGCTGTACGGCTCGTACTTCCAATCCTCGACGCAAATGGGAAGTTCCACAGCGCTTGCGCTCGGCGTCCGCCGCATGATCACGCGGCGCTTTGAAGCGGGAACGGATTTCCTGCGGAGCAGTTATTCAAACGGCGCTCCGGCCCGCTCGTTCGTCGGCAACTTGCGCGAGATCCTGAACTCGCGGTTCAGCCTGACGCAAATCGTCACCCACAATGCCGGACAAACGAACGTCGCCTTCGGCGGAAATTTTATTTCTAATCTCGTAACGGTCAGCGTGGATTATCAAACCGTATTTCTTCCGTTCGTACAGAATACCCCGGGACAATTCAAGCAGGTCGTCGCACTGGGACTGCATTTCCAGCTGCCGCACGGCGTGCAGCTCAACGCATCGACCAACGTCACGCCGCTCGGCCAGGTCCGCTACACGGCGTACGCGTCCACGTACGCCTATCGGGGTCAGGGAAGCGATTCGCCGGGGGCGACGTTTACAGGATCGTTCTTTCGAAATGTGGTGCGCGGCCACGTCGTTGACGCCCTGGGCGAACCGATCGCGGGCGCAGCTCTCTATATCGGGGAGAATTTAACGGTCACCGATTCGGATGGCAATTTTCTGGTTCGATTGAAGAGGCCGGGGGAGTTGAACCTGAAAGTGGCCTTCGAGGAATTCACGACTCCCGGAAATTATGTGGTGGTTCAGGCGCCGGGCAGCGTCCGTGCAGCCGGCGAAGATTCCGCGAAGGATTATGAAATTATACTAAGGCGGGTCGCCAATGCCGCGGCCTCGCCAAACCCGACCGACCAGGCCAGCCGCCAATCCGAGTAACGATTCGAAGCGTGCAAAAAACCTTTAACATAGAGATCACGGAGGACACAGAGAAAACCCGGAGAAATTCAACCGCCAACCCGCGAAGGCTGTTTTTCTCCGGGCCCTCTGCGACCCTTTGCGATCCTCCGTATTGAATGCCTCGATTGTGCGCCATGCCATGCAATTCAAAAAAATCGGGCTCCCCGTTGGCCACGATCGTGGCGCAGCGGGGAGCCCGAATGTTGAATCCCGGAGAAACGCTTTAGTACGTAGCGCCCTCGGGAACGAAGACGATGTCGATGCGACGATTATTGGTCGCGCCAGCCTGGCCTTCGCCGGTACGCGTGCTGACGCGCGAAGCATCGATTCCCTTCTCGCCAAGATATTTCACGGCGTTTGTGCCGCGATCTCCCGCGACCTTTGCGGGCTTCTTTTCCTTGGGGTCGGAGTAACCGATGATGACGGCGGTGGCGCGCGGTTCGCTTTGCAGCCGCAGGGCCACGTCGTCGAGGACGCGTTTGCAGACGTTGTCGATACGCGTGCTCAGCGGTTTGCCGAACGCGCACTCGTTGATCTTGGTGGCTTGCGGCGGCGGAGGCACGGGCTTCACTTCAACCGTCGAAGAGCAATCCGCGGCGCCGCCGCGGCCGTCGTCCACCCGGACGGTAATGTTGTAATTGCCGGGCGCGAGGCCAGTTGTGTCAAAGTCCACGGCCGCGCCGGTGCCAACCACCTGGCCGGCATTGGCACGCCATGTGTAGGTGAGCTGGTCGCCGTCGGGATCGCTGGCATTCGTGGTGATGTGAACGCGTTCGCCGGTGAAGACCGAGGAGCGATCCGCCATGCAGGTAATCGTCGGAGGATGGTTCGGTTTCGGTTCAACGCGGACGCTGACTCCGGAACTCGCCGAGCCGCCCCGGCCGTCGTCCACTTTCGCTGTGATGGCGCAGGACCCGACCGGCACCCCGGCGGACAGCCAGCGAACCTGAGGTCCTGTACCGTCCACTTTTCCGCAGGTCGAGGACCACGTGTAGGTCAGAGGATCGTTGTCGGGATCGGAAGCCGGGCAGTTCACCGAGACGACATCGCCCGAACCCAGATAGACCATTTCTTTGTCTTCCGTGCACGAAATCGTGGGGGGGTGATTCACAGGAGGAGCCTTTTCCGGCCAGTAAGTATATCCGAGCTTGAAGACAAATCCGTGGCGATCGTTGGCTCCCCTCAGATTCAACATGTACCGGTATCCCGCATCGAAGGCAATGTTCTTCGTGGGATACATCCGGATACCCCACACGCCGTCGACTGGGGTATTGGTGCCGAATACTGTGTCGTAGTTGAGCGCTTGCTTCTTGCAACAAAAGGCCACGGCCGTATATTCAGTCATGGGTTGAAAGCGGCTCTCCGGGAACAGAATAAATCCGACTCCGCTCCGGATCTGGTCTTTCATTTGAACCACGGGAACGCCGCCGTTGTGAGGGTTGCGGTTGAACTGAAAGCCCAGGTTGAATGAAGCGGTAACCGTATTGCCCCATTGCTTGCTGACCGCGCCTGAAATCAAGTCGCTGAACGGACTCGGCAGCGTCCCGTTGGAGAGTTCGTAGGAAAGGCTCTGCCGGGGAGAAAAGCTGAAGTCATTGCGAACCGAGAGGCTGACCGCATCGCCGGCGCGCTGGGACAGAAAAGCGTACTTGGCGCCAAGTGTGACGTTGCCGGGACCGCCTGAATCTCCGGACACGAATGGATAATCCGCCACAAAACCGGGAGTGCCGGCGTTAAAAGCCGCGCTCGGGGTCACACTGTTGCAGAGCGTCCCGGAAGAGAGCGTGTGAATCATTGTATTCCCGTAAAATGGTGCTGCGCTGTTCGGAGGCGCCAAGCTCAACTGCGGCCCGCACCCGACATGAGCGTAGCTGTACGGATCAAACAAGACATAAAGGCTCAACCGGTCGGTGACTCCGTAATTGGCATCGATCCCCATTTGTAAAATGGTGGCGCTGCCCGGCATGCGACTGAATTTATTGCCGTAGACCGAGACCGCAATCCCGTGCGCCGGGAGCGTATCCCCGGTCTCCACTGTGAACGCCCCGATCGTTCCCGTCGTCGCCAGCACTGGAGTGAACGTGGGAGCAGGCTTGTAATCGTCTTTTTTCTTGGTCGCCGCGGTTTGGGCAGGAACAGCGGGCGCTGCTTCTGCATCCGGGGCGGTCGTGGCAACTGCGTCATCCGCCTTCTTCTTCGCTTTCTTTTTTGCCGGTGTTTTTGCGAAACTGACGGACGCCAGCAAAACAACCAGCGTGGACAGCACCACACCCTTCATGAGCAATCGCATCTTCACTTTAGAACCTCCACCAATCGACGTTGACCCACACCACCATAAGGAAATTGAAGTATTCCCTTCGGGATAAAATCAAATTTCATATTTCATAAACTACTCGACATTGCATTCGCGTTGAGTCCCCCTTGTCAACTGAAGACTCAAAGCGACGTGATTATATAATGAGGAAACTCCGGGCTGGAAGCTTTTTCCTCTTATTATTATTATTGTAAAGGGGCTTCAGAGTTCCCCACTCTTCAGCGCCGTGACCTTGTTGTCAGGCAGGCCATAAGCCAGGCCACCTGGCAGGCCACCCGGCGGACTCCGCAGCCATCTGATGGGAGAGCCCCGAAACATGTCGTTCCGCACCCAGGCGGAAGTTCGGTGGACGCAAAATCCGGCGGGGCCGGCAACCGAGTCAAGGTCTGCAAAGGAGCCAAATGCGCATGAAAGCATCGTTGTGGTTGGCGGGAGTAACGGGTCTGCTGATGTTCCTTGGAATCCTGGGAAGCATCGTGCAGCCGGCGGGGGCGCAATCAAAGAACGGGGCGCTGCCGGGAGTGGGCGATACGGTCCCCAACGGAACTCATTTTCTGGTTTCCCTCGATGACGAGCTCAATTCGACCGTGAACAAGGTCAACAAAAAATTCGACGCAAAAACGCTCGAACCCCTTGAAACTTCAAATGGTTACATCCTCCCTCCGGGAGCAAAAGTGCGTGGGCACATCAGCCGAATTGAGCCGGGCGGTTTCACAGGACGAGCGCGACTTTGGCTGACATTTGACGATATTGACACCCATCATGGCCGCATGCCCCTTATCGCCCAAGTTTCCAGCGTTCCCGGCGATTTCGCCGTCCGGCCCGGCGAAAGTCGCGAGGGCGAAATCGAGGCGCGCACGAGCAAGGGCAGTCGGGATCTGGAGGCTGCGGCGGCGGGCGCTGCTCTTGGCGCGGCTGCCGGAGTGGCGGCGCACAACGGAAAAGCGGCGGCGATTGGAGCTGCCGCAGGCGGGATGGCTGGATTTGTCGCGTCTTCCGGGATCGGTCAGGAACTCGATCTGCCAAAAGGGACGAAGCTCGATCTGATGCTCGACCGGCCCCTGTATTTGAATTAATTAGCAGGATGGGGCTTCGCCCATCTGATTTTGAATTTGGCGGGGCCGTCATGGAAGCCAAACGCGTACTCGCGGAAACTTTTCTTCCTCAATTCAGATCAGACCCGGGAACGGACGCATCTCAGCTTGGCAGCGGCTGTCGCTGCTGGTAGATTCGTAGGAGGCCCATGCCCCGCAGACGAGGGACTGCTCACAAATTGAATGGCTGATCCAACACGATTTGAAACGACGAAACCCGCTCCGGACCGCATCCTGATCGTCGAGGATGAGGAAAACGCACGAATTGGGTACGAAGCGCTGCTGCGGCGGTGGGGCTACGAAGTCCTGGGCGTCGGAAGCGCGGAAGATGCGCTGGCAAGGTTTTCCGAATACGCCCCCGCGGCGTTGATCGCCGACGTCGAACTGCCGGGGATGAATGGGCTGGAACTGCTGGCCCGGCTGGGCGATGAACTGAAAGAAGTTCCCGCGATCATCATTACGGGCAAAGGGAGCGAGGAGCGAATCATCGCGGCGATTGAGGCTGGAGCGTTCTGGTATATCGAGAAGCCGCTGAAGGGCGCTGTGTTGCGCGCGCTGCTGGACCGGGCGCTGGGACACGTGCGCGAATTGCGGCAGGTGGCGGCTCTGACGCGGCAATTGCGCGAGACGGGGAAGCTGGGCGATCTGGTCGGCGAGTCCAAGATCATGCAGGATATTATGCGCATCGTCGAGCAGGTGTCGCCGTCGTCGGCATCGGTCCTGATCACCGGCGAGACGGGGAGTGGGAAGGAAATTCTAGCGCGGACCATCCACAAGCTTTCGCCGCGGGCCGAGCGTCCCTTTATCGCCATTAACTGTTCGGCAATCCCCGAATCGCTGATGGAAAGCGAAATTTTCGGGCACGAGCGCGGCGCGTTCACCGGCGCGGCCGAGCGGCGGCTGGGCTGCTTCGAGCTGGCGGACGGCGGCACGCTGCTGCTCGATGAAATCGGCGAGATGCCCGCGCCGACGCAGGCCAAACTTTTGCGGGTGCTGGAAGATCACAAAGTACGGCGCCTGGGAAGCAAAGTGGAAACGCCCGTGGACGTGCGTGTGCTCGCGGCCACCAATAAAGAACCGGAGCAGGCCGTGGCCAAGGGCGAGCTTCGGCAGGATTTATTTTTCCGCCTGAATGTGTTTCATATCAATTTGCCGCCGCTGCGCGAACGAAAAGGCGACATCCCTCTATTGGTGGAACATATTCTGAGGGACATCAATGCGAAGCACGGACGCCAGGTGCGCGGAGTAAATCCCGAGGTTCTGGAAATGTTCGCGGCATATTCATGGCCTGGAAATGTGCGCGAACTTCGCAACGCGCTGGAACGCGCGGTGATTGTCTCCCATCGCGATCTGATCGGCCGCGCCAATCTGCCCGACGATTTCGGCCACATGCCGGCGGCGTCCGCTTCCGATCTGTCGGCGCTGCGGTTCCCTCCGGGCACCACGGTGGAAGCCGTCGAGCGGGAACTGATTTTGCAGACGCTGGCGTCCACCAATAACAAGACGCGCGCCGCCGAATTGCTGGGCATCAGTTTGAAAACATTGCACAATAAGCTGAAGGAATACGAGGCCGCGAAAGCTCCCTCGCACTAATCGCGGGGCGACACATGCAACTCCGGCTGAAAACAAAAATTACGCTGACGACTGCGCTGCTGGTGCTGGCGGTGGTCGGCGTGAACTCGTCTCTCTATGTGATGACGCTCACCCGCCAGGTCATTCGCCAGGCGAACGACCGCGCTTCCGTTGTCGCCCAGCACGTTTTTTTTCAGGCGCAGAACGCGCTGGCCGACGCGGCGCGCGCGGGACAAACGCCGGCGTCGGAAAGCCCGGAGGATTTGCGCGAGTATGTGAAGAACGCGCTGGACGAAAGCAGCGCGCTGACCTCTTCCATAACCGCCGAGGTGGGTTATTCCCACCTGATTTACGAAGTTTCGATTTCAGACATTAACGGGACCGTATTGACCTCCAGCGACGATTCCATGCTGGGCAAGCAGTCCCCGGCGAGGACAAATCTCTCGCAACTGGTTTCCAGCGGCTTTATTACGCAAATCAAGAAACTCTACGGCCCTCCCCAGGCGTATGAAGTTCCCTATGCGTTTAACCTGGGATCGCCGGGCAACCAGGTTCCGTTCGGGGTGATCCGCGTGGCTGTGCAGACAGGGTTGCTGCGCAGCGACATCACGCCCGCCCTGCGTTCGGCGGCATTGCTCGCGCTGACGTCGGTGGGCGTCTCCGTGTTGCTGGCCGGACTGGTGAGCAGTATCTCGCTTGCTCCCCTGAAACGCATTACCGCGCAACTCGACCGCATCGCCAAGGGCGAATTCGATCAGAAGCCCATCGAGCGCGGAGATGAATTCGGGCAGGTCAGCACGAAAATCAGTCAGATCGGAATGCAGCTTCGCGGGGTGCGCGAAATTTTCAGCACGCTGCGTGAAAATCTTGACCAGGTGCTCGGCGGACTCGATGACGGGCTGCTGTTGTTCTCGCTCGATGGCCGCGCCGTCATGGTAAGCCCCGCGGTCGAACGATTTCTATCGATGCCCGCGGACAAACTCCTGGGGCGCCGCGCAGAGGATATTTTTCCGGCCGATCATCCGGTGCGCGAAGCGATCACGCTGGTGGACGGCGAATTCATGCCGCTTGCCTCGGCGGAAGTAATTCTGTCCGGGCATGATTTGCCCGCGCGCCGCGTTGGATTGAGCGTGGAAGTGATCACCGAAGGAAAGACGCGCATGGGCGCGCTCGTGAAATTCACGGACCTGGAATCGCGGGAACGCATCAGCACCCAGTTGCAGGTCTCCGAGCGGCTCGCAAATATCGGGCGAATCACCGCGGGCGTCGCGCATGAGGTGAAAAATCCGCTGAACTCGATGCGCCTGTGGCTTGAAAATCTGAAAGCGAGCCTGCCCGAGGGCGACGAACTGCCGCAGCAGGCGGTTCGTGTGCTCGACAGCGAAATCGACCGGCTGGACAGCGTCGTGAAACGTTTTCTCGATTTCACGCGCCCCCCGGACATGCACCAGGAAGAAACCAACCTGAAGGAATTGCTTGAGGATGTACTGGCGCTGGAGCGGCCTCAGATTGAAAAAGCAAACGTCAAAGTAACGACGCGATTTTCCGAAGTCCCTCCCGTGCTGGCGGACAAGCAACTGCTGAAGCAGGCGTTAATGAACCTCTTTCTGAACGGCGTCCAAGCCATGCCGGGCGGCGGCCAGCTTAACGTTTCGCTGTCGCGCCGCGGGGAGATGGCCGGAATTGAAATCCAGGATACCGGCCGCGGGATCGCTCCGGAGCACAAACAGAGAATTTTCCAGCTTTTTTTTACGACGCGGCCTGGGGGCAGCGGAATCGGTCTTGCCAGCACTTTTCGAACTGTGCAATTGCACAATGGTTCTATAGAATTCGAATCGGAATTGGGTCGGGGCACGGCATTTCGAATTGAGTTACCGCTGGCATCCCGGCAGTTGGAGCCGACTGCGATTCGTCCGCGCGATGCGGGCACGGAGGTCGCGGGGGTCGGCGATCTGAAATCGGTGAAGTGAAAGACGCGATGCTAAAAAAAGAGTTCATGGTGCTGCTGTGCACCGTTGCGCTGGGGACGGCGGGGTGCGCGAGCAAACATATCGTGCGAGCCTCGCCTGCTTCGGTGAGCGAGCCTCCTCCCGAAGTGACCGAGCCGATGCCCCAGCCAGCGACGCCGCCGCCTGCGGAAACCAAGACCGAGCCCCCGCCGGAACCCGCGCCTGCCGCGCCGCCCGTTGTCCCGGCAAAACGTCCCGCTCCCTCGCGACCGCGTCCGGCTCCGGCGGAAGCGGCGGACCCTGCTCCGCCCAAGCCGGCGCCGCCGCAAATTTCACCGCAACTTTCCGCCAAGGACCTTGCCGCGGCTAAAACGAACACGACGGCGAATATCACCAGAGCGGAAACAAATCTTCAGCAAGCCAGCGGCAGGCAACTGAACGCCGCGCAAAAAGACCTCACCGAAAAAATCAGCGGCTTTCTGGCCCAGGCGCACGACGCCATTTTGGCCGACGACTGGGTTCGCGCGCAAAATCTGGCGGAGAAGGCGCGCGTTCTCTCGACGGAACTGGTGAAGTCGTTTTAGGTTTTAAGTGGCACAGGCTTCAGCCTGCATGGTTTTCGGTTCCCGTGAAATTTGAGCCGCGATTGTCCCGTGCTCCATAATATTTCGCGATCGACACTCGTCCGCAAAAAATATAAACCCCAGAGGCTGAAACCTGTGCTGCTGACCTCCTCGCTGTGTCAATCCTGATAAGATATTCCCGTGAACACGTACGACGTGGTTATCGTTGGCGGGGGCATCATCGGCGGCTCGATTGCATTCGAGCTGTCGCGCCGAAATCTTCGCGTTGCCTTGCTCGACAAGCGGGAGCCGATGCGCGAAGCCTCATGGGCGGCGGCGGGAATGCTTTCGCCGGCGCCGGATTGTCCGTCGGCGATTCCCCTGGTGCCTCTGAGCCGCGCGAGCCTGGCGATGTATCCACAATTCATTGCTGAAATTGAAGAGGCTTCCTCGATGCGTACGGGCTATCGCACGGAGGGAACGATCGAGGTCCTGTGCCATGGCGATGCGGAACGCGAATTAAGCACGCTGGTGGCGTTGCATCGTGGACTGGGCCTTGCCTGCGAACCGCTGCACCTGGACGAGGCTCGCGAAATGGAACCGGCGCTCGGCCGCGCGGTTCGAGCCGCGGCGCTGCTGCCGGAGGAGGCTTCCGTAAAACCTCGCGAGTTGATTGCCGCTTTGCTCGCGGGTGCGGAATGCTCCGGCGCAAAACTGATTCCAGGAACGGAAGCGCTTTCGCTCGTCCGGGATGGAAATCGATGTACGGGAATAAAAACCGCGTCGGGTGAGATTTTTTCGGCGGCTCATATCGTGATTGCCGCAGGTTGCTGGACATCGACAATTTCCGGGGCCGCGCCCTATGCGCCGACAATTCCAGTACGCGGACAAATGTTGGCGCTGAAACATGCGGGCATGCCGATCAGACGCGTGTTGCGATCGGAGCATGGCTACATCGTGCCTCGCGATCCGTCGAGACCGCAGACGCTGGTGTTGGGTAGTACTCTTGAACATGCGGGATATGAAAAGCTCGTCACCTCGGGGGGAATCGAAACAATTCTCGCGGCGGCAAATGAACTTGCGCCGGAACTCGCGAAAGCGGAATTCATCGAGACTTGGTGCGGGCTGCGGCCTGGAACTCCCGATCAATTGCCGGTCATCGGTCCGGCGGATGTGGGGGGATTGGCAATCGCCACCGGCCATTACCGCAACGGAATTCTCCTCGCTCCCGTGACGGCGAAGCTCATCACGGAATGGATCACCGAAGGCAGGATGTCGTCCCGTTGGTCCGAATTTAGTCCGCTTCGCTTTAGCGGCACGATTGCGGATCGGTCCGCCGCCGCGCTTTAGATATATCCTCAAACAAGGCAGGGGCATCCCATCGGGATAGATCGGGACGCGTTCCACAGGGAGGATACTCATGCAACCCAGAATCGAATACCGGCACTATGCGCAGGAGGCACTGCAATCCATGATGGGCCTCGAAAAATATATTTCGGAAAGCGGGCTGGAGGCCAAGCTCGTTCATCTGATAAAAATGCGCGCATCGCAAATCAACGGTTGCGCGTACTGCATCGACATGCACTCGATCGACGCGCGGGCGCTCGGCGAGACCGAACAGCGGCTGTACGCGCTGGAGGCATGGCGCGAAACGCCGTTTTTCACGGATCGCGAACGGGCCGCGCTTGAATGGACGGAGGCGGTCACGCTGGTTTCGGAAACGCACGTACCCGACGCCGTGTACGACGAAGTGAAAAAATATTTTAACGAAAAGGAAATTGTGGACCTGACGATTGCGCTGGGGACCATCAACATGTGGAACCGGCTGGCGATTTCGTTGCGCGCCGTGCCAGGGCGTTATCGTTCGCCAAAATCTTCGGCGGCAACTTCGTAGTTGTTTTCAAAAATGGAACGCGCGTGCGCGACCGACAGTGACGGTGAAGTGGTTTTACGTGGCACAGGCTTCCGCCTGTGGGGTTTGGACTCCATAAGAGCGCCGGCGGCCGAACAGGCGGCGGAAAAAAGCCCATAAACACGCGATTCCGAGGAAAGCGAAGAATCCCTCCTGAGTTTAAGCTCCAGGCGGCGGGAAGAAAGATGGATTCCTTGCTCAGCTCAAAATGGCGATGCTCCCGTATTTCGGCAGCCTGTGAAGCCGCGACCCGCGAACGCCGTTTTTCAGATTGCCACTAAGATTTCCCGGCGCCCTTGGCGGCAGCTTTTTCAGATTCTCGATGGGCTTGCTGCGAGGCCTGGAACGCTTTGGTCGCGTGTTCAAGCGCCTGCCGGGAATGCTCCTGGCCTGTGATGTGATCTTCCTTGCCGTGATGCGTGGCGGCGACGCGATGGGCGTGCGCGGCCAGTTCGTGAAATTCAGCGGCTCTCTGGTGTGAATCCTGAGGCATGACACTTCCTTTCAATTCAAATGAACATGGATCGTCGATTAAAAAACAATCGACGTTACAAGGTTCCCCTATTGTAGTTTCCTGCGGCGGAAATATGGAAAGAATATTGAGACCGGCTAAAAAGGAGACCTGCTGCGCGTCGGCTCGCGGTTTGCCGGACCGGGCAATGTTGAAGTGTGGCCGGGATCGGTAAAATTGACGCGGCTGGAATCCAGATACACCGTGCGATCGAGGATCACGTCCACCGTGGTGCCGCGCGGCAATTCGAGTTCCGGACCGCGCGTCAGAAGGACGGTGGCGAGGCCGAGCGCGGCGCCGGCGCCTGCGCCGATGCCGGCTCCCGTGCCGCTTCCCGCGATGCCTCCAATGGCGGCGCCGATGCCGGTGGATTTCGCGATGGTGCCGACGTCTGTGCCTTTGTCGGTATCGCCGTGAACCTTGCCTTCCTTGTCGGTGGCTTCATTTCCGCCCGTGCCGGTGTTGGTCGGAATGGCATTAAAATTTACAGTGTAACCGTTGGGAAGAATCATGGTGTTCAGGCGCAAGCGGATTTCGCCCGTCCCTTTTACTTTTCCGGGGCGCTTGGCTTCGGTGATCTCGCCCTGCACATAGGAGCCGGACGGGACGAGGATTCGATCGTTGATCACGATCGGGAACGTCGTTTCAAGATAAACCGGGTCGCCGGGCTTGGCGTTGCGCGTGGTGACCGCATTGTGAAGAATGAGCGGGAGGCGCGTGCCCGAAGGAATCGGTATCTTCTCAGAATTGGGCTTCGGCGCGGATTCGGAAGTCGCGGGGACCGCAGCCGCCTGCGGAGCGGGCCGTGGACCGGACTGGGGCCCGGCCGGCTCCTGAGCGATTAACGTCCCGGCACTCGCGAAAATTCCGATAAGAGCCAGAAGCGGCCGTGATCGTTTCATTTCGTTGTCCTCTTCGCCAGCTTCGATGCGCGTTCCCAACCCGGGGATGCCGCGATTGTACTCCTTCCGGGCCGGAAGGTATTATTCTTTTGTTACCCCCGTCCGGGCAGTACCGAAACGCGTTTGACACGGAAGCGTGGCTGCCGTATGGTCGATTGCAAATATGCGATGAATATCTTGCGGCGCGGCGATACGATTTC
Source organism: Terriglobia bacterium (assembly GCA_963788335.1). GTDB lineage: Bacteria > Acidobacteriota > Terriglobia > Acidiferrales > UBA7541 > Palsa-360. Next base: position 207,367 of record CAWBGM010000010.1, read on the forward strand.
GTCCGGAGCGGGATACGCAAAATCCAAAACGAAGGTCGATATCCAAGGAGGGTTCAATGAAGTTTCTGGTCGTGATGCTTGGTGTGGCGATGATGTTGCCGATGGCTGCGTGGGCGCAGCTTGCTCCTCCGAACGCGAGTGGCGTGTCCATGGGAGAAATGCATTTTCTGGTGAAGGACGTACCTGCTTACATGAAATTTTTCACGGTGCTGGGAGCTACTCCGGCAGCGGAGAAGGACGCCATGAAAGTCCCCGGCGCCGTATTCATTTTCAAGAAGGGCGAGCCAACCGGCGGTAGTGTCGGCTCAATGATCAATCACTTCGGCATGCAGGTTCCGGACACCGACGCGATGGTCGCGAAGCTGAAGGCCGCGGGATACAAGACGGAAATCGGCGCGAATCCGGGGCAGTATTTTATTTACGGTCCCGATGAACTGATGAAGATCGAGCTTCTGCCGAACAAGGCCCTCACAATGCCCATCGTCTTTCATCACATCCACTTTTTTGTTGCGGACCCCGGACCCAACGGCGGCGACGCGGTGAAGGAAATGCAGGCATGGTACGCGAAAGTGTTCGGCGCAATTCCCGGACGTCGCGCCATCTTCGATGCGGCCGACCTGCCGGGCGTGAACCTGACATTCAGCAAGTCCGACACAAAAACCGTAGGAACGGCCGGACGCGTGGTGGACAACATCGGATTCGAAGTCCCGGACCTTGAAGGATTCTGCAACAAGGAAACCGCCGCCGGAATCAAGTTCGATACACCCTGCACAAAAAAGCACGGAGATAAGAAATACATGGTCGCGCTGACCGATCCGTTCGGCGTGAAAATCGTGCTCACCGACAATCTCGACAAGATGTAAATCGTTTCGCGGAGTTTGACGCCGGGACCCGGCCAGCTTACGCTGAAGTTTCACGAGGAGGCAAGATGGCGAAGCTGGCCCTGGTCTACGGTATGAGATTATTCCCCGCCGACGAGCTGGGAGAGATCACCGAAGCGGTGCTCACACTGAAGGATGGACGCACCACGCGCGTCACCATGCACTTGATTGAAGGAAGCAAGCAACAGATCGAGGAAACGTTTCAGCAATCGGTGGAAGCGTTCTTTGAGTTGTATCCCGAGATTTAAATGGGACAGGCTTCAGCTTGTCTATTCTTGAATTTCGTGACGCGGGCAAACAAGTCAAAAAAACAGGCTGAAGCCTGTACTACCGATTCCCGAAATTCTCAGGGTCGAAATCGGGCGCGCCCGGCGCGGCGACATTCGAGGAAATCAATACGACGCTCTGCCCGGTCAGTTCAAAACGCTTTCTGCATTTGCGGCAGGCGACCAGTTCATCGACTCGAACCATATAGGACCGCGCCAGCGCGAAACGCTTCTTGTCTTCTTCGCCGGCGCCGCGCGGCAATTCGTTCTTCTTCGTGCGCACGATCCAGCGAATGGGATAATTGTCTTCCTTGCGGCACGCCGGGCAAGTCAAAGTGATGCTTTTCGTCTCCGGCTTTTCGATGTAAAACTGGCGCTCGTCCATTGAGGTTCTCGGCCTTTCCGTTCCCGCAGGCTGCCCGTCAGATATTCGCCGGGGTCGATATGTCGTTCGATTCACCCGCCGGCGATTCAATTGTAACAAATTCAATGCCCGCGTCACGCCATCGCGGCAGCCAGTGTTCAAGAGCGGCCACGACGTGAAGCCTGTCTCCGCGCAGCGTACGGTGATCGCCGTCGTGGAGCACAACGATATCGCCGCGCGGCTTGCCGGGCTGCGCCACGCGCGCCAGCCGCGCAATCAGGCGCTCGGGCGGCTGAGGATTCCAATCCCGGCAGAGTTGCGACCACATGACGACACCCTTCATTCCGGCGCGGCGGACTTCTTCATTCAGCAGCGGGTTGCGAAAACCGTATGGCGGCCGCAGCCATTGCGGCGATCCCGCCATCGCGGCCTGCACGGCAACCTGGCATCGCGCCAACTCGTCACGAATGCCGGAGCGCGATTTTAAAAACAGATTGGGATGCGTATCGGTGTGATTGCCGATCACGTGGCCGCGGACCGACATCTCCTGAACCAGGCTCGGGCATTCGCGAACAAATTTTCCGATCAGAAAAAATGTGGCGCGCGCTGAGTAACGATCAAGCAAATCTAGAAGCTGCGGAGTCACGGCCGGATTTGGGCCGTCATCAAAGGTGAGCGCAATCTTTCCCGGCGAGACAGTGTGTCGGATCGTCGGGCCAAATAGTTCGGAGGAAGCCGCGACGGCTCCCCGCGCGGCGATTCCCGCGGCAGCGGCACCCGCTGCGCCTGCCGGTACGATGATGGTCCAGGGATTCATTTCTTCTCTGCCCTTGATTTTCGCACGCCCTTGCCCATCATTCCAAACCCTGTCGTCCCGTATTGGTTGCCCCATATTGGTTGTCCCGTATTGGTTTCGTTCGGATGTTGCAGCCCAGCCACTCCTGGCTGCGTGCTTTTCTCCATGTCGGCGATTGCAAAAGGCACACAGCCAAGAGTGGCTGGGCTACATTGCCGGATAACCCCTGACGGCAACCGTACGTCTAAGCATGAAATACAGGAAGACCGGAATAAAAAAGCTGATTTGCAGGGCTGTGAATATTGGAACTTGCGGGGCTGAATCGGCGTATCTTGTAAGGGTACAAAGGGGAGTGAGAGTTGCTGGTCAGAAAGTCCGCCTTACGGGTTGCGGGGCTTCTTGCGGGACTGCTTGCATTATTTCCCGTTTTCGTCGTTTCGCTCGCCGCGCAGGAAAACGCCGGAGCGAGTGACACGGCTACTTTTCAGTTCACGGGAGTCGTGCGCACGGAATCGGGCACCGCCGTTCCTGCCACGACTCTGCGCGTCATCCAGACATCCACGGGAAAAGCATGGGTGAGTTGGACGGATGATGCCGGAAGATTTGAATTTCCCGCCCTTCCCGCAGGACACTACCGCGTGGAAATTTCTCAAATTGGTTTTTTGTCCGCATCCAAAGAAGTCGATTTGAATTCCAGTTCCCATTCGCCGCTGGATTTGAAATTGGATGTGGGCACGCTGGCGGCAATGAGCGCTCCGCCCGCGACGGAGAGTGCGGCGAAATCAGCCCCATCGAACGCGCCAACTTCGAGTGAAATTGCGAAGGCGACGCAATCGGGTCCTGGTCCCGCGAACGCCGCGGCGCCTGGTTCTTCGAAACAGAACACGACCACTTCGAATAATAGCGCTTCTCCATCACAGGGCCGAAGGAACGGAGGCGGGTACGGCCAGGGTGCAGGACGCCGCGCTTTCCAGCAAGTGGGACTGAATGGCCAAAATAATATCGATGCCGGGCCGGAGGACCAGAACGCCGCGGATGCAAGCGGGCTGCCGGGGCAGGCCGCTTCCGCCGACGCTGTGCAGATGATCGGAACAGTGGCGATGGCGCAAACGCCGGCACAGATGGGTTTCCCGCAGCCCGGAGATGGCGCGGAGTCGCTTGGCGCATTGGGAGACACGGGTAATGCGATTCCCGGACAAGCCGCTCCGGGCGGTGGCGCACCGGGAGGCGGCGGCTTTGGCGGTGGGGGCGGAGGTGGACCTGTATTTGTTCAGCGTGGCGGAGGTGGTCGCGGATTTGGCGGCGGGGGCGGAGGACCGCGCGGCGGCCCTCAAGGCGTCGGCGCGCTATGGGGAGCGCAACGCGTGATGCGCCAGCGCATCAATCGCGTCCATTACAGCTTCTACGATACCTTTGGCGATTCGGCTTTGAACGCAAGGCCGTATTCCTTGACCCAGGTGAATCCGCCAAAAATTTCCAGTTGGACCGAATCGGCCGGATTCAACATGGGCGGGCCGCTGAAAATTCCGCACGTGTATGACGGCACCGACAAAACATTTTTCTTCATCAATCTGGGCGGCACGTGGTCACGCAGCCCTGTGGATTCCTTCGCCACGGTCCCCACGGCGGCCGAACGAATGGGCGATTTCAGCGCGGACAACGTTCAGATTTATAACCCGGCATCGAATTTGACCGGTCCGCGAACATTGATGCCCAATGCCGGATGCCTGCAGGATGCGGCAAACGCGGCCGGCACATGTATTCCGCAGGGCATGATCAACCAGACGTCGCTCAGCCTGCTGATGAACTACATCCCGCTGCCGAATATTCCGGTGACGAATACGGGCGGACAGAGTTTCAACTATCACCTGCAATCGAATCTTCCCGGCCTGAGCAACCGCGTGAACGTGCATATCACGCACCAGATCTCGTCGAAGCTCAGCCTGCAAGTGACGTACGGCATCAATAACGGGACGTCCCATTCGCTGAGCAGCTTTCCGGGCATCGAAGGAAATACATTCACGCGCGGGCAGAGCGTGATGGTCGGGCTGACGCAGAATTTTTCCAAGACGTTCATTCACACTTCGCAATTTTATTTTTCGCGCAACCGCTCGCTGGGGCTGAACGAATTTTCCTACCTGAACGACATCGGCGCGCAACTCGGCATCACGGGGATTTCGACTTCTCCCTTCGATTATGGACTGCCGCAAATTAATCTCACCAATTTTACGGGCCTTTCCAGTCCGAATCCTTCATTGAACCGCAGCCAGACGTACCGCTACGTCGATAGCGCGCGCTGGCTGATGGCCAAGCACACCGTAAGCGTCGGCGGCGAAATTCGCAAGATGGACATCAATCGCAGCAGCGATCCCGCGCCCAACGGCCAGTTTTCCTTTACCGGATTGATGACCAGCCAGTTGACCGCGGCGGGCGTGCCGGACCCTTCCGTGACCAGCGGAAACGATTTCGCGGATTTTCTGCTGGGATATCCCGCCAATACAAAAGTGCAGTTCGGCGATACGAGCACGTATTTCCGCAACTGGGGTTTTGTCGGATACGCATCGGACGACTGGCACATGTTCCCGAAATTCACGCTCACCTACGGCTTGCGCTACGAAGCGTTCACCCCACCGACGGAAATTAACGGCCATATCGCGAATCTTGCGGTGACTTCCGATTTCTCCCACGTGCAATGCATCACGCCCGTCGCAACGGGAAATTGCGCGGCGGGGCCATCCTCATCCCTGTTTAATGGACACTACAACAATTGGGCGCCGCGCCTCGGCATCGCCTGGCAGCCGCCGGGGAAATGGTTTTCCGGGCAGCACCAGTTGACGGTCCGTGCCGGCTTCAGCATGTTTTATGTCGAGTCGTATCTGAATACGCTTTCAAGCGAAATGGCCAACCAACCGCCGTTCGCGACGGCCAACACTCTCGCCACGCTTTCGGGAACCAACCCGGCGCTGCTGACCCTCCAAAATGGTTTTCCGTTTTCTTCGGCAAGCACCCTGACCAATACGGTTGCCGTGAATCCGAATTATCAAGTGCCCTACGCGATGATCTGGAACGCCTCGATCGAATACAACCTGCTTCGAAATACGTTTATGGAAGTCATGTACACGGGCACGCGGGGCGTGCATCTCGACGAGCTTCTGGGATTCAGCCTTGCGACGAATACGGCGAGTAACGCGGCCGGTTTCACCTACGACACCACCGGCGCGTATTCCAATTTCAATGCCTTGCAGGTGCGCTTGCAGAAACGCATGAGCCATGGGCTGGGGTTCACTGCCCGGTATACGTACTCGAAATCAATGGACGACGCCAGCACGATCGGCGGCGGCGGGCAAACCGTGCTTCAGAACAATGCGAATCCCGCCGGCGACTACGGGCTTTCCTCGTTCGACATGCGCCATCAGTTCCTCGGGAACTTCACCTATCAGCTTCCATTCGGCGACCGCCAGCGTTTTGCAACAAAAGGCTGGAAAAAAGATATTTTCGGAGCCTGGCGCGTGAACGGCACATTCACCGCGCACTCCGGCACTCCTTACACTGTGCGGGTATTTTCAAAAAATCAGGCCTGCCAGAACGTTCCCGGCGTGAACTCGGAACGCGCCGACCAGACTGGCGGCTCTGCGCTGGCGAATCCGTCGGTGCAGGAATGGTTCAACACGTCAGCGTTCACCATTCCGACGGCTTGTTTCGGCGACGCGCCGCGGAACTCCGTGACAGGCCCCGGCGCGTTCACCATCAATTCGGGCGTGTCGAAGACAATTCAATTCGGACGCGACGGCCTGCGGCGGCTGGACATTAGCTGGAACACGTCGAATTTGCTCAATCATGTGAATTATTCCGGGCTTTCCACCGTGTTCGGTTCCAGAACATTCGGGCAGATTACCGGGGCTGCCGCGATGCGCAGTATGACATTCACGACGCGGGTGAATTTCTGATGTCAACGCATATCAATATCGGGCAAAAACTTCTTGCGATCCTTGCCGCCGCGTCGCTGTGCGCTGGTCCGTTGATCGCGCAGAATGCAACACCGCCTTCCGCGCAGCAGCAGACAACGACAGTGCCGGTCAATCCGCGACAGGCACCCGCTCCGCCTCCCGCTCAATTGCCCCGGGGAAAAGCGACCATTCGCTCGACCGTAAGCCTGGTGGAAATCGACGTTCAGGTCACCGACCGCGACGGCAAACCGATCAAGGGATTGAAGCAGGAACAGTTCAACGTCACGGAAGACGGCAAGGCGCAAAAAGTTTCGACGTTTGAATACAACGACATCGAGCAGGTGGAAACTGCCGGAACAGGCAGCGAAGCGCCCATCACGATTCCGCTGGGCGCCGTCACCTCTCCCGAAGAAATCAAGGCCATCGCGCACGATCACCGGATGATCGTGATGTTCTTCGACCTGACCTCGCTGCAGCCCGACGATCTGCTGCGCTCGACGCGCGCCGCCGAAAAATATATCCAGGAACAGATGTCGCCGGCCGACTTGGTGGGCGTCGTGGCGTTCGGCAACACGCTGAAAGTGGTCGCGAATTTCACGAATGACAAAGAGTTGCTCCGGCAATCCGTGGAAGCCCTCGTTCCCGGACACGAAGCGGCGCTGGCGGCGCTGGCCGACATGGCCACTGCGGCGAACGGCGAAGATGCCGTCACCGAAGATACCGGCGCGGCGTTCACGGCCGACGACACCGAATTCAACGTGTTCAATACCGACCGTAAACTCGCCGCGATCGAAGCGATCTGCGAGGTTTTGGAAAACATTCCCGGCAAAAAATCGCTGATTCAATTCACCAGCGGCATCACGCAGACCGGAGAGGAAAACCGCTCGGAGCTGATCGCCGCCACCAATTCCGCGAACCGTTCGAATGTTTCCATTTACAGCGTGGATTCGCGCGGGCTGCTCACGGCCACTCCGGGAGGCGACGCCAGCACGGGCGCGTCCAGCGGCACGGCAATGTTTACGGGCGCGACCGTTATTTCGCAGAGCCAGTCGCGGCAGGATTCGCGCGAAACGCTGGCCACACTTGCGGGAGATACGGGAGGCCGCTCCTTTTTCGACGCGGGGGATTTCGGCAAGATATTTAAGAGTGTGCAGAACGATACTTCGGGCTACTACCTGGTTGGCTATTACAGCACGGACACCGCGCGCGACGGCGCGTGGCGGCGCGTCCACGTGAAAATCGACGGCCTGCCCAGCGGCGCGCGCATTCGCACGCGCGAAGGTTACTACGCGGCAAAAGATTTCGGCGTGTTTACGACCGAAGACCGCGAGCGCCAACTGGAAGACGCATTCCGCTCGGACACTCCGGAAGTCGAGCTGCCGCTGGCCGTAGAAACCGCGCAGTTCCGTCTGAACGCGAATCAGGTGTTCGTTCCCATCGCCGCAAAACTCGCGCCCAGCGCCTTGCAGTGGGCGCAAAAACGCGGCAGCCATGAAACGGCATTCGATTTCGCGGCGGAGGTGCGCGACGCGAAATCCAATCGCGTGGTCGGCGCGCTGCGCGACACGATTACGGTAAAAATCGACGCCGAACATTTCCAGGACATCCAGCAGCGCGCGCTGGTCTATCAGGGCGGCATGATTCTCGCGCCGGGCGAGTACAAGCTGAAATTTCTGGCGCGCGAAAATGAGTCCGGCCGGATCGGCACGTTCGAAGACAAACTATCGCTGCCGCCTCCGCAGTCCGACCGCATGCAACTGAGCACGTTGCTTCTCTCCAGCCAGGTGGAAGCCGTGCAGAAAACTGCGCAGATCAAAACGCAGGCGCTGGCCCTCGACGCAAAAATGAAATCGTCCCCGCTTGAAGTGGGCGGCGAACGCATCATTCCCAGCGTGACTCGCGTGTTTACCGATCAGCAGACGCTGTACGTCTTCTTCCAGGCGTATCTGCCGCAAAAAGCCGACGCCGCCTCGGTCCGCGCCGGGCTGGTTTTTTTTCGCAACGGACAGCGCTTTTCCGATACGCCCATGGTTTCTCCCGCCGAATACGATGAAAAGACGCGCACCGCGTCGTTCCGCATCAGCCTGCCGCTCGCCGGCTTGAATTCGGGTCGCTACACGGTGCAAGGCATTGTCGTGGATGCGGGCACGGCCTACGCGGCATTCGCGCGAAATTATTTTGCCCTGCGCGCCGCGGCCAAACCGGCAGCCGCGGCGACGGTTGCGCCGCCACTGGGCGATAAGTAAGCTTCTGTCTGGATGAAATCCACATTGAAACATTCCCTCATTGAAACCCGAGTTCCGAATCGGCTCTTCTATTCCCGCCAAACATTTTCGTCTTCCAGGCTCGATCCTTCTAACTGAAAGCGTTCAGGCAAGTTAGTCGATCAAAACCGCTTCATCGAATTTTCAACAATGTGGGTCTTTTCTTGCTCCATTTTTTTTGCGAACCACGATGGAATCGAACGGTAGCGTCCTGTCGATGGGAGAAATTTGCATGAGGCGCAGTGCCAAGCATCCTCCGCGGGACAAACGGGCAACCACCACTAAACTTTCCGGCAACGGCGAACGATGTACTTCCGATGACTGTGAACGATTGCGGGCGAGATGTTCCGTTTGGGCGCACTCCGCGGGATCTCGCTTGAACGCACTACTCAGGAGCAACGCATGAATTCCGCTTTAGAAATGATCTCGCGTCTTGACGCTGCATTTTTCCTGACCGCCGCGATTGTGGCCGTCTTCGGAAGCGCGGCTCTTCTGGCGCTCTCTATGATCGTACGCCGTGGCATGCAGCAACTTCGCACACGTCGTTATGACGGTCTCTCGATCGTCATTCATAAGCGCTGGCGGGAAATTGTGCGCGGGAATGTCCCTATCGAGGAATGGCGAAACGATCGGATGCAGTGCGACATCCTGCAGTCCATCTTGATTCAGGAGATCGGAGCGGCCACTGACAAAGACCGCACCGGATTACAGGATTTTCTGCGATCGAGTGGATTGATCGACCTTTGCGTTCGAAAGGTTCATGGCGGCCACGGATGGGCGCGCCGCCGGGCGATGCTGGCGCTGGGTGCGATGCGCGTGCCGGAAGCGATCGCGCCACTCACTGAACTGCTCGACGATTGGCAACTCGACACGCGCCTCGCCGCCGTGCAGGGCCTGGGACGGACCGGCCTGGCAGAAGCCGCCGAACCCATGATTGAAATGTTTATGATCGGCGGCCTCAAAGTCCCCGCCGACCCGCTGACCAACGCGCTGGTGCGCTGCTACATGGATCGCCCGGAAGCGGTCCTTCCCTATCTCCGCCGCTCGCAGGGGGAATCGCGCGAATTGCTGGCGCGCGTTGCGAGCGAGCTCGCCACGCCCGCGATGGCCGACGAAATGATACTGCTCGCCGAAGACCCGCGTCCCGAGGTCCGGGCGGCCGCGGCAAAAGCGCTGACTGTCGCGCCCCTCGCGCTGGCGATTCCTTCGCTGGCAGACCTGGTGCGCGACGAAGTGTGGTTCGTCCGACTGCGCGCGACGACTGCGCTCAATCAGATTCCACACCCGCGCACCATTCCGGTGCTGCTTGAAGCGGTGCGCGACGCCAACCGCCTGGTCCGAATGCGAGCGGCATCGGCGCTTGCCAAATTCGAACAGGAAACCGTGGAAATTCTGCAAAGCGTCGTGGATTCACGCGACCGCTATGCGCTGCACGCGATGATTTCCGCGCTCGAACTCGGCGGCGGTTTCGATAAAGTGATGGCGGAACTGGAGGATCCGATGCTGCACGATGAAGCAGCGGGCAAATTGCTTGGCGCGCTCCGCGAAAGCGCCGCCGGACTGTGGAGCACGCGGCCCGCCGATCCGGTCGTCGAGTCGGTGTTTCCGTAGGTTTCGGCAGGATAGGCTTCAGCCCGTCCGGTTCTGAATTTCTTCGCGATTCTACGGAAGTCAATAGCAAACAGGCTGAAGCCTGTGCTGCTTCAGTCGGGCTTCCTCTGGCTGCGCAGATCGATTCCCAATTGCTGGCATTTTTTATAGAGGTGGCTGCGCTCGAGTCCCAGCGCTCGAGCCGCATTGGTCATGTGATGTTGATTTCGCCGAAGTTCAGCGAGAATCACTTCGCGCTCGAACGATTCCATGCGCTGCGTCAGCGGGCCGCTTCCGGTTGTGGGGGGTGGTTCGCCGCTATGGCGTTGTGGCAAAGCCAATTGAACTTCATCGCCCGTGAGGGTTTCACCCGTGGACAGCAGCAGCACCCGCTCGACCACGTTTCGCAACTCGCGCACATTGCCTGGCCACGCGTAACGCTTTAAAATCTCCAGCGATTCGGTTGAAAAATGTTTCGGGCGCCACCCATTTTGCGCGGCGACCTGCGCGGCGAAATATTCCGCGAGGACCGGAATTTCCTCCTGACGTTCACGCAACGGGGGCAACGCGATGGGGAACACGTAGACGCGGTGAAACAAATCCGCGCGGAACGATCCCTGCTTGACCATTTCATCGAGGTTTCGATGTGTCGCTACGACGACACGCGCATCCACCGGAACAGGCTTGTCGCCGCCCACGCGCTCGATTTCGCCTTCTTCCAGCACGCGCAACAGTTTCGACTGCATCGCGAGCGGCATGTCTCCGATTTCATCCAGAAATAATGTCCCGCCTCCGGCCTGCTCGAATTTGCCGACGTGACGCGCGGCCGCGCCGGTGAAGGAACCTTTTTCATGGCCGAATAATTCCGATTCAATTAATTCAGCGGGGACGGCAGCGCAATTGAGGGTCACGAAGGGACCCGAACGGCGCGCGCTCTTGTGGTGAATCGTTCGCGCGATCAGCTCCTTGCCCGTCCCGGTTTCGCCTTGAATTGCAACGCGCGATTCACTCGCGGCGACGCGCTCCACCTGAGCCAGCAGGCGCTCCATCAAGGGCCCCGACCAGATGACTTCGTGCTTTCCGAGGCGTCGGCGCAAATCCAGGTTTTCGTCTTCCAGCCGCCGCAAGCGCAAAACGTTTTCGACCGTAACCAAAAGTTTTTCCGTAGAGAGCGGCTTTTCAAGAAAATCAACGGCGCCCAGGCGCGTGGCCCGGACAGCCGTTTCGACGCTGGCCTGTCCGGAGATCATGACGATCGGAGTCGTCACTCCGGCGGCTTTCAAATCGCCGAGCAGCGAAATTCCGTCCTTGCCGGGCATGACCACGTCGGAAAAAATCAAGTCGAAACGCTCGGCGCGAATCAACTCCAGCGCGCGTGCGGCGTTGTCGCACACCGTGGCCTCGTAGCCGGCCAGGCGAAATGCGCGGGAGAGCGACGCGAGCGTGTTGGGATCGTCGTCAATGAGCAGGAGATGCGGTTTGGGCGTTGTCATGATTTGCCTTCGCCGAGGCGCGGCAATCGCTAGGCCGCGGTGATGATCGGACGATCCTCGCGCGGCGGCTTGCTGGGAGGTTCCGGTTCGGCTTTTGAGGCGCGCAGTTCGTCAAGTTTTTCTTCGAGCTTTTCCTCGAGCTTTTCCTTGCTGTTCCCGCGGCCCTTTCCGGCGTCCCTGTCCTGCGGAAGCTCAAAAGCATCCTTTTTGTCCTGCATGCCCGGTTGCACAACCGGCAGATCAATGCGGAACGTCGCGCCCGCTCCCGGCGCGGACTCGACTGAAATTTTTCCACCGTGATCGCTGACCACCGATTGCACGATGGCGAGGCCCAGCCCGGTGCCGTGCCGCTTGCTGGTGTAATACGGCGTGAACAGGCGCGCGCATTCTTCCGGCGTCAGTCCCGGACCGGTGTCGGCGACTTCCAGGCGCACGGAACCATTGAATTGCGATGTGCGGACCGTCAGCGTGCCGCCCGCGGGCATGGCGTCGAGCGAGTTGAGGACCAGGTTTTCCAGGGCGCGGCGCAGCAAAATAGGATCGGCCTGCGTGCGCGGAAGATTTTCGTCCAGATAAAGTTCCGGCGCGATCGACGGGCGGCCCACGGCGGCGAGTTGGGGCTCGAACAATTTGACGACGCCGCGAACGCATTCGTTCACGTCCACGGATTCGAACTCCGGCGGCGGCATTTTCGCAAAATCGCTGAACCGGCTCACAATGGCTTTCAGATTTTCGAGCTCGACGCGAAGAGTGGCCGTGGACTCGAAAAAGATTTCGTCGAATTGCTCCGAGGTTTGTTCGCGCGCGCGCTGGAGGTTCTCCACCGTCAACTGCAGGGGGAACAATGGATTTTTTAATTCATGAGCGAGCCGTCGCGCCAGTTCGCGCCACGCGGCCACGCGCTCGGTCTGCACGAGGCGCTCGCGCTGCTCGGTAAGCTGGCGCGTCATTTCATTGAAAGCATCCGCAAGCTGGCCGATTTCGTCGCGCGAATGCACATCGACGCTCGCTTCCCAGTGGCCTGCGGCCACTTCCCGCGCGCCCGCCGCGAGTTTCTCGATGGGCCGCGTGACGCGCGCCGAAATCCACCAGCCTAGAATCAGCCCCAGTAGGATCGCGCCGCCGCCCACCAGCAACGCCAGCGCCCGGATAAATGTGAGCAACTGAATCAGTTCGCTGCGAGAACTACCGACCAGCAGAACCCCGAGGAGACCGTCATCCCGGCCCAGCAACGGAATCGCATTAAAGGTTTCGGAATTGGCGTCGCGCCCCACGCCAGTAGTAATGGTTCGCTGGAGTTCACGTTTCGTGCTTTGCACTTCGGTAATCAGCGGCGCAAGCTGATCCGGCTGCCCGGCCTGGCCCTGCGCATCGGTCAGCGCAGTGGGCACGAATCCCTGCTCGAGATTACGGTACAACAGCGCGCGCATGCCCTCTGGAAGAACCAGCGTGGCCAGAAAATTCTGATCCAGACGCTGGCCGCCGATCAGGAAGAGACGTTTATCGCCAACCTTCACCGTGCGGACGGCAAGCAATGCGAGCTCGACCGAATCCGGCAAATCCACGCGCCGCAGGAACGCGTTTTTGGAGTTCCAGTCCTGCTCGGAGCCGACCCAGTCGTTTTTGTAACCGAAACGCGCTGGCCATTCCGACGACGAAATCAGCGTCCCGTCATCGGCGACGATGTCGAGGAAATCGAGTTGCTGGGTCTGGGCGATGCCGCGCGCGTCATTGTAGTACTGAGAAGCGTCCGCTTGCGGGCGATTCAAATCCATCGCCATGCGAACCGTGGCTTCCGCGTCTGCGATTCCCTGCACACGCCGGGCAACTTCATCTCCGCGTTGCGCGTATTCGCGGCGGAACTGCGCGACCAGTGCGTCCGTGCGCTGGTGGTCAAATTCTTCGAAAGCGCGGCGCGCGTACACGGACACGCCCCAAGCCACCATCGTCACCGCCGCAACGGTGGTGAGGGTGAAAAACGCGAGCAACTTGGTTCGAAAACTCATTGCGGTGCTCCCCCTGATTTCGACGGCAGCCCCAGCCACACGTCCTGCAGACGCCAGCCACCCCACCGTGGAGGCATCCAATCGCGCACTTGCGAGCTCAGGCCGTAACTTTCCGACACATGTACGAGAGGGATCACGTGAAACACGTCAATTGGGGCTCGCTCGGCTGCATACGACTGTTCGAGAGTTTCCATTTCGGTTGAAGGCTCGCCGAGCAGTTTCAACAGCCCGGAAAGCGCCACTCCTGAATCCGGCGAGGCGATGCGATAGCGAGCCAGTCGCAAATCCGCCTTGGAATTTTTCGCGTCCCACGACTGTCCGGAAGCCACCACCGAAATCCCCCCCTCGCGCAAATTGACGGCCACGCGGTCCGCCACGGCGCCAGCATCAGCATCGCCCGAATCAAAGTTCAGCACAAGAGGCGAGGAATGGGAAGGTTCGCTCCCGGAAGCGGCCAGCAATTCCTTCGCGCGTGCCAGGTCAAAGGAAACCGGAAAAAGGGATGCGTAGCCGGAAATCCAGTTCGGCAGCAAGCCGCCGGCGGCCGTTCCCTGATGCTGCAAGATGACATCCGCGATGGACGTTCGATCGATAGCCAGCGAAATGGCTCGCCGGATTCGCACATCCTGGAAGAACGGGCGAGCCGGGTCCACCACGAGGGCGAATAAATCCACCGGATCGCTGGACTCCGTGCGCACGCCCCGTTGGGCTGCACGGCGAACCTGAGAAGCGGGCAGCTCAACTACATCGGCGTTGCCGAACGATATGGCATTCGCCTGCTGCTGTGGATCGATTCCCATCGTGAGCTCAATCTTGTCCACGAACGGGGCTCCGGCCCAGCAGGACTCGTTGGCGACCAATACGGCTTTTGACGGACTGCCCTCGGACGCCCATTGGGCCACGCGAAACGGTCCTGTGCCGGAGAGCGAACCATCCTCCGCGGCACGGTAAATAAAGTAGCGGCCCGTTGCAAGCTGCGCAAGCAGACCGGGCAGGGGGCGGTCCGCTTGAATGATGACGGAATCGGAATTCGTACTCACATCAAACGCCGGTCCGAGTAACTGTTGTAATGCCGGCGCCGCCTCCATGGGTGTGAGCGGCGAGCCTTCACTAAATTTAACGCCCGGACGCAGACGAAATTGCCAGCGATGGAAAGGCGCATCGTGTTCCCAGGAAATCGCAAGCGCGGGTCGAGGAATCCCTCGCTCGTCGAGCTGCGCGAGGCGGTCGAAGACCAATGAATCCAGACGCTCGGCAGTGGCAGCCTGGTTGGACGCGGCCGGCCATTGCCGGGGGTCGATGACCACGGGGCGGTCCTTGATCTGGACGCGCAGCGTCCCGCCGCGTTTGGGGCGCACCGATGCCGGTGCGCTCAGTCCACAAATCAAAACCGCAAACGAGAGAGCCATCGCGATTTTGCGGCGTCGACTATTTTCCACACGAGATGGAAAGGCGATACGCTTCATAATTACTGGTCACAAGATTTCGGACAATGGCCGTAGCCGCGGGACGATCCGCGGAAACGTGCAGCGCGATCACAGGCCCGGGCAGACTCACTTGATTGCCGCCCCTTTTCAGATTTTGCTTCTGCGAATCGTCAGGAATCAGTTGAATGAAATCCGGCTCCGTGTCGTCCCCCATCCCCGTGACGAGCCAAAAACTTTTTTCCCCGCCACAATCCGCGCGCAGATGTTCGATTTGACCGCCGCGAATCTCAACTGGAACCGCAAGCCCGGGAACAGTTGCTGCGTGTAAATCGCGGCATCCCATTAAGGCTCCGCGATCGAGCGAAATCGAGCAAATCCGCGGATCGTTATTCACCTCCAGGATATTCCCGCGAAACAATAGACTTCCCTCTGGTTCGCGCTGCCCTCCATTCGCATTCATAGGAATGGGGGGAATTTCAATTCTGGTTTCCGAGGCGTTCGCGGAATTCCCCAGGATCAAACCGTCCGGGAGAAGCAACGCCAACTCCTGTTCTCCGTTTGGCATGGCCAATGTTGCCGCGTCAAGGATGCGCTCGGGGCCTTCCCAGAAACGCTCACTTTTAAGTGTGGCGGGAAACGCTTCGCCGAGAATCGGCCGAGAGGCGGCGGATGACGCCGAGGAAAAAATTACCCGAAATTTATCCGCTTCGTCGATTTCAGCCACCCAAATCAGGCGATTCACGGTCTCCGAAAGTGTGACCACGATCCGGGTTGCCGTTTCCCCGCTTGAAACCGTGGTAACGCTTACGCTCCGCAAATCGGCCATCAGAATTTCTTTCACACCTGCAAATTCCTCCGGAGATAACGACGAAAGATTTCGCATTTCCAGGGAGACGGCATTGTTAGCCGATAGCGCCATCGCAATCTTTTTCGCCAGTTCCCGCGCCGAGTCTTCCAGCGTGGCGCAATGCGCCGCCATCGGCGCTCCAAACGTGATGATCAGTAACAGGAATGTGCGGCGGGAGAGTCTGGATCGCTTGGCGCCCATCATTGGTGTGCGGAGTCCGGCCACCCATTTCAAGAGGAGCAAATCCGAGCGATGGCCGCGACTGCGGGAAATCATAGCACAGGCATTGGTGAGAAATGCCGGCCGCCGCTGGAGCTTTGCGCAATGCGTATCGGGCACTCCACTCTCCATTCAACCCTCCGACTTCTTCCGTAACACTGAAGCCTGTGGGGTTTAACTTCCTGCCCTCGGATGTTCTAGAACCCACAGGCGGAGGCCCGTGCTACTTGTTCTTCAACAGCTGCGCCTGCTTGCGGGCGGGGGCGGGAGCATCCTGATCGGATGTATCGTCCGAATTGTTCGACGTTGCGCCGCCGGAGAACGCGGATCGCAATACGTCCGAGGCGAAGAAATTCTTTCCATCGGTCGGCACCATGATGATCTGCAATTTATCGGAGAGCCGCTCGGCAATGATCTTCTGAATCAGCATCGGATTCTGCTTGAGCACCGCCGCTTCCCCCTGCAAGCGTTCGGCATCGGCGGACGCGGTGAGGCGAATCGTATCGGCGTTGGCGGCGGCCTTCAGGCGGTCGGAATCGGCATCGGCGGACGCGAGTACGCGGCGCCGCTCAGCCTCCGCTTTGCTGTCGGTCACTTTGGCGCTTGCGGCTGCCTCCGCATTTTCTTCGGTGGCTTCCTTGCGCGCTTGGGCTTCGAGGCGCGACTGCTCGATCTGCTTCTGCTTGAGGGGCAACGTGTACTGCATGGCGTCGGATTCGGCCTTGGCGCCGATCACACGGGAAGCGGCATCGGCTTCGGCACGTTTCACCTGCTGCGCTTTCGCGGCGTCTGCCTGGAGCTCGGCAATCTTCACCTGCTTTTCATAGATCGCTGTCTCAAATTCCATGCGTTCGCTTTCCTGCTCCTTCAGTAAAATTCCTTCGAGGCCTTTGGCGTATTCGGCAGGCAACTGAACGTCGCGCAACAGGATTTCCTGGACGACGATGCCGTCGGAGCTCAGCCGGTCGGTGATGGCCTTCGCGGTCCTGGCGCGGAACTCGTCGCGCCTCGAGGCAAAGACTTCGCGCACGATGTAATTGGGAGCGAGATCGCGGAACGCCGTGCATACAACGGGCGCAACGATTTCGGTATCGACCGGCTGGGCCAGATTCGAATGGATGTACGCCAGCTTTAATGGATTGAGACGATAGCGCACAGAAACGGCCAGTCCGATCGTCAGACCTTCGCGCGTCTGCACGGTGAGGACCTGATTTTGGCTCGTCGCTGCGTCCGGCTTGGTTGTCCCGGGCTGCGCCACAGTTGTGAAGAGGTGGTCGCGCATATCATACACTGCCACCCGCTGCACCAACGGCACGACGAGATGCATGCCGGGGTACAGCGTTCCCTGCTTCACGCCGGACATCTGGCTGATTCGAATGCCGCTCGACCCTTCCGGCACAAAAGCGATACTTAACCCCAGCAGAAGCGGCGCCCATCCCCAGCCAAACAACTTTGCGGCGAGTGGCCAGCGCATAGGACGGCTCAGCCCCGCCTTCCCCGTCGCCCCGGATTCCCCCGACTTCATCAGCTTCTGAAACTGCATCGCCAAATAAACGTCGTACGCCACCACACCCGCCGCCGTGCCGAACATCGCAAAGCCCGCGGCCATCAGCAACCACTTCAGTGCAAGCATGACTGTTCCCTCCGCTCTCTCGAGTCTTCGATCCTGCTCGTCGATAAGAATTTCAACTGCGCGGTTTGTTCAGAATCGCGCGGGTTTCCTTCGGGCAGCGGCAAAATCTGCCATCCGCCTGTAAATCCCTGGCCTACAAACCACCGGACTTTGCAGCCATATTAGGGAAAAGCTGCGCGCGTGCTGTCGCCCGATTTACAGCCGGAATCAGCCGAAAGAAGCCGCGCAGGACCAGCCAGGTGATCCACAGAGCCAGTAAAAACGACGCCAACGTTGCTTCTGTTACGACTGCCCCGCCCATGAAGTTTTCCATCGCAGTCCCTCGCTTTCCTCCGGGCGATGAATTGCAAGCCTGGGGCCGACGCGCGGAACGTTGAAAATGCGGAGTTTGCGCTTCGCTCCGCCGTGTGCTCCACGTGGCTCGCTGAACACGTTGTGTTGCGTACCACACGATAAACAAGGAGGGCGATCGAGCAGGCGGGCATGAATACGCTTCCAACATAAAACCGGTGACCTCAGGTTGGGCTATACTGTGAGAGAGGACTCCGGGGACGATGCGCGGCGAAGGAATTCAAATTGGGCGGATTTACGGGATACCCATTTTTCTGCATCCCAGTTGGTTCGTGATTTTTTTCCTCATCGCCTATTCATTCGTCTCTGAATTCACCGCTCTCAATCTCAATATTCCCACGCCTCAGTTGTGGGGACTTGGCGTGATGACCGCTGTCTTGTTTTTCGGCTCGCTCATTTTTCATGAAATGTCGCACAGCGTGGTTGCCAGGCACTATAAGATTCCCGTGGTTTCCATCACTCTGTTTGTTTTCGGCGGAGTGGCGCGCATCGCACGCGATCCGGAACGAGCGATTGAGGAGTTCAACATTGCCGTGGCCGGACCGATTTCCAGTTTCGTCCTGGCTGCCGGATTTGGGATTGTTTACCGCTTTGCCGGGGACAATCTGGTCCTGAAAACCCTCACGGGAATTCTTGCCGGGATCAATGTCAGCCTCGCCCTGTTTAATCTTTTGCCGGGCTTCCCGCTGGATGGGGGGCGCATTTTCCGCGCGATCGTGTGGGGGTTTACGAAAGATTATTCGCGCTCGACGCGAATCGCCGCGCGCGCGGGACAGGTTGTCGCCTACCTGATGATTGCCGCCGGGCTCATCACGGCGGTTGCGGACTATGCGCCGCTGGGCGGCACGATCAGCGGATTGTGGCTCGCGTTCATCGGTTGGTTCATTTTGTCGGCGGCGAAACAGAGCCGCGCGCAGTCCGACGCCCGCGGCGCGCTGGAAGGACTACGGGTTTCCGACATCATGTCCGCCGAGTTGCCGACGATCGGGCGCGAAATTTCGCTGGAAGACTACGCGCGGGAGATGATGCGGACGGGCCGGCGGGCGCACCTGGTGGTGGCGCATGAACAGCTCGTCGGACTGATGACGGCAGAGGCGCTGCATTCTGTCCCGCAGCAGGATTGGGACGTAACATCGGTGCAGGCTGTGATGCTGCCGAAGGACAAGCTGCACTGGGCGGCGCCGGAAGAGCCCGCGCTGTCTCTGCTCGACCGCATGCGCACCATCGGCATGCAGCAGATGCCGGTGATCGCCGGCGGAAGCGTTGTCGGCATCGTGACGCGCGATTCCATCCTGCGCGTCTTGCAGGCCCGCCATGAAGTCAGCACGTTTGCGAGGCAATGAGTCTGTAGGTCTGAGTAGCACAGGCTTCAGCCTGTGGGTTTTTTAATTCTGTCAACTCCGGGGAAATCCAAAGCGCAGAAGCGGAAGCCTGTGCGACTTCATCGCAACAACGAACTTAATTTGCGCATCTGGCGGGCGAAATCGGCGGGATTGTAGCTGGAAGGATTCTCAAGCTGCTGAAACAAGCCATTGATAGCCACGCGAACATCGGCGGCGTTGGTCATTTTTTCCGCCCGCAAGTAGGCGATGAACAAAGAATCGAGCGCCATGGCAGCTTGCTCGGCGGCGCGCTCACCCTCATTCGAAATTTCGTCCGCGTCGTTTGAAATCCGCTGCATCAACCGCATCGTCATTGCCGCATCGTTGGGCTGGGCTTCGATCCGCGAGACGATTTGATTCGAAAGGGAAATGGCGCCGGCAGCAGCCGTTGCGACCGCATCGCGATCCGGATTCAACTGGCTTAGAGCTTTCGAAACCTGCGCGATTTGATCGTCGAGTCGAGTGGCGTCCGCATCGTCCACTTGATGCGCGAGTTCGCGGAAGACGGCGTAACGCGATGCGTTCCACGGCGGATCGCCCGGCCGGCGCCCCGCGTAGCCCCGTTCCTGCCGCCAGCTTTGTTCGGGCGCCGTCAACGAATGATGGCACGCAAAGCACTGCAACTCGGAATATTCAGGCCAATTCTTGCTCTTGGCGCGCCAGGTTAGCCGTTCCATCGAGGAGCGAAGCTGAACCCCTTGCCCGGTGCCCCATTCGCGCACGCCGGACCATCCGCCATTCTCCACAGGCACGCCCGGAGCGCTTTCGCGAGGCGTTTTCCAGTGACGCGGCATTACCGAGGAAAAGGAATCGAGTTCGAAATACAGGTCGGGGTGGCCGGCGGCAATCATTTCGTGATCGACGAATTGATCTTGCGTGCCCAGGTGGCACGTCAGGCATCGCTCCGTGCGGCGCACCAGGTTGCGCGTGTCCACCATTCCCACGCTGACGGATTGCTCGTGCGTCCATGTGCGCGTCGTGTGAGGTCCCAGCCACGCCGACGCCGGTCCATGGCAGCTCTCGCAGCTTACACCTTCTTTCAGCTCGAAAGTTCTGGCGCGAGCTTCGGCGGGAACGTCGAGCGCATGGCAGGCCAGGCATTTCGCCGCCTGTTCGGATTTGCCCACGCCCAGGATGCGCCCCATGCGTTCGCCCACCGCGCCGGTGAGGGCGTCGTAAGCTTTTGCATGCTTATCCTTCACCACCCAAATGCTGTATTCGTTTTGAAAAATGCGACTGTCGGCACGCGGTGTCACACTGCCGTGACAGCTGGTGGAGCTGCAGGAGCCGGGGCCGGTGTATTTGCCGGTTTCCGCGGGAGGACTTCCGGCGCGGGTGGGAACGAGCGCGATAAAAAAAAGCGCGCCATGCAAAATAAGGGCGCACTGCAGCGTGCGGCGCTGGCGATTCGGCTCGATGCTCATTCAATCGCTCGGATGGAACGCATCCCCGCTTGCGCGCGCCGTGTCGCCGGCCCGCGTCAGAAATTCTTATAGCGCCCGGTGTGGGCGAAGTCAACGGATGCGCGTCGGCTTGTTTCCGTCGCTGCCATGGAAAACTCCAGCAGTGTGAAGATAGACTCGCGCCGCGGGGTCTGTTATATGAATTTTGGCGTGGTTCGAATGGCGGCTGGGGATTTGGCTACCCCCTGAGGTGTCCGGTTGATTTTTGAAGAACTGAAAAACATTCAGCGGCAGCCCGACGGCGCGCCGGTGGCGGCGGAGGACCTGCTCCGGCTACCCGTCTTCAAGGAAGTCTCGCCGCAGTTTCTTAAGAAAAATGCCAACGCAACCGTCTGGCGTCACTTCAAGAAAGGCGACATCGTTTGCCGCGAAGGCGAATTCGGATCGACGGCCTTCTACATCCTGGAAGGCACGGCGAGCGTGCAACTGGCGACGCCGATCGCGCACGTGAAGGCCCAGGGCGGCCCCACCAGTTTTTTCGGAAAGCTCACCAGCAAGCTCACAAGCCGGCTCACTCCCCGTCAGGAAGACAGGCGGGACGAGGAACTGGACCGGATGTCGATTCCCATCGATGCGCCCGTGGATTTGGATTACCACCATCCGGTTGCGGCGCTGGGTCCCGGCGAACTTTTCGGCGAGATGACGTGCATGAATTATTATCCGCGATCGGCCACGGTGCGCGCGGAGACCGATTGCACGATGCTCGAGCTGCTGCGCAACGTCCTCGACGTAATGCAGAAGAGCAAGACGTTTCGCGCGCAGCTCGACGACACGTATCGACGTCGCGCGCTCGATTCCCACCTGCGCGATGTTCCCATCTTTCGCGGCCTCACCCAGGATTTCATCGATCGCCTTCGCGACCGCGTGGAACTGGTGCGATTCGCGCCCGGCCAGGTAATCTGCAAGCAGGGAGAAGCGGCCGATAGTTTTTATCTGGTGCGCCTGGGATTCGTGAAAATTTCGGAGGGCTATCCGGGCGGCGAACTGGTGCTCGCGTACCTTTCCCGCGGCGATTATTTCGGCGAAATCGGACTGCTTGGCGGGGGAAGCCGGACGGCGACCTGCACGGCGCTCGACCATGTGGAACTTGTGCGCATTTCCGCCGGGGATTTTCGCGCGATGATGGAACAATTTCCCCAGGTGCGCCGCGGGCTGGAGGCCATTGCCCGCGAGCGGCAGGAATCGAATCGGGAGCGTCTGCGGATGGTGCGCAGCGTTCCGCTCGATAGTTTTCTCGCGCAGGGATTGATGGAGGCGCAGAGCCTGCTGGTGCTGGACCTGGAAAAATGCACGCGCTGCGATGCCTGCGTGACGGCCTGCGCCGATTCGCACGACGGCGTGACGCGCCTGGTGCGCGAGGGGCTGCGTTTTGAAAATTTTCTGATTGCCACGTCCTGCCGCCAGTGCCGCGACCCGCTGTGCATGGTGGGGTGCCCGGTCGGGGCGATCCGGCGGCGCAATTCGCTGGAAGTAATCATCGAAGACTGGTGCGTCGGCTGCGGCCTCTGCGCAAAAAATTGCCCGTACGGAAATATCAATATCCATTCGTTCGCCGCCGAAGCCGAAGACCACGAACATCCGGGGCACAAAAAAGCCGTGATTCAGAAAAAGGCAACCTCGTGCGATCTGTGCACCGAGCAGAAGGAACCGAGTTGCGTCTACGCCTGCCCTCATGATGCGGCTCATCGCGTGGAGCCTCGCGATTTCTTCGCGGAAACACTGGGGCAGCGCGTGGGGCGCGCCGAAAGGTCTTAGGCCTTGGCTTGCTATTGGAACAAAATGCGTCACGAAGAATTTTTTTATTTCATGGGTGGAGAAGAATCGCACGTTCGGGGTGGCATGGCGGCACAGACTTCACACGGTTGGGGCTATTATATCGTCCATCAGAGCTCAAGCCCCCAAAGGCTGAAGCCTGTGCCACTGGACACCCTCTTGCGTCCTGGCTGGGTTGCAAGGATCGAGAGAATCAATCGTGCGGATTGACCACACACATCGAAGCTGGCTGATCGCGTCGCTCGCGATCCTGGGCGTCTCGGCGTTACTCTACGGCATTTATCGCCCCCCTGCTTCGGGCGCATCGATGGGAGGCACCGAGCTGGGGCTGGCGTTCGGCAGCCTGGGGCTCGCGTTCATGATATTTGCCGCGTTGCTGGGCGCGCGAAAGAGAGTTCCGGTATGGCGCATCGGGCGCGCGCAAACGTGGATGCGCGGACATCTTTGGCTCGGCCTGCTGAGTCTGCCGATTGTCGTATTCCACTCCGGCTTCCGTTACGGCCACGGATTGACGGCGATGCTGATGACGTTGCTCATCATCGTGGTGGCGAGTGGGCTTTTTGGCGCAGCGCTGCAACACTATATGCCGCGGATGATCACCCGCGAAGTGACCATGGAAACGATTTACGAGGAAATCGGCCACGTGCGGGCTCAGCTTCTGGAAGAGGCGGATGAGTTGATCAAAAAAACCGCAGTCGCTCCGGAAAAACCCGCTGAACAATCCGCGGCAGCTGGACCAGCGGAAAACGCCGCGATCGCGGCCGTCGCGTGGTGGATGTGGCGGCGCCGCTGCGCAGTTTTTACGATAACGAATTGAAACCGTTCCTTGAAAAGCCGACAGCACGTGGCAGCGCGCTGGGCGATGCCGCGCGGGCGAGCAGCGCGTTCGTGCAATTGCGCACGCTCGTGCCGGCCGCGCTGCATACCACCATCGACGATCTGGAAAATATTTGCGAAGAGGAACGCCAGCTTACTCTGCAAGGGCGCCTGCATGTTTGGCTGCACGGATGGCTGCTGCTTCACATTCCGTTGTCGCTGGCATTGATTTTGCTCGGCGTCATGCATGCTGCGATGGCGCTGCGATACTAGGATAAATTTCCCGTGCCGCGAACACGCACAACCAAAAAACTCGCCCAGCGCATTGACATGGAGTATTTCAAGCGCCGGAGTCCGCTGCGGCACTGGAATCTTGTGCTGTCCGTGGCGCTGATGGCGATCGCGATCGCGTGGGTGGCCTGGTATGCGATTCGCAGCGATCGCCGCCAGTATTCGGCGGGCGGATTGTCGTCCGCGCACGCCGTGCTGACAAAGCAGTGTTCCGCCTGCCATTTGAACCAGTTGGGATTTTTTAGTGAGAAGGTCGTCGACCAGAAATGCCTCGCGTGCCACGACGGCCCGATCCATCAGGCGACGCAGACGTTTACTCCCTCGTGCGCTTCCTGCCACACCGATCATCGCGGAGCGATCCGCCTCGCCGCCACCAGCGACGCAAACTGCGCGCAATGCCATGCGAACCTGACGACACGCGGCGCTTCCACAAATTTCGCGCGAAACATTCACAGCTTTGAAGGCGATCATCCGGAGTTTGCTGTTCTGCGTGTTGGACGCGGAGATCCGGCAACGATCCAGCTCAATCACTATCGCCACTTGCAGTCGAATCTGCTCGGGCCGAACGGCAGCCGTGTGCAGATGATTTGTTCGGATTGCCATCGCTCGGCCGCCGATGCAAATGTGGCATGGCCTTTTGGAAGTGCAAAGAATCAGACCGGGACCGCGGCCGCACCGGCGGCAAGCGACATGAAACCGGGGGCTGGCATTTCTTCGCGTGCCTACATGGCGCCCGCAACCTATGTCCAGACCTGCGCCGCATGCCACACGCTGCAATTCGACAGGCGAATTCCGGACGCGGTTCCTCATGACAAGCCGGAAGTAATTCATCCCTTCGTTGTGGCGAAATTTCAGTCTTACATTGCCGCACATCCGGCCGAATTGCGCGTGGCGCGCGACCCGAGCCGCGATCTTCCCGAAAAACCGATTCCCGCCGATTACCGTTTGCTCACGCCGCCACAATGGGTCGCCGAGCGCACCGCCGAAGCAGAACAATTGCTGTGGCGCAAGACTTGCAAGCAATGCCACACACTCCTATTCAGCGACGGCAACCCGCTGCCGAAAATCGCGCCGTCCAACATTACGGCGCGCTACATGCCGCACGCAAACTTCGATCACTCGCAGCACGGGCTTGTGGATTGCGCAAGCTGCCACGCTGCTGCGACAACGAGCCAGCTCAGCTCGGATATTCTTATCCCCGGCATTGCCACCTGCCGCTCGTGCCATCATTCGGGCACGGAGGCGGCGGAATCGCGCTGCTTCGAATGCCACACCTACCATGATCCCGCGCTGCGCAAACCGGCGCACAGCAATTTTTCAATTGCGGGAATTCAAGATCGCTCGCGATAATTAAATCCTCCGGAGGCTCGGTGCATTTGGAAGTCATCTCATAAATAAGCAGCGGTCCAAGTTGGGCTGGCGTCAGAGGCTAAAGCCCAGGTTTCTAGTGCCGCTGTAATGTCGCGGCTGAAGCCTGTGCCAGTAGAACCCGCTACCGCCAGGAAAGCAGGGCAAGCGCACGATCCAACAGAGTGCTTGGAGAATTATCCTCTGATGTCGAAATACGAGGCGACCCGGGAGGCGTGTCCGTAACGGTGTAAAGTTTTCCGTCGCGCAGATATAATTTTTCAGCTTCGGCTCGGTTAAAGGGACGCGCGCCTCGGCGGCCGAAGACGGCGAGCTGATTGCCGCTTTCATCGACGGCGCGGTCGCGGTCGATGCCGCGCGAAACGGCGAGCGCGGGGCCTGCTGTTTTATAGGTCGCGATTAACTTGGGTGTGGGGCGCGGGCTGAATCCGTAGGATTCGGTGGAATCGGACGGCGAAATTACCTGCAGGATGCGCAGGCCGTTGCGGCCATCGGCGACGTAGGCGAAAACGCTGGCGTCCACCGCGCCGATTTTTACGTCATTCACGTCGTTCATCGCGCCGTCCGCATTGAATGTTCGATCCAGACGAGGATGCTCGGGCTGTTCGACGTTGACCAAGGCTACTCCATTTCTCCCTGCCGAAATATACGCGTACGTGCGCGATATGGTGACGTTCCGCGCGTCATCGACCGGCACAGAAGCGCCTTGCACAATGCGGGGATGCGCGAGATCGGTTACATCGAGAACCTTCAGCCCCTGGCGATCGGCGACGAATGCGTAGCGGAATTGCACGGCGACGCCTTGCGGGTCCGCCAGATCGGGCGCGCCGATTTCCGCCGTGACGCGCGGCGCGAGCGGATTATCGAGATCGACGACGACCAGTCCGCGGTCGCATAAAATGTAGGCGTAGGTTCCGGCGATTGTGATCCGGCGCGCGCCGTTCAGGATTCCGCCCGGATTAAATGTGGCGGCGCGGCCGATGAAATTATTCTGTGGATTTCCGTCGAGCAATGTACCGACACCGCCAAAATTCTTGTCTTTCAAATCCGGATTGCCGACGACAACGAGGCCCTCATATTTGTCCGTGACGTAGAGAAAACCGTACATCAGGTGAATTTTCCGTTCTTCGTTTTTGGGATCCTGCGTCCGCAATGGATCGACCGCCAACGTGGTGGGCGTCGCCACGGCGGTCGCGTATTTTGTCTTTACATAGAAACGCTGCCCGAGTGGAGACACGGGCGCGGTGACCACGCGTTCGGAAAAACCTTTGTTGTCGATGTTGGCGACATCGAAAGCGCGGAAGCCTCCCGAACCCATCGCCGCATACGCATACTCCCCGCGAAGCTGGATGTCGAGAACCTTTCCTTCGTGCCGGTACGCGGTTGCGAGTTCGCGTTTGCGGTCCACGTGTTTGCGGAAATCGTCGGGATACGCCATGCGCTGCAGATCGCTGCCGATGACGGCTTCCGGCTGATCGTGTTCAGCGGTGACGACTGCTTGAAATCCCTTGTCGCCCGCCGCGACGTACACATAGCGGCCCATAAAATTCAGAAAATTTGTGCCCTGCAGCAAGAGCATGGACATCCACGCATTGTTATCGCGCGCGGCGGAGACGTGGCAATCCGTGCACGTCTTCGTTTCGCGGGCGCGCACGGTGTGCGGCACAAACGTGGAAAACGCCTGGCCGCTGAAGCCTTCGGCGGAAACTGTCTGCTGCGTGTTATAGAGCCACTCGCGATTGGCGTTCTGTGAACTCACCAGAACCGCGCACGAAGAACGCGCCGGGGCCACGCGATGCCCTGTGACAGTGCCATCGACCGCGAGCATGTAGCCATCGTCGCGCAAGACTTGAAAATTGTAGGCCGTGTAATTGCGCGTCGTCAGGCCTTCATTGTGCAGCATCGGCTTTTTTTGATTCGCGGTCATCGAGAGATGGCAGCCGAAACAATTCGGCGTCCACGACGTATGGCACGCGTAACACGTCATGCTGCTGTTGGAGTGCGCGAGTTGCGATTCATTTTTCGGGACATCGCCCCAAGTCACGCCATCGGTGCGCAGAGTTTTCGCGATGTGAGATTTTTCGTTGTAGTGCGGATTCCCCGGCGTGATCGAGTCCAGCGTCTGCACCACTTCCCATTCCTGATGCTGGTCCATCATCGAACGCTGAAAGAGCTTGCCGTCGCGCCACTCGAAGCGACGCTCGAGCCACGGTGTGCGCAAGGCTTCCAGATGCGTTCCGCCATTGGGCGCGGCGGGGCCGGAAGTCTTCAGCGTCGCACGCTCCGAGATTGTGCCGTGGCAATCCACGCAATCCAGTTCAATCGCGGCGCGCGATTCGCCGTACAGTTTTCCGCTGCCGTGACTGTCCCGCTCGAAGTGACAATCGACGCATTGCATGCCTTTTTGCAGGTGAATGTCTTCGAGATGCGCGGCTTTCTCGAATTTAGCGGGATCGCCGGCCGGGACCGTGACTCCTTTCTCATCCAGCAGTTGTCCCTGCCGGTCGCGCGCAAAGACGGCGCGGAACAGCCAGCCGTGGCTGTGAAAATCTGCGAATTGCGTCGCCTTTAATTTTTGATTGAATTCGGCGGTTCCTGTTTCCGTGAGAAAGGTCAGGTCGCTCCACAGGCCGCGCGCCGCCGCGCCCTCCGGATTGCGTTCCGAAATGTGAAATCTTTCCTCTTCCGTGGGATTGTGCTGCTCTTTCGGATACATCGCGTCGCCGTCGGATTCATTGTCCCACCACGTGTAGCCAAAATAGGTCGCGACCATGTTCGTGCCGGGATGAATGTGGCACACCATGCACTGGCTGGACGGAATCGAGCGCGTGAATTCGTGGCGGATCGGATGGCCGGATTCATCGTGTGGAATTGTGGGATCTTTTGACGCGCTGAAGCCGAGATTTCCAAAGGTTGCATATGGACCGGAATGTGTGGCCGAGCGGTCGTTCGCGTACACAACGTGACACGCGGTGCAGCCGCTGGCTCGATAATCGCCGGGTTCGTCGTTGGTGCCGGGCAGCGACAGCAGCGGATCGAGCAGCCGCGTTTTCTGTAATCCGAGAAATACAGGATCGGTCCGGAGTTGCGTCCCAAATCCACGATTACCGAGTTTGTCGTCGGGCTTTCCCGCATCGTCGGCTCGCAACGGTTCGCCCACTTCGCTTTTCGGGCCGCCGCCGCGTTCGAACACGCGCAGAACGTTTCCGGGTTGTGAAATTTCCCAGCGTTCGAGCGGCGTAATCTCCGGGAGCACGCCTTTCGCCCGCGTTTCTTGCGCCTCCGGCGGCGGAATCGTTCGAACGTTTTGCGGCGCGCCCTCGCGCGAGTAGCTTTCGCCGAATTGCGTGTCTTTGTGGGGATAGCTGCCGTTGTTATAAAGCGCCGCGCCCCACAGCATTCCGCCCGTCGTCATCATACTGGTGGAAACGTTGCGCACTTCGGCGGTGTGGCATCCGGCGCTGCCGCATGTTTCCGGCGCGATGCGCAGATCTCCCGGATTGACGAAGCGGATGTATTCGGGACTTTCCTTCAGCCACTCCGTATAGGCGCGCTGAGGATTCGCCGACACGTCTTCCAGTTTCGATTCCCGCGGCTGGGGATGCGCCCGCAGCTTTGCCTCCCTGTATTCCGGCGAATTCGAAGAAACGCCCGACGCGATGCGGGCAGCGGCATCGCCGCCATGACAGTCGGTGCAACCGAGGCGCACCGTTCCGGTTGCGTGCATGGTGGGCTCGTCGGTCTGCGTGTGACAGATGAGGCAGCCCGCGCTTTTGCGATCGGCCTCGGCTTGCGGCTGGCTCATCAGGCTGGGACCCGCGTTTTGTCCAGCGGCACGGACAGATTGCAGAGGCATTCTCGCAGCAAACAGGACGAGGCATAGACTTGCGCCCAGCGCCGTCAGGGGAATCAAGCGATGGAGTGAAATATCCGTTCCGCGATTTTTTGTCCCAGGCGTCATTTTATTCGTCACGAATCGTCGCGCTCATCCGCGAACGGGACGTCTTCCTTCAGAATTGAAATCGCACATTCGCGAAAAGCGAAAACTGCGTCTTGCCGGAATACAAGTCGCGAAAACCTTGCATCGGAGAAAGCACGGCCGCTCCGCCGGTGACCGAAATATTTTCGGACAGCGGCGGCCGGTACTGGAAACCCAGACTGTAATCCACCCCGATCGGATTGTGGATGGGCGCTTCAAACAGCAGCAGCTCGAGGGGCGCAGTGCGCTCGAACTTCAGGTAGTTTACATTCACCAGCGCTTTCAATTTCGGAGTCAGATCGAAATCCGCGCCGGCGTTTAAAATAAAAATGCCGGGATTGACGAAATTTGCCTGCCCTTCTTCTTTATTGGTGCGCAGGCTGGGCAGCAGGCTGTCGGGAGTGGTGAGAGAAACTCCCGTGCCGGTCAGGCGAATCCCTTCGCGATTCCAGAAGCTGAAAATTCCGCCGGCGAAAGCGGGATCGTCCACGATGGTATCAAAACCGGTCGCGCGCCCATCGCGAGGATTACCGTCGCCCGAGGCAAAAAATGCGGAGAGCTTGTAGCGCGCCCAGTCTCGATCGACCGAGACTTCGGCGGCAGCCATCTGTGCGTCGATCGTGACAGGACGTCCGGCGATCGGATTGAGATCGTCCTTCCCGAGCGCCTCGTAAAACGCATGATTCAAATTGATGCGGCCCAAGTGGCCGTTTCCCGTCCAGCCGAGGTAGGCGACGCGGATACTGTGCGGCTGAAAAATTCCGATGGGCGCGGGGCGAACTAGAAATCCGTTGTCGTCGTACTGGGTACTGGAATCGTCCTTGTTGTAATGAATGCTGAACTGCGTTGTGTAACCGGGTTTGATGAAATCCTGCAGGTACAAATTGGCGATGAGCACCTGCTGGTGGCGCTCGGCGAACGAATTCAGCCCGCTGTTCGTGTTTTTTTCGAGCATGTTGAAATACGCGGCATTGTATTCCCAGCGGTCCGAATGCAGGTTCCCAAACAGGCGCACGCCCGGTTGTTCGTCCACAAAAAGGAACCCGCGAAAATCGCTCGAGAACCCCTGAATTCCGGCGCGCGCGGAAAGAAAATCGTAATCGGGACTCAAATCGTGAATCTTGTATTCGACAAACGCTTCCTGCAGTCCCGCATGGGAATCGAGACGTGTTGTGCCGTCCCGCACATCGACATTTACGATACCCAGTTCTCGTACATCCAGATAATTCACATTTACCGCGGGAGTGATCCGGATCCGCCAGTCCACCGGGCGAAACGAAGCGTCCCCATGAAACAGGTCAAACGAAAATCGGAATGTTTCATTGAACGCCAGCTGCTCGCCCCGCCCAAAAAAATCGGTACTGCCGGGCTGCGCTGAACTAACGTTGCTGGTTACGGGCACACGCCGCCCGTCAACGAAGGTGTCCGCCGTCGCAGTAATATTCAAGAATGTCTGCTTGCCGAAAATGGGGATGTCGCCCTTGAGGCGATTGCGGTTGAACGGATCCCACCAGCGGCTCCCCCGCACATAGGGATATTCACCGCTCCGCCCGTAGCGATTCCATTCCGGCATTGCGACATTCCAGCGGTCGGGCATCGCAAGGAACACTTCCTGCGCGGGCGGAAGCATTTCCGGCGCGACTATTTCCTCGCCGGGCTGCGCGTCGGGACGGCGGCGCAACTCGCGATAGGCGGAGGCGATAGCTGCGTTTTCGGCAGCGGGAACCGGCGCGCCAAGTTCGGGCATTCGCAGCGGACGCGAAGCCGGGATTGCAGTCCCCGTTAGAGGCGCGAGGGTCAACTCAATCGTGACCACATCGCCCGCGTTCAGTTGCAGATTGTCGCGCGTGACGCGCTCGAAGCCATCGCCTTCGACCAGCAACAGATAGCTTCCCGGCGCGAGATCGGTCAGGCGAAACACGCCATCCGCATCGGCAGAGAGCGTTCGCGTCACTCCCGTCGCGCGATTCGTCAGAGCAATCATCGCGCCGACAATTCCGCGCGTGGAGGAATCCCGGACGATTCCCTGCAGGGCCGCTGTCCTTCGCACGGGTTGCCGTGGGAGTCGCCGCTCATCCTGAGGCGGAATTGGAATCGCGGGGAGCGGTGACGAATCGCCTGCATTGAGACGGCTGGGGATCCTGAATGAGGCAAACAAAACGTTTGTTTGCCTCATTGTGGAATCGAACTCGCGACGTGTCGAATGTCGCCGCGCCACAGCTCGATCATGCGAACGTCGAGCCGCAGCGTTCGAACGACGATGGCTCGCGGAGCCATGCCGCACCGAAGCGGCCACCGGCAGCATGCTCCCCGTCAACAAGCACGTCAGCAAGAGGCCCAGCCGTACCTTTCGGACCGATTCGGATGCGGTGTGCATCCAGATGTTCTCAGTTCCCCCGCGCGCGATTGGCGTAACGTTCGCCGCAGACTAGATAACAACAATCTTCAGCGCGCAGCAAGGGGTTTTGCCCCGGCGTGCGCCGAGTTTGAAACAAGGCGAAATCGCCACCTTAAGACAAGAAATCTCCATCTTCGAGATTCCACGCCGCGCCGGGAGCCGCTATGCTGGCTTCCCGAGGAACATTCATGCCCACAGACCGGACAAGAGCAGTCCTGGCCTTCGACGTGTACGGAACGTTGATCGATCCATTTCAAATCGAGGAACACCTGCGCGCCGCATTTGGCGAACGGGCGAGAGAAGCTTCCGAACTCTGGCGGAGCAAGCAGCTGGAGTATACCTTCCGCCGGGCCTTGATGAAAAAGTATCGGACCTTTGATGTCTGCACTGCTCAGGCCCTGCGTTTCGTCTGCGTGCAATTCGATGTTTCCCTTGCAGAATCGGCGGAACGCGAGTTGCTGGCCCATTATTTGAAACTACCCCCCTATCCG
This sequence comes from Terriglobia bacterium, assembly GCA_963788335.1. Taxonomy (GTDB): domain Bacteria; phylum Acidobacteriota; class Terriglobia; order Acidiferrales; family UBA7541; genus Palsa-360. The sequence continues at coordinate 239,412 of CAWBGM010000010.1, forward strand.
GACGTTTCGGAGGCGCTTTCCAGCCTCGCGGAGCGGGGCTTCACGTTGCTGGCCTGCTCCAATGGCACGGAAAACGCCGTGCGCGGATTGCTCGAACAATCGGGCGTTCTCGCGCGATTCAGTGGCATTGTCAGTGTGGACAGGATCGGCACGTTTAAGCCCGATCCCTCAGTGTATGAATTCCTGGCCTCCGAATCGGCCGCGCGGAAAGAAACGATCTGGCTGATCTCCAGCAATCCGTTCGATGTGATCGGCGCAAAGGCCTGCGGCCTGCGAACGGCGTGGGTGCGTCGCGATAAGAAGCGCGCTTTCGATCCCTGGGAGTTTGAACCCGATCTGATCGTCGGCGGCCTTGCGGAATTAGCGGAAAGGCTGAGCATTTAGCGGCACGGGATTCAGCGTGCGCGCTTTTTAATTTCGCTTAAGCGATCGACATTCAAAAGACCGCGGGCTGTGCCACTCGACCCGCGCACATTTGTAATTCCCGCACAAATCAATTCCGCGCCTTGAGTGACGCGCGCCTTTGTGATAACAAAGCTGTGAACTTTCATGGGCCTGCCGAACGCAAGAATGATCCGACACATTTTTGTTCGCGGAATCTTTTTCTTTTTTTTGCCGCTGATCGCCGCTGGCCATCTTGCGGGTTGCGGCGGCGTTGTCGGAGGCTTAACATCGCCCACCCCGCCGGCGTCCGTGCAGAGCCTTACCGCCTCCGATGTCACGACGTTGATTCAAACCGCGGCGCTGGCAGCCGATCCGACAACGATGGTGATTGCCGTCGTGGACCGCGCCGGGCGCGTCCTCGGCGTCTATCGAAAACCGGCCGCGCCGGCGCTGGCGACGGGAAATTTCGGCGCGCAGGTGGATGTGAACGAGCTTGCCGTATCGCTCGCGCGCACTAGCGCGTTTTTCAGCAACGATCAGGCTCCGCTTTCTTCCCGCACCGTGCGCTTCATCAGCGGAATTCATTTTCCTCCCGGCGTGATGGGCGCTGCCAACGCGGCTCTCTACGGAATCGAAAACACGAATCGCGGGTGCACACTTTCCACGAATTATATTGCGGGACAATCCTTGCCGCCGGCTCTCTCAATCAGCGGCGCAACAACGGGCCTCGGCGTCGCCACAGGCAAGGCGGATGTGAACGATAGCGATCCGAATGCAGTCAATCCGGGCGGCGTGCCCCTGTTTCGCAACGGCAGCCTCGTGGGCGGCATCGGCGTCGCGGGAGTCTCACCGGCTGTGGCCGAATATGCCGCGTATGCGGCGGCCACGGCCAACGGATTTGGCCCCACGCCCGCTGCGCCCGGCGTGGTGTTCATCGGCGGCATCGCGTTGCCTTTCGTGAATCAGACAACGCAGCCCGCAGGTGTTGGCAGCGGGAGCTTCACCGGTAGTTTCGTAGCCGGTCCGACAGGGAGCACAGGGACTCCGGCGGAAGGAATGCTTGTGGCGCCGGTCGCGGGACCGCTCGGAGGACTCTCCGCTTCGGATGTCACCACCATCATCAACAACTCGGTATCGACTGCGAATATAACGCGCGCCGTAATCCGCCTGCCGATCGGTTCCACGGCTCGCATGTCGATCGCTGTCGCCGATCTGGACGGCACGATCATCGGCCTCTACCGCATGGCCGATGGAACCGTCTTCAGCGTCGATGTTGCCGCGTCGAAAGCGCGCAACATGGTGTACTTCAACGGGGGCTCGCGAATCGCAGCCGATCTCACCGGAGTGCCGGCGGGCACAGCCGTCACCAATCGCACGATTGGCTTTGGGGCTCAACCAATTTTTCCGCCCGGGATTGACGGCAGCGCCCCAGGCCCATTTTTTAACCTCTATCAGCTTGACGTGGCCAATCCCTGCACGCAGGGATTTCAGGTTGCCGGCCCGAATCAAAGCGGAATTGTATTTTTCCCCGGCTCAGTGCCGCTGTATCGCAATGGAGTGCTGGCGGGAGGTCTTGGAATCAGCGGGGACGGCGTGGATCAAGATGACTTCGTGGCTTCCGGCGGATCGGTGGGGTTCGAAGCGCCGGCCGGGATTCGCGCCGATCAGGTGATCGTGCAGGGCGTGCGCTTGCCGTACTTGAAATTTCCTACGAATCCGACGAATTAGGTTTAAGTAGCACAGGCCTTCAGCCTGTCTGCTTTTGAATTTCGATGGAGATGTTGGAAGTCAAAAGAAGACAGGCGGAAGCCTGTGCTACTCACCCCTCGCGCAATTTATGTCCTGCAAGGTTCCCTAAACCATCGTAGGCGGCATACTTGTAGAGTTCCGACAGCGTCGGAAAATTAAAAACCAGTTCGATGAAGGTATCGATCGTGCCGCCGGATTCGAGGACGAGCATGCCCAGATGGATCAATTCGGTGGCGCCTTCGCCAAAAATCTGGACGCCGAGAAGTTGTTTATTGTCGCGGCGAAAGATCAACTTCAGGATTCCCGTCGTGTCTCCGATGATCTGGCCGCGCGCGTTGTTCGCGTATTTCGCGCGGCCAACCTCGTAGTGAATTTTCTTAATGTCGCATGATTCCGCTGTCTCGCCTACCGAGGAAATTTCCGGAATCGTATAAATTCCCATGGGGAGTTGCGACGCGAGGCGCTGCTTGTAAGGAAAATCGAAGGCGTGGCTGATCGCGACGCGGGCTTGCTCCATCGACGTGGACGCAAGCGCTGGAAATCCAATCACGTCCCCCGCGGCGTAGATGTGCTTCACATGTGTCTGATAGTGATCGTTCACGTCAATATTGCCGCGTTGATTGATGCCGAGCGTCGCCCGCTCCAGGCCCAGGCCGTCGACGGCGCCGCGCCGTCCCGCGGCAAACAATGCGGTTTCAGCTTCCACGACCTTTCCGGAAGCAAGGGTCATGCGGACTCCGCCCGGAGTGAATGCAGTTCCCTTCAGCCGTTCCTGAAAAATAATTTTCAGGCCCAGGCCCATCAGACGCTCGCGCAGCAGATCGGAAATTTCCGCATCGAGAAACGGGAGCAGCCGTTCGCGTCCGTCGACAAGAGTGACTTCCGTGCCCAGGGCCGTAAAAATCGAAGCGTATTCGCAGCCGATCACGCCTCCGCCCACTACGATCATGCTCTTTGGAATGCGCTCCATCGCGAAGATGGAATCGGAATCGAAAATGGTTTTATCGTCGAAGGGAATTTCCGGCGGGCGGTG
>CAWBGM010000011.1:0-36778 GCA_963788335.1 Terriglobia bacterium
GATCGATCGTTTTACTCAGAAGGATTTTTTCGATAGTGACATTGAAATCGTGCCCGTCTCGATGAACGAAAATGTTTTTGTGATTGTGTCGGGCCGCACCGATGATTTGTCGACCGGGCTGTTTTCCGCGTGGCGGTTCGATGGCCACGGTATTGTTGCGCTCTGGAGTTCCGATCTTCTTCAGCAGTCCAACTATGAAGCCGAAGCCGATGGTTTTCATCTCACCTATTGCGGCCAGCCGGATGACGATCATCCGTCGCAGTGCAACAAGATGACGAAGGACCTGTACCGATACCAGGACGGTGCATGGAAGAGAGTTGAATCCACCGACCTCCCCGAGGTTAAGCCCGCGCCCCAGCCATAGACCGTCTACTTCGAATGGAAATGCGGATGTGGTCTGCGTAGTGCCCGGAACGATAGTGACGATCTGTTGCCTGACGACATCCTTTTCCGCCGAACTTTCATCCATATGCTAAGGTGGAATGCTCGTCCACTGCAGTGGCCGGATGGGAAACCGTGAAGCGAATATTCAGCGGCCTGATCGTCTTACTGTTTGCAGCGGCTTGGGCCATGGCTCAGCAGGCGGCGCCTTCGATCGCCCTGCCTGCTCCCTCTTCGGTGCAGACCGCCGAATTTCTGCAGGCGGCCGATGAAGTTCTAGCCCAGATGAGCAAGCTGGTCGCGCTTCCCATTCTTTCCCCCCTGAAAAAAAGTCTCCGCACACGAGAAGAAATCAAAGCGTACCTTTTGCAGAAAATGAAAGAGGACAAGGACGCCGACAAGCGCTATGCCGACCAGAAAACCATGGAGAAGTTCGGCCTCCTGCCCAAGGATTATCCACTCGAGCAAACACTGATCCAGGTGTTGACCGAGCAGATCGCCGGGCTCTACGATCCCGAGAGCAAGGAATTTTTCATTGCGGACTGGAATTCTCCCGCCGACGAACGCACCGTGATGTCGCACGAATTAACGCACGCGCTGCAGGATCAGCACTTTCACATCGACAAATGGACGGACGCGGCGAAGCCCAATGACGACGCGGAACTCGCCCGCGACGCCGTGCTCGAAGGCTCGGCCATGGCCGCGATGATCGACTACCAGCTGGGCGGCAAATCCAGCGTGCGCGATCTCGGCCATTTTGACCCAGCGATGTTGATGGGCGATCCGGACAGCAGTCCCGAGCTGGCGAAAGCTCCCAAAGTGTTGCAAGACGAACTGCTGTTTCCATATCTAGCGGGCACTTCGTTTGCGCAGAGCGTGTTGCAGGCCACCAGCGGCTGGCCCGATTTTCACACGGTATTTGAGAAGCCTCCCGTTTCGACGCAGCAGATTATGCATCCGGAGATGTATTTGAAAGGCGTTGTGCCGCCCTCCGTCAAGCTGCCCGATCCGAAAGGATCGATTTCCGCCGACTGGAAGAAACTCGATGAAAATAATATGGGGGAGTTCGGCCTGCTGGAAATTCTGAAACAATTTCTCGATAAGGATCGCGCCGCCGATCTCGCCTCGGCATGGACGACCGACCGGTATTCGTTGTTCGAGAACCAGAAGACCAAGCAGACGATGCTGATCTTTCGTGTCCGCCTGAAAAGCGACTCCGCCGCGGCATTATTTTTCGGCGCCTACAGCGAAGTGCTCGAAGCGAAATACAACATGCGCACGAATCTGATGCGGCGGCCCAACTTTTTTTCTTTCGATACGCCGGAGGACGGCGTTTTCCTCCGGTGCATGGGCGCCGACTGCCTGATTCTGGAAAGCGGGACTCGATCTTTGTTCGATCATCTCACGATGGAATTGGGTTGGCCCGGCGGTCCCGCGATGCCCGTGCGGCCTAGCGACCCGCATATCGACGTGACTTCGCTTTCAAACTCGCAGGCTCCAATGGTCGATGCCCGCAGGCGCCAGGATCGGTCGAACAGCGGCGCTCTAACCTTGCCAGGCGATGAGCGAGCCGCAGTTCTATTTTTTTCGCCCTCTTTCCGGTAAGTCCTCCGCTTCGTTGCGCTTCCTGTAACATCTCAAACGCTTCGCGAACCAAGTCGAAGGCTTGTTGCGGTTGTTTTGCCCGATGCTCAAAATAAATGGCAAGCTGCTCGGCGGCTTCAATAGCCGCTTCCAGGCCTTTTTCCGCTTCCGATTGCATCACGGCGGCTTCGCAGCGTTTAAACGTGTCTGAAGATCTGCGCAAATCGTCCCAAAGGGAAGCGGCGCGCGTGTAGTCGAGGTCGCGCTTGGCGAGCTGGGCGAGTTCGGCTTGCGCGAGGCGCTCGACGGGACGCGGCAAGCCCGCGCGCAAGGCGCTCTCGTACAGTTCGCGAGCGCGGGAAGAATTTCCCTGGCGATGCAGCAGGCGGGATAGGCCGAGGACTTCGGTGGGATCGTGCGAATCGGCGGCGGCGGAATTGGCGATTCCGTTTCCACTATCGAGCAATGCGAAAATTTTTCCGGCCAGCGCCGCCAGGCCGCGCAGGTCCATCTGGTTGTGATGAAAGATTCCGGCCAGCGGTTCAGCCGGTCCACCACGCAGATACTCGAAATACATTTGCGGTATCAGCGAGGAATCGATGTCATCGTGGCGCGACCAATCGAGCGCGCGGCCGTTGCCGCCCAAGACATGGCGTTCGAGGTCTTTGAGACGCACCGAACCCAGCCGCAGACGCCATAATTGGCGCGCGGGGTGCAGCATGTCCAGATGAACCTGGGGAGCCGTTGCGCGGATCGCCCGGGTCATGCGGTAGCGAGTTTCCAGCAGCGGCCAGTCGAAACTTTTCCCGTTGAACGTGACGAGAACGGGACGCTTCGCCATTCGCTCGGAAAGTTCGAGCAGCAGGGAATGCTCCTCATCGAGATCGCGCATGAAAAATTGTTCGACTTGCAGGCCGCCGGCGTCCCACCACGCGATGCCGACCATAAACGGATATGTGCCCGTGCCTCCGGCAAGGCCGGTCGTTTCCGTGTCGAGGAAGAGCCACTGTCCAGGATCGCCGGCCGATCGCAATAATTCTTTGGTATCGAGCGATTGAGGCAAGAGCAAAGAGAGCGAACGTGGATTCGGCACGCACATTTCCGGCGTTGCGTACCACCGTTGCACGGACAGATGTTCCCCGTAATGGTTCCGGTTGACCCGCCCGCCGAGAAGCTTGCCAATGCGGTCATCTTCGAGCGGAAGATGGGCGGAAACCTCGGCGGCCTGAACGGGCTCCGCGCCCCGTTTGCGCGCAGGCCGCAACGCCGCAATATGCGCGAATTTGTCGACGGCGCTCATATGGAAAACCCGTGATTGCCGCAGAGACACGGAGGCACGGAGGGAAGAAAGAAATGTGGAACCACGGATGCACACGAATGAACACGGATAAAAACAAAGAAAGGAGGAAAATTTATGAGGAAACGAAGTGAATATTTCCGCTTCGTGAATCTCCTTGTTTTCTGTTTTTTGGTTTTATCCGTGTTCATCTGTGTGCATCCGTGGTCCCAAAATCTTTTTTCTTTTTCCGCTCTGTGTCTCTGTGCATCCGTGGCCGATTCTACGCGCCCAGGCGCGTGAGGATTGCCAGGGCGGCCTCTTTGGCGCGTTCCGCGCGCTCGCCGACCGGCCCGACGCAGGAAGGGCAGCCGCTTTCGCACGGGCAGGCGGCGATCAGCTCGCGCGTTTTTTCGAGGAGCAGCTCGTGCGCTTTGTAGAGCGGCTCGGAAAATCCGATGCCGCCGGGATAGGCGTCGTAAAGATACAGATTCGGCTCGAAAAATTCTTTTTCCGCGAGCGCCGCGATCGCTTCCAGGCTGGGCGCCTCTTCCCATTCGATTTCGGAGCCCGGAGTGGGCGGCCGCTCGCCGATGGATGTGCCCAGGTCGCGCGCGTCGCACATCAGCAGGAGCGTGGCGATGGATTCGAGAGCATGGAGCAGGCCGAACATGCCGCTCTGGCGGTCGCTCAGGGAAAACGGCAGCGATTCGATCAGAGGCCGCTCAAGAGTCAGCCAGAAAGCCGTCGTGTGCATTTCGTTTTCCGGCAATTCCAGTTTCCCGTCGCCCACATTTTCGTTCGTGAAAAATTTAATTTTCTTGAAGCCGATCACTTGCGAACGGACCAGCACGTCGCCATGGGATCGCACGGCATGCGTGTCTGCGCTTGACGATTCGATGCGCCGGCCGGCGGTGGTCTCCAGCACACGCACCTGCGTGTATCGTATTGCGTCGGTGTAGTAATCCACGTCCACGCGTTTCACGTACGCTTTTCGCTCATCGAAATTCAACGCCTCGACATGGAACTGCTGCCCTTGATGGAGATAAATCGCCTTGGGGTGAACAGTCGTCAGCGCGCTTGAAAAATCGACTTCGCCGATCACCTCGGCCTGCTGCGTAATATCCACGATCACGAAATTATCGGAAGTGACCGAACGCAGGCTGACGGTGTCCGCGGGATAGGCCTCCTGCGTCCAGTGCCAGTGGTCCCCGGTGCGGTGGAGAAAGCCCGCTTCCGCGAGGCGCTCGCACAATTCGGGGACATCCACGCCGCCGAAGGATTCGTCCGCCGAAATGGGCAATTCAAACGCCGCGCATTTCAGGTGATTCACGAGGATTTCCAGATTGTCGGGCTGAACGAAGGCGTGCTCGGGAGAGCGGCCGAAAAAATAATCGGGGTGTTGCACGATGAACTGGTCGAGCGGCGCGGACGAAGCCACCAGCACCGCGCAGGAACTGCCGCTTCGGCGTCCGGCGCGTCCCGCGCGCTGCCAGGTAGAGGCAATCGTGCCCGCATAGCCCGCCATGATTGTGACATCGAGCGACCCAACGTCGATTCCCAGTTCGAGCGCGTTGGTCGAAACGACGCCGCGGATGCGTCCTTCGCGCAGGCCGTGCTCGATTTCGCGCCGCTCGGTGGGGAGATAGCCTCCACGATAGCCGCGGATCGCCGGCGGCTGGCCCGGGAGGCATTGGATTCGCCTGCTGCAAATAAGTAAGCAGCACTTCGGTGTGCAGGCGCGAGTTGGCAAACACAATGGTTTGCAGGTTGCGCTTCAAAAATTCCTGCGCCACGCGAGAGGCCTCATTGATGTAGCTGCGCCGGATGCCGAGAAAGCGATTCACGACCGGCGGATTGTAGAAGACGAAGAGTTTTTCTCCCGCTGGCGCGCCGTTTTCCTCGATCACTTCAAATTCAGTTTCCGTAAGGCGCGCCGCGAGCTCTCCCGGATTCGCAATCGTCGCCGAGGAACAGATGAATTGCGGGTCCGACCCGTAAAATCGCGCGATGCGCCGCAGTCGTCGCAATACGTTGGCCAGGTGGCTGCCAAACACGCCGCGGTACGTGTGCAATTCGTCGAGGACAACGTAGCGCAAATTTTCAAACAGGCGCTGCCAGCGCGTGTGGTGCGGCAAAATCCCCGTGTGCAGCATGTCGGGATTCGAAAGCACAATGTGGCCGCGCTCGCGGATGGCCTTGCGCGCATCGGCGGGCGTATCGCCGTCGTAGGTAAACACTCCAAAGCGATGATCGAGACGCCCGGATAGATCGTGAAGTTCGGCGAGTTGGTCCTGCGCGAGCGCCTTGGTGGGGAAGAGGTAGAGCGCGCGCGTATCCGGATTTTCCAGCACTGCGTTTAGAACGGGAAGGTTGTAGCACAGCGTTTTGCCGGAAGCCGTCGGCGTGACCACGACCACGTTACGACCGTCGTACACCGTCGCCGCCGCCGCTGCCTGGTGGCTGTAGAGTTCGGCAACGCCTTTTTCGGCGTACGCACCGGCAAGCTCCGCACGCACCCACTCCGGCATGGGAGCAAACTTCGCTTCGCGCGCCGGGATCTGGTGGACAGCGGTGAGAATTTCGCCGAGGCGGTCGCGCCCGGCAAGCTGCTCCACAATTTCGCGGACACGCGTGAGCGTCACCGGATCTTTTGAGCGCCGCACCGCGAGAGATTGAGCCACTTTCGTCCTCCATTGCGCTTCGCCTTTTATTCGCTACGCTAACATGGCGCGTCCGTTCGCGCAACGCACTTTCTTCGCAGCGTGCAAAAATCGCTTTGAAAAAAATTGGTTCTGACTTTTACATACGTTCGCACGATTTCTGTTCCACTGCTCTTCAATTTCCCTGGCCAGTTCACCTGTCCCTCCATCCTCGCATCGGGCCTGTACTCAATACGGTCCCTACGACCAGTCGAGCCCCAATTGCTCCGCGCCCTATTGTGCATGTAGGTCGGAAGTCTGAGATGTCTCAGGGGGAACTTCAGATCTGACAAAATGCGAGCCGGCGCGGTCTTGGGGACCCGGTACAGAGTCCGATCGAGGAAAACAAAATGAAGGCTTCCGGGGAAATGAAACAAAAATTTATGTACGTTTTAATGATGGCAGCATTGATGTTCACTTTCGGCACACGAGCCGCTGCTGCTACACCGCAGACTTTATTTACGTCTCAGGTTCCAGGACAGACCGGCCAGAGTGACGGCGCGAATGTGAATTACGAACTTGGAAACCAATTCCGCAGCAACACGGCGGGCCAGGTGACGGCGATCCGCTTCTGGAAGGATGCGAACGAGAGGGGCACACATACCGGCAATATCTGGTCAGCTAACGGGGCCTTGCTTGCATCCGTGAAATTCACGAATGAATCCGCAGCCGGATGGCAGCAACAGATACTGGCTTCGCCGCTTTCGATCGCCGCGAACACAACCTACGTCGTTACCGTCAATACCGGCGATACCTTCTATGTTGAAACGGAATACGGGTTTTCATCCGCTGTGATCAACGGCAATCTGAGCTCGATCGTCGGAAACAACGGCTTGTACGGGGCGCGAGGCGCGTTTCCGACAAATTCCTGGCATGCTTCGAACTACTTCCGGGACGTGGTCTTCGTCGCCGGCGCTTCCAGCGCAACCGCGCCCACGATCACAACACAGCCGACCAGCCAAACCGTGACGTCCGGGCAATCCGCTTCGTTCAACGTGGCTGCGACAGGCACTTCACCGATAACCTATCAATGGATGAAGAACGGCGTCATGATCGGCGGCGCAACGTCCTCGACTTACACGACGGCGGCGGAAACCGTGACGGACAACAACGCCGCGTTCACAGTCATGGTGGGGAACGGCGCGGGCAGCGTTACCAGCAATGCGGCCGTGCTTTCGGTCAATGCCGGTGCAGTTGCACCGTCGATCACGTCACAGCCGGTCAGCAGGACAGTGAGCGCCGGACAAACCGCTACGTTTAATGTGGCTGCAACGGGCACATCGCCGATGGCCTATCAATGGATGAAAAACGGCGCTGCAATCGGCGGTGCCACGACTTCGACCTACACCACTCCCGCGGAAACGACTTCGGATAACAACGCCCAGTTCAGTGTCACGGTGTCCAACTCCGCCGGCAATGCCACCAGCAACGCCGCGACATTGACGGTAAACTCCAGCGTGGTTGCGCCCACGATTTCTTCGCAACCGGTCAGCCAGAGCGTCATCGCCGGGAAGCCAGCGACATTCAGCGTTACGGCGAGCGGAACATCTCCCATGACGTATCAGTGGAGCAAGAACGGCGCGGCCATCGGAGGCGCGACGTCTACCTCCTATACGACTCCGGCGGAAATCACAGCGGATAACAACGCTCAGTTCACGGTCGTCGCCACCAACAGCGCGGGCAGCGCAACCAGCAACGCGGCGACGCTGACCGTCAACGCGGCAACGCTTCTGTTGAACTCCAGCGCGTCCTCACTCAGTTTTGGGAGCGTCAATATCTCCAGCACCGGCAGCTTAACGGCGACATTCACAAACGCCGGCAATTCGAATATCACGATTTCGAATGTCAGCATCTCCGGCGCGGGCTTCAATACCAGCGGCGTTTCCTCCGGGCTCATCCTGACCCCGGGGCAGAGCACTACCATGACGGCGACCTTCACGCCATCGGCCGCAGGAAGCGCGACGGGCAGCGTTACAGTGGCCAGCAACGCCACGAATTCGCCGGACAGTGTCACTCTCTCCGGGACCGGCGTCGCGGTCGTGAATCACTCCGCGATGCTGACATGGACGCCGAGCACATCGACGGTGAACGGGTATAACACGTATTCCAGCACCGTCTCCGGCGGACCTTACACGAAGCTGAACTCCACGCCGGACGCGGTGACTTCGTACACCGATTCCACTGTGAAGGCCGGCATCACCTACTACTACGTTGTGACGGCAGTGAACTCCGGCAACGTGGAAAGCGCTTACTCGAGCGAAGTTTCGGCTATGATTCCGTAGCCATCGTTTTTCTCAGAGCAGGATAAACTGGAGCCGTCCGCATCGGCGGATGGTTCCAGTTTTTTTGTTTTTGTCCACGTTTCATGGACGCTTGTTCTGAACGGCCAGGCTTTGCCGCATGACGCTGACGACCTCGGACGTTTGCCATTCGTTGCCGGGCCACATCTGCGCCACCGTGCCATCCGGAGCAACCAGAATTGTATTCAGACTGTGGGAGATCTGGCCGTCTTGCCGGCCATAGTCAATGCCAAAACTGGTGAGCAGCTTTTGCAGGTCCGCCGAAGTTGTGGAACCAAAATCCCAGTGCTGAAACCCTTTCGGATCTCGATCAAGGTATGGCAATCCGTAAGCACGCAGGATGGGGGGCTTGTCGTAATCCGGATCGAGGCTGAGGCTCAGCAAATGCGTGTTCCTATATTCCTCGGGATTTTTCGCCAGCTCTCTCTGAATTTCCGCGAAACGGGAGCTGATCAGCGGACAATAGTCGGGAAAGGGACAGCGGGTGTAAACGAAAGTCAGCAGCACAGCTTTCCCTTTGAATTGGTTGAGCCGGAGTGTTTTGCCGTCCTGATTGACGAACGGCACGTCGGGAATCCTGTCGCCAATCAAGAGGACTGGAAAAGAGGCGGCATCCGGCGAGGTTCGAGCCGCGCTCTTTCCGATCACTGCCACATGTTCGAGCCAGAATTCGTTCTTCGAACTGACGATCACATCCGCCCGGACCATGTCCGCCGGTTGGACTTTCGCCATGCCATCAGGGTCTTTCACGGTGTAGGGCATGATCATGGCGGGCATGAAACCCGGGATACTGTCATTGTCGATGACCATCTGGCCGGTTGCGGGTTGCTTGCTGACGACGCGACCCGTCAGGACATAGGATTTTGGCGGGCTCTGGCAATTCCCCAAGAGAAGGGAAGTCAAGAACACCAGTGTGAATCCCGCCAAACTAGATTTCTTTCGTTTCTTCATTCCGATCCTCTGGGGGGCGCGCCGCGTTACCGACTGCGAAATTTATTTGACTCAATAATGGAACCGGTACCGCAATTCGACGAAGAGTTCACGGGGATTGTTAAAGTGGAATCCACCGAACGTCAGACTGTCGTCCAGCATCACGCGGCGGTTTGCCACATTTAATCCGGACACTGACATTGAGAAGCTTTCCCCGAAGTTTTTGCCCACAGTGAGATCGACGGTTGTGTGTTGGGGGAGGTAATCCAGCGACGAGCAACAAGGAGCTTCCCCCAGGACCGCCGGCCCGTTGCCATTGCTGAAGCCCGAACCGTAGTAGACGTTACCTGATGCGAAAGTCCCCCAGGGAAGCGTGATCTGGCCGCCAACATTCAAAGTATTCCGCTGATCGTGATCCAGCTGGCCATAATCGGGCGAAGGCGTATTGTCTGTGGGGATGAGTCCACCCGTGATGTTGCCGCGAGATTCTCCGATTTGGTTCGAGTAGGCCAGATGGATCTGCGCCCTGTGCCAGAGGCGTGGGGAGCGCAGCGTCAGTTCCCATCCGCGAATCAGCACTTCGGTGAGCGTGACGGGGATGAAGATATTGGATTCGCCCAGATTGTTGTGATCGAAGAAATTATTGGCCCGCGTCCGGAAGTTGTCGGCGTCGATGGACCAGCCTTTGATTGGGATGGTCACGCCGAACTGACTTTCCTCGTCCCGCTCCCCGTAAAGGGCGCCAAAGCTGTAACCCTGTCCGTCCGCTGCATTTACCAGGGCAGGCCCGTTGAACGTGAGCAGGGGCGGCGCCTGGTAGAAATGTCCGTAGAAGCCGTGGAAGACCCAGTTGATTTTAGGGATCTGAACGGAGACTCCCGCGCGCGGGCTGGTGGCGTTTTCGCTGATCGTGCCGGAAAAGTGCGACTCTCTCACCCCTCCGCTTAGGGTCAGCCAGGCGGTGGGCTTGAATTTATCTTCGAACCAGAATTCTTCCAGACCGCCGTTGACGATTTCAAGATCGGTGAAGTTCATGGCGCTCTGATCGTTGAACAGGACGCCGAAAAGCTGATTATCGTGCTGATAGAAACCGTAGAATCCGCCGCTCATCGAATTTCGAGCCACGGTCCCGCTGAGAGTCACCTGGCCGCCCGCATAGGTGGAAGCCCTGTTATCCGTTGTGCTGGTCGGGAAATCGTTGGGGTTACTGTTGTAGTTGGCGCTGTTGTAATGAAACAGCGGAGAAACGGTGAGAAGCGCATTCGAACTGAGTGTGCGCACCCAGGTGAAGTTCACGAAGGTGTCGGCTTCTTTTTCGCCATCCAACTGAAAGGTTCCGGGATCAAACGGAGTGAGATAGATCGCGCCGGGAACGCCGTCAATCTCGTTAATCTGGCCGGCGGAATTCGGAATTTGATAGTAATCCCGGCGCGAGGACACAACCAGCCGAAACTGGTTTTTCGGGTCCAGGTTGAAAATCAGCGAGCCGAATCCTCCAACGCCGTTTTCGGCGTCATGAATCACTTGAGGAGTTGGTGGCTGGAGGCCGAGATTGCTTCGATTCCCATTGACGCTGCCATAGTAGGCGAAGCGTTCGGAGTGCCCACCGCAGCTGACTTGGTCGTTCGTCTGGTAATAATTACCGAAACTCGCGACGAGATCGCACTCCTTGTTGCGTTCAAAACCCGTTCGTGGGACAACGTTGAAGACGCCGTAGGTGCGGTCTCCATAGTCAGCGTCATAGCTGCCGCGTTGCACCTCGAAGTAGTCTACGTCTTTCGGATCGAATTGTGGCCCCACGTTGCTGGCGATGTTGGTGTTTGGAACCGGCACGCCGTCCACCAGCCAACTGACCTGGTGCCCGCCACGGATGTGGAGTTGGTCGTGCGTGACATACGACCCGGGCACATAGTCCGTAATCATGGCCATGCTGTTGGTGCGATCCGCGCCAGGAGCGTCTTGAATATCCTGGCGGCTTAGAAGTGTTGTCGGCGTGACCGAATCGGGCGAGGCTACAACCGCCTCGCCAATAACGACTGTCTTTTCGTCTAACGAAGCGATCTGCAGTTGAAAATGCAGGACGGGGCTGGAGCCGGATGTCACAACGATGCTCTGCTGTTGCGACTGGAAATTGGCGACCGTGACCAGGACGGTGTATTCGCCGAGCGGCACGGCGCTGAATTCAAATTCACCGTCGGCGTTGGTCCTCTGGTGTTGCGCGTAATCCGAATGTTGCGCTTTCAGGTCCACCGCGACATCCTGAATGGGCCGGTGCTGAGGATCGTGCACGACCCCTTTCACAGTACCAAAAATCTCGGCATTGGCCGGAACGGAGCAGGTCAACAGCAACAACAATAGGAAGAACGATAGTGAAAATGGTCCAAAAATCAAAACAAATCGCGCTTTTCTTGAATAGCCTTTGAAATCCATATGCTCCCTCTCTGAATGGAAATGTCCGAGCTTCGCATCACGGCCGTGCCGCGGCGCGAAATTACTTTTTTTAATCGTTAGCTGAATTAGCTCGGTAGAGTTCGTGGAGGGGGAGTGGCAGGCGAACTGATCGATACAGGGTAAAACCGGGAAGCAGGGGAGGGCGCGGATTCCGCGATCGATTGATATTGGATTGCGAACGGGGCAACGAGAACGAAAGCGGCGATCCCGACGGCAGGGGCTTGCGTCATGTCACAAGCTCGCATGGAGCAACTATTCCCCGCCGGCCCGCTTTTAGCGTCGCAATTTTTAGAGTGATCGCCACCCTGGGGGTGGTGGAGCGGGCACAAGCCCTTGGCGCAGCACGCCGGAAGATCCGAAGCGGATAGCGATTCCGCCAGCGCAGTCACACTGGTGAGCAGCACGGCAAACAGCGCCACAGAGGCGGCAAATTTTTTGAGATGAGTCGCTTTTCCCATTGGGCTGTCATCCTCAGGATACCCGCGAGCGGTCCCTCAATACAAGACCTAAGGAATTAAGGTAGTGACTCAGTTTGGATGGAGGTCTTTGTGGCACAGGCATCAGCCTGTGGACTTTTGATTTTTGCCGGGCCCCTATAGGCCAAACCATTCGCGTTGCGGTTTCAATTGAGCTTGCAGTTTTCAGAATTCAAAATCCACGGACTGAAGCCTGTGCCACTGCAACCCAAATTAAAGTTTTGCCCAAGATATGCGGAAACTGAGACACAACCATGTAAGTAGTGTCTCAATTTGGCGAATTAAAGAATGAGATCCGGTACGCCATTCCTGCGAGGTTTAAGCGGCACAGCCTTCAGTGCTGCGAATCAAAGCAAATCATCCTTTCCGCGCAGGACGGAAACCGCTACTCGATACAATCTTCTAACCATGCCAGATAGGCGGAAGACCCAGCTACAATTGGCAGCGCAATAAATTCCGGAACATCGTACGAGTGCAGCCGCTCGACCTCCGCCTGCAGCTTCACCATTCGTTTCCGCGAAGTCTTGATGAGCAGCAGGCGTTCTTTCGACGATTCTATTTTTCCTTTCCAGCGATAGATCGAAGTAACCGGTCCGGGAAGAATGTTGACGCAGGCGGCCAGCCGCGAGTTTACGACGGCGCGTGCGATGCGCCGCGCCTCCGCCGCGCCCGAACATGCCACCAGAACCACGAACGTTTCAGCCATCTGCGCCTCCCGGACGTTACTCTTACTCACGCAATTTGTTTCCTGTGTATTTCCGTCTTGCGCTCTACGCTACAATACTTCGCCGGAGACCGAAGAAATTCGGTTTCATCCATGACCGCGACGATCAAATTCGGGACCTCGGGCTGGCGTGCAATCGTCGCGGAAGACTTTACGTTTGCAAATGTTCGCGTGGCCGCAGCCGCCATCGCCGAGCATGTGCGCAGCCGCGCCGCGAAACCCACCCTGATTGTCGGCTACGACACGAGATTCTTCGGCGAGGAATTCTCGATCGCCGCGGCGCAAATCCTGCGCGAATATGGCATCCATGTATTGTCGTGCCAGGGGCCGACGCCGACGCCCACCATCGCATATGAGATCCGCAGGCGCAAGGCGGACGGCGCGATCAATTTCACCGCGAGCCACAATCCGGCCGAGTATCAGGGATTAAAATTTTCCGGGCCGGACGGCGGCCCCGCGCTTCCCGAAGTGACGCGCGATATCGAATCGCGCGCGGCAAAGCTTGGCGAGCGCGCCGCGGCGAAACCAAACGATGCGCCCTTCGAGAGAATCGATCCGAAAGAGGGCTATCTGAACCGCCTCGCGGAACTTGTGAATTTCAAAGCGATCGCCGCGTCGAAACCGATTGTTGTCACCGACGCACTGCACGGTTGCGGCGCCGGCTATCTCGACCGCGCCCTCGAAATTCACGGCATCGATGTGCAGGCGCGGCGCGTTGACCGCGATGTTCTGTTCGAGGGCTCCGGCCCCGACGTCTCGGAAGAAAATCTGCAACCCTTGCGGGATGCCGTGCTTGAAAAGAAAGCGTCCGTGGGCCTTGCGACCGATGGCGATGCCGACCGCTTCGGCGTACTCGATTCCAGCGGGGCGTGGATGCAGCCCAATCACATCCTCGCCCTTCTTTACGATTACCTGATCGAATCGCGCGGTTGGAAAATGCCGGCGGCACGCAGCGTGGCCACATCTCATCTGTTGGACGCCGTGGCGCGGCTCCACGGGACAACCGTTTTCCAAACTCCGGTGGGATTCAAATATATCGGCGAATTAATTCAGAAAGATAAAATCGCGATGGGCGGCGAGGAAAGCGCGGGCATGTCGATCCGCGGTCACGTCCCGGAAAAAGACGGCATCCTGGCCTGTCTGCTGGTTGCGGAGATGGCGGCCGTGCGCCGCGCGACGCTGGCCCAACAACTCTCCGCGCTTTTCAAGCGCGTGGGCTGCCAATTCTATCCGCTGCGCGCGAATCTGCATCTGCGCGAAGAAATTAAATTGAAAACGGTGGAGCGGCTGAAAGCCGATTTCTCGACATTCCTCGGACGAAGGGTCAGGAACCTGGATCGTACCGACGGATTGAAATTGGAGTTCGCGGACGGTTCCTGGGTTTTGCTGCGGCTTTCCGGCACCGAACCGCTGATGCGTGTTTACACCGAAGCGTCAACGCTAAAAGAGTCCGAAAAAATTGCCGCCGAAACGCAGGCCTGGGTCATGGCCTCGTAGATGGGCGCACTAAGGGAAACGAAATCGTGATGAAGTGGGAAGCAATTCGAAACATTTCGCCGGATGAAGCTTCGGCTTGGCTGCGCAAAAACGCGTGGCAGATTCTTGGCCTTGCGCTGCTGACGTTGTTTATCCACGATGTATTCGGCGCGCACGGGTTCATCGCCATGCGCCGAACTCAAAATGAAATTCAACAGGTCCGCCAGCAGATCGATAAACTCAACGGCGAAAATAAATCCATGACGGATGAGGTCAATTCGCTCAAAACCGATCCAAGAGAGATCGAGCGCATCGCCCGCGAGGAAATGGGCCTGGCGCGGCCCGGAGAATTAATCTACAAGCTGCCCGATTCCGCAAAGCCCGGCGATTCGCCGAACCCTGATACGCAGAAGTAGATTCAGACGACGCCGGGGTTTTTTTTGCGCAACATAATTTTTAACAATCCCAATTCAAACACCCGCCGGCGAGACGCCAGCGCCACAAGAATCTATGCCCGCGCCGCGCGGCGGAAAAACGCCACGACTTCGGCTTTTCGATCCGGATATCGATTGCGAGCCGCTGCCAGCAATGTCATCGCGACCACAATGACGGCAAGCCCGAATGTCGCCCGTGCAATTCCGACGTTGCGTTTCGGCAGGATCGAAAGTCCGCCATACACAAATTGCATGTGAACCCAGTACACAAGCAGCGAACTCTTACCCAGCTCAATCATGGGACTGAAGCCCCTCTCCCCCAGTCCCCACTTGCACCATGCGTAACTTGCGAAGAGCAAGACGAGAAGCACTCCCGTCCGCGCCAGAAAAAAATTCGGACTGGTGTGCCAGAAATCGTAGTTCGCGTAAAGTTGCACGGGACGCGCATCGAGCCAGAGCGCCAGTTCGAAGAGCGCAACTCCCCCAACTCCGGCGATCGCAAGGCTCGCTGTCACATTGCGTCGCGCCCAATTCGAGAGCAGGAGAAAGCCCACCGCCAATCCCGCGAAGGCAAAGGCGGCCCACGGAAAAATGGGAAACAGCCAGGACTGCGGCTGCCCGAACGTGTGCACTCCGTCGAGGTAGGACTCCAGCCACCAGGCGCGCCAGTGCGGCCGCCACGTCGTCCACATCATCGGTGTAACGGCAGAGATCGCTGCGGCGCAGGCCACGGCGGCAACCGTTGTAATCTTCCGCAATCGAAACGGATCGACCGTTCCACCGTCAGACTCTCCAATCGCAGTGACCCGGCAAACGATTCCCATCAGGATCAGCGAAATCCCAATCACGTTGAGGACATCCACGCGAAGCAAATCGGTCCATGGCGACCTGGGTTGTCCAAGCACGAATTCCTGGAATCGAAAAAGATAGGCCAGGCCCAAAATTTCGCCGCCGCGCAGAATTGTCGTTCGCGCGATTTCACCGGCGGAAAATCCTTTTTGCCGGAGCTTATCGGTCACCATCGCGAAAGACACGCCGGCGAGAAACAGAAACAGCGGCGCGGGGATCGTTCCCCCAAACTGCGACCACCCGAGAAATCCGCTTGTGCGCGCGCTGCCGCCGAGCCAGGAGTCGTAGCAATGCGTCTGAAACATCACCACGCATGCGAAGCCTCTCAGCCAGTCAATGTAGCCGATTCGTTTTATTTGTTTTTCGGGCATCGTTCCGATTTACATTTCGTCCACAGTGCTATGCCTTGCTCGCGACAATCGCTGGAATTTTTTTATGGCTGTAGATGGCGAAAAGGAAAAGCTTCTTCCCATCGGCCATCCGGCGCGCGTTGGTGGAAACAACGCGTCACCTTCTATTGTGGACGGTTTAGTAGCACAGGCTTCTGGGGTGAACCCCTCAGCTGAGACAATTTGAAACTAGCACACTTGCCATCCGCTGGATTTTGCTTGCTATCTGACGTCCTTAATTTTCTCTGCCAGCATCGTTGGCGCGGGCGAAAATCGATCGTGTGCTAGCACATCGGACGGATAGATCTCCTTATGCCTCAAAACCTTACCGTAGATCCGGCAGTGATTTTCGCTGGCCAGATGTCATCAGCTTCGCGATGTCGCATCCGCTGGGCGGTTTCCTTACATAACTATTCGCTGTAAAGTGTGCCAGTTCCGTTTGTCTCAAAATAGGGGTTCACTCCACTTCAGCCTGTCCGCTCTTGAATTTTGCGGAATTGTCATGGAATTCAAAGGCAGACAGGCTGAAGCCCGTGCTACGAAAGCCTACCTCACCACGCCTGTCAGCGGGCTCGACGCCGAAGCGTAGAGTTTCTTGGGCATGCGCCCTGCCAGAAACGCCTTTCGCCCGGCGGAGACCGCATCGCGCATTGCCTCCGCCATCAGGACGGCATCCTGGGCCTCGGCGATCGCTGTGTTCATCAGGACCCCATCCGCGCCGAGTTCCATCGCCACCGCGGAATCGGAGGCGGTGCCCACGCCCGCATCGACGATCATGGGGACCTCGGTGATGCGTTCGCGCAGGATGCGCAGGTTGGCGTGATTCTGAATGCCCATGCCGGAGCCGATCGGAGCGCCGAGCGGCATCACGGCCGCTGCGCCCGCATCGATCAGCTTGCGTGCCACCACGAGGTCGTCATTCGTGTACGGCAACACCACAAAACCCTCCGCCACCAGAATGCGTGTCGCGCGAATCAGTTCCTCAGTGTCGGGAAACAACGTCTGCTGATCGCCGATCACTTCGAGCTTCACCCAATTCGACAATCCCACTTCGCGACCGAGGCGCGCCGCGCGAATGGCTTCGTCCGCGTTGTAGCAGCCGGCCGTATTCGGCAAAATAAAAATCTTCTCGCGGTCGATGAAATCCAGCAGCGATTCCTTGGTCTTGTCGGTGAGGTTCACGCGCCGCACCGCGACGGTCACCATGTCCGCGCCCGAGGCCGCGTGCGCGCGAGCCATCTCCGGGAGGCTGCGATATTTCCCGGTTCCCACAATCAGGCGCGACCGAAACGCGCGCCCTGCAATCACCAACTCGTCACTCATTTCCAGTCTCCCCCATCCATTTGAAGAAGAGTTTGTCCACGCCCATTGTATCGCGCCGCTAAGTGCCGGCGTAAAGTCCTTCAATGATTTTCGCGTAGCGCTGCTCGATCACGCGGCGCTTGAGCTTCAGCGTGTAGGTGAGCTGCCCGCCGTCAAACGTGAAATCGTGATCGAGCAGTGCGAACCGCTTGATTGTCTCGTACTGCGCGAGTTTTGCGTTGACCTGCGCGACTTCCTTGCCGATCAAATCGTGCACCCAGGGATCGGCGGCCAGCGCTTCGCGTGAAGCAAACGAGCGCTCCTGCGCGCGGGCCGCCGCCTCGACATTCGCAAAATTGGGCACGATGATTGCCGAGATAAATTTATGCTTGTCGCCCACCAGCACGGCATTTAAGATCAGCGGGCGCGCCTTGAGCTGGTTTTCAATCGGCTGCGGCGCGACGAATTTTCCCGCTGCCGTCTTGAACAAGTCCTTCTTGCGGTCGGTGACACTTAGAAAGCCGTCCTCATCCAACCCGCCGATGTCTCCGGTTGCCAGCCAGCCGTCGTCCGAAAGCACTTCGCGCGTTTCCTCGGGCTTCAGGTAATACCCCTTCATCACGCACGGGCCCTGCACGAAAATTTCGCCGTCCTGCGCGATGCGTACATTCACATGCTCGATCGGACGGCCCACCGTGCCCACTCTGTTCGCGCCCGGATAATTCGCGCTGACCACCGGCGATGTTTCCGTCAACCCGTAGCCCTGATAAACAGGGACTCCGACGGCCCAGAAAAACTCAGCCAGCTCGCGGGAAAGCGGGCCGCCGCCGGAAATGAATGCGCGCATCCGTCCGCCAACGCCTTCCCGAATCTTTGAATACACGATGCGGTCCGCGATTCCCCAGCGGAGCCGCAGCCCGCATGACGCGGGCTCGCCGTAGGCCCGCCACCGGACCGAATCCAGCGCCGTGCGCACCGCCCGGACAAAAATGCTTTTTTTTAATCCCGTATTCTCCAAACCTTTCTGCAGCACGTTGGCATAAAGCTTTTCGAACACGCGCGGCACCGCGGCGGCAAGAGTGGGGCGAACCTCCAGCAATGCTTGCGGGAGATTGTCCATGTGCTCGACGTAGGCAATCGGAACTCCGTGGAACAGATAGGCATAAGCCGTCACGCGCTCGTACACATGCGAGAGCGGCAAGAAACTCAGCGCCGTGTCGGCAGGATTCATTCGAAACGCTTCGGCGGACGTTTCCTCATTCGAACTCATATTATTGTGGGTGAGCATGACTCCCTTGGGCTCACCCGTCGTTCCAGAGGTGTATATGATCGTCGCGGTCTGGTCCGGCGCAACCCGAGCGGCGCGCAAGCGATATTCAGCTACATCGTCGTCACCGGTGGCGGCAATGAAATTTTCATAGCGCAAGACGTCATCGCCCATCCCGGGAGGACCGGCGGCGCAGATGATGTGCTTCACCGACTTTAGCTGGCTGCGGCATTCGAACAGGCGCTGCGATTGCATTTCTCCCGCGACGAACACGACCTCGACCTGGGAATGGTTCAGGATGTATGCAATCCGTTCCGGCGATTCGTTGAAATAAATCGGAACGTCAACGGCGCCTAGCCCCAGGATAGCGAAGTCCGCGATATGCCATTCCGGCCGATTGGGGGCGAATAAGCCCACACGGTCTCCGGTCTTTACCCCAAGCTGGTCCAGCGCGTTCGAAAGCCCCGCAATGCGCCGCAGGAATTCGGCGGACGACATCGGCTCCCACCGGTCGTTCACGCGAAGCATCGCGGCCCGGTCGTTCGGCATGCGGCTGACTGCGTTCAGAAGTTTTTCCGTGAGTGTGGCGTACGCCATGTCGAATGAGAACATTACCGCACGGGTCTTGGGGCGCGCAATGAGACTTACAATTTTCCGGTGAGACAGTTCGCGAGAGTCCGTGGATTTCCAATTCTCGGCGAGCGCGGTCGCGCCAAGGTTTCGGGGGTTGCCACACCCTCGCGGTTTGAAGCTGTGAAGAAACCGCCGCCGGCGATATGCCGGCGCTACTAAAATCCCCCGTCCTGAAATTTGAGTTTTATTGAAAATGTGTCACCACCAAGAGTCCGGGACGCGAGACAAATTCAAACGCGAGAGCGACGATGGCGGGGCCGCTGCTTGGGAAGGCTTCTGAAGTTGCCGGATTCGTATGATTGGGAATCTTCCGAGTAGAGTACTTCCTGAAAAACCCGTATGATTTAGATGGAAACGACTCAGTGGGATCGCCCAAACCTGTCTGATAATGCCGAGCTTCGGCCGGACTGGTCCCCCAATACCCATGAAACGCCTGATCGAATGTGTGCCGAATTTTTCCGAAGGGCGCGACCTGGCCAAGGTCGACGCCATTGCCGACGCCATGAGCGGCATCCCGGGCGCGTGGGTGCTGGACCGCACAAGCGACGCCGATCATAACCGATCGGTGATTACGCTTGCGGGCGAGCCGGATGCTGTCGCCGAGGCTGCAATCCGCGGCGTGGGCGAGGCCGCAAGGCTCATCGACATGACGCGACAGAATGGCGCACATCCACGCATCGGGGCGACCGACGTTCTCCCATTTATTCCCATCGAAGGTGTTTCGGTCGAGGAGTCCATTGCACTTGCCCGGCGCGTGGCCGGCGAAATTTGGGAGCGCTATCGAATCCCCGTCTATTTTTACGAAATGGCAGCGACAAAGCCGGAGCGCGTAAATCTGGAAAATGTGCGCAAAGGCCAGTTCGAGGGCTTGCGCGAAGACGCCCTGCGAGATCCCGACAGATCGCCCGATCTTGGCGAGCCCCGCCTGCATCCAACGGCAGGGGCAATTGCCGTTGGCGTGCGGAAATTGCTGATCGCTTACAATATTCATCTCAATACAAACGACGTTTCCATTGCCAAGGAGATCGCAAAGGCGATTCGCTTTTCCAGCGGGGGATTGCGCCACGTGAAAGCGATCGGCGTGGACTTGAAGTCTCGAGGGATCGCACAGGTCTCGATCAACCTGACGGACTACGAGCGAACGCCGCTGCACCGCGTGTTTGAAATGGTGAAGCGCGAAGCCGAGCGCCACGGCTGCGCCGTCACAGGCAGCGAAATCATTGGCCTCATTCCGCGCAAAGCGATCGAACTCTCGGCCGAGTATTTCCTGCAACTTGAAAATTTTTCTCCCGCGCGAGTCCTCGAAAATCGGCTCGCCGCGGCGATGGGAATTTTACCGGGCGGCGAGCCCTGCGAGGGAACGCCTGGCGCGCCCATTCGGGCCGTTCTGTCGGCATTGCAGGAAGCGGCGCACGCGATTTCCACCGAAATCGAGTCCCGGGCACATTCCGAAAACTCTTTGAGTATTTCGGCGAAAGACCGGGTTGAAATAGATATGGAAACGGCAGAGGCCGCCGCGCAAGTATTTGAGCAGGCGGTGCAACTCGAAACGCTGTCCGCGCCGTCTATGCAGGCAGACATTCATATCCTGCGCCGGATGGCTTTGGCGGCTGCGGAAGCGGCCGTGGAGGATATGGAATTTCACCTCTCGTCCTTGCAAGATGCAGGGGATGTTGCGAGGAAAGATGTAAGGATTGTGGAACGAATGAGAACCCGCGCAGCAGCGATCGGGGCGCGGTTATCGGCATATCGACTGGAATCTGGAACCCTGGCAGGAGATAACCAATGAACTGCAAAAAAATTATCTGGACATCCATACTAATCGCCACGATTTTCGCCGTACCCCGGCCGTCGCGCGCCGGCAGCGTCGGGTCCGACATTCTCAGCATGTTCCCCAAGGACTCCGGGGAATTGGCCTACGCAGACTTGAAAACGGCGCGCCAGTTTCCCTGGTTCAACCAGCTCAAGGAACAGATGCTGCCGCCGAAATTCCGGGATTTTGAGACATTCCTTGCATCCGCCGGGATCGACCCGAATTCCCAGGTAACCGAGCTGACCTGGGCGCTCGTCCCGAGCAAATCCACCGCCGATACCGGTGGCGGAGCCGTCCCGAGCACGGATCAGATTGTGGGAGTCGCCCTCGGGCAGTTTCAGCCCGCGACCGCCGAGGCGTATTTCACGGCCAAAAAACTGCCGATCGTGAAGATTCGGACCTTCTCTTTGTTTGCATTTGGCGGAGGCAGCGGACCCAACGACCTGTTTTTCTTTTTCATCGATTCCAACACCGCCGCCTTCGGACAACGCCAGCAACTGGAAAAAATGATTGGCGTGCGGTTCGGCGAAACGCAGGGTCTTTATTCGAACACGGATTTCTCCGCGCTGGTCGACCAGGCCAATGGCACCGGGACGGTCTGGGCCGTATTGAATCCAGCCTATACGCGCCTGGCGATGCAGCAACTGGTTCCGGAAACTGCGCAGTTTCCCGCAGCCGCCCAGTTGACGTCAAAGCTGAAGGCCATGACGATCAGCGTTAAAGGCGGAAACGGAGTCGATGCAAAATTTGAAGCCGTTTGCGGTTCCACCGATGACGCGAATACGT
This sequence comes from Terriglobia bacterium, assembly GCA_963788335.1. Taxonomy (GTDB): domain Bacteria; phylum Acidobacteriota; class Terriglobia; order Acidiferrales; family UBA7541; genus Palsa-360. The sequence goes on from CAWBGM010000011.1 coordinate 21,774, forward strand.
TCGCGGCGCTGCTCCAGGCAGGCTTGATGTATAGGAAATATCAGGTGGGCAATTCAAATCCGGATCTTGGCCAATTGCTCGATAGCGCTCAAATCGCGCCTGCCGGAGACCGGCTCGACCTGAAACTGACACTGACCGACGACCAGATGCAGTCCCTGATCCGGCGCAATACCTTCGCCGTATCGATGTAGGATCCTGAGCTTGTCCGTGGTTCTTCGTGAGGCTCTGCGATCTCGGTGTTGAACGTTTCGGTTTTCAACATGGAGAGTGCCAACCTGGCAGATTAATGTTTGCTTCCGAATCTCAAAATTCAGGTTGTGACTGGCAGGAATTTTACCAGGGTCGTCCGGGCGGCGCTTTTTTCCGTGTTAAATAGAACGCGGTCCACTCGCGAAAGCAGTTCCAGCCCGTTGATGCCACCCGGGCCCCCCGTGGTAACGTCGGCTAATACAAACGTTTCCAACCCAATCGCGGGCATTTGCTGGTCTTGGGTATGGATGGTGACCTCAATCCGGTCGGCAAAAACCTCCAAATTCACTTCGATGCCGCCCTCTGGGCGCGTGACTTGGCAAATCGTCTCCCGACAGACATCCTCGATGGCGCCTGCAAATTGGTCGGACGTTTGCTCGTCAAGCCCGGCCTGCAGGGCCTGAAATCGGACCGCGCAACGCAAAACGCCTGCCAGGCGAGGGTCCCGATCCAGATGGAAAACAACTCGAACCGGATCATTTGTCATAGGAATCCACCACGAGGACTTCGCACGCTTCCCGGCAGTCCGGGCAATAGTATTGGCCATCGACGCAGAAGCGGATTCCTTCCTGTCCGTGGCAATAGCAGCAGTAGCGGCCACATTTGCACTTGCTCTCCGGCAGATCGCATTGCGAACAGAGAACCGTGCTTTCCATATTCTTCCTTCGGCCTTTCGCTGGATGGGCAAAAGGACCCGGCAAAACCCCGCAGTTAGGACTATAGGGCAGCTTGCGGCTTTAGAACAAGAGACCGGTGCCCGAGAATACAACATTTGAGCCGGAAAAATTCGCAGGGAGAAAGGCAAGGGAACTATAAGTTTTAGTACTGTCCGATGATGTAAAGAAATCCGTCGCCATATAGAGTTTATAAGGCCGCCCCCAGTTGAAAAATAAGTTCAGGCGCATCGTTGAGTTTTATTGCGTGTGGTTTGTTCGAGATGCAAAACGGAATTCAGTCGAGACGTTTGGCAGCCGGGTTGCCTTCCCTATCCGCATGCAATTCGAAGTTGAGCTCTGGGAGGCAACGATGCGAATTCTGGCTGTGGAAATTTTCGTGGTTTGGTCTGTTGTCGCGTTGCTGGCGGGCCTGGCAGTGGGCGCCGTTATCGGGAAGGCCGATCGCATACGCAAGGATGAATTTTTGTCGGCATTGTTCTCGAATCTGGCAAACTTGCCGACATCCCGTTAAGCCAATCGCCCCCCGGGCAGGGCGGCCATCCGGGTATCCGGAGAGGCTGACTACAGCGGCTTTACGCCGGTTTTCCGGTCGAGCGAATCGAATAATTCTGAAGTTGTTTTGAAATCCGGATTTCCCGCCCGCACGATTTGTCCCTTTGCCGTCTTGAATGGCTCTTCCTGGGGAATTCGCTCCAACCAGCGATGGTGGGAAAGCTTTTCATGATCTGAAAAATCCAGACGTACAATCACGCGAATCTCGGAAGGCGGCTGTGATTTTGGAGCGGCATCCTTAGCCGGGCTCGCACCCGGCTTTGATTTCGATTTGCCTTTTGCTTTTGGAGAACCCTGATCCGCTTTTTTCGTGAGTTCGGAGGCTTCCAACGGCTCTGTTTCAGGCTCCTGGCGATCGAATTTCAATTGCAGTTTTTTATCGAGGCGGAATCCCTGCTTCCATCCTTCCACCTTGAGACGCGCCTGCTGGGCAATTTCCTCGTTGCCGCCAAAGTTAAACACCAAAAATGAATAGGCCATGCACAGATATTGGCGGGAGCCGCCTCCGGTGTCAAGTTGCGCAGGAGACATCCATGGCACAAGCCTGAATGCCACAGGCTGATTGCGATCGACTCTTTAGGTCCTGCTTCAAAATGCCGCCCGGCCGGTGAACGGAGGCCGTCACATCTTTCTCAACGCGCCATCCAGATCGGTCATCAAATCCTCGACATCTTCAATGCCCACGGAAATGCGAACCAGACCGTCGGTGATTCCGATGCGCTGGCGAACTTCCGGCGGCACCGAAGCGTGCGTCATCGTGGCAGGATGCGAGATCAACGTTTCCACCCCTCCCAAACTCTCCGCCAGCGAGCAAAGTTTTACATGATTGAGCAGGGCTCGCGCATTGGCGAGTGTTACGACGTCGAACGAAAGCATCGCGCCAAATCCGCGCTGCTGGCGCACGGCCACATCGTGATGCGGGTGCGAAGGCAGGCCGGGGTAAAGCACCTGCTTGACGCAGGGATGGTCCTCCAGGTAGCGCGCGACCGTTCTGCCGTTCGCGTCATGTTGCTGCATGCGCACAGCCAGCGTCTTGATGCCGCGCGAGATGAGGAAGCAATCCATCGGCGCGAGGCCGGCGCCGGTTGAACGCTGCAGGAAATAAATCTTTTCCGCGTCGGCCGGATTGGAAAGGATCACGGCGCCGCCTACCGAATCGCTGTGGCCGTTCAGGTATTTCGTCATTGAATGGACGACGATATTTGCGCCCAGCGCGATCGGGGACTGAAAGTACGGGCTCAAGAACGTGTTGTCCACAACGAGCGTCATGTGGTGCGCGGCAGAAATTTTGGCGATTGCGGCGATGTCGGTGACGCACATTGTTGGATTGGTGGGCGTCTCGATATAAATCATTTTCGTTTTCGGCGTTATGGCGCGTTCCACCTGCTCGGGTGAAGAAGTGTCTACGAAGCTGAACTCGAGCCCCCACTGCACCAGAAACTGCGTTGTCAGGCGAATCACGCCGCCGTACACGGCCTCGGAAATGATGGCGTGGTCGCCCGGGCGCAGCAGACGAAAAACTGAGTCGATGGCCGCCATTCCAGACGTGAACACGTACGCCGCAGTGCCGCCCTCCAACTTCGTCATCGTCCGTTCAAGCGCGCGGCGGTTCGGATGCGACGTACGGGCATAGTCGTAGCCCTTGGTCTTGCCCAGCTCTTCTTGGACGTACGTCGAGGTCTGGTAGATTGGAGCGACGATTGCTCCGGTGGCCGGCTCCGGCTCTTGCCCTACGTGAATGGCGTCGGTTGCAAATCCCATTGAAAATCTCCTTGGGTGAGGCGGCAAAATGATGCGCGGTTTGAAAGTAGCTCAGGAGGGGAGCCGAGTCAATGTAACGCCGCTTTCCGATCGAGGGGAGCGATTTATTGGGCGATTTACCGGGCATCGTGCTTCAAGTCGAACAAAGGAAAAACCAGCAACACGGAGGATACCGAGAGCACAGATGGGGGCAGAGAAAGGCTCGATAAGGCTTGTCGATTTCTCCAGGTTTTCTCTGTGGCCTCCTATGTCCTCTGGGTTGAGGTCCTTGGATTTTAAGGCCGTTCCGGTCAAAAAAGTTCATTACACACTCACCGCTTGCGCGATCCTCCGAAAAGGGGAAGAATGGGGGCAGTAAACGGTCGGAGACGCTTTCCACAAACTGCCTAAACAGGAAATTGAGTCGATACAATGAAGAAACTTGTCTTGATCTTCGCGTCGCTCCTGTTTCTTTTCTCGATCCCCATGCAAGGGCAGGATGGAGATGCGAAAGGGAAGTCCGACGCCGCTCCCAAGGATGTCCGGCTCACGATTATCGTTACCGGGGGGCCGGACAATAAACCGGTGGAGAATGCCAGCATCTATGTGAAGTATGTCGAAGAGCGTAAGTTGGGCAAGAACAAGAAGATCGAGATGAATTTGAAGTCGAATATTGTCCGGCGTGTGCCACGTTCCGGTTATCCCGCCTGGAAGATTTCTGGTTCAGGTGATCGCGGAAGGGTGGAAAACGTACGGAGAATATTTCGACATCCGTCAGAATGAGCAGACGATCAACATCACGCTGGTGCGACCTCCCAAATGGTATTAGGGAAACGTAAAAGAATTTTCTTTCGTTTTGCAATTCTTTCCGAATCATGGCGATAGAGTTTTTCATTTTGATCTTTCGCGTATCAAAATGAAATTCGAAAAACGAGGGCGGGAAATTATGCTGAAGAAATGCTTCATCATTGTGCAAACAGTATGAAGGGCTGTGTTTCCCTGAAGATATTCGACCTTCGGAAGTAATTTCCACACGGTTTTCAACAAAACTGTTGAAAACTTTCAGCACTTAAAAAATCCGTGCCGCCGCAGGTTGTGGAAAAAACGAAAGCCGCATGATTGCGAGCCAAGCGGGGGATGCCTCCTCTCTTATAAGACCTCGACTTATCATCAAGAGGGATTGCCGGCTTCGCTCGTAACGAAGGGGCCGAGATATTTATTTGCAGTCTGCTTTGACCGTCACGACTCGCGGTGTTAAATTGTCGTGCACGAATTTGCGTAGTGGACTTCGCTGAATGGATGAAAAACCATACAAGGGTTTCATGATCTGGCACCTCCTGTGGAGCAACCTGGGAGTCCGTCCGCTGCGTTCGGCACTGAGCGTTCTCGCGCTTTCGCTGCAAGTGTTTCTGGTGCTGCTGATTGTAGGGCTTACGTCCGGAGCACTTTCCGATTGGCGCACGCGCGCCGAAGGCGTCGGGGCGGATATCATCGTGCAACCGCCCAACTCCTCGATTTTCTTTGCCTTGTCCAGCGCCGTGATGCCGGAGGCGCTGGGTGAAAAAATTCGGAGCTTGCCCGAGGTCGATGAAGTGGCGCCGGTCCTGATCGTAGTGGATCAGCATAATTTCGGAGTTGTCTATGGGGTTGACTACGATCGATTTGCGGGGCTCAGCGACGGTTTCCGGTACCTTTCGGGCGGACCTTTTCGGGAATCGAACCAGGCCATTGCCGATGACCTGGCAGCCACGTCACGAAAATTGCATGTCGGGGAAAGCACAGTCCTGATGGGCCACACATTTACGATTTCAGGGATCGTCGTGCACGGCAAGGGCGCGCGATTTTTTATTCCGATCAAAACCGCGCAGGATATAGCGGGCGCCGACAAGCGTGTCTCGATGTTTTTTGTGCGAAGCAAGGGCGACACCGAGGGTGTACGCAACGAACTGGTCAAGCTGCTCCCCACGTACAAAATCCGTTCGATGGCCGAGTTCAGCACGCTGATGACGTCCTCTAACCTGCCGGAATTAAAACCCTTTATCCGCTCGTTTGTGCTGCTGGGTGTCGTAATTAGTTTCCTGGTCGTGCTGCTGACGATGCACACCATGGTATTCGAGCGCACCCGAGACATTGGCGTTCTCAAGGCTCTGGGATCTTCAAGGCTGGAAATCTGCTGGATGATTGTCGGCGAAACGCTGTTGATGGTGGCGCTCGGCGTGGCAGTTGGTCTTGTCTCCACGTACAGCGTGGTTGCCATTCTTCATCACACTTCTCCGACGCTGCAAATCGATATCGAGGGCATTTGGATCTTCCGGGCCATCCTGCTGACCATTGCGGGCGCAATTGCCGGCGCGATGTATCCCGCGTTGCGTGCCGCGCAGAGCGATCCAGTCGAGGCCCTCGCTTACGAGTAATCTCCATTTCAGGCCATCCCCCACGCCAACCCTCAGGCCTGTTTAAAAGTTGAACACTTTGAAGTCATTGGTCAGAAATCCAATTGCGCCGCGGAACTGAAATTTGATACAAGAGGGCACTGGGACGATAGTCGAAACCCCTCGCCTATGGAAATTGTCCTTTATACAGAACCGAGATGTAGCGCGTGTGTAGATGCGAGGAGCTTTCTGACCTCTCATGGCCTTTCCTTTGAGGAGCGCGACATTCGTTCCAATCCGGAATATTTGCGAATTCTCAATGAAGAGCTGGATAGTTGCATGACGCCGACTCTCCTGGCCGGTGATAAGATACTCATCGGTTTTGACAAGGCCGAGTACGAACAGCTGCCGGTAAATCGGGCCTCGGAAGAGAAGCCGTCCAGAGGTAAGGCGGACGCCGTCGGCGGTCGCTCGGAAAAATCTTGATTCGGATTTTCAGAAAGGGATCGCATCGTATGAAGAACAAACAGATTGCAATTGTCCTCGCCATTGCGGCTCTCGCATTGCCAGTGGCGGCGCAAATGGGAATGGGACCGCGCATGCCCGGGCTCAGCGGGGTCTGGCATCCCGTCGTCGGAGCAGGGGCAGCGTATGAAGTGACGGATCGGGATGGAAAGAAATCCCAGATGGAGATTTCGGTTGTAGGTAAAGAAGACATGAACGGGAAGCCCGCCTTCTGGATGGAAATGGCGATGGCCAATCCGCGGTCCGGCGGCGATATGTATGTCAAAACCCTGATGAGCGTCACCGACTCCGGAATGACTTCCGGAAAGATGGTGATGCAGATGGCCGGGCAGGATCCCATGGAAATGGATTTGTCCGCAAGTCCCATGGCGCACCGAGCGCCGCAAAATGCGCCGAGCGATATCCGCGATAAGGCCGAAGTCGTCGGAACGGAAACCATCACCGTCCCGGCGGGAACGTTCTCCTGCCAGCATTACCGGATGAAGGATGGAACGGGAGATGCCTGGGTATCGGACAAAGTCGCGCCGTGGGGAGTGGTGAAGTCGACAGGCAAAGACACCTCAATGACTCTGACCAAAGTGATCACCGACGCCAAGGACCATATCACTGGCACGCCCAAGAAATTCGATCCGATGCAGATGATGCGGGACCGGCAGAGCCAGCAGCCGCAATAATCCGAAGCCGCGCCCTTTGATTCCGATCCCCGAAGGGCGCGGCGTCCAAACCAGCACAATTACGGTGAATTACCAGCGCTCGTGCTTGAGGTAGAGCATCGCCAGCGGCGGCAACCTCAGATTAATGGAGTACGGGTGGTTGCCCCAGGGAATTGTCTCCGCGTGGACGCCGCCGAGATTTCCCACGTTGGTCCCGCCGTATCGTTCTGAGTCTGTGTTCAAGATCTCGCGATAATACCCGAGTTCAGGCACTCCGACGCGATAGTCTTCTCTTAATACCGGCGTGTTGTTCGACACCGCGACGATGAAGTTGCTTTGATCCTTCGCCCGGCGCAAGAAGGAAAGAACGCTGGCGTCGGCGTCATTGCAGTCCAGCCATTCGAAGCCGTGCCAGTCGAAATCCACCTGGTGGAGCGGCGCTTCATTCCGGTAAATCGCGTTCAAATCGGACGTCAGACTTTGAAGGCCCCGGTGAGGCAAATATTGGAGCAAATGCCATTCGAGACTTGTATCGTTGTCCCACTCGGCACGCTGCCCGAATTCGCCGCCCATGAACATCAGTTTTTTGCCCGGATGCGCATACATGTATCCGTAGAGCAGACGCAGATTTGCAAATTGCTGCCAGAGGTCCCCCGGCATCTTGTTGATCAGGGAAGATTTTCCGTGAACCACTTCGTCATGTGAAAATGGCAGAACGAAATTTTCCGTGAACGCGTAGAGCATCGAGAACGTCATCCGATTGTGGTGATACTTCCGATGGATGGGCGGCTGTTCGAAATAGCTGAGCGTGTCATTCATCCATCCCATATTCCATTTCAGGCTGAAGCCCAGTCCGCCCAGGTAGGTGGGGCGTGAAACCATCGGCCAGGATGTGGATTCCTCGGCGATGGTCAAAACTCCAGGGTGATTTGCATACATGACCTCGTTCAATCTTCTCAAAAATGCGATGGCCGCAAGGTTCTCGCGCCCGCCGAATTCGTTCGGAATCCATTGCCCCTCATGCCGCGAATAATCCAGGTACAGCATGGAGGCCACGGCATCCACGCGCAGTCCGTCAATATGATATTTGTCGACCCAGAACAGGGCATTGGAGATCAGGAAATTCTGAACTTCATTGCGCCCATAATTGAAGACCAGTGTGCCCCAGTCCGGATGGCGTCCCTGGCGGGGGTCGGCATGTTCGAACAGGTGAGTTCCGTCGAATTCGGCCAGCCCGTGCGCATCGCTTGGAAAATGGGCCGGAGTCCAGTCCAGAATCACGCCGATGCCGGCTTGATGCAGCCTGTCAACAAGGCCCATGAACTCTTCCGGAGTACCGAACCGGCTGGTGGCCGCAAAATATCCCAGCGTCTGGTATCCCCAGGATCCGTCGAAAGGATGCTCCATCACCGGCAAAAGTTCCACGTGCGTGTAACCCATCTGCTTGACATAAGGAATGAGCTGATCTCCCAACTCGGAGTACGTCAGCCAGCGATTGCCTTCCTCCACCACTCGCCGCCAGGATCCGAGGTGAACTTCATAGACGGAGACAGGAGAAGAAAGCCAATCGTTATTCGCCCGATAGTCCATCCAGCCGCGGTCGTTCCAATTGTGGTGATCGAGACGCGCAACGATGGAACCTGTGTTGGGACGCACCTCCGCCTGAAAGGCGTAGGGATCGCTCTTCAACAACGGCAAATTCGCCGTCATGGGACGGATTTCGTATTTGTAGATCGCTCCTTCGGCGAGGCCCGGGACGAAAAGTTCCCACACGCCTGAGGGGCCGCGATTCCGCATCGGATGCGTGCGGCCATCCCACTGGTTGAAATCGCCGACCACGCTTACTCGCACCGCATTGGGCGCCCAAACGGCAAACATCACGCCTGCAATCCCCTCGATCGCAGTCGGATGCGCTCCCATTTTTTCGTATTTCAGATAGTGAGTGCCTTCGCCCATCAGATACAAATCAAATTCAGACAGCAGGGGTGGGAACGCGTAGGTGTCGTAAAACTCAGTCGGTTCCCGGCCCGCTTCGCGCACACGCCAGCGGTACGTGGTCGGCGAAATCGGCAGTTCCGGAAACATGGGCAGAACCGCTTCAAATATCCCTTCGGATGAAACGTGTCCGGCGGTAATTGGATCGGGATGCCCTTTCATGAGGATTGAGACTTCGGCGGCACGCGGGAAAAAGCCACGCGCCACCAGGCGCTTTTCTTCACCTTCCTCGAAAATGTGCGGCCCCAGCAAACGGAAAGGGTCGCGGTTTTCGGCGCGCACAAGGAGTTGAATGTCTCGCTCGAACTCGCTCAACGGCGCGACTTCCGGGATAGCCTCGCCGGATGATGGTTTTACAGTGTCCACCTGATCTCCCCTGAGTGCTCCAGATCCTGACGTCCATAATTCTATCAGGGTATTTAAGAGGAAGCAGAATTCATTCCATTTGGAATGATCCCCGGCCTGAGGCGTAGATTGTGGGAAGGGGGCGAGGGAAAAATCGTTCCCAAGGTGAGACCGCTTGGGACGTCACATTGCACATGATTTGACGCTGAATTTGTTACGGAATTGTTATGTCATTTGCTATGAGAACTTTAAGAGGGTGGCGTTTTGGAACTATGAATGCACTATTTATTCTCGATGGCGCTCAAATTGGGTCCGGCAGGCCCTCACGACCGCCTCAGGCTCTCTCAACATGGATCGACGGGACAACTGATGCCATTCTCCTCTAACTTGCTTCCGAACCTCTCCAAAGTTTTCTTTTTGACTCTGGCCGGGTTCGCAATGTATGCCATGCCCGTTCATGCCCAGGGTTACCTCTCGGGAACTTACAAATGCGTGAATGTCCAGGTGGCCGGTAAGTCTCAGCCTTGCTCGGCGCCGTCGCTGGAGTTGAATTCGGATGGGAGCTACCAGATTCTCGCCGAGCGCGGAACGTATAAAATTGTTTCCAGCCGCTGGCTCGTCCTCTCGACTTCAAAGAATCATGGGAAGGCACGCCTCGATGGAAGCAAGGAAATCATCTTCGAATTTATTTCCGGCGGAAAGAAGAACACGATCACCTACCGACGAAAATACGAACGCCCCACGGGTTGGGTAGCCGGCTAGAAGTTCGCATTTTCCGCTTTTCCATCTTCTCATTCAAAGTCCAATTCTCGGCCTGAGAGGCCAGTGCCGGGTTCGCACAATCCAGGGCAGCCAGGTTGCAAGTGAAACACCAGGGCATGGTTGCGTGAATGCCCCTCACGATTTGTATTTTCTTAACCGCCTCGATTAGAACATGTTACGACACCTGGACGGCAATGAAATGCCGTCTGGAACGGTTCTTCATTTGCTTTCTTCCTATGTGTGCGCGGCGCATTTACGGCAGCCGGGCCTTAGGGGAAAGCATGCGGGAAAACACAATCCGAGAAAATGAAATCCAAGAAATACCAGAGCAAAGACTCTGGCGGGCTGTAATTGCCAGCACCGTAAATGAATGGGTGAGCGGACCGCTGAACAAGAAACGCGAAGCCGAACAATTCCTGTTTCACGACGAACAGGATTTCCGCACCGTCTGCTTTTCCGCGGGAATCAATCCGGAGCATCTGCGCAATCGCCTCCGGAAAATTCGAGAGAACAATACGAGCGCAGCCCTTATCGCGGCGTCACGAAACTAATCCGCTTGTCGCTGGAAACAGGAAGTGACTCGGCTTGGCCGGGGATTTTAGTGGCACAGCCGGTGGGGTTTTGAATTCCAGATCGCCACTACAGACCAAACAATCTGTATTACAGCTCAAATTGGGATGACAGTTTTCAGATTTCGAAACCGCCGGGCCTGTGCTACCGCAGGCCCCACTTAAGGTTTTGCCCAAGTTAGACGAAGACTGACGCACCCTGAAAACGGGTAGTGTCTCAGTTTCCGCATAACTTGGGCAAAACCCTAATTTGGGTTGCCGTAGCACAGGCTTCAGCCTTTGGATTTTGAATTCTGAAAACTGCAAGCTCAACAGAAACAGCAACGCAAATGGTTTGGTCTATGGGGGCCCGCAAAAATAAAAAATCCACAGGGTGAAGCCTGTGCTACTAAGACCTCCATCCAAGCTGAGACACTACCTGAAAACGACCTGGTTTGACGAACCCTCACGCATTCGTTATGATGCATGCGCGGGGTGGAGCAGCCTGGTAGCTCGTCGGGCTCATAACCCGAAGGTCGTTGGTTCAAATCCAACCCCCGCAACCAATTTCTTTAAATCCCCAACAAGAACGATGGCGTCACCTATGCGAACAGGGTGGCAATTACCGCACCTTTACCCGATAAATGCTGAGTCCTCCAAAAAGGTTTCCTAACCCCATAAAGAGGACGTTATGATTACCGCCTATCGACGCCAACTGCTGGGTGGGCAAGCGCTTGATTTTTTGGTGGCCCACGCCTTAAGCGATCTCGATTTTCTGGGTGCGTGCCCTTTGGTTTTTAAGCGCCGGGTTTGGAGTCCATTCATCCTCAAACGCGGACCTGAACTTCGCTCCGGATTTTTGGGCGGGACCGAATTTTGGCTTCGACCCTTTCCAAAGCAAGGAAATGGTCGGCTACCCGAAGGCGCAAAATCATCGTTCATCGGCGATGTACTGATCTGGTATTATCCGCGCGCGGGGAACTATCCACAGGATATTGCGGATGGATGGGTTAACCGCCGAGTCCGGCACAAATTTCGGGGCGCTGACCAGCACGTCAGAGAATCTTCGCCCTATCAAGTTTGCGCTGAAGTATTCCCACTGGTCGCGCTTGCTGGAACGCAGGATTTTCGTGGCGCGGGCATCCCGCCTGCGGCAATTGAATCATTCGGAGGATAAAATCCGCCGGCGAGACGCCGGTGGTACAACAATGTAATCGCTGCAAACCGACCTACCGCTGAAAGGACCGAGGAGTTGTCGCAGCCCATCGCCTGATGGTAACTTGATTCAACTTTTCAATATGGAAGCGACGCAGGCTGGATGCGGGAAGACATACCGCGGTCAGAATCCTGTAACGGGGAATTGTTGAACATAGTCTTAAGATATTGAGATTGTGAATACGCTGTGCCTGTGAAAAGGAGAAGCCTCATGCGAACGACTTCGATGGCGCGATTCGTTTCCTTCGTGTTGGTGGTTGGCGGATTGTTCGTTGCGAATGCCATTGTCCGGACAGAAGCCCGGCCGCGAAGCAGCGCCGTGCCCGCTCAGCCCCAAGCGAGCGCCGTGACTGTTGACGCCGACAATATCGGAGGCGTGGTCACCAGCTCGAAAGGGCGCGAAGCGGGCGTCTGGGTGATCGCGGAGACCGCCGATTTTCAGACCAAGCTGCGCAAGATTGTGGTGACCGACGATCAGGGCCGGTATCTGCTCCCCGAATTGCCGAAGGCCACTTATAAAGTGTGGGTGCGCGGTTATGGATTGGTGGACTCGGCCCCGGTCACGTCCACGATCGGCAAAACTTTGAATCTTATGGCCGTGGTTGCTCCCGACGCGCGCGCCGCCGCTCAGTATTACCCGCCGAATTATTGGCTCTCCCTTTTAAAAATTCCGCCCAAGGACGCTTTCCCGATGGAGGCTTCCACCGCGGCGAGCAAAGTAGTGCGCACACAGGCGGAGTGGATCGACGATGTAAAGGAAAACTGCGAACTCTGCCACCAGTTGGGGGACAAGGCCACGCGCGAATTGCCTCCGAATCTGGGCACGTTCGCTTCGCCGGCGGATGCGTGGAAGCGCAGGATTTTGTCGGGCCAGATGGGCAAGTTGATGATGGATGACATGAATCAATTCGGATTTAATCACGGGATAGAGTTGTTCGCGGATTGGACCGACCGGATTGCCAAGGGCGAACTTCCGCCCGCTCCGCCGACGGCCGCAGGGCATGGAACGCAACGTCGTCGCTTACGCTATGGGACATCGGCACCGAGAAATATTTTTCCATTCTCTCGTCTCCACAAATAAATGGGACCCCCATGTGAACGCGAAAGGCCCGGTGTATGAGGGCGACTGGCATTTCGGCACGCTGGATTCGATTGACCCGCAGGAAAACACGAGGAGCCGCGTCGTCGTTCCCCTGCCTCACGAAGAGGACCGGGCAGCCATGGCGACACCATTTAAGGTGCTGGCGTCATCTCCCTACTGGGGCGACGAGAACGTTTGGAACGAGGAAGTGGCCGTCAAGAACACGATGATCGACCGCAGCGGCAAGCTCTGGATCAGCGTTCCCACCCGCACGCCCGAGCATGTTCCCGAATTCTGCAAGGCAAGTTCGGGCAATCCGTACGCCAAGGCCTGGGAAGTCGGCAATCCCAAGTATCTGGTCGGCCGCAAACAGAAGCCCTGGGAAAACGGATCGTGGGGCTTGAACGTTTACGATCCCAAGACGCAGAAATTTACGCCCATCGACCTCTGCTACGGCGATGCCCACCCGGTTTTCGCGAATGACAAGGACGAGACGATTTATTTCTCGCTGCACCAGGCCGGCTTCGGCTGGTTCAACACGCATGTCTGGAACCAGACGCACGACGCTTCGAAAGCCCAGGGCTGGTGCGCCCCTGTGATCGATTCGAACGGCGACGGCAAGACGGGACCCACGTGGACCATCGGCACGCACGACGAAAGAACCTTCTCGCACGATGAGCCGGACGATCCAACGCAGGACCGCATGGTCGGCAATTCCGGCTACGGAGTGGCGTGGAATCCAGTCGATCACAGCATCTGGTACGCCGTGATACATACGATACCGGGAAGGATCATCCGCCAGACAATGGGCTCGAATCCCCCAGCCACCTGCACGGCGGAGATGTACGAACCGCCCTACTTGAACTCTGCGCTCCCAGGCGAGATGCACTACCGCCCGCGCGGCCTGGATATCGATAGCAACGGCGTCATTTGGACAGCGCTGGCCGGCAGCGGGGAACTCGCCAGCTTCGACCGGCGCAAGTGCAAAGGCCCGCTCACCGGCCCCACCGCCAACGGACAGCACTGCCCGGAAGGCTGGACAATTTATCCTGTCCCCGGCCCGAAATTTGAAGGGACCGATGCCCGCACCGACTACCACTATTTCAACTGGGTCGATCTCAACAATACGATCGGCCTGGGCGCGAATGTTTCCGTGGTCCTGGGCACAGGCTCGGATTCGCTGCATATTTTCAAGCCCGAAACGAAGGAATGGCTCACGTTCCGAGTCCCGTATCCGATGGGATTTTATACTCGCGGGGTTGACGGCCGCATTGACGATCCCAAGACAGGCTGGAAGGGGCGCGGGTTGTGGGCGTCCACCGAGACGCGTGTCATCTGGCATGCCGAGGGCGGCAAGGGGCAGACGGAGCAGATGGTGCATTTTCAGTTGCGGCCGGATCCGCTGGCGAAATAAGTGGCGGTCTGGCGCCATCTGCTTGTTGAATTCGGTTGAAACTCGTTGAAGTTTTGGGCTTTCGTGGTTACAAAATCGTCTACAATACAGTTTAGGTCTGAGGAATTCGCTGCGTGTTGACATCTTCTCGTGACTTGGTGGTTGCAGCGGTTTGCGGTTCGGAGATTTTTCATGGCACACGATTCCGGCGACGATAAGCAACACGCCCACCAACTGATCGACCAGCTACCACCGACGCAGTTGTCTGCCGTCATTGGTCTGCTCGAATCCATGCTCGATCCCGTCTCCCAGGCTATCGCCAGCGCCCCGGTCGATGACGAACCGGAAACCGAGCAGGAACGTCAGGCTGTCGCCGAGTCGAAGGCTTGGTTTGAACGGCGCGGCGGCCAGGGGATTTCTCACGACGAAGTGCTCGCCGACTTTGGATTCACCCCGAACGATTTCAAAAAGCAGAAAGATTAGGCGTGAAGAAAATCGTCTGATCCGAGCGCGCTCGCGGGGACATTCGCCGCCTCGACCGCGAGGTGGCCATGCGTATCTTCGATGCGCTCCATCGTTTTGCCGAGACGGGTGAAGGCGATATCAAGAAGCTCAGGGGAGAATCCAGCGAATTGCGCCTCCGTGTCGGGGACTACCGTCTACGATTCACCGAAGAACCCTTCGACACACTCCGCATCCATTCCGTTCGTCATCGCAGCGAAGCCTACCGCTGACGCGCGCCGGGTCGTCGTCGCGTACCATGCGCCGGGCGACACATTTCCCATCGGGACGCTGCGCGCAATGATAGAAGGCGCTGGGTGGGAGGACGAAGATTTGCGGCGGCTTGGGTTGATCGAGTGAAGTGTCGAACAGGAAAAGATCGGGTTGGCCACCCGTC
>CAWBGM010000012.1:0-28691 GCA_963788335.1 Terriglobia bacterium
CGAAGCTTGGGAAGCTTCTATACTGCCATTGTACGACGCCCGCTCTAGGCCTTACGCTACCAAACCTGTCAGGGTCTTGCAAGAATTCAATGACCGTCATTTCATGCTAGAGTGTCGCGTTACCTCTGGAGGGTGGTTTGGCGTATCGAGATTTGCGCGAGTTCATTGCGAAGCTGGAAAAGGCGGGTGAGTTGCAGCGCATCGGCGCTGAAGTGGATCCGGTTCTGGAGATCACGGAAATTACCGATCGGGTGACGCGCGCCGGGGGGCCGGCACTTTTATTTGAGCATCCTAAAGGTTCACGTGTGCCGGTGCTGATCAATATGCTGGGCAGCGAACGGCGTATGAATCTGGCGCTCGAAGTAGAGGACGTCGAGGAAGTGGGCGCGCGCATCCGCGGATTTCTCGACATGCAATCGCCGCAGGGATTGCTTGACAAGCTCAAGATGCTGCCGAAGCTCGCCGAGCTCGGTTCCTTTTTTCCGAAATCGGTGAAATCCGGGCCGTGCAAGGAAGTCATCCGCCGCGAAAACTTTTCGCTCTTTGATTTTCCGATTCTGCAGTGCTGGCCGCAGGATGCCGGGCGGTTCATCACCTGGCCGCTGGTGATTACACGCAATCCGGAAACAGGGAAGCGCAATGTCGGCGTTTATCGCATGCAGGTTTATGACGAACGCACCACGGGTATGCATTGGCAGACGCAGAAACACGGCGCGGAACATTTTCGTCGCGCTCGCGCGGCTCGTCCCGATGGACGCATCGATGTCGCCGTGGCGATCGGGGCAGACCCGATGACGTGCCTTTCCGGAATTCTGCCGATTCCGCCCGATCTTGACGAATTCATGTTTGCCGGCTTTTTGCGGCGCGATCCCGTGGAAACAGTCCGCTGCGAGAACTCTGATCTGGAGGTCCCCGCCAACGCCGAAATAGTCCTGGAAGGCTATGTGGACCTGGCGGAGATGCGCACCGAAGGCCCATTCGGAGACCACACCGGTTTTTATTCTCGCGGGTGAATTTCCCGTTTTCCATGTAACGTGCATCACCCAGCGGCGCGATCCGATTTATCTGACCACGATCGTAGGGCCGCCGCCGCAGGAAGATTATTTCATGGGGCATGCGGTCGAGCGCGTGTTTTTACCCGTCATGAAGATGCAGCATCCCGAAATTGTGGACGTGGCGATGCCGGCTGAGGGGGTATTTCACAACCTGATGATCGTTGCCATTCGCAAGTCATACCCTGGACACGCGCGGAAGGTCATGCATGCGATTTGGTCTCTGGGGCAGGCGATGTTCACGAAGGTCGTGGTCGTGGTGGACCACGACGTCAACGTGCAGAACTTTAGCGAAGTGGTATGGAAATCCCTGTGTGCGATTGACCCGCAAAGGGATATCGAATTCGCGATGGGGCCGGCGGACACGCTGGACCACGCCTCCCGCATTCAGGATTACGGGTCGAAGATGGGGATCGACGCGACGCGCAAATGGGAGAGTGAAGGTTTTCGGGGCGCGTGGCCGGATGAAATCGTGATGGATGAAGCGACAAAAAAGCGCATCGACACAATTTGGAACACGCTGAATCTCAAACGATAGCAGAAAGTCCCAAGGAAAGTGTCCCGAAAGCCTATACTAGTAATAGTGGTCCTAGTATTCACTAAACTCTACAAATAGTGTTTTCTGGCCGTTTCCTGTCCGCTTGTTCAGCCGCTTAACCGGTATTCTTCAGAACAACTTGCGAATCCGTTTGCTTGACACCCCGAGTGCCGGATGCCAAATTCGCTGTACGCGGCGCACGCTCCTGAACGGAGTGGAGCGAACGCCGCTTCAAGTTTCATGGGGTTGTGCAACAGTCGGGCGTGAAATCAGCTTATGTTCCATGGTTTGTTGGCAGATCATGCCGGCGAAGACAGGCGAATAAGGGGAAAGTTCGATCATGCGGGCGGGCGGCAGGGATTGCTGAGGGGTTGCAACCTATGTTTGGTGGCGCAAAACAAAAGTCTCTGGTGGGTCTGGATATCGGGTCAAGTTCCATTAAGGCCGTTGAGCTGAAAAGTACCAAACAGGGGTACAAACTGGTGAGTTTTGGCCTGGAACCCCTGGCTCAGGACACGGTCGTGGACGGCGCGATCATGGACGCGCCTTTGGTGGCTCAGGCCATTGGCAACATCTTCGATACACAAAAAGTAAAAACCAAGAATGTGGCGACTGCAGTTTCCGGCCACTCGGTGATCGTCAAGCGCGTCACACTGCCCTCGATGACGGAGGAGGAAGTTTACGACCGCATTCAATTTGAGGCCAGCCAGCACATTCCCTTCGACATCGCCGTGGCTTAGGTTGGATCATCAGCTTCTCGAGTCCGTGGACTCGCAGATGGATGTGCTGCTGGTTGCCGTGAAGAAGGACAAGATTCTGAATCACACGAACGTGCTGGCGCAGGCGGGAAAAAATTCAACCGTAGTGGATATCGACGCCTTCGCTCTGCAGAACTGTTTTGAAGTGAATTACGATCCCGACCCGGGACAAACCGTCGCGTTGCTCAATATCGGTGCCAGCGTCATGAATATCAATATCGTCCGTGGTGTACCTCCGCCGTTTACGCGCGACGTTTCCGTGGGAGGCAATCAGTTTACCGACGCGCTGCAGAAGGAATTGGACCTGAGCTTTGAAGACGCGGAGCGTTTGAAGAAGGGCGAGAACATTGCGGGAGTGGCCGAGGAACACCGCGCCACGATTTTGCGATCGGTGACCGACATTCTGGTACTGGAAATTCAGAAGACATTCGATTTTTTTCGCGCCACCGCGACGGGCGAGAGTATTCAGAAAATTGTCGTGGCCGGCGGCAGCGCCCGCGTCCCGGGTTTAATGGATATTTTGCGGGAAGAATTTGCGGTTCCGGTCGAGGAAATGTACCCGTTTCGCAAGATTGTCATCAATCCCGGGCGGCACAATAAAGAAGAGATTCGCGAACTTGCGCCGCGCCTGGCCATCGCCGTAGGTCTGGCGCTCAGGAGCTTCGACGAACCATGATCCGCATTAACCTGCTGGGGAGAGCGCGGCCCAAGGCCACGCGAACGGCTGTGCCGATCGAGGCAACGCTTCAATATGTCTTGCTCGCGATCGCGCTGGTCGTCAGCATCGGCATTCTCTACGGACATTACCTGTTGATGGACCGCGAAAATACGCAGGTTCTGGCGCACATCCAAAAACAGATGGGCGAGAAGGCGCGCCTGGAACAGCTCAAGCAGCAGGTGGAAAATTTCGAGAAACAAAAAGCGGTGCTGCAACAGAGAATTGGCGTGATCGAACAACTTCAGCGCAACCGCACCGGCGGCCAGGAACTTCTGGAAGCGATTGCCAACACGGTGAGCCGCACCGATACGCTTTGGCTCACTTCGGTGGATCTGAAAGGCGACGCGCTGACCATTGTAGGTTCCGCAGGATCGATCAATGCGGTCGCCAATTACATCACGCAATTAAAACGTTCCGGCTATTTCCAGCAGGTGGAAATCAAGGAATCGCACCAGGACGACAGCAACAGGGCCGTGGAGATATTTAGTTTCACCTTGACGGCAGTATTCGGTTTGCCGCCTCAGGGCGCGCCCGCCGGCGCCACCGCCCCATCCGCAGCCAGCGCGCCTGGCGCGAATCCGCCGTCGGCTACCAAGCCGGGAAAGACTTAGGGGGAGCGATGGCGATTTCGTTCCGCGAATATCCGTGGTACCTGCAGGCGCTGGTCTTCTTCGCGCTGGCTCTGATCCTGATTGGAGCAGGTGAATACCTGCCCCTTTCTCCGGTGGCTGCGTTGCGGACAACGCTGGACCAGAATCACCAGAGGGATGCAGACCTGAACCGGCAGGTGGCGGAATTACAAGTGTACGAGCGGCGCAATGCGGAATTTAAAATCGAAATGGCGGCCATGGAAAAGCAGCTGGATACGCTAAAAACCATCGTTCCGGAAGAAAAGGAGCTGGATGAGTTCATGCGCCTGCTGCAAGGGTCCGCATCCGCATCCGGCGTGCAGATTCGCAGCCTCGTCGCCCAGCCGGTGGTGCCGAAGGACTATCACTACGAACTGCCGTTCCAAATCTCGGTGGACGGGCCTTATTTCAGCATCGAGGATTTCTTTTCGAGGCTGAGCCGTCTTTCCCGAATCATTAATGTGGGTGACCTGGCCTTTACGGGGCTGGATGCTACCAAGGGAACGAAATTTCCGGTGCGTCCCGGCACGACGGTCCAGGGCACATGCCTGATTACTACATTTTTCAGCAAGCCCGGGGATACTGCAACAACCCCGGCTGCCAAGAATCAACCCGCCCGAAAATAGGCGGAATTGAGCCGACTGAATATGCGACTCGCAAAGTATTCGCGAACACTGTTGATGGCGGCACTCCCGGCGGTCCTGGCGGCCAGCGCATTCGCCCAGGAACATCCGAACGTTTCGCCGAATGCCGTGCGCGATCAATTGATGAAGGGCGGCAGCGCGGCGCAAACCACGCCTCCGGCGAACGCCCCGCAGCCCAGGAAGTCTCCCGCCCCGGCAAAAGCCGGGAAGGGAGCTTCCGCGAAGTCCACCGCGGCCGCGAAGTCTCCTGCTGAAAAACCGGCCGAGGAAAAAATTTCCACGTCACGGCGCGATCCGTTTGACACGCTTTTGAATCGAGCCAGGGCCGCCACGGGAACTCCTGAAAATCTGCCGCCGGGAAAGGCCGGCTTAGTGGTTGCATCGTTAAGGATTGACGGGATCGTGCACAACACCGGAGGCATGATCGCCATCGTTTCCAATCCGCAGATGCGTGTTTATTTCCTTCGGGAAGGCGACAAATTGTATGACGGCTCGGTCGATAAAATTACGCTCGACTCCGTCTCATTTCATGAATTAGGCAAAGACGCTTTTGGAAAAACCCTTGAACATCAGGTGACCAAGCGACTTTACCCAAGTCCAGGAGAATCGCAATGAAGAGCAAATGGCCGGCTTTCGGGTTCGGTTGCCTAATGCTGGCGGGGGCTACGATGGTGGCTCGGCCGGGGAGCGCACAAACCGCTCAGGAAATCAGCGCCACGGCGGATGGGCGAATGGCGTCGATCTCGGCGGTCGATGTGTCACGCGAAGGGGAGCAAACCACGGTGCGCATCAGCGGGACAGGGAACCTGCGTTTCCAGACATCGCGTTTGGACTCACCGCCGCGCCTGGTCCTGGATTTTTCCAATACGAAACTTGCTACACGGCGCAACCAGGTGACGGGTGAATATGCTCCGGTGCAGGAAGTTCGCCTGGGGCAGTCCGCGTCAGGACAGTCGCGTGTGGTGATCGACCTGTCGGAATCGGCGTCGTTCACATCGAAAACCGAGGGTTCAAGCGTCGTCATTTCCTTCGATACGGCCGAACCGCAGGTGACGACGGCTGCGTCCCGTCGGAATTCCAGGAGCAGGCAACAAGAGGTTGCGTCCGTCAATGTTCCGCAGATGCCGTTGCCCGCCTGGCTGACCGGAAAAGAAATCGGCTTCGCGAGCCCGGCAAATGTTCCGCCCGCGCCCCAGCCCCAGAATGCGGCGGTGATGCCTCAACAGGCAGCCACTGTTTCTCCGGATAAAAAATATACGGGTGAGCCGATCTCGGTGAATTTGAAAGATGTAGACCTCAAGGATTTCTTCCGGCTGATTCATGAAATCAGTGGTTTGAACGTTGTGCTCGATCCCGCAGTGCATGGAACGGTCACTCTGGTTCTGGACGAAGTGCCGTGGGATCAGGGCCTGGACATCGTGCTGCGCAACAACGGCCTGACCAAGGAAATCGATGGCAATGTGCTCCGGATCGCCACACAGGCGACGCTGAAGAGTGAAGCCGACGCGCGCCGCGAACTTATTAAGGCCCAAACCGACGCCATCGAACCTGTCACCGTCACGCGTGTTCTCAGCTATGCACAGGCAACGACGATGACAAACACGCTGAAGCGTTTCCTGACGGCCCGAGGCGATGTGATCGCCGACACACGGTCCAACACGCTGATCATCCGGGATATTCCTTCCTCGATTCCGAAGGTGGACGATCTATTGCGGCAGCTGGATCGAAAATCGCAGCAGGTGGAAATCGACGCCCGCGTGGTTCAGGCTACCCGGTCGTTTGCGCGGGAAGTCGGCACACAATTCGGGTTCTCCACTCCCACCGGCTCCTCCGGCAACACAGCCATCGGAGGGTTGGTGGGCAGCGCGACCAATATCAGCCCGGTCATTCACTCGATCGCAGCGCCGTTTTCGACCGGCGGTCAAATTCCGCTTGTTTCCAATTTGGGAGCGACAGCGCCGACGAGCGGATTCACCATTGCAAACCAGGGGCACAACTATGCCATCGACTTTGTTCTGAGCCTAATGGAAAGCCGCGGCGTGGGTAAGGTGCTTTCCGAGCCGAAGGGCGTTACACAAAACAACGAAAAACTGACTGTGAAACAAGGAACCCAGATTCCCATTCAAACCAGCATCAACAATACAGTTTCCGTTCAATATGTTGATGCCGTGCTGAAGCTGGAAGTGACCCCCCAGATCACTGCCGAGGGCACGGTATTTCTTGACGTAACAATCGAGAACACGCAAATCGACGATGGTGTCGCTCGTATTCAGGGCACTCCCGCTCTGAGCACGCAATCGACACAAACCAAGGTGCTGATCAATGACGGCGGCACAGTGGTCGTCGGTGGTGTTGTGGTTACCAATCAAACGACAAACGTCGATCAGGTTCCGCTGCTCGGCAGCGTGCCCCTGATGGGTAACTTGTTCAAGCACACCACGATTAACGTTTCAACCCAGGAATTGTTGTTCTTCGTAACACCCCGTATTTTGCCGGGATAGTTCCCGAACGCTGAAATTCAGATGTGGAACGGATGGGGCGGAGGACTGACATTAATGTGTTTTAATAAAAGGTATTATTAATACTAGAAACGAGGAACAGATTTTATGAAGCCCATGCCGAAATCTTACTTTCTTTTTACGCTACTCATGGCTTCCGTTCTGCTCGGGGGTTGCCGCATCACCGGCGGAACGACGGGCGCCGCCGGCACCACGACAGGGACAGGCTCCGCCACGACGGGGAATACCGCTGCGGGGCCCTTCATGATCGGCGGAATGGTTTCCGGGGTAGTGGGAACCGGCATGGTTCTCGAGGATAATCTCGCAGATGATCTGACGATTACCGGAAACGGAACGTTCACATTCAAGACAGCCGTGACCGGGCCATTTTCCGTGACGATCAAGACCCAACCCAGCGCTCCCATCCAGACGTGCACCGTAGCCAACGGCACAGGCACCGCATCGGCCAACGTGACCACCGTACAGATCAACTGTAACAGCGGCCTCCAACTTAGCGGGACGATCTCCGGCCTGATTGGCTCAGGAATGGTGCTGCAAAATAATGGCGGTGGCAATTTTAGCGTGAGCGGCACGGGGAACGTCGCGTTCACCTTTGGTACAGCGATTACTGCCGGCACAACGTATGCCGTCACGGTCCTGACTCAGCCCTCCAACCCGACGCAGAACTGCTTCGTGGCGAATGGAACGGGAACCGTGGCCGGGAATGTCACGAACGTGCAAATCACCTGTTCGCAGCCGGCCTTCACCATCGGCGGGTCCGTCGTTGGCCTGATCACAGGTCCGGGGGACACTCTGGAAATGATTGATAACGCGGGCGATAATCTTTATGTAACCGGAGATACAACCTTCGCCTTCCCGACAAAGGTTACCTACGGCGGCATTTATAATACGGATGTTTTCGCTCCGCCGACCAGCCAGCCCGGCATCCCCTGCAACCTCTTCTTTTATACCGGTATTGCTCTGGCTGACGTCTCGGATATTGTTGTCGATTGCCAGCATAACGATTGGGATTTCATCTCCTACTATATTACCGCGACGGAAGCGTCCAACAATTACGCTACGATCACGACACCGCTTTACCCGGTCGGTGTGCTCCCGCCGGCCAACGTTGGTTTTCCGGGTGGCCGGGATTTTGCAGCTACCTGGACAGATGCCCAGGGTAGAAGGTGGCTCTTCGGCGGGAAGGGTTATCCGTATCCGTCTCCCTACGGCAAGCAACTGCCAGGGTTCCTGAGCGATCTCTGGGTTTACAACGGGACTTGGGTTCCGGCGAATCTTCCCATATTCGTGGATACCGGAGGGAATTACGAAGCGAATCCGGGACCGATGGAAGTAGTAGACGCACCCGGAATTTATGGGGGAGCAGCTTCAGCCCCGGGAGCACGATGGGGTGCTACGACATGGACTGACGCCTCAGGCAATCTTTGGATGTTCGGTGGACAAGGAGTCAATGGCTCCGGCGGAGAAGCCCTTCTCAACGACATTTGGGAATGGACCCCGGGCGCCGCTCCCAGTCCAGTGCCGATAGGAAGCCCGGCAAATGCGGGCACATTCACGGGTACATGGACTTGGCGTGGGGGATCGACGGTTGGGAACCAGGCAGGCGTTTACGGCACAAAGGGCACGCCCTCCGGCACCAACCTCCCAGGCGGACGCTGGGCTGCGGCAAGCTTTACTGACCCGGTCGGCGGCAACGTTTGGATGTTCGGCGGCCAAGGGTACGATGCCTCCGGTAATACCGGAATCCTTGGCGATCTGTGGAAATATAACATCGCGAGCGGGCAGTGGACCTGGGTAGCCGGTCCCAATACGGCCAGCCCGAACGGCGTTTATGGTACTAAGGGAACTGGCGCAGCGGCCAATCAACCCGGTGGCCGGCAGAACGGCACCCTCTGGGTCGATGTTTCCGGCAACGTTTGGCTGTTCGGTGGATTCGGTTTCGACTCCGCCGGGACAGGTCAACCGCAGGGCGCAATCCTCAACGACCTCTGGGAATTCACCGGTGGACAGTGGACCTGGGTATCGGGCGGCAACATTGCAAATCAAACGGGTGTGTATGGCTCATCGACTGTCGCTGCAGCAGCGAATTTCCCGGGATCGAGGTGGGGTTCGGCTGGATGGACCGATGCCTCCAAGAATCTCTGGTTCTTCGGCGGGTGGGGATATGGTTCGGTCAGCACGGACCCGACGGGATTCCTCGATGACATTTGGGAATACCAGCACAGCACGGGGCAATGGATCTGGTGGAAAGGTCAATTCGGCGTGAACCAGTCCACACAGTTCGATGCGACAGTGTCGGCTGGACTGCCCTACGTGAAGGATCAGGCTGGAGCGCGCAGAGGAGCCGCAATCTGGCAGCCGGACTCGAGAGGCTACGTTTATGTCTTCGGCGGCGAGGGTTATGACTTCCAGACGGGCAATCCTCCAGGTTATCTGGACGATCTTTGGACGTACCTGCCCTTTCCATAGTTGATGCAGGAGGAACAACGGGGCATCGACGCTACTTGTGGAGAGACACGCCTCACACATACAATATGAACCGATCCGGGAGGAGACCAAAATCTCCTCCCTTCTTTTTATGCAGACACTCGCGATTGCCAGATTAAAACGGCTGCGCCAGGCTCTGGGTGCGCAGGGTGTCAACGCCTTGCTCGAAACGCATCTTCCCAATATTTATTACCTGAGCGGGTTTTCCGGCGATTCAGGGGCGTTGCTGATTGATTCCACGTCTGCGACATTGTTCACGGACGGGAGATTCACAATCCAGGCCAAGGAAGAGGCGACTGGCTTTCGACTAAAAATTCATCGCGGTCCCTTGCTGGAAATGATCGGTGAGCAGCTGAGAAAGAAGGGCCGGACTCGTGTTGCCGTGTCGGCTGCACGGCTTTCGCTGGCATCCTGGAAGGCAATTAAGAAGTCGGCCGGGAAGAATGTCACCTGGGTGGGTATCGATCGGATCGTCGAGCAGCTCCGCGATGTCAAGGACGCGTTCGAGATTGACCGGATGCGAGAAGCGGCTCGCCTAGGTTCCGAGGTCATGAACGAAACAATTCGGCTGGTGCGGCCTGGCGTCGCCGAACTCGACATCGCCGCCGAGATTGTCTACCGGATGCGCCGCAAAGGGGCTTCCGGGGAATCATTCGAAGCAATTGTGGCTGCGGGGCCACGTTCGGCACTGCCTCACGCGCGTCCGACGGCGCGTCGAATCGGGAAAAACGAGTTGGTCGTCCTGGACCTGGGTGCTATACTCCGCCATTACTGCAGCGATCTGACGCGCACTGTGTATGTGGGTCGCGCGCCGGAGCGGGTTCGTCAGTGGTACGCGGCTGTCCTGGAAGCTCAGGGAGCAGCAAAGGACGCGATCAAGCCCGGAATTACCGCCGGCGAAGTGGACGCGGCAGCCAGGAATGTCCTGCAAGGCAAGGGGTTGGGCCGGTACTTCGTCCATAGCACGGGTCACGGTGTCGGCTTGGAAATTCATGAGGATCCCCGAATCGCCCGGGATCAAAAAAGGGTATTGGAGGCTGGAAACGTGGTGACCGTGGAACCCGGCGTTTATGTGGAAGGCGTAGGGGGAATCCGGATTGAGGATGAAGCCCTGGTCACGCGTCATGGCGCCGAGATTTTGACGACCCCTCCCCGGGAATTCCTCGAACTATAAACACATTATGAAGGGACCCAAAAAACCGCAGCCATCGTCCGATATTTCCGTGCCCGGAGTGGATCTAGGGCAGTTGGAACGATTGCTGTCGTTTATGACCGACCATGGGCTGGAAGAGTTCGAATACGCCCATGGCGATCTGCGGATTCGCCTGAAGAAGGCTGTCACTCAGCAGAGCGCGCCTGTGAATATGGCGCTTCCGGCAGCGTCGCTTGCTCCGGTTGCTCCGCCACTGGCTCAGACGCTGCCAGCGGCTGCGGCCTCTCCGGCCTCGCCTGTCAATGTTCCGGTTGCCGCAGCGCCCGCCGAAGAGCAACACATCATCAAGTCACCCATTGTCGGCACGTTCTACGCGGGAGCGAGTCCCGATGCGGGGCCGTTTGTTAAGGTGGGAGACGTTGTGGAAGCCGGGCAGACGGTTTGCATCATCGAAGCGATGAAATTGATGAACGAAATTGAAGCGGATATCAGCGGGGAAGTGGCGCGAGTGTTGGTCGAGAACGGCCAGCCGGTGGAGTACGGCGAACCGCTGTTTGCGCTGCGTCCCACGGGAAAAAAGAAATAGGCGGCATGTTTTTGTTTTCACCGGCCTGAAATGTTTGGAAAAATCCTCATTGCCAATCGTGGTGAGATCGCCCTGCGCATTATCGATGCGTGCAAGGAACTGGGCGTCTCGACGGTCGCTGTTTACTCGGAGGCGGATCGCAACTCGCTGCACGTCCGCTTCGCCGATGAGGCTGTGTGCATCGGGCCGGCGCGATCGAGCGAAAGTTACTTGAACATTCCGCAAGTGATCAGCGCGGCGGAAATCACCAACGTCGACGCGATTCATCCCGGCTACGGGTTTCTTTCCGAGAATGCGAATTTCGCCGAGGTGTGCGAGGCTTCGCGCATTACATTTATCGGACCGTCTCCGGATATGTTGCGCATGATGGGCGAAAAAGATCAGGCCCGGCGCGAAATGGCCGCCGCGGGCGTGGCGGTGGTTCCCGGTTCGCAGGGAATAGTTGCGGATGAAGCGGCGGCGCAGGCCGAAGCTGCGCGCATCAAATATCCAGTCATTGTGAAGGCTTCGGCGGGAGGCGGCGGCCGGGGGATGCGAGTGGTCAGGAGTGTGGACGATCTGCCTTCGGCATTCAACACGGCCCGCAATGAGGCGCAACAGGCGTTCGGCGTGCCGGATGTGTATCTTGAAAAATTCATCGAGCGGCCGCGGCACATTGAATTTCAAGTGCTGGGAGACAAGCACGGCCATGTGATGCATCTGGGCGAGCGCGAATGCAGCATCCAGCGGCGCCACCAAAAGCTGATTGAAGAGTCTCCTTCGCCGGCCATCGATCCAAAACAAAGGGCCCGGCTGGGCACGCAAGTGGTGGACGCTCTCACGAAGATCGGCTACAGCAGCGCGGGGACCGTTGAATTTTTGATGGACGAGGACGGGTCAGTCTATTTTATTGAGATGAACGCGCGCATTCAGGTGGAACATCCCGTGACGGAAATGGTGACGGGCGTGGACCTGATCAAATCGCAGATACGGCTGGCGGCCGGGGAAGTCCTGGGCGATGTGGTCGGCAAGTACGTCACGCGCGGACACGCGATTGAATGCCGCATTAACGCGGAAGACCCGGAAACATTTGTGCCATCGGCGGGACGAATCACCGTGTTCCGGACGCCGGGCGGCCCCGGAATTCGCGTGGATACGGCGGCGCATGCCGATGGCGTGATCCCGCCGTATTATGATTCGCTGGTGGCGAAACTCATCGCCTTTGGCGACACCCGCGCCGAATCCGTCGCGCGGATGCGCAGGGCGCTCGAGATGTTCGTGGTCGAAGGGATCAAGACGTCCATTCCCTTGCAGCGTAAAATCATGGCGGACCCGGATTTCGCGGAAGGCCGTTTCGATACCCACTTTCTTGACCGATTCGCCACATCGTCCTCCGGATGAGGCCATAGGAGCCTTGTGTTCCCTCGCCTCTATGCCATAATCGACCCTACTTTGCTCACCATGCAGGAGACGGCTTTGGCCGAAGCTCTGGCAGGATCCGGGGTCGAGCTGATTCAGTACCGCAACAAGACGGCGTCCTCTCGCCAACTGTTCGAAGTTTCTCTACAACTTTCTAATTTTTTGTGCCCGCTTGGCGTGCGATTCATTGTGAACGATCGGCCAGACATTGCCCTGCTGGCGGGGGCGGGCGGCGTACACGTGGGACAGGAGGACCTGGGCGTGAAAGAGGCGCGCGCGATTTGTGGAAGCGATCGCTGGGTGGGCGTTTCGACGCACACGCTGGAACAGGTCGCTGCCGCCGACAAAACTTCAGCGAATTACGTGGCGTTTGGTCCCATTTTTCCTACAACGACCAAGCGGAATCCCGACACAGTGGTGGGAACGGCGCTGCTGCGACACGCGCGCGAGTTGACCGCAAAGCCGCTTGTCGCCATCGGCGGAATCACGCTGGAGCGTGCGGCGGAAGTCTATCGTGCAGGGGCGGATTCTCTGGCCGTAGTCCGCGATTTAATTTGCGCTCCCCACCCCGGCGATCGAGCGCGCGAATTTCTTGAAGTGGCCGCCTCAGCAGCATCTCGCGGAGCGGTATAAGGAGCCGTTGATTGCACGAGCCCCAACCATCAACGGCAACCCCGGCGCACGCTGATCTGGAGTCCACGGGTTTTGTACGCGGCCTGGGCCTGTTCGATTCGACGACGATCGTGATCGGATCGATGATCGGCTCGGGCATCTTCATTGTTTCCGCTGACATTTCACGCAATACGGGTTCAACGGGCGGGCTACTGGCCGCGTGGGTGATTACCGGATTGATGACCGTCGCCGCAGCGCTTTCCTACGGCGAATTGGCGGCGATGATGCCGAAGGCCGGCGGGCAATACGTGTATCTGCGCGAGGCGTATTCACCGCTGTGGGGATTTCTGTACGGCTGGACGCTTTTCCTTGTCATTCAGACGGGAACGATTGCGGCGGTGGCTGTCGGCTTTGCCCGGTTTCTGGGCGTGGTATGGCCGGCGATTTCTCCGGGCACATGGATCGTTTCGCCCATCGCGCTGTCGTCCAGTTATGCAATCAGTCTTTCCGTGCAGCAGCTTGTGGCGCTGGCGCTCATTCTGTTTCTCACACTTCTGAATACGCAGGGATTGAAACTCGGGAAACTGATTCAGAACGTATTCACCTCCGCGAAAACGCTTGGCCTCGCTGCGTTGATTCTCGCGGGGGTTTTTCTCGGACGAAACGCGGCGGCGATTCACGCGAACTTCAGCGGGTTGTGGGAACTTCACGATCCGCAAACGATCCAGCCGGGCGCGGCCTGGATGAAGTCTTTCATTCCGTCGGTGACGGCTGCTTCGGGCGCGTTTGGTTTGCTGATCGCATTCGGCGTTTCGCAGGTCGGCTCGCTGTTTTCAGCCGATGCGTGGAACAACATCACGTTTACGGCCGGGGAAGTAAAAAATCCGCGGCGCGACATTCCGATTTCGCTCGCCGTAGGCACGGCCGTGGTGATCGCGCTCTATTTTCTTGCTAACGTGGGATACCTTTCGACGCTTACGCTGCGCCAGATTCAGACGGCGCCCGACGACCGCGTTGCCACGGCAACGCTGTCCGCAATTTTCGGAAACAGCGGCGCGACTCTGATGGCGCTGGCGATCATGGTTTCCACGTTTGGTTGCGCGAATGGGCTGATTCTCGCCGGGGCGCGCGTGTATTACGCGATGGCGCAAGATGGATTGTTCTTTCGCAGCATCGGAAAACTCAATGCCAATCATGTGCCCGCGATGGGATTGCTGTTGCAGGGGCTCTGGGCCGGAGTGCTCGTTTTGCTGCGTACGCGGATTGTGGATGCCACGACAGGGGCAGTCAGCTACGGGAATCTCTATGGAGTGTTGCTGGATTATGTGATTTTTGCGGCTCTTATGTTCTATGTGCTGACGATCGGCGGAATTTTTGTTTTGCGGCGCAAGCGCCCGGATGTCGAGCGGCCTTATCGCGCGTGGGGCTATCCCGTCGTTCCCGTTCTGTACATTGTGACCGCTTCGATCATCATGTTGATCTTAATTTTGTATCAGACGCAGGATACCTGGCCGGGTCTGGTGATTGTGCTTCTCGGTGTGCCGGTGTATGTGGTGTGGTCGCGGCGCGGTGGAGAAAGCCACTGATTGTGCGGTTTGGCGGCGCAAGTGTTTTTTATACCGAGTGGCCGGACCGAAAATTGTTTAACGCATAAAAGGTGAACATGGCAAGCCAACTTTTTCAAACAAAGTCGCACGAAGCTCTGCTGGAAGAACTGAAAGACGCGAATCGCCTGCACCGCGTGCTCGGGCCGGTGCAGCTTTCGAGCCTTGGCGTGGGTGCGATCATCGGAACCGGTATCTTTGTGCTGACCGGCGTCGCAGCGCATGACCGCACGGGGCCGGCGCTGATGCTTTCATTCGTCGTGGCCGGAATCACCTGTGTTTTCGCGGCGTTGTGCTATGCGGAGTTCGCCTCGATGGTGCCCGTCGCCGGTTCGGCGTACACCTACGCGTACGCGACTCTCGGCGAACTGTTCGCGTGGATCATTGGATGGGACCTGATCCTCGAATATGCGGTGGCCTCGGCGACGGTGGCGCACGGGTGGTCGCATTACTTCCAGGATTTTTTGAGTATTTTCCACGTCCACGTCGCGCATGTCTTCACGAATGCTCCCTTTGATTTCGATCCGGTCAGCGGGCGATTGTCGATGACAGGTACGTGGGTCGATTTGCCGGCCATTGGGATCGCTCTGCTGATCACCATCATTCTTGTGAAGGGAATACAGGAAAGCGCGAGCCTCAATACGGGTATTGTCATCCTGAAGGTCGCCATCGTCTTGTTTGTCATTGTGGTGGGAGCGAAGTATGTGAACCCGGCGAACTGGCATCCCTTCGCGCCGTTCGGACTGACGGGATTCAGCTTTTTTGGCCACACGCTGTCCGGGCAGACAGGTCCCAACGGCGAACCGCTCGGAATGCTGGCGGGCGCGGCGATTGTCTTTTTCGCGTATATCGGGTTCGATTCGCTCTCGACGCATGCCGAGGAAGCGAAAAATCCATCACGCGACGTTCCCATCGGGATCCTGACTTCTCTGATTCTCTGCACGATTCTTTATATTCTTGTCGCGGGCGTGCTGACCGGAATGGTTCCGTACAATAAGATCAATATCGACGCTCCGGTTTCCGACGCGTTCCGCCAAGTGGGCCTGCCCTGGGCACAACTGCTGATTTCCTTCGGAGCAATCGCGGGAATCACGTCGGTGCTTCTGGTGATGATGCTGAGCCAGCCAAGAATTTTCCTGGCCATGGCGCGGGACGGTCTGCTGCCGCCCAGGTTTTTCGCGGCGATTCACGAGCGATTTCGCACGCCATGGAAATCCACGATCCTGACCGGGTTTTGCGTCGCGGCGATGGGCGCGCTTCTACCGCTACGGATTCTGGCTGAACTTGTGAATATCGGGACGCTGCTCGCGTTCGTAATTGTTTGCGCGGCCGTGTTGATCATGCGCCGCACGCATCCCGAAGTGCACAGGCCGTTCCGCGCGCCGCTTGGCTCGTTTGTGCCGATCATGGGGATTTTGTGCTGCCTGGTGCTGATGTTCTCGCTACCGGTTGAAAACTGGGTGCGGCTGGCGGTGTGGCTGGTAATCGGCCTGGCGATTTATTTCAGCTACGGAATACGACACAGCCGGATTGGGATCGAGGATCGGGCTGCTGCGCTCGCGCGGAAGTAGGTCTGCACGGAATTTACAAGTTCGTCCCGTCGGGCGATTTCAGTGGCACAGGCTTCAGGCCTGTGGGTTTTGACCTTCTTCCGGGTCTGGATGGATTGTTTGCTTCTACAAAACTCAAAATCCACAGGCGGAAGCCTGTGCTACTAAAATCTGTCCCACGGCTGAAGTGGCGCTCCTCGCAGAATTTCGTGGTTCTCCCTAAATTGCTTTACCTCGCTTAACAATCTATTTCAAACCGAAGACCCTCGGGTGTATAAGTGTGCCTATCCGGGCAGTTGATTCAGGAACCCGGAATTCTTTTCGCCATCTCCCACGGGAATACGTACCAGAGGAAACATCATCGCGCCGGCTGAAATTGGGGCCACGGGCCAGCAAATCGATCGTGAAGTCTTAACGTTCGGCTTGCTTCTCAAGTTCATTGGGACGGTGAGGCATGAAAGCGAACCAAGTCGCTTTTCTTGTAGTTCTGGCAGTTCTTCCGATATTTCAAGACACGCTGTTCGCTCATCACGGGTACGCCGCCTACGACATGACAACCGTGCAAAGCCTGAAGGCAACGATCGTGGATTTCAAGCTGATCAACCCTCACTCGGTGGTCACGTTTGACGTGGCTGACTCCGGCGGAAACCTGCAACACTGGTACGTCGAATGGGGTACCGTGCGCGCCATGAAAAACGACGGCGTAACTGTCGATTCGCTGAAGCCCGGCGACGAGGTTACAATTTATTTTCATCCGGCGAAGGGTGGGAAATTCGGCGGCGTTCTGGTGAAAGTAGAGTTTCCCGACGGGCGAGTGCTGCCGTGGCTTCCACAGAAAGGCGTTCAGGCGCGGGCGAATCCGAATCCGTGAATCGGGCGCCACAGGGCCGTTTTGTTTCCATCTTTTGTGCGCTCCTATCCTCGCTGGCACGGTCTGAAACGCTCCTGCACAATCTTTCTTCTGCCCCACGCCGCAAAGTTAGTATGATTATCCCGTAAGATTTTCCTGAAGGCATGACCTCTGAAAAGACAATTCGCGCGCGCCCATTCTGGAAGGGAATGAGATTTCTCGACTGGGCCGCCCTCGCGGTTGTGGTCTTGGATGCGGCGCAACTGGGATTGCAGCGTGTTTACTCGAAGACGCCGCGCGGAGCATTCCTTCTTTTCCTGGCGATTTGCGCCGTGATTTATTTGACGATTCGCGGAGCGATCCTAGCCAAGGAACATCTGCTCTGGAGCCTGCGCAACCGGCTGATCACCACGTATCTCTTCATCGCGGTCGTTCCGATCCTGCTTGTGGCAGTGATGGCGGGTCTTGCGGCTTATTTGTTGTACTGGCAGCTGGGGTCGTATGTACTGTACACGGAAATGAGGCAACGCGTGGACCGCGTGGGAACCGTCACAGCGTTCATGGTGACGACCTATGCGATCGAGAAGTCTTCCGGAAGCAGCGTTGCCGCCCTGGCATTGCCTGTCGATCAGGCCACGTACCTCAAGAACCAGATGACGGAGCTGCCCGGATTGAAAGTAGAGATGGGAACAGGGGAAGATTTGCTGAAGGCGGGCGGCTCGCCGCTGAACGACCGGTTTAAAGGACTCGTGTTCAGCAATGGCGTGCTCAGTTTGCGCTCCGTCATTGCGCGGCAAACTCCTCAGGGGCGAGTCCTGGTTTCCACGACCGTGCCGGTTACATCGGAGTTGCTTGAGACGCTGACACCGGAGCTTGGCCCGCTCCAATTCGATGTGTTGCGTCCGCGCGGCACTCAATCCGGAAAAGCAGTATCGGTGGTATTTAACCGGCCCGGTTATATCAGCATCCAGCATATTTCAACGCAGCAGCGCAGCGTACCGCGGGCGGTAAACCCGTTCGATAAATTGATCACTGGTATTGTGAGTCTCGACGTTCTGGACGAAGATCAGGATCATGGCCCCGGGCAGGATGCTCCGACCTTGTTGATTGCGTCTTTTGCCACGCGCCCTTCGCTTTTGAATCAGAGATTGTTCAGTCCGCTGGGAGATTTGGGAGGCGCTGCCGCGACGGCGCTGCTGGTTCTGGGGTTTGTGTTTCTGCTGATCGAGATTGGCTCGCTGGTGACGGGCATCGTTATGACTCGTACGATCACGGCGGCGGTGGACGATTTATACAGTGCGACGCAGCACGTGCAGACGGGAGATCTTTCCTACCGCGTCCGTGTGAAGAGTCGAGACCAACTCGCGGCGCTGGGCGAGTCGTTCAATTCAATGACGCACTCGGTTTCTCTTTTGATCGAAGAGCAGGGCAAGCGGCAAAAACTGGAAAACGAGCTTTCGATCGCGCAAGAAGTGCAGCAGCAGCTGTTTCCCCATGAATTGCCGAAAATGCCCGGGCTTGAACTCGATGCCATTTGCCGGGCGGCAAGGTCGGTGAGCGGCGATTATTATGATTTCATTCGGATCTCGCCGACGCGGCTGGCGATTGCCATTGCGGATATCAGCGGGAAAGGAATCTCGGCGGCTCTGCTGATGGCCAACGTGCAGGCAGCTTTGCGCAGCGACGTTCTGCGATATCGCGACGGTCAACCGGGATACACCCGGGAGCGAATCAACACCGCGGAAATTGTTTCGCACCTGAACAGGCACCTGTTCCGTAACAGTTCCCAGGATCGCTATGCGACAATGTTTCTGGGCGTGTACGACGCCGAGACGCGAAAGCTCAGCTACACCAACGGCGGGCATTTGCCGCCGCTCTATATTTGTGGAGAGCATGTGCAACCCCTGGAAACGGGAGGAATGGTGGTCGGGCTGTTCAACGACGTGCCCTTCGAGCAAGGGGTTGTGGAAATTGGGCCGGGGGGCATGTTGATCGCTTATAGTGACGGGTTGATCGAGCCGGAAAATGCGTTCGGCGAGGAATTCGGAACCGGCCGGCTCATCGAGGTCGCGATGAAGAATAAACACGAATCGACGCATGTAATTGCCGAGGCGCTCATGCAGGCTGCCGAACAATGGGCGGGCTCACCCGAGCAGGCGGACGATATGACCGTGATCGTTTCACGTTTTTGCGCGCCGCCCCAGGAACGTGACGCGTGAAAGTCCTCACGGCGGCGCAAATGCGCGAGACCGATCGCCTGACCACCGAACGGTACGGAATTTCCAGCCTGCAATTAATGGAAAATGCGGGGGAGGCGATAGCGGCGTTCCTTCGCGAAACCGTTGACGGGCTCGAGCGCTGCAAAATCGTTGTGCTCTGCGGCAAGGGAAACAACGGCGGCGACGGGATGGTGGTCGCGCGGCTCTTGAAGCAATCCGGATGTTCGCCCGAAGTGTTTCTGTTTTCAAATCCCAGCGCGGTGGAGGGCGATGCCGCCGCAAATCTGAAGCGCTGGCAGCAAGGCCTGGGCGAGACGCGCCTCGTAACAAGCTCTTCGGAGTGGGAGCCGGCGCGGGCTGACCTTGGGAGCGCGGACTTGATTGTGGATGCCCTACTGGGAACAGGGTTGCGCGGGCCTGTCGAGGGGCTTCTGGCCGCCGTCATCGAGGATGTAAACGCCGCCAAAGCAACAAGGGGCGGCGGACGAAAGCTTGTGGTCGCTGTGGATATCCCTTCGGGATTGGCGTCCGACGGGCAGGATTTCGGCGGCCCGGTCATTACCGCGGATTTTACGGTGACGTTAACCGCGCCCAAGCTGGGCCAATTGGTTTTGGCCAGATCGTCCCGTTGTGGCGCGCTCGTCGTTCGGAATATCGGGACGCCGCCGGAGCTTCTCGAATCCGATCCCCACCTGAAAATTCATTGGATTGAGCCGGGAGAGTTTCGCCCGTTGCCATTGTCGCGTAGTGCGGACGCAAACAAGGGAACCTACGGCCATGCGTTGATCGTGGCTGGGTCGGTAGGAAAATCCGGAGCAGCGATCCTTTCCTCGCGTGGCGCGTTGCGCTCCGGAGCGGGTTTAGTGACTGTGGCGACGCCGCAGGATGTGCTGCCTGTCGTCGCGGCCGGAATGCCGGAAATGATGACCTCGCCGCTTGCCTGCACGGATGCGGGGACGGCGAGCTTCCGCAATTTTGATTACGGCCGATTTGCGGAGATTGCAAAAGGCAAATCCGTTCTCGCGATCGGGCCGGGACTTTCCATGCACCACGAAACGCAGCAATTCATTCGGCGGGTGGTCACGGAGACCGATCTACCGATTGTCCTGGATGCGGATGGCTTGAACGCCTACGACAGCATGGCCGATCATCTGAATGACCGGCGCGCTTCAGCGATGACGATTACACCGCATCCGGGCGAAATGGGCCGACTGCTCGGCATCACGGCAAAAGAAGTGCAGGCGCGACGGTTGGAAATTGCGCTCGAGGCGGCCGGGCGCTGGCGCGCGCACGTGATCCTCAAGGGGTTTCACACAATTCTGGCAACGCCCACCGGTCATGCGTACATCAACACGACTGGAAACCCGGGCATGGCGACCGGCGGGACGGGCGATGTGTTGACGGGAATCCTTGCCGGGCTGACAGCACAGTTTGGAATCGAGGATTGGACGCGCGTGCTCAGTCTCGGCGTGTATCTGCACGGCCTCGCGGGCGATATTGCCGCATCGCGTGTCGGACAGGCGCCGCTCATCGCTTCGGACCTGGTGGATGCGCTGCCGGAGGCGTACGCGCAAGTTTTGGAGGAGTGGTTTGACTAGGATGGGCTCCCGCTTGTCTCATTTTGACTTTCGTGGCGGCGCCGCAAAAGTCAAAAACTGACAGGCTGAGGCCTTTGCTACTGGAACGCTGCCCTACATACAATTTAGATCCAACCCCAAGGATTTTTGGAAAATGGAAATCGTCACGAACTCCTACGAAGAAACTATCGCAACGGGCAGGGAAATCGCGGACAGCCTGCGCGCGCCGATGCTTGTGCTGCTCAGCGGCGACCTGGGCAGCGGCAAGACCACGCTGACGAAGGGCATCATCAGCGGCTTGGGCGCGGCGCAGGAAGAGGACGTAACCAGTCCGACCTTTACGCTCGTACATGTGTTTCAGAATCCCGGCAAATTCAAGGTCTACCACGTGGATCTCTATCGCGTCGAAAACTTTCAGGGACTGGAATCGCTGGGCCTCGAGGACGCCTTGAGCGAGCAGGCCATTGTGATTATTGAATGGTCCGAGCGATTCACGTTCCGCTCGGATTGGCCGCGCATCGAGATCCACCTGGAACATGAGGGTGGCGATTCCCGGCGCATCGCGATGTCGGGTTTCCAGTTCGGTTTACAAGGTTCCACATAAAATGCCTGTTTTGCTGTTAACGGGTAGGCCGCGCCGTCTTGTTCGCACTTTCCCCCCTTGCTAACCTGAAAGGGAAATATTATCGGCCAAACTATGCCCGAGCGCATCTCCATGATCTCCGCAGGAAACTCTGCGCGAGTGAATCTGAAGAAGTATTCGGCGGAGCTTCCCCTGGGGACGCTGGCCGTCGGCGTCGATAATATTCACCATGATGTTTTCTTAAGCTCCAAATTCGTCGAAATTACCGGGGCCTACCTGCTGGAGTTCATTCGACAAAACGCCAAGCTTACATTTCTCTCGCAGACCGACCGCATGCAGCCGGACCGCCGGAAGGTATCCCGGAGGGAAACGGACCGCAAGGTAGCGCGTCCGCCGGAAGCTTCGGTTTGGAAGCGCCATTTGTCAGACCTGTTGCACGGGGGGCTACAGCAGGCCAAATTCGAGAAGAATATTGAGATCGACCTGCTGCTTCGCGTGGCCTTGCTGAAGTTTCTGACGCTTGAGATCAGCACGCAATTCGCCAACCTCATGCTGGAGGCCAAAGAATGGATCCGCAGCCGCGGGCAGCATTTTGAACAAACCGAGCAGGGGCACGTGATCAAGGCGCGGCTTGCCGAATTGCAGGCCGACCGCCGGAATATGTTCCGCCAGACAGGCCAACACGTGTATCAGGCGATCATGGAGATTGAGGAGAACACGCTATCGAGAGCCCGAAAAGCCCTGTTTGGCGATGAGATCACGACGGCCTATGACATTCTGACGAATCGCCTCGCGTTTGTGGAAGGCGGCAAGGACGACGTTCTTTTCCTTGAGCATTATGTGCTGCTCGGGAATTATCTGCGCGACCAGGACCGCTTCGAGACCATTGACGCATTATTTTTCGATTTTCTGAGGGATCTGATTCTGGAAGGGACCCACGGAAACGACTTGAACGAAGCATGGTCCGCGTACCAGACGCTTGTAGACTCCACGGTTTCCGGCCGCGCGGAAATCGAACGGCTCGAGGAAGAACATGCCGCGCTGGCGCGTAAGCTGGAACGCAGCGTCGGGCTGATTGGGCGCGTGGGG
The DNA here is from genome assembly GCA_963788335.1 of Terriglobia bacterium. Classification (GTDB taxonomy): domain Bacteria; phylum Acidobacteriota; class Terriglobia; order Acidiferrales; family UBA7541; genus Palsa-360. Next base: position 22,567 of record CAWBGM010000012.1, read on the forward strand.
CTCGGCTCAGACCCTGCGGATTTGCGCGCGGCGATAACCGACGTGGAAAAGCGATTGCGGCATGCGCGGGGCAAGATCGAGTCCGCCGGTCCACGAATTGAAGCGGCGCATGGGCGGGCGGAGTATCTAGCGAAGATGCATCATGAGCGGTTGGGCGATTATCTGAACCAGCCGGAAAATGCGCGCCGCCTGCTCGATCCCAAAGCGCCTTCCGAGGATCGCGCGAATCCCCTGGAAACGCGCGAGCGGCTGCTGGAGGAATGGGTCGCGCGTCTGGAGCGGGGCGACTTGATCGTGCACATTCTGGCCAGCTACCAGCTGCGAAATGTCTGCCATGACTACTGCCCGCCAATTCACTTGCAGCAATTGAAGAAAGCGCTGGTATCGCGCGAGGAATACAAGCACGTCGAGGACGTTCTGAAACAGTTTCCTTCGCGGCAGTATTCGATGCAGCGCATCGATGAGCTTTCCAAGAAAATCCGCAGGACGCCGCCGGAAGAAGTGCGCATGGTCGCGATTCGATTTGCCGAGGATTTCATGCGCCTGCGGCGCGATAATCAAAATTACGAACGCCTTACCGCGGCGATGGAGCGAGTCAACCTGGTGCGCAACGAGCGTACGCGCGAGCTTTCGGATATGAACCGCAGCCTGTACGAATTTCTGCTGCCCGAAGAGGCGCGTCCCGCCGAGGATCGCATTCTCTCGCATACGATCATCAAGGCGGACGTGCGCGGCTCGACCAAAATTACGCACGATTTATTGGCTCGCGGGCTCAATCCTGCATCCCTGTTCAGCCTGAATTTCTACGAACCGGTGAAGCGCATCCTGGAGCGTTACGGCGCCGCCAAAGTGTTCATCGAAGGCGACGCGCTGGTGCTGGCGATTTACGAGACGGAATCGAACCGAGCGCAGCAACGCGCCGTGTCCAAGTCCTGCGCGCTGGCGCGGCAGATTCTGGCCGTTTCCCTGGCGTACAACGAGCGGCCGGAAACCAGCGACCTGCCGCGGCTGGAGTTGGGCGTGGGAATCGCCTATCAGGGATCTCCGCCGACCTACTGGATGGATACCGACTCGCGCATCATGATTTCGCGCGCCCTGAATCTTTCCGACCGCCTCTCGAGCTGCTCGAAAGCGGCGAAACGCATGCTCTCCTCGAATCCTTCTTTGTTCCGCCTGTTTCTTTTTCAAACGATGATGGAAGATGTGTCCGAGGAAGAGGCCGATGAGTTCCTGATCCGCTTCAATCTCAACGGTGTGGAATTAAACGACGAAGGATTTCAGAAACTGCAGGAAGAAATTGCCCTAACTTCGATCGATGCCGATTGTGTCATGCCCTGGGGCAAGGAACGCGTCACATTTTTCGTGGGTGAAACGCCGGTGGGAGAGGGAGTCGAACCGGTCCTGATCCGCAGGGGTTTCGTGCGCCAGTTGTTGCCCGGAGGAAAGATTGGCGCAGCCGGCACGCGCGCGTACTATGAAGTCTGCACGAGCCCCAAGGTGTTCGAGTTAGTCGAATATTTGACCGCGACTGCTACAGCCTCCGTCGGACGCGGATAGTTTACGAAGGATCGACCTGAAAGGTTTCACCCTGCCGTGGCAAGGAGCAAACGCAAACCGAAGAAATTTACCGCCGGGGCCGAAGCGCGAAGGCGCGCCCGCGATCTGGCGGGTCCTCCCCCCGCTGAGCGAGTCATCCCCGATAAAAGATTGAAGCCGCCCAAACACAAGCAAAAATTACTGGATGAAGAAAAGTAGCACAGGCTTCAGCCTGTTTTCTTTTGACTTTCGACGGAGTATAGAAAATCAAAACCGACCAGGCTGAAGCCTGTTCCATTCTAATGAATATGCCGCGTCTTCCTCTGCATGTAATCCATGAGCAGGTACTGGCCAAGCGTGTAGGGCGTGGTAAAGTAAGCCTTGCCGCGGCAGAGTTCGGTGACCTTCTGCACGAAGTGAATCAGGGCGTGGTCACTCGCCAGCATGAAGGTATTGATCAGGATGCCCGAGCGTTTGCAGCGGCCCACTTCCTCCAACGTCTGCGTGACCACCAGGGGATCGAGGCCGAACGCATTTTTGTAAATGCGGCCGTCTTCGAGCGTCAACGCCGAGGGCTTTCCATCGGTAATCATCACAATCTGCTTCATATCTTTTTTCTGTCGAGCGAGGATGCGTTGTGCGAGGCGCAGGCCCTCGCGCGTATTCGTGTAGTAAGGGCCGACCTGAACGCGAGCCAGTTCGCCGATGGGCATTTCTTCGGCGGAATCGTGAAATAAAACCAGATGCAGCGAATCGCCCGGGAACTGCGTGCGGATCAGGTGCGAGAGCGCGAGCGCCACTTTTTTCGCGGGCGTGAAGCGGTCCTCGCCGTACAAAATCATGCTGTGGCTGCAATCGAGCATCAGCACGGTGGCACAGGAGCTTTGGTATTCGGTCTGGTGGACCATCAAGTCGGGATAATCGAGCTCGATGGGAACTTTCGACCCTTCGCGGCGCACCGCGTTGAATAGCGTGGCGCTGATATCGAGATTCAAAGTGTCGCCGAATTCGTAAGGACGCGAGATACCACCCGATTCGACGCCCGTTGCGAGATCGCGCGTGTCGTGGCGGCCAAAGCTGCTTTTGCCGAGCGATCCCATCAGGTCTTTCAACGTTTTGAATCCGAGAAAGTCGATCGTCTTGTCGGTAATTTCAAATCGTGTTTCGTTTTGCCGGTCGCGGCCCTGGCCCACTTGCCCTCGGGGGGTCTTGTCCGGAGGCGCCGTCACCTGCGGCTGTCCGCTGATGTAGCCCTCTTCCATCAGACGTTCCATTAACTGGTCGATCATTTCCTTCATTTTGGCATCCTGCTGTTCGGGAGTGCCGTCCAGCAGGTCCTGCAACTGTTGATCGGGAAGCAGGTCGCCTTCTTCGAGCGCGCGCTGAATCGCTTGACGCAGAGCCTCCATCGATTTGTCCGGGTCCATTTCCGAGATGCCGTAGAATTGCGATTCAAATCCGCTTTGCAGAAAAAAGTCGGAAAGTTTCTTGACGAGTTCCTGCAGGTCCACTCCGTCGCCCGGCTCGCCGTCGTATTTTTTGTAGCGGATATATTTCATGGCGGCTCCTTCCGTCGGACCTGCTTCCATCGGGTTTGTTTTGACTTTTGTAACGCCGGCGAAAGTCAAAACCAGACAGGCTGAGGCCTGTCCTGCGGTCTCCTAATTAAACTGTCGCCGCGGCGGGCGAGGCTGCTGCTCGCGCGGTTCCGGCGCTTTCGGACGCTCCGCATGGAAGCCGCGTTCCTCGTTGCGGCTGATGCGCTTGTGCGCCCACAGTCCTTCGAGAATGAATTCCGCCGCTGCCGCCATTCCCGCCGGGCCGCTGCGGCCATCTATGCCGAGGCGGTCGATATTTTCCGTAAGACCCTGAATGCGTTTCAGCTGCGCCAGCGCTTCGGCCGCGGGGGCGTTTTCCGGAATTTTCAAATCGCCGCCCAGCTCAAACCATTGCACGACGGGCTGGAGGTTCGCGCCCTCCATGTATTTCGAAAAAACTTTTCCGACAGCGGCGCGAATCAGTTCACGAGCGATGTTTTCGGCGCCGCGCAATTCACCTTCATACTCGAGCTCCATTTTTCCCGTGATTGCCGGAAGCGCCGCATACACATCCGCGATGCGAGCGGCCGAACGCGCTTCGTGATTGCGCACGGCGCGCTGCTCGGCGCTGCTGACGACGCTTTCAAGACACGCGATCGGCAGTCGCTGGCTGACGCCTGAGCGCTTGTCGATGCGCTTGTCTTCCCGCGCGAGGAATGCGATCGATTCGACCACTTCGCGAATGTAGCCGGGGATTTCGACGGCGGGCCGTTTGCCATCGCGCTCCACCCAGGCTTCCTGCTCGGTGATGGCGATGCCTTCCTCGACCGTCGCGGGATAGTGCGTGCGAATTTCCGCACCGATGCGGTCTTTGAGCGGAGTGATAATCTTTCCGCGCGCGGTGTAATCTTCGGGATTGGCCGTGAAGACGATCAACACGTCAAGCGGCAGGCGCACCGGGTAGCCCTTAATCTGGATGTCGCCCTCCTGCATGATGTTGAATAGTCCCACCTGAATTTTTCCGGCGAGGTCGGGGAGCTCGTTCACGGCGAAAATGCCGCGATTGGCTCGCGGCAGCAGGCCATAGTGCATCGTGAGCTCATCGCCCAGTGCGCGGCCCGAGCGCGCCGCCTTGATCGGGTCCACGTCGCCGAGGATGTCGGCGATGGTCACGTCCGGGGTAGCCAGCTTTTCGACGAAGCGCAAGTCGCGCGGCAGCCACGCGATCGGAGTCGCGTCGCCCTTCTCCTCAATCAGGTCGCGGCATGAACGGCACAGCGGTGCCTGCGGGTTGTCATGAATCTCGCATCCGGCAATGTAGGGAATCTCGAAATCCAGGAAATGAATCAGCCCGCGCAGGATGCGGCTCTTCGCCTGGCCGCGCAAGCCAAGCAGGATAAAATTATGCCGTGCCAGCAGGGCATTGGCGATCTGCGGCAGCACGGTTTCCTCATAGCCATGAATCCCGGGAAACAACGGCTCGCCCGTTTCCAGCTTCTGCAGAATATTGGCGCGAAGTTCTTCCTTCACGCTGCGGCGCGGCGCTCCGGGCGCGTATCCGGGAAAATCTTTCAATTCGCCGATTGTGGCGGGCTTTGTGGTCATCGGGGTCCCCTGAATCGCTTCCACCATCTATTATATGCCACATGGGGAATCGGCGCAGAATTCGTCGCGCATCGGCGACAGGCCCGTTTTCGGTAGTGACCCATTTTCAATAAAACTCAAATTTCAGGACGGGCGATTTTAGTAGCGCCGACGTCTCGCCGGCGCTACCAAAACCAGTTACCTTCGACAGATTCGATTCGGGCAAATTGAGTCATTACCCCTTTTTCTAGAGGGTGGCATATCCCGCGAAATTCTATAAGATATGTGCCATTCGATTGCTTGGCATCAATGGCAGGTCAATCGGAGAATTGCAACAGGGGATCGATGCCCGGCTCAGCCTGAGCCTGGATTGAGGAATGTATTCATGAGTTGGAATCCGTGGACCATCGTCCGGCAATGTCCGCGGTGCGGGAGTTTCGATGTACACCGCCACCGGGGAGGCAGTAAATTCAAACGGTTTATTCTGGGATTATTTTTCGTTCGCCGCTTCTCCTGCATGTATTGCAATAGCCTGTACTACGGTTATCGGTTTAGCAAAAGGAAAGATAAGTAGAGCGGAGAGCCCCGCCGGCAAACACGGCCGAGTTCTTCGTTCATACATCCGATTTCCGTCACAGCTTTCCGTGGCCGTTCCCGGCAGCCTTGCCACGAACGCGCTCGCGATTCTGAAGTTGCGGATACCAATCGGTGAGCCGCTCGAGCAATTGCAATTGGCGCCCGGCTTCCGCGCGATGCTCCAGCAGGCTCTGCCGAAACACTGTATCCATCGGCAATTCAGATGCGACATGATAGGCGAGCGAAATACCGCCTTCGGTTTCAAATGGCGGGGCTTCCACTTGATACAGAATGCGGTGACACTTCTCAAACAGTTCCACGACTTCCATGGAAACCGCGGGATCGATACCCGTGAAATCTTCTTCAAGGTATTCGACGTCGGCTTCGGAATAGGATTTCTCCTCATGCGTGCGGAGCAGCCGGAAGGCCTGTTGCCCAGCCGTTAAAATGTCGGACCGTCCATCCTCGTACTCCTTCAGGGTTTTTACGACCATCGCCGAGCAGCCGATCCGCGCGATATCTCCCTCGTGAATAAAAATCAGTCCGAAAGGGGATTGCCTTTCGATGCAGTGGCGCGTCATTTCACGATACCGGCGCTCGAAAATGTGGAGAGGGATCGCCTGTCCGGGGAAGAGGACGATGTTCAGCGGGAAAAGCGGGATACGCTCGATGCTCATGGGTTTCTGCGCGATATGGTAGCAGAATATTGGTTTCAGTAGCATGGGCTTCGGCCTTACTTCTTTTGACTTCCGATCGTTTCATCGAAAATCAAAAGCAGACAGGCGGAAGCCCTCCTTCGGCGCGCAGGCTTGTGCTACGGGAGATTCAACTTACGATTTCGGCGAGAACAGCGTAGCAATACGTACTAGTTGAAAATCGTATTGCTATCCA
>CAWBGM010000013.1:0-261816 GCA_963788335.1 Terriglobia bacterium
ACCGGCAGTGAGCATCCGTGACCTGCTGAAGGCAGCGCTCCGCCACCGCCCAGACCGGATCATTCTTGGGGAAATACGCGGCGGGGAGGCATTCGATCTCTTGCAGCTTCTCAATACAGGTCACTCTGGGAGTCTCTCGACAGTCCACGCGACATCGGCCAAGCAAGGCCTCGCCCGGTTTACGAGTTGCGTGCTTCAGAGCGGGGTTGAGCTTCCTTATAGGGCCATCAAGAGCAATATCGGCGATTCTCTCAATGTTGTAGTGCACCTCGACCGTCGCCCTGGCAGGCGCTTTGTTTCCGAGGTTCTCGCAATCCATTGTTATGACCCCGACGCCGACGAATACGAATTCAGCGCCATACACCAGAAGCACGAGGAACTTCGATGAATGAAACTGACAATCCAAAACGATCCGTTCCAGCAGCATCGGAGTATATCAGCGACAATTTCAAGCCTTCAGATCGCATTGCAGTGCTGGTTCTGAATCGGAATCTTGGAGAGACCACACAACGCATCACGACGGCACAGAAGGCCGCTAGCCCTGAGTTCCAGGCATGGCTTCGATACAAAAATGCAAATGGGGCTGACATTTATGTGGGCATGAATCCGCTGAAACAGGATGCTTCGACTCGAACTAAGGACGACATCGAAACAATCCGGCATCTCTACCTTGATCTGGACCACGGCGGGCCTGTTGGACTTGAAGCAATCAAGCACTCCGATTTGGTCCCGCAACCGAACTACGTGCTGAACACTTCACCAGACAAATTCCAAGTCGTTTGGAAAGTTGAAGGAATCACGCTCGAAGAAGCGGAGGCTTTGCAGCACGCGATGGTCAGGGCGTTCGACGGCGACCCAGCAGCGACAGATGCGACGCGGGTGTTACGACTTCCCGGCTTCGCTAACAAGAAATACGACAAGGATTTCTATGTGAAGGGCCATCTGGAATCCACGCAGACATACCACCTTCGGGATTTCAAAGTTCCGATTGATTCACAAGAAGCCCCTCGACACCAAAATGAAGAAACAGCGCGCAGTCATCGCGCTCCCAGTACCGCGCTGAGCCAATCCGAGCATGACTGGGCTTATGCCAAACGTGCCCTTACTCGTGGAGATGATACGGAAGAAATCATTCGAAGAATCGCCGACTTTCGAGCTGACGACAAACCATCCCCTGAATACTACGCCCGGCACACCGTCATTAATGCCCAGGCTGACTTACAGCGCAAAGCAGCCTTTGTCGAAGGTGCCAGCACAGAACTGACACCTACAATTGAATCCAGTCATGACCGGAGTGAAATGCCATGAGTCATCAAAGCTTCGTCGAGCCTCACGGAGAGGCTTCTATGCTTTTCGAAGAATGTCCTTTGACAGTCAGAGATGCGGCCAAATATCTTGGCGTGAGCCCACAGACGGTATATCTTTGGGTTGAGCGAAAGCAGATTCCCCATCTCCGCGTAATGGGTCGCAATATCCGGTTCCTCAAATCGGATCTCGAAACATTCCGCGCGTCCTTCAAACAGGAGATGGAGAATGCCTAGAGCACGCAAGTACGACGGTGTGATTTATCGGCGGGCTGGCACGCAAATATGGTGGATTCGTTATCGGGATCGCAAGGGCATTGCCCGAAGAGAGTCCAGCCTGACCGCTGATTGGCAGGAAGCGAGTAAGAGGCTCAGGGAAAGACTTCAGGCGAGAGACCATAATCTGCTTGAAGTTGTACGAAAGGGCGAAACCTTGGCTTACGGGCAATGGGCGGATTTTTTCTTGGACAACTATTCCAAGCCGCCCGTACGCGCCGGGAAAACGCACGAAGCGAACGAGCGGTGCGCAAAACACCTCAAGGCTGCATTTGGTACATGCAGATTGGTGGATATCACCGCGGATTCGATCGATTTTTATCTTCGTGAACGTCTTCGACAGCGAGTCCGCATCAAGGCCAAGCTCGGTTACAAACTACTAGGAGCAATAAAGCCCACCACGATACATCAGGAGTTTAGAGTTCTCCGGCGTATGCTCAACGTGGCGGTCCATAAGAAACTCCTAGCAGCGAATCCGTGTTCGGGGGTTGAGTTTCCGGTTGCCGTGAAGGGATTGTTCAGACCCCACTATGTCGCATGGTCTGAGCAGCAAAAGATCGAAGCCAGCGGCCCGCAGTATTTGCGGAACGTCATTCGGATCATCACGGAAAGCGGGTTGCGAATCTACAGGGAACTGACTCCGATGAGGAAGGACCAAGTGGATTTGCAAAATGCGGTTGTCTGGATATCGGATTCGAAGACTCCGAATGGCATCTCCGAGGTTCCACTCACTTCGCTCGCCATTGAAGCATTCAAGAGTCAGATGGCGATTTCGGGTGAGGGACCGCTTTTGTTTCCGAGCCATCGGATTCCGAACCGGCACCAGACGACGTTCAAAACTGTCTGGCGGAAAACTCTTCGACGGGCAAAACTTCCTTACTTTCGGATTTACGACCTTCGCTCCACGTATGCCACGAGGCTGAGTGCCGGAGGGGTAGCCGATGAGTGGGTAACTCAGATGCTTCGCCAGAGCGACGCGCAGGTCTTCAAGAAGTATTCTCAGATGAAATTGCAGATGAAGCGCGAAGCACTGGAAAAGCTCAACCGTCGAGCCAACGAAATGGAACCGATAGCCGCCGCTCCGATGGCGGCTCCAATATGCACAGTCACGGTCCAATAACCCATTCGTGCACAGTTCGTGCACAGTAGGGGCCAAAACTGAGAGATTGGGGCGCAGATGAATCTGACAAGTACTTTGCAATCAGAGACAAAGTTGGTGGACGTGAGGGGATTCGAACCCCTGACCCCCTGCTTGCAAAGCAGGTGCTCTCCCAGCTGAGCTACACGCCCACAGCAGCAGACATCTCTAATTCTAAGTCATTTGCCCCAGTTGTGGAACTCCGATTTTGCATGCCCGGATATGTGGTGCCGCTGTAAACCGAGTTCCGGAAACTAGCCGATTAAATTTTACTAATAAGTATCTCACCGGGATGCGATGAGCGTGGGACTTTATCCCGAAACGGGCGGGCTGACTCGGATTGGGATTCGATGGCTTTTTGCCCTTCCACGCCGTTCAGCTAACACCCTCCATGAGTGGCACTTAACAGCCCTCGAAATTGGAAGCCAATTTGCTATCTAGAAGAACCGGGTGCGCGGCCAATTTCCCCGAATAGCGCCAATCCTTCTGAACTTGAAGTCTCGAAGCGTGTTCAATGTGACTTTTGAGGTCTAAATGATGACGGTGAGAAAAAAACTTGCGTTTGCCATGGGTGCATTGAGTCTTGGATGGGGCGCGGGCCCGGGCTGTGGCGTGCTGCACGGACAAAATTCCGCCGCATCTGGAAATTTCAATTCTACGGGTTGTAACGCGACCCCAGCCAAGCCATCATCCGGAGCCACGCCTGGGGGAACATCGGGCAGTGTTAACCTCGGCGACCTCGATCTCAACGATCTCATGAACGTTCAGGTAGTCACCTCGGCATCCAAGAAGGCGGAGTGTTTGTCGGGCGCTCCGGCGGCGATTTTTGTGATAACCGGGGCCGAAATGCAGCGCAACGGGTTTGCGAATCTGCCGGAGGCGCTGCGGACCGTGCCGGGGCTTTACGTCGCGCAAACTGATTCGCACATCTGGCAGATCAGCACGCGCGGATTTAGCGATCTGGCGAACAACAAGATGCTGGTGCTGGTGGATGGGCGCAGCGTCTATTCGCCGGATGAAGGGACCGTGTATTGGGACGTGCTCGATCTCCCCATCGAAAACATTGACCGCGTCGAAGTCATTCGCGGGCCGGGCGGGACGCTGTGGGGGGATAACGCGGTGAACGGCGTCATCAATATTGTCACCAAGAGTTCGAAGCAGATGCAGGGCGCGATGGTTTCCACCTCGGCCGATCCGGAAACCGGTTACACCTCGACCGTACGATACGGAGGAGAAATCGGCTCAAGCGTGAGCTACAGCGTTTACGGAAGGGCTTCGTATTGGGAGCCGTTTCAGCTCACGACCGGAGGCGCTGGGCCGGACCATTTTGGCTTGACACAGGGAGGGGCACGCCTCGATTGGGCTCCCACCAAAGACAATGATGTGACACTGCAGGGCGGCTCGTACGACGGAAGATTTGGAAGTTCCTCGTTCACCACCGGCGCAACCACCACCTACCTGCTCAAAGGCAACAATATCCTGGCCCACTGGAAAGGCACCCTCACGGATAAAACCAGCATTGACACGTTGGGCTACTGCGACTGGTTTACCCGCCTGGGCGCGCCGGCGGAGGAAAGAAACACATGCGACGTTGAATTTCAGCAGAACCACCAATTTAATTCACGGAATTCATTGATCTTGGGCGGATCCTTCTTTACCACCGGAGACAATCTCACGGTGGATCAGGTACTCTATTTTCGCGAGAAATTTCGCGACAACATTTACAGTGGATTCGGACAGTACGAAGTCGTGCTGATACCGAATCGCCTGCGCCTTCTCGGTGGAATCAAGATGGAGCACAACGGTTACACCGGATTTGAATTCGCGCCGCAGGGTCGCGCGGTCTGGACGCCGACAAACTCCAGCAGCGCGTGGGTCGGCGTCTCAAAATCCAACCGCACACCGGCCCGCAACAATAGCGACATCGACGCGCACATCCCAACCGGGGTGTCCAACGGTTTGCCCGTGATTTCATTCCTCGAAGGAAGCATGACATTGCAGTCGGAGCACGTGTTTTCCTATGAGGCGGGTTACCGCTGGCAACGTGGCGAAACTCTTTCATTCGACGCGGCTATCTATTACAACCAATACGACGGGCTGATTGTCCAAACTCTGCAATCCATTCAAGTCCTCCCCACCGGGACGCTGAAAACGATTCTATATATCAACGGTCCCGGCGCCCAAACCCACGGGCTGGAAGTAAGCGCGCACTGGGTTCCCGTGCATCACTGGACGCTGACAGCGGCCGCAAACGAAGTCCGCGGCAGTCCGATTGCCGTGCAAGCCACTTCGCAGCACATCTACAACCTGCAATCGCGCGTCGAGCTGCCATTCCATTTGGAAGTCAACGCCACAGGCTATTACTACGCCCAGCTCGGGCCGGGAAGCAGCGGCGCGTTCGCTCCCGTACAATCCATACCAGTTTATTCACGGTTTGACTTCGGCGGCGTCTGGCGTCCGCGTACGGAATGGTCGTTTGGAGTGTGGGGCCGGAACTTGCAATCTTCCTCCCACGTTGAAACCAGGAGCACCGCCTATCGCAACGCCAACGAAGACGTGCCGCGCTCTGTCATGATTCAAGCAATGTGGCGGTCGGCTCGCTGACATTTTCGGCGGAGTGAAGTTTCAATGCGGAACAATCTCAGCCCCGCGGCGTCCTGTCGGCTTCGTTTTCTCCGGTATTAATTTGGGAACAAGTATTTGGCTCTTCCAAGTATCTATTCGACTCAAAAATAAAATTCTCCTGTTTATTAACAAACCTCTCGAAATGTCCGATGGAACAAGTGTGCGTAAGTGTGACTGGGGGATTGGAAATGATCGTTCAACAGTTCCATTCATTTGCGTTTAGAAAATTTGCAGCGCTTCTTTTATTCTGCGCAGCAGGCACTTTATTCGCCCCGGCTGCTCCAATATTTGCGCAGGACACCAATCAGGCGCAATCTCCAACGAAGAGTGGGACCGCTCCATCCTCCGATCTGGGATCAATGGATATCGAATCGCTTATGAACGTGGAGGTGACCACAGCCTCGCGGTTTGCCGACAATCTGGCCGACGCACCCAGCATCATGTCCGTGGTGAGCAGCGACGAGCTTCGCCGCTTTGGCGGAATGACGCTCAACGAAATCCTTCAGCGCGTGCCGGGATTAACGGGATCGACGGTTTATTTTACCGATCGAAGTCAGGTGGTCGCGCGCGGCGACGGCCTCAAAACGGCCGACAGCCACATTCTATTTTTGATCAACGGACGACCAACGCGCGAAGTGATCGACGGGGGAATCATCTCCGATCTGCTGGAGTCTTTTCCGGTGAACATTCTGGAGCGGATTGAAATCATCAAAGGACCCGGCTCTGTTCTGTACGGGTCTAACGCTTTTTCCGCGGTCGTCAATCTGATTACGAAGAAACCGGAGAGCACGCAGGCGACGCTCTCGGGCCTTGCCGGAGTGAACGGAACGCTCGATACGTCCGGGAATGTTTTGATCAAGCACGGAGACCTCAATGGAGTGGCCGCGGTTCAGCTTCACGAACTGCCCGACTGGCCCGTCACCTACACGGTTCCTCCTTCCGAGAGAAATCTATCATTCGCGCCGGCTGTGCCGAATGTCGAAAATATCAATCTCGTGGATCGCGGCGTTGGCGGATACCTGGGTTTGAATTACAAGGGCTTGAGCTTCATGTCCGCCCTCACGGAATGGGAATCCACCGGATTCATCGAAGGCACGGTGAGCGAGACGCGCCTCTGGCGAAATTTCTACAACCTTGGGTATGACCGCAAGATCAACAAATTTTGGGATATGAGCTTTAACGGGACATACACGCGCACAACATTTAACGAGCCCGTGTTTCCCTTCGTCACCAGAGATTCCCATGAGTTCATCGCCGAGTGGACCAATCTCATCACGATCAATTCAAAAACTCGTCTGACCGCCGGTGGGCTGTTCAATCGTATCGGCGGTCATGAAGAATTTACAGGAGTCACACCCGCCGTATATGACATGGACGGAAGCAGGCTGGGCGGCGCTTTTTACGGACAGATCGATTACCAGGCGATCCGCGAAGTAAAATTGATTGCCGGGTTTCAGACCAACAAGATCGGCAGCCTTCCGCTGAACACGGTTCCCCGTGCCGGCGTGGTTTGGAATCCAAGCTCAAAAACCAGTGTCAAGGCACTCTACAGCCAGGCGTTTCGCGCTCCCAGCCTGGACGAGAATCTGCTGAATAATCCCGGCCTCGGCGGCAACCCAAACCTGAAACCCGAACTGGTCGCCACATACGATTTGGGAGTTTATTATCAGGCGAGCCGATTTGAGGCGGGAATCGATTATTTCCATAGCAAGCTCACAAACAACATTGTGACCTTGCCGGGACCAACGCGTTCGGTCTATTTCAATTTTGGCGGCGTCACGTTTAACGGCATGGAAGTCGAAGCCAAGTATTATTTCATGAAGGACTTTTTCGTCCAGGGCTCCACGCTTTATCAAACCAATACAGATCAAAACGGGCTGACCAATGTGTCGCCAATTCCGACAGTTGGATTCAAGCTGGGATTGAGCTATGAGAACAATCATGGGATCACCGCAAGTCTATATGACGTCTCTGACGGCGCGATCACTGGGCCCAACTACTCGGGCGTGAATCCCGTGCAGGGCTGGCATCACATCGTTAACGGCAATTTCCGGTTTGACCTTTCAAGGTACTTCCCATTTGGCGACCGGACCGGCGTAGCCGCCGTCGCCCACATCAACAATTTGACCAATCAGGCGATCTGGCTGCCCAACGGATTCAGCAGCGTGGACACGGTTCCCGTCTCCCAAGGACGCAATGTCTTCGCCGGGCTGGAATTCACCCTGGGTAAAAAGTAGGCACAGGTTACAGTTTTGGCCGTAGCTTGGCCCGAACTTGCCATTGACGCCCGCTCGAACCATCCATATAATCAGTGTTTCCGATTTGTATCTGGAGGGGCGATGTACGCCGTCATTCGAAGTGGAGCAAAGCAATACCGGGTAGCGCCTGGAGACACCGTCAAGGTCGAAACCTTGGCGGGCGATGTGGGCGGCACGATCACGTTTGCCGACGTGCTGGCCGTGGGCACCGATGAAAAGAAACTTGTGACCGGGGCGGACGCCGCGAAGGCCAAAGTCGTGGGCAAGATCGTTTCGCACGGGCGTCATCCGAAACTGGTTGTATATAAGTATCGCCGGACCAAGCAGTACAAGATCGTCCGCGGCCACCGGCAGAACTACACTGCCGTTGAAGTCAGCGGCATCGAGCTCTAAGAGCTCCAGAGGGAATTCCAATGGCACATAAGAAGGGTGGCGGCTCGTCCGTAAACGGCCGCAATTCACCGGGACAGCGGCTGGGCGTAAAGCGCTTCGGCGGGGAAGTCGTCCACGCGGGCACAATTTTGATTCGCCAGCGCGGCACCAAGCACAAGCCCGGCGTCAACGTGGGCAAGGGCAAGGACGATACGCTGTTCGCCTTAATCAATGGCGTTGTCCTGTTCCAGGACAAGGGCCAGGACGGGCGCTACATCAGCGTATTTCCGCCCGACCAGGTACCCGTGGCGCAAGCCGAACCTGTCCCTACAAAAGCGGACTAATTGTTTTTCGAATTCGGAAGGCGTCCCGGCCTGGCCGGGACGCTTTTTTATTTATAATCAGTTTTCTCGCGGTGTCGTATTCTGCATCAACGAGAGTGAGTTGAAATGTTTGTCGATGAAGCGAAAATTTATGTAAAAGCGGGCGACGGCGGGAACGGCTGCGTCGCGTTCCGGCGCGAAAAATTTGTGCCGCGCGGCGGTCCCTCCGGCGGCGACGGCGGGCATGGCGGCAGCATTTATCTGGAAGCCAATCCGCACGACAACACGCTGCTGCGTTACCGCTACAACCGCGAATTCAAGGCTGACCGCGGCCGCCACGGCGAAGGCTCCAATTGTTCAGGGCACGCGGGGGCCGACATGACGCTGCTTGTTCCCGTCGGCACCGTAGTCACCGATCAGGATACGGGCGAGCAAATCGCCGATTTGACCAAGCCGGGGCAGCGCGTTCTGCTCGCACGGGGCGGCAAAGGCGGGCGCGGCAATCAGCATTTCGCGAAGCCCTGGCATCAGGCGCCGCGCGAATCGGAAGAAGGGCAGACCGGGCAGGAACGCAATCTGCATTTTGAATTAAAACTCCTGGCCGATGTGGGCCTCGTCGGATTTCCAAACGCTGGAAAATCCACGCTCATCTCGCGCATTTCCGCCGCGCATCCGAAAATTGCGGATTATCCATTCACCACGCTCGAGCCGGGGCTCGGCGTGGTTTCCGCCGACAAGGAACTTGGAAAGCCCGTGGAAAGATCGGGAGGCCGCACGTTTGTTGTCGCGGATTTGCCGGGATTAATCGAGGGCGCGCATACCGGCGCGGGGCTCGGCATCCGTTTTCTTCGCCACGTCGAGCGCACGCGGCTGATCGCGCATTTGATTGATTGCAGCGACGCCTCCGACCGCGATCCTGTGCACGATTTTGAAATTATCGAGGGAGAACTCGCGGCGTTCAGCGAAAAACTCGCCGAGAAACCCGTGATGGTGGTCGCCACAAAGCTTGACGCCACCACCGACCGCGAGCGCCTGGAAAAATTGCGGGACTTCTGCGCCGCACGGGGCTTGGAATTCCACGCAATTTCGTCCGCTTCCGGGGAAGGCATCCCACAACTGGTGCGCGCGATTGCCGACGCGCTCGATCGCCTGACTCCGCCCGAGCCGCCGCAGCCAGAGGCCGAGGAAGTCGCGCCAAACGCTCCCCATTTGGAAAGCCATTTGGAAGCTCGTCTGGAAGATGACGACGAATCGCACGCGCCGCAAGACGCTGCTCCCGGAACGGGGGAACGTTGAGCGTCGCCCCGGCGCAAGGCCACGGGGAGCGCCGTGGAGCGACGCGCGAGCGACGCATCGCCCTTTTTGGAGGCACTTTCGATCCGATTCACATCGGTCATCTCGCCGTCGCCCGCGCCGCTGAGCGACGCTTCCATCTCGACGAAACCCATTTCATTCCCACCGGGCGGCCGCCGCACAAAAATATGCGCGGAATGGCTTCTTATGCGGACCGCTACGCGATGGTGGCCCTTGCCTGCGCGGATCACCCGCGCTTCATCGCGTCGCTCGCCGAATCCGGTGAGGGACACTCCGGACGCGAAAAATTCTATTCCGTGGATACGGTGAAGCATTTCAAACAGAAATTTCACGGGCCGGGCTTGCGGCTTTATTTTTTGCTCGGCGCGGATTCGTTTCTGCAAATTCCCACGTGGAAAGATTACGAAACGCTGCTGGGCCTGTGCGATTTTATCGTGGTCAGCCGTCCCGGTTTTCAATCGGACGCCCTGCGCCTGGTGATTCCGCCGGAGTTGCTTGCCCGGCCAGGCTCGGCGCATGCGCCGCTGGACCCGCGTGCGATTGCGCTGCGCCGCACAACGGTTTATTTGCTCGACACGGTTTCCAGCCACGTTTCGGCCACCGAGGTCCGTTACCGACTCGATACCCACGCATCCATTCATGGACTTGTGCCGCCGCGCGTCGAGGAATACATTACGAAGCAGGCCCTTTACCGGTGACGAAAAAAAAGGACTCGCTCCAACCCGAAGTCCGCGCTGCCATCGAGGCGGCGCAGGAAAAGCAGGCGGCGGAAGTAACCCTGCTCGATCTCGCCGGACTCGGCGCGTTCACCGACCATTTTCTTCTGTGCACCGGATTCAGCTCCCGGCAAGTGGAAGCGATCTGCGACGGGATCGAAGAGGAGCTCCACCGAATCGGCAAGCGCCTGCTTCATCGCGAAGGAAAATCCGGCGGCGACTGGATGCTGCTCGACTTCGGCGGCCTGGTTGTGCATGTGTTCACCGAACGCGCGCGACATTTTTACGATCTCGAACGTTTGTGGCGCGCCGCACGACGCATCGAATTTGAAGATGCGTCCGAGAATGTCCGCCGGGGCGAACCGGCGGAGGCAGAGGGATGAACGAGCCGCGCATGGCGTGGATAGCGGAAGATCCCGCATCAATGGCCGTCGTCGAGTTGGCGCGTAAAGTCGCCGACACCTCGACCACACTGCTGATCACGGGGGAAAGCGGCACCGGGAAAGATCACCTCGCCCGCCTGATTCACGAACTCGGCCCGCGCCGCGACGCGCCCTACCTGAAAATCGATTGCGCCAGTCTGCCGCAGGAACTTGTCGAATCCGAACTGTTTGGCCACGAACGCGGCGCGTTTACCGGCGCCGTCGAGCGCAAGCTGGGCCGCCTGGAAATGGCCGCCGCCGGCACGATCGTGCTCGATGAAGTCGCCGCGCTTTCTCCGGCCACGCAATCGAAACTGTTGCGAGTGCTCGAAGAGCGGCAATTCGAGCGCCTCGGCGGTACAGAAACCATTTCAATCGATGCGCGACTGATCGCTCTCACCAACTCCGAACTTTCGCGCCTGGTTTCCGGCGGACAATTTCGCGAGGATTTATTTTTTCGCCTGAGCGTGTTGACGATTTTCGTTCCCCCTCTGCGCGCGCGGACCGCCGATATTCTGCCGCTTGCCGATGCATTGCTCGAGCGAGCCGCACGTGTGCATGGCCGCGCAGGCGTGGTTTTTTCGGCTCCCGCGCGACAGATGCTGACGGCGTATGGCTGGCCCGGCAATGTGCGCGAGCTGAAAAATTCAATCGAGCGCGCTCTGGTTTTTTCCAGTCTGCCGGAACTCACGCCGCAGGATTTTCCAGAGTCGGTGCAAGTCGCGGATTCGGGCTTTGAGCTGGCCCTTCGTTCCCTGGAGGACCTGGAACGGGATGCCATCCGCGCGACGCTCGAAGCCACGCATTACAAGATCAGCAAGAGCGCCGCGATTCTCGGCATCAGCCGCAAGACGCTCCTCGATAAGCGCAAGAAATATGGATTAAGTTGAAATCGCGAGTCGCTCTCTTGAGTGGATGAAAGTAGCAGCGCCGTCGTTCCAAGGTCGCCGCGGGATTAGGGAATGTCGGCAAGCTGCAAGCAATGCAAAACCGGAAATGAAAATCCACCTGGTCCTACTGGGAAAAACGCGCCGCCCCGAGCTTCGGGCGGTGATTGACGATTACGTGTCGCGCATCCGTCGATTCGCTGAAGTGCAAATCACCGAATTGCGCGAGGATTCCGCCGCATCGCTCCGCAAGTTCTCGCCGGATTCCGCGGCGACAATTGTGCTTCTCGATGACACGGGGAAAAATAAGACCTCGGAGCAATTCGCGAAATGGCTGGGTGAAGCGCGCGACCACGGCACGCGCGAAATTGTATTCCTGTGCGGCGCCGCCGATGGTTTCCCGGAATCGCTGCGCAGGCGCGCCTCGCAAAAAGTTTCGCTTTCCCCGCTGACCTTCTCGCACGAACTGGCGCGGGCGATGCTCGCCGAACAACTCTACCGGGCCTTCGCGATCCTCGCCGGGCATCCCTATCCGAAATAACCCGCAATACCGTCCCAACGCGGGTTCCTGAGCGTCTTAACATGATTGTAACATTAGACCTCTATGTTATAGACCTTTGCGATTGATCGATTACTCTAGTCCGGTTCCCGGGAATTTCTCTTCGACGAGAGGCGCCTCATGAAGAAGGCCGCAAAAAAGACCGTCCGCTCCGCGAAGGCACCCGCGGCGAGGAAATCGCGAAAGACGATTCAGTTTCTGCACAAAACAACGTGCGCGACATGCCGTAAAGCGCGCCGCTTCATGGAGAAACACGGATACACCCTGCATTTCCACGATCTGGCCAAGGAACGTTTGAGCGCGGCGGATCTGGAGAAATTGATTGGCAAGCACGACCACGAAGATTTCCTGAACCCGCGGAGTGACATCTACCGGAAAAACAAGATGAAAGACGATCCGCCGTCCCGCCGCGAAGCGATCACCCTCATGTCCAAGAATCCGGATCTGATCCGCAGACCCGTTATTGTGGCCGGTGGACGCGTCGTAATCGGCTATGACGAAAACGGGATGATCCGGTTCTAGTACTCGCTCCCGCCAAAACTGCATTTAATCAGCGCAACCAAACCCGTGGATGCAGTATCTAACCCAACATAAGACAAATACGAGTTTGACCCACGCCGACTCGTCCGCAGGTCTTACGCAATTGCAGCGGAGGGCCTTGAAATGAAAGCATCCACGTCTTCCAAATTTATTTTTGCCGCACTCACTTTGTTTGCGTTTCCCGCGATCCCCGCGTTTGCTCAACGCGGTGGTGGGTCGCACGGCGGGGGCGGGGGTTTTCACGGCGGGGGCGGCGGTTCCCATTCGAGTGGAGGAAGTTATGGCGGCTTCCGAGGTGGCGCATCTTCACCGAGCACGGGCAACGGATTTTCGCGGGGTGCATCCTCAGCACCCTCGGCCGGGTATGGGGCGAGGCCTGCCGGAAACGCTTATCGGTCTGTCGCCCCACCCGTCAGCGGAGTGCAACGACCTTCGAATTTTTCCTCCGCACCCGCCGCACATGCGGACGGCCAGTGGCACTCCTTCGGCAACGGGTCCCCAGCTCGCGGAAGCTCAACATCTCAATCGGAAGTCCGAGGCTCGGCGAATACCGGAGGCAGCTGGCATGTCTTCGGCGGAAATCGGTCGGCAACTGGAGGAACACCTGGGGCAACGAGAAGCTTTTCGGGACAAGGTAGCGATGTCTGGGAAAATACGCCCGTGGCGCACAACGTCGTCTCCTCGTCCCGGACATTGAATAATGTTCGCGGGTCGTTTAATCAAACCCCAATCGCGGGTAGCGTCGCGGGAAATTCCGGCATCCGGACAAACTCTTCGTTCGTCGCAAGTTCCCGGCTCGCCTCAGGGTCCGGATTCGGCAATCGAGCTTTTACGGGTCCATCGACCGTCAGGTTTGGCAATTCTTATTATGGTTATCGCGGAGGCTATGGTTGGGGCTTTCGCGGAGGTTGCTGGAATTGCGGCTACCCCTTCGGTTTCGGCCTGGGCTGGGGGCTGGGCTGGGGATTTGGTTGGCCCTGGCTAGGATACTGGAACTCGGGATTGTATTGGAACGATCCGTGGTGGGGTTGGCCGGGCTACGGTGGTTACGGCTATCCTGCAAGTTACATTTACGGTTACCCCTATGTCGATAGTGGTTCAAATTCTTCGCAGCCCGAAAATTATCCGGATACGGATACCTACACACCGCCAGTAGATCAAAGCTCTTCGGCCGGCGTCAGCGGCGGGGATTCCGCTCCGCCGATTCTACTTTTCATGAAAGATGGATCGGTTGACTCCGTGCGCGATTATTGGATATTAGGAGGGCAAATTCATTACATCTTCCTGAACGGCGCGGAGAGCGCGATCGACATGGACCAACTCGATTTACAGCGCACCGTCGAAGAAAATGCGAAAAGCGGCGTGCAGTTTACATTGAAACCGAACCCAAACAGCTTTGCCCCCGCTCCGGTGGCGCCTCCTGCGGCTACTTCGCCTTCGGCGCCCCCGGGGAACGTGTTTTCGACTCCGCAGGCCTGACCCTAGAAGCGGACCAAGCCTCATCCTTACCGCGTCGGTGCCGGAAATTGCACCTTGGGCGCTTCCCGCGAAGCTTCCGAAGCTGCGAAATACGCGTTGTTCCGTTGGAACCCGGCCCACCCCGCGAAAATATTGTTCGGGAAAAGACCAATGTAGGTGTTGTAATCCTGGATGGCATCGTTGTAGCGCTTGCGTTCGACGGCGATGCGATTTTCCGTGCCGGCCAATTCGTCCTGCAGCCTCAGGAAATTTTCATTCGATTTCAGTACCGGATAATTTTCGACGATCACGAGCAGGCGGCTCAACGCACCGTCGAGCTGGCCGTTCGCGGCGATTTTATCGGCGGGGGTTTGCGCGCCCATCAATGCCGAACGCGCGGCGGCGATATCGTGAAACACGGTTTGTTCCTGCGCCGCGTAGCCTTTGACGGTTTCGACGAGATTCGGGATCAGGTCCGACCGGCGCTGGAGCACAACGTCCACTTCCGCCCAGGCGGACTTCACGGTTTCGTTCTTCGTCACCATTTCGTTTCGCCGGCCCACGTATGTTCCGCCGACCATCAGCGCGACCAGCGCCACGATAATCAATACAATGATTCCTGTTTTCATTCTTATCCTCCTGGACGAATTCCCGCATGCTTGAAGATTTCAGCCGGAACTTTTAGGATTTCGTATCCAGCCAACGATCGAATTTTTCCGTAACCGCTTCCACGAATGCGAAATACCGGTTCAGCGTTTCCTCAACGTCGATTTCCTGCGCTTCCCGTTTTCCTTCGCGGTGATCGAGAATGGCATAAAAGCCGGCGGCATCGGCGCCCGCAAATTTCGCGATGCGATCGATGGCCTCGCGCTTGTTTGCCGCGGGGGATTCGCCCAATGCGATCAAAGAATGTCGAAACAGCGCAGTGAACGACGAAAACGAAGCGGTCATCAACTCCAGATAGATGTTCAATTTCTTCGGAGCTGCCAGCATGGCCTGGCGGAGCCGCAGCCAGTTCGTTCGTAGTTCGCGCTCGACCTGGAGGGCATGATACCGAAGCGGCACGGAAATGTTCGCCAGGACTTCCTCTCCCAATAAAACCCGGTTCTCCGATTTCATGTCCAGCAGTTCGATCGCAAACACATCCGCCGTGCTGCGAAGTTCCTCGATGGTAAACACCAGCGGCGCGGGATGACCCTGCCTGGTCCAACCCTCAATGGGAGCATGCAGGGCCTCAATCAACTTCGCGTCTGCCGAATTCACGACGCAGAGCAGATTGAAATCCGAATGCTTGGAATGAAATTCTTCGGACGCCGCCGAGCCATACAGGATCACGGCTTTCACCTGATCCGCCGCCGCGGCTTTCAGTTTTTTCACGAATTCATCGAGCTTGGGATGTGTCAAATGTCACTCCTTATTGGTAGCGCCGGCATCTTGCGCAGGTTTTGCGCTGTCACTCAAAGGAAAGACCGCCGGCAAGATGCCGGCCCTACCAAAAACATTTCTCCATATCGCGCGCATCTCACCAGCCGCCGCTCGCGCCGCCTCCGCCAAACGATCCGCCTCCAAAGCCACCGAAACCCCCACCGCCGCCAAAACCTCCGCCACCCCACGAGCCTCCGCCCATCCCCCATCCGCCGCCGCGCCGCCCGCCTGTGACCATCGATCCGCCGAAGAGCAGCCGCAGGATAAATCCGGCCACCGGGAAAAACACGAAAATCGCAATAAAAATGATCCAAACGATGCTGGACACAGGCATCGGCGTGCTTTCCGGTTCAGCGGCAGCGGGAGGCGGAACGCCGGAAAGCGCGTTGAGCGCAACATTTTGATCCGCGGCAATGACGGCGGCGACGCGCTGCGTCATTAAAAGGACAGCGCCGCTGTAATCGTTTTGACGCAGGAACGGAATCGCTTCACGGCCGAAGCCGCCCACTTTTCCGTCGGGCAAAATGGACTCAAGCCCATAGCCGACTTCGATGCGGTACTTGTGATCGTTCGGCGCGAGCAGAATTAGAATGCCACGCGCCTGCTGTTTCGGCCCCACGCCCCACTGCGTCGCGAGATCGATCGAAAATTGTTCGACCGGCTCGCCATCGAGCGAAGAAATCGTGACGACGGCAATCTGCGCCTTTGTTTTTTGATCGACTTCCGCGCACAACGCCGTCAGCTTCTCTTTCGTCGGCGCGTTCAGGACGCCGGCGAAATCGTTGACGTAGCCTTGAGGCTTCAGATTCTTAACTTGCTCGGCGCGGGCATGCGGAGCGCACAACGCGATCACAATAAATACAATCGGCAGTGACCGGGTAATCGATTTCGCAAGTCGGGTTGGAGTGAACATCCGGATTCAGCTTTCGTGGAAACACCATCTTAGGATGCCGCCCCGCCAGCGTCAAATCCGGATGGCCGTAGCACAGGCTTCAGCCTTTGCTACTAAAACCTCGCCAACCGTTCCTCCTACAATTTACCGGGCTGAGTCACTACCGGTTTGCGCTTCCACTGGACAGGCGATTTGACGTACCATCTGGAATCGAACCTCTCAATCAATATTTTAAGGAGCAACCGATGCCCACATTTCGCAGATATCGTCGTTACTTGCTTGGCGCGCTGGGACTGGCGGCCATATTTTCATTTGGGTCCGTGCGGGCAACGGACCTGAATCCCGCTGCGCTTGCCTTTCAACTCCCGGACCAGATCAAATGGGTCGAAGCTGCCAATGGTGGCGCCGCCGAGGCGCTTCTCGCCGGTGATCCCACCAAGCCGGGGATCTACGTTGTCCTGCACAGGTGGCACGCGCATCACATGAGCCACCCGCACTTTCACCCGAACGACCGCTATATCTACGTGATCTCCGGCACGTGGTGGGTCGGCACCGGCACCAAATACGATCCCGATAGCACCGTTCCGATGCCTGCCGGCAGCTACGTCACCCATTTCGGCAAGCAGATTCATTACGATGGAGCCAAGGACGCCGATTGCATTCTGGAGATCGTTGGCGAGGGTCCGGCGACAACCACGCAAGCCGAAGTGAAGTAGCTGCGCATTGTGTAGGTGCGCTCGATGTTTCGGGCGTGCCTCTCCCTTTTCGGACCTGCGGTTTTACAAGGGTGCGGGTTTAGATTCCATTTTCAATCGAAACGAAATTCGGGAGAAAAATCGGTAGTGGGTCAGTTTGGATTCAAGTGTTCTTGGTAGCACACAGCCAAGAGTGACTCTGCTACAACACCCAAACCACTACCGAAATACAGCGCCGCTTGACGTTTCACAAGGCTGCCTTCAGTATTTAGAATCTATGGCCTGGTTCAAACGGGAAAAGAAGAGGATCGACCAGCCCACGCCTCCCGACGAGCGCCGCGTGAAGACCGAAGGTCTGTGGACCAAGTGCGAAAACTGCCGCACGACGGTCTGGAAGAAAGACCTGGAGGCCAACTGGCGCATTTGCCCCAAATGCCAGCACCATTTTCGCCTCAATGCCACGCAGCGGCTGGAGCTGCTGCTCGATTCCCGCTGGGTAGAGCACGACGCGCTGCTCGCTTCGAACGATCCGCTGCACTTCACGGATACCAAACCCTACGCGGGACGCCTGAAGGAAGCGCGCAAAAAATTGAAAATGGCCGACGCCATTATCACGGCCGAGGGTATCCTCAACGGACGTTCCGTGATTGTCTGTTCGATGGAATTCAATTTTATCGGCGGATCGATGGGCGCGGTGGTTGGGGAAAAAGTGACGCGCGCGATCGAGGCGGCCATCGCGAAAAAATTACCGCTTGTAATCATTTCGTGTTCGGGCGGCGCGCGCATGATGGAGGGAACCATAAGCCTGATGCAACTCGCGAAAGTTTCCGCGGCGCTGGCGCGGCTCGATGAAGTCCGCCTGCCGTTTATTTCCGTGCTCACCGATCCGACCACCGGCGGCGTCACCGCGAGCTACGCCATGCTGGGCGACATCAACATTGCCGAGCCGGGCGCGCTCATCGGATTCGCCGGACCTCGCGTGATCGAGCAAACCATGCGGCAGAAATTGCCGGAGGGATTTCAGACTTCCGAGTTTCTGCTCGAGCACGGCTTTCTGGACGCCGTGGTGCATCGCAAGGAATTGAAGGCATACATCTCCTCGGCTCTCGAATTTTTTCTGGCGTAAACATGACCTACGAAGAATCGGTTCGCTACCTGTTCAGCCTGGGGCGGGAACTTGCCTCGCCGCGGCAGGCCAGCGCCACGAAATTCGATCTGGTGAACATCACCGTGCTGTGCGAGCACCTGGGCCAGCCACAGCGCGCGTTTGAATCCGTGCACGTTGCGGGAACGAACGGAAAAGGCTCGACGTCCGCAATGATCGAATCGATCCTGCGCGCCGCCGGATTACGCACGGGACTTTACACTTCCCCACATCTCGAACGAATCAACGAACGCATTCGCGTGAACGGCGAGGAAATTTCCGACGCCGATTTCGCGGCCACGTTCACGCGGCTGCACACGGCCATCGAGGAGTTGCTGGCCGCGGGACGCCTCGCCGCGCATCCTACTTTTTTTGAATGCATGACCGCCGCCGCGTTTCTATTTTTCGCGCAAGCAGGCGTGGAATTCGCCGTGATCGAAGTCGGCCTGGGCGGGCGCCTCGATGCGACAAATATTCTCGTACCCGAAGTCGCCGTCATCACGCAGATCGATTTCGACCACGAAAATTATCTGGGCCATTCCATCGAGGAAATCGCGGGAGAAAAAGCCGGCATCATCAAGCCGGGCGCGCGCGTGGTCAGCGCCGCCGAACATCTGATGGCGCGCGTCGTGATCCAGAAACGCGTGGCGCACCAGGGCGCATTCCTGGTGGAAATTGAAAACGCATTCCGCATTGAAGATGTCACGGCGAACGGCGGCCGTTTTTCGTTCACCGCGATTTTGACCGAGACAGGCGCGCGCATACCCGTCGCGCTGCCGCTCCCAGGACGCTTTCAGGTTCGCAACTCGCTCACCGCCATTGCCGCCGCGCAAATGCTGGCCGAACGCGGCGCTCCCATTGACAACGAAGCGATTTCGCGCGGCATCGCCGCCACGTCCTGGCCGGGACGCCTGGAACGCATCGCCGGTGTTCAAGGAGAGCTGCCCGAAATTTACGTGGATGGCACGCACAATCCGGCGGGCGCACGAGAAATCGCCGTGTTCTGGGAGCAGCAATTGCCCGGAAGAAAAATTTTCCTGATCTACGGAGCCATGCGGGACAAAGCCGTGGATGAAATCGCGGGCTTGTTGTTTCCTCGCGCTGAAACCGTCATTTTTACCGCGCCCCAAGGCCAGCCGCGCGCGATTTCCGCAGGCGTGCTCGCGGATATGACATCCCATCACGCCCGAAGCGTGGAAGTCATCCCCGATCCGGCTCAGGCGCTCGAGCGCGCCCTCGAGCTTGCCTCCCCTGAAGACGTCATTTTCATCACTGGCTCGCTGTTTCTGGTCGGGGACCTGCGCAAATATTGGAGGTCGCGGTCCAGCGTGCCGGTTGCTTCATATCCCGCCAAGCCTGCTCCGGCTTCCACGTAGCCCGCATTTCTCACCTTTAAAGCCCCGAACAGGGGCGGCAGATCGTAGCCCAACACTCAAGCGCCGGGAAGTCGAGCCATCCGAATCGGCGAATTCAGGAATCATTTCCGGATTCGAGCGGAAGGACCACGCTCCTTCTAAATAAACACTCGCGCAAAAGCTTAGGTTTTCAGACTGCTTCATGTAAACTGCGAGCGAATGATGCGTCGACCGATCGAGGCCGCCACACCCTCAGCCACACCCCCAGCCACACCCATTGGTAACGAAGCCCGCCGTAAACTGTATTCCTCTCGAGGGTCCATTGAGCGTTCCCCGTTTCCTGGAAGCAAAATCTTCAAAACGAAAAAGGAAAACACACGAATGATGCTTGTAAAAACGGAAGTACGTCCCAGCAAGATTCAAGGACTCGGCCTTTTCGCTTTGGAGCCGATAAGCTGCGGTACCGAAGTATGGAAGTATGTTGAGGGTTTTGACCATGAAATTAAAGATTGGAGCAATCTCCCCCAGGTGGCGTTGGACTTTCTGGAAAAGTACGCCGTCTTTCAGTACGGATACTACACGATGAATAATGACGACGCGCGCTTTTACAACCACTCCGACGACCCCAACACAGCATGGAACGCGGAGCGTAATGCCGAGGTAGCAATAAGGGATATAGAAGCCGATGAGGAAATAACCTGCGACTACCGAGAGTGGGACGATGACTCCGGGTTTCTGACCACTCGTAGAGTACCAGGCGAAAAATGAAATGCGGGCGTACCTTAGTCTTGATTGAAGTAGCCACTTCCCGATAAGACGCCAGCGATTGCCCGCGCTATCGCAGCGGAATCTCGTAAACACTCACGCTCAACTTGGGCACAGACAACCGGCCCGGCATTCCCGTCAGCGGACTCTCGACAATATCCACCACCTGCGGTTTGCCGGGCTCGTTGGCCGTGGTCAGATCGTCTCCGCTGATGCGCCACAATTTTCCTTTGTCCTGAACACTCACTCCTGCGACCGACAAATCGATCTCCTGTTCGGACTCAGTCGGGTTGACGACGGCGATGGTCAATGCCTTCCTGTCAGTGGTAAGAGCAGCCACGGCATCGAGTGGATACGTAGCGCTGCCCGGCGGGACTTTGCCCTTGTCCACCATTACAGTACCCTTCACCTCGGGGACCGGCGAGTTTCCCGTAATATCCACCGGAATCGTCCCGAAATGTTGCCGGTACATTTCGAACATCAGTCCGAGCGGCCGCACCGTTACGTCGGTCTTGTTGAAGAGCAGCAAATGCGGCCCGTCCGTGTAAGCCGAAAGAATAAACCGCTTCGAATTTCTGAACATCACATTTAGCGCCATCGCGGTCGCCAGCGGCGAAAAAAACGAGAAGTGAGGATCGCCGATCGTTCGTTGTCCGTGCTCATCGGAAACCCACTCCGAAACCCATTCATCGAGCGCAATCGGATAGCGATCCATGTTGAGCTGAGGAAATCGCTCCTGGTAAATATCCCAGGCTTCGACCACGGCTTCGACGCCGTTCGCCAGTTTCCGCGTGCGAAGAGACAGAGGCTCGTCCACCTTCACGTAGGCCTCTTTCTCCGCATCGAATGCCAGGTCCGCGCCGGAGGGATAAATGTGTTCGGCGGCCGCGTCCATGTAATCCGAGGAATTGGCCAGAAGCATGCCGGTAAAGTCCGCCGGGCCGCCGAACGCCTTCACGTATTTTCCGGTGATGTTGAACGCCGCGCGGCTCTGGCTGGTTTCAACGGGCGACGCGCCGGAGGTCACAAATTTGATCGTCGGATCGACCTGACGCATTGCCTTAACGAACATGTTATGTTTGACCCAGTACTGGCTTGCCGCCATGAAACCCATTTGCCCGGTGTTCCACATCTCATTGCCGACGTTCCACCAGGTCACTTTGTAAGGTTCCGGATGGCCATTGGCTGCACGCAGTTTCCCCATCGGCGTATCCACAGAACCGTTGGTGTATTCGACCTCCTGAGCGGCTGAATACGCGTCGCCGAAACCGGCATTCACACAGATGTACGGCTCCATATTGAGCAGCTTGTTCAGCTTCATGTAATCGTCGATGCCCATGTCGTTCATCTGCACTTCGTTCCAGGCATAGTTCAGTCGCGGCGGCCGCTTGTCCCTGTCACCGATGGAATCGCGCCAGTCCCACGCGGAAACCATATTCCCGCCCGGCCAGCGGAACATCGTCGGGCCAATTTTTCTCATCGCTTCGATCAGATCGGCGCGAAAGCCGTCCATGTTGTCCGCAGGCATCAGTGAAACAGCGCCGATGTGGAACGATCCTTTTCCCGTTCCAATTATTTCGAGGCGCGCGTCATCGTTGTCCGCGCCGGCCGTGAAGCTCAACGGAAACGTGACGTAATCTTTTCGAAGGCCTTTGATGGAGATCGTCTGCCGGTCGGCGGCGCCGTCTCCCCACACAAGACTCAATTTCACATCGGCGCCGGGTTCGGCGGCAAGAATGACGCGGCCGGTGTACTTCCTCCCATTTCGAATCCCCAGGCTTCCCTGCCGGATTCCGTGGGGCGCGGCCGCTTCCAACTTCACCATCGGGCTGTGTTCACCAACAAAAACTTGCTTGGTATCCATCACAACGAAATCATCCGGGCCCACGGGCCGCCACCGAACGCCATGCGCTCTCGGCCTGCGTCCTGTAAACGGAGGGGGTTCCTTGCTCGAGACCGGATTGAAAAACTTCCGGTCGCTGAGCATCTCGGCCCAGTAGCCGCCTTCGTTGTTGGTCTCGTGGAGCTCGGTGAAAAATCCATACAGGTAGCGCGAGATGGGCGCGCCGGTCTTCTTCGCGTCCACGGTCATCGACAGTTGTTGCGCGCCGGCAATCTGCGCAAGAACGCAGAAGAATAATGCCGCCACCGCAAAATTGACGAGCCCAAGCTGCTTCGTCGGTTGATTCATCGGCCACCTCATGTATGTTGAACTGTGTTTTCCTGCAGACGTCTTATCGGGCAGGATTGTAGTCCTGACGCCCTCCTGAACGAAACAATTTGTTTCCGCCAGATTTGATTCGGTATTGACCCAATTCGGCGAATTACAGAAGGAGCGCCCGGCCGCCATCGATGCGAAGTTCTAGTCGCACAGGTTTCAGCCTGTTGATTTTTTGACTTTCTATAAAGCCCGCAGAATTCAGAAACCCGCAGGCGGAAGCCTGTGCTGCTGGAACCGTTCCCTTCCATTTTCGGGCCTTCCAGGAGTACAATTTGCGCCCCAACCCTCCAGGCCCGCCATTGGCAGTTACGGGACATCGAGATTGTGCCGCCGTTGACAGGGCCATACACATCCAGTAACTAGGATGCTTAATTGTTTTGCACGAATTAACCTCTCAGGAGAACCTTAATATGAAGACACGTTCCCCCTTTCTTGTCGGTCTCGCTGTCCTCATTTCCATTTCTATTCTAGTTCCCCCGGACATCACGGCGCAGGGTGCGATGCGTGCGGGAGAAATTTCACGCGCGATCCCCGATGTGGCCATCGCCAGGGGAACGCAAAATTTGCCGGCCCCGGTGAAGACGCTGGTGGATTGGGGCGACGTGGTAAAAACCGGCGACGGCGGCCGCGCCCGCGTGGCGCTGGACGACGGCTCTTTACTCAACGTGGGCTCCAGTTCCAGCCTTACCGTTACACAGCACGACGCGAAAGCGCAGCAGACGCAGATCGAGTTGGAATACGGCCGCGTGCGTTCGTCGGTGGTCAAGCAGTCCAAGCCGAATTCCAAGTTTGAGATCAAAACCCCGGTGGGAGTCGCGGGCGTTGTGGGCACGGATTTCTTTCTCGGCTATCTGAACGGCCTGTTTCAATTGATCGTCTTCGAAGGCACCGTGAAATTCTGCAACCTGGATGGTGTGTGCGTTACGGTGATCGCGGGGCAAATTTCCATGATTCGCGACGGCCACCAGTCTCCCGACCAGCCAAGCCAGGCCACCCCTTCCGAGTTGACTGACGCGGCCAACGCCACTTCCGTCGGTATAACGACTGTTGGAATTCCACCGGTACATCACCTTGGGATTTGGTGGATCGTAGGCCTGACGGTCGCGATTGCCGTCCCGGCCATCGTAATTCCGATTGCCACGCGAGGCGGCTCCGCAGCTACCACGCCCGCCGGGTCAGGGCTGGTAGGAAAGGCTGTATGCCAACCCGCGACACAGGCTTGCGCCCCATAGCGGTCCGTCTGTATTTCTGCAACGCTTCGACGCGAGGCGGCAAATTGTTCCACCGTTTGCCGCCTCGCTTATTTTTCTCGACACGAAACGCAATTCCCGCACGTCAAATGGGTTGCCGATCCATACAGCACGGGACGGTGCGCCGGCATCCAACGAACGTGGCCGGTAACACGGTTGTTTTGTCGTCAATGGCCGCAATTGGAACTTCAGTGGAATGCGCGCGTTGAGATTGACCGCCTAGAGGCATACACTGTTTATCTTTGAAGCCATGAATTCCGACTCAGCAGAATGGAGTAGCTTCGTGAAAACACTTACCCTTGCAATTTTTGTCCTGCTTTTTTCACTGAATGCGCTGGCCGCAGGCAATCCCGCCCGCCGTCCCGCCCCTGTGGCGTCTGAGGCGCAGGCCGCGCAGGCGACTCCCTCGCCCATTGTGGCAACGATGAGCCAGGAACTGGACCGTGAGATGCCGATCCTTTCGAAAGCCAATCCGCCGGCCTATTTCATCAGCTATACGGTGACGTCCACCGAGCGGACTGAAGTCATGGGTTCGAACGGCGCCCTGCTGTCCAGCGAAGCCAGCCTCACCCACTGGCTCGAGACGCAGGTGCGCGTGGGCAGCTATGACCTGGACAACACGCACAAAGTCGGGACTTCGAGGGGAGGGGAGAGCAGCTTTGGCACTCCGGTGCCCGTGGACAATAATCCCGAAGTCCTGCGCCGAGCGATCTGGAGCGAAACCGACAAGAATTTCCGCAGCGCGTCCGAGACATTGATCAAGATCAATACCAGCAAGGAAGTCCAATCGCAGTCGGCCGACGAACATGCCCCGGATTTTTCGCGTGAGAAGCCGCATGTGTTTTACGGGCCGGAAGTTTCCGTTCATCCCGACCGCAAACCCTGGGAAGAAAAAGTTCGCCTGTACACCAAAGCGTTCCGCGCTTCCCCGCAAATCCTGAATTCGATTGTTACCTTCAGCGCGGACGGGGAAAACCAATATCAGGTCAATACCGAAGGTACACGCCTGCAGTTTGGCCAGATTCATTACCGCCTGGAACTTTTTATTCAGGGAAAAGCCCCGGACGGGATGGACATCAACCGCTATTACAATTTTGACTGGAACAATCCCGCGGATGCGCCGGACGACAAAACCGTCCTCGCCCAAGGGCAAGTGCTGCGCAAGGAGCTGGAAGCGCTGGTCGCCGCGCCGCTGGTCGAACCCTATGCGGGCCCCGCGCTGCTGACCGGTCGAGCCACCGCCGTTTTCTTCCACGAAGTGTTCGGACACCGCGCGGAAGGTTTCCGCCAGAAAGACGTCACCGAAGGACAGACATTCGCCAAGAAAGTGGGCGAGCAGATCGTCCCCACGTTTCTTTCCATTTACGATGACCCGACGGCAAAAAAACTCGGCAACGATATGCTGCTCGGCTATTACCCGTTCGATGACGAAGGTGTTCCCTCCGAGCGTGTCACTCTGGTGGACAAGGGAATCCTCAGGAATTTCGAAATGTCGCGACAGGCGCTGACGGGCTTTCCTCACTCGAACGGCCACGGACGGCGGCAGATTGGCGCGCAGCCGGTTTCACGGCAGGGAAATTTGATTATCGAAAGCAGCCTCAAGGTAACCAACGACGAGCTGCACAAAAAACTCGTCGAGGAAATCAAGCGGCAGGGAAAACCGTTCGGATTGCGGATCGACGACATCGCCGGAGGATTTACGTTTACCGGACGTGGACAGCCACAGGCCTTCCATGAAGAACCCCTGGTGGTTTTCAAGGTGTATCCCGACGGGCGTCCCGATGAACTGGTTCGCGGCGTGAATATCGGCGGGACACCGCTGATTTCTCTCAACAAGATTCTCGCGACAGGCGACACCATGGAAATTTTTAATGGATATTGCGGCGCGGAATCCGGCTCGGTGCCCGTTTCCGCTGCGGCCCCGGCAATGCTGGTTTCAGAAATGGAAGTCGAAAAGAAGGAAACTTCAACCGATAAACCCCCGATCTTGCCCCCGCCCGGTCATGACCCGAAGGCGGTGCGCTAATGAAAAACCCCGTGAGCAACCCCGCAAAGATTTTGGGCCGTACATTTTTCGTTTTTGCTTTTGCAGCGGCCTCGCTCTGGCTTGCGGGTCCCGCAAACGCGGCGCCTGCGAGACATCCGGCAACCTCTGTCGCGCAGCCTCCGCAAACGCCGCCCGTCGTCGATTCCGACAAAACCCTCGCAGCCATGCAGGATGAACTCGACCGCGCGCGCACTCGCCTTGAATTGAAAATTCCGGACACGACCGAACCGGCGCGCCCTTACTTCATTCAGTATCGCATTCTCGATATCGATGTCCGCACAATCGTCGCGGAATTCGGCGCGCTGATTTCCTCGACCACCGGAAAAAACCGCATCATGAGCGTGGATGTTCGCGTTGGCGATTACAATGTGGATAGCTCGAACTTCATCACCGATGAAGGTTTCTCCGGCTTCCTCGGCTCGACCGGCACCGTCGGGATCGACCGCGATTACGATTCGCTGCGTCAGGACCTATGGCTCGCCACCGATCAATCCTTCAAAGCGGCCGTTGAAAATCTTTCCAAGAAGCAGGCGTTCATGTCGCGCCTGGCGAAAGCCCCCAGCATTCCCGATTTTTCTCCGGCGCCTCCGACGGTCAATGTGGAACCGCTGCGCGATCCCGACTGGACCACGCGCAACTGGGAGCAGGAGGCCAAGGCGGCGTCCGCGGCTTTGCGCGCGTTTCCTCAACTCGCCAGTTCCCGCGTCACGTATCACCTGATTTACACCACGAATTATCTGCTGACCACGGACGGAACCAAAATTCGCTCGAACCGCAGCCTCGCCGCCATCGAAGCGAGCCTCGAAACCGAATCCGACGACGGGATGCCCCTTCACAATTTCGTCGCTGTCTATCGCCAGCGTCCGGACGAATTGCCCACGGCCGATTCCGTCCAGAAGGACCTTCAGAAGGCCGGCGAGCAGTTGATCACGCTGCGAGTTTCCCAACCCGCGGCTGATTACGATGGGCCGGTGCTGTTCGAAGCTCCCGCAGCGGGCTCGCTGCTGGCGCAAATGCTGGAACCTTCACTGTCCGGCGCTCGCGGGCCGCTGGCCATGCAGTCGTCTTTCGATCAATTGATGGACCGGCTGGGCGGGCACAGCGAATGGACCGGCAAACTGGGAACGCGCGTATTGCCGGGCACCGTTTCGCTCGTGGACGATCCGAGCGCGAAACAATTCGCGGGACAAGACCTGCTCGGCGCGTACGCGGTCGATGAAGAGGGAGTAAAGGCGGGGAAGGTAGAACTGATTCAGAACGGCTTGCTGTTGAATTTTCTGATGTCGCGGCGCCCGGGGCCCGACCTTGTCCAATCGAATGGTCACGGACGAGCGGCGTTTCTGGCCGACCCGCGCCCGATGATCAGCAATCTGTTCTTCACCTCGTCGGCGGCGGTTTCCGCGGACGAACTGAAGAAAAAATTCATGGATGCCTGCAAGCAGAACGGAAACAAATGGTGCATCATCGTGCGTGAGATGGACAATCCCGTACTCGGCGTTCGCGAGCAGGACGATCTCTCCGACCTCGTAATGGGCGCCGCATCCGGCGCGGCAACGGGCGATCGCTTGCCCTTGCTCGTCTATCGCGTCAATGTTGACGACGGCAGCGAGTCGCTGATTCGCGGCGCGCGGTTAACCGGCTTGACGCTGCGCGCGATCCGCAATATCGCGGGCATCGGGAACGACGCCACCGCGTTTAATTTCATGCAAAGCCAGCAGGCCGGTTTCTCCGGTACGGCGCTGGCGGCGTTCGGCTCATCGGAGTCTGGCGTCCCGGCTTCCGTTGTTGCGCCTTCGCTCCTGTTCGACGACGTGGAAGTACACGGCGCGCGCGGAGAGCCGCAACGCTTGCCGCTGGTCCCGCCGCCCCCGATTAATTAGTGCTGTGGCGATCCGAGACTGGTGTGGCGTGAATCGTGATTTGTGATTCGTGAATCGTGTAAATCCCAGGCCGGTCGTGTGTTCGTGGCGCGGGCGTCTCGCCCGCGCTACGGCCTTCGATCATCCCGCGCATTTTTTGAACATTCGCACCCGTTCGCTATGAACATTTGGTTTAGGCGCTTTCCTCGCCCTGCCATCGTATAATCCCCTTCGAGGATTTCTTCCATCACACGCTCTCCCACTTCGGTCAAGCAGATGGCGGCGCTCTGGTCGATCGGCTCGGCCCTGGTTCTTGTAGGGCTCAAGGTGTTTCTCGCGCTCGCGACGGGAAGCCTGGGCGTGCTTTCCGAAGCGCTTCATTCCGGCCTCGATCTGATCGCCGCGATTCTAACCTGGCTTTCGGTGCGAGTTTCGGACCGGCCCGCCGATTCCGGACACACCTACGGCCACGCGAAATTTGAAAGTTTTTCCGCGTTTGTGGAAACGGGATTGTTGCTGATCACCTCGGCTTACATCATCGTGGAAGCGTTTGTGCGACTGCTGTACAAGCAGGTGCATCTTGTTCCGAGCGCTCTGGCGATTGTGATTCTTGGAATTGCGATGGGCATTGATCTGGTCCGCTCGCGTGCGTTGAAGCGCGTCGCGCGCGAATATCCGAGCGAAGCGCTGGAAGCCGACGCGCTTCATTTTTCAACCGATGTCTGGAGCACGTTTGTCGTGATTCTGGGCATGATCACAGTCTGGACCGGCCAGCACTATGGCATTGCGTGGCTGCAAATTGCCGATCCCATCGCGGCCCTCGCGGTGTCGGCCATCGTGATCTGGATTGGTTCGCGGCTCGGGAAGCGCACGTTGGAGGCCCTGCTGGATACGGCCCCGGCCGGTTTGCAGAAGCGCGTCACGGAAGCGGTCGATGAACTCGAAGGAGTGCTCTCAACCGAACGTGTCCGCGTGCGTCGCGCGGGTAATCAGCATTTCGTGGATGTCACGATCAGCGTTCCGCGATCGGCCAGCTTCGAGAAGGTCCATGAAATTTCCGACGCCGTCGAACGGCGCGTCAGAGAAATCGTGCCAGCCGATGTTATGGTCCACATGGAGCCGCGCGCCGCCGCGGGCGAGCATTTGTTTGACGCCATTCGCGCGACAGCCGCGCGGCGCGGCCTTGCAGTTCACGAGATTACAGCGGACCAGCTCGATGGCCGCCTCTTTATCGAGTTGCACCTGGAAGTTCCCGAACATTTAAGTTTGCGGGAGGCGCATCGCCGCGCCACAGAACTCGAGGATGAAATTCGCAAGCTCCCGGGCGTCGCCGCATCATCGAGCCGTGGAAACCCCATCGTGAACATTCACATCGAGCCGCTCGGCACGCACATCGCTTCGGTGGACGGCCAGCGCGGAGAAATGACGGGCCTCGGCCGCGCCATCGAAAATTACATCAATACGCTGCCGGTCGAATACCATGAACTCGTGGATTGCCACGAAGTCCACGTGCGTCAGGTGGAGCACAAGATTCTGGCTTCCTGCCATTGCGCGATGGAGGGAAGCCTGCCGATTACCCAAATCCACGATGTCACCGCCGCGCTTGAAGATCGCGTGAAGGAAAAATTCCCGCAAGTCGCGCGTGTCACGATTCATCCCGAGCCGGTTGAGGAACGCTGATTGGAACCTCACGCAAAAAGTAGCGCAATCATGGCAAGAACCGCTGGATAGCAGGAGACAACGTAACGTGGTTCAGGCGCCTCGACGGTTGTCAAAAATAATGTGCGGACAAAAAGGTAGACCAGCAGCAACGCGATGCCCCAAAGATTCGGCCCATCCCGCAAATCTTCTCTCGAGCTCGCAGCGCCGACTGCCTTGCGACTTGAGCGCCACGCAATCCACACTCCCCCCGCGGCCAATGCGACATACAGATAGCCCAGCGCTCCAAACCCCGCTGTCGTGAGAACATCGCCGGCGGAATCCCGCCACTGATCAGCAAGCGGCCACAATTTCCCGTCGATCGGCAGCAACTCCGTGCGCGGCGTGAACCAGATCGAAAGGGCGCGTTGGAAGGGAGCTCGAAGGTAGGTGCGCAGAGGATCTCGCCTGGTTCTTTCCGCGGCAATCTCGGCAAACTCATGATCCATTTCGGGAGAGATGTCGAGGTCTTCGCTCTTATTGTATTGCGCGAACAAGGCGGTGATGCGCGCTTTTTCCCGAGGCGAATCAAATGCCATGGCGGGAAGTTCATCGACGTCCACCGACTCCTCGCCAATCTTCCAGACCGACAGATAAACGTCGCGGTATCGTTCGAGCCATGTCTTCGTCCATGCATAGTAACCGACCGGCGCGTATTCGCCGGGCAGCGTCACAAATCGCGGCGCGAGAATTTCTACTTTGTGCAGCGTGACGAAATTGCGCGCGGCCCACGGCGCTAGAGGCAGCAGAAATGCCCCAACCATTGCCGCGCCAAGCAATACGATCTTGCGGAGATTCAAATGGCTCCACAGGCGAAGCACATAGACAATGCCCGCAACACCCACCAGGAGCGGCATTTCCGGACGCACCAGTGTCGCAAGCCCTGTCAGAAACGAACCGCATGCGGCGTAACCGAGCGGAGAGAACCGTCGCTGGTTTTCGATTTCGGAGGGATTTTGCCTGAGTCCCAGGATGAAACAAGCCAGCGCCGCCGTCGCAAAAAATGCGACGAGCGACTCCGTCAATACAACAGCCGTGTAATTTGCTATAAATGGGCACGTTGCGGCGAGCCACAGCCCTGCGATCCAGGCGGCACGCCGCGCGCCGACTGGCGCTAACCCCGCGGCAAGCACAGCCGTCAAACAACATGTACCTAGGTCGATGAACGCCTGAGACAACGAAATGGCGCCCAGCGACCGTCCAAGCATCATAGCAACGCCAGCCAAAAAAGCCGGATAGCCCGGCATTCGGAGATCCGTCGGAATCAGTCGGCCATTGATCCAGAGACCGTAGACATGATGGTCGATCCAGTTGTGGGCCAGCTGAAGGTACGCGTTGCTATCGTCGGTTGAAGTAGGATAACGGAAAGCGAAGAACAACCGGAGGACCAGGCCTGTCATGATTGCCTGGAACGCGCGAAAGCGAAGCATCGTGACGCGGCCGCGTTGCGCGGGTATGATCGGAGCGGCCTGGCGGGGCTGTTGTGGGTTCTGTCCTAAAGTCATCGATTCTTTGGACCGCAACGGCTAGCTTGGGTTAAATGCATGAAGCCACGCAAGCCCATATTCTACGATGAGCAGCGCCTCCGTTGGCGCCGCACCAGCCGCGTGCTGGAAATCAGCGGAGCTATCTTCACGCTTCTGGTCATTACATTTTTCATCAGCATCCTGATCAGCCCCCGTTTGCCCGAGCCGTTGCTTCCCACCAATCGCAGCTCGCTTCACCCGGTGAATGAAAAGACGCGCACGAAAATCACACTGAAACGAACCGGGCGCAAGCGCCGCGTCGAAGCCCTGGGAGAAATGCCCGCCACTTACGATCCCTTGCGCGCCGCATTCTATGTGAGCTGGGACCCAACTTCGCTCGCGGCCCTGCAGCAGCATTTCCGCGATATTGACGTGCTGATTCCCGAGCGGCTTCACTCGATCACGGCGAGCGGCCGGTTGGACGTGGAGTCCGATCCGAAACTGGCGGCGTGGGAACAAACCCTGGCGCAGCAGACTCCTTCGATTGAAATCCCTACCATGCCGCTGCTGAACAATTCCGACGGCACAAACTGGCTCACCGACGAAATGGCGGCCATGCTGAAAAGCGGCGCCGCCCGCCGGAATCTGGAGCAACAGGCGGTTCAATATGTTTCCGACAACCGATTCTCCGGGCTGGTCATTGATTTTGAGGAAATTCCCGAGAAAAGCCAGAAGGATTTCAGCCAATTCATTTCCGAGCTTGCCGTCGTCCTGCACAAATCGAATCTCAAGCTCATGGTCTGCCTGCCCGCCGCGGACTGGATTTACGATTACGCGGGCATCGGAAAATCTTCCGACGCCGTAATTCTGATGAATTACGACCAGCACTGGCGCACCTCGTCGCCTGGTCCCATCGCCGCGCAGGATTGGTTTGTCAGAAATATCGAGGCCATCACCAAGCTGGTGCCGGCACGAAAACTCGTGATGGGAATCGCGAACTACGCGTACGACTGGCCCGTCAATGCGGGAAAGAAATCCGTCGAACAGGCTAAGGTGGAGAGCTTTCAGGAATCGATTGTAACGGCGACCGAATCGGAGGCGCAGGTTGAATTCGATTCCGATTCCCTCAATCCGAATTACTCTTATTCGGACGAGCACAATCATGTCCATCGCGTCTGGATGCTTGACGGCGTCACCGCTTACAACGAATTGCGCGCCGCTGAACGTATCGGCGTGCAGGGCACTGCGCTGTGGCGGCTCGGCTCGGAAGATCCCTCCCTCTGGTCGATCTGGGATGTCATACGCCCCGATGATATCGCGCGCGCGAAACTCGTCGACATGCCCCCCGGCTATGACCTGATCTTGGAAGGCGATGGCGATATCTGGAAGTTCGCGGACACGCCGCAGAAAGGCACCCGCGAAATTCGATTCGATCCCGCTACCAGCGACATCGTTGAGGACACATACAAAACGCTTCCGTCCTCCTACCGCATTTTTCAGATGGGCGCCGCTCCTTACAAGATTGCGTTGAGTTTCGACGACGGGCCGGACCGTCAATTCACGCCAAAAATTCTGGATATCCTCAAAGAGAAAAAGGCCCCGGCAACTTTTTTCGTGATCGGGAGCAGCGCGAACGACGCCCTGGGTTTAATTCGTCGCGAATATGCCGAAGGCCACGAAATCGGCAACCATACCTACACACACCCGCGCTGGAACGAAATTTCGCGCACGCAGATCGACGTGGAACTTAACGTCACCGAGCGCCTGCTCAACAGCACGCTCGGCGTGAAAACGCTATTGTTCCGCCCGCCCTATGGCATCGACCACCAGCCCGAAACGGCGGATGAAGTTGCGGCGCTGCCCATTGCTCAATCGATGGGCTACCTCATTGTCGGTGCGCGTATCGATCCGCACGACTGGGGCGAGCCCAACGGTGTTCCTCCCGCCCCCGCATCCGTGATCGTGCAACGCGTTCTCGAGCAGGCGCACGCGAACGGCGGAAATATCGTGCTGCTGCACGACGGCGGCGGCAACCGCTCGCACACGGTCGAGGCGCTGCCCCAAATTATCGACGGACTGCGCGCGGCTGGTTTTCAGATCGTTCCCGTGTCGGACCTGATCGGCCAGACTCGTGCGGACTTGATGCCGCCGCTCACTTTCCGCGAGCGCCTCGTTGCGCACGCCGATGGTTTGATTTTTACTCTGTACGAGTGGTCCAGGCTAAGCGTCGCCTTCATCTTCGTCCTCGGTATCGGACTGGTGAGTTGCCGGGCCATCATCGTCGGTGTGCTGGCGATTATTGAGAAGTTTCGCGCGGCGCCTCCCGATCATCCCGATTTCCAGCCGCTCGTGAGCGTTCTGATTCCCGCATACAACGAAGAAGAGGTGATCGTTTATACGGTCAACTCCGTGCTCGAATCCGATTATCCGAAATTGGAAGTGATCGTCATCGACGACGGTTCCACCGACGGCACCGGCGAGATGCTCGATGCCCAATTCGGACGCAACCCCGCTGTCCGAATCATTCACCAGCCCAATCGCGGAAAACCCGCAGCACTTTCGCATGGTCTCGCCGAGGCTTCCAGCGGCATTCTTGTCACGATCGACGCCGACACTGCCGTCGAGCCCAATGCGATCGGCAAACTCGTACGGCACTTCGTCAATCCAAGGGTCGGAGCGGTC
Source organism: Terriglobia bacterium (assembly GCA_963788335.1). Lineage (GTDB taxonomy): Bacteria > Acidobacteriota > Terriglobia > Acidiferrales > UBA7541 > Palsa-360. Next base: position 33,692 of record CAWBGM010000013.1, read on the forward strand.
GCCGGTAACGTAAAAGTTGGCAACCGCATCAGCTGGCTGACGCGCTGGCAGGCGCTTGAATACGTGACCAGCCAAAACCTTGAAAAGCGCGCGTTCGACCTTCTGAATTGCATTCCCGTCGTCCCTGGAGCGCTCAGCGCCTGGCGCGCGGAAGCAATCAACAATTCCGGCGGCTTCAGCGCGGATACCGTCGCCGAGGATACCGATCTGACGATCACCATCCGCCGCGCCGGCTGGGACATTTCCTATGAGGAAGAAGCCATTGGATGGACTGACGCGCCTGAAACAGCGGCAGTGCTCGTCCGCCAACGTTTCCGCTGGACGTTCGGCACGCTTCAGGCATTCTGGAAGCACCGCGACACGCTGGGCCGCTCGCGATATGGCACGCTCGGTTGGATCGCGCTGCCTAATATCTTTCTGTTCCAGCTCTTGCTTCCCCTGTTTTCTCCGGTCATCGATCTTCTCTTTCTGGGTTCGCTGACACTTTACGGCCTCTCGCAATTTCGATTCACCCACCTTCCGCAGTTCTGGACCGCGGCAGACGTGCAGCGCTCGCTCGTATTTTTCATCGGATTCATGCTCATCGATTTCCTCACCTGCGTCGTCGCCTTCACGCTCGAGCGTCGCGAGGATTGGTCCCTGCTCTGGCCCCTGCTGTTGCAGCGCTTTTATTATCGCCAGATGATGTATGTCGTTCTGTTCCGCGCGGTCATGGCCTCCGTGCAGGGAAAACCAGTCGGCTGGCGCGGCGTCGAGCCGGAAGTTCCTCTGCCGGCAGAGCAGATCAAAGTCTGAGTCGCTGCGTTTTTAATAGCACAGGCTTCAGCCTGTTTTCTTTTGAGTCCAGCCAGGGCCTCCTCAATTCAAAGGCAAACAGGCCGAAGTCTGTGCCACTAAACCCCGCATTGGTCGCAGCCTCCGCTCGCGGTATAATCTAGGGATGCCAATGAGCAGGAATTCAGCGCAGATACACGGCACCACGGTTTTGTGCGTGCGCCGCGATAACAAAGTTGTGATCGCCGCCGACGGACAGGTCACTATGGGCGAACACGTCATGAAACATACCGCGCGAAAGACGCGCCGCTTGTTCGGTGATAAAGTTCTGGCCGGGTTTGCAGGGTCCACGGCGGATGCGCTTTCTCTTTTCGAGCGCTTCGAAGGCAAACTGCAGGAGCATCAGGGAAATCTTGCGAAGTCCGCGGTTGAGCTCGCGAAGGAATGGCGTAAAGACAGGGCACTGCGCCATCTGGAAGCGCTGCTGATTGTCGCGGACACGAAGGGTACGTTTCTCGTTTCAGGCAATGGCGACGTGATTGAGCCCGATGACGGCATCTGCGCGATCGGCTCCGGCGGGCCGTTTGCATTGGCGGCGGCGCGGGCCCTGACCAAACATACGAAGCTGTCCGCAAAAGAAACGGCGATGGAAGCGATGCGCATCGCCAGCGAAATTTGCATTTTTACGAACTCGAATTTTACGGTGGAAGAGCTGTAGCGCCGGCGTCCCGCCGGCGAGTTTAGTGTAACGGGATGCAACGCAATTTCCGCCGGCGGGACGCCGGCGCTACGAGATTCCGGAAGGCGGAATGTAAATTATGGTGATCTATCTTCCCGGCGAGCAGCATGAACCTGAGGTCGCGCCTCAGCCTTCGTTCGATGAATTGACTCCGCGGGAGATCGTCATCGAACTGGACAAATACATCGTTGGGCAGGGCGCCGCGAAGCGAGCGGTCGCTGTCGCGCTGCGCAACCGCGTGCGCCGCCAGAAACTCACACCGGAAATGGCGGAAGATGTTCTGCCGAAAAATATTCTGATGATCGGCCCCACCGGGGTCGGCAAGACCGAAATCGCGCGGCGCCTCGCGCGCCTGGCCGGCTGCCCGTTCGTGAAAGTCGAAGCGTCGAAGTACACCGAAGTCGGCTACGTCGGCCGCGATGTCGAATCCATGGTGCGCGATCTGGTTGAAACTTCCATCGACATGATCCGCGAGGAAAAACTGGACGAAGTAGCGGAGCGCGCCGAGCAGGCTGCGGAGGAGCGTGTCCTCGACCTGCTGCTTCCCGCTTCGCCGCCGGTTGAGCCTGACAATTCCCATTCCGCCATTCACGCCGATTCGACGCGCCGCGATCAGGCCGACCGTACACGCGAAAAACTTCGCGCGCAGCTGCGCGACGGCAAGCTCGATCAGCGCCTTGTCGAAGTCGAAGTCCGCGAACGCGCCATGCCTTCGTTTGAAATTATTTCCAATCAGGGCGTCGAGGAAATGGACGTCAACTTCAAGGACATGCTCTCGGGCATGTTCGGCCAGCAAAAAAAACGCCGCCGGATGACGGTTGCCGAAGCGTTCGACTATTTAATTCAGGAAGAAGAAAACCGCCTGATCGACATGGATCAGGTGACTCGATCGGCCGTCGAGCGCGCCGAACAGATGGGCATCATCTTCATCGACGAGATCGATAAGATCGCCGGACGCGAGTCCGGCCACGGCCCGGATGTTTCGCGTGAAGGTGTGCAGCGCGACATTCTGCCGATCGTCGAAGGCACCACCGTCAATACGCGCTATGGCATGATCCGCACCGATCACATCCTTTTTATCGCCGCCGGAGCCTTCCACATCACGAAGCCTTCCGACCTGATTCCGGAACTTCAAGGGCGCCTGCCGATCCGCGTGGAACTTTCGGCTCTCGCCGAGGCCGATTTCATCCGCATTCTCACCGAACCCAAGAACGCGCTGATCAAACAATACATTGCGCTGCTGGACACCGAAGGCGTGAAACTGAATTTCACCGAGGACGCCATCGCTACGCTCGCCCGCTTCGCCGTCACCGTCAACGAACAGACAGAAAATATCGGCGCGCGCCGCCTGCACACGATTCTGGAAAAAGTCCTGGATGAAATTTCCTTCGACGCACCCGACCTGAAGAAAAAAAATGTCAAGGTAGACGGGGCGTACGTCACCAAACAGCTCGCTGAAATCGTCAAGAACCAGGACCTCAGCAGGTACATCCTCTAAACCAATGGGGAAGCGATGAGCCGCGCCGCCTCCTCGTTTGCGCTTCTACTCAGTGTGTGGGCCTGCGCGATGCTTTCCGGATGCGCCGCGCCCGCCGACCCCACCGCGCGCCATCCTGTCGTTCCTGCAGCGATCGCCGATCTTACCGCGCGCCAGGCAGGGAACGATGTCCTCCTGACGTTCGTCCTTCCCACGCGGTCGGCGGACCACGAGCCCCTCGTGGAAGCCCCCACGATTGAAATTTATCGCGCGAATCTGCCGCCCGGCGCTGTCCCCGATAAAAAAACTCCCTGGCATCTGGCTTATTCGATTCCGTCTGAGCGTGTCGATTCTTACTTGAACGGCAATCAAATCGAATTCCGCGACCCGCTCTCGGCAGACGATCTCGCGCGCGCTGGCGGTTCCTCTCTGGCCTACAATGTCCGGACGAGAGTTGTAAAAACGCGCGCCTCGGACGATTCCAATATTTTCGCCGTACGAATCCTTCCTTCACCCGCAACTCCGGGCGAAGTTCGCACCACTGTTTCGGAATTCGCCGTCATTTTGAACTGGAAGGAATCGCCCGCGCCGCAGGGCGCGTCTTCCGTGAGCTACCGGGTCTTCCGCGGAGAACTGGATTCGGAAGACGCGCCTCTCCCGCGAGATATTTCACAAACGAAATTTAAAAATCCGTTGGAATTGGCGGGCACCTCGGCTACGCCCGAGTTTCACGATGCCAATTTTGAATTCGGCAAGACGTATCTCTACGAAATTCGCACGGTGGCGCAGTTTGGATCCGACTCGGTCGAATCTTCAGACTCCGCGCCGGCCGTGGTCACCCCGCGTGATGTGTTTCCTCCCGCAGCGCCCGGCGGCCTGGAAATCGCAATCGTCCCTGCAACCCCGCAGGCCCCTGCCTACGTCGAACTATCATGGGCCATCAGTCCCGAGGGGGATCTGGCGGGTTATAACGTTTACCGGAGTGACGCCGAGGGCACAATCGGCGATCGTTTGAATCGGGAAACATTGCCGAGCCCGACATTTCGTGATATCTCCGTACTGTCCACCAGACGGTATTTCTACCGCGTTTCGGCGGTAGACCGCGCCGGGAACGAAAGCGTAAAAAGTTCCGCGGTCCAGATTGATATCCCATAGCCTGAGCAATATGGAAAGGATAGGATGACGGCCCGACCCCAGCTTCCGGGCACGGCGTGGTTTCTGTGGATGCGCAACCCTGCGTTGCGTGTCGGCGCCGTGACTTGGATGTACGTTTCGGCCGCCTTTATCGCTTGGCAGCTTATCGCTTATGGCATCCCGCGGCTTGAGCGCTATGGCGGCGTGCGCGATTTTCTCGCCGGCGCGTTCCTTCTGCTTCTGCTGATGGTTCCGGTCTTTCGTTTCCATGACGAGCCCGCCAAGCTTTTCATTTCCGGCCTTACGGCGTGGGCGCTCCTCACACTCACCTATGTCCTCGCTGAAATGATCTTCCCTCTGCTCGAAACCCGCATGGGCGTCTTTCAGATTTTTACGCTGGGCGCGGTTTCCTATATTCTGATTGCCGTGGTTCACTGGGTGTTTCTGATGTGCGCGGAAGCCCGCCACAGGCATATGGCTCAGGCGGGCCGCGCGATTTCTTCCGAACCCCGGCAGCGGCCGCGTTGATTTCCCGCACTCCACACAGAGGATTCAGACATCGATGAAACTCTGCCGTTTTCAGCCGCAACTCATATCTCCGGAACGCATCGGCGCAAGCACGCATCCGGAAGTTCTGCAGGGCGTCATTTCAGGCGATTCGGTGAGCGTGGTTTCGGGCGACATCTTCGGGAAGTGGACTGTCACAAATCGCGCCTACCTCCTCAGCGACGTAAAACTATTGACGCCGTGCGTGCCGAGCAAGATCGTGTGCCTTGGCAGAAATTACCTGGATCACGCCGCCGAATTCGGTAACGTGCCCCCCAAGCAGCCTCTCATTTTTCTCAAGCCGCCCTCGTCCCTCCTCGAACCGGAAGACCCCATCGTCCTGCCGCCGAACGTGGAACGCATCGATTATGAAGGCGAGCTAGCGGTCGTCATTTCGCGGGAATGTTCCCAACTCCTCGATGGCGACGAAGTGCGGCCCTACATCGCCGGGTACACCTGCCTCAACGATGTCAGCGCGCGCGATTATCAGGCGCTCGACAAACAGTGGACCCGCGCCAAAGGTTTTGATACTTTTTGTCCGCTCGGGCCGGTTCTCGAAACCGAATTGGATGTTGCCCATGCGCATATTGAGACATTGCTTAACGGCGCGCGGAAACAGTTTTCCCCGTTGTCCGCGATGGTTTTCCCGGTTGATGTTATAATTCCGTGGATTTCGCGGGTGATGACGCTCCTTCCGGGCGACGTGATCGCCACGGGCACTCCGGCGGGTGTCGGACCGGTCAAGTCCGGCGACGTGGTCGAGGTGATCGTCACGGGAATTGGGACGCTCCGAAATCCGGTTGTGAATCGTGTTTAGTTTGGACGGTCTGAACGTTACGGTTCTCCTCTCTGCCGTGCTGTTTCTGAATCGGGCGAAGGAGGCAACACCATGAAGTTTTTTCTGGACACTGCCAATCTGGACGAAATCCGGCAGGGCGTTTCCTATGGCGTGATCGACGGCATCACCACCAATCCCACGCTGGTCGCCAAGGAAAAGAGACCCTTTCGCGAGCACGTGATCGAAATCTGCAACATCGTTAAGGACGGCGAGATCAGCGCCGAAGTGGTCTCCACCGATACGGCCGGCATCCTTCGGGAGGGTCGCGAAATCGCCACGTGGCATCCCAATATCATCGTCAAGATTCCCACGATCCCTGACGGCGTCCGCGCTCTGAGCATCCTTTCCAAGGAAGGTATCCGGGTCAACATGACGCTGGTGTTTTCCGCGCCGCAGGCCCTGATCGTCGCCAAGGCCGGAGCCTATTTCGTCAGCCCTTTTCTCGGCCGCCTCGATGATATCGGCGCCGACGGCCTCACCCTGTTGCGCGAGATCATGGACATTTATCAGGCCTACGGCTATAAGACGCAGGTGCTGGCCGCGAGTCTCCGGCACCCGCTGCATGTGATCGCCGCGGCGCGCATGGGCGCGCATATCGGAACCATGCCCTATAAAGTTTTCGAACAACTCTTCAGGCACCCCCTCACCGACCGGGGCCTTGAAGGATTCCTGAAAGACTGGGAGAAAGCGCGCGAAACACTCGGCGACGTCTTCGAGACCGCCGGCGCGCGCAATCCGGCGCGTTGAAACACTTGCCAATCGATTGGCGGATCGCAGCAGGGGCCGCGGCCATTGTCATGGCCGCCGGGGCCGTGATCTTGCAGCGCGCCTTTCGGAAACCGGCCGACCCGGAAGGCGAAGAGCGCCGCCGCCGTTTTCAACTCAACCAAGTCGGACGGATCGTGGAAGGCCTTGTCGTGGAACTGGTGGAAACCCCGGCGTCCGCGCCCCCACCGCCTCCGCAGGGCATCTTTGCAAAGCGGCCCGCGGCGGCTCAAAGCCATAGCGGAAACGGCCTGCGACGCCTGATTCGGTATAGCTACTCCATTTCCGGCGTTACCTACGAAACTGCCCAGGACGTAACCGGCCTCGAAGAGCGTCTGTGCCTCGAACGCCTCGCCGCTGGCCAGCCCGCCAGCGTGAAATACGATCCTTCCAATCCCAGCAACTCGATTCTGGTCGCCGACGACTGGTCGGGAATTCATTAGGACCGCTTCATGATCGCGAAAATATTTGCAATGGTAACGGCCGTCTTCGGAGCCGCTGCGCTTACCCTCGCTACCATGATCGCGCTGGTGCAGGGCACGATCTTCATTGTTTCGATTGCCGACCTGCGTTTGCGCATCCTGGCCGCATTCGCGGATATTGTGCTCGGCACAATTTTTCTAGTCGCCTGCATTTATCTGGCAACGCACCTCGCCGTTCGCATTCTGGGTGTCGGAAATGTGGAGTTTCCCGTGCCGCCGAATGAAGCGCCATCGGCGCAAATGGACCAGCCGTAACGCCGCCGCTCCGCTCGGAATGACGGCGGGGGAGGACTACTTACCGGCTTGATCGGCAATGTAGAGATTCAACGCCACACGATCTCCATCGCCCACCACTTTTGTAATGTGACCCTTGCCGGTCGTATCTTCCACAAGGTCGATATCCCCGGGCCCGACAACGAACTTTTCTCCATCTTCGAGATCGATCTCGCCATGCCCGCTCAGCGTGATCACATACTGCCGGCGTGGAGGAACATGAAAATCATGGGTGCTGTTCGCCGTTGTTCGAAAGAGTACTGCGCGGTTGACCGGCAGAAGATCGGAAGCTTCGCCGTTGCCGCTGGGCGAAAACCCCAGCTCCACTTTTTCAGCATGCGTTTTGTTGTCCGGCCCGGTGAAAAGGCGCAGGGCATAAACGGGTTTATGCGATTGAGCGAGAACCACGCCAGCCCCGGCCAGGCGCGCGCCCATTGAAGGAATGGCGAAGTGCCCGACGATCGCTCCGCCCGCGAACACAAACAAAAATGCGAGGATTCTGCGAGTCATTTTATTAAAATCCCTCCGGCGCGGAAGTATATCAGGGACGGGAGCGGGGCCAATACCTTGATGACACTCACTGCCTTAAAATCTAGTAGCGCGTCCGTTCGGGCTTGTGCGAAAGTCTCGAAGACCGCGCAACATCGCGTCATCCTATGACCCCACCTATGACAAATGATCCGAAATCCAGCGATCCCGTAGTCGAACTGCGCCGCCGCAGCGCCGAGGCGGAAGCCGGCGGCGGTCCCGAGCGTCGCGAGCGCGAGCACAATGCCGGGAAGCTCACGGCGCGCGAGCGCGTCGCGCTGCTGCTCGACGAGGGAACATTCGAAGAGCTGGACAAATTCGTCACCCACCGTTGCGACGATTTCGGGATGCAGGAGCAGCGCCCACCGGGCGACGGTTTTATCACCGGCTCCGGGCGGATCGACGGACGTTTGATGTATGTATTCGCGCAGGATTTTACGGTGTTTGGCGGATCGCTCTCGGAAACGAATGCGCTAAAAATTTGCAAGATCATGGACCTGGCGATGCGCAACGGCGCCCCGGTGATCGGGCTGAACGATTCGGGCGGCGCGCGAATCCAGGAAGGCGTGAGGTCTCTCGCGGGCTACTCCGATATTTTTCTGCGCAACACGCTGGCGAGCGGCGTGGTGCCGCAGATCAGCGCGATCATGGGTCCATGCGCGGGCGGCGCCGTGTATTCTCCGGCAATAACGGATTTTATATTCATGACGCGCGATACCTCGTACATGTTCATCACCGGACCCGAGGTGATCAAGACGGTCACGCATGAGGAGGTCTCGAAACAGGACCTGGGCGGCGCGATGACGCACAACGCGACCAGCGGCGTGGCTCATTTTGTCGCCCGCGACGACGCCGAATGTCTCGCCATGATTCGTCGAGCTGATGAGTTTTCTTCCGCTCAATAATCTGGACGACGCGCCGCGGCGTGCGACGTACGATCCCATCGACCGCGCCGACGCAGCGCTCGACTCGATGGTCCCCGCCGACGCCATGCAGCCCTACGAAATTAAGGATGTGATCCACGCTGTCGTGGACGACAACTATTTCTTCGAGGTCCACGAACATTTCGCTAAAAATATCGTGGTTGGTTTTGCCCGGCTCGGCGGGCAGCCGGTGGGCCTGGTCGCCAATCAGCCGGCCTTTCTCGCGGGCGTGCTGGACATTAACGCTTCGGTGAAAGCGGCGCGGTTTGTGCGTTTCTGCGACGCGTTCAATATTCCGCTCATCACTTTGGAAGACGTGCCCGGATTTTTGCCCGGCACGCAGCAGGAATGGAACGGCATCATTAAGCATGGCGCAAAATTGCTTTACGCATTCGCCGAAGCGACTGTGCCCAAGCTCACCGTCATCACGCGCAAAGCTTACGGCGGCGCGTACTGCGTGATGTCGAGCAAACACATTCGCACGGACGTAAATTTCGCGTGGCCCACCGCCGAAATCGCCGTCATGGGCCCGGAAGGCGCCGTCAACATCGTGTACAAGCGTGAACTCGACCGCGCGCCCGAAGCCGACCGCGAACGCTTGCGCCTCAAAAAAATCGCCGAATTCCGCGAGCGCTTCGCCAACCCCTACGTCGCCGCCGAGCGCGGCTACATCGACGCCGTCATCGAACCCTCGCAAACACGCGCAAAACTGATCGCCGCACTGCGCTCACTGGAAAATAAACGCGATGTAAATCCCAGGAAAAAACACGGCAATATCCCGCTGTAGATTTTAGTAGCACAGGCTTCAGCCCGTCTGATTTTGAATTTTGCGGCTCGGCCGCGGAAGTCTAAAGAAGACAGGCTGAGGCCCGTCCTACCTGGCTTCATCATCGATGATCGATTTTTCCGATTCAGGCGCCTCGCGGAAAGGGAGCTTTAATTTTCGGGAAATCTCCGGCCAAAATTCGCGCAGCGTGTCAAACCCGACGTCACTGGCGAAGCTGATGCCCACATTCTCAGCTGCCGGCGCGAAGCCTCGTTCATTTCCCGGATGATAGAGGTTGCTGAGCATCACGCCACTGCTCGTTCCCAGCCATTCTGAAAAATTAAACATCCGATCGCCATTGTCACGGTGCGCGACCACCAGATGCTCGGCAACATGGAGAAAGCGTTTGCCCGTACGGCCGTGCGCCAGACGGTAGTAACGGGGATCTTCATGAAAGATCGACGGATACATAAAATCCTTAAAGAACCGGCCCGATGCTTCATCGGCGTAGCTGGCGGCAAACCGCTTGCCATATCCGGACATGCCCTGTCCGAAAGTGGGATCGCCATCGTCCGCCTGGCTGAGTCCCGCGTTAAAGGCGACGGAAAACATGGTCGCCGGGTCATAGGAATCGCGCAGGAACAGGATGAATTTATCTTTTATTCCCAGCGAGCAGAGCAGCACGCCCGGCTTGTAGTGCGGTGAGTGCACGGTTTTGCGTTCCAGATTCCCGCTAAAAAAGCCGATGGCTTTTTCGAACGGCCCTTCGTAATCCTGGATCCGGACCATGGGCGGCGGCTGAACGCATGGCACGGGCACAGTCACATTTTGAGCGGGAACCGGGACTGCGGAAGGCGACGGGGGCGGCAGTTGCTGGGCGTAGGCCGCACAGGCCCATAGCAACAATGCGAGCCCCGCGGCGTCGACACATCTTGGAAAGCAAATAGGGTGTCTCATGGTTTATCTTGCAGCGTATCATCGTCTCGTAAGGGTTCGATACTCCATAACTCGTTCAGATGCGTCGATGCCAGATTTCGTTGACCCAGTAGATGGGGGGAGTACAATCGCCTCAGAGATGCACGAGGGAGGGCGAAATGAGAACTCTCATTTTGGCGGCGGCTATGGTTCTTGCTGTTCCGTCAATGCGGGCGCAGCAGGCTGAAACGAATGAAACCACGCCTCCGACAACGCCCCAGGAAACCATTAACAATGCCGACTCGCAACATGCCCTTCCGGAGGCCATCCGGCCCGGCCATCCGCTTGACCCTGCTGACGTTGACGTTCTCACAGGAAAACGGGATCGCGCGATCCAATCGTCCCAAAAAACACCCGCGTCCGTTGTTTTGGGAAACTATGGGGGATACGGAACTTACGGCGGCTTCGATGAGTTCAATGGCCGCTACCGGGGCGTCTTGGATTTTACCTGGTTGCCGCTCACTCGAATCGGCAATCCGTTTTTATTCCTCAGCGGGCCGCCGCGCGGTTTTGCACTCCGAGGATTTCGCGGCGGACGCTGATCGCGTTTCGCCTCCAGCGTAATTTCGCATGTGTCCTGAAAGGCCCTCTATTGAACTGCCGTTCTGGCCACGTCTCCGATTTTGAAGCCCGAACCGGAAACGACCCTGCAGACTGCGGAAACATCGTCCACGTCGGTGACTTCGAGTTCGCCGAGTTTGGTGGTCATCTTGCGAAGAACGGCTCCGGTCGTGGGATCTTTGATCGTCGAAGTGACGCGCTCGATGGACATGTGGTCACCGGCCTTAATGCCGGTTTTATTGCCAACGTTCAGAACGATCTGTCCGCCGTCAACGGCAGCAACCAGACCCTCTACCCTGACAACCCGCATCTGCAGTTTCGGCGCGGAATCGATAAGGCCCTGGGTCATCTGATCCACGGCGGCCTTCACCGCTTCGCCGATGATGGTCTGCTGAAAATCGCTCGAACCGAAATCCACGTTGCCGCCGCCGAATCCGTGCCAGTTCCCGCCGCCGCCTGTCATTGACGTGCTGCTGCGCTTGGATTGGCCTTTGCCTTCCGCCACGCCCAGAATTTCAGCCGTGTCGATATCCACAATGCGCGCGTCCAGCATGACGTTGGCTTTCGAATCCTTGTGGCCGAACCCGCCGATCCCAAAACCGCCGAATCCGCCGCCACCTCCGCCGATATTCGTATTCTTTGTTTCGTTTCCGAACTCCGTGATGCTTCCCACGATGATGGCGTCAACCCCCAGGAGCTTGCCCAGCTTGGCTGCGGAGGCCGGATTGGCCCGGTCGCTGTTGGAAAAATTTTGTTCGGCCAGGATTTTGTCCAGCGCTTTGCGTTCGATCACGCTGTAGGTGCCATCGGTGACTAGGTTCTTCACCAGCAGGTCGGAAATGCCCTTGCCGATATCGATATCCGAACCAAATACGGCTGCCGAATTCGTTTTGACGGTCGCATAGTCAAAATCGAAGATCGCGACGCGCTTTTTTCTGGGCGTTGCCGCGGCCATGGGTGCCTGAGGATCGGCGGTAGCGGTTTCCGCGGGCTGCGCCGCGGAGGGTGCCGTAGCGACAGCTTTCACGGCAGTTTTTTTGGGTTGCGCTTGCGTGCCCAAAGGCAGACAAAAAACACTCAAAACAAAGAGAGCGGCTAGTCGGTTCATGGCAAACTCCTGGTCGGAAGCGATTCAGCGCGGGAATATAAGAGCCCCTGCATTTTGGCCACCTGATTCTAGTGAAGCGCAATTCGCTATGTCAACCATGGCATTTGCATCGGGTTGGCGGGAGTAGCACTTTTGAAACAATCACAAGCGCGCGTCCCCTCGGAACCACAACCGGCGCGCTGCCAGAGCCATCGGCGCCAGGGAGAAACCTGAAAACAAGATGAGCGTCAGCAGCAGGTCTTTGAATCCCGGAGCAAAATCCCCTCCGTGCCGGACCGCGAGGACTCCGGCATAATATGCCGTCGGCAGCGCCAATATGATTTCCGAAATGAGATAAACCTTCACAAATTTCCCGCGAAAAAAAATGATCAACGCCATCAGAATCAACCAGGCGGCCGTGATCCATTCCACCGGATAGATGACCTTGTTGTCGAAGGAAAAGTGATTGATCAGCAGGACAGGAATTCCGGCACGTGGATCGAGAATGAACGGGGGGCCGCCCGGCCAGCGGTAAATACCGATCTGGTAGATGCACAGGGCGAATAAATACCCGCCAAGGAGACGGTCTTGGCGGTTCTGCGAACGTTCAACGCTCATTGGCTCATTATTGCCTCGTACATCCTGCTCTGTCCACGGTCAAGCAAGTCGGACAATGGGTCGGTTGGGTTTTTGTAGTACAGTCACTCCTGGCTGTGTGCTTTTCGCCTCCTGCGCTGCTGCAAAAACCAGACAGCCAGGCGTGGCTGTGCTACCCAGAGATTTTTCCCTCTGTGCTAGAATTCAGCGCGACACTTTGTTTTTGACCAAAATGTTTCGCAAAATCCTTCTCGCCAATCGCGGCGAGATCGCCGTACGAATCGCGCGAGCCTGCCGCGAGATGCGCATTGCTTCAGTCGCCGTCTTTAGCGATGCCGACCGGACCGCGCTGCACGTACGTCTCGCTGATGAAGCCTATCCGATCGGTCCGGCACCCTCGCGCGAAAGCTATCTCCGGATCGACAAGCTGATGGACGTCGCGCGCCGCGCGGGTTGCGACGCGTTGCATCCCGGATACGGCTTTCTTGCCGAGAATCCCGATCTCCCCCGGGCCTGCGCCGAAAATAAAATCACATTCATCGGGCCTTCCCCCGAAGCCATGGAGCGGCTCGGCTCAAAAACCGCGGCTCGGCAACTTGCTGCGCGCGCCGGAGTCCCGATGGTTCCCGGCGTCGCGGAACCCATCGAGAATTCGAAGGACGCCGAACGCATCGCGAACGATCTTGGTTATCCCGTGCTGCTCAAAGCCGTGGCCGGCGGCGGCGGAAAAGGCATGCGCCGCATCGCCGCCGCAACGGAAATGCCCGGGTCGTGGCGCGACGCGGTTTCCGAAGCGCTCAACGCGTTTGGCGATGGCCGCGTGTATCTGGAAAAATATCTCGAACGCCCGCGCCATATCGAAATTCAAATTCTGGCCGACGCGCACGGCCACATCGTGTATCTGGGCGAGCGCGAATGTTCCGTTCAACGCCGCCATCAGAAGGTGATCGAGGAATCGCCCTCCCCTGTGATGACATCTGAACTGCGCCGCGCGATGGGAGAAGCCGCCGTTCGGCTGGCGCGGGAAGCCGGCTACACGAACGCCGGCACGGTGGAATTTCTAGTGGATGCCGAAGGAAAATTCTTTTTTCTCGAAGTGAACACGCGCCTCCAGGTGGAGCATCCGGTCACCGAAATGGTCACCGGGCTCGACCTGGTGAAGCTGCAGATTCGCATCGCGACGGGCGAACCCTTGCCTTTTCAGCAGAGCGACATCGCGATTTCCGGCCATGCCATCGAGTGCCGGCTCTATGCCGAGGATCCCGCGAATCATTTTTTCCCATCGCCCGGAAAAATTCTTTCGAGACAAACGCCGTCCGGTCCCGGAATTCGTCTCGACGACGGCGTCTACGAAGGCTTTACGGTTTCCACCGAATACGATCCCCTGCTCGCCAAGCTGATTGCCTGGGGACGGGATCGCGGCGAAGCCATCGCCCGCCTGGAACGCGCCCTCGAAGAACACTCGGTGACCGGAATCAAGACGAACGCCTTGCTTTTTCTCGACATCCTCCGCGACCCGCAATTCATCCGCGGGGAAATCTATACGCGCTGGCTCGATGAACATCTTCCGCATCTGCTGGACGTCAGAAAAAATGCCAACGTCAACGATGCTGCCGCGGAAGATGCCGCCATCTTCGCCGCGCTGCTCCACCATCTCGCTGCTTCCAGCACGGCGCCTGCGATTGACGACCCGGGAAGAACCGAATCGCGCTGGAAACGCGACGCGCGGCTCGAACAGCTCGAGCGTCCGCAATGATTCTCCGATGAAATACGAAATCCTCATCAACGGAGCAACACGCAGGGTCGAGTTCGACAAGTCGCGAATGACCGCCGTGATCGACGGCAGGAAAATCGTCGCCGACGCGGCAACGGTCTCCGCAGGCGTGTATTCCATCCTTCTCGGCGGACGTTCGTTTGAGGTGACCATTGAAACCCGGGCAAAGGATGTATTGGTGCGAACCGCGGGGCGCGAGTTTCAGGTTGAAATTTTAGACCCGCGTTCCTGGCGACGAGGACGCGGCGGCAAGGTGGAACTCGAAGGCCGCCAGCAACTGACAGCCCCCATGCCCGGCAAAATCGTTCGCGTCCTGGCCGTGCCAGGACAAACAGTGGAAACAGGACAGGGATTGCTGGTCATCGAAGCGATGAAAATGCAAAACGAAATTCGCTCACCCAAATCCGGAACGGTCGAACGGCTCGCCCGCGAAGGTCAAACCGTGAACGCCGGAGAGATTCTCGCGATCGTCTCGTAGCGTTAATTATTTTGTTGGGGGAATCGCCGGAATCGATCCGGCTGCCTTTGGCGAGACAACCACGGGCAACTTCCCCGCCGATTCCACAACCTGCTGCGCGAGATAGTTGGTGATCTTCGCATCGTTGCGCGCAATGGCCAGATAAGCCGCGCGAAGCAGCTGTTCCTTGCGGTTGTGAATATTGTCGCGGATGGACTGCTGCACGGCGGGATCGGATAGCTCGCGCTGCCCAGGCGCTTCTTTCGCCACAAGCTTCAGGATGCGGTAGGAATCCCGCAGGACCACAACGCCGCTGGTCTGGCCGGGCTTGAGCGACATGACAGCCTTCTTCAGCGCGGGATCGCTTTGCGACAGCGAAGATTCCGGCACGTAGCCCAGGTCGCCTCCCGATCCCGACGACGCCGGGTCTTCCGAATAATCCATGGCCAACTGCGCGAAATCCGCGCCGGTGGTCAGCTGAGACTCAAGCGCCGCAGCCTTGCGTTTTGCTTCGGCATCGGTCGTGGCGTCGTCATTCTTGCGATTGCGCAGGCCCGGATCCTTATGCGGCGTGACCACAATCTGAGCGATGCGGTATTGGGGTTCGGCGACATTGAACTGCGCGCGATTCGAATTGTAGAAATCCATCACATCCTGATCGGTGACGGCGATCTTGGCCACGACCTCGTGATTGATCACCTTCTGGATGGACAGCTGCTGGCGGATATCGGCTCGCAAGTCGTCCACCGTGTAACCGCGCGCCTTGAGCTGGCGCTGGAATTCGTCTTCGGTATAAGGACTCTTGAACTCGGTAAACTTATCCTCGACTTCGCCGTCGGCCGCCTCGAGGCTCATCTTTTTCGCGCGTTGTAGCAGGATTTGATTATTGATCAACTCATCGAGGATGTTCAGCTTCAGCGAAAGCGCTTCGTCCTGGGAAGGCTCGGGCGCGTCAGGGTTCAGTTGCGTGCGGTAATACTTATCCACCTCGGCGCTGGTAACGTCCTTGCCATTCACCGTGGCCCAAACGCCCGCGGACGGCCGCGCCGCCTTCTGACAGCCGGACGCCAGCATCAAGGCTGCGCCCAGCACGAATGCTACTCGCCCTCGTATCTTCACACACTCTCCTCTGGTTGATCCGATGCGAAAACGTTCAGCTAGGCTGCTTTCTTCACGCGGCCGGAACGGATGCAGGACGTGCAAACGCGAATTTGCTTCCGCGCGCCATCCACTACGGCGCGAACGCGTTGAAGGTTCGGGTTCCAGCGGCGCCGGCGGGTATTATTCGCGTGGCTCACAACGTTTCCGAAGGACGGTCCCTTGCCGCAAATCGTACATTTCATTGCCATGACAGCTCCTCAGCAGGTTCTTCTTATGTTAAGCAAAGCCGTGAGTTTAGCAGACTTCTCGCCATTCCGCACTTGTTTTGATTCGCATTGCGCGTGCTATGCACGAAACCCCGTTGTCCAGAGGGAACCTTGCCCACGCTACAAGGCCTTAGCCGCTTAAAGACGCCTTTCCCAAGTCAATCTCTTGGCCTGGGCGTGGTACACTGCAATTCCCTATCGCTCTCTTCAGAGCACTATTTTCAGATCAAAGGAGAAATCAAGTGACTTACTACGGAGGCCCGGAACTTGCCGCAAGTTTTCGCACGGTCCGGAAGAACACGCTCGAAATCGCTCAGGATATCCCGGAAGAAAAATACTCTTTTCGCGCCGCGCCGGATACCCGAAGCGTCGCGGAAATGCTGTCCCACATCGCCCTGGGCTATACGTTTCAATACGAGATCCACGCCAAAGAGCCCAGGACGACGCTTGCCGGATTCGATTTTCCAACCCTGATGCAGCGCATGGCCGCGGAAGAAAAAACCCCCCGCACGAAAGCACAGATCGTCGAATTGCTCACCAAAAACGGTGAAATTTGGGCGACCTTTCTGGATGGCGTTTCCGAAAGTTTTCTCGCTGAGTCGGTTGCCATGCCGCCGCATGCGCCGCAAGCTTCCCGGACCCGCTTCGACATGATCCTCTCCGTGAAAGAACACGAGATGCATCATCGCGGCCAGTTGATGCTGATCGAGCGCATCCTGGGCATCGTTCCCCATCTCACGCGCCATATGCAGGAACGATTCGCTGCTGCTGGAGCGTCCGCAAAAAAGTAGATCGTTCTTTCACGCAAAATCGGAAAGGCCCGCCGAGTGAATCCAGCGGGCCTTTCTCTGTTTCAGTCTGAACCAGGCCCCTTGCCATTCTTTTAAAAAACACGAATTTTTCTAAAGTCCCGGACTAAAGTTAATCTCTCACACGCCGATCTGCTCATTGAAGAGGAGATCTACCCATGAGCAACTCCGTACAGTCTCTCCAGTCCCTCAGCGCGCAAGACCAAACCGTGCAGTCAGTGCAGCCGGCGACCAAACCACCAGCAGCCGCGAAAAGCGCGCTGCCGGAGGATACGGTCACGATCAGCGCTGCATCGAAACAAGCACAGACCAGTAACGCCAAGCCCGCAGCCGGAGCAGATTCGGATCACGACGGCCATTAAACGTTCCGGTCCAATTCAATCTATTTTCAGGAGAAGTTCACGGTACCACCGGTTCGCGTATAACAACGCCGAAGCCCGATCCGAAATCCGGATGTCCTGAACTTCTCCGAAAATAACCCAGTGCGTTCCCACTTCATGGACTTCAGCGATGCGGCAGTCGAACGAGACAAGCGCGTCCAGCAGGACCGGCGATCCCATCGCAGTTTTTCCCCAGATGGGCTCGGCGAATCGTTCGCGCATCGACGTTTCGCTCCTGCGTCCGAATGCTTCTGAAAGTTCGCGCTGGTCGCCCGCCAGAGTGTTAAGGCAGAAAACGCCATTCTCCTGAAAAATAGTATGCAACTGGCTGTATCGATTCAAACAAACCAGCAGCGTCGGCGGGTCATCCGTCACCGAACATGCGGCGGAAGCGGTGAACCCCGTGGGTCCCGCCGGTCCATCAGTGGTCACAATGTTGACAGCGGCGGCGTAGCGCGACATGCCGTCGCGGTAAAGCTGTTTGGAAACCATGACCTTCGCCCCGTCCCGTAACAAAATGTAATGAAGAAGCGCCGTCCATCGTATTCCTGCACCCCGGCAGACACAAATGGAATTCCGATATTTGATCGGGGCTTCAATGGAATTTAAAGGGATTTTGAACCGGTCCACATGGCGAACCGATTATTCGTACCGGAGCGCTTCGATCGGATCGAGCGCCGCAGCTTTTCGAGCCGGGTAGTAACCAAAAAAAATTCCAATACAAGCGGAAAACAAGACCGCAGCGAAAATCGCGACCAGCGGCACCACCGTGGGCCATTGCAGAAAATACGCGATCAGGGTGGAACCGATCACCCCCACAACCAGGCCAATGAATCCGCCCACCAAACTCATCACCACCGCTTCGCTGAGGAATTGCATTTGCACTGCCCTTTCACTTGCGCCGACGGCCATGCGCACGCCAATCTCCCGCGTTCGCTCGGTGACAGACACGAGCATGATGTTCATGATTCCAATGCCCCCCACCACCAGCGCGATGGACGCAATGCTGGCCAGCAAAACTTCCATCATCCGGGCCGAGTCTTCCATCGCATTTGCAAGCTCGATCGGGTGCCGGATATTGAAGTCGTCCGATCGATCGGACCGGAGGTGGTGCCGCTCGCGCAATAAATCGGTGATCTCCTTCTCGGCCTCGGGAATCGCCGCCTGCGAAATCGCCGAGCACCAAATATCGTCCAGCCAACTGATGCCTTTGATTTTTTCATCACGGTTGTGTAGGGCATGATAATGGTGTCGTCCTGATCCTGCCCCGTCGCGGATTGTCCCTTTGCTTCCAGCAGGCCGATCACCTTGCAAGGCTGGTTGGCCACTCGTATCGTCTGCCCGATGGGATCCTCGTGATTCACAAACAGATAATTCGAAACCGTAACGCCGACCACGCAAACATTGTCGGCCCGGTCGATTTCTCCCTGATCGAAAATCGTTCCGTGCTCGACCGCAAGCTTTTTGACAAATAAATAGTCCGCCGAGACGCCTCTCATCTGCGTGGACCAATTCTGATTTCCAAAGACGACCTGCGCGTGGCCATCCACATTGGGCGTGACATGCGTGACGAGAGGTATTTGATCCGCAATCGCTTTTGCGTCTTCCAGCGTCAATGTCTTCGTTGTGCCATTTCCGGTTCGAACGCCGTTGAGCCCCACGCCTCCGGCCTCGATCCAGACCATATTCGAACCCATATTCTCAATGGCCGCTTGAATGCGCTGCGAAGCACCTTCACCAATCGCCACGGTGCAGATCACGGCCGCGACGCCGATAATGACGCCGAGCATCGTCAATGCCGTCCGCATTTTGTTGCGCCCGAGCGCGCGAAATGCCATTTTCAGTGCAAGAGACAGTTCCAAACAGGCCTCCGTTGAAGATTGGCCAGATTATGACACAACTTCGCGGAATCGACACGGCACCTATACCCGGGTAGTGCCGAAACCCGGCGATACAACTCACAGTTTTAAGGGTGCCGCGCCCTTGCGGTTTTACAAGGGTGCGGATTTAGATTCCATTGTCAAACAAATTGAAAAGGGCAAGAAAACCTGACCCTGAATTCTTTCTTTGTTCGTACTTTCGCAAAGCATCGCGCATCCAACCGGAGAGGTTTGATCTGAGATGATCACCATTCTTGGCGCAGGCGGCGCAATCAGCAATGAGTTGGTAAAGCTCTTCGCAGCACGGAAAGAAGAATTCAGACTCGTAGGCCGCAATCCCCGGCCCGTCCCCGGCGCGACTGAAACCGTTTCGGCTGATCTATCGGACAAGGAACAAACCATCCGCGCCGTTGCCGGTTCGGCCGTCGTTCATCTTCTTGTAGGCCTGAAATACGATCACAAAGTCTGGGCGGAATTGTGGCCGCGCATTATGGCCAATACCATCGAGGCCTGCAAGCGCGCCAACGCGAAGCTGATTTTTTTCGACAACGTTTATGCGTACGGAAAAGTGAGCGGACCCATGACGGAGGAAACGCCCGCCAACCCGTGCAGCAAAAAAGGGGAAATCCGCGCCCGGATCGCCGCTTCGCTCATCCACGAATGGAAATCCGGCTCGCTAGCAGGAATGATCGCGCGCTCCGCTGATTTCTACGGGCCGGAAACGCAAAATGCCGTGCCCAATATCCTGGTCTTCGCGCCGCTCGTCAAAAATCAAAAAGCATCGTGTCTTGTCGACGATTCCGTCCCGCATTCATACACGTACACGTTGGATGCTGCGCGGAGTCTGATCACTCTCGGCGGGAGCGACTCCGCATGGAATCAAACCTGGCATTTGCCGACCGCGCCGGATCCGCCGACCGGAAAAGAATTTATTGCCATGGCTGCCGAGGAACTCGGCGTCGCGCCAAAATATCGCGTCCTGAGCAGGCCGCTGCTTCGCCTCGTGGGATGGTTCAATCCGACAGTTCGAGAATCCTATGAAATGCTTTATCAAAACGATTCGCCGTATCTCTTCGATTCTTCCAAGTTCGCAAAAGCCTTTGGTTATTCCGGCGCGCCATATGCCGAAGGAATTCGAGCCTCCGCGGCATCGTCCAGGAAAGCCGCCAAAATATCGAAGTAAACCCGTCCTCGGCAACTCGCAACGCATCCTGTTAGAATATGGGGAGAGCGAACGCCAATCCCGTGAATCTCGCGGCGTGGGAAATTAAGGATCGGACCCGATGTTTGAGAATCTGACAGACAAGCTGCAACGAGTTTTCAAAAACCTTCGCGGGCAGGGAAAACTTACCCAGGAACACGTCGACGAAGCGCTTGCCGGAATTCGCGAAGCGCTGCTCGAAGGCGACGTGAACGTCGGTGTGGCCGATGAACTCCTGACGCACATCCGCGAAAAAGCGCTCGGCTCGGAAGTGTTGCTGCAACTTTCGCCCGACCAGCAAGTCATCAAGATTGTCCGCGACGAACTCGCGCTGTTGCTCGGCAAACATGCCAAGCCGCTGTTCTCTTCGCGCCCGCCGTCGGTCTGGCTGATCGTCGGCCTTCAAGGCTCCGGTAAAACCACCACCACCGGCAAGCTGGCGAAATGGCTTGCGGCCCACGGACACAGACCCATCGTGGTTTCCACGGACGTGTATCGTCCCGCCGCCCGCGAACAGCTTGCGCAAGTCGCGAAAGCCATCAACGTTCCGTGCTGGCCGGGTCCGGGCACCGACAAGCCGCTGGAAATCGCTCGCGGGGCCATTCGCGAAGCGAAACTTTCCGCCTGCGACGTAATCCTGGTGGACACCGCCGGCCGTCTCCACATTGACGATACGCTCATGCAGGAACTCGGAACGCTGAAGCGCGAACTCACGCCCTCGGAAATCCTGTTCGTAGCCGATGCCATGATCGGGCAGGACGCCGTGCGTTCAGCAGGCGAATTTCACAAGCGCCTGGGACTCTCCGGCGTTGTCCTGACAAAACTCGACGGCGATGCGCGCGGCGGCGCGGCTCTGTCGATCGGCAAAGTCACCGGCGCGCCCGTAAAATTCGTAGGCACGGGCGAAAAATACGATGCGCTCGACGCATTTTACCCGGATCGAATCGTCTCGCGCGTTCTCGGCATGGGCGATGTCCTCTCCCTGATCGAACGCGCCGAGCAAACGGTGGACGCCAAACAAGCCGCCGAGCTGGAACGCAAGCTTCGCCGCAGCGAATTCACGCTCGAGGATTTTCGCGACCAGTTACGCCAGATTCGCAAGATGGGCCCGCTTGAGCAGGTTCTTGGCATGCTCCCGAAGATCGGCCCGCTGGCCAATATGCCGAAGGACGTACAAGTCGATGAGTCGCGCCTGAAGCGCATCGAAGCCATTATCAACTCTATGACGAATTCCGAGCGCAACGACCACGGCTTGATCGACGGCAAGCGCCGCAAACGCATCGCCAAGGGCAGCGGCACCTCGGTGCAGGAAGTCAATCAGGTCCTGAAGCAATACCTCCAGATGCGCCAGATGATGAAGCAGTACGGCGCGCTTGCCGCTCAGGGCCGCCTGAAAGGCCTTGGCAAGCTCACCGGCGCATCATAGTCCACCCCGCCGCGCCCGCGGCAGTTCAGACAAACCCTTGACTGCAGAGCGCATCCAAAATGAATAGGGCCCGGTACGGGGTTTTATACTGCTTCCGGGGTATCGCAATCAGGCGGAAACGGCTATAATCTTTG
This sequence comes from Terriglobia bacterium, assembly GCA_963788335.1. Lineage (GTDB taxonomy): Bacteria > Acidobacteriota > Terriglobia > Acidiferrales > UBA7541 > Palsa-360. The sequence goes on from CAWBGM010000013.1 coordinate 55,585, forward strand.
GCCAGGAGGAAGTGAATCGTGCTGGCAATTCGCCTGGCTAGGATTGGCAAGAAGAAACACCCATTTTATCGCATTGTGGTGCTGGATAAGCGCAAGCCCCGGAACGGGCGCACCGTCGAGGTCGTAGGCACCTACGATCCGCTCAAAAGCCCAGCCCTCATCACGCTGGAAGTGGAACGCATCAAGTATTGGCTGGGATGCGGAGCGCAACCTAGCGACACAGTTCGCAGCTTTTTGACAACTCAAAAGATCGCCTGAGCTTCCGCTCATCGGATTCGCGGTGGCTCACGAAAGATCCCGGCGGCCCACGGGATCTGAACAACTGAAAATCCGACTTCAACCGGCGAATGCGAGTGATGGAGGGCCCCATGAAGGACCTTGTCGAAGCGATTGCAAAAGCGTTGGTCGATCATCCCGATCAAGTTCAGGTTCGTGCCGTGGAGGGTGAACAGGTGACGGTGTTGGAATTGCGAGTCCATCCGGAAGACCTTGGCAAAGTCATCGGCCGCCAGGGACGCACGGCGAAATCCATGCGCACCATCCTGGGCGCTGCGGGAATGAAAATTCGGAAACGCTTGACGCTCGAAATCCTCGAATAGAGTGCCGCGGAAACATTCAACGGCGTTACACTGGCAAGAATATTGCGTCCCCGCGGACTGCGCGGGGAAGTGGCCGCGCAAATCCTCACCGATTTTCCCGAGCGTTTGCCGGACTTGAGGAAGTGTGGCTGAGCGATGGCCGCAATGCTCCGCAGCGCGTTCGCCTGCAACGCTGCTGGCTTGCAACCAGCCGCGGCGGCCAAGCCATTTTTCATTTCGAGGGCATCGACACCATCGAAGCGGCGGAGAGATTGCGCGGCCTCGAAGTGCAGGTGCCGATTGAGCAGCGCGCCAAGCTCGACGCCGGAAATTACTACGTCGGCGATCTGGTCGGATGCGAAGTGTGGGAACCGGGCGCACCCGTCAGCGATGGGTTCGGTCCGCGATGTCGAATTTCCGGGAGGCGTTCCCCTGTTGGCTGTAACGACCGGCGACGGGGAAGTACTCGTTCCGCTCGCCGCGGAATTTTGTACGCGCATCGACATAAAATCAAAACGCATTGACGTTGTGCTGCCTGAAGGATTGAAGGATTTGAATCGCAGCTAGGTCCCGCTGCGGTACACTGTGCCGGCCATGCAGTTTGATCTCATCACGATTTTTCCGGAATTTTTCGCCGGCCCGCTCGATTACGGTATTGTTCGGCGCGCGCGCGAGGCGCGCTTGATGAACGCGCAGGTCCACGACCTGCGCGCCTTCACGCACGATCGTCACCGCACCGTGGACGACCGCCCGTTCGGCGGCGGCGAAGGTATGGTCTTGAAACCGGAACCTCTATTCGAGGCTGTCGAATCACTCACCGGAGCAACTCATGGGGATTTGCTTGCGTCCCCAAAGACGGCAGTGGTTTTGCTTTCGGCGTCCGGAACTTTATTCCGCCAGGATACGGCGCGGAGATTCGCGCAGTTCGACCGCATCATCTTGATCTGCGGCCGCTACGAGGGCGTCGATGAACGCGTCGCCGAACATCTGGCGACCGACGAAATTTCCATCGGCGATTTCGTTCTTTCCGGCGGCGAATTGGGAGCCGCCCTCATCCTGGACGCCGTCACGCGCCTGATCCCCGGCGCTCTCGGCAATGAAGATTCCATCGTGAATGAATCTTTCAGTGCCGTCGAAGTTTCAAACGATGGCGCGGCGCCCTCCACCCGTCACCAGTCACCGGTCACTAGTCACCAGCTTCTCGACTTCCCCCACTACACTCGCCCCGCTGAATTCCGCGGCTGGCAAGTGCCCGAAATTTTAACGAGCGGCAATCACGAACAGATTCGCCTGTGGCGCGCGCAGAAAGCGCTTGAGAAAACGCTCCGGAATAGGCCGGACCTTCAGTAGCGCAGGCTTCAGCCTGTCTTCTTTTGACTTCTGTGGAAGGGTCACAAAATTCAACACCAGGCAGGCTAATGCCGTGCTACTGAACCCTCACGGCCCGTAGGGTCGCGCTTCGGAATCGTCCTCGTCCGGTTCATATAACCAAACATCGCGATTGTGAAAATATTTAAACAGCGGTTGCAAATCCATTCCGGGTATTTCCCTCGCCCACACCGTCTTCGCATGATCGATATCCGCATCGTTGTACACGTACTCCTGCCCCGAATTGTGATCCTTCGAATACCGCACAAGCACAAGATGCTCGCCGGGCAACGCAGCCAGTTGCCGTTCGACCGGCAAGCGAAACGGCTCGCTCAAGTCATCCACAAATGGATAATCGTCGGGATTGGAATTCCTCTGCCCCACGCAAATCTGCCAGACAATTCCCGCCAGCAGCACGAATTCAAATGAGGCAATCGGAATAGACTGGCGGACACGGAAATGGGGTAGGAGCGACGTCCCGAATTTCAAAACGATCAGGGCAAGCAACGTGACGCCCAGGAGCGGCAATTCGTGCCGGTGAAACCATTCAAAACCAGCATTCTTTTGTGACGCAATCATGTGCACGAAATAAACGGGCCCGATCGAAAGATTGAAAAGCACGATCAGCCGCATCAATCCAACTCCAACGCCCTGTCCCGGAAATCGCAAGCCGCGCAGCAATCGCATTCCCAGCATCATCAATAGAACCACCGTGACCATCAGCGGCGCGGCATAGTGCGGGTTGTAGTAAACAACGATCCACAGCTCGAACGCCGAAAGTAACGCCTGCCCCACCAGCAAACGATTGCGGGATTCCTTCAGCAGCCATGGCAGGGCGAGAAACGGAATCGAAAGCGCAGGCCCAATAAAAAATTGCCAGAACCATGTTGCCTTCCACTCGAGCTGACCCTCGGCCGACGGCCAACTCGCCTGATAAAGGCCGGGCAAAAAATGGTGATAGAAATCGTCGAACTGCGGATTGGCATAAGCCATCGGCGACTTGTCATGCTGCCACAGAAAAAGCGCCGTGGTAATGAGCTTCCCCTCGATCATGTGGGGAAATACGAAAGGATTGCCGGTCAACCGCCAGTTGTAGCAGGCGACAAATCCGACGACACAGGCCAAAACCGCGGCAAGCGGCAGCAGAACGCGACTTACAGAAACGCGCCGCGCGGAAGAATCCTGCCGCATCACCCACCAAAGCAATGCGCCCGCGTATGGAATAAAGAATACGAATCCTTCGACCGGCCGGCTCGTCGCCAAAATTCCCGCACCCACTCCAAATAAAATCGCGTCGCGCGGACGCTGGCGTTCCCAGATGCGTGGCAGCGCACCCAGCACCATAGCAGCGCCAATCGCAGCCACCGCTCCCCCCCAATAGCTGTTGATCCAGTAACTGAAAATGCCCACCTGCGACAACACCAAAACGCCGCCCAGCAGCGCCCATCCCGGCGGCATCCATCCTTGCAACATCCACGTGATCGCCATGCTCATCGCCGCGACGCTCAGCAGCACTCCGATCCACGGATTGCCCAGCAGTTTTCCGATGGCAAGCATCATGCCCTGCGCGGGCGGATACATGGACATATACGTCGGATGCTGAATCACATGAAACGTGTCGAAAAAGATCCACAGTGGATGCGGAGGATTCGCCAGCCGCCCGTGCGCAAATGTATCGGCAGCGAGCAGATAACTGAATTCATCATGAACTTTCGGCTGCGGAACTGGCATCCAGTGCAGCAGTGCGATCCGCACAAGAATCGCCGCGACGCCTGTGGCAACAATGGCGGTTTTCTTGTTTCCGGCAAAACGCACAAATGCCCGTTCGGCGTGCACAAAAAGGGGCTCCCCGACCCCTGGCATTGCCAAAGCCAGAGTGAGGCCGATCGCGACAGCCATCCAATCGAATGTGTTCACTGGGGATTCAACATTTCAAACCGGTTCCACGCGAACGCACGCGCTACTCCCACACATTTTCAGAGCATTTCCAGAGTAATACAAAATTCCGCGGAAGGGTTTCCAAATCACCCCCGTGGTTTGTTCCGCCAACGCCTGCCACGCTAACAATTTAGCACTCCCTTCCTATCGGCTTGGAAAAATCGCAGACCCCGCAAATTTTTCATGCTGAAATCACACAATCTCAGCTATAATGAGTAGTTGTCTTCGCAGTGCTGACCCCGCCTGAGTGGGTCTGCCGGGAATCTAAGCTATGAATCGCGTCATTGAAAAGTTTCAGGAAGCACAAGTGCGGAAAGACCTGCCGGCGCTCCGGGCAGGGGATACCGTTCGAATCCACGTCCGCTTGAAGGAAGGCGAAGGCGAAAAGGAGCGCATTCAGCCGTTCGAAGGCGTGGTCATCAAAAAGCGCGGGAAATCCACCGGCGCCAGCTTCACCGTCCGTCGCGTCAGTTTCGGCGTCGGCATCGAGCGCGTTTTCCCAGTGAATTCGCCTTCGATCAGCTCCATTGAGGTCCTGCGACAGGGCCGGGTCCGCCGCGCCAAGCTGTATTATTTGCGCGGCCTCAAGGGCAAGGCAGCTCGCCTGCAACGCGTCGAGCGTGTCGAGACTCCGGAAACCGCACCCACCGAAAAAGAATCGTAACCCTTCAAAATCACGAACTGCAGCGGCCCGGGAAGAATTTCTCCCGGGCTTTTTGTTTCCCGCTTCCCTTGTCACGATTCAACCATGAGGCGCACGGGGAAGAAAAAAACCGCACCCTCTTTTCTTCATTTTGTAGTCGCCCCCCGGCGAGATTTTTAACGGAATGCGGGGGCTTCTTCATAGCTTCAAACCGCAAGGGTGCGGTTTTTCGCCCACTTCAAGCAAATCCAAAACACACAGCCACACAACTTAATTCCCCCCGTGCTAGAATTTGCACCGATGCCGAAACGCTGCTCGTCCCGCTACGAACGCGAAGCGCGCAAGTGCGGCTGGCAACGAATCGCCGGCATCGATGAAGTCGGTCGCGGCGCATTGTTCGGCCCCGTCGTCGCCGCAGCCGTCATCCTCGACCCGCGCCGCCGCATTGTCGGCCTCGACGATTCGAAAAAGCTTCCAGCGGAACGCCGCGAAATTCTGGCCTTGCGCATCCGCGAATACGCGCTGGCCTGGGCAATTGCGGAAGTGGATGCAAAGCGCATCGACGCCTGGAATATTTATCAAGCCAGCCGCCAGGCCATGACCGCGGCTCTTTCTCAGCTTAAAATTTCTCCCGACTATCTGCTACTGGACGCCATGCAGCTGGACGTTTTGATCGAGCAGAAATCCTTGATCCACGGCGACGCGCTATCCGTATCCATCGCCGCCGCGTCCATCATCGCCAAAGTCGACCGCGACCGACGGATGACCGAATGGGACGCGATCTACCCGCAATACGGCCTGGCACAACACAAAGGCTACGCCACTCCCGTGCACTTAGCCGCATTGCGCTCACATGGCCCGTCGCCGCATCATCGATTTTCATTCGCTCCGGTGCGCGAGGCTTCCTGCTGGGCCGTGGGGGCAACGCAGGCCGCTTTGCCTCTTTCCACAGTCGATAACCGTTGAATTTCAGCCGCCGCTCCGGATTCCACCGACAGCCCCAAAAACCAATGATTACTGCCTCGAACGCTTTCCAATGCGTTTCGTTGACTTCGGATTTTCCCGCATGCTAGCGTAAATTCTGTACCTGTATGGCTGGTTCTTCGTCCAGCTTGCGGGGCAGTCCGTTTGAGATGGTGTACAAGCGCGCGTTCGAAAACGTTCGCGCCTGGAACGGCTGCCGTTGATTCACGGTCCGACTTTGCCCCTTCCAGCCGGGACAGTGTTACGAGCGTCTGAAGATGGCCTATAACAAGACCAAGCACCTCGATGCCGCGCAGAAGTACCTCCAGCAGGGGAAGCTCCCGCAGGCCATCGCCGAATACCAGCAGATTCTGAAAAATGAACCTAAGGACCAGGTCACTCTGATGACGCTGGGGGATTTGTTTGTCCGGCAGGGCGAAACGTTCCAGGGCCTGGAATATTTCGAACGCCTCGCCAAAATTTTCACCAACGACGGTTTCACCACCAAAGCGATCGCCATCTACAAAAAAGTCGCCAAGCTCGCCCCCGAGGAAAGTCGTCCGCTCGAGCGGTTGGCGGAACTCTACGTTCAGCAGGGAGTCTTAAGCGAAGCACGGCCCATCTATTTGCAGCTCGCCGAAGTGCAACTGAAATCGGGACGCCAGCCTCAGGCGGCGATCCTGTTGCGAAAACTTCTGGAAGCGGAACCCGATAATTTGCGCGTCCAGACGCGGCTTGCCGAACTGCTTCTCACCATGGGGCAGAAAAAAGAAGCCGTCGAGACCTTCCACAGCGCGGCGCAGCATGTGCTGGATCACAACGATTACACCGAGGCGATTCATCTCTCGGACCGCATTCTCCAATTGGACCCGGCGCACCTTCCCACGTTTTTAATCAAGGTTCGCGCTCTCTCCGGGAGCGGCAAGGGGGCCGACGCCGAAAAACTTCTGGAATCACTGCCCGATCTGGACGCTGGGAAAGAAACCAGCATGATGTTGTTGGAACTCTACGAGGATAACGAGGGATGGGACAAAGCTTCGCGGCTGGCCGAAAAAATTATTGCTCGCGACCCGAAGAATTATCTGATCGCCTTCCGCCTGTCGAATACCCTGCTGGAAAATAACGATACGACGCGCGCGCGCACCCTGCTTGCACTTGTTCGGAATGTGATGATCGATTCGGGCGACCACGAAACGCTGGCAGCCGCGATTTCCCGTCTGGCCGAACTCCAGCCAAAACAAATCGAACCCCTGGAATGGCTGGTCGACCTTTACGGAAGAGCCAGCGATTCCTTCCGCCTGCCGGACGCACTGGCCCAGTTGGCGCATGCGCATGAGGCCGCCGGAAACGATAGCCAGGCTCTCGCGGTTTACGAACAGCTCCTGGAACGCACACCGGAAGACGAAGGCACTCGTAGAAAATATATGCGGCTGCGCGCTCGGACCGGTCTGGAACCGAATTCCAGCGAGCTCCCTTCGCCCGTAAAAGTGGCCCCGTCGGAAGTAGATCCACGATCGGCCGCGCCTTCTGCCGCGGAACCCGCGCTCGAGGAAGAAACTCAGCGTTATGTCACGCAGGCCCTGACCGATGTCGATTTATTTTCCAGTTATGGCCTTACGCAAAAAGCCATCGATCTGCTGGAAAGCGTGCTCGAGCGCGCTCCGCAACATGTTCCCGTCCTGGAACGCCTGCTTGATCTTTCCGTGGGTGCCGGGAACGATCGCCGCACCGTTGAACTTGCCATGATTCTCGAGCAGATTGCGGTCCAACGTCACGATCAAGCCGCCGCCGATCGCTATGCCGAATTCCGCCGGCGCTTTCAACGCACAGCCGCGCCTTCTGCGATAGAGGGGCCTCCAACTCCCGCGCCATCCGCACCTGCGTCGCAGGAATTCACCGTGCCTCTGATCGAAGCGGTCCTCGATGAGCCCGTCGCGGAATCGCCCGCTGAATTGTCTCCCGCGTCGCTGGAGCCCATCGGCATTCCCATGCCCGTCGAATCGGTCGTTCACGAAGTCGACTTGTCGGACGAATGGGCCGCTCTCTCCCAACAGTTGGAAGAGAGCATGAAGCAGGAAGAGGCGGCATTGGCCGCCGAAGAATCCCTCGAGGCTCCGCTGGAGCTTGTGGCGCAAACCCACGACGAAGCCCCAGCTGGTGTCTCTCTTGACGTTCCTGACGAAATTCCAGTCGAAGCTGCCGCCTTCGATCTCGAACTTCAACCCGTGATTTCCTCTGGCGGCGCCGAAAGCGCTACCCACGCCGGTGACTCGTTCATCGCCGATCTTGCCGCTGATTTGGATTCGGCGACGATGTCGTTGGGAGCTCGCGCCGAAGCGGCCAGTCTGATGCCGAGCCACCCCTCTTCACTTTCAGAGCACGCCGCGGCGCATTCCGCTTCCTCGAACGGCGGCTCCGCGCCGCCCGCGCGTGCCGCCGACACCACTCTGGACGGCCCTCTTGGCGATCTGTTCGAAGAATTTCGCTCCGAGCTCGGCGAAACAAATGCCGAAGATGAAGATCTCGAAACTCATTACAACCTCGGCATTGCCTACCGCGAAATGGGGCTGCTCGAGGAAGCCATCAGTGAATTCCAGAAAGTCGCCCAGTTCGCCGACAAGGCCCCGGCGTTTCGCTACGCCATGCAATGTAGTACGCTGTTGGGGCTGGCGTTCATGGAGAAGGGGCAGCCGGCGATTGCGGCAATCTGGTACGAACGCGCTCTCAAGACTCCGGGCCTCGATCAGGAATCCATCCTGGCCTTGCGATACGATCTGGGAGTGGCGCAGGAACTGGCCGGGGAAACCTCGGCGGCCTACAACAGTTTCTCCCAGGTGTACGCGATGAACATCGACTACCGAGACGTATCCGAGCGGATCGCCCTTCTCGGGAAGGCGCGCTAAGCGCACTCTGAATGAAATCTTTTCTTCGCGTTTTGGTCAGCCTGGACGTGTTTTTACTCGGAGTGTTGCTGCTTCTGGTTCCCTGGCTTGGGTTCTGGGATCATAACTTTTTTCTCGATAAATTTCCCGGACTGATTCCGATTCTGCTGCATCCTTCCGTGCGCGGCGCTGTTACTGGCCTGGGCGCGCTCGATATTCTTCTCGCTGGAAACATGCTGCGAGGACACGCGGACTCCGTTGCCACCCGGACGTAAACCAATTCTCTGCTATGTGACCGGCCGCGCGGCTTTCGCGGGCGCCCATTCTCAGACCGGCGAATTCACCGGTCCTTCCAAACAAATTTTGCGAGATAGAATCCGCGGCGCGGCGGCTGCGGGGGTTGACTGGATTCAAATCCGTGAGAAGGATCTGGAAACGCGCGACCTTCTCGAGTTGGCGCGCCAAGCCGTCGCCGATACGCGCGGAACGCGAACGCGGATTCTGCTGAACGACCGGCTGGACGTCGCGCTCGCTGCTGCCGCCGGCGGAATTCACCTTGGCGAAAAATCACTTCCGCTGGATGCAGTCGTGCAGTGGCGGCGCTGGGCGGGTCGCGAGGACTTTCAGATTGGCGTCTCGTGCCATTCCCTGGAAGCGGCGCGCGCAGCCGGAAGCGCGGGCGCGGATTACGTCATCTTCGGGCCGGTCTTCGCAACACCGTCCAAGGCCGCATTCGGCGCCCCCCAGGGCATTGAAAATTTACGTGCGGTCTGCCGCGAAATAAAAATTCCAGTCATCGCCATTGGCGGAGTGACGCTTGAAAATGCAGGTTCCTGCATGGCCGCAGGCGCGTCCGGTGTGGCCGCCATCCGCCTGTTTCAAGAGTCGAAAAGTGTGATTGAAGTTGTTACTCGGTTAAAGTCCCGGAGGGACAAGAGAACGTAGCCCACTGCTTAATCAGCGGTCGGAGAACGAAACTACAGGGTAAGCCCCGGAGGGGCGACACTCCGTCCCTTAGTGGCAACTCGCATTATCGGAAAACGTGCCGCTGACTAGCATGGAACTTAGAAATCGGCTGCACTCGGAAATTTTCGCCAGCACCGGATCGTTCTGCCCCGCGTTTTCGCTCACCGTTGTGGTGGCATTCATCCCCTGGCGTGTCGCCACCACATTGCTTGACCACTGCGCGATATTTCCAAAATCGTTTCTTAGCAGTTGCAGGGCATCCTGATCGGAGGCGGTGGTCGCATCCACGGCCACCTGCTGCAGGTCGTTATTCACGCGGTCTTGGTAATCCTGGGGCCAGTTCCCCACGACGGGCGTGTTATACGTCAGAATCGTGCCAATGGCTCCCCGCCACTCTCTCAGCTCCGCCAGCGCGGCGATTGCGGCCCTCGCAAATTCTTTCGACAAACCTTGCGGCACTGGCGGGGCGGCGTTGCTCGCATTCACTACCGGCGCGCTCCCGGAAGTTGTAACCAGAATCCGGTTCGGCTCGGTCGCCACTGTCCCGTTCAGAATCTGGGCCACGGTATCCACGTCCACAAAAGATCGTCCGCCGATTTGTGTAACCATGCCAAAAGATTTTCCGTTGACGAACAGCGTCCGGTCCGGGACCGTCTGCGCAAGCATCAAGCCGGCACACGCCAGAATCAATCCAATTAAAATTGCGTAGGGAACCTTGCGATGAGTTTTCATCGTAGCCTCGATGCCGGACGGGCTTCGACGCCGCGTCCAGTTGCTAGGTTACTGCGAACGCAGATTGTGTGCCATAGGGTGTTCTTCCAGTACATCCAGACCGGAAGAACCGTCCGACATGGTTGCGTTCGCAGAACGGTCTACAGTTTGATCCTGGCGCGGCGCTTTTCGTTGATCGTCTTTGTCCATAGTCTTCCGTCTGCCGTCGACGATAACGGGTATCGGTTAGATCGCAGACCATCCGCGGAAAATATCAGTGGTGCCGGCGGAGAGACTCGAACTCTCGACCTAGGGATTATGAGACCCTCGCTCTACCCCTGAGCTACACCGGCAAAACAAAGCGACTCATGTTAAGGAGCGCCTCTATGCCCTGTCAAGCATGGAAAGGTGGCATGGAAAGGTGGCAAGAAAAAAGCGACCTGACGATTCCGGACCACTTTGGGACAAAGTGAGGCGTTCGTCAAGCACCTGAGCTCATCCTTCTTCTATATTATTGAAAATATAGGACTTTTACTTTCGGTCCTGGTAGTACTGTCGTACCGTTGACCCCGCACATCCTAAATCCTAATCTGCTTCTGGATAATCCAAGCGAAGCTGCTCCGCCATGGACCGCGTCGAACCGTCCAGCGGGGGGATTGTCCAAAGGTGTTTATCGTTTAGACACACGTAACAAAACTGTTCCAATTCGGAACTCGAGTACATATAATGCCGCCGGGTTAGTTTCCATCCGGAGGCTACATGTCTCGGTGTCTAACAGTAGTCGCATTTGTTTTAATCGCTTTGACGGGTGCGATGGGGCTGCGGAATATCGTGGGCTCGACCGCCACGTTGTCTGCTTCCAATCACTCGACTCCGTCAGTTTGGGCAATCGGCCCCGGTCCAGTTCCCGGCGGTCCTGACGGTCCCGGTCATATCGGCCCTGGCCCCGTTCCAGGCGGACCCGACGGTCCCGGTCACATCGGCCCTGGCCCTGTTCCGGGCGGACCGAACGGCCCAGGTCACTAGTAAAGGCGTGACACCAGGTAGGCGGCTGGGTCCACGCGGAGGTTGTGGACGATTATGCTGGGCCCAGCCGACTACGCAATCTTAATCGCGGTTTCCGTTGCCTACCTTTGCTGTATCGTGTGTCTGGTCCTCAGGCGCGCCTTTTATCAACATTTCACGATCGCGCTTTATCTGTCTGCGTCGCTGGGAATCGGCGTGGCTCGGTATCTCATTATCTCGACCGCCGGATTTAACTCGAACTCCTACTTTTATTTTTATTATTTTTCCGACGCCCTCCTGACCATCTGCCTGTTCTTTGTTCTGATGGGTTTTTACTCTCATGTGTTTTCGCAAATGGGCGCGGGGAATCTCGTGCGCATCGGAGCGATGCTTCTGCTCGGCGGAACGGCCCTCATCTCATACCACATGGTCTCTTCTTCCAGCGACAAACTGACAACGAGATTTGCCTACGAGTTGTCCCAGAATCTCTATTTTGTCGGTGTCGTTCTGACGTACCTGCTGTGGGGCGCCATGATGAAGTTGCATGAAAATAGAACACGCCTGATGCAACTGGTCCTGGCAATGGGCGTCTATTTAAGCGCGTTCGCCGCAAGCTACGCCATGCGCAACATGTATCCGGGTCTCGCGATCTGGCGTTATTTTCTCGCTTTAATCGACATCTGGCTGCCAATCACGTGGGCTTGCACGTTTTTCAAGGTTCCGGAAGACGCGCGCATGGCCACGGCCCGGGTGCTGGCTCCAAGTCCCAACCCATGATGGCTGCCCTGATCTTCACAATTTCATTCTTAATGCTGCTGCAATTCTTTGTTGCCTACAGTCACTCGCTCATCCAGGAAGCCCGCGGCCATCAACTGTCCGCACAGGTTTGCGAACTTTCCGGCGTCGCTGCCGATCGGGTCCGTGGAGACCATTTCAAACGCCTTCTGGAATTGATCGCCATTTGTCCCCAGCCCGGCAATGACACAAATCGTGTTCTCGCTGTTTCCATCTACTTCAAGTTGCTGGGCGTGTGCCGCGCGCTTCTCGGTTGGGTTCTTCCCACGGCGGCCTTTTGGCTTGAATCCGAGCGCAGCGGGTGTGCCTATCTTGCTGCTGTAGTCCTGGATCGGCGAATCGCCTACAACCGTATCTTGTCCGAACAAAAGGCGGAGAGCTGCTACTAGCTTCCTCTTTATCCTCCTCATCCGGCCGACGCCTTGTGCGTTTCCTTTTCCATCTTGTTACCATAGGGAGGAGGCAATCTTCCGTTTCCAATGAGCAGCCCCATTCTGCAACGCGTCCTTCGGACGATTCATCGCCATTCGATGATCCGGCCGGGCGATCGCATTGGCGTCGGCGTTTCCGGCGGTGCGGACTCGGTCGCACTTCTCCTTTTGCTCGCGGAACTTCGCGCACAACTGGGGATTTCAATTTTTGTTTTGCATTTTCATCACGGGCTTCGCGGCCTCGCGGCGGATGAAGATGAGCAGTTTGTAGCCTTGTTGGCCTCCGAATTCGACCTTGAATGTGTCTCGGGCCGCGGCGATGTCGCCGCGGAAGCGCAACGCCACGGGTGGAATCTCGAGGACGCGGCGCGACGATTGCGTTATGAGTTTTTTTATTCGGCCGCAGCCTCAAAAAACCTGAATCGCGTGGCTGTCGCGCACACCGCCGACGATCAGGCCGAAACCGTTCTGGCGCACCTGTTGCGCGGCACGGGGATTGCCGGGTTCGCCGGAATTTATCCCGTGGCTGGCATTACCGTTCGCCCTCTGCTCGAAATCGAGCGCGCAGAACTGCGTCAATACCTTTCCGCCCTGGGCCGTGCGTGGCGGGAAGACGCTACCAATCAGGACACCTCGCGCATGCGCGCCAGAATTCGTCACCGATTGCTGCCTCTGCTCTCCCGCGATTTCGAACCCGCAACCGTGACTCGCCTGGCCCGGCTGGCCAGTCTTGCCCGCGAAGAAGAAACCTTTTGGCGTGCGCTCGAAGAGGAACGGTTCAAAACCCTGGCCTGGACCAAATCTTCCGGCCACATCTCCCTGCGAATTGCAGATCTTCTCTCGCCAATGCCTTCTGTTGCCTCTGGCAATGCCCATGTGGAGAGCGGGCTTGCTGCGCCCACGCTTGCCCTGTCGCGTCGCCTGTTGCGCAAAATCCTCGCCGAATTGAGGGGTACCCGCCACCAACTCACAGCCCGCCACATCGACGATGTCCTGGACCTGGCGATGAAGTCTCAAAGCGGTGCGCGGATCGAGCTTCCCGGAATCCTCGTCGAGCGTACCTTTGATCGGTTGGAATTTTCCACCGCTACCGCTCGCCCGGAAGCGGAGGAAATTGAGGATATGGGCGTCAATGGCACAGGATTCGAATATGTTGTTTCTCTGCCCGGCCCCTCGGAACCCGCCAGCATTGTCGTACCGGAAATTCAGCGCCGGTTTATTTTGAAAAAGATTGACTGGCCCCCGCCCTCGGGCGAAACTCATACTCATAAGGGCGCCCTCGATTTCGACCGGCTCCGGTGGCCGCTTGTGCTTCGGAACTGGCGACCGGGAGACTCTTATCGTCCCCATGGGCATCGGCGAGTTCGAAAGCTGAAACGTCTGTTTCTCGAATCCCGCGTTCCTCGAAGCGACCGGGCAAGTTGGCCCGTGCTGACCAGCGCGGGAGAATTAGTTTGGGCTTCGGGGTATCCTGTCGCAGACACATTTGCGCCGCACTCGCAAACGCGAACCGGCTTCGTGGTCATCGAACAGGAGTTGCAGGAAAGTGGCGTGCCGGATTAGCTCTTTTCGTGTTCACCCTTTTCGCGTGCACCGGTTTCGCGTGTACTTGCCGGCGAGCCGTCGCAAGGTCATCGAAAACCGGGCGAACCGGAATAAAAGAGTTACTATGGTCCCCCTAATGCATCTAAGATATTGGGTGTAGGGGCCTGGTAAGGTAAGTGGCTGTCGTTTCAGCAGTTTTTAACAACTTAGAATCCGCGACCCGTGCCAGGGGGCCGCGCGCCGGAAAAATTCGGCAGGTGAGGTAGAGCCGTGAACCCGAGTTCGACATTGAAGACCATCATGTTTTGGCTGTTTATTATCTTGCTGGGCGTGCTTCTCTGGACGCTCGTCTCCCGCAGCGGCCAGTCGGCGCGCGAGGAAGAACCCAGTTACAGTGAGTTCATGGCGCAGGTGGACCGCGGCAACGTGAAGGAAGTCACGCTGTATCTGGCCCCCACGAGTTACGAGATCGAAGGCGAATGGCGCGAGCCCTCCAAGAAATTCCGCACCACAATTTTCAAGGAATCGGCTCCCGATCTGGCCAAAACTCTGCGCGACAAGCAGGTCCTGATCAACGTCAAGGAAGTGAATCGCGCCGACTGGGTAACTTTCCTGGTCAACGGCTTGCCCATCTTTTTGCTCGTGGCGTTCTGGATCTTCATGATGCGCCAGATGCAGGCGGGCGGGAACAAGGCCCTGAGTTTCGGCAAATCCCGCGCCCGGCTTCTAACGGCGCAGCAGAAAAAAGCCACTTTTAAAGATGTCGCCGGAACCGACGAAGCCAAGGAAGAGTTGCAGGAAATTATCGAGTTCCTGAAAGACCCGCAAAAATTCCAGAAATTGGGCGGGCGCATTCCGAAGGGCGTTCTGCTCGTCGGGCCTCCAGGAACGGGAAAGACTTTGCTGGCAAGAGCCATTGCCGGCGAGGCGAACGTTCCGTTCTTCTCGATTTCCGGTTCCGACTTCGTCGAAATGTTTGTCGGCGTTGGCGCAAGCCGCGTGCGCGATCTGTTCGAACAGGGCAAGAAGAACGCGCCCTGCATCATCTTCATCGACGAAATTGACGCGGTCGGCCGCCATCGCGGCGCGGGCCTCGGCGGCGGACACGATGAACGCGAGCAGACACTGAACGCGTTGCTCGTCGAAATGGACGGCTTTGAATCGAACGAAGGCGTGATCCTGATCGCCGCGACGAACCGGCCGGATGTGCTCGATCCCGCGCTGCTTCGCCCCGGCCGTTTCGATCGACGCGTGGTCGTCGCGCGCCCGGACATCAAGGGCCGCGAGGAAATCCTCCGCGTACACACGCGGAAAGTTCCTCTGTCGGAAGACGTCAATCTTTCCGTCATCGCCCGCGGGACGCCCGGATTTTCCGGCGCCGATCTGGCCAACCTGGTGAACGAGGCCGCGTTGTGGGCCGCGCGCCAGGGACGCAAGCTCGTCGTCATGGCCGACTTCGAAATGTCCAAGGACAAGGTCCTGATGGGCGTCGAGCGCAAGTCGATGATTCTTTCCGATGAGGAAAAGCGTAACACCGCGTATCACGAAGCGGGCCACGCCCTCGTTGCCGCAATGACTCCGGGCACCGACCCGCTGCACAAAGTCACGATCATCCCGCGCGGCATGGCCCTCGGCCTCACCATGCAGCTTCCCATCGACGACAAACACACCTACACGAAGACGTATCTCGAAGGCACGCTGGTCGTTCTGATGGGCGGACGTTGTGCCGAGGAAATTTTCCTTGGACACATCACCACGGGCGCGGGCAATGACATCGAACGAGCCACGGAAATCGCGCGCAAAATGGTCTGCGACTGGGGCATGAGCGCGCTGGGGCCACTGGCCTTCGGCAAAAAAGAAGAAGCCATCTTCCTGGGCCGTGAAATCGCGCAGCACCGCGACTACTCGGAAGACACTGCCATCCACATCGATCAGGAAGTTCGCCGCATCGTCACGGCGGGTTATGAATCCGCTTACAGCATTCTTGACGGCAATCGCGACACGCTCGAGAGAATTGCAATGGCTTTGCTCGAACGCGAAGTTCTCGACGCGGTCGAACTAAAATTATTGCTTGAAAACAAACCGCTGCCGGAGAAGGTTCGCCCACCCGCGCCGCCTTCCCCGCCACAGCCTCTGCCCGGTGCCGAGCCGAAGCAGGTGCCGCGGCCAGAGCTGCGCCCCGCGCCAGGCTTCAGCAAAGGGTAACGAGTTCTTTCCAAGTCAGGCATCCGAGTAGCACGGTCTTCAGCTTGCGGGATTTCGGTTTTCGTGAATTCGAAACCGGACACAGGCTGAAGCCTGTGCTAATTAAGTCTTCTTTCGCGAAGCCATTTTCGAGTTAAAGTCCGCGGACTGTCCCCGAGGCACGGTCAACGAAATCCACTTCGATCCCGAGAAATGCTTGGCGAGAAATACGATCTGCCCGACGTGATACGCCGTGTGCGTGAGATTTCGATTGATGGCCTGCATCACCGAGTGAGCCTCTCCGCGAATGGTAACCGTGCGTCCGAGGTCCGCCTCCGTTAACGTCGCCATCACTTCAAACAGAAGTTTCCAGCCTGGCTCCCACTGCGCCATTAACTCCGCCCACGTTTTCGCAGGCGCTTCGAATTCCATATCCCTGTTCCTGTCGGGTTTCTCGCCGTCGCTGGTGAGAAAATTGGTCCACCTGGAACGCATGTTTCCCGCGAGATGCTTCACGATGATGGCGATGGAGTTGGACTCCTCGTCGAGCACGGTAAACAGTGCGTCGTCCGGGGCCTGCTCCATCGCGCGGTCCGCCAGCCGTTTGTAATAGCGGAACAAATCGGTCGAATCTTTCAAATAGGATGCAGTGAATTCATGAGCCATGTCCCGAATTCTCTTCTTGCGCCGTCTGGAAATCAAGTAGTGATGACGAATGTGGCCACACGATAAATCTCTACTCATGTCTTTCTCCGTGTCCTCTGTGCTTTTCGTGTTTAAAGCCTGTCTCCGGTAGCACAGGCTTCAGCCTGTGGATTTTGAATGTTGCTTGTAATTTGAAAAGGGCCGCAGGCTGAAGCCTGTGCTACGAAAACCTCGCCAACCGCTCATTCTGGAGTGGGCCAAACTGTGTCGCTGCCAAAATTTGGGACTCCAATGCCCGAAACCGCTTTTTGGCGTAAAATGAAGCCATGGCGAAGAAACCAGTAGCGCCCCTCGAAATCACATGCCCGTGCTGCGAATCGAAACTCATGGTGGATACCGAACTCGCCGTCGTCCTCTCGCACGTGGCGCCCTCGAAGCGCGCGCCCGACGTCGACATCGGCGACGCCGCGCGCATTCTGGCGGAGCAAGCGCAGAAGCGCGAAGACAAGTTCCGGGATTCCTGGGACGCGGAAAGCAAGAAGGAAGACGTGTTGAACCGTAAGTTCGAGGAAGCCCTCAAGAAGGCCAAGGACCAGCCCGTCGAAAAGCCGCTGCGCGACCTCGATTTTTAATTTTTGTCAGCACACAAACCAAAGCGCCTTTATTCCGAGCGAAGCGGGGAATACCTCCCGTTTTTTTCCAATGAAGGAAAGAAGGAGGGATTCCTCGCTCCGCCTGGAATGGCGATGTCTCATTTTTTTCTAAGTATGAATGGTCTGTCTGGCATACTGGCGAAGTGCTGCGAAGACCTCGAGCCGCCGTTCGCTCCGTGCTTGCCGCGATGTTTCTGTTCCTCGCAAGCTACGCGAATCCTGCCGCTCCGCCTCAATCGTTTCCGTCGTCAAAATCTTCCAAATCGCAAAAACTTCCTCGCCCGCAGCCTCTGGGTCAGGGCCAGACCTTGCAGCGCGACCCTGCGTCCGGCGAACTTCATTCGCCGAAAAAAGATGAATCGTCGCCGGGTAACGGCGCGATCCGTTCGAGCGTCACGCTGGTGCAGGTGGGCTGCACGGTGACAGCTCCCGACGGTACGCAAGTGCGCGGCCTGAAGCAGGAGAATTTTCATTTGTTCGAGGATGGCGCGCCGCAGGAAATTGAATCGTTCGACGCCTCCGCCACCCCGGCCAGCATCGCGCTGGTAATTGACGCGAGCCCGAGCATCTTTCACGAACTCGAGGAAATGCGCGGCGCGGCGCATGCTCTTGCGGAAAATCTTTCGCCTGCCGACGAAATCTCGGTCGTGTCGTTTTCCGAAAATGCGCATCTGCTGCTCCCGTTCTCCACCAATCGCTCGCTGCTGGACCGCGCCATCGACTCGAAATATCTGGCGCGCGTTGAGAATTCCTCGGAGTCGAACATTTATGAATCCGTGTACTACACAGCGCGTGAATTGTTTTACGGACGCACGGGGCGCAAGGCGATCGTCCTGATCACCGACGGCCAGGACAGCGGCCTGGGGCTTACATGGAATCCGAACAGCGCCCAACCTCCTTCGGGCGGTTCGCAGCGCCTCGCGTTTGACGATGTGGCGCGCGAGCTCGGCTCCGACGGCATCGCGCTCTTCATTGTCTCGACAGAAAACCGTCCCCGCGGAATGACCCCCGAATGGCTTGAAGTGCATCAAGGCGCGATGCTCGTCACTTTGGAATCGCAAAAATCAAATATGCCGCACTACACGCTGTATCTCGCGGAAATGGCCCGGCGCGTCGGCGGCCAGCTTTATTTTCTGCGCGAGACGGGAAATCTTGCGGACATTTACCGCCGCATCGCCGTCGCCATCAGCGCGCAGTACACACTGGGCTATTATCCCTCGGCGGGATTCGCGCGCCCCGGCTGGCGCTCGCTGCGCGTTGAGTTAGCGGGAGGCGCGAATGTTCCGCCCGGATCGAGAGTAATTCATCGCGGGTCGTATTATGTTTCGGCGTTTCAACGGCAATGATGGCATTTTCATCGCGCGTCCGCGGCCTCCTTAAAAGTCGTCATTCCGAGCGGAGCGAGGAATTCCTCTTCGTTCATGCGCGGAACAAATACGAAGGGAATCCTTTCACCGTTTGGAATGACGAGACCTTGGATTTGTTCGATAATCCGCAAGAGAAAAGAAACGATGAAGGCAACCATCGAAGTCGAACAAAAGGCCGATCTGAACTTTCTCGTTCGCGTCCGTGAACCCGGCGGCGAATCCATTCACCATGTAACCTTGAAAAGAAAAGACTACGACAAACTCACAGATGGAAAAGCAGAACCCGAAGACCTCATCAAACGCTCTTTTGAATTTCTGCTGGAGCGCGAGCCCAAGGAATCGATCCTCGCCCGCTTCGACCTGTCGGTGATCGGCCGCTACTTCCCTGAATATGAAAGCGAAATGAGACGCGGCCTCAAGTAGCACAGGGCTCAGCCTGTCTGCTAATGAATCTTGAGGCGGTTCTACAAAAGTCAGGAGAAGAAAGGCTGCATCCTGCGCTGCCAAGACCACAAGTGTTTAAGGAGAATCGAAAAAACAGCACAGACGAAATATTAAGGCTTAATTGAAACGTCGTAGTAGGCCACCGTACCGCCTTCACCGCGGATCGGATCGATGTGCAGGATTTCAAAATGCCCCTGGTGGAAATCCGGAATATTTTTCTGCACAGTCGCGTGGAGATCGTGTTCCAGCTCGGGTGTGCGAATCGGAGACGCCAGCAGGCGCGCGTCCACACGGTATGTGGCAATTTGGCCGGGCGCCATCTCGCGTAGTTCAATCAACGCAGGTGACGGAGCAGGCCCGACCGCGGGCTGGTCGTTGTAATGAATAAAGCGCGGCGAGAAGAGCACGAACGAGGCGATCGCGACGACCGCGACGTCATATTGCCAGGTCCCGCGCTCGTAGGACCAGAAGAACACTCTTTTCAGGGCTTGCCACAGCGTTCGCATATCAGTTCGCTGGCAGTCCGTCCACAATCACGCCGTCGCGCATGTGAACCACTCGATCGGAATACGCCGCCGCTTCCGGGTTGTGCGTGATCATGACGATGGTTTGGCCCAGTTCCTTGTTCAACTGGCGCAGCATGGATAACACAATTTCCGAGTTTTGTGTGTCCAGATTTCCTGTCGGCTCATCGGCCAGAATGATTTTCGGCTCATTGATGATCGCGCGGGCAATCGCCACGCGCTGCTGCTCGCCGCCGGAAAGCTCGCTGGGCCGGTGCTTCAGCCGTCCGCTGAGTCCCAGCAGCTTCGTGACCACCTCGAACCGGTGCGGATCGAAGCCATCGCCGTAAATATGCTGCGCGATGGCGATGTTTCCCCGGGCGTCGAGCGTGGGCAGCAGGTTGAACCGTTGAAAGACGAACCCGATTTTATGCCGCCGCAGTTTGGTCCGCTCTGCATCGTTCATCGTGACCAGATCGTTGCCGTCCACCAAAACGCTCCCGCGCGAAGCCTGCGCCAATCCACCCAGCACGTAGAGCAGGGACGACTTGCCGCACCCCGACGGCCCCATGACGGTGACGAACTCTCCGGGCATTACCTTGAAGTTGACCCCGCGCAGCGCCGGCACGTCCACTTTCCCGGCGCGGTACAACTTCCACAGATTTTCAGTAACGACGATTGGTTCCACTCTTGATTCCCTTGCGGAAAATGGCGATTCGGCAGGCACCGGTATTGTAGACGTGATTGGCATTTCTGACTAGGCCCGCGTGGGGCAAAAAAACTAAGACTCAATCGTACGAAAGCGCCTCGATCGCGTCTTTCCGGCTGGCCAGCCAGGCCGGGTAGCAGGCTCCGAGAATCCCTCCGCCGAATGCAATCAAGGCGGACCGGAGGATCCATTCGGGAGTAATCAAAATCGACAGCGTCGGGAAAGTGGACAGAAACAGGCTTCGCGCAAGATAACTCATTGCGATGCCCACCACGATGCCGAGCAGGCAGATGAAAACCGACTCGCCGAGCAACGCTCGAATGATATATCCCCTCGACGCGCCGATGGATTTCAAAACCCCGATGTCGCGCGTCCTCTCGATCACCGTCGTGTACATCGAAAGCAGGATCACCAGAAAACCGATGCAGACCGCCAGCGCAATCATGCTCTCGATGAAAGCATCGAGGCCGGGCAGATTGGAGGAGCTCATCAGCGAAAGGAAATCCTTGAGCGGCCGGATTTCGTATCCGGGAAAAACACCGCGCATGGCATCCATCACGGCCTGCGTGTGATCCGAGCGCGTGCACTTGATGAAAAACACGGAAGCTTTCTCGCGCGAGCCGGAAAGGTCCTGTAAAGTCGTGATGGGCACAAACAGGCGCGCGCCCTTGCCGTGCTCGACGATCCCGGCGACGTGAAAATCATGATCGAGGAGGCGGAATGTGCCGTCCAGGGTGACATGCTTCGCTTTCGCCGCCCAATCGTCCACCAGGATATCGTCGGGGCCCTGCATGTCGTGTCCTTGGAGGAAAACGAAGCCGCCCGACACGTCGCGAAAACTTTGGGGATCGATTCCGTAAACGATATCCACGCCGCCGGAAGAATTGAATTGCAGCAGGACCGGCGCCACCGCCTGCACGTAACGGGTCTCGCGCACCTTGTCGGCAATTTTAATGGGCATGGGCGCCCCGCTGAAGGCGAGAAACACGGACGCAGAGGGCGGTTGAAGCATGATGTCTGCGCCGATCCCCTCGATGCGCTTGGCCGTCTCCTGCAGCAGTCCGCTGGTGAGCCCGACAATCAGAATCACGAGGGCCACTTCCACGCCAACCGCGATCACGCTGACGATGGTGCGGATTGGCCGGTGCAGCACGTTGTTCACGATTAGTTGCCGGATCATTTGTGGGGCCCCGGCATCGGGTTCAGGCGCGCCCCGGAAGTTTCGTCACCGACGTGCACCAAATCGGTGCCTTCGGGCTGGGCCAGTTCGAACCGGTCGGCTGAAATCGGATCGTTGAGCGTCAACCTCAAGATTTTAATCTCGAGTTTGTAATCGTCCTGCGGGCGCCAGATATGTATGTCGCGGGCGTAGCTGATCTGCCCTGTCGCGAGCGCGCCTCCCGCGCCGGGAGTCGTTGCAACCGGTTGCCAATCCGAATACTGAATGTCGGAATCGAGCCGCCCTGCCGCGCCGAATAGCTGCACGCGCGAAACGCGGAGATCGGAGCGGTCAAACCAGATTTTTCGCGCGATTTCGAGTCTTCCACTTTCCGCGCCGCGCAGCAGCGTCAGAATATAATACCGCCCCGCCTCCAGGTCGAACTGTTCGAACAGTACATTCGCGCTGGGGAGCAATTCCGGCCAGAATAGCGCTTCCACCACGTGTTGCGGACGCAGGTTTTCGATCGGCTTGCTCGAAGGCCGCATCAGGGCTGTTGCGCCAACCAGGAACGAATTTTTCGACGGGATGTAAATCCGGAATTCATTGCCGTCGCTGACCATGTCGAAAATATTCTTCGACACGACGGGCGCCTGCCCGATCACTCGAATTGTCGCTGGCCGCTCCGCCAGGATGAAACCAGGGACGTCGTGATACTCCTCGATGACGCCGCTGTACGTCGTACCCGTGCTGGGGATCAGATCCACGGTGGCCTGCAGGCTCTGTACCGCCAACGCCTGCGCGTTATAGCCGGCCAGGAGCTTCTCTTCGGTGGAATCCAACTGCGGCCGGATTTCCTCCTTTTTGACATCGCGGTGCGTCTTGATGGTGACACACCCCGTCACACACATGGCCGCAAGGCCCAGCATCAGACTGCCCATTCGAAACCGTATTCTCAGTGTCTTCCGCTCCTCAGTGGACAAACAATCAATCTAACAACCGCTCTGTTGGGTGTCAATGAAAGGAGTGCACAGGAAATCGGTCTTACCAGATCGTCTTCAAGAGGTTACTTCGCCGGATTTGTTCATCTCGCGTAACCAACGGGAATCCCCCGGCTCTTGCGGTCGCCCCGATAATACGGTCGGCAGGATCGCGGGGGTAGTCCTCGGGGAATTGGCATGCCAAAGACGCCACGGTCGTCGTCAGTGAATGCACTGCCACACCAGCTGTATCGATCATTAATTGGATGGAATCTTCAATTGTCCCTGAGCCCCGCAAACGCCCGTGCGAGAATAGGCCCGCGAGCTCCCAAAGGGTGATGGCGGAAATCCCCAACCCACCGCCCGCACGGCCACGACGAATGGCCGCAGCGGCAACCCGCGAAAGACGCCGGGGATCTGAAACGGCCCAGACCAGGACATGCGTATCCAACAAAATCAACGCAATACCTTCCATGCTTCTGGCGGTTCAATTGGAGATTCGATGTCTCCCACGATTTCAATGACTCCGGCAAGGCAACCAAAAAAATCCTTTGCCTTTGGTTCCACCGGCAATAACTTTGCAACGGGGCGGCCTTTCTTGGTAATCAAGACGGGCTCGCGGGTCGCGTTTACCGTATCCATAACTTTGAGGCACTTCGCCTTGAATTCACCGGCTGCCATTGTTTTCATGACTATCTCCAAATGACCATAGTCATATTATACATGAAAACCGGCTATTGCGGGCGGGCCACTTCCACGGGCAGCCCGGCGACGGCGGGTTTCACACGCCGCAGGACTTCGCTGGTCCACAGCTTTTCGGTCAGCAACGTCAGGAAACCGTTTTCGAAATCGCACACGGCGCAAAAGAAATAATTTCGGAACAGCGGATGATAGGCATCCACGCCCACGCGCGCCAATTCACCCTCCACGGTTTCATCACCAGCGGCCACTAGCGAGCCCCCTCGCGCGCCAAAGGTTTCCCCGGCGAAGCGCTCAACCAGTCCCTCGAGTGTTTCCCGGGAAGGCGACGGAACCAGAAGAGTATGGCCAGAGGATTTTTCTTCGAAAGCGACATTGTTCAGGACGCAATATTGGCGGACGCGGTCCAGATGCGCGAAAAAATCGAGCGTCCAGGGTTCGCTGCCGGGCAGCGCTGCCAGCGTGGCCGCCCAGATACGCGCCGCGTCGCTGCCGCGCGCCGGCTCGCGGCTTTCAACCTCCATCAGGTCAAAGCTGACGGATTTCACGTCGGCGCCCAGGTCGATCGGCTCGACCTCCATCACATAATGAAGCGTCCCGCCTGGAGCGGGCGGAACAGGTGGAATGGGCATCCCGGGCTCAGGCATCGGCGGAGGCGCTCTTGGCGAATCGTTTCTGGAAGTCGGGCGAAGATTTGCGGACTTCGAGCCAGTCGAAAAATGCGTCGGGCGTATCGAGCCAAACTTTAAACCACTGCATAATCTCCTCTTTTTCCATGCGTTTCTCGGGTTCCACCTTGTGATTGCGCGCGATCATTTCCGCGCGACGCCGGCCGAGGCGCGCCACTTCGAAGACACGCTCCACAGCCGCGCGCTCATCCTCTTCCTTGAACTTTCGATAAAGCTCATCGAGGCGGATGATGCACATTTCCGCATCTTCCAATGTAGCGAAATGAAGTAGATCCTGAAATTCTTCCTCGTATTGGCCTTCGGTATCCGATTTCGTGGACCACACAATGCGCATCCCGGCCGTATCCAGCACCCCGGCAATGTACTCGGACGAAGTTTTTCCACTTGCTCCAAGACGTGCGACGAGTTGCCGGCGGATCTGCTCGACCTCGGCCGGAGTGAAGCGCGGCACGGCCAGCTCGCGCGCTATGGCCAGGATCATTTCTTTTTTTGTCGGGTGATCCTCGTGCGTCATGGCAACCTCGCAGTCCGGGATTTTTTCGCCGCCGGGTCCGAAGAACCTGATGCGCCGCCGGCCGGGGGATTCTGCTCCTGTTCCAGCAACCGGCGGTACCGCGCCACGTTCTGATTATGCTCCCGAAGGGTCTTGCTAAAAAAGTGTCCGCCTTCGGTATTTGCAACAAAATAGAGATCGTCTGTGGGAGGCGGGTTAAGGGCTGCACGCAGCGCGGCCTCTCCGGGATTGGCGATGGGGCCCGGCGGCAGGCCCCTGTTCTGATACGTGTTATAGGGAGAAGCGAAATGCAGGTCGGCGCCGGTCAGTTTTCCATTGTATACGCCCGCGAGAGTGAGCGCGTAAGCCACCGTAGGGTCGCACTGCAGCGGTTGGCCGATGCGCAGCCGGTTTTCAAACACGCCCGCCACGTGAGGCCGTTCTTCCGGCTTCGGCGTTTCGCGCTCCACCAGGGAAGCAAGCGTTACTACGCTTTGCACGCCATGATTCGGTGGCTCTCCCGGCGGCAACAGTGTGAGCCATTCCTGGCGGAATTTTTTTACCATGGCATCGGTCATGCCTTTGCCCGTCATGTGCCGCGGAAATTCATACGTCGCGGGAAACAAAAATCCTTCGAGCGACGGAGCGTCCGGCGCGAGATCGTGAACCGGCGAGGGGTCGCGCGCTGCGCTCAGGAATTCATCGCGGGAAACGAATCCTTCGCTCGCCGCGAGATCCGCAATATCGAACATCGTAAAACCCTCGGGCACCTGAAATTCCTTTACAAACACGCGGCCGTTGGCAATCGCGTCGTACACCTCGCGCGCCGCCACCGGATGATCGAAAAAATATTCACCCGCTTCGAGCCTGTGCCGCTTCTTCAAACGGCCGAGTATTTCAAACGTAACCCGGTTGCGAACGACGCCGTTTTCCTCCAGCAGCTGGGCGATGGTCCGAAGCGATGCCCCATGTGGAATGTCCACGTACACGCCGGCGTCCGGGAATCCCCGATACGGAACGTGAATCGTGAAATAAAAATATCCGGCAGCGAGAGCGACCAGGACAAGGACGAAAACGAAGAGGCGGCGCATCCTACTCCCGCAGTCCGCCGGGCGGCCGCGCCCGGTCGAGGAAATCGCGCAGAATCACGGCCGCGGCAACATCGTCGAGCGGTGCGTTGCGGCTGCTGCGTTCGTCGCCTTTCCGTGTGGCGCGGCGTTGCGTTCGAGGATTTGAGTTCATCTCGGAAAAGGTCTGCTTCGCTTCCCACGAACTCAGCCGTTCATCCATCATCTCGACGGGAATGCCGAGATTTTTTTCAATCCGGATTGCAAATCGTTTCGCCTCTTCCGACATTTCACTCGGCGTGCCGTCCAGATGCAGGGCCAGCCCCACGACGATGCGCCGCACCCCGTGCTGACGTATCAGATCGCGCAGGCGTGCCAGATCGCGACGCCGGTTGATCCGCGTCCAAACGGCAAACGGGCTTGCCATTACGCGATGCTCGTCAGACAGCGCCAAGCCGAACCTTTTTTGCCCATAGTCGATCGCAAGCACTACACCCGATTTTTCTGGAGTAGTCGCGGGCGGTGTGGACGGAAGAGAAATAGCCATCGGCAAATTATAACTCGGACCGAAGACTGGCCGTGCGCAGGGTTGGAAATCTTCCCTCACGGTAACCTACCCCGCTGGCCCGATTCCCACTGGATCCAAATGTCGGAGCCTTTCAGCTCCTGTTCCAAGCCCGTCGTCTTTAGTAAAGATTTGATCTGGGAACGGGATTGGCGAGGCCCGATTGGCTGTGAGCGTTCGGCAATCCCAAAGGCGGTAACGGCCACGATGGCGGTATTGCGCTTCAGGTCCTCCACGTCCCTGGGGATCTGGTCCGGTGAGTGGTTCCCATGTTTGAGCGCAGGGAGTCCATTTATCGTCTCCGAAGCATTCACTGCCGAAAGCGCTGGAATGCCCTCGAGCAAAAAATTCAAATTTTCGGATTCCATCAGGGCATCATACTTAAAGGTATCTGCTCCGAACGATTGGATGGGTTTCATCGCTTCGCGCAAACCGGGTTCGATATCATGCCGTCCATTCAATTCGTAACCGCCCATGGTGAAGCAGCCAACGCGCATTGAGATCGCACCGCGAGCGCGATCGAGTTCCGCATTGTGTAAACGCACATACGCCCAGGAGCCGGACATGCCATTTATAGCGCCCGCAAAAAGAGCAAACCGAATGGAACGGCGAGGCCGGACTCCGGTGCCCGCAATATCCCGCGCGGCTTCTATAACCGTTGCGGCGTCGCATTCATTGCCGAATATGCCGGTCCCGTTTGCCCTGGGGATCAGGTCCGCGACAACGATCACCCACTCGTCGGGTTTTTCGCGTCCGCGAATTTCTGCAACCACATTTTCACGTTCGGGCAACCTGCCATCCCGTGGCGAAAACCTCTCGGTATGAACTTCAATGCCCGCGTCCTGAAAGGCAGCCACGCCCCAGGTGGCCGCTTGCGCCGCTGCTTCATCTCCTGCAACGCCTGAGTTCAGGATCTCCCTCAACCTCCGGAGATCTTCCTCGATTTTCGATCCGCCCTGTGCATTGGCGATGATTTTCGGGGCAACCTGCTCGCACAGGGTTTCCCCTGTCGCTGAACACGCTGTGACATTTGTTTTCGCAGCTTCGCGAATGCGCGCGAGCGGATCGGGCTGCTCGCCGACCAGTTGCGCGCGAACGGGTTGCGCTGCCGTCGTTAACAGCACCACGAGGAGACAGAGCAGGATTCCAGCTTTTGCCATTCCGTTGTTTTCCAAGCCCCTGGCGTAAAGGGCTGACGTAGGGTAAACAAAATTATATCCCATCGATATTGTCTCAGTTTTTATCTAACTCGGGCAAAACCTCTATTCGGCCTCTAGCGGCACAGGCTTCAGCCTGTGAATTTTGGATTCTACCAACATTTAAGAAAGATCAAAGGCCCACAGGCTGATGGCCTGTGCCAATAAAACCTCACGGGGATGGCGGCCGGGCGCTTAATTTTTGCTTCATTTGTAATGAACCATCCTGAACCGCTATCAGCCCAACGCCGCTCTGTTATCCAGCGGCGTGCTCGTGCTATACTTCGTGGCCTGTCTCCCCGTGTGACATCAGGGGGGCGTTATTCTTGGAGGTGGGTTTATCGCTGAACGGAGTTTTCGGCAAGCGGACCGGATTCGAGTCAACGACAGAATCCGGGCGCGTGAAATCCGCGTCGTGGATGAAGATGGCGGGCAGTTGGGTGTGATGCCTCCGTTTGAGGCGATCAAACTTGCCCGCGAGAAGGGGCTCGATCTGGTGGAAATTTCACCGACCGCCGACCCGCCGGTTTGCAAAATCACCGACTACGGCAAGTACCTTTACCAGACGAACAAAAAAGCGCACGAGCAGCGCAAGCACCAGAAAGGTTCGCAGC
This sequence comes from Terriglobia bacterium, assembly GCA_963788335.1. Taxonomy (GTDB): domain Bacteria; phylum Acidobacteriota; class Terriglobia; order Acidiferrales; family UBA7541; genus Palsa-360. The sequence goes on from CAWBGM010000013.1 coordinate 83,377, forward strand.
TCAAGGAAGTCAAGTTCCGCCCTGCAACCGCGGAACATGATTACCAGGTTCGCAAAAACCAGATCATCAAGTTTTTGGGCGAAGGCCATAAGGTCAAGGCCATGATCTTTCACCGCGGTCGAGAAATGGCGCATCAGGAAGTGGGCCGCGCGAAGATGAACCGCCTGCTTCAGGAAATAGCCGATCATGCGCTTGTGGAAATTGGGCCGCGAATGGAGGCGAACATTATGATGGCGCTTCTGGCTCCCAAACGCGGCGGAACGGCGAAGCCCTCCGCGCCCCAGGCAGGGGGACAAGCCTGAGGCAGCGATCGGAAGAATCGAAATACAAGGCAGGATGTGGGTTTCAAGTAACGATGTGGATGAAGCGATTGGGTAGAAGTGCGTGTAACGATTTTGATGCGGCTTGCCTGTCAAGCACGCGCGTGAATCGAAATTCAGCGAGGTAACGGTTGTGGCGAAGAAAAAGGTAAAGAAGCTCAAGCTCAAGACGCATCGAGGCGCCGCCAAGCGCTTCAAGATCACGGCGACCGGAAAAGTGATGCGCATGCACTCCGGAAAGCGACACTTGCTCGGCACCAAAAAGGCCAACCGGATGCGCCGCCTGAAAAAGATGACGAGAGTTCACGATGCGGACGCGAAGAACGTCCACAAGATGTTGCCGTACGGGTAATCGTCGCAATTTCAGATTTGAAATTTGAAATTCAAGATTTAGAGTTCCAAATTTCGAAAACGAATTGCCCGGCTTTTAAGATTTCAAATTTTGAATCTCAAATTTGAAATTTGATTTTCGCTGCGCCAGGCAGAGCGCAACCCGCCACGGTGGGCCTGCCGGCCGGCGGTCCAGTTCCACCGGACCAACGCTCATGCAAGTGAAAGCCGCGATTCGCGGAATTCACGCTGAGCTTCTAAACACGCCGTGGAGATGCTCTGGTTTTCCGATCGTGCACCGGTTCCCTTGCGCGGGGACGGACACGATGCTTCGGAGAATTTTGCGTCTCCGCACAGGAGAGAAACACCATGGCTCGAGTCAAACGCGGAACCAAACGCCGCGCGCGCCGCAAAAAGATACTGAAACGGACAAAGGGATTTTTCCTGACAAAGTCCAAGCTCTACCAGTCCGCCCAGGAGGCGGTGAACCGCGCGGAACGCTTTTCCTACCGCGACCGCCGCGTCAAGAAACGCCATTTCCGCAAATTGTGGATTCAGCGCATCGGCGCCGCCGCGCGCAACGCCGGTATGTCGTACAGCACTCTGATGCACGGCCTCAAGGCCGCGGGCATTGAGATCGATCGCAAGGTGCTTTCCGATATCGCCGTGAAGGATGCGGGCGGATTCACGCAGCTCGCCGAACAGGCAAAAGCCGCGCTCGCCGCGAAGCCCAAGGCGTAATTACAATTGGTTATTGCTAAGGCATTCGCATCTGCATGATTGGTAATTTGTTGCGGCCCGTCACGACCGAGTCGGGACGGGCCGTGGCAGCTTGTTTCATTGTGCTGACCGGAGCGTTCATCCCGCGATGGACCCGAATCTGATTTCGCCAGGAAAATCTCTCTCGCCCCTCGACGCCGCAACGCCCGAGCAGGTCGCGGAGCGCTTTGCCGAATTGCGCGCGCAATTTGAGAGAGACGCGGCCGGCGCCAGCGACGAAAACAGTTTCAAATCCCTGCGCGACGCCTGGCTTGGCCGGAAATCCGGAGTCCTCACGCAAGTCACTGAAACCTGGCTCAAACCGGCGAAGCCGGAACTCAAGCGCTCGGTCGGCCAGGCTCTCAACGAATTCAAGGCGCACGTGGAAGCGGCGCTCGAATCGCTTCGTGTCGCAATCGAGGCGGCGGCCGATCGGGCGGCGCTGGCGCGCGACCGCGAAGACCTCTCGCTCCCCGGCGTGATTCGTCCCCTCGGCACGCGGCATCCCCTTCGGCAGACATTCCAGGAGATCGAAAATATTTTCCTTTCGCTCGGCTACTCGGTGGTGGCCGGGCCGGAGATGGAAACTCCCTACTACAACTTCGAGGCGCTCAATATTCCCGAGCACCATCCGGCGCGCGACAACATGGACACGTTTTACATGGCTACGCCGGCGGGAGCGTTGCCCCGGCTGTTGCGCACGCACACTTCCCCCATGCAAATTCGCGCGATGGAAAAACAGGAGCCGCCCGTGCGCATCATCGTGCCGGGCAAGGTGTACCGGCGCGACAATCCCGACGCGACGCACGGATTTATTTTTCACCAGATCGAGGGCCTGGCCGTCGATACCGACATCACATTCTGCGACTTCGCCGGCACCGTCCAATATTTTGTGCGTGAATTTTTGGGGCCGAAAGTAAAGACGCGCCTGCGCCCCAGCTATTTTCCATTCACTGAGCCGAGCGTCGAAGTGGATGCGACGTGCGTGTTCTGCGGCGGAAGCGGCTGCAACGTCTGCAAGCACTCGGGATGGATCGAGCTGTTCGGGGCGGGCATGGTCGATCCGGCCGTGTACGGCTTCGTAAATTACGACGCGAAGAAGCTGTCGGGTTTCGCATTCGGCCTGGGCGTCGAGCGGTTGACCCAGCTCAAGTACAACATCAACGATTTGCAGCTTTATTATCAGAACGACGTCCGGTTTTTGCGGCAGTTTTCGTAAGGACGACATTTCAGCAGCGCCGGAATGCCGAGCGGAGCGAGAATTTCCTCTTTCTTTTTGCGCCGGAGCGAAGAGGGATTCCGGGCTCCGCTCGAAATAACGATCCATAACAAAAGAAAATTATGAAAGTCCTCTACAACTGGCTCAAAGAATTCGTCGATCTCCAGGTGAGATCCGAAGAACTCCGCGACCGGCTCTCCCTTTCCGGCACGGCCATCGAAGCGCTGGAGCAAACTTCGGCAGGCCCGATGCTCGACGCGGAAGTCACATCGAATCGCGCCGATTGTCTGGGACATTACGGGATCGCCCGCGAAGCAGCGGCACTCTACCGTCTGCCGCTCCATCCGGTGCAGGCTTTCCCGCGGGAGATGGCGGAGCCCGCTTCCTCGGCAACGAATGTTCAGATTGATAATCCGGAACTGTGCGGGCGTTACACGGCGCGAGTTCTCACCGGCGTGAAAGTGGGACCTACGCCACCCTGGATGCGTGAACGCCTCGAAGCGCTCGGTCAAACTTCAATCAACAATGTAGTGGACGCGACCAACTACGTGATGCTCGAACTCGGGCACCCGCTCCACGCGTTTGATTTGAACCTTCTGGGCGACCGCCGGATCGTTGTGCGCAGAGCGCATTCCGGAGAAAAAATACGAACGCTCGACGGCATCGAGCGTTCGCTTACCTCGGAGACCTGCGTAATCGCCGACGGCGAACGCGCCGTGGCGATCGCCGGAATCATGGGCGGGGCCGATACGGAAATTCGCTCGACCAGCACGAACATTTTGCTCGAGGCCGCACACTTCGATCCCATTTCCATCCGCCGCGCGTCGAAAGCGCTCGCACTTCGCACCGAAGCCTCGATGCGTTTTGAGCGCGGTGCGGACATCGAAATGGCGGAGCTTGCTTCGCGGCGCTGCGCCGAGCTGATTCAAAAGTTGGCCGGAGGAGACTTGCTGGCGGGCGCGGTGGATATTTATCCCGCGCGGCGTCCCGCTGCTGCGATCGAGCTGACACGCAAGGAGCTGGTTCGCGTGATGGGCGCGGACGTGGCCGACACTGACATCGAACAAATTCTTTCCGCGCTCGGTTTTGCGCCCGTGCGGACGGACGCGGGTCGGGACGTCGCGAATTCATCGGACGCAGCGTGGACGTGCCGCCGCCCATCGTGGCGCGGCGATGTTTCCCGCGAAATCGATTTGATCGAGGAAGTCGCACGCCTCTACGGCGTGGATAAATTTCCCGCGCGGCTGCCTGCGGCGAAACTTCCGGCGGCCCGCCTGGAATATGCGGAGGCCGAGGACCGTCTGCGCGAGTGCCTGATGGGCCTGGGCTATCTGGAAATCGTCACGATTCCGATCGTCAATGAAGAAGTCGATTTGCTTTTCCGCCCCGCGGGCGCAACGCCCGCGCGCATCGCAAATCCACTGGCCGAAGATGCTTCCGTAATGCGCTCGTCCGGCGCGGTCAGCATGGCCACGACGCTGGAATGGAATCTGAATCACGGACAACGCAACGTGCGCCTGTTTGAATTCGGCAAGACGTATCGATGGGATGAAACCGAGCCCGTCGAGACACGCGTGCTCACGCTAGGCGCGACCGGATCGGCTCGTGAAAAAGGCATTGCGGAAAGCGAGCGCGCGTTTGTGTTCGCCGATCTGAAAGGCGACCTCGATCAAATCGGCGGCCTCGCGGGCGGTTTTTGGTGGAAGGCCGGCGTTCCCGAATGGCTGCATGCCGCCCATGCCGGATCGATCCGGCTGGAGGCGGAAGGAACAAATGGACATCCCATCGGACACGCGGGCCAAGTTTCGCGGCGCGTCTCGGAAAAATTCAAGCTGCGGCAGGATGCTTATATCGCGGAGCTGGAGCTCGATCCGCTGTGCATCTCCTATCGAGCGGCGCGTGCGGCGTTGCGGTACAAACCGCTCTCCCGGTTCCCGGCCGTCGAGCGCGATTTCTCGCTTGTCCTCGCCGATGGCACTTCGTTCGGCGCTGTCGTTGAAACGATTCGGGGACTCGGCATCGAGGAAGTTTCCTCGATTGAAGGCGTGGATGTGTTTCGTAACAAAAGCTTGCCTGCGGGTAAATTTTCTCTGCTGGTTCGCGTGACGATCGAAAGTCGTCAGGCCACGCTCACCGAAGCGCAACTGACGGATTTTTCCGCGCGCATTCTCGCGGCCCTTCGGGAAAAACTTGGCGCGTCGCTTCGGGTTTGAGTGGGACAGGCTTCCGCCTGTCTGGTATTGACTTCCGTGAAATCATCGGAAATCAAAAGAAAACAGGCGGAAGCCAGTTCTACTCGACATTTCTACTCAACTCCACTTGCCACATCGAGCGGAACAGCGGAAAATAGCCGGGCCCGGCAGGGAGCGCATTGCATGTCGAACCGCGTGAAAGTGGAAATTTACGGACAGAGTTACACATTGAGCGGAGATGTGGACGAAGCTTACGTCCAAAAGCTCGCAAAATATGTGGACGGAAAGATGAGGGCCGTCGGCGAGGCGACCAAGACCGTGGACTCGGTTCGTGTGGCCGTTCTGGCGGCCATGGCGATCGCCGATGAACTCCATACGCGGCAGCAGGATACGGGCCACCGCGACGATGCGTTGCGGGAACGCGCCCAGCAATGCCTTACGATTCTGGAGCACGCGCTCAAGCAGACCGCGTAGCGCTTGCAACTGCTTCGCCAGCCGTTACCGATTGGGAAATCGCAACGGGCAACGCTTTACGTGCGTCAAACATCAGGATAGTATTCACCGGATCGGTCATCCAAGTTTAGACCTCTACTCATGACGTTGCGCAAGACAGTTCGCATCATCGGAGTTTCACTAGCGCTGATTGCGCTATTTATCTTTGCCACCGGCGTCGTCAGCGACTGGAATCACCACAATTCAAATGACGATGTGCGATGTCCGTATTGCCATCTGGGCCATCAGGCAGCCGCGCAAATCGAAGTGCCACCCGCGGTTTCGTTTTTAAAGCCGGTTGCGTCTCTGCCCTTGCCTCAAGAAATTTTGCTCACCACGGGCCCGGACTTTTCGCAGACTGCTCCTCGCGCTCCTCCGTCTCTTTAGTTTGTTCGGCCACGCGCCGGTCGATTCAGGTGCAAATCGATTCCAAATTCAATTGAACCGGGTTTCTAGGGCTATTTCGGCGATCTGATTTCGCGCATGCCGAACCAGGAACTTCGAGCGTTTCCCGCGGGAGAGAACCAATGAATACGAAGTCCAGAGCACAAATCCGGCGCCCCCTCATGGCACTCGGCATCTTTGCGCTGCTGCTTCCCTTGAACACGTCCGCGCAAACCGCGGCGCAGCCCGGCGCGCAAGTGGCGCCGCAGAATCCGCCGACGCACGTCACACTGGACGCAGCGATCGATCTCGCTCTCAAACACAATCATTCGTTGCAGGCGGCGCGCACGACGATCCTGCAGAATCAGGCGCAGGAAATTACCGCCAATTTGCGCCCCAATCCCGTGCTGTACTGGGACGCGCAGTTTCTGCCATTTTTCCAACCAAGTAATTTTTCGGGCGACTATCTCGACACCAGCGCCCAGTTCGACGTAGGCGTCGGATATTTATTCGAACGGGGCAAAAAGCGGCAACACCGCCTGCAGGCGGCCAAAGACCAGACGGCAGTGACGACGGCAACGGTGTCCGACAACGAACGGACATTGACGTTCAACGTGGCCTCGCAATTTATTGCGGCATTGCTCGCGCAAGCGAACCTGGACCTGGCGGAGAAGGACTTGGCGAGCTTTCAGCAGACCGTGGACCTCAGCCAGTCTTCCTTTAATGCCGGCGCCACCAGTGAAGGCGACCTGCTGAAAATCAAGCTGCAATTGCTGCAATTCCAGATGGATGTCTCGGCGGCGAAACTGGGACGTGTGCAGGCCATGGCCACGCTGCGGCAGTTGCTGGGCTACGAATCGGTCCCGGAAAATTACTCGGTCGAGGGGGAACTCGAATACAAGCCGGTGAAACTTGGCGAAGACGATCTGAAAGCGTTGGCGCTGCGGGACCGCCCCGATTTGCGCGCGGCGGAATTAGGAGTGACAGCGGCGCAGAGCCAATACTCACTCGCGCAGGCAAACGGAAAGCGCGACGTGAACGCGCAAGTCAATTACACGCACATCGCGGATTTAAATACCGCCTCGCTGTTCGGCAGCATTCAGCTTCCGATATTCGATCGCAACCAGGGAGAAATTGCACGCACCCGCTACGCCATCGGCCAGTCCCAGGAACTTTCCAGCGAACAATCCTCCATTGCGCTGACCGACGTGGCGAATTCTTATGAAGCGCTTCGCACCAACGACGAAGTTGTGCAATTGTTTCAATCCGGCTACCTGAAGCAATCCGAGGAATCCAGAGACATCAGCCAGTACGCGTACCAGCGCGGAGCCGCCAGCCTGCTCGATTACCTCGACGCCGAGCGCAGCTATCGCGCCAACGAACTTGCCTACCGGCAGGCGCTGGCCAGTTATATGACGTCGCTCGAGCAACTCAGGCAGGCCGTGGGAACCAGGAGTTTGCCATGACAGGCGTGACACATGCGAAACGAAGGATGAAGGGCGGCGCGATGACGAATCGAAGTCAGAGATTGGATGCGTGGGGTCCCGTGTTCGGTGGCGCGGCGCTGGCCGTCGTGCTGGCAGTGGGGGGTTGCGGGGGCAGCGGCGATCAGGCAAACAAAATGACTTCGTTCTCAACCACGGAGACAGCGGCGAGCAAAGCGGAACTTTTCACCCTGCCCGCCGACCAGATGGCCCACATTCAAGTTTACACCGTTACCCCTTCTCCTCTGGAACACACGCTGCGACTGTCCGGAGCGGTGGCCTACAACAGTTTTCTGACCACGCCGGTAATCACTCAAGTGGGCGGCCCCGTGACTCGGATCGTGGCCATGCCCGGCCAGCACGTGCGCGCTGGCGAGCCTTTGTTGTACGTAACCAGCCCCGACTATTCGATGACGCGGTCCGCCTACCTCAAGGCGCGGGACGCGTTCGCTCTCGCCGACAGGTCGTTCAAGCGTGCGCAAGACCTCTACGCCCACAAAGTCATCGCCCAGGCCGATCTCGAACAAGCCGAATCGGTGCGCACGCAGGCCGAAGCCGACTTGCAGGCCAACGAACAGGCCATTCGCGTTCTGGGTTTCACGAATCCGGAAAGTGTGGTGACGGCCCCTCCCACTGCGGAATTGCCGCTGCTGGCACCGCTGGCCGGGGAAGTTGTCGAGCGCCTTTGCTCACCCGGGCAATTGCTGCAAGCCGGCGGAACACAGTGCTTCACGCTTTCGGATATGAGCAGAGTATGGGTTCTCGTCAACATTTACCAGAACGATGCCGCCGCTGTGCATGTCGGTCAGGATGTTACGATTGAGAACGAAGCCTATCCGGGCGAAGTCCACGGCAAGATTCAATACATTTCGCCGGCGCTCGATCCCACATCGCGCACACTTCAAGCGCGCATCGAAGCCTCCAATCCCGGCGAGCGCTTAAAAAAGGACATGTATGTGACCGCGCTGGTGCGCGCGGGCGTTATACCCAACGCGCTCACGGTTCCCGACGCCGCTGTTCTCCGCGACACCGAAAACATGCCGTACGTTTATATCCAGACCGGCAGCAGCCAGTTTGCCCGGCGAATGGTGACGCTCGGCGACAGCCAGGGCGGGAAGACACAAATTCTGACGGGCTTGCAGGCAGGCGACAAAATCGTGGGAGACGGCAGTCTGTTCCTGCAATTCCAGAACTCGCTGCAACGCTAGGCCGAGGGCAAATAAAACATGATTCATCACGCAGTTCAATTCGCTCTCCGCCAGCGCTTCCTGGTCCTGGTGCTGGTTGTTCTCGTTATCGTGGCGGGCGTTCTTTCCTTTCAGCGCATGCCGGTGGACGCCTATCCGGACCTGTCGCCGCCAATGGTGGAATTGATCACGCAATGGCCGGGCCACGCAGCGGAGGAGATCGAGCGGCTGGTAACCCTGCCGTTGGAAGTTGAAATGAACGGCGTGCCCCACATGCAGGTGATGCGGTCCATTTCCCTCTACGGCCTTTCCGACGTCATCATGACGTTTCAGGAAAATACCGACGATTATTTCGCGCGCCAGATCGTGTTTCAGCGCCTGGCCGATGTGCAACTGCCTTCGGGCGTGACGCCGGGACTTTCACCGTTGTTTAGCCCATCCGGCCTCGTTTATCGCTATGTTCTGGAAAGCCCGGACCGCACCCCGCAGCAACTAAAAACCATTGAAGACTGGGTCGTCGAACGGGCCTATAAATCTGTGCCGGGGGTTGCCGACGATTCCGGATTCGGCGGCACGGTGATGCAATACCAGGTGCTGCTCGATCCGGCGAAGATTTTCAGCTATCACATTCCCGTGCCACAGGTGATTGCCGCGCTGTCCGCCAATAATGCAAATGCCGGCGGCGGGTTTTATACGCAAGGCTCGCAGTTTTTCTACGTGCGCGGGTTGGGCCTGGTAAATAAGACCGAAGACATTGGAAACATCGTCGTCGGAAGCAACAATGGCGTTCCGGTGCGAATCCGCGACGTCGGCGAAGTGACGATCGGAAACGCGCCGCGCCTCGGCGAGTTCGGCTTCCAGAAAGATGACGACAGGGTCGAAGGCGTGATCCTCATGCTCCGCGGCGAGCAGACACAAAACGTTCTGGCCGGCGTCGAGAAAAAAACCGAAGAGCTCAATCGCCAAATTCTCCCGTCCGACGTGAAGATCCATCCGTTTTACGACCGCAGCGATCTGGTCCGGCTTACGATCGATACGGTCGAGCACAACATGCTGGTCGGCATGGCGCTCGTTTTCATTGTTCTGCTGTTTTTCCTGGTGAGCGTGCGCGCGGCCGTGATCGTGGCGCTCACAATCCCGCTCAGCCTGCTCTTCGCGTTCATCCTGTTGCACGGACGCGGCGTGCCGGCCAACCTGCTCTCGATCGGCGCAATCGATTTCGGAATTATCATCGACGGCACCGTGGTGATGATGGAAAACATCTACCGCGAGTTGGCCGCTCGCCACGGACAGGAATACAAACTGCAGGAAGTCATCCTCGCGGCGGCGCGCGATGTGGACCGGCCCATCTTTTATTCGGTCGCCGTGATTCTCGCCGGATATCTTCCCATCTACGCCCTGACCGGCCCTTCCGGAAAACTCTTCCTTCCGATGGCGGAGACGATGTCGTACGCGCTGTTGGGCTCGCTCCTGTTCACCCTCACGCTGGTGCCCGTGCTCGCGTCGTACTGGTTCAAGAACGGCGTAAAAGAAACTTCCAACCGCGCCTACGAGTGGTTCCGCAGCGAATACGCGGCCGAACTGAACTGGTGTCTCGACAATCCGAAGCTGACCATGCTGATCGCAACAATTATTTTCGGAGCGTCACTGCTTTTGATTCCCACCATCGGCGGCGAATTCATGCCCCATCTGGATGAGGGCGCCTTGTGGGTGCGCGCCACGATGCCGTACACCATTTCGTTCGAGGAATCGGCGAAGTTCGCTCCGCAAATTCGTAACGTCCTGATGGCGTATCCCATGGTCACCGAAGTCGGATCGGAACTGGCGCGCCCGGACGACGGCACCGATCCCACCGGATTTTTCAATTGCGAATTCTATGTGGGGTTGAAACCCTACAAGGATCCTGTGTGGGAACAAGGACCGATCCATACCAAGGCGGAACTTTCCGAAGACCTCCAGAAAAAACTCTCTGCCTATCCCGGCGTGATTTTCAATTTCACGCAGCCCGCCGAGGACGCCGTGGACGAGGCCCTTACGGGCCTCAAGAGCGCACTCGCCGTGAAAATCTACGGCGAGGATTTGCAGGTCCTCGAAGACAAAGCCGTCGAGATTAAAAGAATTCTGTCGCAGGTTCCCGGATTCACCGAATTAACCGTCGTCCGCGAACTGGGCCAGCCCAGCGTGCAAATCGATGTGGACCGCGAAAAAATCGCGCGCTACGGCATTAACGTCGCCGACGTCGAGGGAGTCATCCAGGCGGGAGTCGGCGGGCAGGCGGCAACGCAGGTCATCCAGGGCGAGCGTTTGTTCGATCTTGTCGTTCGAATGAAACCCCAATACCGCTCGAACATCCGCGAGATTGGCAATCTCCTGGTGCCGACTCCCTCCGGACAGCAGGTGCCAATCTCCGAGCTCGCTAACATTCATCAGGGAAACGGCGCTTCATTCATCTACCGCGAAAATAATTCCCGTTACATCGGCGTACAGTTCAGCATCGAGGGCCGCGACCTGGCGCGCGCGGTGGACGAAGCGCAGAAAGCCGTCCGCCAGTCGGTTGTGCTTCCGCAGGGCTACCGGCTCGACTGGGGCGGCGAGTACAGCGAATACGTCGCGGCGCGGCAGCAGATGGCGATCATCGGACCGCTCGCGCTCTTGCTGGTTTTCATTATTCTGTTCGCGCTCTATGGAAATTTCAAATTTCCGTTTACCGTCCTTCTGGGCGTTGTCATGACGGAGCCGGTCGGCGCCCTGTTGGCGCTGAAACTCACGCACACGCCGTTCAGTGTTTCGTCCGTGCTGGGTCTACTCGTTTTATTGGGCGTCTCGGCGGAAACGGCCATCATCGACGTTTCCTATATCAACAAGCTGCGTCTGGAGGGAGAGGAAATTCGCAAAGCAACTCTCGAGGGATCGCTCGTCCGGCTGAGACCAATTATGATGACGGCGCTGGTCGCCTGCCTGGGCCTGCTTCCCGCTGCGCTTTCGACGGGAATCGGCTCGGATTCGCAAAAGCCGTTCGCGATTGTCATCGTGGCGGGACTCATTTCCCGGTTGTTCCTGGGCCGGATCGTCAGTCCCGTGCTCTATCAGATGGTTGCCAAACCTGGGGATGTATTACAGGTATAGTAACTGCATAAAGCTGTATTTACGTACGGCCCTATATCGTGTTACGATTGTCGCGATTTAAGAACGCAGAACGTGGTTTTTTGAAATGAACATGCGCCAGCCAATTCGACTATTGGCCGTTTCTTTCACGGCGTTCGCGCTACTTTTATTCTCCACCGTCGTCGTCAGCGACTGGGATTGTCACAATGCTGCTGACGACGCGAAGTGTCTCTACTGCCATCTGAATCACCAGGCCCCGGCGAAACCCGAAATTGCCCGGTGCGTCACCGTATTTGAAATCGTCGCTTCCTTGCCGTTGCCGGAAGATGCCACTCCGATTTCTCTTCCTGTCCTTTCCGAAACTCCTCCACGCGCTCCTCCAGCCGTATAAACAAATCTCTCCCGAATTGAACCCCTGATGCGCGAGTCCTGATTCAAGGATTCGGCGCACACGCCCACTTATTCGGCGGCCACTCCGGCTGGTACGACCACGCATCCCCCGATGGGGCAAAGGAGAAAGTGAAATGAGATTCCGCAATCTTGCAATCTTAGTTCTAGGCCTTGGTGTATTTTTTTGCGCCGCTTCAAGCAGGGCGCAATCGTCCGGCACGATAAAGGGGCTTGTAAAAGACGCTTCAGGTGGTGTCCTGCAGGGCGCTAAGGTTGAAATTACCGACCCGGCCAGCGGCTACCACCGGGAAACGCTAACGGGCGCCGGCGGCGACTTCAGCTTCACGAATATCCCATTCAATCCATATCACCTCGCCGTAAGTTTGAAAGGATTCTCGAATTTCGCGCAAGATGTAGATATACGCTCAAGTGTCCCCACGACATTGGAGGTGAGCCTGCAACTGGGAACCACCACGGAAAACATCACCGTCGAGGCCACAGCCGGAGATTTGGTGGAAACGGAATCGACGTATCACACCGACGTGGACCGGTCGTTGTTTGACAGGCTTCCCCTTGAGAGTGCATCGTCCTCGCTCAGTTCTCTGGTTACCCTTTCCACTCCCGGAGTCGCCGCGGATTCGAATGGCCTGTTTCATGGACTCGGCGATCATGCGTCCAATTCTTTTTCCGTGGACGGCCAGCCCATCACCGATCAACAAAGCAAGGTGTTCTCGAATCAAATTCCAGAGGATTCGATCCAATCCCTGGAAGTTATCTCCGGCGCCCCACCGGCTGAATACGGAGGCAAAACCAGCCTGGTGATTGTGGCGACCACGCGCTCGGGCCTCGGTGTCACTGAACCGCATGGTCAGGTCACAACCTCCTACGGCAGTTTTGGCAGTCCTTCCGGCGGGTTCAATCTTGCTTTTGGGGGAAACAACCTGGGGAACTTCATTTCCGTCAACGGCCTGAACACCGCACGGTTTCTCGATCCTCCGGAACTCGGCGTCATACACGATCGCGGCAATGAGGAAAACATATTCGACCGCGTCGATTACAAGCCTTCATCCTCGGACACCATCAGTCTAAATTTCAACTATAGCCGGTCCTGGTTCCAGACACCGAACTCATACGACGCGCAAAATGGGACGGAATGGACTTTCAACTCGGCAGGGCCGGCGATATGCCCGGTTGGACAAATAGGGTCCTGCGGTAGTTTGGGACCAAACGGCCTCCCTGTCGGACCTGCGGATCAGCGTTCGAAAATTGGGACGTTCGACATTGCTCCGTCGTGGACACATGTGATCGGTATGAACACCGTGTTCACGCTCGGCGGTTTCGTGCGCCGGGACCAATACAACTACTACCCAAGTACAAACCCCTTCGCCGATGCCGCGCCCGCTTTACAGCTGACGACGGTTGGTCAGAGCCGCGCGTTAACGGATGCCGGGGCTCGCGCGAGTCTTTCGTACGTGAAGGGAATCAACAATATCAAAGCGGGAATCACCTTCGAGCACGAATTCCTCACGGAAAACGACAAATTCGGTATCGTCGATCCGACAGTGAACACCGTTTGTTTGAATCCTGATGGAAGTCCGGACACGAACCCGGCTTTTACCAGCTTGGCGCAATGCGCCGGCGCGCTCGTTCCGAATACCTCAACGAATAATGCGAATCTGGGCGCCACTGTCTTGCCGTTTACTCCCCTTCTGGGTTGCTACGACTTAACCAGAACGGGCCCATTGCCGGCTTCCGACGGCTGCCCGGCGGGACAAACCACCAGCGGGCTGTATCCCTTTTACGGCCACACCGACATCAAGGAAACGGGTATGTTCATCCAGGACTTACTTACGGTGAAGAATTGGAGTTTTAACCTCGGTCTGCGAGTTGACCTATACAATGGCATCGCCAGCGCCCAGCAAGCGGAACCGCGATTGGGCATCGCATACAACATCAAGCGCACAAATACCGTGCTGCGCATTTCCTACGCCCGGACGATGGAAACCCCGTTCAACGAAAACCTTATCCTTGCCAGCACCGGCTGCAACAACCCCGTGATTTTTGATCTTCAACAGGGGATAGCAGGTGGACAGTGCGTCTCATCCTCCGTGCCCCCGCTCAGCCCGGCCAAGCGCAATGAGTTTCACGCCGGCTTTGAGCAAGCCTTCGGAAGGTACCTGGTCATCGATGGCGAATACATCTGGAAGTACACGACAAAGGCGTTTGACTTCAGCGTTCTGGATAATACACCGGTCACGTATCCCATCGAGTGGGCCAGTTCGAAAATCCCCGGATATGCCATCCGCGCGAGCGTTCCAAATGTCCACGGCTTTACCGCCTACGTTGTTATGTCAAGCGTGGCAGCGCGCTTCTTCGGCCCCCAAATCAGCGGAGTTGGGGCCACACCGGGAACCGGAGGCGGTGTATTCCGGATCGACCATGACGAAAAATTCAACCAGACCACCCACCTGCAGTACCAACCCTGGAAGAAATCGCCCTGGGTCGGCTTTACGTGGCGCTACGATAGCGGCCTGGTGGCCGGCGCCGTCCCTTGCGCGGGAGACCTTACCAATTGCGCGAATGGTCCGAACGGCTCCGATACAGTCGTGGACGTTTCCGGCCTGACGCCCGACCAACAATTTCAAGGAGGCCTCTTCTGCGGGAGTGTCCTCGCAACCCCGACTTCCCCGATCAGCTCGGCGCTCGGCGCGAATCTCTGCCCCGCGGCAAACTACGGCTCCAAATTTCTGACCATTCCAGCACCTGGCACCGAGAACGACGATCACAACCCGCCCCGCGTTGCATCGCGAAGTTTGTTCGACATATCTGTGGGCGATGACAACTTGTTTAACAAAGACCGTTACCGTTGGAGCTTGCGGTTGACCGCCATCAACGTGACCAACAAGGTTGCGGTTTACAATTTCCTTTCCACATTTAGCGGCACGCATTACGTCTCGCCCCGCGCCATGACTGCGGAGCTCGGATTCCACTTCTAACCGCTTCCATGGTCCGCTCTCCGCAGGACGGGCTTCAGCCCGTCCTGCGGAAGAAACCGCAGCACGCAGCTTCACCGCGCAGTCCATCCGGATTTGCTAGAATAAAACCCTGGAGTAGGCCTGCAACGCAGGTGATTGGCGCGAAGATCTTTTGAACCAATACTGGATCTCCGGGGACCCGAGTCAGACGGCTGGTGTGCATGTCCTGTTTCGGATTTCGGTTCGCGACGGGAAAGCCTAAAAGCCGGCGCAGGGTTCCCACCTTACACAGGAGGTTCAGGATCTAGCTCCACACGGCGGCGTGGACCTCTCCTTTTTTCTTTGCTTCGGGCCGGGTTAGACTTAGACAAAATGAAAATTCTATTTATCGGCGACATTGTCGGGTCGCTCGGCCGGGATATCGTTTCCGATCACCTGGCCGATATCGTGCGAACCCGGGAAATCGACCTGGTCATTGCGAACGGTGAAAACTCAGCGGCCGGCTTCGGCATTACGCCTCGCCTGGCCGAGCAGCTCTTCTCAGCCGGAATCGAAGTCCTGACGGGCGGAAACCATATCTGGGACCGCAAGGAAATCCTCGAATATATCCCGCAGCATCCCCGCCTGTTGCGCCCGGCGAATTTCCCGGACATGAATCCCGGCAGCGGACTGTACGTGGGCACGGCGCGCAATGGGGTGCCCTACGCCGTCCTGAACGTGCAGGGGCGGGTATTCATGGCTTCAAATGATTGCCCCTTCCGGGCAGCCGATCGGGAGCTTTCCCGCATCCCAGCAGATGTCCGCGTGATTTTCGTGGACGTTCACGCAGAAACGACCAGCGAGAAGATTGCCATGGGATGGTATCTGGACGGGCGCGTCTCAGCCGTCGTCGGCACCCACACGCACGTGGCCACCGCCGATGAGCATGTGCTCCCCGGCGGCACCGCGTTTCAAACCGACGTGGGCATGACCGGGCCGCACAACGGCGTCATCGGGATGGATAAGGCCGCGATCCTGCGCCGCTTCCTGGACGGCCAACCCACGCGCTTCGAGGTGGCCACCGGGGACGTCCAGATGAATACTGTGATGATCGACGTGGACGAATCCACCGGGCGGGCCCGCGGTATCGAGCGCGCACGCTTCCGGGCCGATTGAGGCAAACCCAGCATGCACCGCGCGTATTTGTTGTTGACTGCACTACTATTGGGCGCAGCTCTCACCACGATGGTTCCCGCGCCCGCTCAGGCACAGGAACAGGATCAGTACGAGACCGATCTGGTCGCCAAGCACCGTCTGTTTTATCCCACCGGCGCGGGCTTTCGCGCCATTCGCCGAGCGCCCAACGGGAACTACTACATCCTCACCGCTCCCTCTGCTGCCGTGCAGATTTACAGCGCCGATGGAAAACACATCGGACAAATTCCCAGCGAGTCCGCGGCCTCCGCAAAAGGCGCGGCGCTGCTCTTCGGTCAATCGTTTGATGTGGATCATGACGGCCGCGTTGTCGTTTGTGATCGCGCCGCAAACGCCGTAAAAATTTATTCGCCCAGCGGTTCTCTTGCCACGACGATCCAGGTTTCCGCTCCCGAGTCCGTCGCGTTTCTTCCCGGCGGTGAAATTTCCGTCGCTACGCCCGATGGTAATCATCTGGTTACAGGTTACGATCTGCAGGGCAATGTAGTCCGCGAATTTGGCGACCCCGAGCAACTCTCCGATCAGGCCGGCCTGAACCGCCAGGCAAATTTCGGGCATCTCCAGGCGGACGAGGCGGGCAATACCTACTTTGCATTCGATTACATGCCCGAACCCACCGTGCGCAAATTCGACCACGTGGGTTATCTCTCCCTGGAAATTTCCCTGATGACGCTGGAATTTCAACCCGCAGCCCAGGCAGCCCGCAAAGCCCTCGCCCGCTCGGAGACCGGAATTCCCGCGCTCCACCGCATCATCAGCGCCATCGGCGTGGACCCGAAAACGCAGGATGTCTGGGTCGCCATCGGCACACTGCTGATGCATTTCGACAAGGACGGCCAGCGCCTCGCCAGTTTCCGAACCTACCTGCCCCAGGGAGCGCGCGTCGAACCTTCCATGATTCTGGTCGAACCGGACCGCCTGGTGATCGGCTCCGACCCGCAAGGAATCTACGAATTTGCAAAACCGGGCAGGTTGCCGCAGTAAGTATTACCTGTCTTTAATATCCGGTATTTCTCCCGTTCACATTCCACAAGTTTGAATGCATGACAATCGGACACTAAACATGACCAGCCCTGTGAAAATTCAAGGTCCGGTGGTATGAAAATTCAGTAATCGCCTTAGTTTCATCGCGATAGCTCGCTGTGGAAAAACTGTGAATCTTCTGTGGGAGGTATTTTCTCTCTCGCAAAAATTCCCCTTGCCGCGCAGCGTTCATTCGGCGAGAATCCAGCCTCGTCGTTGGTCAGTCCAGTACAGCAACTGGCACCCCCGTGGACGCCGCGACGCGAACTGGAAAGTGAGGAATCCGTTTGCGGGTCTCTCGCTTTAACTTCACCCGAACAGTGTGAGCCGGGTCACGATGTCGATCCAGAAACTGACTGTGGCCGCGGTTTAATCTCGCGGTCGATGGATTTTCCACACCATTTCCACACCTGTGGAAATAAGTGTTTGTCTGTTTCTCGCTCTTTTGAGGTTTCGGAACGCATGAATTCTTGGGACAAAATACTGCAGCACATGGAGCGTCGGGTAAACCCCCACAGCTTCGCGACATGGTTTCGCCCGACCCGGCAAGAGCAAGCTGAAAGCGGCAAGCTGGTGGTCCGGGTTCCTTCCCGGGTTTTCAGAAAACGCCTCACTGAAACCTACGGCGACGTGCTCCAGGCGGTGCTCGTCGAAGTCGGCATGAACGACACGCATCTGGAATTTCTTTGTACGGAAAATGAACCGTTGACCGCTGTGGCCGGCGCCACCGTGAAACAGACGCGCATGGATTTTGACGCGGTCGATCATCAACTGAATCCGCGCTACATGTTCGAGACGTTTGTGGTGGGTGCATCGAACCAGTTCGCCCATGCGGCGGCGCAGGCAGTCGCTGAGGCGCCGTCGAAGGCTTACAACCCGCTCTTCCTGTACGGCGGCGTGGGTATGGGCAAGACGCACTTGATGCAGGCCGTCGGACATTTGATCAAGAAACGCAATCCCGCGTCCCGCCTCACGTATATCAGCGCGGAAAAATTCACCAATGAAGTGATCAACTCGCTGCGATTTGACCGCATGATCAGCTTTCGCGATAAATTCCGCTCGGTCGATGTCCTCTTGGTGGACGACATCCAGTTCATTGCCGGTAAGGAACGCACGCAGGAAGAGTTTTTTCACACCTTCAACGCGCTTTACGATATGCAGCGCCAGATTATCGTGAGTTCCGATTGCCCGCCGAAGGAAATTTCCGCGATTGAGGAGCGCTTGCGATCGCGGTTTGAGTGGGGCCTGATCGCCGATATCCAGCCACCGGACCTTGAAACGAAGATCGCCATCCTTCAAAAAAAAGCGGAGTCCGAGCGTGTCGTGATTCCGGACGACGTCGCGGAATACATTGCTCGCGCGATCAAATCCAACGTACGGGAGCTGGAAGGCGCGCTGACTCGCCTGATCGCATACGCCTCCCTGACGGGCTCGATCCTGAATCTGGTCACCGCGCAGCAGGTCCTGCGGAACATCATTGCGACTCAGGAAAAGCGCATCACCATCGATTTGATCCAGAAAAAAGTGGGCGAGCAGTTCGGCTTGCGCGAGCAGGATTTGAAGGTACGCTCGAACACGAAGGCCATCGCGTTTCCCAGGCAGATCGCCATGTACCTGGTGAAACAGTTGACTTCCGCCTCGCTCCCGGAAATCGGACGCCAGTTCGGCGGCAAGCATCACACCACCGTCCTTCACTCGATCAACAAGATCGACGCCCTGCGACGCAGCGACAAGGATTTAAACCGCACAATCAACAAACTAATGGATTCGTTCGGCTAACCTGAAGTTTGCATTCCCAATTTTTCAAGCGCCTCGATTCCAGTAGCACAGGTTTCCGCCTGTGGGGTTTGATTTCTGCCAACTCCTACGAAAGTCAGACCCCACAGGCGGAAGCTTGTGCTACTGGAAATCCTGTGCAAGACGCTGTGCGGCTTCTGTGCAATACCGCGAGCGCCTGTGGATGTTTTCCACCAACAACCAGCCGCCGTCGCGCATCGCGCTCGTTTATCCTCGCTATCCTCAAATCGACCTGTCGCCGATGCACAGCAAAAACACATCTCTGCCTGCACGAATCCGCGTTATCCTCATTTCCACAGCGACGGCTACTACTACTATCTTTATACATCTATTAAAACAGGGTACAGTAACCCTTCACAGAAGCAGTTCAGTTCGTGCCCTTCGGCGGAGGAAATCTCGCAATGGAATTTAGCGTGAAGAAACATGACCTGCTCGCGGAGTTAAATCTGACGCAGGGAGTCGTCGAGCGAAAAACCACGATCCCGATCCTCGGCAACATTTTGTGCGAGGCGGAAGGCAACCGCGTGACTTTCACGGCCACCGATCTCGAGCTCTCCATTCGCACATCGTGCGAAGCGAAAGTTAAAAAGGAAGGGTCCGGAACGATCCCCGCGAAAAAACTCCTCGAACTGGTGCGCCTGCTGCCCGAAGGCGAAATTCGTTTCAAGCTGCTCGAAAATCATTGGGTGCAGATTCTCGCCGACCGCAAAACCTACAAAATGGTCGGCATGGCCAAAGATAATTTCCCCGCCATCCCGGAGTTCCCGCATCCGCTGGTCAAAATTCCGGCGAAAATTTTATCCTCGCTGATTGCCAAGACGGCATTCGCGATTTCCAACGAAGAATCGCGCTACACGCTGAATGGCGCCCTGCTGCTTCTCAAGCCGGACACCGTCACCATGGTGGCTACCGACGGCCACCGCCTGGCCGTTGCCGAGATCGATCATAAGTTCGCGGGCCTCACGCGCGAAGTGCGTCCGCTGGTTCCAAAGAAAGCCCTGACGGAAGTGCAGCGCCTGGCCGCCGATGCGGGCGAAGACGGCGAAATTGAATTCGCCCTCGACGAAAGCCACCTTTTCTTCCGCGCCGGCGAGCGCCTGCTGATTTCCCGCATGCTCACCGGACAATTTCCCAACTACGAAGCCGTCCTGCCGCGCGAAAATAACAAGCACATTGTCATGGAGCGCGGCGAACTGAACGATGCCGTGAAGCGCGTCGCGCAACTCGCCGACACGCGCTCGCACGCCGTGAAGCTTTCCGTCAGCAAGGAAGGCGTCGAAATTTCCGCATCCAGCCCCGAATACGGCGAAGCCAAGGAAACACTGGAAAAGGAATACAAGGGCGAGCCGCTCTCGATCGGCTTCAACGCGCAATATATGCTGGATTTCCTGGCCGCAGCTTCCGAAGGCCCCATCAGCCTCGAACTCAAGGACGAACAATCCGCCGGGCAGATGCGCCCGCTAACGGATGAGGCGTACCGCTACCGCTACGTCATCATGCCGATGCGGATTTGATGGAGAGCTTTTGTGAGAAAATTCATGAAGATGCGGTCAACGAAAATGCCAAAGGAGAAACCTCCCGACACGCCTTCCTGTGACTGTTTGTGAGTACGCTGTGATTTAGGAGATCATTGAGCAAAGAAACCTTTGTGCGGGCATCCCTCGTGGAAAGAAATTCAGTCTAAGCCGAAACCTCGCTCACGTGCGTGATTGCTTTCGAAGGTTTTCGTTCCTGTTTTGACGCCCACTCAACAACCAATTGTTGAAATTCTTCCTGCGTGTAAATTCCTTTGTGAATCAAGAGAGTATTCATCGCATAAATAGTGGCTCGAAATCGATCATCACGTCGTCAGCAGATTCAGTGCTTTTTCGTATGACATGATTGAAAACCCTCCGCTGCGCATGTTGAATCACTACGAATTCTATATTCCATGTGCGATTCGTGTACATAGGTTTTGTAAAGTGTTTTCTCGGCTCTTTGGATCGTGTCTCAATGGGGCCTTTTTCCAACAATTATCGAGCCGATCCAGCGAGGCGTCCTGAACCGACTCAATTCCAATACCATTCTTTCAGACGTGTTATTGCATTATCTCAAACAATTGAATAATAAGGAGATATATCAATTTTCAGGGATCCGGCCGGGCTTGAGAAATCGGAGGATTTCGGGTATAGTTGGCTCTTGCACAGTATTACAAGTTTCCTCCAGTACGGCACGTCGGCCAGGCTGGTTGCACCCCTGAAATGCATGCCCGCGCCAGAGTCCTTTGCCGCGAGAGCGGCCAAGGGCAAGCATGAGGGACGCCCAGGCCTGGAGGAAAGAAGTCTTCGCCGCGTTCGCTTTCCCGCTTCGGCGGGGAATCCGGACGGGATGGAGCAGAAACCCTACGAGTCCCGGCGAGGGAAGATGGCCAGGGATCACAGGGTAAGGCGGCGGTCGAAGCGACCGTTTTCTCTAAACTAAATTTTCGCCTATTCCCTGATTTCCGCAGGAGCGCGCACACACATGGCTGAAAAAGCAGCTGCAATGGGCAATGAAGAACACCGCTACGATGCGGCGTCGATCAAGGTGCTGGGCGGCCTCGAGGCCGTGCGCAAGCGCCCCGCCATGTACATCGGATCGACGGGCGAGCAGGGGCTGCATCACCTGGTCTGGGAAGTGGTGGACAACTCGGTCGACGAAGCTCTTGCCGGATATTGCGACGAGATCAATGTCGTCGTGCATGAGGACAACAGCGTCACCGTGACGGACAACGGCCGCGGCATTCCCGTGGACATGCACGCGACGGAGAAAAAGCCCGCTGCCGAAGTTGTCATGACCGTCCTGCACGCCGGCGGAAAATTCGACAGCGACACGTACAAAGTTTCCGGCGGATTGCATGGCGTCGGCGTTTCCGTTGTCAACGCGCTGGCCGACAAGCTGGAACTCGAAATCTGGCGCGATGGCGAAGTCTGGGAACAGTCCTACGAAGAGGGCAAGCCCAAGAACAAGCTGAAGGTGACCGGAAAAACGCGCAAGACCGGCACGAAAATCACGTTTCATCCCGATCCTTCGATCTTCGACGGCCACAAATACAGCTATGAAATTCTGGCGACGCGCTTGCGCGAGCTGGCCTTTCTGAATAAAGGCCTGAAAATTACTCTGGCCGACGAGCGTAACGACAAATCCACCGAGTTCCGCTTTTCCGGCGGCATCGCCGAATTCGTCAAGCACCTGAATAAAGGCAAGACCGTGCTCCACGATTCGCCCGTCTATATGGAAGGAAAAAAAGACACGGTCGAAATTGAAATCGCGCTGCAATACAACGACACGTACACGGAAAATGTTTTTGCATTCGCGAATACGATCAACACTGTGGACGGTGGCACGCATCTTTCCGGCTTCCGCTCGGCCCTGACGCGCACGATCAATACCTTTGCCTCCTCGGCAGGCTTGCTCAAGGAACAGAAGGACGAAGTCACGATCACCGGCGACGATGTGCGCGAAGGACTGGTCGCCGTCGTTTCCGTGAAACTGCCGCAGCCTCAGTTTGAAGGCCAGACCAAGGGAAAACTCAATAGCGACATCAAGGGCCCCGTCGAGCAGCTCATCAACGAAAAGCTGGGCGAATATTTCGACAAGCACACCACCGTGGCGCGCCGCATCGTCGGCAAGTGCATTGACGCCGCGCGCGCGCGCGAAGCGGCCCGCAAGGCTCGCGAACTGACGCGCCGCAAATCGGCGATGGATTCCAGCGGCCTGCCCGGAAAACTGGCCGACTGCCAGGAGCGCGATCCGGCCCGGTGCGAGCTGTTCATCGTCGAGGGAGAGTCGGCCGGCGGTTCGGCCAAAGGCGGGCGCGACCGCAAGTACCAGGCGATCCTGCCGCTCAAAGGAAAAATTCTCAACGTCGAAAAAGCGCGCTACGACAAAATGCTCGGCCACGAGGAAATCCGCTGCATCATCACGGCTCTCGGCTGCGGCATCGGCAAGGACGATTTCGATCCGTCAAAGCTGCGCTATCACAAAATTATTCTGATGACCGACGCGGACGTGGACGGCAGCCACATTCGCACGCTGCTGCTCACATTTTTCTTTCGCCACATGACCGAGCTGATCAAGCGCGAGCACATCTACATCGCGCAGCCGCCGCTGTACCGCGTGAAGCGCGGCAAGAGCGACCGCTACATCCGCGATGAGGACGATTTCAATCACGAGATGATGTCGCGCGCCACCGAAGATCACATCGTAAAGCCCAAAGAGGGCGGCGCGTTGCAAGGCGGGTCACTGACAAAATTCCTGCTAAGCGTTCAGGAATACGATCTGGCCGTTGCCAAAATGTCGCGCAGGCTGCGCGAGCCGCGACTGGTGGAGTTGCTGGCATCGAGCGACCTCGAAAAGAAGACGGATTTTGAGGACAAGAAAGCGCTCGAGAAACTTTCCAAAGCCATCGACAAAGCGAAACTCGATCTCGACGCCAAAATCGTCTATGACGAAGAGCACAGTCTCTACGATCTGGTGATCCCCGGCACCGCGGCGCGTCCCGGCGACAAAAAAATCAATTGGGCTTTCGCTTCCACTCCCGAATTCAAGCGTCTGCGAGCCTCGGCCAATGCCATCAGCGAACTGGACAAGCCGCCCTTTACCGTGACGCGCAACGGCGACAAGGTCGTGAAGGAAAAAGCGTCCGACGTGCTTGCCTACGTTCTCGACGACGCGAAAAAAGATTTCACCATCACCCGTTTCAAAGGCCTGGGCGAAATGAATCCCGAGCAGCTCTGGGAAACCACGATGAACGCCGAGACGCGCACGCTGCTGAAGGTGCGTCTCGACGACGCCGCAGCCGCCGAGGAAATTTTCTCGACGCTGATGGGCGAAAACGTGGAGAGCCGCAGAAAATTCATCGAGGAAAATGCTCTAGAAGTCGTGAATCTGGATATCTAAGTTTAAGAATCTTCTGGACCGGGTTTAGACCAACAGTTGTTGGGGGAAATGTTCTACCAATTAAGCTGGACCACATTGCCGGGGCTGCGCGGATTGTCATGTTCGGAATTTCGAGCGACGGCGACGACTGCTCCAGATAGCGTGCGCGGCGTAGCGGTTGAATGCCCGAGCGAGGCCGATCGGGAGGCACTGCTCGCCGAACTGGAGTCGCATTTTGGACCGCAACGTTTCATGAACACGGCGGCGGCATTTGACGGAGTAAAAGATTACGTTGCGCAGAGGGCTATAGGAGATTGAGAAATTCTTCGACGGTCAGGCCGGCTTGTTGAAGAATAACGGAAATCGAGAGAGGGATCGATGGCAGACGAACCGAACAAGCTGGCGCACATGATTCCGGTTGAAATCGAAGCCGAGATGAAGAAGTCGTACCTCGATTACGCGATGAGCGTGATCGTGGCGCGCGCGATTCCCGATGTGCGCGACGGCTTGAAGCCCGTGCAGCGGCGCATTCTGGTGGCGATGAACGATCTGGGCCTCGCATCCAATCGCGGCTACCGCAAGTGCGCGAAGATTTGCGGCGACACCTCCGGCAACTACCATCCTCATGGCGAAGCGGTGATTTATCCCACGCTGGTGCGCCTCGCGCAGCCATTCAACATGCGCTACATGCTCATCGACGGGCAGGGAAATTACGGCTCAGTGGACGGCGATCCTCCGGCGGCCATGCGGTACACCGAAGCGCGCCTCGCGAAAATTTCCGAGGAAATTCTGGCCGATCTCGAAAAAGAAACTGTCGATTTCGTTCCGAACTTCGACCAGACGCGCGAAGAGCCCACCGTTCTGCCTTCGAGAATTCCAAATTTACTGGTCAATGGCGCGAGCGGCATCGCCGTGGGCATGGCGACCAACATCCCGCCGCACAATCTGGGCGAGATCATCGACGCCACCGTGATGCTGATTGAAAAGCCGGATACGACGCTGAAAGACATCATGAAGATCGTCCCCGGCCCGGATTTCCCGACCGCCGGCTACATTTCCGGCAGCGAAGGCATCGTGAACGCCTACAAGACCGGGCGCGGCAGCTTCATCATGCGCGCCAAGGCCGCGATCGAAACCTTCGGCAAGGACCGCGAGAGCATCGTCATCACCGAAATTCCGTACCAGGTGAACAAGGCGCGGCTGATCGAGCGCATCGCCGACCTGGTGCAGACGAAAAAAATCGAAGGCATCTCCGATGTGCGCGACGAATCCGACCGCGAAGGCATGCGCAGTCGTGATTGAAATCAAGCGCGGCGAAGAACCCAAAATTATTCTGAACCACCTGTTCAAGCTCACGCAGATGCAGGAATCGTTCGGCATGATTCTGCTGGCGATCGTCAACGGGCAGCCGCGCGAGCTTGGGCTGCTGCCTCTATTAAAGCTGTTCATCGAACACCGCATCGAAGTCGTGCGTCGCCGCACGCAATTCGATCTGCGCAAGGCCGAAGCGCGAGAGCACATTCTGGTCGGCTACCACATCGCGCTCGATCACGTGGATAACGTAATCAAAATTATCCGCGGCTCTTCCAGCCGCGCGAACGCCCGCGAAAATTTGCACGACTTTTTCAACAACCAGGAAGTCAAGATCACGGGCGCGAACGGGAAAGTTGAAACTCTGAAAGGCGTGAAGCTCGACCGGAAGAAATACGGCTTGATCGAAGACACCGTCAGGCTCGCCGCGCTTCCGGCGGACGCTGGATCGGGCCTGAGCTTCGCACAAATCGACGCCATCCTCGAATTGCAGTTGCACCGCCTCACGCGCCTCTCGGTCGATGAAATCCTGAAGGAACTGGCCGAAATCCGGGATTTAATCGCTGAACTGAGGTCCATTCTGGCGAGCGAGAAAAAACTGAAAGCCGTCATCATCGCCGAATTGCGCGAAGTTCAGAAAACATTCGCCGATCCGCGCCGCACCGAGATTGTCGAGAGTGTCGAGGAGATCAAGCTCGAAGACCTGATTGCCGACGTGGACATGGCCATCACCGTCAGCCACGCAGGCTATATCAAGCGCACGCCGGTGGATGTCTATCGCCACCAGTCGCGCGGCGGCAAGGGCCGGATCGGCGCGAAAACGCGCGAGGAAGATTTCGTCGAGTATCTATTCGTCGCCTCGGCGCACAGTTACATTTTGCTGTTCAGTTCGAAGGGCCGCGTGTACTGGCTCAAGGTGTATGAACTTCCCGAAGCCGCGGCCGCCACGCGCGGCAAGTCGATTTCGAGTCTGGTGAAGTTCCAGGAAGACGAGCGCCTCACGGCCGTTGTCGCGGCCACCAACCTCGAGCAGGAAGGCACCTTCATTTTCCTGGCGACGCGCAACGGTACGGTCAAAAAGACCGCGCTTTCCGAATTCTCGAATCCGCGCTCGACCGGAATCATCGCCATCAATCTGGAAAAAGACGATGAGCTGATCGGCGCGCATCTTACCGACGGCAAGCAGATGATTTTCCTCGCCAGCCATGACGGCCAGGCCAACCTGTTCCGCGAAACCGAAGTTCGCTCGATGGGACGCAACGCCGGCGGAGTGAACGGAATGGATCTCGCCAAGGACGATTACCTCGTCGGCATGGAGCCGGTGCAGCCCGACTATGAAATCATCCGGAAGGAATCGAAATCGGACACGCAGAACCTCGACGAGATCGAGAACGAAGCGATCAAAGATTCGCTCACGTCGCTGATGCTCACCGTTTCTGAAAAAGGATTCGGCAAGCGCACCCCGCTCGCCGAATACCGCATCACGTCGCGCGGTGGCAAGGGTGTCATCAACCTGAAATCCACAGACCGCAACGGCCCCGTCGTCGCGGCGCTGCAAGTCACCGAAGAATCCGACGTCATGATCATCACCGAATACGGCAAAGTGATCCGCGTTCACGCCAACGAAATTCGCGAAGCCGGCCGCTCGACCCAGGGCGTTCGTCTGCTGCGTCTCGAGGACGGCGACAAAATCGCCGCCGCCGCATCGATCCTGGAAGATGCCGAAGTCGCGGAAGAAAAGAAATAGGAAAACCCGGCGGCGCAAAATAAAATATCGGGCATGGACTCCGCGCCCGAACCGCTGCCGCCGATTTTCACGGCGCATCTGTATCCAAAGATCGAAGCAAAGCTGATCGAGCTTCTGCGTTCGCTTGCGCCGGAAGACTGGGAAAAGCAAACCCTCGCGCCGAAGTGGAAAGTGAAACACGTTGTGGCGCACCTGCTCGACACGCAGGTTCGCGGCCTCGCTGCTTCCCGCCGTTTTTCCGAATCGGAAACATCGCCGGCCCTGTCTTCTGCTGAACTTCTGGCGCTCATCAACAATTTGAACGCGGAGGGCGTCCGGCAGTACAGCCAATTCAGCCCCACCGAATTGATCTCCCGGATGGAAGCCGCTTCGAGGGAAAGCGCCGCTTACCATCAGGCGCTCGACCCGTTCGCGCCGGCAATGTTCTCTGTAAGCTGGGCCGGGGAAGAAAAATCTTTCAATTGGTTCAACACGGCGCGCGAACTCACCGAGCGCTGGCATCATCAGCAACAAATCCGCGTGGCCGTTAACAAACCCGGTATTATGACGCGCGAGTTTTATTACCCGGTCCTCGATTGCTTCCTGCGCGCGCTTCCGCACACGTACAGAACTGTACCCGCGGATCCCGGAACGCTCGCGCAGTTCGACATCTCCGGCCACTGCGGCGGAAGCTGGTTTCTGTACAGGCAGGATGGCGAATGGAAGTTAAATGGTTCGCCCCTTGGCAAAAAAATCGCGCGGACCACAATCCCTCAGGAAATTGCCTGGCGCATTTTCACAAAAGGCATCGCGCGAGATGCCGCAAGGGCGCAAGTGAAGGTAGAGGGCGACACGGAACTTGGACTTCACATTCTGCACATGGTGTCGATCGTCGGGTGAAACTGTCCGTAAAAACCAGGTTGGCTAATTTGCCGTGAGGACGTAGCCGGGCCGTGTGCGTACTTTTGCGCCGGCGCGATCCACCGTCACTTTGATCTTGTGATAGCCGGGCGCGTCGGAATCGGTTGGATGGTAGCTCAGGGTATATTGAGCGTTCAGTTCGCCGCCGATGGCATCCACGGCGTTTTCGATGGTGTGGTCGCGAAACGCGGATTGATATAAGCCTCCCGTGGCCACGGTAGCAACTTCCAGCGGGCGATCTTTCACGATCTCCTTCGTGTGTTGCACCGCCCATTCCGCGGCCGCCAGCAGATCGACGTTGGCAGTCCCGTATTGTTGCTGCTGGCTTGTGGGGGTTTGCGCGGTGCCGGGAACGGGCGGCATTCCGAATGTCCCGGGAGGCGTAGCGGAGGGCGGATACTTCTGCGGATCCTGTGAGCGCAACGCGGCTGCCGTTGATCGAAAGCCCCACGGTGTAAATGACAACGTTCGAGAGTTGCGCTTCGCGCAGGACTTCGCCCAATCTCACCTCGCTGCCGGCGTCGCGCGCCTCTCCCACGAGTATCACGACTCGCCGCCGGTCTGCCGGGCGGTCTTTTAGCATCTGGACAGCTTCGGATAGAGCGTTATACAGGCGCGTGCCGCTGCTTCCGATTTTCAGATTCGCAATCGATTTCTCGATCTTGTCGCGATCTCCGGTGAAGGGCAATAACTTGTCGGTCGCGTCGTTATAGCCCAGAACCGCGGCTTCGCCCGACGGGCCGACCACGGTCTGCGTAAATATAATCGCGGATTTCTGGACTGCCGGCATCAGCGGAGTAATGCGCGAGCTGGTCTCAAACAGCAGCACGGCCGACAGCGGCTCCGCGCCCAGATCGAACGATTCGATCGTCTGCTCGACGCCGTTATCGAGCACGTGAAAATCCTTCTGTTGAAGATCCAGGATCAATTCGCCTTTATCGTCGCTCACGGCGACGGGCGCATTCACCAGGGCAACTTTGACGCGTATCGCGTCATCCGGCGCTTTTTGCACGGTGATGCCAGGTTTTGGCGGCATGGGGCCCTGAGCGCCCTGCGCGTGTACTGCCGGGCGATAAAATGACATCCACGCCCCAAATATGACAAGCACCGCACCGAAAATTCGTCTATGTGTCATGACCCTAGTCTACTCCTTTAGAAGCAAAATGTGAGTCCGGCGTTGGCTGTACGGAGTCAGTACACGCGCGGAACATGGGGTACCCCTGTCTCTGGCATTCTCCCGGCGCGGTTGCGTAGAATTGCCAATTGGGAAAAGTTCCGTCTGGAGGCAGCATGAGTCCGCGCCGCAAGCACAAGGAAATCGATCCGCCGTATCGCGATCCCCTGTTTATGGAGAGCCTGCCCGCGCGCCCCGTTCGCATCATGACCGAGTACATCGATCCGCTCGAACGCCTGCGCCACGAAAAAGTGGGCGACACAATCGTCATCTTCGGCTCGGCGCGCATCCATTCGCGAGAACAAGCCCTGGCTCACCTGGCCAAACTGAAAAAACGAAAGCGCCGTGGCGCGCCAGCGGAATTTCGCGCCGCCATGAGCGAGGCGAAGGCGGCGGTGGAAATGTCTCAATACTATGAGGAAGCACGCGAGCTTTCCCGAAAAATCACGACGTGGGCGATGGCCATGGGAAACAATCCTCGGCGCTTCGTGGTCTGCTCCGGCGGCGGTCCGGGGATCATGGAGGCGGCCAATCGCGGAGCCGCCGATGCCGGAGGAAAATCCATCGGCCTGAGTATCGAATTGCCACACGAGCAACGCCCCAACGATTACATCAGCCCCGAACTGAGTTTGATGTTTCACTACTTTTTCATGCGCAAGCTGTGGTTCTCGCAACTGGCAAAGGCGCTCATCGTGTTTCCTGGAGGCTTTGGCACGATGGACGAGCTATGGGAAATGCTCACCCTGATGCAGACCGGGAAATTGCATCGTCGCAATCTGATTTTAATTTACGGACGCAAGTTTTGGGACCGCGTCCTCGACTGGAAGCACATGCTGCGTTGTGGAACCATCAACCGGCGCGATTATGAATTGCTTCAATTCGCCGACACCGTGGACGAGGCTTTTCAGCGCGTGAAGGAAGGTGTGGACAAGTACCACCTGGAGCCGGATACCTTGCTTCAGTCTTCACCCGAACCGGTTGGGAAGGAGTAAATGGAAAGGAATAACGAGTAGGTGACCAACCGATCCCCCGGCTGGCCCCCTACTTTTACGATGACAAACCGCTGTTGAATTTAATTGGAAGAGGTAACCAGAACTTCGGAGAACATGCCTTCAAAGCGCCGCTTCTCGTCCTCATCGTGCAACATCACAACCGGAGCAATCCGCAACGAATGCCGGCAGGAACGGCATGCCGCCATCTCTCCCTGCAAGTCCTGAAGAAACCCATCGGTAAAATGATATTGATCGTGCGTACGCCGCGCCGCTTTCATGCCATGCTCCCCGCAATACGGACAGTTATATTCGAGCGTGTCCTCCTGCGGATCGCGGCCCAGCGCCGCCCAACCGGTTAAACGAACCCCAATAGCCTCTTTCGAATGAAGACTCATGATTTAGTACCCCCTTCGCCTTCGAGCCCAAAATCCCAAACTGGTTATGTGATGCGCGAGCTTCCCCAAATGGTGCAAAAAAAGCGAAACTCACAAATCATTGAAGATCGTTAACCTGGGGCGTGGGGTGCGTTCAAACCAAACGGATGTCGTCGCGGAAACTTTCGGCTGAGGAAAAAGGGCCGAAGGATGTCGGTGCTTCGGCCCTGGCTGCTTCCGAAAACAGCTGCGCTAGTCCACTCATGAATTGAGATGTCTTCTGATTGTCCGGCGGTTGCCCGGACGAAGAGAGCTTAGAGGAGGGGCTCGCCGGCGTATCGTGCAATCGTTTCCCGCGCCGTGTCACGGACGCGCAC
Source organism: Terriglobia bacterium (assembly GCA_963788335.1). Taxonomy (GTDB): domain Bacteria; phylum Acidobacteriota; class Terriglobia; order Acidiferrales; family UBA7541; genus Palsa-360. The sequence continues at coordinate 114,002 of CAWBGM010000013.1, forward strand.
AATCTCTTTCCAGTCGGAGGCATCCGATTCCGGAACAATCGGCGCGCAGATCGTAATCGTAATGCGCCCGCGTCGGGGGAGCCATGTGCCGTCGCGCAGCACACTTCGCGTTCCGGCAAGGGCGACGGGTACGATTTCCCGGTGCGCGGCAATCGCCGCTTTGAACGCGCCCAGATGAAAGGGCCGCAGGCCCGGCTGCGCGGTGAACGTCCCTTCGGGGAAAACGAAAACGGATTCGCCCCGCCGCAAGGCCTGTTCAATTTTTTCTGCCTGCTGCAGCCGCGCGCGGGGATCCTTACGGTCAAAGGCGAAATGGCCGAGCTTGCGAAGAAACGTCCGGAAAAAGGGCATGGACTGCACTTCGCCTTTTGCGACGAAATGATAATCGGTGCCAAGAGCGGCCATCAGGACGACGACATCCATGTAACTGGTATGATTCGCGACGAACATGCGCGGCACGTCCTGCTTCAGGTGTTCGCGGCCCTCGACGCGCACTACCCATCCGGATATTTTTACAAACGCGCGCAGCGCCGCCGTCGTCATGCCCGCCGAAAATTGTCGCGACGGCGAAACCAGCACGACCAGCCACGCGGGCAGCAGTAGAATCGCAAACATCGCAATGGCGTAGCAACCGTATGCAATTTCCGCCGCTCCACGCAGCACCGCGAGAATTCGCCCGGCGCTCGATGCCGCCGCCAGCCGCGCAACCTGCAACCAGATGGGCGGGGCGCTCGAGCCAAGCTCGCCGGAAAGGAATTTTTTCTTCGTGGCGTCGCGTTGTAATTTTCCGCTCGAAGTTTTTGGAATTGCGTTCGGCGGCACAATTTCCACAACGTCGGGCGGCAAGCCCATCGCGGCCGTAACCTGCGCCGTAATGGCCTGCGCGAGCTTCGTCCGCGCCGCCGGTTCCTTTTCGCGCGTCTCGGCGACAACCACCAGACGCTCGGTGCCCGTCTTCGGATCGGGCGCGCCAAACGCGACGACGCAGCCCTTGCGCACGCCCGCCACCTGCGCCACCGCGTCTTCGATTTCGTGCGGGTACAAATTGTGCCCCGCGTGAATGATGATGTCCTTCACTCGCCCGGTGATGTAAATCTCGCCGTCGGCGCGATACGCGCGGTCGCCTGAGTTGACCCATCCCGCGGCCGCGCCCTGCGGAAACAAAGCGGCCGTCGCGGTTTCGTTTCGGTAGTAACCCTGCGTGGCGGAAGGTCCGCGAAACCACAGTTGCCCCTCGACGCGATCTCCCGCATCTTCTCCAGCCTCATTTGCGATGCGCACTTCGTGGCGCGGTATCGGACTACCCACGGAGACAAACGAGATGACGTCTGCATCTTCCTGCGCCGCTTCCGGGCGCGCCGGCACCGCGTGGCCCTCCCGTGCAAACGCGGCGCGTTCAAGACGATCGACGCGCGGGCCGCGGCCCACGGGCGGAAACGTCACGGCGAGCGAAGCTTCCGCCAGACCGTACACAGGAAGCAACGCCTCGCCATGAAATCCGCAGGAAGCGAATCGCGCCGCGAACCGATCGAGTGTTGCGGGAAGGACCGGTTCGGCGCCATTCAGCGCCACGCGCCACGAACTCAGGTCCAGTCCTTGCATCTCTTCATCCGAGATTTTCGCGGCGGCCAGTTCGTATGCAAAATTCGGGGCCGCGCCTATTGTGCCGCGGTAGCGATGAAACGCGCGCAGCCACCGCGCCGGCCGCGCCAAAAATGCCAGCGGCGGAAGCACCACCACCGGCAAACCAAAATAGAGCGGCATGAGCCACGCGCCGATCAATCCCATATCGTGATACAGAGGCAGCCAGCTGATGCCCACATCGTCGTTGCGAATTGTCACCGCTTCGCCGATCGCGCGCGCGTTCGCCAGCAGGTTGGTGTGTGACAGCATCACGCCCTTGGGATTGCCCGTCGAGCCCGACGTGTATTGCAACAGCGCCAGATCGTCCCCGCGCGAATGTACTTGCGGCCCCAGCGGAGACGGCACGCGCGATTCGACCAATTCCACGGCGGTCACGACGCCTTCCAGCGAGTTCACCAGTGGCTTCAACAGCTTGGCCACGCTCGAGGCTTCGCGAAACGTTACCAGCAGCCGCGCCCCCGCGTTGGCCAGGATCGCCGATTGCCGCTCCGCATATTCCGCCACGCGATCCGCGCGAAACGGCGGATAGATCGGCACCGGCGTCGCTCCGGCCATCAGTGTTCCGGCAAACGTGAGAAAAAATTCCCGTGAAGTCGGCAGCATCAGCGCCACGCGGTCGCCCCGCCCGATGCCGCGCTTCACCAGATCGGCCGCCACGCGCTCGGCGCCCTCGAGCAGTTCGCCAAACGTCATCGCCGCGCTCTCGCCGTCGTCTTCGAAAAAAATCAGATGCGTGCGAGAGGCATCCGTTCGCCCGCGCTGCCGCAACACGTCTTGAAATGTCTCGGCGGCGGGAAGCCCTTCCGCGATTCCAGTCAGGGAACTCGCGGCAACCGAGGGCGCGGAGGCGCGTTGCGCCGATTCAGTGTGAGCATCGTTCGAAACGTCCAGCGCGGAAATCAAGTCCCGCACCGTTTCCGCTTCCGACAAGACGCGCTCGTCCAGACGCACGCTGAACGCTTTTTCGAGACGCAGGAGCAGCTCAACGCGTTCCAGGCTACCCAGACCCAAATCCCGGTCCAGATGCGCGGACAGGCCAACCAACGGGAGCGACGCCCCATGACCCAGCTCGGCGACGAGCGCCCGCACCACCTCCAGCAGGCGTTCCTGGTCAACGGCCGCGTCGAATTGTCTTACCGGAGACGCCATACGGATTGCCAACGAATCGCGACGGACGTTCGAACGTTCTCGGTAACCCTTCACGGCGAGCGAACAGCGTTTTCACGAACAATTGGGAAGGGTAGCTGGGCAAAGGCTATCACGGGAGCTGGAGGGGGGTCTAGTAGCACGGGCTTCAGCCTGTAGTTTTTATATCCTCCACGTGTAAAATTTAAACCCTACAGGGTGAAGCCTGTGCTACTGGAGATCCGATCGAAACGCTCCGTGCACGGAGCACAAAAAGGAGACCGAGAATGGGAGTTGTAAATCCGTTGACGAAGGAACAGGCCGCGCCGGAGATCCACGAAACATTCGACAAACTGGCCGCGCGAGCCGGAAAAGTCCCAAACATTTTCGCCGCCATGGCTCACCGCCCGGAGGTGCTCGCCGCGTTTCTCCCTCTGTACGCCGCCATCGCCAATAAAGGCACGGTCGAAGCGAAGTACAAGGAGTTGGCGTATCTGCGCGCGTCGATGGTCAACGGCTGCGAATACTGCACGCGCGCGCACATCGCCTCCTCCAAACGCGCCGGCGTGACGCCCGAACAGGTCGCCGCGCTCCCCTTCTACACGCGCAGCCCGCTGTTCGACGAAAAAGAAAAAGCCACCATCCTCTACGCCGACCGAGTCACGCGCGGCGCCTCCGGAATCCGCGCCCCGCAGCTCGAGGAATTGAAAAAATTCTACGACGAAGGCCAGATCGTCGAATTAACGCTCGTGATCTGCGTCGCGAATTTCACGAACCGGTTTAACGATGCGCTCGAGAATATTCCGGATTTGGGGGTGTAGTTCCTTTAGGCAATCAATCGTGCGGTGGTCGGCGTCACGCCAATGGTGCCGCCTTTGCGCCACATCGCGACGCGATGGCGAATGTCATTGATGAGTTTATTTTCTTCGACTTGGCGATGGGAACAAAATAAATGCTCGTCCTTCGCCCCTCGACGATCTCGTTTGCGATGCCCTCATCCTCAAAACGAAAATGTCGATTCGGTTCATCGAAGGGCGAGTTAAGGATCGGGTTTTCGATGACGACTCGAGTCATGCTGGATACCAACTCGCAAAAATAGACGATAAGTTACGGGCGAGATTCTACCACTCCATTCAATTGGTAGCACCGATTCTCAATACCAAAAGTGAATTCAGATCATGCGGGTGCGGTGCGTTTTCTCCCAGTACCCCCGTACCCCCGCGAATGAACCTGATGTCTCATGGACGCGCGCGCTGCCTGCCGGGAGAATGATCTCGTGGTTGAAGCTGCGAGGAGGGGCCAGGGATGCGGTTGATTTCAGCGGTTTGTATCCTGGTTCTGGCGGTGATGGTTTTCCTGAGTGTGACTGGTTCTCACGACCCGTCGCGGTAGTTGCTGCGGTGCAGAAAACGTATTGAGTTTGCCCAAGCCCCGAGCGGCCGGTTCCCCCGACTGGCCGCTCTCCCCATTTTTGGACGCAAAATTCAGGTTGGAATCTGGTGGCACAGGCTGAAGCCTGTCCTACTAAAACCTTACGGATTGTATTCCAGCGGCGGGGACGGCTCGCCCCGATCGTCTCGGGGCGAGCTGGCCCAAGATGCTCAACTTTGAGCGGCTACTGCGGGCGTCCGGAGGGACGTCCCGACGGCCGGTAACTGCCCAGCGAGCGGGGACGCATCCGCAGGCGCGGCGCGAGCGGAGGCGGAACATTATGAAGCGGCGCGCTGCAGTTGCAGCAGAACTCCCCATTGGAGGCGCCCACCCGCAGCCAGTGGCCGTGAGCCGCGCACTCCGGATTGATGCATTGCACAGTCCAACCAGGCAAATACTGCACGCTTTCCCCCCTCATGGATCGACGCGCATTCGTTTTCCGATTCATCCGCCATCCGGTGCCCCTGAAATCAAACTTCGACCGGAATGACTGTAAACAGATCGGAAAGTTGCGGGGATTCTGCGCCGATGATCTTGTGGTGTCAAGCGGAAAGATACAATTCCTAGTGGTGCGGTTGCGGAACAGATATGCAACCTCCATCCAGAGAATGTAGGACAGGGTGTATTCCCACGGGCGAGCCGCTAAAGCCGCTTCATTTTCCAGGCTAGATGTCACGATGAAGCCGTGACCCACAAAGAGTAGGCGGTTGCCCATAAGCTCTTCGGCATTGCCGAGGTCCAATCGCGTTGGCAACCAATCTTGCCTTCCAAAAGTATCGCACAAAAATCTCCCCGCCCTTTACAACCTTTTCAAGCTTCCCCACAATCGTATTTTCGATTTCATGATAAGACATCAAAGGAAGGAATCGTCCATGCGGACTCAAATCGGTTCGCGGCAGTGTTGCCCATACTCCAATTGGCCATGGCCGTTTGTCCCGCGCGCGCAGGAGACAAGCCGTGTCCGCCGCGAAGGAACCTGCCGGCGGAGGTGTGCGCCACAAGCCGGGCCCGCGGCCCAACAGCGGACGACGAGTCTGCAAAGACGCACCGCTTCTGGGACATCGAGAACGATTTGCTGTTTGCCGGAGTCGCCGCGGGGCGCGGGCTGGATTACGCCTCGACAACGAATCTGCGCCGCCGGGGGATCGACGAAATTTTCCTGACCAATTCGATTGTGGATAACCATCCCCTGTTTATCGGGATCGAAGCGGCGGGTACGGCGGCTTCCATCGGCGTTTCCTACCTGTTCCACGCCACCGGGCATCACCAACTGGAGCGCTGGACCTCGGCCGTTCATATTGGCGTGGCTGTCGGCGGCGCGGCGCGCAATTACGCGCTGAAAACTCCACATCCGCATTCGTAGGGGGAAATCGCAGGCCAAGCAAGGGGGGCACACGAGGGCGCACTTGCGCCCGCGCGCCCGGTTGCATCATACTCCGCGCACTGCGCCGGGGGTTTTCTTCGCTGGAGCGGGCTTGCCGGAGACCAAGGGTGAATTGTCGAGTGGTTCGAATCGCTGGATTTTTTTCCGCGTTATTTTTCCTCCTGATGGCCGGACTGGCCGTTCCGCTGGTGATCCGCGCGCAGCAGCCGCCAGGGCCCGGGTCCTCGCAAGCGACGCAAACCACGCCTGCGCCGCCGCAATCCGGCCAGGTGCAGGGCTACACGCTCACTCCGGCCCAGGAGGCGCTGGCCGTTGATTACGCACGCGCCCGGCACGAACTCTATTTTCTCGACATCGCCTATGGTTTCCTTCTGCTTGTCATGTTGCTCCAGCTTCGAGTCGCTCCCATGTTCCGCGATATAGCCGCTCGCATGGGCGACAACCGGTTTGCGCGAACGGCTGTGTTCGCGCCGCTGATCCTGCTGACGATTGACATTCTTAGCCTACCGACTGCCCTGTGGGGACATCGTCTCGCCCTGAAGTATCAGCAATCGATCCAGGGATGGGGATCGTGGCTGGTGGATTGGGGCAAGGGCGAAATTCTGGAAGTGCTGATCGGCGCGCTGGTGATCTGGATTTTGTACGCGGCGATTCGCGAAAGTCCTCGCCGCTGGTGGTTTTATTTCTGGCTGGTCGCCATCCCTCTGATTATTTTGGGCGCCGTGGCCGAGCCGCTGGTCGAACCCTGGTTTTATAAATTTACTCCGATGGGCGATTCGCAGCCACATCTGGCGGCGCGCATCGAGCAGATGACGGTCCGCGCCGGCGTTCAGATACCCGAGAGCCGCATTTTCGAAATGAACGCCAGCTCAAAACTGAGGGAGCTGAACGCCTACGTTTCCGGATTGGGAGCGAGCAAGCGCGTGGTCGTGTGGGATACGACAATCCGCCGCATGAGTGAGGATGAAATCCTGTTTGTCACCGGACACGAGATGGGCCATTACGTTCTGGGGCATGTGCTCGACGGCATTTTGTTTTCCTGTGCGGTGCTGGTGGCGTTTCTGTATCTGGCGTTCCGCCTGCTGCACGGAATGCTGGCGCGTTGGGGTGAAACGTGGGCCATTCGCGGCGTGGACGATCTCGCTTCGCTGCCGGCGTTCCTCCTGCTGCTGACGACGTTTGGATTCCTGTTCACGCCGATCTCGAACGCTTACAGCCGCCACCTGGAACATCAGGCGGACCAGTACGGCCTGGAAGTCATTCACGGTTTGGTGCCCAACGCGCCGGTTGTTGCCGCGCACGCATTTCAAGTGTTGGGGGAAGTGGATCTCGATGAGCCGAATCCCTCCACTGCGGTAAAGATCTGGTTCTATAATCATCCGCCGCTCGATGAGCGCATGCGGTTCGCGCAAACGTACGATCCCTGGTCGCAGGGCCGCGCGCCCGAATTTGTGAAGTGAACCGGCCGAAATTTCGCCGAAAATAAAAAGGAGAACAGCGTTGAAAAATCGAATCCGAGGTACCGTGTTGCTGCTATCGGCGATCCTGGCGATCGCAGGAATTTCGGCCCACGCGCAGGATGTTGCGGGCACTGCGACAGTATCGGCGGCGAGCGCGCCGGCCGATCCCGCGCCCCGACCGGTGGACTGGAGCGGCGTGCCCGAGGGCCGCACATTTTTCCCGAAAAACTGGCTGCGCGGCTATGTGGGTTTTGACGTCGCGCCGCCGCACAACGAACCCGATCTGGGGCGCTGCTCGCAGTCGCAAACCGTGATCGCCAGCGCCGGCGGGGCCAATTCCAATTGCAATGCCTACGCGCGTTACCTGCTGAGCGGCTACCTCGAAGTGCAGCCATTCGGGAAGACGATCGCGCGGCATGCTTTCGTTTTCTTCACACCGACGTTTTCTCTAGGGAACAATGTGCCGCAATACAAGTACAGCGCTTCCATGGCGGGGATCGCGTTCGAACGCTCGGTTGGTTTCGGCTTTGAACTGCCGAAGAACTTCGAGTTCCGAGTGACCCAGCACCAGGTGGACTGGCTCGGGAAGTATAATCACAATGTTGGCCTGGCCGACCTCATGACCGCGGGCCCATACGGCCTCTACACCACGATCGGAGCGCGCTGGTATTTCGGCGGCTACGGCCGGGCGCGCGAAGGGCGATAGATTTTGTTCGTGGAATATTTTTGCTCGAAGGGAGAACAATTCATGAGAAGTGCTTAATGGTATTTGGCTACGCTGTTGACGACGATTGCTTTTATGACTGCCACCGCTGCTCCGCTGGGAGGCGGCGTTCCGGCCGCCGTTCACTACATCGACCATGACACCGTCACCTCCACGATGGCCAAGGGCGGGCCGATCGTCAAGGACCCGGGATTTGTGATTTTGGCCAACCGTAAGGCAGCGACGCCCATCGAATGGCATGAGCATACCAACCACACGTTCATCATGGTGGAAGGCGAGGCGACGTTCATCACCGGCGGGACGATGGTCAACCCCAGGGAAACCGGCCCCGGCCAGAAGACGGCGGATTCGATTGACGGCGGCGAGGTCCATCACCTGAGCAAGGGTGACGTCATCACGATTCCCGCGAAGACGCCGCACTGGTGGAAGCAAGTGACTTCAGGGACGGTGGCATATTACGCGATAAATATCGAGAATTGATTTTTTAAGTGGGACAGGCTTCAGCCGGTCTTCTTTTGACCTTTGGTAACTTCACGAAAGTCAAAAACAGACAGGCTGAAGCCTGTCCCACTGGCGCTCATCCAATTCGGCCGGAATTACGTATTACGAGTGACGGTATGCTCGGGATGAGCGGGGGCGAGTACTTATGAATCTTCGAATCAGCACGGTAATGGTTGTCGCCACAGCGCTGATGATTTCCTTCCTGATGACACGGCAACCTTCTATTTCAGGTTCGGCTAACGAGAATAAGAAGAGATGCCTGCCGGATCGAATCCAGCGACCAAGATGGACGATGGGAAATCCACGCCGGTGCTGGTCGAGCTGTTTACTTCCGAAGGCTGCTCGAGCTGCCCGCCTGCCGACGCTTTATTGATGCGCCTCGGCCGGACGCAACCCGTGCGCGGCGCCGATGTAATTGTCCTGGAAGAGCATGTGGACTACTGGGACCGGCTCGGATGGAAGGATCCGTTTTCTTCCGAGGCAGCCACCGCGCGCCAGGGCGATTATGCCGCCGGATTCGGCAACAGCCAGGTGTACACGCCGCAAATGATCGTAGACGGCCATACGGAATTTGTCGGCGATTCGCAGAACGATGCGTTGCGCTCCATTCGCGGCGCGATCCAGATGCCGAAACCCGCGGTTCAACTTTCGTGGGGGAAGAGCGATCAACTGGCAATCCGGATCCAGCCGCAGGACAACGCCGCGTCCCGAAACGAAGTGGATGCGTATTTGATTGTCGCGGAAAATATGCTGCACTCGGACGTGAAGCGCGGAGAAAACGCCGGCCGCGCGCTGGAACACGACGGCGTTATGCGTCAATTCATCTCATTGGGAAAAATCAAGAACATGTCTTCCGGATTTTCATCGACGTATTCAACGCAAATCGCAAGCACATGGAACCGCGCGAATCTTCGCGCTGTCGTGTTCGTGCAGGATCGCCAAAATCATCATGTGTTGGCTGCGGGCGCGATTCCTTTTCCTTCCGTTTCGTAATGCCAGGCGGCAACCCCGCGCATCGGCATGGCTGATCCGGTGTCATTCGTTCGAGCTTTTTAGAATCTCCCGCACGATCATGTTCAGAATGCTCAGGATGATGCCGCCCAGGAACGCGGGCCACAGTCCATGCACTTCAAAACCGGGCACGAACAACGCTGCGAACTTGAGCATGAGCGCATTGATCAGCAGCCAGACAATGCCGAACGTGAGGATTGTGAGAGGAAATGTGACGACCTTCAGCAGCGCTCCGATCGTGCCGTTGACAAATCCGATGACGACCGCCGCGATCAATGCCGTGACGATGCTTTTCACGTAGATGCCAGGCACAAAATGCGCGACAAGCAGAATACACAGCGCGCTCAGAAACCAGTGGACCAGCATTTTGATCATATCTATCTCCGCAATTCAATCCGCAAGGTCATCTTACCAGAGGATGAATAAACGCATGCTGAGGGTTTTAGTGGGACAGGCTTCAACCTGTCTTCTTTTAAATTTTTTGCCGCCGCAGAAGTCAAAAGCAGACAGGCTGAAGCCTACGCTACTGGTCATGATAAAGTAGCGCCCGCTTATGGCGCGAATCGTAACATCGGTGCGGATTACGGCTCCTCCGGAACTGGTGTTTGCATTTTTTGTTCCGCAGCGAATGGCCTATTGGTATGGGTCCGACATGGAAGCGTGCCTTGAGGTGCAGGGGGGCGCGGCGGACTTTGCGGTGTCGCAGAAAGTGCGCCTGACCGGGCATCTGGGAAAGAGAGAAGTCTCGCACACGGCTGTGGTGACTGCGCTGCAACAGGCGCAGGTGTTCGAATGGCGGTTCAAGGACCGCTACGGTGTCCAGGGAGTGGAACGCTGGGAGCTCCAGCGAGCGGATGTTTCGCCCGGCTCGCCCACGCCCGGCGCGCTGAAAACGATTGTAGAGATGCGCAGCGATTACACGATGCCGGGCGTCATCGGCAGGGCGATGGACTGGCTGGTGACGCGGCACGCCGTCGCGCGGCGTAACCAGGATTATCTAGCGCGCCTCAAACGCTATGCCGAGCACGGCGAGCCGGAGTGAATCCGTGACATTCGAACCCCATCCCGAAACCCCGGGGCCTTCCCGGCCGCCGATGGCGCCTCCCGGCGGCACGCCGGATTGGGCGAAGGATATTTTTTGGAATGAGCGCGAATTCAGGGCTGGGTGGCGGCTGCTTATTTATTTGTTGATCTTCGGACTCTTCGTTGGCGCGGGAACTTTTCTTTCGATCGCGCTGCATTTTCCGCAAGTCACGCGCACCATAATGACCCCCACGGGTCTGCTGATCCAGGAATCTATCGGAGTTATCGCGGCAATCGCGGCTGCGGCGATCATGGGACTGCTCGAAGGCAGAGCGTTCGGAGCATACGGACTGCCAGGCGCCGGCGCATTTGGCATGCGTTTCTGCCAGGGCGTCGCGTGGGGTCTCGCGATGATCACGGCGATCATTTCTTTGATTCGTGTGCTCGGGGGGTTTTCATTTGGCGATCTGGCGCTGCGTGGAGCGGACCTTTTTCGTTACGGCGTGTTTTGGGCTCTGGCGTTTCTAGCCGTTGGATTTTTTGAAGAATTTTTGTTTCGCGGCTACACGCAATTCACGCTCGCGACCGGTTTGGAGTTCTGGCCCGCGGCCACGACATTGTCGGCGGCGTTCGGCGCGCTGCATCTGGCCAACGGCGGAGAAGACAAGGTAGGGGCGCTGAGCGTGTTCGCGATCGGAATGTTTTTCTGCCTGACGCTGCGGCGAACGGGAAATTTGTGGTTCGCCGTGGGGCTGCACGCGGCATTTGACTGGGGCGAGACGTTTTTATTTTCCGTGCCGAACAGCGGCATCGTCGCTTCGGGGCATCTTCTGAATTCCTCGTTTCACGGCCCGATGTGGCTCACGGGCGGAACGGTGGGTCCCGAGGGCAGCGTCATGGCATTTGTTGTCGTGGGGATTGCGGCGATTATTTTTGTCCGGGTGTATCCCGCGCGCGAAGAGTAGCCACCAAAAGCGCCGTCCGTGCGGACGAAGTGGAATATCAAAGCTATTCCACGACGATGCGCAGGAATTTCTTTTTTCCGGCACGAAGCAAAAATTCGCGCGGCGTTGTGAGGTCGATGTCTTTCTTCACGTCGGAGATGCGTTCGCCGTCGAGTTCGACGCCGCCTTGTTTCACCAGCCGATCGGCTTCGCTGCGCGAAGGGGACAATTGCCACTCCACCAGCAAGGCAGCGAGACGCTTTGCCGGGCCGCATGGAATTTTGCGCACGGGAGCTTCTTCCGGCGCTTCGCGGTCGCGGAAAATGCGCTGAAATTCGGCGGCGGCTTTTTCCGCGGCCTCCGCGCCGTGGAATCCCGAAATAATTTCCTGCGCGAGAGACATCTTCACGTCCATCGGGTGTTTTGAGCCGGCTTTCACTTCGTCGGCGAGCCCGGCGATTTCCTCGGGCGTGTGATCGGTCACCAGATCGTAGTAGGGCCACATCATTTCGTCGGAGAGAGACATTAACTTGCCGAACATGGTGGAGGGCGGTTCCGTGATGCCGACGTAGTTCCCGAGCGATTTCGACATCTTCCGCTGGCCGTCGAGGCCCACGAGAATCGGCATGGTCAGAGCAACTTGCGAGGTCTGCCCGTATTCGCGCTGAATTTCGCGGCCTACCAGGAGATTAAATTTCTGCTCGGTGGCGCCGAGTTCGACGTCTGCTTCCAACGCGACTGAATCGTACGCCTGGAGCAGCGGATACAGCAGTTCGTGAATAGAAATCGGAAGATTGCCGGCGAGGCGCGAGCGGAAATCCTCGCGTTCGAGCATGCGCGCCAGGCGATAGTGGGCACACAGGCGAATCATGTCGTGCCCTGAAAGTTTCCCCAGCCACTCGGAGTTGTAACGGACTTCGGTGTTCTCGCGATTTAGGATTTTGTACACCTGTTCGAGGTACGTCTTCGCGTTGGCATCCACTTGCTCGCGCGTCAACGGCGGGCGTGTTTCCGACTGGCCCGTCGGGTCGCCGACCATTGCGGTGAAATCGCCGACCAGAAAAATCGCGGTGTGTCCGAGGTCCTGAAAATGTTTCAATTTTCGCAGCACGACGGTGTGGCCCAGGTGCAAATCCGGCGCCGTGGGATCGACGCCGAGTTTCACGCGCAGCGGCTTGCCGGATTTTGCCGAGGCTTCGAGTTTCAGGCGGAGATCCTCTTCGCGGATAATTTCCGATGCGCCTTTGCGCAGGTAGGCGATCTGTTCGTCCACGGATTTGAACTGTTTTGTCGTCATGATGGGGTCGTCACTTTTTAATTTAGAGAGCGATTACGCGGCGGCCTTCGATTCGAAATTTGCCGGAAAGTATCAGGCGCACGGCCTCGCTATAAATGCGATGCTCTTCGACGAGAATTCTCGCGGAAAGCGTCGCGTCCGTATCGTCATCGCGCACGGGCACGACCGATTGCGCCAGGATCGGCCCCGCATCCAGATTTTCATCCACCAGATGCACGGTGCAGCCGCTGAATTTCACGCCATATTCCAGGGCCTGGCGTTGCGCCTCGAGTCCCGGAAACGACGGTAACAGCGACGGATGAATATTAACGATGCGTTGCGGAAAGGCCGCGACAAAGTACGGCGAAAGCAAGCGCATGAATCCCGCGAGGCATACCAGTTCGACGCCCGCTTTTTTTAGCTCCGCGACAACGATCGTGTCGTAGGCTTCGCGCGCGAGCCCCTTTGACGGAATCGCTTTCGCCGGAATTCCGCGCTCCGCCGCACGCGCCAGGCCCGGCGCGTCTTCGCGGTTGCTGACCGCGAGAGCAATTTCGGCGCCGGGAATTTTCCCGGCCGAGATGCTGTCGGCCAGCGCTTCGAAATTCGATCCCCGCCCCGACAGAAGCACTCCGATGCGATGTGACATAGGAAACAAACGTTAGCACAACCGCGTGAAGCATCCAATCCGTGTGTTGAGCGGAATATTGAGCAGAATATTGAGCGGAGCATTGAGCGGTATTTCAGTTTCTTAGTTGCCGGAGCCGGAGAGCGATATGGGCCTCCAGTAACAACGGCCTTGGGATTTTGAATTCAGCCGGGTTCGGGGAGATTCAAAAACCCACAGGCTGAAGCCTGCGCCACTAAGAGCGGCGCTCGATTCCGCTTCCTTTTGCCCTGTCATGACGATGGGATTCGCTCACGGATCGGGAAATCAGTATGACTGCGGGACAAGCTCTGCGGGCCGTCCGCGTCGCTAAAGCTTTCCCCAAAAGGCGAATGTCACGGCCCCCACCAGAAACAGAAAAGAAATCGCGTGATTCCATTTGAGGCTCTCGCCCAGATACCACCTGGCAAAAACGACGAATACGCAGAGCGTGACGACTTCCTGGATGATTTTCAGTTGAAATGCCGTGAACTCGCCGTACCCGATGCGATTCGCGGGAACCTGAAAGCAATATTCCGCGAAGGCGATCAGCCAGCTCACAACGATCACCGTGAAGAGCGGAGTCTGGCGGTATTTCAGATGACCGTACCAAGCGGTGGTCATGAAGATATTCGAACAAATTAATAAAAGTATGGTTTTCATGGCGCATAAATCGTATCACGGCCATAAAGTAGAAATGATCGCGGCGGCGCGGAGATTCAGCTATTCCGGAGGACTATGGTTCCGGCAATCATGTCATGGAGGGCCTGCTTTTTTTCGGTGAAGCCCGCCATGAGGTAGCCGATGCCGAGAGGAATCATGCCGGAAACGATTTTCGCGAAGAATCGTCCGGTGGCGTGGGCGAACGACAATCGCCGTCCCTCGGCGTTTGCCACGCGCAGGGACATCGCCGCCTTTCCAAACGTCGCCTGGCGCTCGGAGCTTTCCATGCCTGCGAAATACAGCCACTGCAAGCACACGAAAAAGATCATTCCAAACACGAAAGACAGAATCAAAGGGGCAGCGAGAGCGGCGGCGGCTCGCGGGTCCACTGAATTGCTATGCCTCATCACGCTAAATCCGCCGAGCAGAAACATCAGGACAATGACAATGAGGCCGAATGGGATTCCCAGAATGAGTCCATCGATCAGATACGCGGCCGCTCGCACCCAGAATCCACCATAGGCAAGTGGGGCCGGAATGTTTGAGGTTGCGCCAAGGGAGGGCGCCACCTCATTCGGTGCGACAGACGCGCCGGCGGCCACTTCCTGACCGCAAGCCCTGCAAAATCGATTGCCTTCGTCCACTCTCAGACCGCAGTGTTTGCAGAACATGATCGGGCCTCCCATGCGGCAGCCCGGCGGCTGCGGACTCAAATCAAAGCGGAGTTATAGCGCGGGCGACAATCCCGGTCAACGACTGAAAAGGGGACTGAAAAAGGGAATGAAAAACTGAAATCTTAAAAGGATTTTAAAACGGCAACTTGCCGGTGAAGGCGACTTGCGGCTTGCGCGGATCGGCGCGGCGGACCTGGCCAATGCGATAGAATTTTTCGCGGCGCCGTTTCAGTTCGGTTTCGACGACTTTATGATTTTCCGGCGGCAGCACCAGAATCATTCCCACCCCCATATTGAACGTGCGCAACAATTCGTCGCGTTCCAGTTTTCCGAGCCCCGCGAGATACGAAAAAATCGGCGGCACGGGCCAGGAGCCGAGTTCGATTTCCGCCTGCGCGCCGCGCGGCAGTACCCGAGGCAAATTTTCGGTAATGCCTCCGCCGGTGATGTGAGCCATCGCGGAGAGCCAGCCGCGCGCGACGGTCGTTTTCAGCATCGGCCAGTAGCAGCGGTGCGGGCGCAAAAGTTCCGCCCCGATTTTGTTGCTGATTTCAGCGACGTAGCTTTCCGGCTGCAGGCCTGCATGATCGAATACCAATTTTCGCGCGAGAGAATAGCCGTTCGTGTGCAGCCCGGTCGAGGGAAGCGCGAGAAGCACGTCGCCCGGCTTCACCGCATTTGTTTTCTTCAGGCTGGCACGCTCGGTTACTCCGACAATGAAACCCGCGAGATCGTATTCACCGGCCGCATAGAAACCCGGCATCTCGGCCGTTTCGCCGCCGATCAGGGCGCACCCGGTGGCGTGGCAGGCACGAGCCATCCCGTCGACCACCTGCTCGACAATATTGGGGTCCAGTTTACCCATCGCCAGATAATCGAGGAAAAACAGGGGTTCCGCGCCAAGCGTGAGGATGTCGTTGACGCAGTGATTTACCAGATCGCCGCCTACACTCGAGTGAATTCCCGCTGCCACCGCGACTTTTAATTTCGTGCCCACGCCGTCCGCGCTGGACACCAGCACAGGCTCTTTCCATTTTTTATCCAGAGCGAAGAGGCCGCCGAACGATCCAATGCCGCCGATCACGCCCTTGGTGAACGTGCGCGAGGCAAGGCGCCGGATGCGCTGTTTGGCCTGATCCGCAAGAGAAATATCCACTCCGGCTTCCGCGTAGTCCATGTCTGGTGAACTCTTTCTGCCGTGGCGAGAGGCGCCGGGCGACGTGCCCTCGTTTAAATAGACTCGATCTAAAACGTCTTGAAGATTCGACGCCAGCGCACAATCCCCGGATGGATAAACACGCTCGCGTACGTCATCATCCGGTCGCGGATGTGTCCGGGGTCCCAGGCTTCGCCCGGCGCATCAATGGACATATACACCATGACGGGCGTGCCGATAATATTTTCGTGCGGCACAAATCCCCAGTACCGGCTGTCATAGGAATCGTCCCGGTTGTCGCCCATCATGAAATATTCTCCCTTGGGCACGGTCACGGGGCCGTAATTGTCGGTGGGATTCGGCGGCGCCGCCCGATACGGTTCATCGAGTGGTTTGCCGTTGATGAAGACCACACCTTCCTTGACTTCCAATTCATCGCCCGGCAATCCGATCAGGCGCTTGATGTAGTCCGGCGTTCCAGGAAGCGGCGCGCGAAATACGATGATCTGCTGGCGATGCGGCTCGCGCCACAAGCGCATGTGCAGTTGCGTCATCGGCACTTCGGCGTCGTAGCCGAAGCGGCTCATCAGCAGATGGTCGCCGACCAGCAACGTCCTCTCCATTGAGCCCGACGGAATTACGCGGGCCTGCACAATCGTTCCTGTAATGAACAGGAATGCGAGGATTACCCAGAGCCAGGACAGCGCCTCTCGCAAAATAATCTTACCCATGTCCGACTGCTGGACCGGCGCTGACTGCGGCTTTTGTTCGGGCGCAACCTGTACTGTTTCTTCACCGCTCATTTGGCACCACCTGGATTTCGACGGCCGGCAATTCTTCGGTTTCCACCGCGCGGGCATCGAGCTCACCCTGCGCGCCATCCACCGGATAGAGGCCCGTATAGCACGACGTGCAGAACGAGCCTTTCGTATCGCCCACCGCGTTCTTCAAATTTTCCAGCGAGACATAACCGAGGGAATCGGCGCCGAGATAACGCCGGATTTCCTCCACGGAACGCTGTTGAGGGTTCAGCGTTCCTTCAAATTCGTCGAACTCTTCCTGCGTGAGCCGTGGCCGGCTGCGCGAATCGTCGGCGGCGATCAGTTCCTCGCGCGTTGGAGTGTCCACGCCGTAGTAGCAGGGCGAAATGGTCGGCGGACAACTGATGCGCATGTGAACTTCCGTCGCGCCTGCTTCGCGCACGAGGCGTACGATCTTGCGGCTGGTCGTGCCGCGAACGATCGAATCGTCGACCAGCACCACGCGTTTTCCCTCGAGCATCCCCCGCACGGGATTCAATTTCAGTTTCACGCCGAAATCGCGGATGGCCTGCTGCGGCTCGATGAACGTGCGCCCGACATAATGATTACGGATCAGCCCCATGCGGAACGGGACGCCGGATTCGAGCGAGTATCCGATGGCCGCCGGGACGCCGGAGTCCGGCACGGGCACGACGATATCCGCCGGGACATGGTGCTGGCGCGCCAGCAGGCGGCCCAGATTCTCGCGGCTCCGCTCGACCACCCGGCCGAACACCAGACTGTCAGGGCGCGCGAAATACACATGCTCGAAAATGCAGTGCTGCAGCGGTTTTTCCGCGGCAAAGCGCAGCGATTCAAGCCCCGCGCGCGTAATGCGTATCATTTCGCCGGGTTCGACATCGCGCACATACGTCGCGCCGATCAGATCGAACGCGCAGGTTTCGGAAGCGACCACCCAGCCGCCGTCGAGTTGCCCGAGCGCGAGCGGACGGAACCCGCGCGGATCGCGCAGGGCGTACATTTCGTCGCGCGTCAGCACGAGCAGCGAATACGCGCCCTCGACTTGATTGAGCGCGTCGGCGAGCGCCCCGGAAAGATTGCGCGCCTGGCTGCGCGCGATCAGATGGACAATCACTTCAGTATCACTTGTCGTCTGGAAGATGGACCCGCGATGTTCGAGCGTCCGGCGCCATTTTGCCGCGCTCGGCAGGTTGCCGTTGTGCCCCAGCGCCAGCTTTCCCTTGTTGCAGTCGATCACGATCGGCTGGGCGTTCATCAGCGACGTGTCGCCGGCGGTCGAATAGCGCGTGTGGCCCAGGGCCGCGTCTCCGGGCAAACGCGCAAGAACTTCGGGCTGAAAAATATCGGCGACCAGGCCCATACTTTTTTCAAGATGCAGCTCGCGCCCGTCGCTTGAAACGATGCCGGCCGATTCCTGTCCGCGATGCTGCAGACGCGTACAAGCCCAGGTAAGCCATCTTGGCCGCTTCGGGATGGCCGAACACGCCGCAGACGCCGCAGTGATCGTGGAACCTGTCGTTTTCAAGCTCAATTTGAGTCAGACCGGTCATGTTATTTTTCGGAGATCCTTCGCAGTCAGGAGTTGTTCCAAAGCTCCGTTCCAGATGCCAGCGAGCGAGGGGGCGTCCGCGCTGACGGCTGTGGTGCCATTTAGTTCGATGCGGAATTCACCTTGGGTGACTCGGCCAATTTCCAGGACAGCCACTTTGTATTGTGCCGCAACCTTGCGCACCACGGCAAGATTTTCGGGAGGTATCGATACGACGGCGCGCGCGGCGCCTTCGCCGAAAAGCGCGGCTTCGTCTGGCTCACGGGTCGTGAGAGAAACCTGCGCGGAAAGATTTTTGCTTGCGAAGCACGATTCCGCCAGTGTCACGGCGAGGCCGCCGTCACTTACATCGTGCGCGGATTGCAATGCGCCCTCACTCGCGAGTGCAACCAGCAACGCGATCAGCCGTTTTTCCGCGGCTAGATTGATTGCAGGCGGCGCTCCGGCAACGATTCCGCGAATCGTCCGTGCGTATTCGGAGGAGGAAAATTCCCCGGCAATATTTTCAGGGACGATTGCCGCATCCTTTTCCATGGGAGCGCGACCATCGAGCAGTAAAATTACATCGCCCTCCGCGCGGAAACCCATACCGAGCGCGCGCGAAGCGTCTTCGATCATTCCCACCACGCCGAGAACGGGCGTCGGATCGATTGAGCGGCCCAGCGTCTCGTTGTAAAAACTCACGTTGCCCCCGGTGATGGGAATTTCGAGCGCGGTGCAGGCCTCGGCGATACCGTCGATCGCGCGGCTGAACTGCCACATCACTTCCGGTTTTTCCGGATTCCCGAAGTTCAGGCAATTCGTCGCAGCCCAGGGTTTCGCGCCCGAGCACGCCACGTTGCGCGCGGCTTCGGCGACGGCGAGTTGCGCGCCGACGAAGGGATCGAGCTTGCACCAGCGTCCGTTTCCGTCGCTCGCCAATGCCAGCGCGCGGTTTGTTCCTTTGATGCGCACGACCGCGGCATCGCCCGCGCCCGGAGCTTCGAGCGTGTTTGTCCGGACCATGTAATCGAATTGCTCCCAAATCCAGCGCTTCGACGCGATGGCGGGAGCGGCGAGCAGCTTGCGAAAATTCTCCGTCAGGTCGGTTCCATTCGCGTCAAACCCAACCAGGCGCTCATTTGCCACCGGGGCCGGGGCCGCCAAGGGACGCTTATAAACTGGCCCTTCCTCCGCTAAGGGATGCGCGGGAATTTCCGCCGCCATTTTTCCGTGATGTAGCACCCGCACGAGGCCGTCTTCAGTGACGCGGCCGATTTCCACCGCGTCAAGGCCCCACTTTGCAAACACCGAGAGAACTTCCCGCTCGCGGCCTCGTTCGGCGACCAGCAACATTCGCTCCTGCGATTCGCTCAGCATCATTTCGTACGGAGTCATCCCCGGCTCGCGTTGCGGCACGCGCGCCAGTTCAATTTCGATTCCCAATCCGCCGCGCGACGCCATCTCACACGACGTGCTCGTGAGGCCCGCCGCGCCCATGTCCTGAATCGCGACGACCGCTCCGGTCTGCATCGCTTCGAGGCACGCCTCAAGCAACAATTTTTCCATGAACGGATCGCCCACTTGCACGTTGGGGCGCTTCTGTTGCGATTCCTCGGTGAATTCCGCCGAGGCCAGCAAAGACGCGCCGTGAATGCCGTCGCGCCCGGTTTTTGCGCCTACGTAAATTACGGGATTGCCCGCGCCGCGCGCCTTCGCGAAAAACAGGTCTTCCTTTTTGGCGATGCCAAGCGCCAGAACATTTACGAGAGGGTTCGCGGAATAGCCCGGCTCAAATTGCACTTCGCCGCCAACGGTGGGAACTCCAAAACAATTGCCGTAATGCGAGATGCCGCGCACCACTCCGTCAAGAATGCGCCGGTTGCGCGCAATCGTTTCGCCGTCCACTTCAGTGGACGACGAAATCGGTCCAAACCGCAGCGAATCGAGCACCGCGATTGGACGCGCGCCCATCGTAAAAATGTCGCGGAGAATTCCGCCCACTCCCGTCGCCGCGCCCTGGAATGGTTCGACGTAGCTTGGATGATTATGCGACTCCATCTTAAATGCGGCGGTCAGGCCGTCGCCGATATCCACCACACCCGCATTTTCTCCGGGGCCTTGCAGCACCTGCGGCCCCTTCGTGGGCAGGCGGCGCAGATGCACTTTGCTCGATTTGTACGAGCAGTGCTCGCTCCACATCACGCTGAAAATTCCCAGCTCGGTGATGTTCGGATCGCGCCCGAGAATTTTCTGGATGCGCGCGTATTCCTCGGCCGTAAGCCCGTGCTCGGCCGCCAATTCCGCTGTGACTTTGATTTCAGTATCGAGCATGTTTTCTATAAACGGTTGCCGGGAGTTTGCATCTTCCGCTAAAAAGACCGAACGTTTCTTTTCCCTAAGCCGATGCCATCGCTTTCCGCGCCAGCGATTCAATCAGCGAACGAAAAATCACCAGCCCGTCGGTCGAACCGAGCGCCGCTTCCACGGCTCGCTCCGGATGCGGCATCAGGCCCAGGACATTGCGCTCACGGTTGCAGATACCGGCAATGTTAGCCAGCGACCCGTTCGGATTGGCTGCTGCGTCCTCGCGGCCTTCGGCCGTCGTATAGCGGAACACGATCTGTTTGTTGCGCTCCAGCTCTTCAAGCGTTGTTTTATCGCAAAAATAATTTCCGTCGCCATGCGCGATGGGAATTTGCAGGACTTGCCCTGGACGGGCCGACGAAGTAAACGGCGTGTCCATCGTCTCGACGCGAACGTGGACCTGCCTGCACACGAACCGAGTGCCCGCATTGCGCTGCAACACTCCCGGCAGCAACCCCGCCTCGCACAAAATTTGGAATCCGTTGCAGATGCCCAGGACAAGTCCGCCGGCCCGCGCGAATTTTTCCACCGCGCGCATCACCGGAGAAAACCGCGCGATCGCTCCCGTGCGCAGGTAGTCGCCATAGGAGAATCCGCCGGGCAGCAGGATCGCGTCAAATCCGGAAACCTGTTCGGACTGGTGCCAAAGAAATTCGACGGGCTGGTGCAGGACCTGGCCGAGCGCGTGCAACGCGTCGTGGTCGCAGTTCGATCCCGGAAACACGACCACGCCAAATTTCATTGCTCGGAGTCTCCCCTCTTGGAAAAATAATTTTAACACAGGGTGCGGCGATATTGCGCATTCGGGCGTGCAACTTCAAATTTAATTTGAATTCTGGCGAGGGGATTCGCACACATCTACAAAACGCGCGTCTCGGCGAGGCGGTCGACGTTCCATGGAAGAAGGCGGAATCAGGCTCTAGTGCCCTGAAACGCGCTTCGGCTGCATATGTCCCGGACGGCGATGAACCGCCAGGTACACCAGCGTAAGAACCGCCGCTGTGATCAGGCCGCCTAAGGCCGAATCCAGCGCCAGTCCCATAATCCCGCTGCCCAGCATTATTAAGCCGAGCACCGCAAGACTCGCGGCGGCGTACACTTCCAAGACCAGATCGCCGATAATAAAGGAAATTGCACCCACTACGAGGCCCCAATTCACCCAAATACTCATGGAATGGTCCCTCCCTGGGAAAGTAAGCCGACAGTATCATTAGGGGGCTCTAAGATCAACAGATTCAATTTGGGACAGGGTTGCAAGCGGGTGCTGGATAATTAAATAGGAATTTAATGCAGGAGGGGATGGGAGGACACGCTTGAGGGCCTGTGTCACAACTGGCAAATCTTTGTGGGCCACGGCTTCAGCCTTGACAGAGAGGCAGTAAAATCAGTGCGGCTTCGGACGCTGGCCTGTCTGCCTTTGACTTCCGTGGAAACGCCACAGAATTCAAAAACGGACAGACGAAAGCTTGTCCCGCTACTTCTTTTTGCGTGAATTTTTGCGCTTCGGTTTCTTGCCCGCCGCGGCAATTTCGCGGCGGCGCGCGGCGGCCCAGCCGAGCTTGTTTGCCTGCTGTCCGCGCGCGATCCCCAGCGCATCGGGCGGCACATTTTTCGTGATCACCGATCCTGCGCCGACGTAAGCGCCGTCGCCGATGCGAACGGGAGCCACCAGAGCCGAGTCGCTGCCGATGAAAACGCGCTTGCCGATCGTCGTTGGATTTTTGTTCACGCCGTCGTAGTTGCAGGTGATGGTCCCCGCGCCGATGTTCGTGCCGCTGCCGACGTGCGCGTCTCCCAGATAGGTGAGGTGCATTGATTTCACGCCTTCGCCGAGCACGCTTTTTTTCACCTCGACGAAATTTCCGACGCGCGCGTTTTCGTCGAGGCGCGAATGTTCGCGAAGGTGCGCGAACGGCCCCACCTGCGAGCCGCGGGCAAGATGGCTCGAAACCACCATCGAATACGGTTTCACGAGCACGTTGTCTTCGACCACGGCGTCGGAAAGAATGCTTCCGGTGCGAATCGTACAAGCCGCGCCAATGCGCGTCTTCCCGAGCAACTGGACGCCCGGTTCAATGCGCGTATCGGCGCCGACCATAACTTCGGGATCGATGAGCACCGTCTCGGGCAATTCAATCGTCACGCCCGCGTCCATGATCGCGGAGCGTTTGCGCCGCCGGAACACGGTATCCACTTCGGCCAGATCGGCTCTCGTGTTGCAGCCGAGCACTTCATCCGGATCGGCTGCCAGCACGGCCTGCACGTTCTCGCTTTTTTGCCGCAGCACGGCGATGGCGTCCGTCAGGTAAAGCTCCTTATGAACGTTCTGCGGCTTAAGCGATGCGAGACACGGCCATAATTTTTCCAGCGTAAAACAATAAATACTGGAATTGATTTCGCGAATCGCGCGTTGCTCCTGGGAGAGCGCGGCATCCTCGACAATCGCGGCCACCGATCCGTCGTCCCGGCGCACAATTCGACCATAACCCGAGGGATTTTCGATTTCGGCGGAAAGAATGGTCGCCGCGGCTCCCGTTTCGCGATGCGCGCGCGCCAGCGCGGCGAGAGTTTCGGTGCGAATCAACGGTGCATCGCCCGGCAACAGGATGGCGAATTTCACGCGCGAAGGAATCGCCCGCCGCGCCACAAGCATGGCATGCCCCGTGCCGCGTTGCGGCTCCTGCAGCGCCGTCTTCACGCCGAGCGGTGCAACAGCGGCCGTCACATCCTCGGCCTGATGTCCCACGATGGCGACAATTTCACGCGGCTTGAGCGGCTGGCAGGCACGCACGACATGTTCAACGAGCGGTCGTCCGCCCGAGCGGTGAAGAACTTTGGCGAGTGCTGATTTCAGCCGTGTCCCTTTGCCCGCCGCCAGGATCACAATCACAAAGTCAGGATTTGACATGCTTGTATTGTCGGCTCTCCCTCAAAGTTTGACAATCGGGGCAAGCCCGGGAGAAGCGAATTGAATACTTCGTCTGAACGCACATTGGGCTGGGGGGAGCGAAGTTAATCTGCCGCGGACTGCATGGGCACATGATGTGGCTCCGCAGGGCTTTCGTTGAACGTTTCGGTCCACAGGGAAGGATCGGCCAGCAGGCGAGTGACGAGCTGAGTATGGAGTGCGTGGCCCGCCTTATAGGCTTCGACGCGCGCCAGCAGCGGTTTTCCCACCAGGGCAAGGTCGCCGATCAGGTCCAGAGCCTTGTGCCGCCCGAATTCGTCGGGAAACCGGAGTGGGCCGTTCATCACACCGTTTTCGTTGAGGACGATGGCGTTATCGAGCGAGCCGCCGCGAATCAGACCCATCCGGCGCAATCCTTCAAAATCCTTCACGAAGCCGAATGTTCTGGCCGGCGCCAGCATGCCGCTGAACGATTCGCGCCCCACGTTGATTTCCACTTCCTGCACTCCGACGCATGGATGCGCATACTCGACAAAACACTGCACCTCAAAACGATCCGAGGGATAAATTCCAATGCGCCGCCCGCCATCGCTGAATTCCAGGGGCTTCACGACTTTCAGGTACCGCCGACGCTTGCGCAACCGGTGAATCCCGGCCTTTTCCAGCATCTCGATGAACGGTTGCGAAGAACCATCAAGGATAGGCAGCTCAAGAGCGTCCAGTTCGACATAGACGTTGTCCACGCCGCAGGAATAAAGGGCCGCAAGAAGATGCTCGGTGGTGGAGAGCAGGACGCCCTTTTTCATGAGGCTTGTGGCATAGCTCACGCGCGCAACATTTCGAACGTGAGCCTCAATTTCAAAATTGTCCAGATCGACGCGGCGGAAAACAATTCCTGTGTCCGCCGGGGCAGGCACAAGTCGCAAATGGGATTTCACCGCCGTATGCAAGCCCACGCCTTCGGTCGAGGCTGGCCTTTCGATGGTGGTCTGGTAAGTCATGGACACAATAAGTGTAGCACTTGATGGTCCTTCCATTGGCGATATTATATCAATATAATCAGCAAGTTACAGTGCAACTGATAATTCGGTGTGGTCAAAAAGACACAAAATGGGAGGTTTGCCGTGGTCGAAATGCATCAATTCCATGCATTGCACCGTTCCCAACTTCCTACCGCTCGCTCCAGAATGATCTTCGAACGGCACTGGCACGCGATGCCTTGTAACCTGCAAGCCTTGCGCTTAGAATAGCTGTTTAAGATTGTGCCCATGAGTACTCCCTTTCACATCCTGGCAAACTTAGGCCCGGTTCCCCAGGGAACGGCTTCCATTGATCCGACTGCACATCCTCGACCGGAATGGCTGCGCGTCAAATTTTTCAATGGGCCGAATTATCAGGAACTGAAGCGCATCATGCGCACGCTCGGACTGAATACGGTTTGCGAGAGCGCGCGCTGCCCGAACATGGGCGAGTGCTGGGAACATCGGACGGCCACGTTCATGATCCTCGGGAACATTTGCACGCGTGCCTGCGGATTTTGCGCGGTGCCTTCGGGAAAGCCAGCGGCCCCGCCGGATGAGATGGAGCCGGAGCGCGTGGCGGAGGCGGTTGAACGGATGGGCTTGCGCTATGCCGTGGTGACTTCAGTGAATCGCGACGATCAGCCCGATGGCGGAGCCGTGATTTTCGCGCGCACGATTTCCGGAATTCGAGCGCGCGTGCCGGATTGCAAGGTGGAAGTTCTCATTCCCGATTTTCGGGGCGACTGGCAGGCGCTGGAAACGGTAATCGCGGCGCGGCCGGATGTTCTCAACCACAATACGGAAACGGTTCCGCGGCTGTATCACGATGTGCGCAAGGGCGCGATTTACGAACGTTCGCTCGAGCTGTTGCGGCGCGCGAAATTTCTGGCGCCAGCGATGCCCACGAAGACCGGATTGATGCTCGGCCTGGGGGAAACGCGCGAGGAAGTGCTTGCCGCGATGCAGGACCTTGCCGCGCAGGGAACGAACATCCTGACGCTGGGGCAATACATGCAGCCGACGCGAGAGCATCTGCCCGTCGTGCGATTCGTTCATCCCGATGAATTCGCCGAATACAAAGCGCTGGGCGAACGGATGGGATTTTCACACATCGAATCGGGACCGCTGGTGCGATCTTCCTATCACGCGTTTGAGCAGGAAGCCGCCGCTCACGTTTAGCGGCAAACCCCGTCGTCCTCGCCCCGGCTTCGAAAATGTAGCGGTTCTTCCGAAACGAATTCATCGCATCCTCTTCGGCGTGCTCCGGGTTCGCCGGGTTCCGGCCAAACCGTATGAATTCGTATTTACACCCGATTCATAAACAAATAGAATCATATTCCGTGGAGGTTCCTCCGTGCGTTCCGACGAATTGCTGAACCCGCGCGATGCCGCGCGAGCGCTGGGAATCAGCTATCCCACGCTCAAACAATGGATTTACAAGAAGAAATTGAAGAGCGTCCGCACGGCCGGGGGGCATCACCGGATTCCCGCCGCCGAAATCGAGCGGTTCCTGCCGCGCACCGAGGAAAAGGACACGCTGGCCGGGCGGCGCAACTTCCGCCGGATCAGCGGGCGCAATCAGCTCGTCGGGCGGATCCTGGAAGTACGCTACAGCGGGTTGTTGGCCCAGGTGAAGCTGTCCATCGGCGGCCAGCGCATCTCCTCGATCATCACGGCGGATGCGGCACGCGAAATGCGCCTCGAAAAGGGACAGACAGCGGCGGCGCTGATCAAATCCACCGAGGTCATGATCGTGCGCGTGTGAGCGGCGAGGGCGCGGCCATGCGACGAAATAAAAAAATATTCCGTGTTCTTGCGCTGGCGGGGCTGGTCTTTGCCATGCCGGGACTCGTCTTATCTGCGCCCAACGTTTCCGCCCTTACCCCGAGCGGAGCGGGAAATCCCTCTTCCGTCCAGCGCGCTGAAGGATGGATCGCTCTCTTCGCTCGAAATAAGGGACTTTTTTCCCTTACTGCAATTTCCCTGCAAGCGCAGCAAAAGACATGCGGGACCGTTACTGTAGCCGCGGCTTCGGATCTGGCGGACGCGATGAACGAAATTGTTGCAAATTTTGAGAAGGCGACTGGTTGCAATGTCCGCGTCAGCGCGGGTTCGTCCGGGAATTTTCTCACGCAAATCGAAAATGGCGCGCCGTTCGATCTGTTTTTCTCCGCGGATATCGAATACCCAAAAAAACTTGAGCGAGACGGGCTGGCTGCGCCGGGAAGCACCTATCTGTATGCCGTCGGCAAAATCGTACTGTGGGTGGGAAACGATTCGGGTCTCGATGTCGGCAAGGGATTTGGGGCGCTGCGCGATCCATCGGTCCGGAAAATCGCCATTGCGAATCCTCTGCATGCGCCGTACGGGCGCGCGGCCCAGGAAGCGCTCCGCAAATCCGGAATGTACGAGGAGGTAAAAGACCGCCTTGTTCTTGGCGAAAATATCTCGCAGACGGCGCAGTTTGTAGAATCCGGAAACGCGCAGGCCGGAATTCTGGCGCTTTCTCTGGCCCTGGCTCCCAGCCTCAAACAGAAGGGTCGCTACTGGGCAATTCCGGAAAATTTGTACGCCCCCCTTGAGCAGGGCGCCGTAGTCCTGCGCGGCGCTCAAAACCCACGCGGCGCGCGGCTGCTGATCGAGTACATCAAATCTCCCGGCGCCTCATCGCTGCTGGAACGATACGGATTTTCATTGCCGGGCGGGGAGAAGCGCCGTTGAACTGGCAGGCGATTCGCCTTTCGCTCGAACTCGCGGGAAGCGTCGCGGGGATTTTACTCGTCGCGGGCCTGCCCATCGCCTACTGGGTGACGTTCTCGCGGTGGCGCTGGAAATTTCTGGTCGAAGCGATCGTTGCGTTGCCGCTCGTGCTGCCGCCGACTGTGCTCGGCTATTACATTCTTGCCGGCCTGGGCCCCCGAAATCTTCCCGGCAAAATCTGGCAATCGTGGTTCGGTCAGCCGCTGCCGTTCACGTTCGGGGGACTGCTTGTGGCGTCGGTGCTTTACAGCCTGCCGTTCGCGGTGCAGCCGATTTCCGCGGGTTTTGAATCGGTGGACCGCCGGTTGATCGAAGCCTCCTGGACTCTGGGCGCATCGCCCCTAGCAACGTTTTTCCGTGTAATCCTTCCGCTTTCCGCCGCGGGCGTGGTCACCGGAATGGTACTGAGCTTCGCGCACACAATCGGTGAATTCGGAGTGGTATTAATGGTCGGCGGAAATATTCCCGGAGTGACGCGCACGGTTTCCATCGATATCTACGACCAGGTACAAGCAGGAAATTACGACGCAGCGAACCGCACAGCGCTGCTTCTGCTGTTTTTTTCGTTTCTGGTTTTATCGATAGTTTACGGAATGAACCGGCGCGCGCTGAGCCTGTGGAGAAAGCCCTAGAGGCGCGCGCAAAAAATCATGTCAATCGAAGTTGCAATCGAAAAAAAAACGGCGGACTTCCACCTGGCGGTCGAGTTCACCGCGGACAGCATCCCCATGGGGTTGCTCGGCCCTTCGGGCTCGGGCAAGTCGATGACGCTGCGCGCAATTGCGGGTCTGGAAACTCCGGACAGCGGACGGATCGTTTTGCACGGGCGCGTACTGTTTGATTCCAGCAGGCGCATCAACGTGCCTGCCCGCGCGCGCCGCGTCGGCCTGCTTTTTCAGAACTACGCCTTGTTCCCGCATTTGACCGTCGCGGAAAATGTCGCCTTCGGATTGCGTAAGCTGAAGGGGGATGATCGCGCCCGCCGCGCGAACCGGCAACTGACCGCGATGCACATCGATCATTTGGCCAGCCGGTACCCTGCAACGCTTTCCGGCGGCGAGCAACAGCGCGTGGCGCTGGCGCGAGCGATGGCGGTCGAGCCTTCGGCGCTGTTGCTGGACGAGCCGTTTTCCGCGCTGGATACGCACCTGCGCGGTGCGCTCGAACGCCAGCTCCGCGAAACCCTGCAAAGCTATAAAGGCTCGACTCTATTCGTCAGCCACAATCTCGAAGAGGCCTATCGAATCTGCGGGGAACTGGTCGTGCTGTCGGATGGTAGCGTGGCGGCGCACGGATCCAAGGAAGAAATTTTCCGCCATCCGCCGACGCTCGAAGTGGCGCGGCTCACCGGGTGCAAGAATTTTTCCCGCGCGACCCGCGCAGCCGACGGGCGGATCGGGGCCCTCGATTGGGGCTGCGCGCTGCGGTTGGCGCAGCCCTCCGCGCAGACGCCCGCGCACGTCGCGATCCGCGCGCATCACGTTCGTGTGCGCCCGTCCGAAATTGCTTCGGCGGAACGCGGTGAGAACACCTTCCCTTGCTGGCTTGCGGCAATTACGGAGACGCCGTTCCGCGTCACGCTCGATTTGCGGATTGGCGGTCCGCCCTCAAGCCCCGGCGATTTCCATGTTCAGGCGGAAGTGTTCAAGCCGGAGTGGGATTCATTTCGGAATCTTCCGCAGCCCTGGACAGTCGAGCTTTCGGCCGATCGGCTATTCCTCTTGCCGGATTGAATAAGTTTAAAATCAGCGTAGGGTTTAAGTAGCACAGGCCTGCCCGCCGAAGGAGGGCTTCAGCCTGTCTGTTTTTGAATTTCGTGGCGTGTCCACTGAAGTAAAATGAAGACGGGCTTCAGAGCCTCTGTGGCCACGCAGGCTCTGAAGCCCGTCCTACTGTAGGCGTTGCGTCGAAGGCGTGCAGGACACAACACCCGCGCAGGTATCCCGCAGGAAAATCCCGGAAACAGCAGACGAGTTCGAGTCGAGATTTGTCGCCGAAGAAATGAAAGTGACGTAACGGCCGTCGGCGCTGATGGTCGCGGACGTGCTCTCGCCATTGGCCTGCGTTCCATCGGTCGCAACGGAAACTCGCTGCGTCGAAGGCGTGCACGCGGACACGGTGCCCGCGCAGGTATCCCGGACAAAAACATCGGCCACGGCGTTGGTGTCGCTTGCCACCAGATTCTTCGCATCGGAAATGAATGTGACGTAGCGGCCGTCCGAGCTGATCGACGGAGAAATACTTTTTCCATCGGCGGGATTGCTGTTGAACCCGATGGATGCGATGGTCACCGAAGGCGTGCAGCCCGTCGTTACTCCTGCACAGGTATCGCGAACGAAAATATTTTCCTGAGTGCCGGGAATTTCCGTGACGCCATCGGTCGAAGCCATGACCACCACTGTATAGCGATGATCCGCGCTCATTACGGGCAAGGCCAGAGAATCGCTCGACCCCGAAGCAGAGGAATCGTTCGAGGCGGCCATCGCATCGGCAGATGCGCTACGCACAGCCGGGAACGGCGGCCCGAAGACCGTAAATGTCGAATTTGCAGTCACTGTCGAGGTTCCACCTCCGGGCGGCGGGGTGAACACAGTCACTGGAAACGTTCCGGGGTTCGCGACATCAGCCGCGGAAATGGACGCATTGAGTCCCGTCGTGCCGACGAACACCGTAGTGCGGCTGCTGCCGTTCCATTGAACCACGGAGCAGGGCAGCATGCTGTTGCTATTGTCGTTGACCGTCAGGAAGAACCCCGGCACGCCTGCGTTCGCGCTCTTCGGCGAGAGCGAAGAGATGGACGGCATGGGCAGCGGCGTCATGGGCGTGGTCATTGTAAAGGTGGCGGAATTCGTCGTGGCCACGGCGCTGGAAACCGTCACCGTGGCAGTGCCCGGGAACGCCGTCTGCGGGGGCGTGAGTGTAGCGGTGAGTTGCGTCGAATTCACAAATGTTGTGGGGAGGAGCGGAGCGCCGTTCCAATTGACAACCGCATCACTGGTGAAATTCGAACCGTTCACGGTGAGTACCGTGGGACTGGAATTACAATACGGCGTCGAGGGCATCCCCGCCGGGGGCGCCGAAAGCGATGAGATCATCGGACCGGCAATCTGAAACGGAAGCGTCGACGAACCCCCGCCTGGCGCGGGAGTCATTACGGTAACTTGCGCGGTTCCGATCGTAGCGATATCCGCGGCCGTGATCGCAACGTTGAGCAGCGTCGAGCTGGCGTAATTAGTCGCTCGAGGCGTCCCGTTCCACTGCACCACGGAGCAGGGCAAAAAATTGCTGCCGTTCACATTCAGATTGAACGGGCCCGTGCCGGCCGTCGCGCTGGCCGGCAAGAGCGACGCGGCCACAGGAGCCGCCAGTGCAGTAGAGGACGGCGCCACGGAAAGGGGCAAGGAGTTAGAGGACACCGGGCCATTCGATACCGTGATGCTCGCCGTCCCGGCCACCGCTGTGTCGGAAGTTGGAATGACGGCGGTTAGATATGCCGGACTTCCAGCGGGCTGCACGTAGAACGTCGGAAGCGGTGCGCCATTCCAATTGATCACGGAGAAGCTCAGAAAATTCGTTCCTTGTACGGTCAAAGTAGAGCTTGCCTGGTTGCAGAAAGGCGTTGTGGGCGGCGTCGGTGGCATTCCCATCGGGTCCGTGGTGTTTGAGGATACCAGGGAAGTGATGGTCGGCGCGGAAGGCTGAGTAGTTGAAAATGTTGACGGCCCGGAGGTCTGCGACGTGGGGTTGTTTGCTGTTCCATCGGAGACAGGGGTAAATACAAACACCTGGAAGTTGCCCACGGTCTGGATCAGGCCCGCCGGCACGGTTGCCGTGAGCTGGGTTGGACTGACATACATACTCGCCAAAGTCGTGCCGTTTCCCCAACGCACAACGGAACAAGGGAGAAAGTTGCTGCCGTTGACCGTCAATGAAAACGACGCGCTACCCGCCAGGATCGAGGAGGGCGAAAGCGAAGAAATGGATTTTGCCCCCGTCAGGTCGGGCCCGCGACTGGTTACCGTAAAGAATTGACTATTTGACGTACCCGCGGAATTGTTCACGGAAACCGTCACCGGAGCGGAAACCGCCGTGTCCATGGGCAGGATTGTCGCGGTCAACTGCGTGGCGCTGAAAGTGGTTGCGCGCGGCGATCCATTCCAGTTCACCACCGAATCGCTCGTAAAAGTTGTGCCGCTCGTCGCGTTCACCGTTAGCGGAAAGCCGCTGGTGTTACTACAAAATGGCGTGGAGGATGGAGAGATGGACCCGATCGACGGATTCGCAGCCGGCTGGGCGGTAACCGTGAAAAAAACCAGGTTCGAGACTTCGGTCGTGGTCGTTGCAGAGATGCTCGATGTTCCCGAAGTGGCCGAGCCGGGAATGTCAACCGCAACAGCTATAGTTCCAGGCGTTGCAAGGTACGAGGCGGGCACGGGAGCCGTCAACGTGGTTGCGCTTACGAATGTCGTCGTGAGCGAAATCGGGCTCGAGGAATTTGCATTCCACAGGAGAACTGCACCGGAGACAAACCCTGCGCCGGTTGCCGTGAGCGTGAAACCCGTGGCACCCGCGGTCAAGGAACTGGGGGCCAGAGTCGACAGCGTAGAAGACGATGTCTGGACTGTAAGGTTCGTATTGAACTGGGAGCAAGCGGACGCCAGCCCGCATACCACCAACGCCACAATGAGCCACTTTCGCGAACACATCCGAACACGCTCCTCGCGAGCCACCCGGGGGCAGTCCGGGCAGATTAAAATGCTGTGCACACAATCCGGGTTCTGAGGAAATCGGCGACGATCCAAAAGTTAGGAAGAACCCCCACCAAACCGGCCCGTTTCTGATATCACCACGGGCCCCCCAAGTCAACTCAGACAACCCTAATAGCTTACAGCAGGATTGGTGAGATGCACAGCGGGGAGTGGACCGTTGCCCGGGGAATCCGGGCCGCTTCAGCGTTCGAATCCGGGACGTGCGGGATCTCCCGGAGAACGGCATCTTCGCGTTGGGCGTTCCCGGGGGCCGTCACTCCGGCTTCGGATTCAGGCTGGCCAACCCCTCGCGCGCGAGGTTGCGCAGATGGTCGGCGCAGGCAGCGTCTTCGTTGGGAACTGTTTCCGCGGCATGATACTTCGCCGCGGCTCCTGCCTTGTTGCCGAGTTTCTGCTCCAGATCCGCGACCAGCAGCAAAAAGACGGCATTTTGCGGATACGCGGTCAGCAGCGGCTCGGCGGCTTCGTCGGCACGTTTGTAATCCAGATCGTAGTTGCGCAGACTCTTGGCCATGTTATAGCGGGCTTCCACCTGCGTCTGCTCGCCGCGCGCCGAGTCGACCTCCAGTTGGCGCAGGCCCTCGTGCTTGTCGCCTCCGGGAATCCCCATGAAAAACCGCAGGACCTTCGCCAAACCCGAAAGCGTATCCACGTAATAATTATAAAGACCGAGTCCGAGATAGGCATCCACCATGTTGGGGTTGAGCTCGAGGCTGCGGAGCAGGTGCCTGCGTGCTTCCACGCCCGCGTGCACGACCGGGATTTTCACATAGCGCAGGCTGAGGACTCTGGCGCGCGACGCGTAGCCCAACCCGGCGTATAACTCCATTTCGGCGGAATCGGATTTAGCGATCTTCGCTTCCGCCAGATGCGTGACCTTGTCGGCGAGCGCCAGTTCCGCTTCATCGTCGCTATCGGCCGGGCGCGTATAGCTCCAGGCATCGTAGGTGTTCCATTTCCGTTCCATTCGCTTGCAGTAAATCTTCCAATAGAGCACGTTGGCTTCGATCAGGTAACCCAGCGGATGGTCGGGGGTTGCGCTTTCAATTTGGCGAGCCAGCGCGATGGCTTCATCCGGCTTGCCCGAATACATCAGATGGATGGCTTCCACGGCTTTTGGAGGAAGATTCAGTTCCGAGGCTTGGGAATCGGGCACGGCGGCGAATGCTGCGGCGGCGAGGCAAAACAATACATGAAAATATCGGCTGGCCCGTCTGCGGAAAAAGCTTCTTGTGGCGTCGTTCCGACCGGAGCGAGTCATCACTCTTCGGTTGAACCCGCCGAAAAGAGGGATTCCTCGGGACGCGGCGCGCCTCGCTTCACCGAGAGCGTTCTTCGTGAAGGGAGTGACAGGGTTTTGCGCTTTGTCCGAAGTCGTTGAAATGCGCACCGGGCTATTCCTGATATTTCTTTTCAGCGATGTACTTCCGGCTGAACACCCACGCGCCTGTCACGTACATCGCAAAGCATTCTAACGCATACAGGGGAAAAGCAAGATAACCTGGCGCGGGCATCTGGAAGACCTTCCAATTCTGGCCGATCGGAAATGTGTAAATCCATCCGGCACGCGCCCAGTAATTCCAGAATTCCCACAACCAGCCGCAGACCCAGCCTGCAGCGAGGAATGAGTACAGGCGTTGGCGATGTCCGCGCGCCAAATCTCCCTCGAACGAAGGCAGATTCAGCCGAGAGTTGATCGGATCGAGCAGGAATAGGAAACCAAGCCAGACGAAGCCGAACAGATAAGCGCCTGTTCTCCTGGGAACCAGGACCGGAACAATCAGCATCCAGCCGCCAAGGATCATGAGTACCGTCTCCGCTGAGCGGGATATGCGCAATGGGCGGGACTCGGTTTCGAACCAGGCGAAGGATTCGATCAATCCGGCCGTCATGAAAATTCCCGGCGTGATCGTCGCGAACGCCCAGGCATAGCCGATCCAGCGTTCGAAATGGCCCTGCGGCAGGCCCACGTAGGTCCAGTTTGCGAGGCGCAAATTGTAGACTTCGAAAATCAGCCAGAGCGGAATCGAGAGCGCCGCCATTTTCAACAGGCCGCGCGGCTCATCGCGCAGACTCGAATGGCCTGAGATCGCGTATGTTGCGGCATCGGCGATCAAGATGTACGCCGTCCACGCCACGGGGCTGAAATACGTTGCCGCCGGTTCGATCCCGTAAAACATCAGGTACTGCGCGCTGGCCAGCGCCAGCAGGCCGAGCCATCCGTGGGCGGGCAATGGTTTTTTGCGCGCGCGGAAAAATTCCAGGAGGAGAATCGTGATTGTCGCGGCCGTCATCATGATGCCGAGCTTCAACATGCCTGCGGTTTGCTCCGTGAAGATTTTGCATCATTTTCAGGATTCGAGGGTCGGGATTCGTCGGTGAAATCGGCGGGTGGCAAATGGGGCGGGGCGATTTGGTTGTGGCGAGAGAGCGATCGCGAGAGGCGACGATTGGAAATTGAACCGTATGCGTCCGTAGGCTGTCAGGAAAGCCAGAAATTCTTGTCGCCCAGGACTTCCACGCCGATCTCTTTTCTTTCCGCGTCGGCCTGGCCCTTCCATACCACCCGCGCTTCCGCTTGCGCTGCTTTGTCCAAGCGGAAAATTTTCAGGCTATCGCCGATTTCGACGGGATGGTTGCAGAGAATTTGAGAGCCGTGGACGCTCACATTCACCGTTTGCGTATCTTCCGTCCAGCTTCGCGCGGGGATTTCCGAGACCAGCCGGACAGTGATGTTGCTCGAGTTTCGCGGACTGCGCCGCAACTGCCGGCCCAACTCGGCGGCCCACAGCTTGATGTCCAGCAGGCGGGCGCGCTCCAGATTGGAGAATTCGGATTCGTATTGAGAAATTTCAGCGGCCCGGTCTATACATTCCTTCGTTACGCGGCGCGCCGCTTCCCATTTTGTTCCTCCATGCACCCAGTTTCGCGTGTCACGGCCGATTTCATCGAGCTTTTGGTAGCACTGGGTGAAGAAATGACCGACGCAGAAAGGCTGCGATACAAAAGTGCCTCTCGCGGGCTGTTCGCAACCGGACTCCGAGCAACGATTCGTATTTTCCAAAGGGCCGACCAAAGCACTCTCCGCGCACGTGGGTAAAACAGAATCTGAATGCGAATCATTCAAAAGACGAGATCGTGTCCCCAAGGCGTTGGCTCCAAAAGATATGCGATGCGGCGTCCGGCATCAACAATTTTTTATCGATCTTTACTGAAATCTAATCAGTTCTATTACTGATCACAATACAGGCGCTCCAGGACCTTTCCAGCCGCTGCCGCCAAAATGCGCTTCAGCCGGACCAGGGCGATCCGTCAACGTCTTCTAAACTTGATAAAAACAATGATGGAAAAGGTTTTGAGGAGGGGCTATGGTACTTCGGTTTTTGGATATCCAATCCGTCAGGGCGACACGCAAAGATACAGTAGCGGAGATTTCTCGGGCACAACAATTTTGTTGTCCTGTCCGGGCTTAGATGAATTCGCCTTCACAAGTGTCAAGACGGAATGGGAAATGCCTCATCCAGCGAAGCTTTAGCCCTTTCCGCGCATCTGATATGCTTTGGCCGCTTCGCGCCGTCCATGTCCACACCATTGCCAGAGGAACAACTCGAACGCGGCCTCGGCCTCTCCGAGGCTGTCGCCCTAAATATGAACGCGATGGTGGGAATTGGTCCCTTCATCGTAATACCGCTGGTGATTCAGGCGATGGGCGGACCGCAGTGTTTGCTCGCGTGGGTAGCGGGTGCGGCGCTCTCGCTGATGGACGGCCTGGTGTGGGCCGAGTTGGGCGCGGCGATGCCGCGCGCGGGCGGCACGTACGCGTTTCTGCGCGAAATCTATGGGCCGGGACGCGGGGGGCGGCTGATGTCGTTCCTGTATATCTGGCAAACGTTGATTCAGGCGCCGCTGGTCGTGGCTTCGGGAGCGATCGGATTTTCGCAATACCTTACGTATCTGGTGCCGCTTGGGAAATACCAGCAGAAGGCGATTTCGGCCGCGCTGGTGATTTTTCTCATCGTCCTTCTGTATCGCAGGATCACCGCCGTCGGGCTGATCTCAAAATTTCTGTGGGTCGGCGTTGTGGGGACGATGTTGTGGATGATCTGGGGCGGGGCGACGCATTTTTCGGCAAAGATGGCGTTTGATTTTCCGCCAGGAGCGTGGAACTGGTCGTGGCTGTTTTTCGCGGGTCTGGGCTCGGCGTCGGTGAATACGGTTTACAGCTACCTCGGCTACTACCACATCTGCAATCTGGGCGCGGAGATTCAGCGGCCGGAGCGGAACATTCCGCGCGCGATCCTGATTTCGATTGTGGGAATCGCGGTGCTGTATCTCGCGATGCAGACCAGCATCCTCGGCGTGCTGCCATGGCGCGAAGCGCGGAATTCACAATACATCGTGAGCACATTCGTCGAGCGGCTGTACGGCACGCGCGCCGCGACGTTTGCCACCATCATGATTTTATGGATTGCGTTTGCCTCGCTTTTCACCACGCTGCTCAGTTATTCGCGCGTTCCATTTGCCGCCGCCGAAGACGGCAACTTTTTCCCGATCTTCGCGCGCGTCCATCCCACCAAACATTTTCCGAACGTCTCATTGCTTTTTCTGGGGGCGGCGTCGCTCGCATTCAGCGTTTTGTTTCGCCTGTCTAGCGTGATCAAGGCAATCATCGCTGTGCGGATCATCGTGCAGTTCATCAGCCAGGGCGTGGGCGTGATGATTCTGCACCGCCGCTGGCCTTCCTCGCGGCTTCCGTTTAAAATGTGGTTCTATCCTTGGCCTGCCGTGCTGTCCATTTTGGGTTGGGCGGCGCTGTTTTATTACACAGGATGGGAATTTGCCCTGGGAGGGCTTGGCGTGATTGCCCTGGGCATTGTCACGTATATGATTCAGGCGCGCTACCGGCGCATCTGGCCGTTTGCAGCGCCTGATGCAGTGGTGGAAGCAAGACGATGAATCGCTGGCTAAAACTCGCGCTGGTTCCGCTGCTCGCAGCAGTGTGCGTGATTGCGCAGCCAGTTGTGACGAATCTCGTCTCGCGTGTCGCCGCCCAACAGGAACCCGCCGCTCCCGGTAGCGGGCCAGAGCGTTGCCGACACTCTCGAATCGATTCAGAAGGCGCGCGTGGTAACGCGCGTCGTATTCATCGTCGCGCATCCGGACGATGAAGCTTCCACGCTACTCACGTATTTGCCTCACGGCCTGGGCACGGACACCTCGCTGCTCACCCTGAATCGCGGAGAAGGCGGCCAGAACGCGATAGGCCCCGAGCAGGGCGCGCAACTCGGCATCCTGCGCAGTTCGGAACTTTCCGCCGCGATGAATGTTGAAGGGCCGCACCTGTATTTCACGCGCGTCACCGATTTTGGATTTTCAAAAACTCTCGAAGAAACGCGCGAAAAATGGCAGGGCCGCGAACTGGAAGACATGGTGCGCCTGATTCGCACGGTGCGCCCGAATATCGTGATCAACGGCTGGGGCGGCCAGAAGGACGGGCACGGCAATCATCAGGATTCGGGCTATCAAACGCCAATCGCCGTCGAAGCGGCCGCCGATTCCACCAAATATCCCGACCAGTTGAAAGAAGGACTGAAGCCGTGGCGCGCGGAAATGATTCTCGATCCCGTCCGCCAGCAGGGGCCGGATGATAAAAAGAAAGTGGATTTCACCGGGGCATGGGTCGTGCCGGCCGATGAGATTTCACCGATCTGGGGCCGCAGCTACCGGGAAATTTCGCTCGAGGGGTATGCCCATCACCGATCGCAGGGCGTGACGAGTAACTTGAACTCGCCGTTCGTTCGCCGTCCGTATGGGTTGAAGCGCACGAATGGTGGCGCGCCTTCGCCTTCCGATTTCGCCCAGCCGATTACGTCGCTTGCGAGCATCATTCCCGTCCCAGCGGGGCCGGAGCTTTCCGCGGCCGATCGCGCGCTCGATCAAGCCCGCATGGCCGCGGAGAAACTCGACTGGCCCGCCGCGGTCCGCTCCATCGCGGAAGCCGGCATGCAGATCGCGTCGCTCGAAGACGAAGTGAATCATTCGATGGACGCGCACACGGACGATGCCTTGTGGGAACTCAGTCAGGTCCGCGAACGAATCAATCACGCGCTTGCCGACGCCGCGGCGATCAAAATTATTTCCAATTCCGACCGCGCTGAACTCGTCGCCGGCGAAGGTTTTACCGTACGCGCGCAAGTCGTCCACCGCCCCGATGCGCCGGCGACATTTTCAAAACCATTTTTGACGATGCCATCCGGATGGAGCATCGCGAAGGAAGAAGAAAAAGACGGCGCGACGAATTTCAATGTCGCCGTTCCCGCCGGTGCCGAGACGCCTCACACGCCCGGCGATTTTCTGTATCCGTTTCCGCCGCCGCTGGTTACCGCGCGAACCCACGTGGAAGCGGAAGGCTACTCGTTCGATTTCACCGTGCCCGTGCAGAGCCTGCACTCCAATACCGTCAGCGTGCTGAGCTATCCGTTGCGCATTGTCCCGCCCGTTGCGCTGACTCTTCAGCCGGAACAATTCGTGGTCGTCGATTCGCGCCAGCCCAGGCAGTTCGATATTTTCGCGCGCGTGCACTCATTTGCGCAGACGGCCTCGAAAGTCGCCGTAGGAGTGGAAGTGCCGTCCGGCTGGAAAGCGCCTGCCGACGAAACCGTCGAATTTACCGGCGTCGGAGATAGGCTCGTTCACTTGACGGTGACGCCGCCGGCAAAAATTGCGGCTGGAAATTATGTGTTGAAGACGTATGCAAAACGCGGCGCTGAAACGTTTGAAACTTCGCTTGAGCCGTTGCCTTCCCTCCCCACCTATTTGTGGAGCGCGCCTGCCACTGTTCCCGTGCACGCATTCGCCATCAGCGTTCCGGATCATCTTCGCATCGGCTACATCGCCGCGGACAACGATGCGATACCCGAATCGCTCCGCCGCCTCGGAATCGAAGTCGAGCTGCTCAGCCCGAATGTGCTCGCGTTCGGCGATCTCAGCCGCTTCGATGCAATCGTCCTCGGTCTGCGCGCATACGAATTGCGCCTCGACGTCGTCGCCTCAAATCAGCGCCTGCTCGACTACGCCTCAGCTGGCGGCACGCTCATCGTGCAGGATGAACGTCCGAATATCTGGGATCCGCTGAAACCCGCGCCGTTCCCGGCGACAATGGGTCCCGGCCCGCGCGTCACCGATGAAAATGCCGCGGTGACGTTCACGGATCCCGCCAGCCCGCTGCTGAACTTCCCGAACAAAATCGAATCCCACGATTTTGATAACTGGGT
The DNA here is from genome assembly GCA_963788335.1 of Terriglobia bacterium. Classification (GTDB taxonomy): domain Bacteria; phylum Acidobacteriota; class Terriglobia; order Acidiferrales; family UBA7541; genus Palsa-360. The sequence goes on from CAWBGM010000013.1 coordinate 153,074, forward strand.
GCAGGAACGCGGCCTCTATTTCTGGGAAAAGTGGGACCCGCAATATCACAGCGTCCTCTCGATGCACGATCCCGGCGAAAAAGATTTACTCGGTAGCCTCGTGTGGACGCACACCGGCAAAGGCACCTACATCTACACGGGCCTCTCGTTCTCCCGCCAGTTGCCCGAGGGCAACGCCGGAGCGTTCCGTTTGTTTGTGAATTTGCTGAGTCAGTCGCGCAATAAATCGAAATAACTAAAATACGATTGGGACAAAGAGAATTTTGAGGTGTGGGTTTAAGGGAAGTGTGCCATTCCCACTCCCCGGGAAGCTGGACGGCGTTTGCCTTTGCTCGAAAGCGCTTTTTCGCGTAGAGTCGGGGTCTATGAAGTACACAGATATCATCACGATCGAAGCTGGCAAACGAGGCGGCAAGCCCTGCATTCGTGGCCTTCGAATCACTGTTTATGACGTGCTGGAAAACCTGGCCGCTGGAATGAAGCACGAAGAAATATTGCGGGACCTGCCATATCTGACGGAACAGGACATTCTGGCTTGTTTGGCGTTCGCGGCTGACCGTGAACGCAAGATGGAAATACTAGGCTCGTGAAGCTCCTTCTGGATGAAAATCTTTCCCCAAGGTTGGTCGAATTATTGGCCGATCTCTATCCCGGTTCGACACACGTTCATCAATGCGATTTGGGTATCTCGAATGATCTTGCGATTTGGGAATACGCCAAGGCAAACGATTTCACCATCGTCTCCAAAGACTCCGATTTCGAGGAAAGAAGTATTCTCCTGGGCTCTCCTCCGAAAATCGTCTTGCTTCGCGTGAGAAACTGCACCAGCGGAGCAATCGAAATCCTCTTAAGAAATGCACTTCCGATGATTATGCGGTTTGTGAATGAAGATGAAGAAACCTGTTTGATACTTGGACGCGGTCCAAACACTAAATTGACCGAGTAGCATCGCCCGCTACTTCTTCGGCGGATACTTGTTAATCGACTTCTTCACCATATCGTCGAGCTTGCCTTCGATTTTAGAAGCGTCGGATTTTTCCTCGCTCGCAATGGCGCGCCACACCAGCGATCGAGTTGTGGGGTCGCGCAGGTCGATGACCAGCGTACCTTCGGCGTAGGGCACCCTCACGTAGCGCGTGCCGAATCCATACCATCCGGCGGGGTAGGCTTCCACTTCGGTCCGGCGGGCCGCGCCGAACGTGTAGCGCACGTTCAGGTCGGACGGGCCGTCCACTCGTGTCAAGCCTTTGGACGTCAGATCTTTTTCGATGTCGGCTTCGATCTGTTTCTTGATCAGCGGGCTGTTGAGCGCGGGATTCTTGCTGTTCAGCTGGCCCTCGCGGATGTTGAACGTCTTGTACAGTTTGAAATCCTTGGACTGGTCGAACTCCATCGTGACTTTTTGCGCCCACGCGCCGTGCGCGGCGAGCAGCGTGAATGCAAACAGTGCGAGCGCTTTTGAAAATCGTGACATCTGACACCTCCAATTAGATTCGCGGCTAGTCTATCAATCCAATGATAGCGATCGGCGCAAAAACTGCTTTACGTCCATCCTGAAAGGTACGGGTCAGTGGGACGGGCTTCAGCCTGTCCGGTTTTGAATTTTTTGGGGCGAACACGGAAGTCAAAACAAGACAGGCTGAAGCCTGTGCTACTTCTCTCCGGATCGATATTTATTCCAGCCGGAGACTATAATTGGCCATGAGGAATTCCGATCCATCCTTGAACTCATCGACGGATGCAGCTGCCGCCGCGCGCCTCGCCATGGTTGAAACGCAATTACGCAGGCGCGGCGTGAAATCGCCTTACGTCCTCGAAGCGATGTCGAACGTCCCGCGGCATGAATTCGTCCCCGCTGAATTTCAAAGCGAAGCCTACGCCGACAAGCCGCTGCCCATCGGCGAGGGGCAAACGATTTCGCAGCCGTTCATGGTCGGGACAATGACGGAGGCTCTTGAACTCACAGGGACTGAACGGGTGCTGGAAATCGGGACAGGGTCGGGCTATCAGGCGGCTGTGCTTTCCGTGCTCGCTCGCGAAGTCATCACCGTTGAAAATCACACTTCGCTCGCGCTTTCTGCGCAGGAGCGCCTCACGGATCTGGGCTATACGAATGTCCACGTGCACATTGGCGACGGCTCCACGGGTTTTCCCGACGCCGCGCCCTACAACGCGATTCTCGTCACCGCCGCCGCACCGGAGATTCCGCCGGTGCTTGCAGCGCAGCTGCGGGAGGGCGGACGGCTCGTGATTCCCGTCGGCAGCCGCGAGAATCAGGGATTGGTGCAGGCGCGAAAAGAAGGCGGCGTGTTGAAGAGTCGCGCGTTGTTCGATTGCCGGTTTGTGCCGCTGCGGGGGCGATACGGCTGGAGCATTGTTCCTGGCACGATGTAATGATTTCTCACAACCGCGGATGTGCCGGAAAAGCGAATGCGCCGCCTTTCCTGGGCCGATTTTTTATGAAATAGCCCGCGCCCTCGCCCGTGCAAACGCCTTCCGCAAAACACGCGTGGCCGCAACCGTCAAATCGAATTTCACGAGCTCTTCTTCCCGCGCCCACGCAAATTCCAAGGCGTCGCTCCCCGCGCAAATCTCCCCTCCACGCTTCTCGCACAGATAATCGAGAATCACGAAGTGATACTGCGGCCGCGCAACGTTGCCGGGCGAACCATCGGCATTGGCTGGCGCCGGAAAAATCCGCTCGAACACTTCGATGAGCTCGACCACTTTCACTTCGAGCCCGGTTTCTTCGGCCAGCTCGCGCGCCACGCCCTGTTCGAGCGTCTCGCCGACCTCGAGCATGCCGCCGGGGATGGACCACTGCCCCTGGAGCGGTGGGCTGGCGCGGCGGATCAGCAGGGCGCGCGCGTCGTCGATCAGCACTCCACCCACGCCGATCATGGGTCGTTCCGGGTATTCTCGTTTGAGCGTCATTGTAATTTTGGCCGCTTCCCTCCCGGCCCGCTTCGCGTTATATAATACTTCAGCAGCAAGTGCGTCCGAATCCCCGAGGAGGACTTCGCCGTGGTCCGGTGTCCGAAATGCTCCACTGAAATTGATGTCGATGAAGACGAGGTCGAGGAAGGCGAAATTCTCGCCTGTCTTGAGTGCGAAACCGAAATGGAAGTCGTACAGATTCACCCGGTCAAGGTCAACGCCATCTCGGATGACGACGATGACGATGAGGACGAGGAGTCTGACGATGAGGACGACTCGGTTGACGATGACGACGAGGAAGACGAAGAAGAGGAAGTCTGACCCATCCCTTCCACTCTTCCGGCATCCCCTCTCACACTTTGGCCATCCCATCTGTATGCGGTGGATGATCACCCTTCTGGCTCTCGCCTGTTCGGCAGGGGCTGTTTCCGTTCCAGCAGCAGCGGCGGCGGGCGGCCAGGTCCAATCGGGATCTCATGCTCACGATTTCGTTATCTTCGCGACGGTGTTCAACGAACAGGGATTTGCCCTTCCGGGGGCCCGCGTTCGCGTACGCCGCGAAGACGAAAAGAAATTTCGCTGGGAAGCGATGTCGGATCGCCGCGGCGAACTCGGAATTCGTGTGAAGCAGGGCGCCCGATACGAATTGACGATCGACGCTCGCGGATGCAAGCCGCAAACACGCAAAATCGACGCGCGCGAGGGCGATCGGGAAGACCTCACTCTACAGATGGAGCAGATCGCCGGAGGCAAGTCATGAACACGTCCAGAAGGCTCGCTCTCGTCATGCTCTTTGCACTGACGGCAACAATCCTTTTCGCTCAGGGAAAACCCAAAGGCAAGGACTCCGAGTTGCGCACGGTTCGCGGAACCGTCGTGGATAAAGACGAAGCCCCTGTCGATACCGCAGTGGTCTATCTGAAAAATCTGCACACGCAGGACATCACCACTCACCTTTCCGAAGGGGACGGCCAATTTCGATTCAGCGGCCTCGATTTGAATGTCGATTACGAAATTCACGCCGAGCACGAAGGCTGGACATCGGCTTCCCGGTCCATTTCAAATTTCGACAATCGCAAGGAGTTCGTACTCACACTGAAACTCGACCACGAGAAAAAGAGCGGCAAGTAAGCGCGGAACGCCGATTGCCGCGAATCGCTCATTCCGCTTCGATTTGCAGTATGATTCCAGGCAACAGTTCAAAACGATTTTATGATGGAGGGCTTGCATGGCGATCGAATTTATCCTGAACGGAAAACCGCGTACGGTGGATGTCGAGCCGAACATGCCGCTGTTGTGGGTTTTGAGGGACACGCTGGGGATGACGGGCACGAAGTTCGGCTGCGGCATGGCGCTCTGCGGAGCCTGCACGGTGCACATTGAAGGGGTTGCCACACGCTCCTGCGTTACACAGATTTCCTCCATTGCCGGAAAAAAGATCACGACCATTGAGGGCCTTTCTCCCGACCGCAGCCATCCCATTCAGCAGGCCTGGATCGAAATCGACGTGCCGCAATGCGGCTATTGCCAGTCGGGCCAGATCATGTCCGCATCATCGCTGCTGGCGAAAAATCCTCAGCCCACTGACTCTGATATTGACGACGCCATGAAGGGAAACATTTGCCGCTGCGGCACGTATCAGCGGATTCGGCAGGCCGTTCATCGCGCGGCGCAGTTGCAAGGCGCCGCTGTAAAAACCTCACAGTCCGGCTCGGAAGGAAACAATGAAATCGCGCCCGATGCGCAACCTGTTGAAGTGGGAGGTGCGGCATGAGCGCGGGAACCACGACGAAGGTGAATCGACGTAATTTTCTGAAAACAACCGCCGCCGGCGCGGCGGGCCTGGTGATCGGATTTTATTTGCCCCGCAATTCCGAAGCGCTCGCCGCATTGCCCGAAGGCGCAGCTCCGGCCACTCTGAATGCCTGGATTCGCATCGGCACGGACAGCAGCGTGACGATCCAGATCGACAAGTCGGAAATGGGTCAGGGCATTCTCACCGCGCTTTGCATGATCGCCGCCGAAGAGCTCGATTGCGACTGGAAAAAAATCCGCACGGAATTCGCACCCGCCGAAAAAATTTATTTCAATCCGGCGTTTGGAACACAGGGCACGGGCGGCAGCTCGAGCGTGCGTTCTTCGTGGGATCCGCTACGCAAGTCCGGCGCTCAGGCGCGCGATATGCTCGTGCAGGCTGCGGCGCAACAATGGGGCGTTGAGAAATCCTCGCTCCGGACCGAAGACGGCGCGATTTTCCACGACGCCACGAAACGCAAACTCACCTACGGCAGCGTCGCCGAAGCGGCGTCGAAACTTCCGATTCCGTTGGATCCGCCTCTCAAGGACCCCAAGGATTACCGCGTGGTTGGAAAACCCACCAAGCGTCTCGACACTTCCATCAAAGTCGATGGCAGCGCGCAATTTGGAATCGATATGCGGCGCCCTGGAATGCTCTACGCTTCGGTGACGCGATGCCCTGTGTTTGGCGGGAAAGTAGCAAGCTTCGACGCGACGAAAGCGAGGGCCGTTCCCGGCGTCAAGGATGTGATCCAGATTTCGACGGGCGTTGCCGTCGTAGCCGAAAACACCTGGGCGGCAATGCAAGGGCGGCGCGCCCTCGAAGTGAAATGGGACGAAGGAGCAAACGCGAATCTCAGCAGCGAGGGCATCAGCCAACTCTTTGCGGACCGCGCGGCTCAGCCCGGTCTCGATGCCCGCAGGGAAGGCGACGCTGTAGCCGCGCTTTCGGCAGCGACGCGAAAACTTGAGGCTGTGTACGAAGTCCCGTATCTCGCGCACGCAACGATGGAGCCGATGAATTGCACTGCCGATGTCACCGCCGGCCGTTGCGATGTCTGGGTGGCAACGCAATTTCAAACCGTCTCGCAGGCCACGGCCGCCAGGGCTGCCGGATTGAAGCCCGAGCAGGTTTTCATTCATACAACGTATCTGGGCGGCGGTTTCGGGCGCAGGGGTGAATCGGACTTCGTGGTTGACGCTGTGGAAGCATCGAAGGCGATGGGCGCTCCCGTGAAAGTGACTTGGTCCCGCGAAGACGATACGCAGCATGATTTTTACCGGCCCGCATCGTACGCAAAACTCTCGGCCGCCCTCGATGCGGACGGCTGGCCCGTTGCGTGGACGTCGCGCATTGCATGCCCTTCGGTCATGAATGCGCGGTATCCCGACCGGTTTAAACTCGATCCGACGAGTGTCGAAGGCATCGTGAATATTCCCTACACGATTCCCAATATTCTGATCGATTACCAGCGTGTGGAACCCGGCATTCCAATCGGCTTCTGGCGTTCGGTGGGGAATTCGATGAACGGATTCTACAGCGAAAGCTTTATCGATGAGCTTGCAGCCGCGGCCAAAAAAGATCCGTACGAATACCGCCGTCACCTGCTGGGAAAAGCTCCGCGACACCTTGCCGTCCTGGAATTGGCCGCGCAAAAATTTGGATGGGAAAAGCCGCTGCCCGCGGGCCGCTTCCGCGGAATCGCCGTGCTGTTCGCATTCGAGAGTTATGCCGCGCAAGCCGTCGAGATTTCGGTGAATCGAAGCACCAAAACATTGAAGGTCCACAAAGTGGTTTGCGCGGTGGACGTTGGCCGTCCTGTGAATCCTTCGACCCTCGTGGCGCAGAGCGAAAGCGCCGTCGTCTACGGGCTGTCGGCAGCGCTGCACGGAAACATCACGATCGATCACGGGCGCGTAACGCAAACCAACTTCAACAATTACCCTGTGCTGCGCATGAACGAAATGCCCGTGATCGAAGTGCACATCGTCCCCAGCGAAGAAAAACCCACCGGCGCGGGCGAACTTTCCGTGCCGCCGCTGGCTCCCGCGTTGTGCAATGCGATTTTCGCCGCGACCGGCCGGCGCATTCGTCATCTGCCGATTCGCCCCGAAGATCTGGCGTAGGTTTTTTTGTAGGACAGGCTGATGCCTGTCCTACTGCGCGGCCGGCGCCGCGGGCTCCGGAATATTTTTCTGGCGCAGCAATTCGACGATATCGTTGTACAGCTTCGACCGTTGCTGGTGGCGTTCATTGGCCCGCGTCACGTAACGCACCATAATTTCAAAACCCAAATTGGCGGGACGAACGCTGATCGCCGGACCTGCCGAAAACGGACGAACACCGCGAGCCGATCCCATTTTTTCCCATTCCTGCTCGGCCAGGTGCGCATTCGCTTCGGTTTCCTTCTCCACGATTTTTTTGATTTCTTCCACGACGGGGTAAGGGTCCTGATCGACGGGCAGCACGACTTCCAGTTCATCCCACAGCCATTGTCCCGAAGTCGAAAAATTAAAGTAGTGCCCCTCGATGGCGTAGCTGTTCACGAACGTTACGCGGCGGCCCGTCGGATGGCCGGAATCGTTCCAGTTGCCGGTTTCAAGAAGCACAGTGTGGAACAATCCGATTTCGACGACTTCGCCGCTGACGCCGTTAATTTCCACCCAATCCCCGTGGCGAATTCCATTTTTCCCCATCAGTACGAACCACCCGAAAAATCCGACGATGAAATCCTTTAGCGCAACGGTCAGGCCCGCTCCGGCCAGCGCCAGGACCGTGGCCATCTGTCCGGGCGGGCCGAAGATAACGAGCAGAATCAGAATCGCGCCCAGGGCACGCGTCGAGATTTGCGCCACGGCCCGCAGCGTGAGCAGATTTTTACGGTCCGGCTCGAGTCGATCGAAAAGCTGTTCGAAGAAAAAATCGGTGACCATAACGGCCAGGGCAATCGCCACCATCCACGCGAGTGAAATGAATACGCTGTGCAAAAGTCCGCGCTCGCGCGTTGCCGCCAACAATTCCCACTGGCCGTACGTTTTTGCAAGATCCTGCTGATTCTGGATGCGGCTGTCCAGGCCGGACATTCGTTTCTGCAGCGCCGTCAGCGAATGGTAAGCCGTTATCGCCACGCTGCGTTCATCCGGCGAAGCTCCGGAAGCGGCAGCCGGACTTCCACCGGGGGCCGCGCCCTGCGCCGATCCGGCCAATTTTTTCGTTTGCTTGGATTGCGCTTCTTCCAACTGATGTTCCAGTGCATCGTGCTGAGTCGAAAATGAATCGGCTTTCCTTGTCGCTTCCTGTCCCGCTTCTCCCAGGCGCGTCACAATGGAGCGCAACTCGAACCAGGCACGCGTTCGCGACAGGAAAGAATTCGCAGCCGCCTCGGTCGAGGCCGCCTGCCTTCCGATCATATTGGTGTCGGGTTGGCCGTTGTCCATCGCACTGTGTTGATCGACCATGCGCTGGATCCGGCTTTTCGGATCGCCGCCGGCGCGCTCCAGGTCCTGATTGGCGTCGGCTAGTTCATCTTCGTTCAATTCCAGGCGCGCTTTTGTAAGATCAAGCTGCTGCGAGAAATCGTCCTTTTGATTTCCTCTCGCGCCGGCAATCAATTTCGTCAGGCGTGCGGCGTCGGCGTCCAGAGTGGCAACGCTTTGTTCGGCTTTCGAGATGCGCTCGAGGATGGCTTTAATTTCGGGCGTGGAAACCACGGACTGAGACGCGGCCTGATACAGCGCCGCCGCGAATGCAAAATCCACCTCGTGGTCCGCCATGCGGATCGCATCGCGGGCTTGTTCCTGTTCTTCTGAGGTTGCGGCAAATGGAGCCAGCGCCTGCGCCGTTTGCAATTGCTCCAAATTTACCGGTGATTGCTCCGTCGCGGACTCCCGCTTCGAGAGCGAAACTTTGCGGGATCCCCAGTTGCTGGTCATCACCAGACCCGCGGATGTCAGCACGAGCAGCACGCCGAGGACGATCAGACCGATGCGATGGGCAGTCTTCATTTCGGGATCAACTTGCTTTCAAGGGCTTCTGTTTTATCAAATATTTGCCGGGGCGCGGGACAATTGTTGCTCCGCGACCGGTCGGCGGTCCCTAATTTACGCGCCCAACCAGCGCCCGGCAGGTTGCCATTCCTCCACGTGATCGCAGATGACTTTGATCGTCGCCGTAATCGGGATCGCCAGAATCAGCCCGATTGCGCCCCAGAGCCATCCCCAGAACAACAACGCGATGGTGACCGCCAGCGCGTTCAAATGAACGCGCCGCCCGACAATGGCGGGCATCAGGACGTTGAGGCCGATGATATGGAGAAACGTGAGCATTGCCGCGACGCCGACGTAGGGGCTGATTGTGCTCCACTGCGCCATGCCGATCAAGTAAGGAGGAACCCATGCCAAGACGGCACCCAGGTAGGGCACCAGGTTCAGCAGGCCGGAGACACAACCTGCGAGAAATGGATAATCCAGATGGATCGAAAGGAAAAAAGCCCAACTCGCGAGCATCAGGATCAGCGCCACAAGCGCGTTGCCGGCGATGAAACTTCGCAGCATCGAGCTGACTTGATCGAGAGCCGCCTTGACTTGCGACTGTTGATCGTCGGGAAACAGGTCCATCGTGGCCTTCCAGATGTGCCGCTTGCCCGCGAGCATAAAAAAAGCAAGGAATGGCAGGAACGTTGCCACCAGCATGATCGAATAGAGCGAACCCACTCCGCTAAACAGCCACTCGCGAATCGGCGGCGGTTCGATTGCCCGCGAGGCGGTGCGTCCCCGCTCGGCCGAAGGAGTGATCGCCTCCACCTGTTTTTCCACGATCGTAATCTGCTTGTCAAACGTCGTCGTGACATGACGCAGAATTGTGCTGTAGCGCGGCCACGCTTCCCCAAATTGTTCGGCACGATCGGCGATCAGATAACCTAGGCCGGCCAGAATTGCCGTGACCGCCAGAAGCGCCAGCAAAGCCCCCAAGGCGCGCGGAATGTGAATCCGTTCGAGAACTCCGACAACGGGATCCAGAAAATAGGCCAGCAAAACCGCGAGCAGTAAGGTGATGACAATATTTGAGGCCACGTACAGAAACGCAAATACGATGCCCAGAGCAATGATGCGTTGGGAAGGATTGGACCGCGCTGTAAATCGGACTTCTTCCGTTTGCATCGTGCGCCTCGATTCACCATAACATACCCGTACAGGGGGGCAAACTGCGGCTTGCCCGATTCGACAGGGGTGAGATACCGTAGAGGTAACGACAATGCTCGCATTCGCACTTCCTCTGACGCCGTTGTCGCGCCTGGACCTCCGAGCCGCGCTGGACATTCTGATTGTCGCGACGCTGATTTATTCCCTTCTGAAATTACTGCGGGGAACGCGCGCCGTTCAAATGCTCGTTGCCGTGGCGATGCTGGTTTTGTTTGACTGGGGCGCCCGTTGGGCGCGGCTGGAAATGGTGGAATGGCTGCTGACCACGCTGCTGCCTTATGTCGCAATCGCTCTCATTATATTGTTTCAACCGGAAATCCGCCGCGCCCTTTCGCGCGTCGGCCGGAATCTTTCGATGATGAAATTTACATCGCACAATCCCAAAGCGATCTATGACGATATTGTCATGGCCGCTGAATATTTTTCCCAGAATCGCATTGGAGCGCTGATCGTCGTCGAGCGGCAGGCCGGACTGCGAACCTATATTGAGAGCGGAATTCCCCTGGATGCAAAGCTTTCCTACGATCTTCTGGTTTCGATTTTTCGACCTGGTTCGCCGCTGCACGATGGCGCGGTGATTATCGAAGGCTCGCGCGTCGCCGCTGCCGGTTGTTTCCTGCCGCTGTCGCTGAATCCGATGATTTCCAAGCAGCTTGGCACGCGGCATCGCGCCGCCATCGGCGTCACCGAGGATAGCGACTGCATCGTGGTCCTGGTGTCCGAGGAAACCGGCGCGATGTCTGTGGCGTCCGGCGGAGCCATCGAAACAAAATTGACGCCCGAGGAACTCAGTGACCGGCTGAGCGAGATGGCTTCTCGCCGGCGGAACACAATGGTTCTGCCCGCAACCCTTTCCAGCGCTCGCGCGCAGGTTCGGAGATAGACCGTGCGTTTCCTGAAAAAATACGTTTTCGCAAATGCGGGCCTGAAGTTTCTGGCCCTGGCGATTTCGTTCCTCCTCTGGGCCACGTATACATCCGAGCCCTACGCCGAAGTCGGTTTCCAGGTCCCGATCGAATTCACAACCATGCCATCCCAGCTTGAAATTTCCGGCGACGTGCCCACCGCCGTTCGTGTCCGGGTACGTGGCCGCTCGGCCCTGTTGCGCCGCATGGTTGCTCCCGACCTCAGCCTGCGCATGGACCTGAAGGACGGAAAAGAAGGTACGTCCACTCTGGCGATTACTCCCGATATGGTGAACGCCCCATTCGGCGCGAGTGTCGTCCAGGTTTCCCCACCCGAAATCCACGTTACTCTTGTGCCGCGTCACGGGCCCGCTCCTCCCAACGGATAACAGACCCTGTGCTAGACTCGAAAATGTGGGCGGAATCGAGCGCCCCGACCATCCTGAGCCCACGATGACTAAGGAACTGTTCGGCACCGACGGCATTCGAGGCATTCCCGGCACCTATCCGCTGGACGACGCCACCCTGTACGGTGTCGCGCGCGCCCTCGGAAAATATTTACTGGTAACCGATCCTAAACCGAGTGTTCTGATCGGCATGGATACGCGCGAATCGGGCCCGCACATCGCATCGCAACTTGCCGCCGGGCTTGCCGACGATGGCGTCGACGTCCTTTCAGCGGGTGTCATCAGCACGCCCGGCGTCGCATGCCTGGTCCGACAGAAAAAATTCTCCGCCGGAATGGTCATTTCCGCCTCGCACAATCCGTTTCACGACAACGGTGTCAAACTCTTTGCCGGAACGGGCATGAAGTTTCCCGACGACGTCGAGGAACATCTGGAAATCGAAATTCACCAGCACAAGGAACATGAAACCGCTCCCCATGGAGTGCCGGTCACCACCGATAATTCGCTCGACGAAGAATATCTGGCGTACCTGCGCGGGCGCGTCATCCCCGGCGCGAAATTATCGGGAATGAAGCTCGTCCTCGATTGTGCCAATGGCGCCGCCAGCCAGCTCGGTCCGTCGCTCTTCCGTTCGCTCGGCGCCGAAGTCGTCACGATTCACGATCGGCCCAACGGCCGGAACATCAACGACAACTGCGGCGCGCTGCACCCCGAGAATTTGCGGAAAAAAGTGCTCGAGACGCATGCCGATCTGGGTGTCGCATTTGACGGCGATGCCGATCGCGCCATGTTCGTCAGCGCTTCCGGCCAGCATGTCGATGGCGACGGCGTGCTTCTTGCCGCGGCGCGATATCTGAAATCCGCCGGACAGTTGCGCGGCAACCGCGTGATCGGCACGACGATGGCGAACCTCGGCCTCGAACGCATCCTCCAAGCCGAAGGCCTCACCCTGTCGCGCGAGCCGGTCGGCGACCGTTACGTGCTCGAAGAAATGGTGCGCAGCGGAGCGAACCTCGGTGGTGAGCAATCCGGGCACATTATTTTTCTCGACGACGCCACCACGGGCGACGGCCTGCTCACCGCCCTGAAAATTGCTTGTCTCGTTTCGCTGCGCGGCCCGCTCGATCAATTGATCCGCGGCCTGAAAGTCTTTCCTCAAACCATCGTGAACGTGAAAGTGGCCTCCAAGCCTCCTCTCGAATCCCTGCCTCTGGTTTCCGCCGCGATTGACAACGCCACGAAGACCCTGGGCGCAGCTGGCCGCGTCGTCGTGCGCTATTCGGGCACCGAGCCCAAAGCGCGCGTTATGGTCGAGGCTGAACATGCCGATGACGTGACGCTCTGGGCGGAAACCCTTGCCTCCGCCATTCGAACAGCCATTGGCTCTTAATTTATTCGGTCCCCGATCCCGTCAGCCAATTTCCAAAATCTCCTAAAGTCGGTAGTTCACCCGGCAAAATAATGTGGAAAAATGTATATATTTGGATGGATTGAATCAATAAAGCCGGACCTTATTAAAATAAGATGTTTATTTTCATTTACATAAAAACTTGTAAAGAAATGTAAATTGTATGGCACCCAGCTTGCACTAGTAGGGTTAAGGTTTGTAGTGGTTTTAAGTTTTTTTCCCGGGGTGGTGGTTACGTTCCGGTTGTGGCCGGAACGGGGTGAAATGGGGTATTGCCGAAAAGGGCTCGTATGCGAGCCCTTTTTGTTTTTCTTACCCTCATCTGTGTGCACTGTCTCACCCCTATACTTGACCAACTCAGAGCAGCTCCCGCGCCAGGAAATTCCTAGCAGATCATTTGAATGATGTTGAGCGTGTCGATGATTTCTTTCGGAGCCGGCAGCTCGTCGGCATCCTTTCCCATCCATTGTCCAAAGAGGTCGCCGTAACGGTCGGTGACGAACACTCCCACGCGACCGAGCCCCGCGGGGCCAAAGGCTCGCAGACCGAGGAATTCGCGCTGCGAATTCCCGGTGGCGTCGGAAGCAGCGAGAAATGGTGGTGGCAGCGGTCTCGGTTTTTCGTGGCGGAGTTTCGCTATAGATCAGAAGGGCGACAGCATCACGTTCCGCGAGTTCTGCGGAATGCAGCGGCCAAATGATCAAGCCAGCCCTCGCAATGCGGGCAATCCGCATGAAGGAACACAATCACCAGCGGGCATTTCTGTTTGTAATCCCACGCGCGAATGGTTTTTCCATCGGCAGTTTGCGCCGTCAGTGGAGGAATCACTTGTCGCAGGAGGAGTGGGCCGGTCATAGGTGAGAAATTAAAGCATTGGGCAGATCAATCAAGCTACCATTTTAGCCCGCGCCTTCAGAGGTAGGCTAAAGTAGAACTGCAAGACTGAAAATCACAACTCGAAACCCCATCGAAAATAAAGGCCAGCCAATACCGAGCGGTGGCCTAATTTGGACACTGCCAATTACCGTAACTTGTGGCCCTCCTGGGACGCAAGCCACACGGCATCGTCCAGGCGGCTTCCAATGACCATCAACCTCAATGCACAATCATGTGCTTTCACAGTTCCAAATGCGACGATGCGGCCAAGTCCAACCGAGTGTCCACGTTTCACCAAAAAGTTGAGTGAATCGTTTATTTCGATTGAGGAAAACATTTCGAACCTCCCCTGCGAACAAATTAGTCACTAACTGCAGCCCGACGTTCCGCCGCAGTTTTCGCACTTGTAGCACGCGCCATTGGGCGTCATCAGCATGCCGCATTCCGAGCAGGTCGGCGCGCCGTCGAACATCGGACGCGACGCCGCGCTGGCGCTCGATGGATTGTCGTCCGTCAGCTGAGGAATGAACGCGGGCGCGACGGCCGGCGATGCCACGACGGTTGCGGCCGGCAATGCAGCTTCGCCATCGTGCGTGAGGTAGTCGCGGGAGATAAACCGTCCGCCCAGCCAGCGCGCGAGGTAATCGAGCACTGATTTCGCGTACGGAATCGCCGGATGGCCCGTGTAGCCGGCGGGCTCGAAGCGCGTGTTGATGAATTTATCCACCAGGGCCTTGAGCGGCACGCCGTACTGCAAGCCGATGGAAACCGAAAGCGCGAAGCCGTCCATGAAGCCGGAAAGCGTCGAGCCTTCCTTGGCCATCTTGATGAAGATTTCGCCCGGCTCGCCGGATTCGTACATCCCGACGGTGATGTATCCTTCGTGGCCGCCAATCGAGAACTTGTGAGTGATCGAGGCGCGCTCGACGGGCATTTTGCGGCGATGCGCGCGAATGAAAAGTTCGCGCTGTTCGGCCAAGGGTGACGGTGTTTCGGCCGCCTTTGCCTGCCCGTCCGGGGGGCGGGCCGCAATCTGCGCCTGTTGCGCTGTGTCTTTCTTGTCGCCCGCGGCGGAAAGCGGTTGAGATCCTTTCGAATTGTCGCGATAAATCGCAACGGCCTTCACGCCCAGCTTCCAGGATTCGATATACGCCTGCATCACGTCTTCGATCGTCGATTCCTCGGGCATGTTGATCGTCTTGCTGATCGCGCCGGAAAGGAACGGCTGCGCCGCCGCCATCATTTTCAGGTGGCCGCGCCAAGCGATCGAGCGCCCGCCGGCGGTCGCCAGCGAGCAATCGAACACCGCGAGGTGCTCGGGCTTGAATCCGGGCGCACCTTCGATCTTGCCGTTTTTGTCGATGTAGGAAACGATCTGCGAAGTTTCCTCGGGCGAATAGCCGAGGTGCAACAGCGCCTGCGGCACGGTGTTGTTGACGATCTTGATGACGCCGCCGCCGACAAGTTTCTTATATTTCACCAGCGCCAGGTCCGGCTCGACGCCGGTGGTGTCGCAATCCATCATGAAGCCGATCGTGCCCGTGGGAGCCAGCACGGTGACCTGCGAATTCTTGTAGCCGTACTTTTCGCCGAGAGCCAGAGCGGCGTCCCACGAAGTCTGTGCGGCGCCCAGCAGCGAAGGCTGCACATTTTCCGGTTTGATCGGCCGCAGAGCATCGCGGTGCATTCGAATGACATCGAGCATCGGTTCGCGGTTCACGGCGTATCCGGCAAATGGCCCGAGGCGCTCGGCAATGCGCGCGGATTGCGCGTACGCTTCGCCGCACATCAGCGCGGTCACTGCTCCGGCCATGTCGCGGCCGCCGTCGGAATCATAGGGCAGCGCCATGGACATCAACAGCGCGCCGAGGTTGGCATAGCCCAGGCCCAGCGGGCGGAACTTGTGCGAATTCTCGGCGATTCGCGGCGTCGGATAGCTGGCGTTGTCCACCAGGATTTCCTGCGCCGTGATGGTGATATCCACGGCGTGGCGGAACGCTTCCACGTCAAACGTGCCGTTCGAATTCAAATACTTCATCAGGTTCAGCGACGCCAGGTTGCAGGCCGTGTCGTCCAGGAACATGTACTCGGAGCACGGATTCGAGGCATTGATGCGCGCCGTGGACTTGCAGGTGTGCCAGCGGTTCACCGTGGTGTCGTACTGCATGCCGGGATCGCCGCACTGCCAGGCGGATTCGGCCATGCGGTGCAGCAGTTCGCGCGCGCTGAATTTTTCACAGGGGTTGCCGTCGTTCACGTTGCGCGTCCACCAGTCGCGATCGTCCTCGACCGCCTGCATGAACTCATCGGTGACGCGGACCGAGTGGTTGGCGTTCTGGAAGAACACCGAAGAGTACGCCTCGCCGTCGATCGCTGGATCGTAGCCCTGCTCGATCAGCACGTGCGCCTTGTGCTCCTCTTTCATTTTCGAGTCGATGAACTCGACGATGTCCGGATGATCCACGTTCAGGATCACCATCTTGGCGGCGCGGCGCGTCTTGCCGCCGGACTTGATCACGCCGGCAAACGCGTCAAATCCCTTCATGAAGCTGACCGGACCGGAAGCGATGCCGCCGCCGGAGAGCGTCTCGCGACTGCCGCGCAGGGTCGAGAAATTCGTGCCCGTGCCCGAGCCCCACTTGAACAGCATGCCCTCGGTCTTGGCGAGGTTCATGATCGATTCCATGTCGTCCTGCACCGAGTTGATGAAGCAGGCCGAGCATTGCGGCTTGGGCTGCACGCCCACGTTGAACCAAACCGGCGAGTTGAAGGCCACCTTCTGCTCGACGAGCAGGTGCGTCAAATCGTCGCGGAAAGCGTCGCGCGAGGCGGGGTTCGCGTAGTAGCCGCCCTGTTCGCCCCAGCGCACAATCGTGTCCACCACGCGCCCGATCAGTTGGCGCACCGAATATTCGCGCTCCGGCGTGTTCATCTTCCCGTGAAAATATTTTGAGGCAACGATGTTGGTCGCCGTCATCGACCAGTTCTTCGGCACTTCCACGCCTTCCTGGCGGAAGATGGTCTTGCCTTTTTCGTTGCCGATCAGCGCGACGCGGCGTTCCCACTCGACGGCGTCGAACGGCGCGGTGCGGCCGTCGGTAAAATATCGTTTGAATTCCAAACCCGTGCGGACTTCCACATCGGCGGGAACTTCACCCTTAGGTTGGATCGCCGACTTGTCGTTCAACGTCATCTTCGTATGTGCCATTTCGCCTCCGCGCAGGTAGGCTCCCCCGCGCAGAGGGAACCCTTCTATTTTACTCCCGAATCAGTCCGGGAGTACGCAGTTGCCTGATTCTCAGCAGGCAGCCGCTTGAATCGATTTCAGTTCCGGGAATCCAGTTTCATCAAAAATAAAAAAACCTTCCCGTCCGCATCTCCGCAGCGCGCTTGCGCGCCTGCGAATTTGCGCTACGTTTCGCCGACAGCTGGGACCATCGGCGACAGGGAGTGGAAGGGAGCCTCCTCGGTGTCTTCGATCAACCCGGTAGATTGCGCCACGCGACGTTGCGGTTTCCCGGGGAATATGGGCCGCCCGCTAATCGCATCACGACACTCCGAATCTGAGGGCGCAATGTAATCAAACGATAAAAATCTGTCAAGGGAAAACGGGAGTTAAAGCACAAAATCTTGTTGCACCGTGCCCAAACTGTCTATCCCTAGTGGTCCTGTTCCAACCCAACACAACTCGAAAAGACCGGCGCGCCCCTGAATTCGCACACCGTCTTTCTTTCAAAACCATAGCACATCGATGCGCGCCCGGAAACCGAATTGGCCTGCAACCTCTGTGTAAAACTTTTTTCGCGGTGGAAAATTTTGTTCTTCCGCTCCCCGCAACGCGCAATAGCATTCCGGGCGTGGCGTAATCCAAGGCGTTTCCAACGTTGAGAAATGCAGCCGGCGCCCCGCCGATGTGGTTTTGCTTTTTATGTCCGGGGCATTCCGAGACTTCGTTGACGAGGTGTGGCATGCTGCCGAAAGCTTCGTCTTCATATTGTCGAGTCTTTTACCTGTACGCCGGGCCAACTTTGCGGGAAAGACACAGCGGTTCCGTTGCGTTGCATTAGGAAACACCCCTCATGCTAACGTGTTTCGAACTGGAAATGGCGGCAGCATGGATGGTGGGTTGTCGGAGGAGTCTGGTGCCGGTTCTGCCCGCAGGCGCAACACCACTTGAACGATGGGCGAGCAATGCGCCGCGTTTCATCGGCCTTTTGCTGGCGCTCGGCGGATTCCTGTTTTGCGCCGTTGGGGCGCGCGGCCAAATTTCGCCGGGGCCACTTTCGAAAGCGCACCAATCCCTGGAGGGCTCGACGCATTGCGCCTCCTGCCATCAATTCGGGACCAGCACGCCGACGTTCAAGTGCCTCGATTGCCATAAGGAAATCGCGGAACGGCTGAACGCGCATGCGGGTTACCATGCGCTGCTCGGGATGAAGAATCCCGACGGCAAGGATTGCGTGCGGTGCCACCTGGAACATAATGGCGAGAATTTCACACTCATCCATTGGGATCCTTCACTCAGGCAATTCGATCACCGTCAAACGGGATATGCACTTGTCGAAAAACACGCGGCGGTCGAGTGCGCGAGCTGTCACACGCCCGCGCACATGGTCGCGGGGTGAACCCCTCAGCTGAGACAATTTGAAACTAGCACACTTGCCGTTCCATGATTTTTGCTTCTCAAACTGCACCTTCTCCTACAGGATCGCGCCCGACTGGTGAAGCGGAGGCGAGCTCTGCTGGAGAGCAACTCGCCGAGGAATAGCCAGTTGGAGACTCATCCGGACGATGAGCCGGGGGGCGACTGTTGGGTCGCTCCCCGTTTTTTGTCTTGCCGATCATCGGACGGTTAGATCTCCCCATGCCTGAAAAAACTCATTGTCGCTCCAGCAGAATGGATCGCTGGACTGGCTTGCTGCTCAAACTCCTCCGGCGGTCGGTAGCCCAACGCCGAATGTAACCGGCGCCGATTGTAGTACTGTTCGATGAATGCTTCGATATTCGCGAAAAGATGGTCCAAATCGCGATATTCGTTGGTGTAAATTTCTTCTCGCTTCAACGTCTTCATAAAACTTTCGCAACTGGCATTGTCGTACGGGTTCGCCGGACGGCTCATGCTCGGAATCATTTGGTGCCGTTGCAGGACCTGGGCGTAATCTCCGCAGGCGTACTGCACGCCGCGATCCGAGTGATGCACCAAGCCCGGCGGCGGCTGTCGTTGGGCCACCGCCTGCTCCAGCGCCGCAATCGGCAACCGCGCCGCCAGTGTGCGGTCCAGCGCCCATCCCACCACTTTGCGCGAGTACGCGTCCAGCACCACCGCCAGGTAAACAAACTCCTGCTGCAATCGGATGTAGGTGATGTCCGCAACCCACAACTGATTGATCCCCGTCAGGCTCATGCGGCTGGCCAGATTCAGATACACCTCGAACCGGTGATCGGAATCGGTAGTCAGCACAAATCTTCGCCGCTGTACGCCCAGCAAATTATCTTCGCGCAAAATACGCAACACACGCTTGTGATTCACAGCCATCCCGCGTCGCCGCAACTCCGCGCCGATCCGTCGATAGCCGTAGCGCCGCCGATGCTCCATAGCGATCCGCTGGATCACGCTCCGCACTTCCATCTCTTCCTGGACCGGCGCCCGCTCGCGCAGCGAACGATAAAAACCCGCGCGGCTCACTCCGGCTAGCTGACACATCCGCTCGATGCTTAGGCCACCTTGCAAAGGCATCACTTCCTGGATTTCGTCGTAGACGCCTTCTCGCCAGTCATATCGCTGTTCCGGCGTCGAGCCTCGACTTTTTGCAAGGCACCTTTGAAAAAATCCACCTCCAGCGTTTTCTCCGCCAGCACCCGCTTGAGCTGGCTGATTTCCTTCCGCAGCGTGGATTCCCGCGAGTTCCCCGGCGGCGATTCCTCATCGCTATCCACCGGATCTAGTCGATCCCGCCACTGATACAGAAGTCGTCGATGCACGCCCAGTTCCTGCGACAACGCCACGATGTTATCGCAAGTCTTGAGTCGCTCTACCGCCATCCCACGAAACTCCTTCGTATACCGCCGCAATCGTTTCTTGGCCACTCGCAGTCCCTTTCCCTGCTAAGTGTGCCAGTTCCGTTTGTCTCAAAATAGGGGTTCACTCCAACCACAAACTGGACCACGGCAACATTCAATCACACGTATTGGAAGATCCCGCACAACAATGCGACCTGCGCAAACTGCCATCAATATGCCGGCGCGGCTACAAACTTTGTGACGTTTACTTGTATCAACGGGTGCCATACGCCGGAATCGAGCTGGCAGCAGGATTCCGGGCGGCATAATACAGGCAATTACGGGCCCATGACGTGTACGGCATCCGGGTGTCATCCGAATAATTGATCGAAAGGCGAAGCTTATCCGCT
Organism: Terriglobia bacterium; assembly: GCA_963788335.1. Taxonomy (GTDB): domain Bacteria; phylum Acidobacteriota; class Terriglobia; order Acidiferrales; family UBA7541; genus Palsa-360. The sequence continues at coordinate 173,016 of CAWBGM010000013.1, forward strand.
GGCGCGTTCCAGCTTGGAATGTGATGATTCTCGGATTTGTTTTGGTAACCGGGATGGCGCCGAAATTCGCTTACGCGCAGAATCCTTCCGGTCCTTCCCAGGAAGCTTCGCCGGCGCGAGTACCGGCGCCCTCTCCGAATTCTCCGCACCCTGCGTCGAACGCGAAAACGGTTTTTCACGTGAAATATATTTCCGAGGGATCTATCTATCTTGATGCGGGGCGGAACGCGGGGATTGAGGAAGGCATGCGTTTGCATGTGGTACACGACGATCCTGGTGGAGGGATGACCGAGGCGGTGCGGTTTCAGGGACAGGAACCGATTGCCGATGTCCTCATTTTTTCCGTGGCGGATTCCTCCAGCGCCGCTGAAATCATTAAGTCGCGCGAGGACTTACTCGCCGGAGACATTGCGTATCTGGATGTGGAAAGCGTCAAGCAGCGCGAAATCAAGGCCGATGCCATCGAATCGGAAAACTATCCCGTGGTCGTCAGTTTTTCGTACGGCGATCCGCTGGATGAGGAGATCCGTGAAAAAGTGGCGCCGGCAACGAGCGCTTCGGCAGAAAATCAGATTCGTGGGCGATTCGGCGTTGATTATGGAAATCTGACAGAAGGGGGAGGCTTCACATCCCGCCAGGTCGGCTTCATGGTGCAGGCCGACATGAGCCGGCTCCTGGGTACTCACTGGGATTTCACGGGCTACTGGCGAGGCAATCTGAATTCGCAAAGTACCGGGGCGTTCGGCGGGGCTTCCCCGGCCACACTGAACGATCTAATCAGCCGCACCTATCACCTGGGAATTTATTACCAGAATCCCGATTCGATTGTCACGATGGGATTCGGACGTCTCTTTCTCCCGTACGCGCCGAGCTTGAGCACGATCGACGGCGGATATTTTGGCTACCGGCTGAATCAGCGCGTCACTACCGGTTTTTTTGGCGGGTCCACGCCGGATCCCACTTCCTGGAGTTACGCGCCCAATCAGCACATCGCAGGCATCTTCGTCAATTACGAGAAGGGCGATTTTGAGCATCTGCGTCTCAGCGACACGGCTGGATTGGCCCTGACCAGCCTGGACTGGAAAGTCGCGCGGCAATTCGCTTTCTTCGAAAATACGGTATCGCTGGGCCGTATTTTCTCAATCTACAATTCGCTGCAGGCCGACAAGGGCCGAACCGCGGGCGGCATGACTTATGGCACGGGCCTGACGCAGAGTTTCACCAGTGTCCGATATCAGCCCATTAAGCTGCTCGGCTTCGATCTGAATCATAACTACCTTCGTAATCTCCCCACGTTTAATCCGGTCCTGATCGGCACCGGCCTGCTCGATCAATATCTTTTTCAGGGACTGAGCGGCGGAGTTCGCGCGGACTTGCCGTATCGCGTCGCGGTCTCCACGGAAGTGGGACGCAGCAAGAGCAGCACAGACACAGCCTCTTCCTGGAACCAGATGTATGGCCTGACATTCGGAGAGATTGGAAAGACCGGTCTGGTGGTGGACCTGCGGTATACGAAATTCAACAGCTCATTCGGGCAGGGGAATTACCAGTTTATTTCGTTTTCGCGAACGCTCGCGGACAGGTTTCATATTCAGGTGCAGGGTGGTTTGCAAAACCTCACGACCTCGTTCACCGCGAACTCGAATTCCAAGTTTGTGAACAGCACAATCGACTGGACGCTCGGGCCGCGCTACTTCTTTGAGGGCATGTTCGGCTGGTATTCCGGCACAACAATGAACTACCGGCAGACGAATTTTACATTCGGATACCGGTTTGGAGGATCATTACGCAAATGAGCGGCATACCCGGAAAAGGACGAGCGCGAAGCCGATCCGCAATGCGGCACGGTTGGTTTGGACTGCCCCTTGCGGCCGTATTTGCGCTGATTGGAATTCCGTGTTTCGCGCAAGCGCCCGCAACGGATGCCGCCGCCTCCCGTGCGAGGCCCAGCGATGCGGCCCCAAACGATGCGCCATCCGCTCTGCCCCCCTCCGCGCCTGTTCCGGCGCTCGACGCACTTGCCCGGGCGCGGAAATACGTGGAAGATTATTTCGCAAAGTTCTCGGATTTGATCTGCCGGGAATCCGTGACGCAACTCGTTCTAAACGGCAGCGGCCATACAATCTATCGCGAAAACTCGACGTTCGATTATCAGTTCCAGGCCACCGGCCAGGGCGGTACGCTCAAGTTCAACGAAACGCGGGAGCCCCGCACCCCGGCGTTTCGCGATCCGGCCCGCACGTTGCTTGTGACCACCGGCTTTGCCAGTTTGCTCCTCGTGCTGCACCCCATGTACGAGGCAAGCTACACATTCGACTCCGCCGGCGAGGAAACGATTGGCGGCGCCACTTATGCGAGGATCCATTTCACGCCTCTTCCGGGGGCGACTTCCCCGGCCACTCTTCGCCTGCGCGGCCGAAATTATCCGCTCCCCATGTCCGGAACGATTTGGCTCGAACCTCAATCCGGCGCCGTGGTGAAGATCGAGGCGCTGGTGGATTCCAGTTTGAGCGACATGGGGCTTGCGGGGCTGCGCAGCCAGGTTAACTACGCGATTCATGATTTCCAAAACCCGAAGGAATCCGTTTGGATTGCGGACTCCGCCGTGATTGATGTGGAAACACCGCGCCAACACTGGCGCAATCTGCATCGCTTCACGGACTACAAGAGGTTTGACGTTAACGTTCATGAGGAGATAGGACAAAACCAATGAGCCAATCGGCGATTGCACAAGCAGGCGCGCTGGCAAAAGATGTGTCGGAAGAAAAACACCGGCGGCGGCTTCTCATCGGCTGGATTCTTTCCTTCATGTTTGTCGCCGGATTCACCGCCTACGGATTCGACTACTACAAACTCGGATCTGCGGACCGCCCATTTTCCCCCAAACATTTTCTCCTGCGGCCCAGCGGAACGATTGGCATCAATCTCGGCGTGTTCGGCGTGCTTCTGTTCTTCCTGATTTATCTCTATCCTCTCCGCAAAAAATGGGGTTGGCTGGGGCGGCAGGGAAATTCCCGGCACTGGCTGGATTTTCACGTGATCCTGGGAACCGCCGCGCCCCTCGTGATTGCCCTGCATTCTTCGTTCAAATTCGGCGGGATAGCGGGGATGGCCTTCTGGATCATGACAGCGGTCACGGCGAGCGGTTTTATCGGCCGTTATCTGTACTCGCAGATTCCCCGTTCATTGAATGCGGCTGAACTTTCCATCAAGGAAATTCAGGATATGGAAGTCCATATCCGCTGGGCCGCCGAAGATAAGCATGACAAAATCGGCACCGATCTCATCGATTTGTTCGCTTTGCCATCGGCGCAACAGGTGGCCAACACAAATATGATGGCCGCGCTTTGCTGGATGATCTGGCTCGACCTCAAGCGCCCATTTCAGATTTCCTGGCTGCGTTTGCGCGCGGCTGGATTCGGACCGTGGGTCGTTTCCCTGTTTGGCATCCTAACGACGAGCCAGCAATCGCTCGAGCACGCGATTGCGAATGCGCGGCGGCAGGCTTCCCTGTCCAAACGGGTTCTGTTCCTTTCCAAAACAAAACAGGTTTTCGGCCTCTGGCACGTTGTTCACCGGCCGTTCAGTTATTCCTTCGCGCTTCTTGCGATTCTGCACATTGTCGTGGTTTTGGGGATGGGGTATAGGTAGGTTAAACCGGCTGAGGGAGTTTCAAATGAAACGCACTGTGCTCTATTCCACGCTGCTGGTCACTTTGGTTTTCTTCGGCGGCTGCAACAAACAGGAAAATGACGCCGATGGAATTCGCGCGGCCATTAACCAGCACCTCGCGTCGCTCAAGACGCTGAATCTTTCCGCCATGGATATGAATGTCATGAGCTTCACGGTGAAGGACAGTCAGGCGCAGGCGCAAGTGGAATTTCGACCGAAGACAGGCGCGCCACAAGGCGCCGGCATGCAGGTCGAGTATTCTCTTTCCAGGCAGGATGGCAAGTGGACTGTCCAATCTTCTCAACCGGCCGGAGGAGCGATCCAGCACCCCGGGCCCGGCCAAAATCCTCACACGAACTCAGCAGCCCCCGCGACGGGAGATTTTCCGAACTTCAGCGACCTGGTCCATGGACAATCCCGAAATTCGCTTCCTCCCGGCCACCCGCCGGTGAATGGCGACGCCAGCGCCCCTGCAAAGTAGTCTTGTCCATTTTTTAATGGAATGATCGTTCCGCCTGAAATGCGACGAAAGCTAGCTGTGTACCATGACGGACTTTTTTGCCTCTCCGCTGCTTTCCGTGGTCACGTCTTGAATGCCCACTCGGATGCCGATTTTCTTGAGGAAAGCCGTCGGTGGCTCACCGCCCGCAAAGATCCAAACGAAATCGTTGGGGATTTCCCGCGATTGACCGCCGACTTCCAGGATCACGGACGTTTCTTTGAACTCGATCGGAGTTGAATTGAAGATCACTTCGAGATGTCCTTTGCGAACGGCTTCCGCGAGCCGCTTCTCATTCCGGTCTTTCAGCCGCGTAAAAGCCTCCTTGCGGTAGGAGAGAATTACCCGATTGCCCACCTGATTGGCCAGCCCCATCGCCGCTTCGACGGCGCTATCGCCGCCGCCGACCACCAGGATTTTCTTGTGCACGTAATGATCCGCCTCGATCAAACGATACATGACCTTGGGCAGGTCCTCTCCCTTGACTCCCAGCTTCCGTGGACTGCCGCCCTTTCCCAGCGCCAACACAACGGTAAGCGCGCGATATTGCCCCTTGGGAGTGACAACCGTAAAGATGCCGTCCTCCCCCTTCCTGATCTCTTCCACTTTTTCGCCTTTGCGGAATTTGAAATCCGCTCTCTGAAGGATTTCATTCCACAGGGCGAGAAGATCTTCCTTGGAAAGTTCTGTCTTTCTGAATTTTCCATACAGAGGGAGCTCGACCGGACTGGTCAATACAAGCTTCTGGCGCGGGTATTTTGAAACGGTGCCGCCGATTTCGCCTTCGTCCACCGTAAGGTAATTCAGTTTTCGCTCGATCGCTCGCAGGGACGCGCTGATCCCGCCAGGGCCCGCGCCTACGATCAGCGTGTCCAAAATATCCGGATGCGATTTGCCGCGCCGAATGGCGGGTACTCTCGCGGCAACGGTATCGATGCAGTCGCGCCCCTGATTGATCGCATTCTTGATCAACGCCAGGCCCCCAAGTTCTCCGGCGATAAACAGATTCGGCACGCTGGTCTCAAACTGAGGCGTCAAATGCGGCAGGTCCGCGCTCATGCCCGGGCTGGCCATCACCATGGTGATCGCCCCCACCGGACATACTTCGGCGCAGAGACTATGTCCGATGCATTTATACCCGTTGACGATGACGGCCTTGCCGCCCAGCATCGCCAGAACATCGCCCTCCGGGCAAACCGTTGTGCACGTCGCGCAACCAATGCATTGCGTGGTGTCGATATGCGGATGCTGCGATTGAGGCCCGTCTGAACGCAGCGTCCCCTTTTTTACGGCTTCCTGAGCGCGAACTTCCCTCGACTTCTGTTCATGGAGGTACCTGCGAACAAAAAAAAGAGTAACCATGGCCGCAATAAAGAGTCCGATGAGGTTATTCACAGGCCCATTTTCTCATACCATCGAACGGATTCCACGACCCGAACTTGAGGCTGTGCCGAGACCGATAGTGAAGTGGCGCCGGCCTCCACGTCGAATAGCCAAATGCTTCCGTTGGCAAACGAAATCCCCAGCGAGCCGCCTTACTTCAATGAATTCGGCCCTGCCCGGATTTCGGCCGGCCCGTAGCTCAGTTGGTTAGAGCGCTACCTTGACACAGCGGCCAGACAGTCTTCGGCATCTGGCGAATTTTCATATAACTAGACGCACTTTGAATCATTTGCAAAAATCTCGTCCCTCACTGCTCTTTGCTCATTTTGATAGATTTTTGTTCCCTACCGGACTCTAATCGGACCCCAGCACTCTAGGCCCGCGCGAACTCGAACCGCAGACCTCTACCGTGTCCCTACCTAACTAGCCAGTACGCACAATAACTTAAACAGTCTTGCAGGGTACGAAACCACGCCGAATTACGCCTACGGCACAGTTTCAACGGTTCGGAGAGCGGCATGGAATCTTGCGGGAGCCGTGGTGTTGACAGCCGCCGGTTCCACAGTGCCACGGCGTCCGGCAAACTATTTCATCGGAAGTTAGTGCGTGAAGACAGCAACAATATCTGAATAGTTGAAGAAAAAAACGGGCAACGATTTAAGGGTACAGCAATATTTGTCGTCGAGTGTGAATCGAACCATGTCTCCAAAGAGATAGAAACCAAGCTGGCCAACGTAACTCTACCCGTAGGCATGAGAACAATTTCTCGCTGGTGGTTCGGTCCTTACGCATTGGCTGTTCAGTGAGGAACAATGATTCTTGACACTAAATTGAAAAACCATTAGCATAACTATCTATATATTCATAAGCCAAGAGGGGGTACCCCATAATGGCGCAACATGTCCTTACACGTGCTCGGGTATTTCCTCATCTTATCTTCTTAACGCTCGTATCTTTGGCACCGATCGCAACGAGCGCTTCGGTACAGGTCGCAATTTCACCAGTGGGAGTGCAACAGAATGCCGGGAGTGTAAGCTTCGATCTGCGAGGCGGTCCCGACGGGATTACTGATGTAAATGTGCTGCCGAACTCGCCACCTCTGGAAACGGGGAACCACAGATTTCGTGTTTACTTGGACCCAAATATCAGCTCGGATAAGAACAGGGTTCTGTTTTTCAACATTTATGTCCAATCTATCTCTCCCGATGCAAACGACCCAATATATCGCTTCACATTCGCGGAATACCCGACGGGTCGTTTCCTGGATTGCAAGGCGGATGTGCCTGTACACATACTGAATGGTCAAACAGACGAAGGCGTTGTGACGATAAGACTGCCCGTGCATAGCGTCGAAGAGATGGACTTTTTGTCGGCAAATGACGGACCTCCTCCAGTTCCCGTTAATTCAGCTTCGACAAATTTTCTCGAAATACCAATTTCCAATAAACTGTCTGACTTGGACCTCTTGGTTACAAATGTCACTTTGAGTACTGATGATGATCAGAATTGGCGGGCGAAACCAGAAGTTTCCACACCGGTTGATTTTGCCCATCCTTTGAGAATAGCCGCTAACGGTACAACCATGCTTAAGATTGAGTTAGTGCCAAGGTTTTGGCGTGTGTTAACCAATTCCGTTCTGCCCTCCAGCGATGTGGACGGAGACGACACGCTCCGTTTGCAAATCGAATATGCTAGCGACCAAGGAGGTATCCAACGAGTTCTGCCTTCCAAGCGACCCCTGCGATTTGTAAACTGGGAAGGAGCAATTATATTCGGTCTAATCGGAGCACTAATCGGGAATGTCGCAGTCTTTTTTAGAGCTCAGAATAAAAAACGAACCCTCACTCAGTTTGCGACAATGTCATTGAGCGGCCTGGCCACGACCCTAATTCTTGAATTAGTCGGAATGTTTCTCGTCACCAACGGAAGTAAATTTGTGTTGTTTAACCTCAATCTGGATCCCAGACAACTTCTGCCAGGCTTTGTTGTAGGCGTCTTGGCAGGCATTGGCATCATCGATCCGATCGGGTTTTTTCAGAATCTTGGAAAGAAAAAAGAAAACGGGGATTAGCAATGACTTCCTGTCGTCAGATTCGATTAAGTCCTTGGTGTGTTATCGGCCTCGTCGTCTTAATTCTGACGGTCCCCGTACTGCGGACCCAGGCAGGGAAGAGTATAACTCCTGCCGCGATCGCACTCTCCCCCAATGGCGACCTCTTCGTCCTTGATTTGGTGGATGGAATTCTAAAATATCCCTCCGCAGCGCAAGGGAAAGCGCCCCTGGTCATCGCGAGTTTCACTTCTTCGTGGGAGCCAAATGACATGACGATTGCTCAGGCAGAGGGCGAAGAGCATCTTTTTGTCACCTTGAATGCAGGAAACTACGGACAATTAATGCAGTATTCGGATGCGGGCAGATTTGAAGGTTCCTGGTTTCAGTTTTCGCCTTTGGGAGGCATCTGCGCCGACGAGCTCGCGGGGCGCGTTTATACTACGGCATGGGGACAAGGCCAATTGCTTCAGCAGCCCTTTTTTGCACCGACAAAGAATCTTCCGCAACCGTTCTATCGGTTTATAAACTCCCCACAGGTGGGACCTCTCGCGCTCGATCCAACAATCAGAGTGCTGTTTGCGGCAGATATACGCACTGGTGCGATCTATATGCTGGATCTGGCATCCAATTCGATGTCAACTAAACAAATTGCCGACAACCTAGGATTGCCTACTGCCATGGCCTATGATTCAGGGCGAAAGCAGCTATATATAGCCGATGGAGCCGGGCGAAGGATCTGGTCAATCGCCATCACTTCCAAGGTCGCTACTGGGAAAGCGACCATTTTTATGGAATCCAAGGAGTTTCGGCAGCCGTCTTCTATCGCCATCGGAACAGACGGTAGCATTTGGGTTGGGGACCAATCGGCACACGCCATTTTCCATTTCTCGCCGAATCATCAGTTGCTGAATACGTTGAAATAGGCTGGGCGGGTGGCCGACCCTTCCGCATTTTCCTGTTGACGATTGTTCATGCGTGGATCATACCACTTCAGTACGTCACCGCTGGATTATGGTTTTGCACTTCCGGGTGGCCGACTCTTTCCGGGGTCTGGAAAGGGTCGGGGTTTAAATTCGATGCCGCCCAAAAATCCAGAGCGAAGTCCAAGCCCGTTTGAATTCCAATAGTCTGTACAGGATGTCCAAAATGCTTTCACTCAGACCTTTGGACAATTTGGCCTTAATCCAGTTACTTACATGGACCTGATATAAAATCAACCACAGTTCTGCACAAGCGCAACCGATTCATTCGGAAACATTGTGAGCAGTAGCGAATAGCGAGGCGGAGCAACTGACAATCCGGAGTGAGAGCCTTCGATACGAGGAACTTTTGGAAAACAAAACCAAGTTCTATAGCATTCTGATTGGCTGCGCGATAGGATTCGCTCCTCTTCTATATTTTGCAAGCTTTGAAGCGCGTCATCCTATCGAGATAGGTGAGATAACCAGACACTTTCTCTCTTTTTCGGCACTTCCAGGAGCTCTAGTTGCGATGATGTTCTCCGGCGGAATCGTCCATGGAGCGGGTCTATGGATCATCTGTCTAGTAGATGCGGCGCTATACTCATGGCTTATCTACTTCATCCTGTCGCTTTGGCAAAGACGAAAAGCCAGCTCACGTCGAGACGACGGATCGCACACAATCAGTTCCGATCCTAGGAGCTAACTAATGAAATTACGGTTAGATTCGCTCGCCATACTAGGCATGCTGGATGAGACGGATGGATCGGGGAGCACATCGAACAGTAATTTCAATGAGTACGTATTCTTCGCGGGTGGCCGCCCCTTCCGCATTTTCCTGTTGACGATTGTTCATGCGTGGATCATACCACTTCAGTACGTCACCGCGGGATTATGGTTTTGCACTTCCGGGTGGCCGACTCTTTCCGGGGTCTGGAAAGGGTCGGGGTTTAAATTCGGTGCTGCCCAAAAATCCAGAGCGAAGTCCAAGCCCGCGTTCCAGAAAGAAGTGGACTCTAAACCCGGCCCCTTAAAAACCAAAGGGTCCACCACCCGGAAATTCAAATTCAAAGGCTCGGCCACCCGCCCAGTGGCGATTCTGGTACGCGAAACTGACGCGGTGTATGATCTTCCCAAACGAACGGTTCTTGGAGGTTCAATATGCCGCAATGGGCTTTGGGCATTGTAGCTCTTGTTCTCCTTTGGTGGCTCCTACGGGGGCTTACTCAATCAATAAACAACACAATCCGGGAATCGGGCCGACAACTGGAACAGAAGTTAGAACATCTTTCGACACTGACAGTCGCGCTAACGGGAACAGTTTCTAACCTCGCAGCAGAATTGACTCAAAGTGTTATAGCAACCCAGAAACTTCTTAAGCCCTTGTCTCACGTCGCCGAATCTCAGATCGAAAATACAGATGTCGAGCGTCTAGCACAAGTTTCCCGAAAAGTTGACGTCGTAACAGAAGCTGCTGAGCGGCTGAAAGGAGCGCTGGACCAACAGAAAATCCAAGAAGCACGTGATGATGAGCAATGGAAGAAACAGGATGCCGAAGTTCAGGCTAGGTTGAGACACGAAAAGGAGCTATCAAGGATTCTTCGTGGAAACATTCAAGAACAGAGCGGAGTGGGTAACGATCCGCCAAATAAGGAAGAATTAAAGAGATTCATCCAAGATTCGCTTGCCTCTCCACCAAATGAACAAGATCACAGGCGGCCACACCTCCCATATGGACTAAGTCCGCGAGATCATTCATCGAGTTCAGGAATTGAGGAGGATGACTACGGCGACGACGATTGTCCATGAGAGCGGTGCGTCTCAATTTGCCCGCAAACCAAACTGTTTATCTCTCCTTCCCGCTTGTTGATGGGACCCTGACGGGCCGATCAATTTTGCCGGAAACTAACCCTAGGTGTGGATCAAAAATGCCGGGGCCGCGCACAAAATTACAATGACAGAACGCTATGCGCATTCGCTTGCAGATGTTAAAATGGCGGCGGTCAGTAAGCTGGATTTGGCTGGCGTTTGTTCGGTACCGGACCCTAACCGGACTCCGAGCCCTACTGGCGTCGTTGCCGAATCCGAAGTAAATAGTTTTGCTGCTTCAATATAGGCCCGTAGCTCAGTTGGTTAGAGCGCTACCTTGACACGGTAGAGGTCTGCGGTTCGAGTCCGCACGGGCCTACCATATTTTTCAGTGGGTTAGCATCCACAACCTCACTCGGCAAATGGCTCCATTAAGGACGCCGTCCGCAGCCAATAGGAATTTGCAGAGTGAGCCATTCGATGCCCACCTTTGCTAAGCCGCCGCCAAACTTCAAAACAAATGACACACAACCATCCCACCTGAGCCTCAGGGATAAACGATAGTATTCACATGTGCGTCGGCGCAGGTGCTGAGGTGTCCGCCATGCTGATCCGATCGCCCTGGAAAGGGGCCTCGGATTTTGAACGCTTTGGTTCTTTCTGATTGAGGCCCTCCGGTATGGAGAGGTTTTGGTTGCAAATGCGCATTATGCCACTGGACTAAGCTGGGTCCCTCGTGATTAGATTCCGAACCGGACGGCCTTGCATTCCGAATTGGACGACCATATACTCCGAAGCAGACGCCGTTTAAACCCGAAGTAGACGAAGGATTGATTCCCGTTGACTGCTCCGACTGCAAAACTATTCCCAAGATTCGCGGCAGACCGTGTGACAACCGCGCTCAAAGACACGCCTGTCGTAATGGTCAACGGCCCGCGTCAATGCGGCAAGACGACAATGGTGCGCGAGTTCACCAGCATGAATCGGACCTACACTACCCTGGACGACGATACGGTACTGGAATCCGTTCGCAATGACCCGAGCGGGTTCGTGCGCGGCCTGGACATGGCCATTGTGGATGAGGTTCAACGAGCCCCGGAACTATTGCGCGCCATCAAGAAGTCCGTCGACGCCGACCGTCGTCCGGGACGTTTCCTGCTAACCGGCTCAGCCAACGTGCTGGCGCTGCCCCAAGTGTCTGAGAGCCTTGCAGGCCGAATGGAAATCATCACACTGCTGCCGCTCGGCCGCTCCGAAATCCTGGGCAAGCCTCCTACGTTCCTGGAAAATGCGTTGGCGGGTAAGATCGCCAAGCCGTTTGAAATAATCATAGGCGATGATCTTGTAGGCACAGTGCTGGTTGGCGGTTATCCGGAGATGCTTCGGAGAAAAGATCAAAAGCGTCGACGGGTTTGGGCACGCGACTACATCAAGGCGATTGTAGAACGGGACATCCGAGACATCGCTGACTTGGACAAACTCGCCCAGATGCCGCGATTGCTGCAGGTTCTTGCTCATCACTCCGGCCAACTGACCAACTTCTCGCAGCTCGGCGGTCAGATCGGCCTCGATGACAAGACCACCAGAAAGTATGTGGCCATCATCGAGCAATTGTTCCTTGTGCATCGTGTCGAGCCCTGGTTTCGGAATCAGCTCAAGCGATTGGTGAAAACGCCCAAGCTTCACTTCATTGACTCAGGCTTACTTGCGGTCACCGTAGGGGCGACCGAGGAGCGCGTCGCCAAGGACCGTTCCATCCTTGGCCCACTGCTTGAGACGTACCTCTTCTCTGAAGTCATGAAGCAGACGTCTTGGCTAGAGGAAACTTGTAGGCTCCACTACTACCGAGACAAGGATCAGGATGAGGTGGACATGGTTGTGGAGAGTGAGAGCGGGGCCATCGTGGGCCTTGAAATCAAGGCTGGAGCGACAGTTAACGCGGGCGACTTCCGCGGACTGCGGAAATTGTCGGAAGCCTCTGGTCGTAACTTCAAGCTGGGCTTGGTCCTCTACGACTCTGAGAACACCGTCCCATTCGGCGATAACCTGTTCGCTGCGCCAATCTCTTGTGTGTGGGGATAAACAGGCCAGCAACACTGAATTGATTTGGCAGTCGAATATTTTGCAATGAAGAACTCACACTTCAGAGTCGTTCACACTCACGCCCCTGCAGTTGGAAGCGACTGCGGTATTGTACTGGCCGCTTGCACTAACTTATGGGCGATCCACGCGTAGATATGACGGACCAGAACGCCATTGCAGAGCATCAGAAATCGGCGCAGGAGGAATGCGATCGACTCCGCGCAGAAAATGCCCGTCTCCGAGCGATGCTAGGCATTGAGGATTCTGTATCGAAAGCTCCAGGTCCCACTGCAATTCCTATTGTTTCGGTATCCGACAGCAGCATCGCCGCGCCTTCGACGCCTGAGAAGAAGGTTTCTCTTTTTCGAAGCCTGTTTCGCGGCCGAGAAGACGTTTATGCGATACGCTGGGAAGGAAAGGGTGGCAAGTCTGGCTATTCGCCCGCTGGTGTCACGGACTGGCGCGCGATTCACGCGGCAAGACCGGAAGAACGAACGAAGGTTGCACGGAAGACTCGAACGCTTCAACCGCTCGCCGATAGCGCAATCCGCGATCACCTCACTGGGAAGCAGACCGTCGGCGTCTACCCGCTACTTCCCGACGAAACCTGTTGGTTTCTTGCTGTGGATTTCGACAAGAAGTCTTGGATGGCAGATGCCGCGGCTCTTGCTTCCACATGTCAACGGTTTCAGATCCCCGCGGCTGTCGAGCGCTCACGATCCGGAAACGGTGCGCACATCTGGTTCTTCTTCGACCGCCCAGTGCTCGCTACCAATGCCAGACAGCTTGGTTGTGCCTTGTTGACCCGGACGATGGAAAACCGCCATGAGATTGGATTGGGTTCTTATGATCGTCTCTTTCCTAGCCAAGACACGTTGCCCAAGGGCGGCTTTGGAAATTTGATAGCTCTACCACTCCAAAAACGCGCCCGAGATCAAGGCAACAGTGTATTCCTTGATGAACTCTTCCAGCCTCATCCGGACCAATGGAAATTCTTAGAGTCGGTTCAAAGAGTCCCGACGGATATGCTGGCTCGAATGATTCAGGAAATAGCGCCCGGCGGAAACACGATTGGAGTGCATCTTAGCTTTCCCGAAGAAGGGCGGGGGCCATTGTGGAAAACTCGAATACGTGAAGACTTGATCTTCCTGATCGAACGAGGCGTTCTCATCGAATATATTGACGCCACGCTGATGGATGGAGAACACCGGAAATCCATATGCGCGATTCTACGAAACGCCGCTCGCTACAAAACCCCACCCGCAAAAATCTTCGTCGAAATAAAGCCCATCTTGATGCGCTTGTTGCGGAAGCGATCCTGGATGCGTACAACGAATCCGAGCAAACTGTCGGATTTTATACAATGATGGAGCATAGTCTTGCTCTGCCATTCGTGACTATGATTCTGGGGATAAAGGTAGCCGTGGAGCAGATCGATATGAATGAGCACAACGCATTCGTTGCTGTTTGCCGGCATGACAGCAAGTGGCACAGAATTCCAATTCTGGATCTTCCGTTACCATCGCCAACGCCAAGAGGAGCTGAATGGATTGCAGCTTATCGCTACTGGCGAACGGAGCGCACGTGAGCGAGTATCTGTACTATGAATTTAGAGCCGTGGATCGCCCTTTAACCCACCGAGAAATCCGGGAGCTTCGAGCGCTCTCGACGCGCGCTGAAATCACCGCAACGAGTTTCGTAAACACGTACGAATGGGGAGATTTTAAAGGCGACCCCAATATCCTGATGGAGAAATATTTCGATGCCTTTGTCTACACAGCAAACAGTTGCGTGTTCCAGTTGGTATTGCGGCTCCCAAGGCGAGCGCTGGACACGAAGGACGTGTCGGCCTTTTGTGCGGGAGAAAGTTTGCATGTACGTAAGACAAAGAACTTCACGATTCTCGAATTCATCTCGGAAGGTCAGGGACGAGATTGGGAGGATAGCGAAAGATGGATGGACTCGTTGATACCGTTGCGCGCAGACCTGATGCGGGGTGACATGCGCACCCTCTATCTGGGTTGGCTTTTCTGTTTGCAGAATCGGGAACTGAGCCCGCATGCAACCGAACCTCCTGTGCCTGCGGGTCTTGACAAGCTACCGGCCCCGCTTCAGAGCTTCGCGCACTTTCTGGGACTTGAGGGGGACTTGGTCAGGGCCGCTGCGGAGCGCAGCCGTAATTTTTCTGCGCCGAGCCCCTCCCGAGCAAAGCTTGCTGCATGGATTGCGGCTATGCCAGAAGCGGAGAAAAACGCCCTCCTGCTCGCGATGGCCGAGGGCAACGATTCTTGCTCAAGGATTGATCTGCTACGGCGTTTCAATCAGTACCGCTTGCCGCCCGTGTTGAGAGCCGAGCGCGTGGATTCTCAACCGCGAACTGTTTCACAAATCATGGCTTTGGCTCGAGTGCACACTGACCAGAGAATCCGGCGCGAAGCCGAGCGCAAAGCTGGAGAACAGGAGAAGCAGGAGCGGGCAAAAACAGCCGCGCGAGTCAAATACCTGGACAAACTAGCCGGGCGGGAGGCACAAATCTGGGAACAGGTTGATGCGTTCGCCCAAACGAAACAGCCAAACAACTATGACCGGGCTCTCAGTCACATCCTTGATTTGCGCGATCTGGCTTCCCGTCGTGGCCAGCAGGTGCATTTTGACTCTGCTCTCGAGCGGCTGCGAATGAACCACCGTGCCAAACCAACATTTCTTCGCCGTCTTACACAAGCCAACTTATAGGTTTCCTCGCCGGAAAGCAGCATAGATAGACGCTTCTTCGATGGCTATTTCCAACCCACACTCCAACCCACAGTTTGCGATGTCTTGTACGACTTCCGCGTACTTTGGACGATGGTAAGATTCCGAAATGCCACTAACCGACACTGAAGAGCAAATAACAAAAGCCGTGGTGGAACGGTTCACGAACTCGAACCAAGCCACCAAGCGGAAAGCATTGGTGACCAAGTTTAGATCGCCGCAATCGTTAGATCGCTTGATCGGCCTCGAAATTCTCAAGCCATTGGATAAGGACGACGACTTGGTTCCGACTTCGGTCGGAGTGGAATATTCAAAGGACCCGGATTCAATCACGCGGGCGAAGTTATCTGTAAGAGTAGTCTTACAAGCCCTCCAAAGCCTCTACGATGTAACTCCTGCGCGAAAGCCGATATACCGTCACGATTTCCTGAAGGAAGTGTCCAAGCTGCAAGGAGAAACAGTACCCGAGGTTACAGATCGCGGCCTCTACCTCGTCCGAGAGCTATCGGTTCTTGATTCCTACGGTCCTGCCCCTGGTCCCCGTCAGCCAACGCCATTTGATCTTGAGTGGTTGGTGATTTCGGAGAATATCGTAACGGTGGATGTGAACGCCGCCTGGGACGAACACATCAGGACTCGCCGGGAGGCCATTGACTCAGGTCACGGCAAAACAGCAACAGCGCCAGGAAACTCCCAGCCCGGAGACCGCGACACTGATCGCCAATTCGCTCGGATGGCGGTTGAGGAGGCCCGGAAAAGCGTGTCAGAAAATGACGGACGGCCACGCCCAAAGGTGGGCGCTGTTGTGGTTAAGGATGGGCAGGTCATTTGCGTCGCATACCGAGGCGAATTTCCCGGAAATCACGCCGAATACATAGCGTTGGAAAAGAAAGCACGCGATTTGCCGTTAGCGGGAGCTACTGTGTACACGACCCTGGAGCCTTGCACGACGCGCAACCATCCAAAGGTGCCCTGCGCAGTGAGACTCGCCGAACGCAAGGTCGCCCGTGTTGTTGTAGGGATGTTGGACCCGGACACCCGAATCACCGGAAAAGGTCAAAGGCAACTGCGCCAGCACAATATCATCACGGATCTGTTTCCTCACGATCTCATGGCGGAAATTGAAGAGATGAATCGTGAGTTCACGCAATTCTGCGAGCAACAGCAGATGGCCGACGCAGAGAAACCAAAAACGCCTGAGGTCGTTGGGCAAATACCATCAAAAATGGAAGACGAAACCGAAGCGGGTGACGAAAGAGACCAAGGACGAAGGTGGCTGGAAAAGCTGTTAACAAGGCTGCTCGCTGAGCGGGGCTTGCGATTGGATTCCCCGATTCGTTGGACACCAGATTTCGATCGGGAAATCTACACGCTGGAAGCACGGATGGGGGGCAGCGAGAAAATCTGGCGCCTAAGCTATGAGGCACTTGAAGATTGTGTGGCTGACAAGAACGTGCAGCGCACGATAGAACGCGCCCTCAGGATGTACTTCGTCCCCGACCCGGAGTAGCCGAAGCATCAGAGCGAGAATTTCTTCACCTGTGATTTCACCTGTAACGATTGTGTCTTAGCCGTGCCTCCGCGTATTTCGGCCCCGGCCGACGTTGTTCAGGTTATTGGACGTAGGTATTAGTTGGCCTTTGACACGGTAGAGGTCTGCGGTTCGAGTCCGCACGGGCCTACCATCTACTTCATTGCGTAACTGCTACGCCATTTGCCCGAGTGTGCGATATTGCCTCTCTGACAATGCGACCACTACACTGAATGGTGAATGATCACATTTGAAATTCTGCTGGCGGTTGCCCTCCTCGTGATTTGCGGTTTCGCCCCCGGATTTTTTTTCATTCGTCATTTGCGATGGAGCCCGATGGAGAAGCTCTGCGGCTCCCTCGGGGCATCCTTTGCATTGATCTATCTGGTTTTTACAGCCGTCTACGACCTTAGTCCGAATGAAGTCCCTTCGAAATACTTCGCACTTGTCTCCGCCGTTTTCCTGGCGATGGGGTTTGCGGCACGGCGCGATGTGGTTCGCCTGTTCGGCTCGTTGCGCGTTCGCCGGTCGGTAACCGGCTTCTTTTTCCTGCTGGGCTGGACAATACTAATTCTGGCCCTCATCCGGAACTATTCCGGAGCGGATTGGTACGGCGACTGGCTGGAACATTTTCAGCGAGCCTTGTTTTACCTCCAGCATTTCCCAAAAGACACACCGCTGGTTACTGGATACGCGCTACCGGCAAGACCTCCGGCGATGAACGAGATAGCGGCGTTTTTTCTGGCGCAGACGCAGGACCGCTTCGAGATTTTTCAGGTGGTTTTCGCGTATCTCAATCTTCTGATGTTTCTGCCGTGCTGCCTCATCATGCCCGCGCTGGTTGGACGTCGCAGGATCTTAATCTCTCCATTGGTTGTGTTGTTTGCCTTGAACCCGATGGTGATGCAAAACGTCACTTATACCTGGACCAAGGCGTTTACGGCTTTCTATGTCATTTTGGCGATCTGGTTTTATCTCGCGGGGTGGAGAAAGCAAGATCGGTTGCGGATG
Organism: Terriglobia bacterium; assembly: GCA_963788335.1. Taxonomy (GTDB): domain Bacteria; phylum Acidobacteriota; class Terriglobia; order Acidiferrales; family UBA7541; genus Palsa-360. Next base: position 190,766 of record CAWBGM010000013.1, read on the forward strand.
ATCGTGGCGTTCGTCGCGATATCGATGGGGTTGCTGGTGCATTATTCGGCCGCGCCGTATCTTTTGTTCCTCACTCTGCATTATCTGCTATGCGTATTTTGGAAAAGGCCGGGGAAGTTCCGGGAAATTGCCACCATCGCCATGGTCTGCGGTTTGTTGCTGGCGACATGGTTTGGATGGTCGATAGCCGTCTACGGCGCCCATGCGACAATCGCCTCAAACAGCAGCGTCGAATCCAGCCAGCGGATTGCAGGAAGTAACCTGATCAAGGTAGCGGGCAATTTATACGATTCCATCGTGCCCGTTATATTGCGCGCCCCTCACGTGCTGGATGATTTCGATCATCAGGGACCCGTCGGCGTTTTTCGCGACGACGTGTTTGTTTTTTACCAGAAGAGCGCGGTCTTCGGCATGGGGCTCGTCGGCGGTCCGCTGATTCTTTGGCTACTGGCGGGCGCTTTTAAACGACCATTGCATTCCGGTGGCGAACGCGAGTTCTGGCTGGCGACGATTCCGTTTTCCGTCCTCGTGGGCATCGCATCGGTGGGCGAAAGAGGCCCCCAAGGGGTGGCTCATCTCACGCTCCTTTCAATCGCGATCCTGGGATTGTCCCTGCTGGCCGGAATGTTTCCTTTGCGCCGTTCGCTTCTGGTCCTCGTAGTGGCCGGATGCCTGGTCGATTTCTCGCTTGGAATTCTGCTGCAAGCGCGGATCGAAAACCTGGAAAATACTTCGCAAAGAACCGTCTTCCCCGGCCTCGGTTACAATTTCGGCAAGCAATCCATTGAAATTCCAACCTCGAATTCGCTTTCCGACGTGGCATGGGCCAACTGGTTTCTCAAACACAAATACGCGTTGAGCGTTGAAAAGTTCGACGAACTCTCGAAGCTACGTCCCGTTGATGCCGCCGTCGGGCGCAGGCAGATGCAGGCGTCGGTTGGTGAAGATAATTTGTACTGGCGTGGATGGTACGCGCGAAATGACGGTAGCATCGGGTTTCTAGGTGATCACACGGCGGCGGAATCGGGGTGGGCGACAACCGTTCTGACCAGTATGCTTGTCATTATTGCGTTGCTGATGCTTGGCTTTCTCTTCCGATGAAGATTCTAATCACTGGAGTTTGCGGGTTCGTGGGGAGCGCCCTTGCGGAGTGCCTGGTTGAACGGGTTGAAGGCATTCGCCTGGTGGGGATCGACAACCTCGCGCGTCCGGGATCTGAAACGAACCGGACCCGGATGCAACAACTAGGCGTCGAATTCGTTCACGGAGACCTGAGATCGGCCACCGACATTTCAGGCCTGCCCGTGTGCGACTGGGTAATCGATGCCGCCGCCAATCCCAGTGTGCTGGCCGGGCTCTCGGGCGCGGGAAGCAGCCGTCGGCTGTTTGAAGATAACCTGTCGGCATTCGGCAATGTCCTCGAATATTGCAGGGAGCATAAGGCAGGACTTTTGCTGATCAGCAGCAGCCGCGTGTACTCGATTCCGGCTCTCGCCGGCATTCCTCTGCGCGTTCACAATCGAGCCTTCGCTGTGGAGACGAACGCAGCGATGCCGCGCGGGCTCACTACGGATGGCATCGGCGTGGATTTTTCCACCAGCGCGCCGGTTTCTCTCTACGGGGCCACTAAACTGGCGTCGGAAATCATGGCCGTCGAATACGGCATCGCATTTGATTTTCCGGTATGGATCACGCGTTGCGGGGTGCTCGCGGGAGCAGGTCAATTTGGCACGGCAGCGCAGGGTATCTTCGCCTATTGGGTGAATGCGCACCTGCGCCGCCGCCCCATTCGCTTCCTGGGGTTCAACGGAACCGGGCATCAGACTCGCGATGCGTTTCATCCGCGGGACCTCGCAGCCCTGTTGCTCGCGCAAATGCGAACGACTCGCAAGGGTGGGCAACGTATCTATACAGCAGGGGGAGGGCCCGCCAACGCCATGTCGCTCGCGCAGCTCAATCTCTGGTGCGACGAACGCTTTGGGCGCCATGCTCCTGCCGTCAATACCGAACCACGCATGTATGACATTCCGTGGGTGGCCATGGACAATACCGCTGCGGCCCGGGAATTTGGCTGGCGGATTGAGATGCCGCTGCCCGCAATTCTGGAAGAAATCGCGAGACACGCCTGCGATCATCCGAACTGGCTGGAAGTGAGCCGCGCATGAAATCGCCGCCGCTCGTTCCGCGCGAGCCGCTCCAATTGCTCTCCGTGGTCATTCCCGCTCACAACGAAGAGAGCTGCATCGCCGCCACGGTCGAACATCTTCATCTCGAATTGCGCCTGCAGAATATTCCTCACGAAATTTTGGTCGTCGACGACGGAAGCACGGACTCCACCTGGCGCCTGCTCCAGGAGATTCAGACGCGTATCCCGGAATGCAGGCCGGTTCCAAAATCCCGGCGACCGGGGTTTCGGTCGCGCCATTACGTAAGGGTTTAAACATGTAACCGGCGACGCGGTCGTCGTGATGATGGCCGATGAATCCGACGACTGCCGCGATGTCGTCCGTTACTGGCAGGTCCTGAGCGAAGGGTGGGATGCGGTTTTTGGATCGCGTTTCGTTCGCGGCGGAGGCGTGATCGATTATCCTCGCCACAAACTCCTGCTCAACCGCATGGCGAATTTGTTCCTGCGGGTGTTATTCGACGTTCCCATGAACGACTTTACCAACGCCTTCAAGGCATACCGGTCGACCGCAATCCGGGGTTGCGAGCCGTTCCTTTCGCCGCACTTCAATCTCACAGTGGAACTTCCATCTGAAGACGATCGTGCGCGGATATACCTGGACCGTCATCCCCATCACGTGGCGCAACCGGCGAGGCGGCGAATCCAAGTTTAAGATCAAGGAGATGGGCAGCCGCTATATGTTCGTCGCCTTGTATTGCTGGCTCGAAAAATATTTCAGCCGCGGGGATTACCGGGCGAAGTGACGCAGGGCAGGATCTGAGTTTTCGACAAACCAGTCTAGAGGAAGACCACGAAGGGATTTCGAGCGCGGTCCGCATTTTATGACTTGGCAGACCGCTCCAAAAATCATCAGCGGAAACCGCGCGACTTTTCTCTTCTGTTTTGCACTCGTTCATTACCCCCCGCAACCTCATTTCAGTCCAGCCAGGAGCCGGGCGACTATTTCAGATCAGGAACCTCATGACATTTTGGTTAGCCAGCCGGGATATTGAAAAGGGCCCATTCCTGTCGAGCTTCGGATACAACCCGGAAATACCAAAAGTAGTGCTCCGGGCCCTGGACGTCGGCACCGGTGCAAAAAAATGGGAAACTTTCTCCCCGCCCATTATCAGTGGCTTGCCCTATTTCTACAGCGGGCTTCTGGCTACAGGAGGGGGCCTGGTATTCGCGGGTTCAGGCGGGTACGAATTCGCATTGGATTCGGAAACTGGACATGTGCTTTGGAAGGTTTTTGTCGGAGGAGACACGCGCGCGGCCCCGATCTCCTTCACTGTGAATGGCAAGCAGGTAATCGCAGTGTCCGCCGGCCACTCGTTTTTCCTCTTCGGTCTGTAGTCCTTCGTATTTTCCTGAGGGAATCTAAGATGTAGTTCTTTCTTTCCGCATCAGATCGAGAAGGACGCTTAGTAATGAGCCGCGAGTGGACTGGCGAATCGGATTGAGAGATTCGCCCCACGTGAGGACGCGCCGGCGCGCTTCGGGCAGCGCATGATAGGGCAACTGCGGAAACAAGTGATGCATGGCGTGATAGCGCAATCCCGTCGGAGCCCAGACCTCGGCCAGAATTCCAGTAAAGTCATTTGAGTCGTGAACCTGCTCCGCAAAGGACATCGGTTCTCCGTTCCCCCGGTATCCATGGGCCCCCAAGGTCCGGATCGAATTGATCAGCACGATCGCGGTGACGACCGCAGCCCATTCCACGAGCCTTCCGGCAGGGATTCGCCCGCTCACGGTCAGCCCGACGATCAGCACGCACCACGCAAAACATGCCGCTTCCTGCATTACCCATTGCCAGGGCGTCCGGCCCGGTTTCAGCGGACGTCGATATTCGCCATCGATTGCCAGCGCGGAAGCTCGCGTCAAAACAAACTGGTTGAACGAGGGAAAAATCCAGCGAAGAGGGGCAAGAATCAGGAAGCGAGCCACCAGCACGGGAGCTGTCAGGAACGATGCCAGTACATAGAGAACCGAAGTCCGGCGGGGCAGGTGCGCGAACGACAGGTACTCTCCGTCCTCGCGCGAGCCATACGTTTGGCGCGAGTGATGCTGGTAATGCGTCTCGTACAGGAACGACGGCACAAGCAGCGGGATTCCGCAAAGAAGATTCCACGCGACACGGAATGCAGGCAGCTCATCCCGCTGCATGTGCGCGACCTCATGCGTGAAGATCACTGCCCGGTAGATTGCAAAAACGGCAACCGCAAAAGCAAATATCGCCCGCAATCCGAATGGATGAGCAATGGGAAAAAGGAAAAAAGCCAAATACCCTGCGGAGAGCGAAGCCAGAAAATCCGTCCAGTAAATCCGGGAGCTGCGGGGGGAGAGTTCAGCCACCCATGCGCGTAAATCGCCGGGGATCGGATCGCTGCGAAATGAAATGGATTCCGCCGTCGATGAGGGCGCAGCTGGATCGGCCCGGCCTTCTACCCGGCTTTCTAAAGGATGCGCGAGGGCGGCAGGGTCGGGCGCCCCGCTGCGATCACTTCCGTTCAGACTGGTCAAATTCCGCACGGTCATACCTTCCTGTTCTAAAGCAATACGGGAACAGGCAGCTTGCACGCAAAATCAATTTTGAGTTTAACACACGCCGATGATCTATTTTGCGCGGGGGGACAATCCAGGTCCCGTCCAATGCTACGGCTTCCGCGATCCTCCCGCTTCACAGTGCATTCAGAAAATTCACCAGATCGGCTTGCTGGGGCGGGGAGAGATTCATCTGAAAGCGGGCATTATAAAACGCCACGAGCTGCGCCAGCGTATCCGCTGAACCGCCATGAAGATACGGGGCGCGCGCTGCCAGCCCTCGGAGCGATGGAACCTTGGTGCGGTTCAGGTCCGAGCACTGGCCGGTAAACAGGCCCGCGCCCGGATCGCTGGTCGAGTACGTTGTCGCCTTACCGGTGATCGTGCTGGTGCAGCCCGTGATCTGGTAGATCGGAAGGCTTGCTACGTTCAGCGCAGCAAGACCGGCGACAATATTCGGATCGGCCTCCGCGGAAGCCGTGTGCGATGTCCCCGTGTCCATTGTCAGCGGCGTCGAGCGACTGCCCACGTTTGGGGTGTCGTGGCAGAACGAGCAACTGGCGCGTAACTGCTTTGGGTTTGCCTAGCGCCGGATTGTCGTTGATGCCGGGAACGTTCGAAATCGTTAGCGGTGCTGTATTAAAAATATTCTCGCCGCGCGCGATGCTCGCCTGCTGTGCGACGCTGCTTCCGTTCCATGCCGTGAAGAGATTGAACACGTTGGGATTAAACGTCGAGCCTGGCGGCGTGCCGCTAATGGAATCGTTGATCCCGGGCGAATAGGCGACCGATGCCAGATTGGCCGGCCCGCCGGTGGCTCCGTTGGCCACAAGCGATCCGGCGGCCGAGTCGTTCGCCTGAGCGGTGAAAAGTCCCAGTTCGAATGCCACCAGTGCAGCCACTTGCGACGGACTGGGCGCTGCCGTGCCTTGTTCGTGCGTTGCGATCGCATCCAGGGCCTGCGCGGTCAGGTCCGCCGTCAAATTTGCGCTGTAGGTCGCGGCGGAGGTCAGCGGGCTGCCAGTCTCGCGCGTGTCCCACATGACGTTGCTCAAGAAGTTAAGGCCGGAAGCGGGGAGCGGCCGGCGGTAAACCGAAACCACTTGTGCGCCGCTGGAATTGGCACTGACCGCGCAGCCATATGGATCCAACGTGGCCGCGAGCGTGAATTGCGCGGTCGAGGGCAGCGTGATGGCAATGCGTACCAGTCCTTTGCTCAGCATCAGGCTGTGCGTGGTCGAGTTGCCGGTCGTCGCCGTGGGGCAGTTGGCGCCGTCCACGGCGTCGAACAACGGATCTCCGCCGTTGCTGGAGGTGAAAAGCGCCTGCGCCGAGGCGGCGCTGATGGAAAGTCCCTGACTGAGCTCGTGGCATGTTACGCAAGTCCGTGTGTTGGCCCCGAGCGCCGTAAAGAACGGGCCCGTTTCCGAAAGGCTACTGGCCGTGGTAAACGTGGCCACCTGTCCCGTTGTGTCTATTTCGGTATCCAAGTTGGACGCCGCCGCGGTAACGGTTGTGGCATTTGAAGTGACCGCCGTGTTGTTATTGGGCACACTGCCACAGCCTGTCAGCGCTGCGAAAATTCCAAAAACAAACATTGCCGGTGGTGCAACTCGATTCCCATTGATTTTCATTCGCCGCCTCCGCTGGGTACACAGGTAAGGAACATGAAAATGGGTCAAGGCCTGTTCGTTGTATCGGCATTGGTGGAGCTCAGCGCCCCGGCGGATGGGGCGGGCGCAATTCGGAGAGCTTGGCCCACTGTTCGCGCGTGAGTTGCAGGCGAATATCGAGCAACATCTGGGCGCTGGTTTTTTCCAGCTCCGCTTTCGCCTGCGTGAGACGGTCGATCTGTGCCAGGATTTTGGCGCGATCGATGGGATCGGATTCCAGCAGAGGTTGCAAGCCGCCTTCCGCTTTTCGCACAGCGGCATCGAGATCGATCAGAAGATCGCGCGAGCTATTGAACGTGTCGTCCATCTTCTGGATCTGCGCGGGGCTGAGGCCGATGGTCTGAGCGATGTTCGGGTCATCCCACCAGCGGCCCGGCGGCATTTGCAAGTCAGCCGAGGGACCGCCCTCCTTTCCTTCACGGCCACCCTGCCCGGGACCGCGCGGCGGAGGCGCGCCTTGGGGCGGAGGTCCCGGTTGACCGCCTCGTGTTTGCGCGGGGCGGGGAGGCGCGGACTGCTGGGCATTTAATTGAAAGCATAATACATAACTTACCAACAAAAGCGATACGAATATTGCGTTTCGTCGATTCATCGGAGCCTCACTTGGAGTTCACTTGCAACGGTTGTAACGGCGCGGGTGTGGTCTCGGCGGTTTCCGAGTCGATTTGCGCGAGCAACTGGTTATCGCGCACGATCTGGGCTTGCGCGGCGTCCGCGGCAGCCGAACGACTGCTGTGCGAGCGCCATTGGGTCAACGGCAGCACCGCTGCCAAAACGATCGCTACGGCAACCAATGCCCAGGCGGGCTTTGCCCAGCGACGCGAGGACGGTTGTTTTTTAGGGACCGCCGTTTGTTGCGCCGCGTTTTCGCTCCAGCGCAGAGCCGCGCCGCGGAATGCGGACAGCGTTGCGCGTAGAGTTTCCATCTCTGCCCGGCATTGCGGGCAGGCAGCCAGATGAGCGGCGGGCTCGGCTTCCGCGATGCCCAGGATCAGATCGTTGAACTGTTGGGTCTTCAAATGCTCGCTCATCTTGACACCTCAACGCCGCCCGTCCCCACGCGGCTGCGCACATGATCGATGGCCCGGTACAAATGAGTTTTTACAGTCGCCGGATTCATGCCGGTTGCGGCGGCGATTTCCGGCAATCCCATTTCTTCGACAAAGCGCAGGACAAACACGCTGCGCTGGCGCGGCGACAGATCCCGCAGCGCCGCCAAAACCTGTTCCACGCTTTCACGGGCAAGTAATCGCGATTCCGAGGAACGATCTTCGGCTGCGAGTTGGCCCGCCATGGCCGAAACGTCGATGGCGTGTTCGCGAACGCGCCGCCAGAACTGGAACTTGCGCGTTCGCACGCGGTTTCGCACCAGATTAAAGGCGATCCGCAGCAGCCAGGTGGACACGCTGCACTCGCCGCGATATTGCGCCCGCATGGAGTACGCCTGCAAAAAGCAATCCTGAGTGATGGAGGCGGCTTCATCCGCATCTCCCAGGGAAAGCGCCACCAGGCGCAACACCTTGGCGCGGTATTGGGCGACCAGGCTGTCGATATCCTCCAGCTCGGATATGCGGTCTTCGCGGATCGCCCCTTGCGGTATGGAAAGCACTTGCTCCATTCTGCCCTATTCAGACGCCGATTCCCGCCACGGAGTTTACACATCCGGTGAAATATTTTAATCGGCCCCCGGTTCGGAGGTGCCGCCACTGAGTCGCTTGCAAACACGCTGCATTTGGAAGATTATTGCGTTCAAGATCTTCTGAAGATGCGAACGCCAACGTAGTCCAGGGAGAGCCATGTCACTGCGAAAACGATTGCCTGGAATTCTTACCATTCTGGCGGGATTCCTGCTCCTCGCATCGGCAGCATCCGCGCAGACTCAGGAAGACTTGAATGTAGACGGGAAAAATACGGACAACGTTCTGACCTACGGGATGGGATATCGCCAGCAACGATACAGCGCCCTCAAGCAGATTGATAAGTCCAATGTGAAACGCCTGGTTCCCGTCTGGAATTTGAGCCTCGACAATCAATGGGGAGAGCAGGCGCAGCCGCTCGTCTATGACGGCGTGATGTATGTAACCGATGCCAAGGCGACGGTGGCGATTGATGCCTCGACCGGAAAGCAGATTTGGAAGACACCCGTCGATTGGCCCGTCGATGTGACGCGGGTGGTGTGTTGCGGAGTTTCCAACAAGGGCGCGGCGATTTTTAACGGGAAAATTTTTCGAGGCACGCTCGATGCATATGTGATCGGCCTCGACATGAAAACGGGAACGGAATTGTGGCGGAAACAGGTGGCCGACTGGAAAGACGGCTATACGATGACCGGCGCTCCGTTAATCGCGAACGGCGTCCTGATTACTGGGATGTCCGGCGCGGAGTACGGCACGCGCGGATTTCTGGACGGCTGGAATCCGGACACGGGAGAACATCTCTGGAGGCGCTACACAATTCCCGGTCCCGGAGAAAAAGGACATGAAACCTGGCCGTCCGGCGATTCGTACCTGCACGGCGGCGGCTCCACATGGATCACGGGGTCGTACGATCCCGATCTCGATCTGGTGTATTGGGGCACGGGCAATGCCGGTCCGTGGAACCCGGTCAATCGCGCGGGCGATAATCTTTATACGGCATCGCTGCTGGCGTTCCGGCCAAAGACCGGAGAGATCGTGTGGCATTTTCAGTTTACTCCGAACGACATGTACGACTACGACGCGACGTGGGAACCGATTCTCGCGGAAATCAAAGTTGACGGACAGGTGCGCAAAGTAGTGATGCAACTAAACCGCAACGGTTTCCTGTACGTTCTGGATCGGGCGAATGGAAAGATGATTTCGGCCAAGCCTTACGAGAAAGTGAATTGGGCGAAAGAGATCGATCAGGAAACGGGACGCCCGGTGCTGGGAGAGATTCAGAAACATCTCCTGGCGGGAGAGCAAGTCGAATTGTGGCCGTCCACACGAGGAGCGAAGAACTGGCCGCACGCCGCTTTCAATCCGGAAACCGGTCTGCTGTATGCCAACACGCAGCACATGGGAAGCATTTACAAACTCACTCCGCCGAAGCAGCTTCCACAGGGCACGCATTACACCTTCGCCGAGAATAACGTCATTCCTCCCGCATCCGGCGAGCCGGTCGGACATGTGGACGCCATCGATCCGATGACCGGCGTCCCACGCTGGCGCGCGCCGTTGATGGACTTTCCTCAATATTCCGCCATCGTCGCTACGGCCGGAGGGATACTTTTTACAGGAAAGGAAACCGGAGAATTCACCGCTCTGGACGCGGATACCGGCGAAGTGTTGTGGAAATTTCAGACTGGGTCGGGGATCAATGCGCAGCCGATCACCTACACTCAAAACGGCGTGCAATACGTTACAATTCTTTCAGGCATCGGCGGTCTGGTCTGGAACACGTCGCGGCAAATGCTGAAAAATGTTCCACAGGGCGGGTCGGTGTGGACATTCGCTTTAATGAAATAAATTTTTGAGGAACATGGAGCCATGAAACCAATTTTTGCAATTGCACTTTTGATCGCCGTTTCCTGTACAACGGCGAACGCGCAAAAACCCAAGGCGCAGAAATTTACTCCGAAGCAGATTCATGCGGGGGCGGAATTATATGAGGACAATTGCTCCACCTGCCACGGAGAGCACATGGCCGATCCCGGGATGGCGTTCGATCTGCGAACTTTCCCGCACGATCAGCACGATCGCTTTGTGAATTCCGTCTCCAACGGGAAGAACAGCATGCCCGCGTGGAGCGGCTCGCTGAAGCCCGAGGAAATCGAATCGCTCTGGGCTTACGTCGTGGCCGGAGAAAAAGCGACCGCGAAAAAAACGGACGCGAAATAACGCGCAGTGACCCGCTGTTCCGATACAGCGGCATTCCATACCGCGGAAGGTTCCAAACCTCGTTGTTCCGAGGTCGCCGAGGCGAACTCAGAACGACGGGCGTGAGGAATTTTCCCCACGGTTTTTATGAAAGCGTTTCCCCTCCTTGCAGCAATCCGTGCGATTGAAATATTCGATTGGACTAAATCCGGTCACCTCCCTACTTTATGAATCGTTAACGTCGGGATACCTTCACGAAAAGCAATTCCGGCGCCCCTAGTCGTACGGTTCGCCCACCACGCCGTCGGGCAATTTCCAAATCCATCGAGGATTTTGAGTGCGCACGGTTGCATTTCGGCGTACAGGCAGTTCGCGTTTGACGCGTCGATTCCAGGAGGGCTTATGAGCGAAACCACCACCAGTCAAGAAGAGGTCATGAAGAAAACCCACTCGCGCTTGAAGGTCAATGCGCTGAATTTCTGGGAAGTACTGGCGCAAGCGGTAGCGCTGATTTCCCCGAGCATGACGGCGGCGCTTATCGTTCCGCTGATGTTCGGCACGGCGGGGACGGCGGGCTGGCTATGCTATCTCTTCGGGACCATCATGCTGCTGTTTGTGGCGTTCAGCCTTAATCAATTCAGCCGCCGCTACACGTCGGCGGGAAGCATGTACGAATACACGGCCAAAGGTCTCGGGCCAAAAGCGGGAGGGATTTCCGGCTGGTGCCTGATCTGGGCGTACATGTTCATCGGCATCGCGGGAGTTACAGGCTTCACGCACTTCGCGACCAAGCTGCTCGGGCTCACCGGCGCGAGCGGTTACTTGTCGCATCCTTCGATCACGCTTTTTGCGATCTGCGTGGTGGCGGCATGGTTCCTGGCGTACAAGGACATCACGTTTTCGACGATCCTGATGCTGATCTTTGAAGGCGTTTCCGTCGCGCTGATTCTGATGCTGGCGTTTCTGGCGCTCAGCAAGACAGGCTTCACCGATTCCGCGCAGTTTCACCCGGTGGGTCACGGACTGAAGGATATCGGCCTGGGCGTTGTCGTCGCGATCTTCAGCCTTGTCGGTTTCGAGTGCGCCACGGCCTTTGGCGAGGAGGCGCGCGAGCCGCTGCGCACGATCCCTCGGGCCGTGATCGCCAGCCTGCTGTTGACGGGCGCTTTCTTCATCTTCATCACGTACGTTGAGACCCATGCGCTCGCAGGCAACACGCCGACGCTCGATCAACTCGACGCGCCGCTCACCACGCTCAGCGCAAATCTGGGCGTGAAATGGATGGGCGTTTTGATTTCCATCGGAGCGATGATCAGTTTCTTCGCTCTCGCCCTTTCCTGCCTCAATGCGGGCGCGCGCGTTCTGTTCACCATGGGACGTTACGGCATTTTCCCCGTCACGGTCGGCAGCTCTCACATGGAAAATCTCACGCCGCATATCGCCATCTCGCTGTTCGCGGCAATTCAGTTTGTCATTCCGACGGCTTTCATTCTGTTGTCCTACGCCGCAGTGGGCGGCTGGCAGATGGCTCCCTTCGATGCGTTCAACGACGCCGGATTATTTGGAGCGATGGGATTTTGCGGAGCCTACGTGCTGATCTCGCTGGCGACGCCGTTTTATCTTAAAAAGATCGGAGAGTTGAAGGCGCACCACATCGCAGTAGCCGTGATTGCGCTGGTACTTTTGACCGTTCCGATTGTCGGCACAGTTTACCCGGTGCCGGCAGCCCCGCTGAATTATTTCCCGTATATCTTCGCAGTCTACCTTCTGATCGGCGTCGTACTCGTATCAATGCGCAGCCGCAGCCACGTGGAAATGGATGGCATCCGCAAGGTGCTCGAGGAAACCGCCATGGCGCCAATGCCGGCGCCGTCCATCGCCATGTCTTCGGTCGGCCAGGCTACGCTGGATGCCACGAAAGGAGCCGCATAATGGCGAGCGCGGGCTTGCTGGCGAGCCTTCACCGGTATCCGGTGAAATCCATGATGGGCGAGGGCCTGAATGCCGCGCACGTTACGGAGAAGGGAATCTTCGGCGACCGGTCGTACGCGCTGTTCGATATGGAAACCGGAAAAGTGGTCAGCGCCAAGAACCCGAAGAAGTGGCCGAATCTGTTCAGTTACCGCGCAGTATATACGAGCCCTCCCGTGGGCGGCGCGGATGTGCCTCCGGTTCGAGTCACTCTGCCTGACGGACGTTTTGCCGTCAGTTCCACCCTGGAGTTCGCCGCAACGATTTCCGCGACGCTCGGTCGTCCGGTGACTCTGCTGGCGACGCCACCGCCCAAGGCGCAACTGGAAGAATATTGGCCGGACATGGAGGAACTTTCCAATCGCGACGTCGTCACGGATGAATCGATGCCCGAGGGAACTTTTTTCGATCTCGCGATTCTTCACATTCTCACCACAAGCACTCTGGACCGGCTGCGCGAGCTGAATCCGGCCAGCCGTTTTGAGCCGCCGCGGTTTCGCCCGAACCTCATTATCGACACGGGCGACCGGAAAGGTTTCGTAGAAAATGACTGGATTGGAAAAACGATCGCCATCGGACCGGAAGTTAAAATCCTTGTGAACGGTCCGTGTCCCCGCTGTGTGATGACAACGCTGAAACAGGCGGACCTGCCCAGCGATCCAGGAATTCTCAAGGCTGCGGCGAAGCATAACGAAGCCCGGGTGGGGGCCTATGCGTCCGTCATTCAAAAAGGGACGATTCGGATCGGTGATTCACTTACAATAATCTGATGCCGCAGAATTTCGCGCCAGCCACGCTGCATTCCATCCAAATTGGGGTGCCCACCAGTTATGGCTTCGAAGGCGCCGAGGATCCGCACGATAAGCCGTGGAATACAGGTTTTTTCAAGACACCGGTCGAAGGCCCTGTATTCGTCGGCCCAACAAATATCGCCGGCGACGGCCAAGCGGATCTTGTCAATCACGGCGGCATTGACAAAGCCGTCCTCGCGTATAGCGCGAATCATTACCCACATTGGCGCGAAGAGCTGCGCATGCCGGCCATGCCCTTTGGCGGGTTCGGTGAAAACCTCACGATCGTGGGTCTCTGTGAAGCATCGGTCTGCATCGGCGACATCTTCCGGGTTGGCGGCGTAACGTTCGAAATCAGCCAGCCGCGTCAACCCTGCTGGAAACTTGCGCGGCGCTGGCGTATGCATGAACTCACCGGCCTGGTGGTCCGCAATGGGCGCAGCGGCTGGTATTTTCGTGTTCTCGAACAAGGATGGATCGAGGCCGGGATGCAGGTTACATTGATCGAGCGTCCGAATCCCGAATGGACCGTCGCACGTGCCAACGTTATTCTGCACCATTGCAGGACCGATGTTTCTTCGATGCTGGAGCTAGCCAGCGTGCCCCGCCTCGCGGATTCCTGGGTAAATGAATTGCGCGAACGCGCCGAAAGCTTGCGCACTCCCGGAACGATCCGTCCTCAGGCACCCTGACCCCAAAACCCTTCGTGCGGTTTGGCGGCTTCCTCTTCCAAAAGGGGCCCGACGATTTCAATTTTTCGTTGGCCGCGCGCGAACACTTCGCGGCAGGGCAACGAGAGCGTGGGATTTTCTTCATTCGCGCCGGTCATTTTGTAAAGTCCTTCCTCGGAAAGCCCATAGACCACGCGTCCGATATTGGCCCAGTAGATTGCTCCGGCGCACATGCAGCAGGGTTCGGTGCTGGTGTAGAGAGTCGCCCGGGCCAGGCGCTCGGGCGGAAAAAATTTCCCTGCGCGGCTTACGGCCGCAAGCTCGGCGTGGCGCGTGGGGTCGCCATCAGGGGGCCGCACATGGTTTTGCGCTTCGACCAGGACCTCGCCATTTTCATCCACGATAAGGGAGCCAAAGGGATGCTGGCCCGCGGCGCGTGCCTCGCTCGCCAGAGCGAAGCAGCGGCGCAGATGGCGCAAATCGGTTTCGTGTTGTGTGTTCGATTGGCTCATGGCGAGAATTCCGTCATCGTTGCCGGGTCGACGACGCGATTTGCCGCTGCCGGCTTGCTGAACATATCAAAGAAAATGCCGAGCGTGACGGCGGTGAAACCGCAAAGAACCGCGCTGCTTCCAAACAAGAGACGCAGGACGGCGGGAAAGCGATCGAAAAGGCCCGGCAGAACGGTAGGGAGCACCCCGATCCCGATCGAGACCGCAACCAACAAGGCATTCGAAGTGCCTTCGAACTGAGCGCGACCCAATTCCTGAATTCCCGCTACAACGGTCATGCCGAAAATCACCAGGCCCACTCCTCCGAGGACCGGCTTGGGCACTCCCGCGATGATCGCGCCGATCTTCGGAAAAAGTCCCATCAGAAACAGATTGATGCCCGCGGCCGCCAGAACGTATCGGCTCTTCACTCCCGAAAGTGCTATCAGCCCTGTGTTTTGTGTGTAGGCGTTGTACGGAAAACTGTTGAAGACTCCGCCGAGCATCGTGGCCAGCCCGTCAGCGCGAAACGCGTCGGCCAGTGTGCGTGGAGTCACGGGCCGGCCGACCATGCGCCCTATCGCGAGGCAATTTCCGGTGGTCTCTGTCATCACAGCGAGCATGGCCATTTCCATGACCAAAATCGGCACGAGCGAAAATTTTGGCGCGCCAAACAGAAACGGTTTCGTGATGGCGATCCAACTGGACGCCCCGACATCCTGAAAATGCGTGAGGCCGAAAAACGCGGCAATCCCCGTACCTGCCACCATGCCCAACAGGGCGCTCAGGTTTGAGATGAAACCGCTGCCGCACGCATACAGCACAAGAATTATCAGGATCGTTGCAAGTCCCAGTCCGAGATTGGTGAGGCTGCCAAAATCGGTGGCCTGCGAATTGCCTCCTGCCAGCCACATCGCCGCAGTGGGCATCAACGACAGGCCGATGCACACAATGACGGAGCCAATGACAGCGGGAGGAAAAAATCGCAACAGGCGGCTGAAGACGGGCGCGATGATGATAGTCAAAAAACCGCAGCCGATCACGGCTCCATAGACGGTCGGCAAACCGGATTGCTTCCCGATGAGGATCATCGCCGGCAGGCAAATGAATGAGCAGCCCTGCACCAGCGGAAGCCGCGCGCCGAATCGCCAGACACCGACGGATTGCAGCAATGTGGCGAGTCCGCAGGTAAACAGATCGGCATTGATCAGCGCCGCCACTTGCCGCGAAGAGAGGCCCACGGCAGCGCCGAAGATCAGCGGCACTGCGACCGTTCCGGCGTACATGACCAGTACATGCTGCCAGCCAAATGAAAACAGCGCGCGCCACGATAACATCTGGTCGACTTGATTCGGTGCGGGTTGATCGAGCGCGGGTAAAGAATGATTCATGTGGTCCATGCGTATCCGTGAAACGGACACAATGGATGAACGCAAGTTCACTCTACCAGAGGGGGTTGCCGCCACTGCCATTGAATCTTCCGATGGAATGAATTCGGCGGATGTGGACAAGGAAATCCGGAAGGCCTGCCATCGCGATTCTTGAACAAAAATGAAAAGAGCCCTGCCTCTGGGAATTTCCAGGAGGCAGGGCTTTTTTCTTACTCAGGCGATCGCGTTACTTGGCTTCTTCGCCGGGAGGTGGTGCGTTCACGGGACCCGCGCCTTTGGGTTTATAACCGTCATTCGACGGACCATTCTGGAAGAAGTAGGAGTCCTTGCTGAATGGACCCGTCGCGTATGCGGCGCTGGCTTGGCCGAAGATCTTTCCGGCGCGGAGGACCTCGTCATGTACCTTTTGCACGAGGGCATGGTAGCGGTCGTCGGTTTGCGAATATCCCGAGAACTTGCTGAGGTCATTGTTGCCGATGATCACGACGTCCACGCCGGGCACCGACGCAATGTCATAAGCATTGGCGACACCTGTGGGAGTTTCGATCATGACGACCACCAGCATGTTGTCATTGGCCGTATCCCCATAATTGGAGCCCCAGATGGCGCGGGCTTGTCCTTGACCAGAACTGCGGCGGGCGATGGGCGGGTAACGCGACCACATTGCCGCTTGGCGAGCGCGGTCTACATCGTCAACCGTGGGAACGATCACGCCGAGGCAGCCGATATCGGTCGTATGCTGGATGTGCCATTCCTGGGCATCCGGAAGGCGGATAAACGGCGTGGCGCCGGCGTGAGGACAGGCAGCGATCATTTTTTCGATGTCCCGGAATTCCAGCGTGCTGTGCTGCATTTCAAACCAGGTGAAGTCGTAGTGCTTCGCTTTTTCGCAATAGCCGTCGATGTCAAAGGTCGATTGCGTGAAGCTGAATATCTGCTTGCCGCTTAGAAGTTTTGCTTTCGCCGTATTATAGAGCGGCGCCTTCATACCACTGGCGCTTTGTCCTCGCAATTGCGGAGACGCCAAAATGAAGGCTAGGGCGACGGCCGAAAAAAAACAAACTACAACTTTCTTAAACGAAGGTTTCATATAGGAGGAATCCTTTCGCCATCCGATATAACACATTACCTTGGCGGTAACAAGGATCGACTGATCATCGGAGTACGTTCTCCAAAAAAACAGCATATTCCTTGAACCCCGGACAGGAATCGGCCCTATCAGCCGAAACTTTTTCGGACAATTGGTTTCTGGAGGCCGCTCGATTTTCAGGGCGGTCTGCATTTCATCGGAACTCATCGGGACCGGAGGGCTTTCCTTCGTTTTCTACCCCCCGGGCGAGTGCGCGTTTAAAAATGTTTTATCATTTCGTCCCAAACCACGACCCAGCCAGTCCCTTTTGGGCTTTTTGACCCTCAATTCTTATAGCTGGACCTTGAGAACCTTTGTGATATAGCATTTGGGTGTCCCCAGAACCCTTGATGCCTAATTTATTCGTCCTACTGAGAGGTCCGAGATGACTCTTGAAACAGAAACCCAGTACTTCCGAGGAGTTGTTTGCCTTCATTGCAAGGCTCATATTCCTGTCCCCGCGGTTGTAGGAAGGATTGGACACACGGCCCCCGAGGCAGGCCTGGAGGATTCATCGCA
This sequence comes from Terriglobia bacterium, assembly GCA_963788335.1. GTDB lineage: Bacteria > Acidobacteriota > Terriglobia > Acidiferrales > UBA7541 > Palsa-360. Next base: position 207,949 of record CAWBGM010000013.1, read on the forward strand.
ATCGAATTCTCTCGTATTTGGCGTTCGTTGCCCCGCCTGTCACAAGGAAAAGCCGTACCGCACCAGCGAGATCGTCGATTTTGAGGGAGCACCGGAACTGAGCACGCCGTTTGCGCGGCCCACATCGGTTCGTCGGCTTCCGCAAAATGACCAATCGAGAGCGGCAAAAGCATGAGCCTTCCCGTTTCTTGAACAGGCAGGATTGGAATTTTCCCGTCCGGTTGGGAATTCCACCCCCCTGCGGGTGTGGAGCGGTCTTTCCGCATCCGGCGTCATCCCGCCAGCGTCACGTTCATATAATTTTGCTTCATACGATTGCTTTGTATCATTGCCTCATATCATCGCTTCATATCATCTTGATCGCGAATTCGGATGTAGGAAGAGGCCCTCTCCCATCGACCGTGATGTAAACTCTCTTTCGCGAATGTCCCGAAATTCGAGAAGGGACTCCGCCGGACTTAAGAGGGATTATGAGGAGATTGGCCGCGCGGCTAGTTCGAATACTCATTGTGGCCGGCGGCTGCTCCTTTCCACTGTTTGCTCAAACTCCCGCTGCCCGGCCCGACGCCGCTAAACCCATCCGCGTTAAAGTCGTTGTGGTGGCCATGTTCCAATCGGGCGAGGACACGGGCAACTCCCCCGGCGAATATTATCTGTGGGTGCAGCGCGAGCATCTGGACCGGATTTTTCCTCTGCCCGCCGGTTATCACCACGTTCGAATGAATAAGGATGGCGTGCTCGGCATGTTGACCGGCGTCGCCACCGCGAAGGCGGCGGCTTCGGTGATGGCGCTTGGGCTGGACCCCAGATTCGACCTTTCGAAGGCATACTGGGTGATTGCTGGAATTGGCGGGGGAGATCCCGCCGATGTATCGCTTGGCTCGGCTATCTGGGCGAACCACGTGATCGATGGGGATATTGGATACGAAATTGACGCGCGCGAAATTCCCGCGGACTGGCCGACTGGATTTTTACCGCTGCAAAAGGCGAGCCCCTACGAGCAGCCGATGGAAGCTTCCTTTGGTCAGGTGTACACGCTCAATCAGGAATTGGTGGAGTGGGCTTTTCAATTGACGAAAGACATTCCACTGGCGGATTCCGATGGCTTGCGCGCGGGGCGAGCGGCCTTCGCCGGGTTTCCGAATGCGCTCAAGCCGCCTTTCGTCACGCGTGGCGATACGATGTCGAGCGGAACGTTCTGGCATGGCACTCGGATGGAAGAATGGGCCAACGAGTGGACCCGCTACTACACCGGGGGCAAGGGCAACTACATGGTCGCGGGGATGGAGGATTCCGGCACGCTTCAGGCGCTCACATTCCTCGATCAGGCCGGGCGAGCGGACTTGAAGCGCGTGCTGGTGTTGCGCACGGTGAGCAATTACGACCGCGAGGCGCCCGGATCGACACCTGCGGAGAGCCTGAAGGCGGGAGTGACGGGCCGAAAATATTCTGGAATCCTGCCCGCGCTGGAGGCGGCGGAAACGGTCGGCGATCAAGTTGTTCGGGAAATTGTGACTCACTGGGCCGAACGCGAATCGAAGATACCTCATGCCGCTCCATAAAGAGGCGAAAATGCATAACATGAAATTTTCTCCTATGCTCCGGCATTTCTGCGTCCGCGCCTGCTGCCTGCTGTTTTTCGCTGGAATCGTAAGAGCGCAAAACACTTCGAAGAAACCAGCGCCCGGTGCGAACGGTTCCGAACAGCGCGCCGCCCATGCGTATGAAGTGGCGCGCGCGAATCCGCTCGAACTTCATGCTTTTCTCATGCGCATGCCGAAGGGCGCGGACCTGCACTACCATTTAAGCGGCGGGATTTACGCGGAGTCTTTTATTCGATACGCCGCCGAGGATGGCCTCTGCGTAGACCTTGCGCGCCATGCATTTGTCAGGGCGCCGGTGGCGGCACAATCTTTCCCCACGCAACCGGCGTGCGGCGAAGGCATGGCGCCTGCCTCGAAAGCCTTCACGGATCAGAATTTGTACGATACCTTGATCGATGCGTTTTCGATGAGGAGCTTCGTGCCTTACGCGGGCGTGAGCGGCCACGACCACTTTTTCGATACGTTCGGAAAATTTGGAGGCACCAGCCACGTTCACGCTGGGCAATCGCTCGACGAAGTCGCGGCCCGGGCCGCGATCCAAAATGAGCAGTACCTGGAATTGATGGATACCCCCGATTTCACGCACGCCGCAATCATCGCGAGGCAGATCGGCTGGCACGACGACATGAGCCAGCTTCGTCTCGAATTGCTGGCGCACGGATTACGCGACGAAATTGCCCTGGCCCGCGCGGCGCGCGATGAAGCCGAAGCGTCACGCCGCAAGATCGAACATTGCGGCGAAGCACAGGAAGCGCCCGCCTGCAAAATCACGGTGCGGTACATCTATCAGATCCTGCGCGGCTTTTCCGAGGAGCAGGTGTTCGCGCAAACGCTGCTGGGATTTGAAACCATTTCGGACGATCCCCGCTTTGTGGGCATCAATTTCGTTATGCCGGAGGACGGCACGACTTCCATGGCCGATTATGGAGTCCAAATGAAGATGGTCGGATTTCTTCACGGTCTCTATCCGAAGGTGCACATCAGCCTGCACGCCGGAGAGTTGGCGGAAGGGCTTGTCCCACCCGAGGGCCTCTGCTGCCACATTCGTCTCGCAGTAGAAGACGCGCATGCCGAGCGCATCGGCCACGGCGTGGACGTGATGCACGAAGACCGCCCCTATGAATTATTGAAAGAAATGGCGGCAAAACACGTGATGGTGGAAGTCAATCTCACCAGCAACGACGTGATTCTCGGCGTGACGGGCAAGGACCATCCGTTTCCGATTTATCGCAAATACCACGTGCCCGTAGCGCTTTCGACGGACGATGAAGGGGTTTCGCGGATTGACCTGACGCATGAATACGTTCGCGCGGCCGAAACCTACGCGCTGAGTTATACAGACCTGAAACAAATGGTCCGCACCAGCCTGGAGCACAGTTTTCTCCCCGGCGCGAGCCTGTGGCGCGAGCCGGACTCTTTTTCCCGCGAATCGGCGGCATGCGCCTCAGACTTGGCCGGGGGCGCAACGCCCTCGGCAGGGTGCGCCGGGTTTCTCAAATCCAGCGATAAGGCGAAACAGCAGTGGGAGCTTGAACGTCGCTTCCGCGAATTCGAAAGCCATTTCTAGCCGAATGCGCAGGAGTTTTCACACGTCGAGTCCTATGATTTACGGGAAGCCGTTTCATCGTTTACAAATCTGAAACATTTCGAATGGACGATTCGTGCTAGAATCCGCGTCCATCTGGAGGAACCACCAATGCCTGAACCATTGCCCGAACAACAAAAAACGCAGTTGATCGTGCGCTCCCCTCTTTCCACGGAAGGATTCGTCTCGATTTATTTTTCGAGCCCGGACGGAAGACTGATGGACGAGGAAGAGTGGTGGAACCTGCGGCAGCTCATCGAGCTGACCAACAAGGTCTGCGTGAAACAGCAGACGCGCGCGCAGTCCGCTTAAGAAAAATGATCGGCGAAGCTCGTCCGGGCAATTGCCCGCGCTCAAGGCTTATCCAGCGCGCGCAATTGCCCCCTTCGGCGCGTGGTCTTCCTCTCAAAGTAACGAGGCCTCATACCCTACTTCCCGTGTGAAAATTCTCGGCAAAGTGCAGTAAGCGCAGGGATCCCGAAATTTGCAATCTTTAGATTCACAGTAGATAAACAATCAATCTACAGGATTCACCTTGTCTGGATTAGAATCCCGCCTCGTCACCACAGGTCAAACAATTTGCATTACAGTCTTAATTGACCTTGCAGTTTTCGAAATTCGAACCCAGAAGGCTGAAGCCAGCGCTGCCGCGGGCCCCGGGTCGCGGGTGCAGAATGGGCTCGCGGCTGCTTCGTCAATTTAAGCCTCGACGTGGCCGGGCGTAGGCCGGAGCCGGAACGCGGCAACGCGATCGGCTACCGCATCATAGGGGTCTGCTTGCTGGTCTGCCGCGTCCATATAGATTTGGTCATTCCACACCAGCTTAAAAAATCCCCCGCGGATCAAGGAGTCCGCGCAGCCCGGATTAACGTAGAGAAGGTCAATCGGGCCATGACCTTTTTCAGCCGATGCCGCAAGCCTTGCGGCAAGCTCTTCCACGAGCGCGCAATCGAACGGATTATTGAGGTAGACCAGCAAGGGGGTTCGCGGCCACTTGAATTCCATCGCGTCCCGTCGAAGAACGCGAATTTTCGAATTCAGGTGCGCGATGCGGCTCCAGCGCGCGGTATTTCTTTGCGCAATGTGCGCCAGTTCCTCGTTCAATTCCACTCCGATGACTTTGCGGAAGGGCATCTCCGCGGCGAGCAGCATGGCGCGGCCTTTCCCCGCGCCGATGTCCACGAAAGTGTAGGCCTCGATCCGGGCGCCGGTTGTGGCAAGTGACTCCCTCCAGCGGCGGCAGGCTTCGCGAAACACAGAAGGCGCGACCGCCGAGTACCCGTTGTTCATTGAGTCGTGCTTTTGGCCGCTGCGCAGGTCGTCAGGAAAGAGGTATCCAGCTGTATCGGTACCGTACTTCAAGTCGAAGGGGTGAGCCGCGTGTTTATTCGGAGCGATATTGGTTCTTCGCGACAAGTTGCCTGTATCGTAGCAGCCTTTCCGTTTAGCCCGAAACTTTTACGAGTCCCTGGGAACAGAGGCTTACTTTAAGTGAAATATTTTGCCCAACGCGAGCCTCATTGGGAGGTTTAACATGCGAAACATATGAATCGAAACGAGTTATTTTATATCTCCTTGGCACGGGGATTGCCCTACCCTTATTCAAATTCAACGATCCGGGAGGTATGTTTCCATGTCAGAACTGGGAACGAACAGTAGCAGCATAATTGACGAATACCAGGCAGCCGCGCTCGTTGGCCTGGCAATTCCGGAATTGCGATGGTTTTCGCGGATGCTGGGTTTAGGTCACAAGCACATCAGCGGAAGCAGCGTGCGAACTGTTTTCACCTACGAAGAATTGAAACGTCTGTCCTCCGAAGCGGCCACCTCGGACGAATAGACACCTGCGAACTTTCTCCACAATTCCTGATTTGGGCCGATTGGCCGGTGAATTTTCAGGCGCTTTCGTGTGCAAATTTTCATCGGCGAAATCCACAATCGGCGATTCGTGTTCGATTCAAAACCCCACAAACCGTTTATTTTTATAATATTGGGAGTAATATATTCCACTCGATGCAGCGGTTTCCCTTTTTCTTCGCTCCCGGCGAGACACGTTGCTTGAAATTTATTTAGAACTTGCGGCCCGCTTAGTACATCTCATACAAGGTAACTTACAATAGCGTGTCGCAAGTCTCCCCGTGGGGATATGGATTGGAGATAGATGTTGAATCGCGGAAAGCTGCTTGTACTGATTTGCACCTCTGCCCTTATTTTTTCCGGATGCGCCAAAAAAGACCCACCGGCATTCGACCGCCCACCATCGCCGGTTACTGTGACTGCGGCTGTCTCGCAGGACGTGCCTGTTTATCTCGATGAAGTTGGACGGACCGTTGCTCGCGAAGTTGTTTCGGTGCTGCCCGAAGTATCGGGGCGGATCACGGAGATTCGATTCACCGACGGCGCGGATTTGAAGAAGGGCGATCCACTTTTCGTCGTCGACCCGCGACCGTTCCAGGCGCAACTGGATTTGGCCCAGGCGAATCTGGCGCAATCAAAGGCGGCGCTGGACTTTGCGAATATTCAATTCGCCCGCGTGCAGGACCTGGTCCAGTCAAAAGCGATCGCGCGGCAGGATTACGACACGCGGAAAAACGCGGTGGATGTGGGCGAGGCGCAGGTCAAGCAGAACGAAGCCGCGGTTGAATCCGCGAAATTAAATCTCGAGTACACATCGATTCGTTCGCCGATTGACGGTCGCGCGGGGCATCGCCTGGTGGATCTCGGCAATGTGGTAACCGCGAACACCACGACGTTGTTGACGATCGAGCGGATGGACCCGATCTACGCCGATTTTACCGTCACGGAAAGCGATTTCTCCGCGGTGAAGAGGAACTCAGCCAACCATTCCCTGAAAGTTGAAATTCGATTGCCGGATGAAGCGGATAAACCGATTGCCGGGCAGCTCACGTTTCTCGACAACACGGTGCAGGCGGGCAGCGGCACCGTGATGCTGCGCGCCACTGCGGCGAACGGCGGGCATCGTTTGTGGCCGGGACAATTTGTGAATGTTCGTCTGGTGCTTGCGACGCTGCCGAAAGCCGTGCTGGTGCCGGCGCAGGCGACGCAGGATTCCTCGAAGGGACCGTTCGTTTATGTAATCAAAGACGATTCGACCGCGGAATTAAGGCCTGTGAAACTGGGTCAACGCCAGGGCGATTCGATTGTAATCGAGCAGGGACTCAAAGCGGGTGAACGCGTGGTTCTCAACGGCCAGCTTGGCGTGATGCCGGGCGGTAAAGTGCATGTGGATAACGGGACTCCTGTGTCTGCCGCGGCGGGGCAATCATGAATCTTTCAGAACCATTTATTCGCCGTCCGGTCATGACCGCGGTCCTGACCGTCTCCGTCATTGTTTTCGGGGTCCTCAGCTATTTCCGTCTTCCGGTGAACGACTTGCCGGTCGTGGACTATCCGGTCATTTCCGTGCAGGCCAATTATCCGGGCGCCAGTCCGGACACCATGGCGAACAATATCGCCACGCCGCTCGAGCGGCAATTCATGCAGATCAACGGGCTCGAACTGGTGACCTCGCAAAGCACGCAAGGCCATGTGGGGCTTACGCTGCAGTTTGCATTGGACAAGAGCATCGACGCGGCTGCGACCGACGTGCAGACCGCCATATCACAGGCGACCGGAAGCCTTCCTGTCGATCTGCCGTCACCGCCGACCTATAGCAAGACGAATCCGAACGACCAGCCGATTTTGTACATCGCGCTCACCAGCGATTCGGTGACGCCCGGACGCCTTTACGATTATGGAAGCACGCAGGTGGGCGAGCGCATCAGCATTCTGCCGGGCGTCAGCAGCGTGAACGTGTTCGGCACGAAGTCCGCTGTGCGAATCAAAGTCGATCCTTCGGCAATGTGGGCGCGCGGAATTTCAGTGGACGATCTTGTCGCGGCGGTGAAAAACGGGACCAGCTACATCGGCGCGGGGCAATTCGATAGTCCGTCGGGGACCGCGCTGCTGCGCCCCAACGGGCAGCTGGAGAGCGCGCAGTCCTACGGCGATTTGATCGTCAGCACCACCAATGGGGCTCCCGTGTATCTGCACGATATCGCCAAGGTGGAAGATACGGTGCAGGACGAGCGCATTCGGATGAAATTCTGGGCGCGCGGCTATGAGGAGCCATCGGCGACCGTGGTTGTCGCGGTGAACCGGCAGGCGGGATCCAATGCCGTGCAGGTGGCGCAGAGCGTTCGCGATCTGCTGCCGATCATCAGCGCGGAACTGCCTGGATCGGTGCGCGTAACGCCGATCTACGATCGCTCGCAGACGATTGTCAATTCCGTCGCCGACGTGGAAGCTACCCTGCTCATTGCATTCGTTCTGGTTGTCGCCGTGATTTTTATTTTCCTCGGGCGCGCCACGGACACGCTGATTCCAGCCGTGGCGCTTCCGCTGTCGTTATTGCTGACGTTCATGGCCATGAAGGTATTTGGATACAGCCTGGACAATCTTTCGCTGATGGCGTTGACGCTGGCGATTGGATTTCTGGTGGATGACGCGATCGTGTTTTTGGAAAACACGGTCCGGCTGATGGAAAAAGGATTGAAGCCGCTGCAAGCGACGCTGGAAAGCGCCCGGGAAATCAGCTTCACGATTCTTTCGATGACCATCTCGCTCGCCGCCGTGTTCATGCCGCTGGTATTCATGTCGGGACTGGTGGGACGCATCTTCCGCGAGTTCGCAATCACCATCGTTGTGGCGATTTTCGCTTCGGGAATCGTGTCGCTAACGCTGACGCCGCTGATGTGCGCGCGGCTGTTGAAGGACCGCGGCCACGGCGTGAAGAAAAATTTCATCGAGCGAACCACAGGCAAGATCGAGGAACGCGTGCTCTATTATTACGGGAAATCGCTGTGGTGGTTTATCGGCCGCCGCTGGATTTCCGCGCTCATCTGGGCTGCTTGCATGGCGGGCACGATCCTGCTTTTCACCCTGGTGCCGAAAGCGTTTTTGCCGGTGGGCGACAGCAGTTTTCTATGGGGCGTGATGATCGGAAAAGAGGGATCGTCTCCCGATCAGATGCGCGCGTTGCAGGATCAGGCGGACCAGATCATGCGGAAGGACCCGAGCGTGGGCGCGACATTCACGCTGACGGGCAACAGCCAGTTTCTCGCGTCCAATCAGGGACTGCTGCTCGGATTTCTTGAGCCGCCGAAAGATCGCGCGCCCATTGACGCGGTCGCGGGAAGAATGATGGGACAGCTTGGCGCGGTGCCTGGAATTTTTCCGTTCCTGCGGCCGATGCCCGTTTTGAATATCAGCACGGGCGCGACGAACCAGAACCAGGGGCAATACGCGTACTCGCTCTCCGGCGTGAATTCCGAACAGGTCTATGAAGTTTCGGAAAAACTGATGGCGCGGCTGCGGCAATATCCGGGGTTCCTCACGGTGTCTTCGGATTATTTCAATCACACGCCGAATCTGGAAATCGATATTAAGCGCGATCAGGCGCGCACCTACGGCGTCTCGGAAGCGAGAATTCTGAATCTTCTGCGGAACGCGTACTCGCAGAATTATTTGTATCTGATCAAGAAGCCCGAAGACCAGTATCAGGTGATCCTGGAAGTGCAGGACTCCGAACGAGCGAAGGCGCAGGATCTTTCGCTGCTGTACATCCGGTCGGACGACGGGAAAAATCTTGTGCCGCTCGATACGCTGGTCACCTGGAAAACATCGCTGGGCCCCCAGTCGGTAAACCACTTGAACCAGTTCACCAGTGTGACGATATTTTTCAACCTGAAACCGGATGTGGCCATCGGCGACGCGACCAATTTCATCAGCCAGGCGGAAAAAGAGATTGTGCCGCCGACGGTTCGCGCGAGTTTGCAGGGGGAGGCGCTCACCTTCCGGGACACGGTGCGCGATTTGACGATATTGATGGCGCTCGCTGTGTTCGTCATGTACGTGATTCTCGCGATTCTGTACGAGAGTTACGTGCACCCGCTGACGGTGCTTTCGACATTACCCACGGCGCTCGTCGGCGGATTGCTGACGCTGTATTTATTTGGAGAGCAGGCATCGCTGTACGCGTTCGTTGGCATGTTCATGCTGATGGGCATCGTGAAGAAAAACGGAATCATGATCGTCGATTTTGCGCGGCAACGCGTGGACGCGGGCGAGACGGCTGAAAAAGCCATACACGACGCGAGCATGGACCGCTTCCGCCCCATCCTGATGACCACCCTCGCGGCGGTGATCGGCGCCGTGCCGATCGCCGCCGGTTACGGGGCCGATGGGGCTTCCCGCCGTCCGCTCGGCATGGTGATCGTCGGGGGCTTGATCGTGTCGCAGTTCATTACTTTGTACGTTACGCCGGTGATTTATCTGTACCTCGAGCAGTTCCAGGTGAAGGTCTTGAACAAAACTTCGTTTTTCCGCGCGGGCCACACTCAAATTCCCTCCACGGGCGGCGCCTTGGCCACCCAGGACGGGTTGGGGGACTAGGCCCATGAAAAAATATTTCTCGGATTGCGATACCATGCCTTTGCGGAAATCGGGCCGCCACCGATTTCTTGCTCTCGTTTTTATTTCGGCGGGCCTTTTTCTCGCCGGATGCTCCGTGGGTCCGAATTACAAACGTCCGGCCGTGGACATTCCCACGGCGTTTCGAGGGGCCGAGAATGTGGATGCGTCCCGGAATCCGTCCGCGTCGCTGGCCGATCAAAAATGGTTTGAAGTGTTTCAGGACCCGCGGCTTCAGGAATTGATCCGCACGGCGCTGAAACAGAATTACGATGTGCGGATCGCGGCGACGCATGTACTGGAAGCGCAGGATCAAGTCGGCCTCGCGCGCGCGAATCAATTTCCCATCGTGACGGCGAACGGCTCAGGCACCACCATCCGTAATCCCGCGACTGGCCCGATACCTTCGTATACATACACATACGGCCGTATCACGGGGAACGCTGCGTGGGACCTGGATTTCTGGGGCAAGTATCGACGCGCCACCGAAGCGGCGCGCGCCAATCTGCTGGCGAGCGACTGGGCGCAGCAGGAGGTAAACGCCACTCTGGTGGCGAATGTCGCCAGCGCGTATTTTCAGCTGCGCGAACTCGATCTGGAACTTGAAATTTCGCGGAAGGCGCTGGCCTCGCGCAAAGAATCGCTCGAGCTGACGAAAACGCTCGAGGAACACGGCATCAATTCCATTCTCGATGTCCGCCAGGCGGAGCAGCTTGTGTACACCGCGGGGGCCGAGATTGCCGATGTCGAACGGCGCATCGGCCAGCAGGAAGACCTTCTCAGCGTTTTGCTTGGAAACAATCCGGCGCCGATTACTCCGCGCGGAATGGACCTGATCGACCAGCCACACGCGCCTGTCGTTCCGCCGGGCCTTCCGTCCGCGCTGCTGGAACGCCGCCCTGACATTCGCCAATCCGAGCAACTGCTCGTCGCGGCGAACGCCCAGATTGGGGTCGCCCGGGCCGCCTATTTCCCGGATATTTCGCTGACGGCCGCGCTCGGCTTCCAGAGCAACCAGCTTTCGAATCTGTTCAGCGGCTCGTCCGGACTGTACTCGTTTGCGGGAGCCATCAGCCAGCCGATTTTCAACGCCGGCCAGATTCGCTCAAACGTTCGTTTGACGGAAGCGCAGAAGCAGGAAGCGGTGCTGACGTATCAGAAGACGATTCAGGGCGCGTTTCGAGACGTTTCCGACGCGCTGATCGCTTATCAAAAAGACCAGGAATTTCGCGCCCAACAGGATTTGCTGGCAGGCTCGGCCGAGGACGCGGCAAAACTTTCCGATCAGCGCTATAGCGCCGGCACCACGAATTATCTGGAAGTCCTCACCAGCGATACAAATTATTTGTCGGCGGAGCTCGGCCTGGCGCAGGCGCGGCTCAACGAACTGCTGGCGCTCGTGCAAATCTACAAGGCGCTCGGCGGCGGGTGGCAGCAGTAGTCGTACATAGAGCTATATAGGTTCAGCCTTGGTAAGGAACGCTGGGGGGAGGCGTTTCCCATGAAGAATCTCTTCGAACCGGCAAGGGTGGGGGAAGTGAAGCGTCGCATTGCGCAACTCAGGCCCGATAGCGAAAGGCAGTGGGGAGCGATGAATGCGGCGCAGGCTGTGGCGCACTGCTCGGCGGGTTTGGAGATGGCATTGGGCGACAGGATTTCTCCGCGAGCGTTCGTTGGGCGAATCATTGGCCGAGTGATAAAACCTATGGTGTTTGGGAACGACGAACCAATGCGCCGGAACTCGCCAACGGCAAAAGATCTTATGGTGCAGGACCATCGCGATCTGGCCAAGGAGCAGGAGCGGCTGTGCGAATTGATCGACCGGTTTGCCGCGGGCGGGCCGGAAGGCTGCACGTCGCATCCGCATAGTTTCTTTGGGCGATTAACGCCGGAGGAATGGTCAATTTTGATGTATAAGCATCTGGACCATCATTTGCGGCAGTTTGGCGTATAGTATCCGCAAAGGGGGATTCGCGACGGCATCGTTACAAATCACCCTTACAAATTATCGCTACAAATCCTCTTAACAAATCATCGATCGACGAAAGGAGCTTGCGATGAAACTGGACACCTATTTGCTGTTCAATGGCGATTGCGAAGCAGCGTTCAAGTTTTATGAACGAGTACTCGGCGGGAAGATCGAAATCATGATGCCTCACGCGGGAAGCCCCATGGAGAAACAGACGCCTCCGGAATGGCTCAATAAAATCCTGCACGCACGGCTGTCCGTAGGCGATCAGATTCTGATGGGCAGCGATGCTCCGCCGGAACACTACCAAAAGCCGCAAGGATTTTCGGTATCGATCATGATTGACGACCCGGCCCAGGGGGAACGAATTTTTAACGCGCTTGCTGAAAGCGGGAAAGTGACCATGCCGTACCAGAAGACATTTTGGGCCGAGCGCTTTGGCATGCTCGTCGACCGGTTCGGCATCGCGTGGATGGTCAATTGCGAAAAGGCCGCCGCGGCGGCGAACTAGACCGTCGCTACGATGAAAAGAATGTTCGTCCGAGGACCGGCGCGGGTCGCGGGCACACGCCGGGGGCGCAACCGATTCCTTTTCAAAGAGATGGTGACGGGCAGGCGAAATACCCAATCGCCTGCCCTGTTTCTCCCTGAATTCCGGTATTGAATCTCGTCGCAACAAAATCTAAACTTGTTCGTGTTCGCAGGCCAAGAGCCCTCGAAACCCCTCCCCGTACGAGTGGAAATATTCACCTCGTTGTGACGCAAATTGAAGTGCATTCCAAGTGGCTATGGAAGGGATTTTGTCATCGTCAAATCAGTCCAGCTTTCATTATTTTATTGTTTCGTCGCCGTCTTGTTCGCCGCATGGCCGCTGGCGGCTCAAGTCGATGTTCTGACCCAGCACAATGACAACGCGCGCTCAGGCACGAACTTAAAGGAAACCGAGCTCAACACCTCCAATGTCAGCAGGACTCATTTTGGAAAGCTTGCCGTTCGCGCTGTCGATGGAAATGTTTACGCGCAACCGCTCATCGTTTCCGGCGCGAAGATCGTGCACCGCGCCGGGCCGACCAATACCGTGATCGTTGCGACCGAGCACAACAGTGTCTACGCGTTCGACGCGGATGATATGAATCCCGCGTCCACGAGCGCGGAACTTTGGCACACAGGGCCCAAAATACTCGGAAAACACATCGAGACTTCGGAGCTCTACACCAGAATCGGCTCTCCCACGTGCGAGGACCTCACCACGGAAATTGGAATTACCGGAACTCCGGCCATCCAGATTACGAAGGCGGACACTCCAAAGCGGGGAGTCATCTACGTCGCCGCAAAATCGAAAGGCTCCGCCGGATACAGATACAAACTCTTTACGCTGGATCTCGCCACTGGGCGGGTGATCAGCGATGTGACGATTCAGGGTGGAGTTGCAGGGACCGGCATCGGGTCTATCGGGGAGGGAAAAAAAAGGACAATTCAATTTAATGCTCTCTACGAATTGAACCGTCCCGCTCTCTTGTTGAATCGAAACACGCTGTTTATCGCCTTTGGCGGGCATTGCGATCAGGGACCCTACCACGGATGGCTGTTTGCCTACGATGTATCGCAACCAAAAAGGCCAAAAAAACTTGCCGTTTTCTGCAGTACGCCGAACGGAAAAGGATCGGATGAGGAAGGACGCGCGGGAATCTGGATGTCCGGGGAAGGTCCGGCAGCGGATGAGGCCGGGAATATTTTTATGGTCACAGGTGATGGCACAAGCAACGGCGCAACGGATTTTGGCAATAGCGTTGTGAAAGTGAGCCTGGCCGGGGGAAGTTTCCAGGCGGAGGATTGGTACACCCCCCGGAACCAGGAGGTGATGAAAAAAGACGATGTCGATCTGGGTTCCGCCGGAGCTGTATTGGTGCCAAAAAGCCACTTGTTGCTGGCCGCGGGAAAGGAGGGGAGGATTTACCTGTTAGACAGGGACAAAATGGGAAAAGGCGCGGCCCCGCCATTGCAAACCTTTCAGATAACGCACCAGCCTGAACTGACGGATGTGAAGTCGCCGGTTTACTACAATATTCATGGAACGCCCGTCATTTGGCAGCAACGGGGAAAGATGTACGCCTATGTGAACGGGGAAGAAGATCCGGTCAAGCAATACAAGCTGGTTCCCGACTCGGAAACACTCGGAAAGTGGAAATTCGAATCGGCGATTCCTTTCAAGAAAAGTTCCGATTGTCCGACGGCGCCCTTCTGCGTATTCGCGCCCTATCCGGAGTTCCCGAAAGGCGTATTTGGAAAGCCGGGGCGTGAGGGAGTCTGGATGTCGGGCGGGATTATGTCAATCTCCGCGAATGGGGACGAGGCGGGCAGCGGAATCCTCTGGGTGACGATGCCGTACATGACAAACGCGAATCATGCCGTTGTTCGCGGAGTTTTGCGGGCCCTGAATGCTTCCGATGTTTCGAAACCGGAGCTTTGGGATAGCGAGAGTACCGGCAACGAGAACGACCGCCTGGGCTTATTCGCCAAATTTTGTCCGCCGACGGTGGCAAACGGCAAGGTATATGTCGCCACATTTCAGGAAGAAATTGTCGGGAGCGATCATATCCACAAAATTATGCCGTCCGGAGATCGAGCGGCACTCGTCATTTACGGGCTTAAACAAGACGATCGAGCGATTAGCTCGCAACGACATATGGTTTTCTGGCGCGGAAACTTCCAATCGATCTCATCCAAACAGAGAATTTCACCGAATCGGTAATTCGCGCTACGATGAGGGCGCAATTCCAGAGCCCCCTATCGCCATGCCGCAAGACCTCGGATTGATTGACCCGCTGCTTCTGAACGAATGGATTGCGGCCGCATGGTCTTCCTCATTACCGAAAAACAAACTGGAAGTGGTTCGCGTGTTGGGTCATGACCTTGTGTTGTGGCGCAGCGGCGCAGGGCTGCACGCATGGCGGGATCTGTGCGTTCATCGCGGAGCAAAACTTTCGCTCGGGCGGATTTGCGGGTCGGAAAAGGGCGAATGTGTCGTCTGCCCTTACCATGGATGGGAATACAACCCGGCCGGCGAGTGTGCGCGAATTCCGTCGCAGCCGGACCTGCCGCCTCCAGTGCGCGCTCGTGTGGAAAATTTTTCCGTCCGCGAAAAATATGGATTGGTCTGGGTCTGCCTGGGCGCCCCTGGCGGGGACATTCCTTCATTCCCCGAAGGCGAAGACCCCGGTTTTCGGCTCGTCGCGGCAGGGCCGTACAAGTTTCATGCGCAGGGGCCAAGGATCGTTGAAAATCTTCTCGACGTGGCTCATCTGCCGACGGCCCACGCAGGCATGCTGGGTGATCCGGCGAATGCGGAGATTGGCGACTACACAGTGACTACCACTGAGGAGGGAATCGTCGCGCGCGATATTCCGATCTGGCAACCGGACCCGGATGGAACCGGACGTCCCGCAAAGGTTCATTACACCTATTGGGTGGAGCGCCCGCTTGCGGCGCGAATGACGAAACTTCATGCCGGTCAGAATTTTTCTCTCTTGGGCGCTGTCGCACCTGTGGATGCGGAAAACAGTCTTGCGTGGGTTGTGATCGCGATGAATTATGCGCACGAAGTTCCCGACGAAGAATTGCGCCGCTTTCAGGACGTGGTGACCGAGCAAGACATCCGCATCGTCAATTCGCAGAGGCCCGAACTGTTGCCGCTGGATCTGCAAGCGGAGCTGCATTTGCGGTCCGATCAGATTGCCATTGCCTACCGGCGCTGGCTGAAGCAGTTGGGATTGCGGTACGGGACGGTTTGAGAGCGACGTCTCCTGAATTTTGCGGGGCACGATTTCACCGGCTGCCGAAAAATAAAACACGCCGTCATTCCGAGCGAAGCGAGGATTCCCTCTCCGGTCCGATCGCCGGAAGCGAAAAGTGAGGAGGTATTCCCCCTCGCTTGGAATGACGGCACCAGGACATACCAATATCTAGCGCGATTCAATCCTTGGAGAACACCGGACCACGATGGTTTGTGGCGGGTGATCTCGATGGCTTCTTTGGACTGTTTTTCAGCGGTTTTCCCGACCTGCTGCTGATCGCAAGCTTGACGCCTCTCTGCGGCCTACCTCAAGAGTTGGTCACGGGCCGGATCCTTCCGGCCGTGGCGTTTTCCATTCTATTCGGCAATTTGTTTTACGCGTGGCAGGCGCACCGTCTGGCGGGAAAAGAGGGGCGCAGCGACGTCACCGCGATTCCTTTCGGCATCAATACTCCCACGATTTTTGCCTATGTATTTCTGATCATGGCGCCGGTGTACGAACGCACGCACGACTCGAATCTGGCGTGGCACATTGGAATTTTCGCGAGTCTGGTCAGCGGCGCGGTGCAGACGGCCAGCGCGTTTTGCATTGACTGGCTGCGCCGCACGACGCCGCTCGCCGCGCTGCTGTGTCCGCTCGCGGGGCTTGCGATGGCGTTTCTATGTCTCGGTTTTATTTTCGGCATTTTTCAGATTCCGGCGGTCGCGTTGTTGCCCGCGGTAATTCTTGTCGGGATTTATGCGTCGCGCATGCGATTGCCGCTGCGGATTCCCGCCGGACTGTTGGCCATGGTGGTGGGCGGAATTACCGTTATGATTTTAAGGGCATTACATTTGTATCATCTGCCGCCCATGCCGCCGCTGGCGTCTCCGGCGCTTCATCTTCCGACGCCCGTGAATTTATTTCAGATTCTTCGCTACGGCGAGGGTTGGCGCTACGCCTCGATTTTTCTGCCGTTGAGTCTGCTCGACACGCTCGTTTCTCTGCAGATTCTGGAAAGCGTCCGGATCGGCGGCGATGACTACGCGACGACTCCGTCACTGCTTGTGAACGGACTGGCCACACTCGCAGGCGCTGCCCTGGGCAGCGCGTTTCCCACGACGCTCTACATCGGCCACAACGCGCACAAGGCGAACGGGGCGCGAATTGGATATTCGATTCTCGGCGGAGTCGCCAGCGCGACGCTGTGCCTGACGGGACTTGTTCCTGCAGTGCTGCATGTTGTACCTCTCGAAGTCGTGGCGTTTGTCATCGTCTGGTTCGGCCTGGCGATGGTGGGGCAGGCGTTTCGGGAAGTTCCCGCCGCTCATGCGGTTGCTGTGGCTATGGGGCTGGTGCCGATGCTGGCGCAGTGGGTGACGCAGATCGTCGATCTGAGCGTGCGCAAAGCCGGCAGCGATTTGATGACCGTGGCTCCGCGCTTTGGCGGAGAGCTGGCGATTTACGGGATGATCGCGCTGGGACAAGGCGCTCTGCTCGTCTCGATGATCTGGGCGGCGGCGCTGGTGTGGATCATTGAGCGCAAATTCCTGCAAGCGTCCGCGTGGATGGCGGTAGCCGCCGCGCTTTCCTGCTTCGGCGTGATCCACGCGTTTCGCTTGAGCGCGCAGGGCGTCGAGAATCACCTTGGCTGGTGGGCCGCGCCGGAATTTACGTTGAGCTATCTCGGGGCGGCGCTGTTTTTATTTGTCTGTCATCTCTACACGAAAAATCAGGCCAGCGCTTTCGTCGATTAGAGAGAAGGTGCGGCACCCAATGCAGCACATTCGTACGAAGCCATGCGGTGACTCATTCCGGACTGGCAGCAATTCCTTAGTCGCTATTAAACGACGCGGCGAGGTGAAGTTGCCGGAGCATCGAACGTTTCTTTTCCTGATGCGCCTGCATGCGGTGAAGAATGTCGGCGAGGGCGCGCACCGCCGCGACCGAATACGGGCCTTTGTTGAGCATGACGCACTCGGCGCGCTCACCCATCGCGGCGTCGGTGATTTCCGAGCGCGATGGAATTCCCTTTTTGGCCAGACTCTCGAGAACCTGCGTCGCCCAGATGACGGGCACGTGGGCAGCTTCGCAAAACCACAGAATTTCTTCCTGAATTTCCGCGAGACGCTGGAAACCGCACTCGACGGCTAAATCGCCGCGCGCAATCATGATGCCGACGGATCGTGTCCGCATGGCGGCGAGAATCAGATTGGGCAAATTTTCAAAGGCTTTGCGGGTTTCGATTTTTAGGATCAGACCCAGAGGCGGTCCCTTGAGCTCTTCGAGTCGGTCCAGCAGTTCGTGGACGTGCGCTTCGGTACGGACGAAAGAATAACCGATCATGTCGGCATGTTCCACGATGAAGGGCAGCGCCAGGAGGTCGTTTTCGGTGAGCGCGGGAATATCAATCTGCGTCTCGGGAAGGTTGATGCCTTTTTCGGCGCCGAGTTTTTCGCCTTCCTGGCGCGCCTGAGTGATTTTGACGGACACCGCTTCCTCGTTCACCGAGGAAATCACGCCGCCGATTTTCCCGTCGTCAAACCATACCGGATCGCCGGGCTTGGCGTGATCGAGAATCTGAGGAAGAGAAACGGAGATTTGCGCCGGGACAACAATTTCGCCCGATTTTTTACGGACCGCAGGCTTGCCCGGTGTGTTGGCCCGCGTGAGCACGAGAGTGTCGCCTTGCCTGAGGAGCAAAGCCTGAGCGAGCGCGGGAAGCTTGCCGATCCGCGCCTTCGCCAAAACGCCGCGCGATTTTTTCTTCCAGCCAGTGCGCCGCGTTTGCTGAACTTCCAGGCCGGGGATGAAGTAGACGGTCTGGCGTGCTTCGGCCCAGAACCCGGCGGGGTCCAGGTGCGAGATGCGCAAGGATCGTTGCGCCTTCCGCGCATCACGAAGCCGAAGCGCATCCCCGACATGAAGCCTTTTGAGGAATGCCGAGGGGAGAAAAAGAGTCGCAGCGGCTGCGGCGGGAGCGGGTGCGGGCTTCTCCGCGGAAGTCAGCCAGATGCGAGCGGGAGTGATAACGCGGCCATAGAGATCGCGTTTTGGGCGGCATTTGGCAACTGCAATGCCCGGCTCAATCGAGCCCGTGCGGAGCTTGGGGCCCGCGACATCCATCAGGATGCGGCAGCTGCGGCCGGTCTCCTGGCGCGCGCGTTGCAGGTTTCGAATCATCGCGAGCCAAAGGTTCGGATTGTCGTGGGCGCAATTGATGCGCATGCAATCCATGCCGCTCTGAACCAGATCGCGGACCGACTCGTAATCCGTGGCGGCGTCGGTGGCCATCGTTACCATGATGCGAACCTTGCGTCCGGCCGGGGGAGGACCGAGAAGAGCCTCGGTGTTTTTTTCCAGCAGCTCATTCCCGTTGTCAAGGGCAATGGCGGGTTCCTCGAGGGAAGTGATTGAATCGTTGGAGCCTAACAGGGCAGCGAGCACCCGGTGAACGGTTTGTACGGCGTCGAGCACGTGGCTTTCCGTGCGTCCGAGCGACGAAAGACCGAGCCGTGCCAGCTGCGCTTGTAGCTTGCGGATGTCATGACGGCGGAGCGCCAAATAGTGGGCGAGGTTTCGCGCGCTCCGGCGATGCGCTTCATGAACTCGAAGGGTGCGCTTCAGCAAAGATGTTTCAAGGTTGACCATGTCATCCGACAGCGAGGCAAGTTCGTCGGAAAGGTGCTGGAGCAGGCCTGAATCGAGTTGGCTCATGATTTGGGAGGGGACCCCTGAATTCTAGCCTAAGGCGCGATTGTTAACGGTAGATGAATGATCGCGGATGACGGAGTTCAGACTCGGTTCGAAGTACAGGTGCACAACCCGCAGCAGGACTGCACATCCCGGCGCCGGAGTGCATAAGTATCCGGGTACCATGGTGTGTAACGCTTTAAAGGATTCCCGAGGAATCTGTGCGATATCAATTTGCCATTCTCGCCATTCTCTTTGCCGCACTTTATGCGTCCCCGTCTGCACGGGGTGATACCTGGAATTCTTCGGGAATTACATTTTTCCGTTCCGACGTGACGGTGCGTCAAGATGCCACTCTCGAAATCCGCGAAGAAATTACCGTCAATAACGCCGCCTCTTTCTATAAATACGGTTTCAAGCGCAATCTGCCCATTACTTCGGAAGATCGCTGGGACACGCGTTATGTTGGCGCCTACAAAAAGGACAACGGGATTCGCGTGGACATTCTGGAAGTGACCAGAGACGGAAGCCCCGTTAAATACCACCAAGGCAGCGGATACGGCTATTCGCAGATATTGATTGGGGAGCGGAACGTTCCGCTCGATTCCGGAGAACACAAGTTTGTAATTCGGTACACGGTGCATTCTGCGCTGAATTTCGGGGCCGTGCGCGACACACTTTACTGGAGCGGCATCGGCGACGAACGAAAACCTCCGGTGGCGGAAGCGATTGTTGCCGTTCACCTGCCGCCCGTTGTGCCCATCGAAAATGTGACGATCGAGCCTCGAATCGGATTTCGCGGACCCCGCTCGCCGGACAGGACGCCGGAACGGATGGATGCCGCTCCCGGAACAATTGCCTATCGCGTCACCCACGTCGATCCGCGACAAAGCCTGAGTCTCGTTTTGACCTGGCCGTCGGGCCTGATAAAAAAACCGATGTTTTACGGTTTCCAGCGCGATCTGCGGCTTCTCGCCGCGCCTGCCATTCTGTTTCTCTATTACCTGATCGCCTGGTTTCGAATTGGCCCGGATCCCAAGCCCGGCACGGTCGTCGCGCGTTACGAACCTCCTCAGGGTTTCTCACCCGCTGCTGTGCGGTATATTTCCAGGGGAACCACCGATGGGCGCACGTTTGCCGCGGTGATTTCGCAGCTCGCCGTTCGCGGATGCCTGCGCGTCGAACCGGTCAAAGGCAAATACAAACTCTCGCGCCTGGTGAGCGACCCGGCCACCGAAGCGGCTCTGGCTTCCGAGGAAAAGCTGATCCTCGCGCTCCTGTTCGACGACGGTCCCGTCACAGAATTGAGCCCCTCGCTCGATCAGAGCAACACCGCGGAAAATGGCCGGTATATTTACGCCATCCATCGGGAGCTGAGCGCGCAACTCGGCGGCAAATACTTTACCCGGCATACAGGAATCATTGTGCTGGGCGTGCTGGCCACCTTCGCGGCCGCCTTGTCGCTGGCGGCGACTGCGAATGGGCGTGACGCTTCCGGGGCGATGTTCATGACCGTCTGGATTCTTTTCATCGGGCTGGGGGTCGGCCTGATGATTCAAATTGGATTTGCATCCTCCTGGAAAACCGTCATGCGATCGGGTTCGGGTTGGCTGATGATGCTTCCTGCAACAGCCGCGATCTCTATATTTGCCGTGGCGATCGGCTATCTGTTGAAACAGCTTGCGCAGGGTGTTTCGCTTTCCTATTCCGCGATGCTGATCTTGTTTTTGGCGATCAATATTGGCTGGGGACCGCGGTTTAAACGCAAGACGATTCCGGGCAGGGAAATCTCAGACCAGATTGCCGGATTCCGGCAATTCCTGCTGAAAGTGGAGGAAGACAAACTGAACCGGGCCAGTCCCGCCGGGCAGTCCGAACCCGCGTCAGACAAAATGCTTCCCTACGCCATTGCACTCGAAGTGAGTGTTGCCTGGGGCGATCACCTGGCGGAAATATTCATGGCGTGTTCGGAAATGGTCGAAGGATGATTTAGAAAATACCCGCTCGCCGCATCAACCTCCTTTGGATTTCACCCGGCAATTCGTTTTAGCGCTCAAGTAATTCCCCGCCCACGCCGATCATCTTTACGTCGGAATCACCCGGAGCGTTCATGAGAGATTCAGGAATCGTACCCACGGGGCACGAAAGGACGTTTCGCGACGATGAGATCATCGTCAGCAAAACGGACCTGAAGGGGCACATTCAGTACGCCAATCAGACCTTCCTGAAGATTTCCGGTTACACGGAAGAGGAACTGCTTGGCCAGCCGCACAATATCCTCCGGCATCCGGACATGCCGCGCTGCCTGTTCAAACTGCTGTGGGAGACGATTCAGCAGGGCAATGAAATTTTCGCGTACATCAATAATCTTGCGAAAAACGGAGACCATTACTGGGTGTTCGCGCATGTGACGCCGACGTTTAATTCCTCGAATCAAATTGTAGGATTTCATTCCAACCGCCGCGTGCCCGACCGCAACCAGGTGAAGCTGTTTGAAAATTTATACAGGCAATTACGCGCCGAGGAAGCCCGCTACGCGGATTCGTCAAAAGGGATGGCCGCCGCCATGGAACTGCTGATGGCCACAGTGCGAAAATCCAAGGAAAGCTACGAAGAGTTTGTATTCTCCGTCTGAAAAGAGGGCTCCTCATGAGCGTCAGTTCCTCAGTCGCGGACCAGGGATGGCTTGAAAAACTGCGGCATTCCGTTTTCGATTCGGGAGCGAAACCGGAAGCCGCGCCGGCACAGCCCAGCGGGGAACAGGAGCAAAACGCCAATGCCGAGCTTGTCGAAGAGTTGAATTTTTACCGGGAGTGGTTTGACCGCGCCGCGGAAGTCTGCGAGGAAGCCGCGCGAGGAAACCTCGAGGCGCGTTTTCTTCACGCGCAGCAGGTAGGTGAGCTTGCCCGCCTGCCGGACGCGATCAATCATCTTCTGGATATGACGGACGCATTCCTTCGGGAATCGGGCGCGGCGCTGGACCATGCGAGCAACGGAAAATTTTTCCGCCGGGTGCTGCTGAAAGGAATGCTGGGCTCGTTTCACAGCGGCTCGGCCAAGATCAACGCGGCCACCGATCGCCTGGCCGAAGATGCGGCGGCGCTCACCGGGCTCAATTCGCGGCGGCTGGAACTCGCCGACCAGTTTGACGGGACGGTGAAGAGAGTGGTCTCGCAACTGGTTTCTTCGGCGGCGCGCATGAGCTCAACAGCGGAAGGATTGGCCAAGACAGTCGGCCACGCGCGCAGCGAAGAAGCGATGCAGGCGGAAGCGGAAGGCGACGCAAGCGCCCAGGAATTGCATCGCGTCGTCGCAGGGCTGACGCACGCCTCCGAGCGCATCGGCGGGGTGGTGGAATTAATTTCCGACATCGCCGACCGCACCAATTTGCTGGCGCTGAATGCGACCATCGAAGCGGCTCGCGCCGGGGATGCCGGACGCGGCTTTGCAGTGGTTGCCGCGGAAGTGCAGAAACTGGCTCAGCAGACGGCGGACTCGACTCGCGAAATCAGCAAGGAAATCAGCGCCGTTCGCACGGCCACGGAAGTCACCGCTCAGCTGGTGGATTCGCTCGGCAAAAGCATCGGCGCAATGCAGGATGTTTCCTCGGAGCTTTCCAATCAGGCAGGAGAACTTACCAATTCGGTCGACGGTTTCCTGCAAATTATTCGTTCGTGAAACTTGACTCGCGGTCCGGGCCGAGAATTAATTTCCGCCGGACACAGCCCGGAATTCGAAATAATTTTCCTGACGCCGACGCCACCAGCGCCAACACCAGAGCCAAGAACACCCTGGCCTTGGCAGAAAATCGGTAGAAAATCGGTAGAAAATTTAAATCATGAAATCGATCGATTCCTTCATTTTGACTTGGCCCCCACCGTCCCCGCAGCCGCTCGCTCCTGGAGGAGTTGATCCAGCTTCTTTGCCAATTGGTCTGCCGTGGTCGGCTTAAGGATAACCGCACGGACGCCCAGCTCTTCGGCCTTCGCCTGATCCTCGGGTCGCATATAGCCGGAGGTAATGACGACGAGGGCATCCGCCCGGATCGCCACGATTTCGCGGGTGAACTCCAGCCCCGACATGCGCGGCATCGACATGTCCGTAACGACCGCGTCGAACCCTTCCGGATGCGCGCGAAATTCCTCGAGCGCTTTCCCGGCATCGGTATGTCCTGTCACTCGGTAGCCAAGTTTCGTGAGCATGCGCTCGGCAAAAAATACCAGAGCTTCCTCGTCGTCCACGTACAGGATGTGTTCATTCCGGCTTCGCTCGATTTGCTGCGGCTCCATGACATTGGCGGCCACGGGTTGCTTGGCGGCCGGAAAATAGAGATGGAAGGCCGTCCCCTTTCCCGGCTCGCTGTAAACCGTCACGGCGCCATCGTGGCTTGCAACGATCCCGTGGACCACGGATAGTCCAAGCCCGGTGCCTTCTCCGACAGGCTTCGTTGTAAAAAAGGGATCGTAAATTCGCGCCATCGTGGCACTGTCCATCCCGCAACCATTATCGCCCACGTACAATTTCACGTAGCGCCCCGGCCGCAGCCCCGGCGCGCGCCCGGTGTCGTCCGGGCCGATTTCCGCAGTATCCAGGCGCAGATCGATGATTCCTGTGCGGTCTCCAATGGCGTGAGCCCCGTTCGTCGCCAGGTTGACGATCACTTGGTGAATTTGCGTTGGATCCACTGCGACGGGCGGAAGATTAGGGGGAAGATTCGCCTTGATTTCAATATTCGCCGGCAATGTCGCGCGCACCAGCTTGACCGCCTCTTCCACGACGGGCTGCATCCGCTGCACTTCCCGTTTCTGTTCGCCCGGACGGGAGAACGCCAGGATTCGCCGCACCAGTTCGGCGGCGCGCGCCCCGGCCTTCTCGATTTCGTTCAGGCTCTCCCGCGCCGGATGTTCGGGCGGCAGATCGGAAATCGCCAGTTTGGCGTTGCCGTTGATCGCCAGCAGAATATTGTTGAAATCGTGCGCGATTCCGCCGGAGAGGGTACCGAGAGATTCCAGTTTTTGCGTACTGAGCTGGGAAGCCTGCGCCTTCTTGAGGTCGGTGATGTCGGTGTTCGTGCCGAACCAGCGGGTCACACGCCCATTGGCGTCCTTGAGCGGCCTGACTTTCGTGAGGAACATGCGAAATTGGCCATCCGCCCCACGCATGGGGAACTCCATGTTGAACAGATCGCCGCTGGCAATTGAGCTTTTCCATTTGTCGAGCACCACGGGCAGGACCTCGGGATCGTGGACGCTCTGCCATCCCCAGCCTTGCATCTGCTCGAACGTTTTCCCGGTGTACTCGTACCAGCGCTGGTTGTACCAGAAGATGTGACCGTCGGCTTCCGCCATCCACGCCAGTTGAGGGATGCTGTTGGCCATCGCCTCGAAACGTTCTTCGCTTTCGAGCAGACGTTCGACAGCGTTGCGGCGCTCGGTCACATCCATGGCGATGCCTTCCATGCTCAGGGGATGACCCGCACCGTCGTAATAGCCCAGACCCCGGGCGGCGATCCAATGCTCGGTGCCATCGGGCCAGACGATGCGGTACTCGGCGTCGTAGTCGGCGTGGCCATCCAGGGTTCGCTGAATCGCATCCTGCACTCGGGCGCGATCCTCCGCGTGAAGCGTAGTTACAAAGACCTCGTAGCTCATTTCCGTTTCCGGCGGCAGACCGAACAGGGCCTTGCAACGCGGGGAGAAAGTCACTTCTTTTGTCCCCAAGTCCCACCGCCAGGTTCCCAGCCGCGCACCATCGACGGCCAGTCGCAGGCGCTCTTCACTATTTTTCAGCGCGGACTCGACGAGATTTTTTTCGGTGAAGTCACGCGCAATTTTGGAGGCGCCCACGATCGCCCCGGCGCTGTCACGGATCGGAGAGACGGTCGCGGAGACGGTAATGACGATTCCATCCTTGCGGATGCGAGTGGTTTCGAAATGCTCGACGCTTTCACCGTTGGCAATGTGCGCCAGAATCTCATATTCCTCGTTCTTCTTGTTTTCGGGAACCAACAACCAAATTGTTTTGCCGATGACTTCCGACGCCGAGTATCCGAATATCCTCTCCGCGCCGCGATTCCACGCGGTGATCGTGCCGTTCAGGCTTTTGCTGATAATGGCGTCGTCGGAGGATTCAACGATGGCGGCCAGGCGTTCCCGCGCATCGGCCGCAAGGATTCTTTCGGTGATGTCTCCCACCACGCCGTGCCACAGAACGCTTCCATCATCCTGGCGCTGGGGCATGGAGTGCCCGGAGACCCACTTCATGCCCCCATCCTGGCCGATGATGCGGAATTCGTGGCGCCAGGGGGTCAAATTCGCGGCGGACTCCGCGATGCTGTTTTGCATCCGCCCCGCGTCTTCCGGATGAATCATCTTGAATACCGGCGAACCGTCCTTCGCCAATACATCGAGCGGCACGCCGTAAATTTTTTCAAACGCCTGACTGGCATATGGGAAACAGGACCTTCCATCGGGCCATTGCTGGAACGAGCAGATCGCAACCGGAGCGCTGGCGGCAACCTTCTCCAATTGTTCCTGCAGGGCGACGCGTTCGCGCAAGGCCTTCTCCGCCACTCGCTGTGCCGTGCAGTCCCGGAAAACAAGCACTACGCCCCGCACGTTTCCATTTGAATCTGTAATTGGAGAAGCGCAGTCGGCAATCGGCGTTTCCTCCCCGTTACGCGAGATTAGAAGCGTATGGTTCGCCAATGCGACAGATTTTCCCGATTGGAGCACGCGATCCGCGGGATCCTTTACCACGGCTCGCGTCTCTTCGTTCACAATCCGAAACACGTGGGCGAGTTCCCCTCCACGCGCCTCGCGGACCGTCCAGCCGGTGAGCCGTTCCGCTTCGCCATTCAAAAATCCCACCCGGCCGTCGCTGTCCGTTGTAATCACGCCGTCGCCAATGCTGGCCAGAGTTACCGCCTGAAGTTCCTCGCTGGCTCTCAGGGATGCATTCGCCAGCAGCACTTCGGCGGTGCGTTCTTTCACCCGGGATTCCAATTGGCCGGCGAATTCCCGCAGTTCCGCCTCGGCGCGCCGGCTCCCGGCAAAGGACTGCCCGAGCAGAAACAGGCCCACCATCGCGGAGATAAGGGACAGAGCACCGGTCGCGACGATGATGAGTTTCGCCGTGGCGATGCTTTTTTCCGCACGAAGCGCGCGTTCTTTCAGGAACGCATTCTCGAGGTCTTCCATATTGGATATGATGGTATGGATGTTTTCCCTGAGCTCCCTGCCTCGACCCGTGGCGATGAGCGCCTGGGCGGCTTCCGGGCCCTGCGTCCGGCGAAGATCGGCGACTTCCTTGAAGTAGGAGATGCGCGCCGCGATCAGCGGCTCGAGGGCATCGAGTCGCTTCTGTTGGGCGGGGTTGTCGCCGGTCGCCGTGCGAAGCTGGCGTAGCGTATTGTCCACGTCGCCCAGCGCCGCATCGTAAGGTTGAAGAAAAGCCTCATTGCCGCTGATCATGTATCCCCGATGGATGGTCTCACGCCTCCGTGAGGGATAACAGCAACTGGCGAAGCAGAGAAATAACCTGGTGGGTGTGGTCCACCCATTCGGCATCGGCCCGCAATCGCTCGACGCTGCGATAGGACATTCCGCCCATAAAAACCAGAGCGAGCAATCCGAATGCGAAACCGATTCGCACCTTACGTTCGAGGGCGAACGTCGCGCTGGCTTGCTCCCGCGGCTGCAAGGTCCGGCGGGCGCGATGCAGGGACTCCGAAAGGATGCTCACGATTGCGCCGACCACCAGTAACGTGGTCAACCGGACGAGGTTGACCGGATTTTCGAATCCTGAAGGTGTGGTCGGTGGAAACTATAAAATAGTCGCTCGCCAGGACGCTGAGACCCATGGAGAGCAGTCCCGGTCCCAGCCCTCCTAAATACGA
Source organism: Terriglobia bacterium (assembly GCA_963788335.1). Lineage (GTDB taxonomy): Bacteria > Acidobacteriota > Terriglobia > Acidiferrales > UBA7541 > Palsa-360. The sequence continues at coordinate 234,941 of CAWBGM010000013.1, forward strand.
GCTCAGCGCAATCGGAAGCAGAAAGAAGATGGGCGCGGGCTGATACCCGAAGTCACTGGAAAGCGCCAGATACACGAGCAGCGTAACGACCGTGACTGTTACCGCCAGGGCATAACGCAGAGTCCGGGACCACCCGCTCTTGCGCGGCAGTAGCTTGAATCGGGGGCCTTGTCCGGAGACGCCGGATGAATTGCGATTTTCTGTTCCTTCCGTGGACATCCCAGCCTCCTGCATTGAAATGACGAAGCGGAAGCGGCGCGAAGCCGGACCTGCAACGGAAAGGGGTGGAACCTAAAAGAACCGAGTCACAAGAGAGGGGGATCCATTCTGACGCAAACCTTGGCAAAGTCAACCACCGTGACGAAACAGTACAGGCTCAGTTTCCGTCGAGCACAGGCAAAATCAAAAGATGGGCTTCCAGTGGCATAGGCCTCAGCCTGTGGGGTTTGACTTTTGTGGGAGCCGGCAGGAGTCAAACCCAAAAGGCTGAAGCCTGTGCTACTAAAATCTCAAGCCAGACTGAAACACCATCGGCGTTTCGGTCCGCTTGCGTGACGCCTACTATCCGCTGTAGCATGCGATGATAAGTTGCAGGGTCCGGCTGCTGGTGAAACGACGGTGCTCCAGGGGCCGTCTTAGTTTTATTAAGGGCTACCCTATGAGGCTCCTCGCCCCACTTTCGGCGCTTCTTCTGTTGTCGGGCGTGAGCACGGGTTTGCTGGCCTTCCAGCGCAGCGCGTTTAACGATGACCCGTATGGCGCGCGTGAAGCCCGCACCTACTATTCCGACTCCGATTCCCTGAAAAGCGAATACTCCTGGTCGAGGCTGCGTTATTCGACCGCCCACGAATACGGCGGAGGGTTTGGATACGGGTACGGCGGGGGAAACTGGTCCCGCGACTATCCCAAGGCCGACCGCCAGTTTCTGATCGCCCTGAAACGTCTCACCCGCATCAGCGCGCGTCCCACCGAACAGGTCGTGGACCTCGACAGCGACGGCCCCTCAAGCATCGAAAATTTTCCCTGGGTCTATGCCGTTCAGGTGCAGACGTGGACGTTCACTGAGCCGGAGGCTAAACGACTGCGCGAATACCTGCTCAAGGGCGGCTTCATCATGGTGGATGATTTCCACGGCGCGACCGACTGGGAACATTTTATGAGCGGGATGCTCATGGTTTTCCCCGACCGGCCCATCGAAGACCTGACCGATAAAGACGAAATTTTTCACGTCCTTTACGATCTGAGCGAGCGCTATCAGGTGCCCGGCGAGCAGTACGTCAGCACCGGTCGGACGTATGAGAAGGATGGTTACATCCCGGAATGGCGCGGGATTCGCGACGACCGCGGGCGCGTGATGGTCGCCATCTGCTTCAACATGCATTTGGGAGACGCCTGGGAGTGGGCCGACGATCCCCGCTATCCGGAAAAATTCGCGTCGCTGGCGTTTCGGCTGGGCATCAACTATGTGATGTATGGAATGACGCACTGACGGCGAACCGGTGGAACAGGCTTCAGCCTGTTCACTTTTGACTTTCGATCGTTTCACGAATGTCAAAACCCGGCAGGCGGAATCCTGTCCGGCCAAAAGATTATGTTCGAATTCCTATTTAAATATCCGCGCGCCGTGTTTTCGAAGGGCGACTTCGTCCTCCTGGGCGCGTGGCCGAAATGGGTTCTGGTTCTTTTTTTGCTCGCGACAGCAGCAGGCCTGGCGTGGCTGATTCGTTCGAAACTTCCGCGGGCTTCTCCTCACATTCGAAACTGGAAAGTTGGAGCGATTTGGTTTCTGCAATTTGCGCTGGCGGCGTTGGTGCTGATTTTGTTGTGGCAGCCGGCGATCCTGGTGGCCGAGCTAAGGCCGCAGCAGAACATCGTCGCCGTCCTGGTGGACGATTCGCGCAGCATGTCCATCGCGGATGACGGCGCGACGCGCGAAGCGCAGGCCGCGAAATCCCTCGAAGGGGGAGTTCTCGACCAGTTGCGGAAGAAATTTCAGGTGCGTTTGTATCGCGCCGATGCGCATCTCACGCGCATCGCTAAGCTCGACGACCTGAAAACGTTGCCGCCCGCTCCCGCCACGCGCATCGGCGATAACCTGAAGCAGCTTGCCGGGGAAGCTGCGGACCTGCCGATCGGCGCCGTGGTGCTGCTCAGCGACGGCGCGGACAACTCCGGCGGAATCGATCTCGACACCATCTCGATGTTTCGCAGCCGGGGGATTCCCGTTCACACCGTGGGATTCGGCCTCGAACAGGTTTCGCATGATGTGGAAATTAACGATGCAGAAGTCGCGCCGCGTGCGCTGGCCGATTCGCGCCTGGCGGCGAAGGTCACGTTTCACCAGCGTGGCTATTCCGGGCAGAAGGCCATGCTGACGGTTCGCGACAACGGGAAAGTTCTCGCCGGGCGGCAGGTTACGCTCTCTTCCGACGGCGAAACGCAGAACGAAACACTTTTGTTTAACGCGGGCCCGGCCGGCGTGAAAACACTTCAATTTTCGATGGATCCGCTTCCGGGCGAGGAAAATCGGGACAATAATTCCGTCTCGCGGCTGGTCAACGTCGAATCCAGCAAGCGCCGCATTTTATATGTCGAGGGCGAGCCGCGCTGGGAATACAAATTTATTCGCCGCGCCGAACAGGACGACCGCATCGTCACCGTCGTGTCGATGCTCCGCACCAGCGAAAATAAAATTTATCGCCAGGGAATTGACGATCCCAAAGAACTGGCCGACGGATTTCCCTCGCGCGTCGAGGATTTGTTCGGCTATCAGGCGATTGTGATCGGTTCGGTCGAAGCAAGTTATTTCACGCCCGCGCAGAAGGAATTGATTCAGCAGTTTGTGGACCGCCGCGGCGGAGGCTTGCTGTTTCTCGGCGGCCGCGCGTCGCTTGCCGATGGAGGCTGGGCGTCATCGAGCCTCGCGGATTTGCTGCCCGTCGTTCTGCCCAATAAAAAAGGAACATTTCACCGCGATCCCGCAACCGTTTCTCTCACTCCCGTCGGCGCCGAAAGCATCATCACACGACTCGTGGAAGATCCCGCAGGCAACGTGGAACGCTGGAAGAAGCTTCCATATCTTATGGACTATCAGGAAGCGGGAACGCCGAAACCCGGTGCGGTGGTACTGGCCGAAATGAACGCGGCCGGCCGGAAAATGCCGATGCTGATCACGGAAAATTATGGTCGGGGACGCACCGCAGTGCTCGCCACCGGCGGCACGTGGCGCTGGCAGATGAGCCAGCCGCTCGAGGACCAGACGCACGAACAATTCTGGCAGCAGCTCTTACGCTGGCTCGTGACCGATACGCCCGATCGCGTTGTTGCTTCCGTGCCCAGCCAGATGCTGTTTGACGACGGCCACGTGCAATTTTCCGCCGACGTACGGGACAAAAATTTTCTGCCCGCGGCCGATGCTCACGTCGAAGCGCACATCCTGGGGCCGGGCGGCTCGGCGGCGCAAATTGAAATGACGCCGGACTCGAACGCGCCCGGAACTTATCGCGCGGAGTGGACCGCCGACACGCCCGGCTCGTACCTCACCGAAGTGACGGCCACGCATGATAAGGACGAACTTGGACGCGACGTGCTGACGTTCGCGCGCATGGACGGCGTCGCCGAAAATTTCCACACCGAACAGAATCGCGAACTGCTCGAAAAACTTTCGCAGCAGACCGGCGGGCGCTACTGGAAGCCATCCGAAGTTTCGCGATTGCCCGGAGAAATTTCGTATTCCGAAGCGGGCATCACGGTGCGCGACGCGAAGGAACTGTGGAATATGCCGATCGTGTTCCTGGTGCTTCTGGCGCTTCGATTTTCGGAATGGCTGCTGCGGCGAAAGTGGGGAGTTCTGTGAGGCGCGGCGTGTATCGCATGACGCGAAGACTCGCGTTGCCGATGGTTCTCTCAATTGCGTGGCTGGGTTTCGCCGCACGACCCGCGCAAGCCGTGCCCTATTTCGTTACGGTCGCGGGCCTTGGCGGCGAACCCGAATACGAGCAGCGCTTTACGGCTCTGGCGAAAGACCTGGACAAAATTTTCAAGGCCGCGGCCAACGACGCGCACGTGTACACATTGTCGGGAAGCGATGCGACGAAGGCTCACCTGACCGGCACGCTGGCCCAGATCGCGCTCGACGCAAAACCCGACGACGACTTCACGCTGATTCTGATTGGCCACGGCTCATTCGACGGCGAAGAATATAAATTCAACATTCCCGGCCCCGACATTTCCGGCGAAGAGCTGGCAGTGCTGTGCGACAAAATTTCCGCGAAGCGCCAGTTGATCGTGAACACAACGAGCGCGAGCGGCGGATCGATCGGCGCCCTGCAGAAACAGGGCCGCATCGTGATCGCTGCGACAAAAGCCGGCACCGAAAAGAACGCCACCGTCTTCGCGCGGTATTGGGTAGAGGCGCTGGGCGACGCCTCGACCGACGCGGACAAGAACGAAGCGATCACGGCCCTCGAAGCGTTTCAATACGCCGACCGCAAAACCGCTTCTTTCTACGAATCGCAGAAGCGCCTCGCCACCGAGCACGCCGTCATCGAAGACACCGGAAAGAATGAAGCCGTACGGGCCGTCTCCACGGAGAACGGAGAGGGACAGCTCGCGGCGAGTTTTACACTCCTCCGCCTCGGCGCAACCCAAAAAGCCGCGAACGATCCGGCCAAGCGCGCCCTGCTCGACAAAAAAGAAGAACTGGAACGCAAGATCGACACGTTGAAATACCAGAAAGCCGCCATGTCGATTGAGGATTACAAAAAGCAGCTTTCCGACGCGCTCCTCCAACTCGCCAGGGTTCAGGAGGAACTAGACAAATGATCCGGCAGGCCACGAGACGCTTGCTACGGATTTTTATAAGCGTCGTCGTGTGTGCGTTGTGTCTGGCTGCCGCAAGCATTTCCAGTGCCGCTACAACGCAAGAATGCCTGGCCTTGCGCAAACACGGCCGCCGCCCCGAAGCTCAAAAATGTTTTGAAACGCTCGCTGCGGCGCACGACCCGTATCTGCGGGCCGAAGGCGACTGGGGCCTGGAAATGTACCAGGACGCGAACGATCAGTTTCGCCTTGCGGTTGCGGCGTCGCCCGCCAACGCGACGTACCGCGTGCGTTGGGGCCGCTTGATGCACGAGCGCTTCAACAACACCGACGCCGCGAATCTGTTTAACGAAGCCCTCGAAAAGGATCCGAAAAATGCGCAGGCCTACTACGGCCTTGCGCTGGTCAGCGCGGATGGTTTCGATAACAAGGCTCTCACCTATGTGGTCAAAACAATGGAGCTGGATCCGAAACTCGCCGAGCCTCACGAGTTGATGGCGAATCTTCTGCTTGAAGACTCCGAAACGGAGAAAGCATTCGCCGAGGCGGACGAGGCTCTAAAGATTTCTTCCGAAGCGTTGGACGCGATGGCGATTCATGCGGCCATCGAAGTATTGGCCGATCGCTCACCCGATTCGTGGCTGGAAAAAATTCGCCAGATCAATCCCGTTTACGGAGAAGGCTACGCGCTGATCGCGCATCATCTGGTCTTCAACCGCCGGTACATCGATGCGATTGCCTACTATCGCAAGGCCATAGAAGTGGACCCGCAACTCTGGCCGGCGCGCTCGCAACTCGGCATCAACCTGATGCGCATAGGCCAAGAGGAGGAACCGCGCAAGCAGCTCGAACTATGTTACGCCAACGGTTTCCGCAATGAAGAAACGGTGAACAGCCTGCGCCTGCTCGACAGTTACAAAAATTTCGTCACCTTTAAAGATTCCACCACGATCCTCAAGCTCCAGAAAAAAGAGGCGGACCTGCTTCGCCCCTATTTTGAAGCGGAACTGAAAAAGATCATGGCGGCATATGACAAGAAATACAAAATGAAATTGCCGGATCCTGTGCAGGTGGAAGTCTATCCGGACCACGAAGATTTTGCCGTGCGCACGATGGGCATGCCGGGCCTCGGCGCGCTGGGCGTGACGTTCGGCGAAGTCATCGCCATGGACAGCCCGTCGGGCCGTCCACCCGGCGAATTTCATTGGGGCAGCACGCTGTGGCACGAGATGAGCCACGTCTATGTCCTCACGGCCACCAATCACCGCGTGCCGCGCTGGTTCACCGAAGGTCTCGCGGTCCACGAGGAGACGGAAGTCTCTCCCGAGTGGGGCGACAGAATGACTCCGGATATCGTCGCCGCGATTCAGGACAAAAAGCTGCTTCCCGTTGCCGATCTCGACCGCGGATTCATTCGCCCCGAATATCCGAATCAGGTGATCGTGTCTTATTTCCAGGCAGGCCGCATCTGCGACTACATTCAGATGCGCTGGGGCGCGGATAAATTGCTGGACATGATCCACTCATTCGGCAAATTAAAGACCACGCCGGAGGCGATCCGCGAAAATTTGGGCATGGCGCCCGAAGAATTCGACAAACAATTTCTGGAGTGGGTGGAAAAGGATACGGCGCAGACCGTCGCGAATTTTGAAGCATGGCGCAAAGCCATTAAAATTCTCGTCGAACAGGCCAAGGCTAAAAATTTCGACGAAGTGCTCAAGCAGGGCGAGGAAGTTCGCCGCATGTATCCGGAATACATCTATCCTGCGAACGCCTACGAATTCATGGCGGCGGCCGACATCGCCAAGGGCGACAAGCCGGCAGCCGCCGCGATTTTGACGGCCTACGAAAAAATCGGCGGGCATAATCCTCCGGCGCTAAAGCAACTGGCCACACTCGAAGAGGAGTCCGGCAAGCCCGTCGAAGCGGCGGCCACGCTCGATCGCCTCAATTTTGTCTATCCTGAAGATGAAGAACTCCATCGCCGCCTCGGCGATTTGTGGTTTGCACAAAACAATTTCCCGGGCGCGATTCGTGAGTACAATGCGGTCATTGCCTTGAACCCGCTCGACAAGGCCGCGGCGCAATACAATCTGGCGCGCGCCTACTTCGCGGCGGGACAAAAAGATCAGGCCGAGGATCATCTCCTCGCGTCGCTTGAAGTCGCGCCCGGTTACCGCCCCGCTCAAAAATTGCTGCTGCAGATGAACGATTCCAACGAAGGAAAAAAAGACGGACCAAATCAAGACGAGGGAAAATAAAAATGGCCTCCATCGCTCCACTCGATCCGGACTCGGCGGAACTGAAAAAGCGCATCGAACGGTTTCAATCGGCGAGGGATAATATTCTCACCCAGGTCCGCCGTGTGATCGTCGGGCAGGAGGAAGTCCTCGACCAAATCCTGATTTCGCTGTTCGTGGGCGGCCATTGCCTGATCACAGGCCTGCCCGGAACGGCGAAAACGCTGATGGTCCGAACCATTGCGCAGACCCTTGGCCTCGCCTTCAAGCGCATCCAATTCACGCCGGACCTGATGCCGTCCGACATTACCGGCACGGACATCATCGAAGAAGACCCGACGACGGGCCACCGCCGCTGGACGTTCGTGCCTGGACCGATCTTCGGCAACATCGTGCTCGCCGACGAAATTAACCGCACGCCGCCGAAGACGCAATCGGCGCTGCTCGAAGCGATGCAGGAGCTTTCCTGCACGGTGCGCGGCAATCAGTACAAACTGCCCGCGCCATTTTTCGTGCTCGCGACGCAGAATCCCATTGAACTGGAAGGCACGTATGCGCTTCCCGAGGCGCAGCTCGACCGCTTCTTATTCAATACGGTTCTCGATTATTTGAGCGCCGCCGACGAAGTGAAAGTAGTGGACCTGACGACGGCGACACGCGTCGCGCAGGTGGAAACGGTGACCAACGCGGAGGAAATTCTCGACTTCCAGCAACTGATCCGCATGGTGCCGATCGCCGATTCATTGGCGCAATATGTGGTCGAACTGGTTCGCGCCACGCGTCACAACAGCGGCTCGGCGCCGGACTTCGTGAAAAAATACGTGAATTACGGAGCCAGCGTGCGCGCCGCTCAATTCATTGTTTTGGCGTCGAAAGCGCGCGCCCTTACGCACCATCGCTACCACGTGGCTTACGAAGACATCAAGGCGCTCGCGACTCCCGTGCTGCGCCACCGTATCCTTCTGAATTTTCACGCCGAATCGGACCGCATCGATTCGGACGAGATTTTGCGGCGATTGATTGAGCATATGCCGCCGCCGGCGGCAAAGTAGCACAACAACTCCTGGCTGTGTGCTTTTCGCCCAGACGAACGACGAGTGAAAGTCACACAGCCAGGAGCGGCTGTGCTACACAAGGCGATTTCGAAATGACGATGTTGGGGAAAATCGCGCGGAGATGAATGAAAGCGACTGAAAACATTTCATGCTGCAACGTTTTCTAGACCCGTCGGTACTCGCCGGAATCTCCGGTTTGGATCTGGTGGCGAAGACCGTCGTGGACGGCTTCGTCGCCGGCCTGCACCGTTCGCCGGACTTCGGCTTCAGCCAGGAGTTCGCCGAATACCGCGCCTACGCGCCCGGCGACGATCTGCGTCACGTGGACTGGAATGTTTTCGCTCGAACCGAGCGGGCCTACCTGAAACGATATCGCGGAGAAACCAACAGCCAGCTCACGGTGCTTCTCGATGCCAGCAACTCGATGAAATATTCGTCGCATACGGTCAGCAAAATGGATTACGCGCGTTTCACAGCGGCCTCTTTGTTTTATCTCGCCATTCAAAATCAGCGCGACGCCGCGGGCCTGATCGTCTTCGACGATGAAATTCGGCAGTACATTCGCCCTTCGACACGCCAGGGGCAGCTCGTGCGTTTACTGAGCGGCCTTGAACATGCCGAACCCCGCGCGCGAACCGATTTCGCGAAGCCATTGAATCATTTTCAGCAATTCCTGCGCCGCCGCGGAATTGTCGTCTTCATTTCCGATTTTTACGATTCGGCGGAGCACATTATCCGCACGATCGAGCCGTTGCGCTTTCACGGCAATGAAGTGGTCCTGTTTCACATTCTCGATCCGAGGGAAATTCGTCCCGATTTCCGCGAACCGGCTACGCTTGTGGATCTCGAAACGCAGGAGCACATCGAGATCACTCCTGAATACGCGCGCGACGAATACCGCGTAAAAGTGGATGCGCACATCGAAGCCCTCCGCGACAAGGCGCGAGGCTCCGGCATGGATTACCACCTGCTCGTCACCGACCGGCCGCTCGACGACGGCCTGCGCGAATACCTCTCGATCCGCCAAGGGAGGGATTGAGTGGGCCTGCTCGCTCCATGGTTTCTGGCGGGGATTGCGGCGGTGGCCGTGCCGATTTACGTCCACCTGTTGCGGCGTCACAGCACAACGCCGCATCCGTTCAGCTCGCTGATGTTTTTCGAGCGGCGCACACAAAGCTCGATCAAGCACCGCCGCCTGCGCTACCTGCTGTTGTTCTCGCTAAGGACGCTTTTACTGCTATTGCTCATCCTTGCGTTCGCGAATCCGTTCATCAACCGCACGGCTGCAAATCTCAACAGCGAAAAACTGGTGTTGATCGTGATCGACGATTCCTTCAGCATGCGCGCCGGCACGCGCCTTGCCGACGCCCGCCAGCAGGCGGAATCGGTTCTCTCCTCACGAAGACCGGCGGACCGCGCGCAGATCATGGCGCTCGGTTCGCAAATGCAAATTCTTTCCCAGCCTTCACAAGACACTTCCACGCTGCGCGCCGCGATTGAAAATCTCCAGCCGGGAGATTCCCGAGCCGACTACGGGGAACTCGCGCGCGCCGTGCGTTCGCTTGCTGATACGGTGCATACGCCCATCGAGATGCATTTTTTCAGCGACCTGCAGAAATCCGCGATGCCCGCAAGTTTTTCGGAGCTGGCCCTGCCGGCAAGCGTTACGTTGGTCCTTCACCCCGTGGTCAAGGATCCCGTACCGAACTGGACGGTGGAAAGCGTGAATGCCCCCGGCCAGGTGTGGGACCCGAAAAAAGCGCGCGTGCAGGCGGTCGTCGCCGGTTTCGGAACTCCCGCGGCAACGCGCACGGTTTCTCTCGTCGTGAACGGCAAAACGGCGGCGACGCACACTGTGGATGTGCCCGCCAACGGACGCGCCAGCGTTGAATTCCAGACCCTCGACGTTCCGTACGGATTCACGCGCTGCGAAGTAAAGATCGATTCAGCCGATGCTTTTCCCGCGGACGATGTGAGCCTGTTTGCGGTCGAGCGGTCCGACCCGCGCCGCGCGCTTTTTGTTTCCGATGCCGCCGATTCGCGCTCGCCGCTTTATTTCCGTTCCGCACTGGCGTCTGCTTCGGAGGCGGCTTTTGTCCTGGATGTCGTGAGCGCGGGGCAGGCGGCGGAAACGCCGCTGTCGAAATACGCGTTCGTCGTTCTTTCGGACTTGATCTCCATTCCTTCCTCGTTCGAAAGCGCGCTGCTTCGATACGTACAGGCCGGCGGCAGCGTATGGATTCTCGAGGGCGCCTCGGCAGCCCACGCCAATCACATTCCTGTTTTTGGCGGCAACGTCCTGGAATCGCGCGATTACTCGCGCACCAACGATCGCTTTCTGAACGCCGGCGAAGTCGATCCCTCTTACCCGTCGCTGGCAAAGGCGGAACGCTGGTCCGGCGTGAAATTTTATTTTGCGGTTCGCGTGGACCCCGGCAACGCGCGAGTGGTCGCGCGTCTCACCGACCGGATGCCGTTGCTGCTCGAGAAAAAAATCGGCGAGGGCAACGTCTTGCTGTTCACCTCGGGCCTCGACAATATCACGAACGATTTCCCGCTCCATCCGGTCTTTATTCCGTTTGTCGAGCAGACCGCCCTCTATCTGTCCGGCACCGAGCGCCGCAGCGGCTCCCGCGCCGTCGATTCGTTTCTGGAATTGCGTGGCTCGAAGGAGCAGTCCGTGGGCGTCGAAGTGATCGATCCCGATGGCCGCCGCCCGCTTTCCCTGAAGGAAGCTTCGTCCGCGCAGACGTATCAGCTCAAACAAGCCGGATTTTACGAACTCAAACTGGCCAGCGGACGCCGCGACGTGATCGGGGTGAATCCCGACCGGCGCGAATCGAATCTCGAACCCATTCCCGAGGAAACTCTGGCATTGTGGCGCGGAAATTCCGGCACAGGAGAGCAACAGGCCACAGCCGTCCACCCCGGTCAGGAACCGGCCCAGCCCTACAGTTTATGGTGGTATATTATGTTTCTGGTATTGGCCGCGGCCATTGCGGAGTCCCTCCTCGCGGATCGATACCTGGGCGCGGTGCAGCAGGAGGACGAATGAGCCTTCGCGATCAGCTCAATTCTTACATTCAGCAGCTGGAGAAGCGCCTGCGCCTGGGCGCGATGGTTCGCGGCGGCGCCATTCTCACCTCGGTCGCTCTTCTTGCCACGGTTGTTCTAGTCCTTATCACCAATGCGTTGGCCTTCTCTCGAGGGAGCATCACCGGCGCGCGCGTTGCGTTGCTATTTGCGATTGTCCTGGCGGTCACATTTGGAATCGCATTGCCGATTCGAGCGCTCAGCCGCCGCCGCGCCGCCCGCCAGGCCGAAGAAATATTCCCCGAATTCCAGCAGCGCCTGTTGACCTTTGCCGAGCGCGATGTCCAAACTCGCGAACCGTTTCTCGATTTGCTGGCGCTCGATACGCTTAACGTGGCGCGCACGGCCGAGCCGGCGCGCTTGGTGCCCGATCGCAAGCTGGCCGCATTTCTGGGCGTCGGCGCGGTTTCGCTAGTCGTTTTAGTCTGGCTGATTCTCGCCGGGCCGGGCTACATGGGACACGGCGCGGCGTTGCTCTGGGCCGCGACGCCGCGCGATGGCGCCGCCCCGTTCTACGATCTGCAAGTGACGCCGGGCGACATCGCCGTTCGCCGCAATTCCGATCAAATGGTGACCGCGCAGTTGATCGGACTGCAATCCGACAATGTGAAACTCTACGCGCGTTATCAGAGCGCTTCCAAATGGGATCAGGTTCCCATGCGGCCCCAAGCCGGCGGCTCGGGCTTTCAATTTGTTTTCGCGGGCCTGCCGGAAAACGTCGAATATTATGTCGAGGCCGGACCGCTCACGTCGAAACATTTCACGATTCGCGTGCTTGATCTTCCCGGCGTAAAAAATGTCCGCGTCACCTACCGATTTCCCTCATGGACGCACATGCAGAATGTGGTCGAAGAGCGCGGCGGCGATTTGCGAGCGGTCGAGGGTACCGACGCCGATCTTGAAATCGAGACCGACAAGCCGCTTCGTGATGGCGTCCTCGTCCTCGACGACGAAAAGCAGATTCAGCTTTCGGGCGGCGAAGGAAATATTTACAAGGGCACGATTCGCCTCGAAAAAGACGGCGTGTATCACGTCGCCGCGCTCGATCAGGGACAGCCTGTGCGCCTGTCCAACGATTTCTTCATCGAGGCTCGCAAGGCCGATCCGCCAAACGTAATCATTGCGAAACCTGCGCATGACTACAAAGCAAGCCCCATCGAGGAAGTGAATGTTGCCGTGAAGGCGGACGATGAATTCGGTCTCTCCGAAATGACTCTGCACTATTCGGTGAACGGCGGGCCGGACCAGAAAGTCGATCTGCTCAAGCAGAAAGGCGCAAAACAGGCCGACGGTTCCACACTGCTTTCGCTGGAAAATTTCAAGCTGGTGCCCGGCGATGTCGTCAGCCTCTACGCCGTCGCAAAAGACTCGCGCGCCGAAACTCGCACCGACATTTCCTTCATTCAGGCCGATCCTTTTGAGCGCGAATTTTCGCAATCGCAAGCCGGAGGTGGAGGCGGGGGCGGCGGGGGCCAGCAGGATCAGAGCGACATCTCAGCGCGCGAAAAAGAGATTATCGCCGAGACCTGGAAGCATCAGGGCGACAAAAAAGCGACCGAACAGGCCGCCACCGACGCCGCGAAATTCCTCTCCGGCGTTCAATCCAAGCTGCGCGATCAGGCGAAATCCCTCGCCGGACGCATGCAAAGCCGCGAGCTTTCGCAGGAAAACGAAGAATTTGACAGTTTTGTGAAAGACATGAACGCCGCGGCGGACTCGATGGGCCCGGCCGCCGAAAAATTGCAGAACCGGAAATGGCAAGATGCCCTGCCCGACGAGCAAAAAGCCCTGCAAAATCTGCTGCGCGCCGAAGCTACGTTCCGGCAGATTCAGGTGGCGTTCGGCAACAGCGGCGGGGGCGGCAGCGGGGGTGGCGGCGCGGGGCGCGACCTTGCGAGCCTGTTCGATCTCGAACTCGACACGGAAAAAAATCAGTACGAAACCGCGCAGACCGCCGGCTCGGCCAGCCAGCAGGAAAAAGCGATTGACGAAGCGTTGCAGAAGCTCGATCAATTGGCGAAACGCCAGGAAGAATTGGCCCAGCAGCAAAACAACAGCAGTCAGAGTTCGGAGCAGCGCTGGCAGCAGGAAATGCTGCGCCGCCAGGCCGAAGAACTGCAACGCCAGATGGAGCAGCTTGCCAAGAACAATAGCCAGAGCAGCTCGCCGTCCGGTTCTCAATCGAGTTCTTCGTCCAGTTCTTCCGGCCAATCCGGTTCAGGACAATCAAGCGCGGGCGGCAAATCCGGATCAAGCGATCCTCGAGTGCAGCAATCTCTCGATCGTCTCAAGCAGGCAACCGACGATATGCGCCGCGCCACGTCTCCTCAGCAGAGCGAAGCCGAAGCGCGCCGTGCCGCCGACCGCTTGAAGGAAGCCACCGACTTGCTCGGCGGCATGCGCCAGCAACAATCGTCCTCAAAGGTCGATTCGCTTGCCGATGAAACCAGCCGCCTGGCCAAGGAGCAAAGCGAGCAATCCAACCGCATCCGCAAAATGTTCGGTCAGGAAATCGGCGCGCTTCCTCCCGCACAAGACCGCAGGAAGATGGCCGACGATCGCCAAGCCCTCGCGGAAGACCTGAGCAAGCTGGAAAAAAATTTGCAGGACACGGCGCGTGAACTCGCCGGCGACAAACAAACCGCCGCCTCGACAAAATTGCGCGATGCTCTTGGCGACATGCAGCAGTCCGATCTTCGCGCGCGCATCCAGCGCGGCTCGGACTGGCTCCGCCGCGGCATCGATCCCAACGCGGGCGGAATGGAGTCGGAAGTCACCGCCGGAATGCAGCGTCTTGAAAAAGGCGTCCGCGACGCGCAGCAGGCCATGGGCGCGGCTCCCAAGCAGGGCGAAGATTCGCAGCAAGGCCTCGAAACCGCTCTGAACCGCGTCGAGAATTTGCGCAACCAGATGGGTTCACTTTCGCGTGATGGCCAGGGACGCCAGCAGGGACAAGGTCAAGGCAAAGGCCAGGGTCAAGGACAAGGCCAAGGGTAAAAATGGGCAACAGGGTGGTCAGCAAGCGGGCCAGCAAGGCGGCCAGATGGGCAACGGCCCTGTTGGCGGGCCCGGCGGCGGAAGAATCGGCGGCGCCTATGGAGGCTTCCGAGATAATCCCGGCGGTGGCGGCGTTGGCACAATCTACAACGATTTCGATACGGGCAACAACACGCCGCGCGGAGGTCCGCCGGTCCAGCCCGACAATTCTCCGATCCCGCCGCAGCGCGCCTATGACGACAGCATGCGCGATCTGAACCAGCTTCGCCAGGCTGTCAAAGAAGACCCTGAAATGGAGAAGCAGGTTCAGGAATTAATTCACGAGATGGAACACCTGGACCCGAGCCGCTTCCCCGGCAATCCCGCTCTCGTCGAGCAACTCCATTCGCAGGCGCTTGCCGACGTGGACAAGCTCGAACTTCAATTGCGACGGCAGCTCGACGACAAGCAATCCGGCCAGGTGCGCAGCGGCGACACGAAGACAGTTCCGCAGGGCTACGAGGAGTCCGTCGCCGATTATTACCGCAGGCTCAGTAAAAATGGGAAGTGAGTTTTTATAGTAGAACAGGCTGAAACCCGTGCTACTAAAAACCTAATGCTTCGGCAGGGGTTTCCGCGGCAGCAACTGCTCTGAATTCGCTGTCATGTACACGAACGACGCCACAATCACAGCCATTTGCTTCAAGTCCTCCTCCTGAATTCGCTCATAGACATCCATATTCGTGTGGTGCGTGCGCGTCTCGTACTCAATCGGATCCTGAATAAATTGAAATCCGGGCAGGCCCACTTCATTGAATGAAACATGGTCGGTCGCGTCGGTGCCCCGAATCGATAGCGTCGTCATGCCCATGGATTTGAACGGCTCCATCCACTTCTCAAAAATAGGCCGCACCTTATCGTTGCCCTCGAGATAGATGCCACGAATTCTTCCCGTGCCGTTATCCACGTTGAAATAAGCCGAAAGCTTTTGCATGATCGGGCTGAAGCTCCATCGGTTTTCCTGTCGCCGAAATGCGAATAGACGTAGGCGCGTGACCCGATCAAGCCCTCTTCTTCGCCCGTCCAGAGCGCAAGGCGCACCGTGCGGCGCATTTTTAGATTGCAAGCTTTTAGAATGCGCATCGCTTCCATCATCACCGCCGAACCTGACGCGTTATCGGTCGCCCCCGTGCCGCTCGCCCAGGAATCGAAATGCGCGCCGAGCATCACCACCTGATCGGCTTTATCCGTGCCCGGAATTTCCGCCAGAATGTTGAAGGAATCGAGATGATCGTCGTAAAAAAGATTGGCGATGTTGATCCGCAGCGTTACCGGAATATTTTTTTCCAGTGTGCGCAGAATTCGCCCGTAATGTTCGATCGCCACGGCCACGCGCGGCAAAACCATCGGATCTTTCGGGTCCCAAGAGCCGCCGGCCATCGCCGTGATCGTTCCGCCGTCGTGCGGCGAAGGTTCCAGCCATGCGGCCGCGCCTTCCTCCGTCAGAAATTTCACGAGCCTTCCGGCAAATTCCCGTTGCTCGCGCGCCCGCTCTCTCGCGGCCTTGTCGGGGGGAGGCTGCTGCGGCGCAAGCTGCGCCATGTCCGCCAATTCCTGATCGTTGTAGCGGCGCCCCGGCGCGTCGAAATGTGCATCCACCGCGCGCATCGGCGCGGTCAAAACGAATTTCCCCTTGAGCTTGCCTCGATACATGTCGAAATCCGTGTCCTTCTCGATTTTTGCATACACCGCTTCAGCGGTCACCGGCCCACTCGTGCCCGGCGTCCAGGCCTTCGGATAAGCGATGATCGGAAATTGCCGCGGCTCGATTTCGTTGGCTTCGAACAATTGATTCGACCACCCGCGCCCAAACGGTCCCCACTCCTCCTCAGTCACATTCGCCAGGCCCCACGAACCGAGCGTCTTCACCGCATACTCGGCGGCCTCGCGAATGTCCGGTGAATTCGTCAGGCGCGGCCCGTACACGTCGGTCAGGTAGCTCATGGTCTCCATAATGTGTGAGTGGTGCAGGCCTTCGTCTTCGAGTCTTCCGATCGCAGCTGGGTCGGGAGCGGACCAATCGGTCTGGGCGAACATGGCGCCGGCAAGCGTCAGCGTCAGAGCCAGCAAGGCCACCAGTTTCATCGGCTTACGCACTTTTGGTCTCTCCATGCATCGAATGAGTTTACACTGGGCGTCTTCATCCTTGACCGATCACTATAGGTCATTGTTCCACCAGCCGCACAAACGATCCAAATCGTGGTATTCTTAAACCCTCGGATGCACTTGTACTTCCTCTAGGAATCGAATGAACATGGGGGCTGCAAGTCCGCTCTTGCAGCTTTTTCGTTTTCCGCGCTGCACCGAAACGACAACCGAAGAGAAAGCTAGGATCGAATGCCACAAATTCGCAATATCGCCATCATCGCCCACGTGGACCACGGCAAAACCACGTTGGTGGACGCCATGCTTCATCAGAGCGGCGTCTTCCGCGACAATCAAGTGGTCGCCACGCGCGTCATGGACTCGAATGACCTCGAGCGCGAACGCGGCATCACGATTCTGGCGAAAAACACGGCTCTGTTTTTTAAGGACACGAAAATCAACATCGTGGACACGCCGGGCCACAGCGATTTCGGCGGAGAAGTCGAACGCGCTCTGAAAATGGTGGACGGCGTTCTTCTCCTGGTGGATGCCAGCGAAGGCCCGCTGCCGCAGACGCGCTATGTTTTGCAGAAGGCGCTCCAGGCCAAGCTGCTTCCCATCATCGTGCTCAATAAAATCGACCGCCCCGACGCTCGCGCCGCGGCCGTGCTCGACGAAATTTACGATCTCTTTATCGACCTGGAAGCCACCGAAGACCAGCTCGATTTTCCCGTCCTGTACACGAACGCGAAGACAGGCGTTGCGCACCGCAAGATTGACGACGGCTCGACGAATCTTCTGCCGCTGTTCGAGACGATTGTTTCCGCCCTTCCGGAACCAAAAGGGGATCCCAACGGCGTCCTGCAAGCGCAAGTCATGAACCTGGGCTACAGCGATTTCCTGGGGCGCATCGCCATCGGCCGCGTCTTTAACGGCACGCTGCGCCGCGGCGCCGATGTAGGCATCGCTAAGCGTTCCGGTCAGATCGTCCCCACGCGCATCACAAAACTGTTTACGTTTCGCGGCCTCGAACGCGATGAAGCCGAAGAAGTGGCATGCGGCGATCTGGTTGCCGTTGCTGGCGTCGAAGGAATTGAAATCGGCGAGAGCATCACGAGCGTCGAAAACCCGGCGCCGCTCACCCCACTGGTCATCGACGAACCCACCCTGGCGATGAATTTCACGATCAACACCAGCCCGCTTTCCGGCCGGGAAGGACAGTGGGTCACGTCGCGCGATTTGCGCGCGCGCCTGCAGAAGGAATTGCTGACCAACGTCTCGCTTCGCATCATCGATTCGGAAGCGACCGACGTATTTCGCGTGTTCGCGCGCGGCGAATTGCAGCTCGCCATCCTGATCGAAACGATGCGCCGCGAAGGCTACGAATTAATGGTCGGCAAACCGGAAATCGTGGTGCGCGAGGAAAACGGCAAGAAACTCGAGCCGCTCGAACGCCTTGTCGTCGATTCTCCGGAATCGTTTGTCGGCGTGGTGATGGAATCGCTCGGCAAACGTCGCGGCGAGCTGGGCAAGATGGTGAATCATGGTTCCGGCTGGGTGCGTATGGAGTTTACCGTTCCGTCGAGAGGTCTGATCGGCCTGCGCGGGCAGTTGCTCACTGACACACGCGGTACGGCGCTGCTGCATACTTTATTTGAAGGCTGGACGGAATACGGCGGCGAAATGGCCACACGGCCGACCGGCGCTCTCGTGGCGGACCGTTCGGGCGTCACCACCGCGTTCGCGTTATGGAATTTGCAGGAGCGCGGCGAATTATTCGTCGGCCCCGGCGAGGAAGTCTATGAAGGCATGATCGTCGGCGAAAACTCGCGCGATGCCGACATGGACGTGAACGTCACCAAGGAAAAAAAGCAGACCAACATGCGTGCGTCCAGCGCCGACGAGGCGATTCGCCTGATTCCTCATCGTCAGATGACGCTTGAACAGGCCATCGAATTCATCGCCGACGATGAAGCCGTCGAGATCACGCCGAAGTCCATCCGCCTGCGGAAGAAAATTCTCGACATGAAGAAACGCCCCAAGCGCTGGCAGCAGATTCGCGCCGCCGCTGAAGCCGCGCAATAGTTTATTTCACGAGGCGCCGCCGGGAAGCCACGAAATAATTTCGCGCTCTACACTTGCGAATCTATTGGCCAGCGGCGTGGGCCTTCGCGGCGCGATTCTCTTCGGGTTCTTTCCCTAGTTCAGCGACGCGTTGTTCAATAGTTTTTGCGATCTCCCGCGGGTCCGCCGTCGCGGGAAATTCGACGGGCTTGCCGATCCACACTCGAACGCGGCCGGGGCGGTTGAACAGGCTGCGGGTTTCCCGAATTTCATACGCGCCGTCGATGCGCATCGGGACCACAGGCATCCTCAGATTTTCAGCCAGTAAACCAATCCCGCCGCGGAACGGCTGTAATTTGCCATCGGGCGTCAAATCGCCTTCGGGAAAAACCAGAATGCTCCAGCCGCCATCGGCAAGTTCCCCCGCGAACCGGAAACTTTCGCGGAAGCCGGATTTTTTGGGCAACGGGAAAACATTGAACAGCGAAACTAACAGAAAATAATTCGCGGGATGCAGCCAGCGCTTCAGGAAAAACCACTCCTGCGGCGGCGTGCGCATTTCCGCGAGACGCTCGCCGCCCATCGCCACGGCAAGTCGATCACGCAACTTCCAGGGAAGCGCGGCAAGAACAAACCCCACGTCCAGATAGATCACGTGATTGCAGACGATGAATACGGGGCCTTTCACGCCGTGCAGATTTTCGCGGCCCATCACACGCGGGTGGGCCAGCAGGTGCGTCGCCGGCCAGGTCAATACGTAATAGAAGAAAGTACGAATCCAGGTCACCGGCCAGCGCTGCACCCAGCGGGGAAAAACATATTCCGTCCGTACGGTATCCGAGAGCGGGGAAGACGATACGCGCACGAGAGTTTCAATTTCCTCGATCGTTCTTGCCGCTGTGAATCGCGTTTCGTCCAGGTCCACCTGATAGCGGTCCTCGAGCGCTCCGAGCAATTCGACGCGGTCGAGTGAACTCAAGTGCAGGTCTGTTTCCAGATTCGTATTCGGATCAATCCCGGATTTCCCTCCAAGCAAGCGGGCAATCAGTTTGGACACCCCGCCGTTGTCTTGCGGCGGAGGGGCGCCGTTTCCCGTGCCCCACTGCGTTTCCACCGCAGTGCGAATCTCCGCAAGATTCGGTTTGCCTGTGGGTGTACGCGGGAAATCCGCCTCGGGCCACAGAAACCAAGAACGCATTCTCTGATATTCGGCCAGGGATTCATTCACGCGGGCGACAATTCCGGCGGCGTGGCGCGGCTGTTTCACTCTTCTCTCGTCGTGTAACAGCAGCACGCCGCAGGGCTCGGAGTTTCCTCCTCGATCGAGGCCCACTACAACGCAATCCTTGATTTCCGGTTCGCGCCGCAACGAGGACTCCAGATCCTCCGGATACACGTTCATTCCGCCCGCCGTTACGATGACGTTTTTCCTGCGCCCCTTAAAAAATAGATTCCCGTCGGCGTCCAGCGCCCCCAAATCGCCGGTCCGGAACCAATTTTCACTTTGTTTCTCAAGAGGTGCAGGATGAACTTCGCGCCCCTGCCAATAGCCCGCGGCTATATTTTCTCCGCGCACCAGAATTTCGCCGTTCTCATTCAGTTTTATTTCCCGGCCCGCGAGCACTTTTCCGATCGACCCGCGGCCAATCTGGAAGGGGTGATTGACGCTGACCAGCGAAGTTGTTTCCGTCAGCCCATAGCCCTGAATCGCGGCGAACCCGGTGCGTTCCCAGAACAATTCGACGCCGGGATCGAGCGTTGCGCCGCCCGAAATCACGGCCCAGAATTTCCAGCCGAATCGCCGGTGAATTTTCCGAAACCGCCACATCCGGCGAAGAAACCTTTCGTTCGAAGCCGCCGTGAAATCGTCGCGAAATTGTTTCAAAGTTCCCGCGGTCTCCAGATCGCGCTCGATTTTATTCCGCAGCGCTTCCAACACGCGCGGCACGGTAATCAACACCGAAACATGTTCGCGCTGAATTGTGGAAATAATTTCAGCGGGATTGAGGGTGTCCTGAAAAACAACGGTCGCACCCAGCAGCGGCGGCACCCACATCCCCATGAATTGCCCGAAAACGTGGGACAGCGGCACCAGATTGAGGAATCGGAGCGGATGCACCAGGCGCTCCCATTTAAGGTAAGGCTGCATCCCCGCTTCCAGCGGTTCCAGATTGGCGAGGATGTTTCCATGCGAGATGACCACGCCTTTGGGCTCGGCCGTGGTCCCGGAAGTGAAAATAATTTGTGCGATCGACTGGCGATCCAGCGGCGGCGCAGCGTAAGTCCCGGGCGAATGGCGCGCGACGGCCTCTCTCAGTGCATCGAGGATCAGCGTCGGCCTCTGGTTTCCAGGCAGCGTATTTTTCCGGTCGAGGAAAATGAGTGGGGAGTCGACTTCCAGGGCTACGCGGCTAATGAAGTCAGCCGTCGCTCCCTGATCCATTGGAACGGCGACTGCCCCCCGCAGGATGCAGCCATAATATGCGGCCACCCATTGCGCCGAATTCCGTCCCCAGAGCAGGACGTGGTCTCCGGGACCCACGCCGCGCCCTTCAAGTTCCCTCGCGCATTGAGCGGCGACTCCAATCACATCCCGGTAGGACCAACGTTCCATTCTATAGCCAGAGCGTTTGGAGAATGCGATCCCTCCGCCATGTCCGGCGAGTTCTTGAAGGTAGTTGATTAGGGACTGGCGAGGCATGGAGGAGGCTTTATGCTCCTATCGTGGCGCTCTCTCTAACGAAGAGTACGCTCATTTTTGCCTGCCGGGAAGCCTTGCCCGGCTCTGGGTGCCGGAAAGCGTCACTTTGGAGCATAACCCCGCTGGGCCGGGTTGATGTGAACGCATGCTCATTTTCCTGTAAATTAATGAAATGAAGCAAGTTATTTTGGGTCCGGGGAGGTGGGGGGCGTCGCTTTCCCTGATGCGATCAATCTAGACAATGAATAGGTCTTTTTGGTAAAATCAAGGTGCGTTTGTTGCTCTCGGGATATCTTTAAACTCGTTCAACAAGGCTGCAAAGTCAATCGTTGCAACCATTTGTTTCTACGGGCTGAAGGCTGGCCCGCTCTGTGCGGTGCGTCAGCTGGAACGAGAAGCTCAAATAGCTCACAGTGAGGTAGTAAGGTGAGAGAACAAGGAACAGTGAAGTGGTTCAACGCAAGTAAGGGCTTTGGCTTTATTCAGCGTCAGTCCGGCGAAGATGTTTTCGTTCATTTTTCGGCGATTCAAATGGACGGATACAAGTCGCTCAACGAAGGACAAGCCGTTGAATTCGAAGTCCGCAAGGGCCCCAAAGGCTTGCAGGCCGAGAACGTTACCGGTCTTTAGTCCGAACAAGGGTTCGTCCGGTCCGGGAAACCAGGACGGACTCGCTCCTCGCAGTAAGTGCTCCGTAGTGGCGGGCAGCAAACAAGGAGGCAGATGTGCAGGTTCTTTCCGAAGGGCAATGCATCAAGCACGACCAGTACGGGTTCGGGATCGTGGCCGAATCGGACGCTGAGCGCACAACGATTGATTTCGATAGCGTCGGCATGAAAAAGTTCGTCACCAGCCTCATGAGTATGGAGTTGGTCGGCGAAGCTCCAGAACGTTCCACAAAACCCCGCCGCCGAAGTAAGAAGGCAGGCGCAACGGCCGCCGCTCGCGTGGCAGCCGGCAGCACCAGCTAGCCGCAATCGTTAAACATTCCAGCCATCAAAAAGTCCGTAGGGGAATCCGCCACGGCGGATTCCCCTGCTCTTATGCACACTTGCAAGGGTCGTTCGTGCCGTTAGGGCTTGGGTTGGGCGGATGGCGGCAGAATGCCGTTCATGCGCAGATACAGCGCCATTGTGCCGTAGTGATCGAACCAGTCTTCGCCAAGAATCATCAGGGCGCTACCGCGCGATAGTGCATTCGGCCCCATCTTTCCCACGCTCATTCCCAGCGTCGAATCGTCCAGCGGAGCCAGTGCGCTGGTGCAAAAATCAAAAGACGCTTTGACCGCAGCGACCAGCTTTTCCTTGGGATCGGTTTCCTTCAGGTCCTTGCTGTCAGGCGCCGTCATGCCCGAAATCCGCGCGCAGAAGTTGTTGTTGAATTGTGCCACGTGCACGACGATTTGCCCGAACGATCGTATTTCCGGCGTCGGTTTGTAACTGTATTTCTCGGCGGGCATCGCTTCCGCCGCTGCGACGTGGAAGCCGCCGTACCGGGCGACCTGCTGTTTGATCGTCGATGTAATCGGATTTGGCACCATGGCTGAATCCTGTGCGCTCGCCGCGATCGGCATCAAAAGTGCCGCCAGCGCGAGCATTCCAAAATATTTCATCACAATTTGCCTCCTTGGCAGTGAGCCAGAAGGATAACCCCAGAAGAGAGCGGGTGACAAGATGGATTCCGGGGCTGGATTCCGGGGCTGGGACTATTTCTAAACGCGCTATTGCGCCGGCTTTCCCATCCGGCGCCGCGCTTGTGAATCGATTGAACCTGTTTGCGGTAGAGTTGATGCGACTACGTGAATGGAGTGCCAGGTATAAATTATTAAGCACGTCACTCCCAGCGAAGCCGGCGATCCCTCTTCAACCTAAGCTCAGTCAACATAGAGAAAATGTTATTGCCGGCCCGCCTGGGAGTGACAAGACCATCGTTTCGATTAAGTTGCCGGCGCGAGGTTCCCATCCAGTGCCAGTCCAAGACGCGAGGCCAGTTCCTGGCGCGCGCGCCATAGCCGGGCTTTCAGCGTGTTGCGCGAAACACCGAGGACTTGTGCAGCTTCTTCGGCGGACAGCCCTTCAATTTCCCGCAGCCAAAATGCAGTGCGTAGCAGCGGAGAAATTTCCGCCAGTTTTTTGCTCACGCGGTCGCCCAATTCCGTTCCGGCGTAAATCTGTTCCGGATTCGGACCTTCGTCCGCGAAGCGCTCCGCCAGCGGCAACTCTCCCTCGGATGTAAAGTCGTCCAGAGAAACGGCCGGGCGCGAACGCTTGCTGCGACGCCGCATCAATGCCGCATTGATTACGATTCGAGTCAACCAGGTGGAAAATTGCGAACGCCGCTCAAACCTCGGCAGGTTTCGATACGCGGAAAGCAGTCCCTCTTGCAAGGCCTCTTCCGCATCTTCCGGATTGCCGAGGACGCGAAGCGCGGTTTGGTACAGCGTGCGCGAATTGCGAGTGAACAGCGCATCGAGAGCCTGCGTATCCCCCTTCAAGCCGCGCTCGATGAGCTGATCTTCGGTTTGTTCATTCAAATTTGGATCTGCGATGAACCCTTCCGATGGATAATGGCGTTCCTGATTCATTGTGAACTCCCCCTTGTGACGAACCAGCCTGCATATGAATAATCGATGTTCCCCTTCTTATGAATGCTTCCGAGCCACATTTATAAAATTGTTCGTGCCGTTCAGACGGCCGCGCCGCCTCTCAGCGCGCTCCCGTTTCCCGCTTGATCTCTTCCACCAAGGCTCGCGCCATGCATCCACATCCCTTGATCTCAACCCCGGTTTCGTACATTTCCGTCAGCAATTTCTTGCCCGCAGCGTCGATATAGCTTACGGCCTTCAGGTTCACCTGAACCGCAATCCCCGGTCGAAGTCTGCTTTCCTGCCAGCAGCGCTCCAGCTCTTTTACCCATTCGCCGGATAACTTTCCCTCCAGCTCCCATGCCTCGATGATCTCGTCCTTGGATATCGTAACCCTAAGCATTACACCTACTTTCCATTGGGCCTATGGTGGCAAGAGGTATGCAACCTTATAACCAAATGCCGAAATAAAGACACTTAATATAAATACATTATTTATATTGGTTTAGCAAGAAGAGTGAGTTTTAGAGCTAGAAATACAGAGCAGTGCCGAGATTTCCCTGTGCTGATATATGGGCATATGCCGAAATATGGGCACGCCTCGTTGGTTGGCTGTAGGGACTATCTGTTTCTGGAAACACCGAGTCTCACCATCTTTGATTGCAGCGTGGTTCTTTTCATTCCCAAGCGTGCCGCGGCACCCCGTGGCCCGGCGAGCACCCAATTGGTAGCTTCCAGTGCTCGGAGGATGTGCTCTCGCTCAGCCGCTCGAAGAGTAAGGTTGTCCCCGATCGGTTCTGGGGAGAGTTTTAATTCCCCAAGCGGGACGCGCAGCAACGGTCCGGGAGAAAGGATGACGGCGCGCTCGATCAGGTTTTCGAGTTCGCGAATGTTTCCCGGCCACGCATAGCGCGCGAGGACGTCGAGAGTTTCGGCAGGGATGGTTTCAACGGCGCGGTTCATTCGTCGCGCGAATTTCTGAACAAAATAACGGACCAGCGCGGGGATATCTTCCTGCCGTTCCCGCAAGGGCGGCATTTGCAGAGGAAAGACTCGCAAGCGGTAGTAGAGGTCATTGCGGAAAGTTCGCGCGGCGACCATTTCCTCGAGATTGCGGTTGGTGGCCGCGACCAGGCGGATATCCACTCGAATCGTGTGTGTGCTTCCCAAGCGCTCGAATGCCTGCTCCTGAAGAACGCGCAAAAGTTTTGGCTGCAATTCCAGGGGGATATCGCCCACTTCGTCCAAAAAAATCGTGCCGCCATTGGCGAGTTCGAAACGGCCAAGGCGCTGGGCAATTGCTCCAGTAAAGGCACCGCGCTCGTGCCCGAACAATTCCGACTCGAGCAGTCCGGTGGGAATTGCGGCGCAGTTTACTTTCACGAATGTGTTTTCACGGCGCGGGCTCAGATTGTGAATCGCGCGCGCAATCAGCTCCTTGCCGGTTCCAGTTTCTCCCTGGATCAAAACCGTCGAATCGGTGGGAGCCACGGTTTCCACCTGCTTCAAGACCGTGCGCAATATGGGGCTTTCGCCGACAATTTCATCAAAATTCATCTCGGAACGAATTTCATCTTCGAGATAAAGTTTTTCGCGGGCGAGCTTGTTCTTGAGTTCGCCAATCTCCTGGAAGGCGAGCGCGTTTTCCACGGCGAGGGAGACCTGCCGGGCCACCTGAACGAGCAAATCCACATCGCCCAATTCGAATGCGGAGTCGCGCAAGCTGGCGAGACTCAGCGTGCCGAGCACGCGATCATGGGTGGTCAGCGGCATGCTGACCACCGAGCGCACGCCCTCATCCCGCAGCAGGCGCGAAGTGGGAGAATCGAATTCCTCCATTGCCGCGCGGTCCAGGATCAGCGGATGCCTGCTGCGAAACGCTCTGCCGATGATCGAACCCTCCAGGGGCACCAGCATCTCTTCGCGGATCAGGCCCTTGCCCTGCGGAAAATCCAGGGCCAGCACGCGCATCATATTGGTGGCCGGCTCGAAGAGAGCGAGACTGGTGTATTCGTGGTGGATCACGCGGCGCAGGGAAGCGGAAATGGCGATGAGCAGTGCGTGCAAATCGTGTTTCGACACCATGGCATTGTTTACTTCGAGCAGGACGCGCAAGCGATCGCGCTCCTGCGCCAGTTGCCACTGATAGGCCTGCGCTCGCTCGAAATTCAGTGTGTTATCCACGGCCACGGCGACTTGCCTGGCTACCTGCTGCAGGAAGGCCACCTCGCCTTCGCTATGTTTGTGAGGCGTTCCCCTGCCAAAATTCAAAACGCCCAGCCGGCGTTGCGCCGTGGTCAACGGCACCGAGCAGGCCGACCGCACACCGTTTTGGCGAAAGATCCGCAACAATTCCGGCAGACGTGTTTCCGTTTCCGTGTCGTCCAGAACAAACGGTTGCTGCATTTCCCAGACCCATCCGGAGGGCGATTCTCCAATCGGAAATTCGGTTCCCGTTCGGACTTTGCTGGGTTTTTCGGCTTCCAGGATGTGTAACCGCATGACGTTGCGCGATGCGTCATGAAGAACCAGGCTCAGAAAATCGAACTCCACCACGCGATGCAGCCGCGCCGCCAGTTCGTGAAACAAGTCCGTCAGGTCGCGGTGCTGTGCGATCGCCTCCGCGACTTCCAGAAGCGCCCGGTGCTGCTCCTCTTGAAAGGCTTCCACCGATGGGCGAATGGGGACATCGTTCATGCTTCGGAGAATAACACTCCGATTCGGTCACGCTCAACCTGCGGATCGCCCAGCGCGGTGAAAAATTGTTTCACTTGTGAAGCGCGAGGATGTATACAAATGATGATCAATAGGGAAGTTCGCGACTGCCCCCCGGCAAAGGAAACGCAGGGATTTTTTAGCGAGCAAATAGAGATTGTTGGCCTGAAAAATAATGTGCTGTGGCGAATGCCGCAGGGAGGAGGAATTCATGAAGGTGTTGCTGAAAGTTGTTGGAGGAGTTCTGGTTTTCGTAATCCTGGCGCTGGTGGTGCTCCGTGTGACCGGCCTGAACCCACATGAGAGGACACCCGGTTTGTGGCTCACGGGGAATCTCAATACGAGTCCGGTCCCCGACTGGTCATTCACCGACAATACAAAAACCGTGAAAGTTCAGACCAATAGCTGGTATCTGCTTCCACACTCGGTTACGACGTTTTGCATCGCCGCAAACGGCCAGTTGTATCTGGCCACAACAAAGC
>CAWBGM010000014.1:0-146626 GCA_963788335.1 Terriglobia bacterium
TTGGGAAATTACACGAAAAGGAGCTGCTCCTTGAAAGACAACAAGACAAAGCCGTCTTCCCCCGACTCGAGCACCATTTCCCGCGACGAACTCATTAAAATGTTAAACGAGGATTTGTCCCGCGAATATCAGGCGATTATTTCGTACGTTGTTTATTCACAAGTCCTCAAGGGCGCTGAATTCATGAACGTTGCCGGTGAGCTGGAAAAACACGCGGCCGAGGAACTCAGCCACGCGCTGATTGTCGCGAATCAGATCGATTATCTCGGGGGCATGCCAACAGTCCAGGCCAAGGCCGTCCGAACATCGGAAAAAGCCCGGGATATGTTGCGGTTTGACCTCGAGAACGAGGTGGAAACCATACGCAACTATCGCCAGCGAATCGATCAGTGCGAAGTGTTGGGTGAATTCGCGATTGCCGAGCATATTCGTGAAATTCTGCTGGACGAGCAGGATCACCTGATCGCACTGGCGACGGCCCTGGGTGAAAACGTTCCGCAGATCAAGTGACGCTTCGAGCAGTAAGGAAGGAGCGGTAACGATGCTTTTCATTCTTGGAATTTTTGTTCTTATCGCATTGGTGGGAGCTTTGCCCATCTGGCCTCACAGCAGGAATTGGAGTTTCTATCCCATCGGCGGAGTGAGCGTGGTCATTCTGATTATTCTAATTGTGTGGTATGCCCGCCGTTAGAATGCGGCGGACCGGGAAGGGAATCTCGAACATGACACCCAAAAAGAAGAAAAAGAAGTCGGTCAAGACGAAGAAGATTTCCGCGAAGAAAGTTGTGCTGAAGAAAAAGGCGAAGAAGAAACCTGCGCCGAAAAAAGCGGCGCCAAAAAAGAAAGCAGCCGTTAAGAAAATCAAACCGCAAGGCAAGAGGCGGGATTTCGCAACGGCAGACGATAACTCGAATGGGAAACGAGCCCGCTCCGGCGGGCAATCCGGCGATTTGCAGGGATTGTCGGACAACGCGAGCGCGGATTCGGAAAGCGTGGACGAACTGCTCGAAGAGGGAAACGCGTTCGAGGCGGAGGTTGTCGAGGGTATCGAGGGTGTTCCCGATGCCGATCAAGGCGAAGTCAAGACGCATGAGGTTCCGGAAGACGACGTTCCGGAAGAGTATTTAGAGAAGGATCAGTAGCGCTCCCAATTCACCTTGCCCTTGCCGAATTGCGTTCTAGCGGCGCACTGAATCGATTTGTTCCCGCATCCCCGAACCCAGCATGTGAGATCTCCCGCCGAGAATAAAAAGGTGGAATGATGGTGGTATGAAAGAGAAGACTTCCATCACAATTTCATCGGATCTTCTTGCTGAGATCGACCATGTTGCCGGCGCGAAACTTTCCCGGTCGGCTTTCATCGAACGCGGAATTTAGCGGCCCTGCTTTATCAACCACACCACGCCTGAATAATTTCCACCCAAAAACTTGCAGCCGTGCGTCACAATCGGTTAACGTCTAGGATGGAGATGAGCGCCAAACCCACGCTCGTCGTTCATTTCATCATCTTAGGAGGACGAATGAAGCGGATTGGATTGGCCATCTTGGTGTTAGGACTGCTCACAGTCAGCGCGAGCGCGCAGGACGCGCCCGCGAAGGCGCCTGCAAAGGCTCCCGCAAAACCGGCTGCGGCTGCACCGGCTGCGAAGCCCGCAACGGCGCCGGCGGCAAAACCGGCGGCAGCCTCAGGGCAAACCATGGAGCTCAAAACACAAAAAGACAAACTCAGCTATGCAGTTGGAATGGAAATGGGAATGGGCGTGAAAGCCCAGGGACTTGAAATCGATCCCGCTCTTCTGGCGCAAGGAATAAAAGACGCCATCTCGGGCGCCAAGCCCCTGATGACCGAAGACGAACTTCGCACCGTAATCACCGGTCTGCAGGAAGAAATGAAACAGAAGCAGATGCAGGCCATGGAGGCGGCCGCCACGGAAAATAAGAAAACCGGCGACGCTTACCTTGCTGAAAACGGCAAGAAAGACGGCGTGACAACTCTTCCCAGCGGGCTCGAATATAAAGTCATAACAGCGGGCGCGGGCAAGAAACCCTCGGAAACAGACACGGTCCTTTGCAATTACAAGGGAACGTTTATCGATGGAACCGAATTCGATTCCTCCGAGCACGCCGGCAAACCGGTCCCGTTTGAAATTAACAAAGTCATTCCCGGGTTCAAGGAAGCGCTGCAGCTGATGGCGGTCGGTTCCAAATGGCAGATTGTCGTCCCTTCAAGCCTCGCGTACGGTGAGCGCGGAGCGGGTGGAGTGATCGGTCCGAATTCGACGCTTATCTTCGAGGTGGAGCTGGTGTCGATTCAGGGCCAGGACAAGCCCTGAACCGGCGGCGAATTTCGCAGGTCGAGCAGGACGGAAAACGTCGTCATTCCGAACGAAGTGAGCAATCCCTCCTGGTTTACCGACCCGGAAAGATGGATTCCTCACTTCGTTCGGAATGACGGCGTTTTGTATTTTTTTTAAATTCAGGCGCCCTGTAATTACCTCGCTTCCCCAGAAGGCCGCGTCACTCGGTTTTCATCCGTGCTACGCACCGCTCGAGGTGTCCGTGCATTTCCTCCGAGGAAGCGTGGTGGATGCGCCCGTGCCCCGGCAGAACCCACTCGAACCGGTAGGCCAGCAGCTTTTCCATGGAACGCGTTTGCACAGGCCAGGAGTTCCAGCAGGCGTCGCGAAACGCGGTTAACGTTTCGCGTTTCGGCGACCAGGCCAGGTGGTCGCCTGTGAACATGATTTTGTTCCGGTAAAGAAGCACCTGATGACCGCGCGTGTGGCCGGGCGTGGGAATTACGAGCAGGTCGTCGTCGATCGGCGTCGAATCGGTTCCGGAGATCACGCGCTCAATGCCCAGCGCCGCCGCGCCATCGGCTTCATGCATCACGCGCGGACAGCGAAAGTGGCTTGCAAACTTCGCATGATCGGCGATGTCGTCGCTGTGGGTAAGAAACATCAGGTTCACGCCGCCTATCTGTTCGATGCGTTTCACGAGCGGCTCGTTAAAGCGGGGCGAGTCGACCAGCACATTTCCGCCTTGTTCCAGGGGGCGAACGATCAGATAAGACCATGCGCCAAAGCTGGCTTCCGAAGTGAACCCGCAAAAATAAACGTCGTCCACGACATGCACGGGAAAGGCATCGACGCCGGAGCGGGCGCTGCGATGAGTGGTTGTGCCGATGGAAGCCGTCGGACACGCCACCAGCGCCATGAACGCGCGGTGCTGCTCGCCCGGATTTTGCGGCTGCCGGTAAACGCTCGATTGGCCGCCGTGGTCTCCAAAACTCGCGGGAGCAATCTGGCGGCAGGCGTCGCAGTCGATGCAGCTTTTGTCCACGTAGAATTCGCCCGGTACGTTTTCGGGAAGTCGCAGGCTGATTTGTGCCATATACGGTTAGATTCCGGTTCTCTGCAAGAAGTCACAGGTCCCATTGCTTTCGTCAGACTCCCGCGGCTGGGGAGGAAAATACCTTATAATCCTTTGCGCCCGATTGGAATGCGGTGTATCTTCCCGGTCTCTTGAGAGGTGAGGTAGTGGCGGCAAAATCGAGAATCATGAAATCGAAGCCCCGGGCAAAACTTGCCCCGGCGAAAAAGACAGTCGGCCGAAGGAAGAAACTGAAGGTCGCGATTGCGGGCTTTGGCACGGTCGGCCGCTCGGTCGTTAAATTGCTATGCCAGGAAGCGAGCGACACGTTCGAGTTGACGCACATCTTCAACCGCAATGTGGCCCACAAGAAAGTGGATTGGGTGCCCGCCAGCGTCCGCTGGACCGACAGCATCAATGAAGTGCTTTCTTCGGAAGCCGATGTTCTTGTGGAGTTGGCCGGCGGTGTGAAACCCGCGGGCGATTGGATTCGCAAGGCGCTGCGAGCCGGCAAGTCGGTGGTCACGGCCAATAAGCAACTGATCGCCGAGAGCGGACCGGAACTGCTGGACCTGTCGCGCGAGGCCGGACGCCGCCTGGAATATGGCGCGTCGGTCGCCGGCGGAATTCCAGCAATTATCGGAATTCAGGAGGGCCTTTCGGGCGATCGCCTGTTGAAGATCGCCGGCGTGCTCAATGGCACGTGCAACTTCATCCTCACGAAAATGGAATCGACGGGAGCAAGCTTTGAGTCTGCATTGAAAGAAGCTCAGGCGCTGGGTTTCGCTGAAGCCGATCCCACCAACGACGTCGAGGGATACGACGCGCGCGCAAAACTCGTGATCCTAACGCAAGCCGGTCTGCGCGCCCGCGTCAGCAGCGAGCAGATTCCATGCTGGCCGATTTCCGCGGTTGAGGCCGTTGATTTTGGATATGCTCGCGAATTGGGCTGCACGATCCGCCAGATTTCGCTGGCGAAAAAAGAAACCGACGATGGACTGAGCATCCGCGCGTTTGTTCGGCCGGCGCTCGTGCCCGTATCTTCGCTGGTTGCCCACGTCGAGGGCAGCAAGAATCTGGTCATGGCCACGGGACAATATGCGGGACAGATGGTCTTTTCCGGTTTTGGAGCCGGTGGCGATCCCACCGCCGTAGCCGTGGTTTCCGATCTGTATTCGATTGCGCGAAATGGAGCGACGCCTCCCGGCAATGTGCCCGAGACCGAGACACCGAAGGACGTTAATGGAGAATTTACCGCTCCCTACTATTTGCGTTTCGTGGTGAAAGACCGTCCGGGGATTATTGCCGCGGTCGCCACCGTGCTGTCGCGCTACGGCATCGGCATCGACGCGGTTTTGCAGCGCCCCGGATATCCGCACGACGCTCTTCCGTTCATCATCACGCTGGAAACCTGCCGCAGCACGCAGCTCGGCTGCGCATTGCAGGAAATCAACCGCCTTGATTTTCATGTCGAGCCGGTGTTGTGCATGCCGATTCTGGTGGATTAAGTTTCAGGAAAATATCCCCACCAAAACGCACAAACGCGCAAACGAGGGTGCCGCACCCATGCGGGTTTACAAGGGTGCGGGTTTTCGTAAACACCGATTCAAATTTCTCCTTTTTGACCGCTGATTCTCTTTTTCTTTACGCGCGTTTGGGGGCTGGGGGAAGAGAAAACCCGCACTCTTGTGCATTAGAGATTGAACCCTCGTGCGTCAGAGATTGCAGCGACTTTCAGCCCGTGTTCAGCATCTGATTGTACGAACTTCATCGGCTCTATCGTTCTGATTTTCGGGGAAATTCCGCCCCTACACAGTGTCAAGTGGCGGCGAATGCGGCAAATCCTCTAAGATGGTCACCTTATGAGAATGGCAGGCGGATTCGGCGGTATTGGCTCGCAGCGCGGCATGGCGTCGCGTGCCGAGCGGGCGGGGGGATCGCGGTCGGGGCGCGATGCCGATTCCGGTCCGAAGAAAAAAGCTTCGCGTCTCTTCGACCAGTTGCCGGAAGTGTGGCGGCTGGTGCGACCGCGTCGGGGGTTGCTCGCGGTGGGCCTTGTGCTTATGGCCGTGAACCGCGTTTCCGGCCTCGTGCTTCCGTATTCGACGAAGTTTCTTCTCGACAATGTGATGATTCACAAGCAGACGCAGTTGTTGTTGCCGCTTGTGGGCGCGGTTCTGCTGGCCACGGTGCTGCAGGGCGTTACCTCTTACACGCTCACGCAGACTCTTTCCAAAGCGGCGCAGCGCATGATCACCGAGTTGCGACGCGAAGTGCAGGAGCACGTGGGACGCCTGCCGGTCGCGTATTATGACGGCAACAAAACGGGAGCGCTGGTTTCGCGAATTATGAGCGACGTGGAAGGCGTTCGAAATCTTATCGGCACGGGCCTCGTTGAATTTTTGGGCGGATTGCTGACGGCCGGGCTTGCCCTCTTCATGTTGTTGCGAATCAGTCCCGTCATGACGGGTCTCGCCTTCGCGCTGTTATTGGTCAGCATGGCAGGCTTGCAGAAGGCTTTTGGCGTTCTGCGTCCAATTTTTCGCGAGCGCGCGAAGATTAACGCCGAAGTTAGCGGCCGGCTCACCGAATCGCTCTCCGGAGTGCGCGTGGTGAAGGGCTACCACGCGGAAGAGCGCGAGCACGAAGTTTTCACTCGGGGCGTTCAGCGATTGCTCGACAACGTCATCCGCTCGCTCACCACAATGTCCGTCATGAGCCTGTCCACGACAATGCTTGGCGGAATTGTCGGGGCGGTCGTGATGTATGTGGGCGCGCATCAGGTGCTTGCCGGAAGGATCACCCCCGGATCGTTTGTCAGCTACACGGCGTTTCTTGCATTCATGATCGCTCCTGTGTTTCAAGTGGTGGGGATCGGCACACAATTGACGGAAGCGATTGCCGGTCTCGAACGCACGCGCGAAGTCCTCGACGAACGCCCCGAAGACGAAGACCCGCGCCGCACCGTGACGCTTCCCGACATCCTCGGTGAACTGGCCTTCGAGAACGTGAGCTTTGCGTATGAGCCGGGTAAGCCGGTGCTGCAGGACGTAAGTTTTCTTTCGCAGCCGGGCACTGTGACGGCTCTGGTGGGTTCATCGGGTTCGGGGAAATCCACAATGATCGGCCTCGTCGCGGCGTTTCACGTGCCGCTCGAAGGGCGCGTGTTGGTGGATGGCGTGGATCTCTCGACTGTGCGCCTCGATTCGTATCGTACGCGTCTGGGCGTGGTGCTGCAGGAGTCGTTTTTGTTCGATGGAACGATCCGGGAAAATGTGGCCTTCTCCCGGCCGTTCGCCAGCGAAGCAGAAATTCTCGCGGCCTGCCGCATCGCCCGCGTCGATGAATTTGCCGAGCGCTTTCCGGAGAAGTACGACACGATCATCGGCGAACGCGGCGTGAAACTGAGCGGCGGCCAGCGCCAGCGCGTTTCCATCGCTCGCGCGATTTTAGCCGATCCGCGCATTCTGATTCTGGACGAAGCGACATCGAGCCTCGATTCTGAGTCCGAAATGCTGATTCAGGAAGGCCTCGCGCAGTTGATGCGCGGCCGCACGACGTTCGTTATCGCGCACCGTCTCTCGACAATTCGCCGCGCCGATCAGATTCTGGTTGTCGAAGCCGGGAAAATTGTCGAGCGGGGAACGCATGCAACTCTCTACGCGGTGAACGGGCGCTATCGCGAACTCTACGACAAACAGCACGGGTTGGAAGCAAATCTTTTTCTTGCGACGGGCGAAGGCGAACTCCTCGATCCGTCCGAGATTAACTCTCCCGCAACTCGTTCTTCCGATCCCGATGTCCTGAGGCTTCTGCGCGACCGGTCGGCGTAGAGGGTGGATTTGATCGCGCAGGTTTTAGTGGTACAGGTTTCAGCCTGTGCCACTAAAACCTGGCCACTCAAAACCATTACAAAGTGGAATTGTTCTTACTTGGCGCTCAGAACTTCCAGGTCGGGGTTTTCCGCCGCTCGTTGACGCAACAGGGTAATAAACGCTCCTGACGAGCGGGGCAGCGTGCGGTCGCGACGGTAGACAAGACCCAACTCGCGCCACAGTTCCACGTCGGCGATGGGGATCAGTTTCACTTCTCCGGCGCGCACTTCGTTCCGGGCAAAACTGGCGCTGATCAGTGAAACGCCAAGGCCTGCCGCGACGAAGCACTTGATCATGCCCACACTGGTCAGCTCCATTGTGATCTGCAGTTGCGCCCGGTAGGGACGGAAATGCTTGTCGAGCAATTGGCGCGTGTAGCCGGTCCGGGGAAAAATCAGAGGTTGCTCGGCGATATCCTTCATCCGGACGCTTTTCAGCTTGGCGAGAGGGCTGCGGGGGCTGACCATCAGCATCACGCGGTCGCGAAAAATGGGATGAATCTTCAGACTCGGCGACTTGGCCGGAAGCGTGACAATGCCGACATCGACCGTGCCATCCTCGACTTTTTGCAGCACTTTATGACTGAAATTGCGGTAGATGCTGATCTGGACTTCCGGGTAGAGCTGGTGGTACTCCGCGAAGATTTCCGGAAGCACATACAGACAAGTGGCTTCATTGGCGCCCAGCGCCAGCACGCCTCGAGGCGTCGTCGCCTTATCCGCAACGGCCCGCAGGGATTCGCCGCGCATATTGACCATGCGCACGGCGTATTCGAACAAAGTTTCGCCGGCCGAAGTCAGCCGCACGGACTTGCGTCCGCGATCGAAAAGTTTTTCGCCGTATTCCTGTTCGAGCTGACGAACCTGTGCGCTGACGGCCGGCTGTGAACGGAACAATTTCTGTCCCGCGCGTGAGAAACTGCCGAGCTTGGCAATTTCGATAAATGTGGTGAGCTGATCGAAATCCATAGTTTAGGGCTGGAATTATAGCAGAATCATCGGGGAAGCCTACAAACAATTCAAAATTCTAATCCTGTGGATAAAAAAGGTGCGGCGATTGTCAAGGGACAATTCGGGGCCGGGAGTGGTATGATAAACACTTTCCGGAAAGACGGTTTGGCACCATGTCAAGGTGTCTCCGCAATAGCTTTCCCCGGCGGAGCTTTGAATGGCGATGCCGGGCAGGGAATACAATTGGACAAATCCAAGCAGGTTACGGCTCCCATGACGGAACTTTACCCATTTCGAGGCCTGCCCCCAGCGCAGGGCCTTTACCGCCCGGAACACGAACACGATGCCTGCGGCATCGGCTTTGTCGCAAGCATAGAGGGCAAGAAGTCGCACGATATCGTCCTAAAGGGCGTGCAGATTCTCATCAATCTCGCGCACCGCGGCGCCTGTGGATGCGATCCGCAGACCGGCGACGGCGCGGGCATTCTGATCCAGATCCCTCATGCGTACTTTGATCGCGAAGCCGCGATCCTGGGCTTTTCACTCCCTGCGCCGGGCGAATATGGCGTGGGCATGGTCTTTCTTCCGGTAGACAGGCACGACCGGCTGATCTGCGAAGGGATCATCGAGAAGATTGTGCGCGAGGAAGGCCTCAGCATCCTCGGCTGGCGCGACACGCCGATCAACGGGAACGCGATCGGCCGCCTGGCCAGAAGTTCGCAGCCCTACATCGAACAGATTTTTGTAAAGGGCGCGCCCGGCATGGAGCAGGACGCGCTCGAGCGCAAGCTCTACGTCGTGCGCAAGCGCGCGGAAGTAGAAATAGCCGGCGCGGATATCAAGGAGAAGGAATTCTTTTACATTCCGTCTCTCTCGACGCGTACGATCGTTTACAAGGGGCTGCTGCTGGCTCCGCAGATCACGGATTTCTACAAGGAACTGCTCGATCCCGAATTAATCAGCGCGCTTTGTTTGGTGCACCAGCGTTTTTCGACCAACACATTTCCCAGCTGGAAGCTCGCTCACCCGTACCGCTACATTTGCCACAACGGCGAAATCAACACGCTGCGGGGCAATATGAATTGGATGCACGCGCGGCAATCGGTCCTAGCGTCTCCCTTGTTTGGCGACGACATCAAGAAATTGCTGCCCATCATTACCGCGGGCGGCAGCGATTCGGCAATGCTCGATAACGCAGTCGAACTGCTCACCCTCTCGGGACGCTCGCTCCCGCACGTGATGTCGATGCTGATCCCGGAAGCCTGGGATCACGACGACTCCATGCCCGAGGATATCAAAGCGTTTTACGAATACCATGCCTCGCTGATGGAACCCTGGGACGGCCCCGCCGCGGTCGCTTTCACCGACGGAAGAATTATCGGCGCGAAGCTCGATCGAAATGGTTTGCGTCCGGGCCGCTACCTTGTCACGCATGATGGCCTGGTCGTTCTCGCTTCCGAAGCGGGCGTGCTTCCGATCAAGCCGGAAGAAGTGAAAATGAAGGGCAGGCTTGCGCCCGGACGCTTCTTCCTGGTGGATACCGAACAGAAGCGACTCATCTCCGACGAGGAAGTGAAAAAGGAATTGGCAGCTCGACAGCCGTATGCGCAGTGGCTGAAGGAAAATCAGATCACGCTCGACGATCTCCCGAGCCCAGCGCACGTGCTGCCCACCAACCACGACACGATTCTGATGCGCCAGCGCGCCTTCGGTTACACCGACGAAGACCTGAAAACGATTCTTTCGCCCTCGGCGCTTGCGGGCGAGGAACCCATCGGCTCGATGGGAATCGATACGCCGCTTGCATGCCTCTCCGACAAGCCGCAACTCCTGTTCAGTTATTTCAAGCAGACTTTCGCGCAGGTCACCAACCCGGCGATCGATTCGATTCGCGAAGGCCTGGTGATGTCTCTTAATTCCTATATCGGAAGCGAAGGCAATATCCTCGAGGAAACGCCGAAGAATTGCCACACGCTGAAGCTGCGGCATCCCGTCATTTCCAACTGGCGCCTCGAAAAACTGCGCCGCGTGAGCTGGGGCAGTTTCCTGGCGGCCAGTTTGCCCATGTTGTTCCGCGCCAAAGGCGGCGAAGAACAACTGGAAGAGGCCATTGAGACGTTGTGCCGCCGCGCTTCGCTGGCGATCAAACAGGGCTATTCGCTTTTAATATTGTCCGACCGGGGAGTGGATGTCGAATACGCGCCCATTCCCAGCCTGCTCGCGCTTTCCGCGGTGCACAATCATCTGATCCGCGAAAAAACCCGCAACCAGGTCGCGCTGATCGTTGAATCGGGCGAACCGCGTGAAGTGATGCATTTTGCGTTGCTGCTCGGCTATGGCGCCAGCGCCGTGAATCCTTATCTCGCGCTGGAAACGATCGAGGACCGCCATCGCGCCGGAGCTTTCCCGTCCGAATACACTTGGGAAAAGGTTTTCAAGAGCTATATGAAGTCCATCGACAAGGGGCTGCTGAAAACATTTTCGAAGATGGGGATTTCCACCCTCCAGAGTTATCAGGGCGCGCAGATTTTTGAGACGGTCGGGCTCAATCAGTCGCTGGTCGAAAAATATTTTACGGGCACGTCCTCGCGAATCGAAGGCATCGGCATTGAAGTGCTGGCCCGCGAAGCCCTGATGAAGCACGAATTCGCGATGGTCCCTCCCCACGAATCCGACACCGAATTGCGCGTCGGCGGCGAATATCAGTTTCGGGTGCGCGGCGAAAAGCATCTTCTGAATCCGACGACCGTCAGCAAGCTGCAGCATGCCGTTCGCGAATCGAAATTTGAAACGTTCCAGGAATTTGCCGAAATCGTGAACAAGCAGAATCACGACCTGCAGATGCTCCGCGGCATGTTTGAATTCAAGCCCGCCGGTCCCGCTGTTCCGCTCGATCAGGTCGAGCCCGCCGCTGAAATCGTGAAGCGCTTTGCGACCGGCGCCATGTCCTTCGGCTCGATCAGCAAGGAAGCGCACGAAACGCTGGCGATTGCGATGAACCGTATCGGGGGGAAATCCAACACCGGTGAAGGCGGCGAGGATGAAGCCCGCTTTACGCCGGACGCGAATGGCGATTTGCGCCGCAGCGCCATCAAGCAGGTGGCCTCGGCCCGCTTCGGCGTCACCACCAATTACCTGATCAACGCCGACGATTTGCAAATCAAGATTTCGCAGGGCGCGAAGCCCGGCGAAGGCGGCCAGCTGCCCGGGCACAAAGTCGATGACGTCATCGCTCGCGTGCGTCATTCGATTCCCGGCGTCGGCCTGATTTCTCCGCCGCCGCACCACGATATTTATTCGATCGAGGATCTGGCGCAGCTCATCTTCGATTTGAAAAATGTCAATCCGCAGGCGCGCATCTCCGTGAAGCTTGTCGCCGAAGTGGGAGTGGGCACCGTCGCCGCGGGCGTCGCGAAAGCGCACGCCGACGTGATTCTTATCAGCGGCTACGACGGCGGCACGGGCGCTTCGCCCATCAGTTCCATCCGCCATGCCGGAATTCCATGGGAACTCGGCCTCGCCGAAACGCAGCAGGTTCTCGTGCTGAACGATCTGCGCAGCCGCGTTCGCCTGCAAGTGGACGGCAAATTGCAAACAGGGCGCGACGTCGCCATCGGCGCGCTGCTGGGCGCGGAGGAATTCGGTTTCGCCACCACGCCGCTGATCGCCATGGGCTGTATCATGATGCGCAAATGTCATCTGAACACTTGCCCGGTGGGCGTCGCGACGCAGGACCCGGAACTTCGCAAAAAATTTGCCGGCACTCCCGAGGATGTCATCAATTTCCTGTTCTACGTCGCCGAAGACCTCCGCCGGATCATGGCCGAGCTCGGCTTCCGAAAAGTGGACGACATGGTGGGCCGCGTGGATTGCCTGGTTCAGCGCAAAGATGTGGACCACTGGAAGGCAAAAGGAATCGACCTCTCCTCGGTTCTTTACAATCCGCCGATGCCCAGCCATGTGGGACGCCGCTGCACGCAGTCGCAGGATCATGGCCTCTACGACGCGCTCGACGGCAAACTGATCGAGCAGGCGAAACCCGCCATCGAAAATCGAACTCCGGTTACGATCAGCCTGCCCATTCGCAATGTGCATCGCACCGTCGGCGCGATGCTCAGCGGACAAATCGCGCGCCATCACGGTTCCGAAGGATTGCCGGAAGATACCGTGCGCGTTCAATTCCACGGCTGCGCGGGGCAGAGCTTCGGCGCTTTCCTTGCCCCGGGAGTTACCCTGACGCTGGAAGGCGAAGCCAACGACTATGTCGGCAAAGGTCTTTCCGGCGGCCGGCTGATCATTTATCCGCCGCGAAATTCCACATTTGTGTCCGAGGAAAACATTCTGGTCGGCAACGTTTGCCTGTATGGCGCGACCAGCGGCGAGGTGTTTTTCAACGGCATGGGCGGGGAACGCTTCGCGGTGCGTAATTCCGGAGCGACGGCGGTTGTCGAAGGCGTGGGCGATCACGGCTGTGAATACATGACGCGCGGTCTGGTTGTCGTGCTGGGTAAGGCGGGTCGCAATTTCGCCGCGGGAATGACCGGCGGCATCGCCTACGTTCTCGATCAATCCGGTGAATTTGCCACCCAGTCCTGCAACCGCACCGATGTGGATCTTGAGCCGGTGGTGGACGCGAAGGATGTTGAAACGTTGCATCTCCTGATCAGCCGCCATGCGGAGTTTACAGACAGTCCCCAGGCAAAATGGATTCTGAAGCACTGGGACGCCACGCTTCCCAAATTTATCAAAGTGTTTCCGCACGAATACAAACGCGTGCTCGGCATTCCACGTGTCTCGGCGGGCGTATTAGCCGCGCAAGCCGGCAAGGCCGCGCACGGGCAGGTGATTCGTGGGTAAAGTAACGGGGTTCAAGGAATACACGCGCGAAATGCCCAGCCGCCGCCCCATCGAGGAGCGCGTCCACGATTATTTCGAAGTGTACCAGCCGTTCCCGCAGGAGAAAGTGCGAACGCAGGCCGCGCGTTGCATGGATTGCGGTATCCCGTTCTGCCACACGGGCTGTCCGGTCACGAATATCATTCCGGATTGGAACGATCTTGTGTATCGGGATCATTGGAAGGAAGCCATTCGCGTTCTCCACTCCACCAATAATTTTCCGGAGTTTACCGGGCGCATCTGCCCGGCGCCGTGCGAAGCCTCTTGCGTGCTCGGTATCAATGAACCCGCCGTCACCATCAAGCTGATTGAAAAAACGATTGTGGATCGCGCCTGGGAAGAGGGGTGGATTCAGCCCGAGCCTCCTGACATCAGGACTGGAAAGCGCGTGGCAGTCGTCGGGTCGGGCCCGGCGGGACTCGCCGCCGCGCAGCAACTCAACCGCGCGGGACACGGCGTTACTGTGTTCGAAAAATCGGACCGCGTCGGTGGCCTGCTTCGCTACGGAATCCCGGATTTTAAACTGGAGAAACAAGTTCTCGACCGCCGCATCGAACAGATGCTCGCGGAAGGCGTAAAATTTCAGACCAGCGCCCACGTCGGCGGAAACGTTCCCGCGCAAGACCTGCGGAAGGAATTTGACGCTGTCCTGCTGAGCGGGGGCGCCGAAAGCCCGCGCGACTTGAAAGTTCCCGGTCGTGAACTCAAGGGCATTTACTTCGCCATGCAATTCCTGCCGCAGCAGAATAAAGTGGTCGCGGGGGATAAAATCCCGGAGCAAATTCTCGCCACCGGAAAGCGAGTCGTGATCATCGGTGGCGGCGACACCGGCGCGGATTGCCTGGGCACCTCACACCGCCAGCAGGCGAAATCCGTCCATCAATTCGAAATCCTACCCATGCCCCCGGCGCAGCGATCTCCCAGCACCCCCTGGCCGCTATGGCCGCTGCAGCTTCGCACCGAAAGCGCTCATGAAGAGGGAGGCAAGCGCGATTGGGCGCTCAACACCGCGAAATTTACTGGCGATGAAAAAGGAAATGTGAAACAGCTTCACGCCATTCGCGTCGGCCCGCCTCCGAAATTTGAGGCCATGGCGGGCACTGAACTTGTGATGGAAGTGGATCTGGTTCTGTTGGCGTTAGGTTTCACGGGCCCCGTGAAGCAGGGCATGATCGAACAGTTTGGCGTGAACCTGGATCAGCGAAGCAACATCGCTACCGGCGCGGATTACATGAGCTCCGTTCCCGGCGTTTTCGCCGCCGGAGACATGCGGCGCGGCCAGTCACTCGTCGTTTGGGCGATCTCCGAAGGCCGCAAAGCCGCGATCTCGATCGACAAATACCTTATGGGCAGCTCAAACCTGGGCTGACTCCGCACAAACTCGCAGCAAGAGTCGATTCGTCACAGACTGTAATTTATTTTGCCGCCGAGGACGGCTTGCCCTCGATGCTGGAAAGCCGAATCACGGCTGCCGCCCCGGTGCACTTGACCGCCGTGTTGGCGTCCTTCATCGAGGGAATAATGCTGTCGAGCAATTGAGCGTCGCCGCGTTTCGCAATCGCCTCCAGCGCCGCTGCCCTTACCAGCCAACTCTTATCGGTTGTCGCCTTGAGGAGGGCCTTGCCCGATGCGGGGTCCGGGTCATTCGTCAGCATTTTTGCCGCGACGGCTCGAACCGGGGAGACGTCATCGGTGCGCATCATCGTATAGATGGTCACGGCAGCCCCCCCTGCGAACGGTACGAATCCCATTCCTTGCTCCACGCCAAACTCCGCCAGCTTTTTAGGGTCCTTGAACGTTTTCATTTGGGTGTCAACCATCCCCCCACCCGTCTTGCGTTCGCCAGTCAGGAATTCGTAGTACGCCTCATACGATCCCGCGTCCTTGGACGGATGCAAGGCGCTGGCCGCGGCAATCACGACGGAGGGATCTTTATCGGTCAGCAGCTTGTGCAGGATTTCGACGGACGCCGGTCCTTGAATCTCTCCCAGGGCCGTGGCGGCCGCGGCGCGAACATCCGGCTTATCGTCTACCGCCGCCTTTTCCGCAATTTCCTGCGCCTGCGTCTCGCCGGGAAGCAGCGCGAGGACGCGGACTGCCGCCGCACGCTTCTCGTAGTTTTTTTCCGCCGCGCTGGCTCGAATAATTTCCCACGCACGATCGCGCGGAGCGCCCTCGCCGCGCGTCTGGACGCCCGTCATCAGCAGGAATACGACTGCGAGTGCGGTTGCTTTCGGAACCATCCACTTCATTTTATCCCCCTCGGCAAATCATCAGGTTGGGGGACTTTATAATCGATCCGTTAGAAAGGCGAGAAGATTCTGCGGAAATTCGAGAGCGGGCAAACCGCACCCGAAATGGACAGGCCGTCCCGGCAATCATGGAGCTGCCGAAACGGCCTGCTTTTTGGGCATGGAAGAACGCCTTTCAAGGCGTTCCCGAATTCGCGGTAGCGGTTTTTTTGGCTTGAACCTTCGGGAGAACAATATTCAGAACTCCATCCT
This sequence comes from Terriglobia bacterium, assembly GCA_963788335.1. Classification (GTDB taxonomy): domain Bacteria; phylum Acidobacteriota; class Terriglobia; order Acidiferrales; family UBA7541; genus Palsa-360. The sequence goes on from CAWBGM010000014.1 coordinate 15,598, forward strand.
TCATCGTTGCGGAAACCTTGTTGGCATTCACCTCGGAGGGAAGATCGAGGGTTCTGTAGATTTCGGTGACGGTCTCCTCGACAGTCGCCGAATCACGTTCCTTCGATTCATTTCGCGATTCTCGCTTGCCGCTGATCGTTACGCGGCGTGGTTCCGCGCTCACTTCCAGATCGTCCGAATTGAAGCCGGGGACCTCGGCGCGAAGCACGATTTCTGAATCGCTATCCTCGATCTTGATCGCCACGGGCTGCAGGAATTCCTGCTCGGCCTCCACCCAGTGACGCACATCGTTTCCATCCACCCGCCCTTCACGTTCGAACAATTCATACGCTCGGCGCGAGATGGCTTCGTACAGACGGTCTATCCGTTCGGTCAAACTCTCGGGCCTGCCGGACTTCACGGGGGTTCGTGATGGAGCGGTTTGAACGGCGGCTGCGGATTTTTCTAACATTGTGGGTCTCCTTTCGATTCACTTCACGGTGACTCAGGGAAACGTACTCGGGGGCCGGATCGAGAAGGGTTTCTTTTACGCCCTTTCACGAATGCACCCTTGTAACTTAGTCACTACGTGCTTAGATGTGACCTTCGTCACATGTGGACATGTTTGTTACAAAATTTTTATGATTCTCCTGTGGAAATCTCTGCTTTTCGCCCGGAAAAGGCCGCTTCAATCGTTCTCAGCTTTTCAAGTGGACGGCGGTTCCGAATTCCTGACCGAACGAACTGGAACATTTGAATTCCCTGATCTAAACTTGCGACCTCAACCGCGCCTTGGCATCCAATCGGTTGAGTTAGTGTATATACGCGACGGAAACAGTTTCGAATGCCGTACCGGAACCCCCTATGGCCAAACCAATCCTGCTGACCGTGGACGACGATTCGGATGTTTTGCGCGCGATTGAGCGCGATCTGCGAACCCATTACGGCGCGGATTACCGCGTCATGGGCAGCGATTCCCCGGAGAATGCGCTGGAGCTCCTGAAACAATTAAAGGTCCGAAATGACAGCGTGGCGCTTCTCCTGGTGGACCAGCGCATGCCCAAGATGGATGGCGTCGGCTTTCTCCACGAAGCGATGCGAGTTTACCCCGACGCCAAACGGGCACTTCTGACCGCCTATGCCGATACCAATGCCGCCATCAGCGCGATCAATGAAGTGAACATCAATTATTTCTTCATGAAGCCTTGGGATCCCCCTGCCGAGCACCTGTATCCCCAGTTGGATGATCTTCTGGGAGACTGGCAGGCGACTTATCATCCAGCCTTTCAAGGCATTCGAGTGCTGGGCACGCGCTGGTCGCCGAAATCGTATGAACTCCGCGATTTCCTCGCTCGTAACCATGTTCCTTATCAATGGATTGACGTCGAACTCACCTCCAGCGACGCTGAAACCAAGCTCCTATTAGAAGCACTGGGACCCGATGCAGCCAGCCTTCCTATCGTCCTCTTCCCGGACGGAACAAAGCTTCTGGAAAGCGTCCCCTCGGAAGTGGCGCAACGCGTGGGGTTGAAGACCCACGCCCAGACAAGCTTTTACGATCTGGCGATTGTGGGAGGCGGACCCGCGGGCCTCGCTGCCGCCGTTTACGGCGCTTCAGAGGGCCTGCACACGGTGATGATTGAAAAAGAAGCGCCAGGCGGCCAGGCGGGGATGAGTTCGCGTATTGAAAACTATCTGGGATTTCCGGCGGGACTCAGCGGAAACGACCTGGCGCGTCGCGCGGTGGTGCAGGCAAGGCGCTTTGGTGTGGAAATCTTGTCGCCGCAGGAAGTCGTGAGCGTGCGGACGGAGGGTTCTTACCGGATACTCAAGCTGGTGGATGGCGGTGAGATTTCCTGCCATGCGCTGATGATCGCCACCGGCGTTCAATGGCGGCGCCTGGAGGCGCCCGGAATAGACCGTCTACAGGGGGCAGGCGTTTATTATGGGGGCGGCTCGACGGAAGCGATGTCCTGCAAGGGCGAAATTGTTTACGTGGTGGGAGGGGCAAATTCGGCGGGCCAGGCTGCCATGAATTTTTCCAAGTACGCCGAGCGCGTGGTAATACTCGTGAGGGGAAGTTCGCTCGCCAGCACCATGTCTCAATATTTGATCGACCAGATTAAGGCGACGCCCAACATTCAACTGTGGGCCAACGCCAGCATTGTCGAAGCGCATGGTGAAACACATCTGGAAGAAATTTCCGTGATGTGCTCGGATACCAACAGGGTGGAACGCGTTCCGGCGAGCTCCATGTTCATTTTTATCGGCGCGCTGCCTCGCACGGATTGGCTGGGCAACCTGGTCGAGCGCGACGAACGCGGGTTCCTGTTGACCGGCCCCGACCTGATCCGCGAAGGGCAAAAGCCAAAAGGATGGACGCTTGAGCGGGATCCTTTCCTGCTGGAAACGAACATACCCGGAATTTTCGCGGTCGGCGATGTGCGGCACGGCTCGGTGAAACGCGTGGCTTCCGGCGTCGGAGAAGGCTCCGTCGCGGTGCAATTCATTCATCAATACTTGAGCAAGGTCTGATTCAATTGAGCAAGGTTTAAATCACATGGTGGAAATTTCGGAATTGCAGAAAGTCCCGGCCTTTGCCGGCCTGCCGGACGACCAGATGGAATGGTTTATCGGCCAGTCGGAGGAAGTGCGCCTCAAGCCGGGCGAAGCCTTCTTCAATGTGGGAGACCCGGCCGACACCATGTTCGTGATCCTCGAAGGGCAACTCCACGCGCGGGGCGAATTGGGCGGAGAAACCGTCAACATGGAGATTACCGCCGGACAAGTCACCGGGAAGCTGCCATTTTCCCGGATGCGCCAGCTCACGATTGGCGCGCGCGCGGTTACCGACACCCGCATTCTGAAATTTCCGGAATCCCGGTTTCTCGACCTCGTGCAGAAAATGCCCGAGTTGGCCACGCGACTGGTTGGAATGATGTCCGACAGAATCCGCGCAACGACGCGCCTGGAACAGCAGAAGGACCGCCTGGCCGCGCTCGGAAAGCTATCCGCCGGCCTGGCCCATGAACTGAATAATCCGGCCTCCGCCGCGAAACGAGCCGCCAGTCAGTTGCGCGACATCCTCATCAAAATCCGAAACGCAAGCCACGATCTGGGAAGGCGCGATCTTACGGCGGTACAAAAAGCGGAAATCGAGAAACTCGAATCGTGCATCACTCATTATGACGCGCCGCCGCCCGACCTGATGACGATCAGCGACCTCGAAGACCAGCTGGATTCCCTGCTGCGAAGCCATGGCCTCGATGAGTTGTGGCAACTCGCCGCGGACCTGGCACGCAAAAACGTCAAGCCGGCCGCGCTGGAATCGCTATTCGAAATTCTGGACGCGGAAACCGCGCGCGCGGCCCTGGTGCGGATTGCGGCTTCGGTGGAAATCGCAAACCTGGTGAACGAAATCGAAAGCAGCACGTCGCGCATTTCCGATCTGGTCCGCGCGATCAAGGAATACACCTACATGGATCAGTCGCCGGTTCAGAACGTGGACCTGGTGAAGAGTTTGGAAAACACGCTCACGATCCTGAATCACAAACTCAGAAAAGGCGTGACCGTGAATCGCGATTACCAGCCGATCCCGTTTCTGGTGAATTCGTTCGGCAGCGAACTGAACCAGGTGTGGACCAATCTGATCGACAACGCCATAGACGCGATGAACGGCAAAGGCCAGCTTCGCGTCCGCACGTACCGTGAAGACAATTGCGTCGTCGTGGAAATCGGCGACAACGGTTCCGGGATTCCCCCCGACGTGCAAACGCATATCTTCGAACCTTTTTTCACGACCAAGGGAGTCGGCGAAGGCACAGGACTCGGCCTGGACACCGTTCAGCGCATTGTGAAAAAGCATCGAGGAACCATCCAGGTTACCTCCACGCCCGGCGACACGCGCTTTCAGGTGCGCCTCCCGCTGGCGGAAGAGCCCGCCGAGGGCCAGACCCACCCGTAACGCAGGCTTCAGCCTGTACGGTTTTGACTCTCATTGAAATTGGCGGAATTCAAATACCCACGGGTCAAAGCCTGTGCTGCTGGAGGCCATCCCGAGGATTGAGTTTCCACGCGATTCCCGATAGGCTCCCGGTGGCGACAAATTCGATTTGCTCTGGCAAGATGACGGACAGGGGAATGCCGTCGAGCGGCCGCCGGAAAAAAATTCGTGACCGATAAACTGATGCAGATGTTTCCGCCGGAAGGCGTCAAGATCGTTCTGACGTTCTTCCTGTGCTTTCTCATTGGCCTTGAACGCGAGGAACATCGCGCGGCGGCCCAACCGGGCACCCGGTACAGTTTCGGGGGCGTCCGCGCCTTTCCGCTGATCGGCCTGATCGGCTATTCGATGGCGCTGCTGTCGGGGACGCAACTGTTGCCGCTGACTGTCGGGTTCGCCGTGATCGGCGCGTTCCTCTGGCTGTCCTACCGGCACAAGCTGGAAGCCTACAAGGAAACGGGAGTCACGACGGAATTATCCGGCCTCACAACCTATGTCGTGGGAGCGTTGGTGTCGCGCGACCAGTTCTGGATCGCCACCACGATCGCCATCCTTTCCATGCTGTTGCTCGAGCTGAAGGATTTTCTGGAAAATCTGGCGACGAAAATTCCCGGCGGCGAGATTTTCACGTTCACGAAGTTCCTGCTTTTGACGGCTGTCATTCTTCCCATCGTTCCCGACAAGGATTACACCTCCTTCGCCATCAACCCTTTCAAGACCTGGCTGATCGTTGTGGCGATCAGCGGCGTGTCCTACGCCAGCTATTTGCTTGAAAAGGTGGCGAAGGGAAAAGGCGGCATCCGCCTCGCGGCTCTTCTGGGCGGCGCCTATTCTTCCACGTTCACTACGTTTGTGATGGCAAAACACGCGCGCAAGGCGAACAGTCCCCACAGCTTCGCCGGAGCGATTTTAATTGCTTCGGGCGTTATGTATTTTCGTTTTCTCGCGCTGATCGCCCTGTTCAACCTGGCTTTGTTTCACCGGCTCCTGTGGCAATTTCTCGTCCTGGGCGCCCTGGGCGTGGCCGGCGGCTGGTTCTGGTCCGATCTGCCGGAGGGAACCGGAGCCAGTCCCGAAGGCGGTTATCTCACGAACAACCCGCTGGAACTGGCGTCGGCATTTTCACTGGCGGTGCTGTTTGCCGGAGTCCTGATCGTTACAAATGTCGCGCTCGTTCATTTCGGACAAGCCGGAATCTACGGTATGGCAATTATCTCGGGGCTCGCTCCAGTAGATCCGTTCATCATGGGGCTGACGCAAACAGCCGGGAGGATGACATCGATGGAGTTGGCGACGGCGGGCGTTGTCGTTGCGGCCGCCAGTAACAATTTCGCAAAAGCGTTCATTGCATTTTTTCTGGCGGACCGCAAAACGGGACGCCAGAGTCTGCTCCTGCTGCTCGCTCTGACTCTGCTGGGACTGGCGCCGCTTCTCTGGATTGCCCGATAGGTGCGCGACGTGGACCCAGCCGGGGCAAAACCAGCGCTTTCAAATTCTCTGCTGATTTTGCTGCGGCCGGCCGGCCTATTGATTCTGGCCGCGATGCTTGTCGCGCCGCTGTGGATTGTGGCTTTCCCGCCGCTGCTGGATTATCCAAATCATCTGGCGCGTTCGTTTGTCCTTTTGCATTTGAACGATTCCGCCTTTCATTTCAATCAATTTTATCGCGCCGATTGGGGCGCCTATCCCTACCTGGGAATGGACGCCTCTCTTGCCGTTCTCGGCCGCGTTTTTCCCATCGAGACGGCCGGCCGCGTGTTTCTCAGCCTGTGCGCTCTCGCTGTGCCCGCAGCGGGGTGGTTTCTTCTCTCACAAATCAATCCGGCACAAGACGCGACAGCGCTGTGGGCGTTGCTGATTGCCCACAACGTATTTTTCCTCCAGGGGTTTCTGAATTTCGATTTAAGCATCGCCGTAGGATGCCTCGCCCTGGGGCTGTGGCTCCGCTGGGTTGAGAAGCCGGGAAGTGCGCGATGGTGTGCGGCGCTTGCCGCTTTCACGGCGCTTTATTTCACCCATTTGCTGGGATTCGCTATCTCGGGACTGGTCGTGGCGGCCTTTCTTGCCGTTTCGCGCCGCCCCATTCGCGAATGGATTTGGAGCGGCGCTCTGGCGCTGCCGGGCCTGGGATTTTACCTGCATTCCTCGCGGGTGGGACTGGGCGCGCGGGACGTTGTTTTCCATGGATGGCGCGACAAGCTCGATTCACTTCAATTGATTCTCCACGGATATTGGCCCGCGCTGGATTGGATTTCGCTTGTCGCGGTGGCCGCGTGGTTTATTGCCGCGTACTGGCGCAATCCCGAGTTTCAATGGAATTCAAGATGGTCTGCGATCGCCTTGTTTCTTTTTGGATTATTCTGGGCGATTCCGTGGCTCTGGGGTGAAGCCTCCGACCTCGATATTCGCATTCTCCCGTTTCTGTTTATTGCGATTTTTGCAACCGCGCGCGTGGGCCGCCGCGCAAAATGGCTCGCGGCAATTCCGCTTCTGCTGTTTGGCGCGCGAACCGCGAGCCTGACGCAGCATTTTATCGCCGCTCAGCCGGAGCTCGTGGGGATGGCCCGTTCCTTCGATGTCGTACCGCGCGGCGCCCTGATTCTTCCCATCGTCGAAGGAGACCAGGATCCCATCGAGCGCCCATTTACTCATTTCTGGGCATACGGAGTTATTCGCGACGGATGGTTTTCGCCGTACCTGATGGATACGCCCGGAGAAACGCCGATGCGCATCGTCTACGATTCTTATACTCCGGACGAATTCTGGGACAATGCGTATGACAAAATTCCCGATTGGAATCAGGTACAGACCGATTATGATTATGTGTGGGCTTACGCGGTTCCGAGATTTTCCCCGGCGCTGGCAGGCATTGGAGAGCGGGTATACGCCCACGGACCGCTGGGAGTGTATCGGGTCAGGAAGCAGTCCGCCGGCGATGATCCGCGGAAACCCAGGAATTAATTGGTAGTGACTCAGTTTGGCGAAGCTTCAGCGGCACAGGCTTCAGTCTGCGGTCTTCTTCCAAACCCAAGCCAAATTCAGAACCCACAGGCTGAAGCCTGTGCCACGAGGCGGAAACTGAGCCATTGTCTATTCATTCTCATGCTGTGCCGCCGGAAAATCTTCTGGTAGCATTTCCACTTGCATCTGGGGAAGCGGGAGAAAGAATGATTCGCAAACTCATCTTCGCAATCGCAATTACATTCTTCATTGCTTCGGCCGCAAAATGGGCCGGGGCGCAGGAATCGGCCGACGGCTCGTGGCGTTTCGCCGTGTCGGGCGATTCGCGCAACTGCGGCGATGTGGTGATGCCGGGGATTGCCGAAACGGCGAAGAAGAATCGCGTCGCGTTTTACTGGCATCTGGGCGACCTGCGTGCCACCACCAGCATCGACGAAGACATCCTTCACCAACCCGAGCATCGTGAAAGACCGCTTACCAAGGATGAATATAACGGCCTCGAGTGGCAGGATTTTATTGATAGCCAGGTCGCGCCGTTTGGCTCCATTCCGTTTTTCATGGGCATTGGAAACCATGAAACCTATGCGCCCGACCGCACGCGTGAGGCTTTTCTTTTGCAGTTCGCCGACTGGCTCGATACGCCCGGGCTTCGCGACCAGCGCCTGAAGGATTTTCCGGGCGACCACATGTTGAAAACGTACTACCACTGGATCGACCGAGGCATCGCGTTTTACAACCTGGACAGCGCCACCGCCGAGCAATTCGATTCCGCCCAGATCGCGTGGTTCGAGCAGGTGCTGGAAAAAGACGCGTCGGATCCCGCGATCAAGACGATCGTCGTCGGCATGCACAAGGCGCTTTCGGCAAGCATCTCCACGGGACACAGCATGGACGAATCTCCCACGGGCACATCCAGCAGCCGGCGTGTGTATGGCGATTTGCTGCGCGCTCAAAACGACCGGCACAAAAATGTTTACGTGCTCGCCAGCCACTCGCACTATTACATGGACGGAATTTTTAACACGGACTACTGGAGGAAGAACGGCGGCGTGCTTCCCGGCTGGATCGTCGGGACGGCAGGGGCTCAACTTTATCCGCTGCCGCCCGGATCGTCCGAAGCGCGCGGGTCTGTATACAACGCATACGGCTCTGTGATTGGCGCCGTGCGGCCCAACGGCGAAATCGATTTCGAGTTTCAGAAACTCGACGAATCCGATATTCCCGCTACCGTGATGTCCCGCTACGGCAAGGAGTTCGTGCACTGGTGTTTTACGCAGAATACGCAGGCACGATAACGAGCGCGGTCCTTGGAATACGGGGAGCTAAGCCCGCAGGGTATCCTCCTGCCAATCCTTGATCATCATCTTGATCGCTTTTCGGTCGTTGATTTTTTCATCGAGCACTTTTCGCGCGAGGCCCGGCAATTCCGCATCTCCCGCGAATCGCAGAGAGACGACCTGATCCAATGAGAATTCGGAAATGCGCGCTTGCAGGTCGGCGGGCAGCAACGTCGCCAGGCGGTGGCGCATCTCGTCGCGGATCACGCGGTTTTGGACCGTCAAAGTGGATGTCCGATTAAAGACAACCAGCATCATCACCGCCGCGATAACCAGGACATCCATCACCGACCGGTAGGAGACGCCCTGACGGAGATGGATAATGCGCCCCACCAGCGCCACCATCAAGATTATATTTCCTACCACGAAAACGGGCACCTTCCTGGTGTGATTGCTGAAATTCTGCGGCTCCTGATGTGCCATGTTCGCGTTTCTCTTTCTCGCAGTGGAATCTGCGGCTGGAGTGGAGCGAATTCTATCAGGTTTGAGTGGCACAGGCTTCAGCCTGTGGATTTTTTTGGTGAGGCTGGATTGGAACACGGGCGGCAAAAGTCAAAATCCACAGGGGGTCACCCCAAAGCCTGTGCCACTCAAGGTAGTGCCACTGAGGCCTGCGCCACTGAAGCCCATGCGCCATCACCGCTTTTGAAATTCAGGCGAGCCGAGGACCAGCCCGGTGATCAGGCTCACATTCACCTTTTTGGAGGGAGCGTCGAGCTTCGCGCCGGCGATTTGCGGGTCGGTGGTTTCCTGGTTGAGCGTCGCACGCGTCGCGTCGGAAACCTGCCCAGCGAGGAATACGGTTTCGATTCGATCCATCGCGAGCTGCGGATCCGCCGTGACATCGCCCCCGACGATGGAATTCAGATCCACCTGCGCGCCGCGAATTTTATTCCCCGTGAAATCCACCGCGAAATTCATGCGATTGAGCAACGCCGCGGTGCTCACCCAGGCCCCGGACTGGTCCGAATAACCATTCGGCGTCAGGCACTGGTAGAGCGGCTCGCCGATGCGCGCGACCCAATTCACCAGAGGACGCGGCTGATCCATGTCCGCGCCCAGGGCCCGCGCCGTGGAGGCCACGATCTCAAACGGCGTTTTTACTTTTGCCCGAAACGCTGCGCGCGACCAGAACTCGGGCGAATAGATCATCGTGGTCATCACGGCGCGGATGTCGCCCTTGGATTTTTCAAACGTTTTGGCCATGCGCGCGACCAGTTCCGCCGGAGGTTCGTCCGATACAAAACGCTGCGCCAATTGCAGCGAAATGTGATGCGCCGTGTGCTTGTCCTTTGCCAGCAGGTCGAGCACTTCCTCGGCGTCTTTGATTCCGCCGCCCTTGATTTTTTTGCCGAGCACGCGCTTCGGATCGGGATCGTGCAGCCGGTCGTCGAAATAAAATTGTGGATTCTCGCGCTGCGATTCGATCGTCCATCCCGTGAACGCGCGCGCGACCTCAATCACATCCTGTTGCGTGTACCCGCCGTCGACGCCGAGCGTGTGCAATTCCATCAGCTCGCGTCCGTAATTTTCGTTCAGCCCGCGCTTCCCGCCGACCGGCGGAAGCTTTTCGCCGGGGCGCGGGTGGTTGGGATGTTGTTTCAGCCGGTCGAAGGCATGCGGGTCCGCGCTCGATGCGTTGTCCAGATAAAACAGCATCGCGGGGCTTTTCGCGGTCGCTTCGAGCAGGTCGCGGAATTTGCCGAGCACGTGCGGGCGGATGGCGTCGCGTTCGTAAGGAATCAGATACCAGCGGTCGAGATCTTTATAAACGAATACGTTGAAGTGGTTGAACCAGAAATCGTCGAGCTGTTCGGAGAGTTGCCGCTCGCTGTACACCGCGCGAATCATTTTTACTTCCGACAAGGTATAGAAAATATCGTTTTGATCTTTGAAGGGAAGCGCATTCGGTCCGCCCGGCTGCTTCGCCATGTCCTGCATCCGCTTGTCGTATTCTTCTCGCGTTATTCCCAGGCGCTTCGCTCCCGCATCGGGGGGAGGATATCGATCGAACAGTCCGGCAGCGTTCAAGGATTCCGCGGGGTATTGCGCAAGGCGAGCGTTGACCAGCGGATCCGCGATCGTCTCCGGGTGAAGCTGCGCCCGAATCCAGTTTTCAAGACCCGTCTTTTCGATTTCTTCCACCTGACCGGGGCGAGGTCCAAAACCGAGACGGTTCAGGGCGTGCAGAATTGCTTCCCGCTCATTCAATTCCCGGATGGGCAGCTTGCCTGCGAAATTTGAGCGGCCATTGTTGGAGTTGCTGCCTGGAGGAACGGCAGGAGCGCTCAATTCTGTGGGAACACGCCGAGGGCCCGCCTGTGCCAGCGTCGCGAGAGTTGCCGCCGCGAGTAAACCCGAACCGATCATTTCGGTCCATCGCCTCATGCGACACATCTTAATGCTCTTAAAGCATCCCTCACAGATCAAACCCCGGCCGCAACCAAAAATTCCGAATATCATTTGCCGAATTTGAGTCGCCGGCGTTCCCCGGTCAGGTGCGGACCCCGGCGGCGCGTTGGGCGACATATTCGCGCATCGCGAAGTCGAAGGCGCGCTCCAGTTTTTGCACCTGGATGCCCGACACGGTGGAATATTTATGCCCCGCGATTTCGCTGACACCCAGCAACGTGCGATTCGTCGATGTGATGAAAACTTCGTCGGCGGAAAAAAGGTCCACTGTCGTGAGAGTTCTCTCGAGGATCTGCACGCCCACGCGAGGCGCAATTTCAAGCAGCACGCTGCGCGTTACGCCTTCCAGGCATCCGGACGAAAGAAGCGGCGTGAACACCACGTCGTTCTTCACGCAAAAAATATTTGCGGATGTGCACTCGGCCACTTCGCCGCGCTCGTTGAGCAGGATCACTTCTGTCCAGCCCGCCTTCTGCGCTTCGGCCAGATGCCAGACGTTGTTCAACCACGAAGTGGTTTTCACGCCCGAAAGCGCGGAAGCCGCATGCCGCCCGTGCTCGGCGATACTGAGTCTTGCGACGCCGGGATGCGAAGGCAACCCGGCCGTGCAGAGAATCAAATCCACCGCGGGCTGGGGCTCTTCGCTCCGCCAAAATCCCACGTTGTTGTAAATCATATAGACCCGCGCCGTGCCTTCGACCACTTGATTGGCCGCCATCAATTCGCGCAGGTGCATTCGCACTTCCCCCGGATCGAACGGAAATGGCAGGCGGATGCGTTCTGCATCCTTGACCAGCCGCCGCCAGTGCCGCTCGAATGCGAACGCCTCGCCCTGAAAAATCCTCATCGTCGTGAACAGGCCCCAGCCGTTCATCAGCCCCGCTTGACCGGGCGAAAGTCGCGCCTGGTCGACCGGGACGATCTTGTCGTTGTGAAAGATGTGTCGATGAATCAAGTGGACCTCGTGCGCGGCCTGCCGCGCTTTGACGCCATATTCTAACCCAGCGCAAGCGGGACACAATCGCCGCCGGCGATTTTTTCGGGTACGCGCAGGTTGTCACAAGGGCAGGCCCGAGCTAACATTCACAATCGCCGCAAGTTGCTTTTCTGCTGGTTTGAGTGGAGGCCGTCATGAGTTCGACCCTGGTCCGTCGCTTGTCCGGATTCACGGCAGTGACGGCAGTCCTCTGCGCGATTTCCGGATGCTCACATGCTCCCAGCGTCCCCGATAAAGCACTCAATTCGTTTTCCGGCGAACGCATCCTCGCCCACATTCGCACTCTCTCCTCGGACGAATTTGAGGGGCGAGGACCGGGCTCCCGAGGCGAGCAACTCACGATTAGGTATCTCGAAGATCAGTTTCGGTCCGCGGGCCTCGAACCCGGCAACCCGGACGGAACCTACCTGCAGAACGTTCCGCTTGTTGCCATTACTCCGGACAACGGCATTCATCTCAATCTCAGCGGCCACGGTAAAACCCTCGAACCGAAATTTCGGGACGATTTCGTGGCGTGGTCAAAGCGGGTCACAGAGACTTCCTCGGTAGACGCGGAGATGATCTTCCTTGGATATGGCGTGCAAGCCCCGGAATTTCAATGGGATGATTTCAAGGATGTCGACGTGAAGGGAAAAGTCCTGGTGGTCCTTATCAATGATCCTCCAGTGCCCGACCCGGCCGACCCCTCCCAACTCGACGCTAAAACTTTTGGAGGCAATGCGATGACCTACTATGGGCGGTGGACGTACAAGTTCGAAAAGGCCGCTCAGATGGGCGCGGCGGGCTGCATCATCATCCATCAGACGGACCGCGCCGGGTATCCCTGGGAAGTCGTAAGTGGAAGCTGGACCGGAACACAATTCGATCTGGTGACGCCCGACAAAAACATGGGGCGGCTTGCCATGGAGAGCTGGATCACTTCGGATTTCGCGACAAAATTATTTCGCGCCGCCGGGCTGGATCTGGACAAGCTGATTCAAGGCGCGGCGCGCCGCGATTTCAAGCCGGTGCCCCTCGGGATCCGTGCGAAGCTGACGATCCACAACGAACTGAAGACGATCGATTCCCATAACGTGATCGCGAAACTCACGGGAAGCGATCCGGATTTAAGGAACTCCTTCGTTGTCTACACGGCTCACTGGGATCATTTCGGAATTGGGCCGGAAGTCAACGGCGACAAGATTTATCATGGCGCGCAGGACAACGCTTCCGGAACTGCGGCCCTGCTGGAAATGGCGCGTGCGTACAAAGCCCTAGCAAAGCCGCCGCGTCGCAGCATCCTGTTTCTCGGTGTCACTGCAGAGGAGCAAGGCCTGCTCGGCTCGCAATATTACGCGGAGCACCCGCTTTATCCGCTCGCCCGCACGGCCGTGGATATCAATATGGACGGCATGAACGTGCACGGGCGCACGCGTGACATTGTGCAGATCGGGCGCGGCGCGTCCACGCTGGACGATGTTGTAGATGCCGCCTCGAAGGAACAGAACCGCATCGTAAAATCCGATCCCGAGCCTGAAAAAGGTTTCTACTATCGTTCCGATCATTTTGAATTTGCAAAAAATGGCGTACCCGCATTTGATCCTGACGAGGGAGTGGACTTTATCGGCAAGCCCGAAGGTTGGGGACTCGAACAGCGGCGCAAATTCACCGCCGAGAGGTACCACAAACCCGCGGACAAGATTCAATCGGACTGGGACCTCACCGGGGCGGTTGAGGATTGCCAACTTTTTTTCCTGATTGGCTACCGCATCGCGAACGACAATCATATGCCCGAATGGAATTCGGGCGCCGAATTCAAAGCGCTTCGCGACGCCTCTTTACGTGCTGCGAGAATTGCTCCATGATGCGGGCCGCTGGTACTTTAAGCCCATGAAAAGATAGTACTTTAGTCCCTTCGAGGGTAGTGCCCCGCAGTAGTGCATTTTACGAACATCCATGCGATTCAGTGTTGACAGTTTTAACGCATCTTTCTAATCTAACCGTGTAGCCCTCTTGGAGGATTTTGTGAGTAACTCATATCGAACGCTTGTCATCGCAATCTTCAGCTTAACTCTTATTGGTGGCCCGGCCATGGCGTCGCCTGCCAGTTCGCCCGCCGCACCACTTGGGGTTGTGCTGCAAGCCGGTAGCGATAAGACGGGCGCGGACATAAACTACGGCGGCTCAACCATTTATGACGGCGACCGTTTGAAAACCAACGGCGAGCAGACCCTTCGTGTCCGCCTGGGTGGACCACAGATGGTTCTGCGCTCAAATACGGCCGCTCAGGTTCATGCCCTCCCCAATGGCTTCTCAGCCGATCTGACGGAGGGCACCGTGCTCGTGTCCTCTAATCCGGGCCAGTCATTTGAAGTGATGGCCGATGGGACGACAATTCGCCCGAAGGGCGCCGATCCGGTTATCGGACAGGTCACTCGTGTCAATGCAACCGAATTGGTCCTAACCACCACTCGAGGAACTCTGGAAGTTTCGATGGGTGAGGAAGTGAAGACCGTTGAAGCCGGCCATTCTTACCGCCTGGATACCGACAGCGCCGATCCTGCTCCTTCCGGCCCCGGCCCACAGGGTGGCCCGTACCACACGGCACGGAACGGGTTTGAGTTGACGGCGATAATCATCGTCGTTGGAGCCACTGCCGTTGGCGTTTGGCGTGCGCTCGTCAGCCCCACTGCCAGCAACTAACTCCGTCCTGGCGGGGTAGTCCTCACAGAAAACAAACTCGATCACCGGATGGAACAAAGGGCGGCCAGAGATGGCCGCCCTTTGTCGTTGTGTGCGGAGAGCGTTCCAGAGATTCGAGGGGATAGTTCTCTACGCATCCCGATGGGAAAAATCAGGGAAGGCCAAGGGCCAATCGGGGCCGTGGGCTAATCGATGCGGTAATGACAGCCGCGGCTCTCGCGGGACTGGTCGGCCGCTTCCAGAATAAGAAGCGCGGTAAGGATGCCGTTACGCAGGCCGACGATCGAGTCGCTGATCTCGCATTTTTCGTAGAAGCGGGCGATTTCCAGGTCGAGTTCCCGCAGGACGCGCATCGCACGATTCAGCCGTTTCTCGCTGCGGATCAATCCCACATAATTCCACATGGTGTGTTGAATCGTGAGCCAGTCCTGAGAAATCAGGGCCGGGTCGGCCGGCTCGCGTTCGTAACGCCAGTCCGCGATCGCCGGGAAATAAATGTGATGGTTGCGCGCCACGCGCTCGGTGGCGCGCGCCCCGGCGCGCGTGCCCCAGACCAGACATTCGAGCAGCGAAGTGCTGGCCAGGCGATTGGCCCCGTGCAGGCCTGTGCAAGCGACTTCGCCGACGGCGAAAAGCCGATCCACCGTGGTTTGCCCGCAGTCGTCGGTGGCGATGCCGCCGCAGCTGTAATGTGCGGCCGGGACGACGGGAATCGGCACGCGCGTCATGTCAATGCCGCGTTCGAGACACACGGCGTAAATTCCCGGAAAACGCTCGCGAAGCTGATCGGCGGGCTTGTGCGTGATGTCGAGATAGACGCAGGGCTCGCCCGATTCGAGCATTGTTTGATAGATGGCGCGCGCGGCCACGTCACGCGGAGCCAGAGAGCCGGCCGGATGGAACCGCTGCATGAATTCATTGCCATGGCGGTCCACAAGTCGCCCGCCCTCTCCGCGAACGGTTTCGGAGATCAAGAAGCATCCATCCGGAGCCAGCAGCGCTGTGGGATGGAATTGAATATATTGCATGTTGATACAGCGCGCCCCGGCGCGATACGCCATGGCAATCCCATCGCCACGAGCGCCGGGAGGATTCGTTGTGTGGAGGAAGACGCTGCCGAGTCCGCCCGATGCCAGAATTGTTTCCTTGGCCAGGATGGAAAATATTTTACCCGTGTTCTGATCGAGGACGTACGCGCCAACGCAGGTGAGCGGGCGGTAAACGTCCGTCGGCTCGACGGAATGGTGCGACGCTGTCAGCAAGTCCACGGCCGTGGCGTTCACAACCACTTTCACTTTGGGATGGGCCCGGACACGCTCAAAAAATGCAGTCTCGATCGAACGACCCGTCTGGTCCTTGAAGTGAATAATTCGTGGAATGGAATGGCCCGCCTCCGAGGTCAGATCGAGTTCACCGTGATTTTCCGGAGAGGCGTCAAACGGAACATTCAGCTCGTCGATCAGAATCTCCTTTACCAGGCGTGGGCCTTCACGGCTCAGCAGCGTGGCTGCCTCGGGCGAACTGAGGCCCGCTCCGGCCGAAAGGATGTTGGCGACAAGCTCGTCGGGAGATTCATCGCGGCCGCGGTAGATGATCCCGCCCTGCGCGTATACCGTGTTGCTTTCCTCGGCATTGGCCGTGCGCGTGAGAAGCGTCACTTCGCTACCGCGCTTGGCGGCCTCCCAGGCAGCCGCGAGCCCCCCGAGGCCGCTTCCAATCACAAGAATGTCGGTTTGTATGGTTTTATTCATGGTCTGATGTTTTGTAAACCATCACAGGGGCTCGATTTCAAAACTAATGTCCACTGCCGGAGCGGAATGTGTCAACGCGCCAACGGAAATCCAATCCACTCCAGCTTCGGCAAATTCTTTCACGTTGGAAAGGGCGATGCCCCCCGATGCCTCTGTGAGAATCTTTTTCGGAGCGGTGTGCTTGATCACCTGCTCGACGGCCTGACGGACAAGCGACGGATTCATGTTATCGAGCAGCACAACATCGGGATTGAACGCCAGCGCCTCGCGCAGTTCCTCCAGGTTCGTGACCTCGACTTCCAACCAAGAAGCGCGATTTCTACCGCTTTGTGCCGCCTGCAGCGCCGCTGAGACGCCCCCCGACAGGCGAATATGATTGTCCTTGATCAGGATGGCTTCGCCGAGGTCTTTGCGATGATTTTTCCCGCCGCCCAGGACGACCGCATATTTTTCGAGCGCGCGCAATCCGGGCGTGGTCTTTCTCGTGTCCAGGATCTCCGCGCCGGTTCCTTCGACGGCGCGGACGAATCGCCGGGTGAGCGTGGCGACTCCGCTGAGGCGCTGCAACAGATTCAGCGCCAGCCGCTCGCCGGTCAACAAAGTGCGCGCCGATGCGAAAACCCGCCCGGGGATTTGTCCCGGCACAAGTTCTTCTCCGTCGTGGTGGACGACTTCCATTTTCGTTTCAGGTTCCAACAGGCGAAAAACTTCACCGAACAATTCGATCCCGCAAAGCACCAGCGGCGCTTTCGCGACGACCTCGCCGCGCGCGCGCTGACCGGGAGGCACTGTCAACGCGGTGGTAATGTCCCCGGCGCCGATGTCTTCCGCCAGAAAACCACGCAGCAAATTTTGAAAGGCATGCACGTCGAGCGAAGTGGACATGGAAGGAGGCAACTGAGGCTAGCTCATTTCCAGCATGCGGAGAATGGGCTTCAATGCACGCTGGCGCAAATCATCATCCAGCGTAATCTCCGGTTTTCTGTCGCGCATGCAGAGATAGAGTTTTTCCATGGTGTTGAGCTTCATGTGAGGGCACTCGCTGCATGAGCAACCGCCCTCGCCAGGAGCGGATATGAACGTTTTCTCAGGGCATGCTTTGATCATCTGGTGCAGGATGCCGCTCTCGGTCGCGACAATGAATTCGGACGCCGGGCTGTGTGTCGCATAGTTCAGAATTCCGGTGGTTGACCCAACGTAATCCGCGCGGCGCAGCACGGCTTCGGTACATTCCGGATGCGCCAGTACCAGAGCATTGGGATGCCGTTCCTTCAACTGCACCAGGCTCTTCTCGGAAAACATTTCATGAACGATGCAGCTTCCCGGCCAGAGTTTTAAATCGCGCCCGGTTTTCTTGATCATGTACCGGCCCAGATGCTGGTCGGGCGCGAAAAGAATGGGCTGGTCCAGCGGAATCTGCCGAATGATTTTTTCCGCATTGCTCGAAGTACAGATAATATCGCTCAGCGCTTTAACTTCCGCGCTGCAGTTGATGTACGTGATGGCCACATGACCCGGGTAGCGCTCGCGGAACGCCTTGAAAAGATCTCCCGGGCACCCGTCGGCCAGCGAACAGCCCGCTTTCAAATCCGGTAGCAGGACGAGTTTGGCCGGGTTCAGAATCTTGGCCGTTTCAGCCATGAACAGGACGCCGGCAAACACAATGACATCGGCCTGTGTGGCGGCCGCTTGTTGCGAGAGTTGCAGGCTGTCGCCGACAAAATCAGCCAGGTCCTGAATCTCTGATTCCTGATAATAGTGCGCCAGGATCACGGCATTCATCTCGCGCTTCAGGCGCACGATCTCTTTCTCGAGGTCGAGGTTCGCGAGGGAAGCTAAATTCTCGGTTTGTGCCGGGAGGATCATATGCTTGTCTGGATTCAGGCCTGTACAGACGATTCCATTATAGCCATCGCCTCCGAAGGAAACAAACTGTCGCCGCGCAGGTTTAATTCCCACAGACCTTTTGCTACATCTTCATGCGTCGGTTAAAATAACGCGTTTGCAATGGGACCACATCCGGCACTGAGAAACGGTGAGCAGGCAACGATGTCGGCAGCGACGACCGAAATCCGGTTTCACAACACGATGACGGGCAAGACCGAGCTGTTTGTACCCCTCCGGCCGGGCGAAGTGAGCGCCTACACCTGCGGCCCCACGGTCTACGACTTCGCGCATGTGGGAAATTTTCGCACGTACGTGTTTCAGGATGTCCTTCGTCGCTACCTGAAGTCGAAGGGCTTTCGTGTCAATCAGGTAATGAACCTCACCGACGTGGACGACCGCATCATCCAGAAAGCCGCGGCGGCCGGCGTCAGCATTCGCGAATACACGGACAAATACATTCAGGCGTTTCTCGACGACCGCCGCGCGCTGAATCTCGAGGTGCCGGAGCACCTCGCCCGCGCCACCGACCATATTGACGAAATGGTGAAGCTGATCCAGCGCCTGACCGAGAAGGGATTGACTTACACGAGCGAAGGCTCGACCTATTTCCGCATCTCAAAATTTCCCGGTTACGGCAAACTCTCGAAGATCGATGTCGCTGGAATGCAAGCTGGCGCGCGCGTAGACACGGACAAGTATGACAAGGACAATGCGCGCGACTTCGCCCTGTGGAAGGCGCCCAAGCCCGGGGAGCATTTCTGGGAGACGGCCATCGGCCCCGGGCGCCCGGGCTGGCATATCGAATGCTCCGCCATGGCCATGAAGTTTTTGGGCGAAACGCTCGACATTCACAGCGGCGGCGTGGACCTGACGTTCCCGCATCACGAAAACGAAATCGCGGAGTCCGAGGGTGCGACGGGAAAGCCGTTCGCGCACTATTGGCTGCACTCGGAGTTCCTGCTGGTCGATCACGAAAAGATGTCGAAATCGATGGGGAATTTCGCGACGCTGCGCGAACTCTTCGCTCACGGACATAAGCCGTCTTCGGTGAGATTTCTGCTGGCCTCGGTGCCCTATCGCAGCCAATTGAATTTCACGCCGGAGAGCCTGCAGGGCGCTGCCAGTTCCGTCGAGCGGCTGAGGAATTTTGTTTCCCGCCTCCGCTCTTCAAAATTTCCCGAAGGCTCGTCACCCGAAATCGCCGGGCATATTGCAAAAGCGCGGGAAGATTTTGACGAGGCAATGGCCGACGATTTGAATACGGCACAGGCGCTGGCAGCCATCTACGATCTGGTGCGGGACGCCAACATTTCCATGGACCGGGACGAATTCCGCCAGGGCGACGTCGCTCCAATGCTCGCTTTGCTCAAAACGTTCGACGAAATATTCGCCGTGCTGCACGATGACGACGCGGAAAAACTTCGCGCGTTGGGCCTGGGCAGCGAATTCGCCGGCCCGAGCGACGCCGAAATTGACGTCCTCGTCGCCGAGCGCCAGGCGGCTCGCAAGCGCCGCGATTTTGCGGCCTCGGACCGCATTCGCGATCAGTTGGCTGAGAGCGGGATCATTCTCGAAGACACTCGCGAAGGCGGAATTCGCTGGAAACGCAGGTAACCCCACAAGTTCCCAAACCGTTAGCAACACATTCGTTCCTTTTATGGCTGGATTGCCGGGATTCGGCGTAAATTAGTAGCTGGCCCCTTTCCCGCGGCTTTCGCTTTGGTAAGCCCGAGGAGAGCTTTATGCAATCTGCGCCAACCGGGTAGTGAGAACGAAAACACCGCCCGCTGGAGGATCCCTCGTGGAGAAGCCTACAGGCGCGATCGTCGGTGAAGCGAAATTCCCCGTGCTCGTGACGCCGCTTCCCGGACCGAATGCGGGAAAAATTATTGAGCGGGACGCGCGAATCCTCTCGCCTTCTTACACCCGCGGGTATCCCTTGGTTGCGAAGTCCGGCCGCGGCGCGATGGTGGAAGACGTCGATGGAAATGTTTTTCTGGATTTCGCCGCGGGCATCGCCGTTGTTTCGACAGGGCATTGCCATCCGCGCGTCGTCGAGGCCATCCAAAAACAGGCCGCCAAACTGATCCACATTTCCGGGACGGATTTTTATTTGCCCAACATGGTGGAATTGGCCGAACGTCTCGCGGCGATTGCTCCAGGCAAGGAAGCGAAAAAAGTTTATTTCGGCAACTCGGGCACGGAAGCGATCGAGGCAGCCATCAAGCTGGCGCGCTATCACACACGGCGTGAAAAAATCGTCGCCTTTCACGGTTGTTTTCATGGGCGCACAATGGGCGCGCTTTCGCTCACCGCTTCCAAGGCGATCCAGCGAAAAGGATTTGGCTCGCTACTCTCCGGCGTATTTCATATTCCCTACCCGAATTCCTACCGCTGTCCGTACGGCAATCCTGCCCCCTGCACTTGCGTCGAATCGGCTACGTTTCTGGAAACCGAAATCTTCAAGCGTCTTGTCGATCCATCGGAAATCGCGGCGATCTTCATCGAACCGATTCAAGGGGAGGGCGGTTACATTCCGGCGCCCAAGGAATTTTTGCAGGAGTTGCAAAGGATTTGCCGGGAGCACGGGATTCTCCTGGTTGCCGATGAAGTTCAAAGCGGCATGGGACGCACGGGCAGGTGGTGGGCAGGAGATCACTCGAGCCTCGAGCCCGACATTCTGTGCGTCGCGAAGGGAATTGCTTCGGGGATGCCATTGTCCGCGACGATTGCGCGCGCAAGTTTGATGGACTGGAAGCCGGGCGCGCACGCCTCGACCTTTGGCGGCAATCCGGTGAGTATTGCGGCCGCACTTGTAACGATGGATTTGCTCGAATCCCAATACATCGAAAACGCCCGCCGAGTCGGCGAGTTTCTCATGAAGCGGATGGAGGATTGGCCGGCTCGACACAGGATCGTCGGCGATGTGCGGGGGAAGGGACTGATGATCGGCGTTGAAATCGTCCGCGATCAAAAAACCAAGGAGCGCGCCGGCGATTTTCGAGAGACAATCGTGGACCGCGCGTTCGAGAAAGGATTGCTCCTGCTCGGGGCGGGAGAAAATACGATTCGCATCGCGCCTCCTTTGATGATCGACGAAGAGCAGGCCGATTGCGCCGCGCGGATCCTCGAAGAGTGTATCGTGGAGGTAGAGAAGTCAGCGTAAACACGAGGGATTGCTTTTCCCTGTGTTCTCTGCGCCCCCTGTGTTAAAAGCCTTTCGTGGCACAGGCTTTCGCCTGTGGGTTTGACTTCCTATAGTTCTGCCGAAAGTAAAAAAACACAGGCAGAAGCCTGTGCTACTGAAAAACAGGAGAAGACCTGCCGTGCCGATTCTCGCGCGCGCCATGTTTGGATTGGTGAATTGGGCCGCGAGAAAGGGCCTGGCGGATTCGTCCGCGCCGTCAACTCGCGCGGCGGCCGGAAACCGAGCGCGCCGGACCGGCGTGCGCGGCGAGACATTCGCTTACTGGTATCTCCGCCGCAACGGCTACATCATGATCGCTCGAAATTTTAGCTCTCGCGGCAGTAAAGGCGAAATTGATCTGGTCGGATACGATGGCGCGACGATCGCGTTTGTGGAAGTAAAAACACGAACCTCGCCGCGAGACAAGTTCGGCTCCCCCGAGGACGCCGTTACAAGGGATAAACAGCATCGCCTATCAAGGATGGCGCGCCAATTCCTACGCGAATACCGAGCCGAGAGGGCCGCGTTCCGGTTCGATATCCTCGCGGTCGAAGCGCTGCCAGGCCGGCGGCCAACGGTTCGCCTGCATAAGGGAGCATTTGCACCAACATAAGAAAAAGGGGTGTAACGCGAGACTTTCCACACCCCCGGAGATTAGAATTAACCTTTTTCATCGGCATCCGATGTGGATGAGTGTGGTCTCAGCGGCCAGGAGGAATCATTGCCCGAGTTAAGAAAGGACCCCATCACTGGACGATGGGTCATTATTTCGACCGACCGCGCCAAGCGGCCCTCGGATTTTCTCCGCGAGAGCGTCGAAATCAAGGGAATCGGCATTTGCCCGTTTTGTTACGGAAACGAATCGAAGACGCCGCCGGAACTGCTTACATACGGAAGGAACGGCAGCGGCCCAAATTCGCCGGGGTGGCAGGTGCGCGTGGTGCCGAACAAATTTCCCGCGCTGGGAATCGAAGGCGACCTGGACCGCGAAGGCGAGGGGCTATTTGACCGGATGAACGGCGTCGGCGCGCACGAAGTGATCATCGAGACTCCGGATCATCGCAGTACTCTGGCGACCATGTCGGAAAAGCAGATTGAGGACGTGCTGTGGGCGTTCCGCGATCGCATGCTCGACCTGAAGAACGACAAGCGGTTCCGCTACGTTCTGATTTTCAAGAATCACGGCGAAGCCGCCGGAGCGTCGCTCGAGCACCCGCACTCGCAATTGATTGCGCTGCCGATTGTTCCCAAGCGCGTCCGCGAGGAAGTGGACAGCTCGCGCCACTATTTTTACGACAAGGAACGCTGCATTTTCTGCGACATGATCCGGCAGGAACTCGAGTCCG
Organism: Terriglobia bacterium; assembly: GCA_963788335.1. GTDB lineage: Bacteria > Acidobacteriota > Terriglobia > Acidiferrales > UBA7541 > Palsa-360. The sequence goes on from CAWBGM010000014.1 coordinate 38,140, forward strand.
GCGTGCGCGTCATCGGCCAGACGGAGTTGTTCGTGACGCTCGCGCCCTACGCGCCGCGTTTTCCTTTTGAGATGTGGGTGTTGCCGAAACAACACGCGTCTTCGTTTGAAAATAATCAGACCTCAATTTACGCGGGGCTTGCCAAAGTCCTCAAGGACAACCTGGCGCGTCTCGACGTCGTTCTCGACCGGCCCGCGTACAACCTGATGATTCACACGTCGCCGATCGGCGAAGAGATCAACGAGCATTACCACTGGCACATCGAAATTATTCCGAAGCTCACCAAAGTGGCCGGATTCGAGTGGGGAACGGGCTTTTATATTTGTCCCACGCCTCCCGAAGAATCCGCGCGATTCATCCGCGAGGCTCAAGTGGTGACCACGCTGGCGCGCTGACGGGATGGGATTTTCCGTCCCCGAGTGCGATCTGAATTGAATTTCGATCGTTAATGCCGCCTCGGATTTGGTGCGGGGGGAAGCTCAATCCGTGTGGCGCGTCTATCGAGACGCGATTTCCGGTTGCAGTTTTCTGGATTTCGACCTTCGGCGACTGACAACTGGACCGCGATTTCGCTATAATTATCCGTTCCGGCGCGGTACCCAAGAGGCCTAAGGGAGAGGTCTGCAAAACCTCCATTCGTCGGTTCAAATCCGACCCGCGCCTCCAAAATTGTCTGCATGGTTTGGTTGAGTTTTCGACGTTTCCCAGCGGCAACTCATCGTATGTTTACAAAGCTTTGACTGCACCTGTAGTAGTCTAACTCCCGCCATCATGCCCATTTCGACTTCACAACTTCGCGATCTGGTCACTCAGTCCAATTGGGCTCAGGCGATCGAACTGCTTGGCCAGCAGAAGCCGGAAGAAGCCGGCGCCGCGGTATTGGCGTTGCGCTTCGATCACCAAAGAAACCTGTTCCGTCATTTGCCGGCGGAACTGGCCGCGTCGCTGATCGGCGATTTTCCTTATTTTCACGCTTACGTCCTGCTTTATTCGCTGAAAATACCCGTAATCAAAACGATCATCGACGCCATGCATCCCGCCGAACGCGACGAATTCATGGACGCGCTTCCCGAGGAAACCTGGCAAGGCCTCATGAAAACTCTGGAACAGGCGCGCCAGCCCAAATCGATCCCCGAGGAGAGCGTCGCGGAGCCAAGCGAAGCGCCGGCGCAACCCTCCGCGGACCTGCTGCCGATCATCGAGGCGCGCCAGATCGAGAAGTACTATCAGCAGCCCGAAGGGAAGGAAATTCAAGTCATCGCGCCGATCGACCTTTCCGTGGAACCGAACACAATTCTTGCGCTCCTCGGCCCTTCCGGTTCCGGAAAATCCACGATTTTGAGAATGCTCTCGGGACTTCTGGCTCCATCCAAGGGAGAAGTGTTCTGGCACGGTCAGCCGCTGAAGCAGTCGCGTCCCAACGTTTCCATCGTCTTCCAGAGTTTTGCATTGTTCCCTTGGCTGACGGTGCTTGAAAACGTGGAAGCTCCGCTTCTGGCTCGCGGCGTTGTGCACAACGAGCGGCATCGACTGGCGTCCAAGGCGCTCGGGACAGTCGGGCTCAAAGGGTTCGAATCGGCCTACCCCAAGGAATTATCCGGCGGCATGAAACAGCGCGTGGGATTCGCGAGGGCGCTCGCCGTCGAGCCCGAAATCCTCTTCATGGACGAACCGTTTTCCGCCCTCGATGTTTTGACGGCGGAGAATCTCCGGCACGAATTGCTGGAGCTCTGGCTGGAGAAAAAAATCACGACGCGCAGTATTTTTATTGTGACGCACAACATTGAGGAAGCGGTGCTGCTTGCCGATCGCGTGGTCGTGCTCGGGGCCAATCCCGCCACGGTCCGCGCCGATTTCCGCATCCCGCTGGCGCAGCCGCGCGACCGCAAGTCGGCCTCATTTCTTCTGTATGTCGACTACATCTACAAAGTAATGACCCAGCCTCGTCTCGAGCTTGCTCCTCCCGACCCATCCGCGGCCGGGACAAAGCAAAAGTGGCAGATGATCCCCCACACCCGGCCCGGCAGCATCGCTGGATTGCTCGAGTTGCTCCTGGACCGTGGCGGCGAAGAAGACCTTTACCATGTGGCTGAGCAGCTGCTGCTCGAAGTGGACGACCTGCTGCCGATTCTCGAGGGCGCTACTTTGCTGGGCTATGCAACCGCTGTCGAGGGCGACGTGAAAATCACGCCGGAAGGGAAAGCATTCGCCGAGGCCGGGATTGCCGAGCGCAAGGCGCTGTTTCGCACGGCTGCTCTTGCTCGAGTGGACCTTCTGCAAAAAATGATGTCGGCCCTGGAAAACAGGTCGGATCACGTGATGCCCCTGGAATTTTTTCATGACATTCTCGACGAACACTTCACCGAGACCGACGTCGTCAACCAGCTGGATACGGTCCTGAACTGGGGCCGCTACGCCGAGCTGTTCACTTACGATCCCGAGAACGATAATCTTCTACTGCATGAATCCAATGGCCACGGCGTCGAAGACACGCCCGCAAAATAATGAGCCCCCGCGAGCAGGCTGGATCTGTCAAAACACCGGCCTGGGGCATTTTCCCGGAAGCCATTCCTTCCCTGTTGAAGGACGTGCCGATTTTCCTGGCCGCCTTTTCCGTGTTTTATGCCGTTCTCGCCATTTCGAGGTATTGGCTGACTCCGTTCACCTCGGAAACTGTCATCGACCTGCGCCCCGGCGCGCTGCCGGCGTATGCGATGTTCTCTGTCATCCGCATCGCAATTTCCTACTTTATCAGCCTTATATTTAGTGTTACCTATGGGTACATTGCGGCGCACAATCCTCGCGCTGAGCGCGTGATGATCCCGCTGCTCGATACGCTGCAGTCCATTCCCGTCTTGAGCTTTTTGCCCGGCGTCATGCTGGCCATGGTCGCCCTGTTCCCCAGGCACCAGTTCGGGATCGAGCTGGGATCGATCGTGCTGATCTTCACAGGGCAGGCGTGGAACATGGCGTTCAGTTTTTACTCCTCGCTAAAGGCGATTCCGCGCGAAATGCAGGAAGTAGCGAAAGTCTATCGCTGGAGCCCATGGCAGAGGCTCGTGGAACTGGAACTGCCCTATGGCGCCATCGGCCTGGTCTGGAATTCGATGATCTCCGTCGCCAGCGCCTGGTTTTACCTGATCGCTTGCGAAATGTTCGTTCTCGGTAAGCAGGACTTTCGCCTTCCCGGCCTCGGATCCTACCTGCAAACGGCGGCAAACGCGGCCGACACCCGGGCGATCGCCTGGGGCTTGTTCACGATGATCGCCGTGATTGTCGTGATGGACCAGCTCATCTGGCGTCCGGTGATTGCCTGGGCGGAAAAATTCAAGTTCGAACAGGTGGAAAGCGCGCAAGCGATGCATTCGCCGGTTCTCGATCTGCTGAGAAGTTCGCGCGTATTGCCGCTCGTGGGCCGGGTGTTTGTCGGCCCCTTCCGCGAACGCCTGAATCTTCGCCTGGCCCGAGACTGGGAGAGTCGTCGCGAGGACCTTCCGGCAAGCCGCGCGAATCGATGGCTTTCGTATGCATTGTCAGCCACCGCTCTAGCCGCTGTTCTGTATGGCGTCGTGAAAATGACCGGGCTGGCCGCGGAGGTCACCCGGTCCGAGTTGGGCGCGATCTTTGTGGGGGGAGGCGCGACGTTTCTGCGTGTGGAATTCACTCTGTTAATCGCGGCGCTCTGGACCGTTCCCGCCGGAGTCGCGATCGGCTTAAACGCTAGGCTGGCCGCCGTGATTCAACCGATCGTTCAGGTTGTGGCCTCGGTCCCGGCGACGGCTTTGTTCCCGATTATTATTCTGCTCCTCACTCGAATCGGCGGCGGATTGTCCGTCGGATCCATTGTCCTGATTCTGCTGGGAACGCAGTGGTACATCCTGTTCAATGTGATTGCCGGAGCCATCGCCTTGCCGTCGGATTTGAAGGAAGTCTGCGGCGTATTTCAGTTTCCCAAATGGGAGCGATGGCGGACGCTGATTTTGCCGGGAATTTTTCCCTACCTGATCACGGGTTTTGTGACCGCATCCGGAGGAGCCTGGAACGCCAGTATTCTGGCGGAATACTTTCATTTGAACGGCAAGACGTATTCGACGACGGGACTGGGCGCGGTGGTCAGCAACGCGGCCGATACGGGAAATTATCCGGTCCTTCTGGTCGCGACGATGCTCATGGCGGCCATCGTATTAACGGTGAATCGCCTGGTCTGGCGCCGCCTGTACACTCTGGCATCGACCAAATTCAGGCTGGAATCCTAGCCTGCTCACGAATTTGAAAACCGCGGTGCAAGCTTTCGCCTGTGCTACTAAGAAATCACTTTTGAGAAATCCGGTTTAAAGCGGATGGGGGTACCGCAATTTTAGAATCAGGATGATCACCGAAAGAACGAGCGTGACGATATTGGCATACAAGACCGGACGATTATTCAATAGAAATCCGTAAATCGCCCAGAGCGCGATGCCGAACGTGAACACGCTCTGAGTGAGCAGGGAAATTCCTTCCGTACGTTTCTCGCGAATGATTTTCACCGCCTGCGGGATCCAGCAGGCCGTCGTGCAAAACGCGGCGACACTTCCAATCCCTTCGAACCATGCGGCCATGACTTCTCCGGCGACCACCACGTTTGAATCCTGCATCCCGCCTGAAACATAAATCAGGAGATACAACTCCATACTACCGTAAAGATCGGAAGATACCGTTCCGATTTCCCGATGCGGGCCACCGCAGGAGCGCTAAATTTGAGCCAAAGCGGAGTGATAGGTTTCGAAATGGAACTGGCTGCGGGAGATCCCCATATCCTTGCGTCACCTTATTTTGCAACTGATTGAAAACAAGCATACTAAATCATATTAGGACTTCCGGTTTGGTGCCCGTAATGCAATGGTTCCATCGGCGTAAACTCTCGCGAGTCCGTACGGGCGCGAGGGTCAAAGCATTTGAGGAAACTCATTTATGGCCGATTGGATTCCTGTGGCGTCATGATCAGAAAACGCGATCGAAAAATTACGGGAATTTCGTTGCAGCCGCTTCGGTTTCGAGGGCGGCTGCTCGCGGCGTTTTTCATGATGCTGATCTGCTTCCACCTCGTGGCGCCGCAGCAAGGAAATTCCCAGGAATCGCTTTCCGAATACCAGGTCAAAGCCGCCTACCTGTTTAACTTTCTCAAATTCGTGGATTGGCCGGACGACGCATTCGCGGACCCCTTGGCCCCCATTGTCATCGGCATTGCCGGAGACGACCCGTTCGGAGAATCCCTTCCACAAGTCATCGTGGGGAAGACAATCCAGGGCCGTGATCTCGTCATCCGAAAATATCGGCCGGGAGAAAATCCGAAGGGCTGCCAGATTCTCTTCATCAATGCTTCGGAAAGGAAGCGGCTTCCACAATGGCTGGCCGGATTGCATGGCTCCAGCGTGTTGTTGGTCTCGGATATGGAGGGATTCCTCAAAGAAGGCGGAATGATCCAGTTTGTGCCCGAAAATAACCGCGTCCGGTTCGCCATCAATGTGGATGCGGCGGTGCGGGCCAGACTGAAAATCAGTTCGAAATTGTTGAGCTTGGCGAAAGTGGAAGGGGTTGCCGCAGGGAGATAAAAATGAAATGCAGTGTTCGACCTTGGTCGGCGGGCAACGAGGGGCTGGAAATCGATGCAGGATTTCAAACAAAGCATTTTTTCGAAAGCGACGTGTAGAACTTACGGACGCGTGAAAGGTCATGCCGGTAGTGGTTTCCGAAGACAGCGCGCGAATCCCGACCGGACGGCGGCTGTCCCGGAAAAGTGTCGCGCGTTCCGCGTATTTCTTTATTCGGGCGGCGGGGTTTTGCCTGATCGCGGCAATTTCGATTTTCGCCCAACAGGCGCCGACCGAATACCAGGTGAAAGCCGCGTATCTGTTCAACTTTTTGAAATTCGTGGAATGGCCCGAAGATTTGCCGGCCGGTCCGGAGTCGCACTGGGTGATTGGAATTGTCGGGAACGGTCCGATGGACGGTGAATTGACGCAACTGGTTGCGGGGAAAATCGTGCAGGGACACACCATCCAGGTCAAGGTTTTTCAGCCCAACGACGACTTTAAGGGCTGCCATATTCTCTACATCGGCGCGTCGGAAAAAAAGCGGCTTGCGCCGATTTTGGCGAACATGCACAACACCAGCATCCTGACCGTCGCGGACATGGACAACTTTGTCGAATCCGGAGGCATGATTCAGTTTGTGATGGAGGATAACCGCGTCAAGGTCACGATCGATGTGGGCGCGACGCTCCGCGCGAAGCTGAAAGTCAGCTCGAAACTGCTGTCGCTGGCCCGCGTGGTAACCAGCGCGGAAAAAGGAACCAACAACTGAAATGAAGTGGACACGCAAACTTTCGCTGCGTCGCAAAATCACCTCCGCGATCATGCTCACCACGTTTATTGCAACTCTGACCACGGGGATCGCGTACGCGGAATATGGCGTTCAGCGCTTCAAACAATTGCAGTTGGACAACCTCAACGCCATGGCTTATCTCCTGGGGACCAATAGCACTGCCGCCCTGGTGTTTGGAGATGTGAAGTCCGCCCATGACAATCTGCAGGCGCTCTCTTCCAGGCAGCACATCATTTCCGCGGTGATTTACGATCTGGAAGACAAACCCTTCACCGTTTACCACCGCAATACTCCCGGGGTGGCTTTTACTCCGCAGTCCGTCAAAAACCAAATCAGCCACTACACCCATGACCGCGTCCTGGTTTTTCAGGGAATTAATTTTCAGGGTATTAAAGCGGGAACAGTATTCATTGAGGCGGATACACTCGAAGTCAATCAGCTTTTGAAACAATATCTATTCTTTTTCGGTTTGATCCTTGCCGTGGTTTCCGTGGGCGCATTCGGAATGGCGGCGCGATTGCAGAGGCCCATCTCGGACCCGATCCTTGAATTGGCCTGGACCACAAAAATGGTGACCGGGACCAGGGATTATTCCATCCGGGCCGGGAAGAAATCCGACGATGAAGTTGGCGTGCTGATCGACGGCTTCAACGAAATGCTGGGACAGATTCAAACCCGCGACAGCGAGCTCCAGCACGCCCGCGAAGGCCTGGAGCGCCGAGTCGACGAACGCACCGTCGAATTGGAACAGGAAATTGCCGATCGCCAGCGCGCCCAGGAGGCATTGCACGAAAGCGAGGAAAAAATCCGTCTGCTGATGGACTCCGCGGCGGAAGCGATTTACGGGATCGATCGCGACGGAAATTGCACATTCTGCAATCCCGCGACGCTCAGGCTGCTGGGGTATGAAAAGCCGGAGGACCTGTTCGGCAAAAACTCACACGATGTAATGCACCATTCCCACGCCGACGGGACGCCGTACCCCGCGAACGAGTGCAAGATTTATTCTTCCATCCGCACGGCCGAAGGCATGCATTCGGATCAGGAAGTATTCTGGCGCGGCGACGGCACGAGTTTTTCGGTGGAATATTGGGCCTATCCCATCCGCAAAGAGGGGGAAACCGTCGGCGCGGTCGTCACCTTCCTCGATATTACCGAGCGCAAGCGCGCCGAAAGCGCATTGCTGGAAGCGAAGGAAGCGGCCGAAGCTGGCAGCCGCGCCAAGAGCGAATTTCTGGCCAACATGAGCCATGAAATCCGCACGCCCATGAACGGGATTATCGGGATGACGGATCTGGCCCTCGATACCGTCCTCACCGATGAGCAGCGCGATTATCTCGGTCTGGTCAAAGCTTCCGCGGATGGCCTGCTCCATGTGATCAACGACATTCTGGACTTTTCCAAAATCGAGGCGGGAAAACTGGAGCTCGAAGAGACCGAATTTATTCTTCGCGACGTTTTGCGGGACACGCTTCGCACGTTGGCCGTCCGCGCCGACAAGAAGCGCCTGGAGCTTTCCGTGCGCGTGGCGCCGAATGTCCCGCACACCGTGGTGGGAGATCCAACGCGCCTGCGACAATTGATCGTGAACCTGGTGGGCAACGCGATCAAGTTCACCGAGCATGGAAATATCATCCTCGACGCGGAACTGGAAAAAGAATCCGACGACGGTATTTATATCAATTTCCTCGTCTCGGACACCGGAATCGGTATCCCAAAGGAAAAGCAGCATCTCATTTTCGAGTCGTTCGCCCAGGTGGATGGTTCGATGACGCGCCGTTTCGGCGGCACGGGGCTGGGCCTCACGATCTCCCGGCAGCTTGTGGAACTAATGGGCGGGCGCATCTGGGTGGAAAGCGAACCCGGAAAAGGCAGCACCTTTCATTTCACGACAAGATTCAAACCGGCGGCAACGCCCTCGCGGGCCGCGGAAAAGGCGCCCGAAAAGGATCTGTCGGGCGTCACCGTGCTGGTAGTGGACGATAACTCTCCCAATCGAAATATTCTCGCCGAAATGCTGACGAACTGGAGAATGAAGGCAACTCTGGCGGAAAGTGGCGCCCATGCCTTGGAACTTTTGGAAGCGGCGCAGCGTGCAGGCCAGCCGTTTTCCCTGGTGTTGCTGGACTCGCAGATGCCCGGCGTCGATGGATTTCATGTCGCGCAAAGAATTCACGACAATCCCAGGCTTGCGAGCTCCGTGATCCTGATGCTTTCCGCGGACCGGCATCTGTTGGACTCGACCCGCTGCCGCGATCTCGGCGTGGAGTGGTTCCTGGCCAAGCCCATCGGCCAATCCGAATTGCTCGATACCATTCTGATGGCTCTGGGCATACGCGTGGCCCAGGAGCGTCTGTTGGAAATCGCCGAACCGGTCAAGGAATCGCCGAAGGCCCGGACGCACAAGATCCTTCTCACCGAAGATAATCCTGTGAATCAAAAGCTCGCGATCCGTCTGCTGGAGAAAGCCGGGCATCGCGTGACCGTGGCCAATAACGGCAGGGAAGCGGTCCGCGCCTGGGAAAATATGGGCTCCCCCGGATATGAACTTATTTTGATGGATATTCAGATGCCGGAAATGGACGGGCTCGAAGCCACCGCGGCGATTCGCGAGCGCGAAAAATCCATCGGCAAGCACATTCCCATCATCGCCATGACGGCCAACGCCATGCGCGGCGACAAGGAGCGATACATGGCCGGAGGCATGGATGGCTATGTTTCCAAACCGATTCTTCCTCGCAGTTTGCACGCGGAAATTGAACGCTGCCTGGACCCATTCGCAAAGGGGATACCCGTGACCACCGAAACAACAACATCAGGCGAGCTGTTCGACCGGTCAATGCTGCTGGAGCGAGTCGAAGGCGACCACGAGCTTTTAAACGAGTTGATTCAACTCTACGTCGAAGATGCGCCGGGACTGCTGGCGGCCATGCGCGACGCTCTGGAACGGGGGAACATGCCGGACCTGGAACGCTCCGCGCACTCCATGAAGGGAGCGGCGGGGAATCTTTGCGCGCAATCGACCTCCGCCGCTGCCGCGCAACTGGAACACAACGCCAAGGCCGGAGACCTCGCGGGCGCAAAAGAAAGCCTGGAAAGTCTGGAAATTATCGTCGAGCGTTTGGTCCGGTCGCTCGCCGTGGGGGTATTGAAATGAAAATACTGATCGCCGACGATGAGCAGGTCTCGCGAAAATTGCTGCAACGTATGCTTGAAAAGTGGGGTTACGAAGTCGTTTCGGTCGAGGATGGGAATGCGGCCCGGGAAATTCTGAAATCGGCGGACGCTCCGCGCATGGCCCTGCTGGACTGGATGATGCCGGGACAGAACGGCGTCGATGTCTGCCGGGAGGCGCGGTCCCACCGCCCAGAGCCCTACACCTACATCCTGCTGCTGACAGCCAAGGATGCCAAGGAAAGTATTGTCGAGGGCCTTGATTCCGGCGCCGACGATTATCTGACCAAGCCGTTCCACCCCCAGGAATTAAGGGCCAGGATTCGCGTCGGTTGGCGACTGCTGGAACTGGAAGACAACCTGGTGCAGGCCCGCGAAGCCATGCGCTACAAAGCGACGCACGACGCCCTCACGGGCGTCTGGAACCGCGGAACGATCCTCGAAACCCTGGACAGGGAAGCGATCCGTTCCCGCCGCGAGGGCCTCTCGCTGGGAGTACTGATTGGGGACCTGGATCACTTTAAATCCGTTAACGATACCTACGGACATCTGGCCGGTGATGCGGTACTGCGCGAGGTGTCCAAAAGAATGCTTGCGCAAGTAAGGATGTACGATGCTGTGGGGAGGTACGGCGGAGAGGAATTCCTGATCCTGCTGCCGAATTGCGGCCATGCCGACACGTACGAAAAGGCGGAACGCCTCCGTCAGGCCATTGTGGAATCGCCCATTCACACCGACGACGGCCAGTTGAAAATAACAATGAGTATTGGCGCTACCGCCACAAGGGATTGGCCCGAAGACACCGGCAACCAATTATTGCAGATGGCCGACGCCGCGCTCTATCGAGCCAAGGAGGCTGGAAGAAACCGCACGGTCATGGCTACAGCAGCCGATCACAAAGAGGCGCAACGGAAAACGCTGGAAGTTTCAACGCCGGACCTCCAAAAAAAATAAACAATCCGGTTCGCCGATGGGTCTAGGAATTTGAACCTGCCGCAACGCCCTGTAGCTCTTCTTTTCCAACAATTTCCACTCGTTGCACGCCGCCCCACCGAATGTGATCCTGATCGAAACGGTTCTGAATTCGGCGCCGCAATTCCCGCGCCACGTCGTCCTGACGTCCCGGAACTGTTCGAAGCTGTAATCGCAGGGTTGTCCCCGCAGGCCCGAACGATTCGATTCCCAGAACGCGCGGGCCGTCCACCAGGACGGGCGACCAGAAGGCATCCGCACGGAGCTCGGTGGATACCCGGTCCAGCGCCGCAAGCGCGCTGTCCGGGGAGCCGTCCGCGACAATGGCCACATCCACAAACACCTGTCCCCAGTCGCGGCTGAGGTTCGACACCTGCGCGATCTCGCCGTTTGGGATGGTGACGACGGCGCCCTGAAAATCCCGGATCACCGTGCGGCGCAGCGTGAGATGCTCGACGCGCCCGACCACAGTCCCGATCCGAATCGTTTCGCCCACCACATATTGGTCTTCAATGATCGCGAAAAATCCGTTAATGAGATCGCGAACCAGATGTTGCGCGCCGAACCCCACGGCCAGACTCGCCAAGCCCGCAGCGGCTGCGATCGGCGTCACATTAAATCCAAACTCGGGCAGCGCCGTCAGCATTGCGCCGATGATGATCACGGCGGTTCCCGCGCTATACAGAATCCCCGCGAGCGTCTTGACGTGCTGTTCGCGCATGCGCGCGATTCGGCCGATGCCTTCATTCCCCGGCGTCGGCACGAGCCGCCGCGTTAGCGTGCGCAGCAACCGGTTCAGGATTACCGCAATCAGCACGATACTGGCCAGCCGGATTCCGTGGCCGAGCGCAAATTCCGTCCATTTGGAAACGTTTGGAGCCATAATAGTTCCGGGCGATTATAGCATCCGCACCTCGCATGGGAATTGCCCGTTATCAACCGGATACGAATTGGATATCGAGCAGGAGGATCCAATGGAAACCGGACGAAGATTTTTCCTTTCCAGTGTATTTCCGGGCATTGCGGCAGTTCTGGGAGGATCAAATTTTTTGAAGGAGTTGCCGCAACGCCAAATGCCTCAGGGGCAGCGCGGCCAGTTTCCCGAAATCCCCGACGCCAGCGCTTCCGGCAGGCACAACGACGATATTCCAACGCAGCCCCCTCCGGATCCGAAGGTGCTGTTGCAAGAAAACCAGAAGAATCTGAGGCGTGACGTCGACCACCTGGTCGAATTGACCAAGGATCTGAAAGTAGAGGCCGACAAGACCGAACAAACCGATGTATTGTCCCTTTCGCTGGTCAAAAAAGCGGAAGAAATAGAGAAGCTCGCGCGTCATATCAAGGATTTGGCCCGCGGATCCTGAAGTTCTCCTTGAATTTGTTTTCATCTCGTTGTTTTCATCCCGTTGATCTCAGCCCAAATGGAACACTTCTGTCCCCGCCTGAAACGGTGATAGGCGTCACAGGGCCGGGTGACGGTCGTCATCGCTTCGTTCTGCCGAGTCAAATATCTTAAAGATGCCTTTGGGTGCAGCAATGCGGGCCACCAATAGCCTGGCAGCTATGGAGGTGATGTCGTGCAAGATCAACGCATACTTTTTGCTGGGGAAGTCGAATCCGCGCAGACTACGCGACGGCACGTCGTATTGCCTCCGCCCAAAGTGGAACCGCTTCGAGAAGTTTTTGCGGAAGCGATGCTCGAGGATACTTCCACACATCGCCGTCGCAGCCCTTTCGATTGGATCGTCTCAGTAACCGTTCATGTGGCGATCCTTGCCGTGCTTATGATCCTCCCGCTGTATTTTACAAGCGGGCTCGACGTGCATCGTTTCAATCTGATGTTTCTCGCTCCCCCGGTCACTCCGCCAGCGGCTCCCCCTCCACCGCCGCTGGTTTCATCTTCGGTGCCACGCGCCGTCCACGCGCCTACACGCGCATTCGTGGCCGGCAAATTGACGGCGCCCACCTTCATTCCCCAGAAAGTGGCATCTGCACCCAGTGAAGTAGCGGCCCCTGAGGAAGCGCTTATGGGAGTGCCCGGAGGAGTTCCAGGTGGGATCCCCGGAGGAGAGTTGGGAGGCGTATTGGGAGGAGTCCTGGGCGGCTCGCTGAAAGGCGCTCCAGCGCCCGCAATGCCGGCTGCAACAGGCCCGAAGAAACCGGTCCTGGTCGGCGGCGACGTCAAGCAACCGAAATTGATATTCGCGCCCGACCCGAAGTACCCGACTCTGGCGAGGCAATCGCACATCGGCGGCGTCGTCGTGATCGAAGCGATTATCGATGAACACGGCAACGTCATAGGGATGCACGCGATCAGTGGACACCCGCTGCTGATTCCCTCTGCAATGGAGGCTGTATCCAAGAGGAAATACGAGCCGACGATTCTCGACGGTGAACCGACGCCGATCGACCTGAGAGTCGAGATTACGTTTTCGGTGGTGTCCTGAATTTTCCGCGGGGGTCGAAGCTTTTCGAGGATGGAAGATTCAATGGTGCGGCTGGGGCGACTCGAACGCCCGACCTCGTGCTTCGGAGGCACGCGCTCTATCCAGCTGAGCTACAGCCGCGCACTCCCTTTATATCATGGGCTTCGACTTCCGCGGAGTTCCTAAAAAAAGTTCTGAAAAAAATGGCTCTCATGGGGATACCGGGTTCAGCGGCTTTTTCCGCGGCCTCTGAAGTCTGTCCTGGCAAGTACTATTCAATCCGGTCGGCGACAATCGAGCGGCCGCGCACCTGAACGTCAATCGATATCGGGGGCCGCAGGCCGCCGCCCTGCACAATTTCGCCACGCACCCATGTGCTTGCGCCGAGCGGGCCAACCTTCAGCGGATCGTAGACCGTGCTGCTGCATGGATTCACAACCATGGGATGGCCAGCTCGATATCCGTATTTCGAAGCAATCAGGCCGAGGTCCTTCACGAATTCCAGATCGCATTTCCCGTACGGTTCCATTAAAGCAAATGCCCAGAGAACGCCGCCGGGCAGCCGGATCACCATGGCATCCACGGGCTCTCGAGTCAGTGGCTTGATGAAAGTGAATTTTTTGGCCGACCAGGGCTTCGCCAACTCCTCAACGGATGCGGCAATACTCGACCCGTCAAAGGACGTCTCCACCGGGTTCGGGGGCGGGGGCGTGGGCACCGGCGTTTCTGCGATCACGGGTTCCACAGGGGAAGGCGCGATCACTCTGGTGGGAATACTCTTGATCCACCAGAGCAGCGCGGCAACAACCACCAGAAACATACCTGCGAGCCCCATGATCTGGAAGAGTCGCTGCTTTGCGGCTGGATCCAATCCGCGACGAGGGGAAGCCTTGGTTTTTGTGACGCCGGGGATTTGGGGCATGGCTGGGTGGAACCTGTCAAACTCATTTTCGGCGGACTTCTCGGGTACTTTCGCGGGAGCCTTGGTGGGGAGTTCGACAGAGATCGGTTCTTTGGCCATTGGAGGTAACTCTGAGGGGAGTTCGCAACCAGCGTTCCCAGCAACGTGGCGCGAGCCGTTTGGGGAAGCCGCGTAGCCGCAAATCGCTTCCTCTTACGCCACTATTTTGAACTCGACCCATACCTCGCACAAGCCCGCGCGCGCGGAAATGTTCCGGTTGGATACCCCATCATTGGGCTTGCAGAACGGCAGATGGATACGCGGAATGGTTGCGGATGTACTCATGTAAATTGGCCACGCCCAGAAGCAACTCCAATAACCTGGATCGCTGAGCGGGGTCAAGCGACAATGTTTCATCGCCGACGGCTTCGATGATGAAATCCACTTGAGTCAGCATCCATTCCAACGTCCCGGCGTCCACCGGTTGTCCGTTGCGGAAGAGGGTAGTGGCTCCCTCCAATCTTTGCGTCGCGTCCTGCAGGTAGTGTTCCAGACACATACTATCGTTGAATCCCGAGGGAACCCCGACCTGGCAACCCTGGGTATGGCACGCACGGCTGGGCGTCGTCATGTGTCGAACCTCGTTTACAGAGCACTTCCGGGCAAGAAAAGAGCACGCGCCATGCCATCACATCACAGTGGCTTCCATGCGCAACAGCAACAGTTAGGCTTCATTCGAGCCGTATTATGAAGCGTGTTTTCAGAGGGATGATACGAATCTATCCCTCGTATGTAACTCGGGTTTCAGCCGGTTACCGCGCATCGCAGGCGCCCGGATGGAACTAATGTTTCCATCCGCACACCCTGTTTACTTGGAGGAAACGTTAAACACGGTTTTGCATGGACACGCCATCTGCGCAAGGTGAAGATGAAGAGGCAAATCAACACGCATCTTGGGATGCGCAGGGGGGTCTTCCAAATGAAGAAGTTATTTGTCTTGTGTGCAGCGTTGTTGTGCCTGTCTTTTTCGGCGGCTGCGCAGGAATCCGTAGCCGCATTCGATGCCGCGAGCCCCGCGGCCGAACCCGCCGCACCAGCTCCTTCCACTCAACTGACACCGTCAGATCGCGAACCGTGGCAGGCGGGGCTTGGATTTCAATACCAACATTATAATGTCCTGGGTCAGAACTTTCACGATCTTGGCTATAATACTCAAGTTACTCGTTTTATTAACAACTGGTTTGGCGTAGAAGGAACGGTTGCCATGGGATGGGGAAGTACAGGGACCAACCCGAATTTGGATGCGAAATCTCTATTCCTCGGCGGCGGACCACACGTCGCGTGGGACAATCACAGTAGATTCGAACCGTTTGTACATGTTCTGGTCGGCTGGCAGCATTTCCGATTCACGCAGACCTCCACGGGATTCGGCAGCAATTCCGCGCTCGGTTTCATGGGCGGCGGCGGAGTGGACTACAAGCTTGGACCGCGAATGTATATACGGGTTCAGGGCGATTACGTCGGCACGCATTTTGCGACCAAGGCTTCCAACGAGCAATCTAACTACTCGGTCGGAACCGGCGTGGTTTTCAACTTCTAAACGATTGAACGTCGAAGTTTCATTGGCCGGCATTGGGCGCTCAGTATCCGCCTGGTGCCGGCCGAAGTATTTTCGGGGGGCAAGCCGTTATATTTTCCGGCAGTGTCTCAGTTTGGATCGAGTTTTCAGTGGCACAGGCTTCAGCCTCTGGATCTATGATTTTTGCCAGGCCCCAACAGGCCAAACCATATGCGTTGCGGTTTCAATTGAGCTTGCAGGTTTCAGAATTCAAAATCCCCAGGCTGAAGCCTGTGCTTCTGCAACCCAAACCGCTTTTCCCAAAAATTGAGGAGGAAAGTACTGCGAGGGGTGCGGCCCGAAATCAGGCCGCGGCACCGTGGCACTTCTTGTACTTCTTTCCGCTTCCGCAAGGGCAGGGATCGTTGCGCCCAACTTTTGCGCCGACGCGAACCGGCTTTGGCTCCTCGGCCCGCGCGGGCCCTGTCTGCAATTGCATTTCCTGCTGCTGTTTGCGCTGGCGGCGCTCAATTTCCTTCGCTTCATCTTCCGGCCTGGCGGGTTGCACCAGAAACAGGTAACGCACGGTTTCGGTGTCGATGCGCCCCATCATGTCTTCGAAGAGCAGGAACGCTTCCTTTTTGAATTCGACGAGCGGGTCTTTTTGTCCGTACCCGCGGAGGCCGATGCCTTCCTTCAAGTGGTCCAGCGTGAGCAGATGGTCCTTCCATTGCGTGTCCACAATATCCAGGATGATGCGGCGCTCGAGCCAGCGCATCATCGGCTCGCCGAATAGTTTTTCTTTTTCGGCGTAGCGTTCCTTGACGCGATCGACCAGGGTGTCGGCCAGTTCCACATGATTCATTTTCGCCGGGTCGACGCCCACGGCCTTGATGTCCAGGCCGTATTGACCTTGCACTTCCGCGGCAAATTGAGTGACGTTCCACTTTTCCGGATGCTCGTTCTGTGGACAAAAAGTTCCCACCAGTTCGCGCGCGATGTCTTCCGCGATGCCCAGCGCGTAATCTTTCTGTTCCTTTCCTTCCAGGGCCGAGCGGCGAATCGCGTAAATTGTTTCGCGCTGCTTGTTCATTACGTCGTCGTATTCGAGTAGATGTTTGCGCGCTTCAAAATTCTGCGCCTCGACGGCCATTTGCGCGTTCTCGATGCGGCGGGAGATCAATTTCGACTCGATCGGAATGCCTTCGGTCATTCCAAGGCGGTACATCAGCGCTTTCACGCGCTCGCCGCCGAAGACGCGGAGCAGATCGTCTTCCAGAGAAAGAAAAAAGCGAGACGATCCCGGGTCGCCCTGGCGTCCAGCGCGTCCGCGAAGCTGATTATCGATGCGGCGGGACTCGTGGCGCTCGGTACCGAGAATGTGCAGGCCCCCGAGCGCAATGACTTCATCGTGCTCGGTGCGGCACTGCGCGACAAATTGGTCGTAAATCGGCTTCCACTGATCGGCGGGAACCTGAAAAATTTTACCTTCCTGCTGGAACAAAACCATGTTCGGCGCCGCGCTTGCCGTCGAACTCTCCGTGTTGTCGCCGCCAATCACCGCCGGGGCGGCCAGGTAGGGAATCGCCAGCCTTTCCTTCAGGCAATACTCGCGCGTCATGGCTTCGGGATTTCCGCCCAACAGAATGTCCGTGCCGCGGCCCGCCATGTTGGTTGACACGGTGACCGCGCCCTTTCGTCCGGCCTGCGCGACAACTTTAGCTTCGCGCTCGTGCTGTTTGGCGTTCAACACCTGATGTGGAATGCCCGCCTTCTTCAGCAGGCCCGCGAGGTGTTCCGATTTTTCGATGGAAATCGTGCCGACCAGCACGGGTTGACCGGACTCGTGTATCTGACGGATGCCGTGCGCGAAGCTGTTGTCCTCCTGCAGAATGCCGTTCACCACCGCTTCGTATTTTTCGCCCGCCGTGCGGTACACCACATCGGGAAATTCGTCGCGGCGCAGCGTACGGTTGGTGGGAATCAGCGACACGTCCAGCTTGTAAATCTTGTTGAATTCGGTGGCTTCGGTTTCCGCCGTTCCCGTCATGCCGGAAAGTTTCTTGTACATGCGGAAATAATTCTGGAACGTGATCGTCGCGAGTGTCTGGTTCTCACGCTCGATTTTTACCGCTTCTTTCGCTTCCACGGCCTGATGCAGGCCGTCCGACCAGCGCCGGCCGGGCATTTCGCGCCCTGTGAATTCGTCGATGATCACCACTTCGCCGTTTTTCACTACGTACTCGACATCGCGTTTATACAGCGCATGGGCGCGCAGCGCCTGATAGACGTGGTGAATCGTTTCCAGGTGTTGCGGATCGTACATGTTGCCGAGTCCGAGAAGTTTTTCCGTCTTGCTCACCCCCTCTTCCGTTAGCGTTGCGGTCTTGTGCTTTTCCTCGACGATGTAATCGATGTCCTGAATCAGCTTCGGTATGATTTTGTCGATGCGGTAGTACTTGTCGGTGGATTCCTCGGCCGGGCCGGAAATAATCAGCGGGGTGCGCGCTTCGTCGATCAGGATCGAGTCCACTTCGTCCACCACGGCGAAGTGATGGCCGCGCTGCACGCAATCGGCGAGATCGAACTTCATGTTGTCGCGCAAATAATCGAAGCCGAATTCGTTGTTCGTGCCGTAGGTGATGTCCGCGCCATACGCCGCGCGCCGTTCCGGATCGCTCAAATCGTGCACGATGATGCCGACAGTCAGCCCCAGCGAGCGGTAAATCGGGCTCATCCATTCGGCGTCGCGCCGCGCCAGGTAATCGTTCACCGTGACGATGTGAACGCCGCGCCCGGTCAGCGCATTCAAAACCGCGGGAAGCGTGGCGACGAGAGTTTTTCCTTCTCCCGTTTTCATCTCGGCGATTTTTCCTTCGTTCAGGACAATGCCGCCGATCAGCTGCACATCGAAATGGCGCATGCCGAGTCTTCGGCGGCCCGCTTCGCGCACCAGAGCAAACGCAGGCACCAACGCTGGTGCCAGAGCCTCTTTGCATCGCGTCTTGAATTCGGGATCGTCGAGCGGAAGATCGCCCAGGCGTTCTCTCACCTGTGCGCGGAGTTGATTCGTTTTATCGAGAAGCTGCTCGTCGCTGAGCTGCTCATAATCCGGCGCTAACGCATTGATGGCGTCCACCAGAGGCTGGATCACCTTGAGGTCGCGCTCGTGCTTTGTGCCGATGAACCGGGCAACGACCCGGTCGATCAAAGTATCGACTCGCATCACAATCCTTGGTCTTAGGAATACGCTTCCTGATTCAGCGGCGGGCTCGCGGATACGAGGCTGCCTCGCAGGCACGAGGGTACCCTCTCATGCGCATGCTCAAAATTTCATTGTACCCTGTACGGCAATCGCCGCGCAAAGTCAGGACAGGCTTTGCTCGTGCCTAAGTTTTCGAATCGGCGATGGGCCTTTAGTAGCACAGGCTTCACTGAAGCCTGTGCCACTAAGACCTCCGGCCAAACTGAGTCACTACCCATCGCCAGTGCCATCGCTAGTGGACGTGCGCCGCGTTCTCGTTCAAAATACAGGGCTGCGAAACGCGCAGCATTTGAATCTGCCCGTTCAGGAGAATATTGACCATGCCGCCGCCACCGATGCCCCAGCCGCCCAAGTTACCGATCGAGGGCGTGAAGAACCTCGTTGCCGTCGCGAGCGGAAAAGGCGGCGTCGGCAAGACCACGGTTGCAGTGAACCTCGCGCTGGCGCTGAGGCAACTGGGCGCTTCCGTCGGGTTACTTGACGCGGACGTGTACGGCCCCAACGTGCCCATTATGCTGGGCACCGAAGAGCAGCCGCAGGCTCTCAGCGAGCGGGAAATTCTTCCCGTTGAAGCGCAGGGAATTAAATTAATCTCGATGGGCCTTCTGAATCCCGGCGATAAGCCGATGATCTGGCGCGGCCCGATGCTCCATAGTGTGATGCAGCAATTCCTGCGCAGCGTCGTGTGGGGCAAGCTAGACTACCTGATCGTGGATCTCCCTCCGGGCACGGGCGACGTGCAGCTTTCGCTGATTCAGATTGTCCCGGTGACCGGGGCAGTCCTTGTTACAACGCCCTCGACGGTTGCGCTGGCCGATGTTCGCAAGGCAATGGAGATGTTCCGCCAGGTGAATGTGGACATCCTCGGGATCGTCGAAAACATGAGCTATTTTAGCTGCCCGCATTGCGCGGGCAAAATCGATGTCTTTGGCCACGGAGAAGGCCGCCGCATCGCCGATACGTACGGCGTGCCGCTGCTTGGCGAAATTGAAATCGATCCGCGCATCCGCATCGGCGGAGACACTGGAAAGCCGGTCGCGCGGCTCGGCGAAAACGCGCCCGAAGCGAAGAGCATCTACGCGATGGCGCGCGCAGTCGCCGCACGCCTGGATGAAAAGCCCGCAGCCGCGCGAGGCTCGGTGGTCGAGATCGATTAGGGTTTGGTAGCACAGGCTTCAGCCTGTATGCTTTTGACCTCCGCAGCCGCCACCGAGGTCAAAACCAAAAAGGCTGCCCTTCACTAAGTTCAGGCTAAAAAGCCGGTTCTACCATGAGTTTGAAAAGTTCCAGTAGCCGAGTTAACGCAGTAAAGCACGTGTGTTAGCTTCACAGGATTCATCACCAAAGGAGTGCGCGTATGATTCGCAGTTATCGCGGCCGGTTGCCGCAAATTTCATCTTCGGCGTACATCGACCCGGACGCGGTCGTGATCGGCGATGTAACGATCGGTGAGCTTTCAAGCGTGTGGCCGTGCGTCGTCATCCGCGGCGATGTGAACTGGATCAAGATCGGTTCGCGCACCAACATTCAGGACGGCTCGGTGCTGCACGTGATGCGGGACACGCATCCGCTGCAGCTCGGCGATCAGGTGACGGTCGGCCACGGCGTAATTCTGCACGGCTGCACCATCGAATCGCGCGTCCTGATCGGCATGGGATCGATCCTGCTGAACGGCGCGAAAATCGGAGAAGGTTCGATTGTGGCTGCGGGCACACTGGTTCCCGAAGGCATGATTGTTCCTCCCGGCAGCCTGCTGATGGGCCATCCCGGAAAAGTTCGCCGCGCGCTGACGGATGAAGATCTGGCAAGCATAGAGGCGTACGCCGCGCGGTATGTCGAGTATTCGGAGACGTATAAATCTGAGGAGCATGGCCCTCAAGTGGGCTTCAGGGGCTAAAGCCCCTTCTGTTGCATACGATTTACGGCAGGCTTGAAACCCCGCCCCACAAAGCACTAAGAACTTGGATTGGTTGCCGTAAGCTGCCTCGGTTGTCCAAGGCTCGATCGGATAGTCGAAAGATCGGATGCGGGTGGTTAAAGTTTCAGAATTAAGGCTTGAGGTTTGTTTGAGGCTTAAGGTTTGTCGGTCGCGGCTTCAGCCGCGACATTCAAGGGGACTCAAATGGGGCTTTAGCCCCAGAAGACTACATGAAATTTCAAGCCATCAAGGGTGTGCGCGATATTCTCCCGCCGGAGTCCGCGCTTTGGAGTCGCGTCGAGCAGACGGCGCGCGAGGTGTTTGGCACATTCGCATTCGACGAAATTCGGCTGCCGATTTTTGAACAGACGGACCTCTTTGCGCGGTCCGTCGGCCAGGAGACGGATATCATCTCGAAGGAGATGTACTCCTTCCAGGACAGGGACGAGTCCTCGGTTTCGCTGCGTCCCGAAGCTACCGCATCGGTCGTCCGCTCCTATATCGAACACGGCATGCAGGTCCAGCCCGGCAACGTAAAGCTGTACTACATGGGTCCCATGTTCCGCCGCGAGCGCCCGCAGAAGGGCCGCTACCGCCAGTTCTATCAAATTGGCGCGGAAGTGCTCGGTTCATCGGACGCGCCCGCGATTGATGCGCAAGTGATCGAAATGCTGATGAGCCTATTCGAGAAGCTGAAACTCAAGGGCGCGATTCTCAACATTAACTCGATCGGCGACAAGAACTGCCGTCCCGCCTACGTCGAAAAATTGCGCGAAGAATTGCAGAAAGTGCGCGAACAGCTTGGACCGGACAGCCAGCGCCGCATCGAAGCGAATCCATTGCGCGTGCTCGATTCAAAACTCGAGCACGAACAGCCGATCATCGAAAACCTGCCGCGCATCGCCGGCCATTTGTGCGAACCCTGCCGCGAACATTACGCTGCCGTAAAACAGCAGCTTGATTTGCGCGGAATTCAATATCGCGAAAATTGGCGCCTGGTGCGCGGCCTCGACTATTACATGCGTACAACATTCGAAATCACCGCGCCGGGGCTGGGTTCGCAGAATGCCGTGTGCGGAGGCGGGCGATACGATGGTTTGGTGGAATTGTTGGGCGGCCCGGCATCCACAAAAGGAATTGGCTTCGCCATTGGCACCGACCGGCTGATCCTTTCGTTGCAGGAAGCGGGCGAGGGCGCGACGCATGGCGGGATCGACGTGTATCTCGCGTGGTTTGGCGCGACAGCACAAGTGGCCGCAGTGGGACTTGCGAAGCGGTTGCGCGATGCGGGATTCGTTGTCGAACTTCCCGCGGTGGACATGAAATTCGGGAAATCGCTGGGCCTCGCGGATCGTTTGAAAGCGCGTTACGCCCTAATTCTTGGCGATGATGAACTTGCTGCCGGAGTTGTTGCAGTGAAGCGTTTGTCCGACGGCACGCAGCAGAAACTGGCCGAGGCGGAATTGTTTGCGTTTTTGCGGGCGAGACATGGGACGGGCGAGTGAATATGTTGTCGCGCTCACCCAAACACCCTCATTCCAAGTGGACCGAGGAATCCCTCCGTGTTTGTTGTGCCGCCGATCAAACCGGCGGAGGGATTCCTCGCTTCGCTCGGAATGACGATGTACCTTTAATTCCGCCGATTCATTAAACTAGACAGGAAGGGACCAACAACACCCGTGCTCGATTCACTCGGAACACTGCAACGCACACACTACTGCGGGAACCTGCGCGCCACGGACGACGGCAGGGAAGTCGTCCTGATGGGCTGGGTCCACAAACGGCGAGACCTGGGCAATTTAATTTTCATCGATCTGCGCGACCGTTCCGGGCTGGCGCAGATTGTATTCAACAAGGAACTGCACGCCGAAGCGCACGAGCGCGCCGAGGAATTGCGTTCCGAGTTTGTCGTCGCCGTCATTGGGCGCGTGATCAAGCGGCAAAAGCCGAATCCCGATCTGGCTTCGGGCGAAGTCGAAATCGTCGCCACGGAGCTGCGCATTCTGAACACGGCGAAGACGCCGCCGTTCGTGGTGGAAGACGATCTGACCGCGAACGAAGAGACGCGCCTGCGTTATCGCTATCTCGATTTGCGGCGCACACAGCCGCGCAACAATCTCGCGCTGCGACACCGCGTGATCCTTGAAATCCGTAAAGCGATGGACGAAATGGGTTTTTACGAAATCGAAACGCCCATGCTCACGCGCTCGACTCCTGAAGGCGCGCGCGATTATCTGGTACCCAGCCGCGTGCATCCCGGCCAGTTTTACGCGCTGCCGCAATCGCCGCAAATCTTCAAACAAATTCTGATGATCGGCGGAATGGACCGTTACTTCCAGATCGTCAAATGTTTCCGAGACGAGGATTTGCGAGCCGATCGCCAGCCCGAGTTCACGCAACTCGATCTCGAGATGTCGTTCCCCACGCAGGACGCGATTTTCAATGTGATTGAAACGGTGATGGTGCGCGCGTGCGCGGTGGCCGGCATCGCAGTCAACGGCCCGTTCCCCCGCATGGAATACAAAGACGCCATCCGCCGCTACGGTTCGGACAAGCCCGATCTGCGCTTCGGCATGGAATTGCGCGACGTGACGGGACATTTTGAAAATGCCCGCGACGTGCTGCGCATCGAAGGCAACGTCCAGGCGCTTGCGGCGCCCGGCGCGGCTGCGTTTTCGCGCAAGCAGCTCGATGAAATTGCGGAGAAAGCGAAATCGCTCGGCGCACGCGGCGTGTACACGATCAAAGTCGCGGCCGAGGGCGCGACTTCGCCTCTCGAAAAAAATCTCGGCGCAGAGGCACTGAAACAAATCGCAGCCGCTGTCGACGCCAAGCCCGGCGATCTGGTCGTCGCCGTCACCGCGAAAGAACAAATCCCCGGAACCGACGCGGCCGCCCTGCTCGCGGGGCAATTGCGCCTGCTGCTTGCGGATCAGTTGAAACTGATTCCAAAGGACCGTTGGGCATTCACGTGGATCACGGGCTTCGCGTTGTTCGAATGGAATACCACGGAGAAGGCGGTCGTCAGCGCCCAGCATCCCTTCACCGGAATCGTCGAGGAAGATGTTTCGAAACTCGAAGACGCATCCGACGAAGTGCGCCTGTCGATGCGTTCGAAGGGGTACGACCTGGTCTTGAACGGAGTCGAGTTGGGCTCGGGCAGCATTCGAATTCACCAGCAGGACTTGCAGGATCGCGTGTTCAAGGCCCTCGGCCTCAGCGAAGAGCAACGCCGCAACCGCTTCGGCTTCTTCCTCGATGCGCTGACCTACGGTACGCCCCCGCATGGCGGCATCGCGCTCGGTCTTGACCGCGTGACGGCCCTGCTTGCGGGAGAAAAATCGATTCGCGAAATGATCGCCTTCCCGAAAACGGCGAAGGCGCAGGATTTAATGGCGGAAGCTCCGTCGGATGTGGACGCGGATCAGCTCAGCCTTCTCGGCATTCAAATGAAGCCAGTCGAGGAGAAGTAGAGTATTGTTTGAGAGGCGCGAGGCTGGCCGTCTTGAATCGAAGATGACACGTATACGCATACTTCCGGAGAACGTCGCGAACAAGATCGCCGCGGGCGAAGTGGTGGAGAGGCCCGCGTCGGTTGTAAAAGAGCTGCTTGAAAACGCGCTCGATGCGGGGGCGCGTTCGATTCGCGTCGAGGTGGAATCGGGCGGCAAACGGATGATTCGCGTGATCGATGACGGGACCGGCATGATGCACGACGATGCGCTGCTGGCGTTTGAGCGGCACGCGACATCGAAGTTGCGCACGGCCGACGACCTGCTCTCGATTGCGACGCTGGGATTTCGCGGCGAAGCGCTGCCGTCGATTGCCGCAGTTTCGCGCCTGCTGCTGCAAACGCGGGCGGCCGAGGACGAAGAGGGAACTCGCGTCGAATTCGCGGGCGGCAAGCTGGTCGGCGTGAAACCCGAAGGTCTTCCGGCGGGAACGACGCTCAGCGTGGCCGATCTTTTTTACTGCGTGCCGGCGCGGCGTAATTTTCTGAAATCCGAGACGACCGAACTCGGGCACATCGCTTCGCTCGTCACGCATTACGCGCTGGCGCACCCCGAAATTCATTTCGTTCTAAAAACGCCGACGCAGGAAATCATCAATGCCGTGGCCGTGGAAACGATGGCCGAGCGCGTGTATCAGGTCTTCGGGCGGCAGGCGCTCGATGAGCTGTTCGAAATGACGCCGGCGTCCTCGCCGATGCGCGCTTCGATCACCGAGACAGAACTCGCGCCCGAAGAGCGCGCCGCGCAAATTACTGTGCGTGGATTTGCTTCCAGGCCCGAAGTGCAGCGCGGCAACCGCAACGGAATTTATGTGTTCGTGAATAAGCGACTGGTGCGCGACCGGCTGATTCTGCACGCGATTCACGAAGGCTATCGCAATGTTTTGCCGCCCACGGTCTTTCCGGCTGTCCTATTGTTTATCGATCTGCCTCCCGAAGAAGTGGACGTAAACGTGCACCCCGCGAAAATCGAAGTGCGCTTCCGTCATCCTCAATTTGTCCACGATTTTACGCGCGATTCGATCCGGCAGGCGCTTTCGCGCGCCCGGCCCATTCCGAGCTTTACCGGCGCGGCATCCGTCTCCTTGCCGGGCGCTTCCGAAAACGCGGAAGCGGGCGCCGCTGCCTCAGCCGTGGCGGGGGCGAACGGCGGAATCTCCGGTTTGCAGCGCGCCGTCATCCCCGCGATGAACGCTTCCGCCGCCGGCGCCGCTGTTCTCACCACTGCGGCGAGCGATTTCATATTGACCGACGCGCCTTTGCGCCCCGAGCCTCAACGATTTCAGTTCGAGAGCGGCATCGGCATAATGACCGGCGCGCCGGCTTTGGACATCGCGCGAAATATCGAAGAGGCCGCCGTGAACAAGGCGGCGCTGCTCGCAGGGCAGCCTCCGGCGATCTGTGAACGCCTTGCCAGTGCGATGAGCCTCGACGAACTGAAACCGCTGGGGCAGGTGAATTCGAGCTTTATCGTAGCCGTAAACGGCGAAGGCCTGTGGATCATCGACCAGCACGTGGCCCACGAGCGCGTGCTGTTCGAACAACACCTACGCGCGCGCCGGGAAGGTCAACTCACGGGCCAGCGCATGCTTGTGCCGCTGATGGTGGAGCTTTCTCCCCGGCAACTCGTAATCTTCGAACAAATTGTCGAGGAG
This sequence comes from Terriglobia bacterium, assembly GCA_963788335.1. Classification (GTDB taxonomy): domain Bacteria; phylum Acidobacteriota; class Terriglobia; order Acidiferrales; family UBA7541; genus Palsa-360. Next base: position 63,883 of record CAWBGM010000014.1, read on the forward strand.
TTGACAGCCAACGGCTTCGAAGTGGCTCAGATGGGGCCGCGCAGCGTGGCGATCCGTTCGGCTCCTGCGGGTATCACCGCGCCGGACGCCGAGCGGCTGCTCATGGAAATTCTCGAAGGAACCGAGCGCGAGAACGCGGCCGTCTCGATGGACACGCTCCAGGCGAAAATCGCGGCTTCGACGTCGTGCCATGCGGCGATCAAGGTGAACATGCCGCTCGACTTGAAAAAAATGGAGTGGCTGCTCGGCGAACTGGCGAAGACCGAAGCGCCGATGAGCTGTCCGCACGGGCGTCCGATTGTGCTGCGCTACTCGGTGCGCGAAATTGAGCGGGCATTCAAGCGGATTTGATCGATTCACTTCGAAAATGACGAACAAACTCATCATCGCGATTGACGGGCCGGTCGGCTCAGGGAAGAGCACGGTGGCGCGGCGCGTAGCGGAAATGATGGGTTACACCCACCTCGACAGTGGCGCGATGTACCGCGCGATCGGATGGAAGGCGCTTCAAGAAAACGTTCCATTGGATGCGCCCGAGCAACTCTCGTCGCTCGCGAGCCGCGTCCGCATTGATCTGGCGCCGGGTGACGGTAAACAGCGCGTCATCCTCGATGGCGAGGACATTACCGATCGTATCCGTACGACGGAAGTGTCGCACGCTGCGTCAGTGGTTGCGGTGGTTCCCGGTGTGCGCCATCCGATGGTGGCAGAGCAGCGTCGCGCGGGAGAGAGTGGCGGCGTTGTCATGGAAGGGCGCGACATCGGCTCGGTCGTTTTCCCCCGCGCCGGATTGAAGATTTATCTGGAAGCATCGCCGGAAGTTCGTGCCGGCCGCCGCTGGCAGGAGTTGCGTGAAAAAGGCGAGGAGTCCGATCCAGAGACCGTGCTGGCCGGCGTGATCGAACGCGACCGGCGAGACCGGGAGCGCGAAATGTCGCCGCTGGTGCGTGCCGCCGATGCCGTGCTCGTGGATAATTCGGCGATGGATGCCGAAGAAACGGCGCGCGTGATTGTGATGCTGGCGCGGGAGAAGGCCAAGGCGGCAGCGGGATAGCGCGGTGACAGGGGTTCTGTCATTCGTGATCCGTGATTTGTGAATCGCGATTCGCGAGGAAGATTCCGCTATTGGATCAGGCGCGGCTTGGAATACGGAAAAACCCCTGCGCGCTTAATCCTCGCTCCCTTTGGAATGACGATTCTTCTTTTAAGCCGACTACGAATCCCGGGCGCACAATGCCGTTCGACATCGTTGCTTCTTCCAGCCTTACCAGAAAAATCCTGTTGTCATCGCGAAGTCTTATCCCGCCACCGGTGTTCGCACGCCTCGCCGCAACGCGGTGGACCAATCGACAGCGGCGACGTAGATCTCGGGGATTTTGTTTGGATCGAGACCGAGAAAGCCGACCTCGGCGCTGACTCTTTCCCAATCGGCGCGCTCGTGGGCGATGGCGATATCCAAAAGACTTCTGTATAGTCCGGTTTTCGCCAGCAGCGCTTCCTTGATCTCGTTGCGCACTGGCAGATCGGCCAGAATTGTTTTGAGCGGCTGATCGAGGATCGCATCCATTACGCTGAGCAGGCCGAGAAGGAACAGATCGTTGGCATGGGACGGCATCCCGGCGATCGGCGCGAGCAATTCGCAGAAGCGGCCGCGGACCAGCGGAATCGTCATTAATTCGTCGGGCTTGCCATCGGCCATTACGCCGACGCAGATCACCGCAATCCACTTGCGCAACTCCCGTTCGCCGAGAAGCGAAAGCGCGTGCGGCACCGAATGAACCTCCGAGCGCAGGCCAAACGCCGCCGAATTCAGATAGCGCAGCAGACGAAACGTGAGGGACGCTTCGTGCTTGATCTTCCAGGCCAGTTCCTGGACATCGATTTCATTCGCCGTCGCCGCCTGCAGCAATTCGAGATAAGCCAGCTTGGAGGCCGGCAATTTTCGGTGGCTCATCATCTCCGGCTTGCAGAAAAAATAACCTTGGAACAGCGAATAGCCCAACTTCGAGGCTTCGGTGAATTCCTCCTGGGTCTCCACTTTTTCCGCAAGCATGCGGATTCCTCTTGCCGCGTAGCGCGAAACCAGTGTCTGGCGTTCTTCCCGTTCGGTGAGGCGAAAATCCACCTTGATGAAATCCGCGAGCGCAACCAGCGGCGCCCAGGCGGCCGTGTCGACAAAGTCGTCGAGCGCGATCAGGAAGCCGCCGTCTTTCAGGCGCTTGCAGGCGTCGATCACTTCCCGGTCGGGTTCCACGGCCTCGAGGATTTCAGCGACCACCGCGTCACGGGGAAACAGCGAGATGTAGTCCCGCACCAGGAATTCGCGAGGACAATTCACGAACATGCGGCGACCCTCGGTAATTTTTTCCAGCCCGATCAGGAAGGACGTATCGAGCACGGAAGTGGAGGCCATTTCCAGGTCCACTCCGGAGCAGCTGTTTTGGATGCCGTCGCGGAACAGGATTTCGTAGCCGAATACTTCGCGGTTGCGATCGAGGATAGGCTGGCGCGCCAGAAATTTCATTAACAAACCCCTTCCATTCCCAGGAAATCGGGAACGGCCGGCTTCGTGCCGGCTCGTTCTGGAAGGGGGATGAGATGCGCGTCCTGCCTTGGATCAGGCCGAAAGTCAGGCCTTAGGTCGGGCTAGACATTGAAGCAAGAAACTCGGCGTTGGATTTCGATTTTGAGAGGCGTCCGCAGAGCAGTTCCATGGCCTCGACCGGTGAGAGGGGGTTCAGCACCTTGCGAAGCACCCAGACGCGGTTGAGCTCGTCGGGTGGCATCAGCAATTCTTCCTTACGGGTGCCTGAGCGGTTTATGTCGATGGCCGGGAAGATGCGTTTGTCGACCAGGCGGCGGTCGAGGTTGATTTCCATGTTGCCGGTGCCCTTGAATTCCTCGAAGATCACGTCGTCCATGCGGCTGCCGGTATCGATCAGGGCGGTGGCGATGATGGTGAGCGATCCGCCCTCTTCGACGTTTCGCGCGGCGGCGAAAAAGCGGCGCGGGCGCTGCAACGCGTTGGCGTCGATACCGCCGGAGAGAACCTTGCCGGAGGGGGGCGTGACCGCGTTGTAGGCGCGAGCCAGGCGCGTGACCGAGTCCAGCAGGATGACGACGTCGCGCTTGTGTTCCACCAGGCGTTTGGCTTTTTCGAGGACCATTTCCGCCACTTGAATGTGGCGTTGCGGGGGTTCGTCAAACGTCGAGCTGATGACTTCGCCCTTCACCGTGCGCTGCATGTCGGTGACTTCTTCCGGACGCTCGTCGATCAGCAGAACGATCAGCGCGACTTCCGGATGATTCGTGGTGACGGAGTTTGCAAAGGCCTGCAACATCATGGTTTTTCCGGTGCGCGGAGGCGCGACGATCAAGCCGCGTTGTCCTTTGCCGACCGGACAAAGCAGGTCCAGCACTCGGCCAGTGAGATTTTCGCGCGTCGTCTCCATTTTTAGACGGCCCGCCGGATAGAGCGGCGTCAGGTTGTCGAAGAAAATTTTGTTGCGCGCGACTTCCGGATCTTCGAAGTTGACCGCTTCGACTTTGATCAGCGCGAAATAGCGTTCGCCGTCCTTGGGGGGACGGACTTGCCCGGAGACGGTGTCGCCGGTGCGCAGATCGAATTTCCGGATTTGCGACGGCGAGACGTAAATATCGTCCGGGCCGGGCAGGTAATTGTATTCCGGCGCGCGCAGGAAGCCGAAGCCGTCGGGGAGGCACTCGAGCACGCCTTCCGAGAAGATCAGTCCGTTTTTCTCCGTCTGGGCGCGGAGGATCTGGAAGATCAACTCCTGCTTGCGCATGCCGCTGGCGCCCGGGATAGCCAGGTCCTTGGCGATTTTCGCCAGGTCTGTAATGTTTTTCTCTTTCAGTTCCGCAAGACTAATACTCATCGTTTTCATTTCCTTAAGTTTTCCGAATTAAGCCTGAAGTTCAGGCCGGGATTGTCCTGATCGGCGGACTCCGGGCTGGGGCATTTCAGTTTTCCTGCCGGATAAGCCAAACTGGGATTTCAAAATGACCTGTTGATGCGATCTACCGCAGGGCGTTCCTTACTCCGAAGCACCCACTTTTGTCGGTTGCGCTTGCTTTCTTCGGAGACGAATCGGCCGAAGTTTCCCTCAGTTGGTCAATTCTTGATCGCTCTCGGTTTCCGTTTCAAACTTCGGCGCGACTTCCGGAACAGCGTCGTGCGTTGCGGGCTCCAGAGGCCGTTCCAGTGCGATTTGCAGGACTTCGTCCATGTGCTCGACAAACCGGATGGCGAGACCGGCCTGAATCTCGGCCGGAATTTCCGCCAGATCTTTTTCATTGTCCTTTGGAAGAATAACGGTGCGGATGCCCATGCGATGGGCCGCGAGCAATTTTTCCTTCATGCCGCCGATGGGAAGCACCTTGCCGCGCAGCGTTATTTCGCCGGTCATTGCCACGTCACAACGGATCGCGATGCGCGTGAGCGCGCTGACGATGGTGGTGGCGATCGTGATTCCCGCGGAAGGGCCATCCTTGGGGATCGCGCCTTCGGGGACATGCACGTGAATATCGATGTGCCGATAGAAATCGCGCGGCAGTCCAAGGCTCGCGGTGCGCGAACGCACGTAACTCATCGCTGCCTGGGCAGACTCCTGCATGACGTCGCCGAGCTTGCCGGTGAGCGTGAGGCGTCCCTTGCCCTGCATGATCGTGGCTTCGGTCGAGAGCACCGAGCCGCCGACTTCGGTCCATGCCAGACCCGTCGCCAGGCCGATTTCATTTTTCTTTTCCGCCCAGATTTCGCGGAATTTGATCACGCCCAGGAATTCGTTTACGTTTTCCGGAGTGATGGCGATCGAATACTGTTTCCCGTCTTTTACGACGCGGCGCGCCACCTTGCGGCAGATGTTGGAAATTTCGCGTTCGAGGCTGCGTACGCCCGCTTCATGCGTGTAGTGGCGGATGATGTGCGTGACCGCTTCGTCGGTAAAAGTAATATTGGCATCGGTAAGACCCGTGGCCTCGACGGCCTTGCGCACCAGGAAGCGTTTGGCGATCTGCGCTTTTTCAACTTCCGTGTATCCCGGGATCCGCAGGATTTCCATGCGGTCCTGCAGGGGCTGCGGAATGGTGTGCATCACGTTGGCCGTGCAGACGAACATGACTTTCGAGAGGTCGTACTCCACGTCCAGGTAATGATCGGTGAAGGCGTGGTTGAGTTCCGGGTCGAGCACTTCCATCAGCGCCGCCGACGGGTCGCCCCGGAAATCGGTGGACATCTTGTCCACTTCGTCGAGAACGAAAATCGGATTGACGGTCCCCGCTTTCTTCATCATCTGGATGATCTGGCCGGGCAGGGCGCCGATATAAGTGCGCCGGTGTCCGCGAATTTCCGCTTCATCCCGCACGCCGCCGAGAGACACACGGACAAATTTGCGTCCGGTCGCGCGGCCGATGGACATGGCCAGCGAGGTCTTGCCGACGCCCGGAGGCCCGACGAAACAGAGAATCGATCCACGGGGATTTTTCACCAGTTGCCGGACGGCGAGGAATTCGAGAATGCGCTCTTTGACTTTTTCGAGTCCGTAATGATCTTCTTCCAGGAACTTTTCGGCGAGGGCGATGTCGCGGATTTCCTTGGACTTCTTTTTCCATGGCACCGCGAGCAGCCACTCGAGGTAGTTCCGGCTGACGGTGGATTCGGCCGACATCGGCGGCATCATCTCCAGGCGCTTTAGCTCCTGGGTGGCCTTTTCGTGCGTTTCCTTGGGCATGCCCGCGGCGTCGATCTTCTTTTTCAGTTCTTCCAGTTCGTTCTTTTCGCCGCGGCCCAGTTCCTTGTGAATGGCTTTGAGTTTTTCGTTGAGATAGTACTCTTTCTGGGCGCGCTCCATCTGGCGCTTCACGCGCGTGTTGATGTTGCGGTCCACGTTGAGCTTTTCGATTTCGCTTTCCAGGATTTCGCCGACGCGCGTCAGGCGGTCGAGCGGGTCGAAATTTTCCAGGAGTTCCTGTTTTTCCTCGACCGGAATCTGCAGGTTGGAGGCGATCGTGTCGGAAAGCTTCGCGGCGTCATCGACGCGCGTCGCGGCGATCATCGTGTCGTAATTCAGGCTCTGCGAGAGTTTCACGTACTGCTCAAACAGGCCGGTGACTTTCGTGACGGCCTGCTCGATCTGCGGGGAAGGCTCGGCCTTGTTCGGTATCACTTTCAGCGCCGCGCGAAAAAATCCTTCATCGGTGGTGACCTGCACGACCTTGGCGCGTTCCACGCCTTCGACGAGCACGCGCAGGTTGCCATCCGGCAAGCGAACGCTCTGCACGATATTGGCGAGCGTGCCGACGCTGTAGATTTCTTCCGGCTTGGGATCGTCGACGGAAGCATCGTGCTGAGTGGCCAGAAAAATCTTCTTGTCGGTGGCCAGCGCTTCCTCGAGCGCGCGCAGGGAACTCTCTCGTCCCACGATGAAGGGATTCATCATTTGAGGGAAGATAACAAGGTCGCGGACCGGCATCATCGGCACGCGCTTTAACTCATTTTTTTCCCGGTTAAACATGGGGTCCGTGGCGATAAACGGCTCCTTGAACTTTCCTTCTCGCGGCGGGTTCCATGCACACCCCGCATCCTTCCAAAATTATCCCGCTTTTTCCAGTAGTGTCCAATTGATTTCTCGGCTGCGAACCATTTCCGCGGTCACAACGAATTCACGAAGCTTGCGCTGCGCCGGCAGGTTGTACATCAGTTCGAGCATCAGGTCCTCGAGGATCATGCGCAGGCCGCGGGCGCCCACCTTGCGCTGCATGGCGAGCTCGGCCACGGTTTCGAGGGCGTCGTCGGCGAAACGCAGCTTTACATTTTCAAATTCGAACAGCCGCTGGTACTGGCGGATCAGCGCATTCTTGGGCTCCGTCAGAATCTGCATCAGGGCGCTCTTGTCGAGATCGCCAAGCACCCCGACCACGGGCAGGCGGCCCACAAATTCGGGAATCAGCCCGTAGCGGATCAGGTCGGTCGGCTGCACCTGGGCCAGCAGTTCAATGTTGCGGCGCTGCAGCGTGGTCGGCTGAGCGTCGGTATGAAACCCGAGCGATTTCTGACCCATCCGGCGCTCGATTGTTTTTTCCAGGCCCACAAAAGCGCCGCCGCAAATGAACAAAATATTTGTCGTGTCCACGGGCGTGAATTCCTGATGGGGGTGCTTGCGTCCGCCCTGCGGAGGCACATTGGCGATGGTGCCTTCGAGAATCTTCAGCAACGCCTGTTGCACGCCTTCGCCGGAAACATCGCGCGTAATCGAGGGGTTTTCATCCTTCTTCGAGATCTTGTCGATCTCGTCGATATAAATGATCCCTTGCTGCGCCTTCGTGACATCTCCGTCGGCGGCTTGCAGCAGCTTCAAAATAATATTCTCGACGTCCTCGCCGACATAGCCCGCTTCGGTGAGCGTCGTGGCGTCCACGATCGCGAAGGGAACGTCCAGCATGCGCGAGAGCGTCTGCGCGAGCAGCGTCTTGCCGGTTCCGGTCGGGCCGATCAGCAGAATATTCGATTTCGTCAGTTCCACATCACCGGGCTGGCGATTCAGGAAAATACGCTTGTAGTGATTGTAAACGGCGACGGCCAGCTTCTTTTTCGTTTTGTCCTGGCCAATCACGTAACCGTCCAGAAACGCCTTGATTTCGGGAGGCCGCGGCAGCCGCTTGTTGACGGGATTCGCCTGTTCGCGCTTTTCTTCCACGAGAATCTGCTCGCAGACATTTACGCATTCATTGCAGATGTAGGCGCGCGGATAGTCCGAGGGCGAGCTGATCAGTTTCTCGACCTGCTCCTGCGTTTTATGGCAGAAGGAACAGCGCAACGGTTCGTCTGTGCTGAGTTTTTTCAACGGTGTGATGCCCTCCGGCGGCTAGCGGACAATAAACCCGCCGTTCGGATTATTCTAGGCCCCTTTGCAACTTCCATCCACCGCCGCGTCATTCCGTTACTAACTTTTAGGAACACACTAGCGGTGCTTGGTAATAATTTCGTCAATCAGGCCGTATTCCTTGGCCTGCCCCGGTGACATGATGAAATCGCGCTCGACATCCTTTTCCAATGCTTCCAAATCGTGTCCGCTGTGCTGCGCCAGTAACCCGTTAATAACGGTGCGCATGCGCAAGATTTCCTTGGCGTGAATATCGATATCCGTCGCCTGGCCCGACAGGCCCGACATCCACGGCTGGTGAATCAGGATGCGCGAGTTGGGCAGCGAGAAGCGCTTCTTCGGCGCGCCCGCCGTGAGCAGCAGCGCGGCAATCGACGCGGCCTGACCGACGCAGATCGTGACGACGCTCGGCCTCACGAATTGCATCGTGTCATAGATGGCCATTCCCGCCGTGATCGATCCCCCGGGCGAGTTGATATAAAGAGAGATGTCCTTCTCCGGATCCTCGGCTTCGAGAAACAACAATTGCGCCGTCACCAGATTCGCGACGTGATCGTCAATCGGCGTCCCGATGAAAATAATATTGTCTTTGAGGAGGCGAGAGTAAATATCGTAAGCCCGTTCCCCACGATTGGTCTGTTCGACCACCATGGGGATGAGCGTTGTCGCGCGCGGCGTCGGATCGTCTTTGTAGTTCATTTTGTTTTTTTAGGTGGCGCGAAGGACCCCGGCCGGAACCTCATTACTTCTCCTCGGTCTTGGTTCGGGTCCGGGAATTTTGGCAGAGCCAGTCCAGAGTTTTCTCGCTCCGGAGCTTCGATTTCATCCTATCGAGCGTACCCTGCCTTGTCAAGTTGGCGCGAACCGCTGTTGCCGATTCGCCACTGCGTTGGGCGAGCAGCTCAATTTCTTTTTCCACGTCTTCCTCGCTCACATCGATGTTTTCCGCCGTTGCAACCCGGTCCAGCAGCAGCTCGGCCTTCACATCCTTGATCGAGCGGTCTCTCTGCTTGCCGCGCAGCGAAACCCAATCCACATTTACCGCGCGCGGATCGACTCCCTGCGACGCCAGCGATCGCACCGTGCGCTCCAGCAGCGCATCCATCTGATGTTCAACCAATGCGTCGGGGACGGGGAACTCGTGCGATTCGATAATCTGCGACATCAGCTTATTTTTTATTTCATCGTCCCGCTTGTGCTTCAACTGATGTTCGAGGTTTTCGCGAATCTTCGCGCGCAACTCGTCCATGGTTTGCGCATCGCTTACATCCTTCGCGAATTCATCGGTCAATTCCGGACGCTTCTTTTCCTTGATGCCCAGAACTTCCACCGCGTAGCTGTAAGTTTTTCCCTTGAGGTTCGGATCCGGGTAGTCGGCGGGGTAGGTCACATCGAAATCTTTCCGATCTCCCGTGTTTGCCCCCCGCAGATTCGTGTTGAAGGCGTCCATCGTTTCCTCGCCACCTACGTGGCACTGAACGCTCTCCGCCTCGAGATTCTCACCTCCGCCGGCGGGAACCCCTTTCAATTTCAGCTGCGCATAATCGCCGTCGGCAATCGCGCGCCCCTCGATTGGAACAAACGTCGAGGCGCGGTCGCGCAATTCCTCAAGAGCCTTATCGACATCCGCGTCTTCGATCTTGAGGTCTTCGACTTCCACTTCCAGGTCCTTATAATTTCCCAGTTCAAACTCGGGCAACACCTCGAACGTTGCGCGGAACTTTACTGGCCCGGTTTCTCCGAAGTCTACTTTGTCGACCTGCGGCTGCGTTACCGGCGCCATCTTGTTTTCGCTGAGCGCCCGCTCGATCTGCTCAGGCACCAGCGATTGCAGCACTTCGCTCTTGATGTCGTCGGCATACTTGCGACGGATCAGAGTGATCGGCGCCTTACCCGGGCGAAATCCAGGGACGCGCGCCACACGCGCAAATTCCTTCGCCACGCGCTCCACCGCTTTCTGCACGGTATCCGCGGGTATTTCGAGATCGAGTTCGCGCCTGCAAGTTGCTTCAGTCATAGTTCAGTCTTTGCCTGAATTAGTGGATTAGATGATTGAAATGAAACAAACGCCGCTCAAATATCCAAACATCTACTCTTTGCCGCTTCTCGATCCGGAATTAAGGAAACGGGAAATACTGCGAGCGGGATACAACGAAACTGAAGTATAGGGGAATCCCACTCCGCCGTCAACACGCGCCCGAGAGGTGCCGGAAGAGTGGTGGCCCTCAGTGGCACAATATTCAGCCTGTGGGTTTTGAATTTTTTGCCTGGACTTGGAAAAAGGCCTCAGGCTGAAGCCTGTGCCGCTAAAAACAACTCCCCGTTACGCGCTTCTGGCACCCGTCAAGGAATGAACGACAAAGGAAATGACCGCAAAAATCAGCAGGAGCTGAATCAGAAATCCTGCAACGTGGAAAAATACGAATCCTCCGACCCACAGCAGAAACAGGACGATAGCAATTCCCAGAAACGGCCCGAATCTCATCGTTCCACCCTCCTGTAAGATTTGCGATCTGTTCCAGAATCCTTCGTTTTCTTGAGACTCCGGCGATACATCCAGGTTTCATCGATCGTGGGCGGCAAGGGAAGCGGTGCGCCGTCGCGCCGGGCCGTCCCCTAGCCACCCTTGAATCCGCAATTTGCCTTATTTGCCTTATCGGCCGGCTGACTGCGTTTCCGCTTTCGATTTGTTCACGGAGGTTTCTCCAGTCGAGGAAATGTCTTCGGCCCCGGTTGTCTTCAGGATAGCCTTGGCCCGTTTGATTTCGTCCGACGTGTCGCAGTGCACAGAGAGAAGGATTCCGCCTTTCTGGAGCCGGCTTTCATATCGTTTGGCTTCATACTCGGGAATTCCCATTCCGATTAATGCGCCCGTGACGCCTCCTACAGCACCTCCAACTCCCATACCCGCCAGCGCCGCCACAATCGGACCGGCGGCAATGAAAGGACCGAGTCCGGGAATCGCGAGTGCGCCAATGCCGGCGAGCAATCCAAGGCCGCCGCCGAGCACTGCGCCCGTAGTGACGCCCGCTGCCGCGCCTTCGGGAGCCTTGGTTGCCTTCTCCGTTCCCATCGGCCTCGAGCCAGGATTCTCAGGAAGCAAAACCGAAATGTCCGCAGAGGAAACTCCCGACTCCACCAACAAATCCGTGACACGTTCGATGGTGTTGCGATCGGTGTAAATCCCGAGCACTGAAGTTTTCTTATGATCTCCCATTTGTTTGATTCTCCTTTTCCTCAGTCAAGGTTTGCCAAATCCACAGCTTCGCGGGCGATTGTCAGCCACATCTCGTCTTCGGAAACGGTGCGTTCACAATCACCGCAGAGAGTTTCCGCATCCAACGATCCGCCATTCTCCGAGGCGATCGTAAAAGAAACTGGAAGCAAATTTGCCAATTTGATTTCGGCCGTCGTGGAGAGACGGTCCAAACCGGCGGCCCGCGCGTTGTTCGCAAGCTTCATGAGCTCACACTATCCTCGAGAGCGCATGCCCCGGGCAATACTGCGAATCGACTAGAAAAACGCCAATTTCACCTGACGACGGATTTCATGACAAGGCCGGCTCGGGAGATATTTCCGGAGGCCGGATTGAGTTCACTCACTTGAAGTCAATCGAGAATCAGAGTTGGCGCCGGCCCTGTTTTTTTCTCGCAGGGATCTTATCCTCGACGTGAGCGAGTATTCACGCTGAGGCTGGGTGCGTAAGTGTGTTCGAGTGTTCTGCAAGCCATGAAATTTGAGTCTCAACGGGCACCCGAACGGGAAAAGTATTCGATCTTCGATGGGTGAGGTGAGACGATTTACGGACGCAACTGCTTGCGCAGCATTTTGTTTCTAGCTGCAATGTCATTCCCGCTGCTGGCTCCAAATCTTTCGGCATAAACCGCGTCTACCGCAGCGATTACAATCACTTCGGTGAACCCGCGATTGATTCAGTTCGCTTTGAAGCATGCATTTTAGAGTCGGGGCTTGTGTAGCGCGGGCGGGACGCCCACGCCACCAAATCAATTTTGCTATGCGAACAGTCCCGGTTTCTTGAGATACCGGTCGACAATCGCGTCGGCGGTACGATAAGTCATGGCGAGAATTGTTGGCGTTGGGTTTGCGGAGCCTTGATTGGGGAACGTGGAAGCACCGAGAACGAAAAGATTCGAAATCTGCCAGTGTTGCAGGTACGGATTAACGACGCCTCGGTCCGGGGTGGAAGCCATGATCGTGCCGCCCTGCACGTGCGTGGTCTGATATCGCGCCACGTTGTAGTCGCCCAGGCTGGGCGATGGATTAATTTCTTTTGCGCCCATGGCTTTGGCGACTTCCACGGTCCTCGCGATCAGGAAATCGGCCATCTTCCGCTCATTCTCGTGCCAATTTAAAGTAAGGCGCAGCAACGGCTCGCCCGCACTATCTTTGTATGTGGGATCGAGATCCAGGTAATTGGTTTTGTAAGGGATGTGCTCGCCGGACCCCTGAATGCCTCCGGCTCGATCGTAATACTCCATCGCAGCTTTCTTCCACTTCGAACCCCAGCGCGCGGAAATCGAATGCGGCAGCCCGCCGAACGCGGATATGGGCTGCGCGCCGCCGGATGTAGCGGTCAGATTTCCGCCGCGAATGAATGGGAGATTCGAATTGTCCATGGCATCGCCTTCCAGATCGCCGAACGCGAGACCCGCGCTGCCTGCGCCCATGAAGCGGTTCAACGGCTTATCGAAAAAGAATCCTACGTTCATCGTGACCTGATGCGTCAGATTCTTTCCCAGCGTTCCCCTGCCGGTCGCAGGGTCGTACGGCGTGCCGATGCCGGAAAGCAGCAGAAGCCGGTTGTTGCTCAGCGTCCATGACGAGAGAATTACCAGATCGGCCGGCTGAAAAATTTCCTCGCCCGACGAATCGATATACGAAACGCCGCGCGCTTTTGCCCCGCCGTGCGCCAAATCATGCCCGTGGTCGTAAACGATGCGCCGCACACGCGCGCCAGTACGAATCGATACGCGTTTTTGCTTTCGGATCACCGGCAGCAGCGTGTTGGTGGGCTGCGATTTCGCCCCGACCATGCAGCCGTGTCGCACACAGAAGCCGCAGAACGCGCAGGCCGTCCGCGTCACGCCGTCGGGGTTGGTGTAATTTTGGCTGAGAATCGCAATCTGATTGGGATACGGATGATATCCGGCGGACTTTGCGGCTTCGCCGAACAGAGCGCCGAGGTAGGGAAGCTTTATCGGAGGATTCGGAAATTCCTCGCTGCGCCAGCCTTCGAAAATATTTCCGCCTTCGATTTTTTTGCCGCGGATATTTCCGGCCTTGCCCGTTGCGCCCACCAGATGCTCGGCGCGCGCGTAATACGGCTCAATCTCGTCGTAGGTGATGCCCCAGTCCTGCATGGAATGATTTTCAGGAAGTCTTTGCTGGCCGTATTTTTCGACGGTCTTCGAATAGACTTCAAAACATTCCGGCTGCAAACGGGGAAACAGCGCCCCCCAGTGTTCTCCGCTGCCGCCGACGCCCGTGCCCGGAAGGAAGGAGCCGAACTGGCGAATCGGGAGCGCGTTTTTTGTGGCGTCATGACGCAGCGTGACCGTTTCCTGAGACGGGTCCTGCATCAGGTGAAAGCGGTGGGAGTAATCGAGCTCGTCCATTCCTTCGACATACTCGGAAATTTTGTGCGGGCCGCCGCGCTCCAGCACCACCAAATTCAGCGACGTTCGCGCGCCGAGTTCCTTGGCCATCAGCAGGCCGGTCCAACCGGCGCCAATGATGACAACGTCTGTCCGCGGCAGTGTCTTCACTTCATTTCCTCGTCTTCGCTTCCGCGGATTTTGCGGCCGATGATTTGCTCGAGGCTGGCGATTTTGGGGCGAAAAGCTTCGCCGTAATGCTTATCAATGTCGTCGAAATTGCTCATCCGCGGGCCGGGGAAACCGATAAGCTGCCAGCCGACCATATCGACGTTTCCGCCGTGGAGAGGATCGCAGAACATTCCTTCAATCGTGTTCTGCCGCAGTAGGGCGAAGAAATGTGTGCGTTCGATGGATTCGAGCTTCTTGTCCTGATCTTCTGGAGAAAGTCGATCGAAATCCTGCAGGCCCTTCAGTCCTTCGCGATACGTATCGGCCGGAGTGGCTTTGCCCTGATAGCCGAATTCGGGCGCGGCGTTTTCGTCAAACGGTCCCTGGGTATAGCGGTGCCGGTCGCGCCCGTACGGGCCGGCAAGCTGACGGTCGATAAAAATTACCACGCCGGCTTCTTTCGCGCCTGGACCGGCATCATCGGTCGGAAAAATTCGGGAGGCTGCAGCCGCGACGATCAGCGCTTCCTCTTCGGAAAAAAATCGCAGCGGGATTTTCAGCGTCTGAGTGGATTTTTCCTGCGCGAAAACGCGCGACACGCGGCGGTCCAGTGAATACACAAGGACGCCGCCGATACTCGCCGCGGATAATATTAGAAATTGGCGACGCCGCATTGGCGAAAATATATCACAACGCTTTGGGGATTCGCAGGCCATGTTTTCGGAACAGTGAAGCGTCGCTCGAGGGAAAATTCAAATTACCTAAATTAAAATACGGTAGCCAGCCGCGATTTTCCAACTACCGGAAAAGTTCGAATTATTTTCCTTCATCGCAAACTAATTCGATATCGAGAATCGGGTGCCGCACCCTGCAGAGCAACGCAAATTCTACTTCTAAAACGACAAACGCCGCCTCTTTGGCGGCGTTTGTCGTTTTCATTGTTTGAATCGGAATGGTTCGATCGAAGTTCCGTTAGTTCGAAGCCGCCATCGTCGTGCCTTTGCCGGTCAGATAGAAATAACCAACTTTATTGTTCGGGTCCGTGCCGTACCACATCCGTCCCTGCGCATCGAGGAAAAATTCGCGGCCGCAGAATTCGGCGTGGGGAAACGGATATTCGGTCACCTTGTCGGTCTTGGGATTGATCATGCCCACCGTGTCCTGATGATGCGAGTTGTACCACACGTTGCCATCGGCATCGATGCCCATTGCATAGGGGCTGGGATCCGGGCCAGGCAGCTGAATCTCAGTGAAGGTCTGAGTCTTGGTGTCGAACTTCGCCATTTTGCCGGCGTTAAATTCGCCGACCCAGACGATGCCGTTGGCGCCGATTTCCAGGCGGCGGGGGAACGCTTTATCCGTGGGCATCTTCCACTCGGTGACTTTGAGCGTGGTTCCGTCCACCTTGGCGATCGAGTTATGGCCGGGCGAAGTCAGCCAGACGTCGCCGTTCTTATCCGGCTTTACGTCGTAGGAACTGGCGAACTGATCGAAGCGCGTATACTTCTGCGTCTCCGGATCGAACATAACGAAAGGACCGCCGCTTGCCCACACGCGTCCCTTGTTATCGAGGCGGACCGTGTGCTTCGATCCCATCGTCAGATTGCCATCCTTATCGGGGAGATATTGATCCTGGTATTCGGTGATCTTCTGGGTGACGGGATCCCAACGTCCGAGGCGGTTCGTGGTCTGCTCGGTGAGCCAGACGGAGCCATCGGCTGCGGGAACGGACGAGTGAATATCGGCGGTAATCGTGCTGGGCGCCGAGAAATCCTGCATCATGCCGGTCTTGGGATCGAGGCGCGTGATCTTGTTCGCCGGGCCGAAGTTCGGAATCCAGATCATGCCGTTTTTGTCGGGAGTGGCGCTGAAAGGCATGCGGCTCGGGCCGGGCATGTCGTATTCCACATACACAATGTTCAGAGCGTCGCTGCCCATCTTTCGCGCCATCTTGCTGTATTCGGGCATGTCCGTGGGAGATTTCGGCAACACGGAGTCGGGACCGAACAGGCTAGTCAGGTACACGGCAATTTCGTCGGCCTCGGCATCGGTGATGTGCACTTTCATGTCGTGACGCATGAATTCGATGCGGTCTCTCCAGCCGTCCTGATCGCGGTGAACGGCAGCCATGCGGCTTTGGAATTCGTGACAGGTCGAGCAGTTGGCCTTGATCAGCGTCTTGGCATGCGATTCGGGGAAGAGCTTCATTCCCTCATAAAAATTAATATCGCTCCAGCGCACCGTGCCGGCTTGCAGCGCGAAATCGAACGAAGTGTTCTGATCGGCCGTGAGGCTCACGCCGGTCTTGGGCGCCGCAGTGAAGCCGATCGCCCGGATCGTGACTTTATAGTCCCCGGCCGGAAGCTGCTCGACGCGATAGTGCCCTTGCGTATCGGAGAGCACGTTGACCGTGATCTTGGTCTTGGTGTTCTGTGCCTGGACGAATGCGCCCTGATAGGGAGCGCCATCGACGCCCTTGACGGTTCCGGTAATTGTGGCGCTCTGTGATATGGTTCCGAGCAGGACGATCGCGCTCAGCAGCGCGAACAGCTTCAGATGCGACTTCATAGACGCTCCTTCATCACGGCTAGAATAGGCGAAATGATTGAAAACTGAGGGAAAGATTAGCATAGCAATATGCGTATTTCAATTGCTTCCAATGCACGGTAACGACTCTGTTTCCGTCCGAATTCCTGCAAAACTTCAATAGAACTTCCAGCCGTTTCGGGCATATAGCTTGCGGAATATTGATTCGCAGTCATTCGTGAGGTCGTCGCGGCAACTTGGGAATAACGTCATTCCAGGCTTTTTCCGCAGCCGGTTCAGCCTGCGCCACGAAAACCTCCCGGGTGGCCATTGTCCGATCATACTGCAACAGCAAGATTTACAAAACATCCATCGAAAGATAGAAGCCGACGATCACCTCGAAGAATAAGTCACGACCGATATGTATTGCCAATTGGGCACCTGGCTGCATCTAAGGGTTGAGGCTTACGACGGCCCCCTCGGCCAGAAAGGTTTCTGGTAGTCGGGAGCTGATGAACGTTCGAGTAATTCGGGAGTGTCGATACCCAGATGATAAGACCGGTGGAAAGTTCCGTACTCCTGGCGATGGCGCTGTGTGTTTTTTCACGCACTTCGCTGTCCGCACGAGGAACGTCCCGTCCTCCACAAAATCAAAATGAACTAGCGACTCCCTCATCGCAAGCCGGACCAGTCATAGGAACAACTGCGGGAACGGTAAAGGGAACGATCTCGGGAACGGTCACCGACGCAAAAGGTGTGCCCGTTTCCGGCGCCGTGGTCACCCTCGGGAGTCGGGATGCCGGCGAGGTCCGTTCGGTGGTGGCGAACGAAAATGGGTTCTTTGAAATCAGCGATGTTCCTCCGGGACGCCCGTATCAGGTTGGCGTTCGCGCCGAGGCTTTTTCGGAATGGGATTCACCCGTCTTCACTCTCGATCCCGGCCAGTCCAAAATTCTGGATGCAATAAAACTGCGGATTGCGGAAGTGACGACCACCTTGACGGTGACGCCCCAGAGCTCCGAGGAGATCGCGACGGAGCAGGTCAAGGCCGAAGAAAAGCAGCGCGGATTCGGAATTATTCCCAACTTCTACGCGGTGTACGCACCCAATCCCGCGCCGCTAAGCGCGACCCTGAAATTCCGGCTCTCGCTGCGGGCTGCCCGAGATCCGGTTACCATTGGCGGAGTAGCCATTCTGGCCGGAATCGGACAGGCAACCGATCATCCCGATTTCAGGCAGGGAGCTGCAGGGTACGGCGAGAGGCTGGCCCTAAACTATGGGAATAGCTTTTCAGATCTCCTGCTGGAAGGCGCGATCCTTCCATCGCTGCTGCACCAGGATCCGAGGTACTTCTACAAAGGAACCGGCACTGTGAAGGCACGCTTCGCGCACGTGATCGGGAGCATATTTATCACCAAGGCTGACGACGGGAGCCTGCAGCCAAACTATTCCTGCATCGGTGGAGATCTCGCATCGGCCGCCCTTCAGAACCTTTACTCACCCAGGGTCAACCGCGGCGCGGGGCTTGTTCTTCAAGGTTTCGCCACGACGATTGCGGTCCATCTAGCAATCAGAACACTCGATGAATTTGTTTTTCGGCCTACGAAGGGCAGTCTAGCGAACTGATCACGAATAACTTTTACTTGCCGGATGCCATCGCGGCGCTATTTGCTTTCGTCAGATAGAAATAGCCGACTTTGTTGTTCGGGTTGCTGCCGTACCAGATGCGCCCCTGGGAATCGAAGAAAAATTCCCGCATGCAGATTTCCGAATGCGGAAACGGATACTCCGTGACGTTGCCGGTTTTAGGGTCGAGCCGTCCGACCACATCCATCAAGTGAGAGTTGTACCAGACGTAGCCACCGGCGTCGACGCCGACGGCATAGGGATTGGGTTCCGGGCCAGCCAGCGTATATTCCTTAAAAGTTTCGGTCTTGGGATCGAACCGCGCCATCTTGCCTGCAAATTCGCCCACCCAGATACTGCCGTCCGGAGCGAAGGCCATTCGGCGCGGGGACCCTTTCGGGGTAGGTATCGGCCACTCGGAAACCTTCATGGTCGTGCCGTCCACTCTGCCGATTTTGTTGCCTCCCGGTGCCGTGAACCAGACATCACCATTCTTGTCGACTTCCACATCGTACGTATTTGAATGCACGTCGATGCGCGTAAATTTTCCGGTTTCGGGGTCAAACATCGTCAGGGGGCTGCCCGTGGACCACACCCTCCCCTTGGGATCAATGCGCAGCGTATGCTTTGACCCGCCAGCACTAATCCCTTCTTTTCCTGGTAGATAGGCGTCCTGATACTCGGTAATCTTTTGGGTGACCGGATCCCATCGCCCGATTTTGTTTGTGGCCTGCTCTGTGAGCCACACCGAGCCGTCCGCCGCAGGGACTGCCGAGTGAATTCCCGCCGTTCCGATATTGGGAACCGGGTAGTCCGTCATGGCTCCGGTCTTAGGGTCGAGGCGCGAAATCTTGTTAGCGACGCCGAAATTCGGAATCCACAGATACCCATTTTTGTCAGGAGCGGCGCTGAACGGCATGCGGGTCGGTCCGGGCATATCGTACTCGACGTAAACGATGTTCATCGCATCGTTGCTGAACGGGCGCACGGTCTGTTTGTATCCCGGCATTTCGGCCGGCGATTTCGGAACGACGGGATCGGGGCCGAATAGGCTGGTGAGATAGGACGAAACGTCCTCGGCGTCCTTGTCGGTAAGGTTGTACACGTTGAAATGCATGGCGGTGCGCATGAATTCCACGCGGTCGCGCCAGCCGTCGGCGTCGCGCGTCACGGAAGCCATGCGGGTTTCAAACCCGTGGCAGGAAAAGCAGTTATCCATGATCAGGGTCTTGCCCTTGGCATCGGGCCATAGTTTTAGAGCCTGATATTGCGAAAGGTCGTTCCAGTGGACCACGCCTTTTTGCAGCGAGAAATCGGAAGTCACGTTCTGGTCCGCTGTCAGCGTCAGGCCTGTACGCGGCGCGCTGGTATAGCCGACGGCTCGGATCGTCACGCGGTACTCGCCGGCCGGGAGTTGGTCAACGCGATACAGCCCCTGGGCGTTGGACAGCACATTGACCGTGATCTTTGTCTTCGTGTTTTGCGCTTGCACGAAAGCGCCCTGAAAGGGAGCGCCATCCACGCCTTTCACTGTTCCGGTGATCGTCGCGCTTTTCGAAACTGATCCGAGAAAGACGGTCGCGCTCACCAGCGCCAGCAGCTTCAGGTATGGCTTCATGGCCTCTCCTTAATGACAAAGCAAACGTGAGGATTTACGGGTGCCTTTCGCGGAGGTTAGCACAGCAGTGCGGGCATTACAATCGCGCTCGCGGGGGGGATCGTCGGAGGATCGCGGGTCTGTCCGGTCTCCGGCTGAAAACCTGCACAGCCGCTCCTGTCCGTGTGCCTTTCAATGCCAAAAACACAGCGAAAAGGACACAGCCAGGAGGGGCTGCGCTACAAAATTCCATCTTGATTATTGCGCGGCACCGTATGAAAATCGGTGGAGTTCTATACCGGTGTAGTATTTATTTGCTTTCCGGCTTTGCTTTCCGGCCGGAAATATTCGCCGCTGTGGTTTCATTCCGAATCCGCGGGAGTTTAAATGAATTCGGATTCATAATTATGAATCAGAGGAGTTGGTAACGATGCGACGATCCAGTTTTAATTTTCCTCGGTATGGAATGATACTTTTTTCTTTTGTTCTGATTCTGGGGCTTGCTGTTTTGGCCACGCCGTCGAACAGCCTTGCCCGGGGCAAGGCGCGCGCGCAGGACAACGGCCAAGCCGCGCCGGCCCATCCCAATATGTCGAAATACGCCGCCCAGATGCCGGAGGGCGAAGGGAAAAATCTGGCCGTCGAATATTGCCAGGATTGCCATGAGCTTTCCAACATCGTGCACATGCACCAGTCGGCCGACGATTGGAAAGATACCGTGGATACGATGATCGATCACGGCGCGCGTATTCCGCCCGAGAAGGTGGACGCGCTGGTTAAGTATCTTGGAGAAAATTTCGGACGAAAGGCGCCCGCTTCGGCTACCGTAGCCGATTCCGCCGCGCCAGCCACTGCCGCTGCACCGGCTCCCGCTCCCATGGCTCCTGCAAGTACCACCGCGCAGATCGCGAAACCTTCCGTTGATTTACCGGAGGGGGATGGGAAGGCCATTGCCACTGAATATTGCCAGGACTGCCACCGGCTGACGAACCTGACGAAATCGCACATGAACCTGGCCGATTGGCAGGACACGATCGCCACGATGGTCGATCGAGGCGCTCGTATTCCTCCCGAAAAAGTCGATGCGTTGGCTCAATACTTGTTCAAGAATTTTGGTCCGAAGACGGCGGTGCCAGCCGATGGCGCGCCGGCCGTTGCTCCTGCGCCTGCGAATTAGGTTTTTGTAGCGCCGGCCTCTCGCCGGCGGCTTTTGTGTTCTTGGAAAATGTCAAATCCGCCGGCAAGACGCCGGCGCTACAAAAATCTATCCCGTCTGATATTTGAAGTTATCAATAAAAATGCTACTGCTACGAGGCCTTCAACTCTCCACTACACCGGGTTGTTGGTCCGTTAGGATTTTGTAGTACAGCCACTCCCGGCTGCGTGCTTTTCGCCTATTCAGCCGCTGCAAAAACCGCACAGCCAGGAGTGGCTGTGCTAACTCGAAAGTTTTAGAACCAGACGGACCCATTTTCCTAAACAGTTGTCAGGTAATGCCGGTTGATCTCGCCGACTGTTTTCGCTCCCGCAAGCCGCATCGTAATTTCAAACTCATCCCGGAGATGTTCGAGAACCGCCTTTACACCCATCCATCCGCCGAGCGCCAGGCCGTACATCACAGGCCGGCCGAGAGCGACGGCGTTCGCGCCAACGGCTAGCGCCTTGAACACATCCTGTCCGCGCCGGATGCCGCCATCGACAACAATGGGAATTCGCCCGCCCACCGCATCGACGATGCGGGGCAGAACTGTAAGCGACGCCGGAACATCGTCGAGGTTGCGCCCGCCGTGGTTGGACACCTGAATTGCGCCGCAGCCGTGATCTACCGCCATCACTGCTGTCTCGGGGGACAAAACTCCTTTGATGATGACGGGAAGCCCTGTCACTTTTTGAGCGAAGGCCACATCGTCCCAAGCGAGATTCGGTTTCATTCTTCTGTTGATCCCCGTCTTGCTGGGAACATTGCCCGCTTTCAAAGGTGACACGAACTTGTTCCGCCGATCGGTTTCGCGGTTGCTGTAAACCACGCCGTCGATCGTAATTACGACAGCCAGATAGCCCGCAGCCTTGGCGCGCTGCAGAAGTTCTCTGGCCCAACCTTCGTCGTCGGGCATGTAGATTTGAAACCATTTCGGCCCAGGACTGGCCTTGGCGATCTCTTCCACGCTGACGCTCGATCCGGAGGGCGCCGTGAAAATTGTGCCTGCGGCGTCGGTGCCTTTCGCGGTCCCGAGCTCGGCGGAAACATGCGCCAGGCCGTGATTGCCCATGACGCTGGTGATAATCGGCATGGAAATTTTTGAACCGAGCAGCGTCGTGGTCATATCGGCATCGTCGTAGCCGTTGAGGTAGCGCGGCGTGATTGTCAGGCGCTTGTAGGCGAGCTCATTCTCCCGCTTGGTCCATTCATCGCCGGCGGCGCCGGCAATGTAGCCGAAGCCGCCCGCCGGGATGATCTGCTGAGCCATGCCTTCCAGTTCGCGGAGGTTATAAAAATCAGGGCGTTTCACTTCCGACGGCGCAACATAGCCGGTTTTTGCGGCAGCGGCGGGCTGCTGTGGCTCCGCTGTTTCCGATGCAGCGGCATCCGATTTTGGAAGAATCGGTCCGACCGCGCCCAAAGTCGCAGCAGCGGCTGTTGCCGACAGAAAATCACGCCGTTTAAGATCCATCATTGCCTCCATTGCTTGCCATGAGTTTATTGAACGGGGACGCTACTACACCGAACTATCAGTGTCAATTGGATGCCGGCGCGTCGGACCGAATCGCGCGTCGAATCCTGCAATCCCTCAGTTTCTGGATTGTAACGGCCACTCTGTATTGTTACGCGATGTTTGAGTCATGATAGATTGCGCCTTCCGATCGGGTTTTCTAGACTGAAGAAAGCCACAATGGAAGCCCCTGTTTTTATCAAAACCCGATCCCGATACGGTTCCGTATTCCAGGGGGCATAGTAAATCAAGTGCGGACTTCGACCACAAACCTGAATTCGACCGGACGGCCCGGCAGCGGAATTTCTCTTGTCCGGATAACGATTCTGATTTTCGTCGCGGTATGCCTGATTTATGCGATTTCGCCACAGGGAAAAAGGTCGTATTCCGATCTCGATCACGGCGCGGAAATCACGCGCATCGCAATGAACGTGGTGAGGGAGGGAAGTTTTGCCCATCCTTTCTACTCGCTCCCCACCGGTCCCACGGCACATGCGGCCCCCGCATACGTTCTCCTTTATGCGCTGGTGGGCAAGGTGTTTGGAATCGCATTGACCGGGGCAATCGTTTTGTGGGCGCTGAACGTTGGGTTTCTCGCGCTTCAGCTTGCGTTGCTGCCGCTGCTGTCGGAGCGGTTGGGTCTTGGCATTCTTCCGGGAGTCGCCGCCGCGGCGATCGGCGCGGTTGTCCAGCCGTATCGCGTTCTCGTGGAATGGGAATCGCTCTTCACGGGGGCGATCCTGGTGGTTCTATGTATTCTTACGCTGAGTTATTTCAAAGCGCCCCGCGACTGGCGGCATTCGATGATGCTCGGTTTTCTTTGGGGAATCGCAATTTTGGCCAATCCCCAGTCCGTGTTGCTGCTGTTTGCATGGGCGCACATTGCGGCGATGGAGAATTCACCGGACTTGTTAACGCGTGCGCGGCGCGCGATGCTCGTCGTAATTGCGGGAGCGGCGCTGGCGTGCCTGCCCTGGTTTATCCGGAACTACCAGCAGTTTCACGCGGTATTTTTTGTGCGCGACAATTTCGGTCTTGAGCTTTCCGTGTCCAATAATCCCTGCGCCCGGCCGACGATGCTTGAGAATCTCGTTTCCGGTTGCCATGAGCGAACGCATCCGAATGCGAATCCCCAGATCGCCGGAGAAATTATCGACCATGGCGAAATTAGATTCGATCGCGATCAGTTTCGGCAGGCGATGGCGTGGATCGAATCGAATCCGCGCGCATTTCTGGGGCTGACGGCGCGGCGCTTTGTGCGTTTCTGGTTTCCTTATCTCGGGAGCTTCCGTTACGCAATTCCCATGGGGATTTTGACGATCCTTTCATTGCTGGGACTATGGTGGATGTTTCAAGATCGCCGCCGCTCCGCGTTCCTGTTCGGATCGACACTGCTGATCTATCCGCTGATTCATTATCTCGTGCAGTTTGAGGCGCGATACCGGTATCCGATTTTCTGGGCCACGCTGATGCCTGCCGCCTATGCCATGATTCGGATTTTTCGCATATTACGAAAAGAGCATGAAACGCACCCCGCCCCTGTTCTGCACAAAGACGATGAATTGATTGCGATTTGAAGCAATGAGAGTGGTGCGGAAGAAGGGACTCTATACCGCATGCTGATAATGCATTACTTAGATTAAATTTATTGACACTGTTGCCACTCCTGTGCCACCCTGAGTTATGCCAGCCTTGACAGAAGATAAATCCGCCAAGTTAAAGCCAGAGCCTACGTACGCGAAGGGTTTGTATGCCCGGATCAACAACGATGGAAGGTTCTTCTGGGAGCGTGTTCAAATCAAACGTCAAAATCCTGTTCCGCTCCCGAACGCAACGTCGTATTTCCTTCGGTATATGGACCACGGCAAGCGCAAAATCGTGCCGCTCGGTAAAGATTTGAATACGGCCTTTATCGAGTGGCGGAACCATGAATCTGATATGGATCGTGTGGCAATCGGTAAGGCTCCGATCTATCAAGACCGGGCTAAAGAACGCATTGTTATTGCAGACGCGGTTGCTGAATATCTTCAAGACTTGCCGACACTCGATAAAGCTAAAGCGACCATCGTTGCCTATACGAACACGCTTGAGGGATTCGTTCGAAGCTGCACGAAGATTTACACCGACGAACTAGACCGCAAAGACATAATCGATTACATCGCTTGGATGCGGAAGAACCTTCCGAAACGGAAACATGGCGAGCAAAATCGGACGATTCGCAACCGACTCACGTATCTCGGGACGTTTCTCGGCCAGAAGTGCGGCATCCGTTTGAAGAAAGTGAAGGGTGCTGATTCGACGGCACCGGGGCTCTTGTTCTCAACCGACGCCCCCAAATACACCAAGCGAGTACCCGACAAGTACAGCATAAAGACAATTAACGCTCTGCTGGATGTTGCCAATCAGCACGAACAACTTCTAATCGAGTTCTTTCTGTATACAGGTTGCCGAGACGAAGAAGTTGCTCACATGGAGTGGTCTGACTTCGACGGTAAGAAGATCAGAGTCCAGCCCAAGCCGCGATACAGCTGGAAGGTGAAGGATCACGAAGTCCGGGACGTCGATCTTTTGCCGAGCAGGTTTATCACGAAGTTGATTAGATACCGGGATTCAAGTGCTGATCATAAGTGCAATTTGATATTTCCATCAGGAGTCAGCAAACCCGATAAGCACTTAGTAAAGATCATCCAAAGGGTCGCTGTCCGAGCCGGATTAGAAGGTCGGTTTACCCTGCACAAGATGCGGAGAACCTTTGGATCAATGATTGCCAAGAAATTTGGGATTCCGACCGCACAACGTCTTCTCGGACATAAAGACCTTCAAACCACTGCTCGTTACCTTGCTGCTGAGGATACGGATACAACGGAAGCGCAAATTGAGGTAGACAATATTTTCAGGGGGGTGAAAGAGTGACACAAATATGATCGTGTTTGGGGCACGCTGATGAAGAAACAGGTCGAAGTTCTCCGCGAGTTCCTTCAACGCTTCATAGACATCTGCCCGGACGCTGAAAATAAGATCGATCCAGCCGACAGGAAACGTATTGCAAGTGTGAAGAAGATTTTGAACGCACGGAGGTAATCGATGATCCTTCCAAAAACGCCCGAAGCACGCCGCGAAATCGACCGCCATTTAGACCCGGTCGACCGAGATCGGAACCAAGGTCAACACGACTTAACGAAACGCTAGGAGCAACTATGCCGATGGAACCATCGTTTAACGAACGTCTTGTTTTGTGCTTGCCTCAACTCCTAAAAAACTCGCGATTCAAAAAAGGCATCAAGAAGGACTTGGGTAAATCGGCAGATAAAATCTTGAAGCGGGTCCAAGACAGCCAACCCATTGACCAAGCAGATTGCAACGAATTCTCTGACTCGACATACAATTCATATATGGAATGCGCAACCCCCGTCTTAACACTGGCGTGGGACGGCGATGCTCCCGGAATGTCGGGTGCAATTTGGCTTCACGGTTGCGAAGAAATTTATGTCATCACGTCCAGTGACTATGATGACCTAGGCCCCTTTTCATCGTTGAAAGATGCTCTAGCAGGATGCTGAAAAACTCGGAAATTGTGTAACTAAGCAGCGCAGAGCGCGTCCAATGTGCATGCGAGGAACCGATCAGCAACAGTCCCACGTCTTCAGTTACATTTCTCCGGAGCAGCGAGTGCGCAAGGATCATCCGCTGCGACCCATCCGCACGATGGTTGACGAAATCCTGAAGCAGCTGTCACCCCAGTTCAACAAGATGTACGCCAAAGTGGGTCGGCCATCGATACCGCCGGAGCAGTTGTTGCGGGCGCAGCTGTTGCAGATGTTGTATTCGGTGCGCAGCGAGCGGCTGCTGATGGAAGAGATGGATTACAACATTCTGTTCCGCTGGTTTGTGGGGCTGAATTTGGATGATTCGGTGTGGGACGCGACCGTGTTTACCAAGAACCGCGACCGGTTGCTGGAGGCCGAGGTGGCCAAGGACTTTCTGTCGCGAGTGGTGGCACAGGCGCGAGAGAGGGGATGGACTTCGGACGAGCATTTCAGCGTGGACGGCACGCTGCTGGAAGCGTGGGCCAGCGGGAAGAGTTTTCAACCCAAAGGCAAGAACAGTTCGCCACCGCCGGACGATCCGGGAAATCCCACTGTGAATTTTCGTGGCGAGAAACGTTCGAACCAAACGCACGAATCGAAAACCGATCCCGACGCGCTTCTAGCGCGCAAAGGCGCAGGCAAGGAGGCCAAGTTGAGCTACTGCGGAAATCTGCTGGTGGAGAATCGCAATGGATTAATTGTGTCGGGCCTGGTGTGGGAAGCCACGGGCACCGCCGAACGCGATGCGGCAATGGTCATGCTGCAGCAGGTTCCGGGGATCGGGCAGGTGACCGTGGGTGGCGACAAGGGATTTGATACCGCCGAGTTCGTGCGCGAATGCCGGAACATGTGCGTAACGCCGCACGTGGCGCAAAACCTGGCGCGACCGGGCGGCAGCGCCATTGATGGACGCACCACACAACATCCGGGCTACCGCATCAGCCAGAAGAAGAGGAAGCGCATCGAAGAATGTTTTGGCTGGCTGAAGACGATTGCACTGTTACGCGAGGTGCGGCATCGCGGAACGTTGAAGGTGGATTGGATCTTTACGTTCGCGTGTGCTGCCTACAACCTGGTGCGCATGCGAAACCTGATGGCTGCCGCGTTTCCCGCGCAGTAAGTCCGGGCCGGGGTGTCTCTGCATGGCATTGCAAAGGGCGACTGGGACACGCAAGAGCACGAAAACCAGCACGAAATAAACTCACAACAAAAAAACCAGTCATCCTGGAAAAGGAAATTTGCTTGTTCAACCCAATTTTTCAGCAGCCTGCTAGAGGAAGAATGTTTCAAGATGGTGACAGCGAACCCCCGATTAAACTCGAAAGTGTTGCCGAAAACGAGGGTACTTGGAATCGCCCATCAAGTTGTCGATTGGGAAAACGAAGGAACCGTTGAGATCGATCGGAAACCTACAGAGCTTTGGGTAATGCCCTAGTTCTGGACTCATAAAACAAATAAACTATTCAAAAGGAATAGGTTACAATCCTAACTATGAAGCATTTGACCTTAGTTGCGATGGGTGTCCGGTGGCTTAACAGACAGTGCTCAGTAGTCCTGTACGAGTTTGCCACGCCCGCGGATGAGAACCCCGACGTGATCGGCTGGGCACCCGGCTCGGGTTCTGTTCTCATCGAATGCAAGTTGACTCGATCAGATTTTTTAAAGGACGCAACGAAGACTGTCCGGTTGAAGCCGCGTTCAGGAATGGGCGATCGGCGGTATTATCTGTGTCCAGCCGATTTAATCCAAGTGAAGGGAATCCCGGCGAAGTGGGGACTGCTCTGGGTATGCAAGGGTCAGGTAATCGTGAAGCGCGAGGCGCGTGGACATCCAGAGAGAAACTTTGTGGCCGAAGTCCGTTTCCTCAGTTCGATGCTTAGGCGCGCACAAATACGAATCGGTACCCGGCCGCTGTCGGAATGGTTGAGAGTGTATTGCTCCCCTCTAAAGCTGGACACCTCAATTAGGTAGAATCAGGGCCTCCAAAAACAGGAGGCAACATGAGCAGGAAACCACGAGTAGATCGATCCCCGAAGAGAAGTGGCAAATTGTGCAGGAAGGATGAAGTAGTGGGAACATTTCGGAGACGTGCCGGCGTCACGGCATTGCTGCGAATCTGTACTATCGCTGGAGGGACGAAGCGGAACAAGGAGCCAAGGCAGCGCTTAGGGGAGAAGCGCTGCCGTCGGCGAAACCGAAAAAGACCATCGCATCCGGCAATGTATGCATGCTAGGCGCAAGGCGCTGGAGATCGAAATCCTAAAACGTCGTGGGGAGTGAGCTGCGGTGCGGCTCACTCCCAGGCACGAGAGATGATGGCGCAGGGCTACACGGCGACGTTGGTCGCGACGACTTTAGCGATTAGCCGGTCGAGCTTGTATTACCGCAAGAAGCCGCGAGGCTGTCGGGCCAATCGAATCTACGATGAGCAGATCGTCGAGGCGTGCGGAGAGAAGTTGGCATACGGCTATCGGCGCGTGGCTTGGTGGCTGCAACGGAACAAAGGGCTAGCCGTGAATCGCAAGCGTGTGCTACGCGTGATGCGCGAACGTGGTTTGCTCGTGCGCTCTCGTCGTCTGCGCACGACGGAGAGCGGCGGCAGGAGGCTGCAGTACCAAATCAAATCTGGCAAACGGACATGACGAAAATCTGGGCAGGGCCAGCTGTGGGCTGGGCGTATCTGGTTTGTGTGATTGACTGCTGCACACGGGAGATCGTGGATGGGATCTTTCTCATCGCCGCCGAGGAGACGCACTGGCAGCGGTCGAGCACGCGGTACGCCCGACTGCCCGAGGGCAGTCGCGAGGCCTGCGTGACGCTGACCACCGACAACGGAACGCAGTTCACTTCGTCGCGGTTTTATTCGAATAGATCTACCGGCTGGGAATCACGCATCGACGCACGGCGTATCATCACCCGGAAGGCAACAGCTACATCGAACGATTCCATCGCAGCCTGAAGGAAGAAGAAGTATGGACGGCGGAATATCGCAGCGTGCCGGAAGCGCGGGAGTCGATCGGTCGCTGGATCCAGGAGTACAATCACGACCGGCCTCATCACGGAGTCCAAAATCGGACGCCGCACGAGGCCTTCTTGGCTTTTGCAGCTGTACTAAAAAACGAGACCCTGACTGTCTAAATTAGTGGGGAGCAATACAAGCCAGTGCTTTTCACCTGACCTGACGGCGTCATAAACCTCGCGAACACGTTCTGTCATGTTGAACGCAGATACGAACACGTCCCACTGATGATGGGCAGTCAAATCCGTCACGGAACCAAACGACTCCTTAAGCAGTTGAGTAATCAATCTTCATCTAGTTGGGGATTCCTGGCCGAATGATTCATTGCCAGACTTACGTCGTTTCGCTCGAACAAAGGGCGCATTCATCCCTAGCAGTCTGTCCGCCAATAGTGAATCGAATTGTTCTGTCGCCTCTCCGAAAATTGCCTCTACCTCAACTGGTTTGAAAGAAACAGTTCCCCTGTCGTGAGATTGGCAGGTCAAAGCGCGGACAGAGCATCGGATTTAGTTGATACTTGGGCAGGACTCCTTCCTCATTATGATCTTTTTCTGTCTATACGCGGAGCAAGAGCGACATGTCACGTGCGTGGTCGATTATTTTTTTTTTTTTTTTTTTTTTTTTTTTTTTTTTTTTTTTTTTTTTTTTTTTTTTTTTTTTTTTTTTTTTTTTTTTTTTTTTTTTTTTTTTTTTTTTTTTTTTTTTTTTTTTTTTTTTTTTTTTTTTTTTTTTTTTTTTTTTTTTTTTTTTTTTTTTTTTTTTTTTTTTTTTTTTTTTTTTTTTTTTTTTTTTTTTTTTTTTTTTTTTTTTTTTTTTTTTTTTTTTTTTTTTTTTTTTTTTTTTTTTTTTTTTTTTTTTTTTTTTTTTTTTTTTTTTTTTTTTTTTTTTTTTTTTTTTTTTTTTTTTTTTTTTTTTTTTTTTTTTTTTTTTTTTTTTTTTTTTTTTTTTTTTTTTTTTTTTTTTTTTTTTTTTTTTTTTTTTTTTTTTTTTTTTTTTTTTTTTTTTTTTTTTTTTTTTTTTTTTTTTTTTTTTTTTTTTTTTTTTTTTTTTTTTTTTTTTTTTTTTTTTTTTTTTTTTTTTTTTTTTTTTTTTTTTTTTTTTTTTTTTTTTTTTTTTTTTTTTTTTTTTTTTTTTTTTTTTTTTTTTTTTTTTTTTTTTTTTTTTTTTTTTTTTTTTTTTTTTTTTTTTTTTTTTTTTTTTTTTTTTTTTTTTTTTTTTTTTTTTTTTTTTTTTTTTTTTTTTTTTTTTTTTTTTTTTTTTTTTTTTTTTTTTTTTTTTTTTTTTTTTTTTTTTTTTTTTTTTTTTTTTTTTTTTTTTTTTTTTTTTTTTTTTTTTTTTTTTTTTTTTTTTTTTTTTTTTTTTTTTTTTTTTTTTTTTTTTTTTTTTTTTTTTTTTTTTTTTTTTTTTTTTTTTTTTTTTTTTTTTTTTTTTTTTTTTTTTTTTTTTTTTTTTTTTTTTTTTTTTTTTTTTTTTTTTTTTTTTTTTTTTTTTTTTTTTTTTTTTTTTTTTTTTTTTTTTTTTTTTTTTTTTTTTTTTTTTTTTTTTTTTTTTTTTTTTTTTTTTTTTTTTTTTTTTTTTTTTTTTTTTTTTTTTTTTTTTTTTTTTTTTTTTTTTTTTTTTTTTTTTTTTTTTTTTTTTTTTTTTTTTTTTTTTTTTTTTTTTTTTTTTTTTTTTTTTTTTTTTTTTTTTTTTTTTTTTTTTTTTTTTTTTTTTTTTTTTTTTTTTTTTTTTTTTTTTTTTTTTTTTTTTTTTTTTTTTTTTTTTTTTTTTTTTTTTTTTTTTTTTTTTTTTTTTTTTTTTTTTTTTTTTTTTTTTTTTTTTTTTTTTTTTTTTTTTTTTTTTTTTTTTTTTTTTTTTTTTTTTTTTTTTTTTTTTTTTTTTTTTTTTTTTTTTTTTTTTTTTTTTTTTTTTTTTTTTTTTTTTTTTTTTTTTTTTTTTTTTTTTTTTTTTTTTTTTTTTTTTTTTTTTTTTTTTTTTTTTTTTTTTTTTTTTTTTTTTTTTTTTTTTTTTTTTTTTTTTTTTTTTTTTTTTTTTTTTTTTTTTTTTTTTTTTTTTTTTTTTTTTTTTTTTTTTTTTTTTTTTTTTTTTTTTTTTTTTTTTTTTTTTTTTTTTTTTTTTTTTTTTTTTTTTTTTTTTTTTTTTTTTTTTTTTTTTTTTTTTTTTTTTTTTTTTTTTTTTTTTTTTTTTTTTTTTTTTTTTTTTTTTTTTTTTTTTTTTTTTTTTTTTTTTTTTTTTTTTTTTTTTTTTTTTTTTTTTTTTTTTTTTTTTTTTTTTTTTTTTTTTTTTTTTTTTTTTTTTTTTTTTTTTTTTTTTTTTTTTTTTTTTTTTTTTTTTTTTTTTTTTTTTTTTTTTTTTTTTTTTTTTTTTTTTTTTTTTTTTTTTTTTTTTTTTTTTTTTTTTTTTTTTTTTTTTTTTTTTTTTTTTTTTTTTTTTTTTTTTTTTTTTTTTTTTTTTTTTTTTTTTTTTTTTTTTTTTTTTTTTTTTTTTTTTTTTTTTTTTTTTTTTTTTTTTTTTTTTTTTTTTTTTTTTTTTTTTTTTTTTTTTTTTTTTTTTTTTTTTTTTTTTTTTTTTTTTTTTTTTTTTTTTTTTTTTTTTTTTTTTTTTTTTTTTTTTTTTTTTTTTTTTTTTTTTTTTTTTTTTTTTTTTTTTTTTTTTTTTTTTTTTTTTTTTTTTTTTTTTTTTTTTTTTTTTTTTTTTTTTTTTTTTTTTTTTTTTTTTTTTTTTTTTTTTTTTTTTTTTTTTTTTTTTTTTTTTTTTTTTTTTTTTTTTTTTTTTTTTTTTTTTTTTTTTTTTTTTTTTTTTTTTTTTTTTTTTTTTTTTTTTTTTTTTTTTTTTTTTTTTTTTTTTTTTTTTTTTTTTTTTTTTTTTTTTTTTTTTTTTTTTTTTTTTTTTTTTTTTTTTTTTTTTTTTTTTTTTTTTTTTTTTTTTTTTTTTTTTTTTTTTTTTTTTTTTTTTTTTTTTTTTTTTTTTTTTTTTTTTTTTTTTTTTTTTTTTTTTTTTTTTTTTTTTTTTTTTTTTTTTTTTTTTTTTTTTTTTTTTTTTTTTTTTTTTTTTTTTTTTTTTTTTTTTTTTTTTTTTTTTTTTTTTTTTTTTTTTTTTTTTTTTTTTTTTTTTTTTTTTTTTTTTTTTTTTTTTTTTTTTTTTTTTTTTTTTTTTTTTTTTTTTTTTTTTTTTTTTTTTTTTTTTTTTTTTTTTTTTTTTTTTTTTTTTTTTTTTTTTTTTTTTTTTTTTTTTTTTTTTTTTTTTTTTTTTTTTTTTTTTTTTTTTTTTTTTTTTTTTTTTTTTTTTTTTTTTTTTTTTTTTTTTTTTTTTTTTTTTTTTTTTTTTTTTTTTTTTTTTTTTTTTTTTTTTTTTTTTTTTTTTTTTTTTTTTTTTTTTTTTTTTTTTTTTTTTTTTTTTTTTTTTTTTTTTTTTTTTTTTTTTTTTTTTTTTTTTTTTTTTTTTTTTTTTTTTTTTTTTTTTTTTTTTTTTTTTTTTTTTTTTTTTTTTTTTTTTTTTTTTTTTTTTTTTTTTTTTTTTTTTTTTTTTTTTTTTTTTTTTTTTTTTTTTTTTTTTTTTTTTTTTTTTTTTTTTTTTTTTTTTTTTTTTTTTTTTTTTTTTTTTTTTTTTTTTTTTTTTTTTTTTTTTTTTTTTTTTTTTTTTTTTTTTTTTTTTTTTTTTTTTTTTTTTTTTTTTTTTTTTTTTTTTTTTTTTTTTTTTTTTTTTTTTTTTTTTTTTTTTTTTTTTTTTTTTTTTTTTTTTTTTTTTTTTTTTTTTTTTTTTTTTTTTTTTTTTTTTTTTTTTTTTTTTTTTTTTTTTTTTTTTTTTTTTTTTTTTTTTTTTTTTTTTTTTTTTTTTTTTTTTTTTTTTTTTTTTTTTTTTTTTTTTTTTTTTTTTTTTTTTTTTTTTTTTTTTTTTTTTTTTTTTTTTTTTTTTTTTTTTTTTTTTTTTTTTTTTTTTTTTTTTTTTTTTTTTTTTTTTTTTTTTTTTTTTTTTTTTTTTTTTTTTTTTTTTTTTTTTTTTTTTTTTTTTTTTTTTTTTTTTTTTTTTTTTTTTTTTTTTTTTTTTTTTTTTTTTTTTTTTTTTTTTTTTTTTTTTTTTTTTTTTTTTTTTTTTTTTTTTTTTTTTTTTTTTTTTTTTTTTTTTTTTTTTTTTTTTTTTTTTTTTTTTTTTTTTTTTTTTTTTTTTTTTTTTTTTTTTTTTTTTTTTTTTTTTTTTTTTTTTTTTTTTTTTTTTTTTTTTTTTTTTTTTTTTTTTTTTTTTTTTTTTTTTTTTTTTTTTTTTTTTTTTTTTTTTTTTTTTTTTTTTTTTTTTTTTTTTTTTTTTTTTTTTTTTTTTTTTTTTTTTTTTTTTTTTTTTTTTTTTTTTTTTTTTTTTTTTTTTTTTTTTTTTTTTTTTTTTTTTTTTTTTTTTTTTTTTTTTTTTTTTTTTTTTTTTTTTTTTTTTTTTTTTTTTTTTTTTTTTTTTTTTTTTTTTTTTTTTTTTTTTTTTTTTTTTTTTTTTTTTTTTTTTTTTTTTTTTTTTTTTTTTTTTTTTTTTTTTTTTTTTTTTTTTTTTTTTTTTTTTTTTTTTTTTTTTTTTTTTTTTTTTTTTTTTTTTTTTTTTTTTTTTTTTTTTTTTTTTTTTTTTTTTTTTTTTTTTTTTTTTTTTTTTTTTTTTTTTTTTTTTTTTTTTTTTTTTTTTTTTTTTTTTTTTTTTTTTTTTTTTTTTTTTTTTTTTTTTTTTTTTTTTTTTTTTTTTTTTTTTTTTTTTTTTTTTTTTTTTTTTTTTTTTTTTTTTTTTTTTTTTTTTTTTTTTTTTTTTTTTTTTTTTTTTTTTTTTTTTTTTTTTTTTTTTTTTTTTTTTTTTTTTTTTTTTTTTTTTTTTTTTTTTTTTTTTTTTTTTTTTTTTTTTTTTTTTTTTTTTTTTTTTTTTTTTTTTTTTTTTTTTTTTTTTTTTTTTTTTTTTTTTTTTTTTTTTTTTTTTTTTTTTTTTTTTTTTTTTTTTTTTTTTTTTTTTTTTTTTTTTTTTTTTTTTTTTTTTTTTTTTTTTTTTTTTTTTTTTTTTTTTTTTTTTTTTTTTTTTTTTTTTTTTTTTTTTTTTTTTTTTTTTTTTTTTTTTTTTTTTTTTTTTTTTTTTTTTTTTTTTTTTTTTTTTTTTTTTTTTTTTTTTTTTTTTTTTTTTTTTTTTTTTTTTTTTTTTTTTTTTTTTTTTTTTTTTTTTTTTTTTTTTTTTTTTTTTTTTTTTTTTTTTTTTTTTTTTTTTTTTTTTTTTTTTTTTTTTTTTTTTTTTTTTTTTTTTTTTTTTTTTTTTTTTTTTTTTTTTTTTTTTTTTTTTTTTTTTTTTTTTTTTTTTTTTTTTTTTTTTTTTTTTTTTTTTTTTTTTTTTTTTTTTTTTTTTTTTTTTTTTTTTTTTTTTTTTTTTTTTTTTTTTTTTTTTTTTTTTTTTTTTTTTTTTTTTTTTTTTTTTTTTTTTTTTTTTTTTTTTTTTTTTTTTTTTTTTTTTTTTTTTTTTTTTTTTTTTTTTTTTTTTTTTTTTTTTTTTTTTTTTTTTTTTTTTTTTTTTTTTTTTTTTTTTTTTTTTTTTTTTTTTTTTTTTTTTTTTTTTTTTTTTTTTTTTTTTTTTTTTTTTTTTTTTTTTTTTTTTTTTTTTTTTTTTTTTTTTTTTTTTTTTTTTTTTTTTTTTTTTTTTTTTTTTTTTTTTTTTTTTTTTTTTTTTTTTTTTTTTTTTTTTTTTTTTTTTTTTTTTTTTTTTTTTTTTTTTTTTTTTTTTTTTTTTTTTTTTTTTTTTTTTTTTTTTTTTTTTTTTTTTTTTTTTTTTTTTTTTTTTTTTTTTTTTTTTTTTTTTTTTTTTTTTTTTTTTTTTTTTTTTTTAATTCCGGGAGTGGGGCATTGATCGGAACCGTCAAGGATCCTTCGGGCGGCGTCGTCCCGAACGCAACCGTCACCCTTTCGAATAAAGGTACCAATGAGTCTCGCAGCACCAAGACCGATGCTGACGGAGCTTACAGGTTCGGATTGCTCCAGCCGGGCGATTATGGCGTAACGGTGGAGGCTGCGGGGTTTAGCGCGGCAATGGCGGCCTCCGTGACGGTAACGGTGACGGAAACCGCCGTCCTTGATGAAACCCTACAGGTCGGTGCGCAATCCCAGCAAGTCGAGGTGAGCGCGGAAGCCGAATCGGCAATTCAGACCACTGGAGCGGCCAGGGCACGGTGCTCTCAGGATCAACCGTATCGGACATCCCTCTGACCGTCCGGAACTACACCACGTTGCTGGGCCTTTCGGCTGGCGCGAAATTCTCCGTGGCCAATGCCGGCGCATTAGGCCGTGGCACACAGGAAATTGCTACTAATGGCCTTGCCGTATCGCAAAACAATTACTCGATGGATGGAGCCTCAGTGGTGAATCCCAGCGGAAGCGGGACGACGGCCGATGCGGGCGGCGCCACAGGAATGGGGATTGTAAATCCCGACGCCATTCAGGAGTTCAAAATTCAGACCTCGCTGTACGATGCCGGCTATGGACGCAATCCCGGCGCAAGCGTCAATGTGGTGACCAAATCCGGCACCAACACGTTCCACGGCTCAGCCTTTGAGTTTTTTGGAACACCATCCTGAACGCCAATGATTTCTTCCGCAGCCAACAGGCTGCCCCGAACAATACGACCCCGACATTGAACCAGAACCAGTATGGAGGCACGATCGGCGGACCGATCAAGAAGGACAAGCTATTTGTTTTCTTCGCCTATCAGGAAACCTATCAAAAGAATGGATACACCATCCTGGCATCCGGCAATCCGAATTTACCTCCGCTGAACATGCCGTTCGGCATGGATTTTCAGCGCGCGAATGATCCCACCTATCGGGCGTTTCTCGGGACCGCGTTTTGCCCAACCTTGGCTCAGTCTCCAGGAGGCGGCTCCGCTCTTTGCACCGCTCCAACTGCCGGTGCGACCAACGGTGGAGGTATTCAGGTGGATCCCGCCGGAGCGAATATCAATCAAGTAGCCATCAACTTGCTTAACCTGAAGAACCCCGACGGCACCTGGTTTATTCCCAGTTCGACCACAAACAATTACCAGCTCAATTCCCTCAGCAGTCCCGCCTATTACAGGGAGCACCAGGGAGTGGGGAACTTCGATTACATCATCAACAGCAAGAACACGTTGACGGGGAGGTATTTCATATCCGAGATCCGCAGACGGTGACATTCGGTTGTGGGGTTACAGGAGTGATCGGCACAACAATTCTTCCATGCCTGCCTGACGACGGAGGGTCGATCTTCTACAAGAACGAGTATCCGAACTTGAAGCTCACCACACTCGTTTCCAATAACCTGGTGAACGAAGCTCGGGTTTCAATACAGATCGCGAACTCAAATCTCGCCAACACGATTCCTTTTTCAAATGACCAAGCGGGAATCAGGCCGCTCTACCCCGGGTTTCTTTATAATCCTGGGAACGACTCTCTCGGTACGATCATTGTTTCCGGAAAGTTCCAATTTGGAGCCGGCACTTCCCTAGCCAACTACAAACATACATCCTCGTGGCAAGTGGCCGATCAGATTTCATGGTCTCACGGGAGACACACCATACGTGCTGGTTTTGAATTGGAGCGCGTCCGGATTAATTGGAATCTGGCAGGTGTAAACATTATCAACCTGATCTTCCAGACCTTTCAGGACTTCCTGATTGGCCGGGCCGGCTGCCCGTCCGGCTCGGTTGGTTGCAATACCACAACACCCGGCGTGGACGTGAACGGACTGCCCACCAACGGATCCGGTTCGAGCAATATTTTCAGCACCGGCAACTCGGTGGGGCAACGAATGCGGGCAGCCTGCTCCACCAATTCAGAACTCCGCCCGGGGATGCGTTTGTTCAGGATGATTTTAAGGTCAATAACAATCTGACGCTGAGCCTCGGTCTGCGATGGGAATACGACAGTCTGGTGTATGACTCCAAGGGGCAAGAGGTCAACTTTTGGCCCAGCCTGGCCAGTACGGTTCCGCTGCCCGGAAATTCGGCCGCAACCGGTACTCTGGCTGGATTTGTCACGCCCGCAAACTATAACCCGGCAATTAACCCGGCTCCGCCGGTCGGTGGTATTTTCCAAAGCGGTTCGAAAGGTCCTCTGAACCACAACACTCCTTTGGACAACTTTGCCCCGCGTCTGGGTGTTGCCTGGAAACCATTTTCGACCGACAAATTCGTCGTGCGCAGCGGAGCCGGCTTTTTCTACGACCGCGTCGGAGGACTTGCCTACTCGGCAGCCATCGCTCAATCGCTGCCATATGCGCTTACTTTGGGGGCGGGAGGGGTGGGAACGCTGAACTCAAGTTTTCAAGATCCGTACCCTCCTACCGCTCCGTCGTGGACACCGCGCTGGGTGAACATCAACCCTGCCACACAGACGGGAACCGGTTAAAGCATGGCTACGCTTTTTCTTGACCCGAATTTCAAAACTCCGCTCACGTACGAGTGGAACCTGGATACGCAGTATGAAATTGCGTCTCACTGGGTCTTGGAAGTGGCCTATGTCGGGTCGCGCAGCGTGAATCAATATCCGGGAATTCCTTTTATTTACAACGCAGCTCAGATCACGAGCAACAATAATCCCTATTACGGCATTAACACCAATTCGGTGGGGAACGCTCCCTATCGCGTGCCCTTCCTGGGGTTTGCAGCCACTGGCGTGACGGCCTTTTGCAGTTGCACCGATACCAAGTTCAACAGTTTGCAGGCGACCATGCGAAAACAATTTTCGCATGGCCTTACGATGCAAGCGGCGTACACCTGGAGCCGCGATCTCACCGATACCAGCTACGTTGCCTATGACAATCCTGGCCCTGGGAATTGGGGGCCAGCGGCGCAGTATCATCCGCACCGCCTGACTATAAATTATAGTTATAATTTACCTTTCGGCAATCACCAAGGTCTGCTGGACAAGTTGACCAGCGGTTGGAGCGTTGCGGGTGTAACCATCGTTCAGGACGGTACTCCCCTGACGCCCACCGACACAAAGGCGGAACGATCTACGGCACACCTTCGACCTCCACGGCTCAATTTGCAGCGGGAATGGGGCCGGCCAATGCGGGTAATCCAATCGGCGGTAACGACCAGAACCGTCTCGGATGCTCCAACACAACGATTGGTTCAACAGGCACAGGCACATGCTCGGGTGGAGGCTGGTTGAATGGGGCCGCATTTGTAACCGGCGCGACCTTCCCTCTTTCTCCCTACAATAACGATGGCAAAGCAACTGGATATGGAAATGCCGGATTTGGCTATATTCTTGGCCCTGGCCAATTTAACTTTGATACCGTGATCCAGAAGAACACCAGAGTGGGAGGTATCCGCGAGGGTGCGACTCTGGAGTTTCGCACGGAGTTCTTCAACACATTCAACCACCCGCAATTTAACAATCCGACAGTGGTGGATGCCTCGAAAACAAACTTCGGGCAGATCAACAGCGTATCCGTGAACCCCCGGCTGATTCAATTTGCTCTGAAGTATCTGTTTTAGGAACTCGGAAACCGGCTTTTGAGTTCATCGCAACGGAATAAAAAAGTGGCGGAGGCTGGACGAAGTTCCGGCAGCTTGCGCCGTTTTCTTATACGGACACATTGAAGTCCTTCCGACGCACTATCGGGGCCGGGAGGGATTTGCCATTGAGAAAGGTGCGGCCAGCATCTTGATGCCTATCAGCAGTCGTCGGCAATTGAACGACTTGCCCAACGAACTTGCGGCCAAGATCACCATCCACTACTACCTCGATGCTCGCGATGCGTTGCTGAAGGCGTTGGCGGTTTGATTGGTGGCGATGTTGAGAACCGGTGGCGAATGGCGCCAATAATCGGACGCGGCGCTCGGACTGAATTTCTGGGCCGATAAGGTAGTCGGCAGCTTGGGAGTGGTCTATTGAACTAAATGGTTTGAAATCGCAGGTAGACTAGACAAGACTGCGAAAATGTACCGAAATGGCTCGTTCGGTTCGAACGTACCTGTCCATGAGACGCATAAGAATATCGTCCGTGTGAGGTGTGGTCCGTTGAATCATTCTAGGCATCAGTGAAACTCAGGCTTTTCATTTTCATGGTACTGTCAAACCTAGCTCCCGTAACTTTATTTCAAGCTCGGTTCGCTCCCGATTCGGGCGAAGACTGTGGTCGTTGGCCTGCAGGAGTCCAACCCTTCGCAATTCTGAAATTGCCTCATCATTTTTTCCTGTACCGATCAATCGAACGAGCTGTGCCTCCAATTTTGAAAGTTGAATGGCCTGAGCCTTGTAGTCGAGGAAAGCTTCCCACGCAATTGGACACCAAATAGCCACAATGTCATGACCGATCTTTACTGCATATTCGCGAATCTCCTCCTGAGCGTGAACGTCCATTCGCAGGCGCAAAAAGTGAAAGAGATTATGCAGATTAATTTTCCAATAGGCTTCAGTATATGTGGACAGCGGCAGATCCTTGCGAGCTTGCTCGCGAGCTACGCCTGCCGCCAATCTTTCTTCATAGATCTCTCGGGCTAATCGCTGGAGTTCACGCTCTCTATTCGAAAGCTTTGCCCCGGTCTCAACATCTATGAAGGCTCCACTGCCTTGGCGATTCTGCGGCGATTGTTGGCGCCAGCGATCCTTGTGTATTGCTCCCCACTAATTTAGACAGTCAGGGTCTCGTTTTTTAGTACAGCTGCAAAAGCCAAGAAGGCCTCGTGCGGCGTCCGATTTTGGACTCCGTGATGAGGCCGGTCGTGATTGTACTCCTGGATCCAGCGACCGATCGACTCCCGCGCTTCCGGCACGCTGCGATATTCCGCCGTCCATACTTCTTCTTCCTTCAGGCTGCGATGGAATCGTTCGATGTAGCTGTTGCCTTCCGGGTGATGATACGCCGTGCGTCGATGCGTGATTCCCAGCCGGTTCAGTGTTTCGATAAACCGCGACGAAGTGAACTGCGTTCCGTTGTCGGTGGTCAGCGTCACGCAGGCCTCGCGACTGCCCTCGGGCAGTCGGGCCAGTACCGCGTGCTCGACCGCTGCCAGTGCGTCTTCCGTTCGGCAGCGATGCGAAAGATCCCATCCCACGATCTCCCGTGTGCAGCAGTCAATCACACAAACCAGATACGCCCAGCCCACAGCTGGCCCTGCCCAGATTTTCGTCATGTCCGTTTGCCAGATTTGATTCGGTTCTGCAGCTTCCACGCGGCCCCACTCTTTCTTGCGTCGTGCGCGCAGACGACGAGAGCGCACGAGCAAACCACGTTCGCGCATCACGCGTAGCACACGCTTGCGATTCACGGCTAGCCCTTTGTTCCGTTGCAGCCACCAAGCCACGCGCCGATAGCCGTATGCCAACTTCTCTCCGCACGCCTCGACGATCTGCTCATCGTAGATTCGATTGGCCCGACAGCCTCGCGGCTTCTTGCGGTAATACAAGCTCGACCGGCTAATCGCTAAAGTCGTCGCGACCAACGTCGCCGTGTAGCCCTGCGCCATCATCTCTCGTGCCTGGGAGTGAGCCGCACCGCAGCTCACTCCCCCACGACGTTTTTTAGGATTTCGATCTCCAGCGCCTTGCGCCCCAGCGTGCGTTCTAGTTGCCGGATGCGATGGTCTTTTTCGGTTTCGGCCGCGGCAGCGCTTCTCCCCCAAGCGCTGCCTTGGCTCCTTGTTCCGCTTCGTCCCTCCAGCGATAGTACAGATTCGCAGCAATGCCGTGACGCCGGCACGTCTCCGAAATGTTCCCGCTCTTCATGCCTTCCTGCACAATTTGCCACTTCTCTTCAGGGGATCGATCTACTCGTGGTTTCCTGCTCATGTTGCCTCCTGTTTTTGGAGGCCCTGATTCTACCTAATTGAGGTGTCCAGTTTTAGAGGGGAGCAATACAACGGTCATCCATCGTGCGGCTTTCATTGTGTCTCTACAGTAGCGGCATCGGCAGTCGCTGCGGTCTAAACGACAGTAAGGACGAGAGCACGGATCACATTGGCACTTGTCCCCAAACTTACCCGCTCGCGGAAACATTCTGTGAATGAAATCGGCAACTTTACGGTCATTATTCACCCACTCGGGCGTTTGGTACGTTCTCGCAGGTTGACGCATAGCTGATACACCCATCCCGCCCGTCATGATCGGCTCGTTGCCATCGAAACTCGCTCGCAGCCTCGCGTAGTCGCTGCTGCTAATTCTTGAGCGTATTCCCATATTTAAGTTGTCTCCACATATGTTGCGCCGGGGGCTTGAGCAGGCTCCGGTGTAGTCGCTGGAGAGTGAACGACTGTTGGTAGTGGAGATCCGGCCACGCCAGAGAAGAGCCGCCTTGGCAGCGGCTTCCTCGGCACGGCTTGAATTGGAGGATTGAACAGACTCACGCTGCACGCTCCTGCTGACGGAGCCAAGAGGACACACTCGTCCAATCGAATCGCAAATACCTGATTTGCTGCTCAGGAGGCAGATTCATACCGACCCCCTTATCGTGCGCTGAGCGACAAACGCTTCAACTGCCTCACGACGAAAGCGGTACAAGCGAGAACTCAACCGGACATAGCTAATTGCACGTTGACGAAGAAGCCGTTGGAGAGTCTTCGAAGAAATGCCCAAGAGGGCACAGACCTGCCCGGAATTTAAGTAATTTGAGGCTGAAATTGCCGGACCCGGACGTATAGACATAGATACACCATTGGTTTTAGTCCAAGGTGCCCTACGTTTTTGGAGGGCGTTTTAAGCTACTAAGCTCAGGGGGTTCGGCCAATTCGGACTTGGGATTGTCGTTGCAGCTACCCGTCGTGTGCAACCACCCGAATTGATTCTAGAACGCTCAGTAAAAAATCCTTCGAACTTACTTTACTATAGTCGAAACTGTTTGTCAAGTGAGTTATACGCAGTTGAGTTACACTCAGTAATCTGTGTGTCTTTAGCGAGGGTCCTAACACGAATCCTGTTAATCGGGGCGAAAAGTCCAGCGTTTACCCGCCTTATTCTAGAGTCGAACGCTTTGAACCAAAGACTGTTGCCACTGTTGCCATTTTGGGCGTTTTAGAGGCTTTTTCTGGCCGTTTCTGACCCGACGTGACTTGTCCCAAAAATGCAAAATCGCCAGTGAAAATGGGATAAACCCGCATAAACACTGGCGATTTCGAGAATAGGTCTGCGGAAGAAGGGACTCGAACCCCTACGGCCTTTCGGCCACCAGCTCCTAAGGCTGGCGCGTCTGCCAATTCCGCCACTTCCGCGTTGCGGGAGAGTATACCATTCGGATGGAGCGGGACAGGCTTCCGCTTCTCGGAATTTGACTATCCTGGAGTTCACGGAAGGCAAAAGAAAGCAGGCTGAAGCCTGTTCTACTTAAATCTCAAATTTCTTATCCGGCTCAGGGAGACTGTCCCCTTCTTTCGCAAACCAAACATAGAGCGTGGGCAGAATGAAGATGCTCATGGCGAGATTTACCATCAGGCCTCCTACAATTACGATCGCAAAGGGGCGCTGCGAATCGGATCCGATGGCGTGCGACAGCGCGGCTGGAAGCAAGCCCAGCGTCGCCACCAGCATGGTCATCATGATGGGGCGCAACCGCAGAACGGCCCCTTCCACCGCAGAATCCACGATGGAACCGCCGCGTGCCCGAAGCTGATTGATATATTCCAGCATGATCACGCCGGTCTGAACAGACACACCGAACAGCGCCAGGAATCCAACCCCCGACGAAACGCTGAAATGAGTTCCCGTAACCAGGAGGGCGAACACGCCGCCAACGCTGGCCATCGCCACGGTTGCGAGAATCAGCGCGGCCCACTTTGGCGAACGGAACATGGAATAAATAATCATGAAAATCACGAGAATGGTAAGCGGAACGATAACAAACAGCCGCGCCTGTGCCCGTTTTTGACTTTCGTATTCGCCTTCCCAATCGATGTGATATCCCCGCGGCAACTGCACCGTCGCGTTGACCCTGGTCATCGCGTCCTCGACGGCGCCGCCGAGATCGCGCCCGCGCACGCTGTACTTGATGGCGACGTAACGCTGATTTGCCTCGCGATAGATTTCCGAGCCGCCGTCCTGCTCTCTGATCTTGC
Source organism: Terriglobia bacterium (assembly GCA_963788335.1). Classification (GTDB taxonomy): domain Bacteria; phylum Acidobacteriota; class Terriglobia; order Acidiferrales; family UBA7541; genus Palsa-360. The sequence continues at coordinate 106,667 of CAWBGM010000014.1, forward strand.
AGAGCTGCGCGAGCGAGACTCGTTCGCCGGAGGGAGAGAGCAGAAGTATTTTTTCGAGAGCTTCCCGCGTGTTCCGATACTGCGGCAGGTAACGCAGCACCAGATCGTAACGCTGCTCGCCCTGCAGGACTTGAGTGAGAGCGTTTCCTCCCGCAGCGGTCTGGATTGCGTCCTGGATATCCGCGACGTTGATCTGATACCGCGCGGCCTGCTCGCGGTCCACTTCGAAGTTGATATTGGGCTGCCCCAGCGCGCGAAACACGCCAAGGTCTTCGATTCCCGGGACCCGGCGCATCGTGTTCACAATCTCGTCCGCTTTTTGCTCAAGCACTTTCAGGTCGTCGCCGTAGATTTTCGTGGCCAGCTCGCCTTTAACACCGCTGACGGCTTCTTCCATGTTGTCTTCTATCGGTTGAGAAAAGCCCCAATTGACGCCGGGAATCTTTTCCAGTTCGCGATCCATGGCGGCGATCAGACGGTCCTTGTCCTGATGGAACTCGGGCCGCCACTGTTCCTTTGGTTTCAAGTTCACGAAGTACTCGGTATTGAAAAAGCCGGTCGCATCGGTTCCATCGTCGGGGCGCCCGACCTGGCTGGTGCAATCCGGCACCTCGGGAAACGAGCAGAGCAAAGTGCGCGCCTGGTTGGCCAGCGCGACCGATTCGCTGGGGCCGACGCTGGAGGCTAGAGTCCCGCGCACCCAGATGGCGCCCTCATCAAGATGGGGCAAGAACTCGGAACCGATCGCCCCCATATAAGTGAAGATGAACGCCAGAAGCAAAGCCGCCATTCCGATTCCCACGGTGAGCACAGGCTGCTTAATCGCGGATCGAACGGCCTTGCGGTAAAAATGGATCGAGTAGGTCATTGCAGGGTTGTTCCATTCGCGCACCCCCTTTCGGAAAAGAATGGTGGAAAGGACCGGAGCAATGAGCATCGAAAAAATGAGCGCTCCCAATAGCGCAAAAGCCACCGTCCAGGCCATCGGCCGGAATAATCGGCCCTCGACGCGTTGCAGCGTGAAGATGGGCAGATACGCGGTGATGATGATGGCGATGGCATAAAACACGGGCCGCTGCACCTCGTGAGCGGCTTCGCGAATCACTTCCGAAGGTTTTCGCGAAACATTTTGTGGATTTGTCATGTGGCGGACAATGTTTTCGACCATCACAACGGCGCCATCGACGACCATTCCGAAATCCAGCGCGCCCAGGGACAATAAATTCGCGGGAATCCCTTTCAGGTTGAGGCAGGTCGCGGCAAAGAGCAGCGCGAAAGGGATTGTGAGCGCAACAATGATCGCCGCGCGGACGTTGCCGACAAACAGAAAGAGAACAATCACCACCAGAATGATGCCTTCTGTAAGGTTGTGCAGCACCGTATGCGTTGTGTAGTGCACCAGATCGCTGCGATCGATGAAGGGAACGACTTTCACGCCCGGAGGCAAAATGCGTTCGTTCAGCTCCTTGACCTTGGCGTGAATTCCGGCAAGCGCTTCGTCGGCATCCGCCCCCTTGCGCAGGAGCACGATACCTGAAACCACGTCGTCGTTGTCGACGATGGTTCCGTCTTCGCGATGTATAGCTCTTGCAAATCGCCCGAGGCGGATCTTCGGGCCTTGCGAAACGGTGGCAATATCCTTGATTCGCAGCGGAGTGCCGCTCCGGGTTGTAATCACGGTGTTCGCGATATCGCCGACACTCCTGACCAGTCCGACTTCCCGGATGTTAATTTGCTGTTGGCCGGATTCAATGAAGCTGCCGCCCGCATTCGTATTGTTGTTCGTGAGTTGCTGCTCGACCTGGGCGATGCCGAGACCGTACGAAATTAATTTGTCGGGATCGAGGCGCACCTGATATTCACGCGTAGGCCCGCCAAAACTGCTTACATCGACGATGTTCGGAACAGTCTTGAAATTTTTCTCGACGACCCAGTCCTCGAGCGACTTCAATTCCATCACGTCATATTGGGGATTTGTGCTGTGCAGCGTGAAGAAATAAATCTGGCCGACCGGGCTCCAGTCCGTTCCCATCTGTGGAGAAACTCCCGCCGGCAACGTGACCTGCGAAAGCCGTTCGAGCACGCGTTCCCGGTTCCAGGCGTTTTCTTCTTCATCGTCAAAAATCAGTTTCAGGTCGGAAAGCCCGAACAAGGAAAACGACCTCAAGTGCGTGACATGAGGAATCCCGTTCATCACGGTTTCCAGCGGAATCGTCACCTGCTGCTCGATTTGCTCGGCCGAAATGCCCGGCCACTGCGTGATGATTTCCACGTAATTGTCCGCCACATCGGGATAGGCTTCGATGGGGAGTTGATGGAACGAAATCGCACCCCATCCGAACAGCACGAGCGCCGCCGCAAGAACGAGAAAGCGGTTCTCCATCGCGAAATCGACGAGTTTGCGGATCATCGACGGGCCACCTACTGTTCCACCGAGTTCTGCAAAGTCAACGCGTTGCGGACCACTTGCGCGCCCGGAACGAGGCCCGAGAGAATTTCCTGCATATGATCGGCGAGGGTATTTCCGGCGACCACTTCGACGCGCTGGAATCTTCTGTCCGGCGTCGCCACAAACACCCAATCGCTATCGTGGAGGTGAAGAATTGCCGTTGACGGAATAACGGTGTGAGTTTCCTGTTTTTGCCCATGGAATGTGGCCGTCACGAACATGCCCACGCGCATCATTCCCGGATTTTGAACTTCGATGCGCACTTTCGCCGTCCGAATATTCGGATCCAGGATCGCGCCGATGTTGCTGATTGCGCCTTTGAAAATCTGGCCGGGATACGCGTTCAGGCGAACTTCCGCGCCGTCGCCAACGCGCACATTGGGCAGATCGTTTTCGTGCACGTCGCAGACAGCCCAGACTCGGGACAAATCCGAAATCGTGAACGGATTCGGGCCAAATGCCTGCACGCCTGCGTCGTTGGTGACTTGCTGATCGGTAATCACCCCGGAGGCGGGAGCGTGAATTTCCACGATGCTGTCCGGCTTGTCCGGGTCGCTGCCCAGCAGGCGAAGATGTTCGGCCGTCGTCTCCACATCCACCTTCGCTTTGTCTTCCGCATCTTGAGCAATCTGAAGGTCGTTCAGGGAACTGGCCCCGTGTGCATGCAGATCCTTGGCGCGCTCCAGTTGCGCGCGCGCCAGAATTTCGTCGGCCACCGCCTTGCGATAATCGGAATAGCCGCCGGAAATGTCCGAGCTTCGGACTCTGAGCAGCAGGTCGCCTTTTTTTACCGTATCGCCCAGGCGTGCGCGGATTTCCACGACGCGGCCCGACGCCAGGGAAATCACCGGCACATTCCTCGAAATATCCGGAGTCACAACTCCCGTCACGATCAGTTGACTCCGGGAATTTCGCGCCGCCGCCGTCACCAGGGCTACCGCCTCCGGGTGATCGATCTGGATTGCCCCGCCATCCTGTTCATGCACGATTTGAGAGGGAGGAGGCGCCTCCGCTCGGGGATCCGAATTTTTCGCGCCGCATCCGATTGCTGTCAGCGAAGCGGCCAATACAATCGAAAATGAAAATTTTCTCATCCCTGTCCCTCCATTCGAGCATGTCGGTTTCAAGCATTGCGAGCTTGAAGGATCCGGTAAGTCCGAAATTAAATTTCGGATTCTTTAATACGGGGAATGCATTCGCCCGAAATTAGAAATGACGCCCGCGCCTGCCAAAAGTCGCAACGGCCGGCCGGATGCCGCAAGTGGCGAATGCAATTACTGGAGGGAGGGAGGAGACCTGCCAAAACGAGTTGTTACGAAAAAGGTCGGGTTGAAATTCCTGGTGGGCAATGCAAATCGGGTGCCCGTCAAATTCGGGATTACGAAAGTCGGTGAGAGTAGAGCGAGTACAAAGAGCGTTCCCGAAGTGGTAACCACTGCATCCCGCGCGTGATGTGAGACAGCCGCCATCAGGCAGGCATTTCGTTTTCCGGAAACGCTATCCACGGCAACAATTTCGGGGTGCAGATCGTCGGTGAGCGAAATCACGGGAAACAGAAGAGCGAGGACACAAACCAGAGCGACGATTTCCAGCCTGGCGCTTTCGCCGCGCTTTCGACGCGAGACACCCCAGCGATATCGCCACAGCCAAAGCGTCGCCAGCGTGACTCCGAGCCAGAGGAGATTGAGAATTGTTTCCATGAATGTAGGACGCTTCGGCCAGCCCCGGCGTTGCAATCCGTCCCACCTTGCACCCGGGAGCGGAGGCCAGTCGGGCAACCCCAGTTTACACGGTTGGGCGAACCCTCGCAATTTAGCGATGTAGCTCAGTTTGGCCCTATACAAACCGGGCGCTTTGCCGGATTTTAGTAGCACAGGCTTCAGTGCTACTGGAGGCGCATCGTCGAGTTTGAATCGAAATCGTGGTGACATTGAGGGTTGGCAGAAGTCACACGAAAACGGAGGCGCGACCCAGTTCAGATTACGGATTTAAGCAGCGATTCGCAGCCGGAGATAAACGGAAAATAAATCCGGAGAGGAAAGAACAGCGTCCTGTGCCGAGACAGCGCTCCGGGGAACTTCCCACGCCGCGATTTCGGTAGATGGTGGATTTTTTCATCCGATTTCAATTGCTCTGCTTGTATGCGGAACGCAGCAATGATAGCCTTCGGCTGATGCTGGTACCCGTCTTCGCTCGACGGCTTCCGGAAGGAGAAACACCATGGCCTTTTGCAGCAATTGCGGCACGGAAGTGGCAGGTGCGGCGTTTTGTCCGAAGTGTGGTCAGGCGCAGGCAGGAGGGCAATTGGCAACGACATCGCCAAGCGCTACCTCGGGCATGGCTGAAAACGTGGCGGGACTTTTGTGTTATTTGCTCGGTTGGATCACAGGGATCATCTTTCTGCTGATCGACAAGCGACCGTTCGTTCGATTTCACGCGGCTCAATCGATCGTTGTCTTTGGCGGGCTCCATGTCATCAGCATTGTCCTTGGGATTATGTTTGGCGCCAGCTTTATGATGATGGGAAGATTTGGCGGTTTCGGGCTGGGAATGGCGCTTTACAGCCTGATCAATCTGGTCGGATTTATTCTCTGGATTCTGCTGATGGTGAAAGCCTACCAGGGAGAAAAATTCGAAGTTCCCGTTGCGGCTGGCTTCGCCAAGAGTATTGCCGGAAAGTAATTTCCAGTTTGATCGAGTGGGCAGCGCGGAAGAGGTAGCGCCCGCGCTACCAAAACCATTTGGCCTTCGCAGCGTAGCTTGGCAGAACCCGACCAACCGCCTTACCCGATTCGTTCTTGACATTCTCCCCGCTCGCGTCCATCTTTTAGAGCTTTCCCACTGGTGTTGCGAAGTTCTATGAACGGGAGCGTGAGCGGATAGTGGCTGACCCGGTTAAAGTTCGTTTGTGCTTTCACGATCGCTGTTTCGATGGCGCGGCCTCCGCGGCGGTCTTTTATCGCTTTTTCCGGGAGCGCATTCAACCGCGCTCGGAATTTCATTTCACCGGGATGGCGCACCAGGCCCGCCAGCAATTCGCCGAAGGACTGTTTGACGGCGATGAAAACGCCATTGTCGATTTCAAGTATTCCAGTTCGCCGCGAGTAACGTGGTGGTTTGACCATCACCAGAGCGCGTTCCTGACGCCCGCTGACGCGGAAAATTTCCGCGCCGACCGCACCGGCCATAAGTTTTACGATCCCGATTACAAATCGTGCACCAAATTCATCGCGGACATCACCAGCTCGAAATTCGGGTTCGATGTCCAGCCGCTCGCCGAACTGATCTATTGGGGCGACATTATCGACGGCGCGCAGTATCCCACGCCGGAATCGGCCGTAGCTCTCACCGAGCCTGCCACCCAACTTGCTCTGGTGATCGAGTCGGCTCCGGAAGACGGCCTGGTCCCGAAAATTATTCCGTACCTGTCCGAGCTTTCGCTCGCCGAAATGATCAAGCTGCCCATAATCGCCGGGCATTTGGAGCCGTTGCTCGAGCGGCATCGCCGCTCGGTCGACCTGATGCGCGAACGGATCGATGTTCGAGGAGGGGTGATTTATTTCGACATCAGCGATCTTCCGATCGAGGGCTACAATAAATTCATTCCGTATATGCTGTACCCGCACGCGCGCTACACGGTGAGCGTCCTGAAATCCCCCGCGCGAGCGAAAATTTCGATTGGCTCGAATCCGTGGAATCCCGAGGCCGCCGAGGATAACCTGGCAAGCCTCGCCGAAAAATACGGCGGCGGCGGACACCCGCGCGTAGCCGCCATTTCGCTCGAACCGAACGATCTGGAACGCGCGAAAGAGGTTGCAAAAGAAATCGCGGAAAAACTGCGCCGCCCGGTCGAAAAATAATCGACTCGTGGTAAAATAAAAAGTTCGTGGACCGGTAGCTCAATGGTAGAGCAGCTGACTCTTAATCAGCGGGTTGTAGGTTCGAGTCCTACCCGGTTCACCATAAACTCCAATAAACATGCGGCTTATAGAAGGTTCGACAAAAAGTACATCTGTCCCGAAATGGTATAGGTGTACTTTGGGTTTACCTTTCGATGCTATATGGTCTGCTTTTAAGGACTAATTACAATGCCGATGTCGACAAAATTCGATCTGCCCTGGATTCTTCCTTACGTGCGCGAGTCTCTGCGCGGCCGTAGCTACCTGAGCTTTGACCAATTTGTTAACGGTGTATGGAATCTTCTCGAACGGGCTGGCGTTGGCAAAGGTATCGAAAAACCATCGGTTCATCAGGGATACACCGGGAGGATATACAATTACGATGCCGCGGATCACGACATTAGAAACGCTGCCACCGAAGCGTTCTATTATCTGGAACAGAACCGATTCACCTTGCGGCCGCCGCCGACAAACTCAACCGCGTTCTTACCTCACGGTTCATTCATGGTTACGACTAGAGGTCAGGAATGGGCCAAGGGTGCCGAGCCCCTTCCCGAAGACTACGACGGCTACATGAATCAATTCGATCCGGCCGTTGACCCGGTTGTTCGGCAGTATGTCTCGGAGAGTCTTAACACCTATATTCGTGGAACCTACTTCGCGTCTGCCGTGATGATCGGAGCTGCATCTGAAAAATCCATCTATCTTCTTGCTGACTCGTTACTGCCCGCACTCCGCGACCCTGCTAACCAAAAGTTACTTCAATCGCGACTTGACGGTAGGAGACTTGAGCAACTATTGAAATTTGTGGAACAGACCATTGTGGACGGTCATACCAACCGTGTTATTCCGTTTGATGTCATGGGTGGGACGACTCGTCATCTGATGTCAATTTTCGACTCGATTAGATTGCAGAGGAACAACGCGATTCACCCAATGAACTTTGTGGTTTCTGCTGACACAGTGAGATTCATGCTCAATGCCTTTCCGCTGGCGTTCAAGAAGGTGGAGGCATTGCGCGTGTGGTGCGGCACGCATCCCGCCTCTCTATAGGATCGAACATGGACCACGCCGCTGCCTGGGGGTATGCAATGATGATTGATTGCGATAAGAACATGATTGTTCATCTGCTTCGGAATTGGCATCCAAACAGGCTGCAACCGCAGGGCGTCCGGCTTGCATCTTTGCGGCCCGCATTGCTCAAGAGGCAGAACAACATCTGTCCGGTCTGCCAAAAGGAACTTAAAAACGATGGCAACGACACGCACGTTGACCATTTTGTGACGGTCAAGGACTTCCTCGCTAAGGTTCTTCACAGCGAACTGACCTTTGACGACGCCTACCGGCAGCTATGGGCGGATTCTAATCTTCGCGCGATTTGCCGCCTGTGCAATTACGGTAGGAGAAATGAAGATTAAGTCATCGTTTTGCGAAGGGTATTCGGCAACGTAGCGCGTCTGGCCGGTCTGTTTTCGTTGAAACAACAGGACGCGATGATTGACAATCACGATGATCTCGGCCAGGAGCATCACTCGATCGCGCTCCGGCATTCCCCGACAGAGTACGCTGGCAAAAGCATCGCAGATCGGAAGCCGTAACAACGGAAGTCCTACCCGGTTCACCATTCAAATCCTGGAAATCTTGCCTAACTCCGAAGCTAACATCCAATTTTAGAAAAATGATAATATAGCAGCTGGTTCAGGGCTTGCCCTTTTAATAGACGCGATCATTAATGGAATGTGCGCCCTTGCGCGCGATTGCGCAAAAAACACCAGACGGAGACATCGTGCGTTCACAAAATCGATTTGTTGCACTCATTGCCTTGATTCTGTCCATCGGATCCGTGTGCCGTGGGGCCACGATATCCGGGACCGTAAAAGGGACCGAAGGCGCGGCGTTCCAGGGCGCTTTTGTCGAGGCGCAGAATACCAAAACGAAAATTACGGTTTCGGTGCTCTCCGATACTCAGGGGAAATATCGGATCGAGAAACTTGCGCGAGGGCGAATATCGCCTGATGATCCGGGCGGTCGGTTTCCGCGTCGATCCGAAAACCGGAGTGAAGCTTGCTGCCGACCAGAACGCGTCTTACGATTTCGCGCTTCAGAAGGGCATGGTTCGCTGGAATGAAATTTCCTATTCCCAGGCGCGGCAACTCTGGCCGGCGGGAAAAGGGAAGGAATTGATCAACGCGCACTGCTCGACGTGCCACCAGTTTCAGACGCGCATGGCTTCGGTCTCGCGCGATGCGGACGGCTGGGCGGACCGCATCAACTACATGCGCACCGCGATGCACTTCTCCTTCGATCGTTTCACGGACCAGGATGCAACCGATCTCGGCGCATATCTGACCAGCTTGTTTGGCCCCGATTCGGTGCTGCCGAAATCTCCCGCGGACATGCCCGGATACAAGGAAACCCTGCGGCCCTTCGGCGCCGACGCTCTGAACATTGTGTATGTCGAGTACGACATGCCCGGTCCGAGCCGCATGCCGTTCAGCGCCGCTCCGGACAAGAACGGCTACCTGTGGATTCCGAATTTCTCGCCGTCCAATAAAATTACGCGGCTCGATCCGAAGACCGGCGAGATGGTGGATTACACGGTTCCCAACGGAGAACCTGCCGCAATTCATTCCGCGGTTCCCGGGCCGGACGGCGCCGTCTGGATTGCCGAGCAGGCTTCCAACAAACTGGGGCGCTGGGATCCTGTGACAAAACAGATCGTCGAATATCAGGATGCGTACACGCCGGGACTGGAAAATAAGGGCGACGGCGGCCAGAAGCACACCGTTCGCTTCGATCCTGCCGGAAACGTTTGGGAGAGTGGTGTCCCCCTGACAAAGTTCGATCCGGAAACGAAAAAATTCACGCGCTTCGAGGAAGGCGCCTTCATTTACGACGTCAAGCCCGCTACGAACGGCGACGTCTGGTTCACGCACCCCGGCGGCAACACGATCGGGAAAGTGGATGGGAAAACGATGAAGGTCACTAAGTGGACGGTCCCCACGCCGAAAAGTTTTCCGCGGCGCATGGAAATCGGTCCCGACGGAATGATCTGGGTTGCCGAATTCAACGCGGGCAAGGTCGCGCGCTTTGACCCTGCGACGCAAACATTCAAGGAATACGCCTTGCCGGGAGCCGACCCAAGCCCCTATGCCCTGGGCTTCGATACTGACGGCTATCTCTGGTACAACTCCCACAAAATGGACACTCTCAATCGCATGGACACAAAAACCGGTAAGGTTATCGAGTATCCGTTTCCGCATTCAGAAGCCGACATGCGGGAATTCTTTACCGATGCGCAGGGGAGAATGTGGTACGGCACCAATCCGAACAACAAAGTCGGATATTTTTATCTGACAAAATAATCGTGGCGCGAAAACGCGCGGGAATTCCGCTGGCAGACCTCTAATCCGCCAGCGGACTCGGCCGCATCTGAAATTTCACAAGCTTGTTCTTCATTCCAGCGCCGCCTTCCATGTGCCAGGTTAGATCGGGGCCGTAGGTCGCCCAGATTTCGCGGCCTTTCCAGCCGGCATTGGGATTGTCGATTCTGCCGTCCATTCCGCGTGAGAAGAAGCCCATTGGATAGGGCACGCGCAGGATCGTCCACTTTTTCGTCCGCGGATCGAACGCCTGCAGGGAATCGGAATTGGTGCCTGTCACGATGGGAGTATTTTCGCCCAGGCCGAGCGTGTTGAATTGATCCACCCAGTTGTAATACTCGTAGTCGGCGCTGCTGTCGTCGGTGACGCCCTTCATCTTCGGGCCGGGCGTGGTGTAAAGCGTCCAGCCTTCCGGGCAATGCTGTCCTGTCGCGGTGGGGCCGTTGATCACTTTGCATTTGCTGCGGTCGAAGCTGCCAAGGATGCCGCTGCCGGATAGGCCTGTCCAGATCACGCCGTTGCGATCGACATCGATTCCATGCGGTGTGTACGATACAACTCCTGGAAGTTTGGGATTGTTGAACGGGGGCTCGTAGACTTCGGCCATGCACGTTGCGGGGGGATTGGACCCGAGGCTCATTCGGATCAGGCGGCCCGGAAGAGGATCGGTGTTGGCGAACCAGATGGAGCCGTCCTTGGGATTCACAATCGTTCCGTAGCCATTGACGGGAATTCGCTTATCAACGGCGGGATCGATTTTGCCGTCGCCCTTGGTATCCAGATAAGCGGGGCACCAGCCTTGCGCCTTCTTCGCGTCTCCCGTTTCATCGAAGATGCGCGTGTTGATCCAGCCGAACGCCTGCCCGCTGTGGCCGCCGAAAAACAGAGTATTGTCCTTGTCAAAACCGAATTGCAGGTGATGCGTCGTGAAGCAGGTATCCACCGGAGTGAATTTTTTCGTTTCCGGATCGTACACCGCCGATTGTTTGCTGCCCTTTTCCAAAGGAAAATATTTTGCAAACGCCAAATCCGATCCCGCCTTGCAGTAATCCGGATTTTCAGGCGCGCGAATCGTTGACGTAAGCCAAACTCTCCCTTTTTCGTCCATCATCGGATTATGCGGGCCCGCCACGCCGTTCCACACGATCTGATTTCCGTAGAATGGCGAGGGGACGTCGATTCTTTTCGGCCACGTCGGCGGCATCGTGGATTTGTCCGCGGCGAGCGGCACAGGAATCGCCCCCGCTGTATTTTTGTTCGGATCGACCCACAGGAGAGTGTCGTCGTTGAAGTCCGCGGCGTAAATCGGGCCGCCGGCATTCACCGTGGGGTGGCGCTTGTCCGTGCTGACTTCATCGTGCGGATGTCCGGAACTCTTTCCCCAATCCCACATGGTGATGACCAGATTGCGTTCCGCGCCCGCCGGACGCGGAGGCGTGGGCGGCAGTTCCCCCGCGGCGATGCGGTCGGTCCAGTCGGCAAACATTTTGATGGCTCGTTGCTGGTCCACGTAAAGGGGCAGCATCGCGGACATCCGTCCGGCGCCGCCCTGGCCGAAGTGAACGCGCGTGGCCCATGCTTCCTCGGAAGACTTGAAATTGTACCGGGCCAGGTGCTTGAGGTCTCGCGTCGCTTCGTCGCCCAGTTGGTGGCACTGTTGGCAGCCCTGCTTCATCACGTCAATCCATTGCTGCTGGTTTTGCATCGGGTGTAGAGTGAGCGCCTCATCGCTCGGCGCGGCCGCGGGGTCGCCCCCGGCGGACGCGGTTCGCTTGAACGGCGGCATCGGTGTCGCCTTCATCGGAAACTCGCTCTTGTCCGGGATTTGAATCAGCGACAGCCAATAGACAGCGGGATAATATTTCGCCGCATCCTTCGGAGTGGGAGCGATCACGGCAGTCAGGTTGAGCTGTTTTCCGGGCGCCGCCTGCACTTTCTCGGAATCGACAAGGCCGTAGCCGCGCACCCAAACATCGTAATTCGCTTTCGGAAGTTCCGGGAGAACATACCTGCCCTGATCATCGGTCACTACAATCTTGATAAAATTCGTAGGGAGATCGGTGGTTTCGGCGATCACCCAAACGCCTGCTTCAGGGCCCTTCGAGCTGGCCACGACTCCGCTAATGTCGCTCGAATTCACCGGAACCGGTTTCGCCGGGGATGCCGCGGGCCGTGCTTCCATCCCGGCGCTCCACGGGGCCAAAAAAATTGCAAACACGAAAACAAACCGCAAATGAAAATTCAGAATTCTGTTCATAGATTCGCCTCACGATTCTGACATTCAATTTCAGGGCCTGCCGGTCGGCAATGGTTGAAGCATACCCGAACTATCTTATTTTGGCACGGAAACTAGAAGGGGGGTGGCGCCCTAATTTGGGCAATAAATTACTTGACTCATCCTTGCTCGAACTCCGTTTTTTCTTGCTTCACTTTGGCTCCTCAAATTCTAGATTTGCGTTTGTTGCGCCTCTGTTGATTGCGCCCCATTTCTCTCGTGGGGAGTAATCCGTTTTTGAATCGCGGATTAGATAGGTTTTTCTGAATTGTGTAGAGCAAGTACTCTCTGTCAAACATCCCCATCCAGACTACGTTAGGTTTCCATCCTTCGGGGGCCTCAATGCGATGCCTTCCATGCGCCAGCCAAGGCTCATAGACCTCCTGCCGAGCTATGTCCGCCCACATATCAGCAGCCTGCAAAGCTGGATGATTCCTGTCGTCTAAAGGAGCAAGTGTCACCATGCTGCGGCTTGAAACGGGGTGAACTTGCCTCAACGCACTAAATGCGTGATTAATCTTTTCAGACACAGGAGAGTCATCGTAAAGAAATGCAACGAAACTACCCTTAGCCTTTCTCCTGATTGTCCGATTTATTTCATAAATCAAATGATAAAACGCTGGCACTGCGGACGGGTCGTCTTCGTAGAAACTCTTTGCCTCGGGAACTTCCCTCAGAACTTGCAAGTAATCCTGCATCACTATCGCAAGTCCAAACGCGCCTAGATGTGAAGAAATAAGCACGTTTTCGAGCTTGCCTCTTATTTGATTTGCAATCTCTCGCCCATTCAAAACAGATCGGTACTTCCTGAATTCCCCATCCAAGGTTTTACATTCGCTAGTCTTGAAGTATGCGATTTGATGTTCATCAAGAATGTCTCCCCATCTCTTTTCTATGGGTTTCCAATCCCCCTCAAACCCAATCAGCCCAGCGGCAACGAAAAGTCGCTCACGCAGTTGGTCTGCGCTCTCGTCGAGTGAACTTTTGAAAACTTCAAGAGGAATCGGAATCATGGCGAATGGACTAATTCTTTGTTCTCTCGAAAACAAAATCCAAGACAAATCATGCACGCCAATCCTTTGATTTCTGGCTGGAGCCATTCACGCACCCCCGCCATGCCCATCCTGCCCTTTGCGGCTGGATGAGTCACGTAATTTATTGCCCAAATTGGGACATTACTAAATGGGGAGCAGTGACCGGGTTCGGCTGGAGGTTTTAGTGGCATAGGCTTCAGCCTGTGGGGTTTTGACTCTTGCCAATCCACCATAGGCCAAACCATTTGTACTACAGTTTCAATTGAGCATGCGATTTTCGGAATTCAAATTTTCAAAATTCAAAACCCGCAGGCTGAAGAGCCTGTGCCACAGTGCGGCCATTTAATTTTTTGCCCAATGGGGGCGGAAATTGAGACACTTCTAAAAAAATAAAACCGTTCAGACGACGAGTCAGAGGTGAATTCGAAAAGTCAGATCTCAGGCAGACACCGCAGCTTCGGCGGGCCGGCGGTCGGGCTGCGCGACGGCGGCCCCGGGTTGCGGTACGGATATTCCGAAAGCACGCGCGAACGATACTTCCAGTTGTTCCCCCAGGATTGAGACCGCGGGTTTTTTCAACATGCTCCCGTGGTCGCCCGGTGTTTCATGAACGATGACTTCGCCCCGTACGCCATTCGACCAGCCGAGGTCCCAATCCAGGTCCTCTTCGACGCGGCGCGCTTCGCTGCGAAACACTTCGACCCGTCCGGCGTACGGCCGGGGCTGATAGGCATCGATCATCTGGCGATGCGCTTCCTTCACATCCACCATCGAATCGGGGATTTTGCTTCCAGACGCCGCCAGGGCCCGGTATTTCCGGCGCCACAGGCGGACTTCGATCCGATTTTTGACCGTGCCGATTCGATCGCGGATGTAGGGCAGCGCGTCTTTGAGCTTGAGCTTCAATAGCCTACGCAGATGCATGGGAAGTCTTTGCCGGACCGAGCGCGAGGCCAACGAGCGCAGGTAGCCTGGATACAAACCGTCAAAAACGGCGATCAGTGCCACCGATTGCCCCTGCGCCTGCAACTGCTGTGCGACTTCCAGAGCAATCGTCCCGCCGCTCGAATGACCGCACAGGAGGTACGGTCCGTTGGGTTGAACGGACAGGATTTCGCCGAGGTGGCGCTGCGCCATTTCTTCAAGGGTGATTCGCGTCGCCTGACTTGCGGCGGCGGGCGATCGCAAACCGTATGCCGGCCGGTCGGGGGCAAGCTGCGCGGCGAGGGGGAAAAATTCGCAGGGATCCCCGGTTAGTCCATGCATGCAAAACAGAGGCGTCCCGGTCCCCTGGGGCTTGAGCGGGACAATCAGCGACGATGATGCCGGTGACTCCAGCCAAGCCGCCAGAGTCGCGATTGTCGGCTTCAACATGATGCTGGAACCGGAAAGCTGCACGCCGGTGGTTTTCTCGACTTGCAAGGCCATTTCAGTGGCCAGCAGGGAATCCCCGCCAAGATCGAGGAAAAAGTTATCGTTTATGCCGACCGATTGAAGTTTCAGGACATGGCGCCAGATTTCCGCCAGCAGTTTTTCGGTGGCTGTATTCGGTTCGGCATGCGCGGCGCTTTTTTCCGCCTTTGGCGCTTCGTCATCGAGTAGCCCCAATTTCTTCGCCAGACCCGTGCGTTGTACTTTGCCCGTGGCGGCCTTGGGAATTTCTTCCAGAAATACCACTCGCCGCGGCACTTTAAAGTCAGCCAGATGACTTGCGACAAACTCCTGAATCTCGCGCGTGCTCGCCTGAGCGGCGGGGCGCAGCACAACGGCAACCGCGACCACCTGTCCCAGATTGGTGTCAGGAAGAGCAAACACCGCCGCTTCTTTCACGGAAGGATGATGCAAAATGACGTCCTCGACTTCACGAGGAGCAATCTTTTCGCCGCCACGGTTGATCATTTCCCGGATGCGGCCGTGCAGAAACAAATATCCGTCCGGATCGAGCAAGCCCAGGTCACCCGTGCGATACCAGCCGTTTTCGTCAACCAACCGGTCGCTTCCCGTTACTCCTTCGTTGCGCCTCACCACGTTGGACCCGCGAATTACAACCTCGCCGGTTGTTCCTCCCGGAACTTGCTGACCCTGCTCATCCACAATTTGGACTTCCGGACCCATGGCCCGGCCAACGGAACCTGGTTTGCGCACACCTGGCGGGAGCGGATTCACGGCGATCTGGTGAGACGCTTCCGTCATTCCGTAGGCCTCGACCACAGGGACGCCGAACGACTGCTCTAATTGCTGCATTACAACAGGGGGCAACGCGGAGGAGCAGGATCGGATGAATTTGAGTGCGCCGGATTTTCCAATGGGCGGATTTTCCGACTGGAGACGCGCCAGCAGTGCCTGGTGCATGGCCGGGACGGCGGTAAACCAGGTCGGCTGAAATTCCTGTAGCCATTCGAAGAAATGCGCGGCCTGAAATCCTGTCGTGCAGACCGCGCTGCCGCCAGCGGCCATTGTCGAGAGCAAGCCGCCGATCAGACCATGGACGTGAAATAGGGGCATCACGTTCAGGACGCGATCTGCGGAGGAAAGCTGCAGGGATGCGGCAATATTCGTCGCCGAAATGCACAGGTTCGCCTGCGTCAGAGGAATCAGCTTGGGGCGTCCGGTTGTGCCCGAGGTGTGGAGCACCAGGGCGACATCGTCCGGGGACAACGAATCGTTCCTTTTCAATTCCGAGGGGCTATCCGACGCCAGCGTGAAAATCCCGGCTGGCGCTGACGGCACTCGAGACATACGGATGACCCGCAAGCCGCGTTCCTGCGCCACTGCGATGGCCGGCGTCTCGAATCCTGATGGGACGATAAGCGCCTTCGCGCCGATGTCGGAAAGGTAGAACTCAAACTCGCTGCGCTGGTATCTCGAGTTGAGTGGCGCAACCGAGGCGCAATTGGTTACCGCCAGGACGGCAACAGCCAACTCAGGGCTGTCAGGCGAGACAATCGCGATACGGTCTCCCCGCCCAAGACCACGGCCCTGCAGAAAGCCTTTAATTTCCTGGATTTGGCGGAACAATGCTCCGTAGGTGAGGGGCAAGCGAGAGGGCGACGCGATGGCAACCGCGTCCGGAGTAGCAACGGCCCATTTTTCGAGAAGATCACCGATCAGCCCTTCATGGTTAGCCATAATTGCCCCTACGGTCGCCCCCCGACAGGACCGAGCCAAAATCCCCCGTTGTCAGGGAGCAATCGGCGAGCCAAACGGCCGGTCCCCTCCAAACAGAAGAAAACAATAACGTTGTCCCGAAGTGTTTATATGCGCGACAACACAATTTAATTAACACATGGATAAATACGGTACAAAACGTTTCAACCCACGACTGTATGCATCTGACCACGTAATCGATTAGGCACAATTTTTTGTTGGTTCCTTCTCCCTCTCTCGTTACGACCTCGCGGCTTTCGTGATTTCAATCGGAAACTGGTTTTCCTGGGAGAGATATGTTGTGAGGGCGGGAGTGCAGACCGACGAGTGGAAGCCGACCGGCATTGAAGCTATCAGTCTCCGGCGGATGGCAGTTGCGGGGGCGCTTCACCGGCGAGTACCGGCTTGGGGTGCCGGCGCGCGAATCGCAGTTGAATTTTGTCCATATAGAGATACACGACGGGAGTCGTGTACAGAGTCAGCATCTGGCTGACAATCAATCCGCCGACAATGCTGATTCCGAGCGGCTTTCGCAATTCCGAGCCCGTGCCATTTCCCAGCGCCAGCGGCAAACCGCCCAGAAGCGCGCACATCGTGGTCATCATGATCGGCCGGAACCTCAGCAGACACGCCTCATAAATAGCTTTTTCCGGGCTCAGTCCTTTCCTGCGTTCCGCGTCGAGTGCAAAATCAATCATCATGATCGCGTTTTTCTTCACAATGCCGATCAGCAGAATAATTCCGACCAGCGCGATCACGTTCAATTCCGTCTTGAAGAGCATCAACGCGAGCAGCGCCCCCACGCCAGCCGACGGGAGCGTCGAGAGAATGGTCAGCGGATGAATGTAACTCTCATAGAGCATTCCCAGCACGAGATACACGCAGACTACCGCCGCCAGAATCAACCACGGTTCGCTTTCCAGGGAAGACTGGAACGCTTTGGCCGAACCCTGGAACGTAGCGTGAATATTGGATGGCAATCCCAATTGCAAAGTTCCCGCTTCTATCTCCTTCACGGCATCGCCCAGCGCCGATCCATCGGCCAAATTAAAGGAAATTGTGACCGCGGGATATTGCCCCTGGTGGTTGACCTGCAACGTTGATGTCTTTCGCTCAAAGTGCGTGAAGGCGCTCAGCGGCACCTGAGTCCCACTGGAAGACCGCACGTACAGCTGCTGGATCGCGTCCGTGCTCTGCTGAAAGCGCGGGTCCACTTCCATCACCACGTGATATTCGTTCAGCTGTGTGTACATCGTGGAGACCTGTCGCTGGCCGAATGCGTCGTACAAGGTGTTGTCGATCACCTGCTGGGGAATCCCGAGCCGCGAAGCCGTATCGCGGTCCACGACCAGCGTCGCTTCCAATCCCCGGTCCTGCTGGTCACTGGAGAGATCGCGCAGAGTCCGCATGCGACGCATCTCGGCGAGGACTTTTGGCGACCATTCCTCCAATTCGCGGATATCGTCGCTCTGGAGCGTGTATTGAAATTGCGCCCCGCTCATCCGCGCTCCCACATTGATTTCCTGGCGGGATTGCAGAGTCAGCGAAGCTCCCGCTACGGTGCCCAGTTTGCGCCGCATCCGCGAGATGACTTGAAACGCGTTTACTTTTCGTTCTTCCATCGATTTCAAATCGATGCGGGCCTGCGCGGTGTTCTCCGCGCCGCCAAATGAACTGACCGTCACATTATTCGCCGCGGGGTCGGACTGCATAATGTCGAGATACTGCTTCATTTTTTCTTTCATCGTATTGAAGGACATATCCTGCGCGCCCAGGATGGTTCCATCGAGGCGGCCCGTATCCTGCTGCGGAAAAAATCCCTTGGGAATGATGATGTAAAGGTAGATGCTGAGGATGAAGGTTGCAATGGTCAGCGCCAGCATGAACGGTTGGTGCCGCAGAACCCATCGTAATCCAGTGGCATACACGTCCACAGACCACTCGAAGGCTCGTTCGAAAGCGCGATAGATTCTTCCGTGACCCGCTTCTGTGACCGGTTTCAAAAATCGCGAGCACATCATGGGAGTCGTGCTCAAAGAGACGACCAGGGAAATCCCGATCGCCGTGCTGAGCGTGATTGCAAATTCCCGGAACAATCGCCCGAGGATTCCCCCCATCAACAGGATGGGAATAAACACGGCGCACAGGGAAATGCTCATCGACAGAACTGTAAACCCGATCTCGCGCGAGCCTTTCATCGCCGCCTCGACCGGCCCGAACCCCTCTTCCAGATACCGCGCAATATTTTCGATGACCACAATCGCGTCATCGACGACGAAACCCGTCGAAATTGCCAGAGCCAGCAGGGATAAATTATCCAGGCTGTATCCCAGCAAATACATCACGCCGAATGTTCCGATCAGCGAGAGCGGCACGGCAATGCTTGGGATAATCGTCGCCCAGATGTTGCGCAAAAAAAGAAAGATCACCATTACGACCAGAGCCACGGTCAACGCCAGCGTGAACTCGATATCGTTGAGCGACGCCCGAATCGTGACCGCCTTGTCCGCTATAATTCCCAATGTGATCGACGGTGGGATCGAAGCCTTGATTTCCGGGATTAAGGCCTTGATGCGGGCGATGGTGTCCAGCATGTTGGCGCCCGGCACGCGGTTCACATACAGCATTACCGAAGGCTTGCCGTTCGCCCAACCCGCGGTGCGAACATCCACCGATGCATCGGCGACTTCCGCGACGTCGCTCAGGCGGATGGCTCCGCCCCGGCGATAGGCCACGATCAAAGGTTTATACTCGTCGGCTTGAAGCAGTTGATCCGAAGTGGAGATCATCCACCGGTTGTCCTGGCCCTCGATTGCTCCCTTGGGAGCATTTACGTTCGCGGCCTTCAGCGCATCTCGAACATCCTCGAGCCCAATACCGTAATGAGCCAGGGCCATCGGGTTGACGTCCACTCGCACAGCCGGCGCCGAGCTTCCCATAATGTTGACTTGCCCCACGCCCTGCACCTGGGAAAGTTTTTGCCCTGCGATCGAATCCGCGTAATCGTACATCTTCGGCATGGTCACCGTGTCCGACCACATGGCCAGAATTATGATGGACGATTCGGCTGGATTCGAAATCTTGTAACTGGGGAGGCTCGGCAAATCGGAAGGCAATTGACCGGCGGCGGCGTTGATGGCGGCCTGAACGTCCCGCGCGGCCGAGGTGATGTCCCGGTCCAGTTCAAACTGGAGTGTGACGCTGGTCGAGCCAAGCTGGCTGCTTGAAGTCATCTCCGTCACGCCGGCAATTTTGCCGAATTGCCGTTCGAGAGGGGTCGCCACAGCGGACGCCAGCGTTTCCGGGCTCGCTCCGGGCAGGGTCGCGCGAACCCCGATCGTCGGGAATTCAATTTGTGGGACCGGGGCATTGGGAATGTAGAAGTAGGAGATTCCCCCCACCAAAAGAACGGCGGCGGTCAGCAGGGAAGTCGCAATCGGCCGACGAATAAACGTCGCTGAGATGTGCATTCGTCAGTCCAAGTCACTCAGGGAGATACAAGTAGTTGATTCCGGACTCCCGTCTCAGGTTTCGTTAATATTCCTACTTTACAACCTGGGGCAATCCCAGTGAATCGAATTGTTCTTTGGAGGTTTCAGAGGGCCGGAACAAAATCAAACGCTCGGCGAATCGGGATCTGTGTTGAAGAAGGCTTCAGACAAAAAGATTCACAGAAGGCAACTGATTGTCCGCCGTGAAGCGCGTTTCCGGAATGATTACGCCGCCATGAAACTCTCCGGGTCTCTGGAAAGAAATCAGTCTGACACCCACTCCGCATCGCCCCGGGAAAACGGTGTGGATTCGCACGACTTCGACGAGGCAATAGGGAGGTGCCGTACTGGAATCGTTGAGGTGGGGAAAACTCATCAAGAGCTGCATATTCAGGCGGACGGAATCGTTAAATGAAAGAAAATAAAGGCCTTCACGCGAGAAATCCCTTGTGATGCAGAGACGCTCGGCCCTGTCCGGCCCGGCATACATGGGCAGGTAGTGCGCAAAGCAGTTGATTTTCTCTCGAGGATTGCTTCGGCGTTGCAAGGGATCGCTCATGGGGCTTTTTTCTCCTGCTTGAATCTTGAGGCAGGGAGGTGGCCGGGGCTATGAACATGAAGTAACAATTTCCGTGGTACGCGTCTCCCGGGGAACCAGTACCAAAGGGCCAGCAATGCGGGTGTTCCCCGGTCCAAAAGTAGAATGAACTCGATTTTTTTCAAATTCACATGAGCCATCGCAAATTTCACAATTCGGATTTCGTTTCAAAATCGGCATTGTGCCTCGATTAGCAGCAGGCTTCAGCCTGTGGATTTAGAATTCGGCCAACACCAGGAAAAGTTAAACCCCACAGGCTGATGCCTAAGCAACCAAAACCCCGAACGATCGGTTCCTCATTGCGGTCGGTTGCATTCCGGATATAGACTCCACGCCACGGAGGTATCGAAGATTGAAACGTATCCTCATCGTTCTTCTTTTTACGTCATCGTTTGCCTTTGGCGCAGACAAACTGACCGCGCCGGAACTGATTGCCCTCACCAAGGGAAATCCCGCCAAACTGCAGGACGGACTGGTAGCCACGTTTGGCGAAGATGCGATTAAGAGAGGTACCGCTGTGCTCGGCCACGGCCCCGACTTCATCTTTGCCGTCGAGTCTGCCTCGCGCCCCGTTCTCATGCTGGATGAAGCGGCGGGCCCGCCGATGAAACAGATTCCGAAAAGCAGCATCTGGTACGCGGTGGGAACATTCGCCGTCGGGACGGGCCACCAATTCGTATATGACATTGATGGTAAGCCTTTCGGCGGATCGAAAGATGTCCCCGCCTACACTCCCGAATCGTATCTGAAACCGGGCGTCCCGATGGGCACGCTGACCGAAAAGCGAGTCCACACCAGCAAAGTCTATCCCGGCATGCTCACCAATTACTGGATCTACCAGCCCGCCGAGTACGATCCAAAAACGCCTGCCGCGCTGATGGTGGTGCAGGACGGCCAAGACGACATCTATCGGGATCGCGATGCGCACCGCCTGCTGGACGTCCTGGATAACCTGATCTATGAGAAAAAAATTCCGGTTCAGATCGTGTTGCTCGTCCAGCCCGGCATCGTTCCCGATGGCTCTCCGATTTACCAGGAACTACACCAGAAGATTGCCAGCGATCCTCCGCGTTACATCGGGCCAGCGCGTCCCGGCCCGGCGCCCACAGGATCGCCCGAACAACGCACGATGCGCAGCGTGGAATACGACACGGTTTCCGATCGCTACGCCCGCTTTCTCAATGACGACATCCTGCCCGACGTCATTTATTCGAACTACAATGTTCGAAAGGATGCCTACAGCCGCGCACTCCACGGCCAGTCGTCGGGTGGAATCGCCGCGTTCAACGTCGCCTGGTGGCACCCTGAGCAGTTCAGCCGCGTGATGAGCTGGATTGGCAGCTTCCAGCCCATCCAGATGGTGCCGAATTACGGCGGCCAGGCTTACCCCGCGATGGTGTCCCGCGATCCGGTGAAGAGAAACATCCGCGTATGGCTGCAAGACGGCGCCGACGACCAGATGGAATGGCCGTTCCAAAGCCTCGAAATGGCCAACGCGTTAAAGGTGCGCGATTACGATTTCCATTTCAGCTACGGTGTGGGCACGCACAATTCGGCGCAGGGCAGCGCTGAATGGCCGCAATCGCTGATCTGGCTGTGGCGCGATTACGATCCGTCGAAGACCGAGCAGGTGTACCAGCAGGATCCGAAGGAACCGGAGAAGCCGCTGTTCCGCGTAAAAATCTACAACCGCGACCACGGACCGGAATATTAAATTACCGGCGCTTGAATGTAATCACGGTCACTGAGAGTTTTGGAAACACATAGTGGACTTCATTTCCTGAAACAGAAAGCGACGACCCCACAGGTCGAATTGCGTCCGGATGGTCTCCTGAATTTTCCGTGAGTATCGAATCGGCGGTCAGCGTGTCCACTTTGGCTTCGCCGGCGGTTGCAAAGTCCTGAAGGCGCAGCGTCGCCGGGATCGCGCTCTTCATATCCCGGTTCACAACGAAGAGCGCCAAATCGCCGTTACTGGAATTTTTCGTGGCCAACACGTCGAGATAAGGAACATCCGGAATCTCGGGCATGCGCAGCAGGCCTTTGTGAACATCGTAGCCGCGGACTTCCGTATGCGTGGCGACAACCGTGTCTCCGGCGCGATGGGAATACAGCCAGAATGCTCTTGCTTGGGGAGTGTCCCACACGAGGCCTTCCGATTTGCGCAGGCCGCCTCCGCCCATCAGGCCTGACATGCTGGAGAGGGGTATCCAGTCGGAATTAGACAGCAGCATGTTCATCCAGGCCGCACCGATCACGGCTCCGCCAATATTCGCTGACGACGGGACTCCCGGGTCCGCCGACCGGCCCCAACTCCATTCCGTGTAGGCCAGACCCACGCGGCCTTTCGTTGCGGGATCGGAATCGATCTGTGCATGGACATCCTTCAGTTGGTTCGCCATTCCGACCGGTGTGGCCAGAGCGACCGCAGCCTTGGTTTCGACATCCATTTGCTTATCGGCGAGGGAATCGAATCGTACGACGAAGTGCGTGCTCATCAGGGAGAGGTCCTTGCCCGCTTGTTTGATCAGCTCCCCATTCCAGTCTTTGTAAAAATCGGGATCGCCTCCGTTGGCAACGAGGATGGATCCGGTGGGCGCTTGTTTCCGCACCACTGGATAGAATTCGAGATAGCGTCGCGCGTTGCTTGTGGGCGTCTGCCAACCCATCTGTCCTGCGCCCCAGAGTTCGTTTCCGAGTTCCCAGATTGTTTTTGGATACGGAGCGGGATGGCCATTGGCCGCGCGACGCGCGCCCATGGGTGTGGTCGCGGCTCCGGAAACATACTCCACCCATTTTCGCTCCTCTTCCGTCGTGCCGCTGCCTAAGTTCAGCGTGATCATCGGCTGGATTCCGACGAGGCGGCAGAAAGCCATCATTTCGTCTGTGCCGAAGTCGTTGTACTCCATGGTGCCCCAAGCGTCATTCAGGTTCGTGCGGCGCTTGTCCTGAGGACCGATACCGTCCTCCCAGTGATAGGTGCTCATGAAATTACCGCCCCAGCGCAGGAGCGTAACTTTCAGGTCTTTCGTGGCCTGGATGATTTCCGGATCGAAAAACCCTTCGACAGCGTCTGCGGGGAAGAGCCGGATCATGTCGATCGAAACGCGGCGGTCGCCGGTCAGCGACACCACGAAGTCCACCATCTCATGAGATTTTACGGCGCCTTCGGGAAGTTTCAGGCGGAAAGGAAGCTTCGTCCATTTTCCGGTGCTTGGTACGGTGACCTCGGTGGAAACAAGAATCGCGTCGGGATTATTCCGCGGCCGGAAGCTCACCATCAGATGCACGGGCCCATTCACCGACGAGGCGAACAGCGAGCCCTGGTACTCAAGCATGCGATGCACGGGCAGATAAATGCCCTGGCGGATTCCAAGCTCTTCCGTCGCGGGCAACTCGGCATGCTCGCGGAAACCGACCGGTTGCGGCTTCGGAAGGCCGATCAGATAGAGATAGCGATCGGAGTTGTACGCCCCAGAGCCGAAGCGCGACTCGTATCGCCTGCCAACATTTCGCAGCGGCTGCCACGGCAGCGGCAATCCCACGTTCAGAGATGTGACGAAAGCCGGATCTGAAAACTTTGCGTTCATGACCTGCAAACTCGCGTGATATGTCTCAAGGCTCGGGTTGTCGAGAATCTGCGCCGAGAGGCCGCCGAAGATTTCGCTGCTCAGGTTTTCCGTATAAATCCCGTAGATGGTCTTCGGGATTTTGAATGAGCTCTGCTGCCCGGCGTGAACTTCGATTACGGCTTCGGGCTTGTCCGTGCGCGCGTAGCTCGATAGCGATTGCGCCCTAAGAGCTGCCGTGAGGAAAAAGAAAGCCGCTGCGGACATAGCCGACAAACCGAATATTTTTTTCAAGGGTGGAACTCCAGTTCTCTGGCTGCCTAGGCCAGTCGTCGCAAGGAACCCGGTTCAACGTCGTGATAGTACATTCCTGGCGTTTGAAGTGTGAAAAGAATTTTTCTAGTGAATAGCTGATCGCAACATGGTCATCTCGTAACGCACGGAGTCGAGCGCGAGACGCGCGAACATCAACGTTCTTCTCGCGATGCATGGACAAAGTAATTCCCGGAAGTGCTAGAATCCAAACAATTTCCGATTCAGGAGAAACGTTTTGCGAATGATTTCGATGCCACGTGTCGCGGAATTTGTACTGTTGACCTTCGGTGTCATCGTGTCTGTTGCCATCGTCCAGACGATCGCGGGACAGGCTCAATCCCCTGATCCTGAAGTGGCGGCGACGGTCGTAAGGCAAGATCGCTATCCCGCGCACGATGCACGTTTCCCCAACGGGGTGAAAAGCGTTCCCGGCATTGTCTACTGGACGCAGCTTGGCTATCGTCCTCTGCGGCTGGACCTCTATCTGCCGCCGGATTCCATGGCTCGGCCCGCCAGCGGTTTTCCCACGGTGATCTTCCTTCATAGCGGAGGCTGGAGGGGAGGCGACTTGCGTCGCAACGGCGTCTATGTCGATTTCCCGGGCTTGCTGGCGTCGCTTTCGGCTCGGGGGTATGTTGTTGCCTCGATCGAATTCCGTTTGAGCGGCGAGGCGGTTTTTCCTGCACAGATTCAAGATGTAAAGGCGGCAATACGATGGCTCCGTTTGCACGCCCCGGAATATGGGATCGATCCAGCGCGAGCCATGACCTGGGGCACTTCCTCGGGGGGGCATCTGGCGGCGCTCGCCGCAGTAACATGCCATGAACCTGCCTTTGACCCGGTTCCGGGAAGCGGTTCTTCCCCGGCGGCCAAGTCCGAAGCGATTGCTTTGTCCGGCATTTCCGATTGTGTGCAGGGAAGCGTTTCCTGGTTCGGCGTATACGACATGGCCACGATCGCGGCTCAGTCGAGACAGGACAAAGCTATGTCGCGCGATGTGCCCGAGGCCCCTGAATGGCGATTGCTCGGTTGTTTTGCGGACCAGTGCAAACCGGCGCAAATCGCCGCTGCCAGTCCGGTAACCTATATCCAAGCCAATGAACCGCCAATGCTGTTAGTCGTGGGATCGGAGGACACAACCGTGCCCTACCATCAAACTCTGGAAATGGCGGACAGGCTGAAATCGGCAGGCGCTCCGTACGAAATCCTTGTGTTGCAGGGCGTCGACCACGACTTTATTGGAAAGACGCTGGAGCAAACACGTGACGCGAACCTAAAGGCGCTTGCCGCAACCTTTCGGTTCTTCGATGAAACAATCGGAAAAGGCTCACACACGGGCGGGCGACCATAAACATCGTGGCCGGGCAAAGGCTTTCAGATTCGAGTTGGCCCGCTCAGCGATTATTTCCGCCGGATGGCAGGCAGTGCCGCGGACACCCGCTGAAGCTGGCGTCCATAGATGAACGTTCCTGCCGCTCCCATTCCTGCTGGAAAATTGGGAAATGCGCGAGATGCAATCCATTCGAGTCCGAAACCCAGATGGGACTGCATTGCGCGCTTTCGTTGAAAAGGCAGAGAACTGTTCGTGAATTAAGATTGGCAATCACTGTAGCCTCCGCACAAAGCAATCCTGCCTTCGCGCAAATGATGCGTCTGTGACTCAGGTCACAAGACGATGTTTGTCGCGCACCCTCCCCGTTCTTCTGAATTTGCGGTGTCCGGCTGCGTTTCGACGTGATCCGGGCCACGAGGATTCGTGACTGCCGTCACGGTTTTTCTGCCGGCCACGACGCAGTATGGCGATAAAGGAAGGAAAATCTTCAGCGCTTTCGGGAGGGCGTCATGAGAACCGTTGCGATCGGCGCCGTTGGATTGCTGCTGCTGGCTGGTTTTTCCGTCCAAAAAGCGGCCAGTTTTACAGCTCGCAATGGCGACATTTTTACGAGCGAATTTACAGGCGAGATCATGGACAGCTTCTGCGCCGAAGACGGGCACCATATTGGCGTGGTCAATGGCAACCTGAACACATCCAAGCAGGGTTGCACGGTCACCTGCGTCAAGCTGGGCGGCGCAAAATTCGTGCTTTACAACCCGAACTCGAAACGCGTTTACAAGCTGGACGATCAGCTCCAGCCGGAACCGTATGCCGGGCAGAAGGTGATCGTCACCGGAACGTACGATCAGGAAACAGCGACGATCCGCGTCGGCAAGATCAGGCCCGTGATCGCCGCAGGACTCTAAGGGCCGGCTCGTTTCTGGCCTTTAGTGGCGCAGGCTTCAGCCCGTGGGTTTCTAGTATTGCCGATTACAATGTAAGTTAAAACCCCGCAGGCTGAAGCCTGTGCCACTAAACCCTCCAGCCACACTGAGTCATCCCCCCTAAAAGGGTAAGACCCGAAAAAGCGGCGAGTGTACATTGGCCACCGGAAATGATAAGAATGAAATTCTTAATCACATTGACTCCATTCACCCTGTGAAACGAGGAATCGGCATGCGCATTCAGCTTATCTTGATCGGGATTTTTGTTTTGGTCTCCGGCGCAGCGGCGCAGGCTCCCTTGACCAGTGACTTGACCACTGATCTGCATCTGCGGGGCGACCGCTTCAGGCCGCTCACGGCAAGTGAACTGACGCCGGAACAGAAAATGTTGGTGGATCATCTGTTGGGCGGCGAGCGGAAGTCGGTGGAAGGCCCGTTCAACATCATGCTTCGGGACCCGGAAATGGGAGACATCGCCCAAAAGTTGGGAGCCTACCTCCGTTTCCACACATCATTTCCACGGAAGCTGAGCGAGTTTGCCGTTCTGATCACAACGCGATCTTTGAATGCGCAGTCCGAGTGGGCCGCCCACCACAAGTTTGCCGTCCAGGCGGGTCTGAGCGAGGCCACCATCGCGGCTGTGGCCGAAGGGAAGCGCCCCAACTCGATGCAGCCCGAGGAGGAAATTGTCTATAACTTTTGCACGGAACTGATAAAGACGACGAGGGTGAGCGACGCGACATTTCACGCCGCCGTTGACAAGTTTGGGGAACGCCAGGTCGTCGATCTCATTGCCCTGCTCGGCTACTATCATATGGTTTCGATGATGTTGAATGTGGATCGCTACCCGCTCCCGGAAGGCTCGCAGCCTGAACTCAAGCCGCTCCGCTAGTCCGATCGCCGGAAGCAGTCGCGGACAACAATTTAGTTCACCCCGACAGGTCTCAGGTATATAAATAGTGTATCCGTACCGGCAAGGAATGATTCGAAAATACCGGGACACGAAACGGAGAAACCGTGCGTTTACAATCGAAAATCCTCCTGTCGATCGGCCTTATTGCTTTCTTCGGTGGCGCGGCCTACAGCGCGACCATCACGGGAACGGTGAAAGGTACGGATGGCGCGCCATTTCAGGGTGCGTTCGTTGAGGCTCAAAACACAAAAACGAAAATAACTGTTTCGGTCCTTTCCGATTCGCAAGGCCACTACCGCATCGAGAAGCTGCCGGGCGGCGAATTTCGCATGCAGATCAGGGCCATCGGTTTTAAAGCCGATCCCAGAACAGGCGTGAATCTGACGGCGGACCAGAACGCGTCGTTCGATTTCGCCCTGCAGAAGGGCATGGTCCGCTGGAGCGACGCCACGGTCTACCAGGCCAAGCAGCTCTGGCCCGAGTCGAAAGTGAAGGACAAAGTTTTGGGCGAAGGTTGCGCGGTGTGCCACTCGTTTCAAAGCCGCATGGCATCGGTCGAGCGCGATGCCGATGGCTGGAAAGATCGCGTCGCCTACATGCGCGAGAAGATGTATTACATGCTCGTGAACCGCGTGAGCGACCAGGAGGGCGAAGAAATTGCCGCCTATCTCACCAGCTTGTTCGGACCCGATTCAGTCCTGCCGAAATCTCCCGCCGATATGCCGGGCTACAAGAATACCGTTCGGCCGATCGGCAGCGATGCGCTGAACATTGTGTACGTCGAGTACGACATGCCGGGTCCGAGCCGCATGCCCTTCAGCGCCGCCCCCGACAAAGACGGCAACATGTGGATTCCGAATTTCGGCGCCGCGAATAAGATTACGCGCCTGAACCCCGTGACAGCGGAAATGACGGATTTCACGGTGCCTAACATTGGCACGGCAAGTATTCATTCGGCAGTCCCGGCGAAGGATGGCTCGGTCTGGCTCGCCGAGCAGGGCTCCAACAAGCTGGGGAGGTGGGATCCCGAGACTCATCTGATCACCGAATACCCGGACGCCAACACTCCGGGACTATTGGGCGAGGCTGCGGGCTCAAAACACACCATCCGAATCGATCAGGACGGGATTGTATGGACCACTGGCTCGCCACTCACGCGATTTGACCCCAAGACGGGGAAATTCACCCGTTTCGAGCAGGTTCACAACTCGTATGACGTAAAGCCGGATGGAAAGGGAAAAGTCTGGTTCACCAATTTTTACGCCCATAAAATCGGCTTCGTCGACAGCGAAACCTTGAAGGTCACCCAGTGGGATGCACCAACTCCCAAGTCGGGGCCGCGCCGGCTGGCAATTGCTCCCGACGGTATGATCTGGTTCGGAGAATACCGCGCGGGCAAGATTGTCCGGTTCGATCCGAAGACAGAGGCCTTCAGGGAGTATCAGCTGCCCGGCCCCGACCCGACGCCCTATGCGCTCGGCTTCGATGCCGACGGCTACCTTTGGTATAACTCCAATGATACCGATATTTTAGGGCGTATGGACACGAAAACGGGAAAGGTGATCGAGTATCCGTTCCCGCATGCCGAGGTTTACATGCGCGAGTTCTTCCTCGACTCGCAGGGACGGATGTGGTTCGGCAGCAATCCGAATAACAAGGTGGGCTACTTTTACCTGTCCGGCAAGGGTGGGGGAACAGCGTCAGCGGACCGGTAGATCGGAGGGGGAATCGAAGGTCTGGATGTTCGACGACGAAGAAGTGTGAAAGCAAATTCCAGGTTTGAGCCGACTTTTTCCACAATTCAACAAATTTGGGTACAAAACCGTTTCGCCGTTGTGCTATAGTGCGCGCCGTGAAAGTCATTTTGACCAGCCCGCCCTGCGACTGTTGCCTCACGATTCGTGAATTCGCGGCAAATCACTGCCCGCAATGCCACAGCCTGAAAACTTTCAATCTATCCAATGTAACGGACAGAGACGTCATCTTTTTCTGTGAAGATTGCGGCGTGACGTTTGATCTGCACGCGACTGTTTCCAAGTATTTCTGAAATCGCTTTGGAATCGCCGAACTTGAATTCCATGTCCGCATCGTCCTCCCCTCGGAAGCTTACACTTGAAACGGATCGTTCCGTGAATGCCGCGATTGTGCGATGTCAAGGCAGACTGGTCATCGGCGAGAACGATCAACTCCAAAGCAGGATTCGCGAATTGATTCCGGACAACAAACGAATCGTTCTGGATTTGACGGAACTGACGATGATGGACAGCATTGGACTCGGGACACTGGTGCGGCTTTATGTTACGGCGAGGTCGGCGGGGTGCAATCTGGAACTCATTAACCTTGGCTCGCATGTTCGGGAATTGCTTGGGATAACCAACCTGCTTTCGGTTTTCACGATGATCGGCGAAAACGATATTCGGTCGATGTGAACCGAAAATTTTCCGAAATTAAGGCTGATCGATTGAAATGGCGGGACTCGCAGTTCGTCGCGATTCTTCCAATTCTTGGTCGATCTGCTCGATCGTTCGCCCCCGCGTTTCCATTCCGAAGAATCCGTAGACGACTCCCGCGACGGCATACCACGCGCCCAGATAAAGAAAGGCCGGAACAACTTTATGTGCCGACGCTTCCGGCTTGACCAGATTCGACGAGCCGACAATCATCGCCAACCCCAGCGGGCCGATGATTTTTCCGATGCCGCCGAATCCGTACGCCGCGCCGAGGCCGGTTGCGCGCAGGCGCGACGGCCAGACTTCCGCCGCATAGGGGCCGACGATGGCGAAGCCGCCGTCGGCAAAAAAATATGCCACGATGAGCATCAGCCAGAACACAGAGAGGGCGCCGAGGTATTCATTGCGCAGATAACTGGAGAGAACGATCAGCACGGCCGAACCGAAACCGTACACGGCGCCGGAAAGTTTCCGTCCAAGCCCATCCGAGAGGTAAGAGAAAACGACGCGCCCGAGAAACGCGCTGAAGCTGCAATAAATCATCAGATAGGAAGCACGCGCCGGTGAGATGCCCAAGACCTGGACAAAGAGCGTAGGGACCCAGAGCGCGAGACCGTAAATTCCAGTTTGTGCCGCGAGATTTCCGACCCAGGACACAACCACGCTGCGCGGGTATTGAAATAATTCCCGCCATTGAGCGGGTTTCTGTTCTTTCAGATCGAAGTCGATTTTCGGAATTTCGCCGATGTCGGTTTGCAGGGCCCAGGCCATGGATTCGCGCGCCTCTTCAAAACGTCCCATGCGGATCAGCCAGTGCGGCGATTCCGGCACCCACGCGCGAATTGGAAAAATCATTAGCACCGGCAGGCCTCCCACGGCGAACAGGCCGCGCCACCCCAGATGCGGCCCCAGCAGGCTGCCCAACACGGCGCCGAGCCCGAGGCCAACGGGAACGGAAGCGGTCACGAACCCGCTGACCAGGCCGCGCTTGGAACTGGGCATGAATTCCTGAACCAGCGGGAGGATCACACAATAGAGTCCACCGGCGCCGAATCCGACGAAAAACCGAAAAATGCAAAGGAAGACCCATCCGTTTTCGGGCGTAAATGCCAGGATGCCGCTGGCGATCGAGAAATTGACCACTGTGGCCATCAGGACTTTGTGCCGCCCGATGCGGTCCGCCTGCCAGCCCCAGACTCCCGCGCCGAGGATGCCTCCGAGTCCGGAGGAAAGCAGCAACATCGCGGACTGGCCGTAGGTAAGCTTCCAGGGACCGGCAATGAAAGCGAGGACAAATCCGACGAGGAAAACGTCGTAAAACTCGAGCATGTTGCAGAAGATAGTCACAGCGAGCAGACGGATCTGATTCCCGGTGAGGCTGGTTTGCCGCTCGAGGTGGTTGGGCATGCTTTCCTGGTTTTTTGTAGCACAGGCCTGCCCGCGGAAGGCGGGCAGGCCTGTGCTACTTAATCGCCAACGGATTCACGGGCGAAGCGACCGCGCCGGTGATGGGCAGCGCCGGGGCGACAAACATGAATTCGTATCGTTTGTCTTCGGCGCAGTCTTTCGAAAGCTCGGCGAGATCGAAAATTTCGCCCACTGTAAGGCCCATGATCGGGATCGAAATCCAATGCCAGGGCTGATTGGCGTCATCGCTCGAGTTCGGACGGACTTCGGCGCCCCATGTGTCGGTGGCAACGGCGGCCACTTGTTTTGATTGCAGCCAGTCCAGCGTTTCGAAGGCGAGTCCGGGCGCGTCGCCGCCGGAATAGCCATCCCAGGATTCGACGGCGAGCATGGCTTCCAGTTGCCCGGTGCGCACCAATAGGTAATCGCCGCGTTTTACAGTGACGCCAAAATGGTGCTCGGCCGCGTCGAGCAGTTCGGGGGTAATTGCAAAACCATCCACGAGGCATTTTTGCCCGAGCATTTGCGGTATATCGAGGAGCACGCCGCGGCCGACCATTTTTTCCCGGGTCTTCTCGATGCCGCATTTTTGAGCGCCGGCTGTGGTGACATTGCGGATGTCGTACCCGTTCCACATATGCTCGCCGTAAAAAATGTGGCTCAAGCCATCCCACTGGGTTCCGCACTGTGTCGGCATGATGAACAGATCGTCGGCGCTGCGAATTTTTCGGCCGTCGAGCACGCCAGAATACGCGTCGGTTCCGGTGCGCAGCATTAAGTGGATGGGATTAAACCGGCCCATCGCCGGATATTTTGTCTTCCCGCCCTGTGGGCCTTTGCTATCGTAGGGGAGTGCCAGCGAAATGACTTTTCCTTTTCGAACGAGTTGGGCGGCGGAGACGATATCCTCGGGGCTAGTGTGATTGAGCGTGCCGATCTCGTCCTCTTTGCCCCAGCGGCCCCAATTCTTCAGGCGCTCGGCGGCCGCGCGGATGTCGTCGAGCGTGAGTTTACGCGGCGTTGGGCTGGTTCCGGACATGCGGTTCTCCTCGGGTCGGTCGGGGTTCGGACGCAAATGAAAGTCGGGCGGCGGAATCTCAGCACGCATCGCCCAAATCTTATTGAACGGCAACAAAAAGAACGACGCTGGGCTCGGAGGCATCTTTCAGGACTTGCCCGGTGGGCGTCAGCTTGCCGGTTTTTTGATCCACGCGAAATATCACAACCGTGTCGGATTCCTGATTTGCAGCGAAAAGGAATTTGCCCGTGGGATCGATCGCGAAATTACGCGGCGTTTTTCCCTGCGTGGAAACAAATTCGACCGGCGTCAGGGTTCCGTCCTTTGGATTGACGGAGGTCACGATAATGCTGTCGTCGCCGCGATTCGAGGCGTAAACAAATTTGCCTGCGCGGTCAACCTGCAGTTCGGCGGAACGGCTCACGCCTTTAAAACTTTCGGGTAACGCTGAAATCGTCTGGACCTCTTTCAGTGTGCCGTGCGCGGCGTCGTAATCGAAAGTCGTCAGCTTCGATGCGATTTCGTTGATCGCATACACATATTTGCCGTTCGGATGAAACGCCAGATGGCGCGGCGCAAATCCTGGGTGCATGGAGACAAAAGGCGGGTCGTTCGCTTCGAGCGCCCCGGTCGATTGGTTGAATTTATACACAAATACTTTATCGAGGCCGTGTTCGGCGACGATCAGGAAACGGTTGTCGGGGGAAAACAAGACGCAGTGCGCATGAGGACCGGCCTGGCGTACCGGATCTCCGCCCGAGCCTGTATGTTGGAAAAAGGATGTCGCCTCGCCCAGGCTGCCGTCGGGATGAATCGGAAACGCCGCGACACTGCCGCTGCCAAAATTCGCGGCGGCCAGAAGTGTTCCCGTCTTGTCGATCGCGATGTGGGCCGGGCCCATCCCCTTGGTCGAAACTTTGTTTAAGAGTGTGAGCTTGCCCGTGTGTATATCTCTTGCATACGCGGTGACTGTGTTTCCCGGCTCGGTCGCGTTCTCATGCTCGTTCGATGCGTAGAGGAAACGCTGATTGGGATGCACGGCCAGGAATGACGGATGAGCTGTCTCCGCCATCAGGCCGAGCGGAACGATCTCTCCATTGGACGGTGTGAAGCGGTATCCGTAGATGCCTTTGCTCGTTCTGTGTGTATACGTGCCGACGTAAACGAAATAGCCTTTGTCACCCGGTTTCGCTGTGATTTCCGGCACGGGAAACAGCAACGAAGCGATCAAGGCAACGATCGCGGCGGCGCGAAACACAATTTGCCAGGAAGAATTCAGTTTTTGTCTTTTTCATTGGCGGAGCATAGCCTCAACTTCAAACGTTTGAGAGATCGCGTCCCTGTCAGCCGGACAATTTCGGTTTGACGATTTCGTCGCGAACGAAATTAATTCTTTAATTCCACGACCAGTTCCTCGAACGGTTGGTCAGCAAGATTCTCGATGCTCTGCCTGGAGGGCCCGCTCCAGGTGTATTGCGCAGCCTTGTGCTGCAAGACTTCGGATTTACCATCAGCGCTGGTCTGTCGCACGTTTTGATCCGTCATATAAACGACCATGTGATTCAGCAGGAACTCGTGCATTGGAAACTTCTGGTGTGGGCCGACCTTGACGCGAATCACGCGAACCTGAGGGTTATCGATTTCCAGTTTGTGTTTGCAGGATCCACTTTCAGCGGGTCGAGCGGCTGAACTCACCTTTTTGCTGGGATCTCCCGGTTTCTTGATCGCGAGTTCGACAATCATCGGACCTGTAAAGGGCGGAGTGTCCTTCGGGATCATCGAATAGTGCGGCCCGGCGGCCGGGCTCCAGAAAACGTCGCCCGCGCCCCACTTCAGATGTTGCACCGAGCCGTCCTTGAAGTAGAGGTCCTCGCCACCGATATGCATATAAATCATCACGCGATTGAAGGGATGCTCGTGCATTTTTTTCTCGAAGCCGGGAACCGCGAAGGATGGGTGCGGAGCGTTGACGGTGAGATAGTCATTCTCGAAGTCGGGTTTTGTATTCTGAGCGAATATCGTTGCTGCCGCCAAAATAAAAATCGAGAGCGCCACGATCGAGCGCAGCCCCGCGTGCGTTCCCGTGCGCAAACTAAATACGCGAAGTGACATACGATCCCCTTTGCAGCAACACCAGTGATCTCTGAGCAGAATGATTCGATGCGCGCCATTTTTACCGTCAAATTCCGCCGTGTCAAGCGGATACGTTCGACTTAGACGGAGCGGAGGATGATCGGGTATCTCGGCAATGACCGGCAAAATTCAGTGGCTGTGAGAATGGCTGAAAACCACCGCACCGATTGAAAATCACCAATCCCCGGCACCTGGAAACCGCAACCCGGATTCGAGTTGTGTGGCGTTAGCGCATTGCAAATAAAAGGCTTGCTGGTATTAGGAATCCGCTGTCCTGTTTGGCATTCCCTGTGCAACTCACTACAGCGTAGTTCTAGTTCAAAGCGATTTGCAAAGGAGAGACGCCATGACTCGCTACTGGAAACAATCACTCATCGTTCTTCTGGCGCTGGCCATTTTTGTTCCGATTGCTTCGGCAAGCCCCCGGATATTCTTTTCCGGCGGATTTTATGGCCCTGCGTACTATGGTCCCACCTATTATGGACCGGCTTACTATGGGCCGGGCTGGGTAAGGCCTTATGCTGTGGTTCCCGGGCCGGCTTCCGGTAAAATTAAAATTGAGACGAAGTTCAAAGATGCCAATGTTTATGTGGACGGAGGCTTTGCAGGAACCGTTGGACAGTTGAAGACTTTCCCGCTGCATGTCGGCAGCCACGACATTGAATTGCGCGACCGCGACGGCCGTTCCTTCTACCAGGAGCGCGTCGAAGTGGTGGGCGGCAAAACGACCAAGCTTGTCCCCTAATTGCCCTGGGTGGGCTTACTTGGGTCGAGAAAAGGCCGGATGGAGCGGGCTCCGTCCGGCCTTGTCGCTTTTTTGTGCGGCGTATCCAGCGAATCCCTCAAGCACGCGTGGCAGCAGAAAATCGTCTACCAGGCTACTGGCAGGAAACCCTACCTGACGCAAACACATCCAAGCGTTTACCATGACCGATTCTCGGAGCGTCGGCATCTTGCCGGCGGCTTTCATGGTGTAAGGGAAGGTAGAACCGCCGGCAAGATCCCGGCGTTACCAATTCGACGCGGGCGTGAGAAGGCATCCGTGATTCTATGAGGCTGAACACACGAGCACTGATTCCCGGCATTGTGTCAAAAATCTGCCTGCCAATTTCTCTGACAGCTTTGCTCCTGGCGGGAAATTCGGCGCAGGCGCAACAGAATCCAGGCATATCCGTCGACGTCAAGGTTGTGAACGTTCTCGCCGCGGTCAGAAACAAGAAAGGCGAAATCGTCAAGAATTTGACGAAGGACGATTTTATTCTGGAGGAAGATGGGCGGCCGCAAACCATCGCCTATTTCACGCAAGAGGCAAATCTTCCGTTGACGCTTGGCCTGCTTGTCGATACGAGTCTGAGCCAGGTGCGTGTTCTGGGAGCGGAGCGCAGCGCCAGTTACAGTTTCCTCGACCACGTTCTCCGAGAAGACCGCGACAAAGCCTTCGTGATTCACTTCGACAAGGAGGTCGAACTTCTGCAAGACCTCACGCCCTCACGGAAAAAACTCGAGTCGGCGCTTAATTTGCTGGAATCGCCCAATCGCGACGCGGGCTCTTCCTCCGGCGGCGGACGAGGGCAGAGAGGCGGCCGCGGAGGCGCGGGGACATTGCTCTACGACGCCGTCTATCTGGCGTCCAATGAAATGATGAGCAAGCAGATGGGTCGCAAAGCGCTGATCGTTCTCTCCGACGGTGTGGATCATGGGAGCAAGGAGTCGCTGGAGACTGCGATCACGTCCGCTCAACGCGCCGACACTCTTGTGTATTCGATCCTGTTTGCCGATCAGGAACAGGAAAGCCGCGGGTGGGGAGGATTCGGCGGTCCAGGCCGAGGCGGCCCGTGGGGTGGCGGCGGAGGCGGCGGGGGCGGTCCCTGGGGCGGCGGTGGAGGAGGGCATCGTAGATTCCCGCAGGAAGATCGCACCGACGGCAAGAAAGTCCTGGAACGGATTTCCACGGAAACCGGGGCTCACCTTTTCGAGGTTTCGAAGAAAGAAACGATTGACCAGATCTACTCCAAGATTGAAGACGACCTGCGCAACCAATACAGCATTGGTTACTCGCCGGACAAGACGGACACGTCGGCGGGATATCACAAGATTCATCTCACCACGAAACAAAAAGATCTCACGGTGCAGGCTCGCGATGGCTATTACTCGGACCACTGAAGAATGAACTAACTCGTCAGCTCCACCAAAGACTGGGCGGCAACCCGGCGAATAATTTCGACTCCCAACTGGTCGAG
The DNA here is from genome assembly GCA_963788335.1 of Terriglobia bacterium. Classification (GTDB taxonomy): domain Bacteria; phylum Acidobacteriota; class Terriglobia; order Acidiferrales; family UBA7541; genus Palsa-360. The sequence goes on from CAWBGM010000014.1 coordinate 143,247, forward strand.
TGGAAGAATTTTTTCGGCGAGGCCAGCGCGCGCGACGAATCCGGGCATGCCCCATACGACGCTCGTGGCCTCATCCTGCACGACGATGTTCGCGCCCCGCGCGCTGAGCGCCTCACAACCTTTCAAGCCATCCTGGCCCATTCCCGTCAGAATCACACCGAGCGCGTGAGAGCCGAAAACATCGGCGACCGAACGAAATAGCACGTCCACCGAAGGCCGGCAAAAATTCTCGCGCGGTCCCTGATGAGTCATCAATCGAACGCGACCGCCGTCCTCCTGCACGATCATGTGAAAGTCGCCGGGAGCAATCCAGATGCAGGAAGGCTCGAGCAAATCGCCCGGCTGACATTCTCGGACCGGAATCGAACACCTCGTTGCGAGACGCTTTGCGAGCAGAGCCGTGAAAATCGCAGGCATATGTTGCGCCACCACTATAGGCAGGGGAAACCGAGCGGGGAACGCAGGAAGTAAGTGGGCCAGCGCGTCCGGCCCTCCGGTCGAGACGCCGATGGCGACAATTCCGATGCGACAGATCCGGGAAGAAGAGGGGCGAGTGTGAAGTTGCGGCTTGGGGATGGCCGTGGTTGGCTTTGCGGTTTCCGTCCCGGAAAAGAGCGGGACGGAAGGCAGGCGACACAGCGCTTTGATTTTGGGAATCAACTCCTGGGAGATGCTCCGGGACGTGGCTTCCATATCCATATTGCTGGGTTTGGTCACGTAGTCGGTGGCGCCCAGGGTAAGAGCGTCGAGCGTGGCCTCGGCTCCTCGTTCGGTGAGAGTGCTGAACATGATGATGGGAACCAGCGGAAGAATTTTGCGAATTTCAGGAATTGCTTCGAGGCCGTTCATCTCCGGCATTTCAATATCCAGCAGAATGACGTCGGGATGAATCGTCTGGAGTTTCGCCAGCGCCAGCCGTCCGTTGCTGGCCGTGCCGAGGACTTCCAGTTGGGAGTCGCGTGAAAGGCCGTCCGTGAGAGCTTTTCGGACAACGATTGCGTCGTCGACGATAAAGATGCCTTTTTTGGCTGAAGTGCTCAAGGAATCCAGATTCCTTTCTTCTCCTGAAAAGTGACGGAGCCAGTGTGGGTCACGGACCGGCGAACCGTTTGTTGTCGTGTCACATCAGAAAACGTTGCAGCCAGCGCCGAAATTCATCAGTCCGCCGGGTGAAGATTACGGCCATTGGAGCGCCCGCCATCGTCGATCTTGAATTGTTCGACCAGGCCTCGTAGCTGTGTGGACATCTGCGCGAGTTGCTGCGCGGCTTTCATGGATTCGTGCGCGCTGGAGGAAGTGCCCTGCGCAGCCTGCGAGACTCCGGCAATGTTCAGCGTAATTTCGCTCGATCCCTTTGCCGCTTCGCTGACATTGCGTGACATTTCGTTGGTCGTGGCGCTTTGTTCCTCGACAGCGGTGGCAATGGTGCTAGAAATGTCATTGATCTGGTTGATGATGGCGCCAATCGTGGCGATGGCGTCCACAGCCCCCTTGGTGTCGTTTTGGATAGCTGCGATTTTCAGGCTGATGTCTTCGGTAGCCTTGGCGGTTTGTTTCGCGAGTTCCTTGACTTCATTAGCCACGACGGCGAAGCCTTTGCCAGCTTCTCCGGCGCGGGCGGCTTCGATGGTGGCGTTCAAAGCGAGCAGATTGGTTTGCTGCGCGATGGAAGTGATCACTTTGATGACCTGACCGATTTCGGCGCTGGAGACGCCCAGCTTGGAGATGGTCACGTTGGTGGTCTCCGCTGTGCGAACGGCCTCGCTGGCAACGCGCGCGGATTCGGTGGCGTTCTTGGCGATGTCCTGAATGGTGGAACTCATCTCTTCGGCCCCTGTGGCGACGGTTTGCAGGTTGCGGTTGACCTGATCTGTGGCGTTGGAGACGACGTTGGCTTGCGCGGTGGTTTCCTCGGAGTTGGTGGTGATCTGCTGGCTGACGGCGGAGAATTCCTCACTGGCGTTCGCCACTTGTTGCGCGTTTTCCGAGACCGCAACGATCATCGCCTTGAGGTTGTTCTGCATCTTGTTCATGGCCATGGCCAGGTCGCCCAGTTCGTCACTGCTCTGCCTATGTAACTCCGCCTGCGAGAGGTCGCCCGAGGCAATCGCCTCGGCTTGGGCCAGCACTTCCTGCGTGGCCGCCGAGATCCTGTTTCCCACGTAGATCGCGATCGAAATACCCATCGCAATCGCAATTAAAGTTGACAGCGCCAAACCCCAGAAAACAGTTTGCTCATCCGAGTTCAACTTTTCCTTCTCCGTCTTGAGCAAGCCGAGCATGGCATCCGTCATGTCATCGAGTGTCTTCTTGATCGCGTTGTTCACTTCGATCCCCTTGTCATAGAGGGTGTTGCCCGCTTTCTCCACGGCGTCCGGGGAATTGCCGGCGGAAACGCGAAACGCGTCTTCAAAGGTCTGGTCGAGAACGGGGAGTTGTTGCTTCACCTGCGAGATACGATCCCGATTCGCCTGCAGGACAAAGCGCGGCGCCAGCGCCTCCAGATCGCTCAGGTCTTTATTCGCGTCGGACCAGGCCTGATCGAAAAGCTTTCGAGCTTCCTCCCTGCGAGATGTTTGCGATCCGGCGAGGACGACTTGCCGGGCATTGCTCGCGGCCTGATTCAGATCGCGCTGCAGAGACCGGCTGCGTTCAATTGTGGGAATGCGCAAATCGAGAATGTAGTTCTGTGTCTCTTCCGCCGTTCTCAGCTTTGAATACACAGCCAGACTGCTCGATCCCACCACGACAAGGACAGCGGCGAAGCCCAATCCTAGTTTCATGCCCAGCGTAAGTCTCATTTACCTTCCCCCAATTCGTTGTATTTCTTGACGGAAAACCGGTACGGGAGCCTGAGCGCAAAAGCAACGCGAACCTTCTGCCCGCATTGCGAAAAGCATTGAAATTTCCAACCATTCTGGTGATTCCACGTCTATTTACTTCGACTCGTGGCCACAAAGCTTTATTTCAGTATTCAGAAAGGGGACAGGGTTTTGGAGATGCCACCGGAGTGCACCAAATTGAAACAAGCGAAAGAGATTCTTCGATTGCATCGAGTTCTTGCTGCCCATCGTCAAATATTTATTGATGTCCTCAAAATCTGTATTTTCGGGCGATGCGCGCAATTCAATCTCTCCGTGCAGTTATCTTTTAGGGTAGTCGCGCCCGCCAAAGGGACGCCCGGCGGAGCCAAGCTCTTGATGGGATTTGTGAAGGTAAGGTATTTGCTGCCGTAACGGGGAGCGCCGGTGAAGAGATGACGACCGGATGTTTTGGCGGCGCCAGCTCTACGCAAGCTGAGACGACCAGCGCTCGCATCTCGCAACCTGATGCGGAACGTGTCAGCGGTAAATTTTATGTTCCAACCTTCGCCGACTCCA